>NC_010162.1:0-3025000 GCF_000067165.1 Sorangium cellulosum So ce56
ATGACGATTCCGAAACACGAGCCGCGCGAGGTCTTCGATCGGGCGATCGAGCATACGCGGGCGCTTTCCCCGGCCACTTTCGATCAGTGGTTCGGGGGAGTTCAGTTCGATGATCTGACCGACGGCGTCCTGACGCTGCGTGTCCAGAACGAGTTCGTCCTCGAGTGGGTCAGGGACAATTTCCTGCCAGCGCTCACGGACAAGATCCGAGAGCTCACCGGCTGGTCGGTCCAGGTCGCGTGGACGGTGGATCAGAACCTCGACGCGCCCATTGCGCAGCGCGTGGAGCTCACCCCGGTGCGTCCGCGGGCGCTCGTCGTGCGTCCGACCAGCGCGGCGCCGGCGCCGGCGCCCCGCCCCGAGCCGGCGCTCCGGCGCGTCCCGTCGATGCCGGACGACCTCAACCCGAAGCACACCTTCGCGAGCTTCGTCGTGGGCCCCTCGAACCAGCTGGCGCACGCGGCCGCGATCGCGGCCGCGGGCGGCGGGGGGCGCCGCTACAACCCGCTCTTCATCTGCGGCGGCACGGGGCTCGGCAAGACCCACCTCATGCACGCGATCGCGCACCGCGTCTTCGAGGGCAGGCCGGACGCGCGGATCATCTACGTCTCGGCCGAGAAGTTCACGAACGACTTCATCACGGCCATCCAGCACCACCGGATGGACGAGTTCCGCACGCGGTACAGGTCGAGCTGCGACGTGCTGCTCGTCGACGACATCCAGTTCCTGGCCGGACGCGAGCAGACGCAGGAGGAGTTCTTCCACACCTTCAACGCGCTCCACACGCTCGACCGGCAGATCGTGGTGACGAGCGACAAGTACCCCCAGAACCTCGAGCGCATGGAAGAGCGGCTCGTCTCGCGGTTCTCCTGGGGGCTCGTCGCCGACATCCAGGTGCCGGAGCTCGAGACGCGCGTCGCGATCGTGCGGAACAAGGCGGCGCTCGAGGGCATCGCGCTCACGGACGACGTGGCGCTCTACCTCGCGCAGATGGTCCGCTCCAACGTCCGCGAGCTCGAGGGGACGCTGATCCGGCTGGCGGCCAAGAGCTCGCTCACGGGCCGCCCCGTCGACCTCCCGTTCGCGCGCGCCGAGATCACGGCCACGTCGCCGCCGCGCGCGCAGATGATGAGCGTCGAGGACATCCAGCGCGCGGTGTGCCACCACTTCCACCTGCGCTCGATCGACCTCACCTCGAAGGACCGCCACAAGAGCGTGGCCTTCGCGCGCCACGTCGCGATGTACCTCTGCAAGCAGCGGCTGAAGTGCAGCTTCCCGGAGATCGGGCGGGCCTTCGGCAACCGCGATCACACGACGGTGATGAGCGCCGTCCGCAAGATCGAGGCGCAGCGCGACTCGGATCCGCAGGTCCGCGCCCACCTCGAGGCGCTCGAGAAGAAGCTCGCCGACGAGTGAGCGGCGCGCGCGCCGCGCGGCGAGCGCGCGAGGTCAGAGCTCGGACAGCGCGGAGCGCGCGTCGTCCGCGACGAGCTTGTTGCCGTACGCGGACGCGAGATCGAGCACCTCGGCGAGCTCGCGCCGCGCCTCCTTGACCAGGCCCCGCTGCTTCAGGAGCGCGCCGAGCAGGTACCGGCTCTCGAGGGCGTCGGTGCGGTAGGAGCGCGCGTCGGCGTAGCGCGCGAGCTCGCGCAGGAGCTCGCCGGCGCCGGCCGCGCCGCTCAGCCCGTCCAGGTAGGCGAGGTGCGCGCGGTTGATGGAGGCGAGGCGCTCGTGGCCGCTCTCCTCGGCGAGCTCCTTCGACTCGGTGAGCGACGCGTAGGCGCGCGGCAGATCGCCGAGCCGCCGGCTCGCGTCGCCGAGGTTGTGCAGCGCGGCGGCCGTCTCGAAGCGCAGGCCCGCGGACCGGGCGAGGTCGACGGCGCGGGCGGAGCTCTTCACCGCCGCGTCGAAGTCGCGCAGGAACACGTGCACGAGGACCCGCTGCTTCTCGCGCTCGCTCGCCGCCGCGAGGTCGCCCGGATCGCCGAGCGCCTCCGCCCGATCGAGGGCGCGGAGCGCCGCCGCGATGTCGCCCGTCGCCGCGCGCGTCTGGGAGATCGCGAGCAAGAGCCTCGGATCGTCGATCGCGCCCGTCGCCTCGAGCTGCTCGACGGCGCGCTCCGCGCGCGCGAAGTCGCCGCTCCGGACGCCGATCTCCGTCTCGCTCGCGAGCGCCTTGCGGCGGAGGTCCTCCCGATCGCCGGCGAGGGCGTAGGCCTCCTCGAGCCTCGCGTACGCGTCGGCGAAGAGATCCACCGCGCCGAGGGCGCGCGCCAGGTCGACGCGGGCCGAGAGCTTCTGCTCCGGCGCGCCGGCCTCGTCGATGCGCCGCAGCGCGCGGGCGGCGACGTCGACGAGATCCGGCGCGGAGCGCACGCGCACGACGACGTCGGCGAGCGCGCCGAGCCACGCGGCGAGCTCCGCCGGCGAGCGGTGGGCGTGGTCGCCGAGATCGAGCGCCTGGAAGATGAGCCGGAGCGCCGGATCGAGCTGGCTCGCGCGGATCTTGTGGAGCGCCGCGCGCGCGTAGAACGTGGCGGCGCGGTCGCGATCGCCGGCCTGGTAGAAGTGCTGCCCGATGCGCTCGGCGTGCTCGGTGCCGTCCTCGCCGACGACGGCGACGTACGCCGCCGCGGCCGCGGCGTGCAGCTCCCGGCGGAGCTCCGGCGGGATCGCGTCGAGGACGATCTCCCCGTGCATGGGCGACGCGAAGCTCGCCTGCGCGGGGCCCTTGAGCCGCAAGAGGTCGCGGGTCGCGAGCCCGGAGATCGCGCGGTTCACGGCGGGGAGCTTCTGCTGGAGGAGCGCCGCGAGGACCTCGGTCGGCACCGGATCGCCGAGGATGGCCGCCGCCTGGAGCACGGCGCGGTCGCTCGGATCGAGCCGCCGCACCCGGGTCGCGATGAGCGTGCGCAGCGAGCGCGGCACCGCCGACGCGCCGTCGAGCCGCGCCTTCACGACGCCGCTGACGACGCTGAGCGCGCCGGAGTCGAGGAGCTCCTTGATGAGCTCCTCGAGGAAGAGCGGGTGGCCGCCGGCGCGCTCGCGGCAGAAGGCGACCACGTCGGGCGGCAGGAAGCTCGCGCCGATGCGCGCCGACATGAGGCGCGCGCTGTCGCTGTCCGAGAGCTCCCCGACCTTGAGCCGGTAGAAGTGGGGGTGCGCCTCGAGCAGCGGCGGCGGGTCGCAGCGCGTCGCCAGCATCAGCACGGCGCGGAGCCCGCCGGCGCGGCCCGCGGTGGCGAGCAGGGTCTCGGCGGTGAGCTGGTCCATCGCCTGCGCGTCGTCCCACGCGAAGCAGTGGAGGCGATCCTCGCAGAGGCTCTGCACCATGCGCGGGAACGCCGTGCGCAGGATCGCGGTCGTCCCCTGCGGCGCCCGCCTCTCGGCGAGCGCCGCGCCGAGCTGGCCGAGCACGGCCGCGGACTCGTCGTCGCGCAGGCCGAGCGCCCGCAGCCGCGGCAGCACCGCGCGGATGCGCTCCTCGTCGTCGCCCTCCTGGATGCCGCAGAGCACCTGGAGCATCGCGGTGAGGCCGCTCCACGGGACGTCGGCGCCGTTGTGCGGGCACGCGGCGACGTAGACGCCGACGTTGTAGTCGCCCTTCGAGAGCCGCCGCTCCATCTCGGCGAGCAGCCGCGTCTTGCCGATGCCGCGCTCGCCCTGGATGACGACGATCTGCGCGCGCTTCCTCGTGGCGGCGGCCAGGATGTCGCCGAGCTGCTTGAGCTCGTCGCGGCGGCCGATGAAGCGGCCGTACGCGCCGTCCGGGGGCTGCGCGGACGTGACGACGCGCCCCCCCTCGGGCGCCGTCCGGCCCGCGCCGGGCAGCTCCTCGGTCGCGAACGCGTTGCGGAGGACGCGCCCGGTGAGGTTCGACACGGCCACCTGGGACTCGGTCGCGCGGGCGAGCGCCTGGGCGGAGGCGATGAGCGAGGTGAGCCGCTCGTCACGGATCGGCGCGCCGGCGCTGTCGACGAGGATGCGGGCGAGGTGGATGCCGGCGGAGACCGCGGCGCCCCCGCCGCGCGAGCGCAGGATCACGAGGGCGGCGCGCACCGCGGCCTCCGTGTCGCGGCCGTCGGCGTCGCCAAGCCCGAAGACGGCGACGAGCTGCGACGCCTCCTGCTCGAGCAGCAGCGCGCCATAGCGCGCCAGCACGTCGCGGGCCCGCGCCATGCGCCTCGCCGCGTCGTCCTCGGATCCCGTGAAGATGAGCACGAGCGCCGTGACCTCGCGCCGCTCGCCGAGCCCGCGCGCGGCCGGGCCGCTGTCGGCCTTCTCGAGCAGCTGGAGGAGCCCCGACGCCGAGCGGCTGCGCGTGCTCGTCGTGTGCGGCACCTCGACGGGGGTGCGCTCGTTGGCCCCGTTCGGCTCCTCTTGGAGCACGGCGCTCGCCTGGATCTCGGCGCTCTTCTCCTCGTGGAACGGCTCCAGGAAATCGGCGAGGTCGTTCGCCCCGAACCGCTCGGCCGTCGCGTAGAAGAAGCCGAGGAGCGCCTCGTGCAGCCGCCCGGCGTCGGGGAACCGATCCTCCGGGTTCTTCGCGAGCATCGTGCTCACGACGTCGGCGAGCGACCGGGGCACGTCGGGGCGCACGAGCGCGAGCGGCGGATACTCGCTCGCCTGCAGCCGCCGCATGATCTCGAACGCCGTCGGCGCCGCGAACGGGTTCGACCCGGCGAGCATCTCGTAGAGCACCGTGCCGAGCGAGAAGAGATCGCTCCTGCCGTCGATCGCGCCGGCGCGCGACTGCTCGGGGCTCATGTAGGCGAGCTTTCCGCGGATCCTCCCTGCGCGGTTCTCGCCGACCTCCTCGTCGGTCATCGATTGCGTCGCCTTCGCGATGCCGAAGTCGGTGACCTTCACCTCGCCCTCCCAGGAGAGCAGGATGTTCTGCGGAGAGATGTCGCGGTGGACGATGCCGAGGGGGCGCGACTGCTCGTCGCGCCGCCGGTGCGCGTGATCGAGCGCCTTCGCGATCTCGGCCGTCATGAAGACGGCCATGGCGAGGGGGATCGGCTTCTTCGCCCTCCGGCAGCGGGCGAGGAGCGTCGCCAGGTCGAGCCCGGGGACGTACTCCATCGCGATGAAGTAGCTGGTCGGATCGCCGTTCGGATGGTCGACGCGGCCGAGGTCGAACACCTGCACGATGTTCGCGTGCGAGAGGCGCACGGCGAGCTTGGCCTCGTGCACGAACATGTCCACGAAGCGCCCCTGCTCGGCCAGCTTGGGGAGGATGCGCTTGATGACGAGGACCTTCTCGAACCCCTCGACGCCGAAGCTCTTCGCCTTGAAGACCTCGGCCATGCCGCCTTCGCCCAGGCGCTCGAGCAAGCGATACCGCCCGAAGGTCTCGCTCAGCATCGCCCCGCCCGCGCTCCACGCAGCCTCGCGCCTTTGGCGCGCGCGGCGCTCCGGAGGGGACGGCCCGCGATCGGCGCGCGAGCCGGCGCCGCCGCGCCGGCCGCGTCGCCTAGCCGCGCGTCATGTCTCGACGGCCTTGTTTGCGCCGGCGTCATCGTCCCCTCCATACATCGACTCCGCGATCCGGAACGCCGCCCCCTCGAGACGCGCGTACGCGTCGCGGAGCGCGTCGAGGTCGCCGCCGGCTTCGAGCAGCTTCCGCAGCGCCGCGCACTCGGCGTGGACCTCGCCGAGGAGCTCGGCGTCGAGCAGATCGCCGTAACCTTCGAGGGCCTGCTCGGTCGTGTAGACGAGGGTCTCGGCCTGGTTGCGGAGCTCGGCGAGATCGCGCCGGAGCGCGTCGGTCTCCTTGAACCGCTCGCCCTCCGAGACGAGCCGCTCGACCTCGTCCGGCGTGAGGCCGCTCGTGGGGGTCACCCGGATCTCCTGCACCCGCCCCGTCCCGAGATCCCGCGCCTCGACGCGGACGATCCCGTTCTCGTCGATGCGGAAGGTGACCTGGATCTTGGGCAGCCCGCGCGGCGCGGGGGGGATGCCGGTGAGCTCGAACCGGGCGAGGCTCCGGCAGTCCGCGGCCATCTCGCGCTCGCCCTGGAGCACGTGCACGGGGACGAAGCTCTGGTTGTCGACGCTCGTCGTGAAGATCTCGCTCCGCTCGGTGGGGATGGTCGTGTTCCGCGGGATGAGCTTGAAGCTCACGCCGCCGCCGGTCTCGACGCCGAGCGACAGCGGCGTCACGTCGAGGAGCAGCACCTCGTCCACCTGCCCGGAGAGCGCGGCGCCCTGCAGCGCAGCGCCGACCGCGACGACCTCGTCGGGGTTGACGCCCTTGTTCGGCTCCCGGCCGAAGAACTCGCGCACCGCCGCCTGCACCGCGGGCATCCGGGTCATGCCGCCGACGAGGACCACCGTGTTGACGGCGGAGACGGGGAGCTTGGCGTCCCCGAGCGTCGCGCGACAGACGTCGATGGTCCGCCGGATGAGGCCCTCGCAGAGCATCTCGAGCTCGTTGCGCCGCATCGTCCGCTCGAGGTGGAGCGGCCCTCCGCCCGGGCCGACGGCGATGAAGGGGATGTTGATCTCGGTCTCGAGCGACGACGAGAGCTCGTGCTTCGCCTTCTCGGCCGCCTCCTTGAGCCGCTGCAGCGCCATGCGATCCCGGCGCAGATCGATGCGGCTCTTCCCCTCGAACTCGTCGGCGAGCAGGTCGATGATCCGCTGGTCGAAGTCCTCGCCGCCGAGGTGCGTGTCGCCGCCGGTCGCCTTGACGCTGAAGACCCCGCTCGCGATCTCGAGGATCGAGATATCGAACGTGCCTCCGCCGAGATCGTAGACCGCGATCGTCTCGGCCTTCACCTTGTCGAGGCCGTAGGCGAGCGCCGCGGCGGTCGGCTCGTTGATGATCCGGCGCACGTCCAGCCCGGCGATCCGCCCTGCGTCCTTCGTCGCCTGTCGCTGCGCGTCGTCGAAGTAGGCGGGGACGGTGACCACCGCCTCCGTCACGGGCTCGCCGAGGAACCGCTCGGCGACCTGCTTCATCTGGCCGAGGATCACCGCGGAGATCTCGGGCGGTGAGTAGTTGCGCCCCTTGACCTCGACCCACGCGTCGCTGTTCGGCGCCTCGACGATCTTGTAGGGGGCGAGGCTGATCTGCTTGCTGACCTCGGGCGCGGTGAACTTGCGGCCCATCAGCCGCTTCACCGCATAGATGGTGTTCTGCGGGTTCGTGACCGCCTGGCGGCGCGCGACCTGCCCGACCAGGCGCTCACCGCTCGCGGGAAAGCCGACCACGGACGGCGTGGTGCGCGCGCCCTCGGCGTTCGGGATCACCCGAACATCGTTCGCCGAGGCGACGCCTGCCCCTTCGACGACAGCCACGCACGAGTTCGTCGTCCCGAGATCGATGCCGATCACCTTCCCCATATGCGGCGAAAGATACTACAGGCCTGGATGCTCGCCGGGTGGGGAGACGACCTGGGCGCCCGCGATATTTGGGGAGATCGTGCGGCGAGGTAGCGGGGCACGGCAGATCCCGGACACGATCACCGCAAGGATGCGCACCGTGCCGGAGGTGTGCGCCGAGGGAGCCGGCGCGACGCCGCGCGGAGGTTCAGTTCGCCGCGGGCGCCGGCTCGACGGGCGAGCCCTTCGAGACGACGACCATGGCCGCGCGGATCAGGTAATCGCCCAGCATGTATCCCGGCTGGACCTCCGCGATCACGACGCCGGCGGGGTGCTCGGTCGAGTCGAGCTGCTGGATGGCCTCGTGCACGCTGGGATCGAAGGGCTTGCCGACCGCGGCGATGCGCTTGATGCCCATGCGATCGAGCGTGTCGACGAACTGCTTCGTCACGATCCGGACGCCCTCGGCGACCGACTTCGCGTCCGGCGCGCTCTCGGCGTGGCTGGCGGCGCGCTCGAGGTTGTCGAAGACCGGGAGCAGATCCTTCAGGATCGCCTCGCGGCCGCGGCGCTGCGCCTCTTCGACCTCGCGCCGGGAGCGCTTACGGAAGTTGTCGAAATCCGCGGCGGTGCGCAGCAGCTGCTCGCGCATCCGTGCGGCCTCGGCCTGCGCCTCGCCTAGCTTGTCTTCGGGGGTGGAGGCCTGCTGCTCCGCGGCTTCTGCGCGCTCCGCGTGCGCCTCTGCCGTCTCCCCCGTGTTCTGGTTCGACCCATTTTGTTCCGAATCGCTCATAGGACGGCGGCACTATAACCAGCCGCGATCCGCTGGCAATCGCCAGGCCCATGGTCGGTCCGCAGGCGAGCGCCACCGACCGAGCGCGCCGGCGCTCGCTGCCGCGCCGGCCCAGGACGCCCGCGGGGGGGCCGGCGCGTGGGCGCTCCGGACGCGCTCCGGCCGCGCCCCCGGCCGCGCTCCGGCCGCTGAGATTGCCCGGGTCTCCACGATCCGCTGCGGGCGCTGCATCGAGCGTTTGCTCCGACCCCCCGCCCGGCGTTAGATCGCCCCCATGAGCATCGCCACAAGCCCCGCCGCCGAACCTCCTCCGGCGAACGCCTCGACGCCGGCCAGCGCGCCGCTCCTCGCGGCGCAGAAGCACCTGCTCGGAAACTACCGGCAGCCGCCGTTCGTCCTCGACCGCGGCAGGGGTTGCGAGCTCTTCGACACCGAGGGGCGCCGGTACCTTGACATGTGCGCGGGGGTGGCGGTGGCTTCGCTCGGGCACGCTCACCCGCGGCTCGTGGCGACCATCTCCGAGCAGGCGGGTCGCCTGATGCACGTCTCCAACTATTTCTTCAACGCCGAGAACCTCCGCCTCGCCGAGGAGCTCTGCGCGAAGACCGGCTTCGACCGCGCCTTCTTCTGCAACTCGGGCGCGGAGGCGAACGAGGCGATGCTCAAGCTCGCGCGCCGCCATTTCTTCAACCGGGGCGAGGAGGGGCGCTACCGGATCATCGCGTTCGACAACGCGTTTCACGGCCGCACCCTCGGCGCGGTCGCCCTGACCGGGACGCCGAAGTACCGCGAGGGCTTCGGCCCTTCGCTCGCCGGCGTCACGCACGTGCCGTACGGAGACGCGGCGGCGGTGCGCGCGGCCATGGGCCCGGACGTCGCGGGGATCCTCGTGGAGCCGGTGCAAGGGGAGGGCGGCGTGCTGCCGGCCCCGGCCGGCTTCCTCGCCGAGCTGCGGCGCATCGCCGACGAGCACGGCGCGCTGCTGCTCATCGACGAGGTGCAGACCGGCATCGGGCGCACGGGGCACTGGCTCGGCGCGATGTACGACGGCGTCCAGGGCGACGCCGCGGCGCTCGCGAAGGGGCTCGGCGGTGGGTTCCCTGTCGGCGCGCTGGTGCTGCGGGAGCGGCTCAACGGCGCGCTGCCCCCGGGCTCGCACGGCTCGACCTACGGCGGCAACGCGCTCGCCTCCGCCACGGCGCGCACGGTGCTCGCGGTCATCGAGGAAGAGAAGCTGTGCGAGGCCGCCCTGAAGCGCGGCGAGCAGCTTGGCCGCGGCCTCGCCGCGATCGCCGCGCGGCTGCCGGGCGTGTGCCTCGGCGAGCGCGGTCGCGGGTTGCTCCGCGGGCTCATCCTCGCGCCGACCGTCGACGCGCGCGCCGCCCTCGGCCGCGCGCGCGATCGGGGCGTGCTGCTCACGATCGCGGGGAGCAGCGTGCTCCGGTTCACGCCGCCCCTGATCGTCAGCGAGGCGCAGATCGACGAGGCGCTGGCCGAGGTCGAGGCCGCGCTCTCCGAGACGCCGGCTGCGGGTTGAGGTGGTCGCCTCGCGCGCTGCGGGTCCCGCCGCCGCACCCGTCCCGTGCTCGGGCTGCAGCAAGCTGATCGATCCCCTGCGCGCGGGGCAGGTGGGGATCTTCGATCAGCGCTTCCATTACTTCTGCAACGCGCGGTGCCGCCACGCCTTCCTCGGTGAAGCGCCGCCTGCGCCCGGGGACGGCCGGCCTGCGGGCCTCGCGGCGTCGGGCGCGCCCTTCGCCGGCGCTCCTCCCCGGGGGCTCCCGTCGGGCGCGCCGCCCGGGGCCGGCGGGCACCACGCCTCCACTCCGCGCACCCCGCGCGCGGAGCCCGCGCGGGCGAGCGCCGACGAGGTCGCGGCGCGCGTCGCGGACCTCGACGCGCCGATCGTGGACGCGTTCCCGCCCGTGTCGCTCGACGAGAAGCTCCCGGACCTGCCCGTCCTCGACGACGATCGCGCGCTGCTCGAGCCCATCGGGAACACCATCCTGAGCGAGGAGCCGCAGCGCTACGACGCGGTCGAGGGGCGGGACATCGGCGCGCTCCTGCTCGTGCTCGCGATCATCGCGGGGACGCTGGCCGTCGCGCTCACCCTCGCCGGGGACGCGAAGCTCGTCATCGGCGCGCGGATCGTGCTCGCCACGGTGAGCGCCGGGATGCTCCTTGGCCGCGCCGCCACGACCGCGCGCGACGCCACCGATCCGCACCCTGCGCCGATGCTCGCCCCCGTCCTGGGCGGGCTCGTCGCCGCCGTCTGGGCCCTCTTCGGTCAGGACCGCGCCCTCGCGGCCGAGGCCGCGTCGCTCGCCGGCGTGATCGCCACCGCCAGCGCGATCAGCGCGTGGCTCATCGAGAGCGCCCGACATCGCGTGTTCGCGGAGCGGGCGTGGATCGGATCCGTGCTCTCGACCCCCGCGCGCCGGCCGCCTGGCGCGTGGGCGCAGGGCCAGGCGCCCGCCGACCGCGCCCCTCAGCGCGGCGGCGACGGCGGTCCTGTCGAGGGCGCCGGGGATGAGCTCTACGAGCTGCGACCGGGCGAGAGCGTCCAGGTCGACGCGGGGGAGATCGTCCCCGTCGACCTCGTCGTCACAGGCGCCGACGTCGAGGTGCTCCCCTGGATCGGCGCGACAACGCCGACCCGCCGCCGCGACGGCGACCCGGTCGTCGCCGGGGCCACCGTGGTCCGGGGTCGCCTCGTCGGCGCGTGCACCTTCTCCGGCGGCGATCGCGCGGTCGCGCGCGTCCTGCTCGACCCCCGCCGGCGCGCGGACGCCCTCGCGCCCATCGCGCAGGCCTCCCGCGCGCTGACCGAGCGCTGGGCGATCGGCGCCGCGGCGATCGGCGCGCTCTCCGCCTTCGTCGCCGGGCGCGCTCCGGTCGAGATCGCGATGACCGCGGCCGCCGTGCTCGCCGCGCTGTCCACGGCGATCACGGCCTCCATCGCCTCGGTGCACGTCGCGCGGGGCATCTTGCTCGGGCTCCGCCGGGGCATCGTTTACAAGAGCGCCGACGCCTGGGATCGCGCAGGGAAGACCTCGGTCGCCGTGTTCTGCGCCCGCGGCACGCTGCTGCTCGGCGAGCCCGAGCTCGCGGAGCTGGAGGCGACCGGCCAGAAGCTCAAGCCGAGCGACGTGCTCGCGCTCGCGGCCGGGGCGGAGCGCACCGAGGAGCACCCCGTCGCGACGGCCATCGTCCGCGCCGCGCGCGCCCGCGGCTTGCGGCCCGACGGCGTGCGCAACCCCAACTTCCACCCCGGCCTCGGCGTGACGGCCGTCACCTCGTCCGGCGAGGAGCTCTGCGTCGGCAACCGCGCGCTCATGCTCGAGCAGCGGATCTCGATCGCCGCGGCCGAGAGCCGCGTCGCCGAGCTCGAGGCGCTGGGGCGCACGGTGGTCCTCGTCGCGGTCGGCGCTCGCCTCGTCGGCATCATCGGCCTGCAGGACGGGCTGCGCCCCGGGGCGCGGGCCGCCATCCAGCACCTGCTCGACGCGCAGATCGAGCCCGTGCTGATGTCGGGCGACGCGCGCGAGACGTGCGAGGCGATCGGCCGCTCGCTCGACATCGATCACATCCGCCCCGAGATCCTCCCCGCGGATCGCGGCACGGAGGTGCGTCGCCTGATCGACGCGGGCACGAGCGTCGCCGTCCTCGGCCACGCGGGCGTCGACGACGCCGCGCTCGGCGCCGCGGACGTCTCCGTGGCGCTCGGCGCCGCCGGCTCGGCGCCCGCCGACTTCTCGACGGTCCTCGCGTCGGACGACGTCCGCGACGCCGCGCTCTCCCTCGCGCTCGCGCACCGCACGCGCCTCGAGGCGCGCGTCGGGCTCGCGCTCAGCGTCGCCCCGGCGCTCGTCGGCGCCGCGGTCATCGCCGCGTTCGTGCTCCCGCCGGCCTACGCGCCCATCGCCTCGCTGCTCGGCGGCGTCATGGCCGTCGTCCACGCCCGCGCGCTCGACGCGAAGAGCTGAGCGCCGGGCGCGCTCGCCGGCGCGGGCTCCTCGCCGCGCCGGGGCGGCCTACGAGACGTCGGGCGTCGTGTCCTTGGCGTCGCGGCAGTCCGCGCAGACGCCGTACATCTCGTGCTTGTGCCAGGTCACCTCGAAGCCGTACTTCGCGGCGATCTCTTCCTGGAGCGCCTCGATCCGCGGCTCCTCGAACTCGATGATCTTCCCGCAGTTGACGCAGATCAGGTGGTCGTGGTGCGCGCTGGCGTCGTCCGCCAGCTCGTAGCGGCTTAGGCCGTCCCCGAACCGGCGCTCGGAGGCGACGCCGCACTCCGCGAGCAGCTTGAGCGTGCGGTACACCGTCGCGTACCCGATGCCTCGGTCGTGCGCGCGCACCTCCGCGAGCAGGTCCTCGATGGTCATGTGCGGGGCGCCGGAGAAGAACGTGTCGACGATCAGCCGGCGCTGCGCCGTCGATCTCAGCCCCTTCTTCGCCATGTACGCCTGGAGGCGAGCGCGGAGCCGGTCGAGGGCAATTTGGTCCACGTGGCTGGCGCCGCTCCCCTCTCTCTCCATGACGGCCATGGCAAGTTTATCCCGTTCGCGGCGAACCGCGTCAAGGCCGGTGACCGAGCCCACGCGGCGCGACCTCGCCGATGCTGCCTGTGCCCCGCTCGCCGGCGCTACTCGCCGACCTGCGCCATGTAGCTGATCTGAGCCGCCGAACCTCCGAGGGGGCTGAGCAGCGTGATGGGAGGCGCGACCAGGCCGGCCGCCGCCGTGTTGTCGATGACGACGTAGTAGAGGCCCGGGCGCAGCGCGTAGCGGCGGGTCTCGATGATCCCGGGCTGGAGAGGGCCGCCTGCCTGCACCGGGCCTGGCGGGGGTCCGAGCGGCTTGCCGGTCTGGTACGCCTCGCGCCACGCGTCGCCGGTGGGCTTGTCGACGATCATGAGGTCCACGGGCGCGCCCTGCGCGCTGACCTTGAGGTAGAGCGCCTGGTCCGGGTCGGCGATCTCGAACGGCCCGAGGTAGTCGCGCTGGTTCGCGTACACCTCGACGGTCTCGTTCGCGAACGTGTACCGCTCCTCGTCCTCCGCCTCGAACGGGTGGTGCGGTCGCTGGGGCGGCATGAGGATCCCCAGCGTGAAGTCCTTCCCGGTCTCCTCGTTGTAGAGGACGGTGAACCCGCGGGTCAGCTCGCCAGCGACGATCTGGTTGCCGAGCAGGTTGGCGAGCCCTCCGAACGGCGGGACGTTGGCCATCACGTCGATGACCGGGTTCTCGACGTAGCCCAGCTGGAAGCTCGGGCCTTGCACGATCCGGTTCAGCCGTCCCCACACGTAGACGTTATCGTCCGCGAGCTGGAAGTCGGGTCGGTACTCGACGGACGTCGTGAGCGAGAAGCCCACCCGCTTGGCCGGCTGCATGTAGCCGTAGCCCGTGCCGGCGATGTGGACGGTGATCGTCTGGGCCGCGTCGTTGACGTCGTACGAGCACTGCATCGGGAAGAACCGCCCCATGGACGCCGATCGGTCCTGCAGGCGCAGCGAGACCCCGCTCTTCAGCATCTCGGGGCAGATCTTGCTGGCGCCGAAGTTCGAGAACAGAAACCAGCGGAGGGCGGGGCTCGCGTTCACGGGACCGCTGACGCAGGGGCAGCCGACGAACGTGAACGACAGCGCGACAGCGGCGAGCGCCAGCGCGGCGGACGCGCGGGAGAGCGGGGGTCTTCGTGCGGGCACGCGGGCTAACATAGCGGGTCGACCTCGGAGGGAGAGCGGGTTTGCGCGCGGGGGGACGGCCCCTCCCGGATCAGCGCACGAGATGCCATTGGACGCCGGGGGTCACCTCGAGATGCAGGTGATTTTTGTGCGCCCGGTCGTAGTTGGGCGTGAGGATCGACGTGAAGATGTGCTGGTCCACGGCCTCGCACACGATGGATCGCAGCTCTCGCGCCGCCGCGTCCGCTGGAGGGCCGCTGCCCGCCCCCTTGCCGGCCCCGCAGGGCCTCCCGGCGGTCGGGCGGGCGCGCTCGCCGCAGACCGGCGCGCCGCGCCTGCCGACGAAGTCGCGCTCCACCTCGAGCCAATCCTCCGCGAACCCGCCACCGACGCGCTCCTTGATGAACCTGTAGGGGTCGATCGCGAGCCCGCCGGGGTGCCTCGTGGCGAGCCTGCCCTCGGGCCACATCCTGGCCGGAGGCCGCCAGGCCGAGAACATCAGCACCTCGTCGATGTCGTGCGCGCGGAGGATCCGGCTGAAGTCCGAGAGCGCGAGCGCGAGGCGGCAGTCGAAGACGTCGTGCGGGTTTCCCGCGCGTTGATGGGCCGGCAGCGCCGTCCGGTAGAGGACCCCGCCGACCCCCTGCATCAGCCGCACCGGAGCGAGCACGCCCGGCGCGCGCTGCACGGGCTCGAACGCGATCTTCCGCTGCGTGAGCGCCGCGCGGCATTGCTCCGCGCTCATGGCCGCGTAGCGCGCCGACGGGTGCTTCGCCCAGTCCTGGTGGTACCTGACCTTCGGCTTGCCCTGCGCGCTCGGCGCGGCGGCGAGGGGGCCGAGCGCGAGGGCGAGCGCGCAGGCAGCGGCGGCATGGCGTGCAAGCGGCATCGTTGCGGTACATCCTCGTGCGAAGCAAGTCAGGCCGACCCTCTCGGGGGGCCAAGTGACCACGTGCACCTGTCACGTGTATCGAGTGGCCGAGTGGCCGGCCGCGCCGCCATCCGGTGGAGCGGGGCCCCCGTGCGCGGGGTGGCACCTGCCCGATCCTACCGCGACATTTGACCGGGCCGCGCGATCCCCTCAAAATGGGTCGCATGCGTGTCCGTGGGTCCAGCGCCCGCACGCGCAGCTTGACGTACGGGAGCGAAGGTCCGGCCCGCATGGCTTCCCGGTCCGGGCGGTCCCTGTCCAGGTAGCCACGGCGGCGCGCTTGTACGCTGCATGCAACTGACATGGGTGATCTTTCCAACCGAGCTCGAAAGATCCTTTTCGCCGCGGTCACCGAGTTCATTGCAACGGGCGACCCAGTTGGCAGCAGGACGCTCGCCCGGAAGTACGGGCTGGATCTCTCGGCTGCCTCGATCCGCAACGTGCTCGCCGACCTCGAGGAGGCCGGGTACCTCCACCAGCCGCACACCTCCGCCGGGCGGATCCCGACCGATCGCGCGCTCCGGCTGTTCATCGACGCGCTCGTCGAGCTCCGGTCGCTGTCCCCCGAGCAGCAGGCCGAGCTGAGCGCGCGGTTCACCGAGATCTACGCGGGGGCGAACGATCCGCTCCGCGAGACGGGGCGCTACCTCTCGGAGCTGTCCGGCGCCGCGGCGGTCGTCGCGGCGCCGCGGGCGGAGCTCCGCGCCCTCGCCCAGCTGCGCTTCATCCCGACCAAGCCCGGGCAGCTGCTCGCGGTGCTCGTCTTCGCCGACGGCTCGGTCGCGAACCGCTTCATCTCGGTCGACGAGGCGATCAACGAGGGCGAGCTCACCCGGATCCACAACCTGCTCACCGACGTCATCGAGGGGCGCACCCTGGGCGAGATCCGGGACCTGTTCGCCCGCCGCCTCGCGGACGAGCGCCTCCAGATCGACGCGCTGAGGCGCCGCGCCTTCGAGCTCGGCAGCAAGGCGACGGCCGACGTGACCCCGCGGAGCGAGGTCGTCATCGAGGGGCAGAACCGGCTGATCGATCTGCCTGAGTACGCCGACGTCGACCGGCTCAAGAAGCTGATGAAGGCGCTCGAGGAGCGCGAGGAGCTCGTCGATCTGCTCGACCGGACGCTCGCCGCCGGCGCGGGCGAGGTCACCGTGTTCGTCGGCAGCGAGGCGGGCGACCTTGGCGGAGGCCAGCTCAGCCTCGTCGCCGCGCCGTACATGGAGAACGGCCGCGTCGCCGGGACCGTGGGCGTGCTCGGCCCGACGCGGATGGACTACGCGAAGGTCATGCCGCTTGTCGACGCCACGGCCGCGGCGATGACCGAGGTCCGCGGCAAGGTCAAGTAGCGCCCTTCCGCTGCGGCGCGCGGAGCCGCTCGAGCACGTCGTCGAAGTCCGGGGGCGGCGGCGCCTGGAAGCGCATCGGCCGGTCGTCGGCCGGGTGGTCGAAGCCGAGCTCGGCCGCGTGGAGCATCAGCCGCGCGGCCGGGACCTTCGTCCCTCGGTAATCCCGCACGTAGACGGTCTCGCCGACGAGCGGGTGCCCGGCCTCCGCGAGGTGGATGCGGATCTGGTGCGTGCGTCCCGTCTCGAGCCGGCACGCGACGAGCGTCACGCCCCCGGCGCCGGCCCCCTCCTGCGGCCCTCGGAGCACCTCGATCGGCTCCACGTGCGTCACCGCGAGCTGCCCCTCGCGCCGCCCGTCTCGCGCCGAGCCGCGCAGCCCGTCGCCCCGATCCTCGACGAGGTAGCTGCGGTAGGTGCCGCGCGGGACGGCGCCGTGCGCGAGCGCCAGGTACTGCCGGTGCATCGCGCGGACGCGGAGCTGCTGCGCGAGGTGCTTCTTCGCGGCGAGCGTCCGCGCGAAGACCAGCAGCCCGCTCGTCCCCTTGTCGAGGCGCTGCACCACGCCGAGCGGCGCGCGCCCGCGCAGGCGGTCGCGCCTGGCCAGCACCTCGCGCACCAGCGCGTCGAGGGTCGCGGCCTGCTCCGCGGGGGCCTCGTCGCCGTACGGGATGGTGCTCACCCCGGCGGGCTTGTTCACCACGACGACGCTCGCGTCCGCGTAGACCACGAGCTCGCCCTCGAGCTTGCGCCGCCGCACCGTCTCGGGCCTCGGCGCGTGCAGTCGGATCTCGATCAGCTCGCCGCCGAGCACCCGCCGACGGGCGCTCGTCGCCACCGCGCTCCCGACCAGCACCTTGCCGGTCTCGATCAACCGGCGCGCGTCGGACCACGAGACCTCGGCCAGCGCACGGACGGCCCCGTCCAGCGGGCGCCGATCCAGCGCGGCGGGCACCGTCCAGCGGCCGTCCTGCGGAGGGCGCACCTGGGCGGCCGGGTGGACGCCGGTCGTTTCGGCGGCTTTGTCTTCGTGGCTCGGCGGAGTGGCGGGTCGGAGCGGACGCATGTAGAGCTCACCGGGGCGCCTCGGCTCCGCCCACCAGCGTGGGACCGGGCTCTACCGGCGCGGAAAAACGCGCCTCCGCGGGGCCCGCGGGGGCGAAATACACCGCGAATGTTGACACATCGCGCGACGGGGGCCGAAGATATCCAGAGCCGTCATCGCTTTCTCGCCATCTGAGAGGAGACCCGTTCGTGGCCAGCACCCTTCTCGCCGTAGACGACAGCGTGACCATGCGCAAAGTGCTCGAAATCACCTTTGCGGGTCAGGATTTCCGCGTCGTGACGGCGAGCAGCGCCGACGCTGCGCTGCAGAAGCTCAAGAGCGATAAACCCGACCTGGTGATCGCCGACGTCACGCTCGAGCCGAAGAACGGCTACGAGCTGTGCAAGGCGATCAAGCAGGCCTCACCGGCGACGCCCGTCCTGATCCTGTCGTCCAAGCAGAACCCGTTCGACCCCGCGAAGGGATCGGGCGCGCAAGCGGACGATCACATGGACAAGCCGTTCGACACCCAGCAGATGATCGACAAGGTCAAGAAGCTGCTGGCGTCGCGCGGCGAAGCGAAGCCCGCCGCCGCAGCGGCCCCTGCTGCCGCGGCGCCTGCGCCCGCGCGCTCTCCTGCGGCGCAGCCCGCGGCCGCCGCGCAGCCCGCGGCCGCCGCGCAGGCGGCAGCGAGCCCGCTCCAGCGCGCGAAGACCCTCATCTACACGCCCAACGCGCCGGCCACGAGCGCTGCGCCGGCCCAGGCCTCGGTCAAGACGGCGCCGGGCGGCCCGGCGAACGTGCCGGTCACGACGACGATGGCCTTCTCGCCGACGCCGGTGTCCGGCGTGCCGAAGACCGCGACGGGGCCTGCCGCCGTCGCCGCGACCGCCTCCGCGCAGGTCAACGGCCAGATGGCGAGCAAGCTCGAGGGCCTCGGCCTCACCTCCGAGCAGGTGGAGGCGGTGATGGCGCTGTCCCGCGACGTCGTGGAGCGCGTCGTGTGGGAGGTCGTGCCGGTGCTCGCCGAGACGATCATCAAGGAAGAGATCGCGCGCTTGACGAAGTAGGCGCCCGCCGCGGCCGCTGCCTGGCCGTGGCTGCTTTGTCCGGCGACCTGGAGTTGCTACGCCAGGGCCGCGCCTCGTTCCGTGCTTGGCGCAGCCATGAACGACACACACGACAAATGCAGCGGTGCGCCCGCGGACGCCCGCGACGGGACGGCCGCGGGCGATCTGGAGAGCCCGAGCGCTCCTGAGCCACGCGCGCCTTCCGCTGGCGACGGGCTGGCAGAGAGCGACGGCATGGTCGGGGCCGCGGCCGACGCCGAGGAGGCTCGCCTCGTGCCGCAGGGCAACCCGCTCCGCTGGCGTGGCGCTGCCGTGTCCGCCGCGGGCGCCCTCCTCACGTTCGTCGTGATGGCGCTCGCGCCTCAGCTGCGCTGGGGTGTCCCGATCGGCGCGCTCGGCGTCGCCATCGCGGCGATCGGTCTGCTCGATCTGCTCGGCACGTTCGACGATCCCCCCGAGCGCGTCGCCACGCGCGTCGGGATCCGCGACCTCCTCGGCCCGCTCGCGCTGCTCGGGGGCGGGCTCGTCGCGCTCTTCGTCCTGATCACGCTGAGCGTCGCGGGCTTCTTCTCGCCGAGCCCCCTCTCGTCGGACGGCGCGCCGACGCGGCTCTCGCTGGCGGTGCCCGCCGTCGCCGTCCCTGCCGCGTTTCTCACGGCGGTCATCGGCGCGTTCCGGGTCGGCGAGCGCCTCGGCCCCTGCCGCGTCGACGAGGCGGGAGCTCCGCGCCCCCTCGGCCGGCGGCACGGCTTCTGGCTCGTCGCCGTCGTCACGCTGCTCTACCTGCCCATGCTCGGGAGCCACTCGCTCACCGATCCCTGGGAGACGCACTACGGCGAGGTCGCGCGCGAGATCCTGGCCAGGAACGACTGGATCTCGCTCTGGTGGGCGCAGGACGGCTGGTTCTGGTCGAAGCCGGTGCTCGACTTCTGGATGCAGGCGCTCGCGATGGCCGCGTTCGGCGTCCGCTACCGCTCGGGCGAGATGCTCTCGGCGGCCGCCGAGGGGCGCGCCCCGTGGCCCGAGTGGGCCGTCAGGCTCCCCGTCTTCGCGCTGACGCTCATCGCCGTCTATCTCCTCTACAAGGCCGTCTCGCGGATCTTCAGCCGCCGCGCGGGGCTGCTCGCGGGGCTCGTCCTCGCCACGATGCCGCAGTGGTTCCTGGTCTCCCACCAGACCATGACCGACATGCCGTTCGTCGCGACGATGGCCGCGGCGATGGCGCTCCTCCTGCTCGGCATCCACACCGACGACGCGGAGGAGGCGCGCGTCTACGAGGTGGATCTCGGCCCGCTCAAGGTGGGCCTCTCGGCCTATCACCTCGTGCTGGGGGCGATCCTCGCCTGCGCGCTGCCGCAGATCCTCTACCTGCTCTCGCGTCACGTCGAGATCGGCCTCTCGCCCTTCGGCCTCCACTTCCGCGGCGACGTCTTCAGCTCGGGCTCACCGGGCAACTGCGGCCTGCCCGGCAACGAGGCCTGCCGGTCGGTGCTGCCCGTGCTCCCCGGCCTTCAGCCCGCGCTGCAGGCGCTCGTCTGGGCGCAGACGCTCGGGATCGTCCTGTACGCCAGCTGGGGCGAGCGGCGCGTCCAGCGGCTCCTCTTCCTCTCGGCCTGGTTCTTCGCCGCCCTCTCCACGATGGCCAAGGGGCCGGCGGGCTTCGGGCTCCCGGTGCTCTGCGCGCTCGGCTACGTCGTCGTCTCCCGCCGGTACCGCGACGTGCTCAAGATGGAGATCCCCGTCGGGCTGCTCGTGCTCGCGTGCGTCGCGTTGCCCTGGTTCGTCGCGATGTACGCGCGTCACGGCCAGCCGTTCACCGACAGGCTCCTGTTCCACGACATGTTCAAGCGCGCCTTCACCCACGTCCACGACACGAACGAGGGCGACGACGTGAGCTTCCGCTATTACGTGTGGCAGCTCGGCTACGCGATGTTCCCGTGGACGGGGCTCGTGCCCGCGTCGCTCGTGTGGTGGCTCAGGCGGCGCGAGGGGGCGGCGCCGGGGGAGCGCGGCTCGGCCGACGTCCGCCAGGGCGACGCCTCGGTGTTCCTGGCGATGTGGTTCCTCTTCGGCTTCGCGCTGTTCTCGCTGATGCTGACGAAGTTCCATCACTACATCCTGCCGGCCGTCCCGCCGGCGGCGATGCTCACGGGGATCCTGCTCGACGACATGCTGCGCCTCGATGGCCGCGCGGGAGGGCTCGCGCGCCGCTCGATCGGCGCCTCCTCGCCGGCGCGGTCCGCCGCGGTCGCCAGCTATGAGCGCGCGATGCTCGGCGCCGTCGCGCTCGGCGCTGCGCTCCTCGTGTTCCTCGTCGGGCGCGATCTCGCGATGGTGCGCGAGGGACAGCCGAGCCAGGCCAGGCTGCTGCACCTGTTCACGTACAATTACAAGCGCCCCTGGCCGCAGTCGCTCGACTTCTCCGCGGCCCTGTGGGCCTTCACCGCCGCCGCGGCTGCCCTGTGCTTGCTGCTGATGGTCGCGCGCTGGCGACGCCACGTCGTCTACGCGCTCCTGTCGCTCGCCGTCGTGTTCACGGCGTGGGGCATCGACGTGTACTTCGTGCGGACGTCGCCTCACTGGGGGCAACGCGAGACGTTGCTCGCCTACGTGCGCGCGAATCAGCAGATCCCGGGGCCGCTCGTCGCTTACCAGCTGAACTGGAAGGGCGAGAACTTCTATGCCGGCAACCGGCTGGCGGCCTTCGTGTCGAGCGGAAAGAAGTTCCAGGATTACATCAACGAGCAGAAGAAGAAGGGCGTGAAGACCTTCTACTTCGTCACCGAGCACGGACGCACGGGCTCCTTGTCGAACGAGCTCGGCAGCCCTCGCATCTTCGAGAAGCTCACTTCCATCGAGCTCAACAACAAGTTCCTCGTGGTGCGAGCGACGTTCGAGTGAGCCGAACGGCCCCGGAGCGCGCTCATCTCACCAGCGCTGTCCGGCTGTGACGCTGTACGCCTGCTCCGGCCCGGGGAAGGCCGCTGTCGATGTCCGACGGTCATGCTGAGTCAGGAGTGTCCTTGCATCTCTGTCGCCGTGGCGGCGCAGCAGCGCAAGGGGACTCCCGCTGGGACGCCCTAAGTACCTGAATCGACTTGAAGAAGTCGCAGGCACGCGCCCTGCTCTCCCCTCGAATCGAGCGTCGCGGCGGAGACCTTCCCCCCCCCAGGTCCGCTGCGACGCTCTCTTTATTTCCGCAGCTGCCCCGGCCGCCGCACATCGTGCGACCAGCTCATTCGCTCCCGGCGCCCTCAGGGGCAGCTTGCAATGCAGTGAAATGTCGATCCAGCGCGTCCAGGAGACCTGCTGTGGTGCTCACCTCGGCGGTCACGCCGATCCGGAGCCCCCGCTTCTCGGCGGTCGCGGTCGTGATCGGCCCGATGCTCGCGAGGAGCACGCGCTCGAGGCGCGCTGCGGCGCCCTCGCCGAGGAGATCGCAGAGGCTGTCGACGGTGCTGCTCGAGGTGAGCAGCACGACGTCGATCGCGCCCGCCGAGAGCGCCCGGAGCAGCTCTTCGCGGCGGCCGGCCGACGCAGGGCGGGTCTCGTAGACAGGCACGACATCGACCTCGCAACCGGCGGCGCGGAGGCGCTCGGGGAGCACCTCGCGGGCGACCAGCGCGCGCGCGAGGAGCACGCGGACTCGAGGGGACGCGGCCCGGCGTCCGGCCAGCGCGGGGTCGGCGAGGATGGCCTCCGCGAGCTCCTCGCCGCGGAATTCCCGCGGGACGATGTCGGCGCGGACGCCGCGCGCGGCGAGCGCGGCGGCGGTCCCGACGCCGATCGCGGCGAGGCGCGCAGGGCCGAAGGCGCGCGCGTCCAGGCCGAGCCGATCCATCTCCTTGAAGAAGCAGGCCACCCCGTTCTCGCTCGTGAAGACGACGGCGTGGTAACCGGAGAGGCCGCGGACAGCCTCGGTGACGCGCGCGGGGTCGGGGGGCGGGTGGATGTCGATGGTCGGGAGCTCCACCGCCTCGCCGCCGCGGAGGCGCACGAGCCTCGACGTCGAGCGCGCCTGGTGGCGCGGCCGGGTCACGAGCACGCGCTTGCCGAAGAGCGGCTTCCGATCGAACCAGCGGAGCGTGTCGCGCAGGCCGGTGACGGCGCCGACGACGATGACCGCGGGGCTCTCGATCCCTGCCTCCTTCACGCGGCGATGCAGGTCGTCGAGGCGGCTGGAGACGACGCGCTGGTCGGCCCGCGTCCCCCACTGGATCGCCGCCGCCGGCGTGGCGGGATCGCGGCGCCCCGGCCCCATCAGCCCCGCGATTACCGCGTCGAGGGCCTGCATGCCCATCAGGACGCAGATGGTCCCGCGGACGGAGGCGAGCTCGCTCCAGTCGAAGGATCTGCCGGCCCGGGTGACGCCGCTGACGATCATCACGCTGGAGGCGATGTGCCGGTGCGTCAGCGAGATGCCGGCGTAGGCCGTCGCGCCGAGCGGAGAGCAGACGCCTGGCACCACCTCGAACGGCACCCCGGCCCGCGCGAGCGCCTCCGCCTCCTCCGAGCCACGCCCGAAGAGGAACGGATCGCCGCCCTTCAAGCGAACGACGCTGCGGCCCGCGAGGCCGAGCGCGACGAGCTCCGCGTCGATCTCCGCCTGCTTCGCGTCCTTCACCACCCGATCGCCGCCGCGCTTGCCGACCGAGCGCACGTCGGCGCCCTCCCGCACGCGGTCGAGCAGCGCGGGGTGGACGAGCTCGTCGTGCAGGACGACGTCGGCCGTGGCGAGGAGCTCTGCGCCGCGCAACGTGAGGAGCCCCGGATCCCCCGGGCCGGCGCCGACCAGGTACACGATGCCTGGCCTGGCCGCGCCCGGCGCTCCGTCGTTCATTGCCCCCGCGGCCGCCGCGCCGGGGCCCTCCTCGGAAGGATCGTTACGCCTCGGAAACACAGTCAAACTCCCGTCATTCTCTCGTTCATGCATGGCAGACGTTGATTGTCATAGCGATTCTGCGGTGATGTTGACCCGGTGCGTTATGGGATTAGAATCGCATCCGGTCGATTCAACGTCCGGCAGTTTCTGGAGTCCATTCGATGAGATCGGTGAAACTGGTCGAAGAGCTGCTGAGCTCGGAGCGCGGCTTTCCGGACCGATGGTATGTCACCAACGGGGAGCGCTCGGTCGGGCCGGTCAGGCTCGAACAGCTCGCGCGCGGCATCGAGAGCGGAGTGGTCCCCCTCGATAGCTTCGTCCGCAATGAGGCATGGACCGTGTGGTGCCCGCTGTCCGACATTGCGACGGTCACGGTCGCCGCCACGGCGACGCCGGCGGAGGGCTCGGCAGCGGATGACGACGACGACACGCTTCCCCTGTCGTCCCAGCAGACGCCCCAGCCGAGGACGCCGCGCCCCGGCCCGGCGGCGCGCTCGGCCGCGCGCTCTGGAGCGGCTCACCGCTGAGCGATGGCTGCGCGCGCGGACCGCGCCCGGCGCGAGCTGCGCGCGCGGCGGGGCGAGCGCGGCCGGAAAACGGGAAGTGGAGGGCCGTTCTCATGCTGGCGGTTTCGGGCGAACGCTGCGAACACTGCGAACACTAACCGATTCGCCGCGCCCAGGCGATCCACGGATCGCGCGCTCCTCTGGACCGGAGCGGCTCACGCGGGCGCAGGGCTGCTATGCTCCGCCGCCGTGTTCCCCACGAAGAGACCGCGCCGGCTCCGTCGTTCGCCCGCCCTCCGCGCCCTGGTGCGCGAGACAACCCTCCATCCGGGAGATTTCATCCTCCCCCTCTTCTTCAACGAGGCGCTCGACGCGCCTCGGCCGGTCGGGACGATGCCGGGCGTCTCGCAGCTGCCCGTGAGCGCCGCGGCAGCGCAGGCGCGGCTCTGCAAGGAGCTCGGCATCGGCGGGACGATCCTGTTCGGGCTCCCGCGCACCAAGGATGCGTCGGGCACGAGCGCTTACGACCCGGACGGGCCCGTGCCGCGCGCCGTGAAGGCGATGAAGGAGGCCGTGCCGGAGCTGCTCGTGATCACCGACGTGTGCGTGGACGAGTACACCGATCACGGCCACTGCGGCCTGCTCCGGCAGGACGCGTCCGGGGCGGTGGACGTCGACAACGACGCGACGCTGGAGGTGCTCGCGCGGGCGGCGGTGGTCCACGCCAGGGCGGGGGCCGACGTGGTCGCGCCGAGCGACATGATGGACGGCCGGGTCGCCGCGATCCGGCGCGCCCTCGACGCCGAGTCGCTGACGGGGACGGCGATCCTCTCCTACGCCGTGAAGTACGCGTCCGGCTTTTACGGGCCGTTCCGCGAGGCGGCCGACTGCGCGCCCAAGTTCGGCGACCGGGCGGGCTACCAGATGGACCCCGGGAACGCCCGCGAAGGCCTGCGCGAGGCGGCGCTCGACGAGGAAGAGGGGGCCGACATGCTCATGGTCAAGCCCGCGCTCGCGTACCTCGACGTCATCGCGCGCGTGCGCGAGGTGACGACGCTGCCGCTCGGCGCGTACAACGTCAGCGGCGAGTACGCGATGATCAAGGCGGCCGCGGAGCGCGGAATGATCGACGAGAAGCGCGCCGTTCTCGAGCTGCTGACGTCGATCCGGCGCGCCGGGGCGGACTTCATCCTCACCTACCACGCGCTCGACGCCGCGCGCTGGCTCGGCTGAGCGATGCGGAGCCAGGGCGCAGGCGGGAGCGCCGCGCAGCGCTTGAGGTGGGCCGCCGCCTGGGCGGCGTGCGCGTCGGCGGCGTTCGCGGCGGGGTGCTCGCCGAACAGGTGCGACCGGTCCGAGGAAGCGAACCCGCCGATCGAGTTCGTCGAGGCCACACCGGAGGGGGGCATCTACGAGACCTCGGCGCCGGACGGGGAGCTCCTCTACTTCCCGGGCGGCATGCGGTACGCGCTCAAGCATCACCTCGGCGCGCGCCCGCGGTGGTGGCAGCTGTACCTGTCGTTCGAGCGCGACGGGACGAAGAGCGGCGGGACGCTGGCGCAGGCGGCTGGCAACCAGGCCGAGGTGCCCTGCGTGGACGACCAGCACCTGATCGTCGTCAACGGCAGCTGCTCCGAGTACTGGCTGCGGGTGGTCGCCGGGGGCGCGATCGGCGCTGATGACGGCGCGACCGGCGCCGCGGGAGGCGGGGCCGGCGCCGACGGCGATGAGATGGGAGCCGCCGGGGGCACCGTCGTCGGCAGGTGCTTCGGCGACGGCGCCGATCCCGGCGGAGGGAGCGCGGAGCCCTAGGGCCCGCGCTCCTAGGCGTGCGCCGCCGCCTGCCGGGCGAACTGCAGCCGGTAGAGCTTGCTGTAGACGCCGCCCGCGGCGAGCAGGTCCTCGTGCGTGCCCTGCTCGACGACGCAGCCCTTGTGGAAGACGACGATGCGATCGACGGCGCGGATCGTCGAGAGGCGGTGCGCGATGATCAACGCGGTGCGCCCCTCCATGGCTCCCTCGAGGGCGCGCTGGAGGCGCGCCTCGGTGTCGCTGTCGACGTTGGCCGTGGCCTCGTCCAGGATGAGGAGCGGCGGGTCGCGGTAGAGGGCCCGGGCGAAGGCGATCAGCTGGCGCTCGCCAGCGCTGAAGTTGCTGCCGCGCTCGAGCACGGGGGCGTCGAGCCCGCCCTCGCGCCGCTCGAAGAGGTCGAGGGCGCCGATGCGGTTCAGCGCGTTCACCACCTTGGCCCGATCGGGGATCGCGTCGCCGGCCGCGATGTTGGTGAGCACCGTGCCCGGGAACAGGAACACGTCCTGAGGGACGACGGCGAACTGGCGGCGCAGCTCGTCGCGAGGGTACGCGCCGACGTCGCGGCCGAAGACCCGCACGACGCCCTCATCGACGTCGTAGAGGCGGAGCAGCAGCGACGCCACGGTGCTCTTGCCGGCGCCGGTCGCGCCGACCAGCGCGACCTTCTCGCCGCGCCTCGCCGCGATCGACACGTGCCGCAGCACGGGCACGCCCGGCTTGTAGCCGAAGCCGACGTTGTCGAGCTCGAACGCGACGCCCTCGTCCGTCGCCTTCGCCACGTCGCCGCCGCTCGTCGCCGCCGCCGTCGCGTCCTCGTCCTTGTTGTCGAGCAGCTCGAAGACGCGCTCCGCGCCGGCCATCGCGGACTGCAGCAGCGTGTACCGAGCCGAGAGATCGCGGATCGGGACGAAGAACATGTCGATGTAGGCGACGAAGGCGAACAAGGTCCCGAACGAGATCTCGTCCTTCAGGCTGTTCACGCCGGCGTACCAGAGCACCGCGGCGATGCAGACGCTCGAGACCATCTCGATGGCGGCGTCGAGCGTCGCGTCGAGCACGATCGAGCGGTTGTTCGCGTTGCGGTACGCCGCGTTGATCTCGTCGAACTCCTCGGCCGAGCGCTCCTCCCTGGCGTAGGCCTGCACGACGGCCATCCCGGACACCTGCTCGTTGAGGTAGGCGTTCATCCGGGCCGTCTTCGCCCGCACCTCGCGGAACGCGTCGCGCATCCGCCGCCGCGTCCAGTTGACGCCGAGGGCGACCGGGGGGACCGCCGCGAAGGCGAGCAACGACATGCGCCAGTCGAGCGACACCATCACCGCGACGATGACGGCGAGCCGGAGGAGATCGCCGAACGCGTTGAGCGCGCCGGACGCGAACATCTCGCCGATCGCGTCCACGTCGTTCGTCACGCGCGTGACGAGCCGGCCGACGGGCGTGCGATCGAAGAACCCGAGGCGGCGGGTGTGCAAGAAGCCGAAGACGCGCACGCGCAGGTCGGCCATCGCGCGCGCGCCGGCGAGCTGCATCAGGTAGAGCTGCGGGAAGGCGAGCGACTGCTCCAGGACCATGACGCCCGTGAGCAGCAGGCCGCAGCGCGTGAGGTGATCGAGCCCGCCGGGCGTGTCGAAGGCGTCGAGCGCGTCGCGCATGATGAGCGGGCGCAGCAGCGCCAGCAGCGCCGTGACGACGAGCAGCGCGAGCGACAGCGCGAGGTGCGTGCCCTGCGGGCGCACGAACGGCCACAGCCTCAGCAGCATGCGCGCGTCGTACGCCTCGCCGAGCCGTGACTCCTCGTGGAACCGGCTCAGCACGTCCTCCGTGCGGCTCGCCTTCGTCGCCCCGCGGCCCTTGGCCGTCGCCGCCTGCGCCGGCCGCCGCGGGCCCGCGCCCGCCTCGCCCGCGGCCGAGGCGCCGCCCGATTTCGACCGCATCGTCGCGCTGTCTCCGTGAGCCGGCTGTGTCACGAGAGCCCCACCGGTTGCGAGGACGGCGACGCCTCGAAGGTCGCGAGATCCTCTTCGAGCTGCTGCTCCTCGGCGAACGACGCGTAGATCCCGCCCGCGCGGACGAGCTCGTCGTGCGTGCCGCGCTCGACGACCCGACCCTGCTCCAGCACGACGATCGCGTCACACCGCCGCGCGGCCGCGACCCTGTGGGTGATCAGGATGACGGTCCGTCGCGCGGCCTGCCGCTCGATCGCCGCGAGGATGGCCTGCTCGGTCTTCGCGTCGACCGCGGAGAGCGGATCGTCGAGGACGAGGACGTTCGGCTCGCGCACGAGCGCGCGCGCGAGCGCGACGCGCTGGCGCTGCCCGCCGGACAGCTGCACGCCACGCTCCCCGACCACGGTATCGAAGCCGTCGGGGAGCGAGAGCACCTCGTTCAGCACCTCGGCCTCCGCGGCGGCGGCGCGGATCGTCTCGAACGCGGCCGGCGAATCCGGATCGTCGAGGGAGTAGCCGATGTTGCGGGCGACGGTCGTCGAGAAGAGGAACGCGTCCTGCTGCGCGTAGCCGATGCTCGCGCGCACGGTGTCGAGCGGCAGGTCGCAGATGTCGACGCCGTCGAGGAGCACAGAGCCGCGGGGCGTGGGCATGAGCCTGGCGAGCAGCGTGGCGATGGTGCTCTTGCCCGAGCCGGTGCGCCCGACGATGGCGAGCGAGCTGCCCGCTTCGACCTCGAAGCTCACGCCGTCGACCACCTTCCTCGCGCCGTGGGAGAACGTCAGGTCCTTGACGGAGATGGCGCCGCGGACGACCTCGGGGGAGGGCATCGGGCCGCTCACGACCTCGGGGATGGCCTCGAAGATCGCCCTGAGCCGGTCGTAGCCGGCGCGACCGCGCTGGACGATGGCGGCGACGAAGCCGAGGGCGAGCATCGGCCAGGTGAGCCGCAACAGCGCCAGCCAGAACGAGACGAAGTCTCCCCGGGTCATCTGCTGCTCCAGCACGAGCCGCCCGCCGTACCAGAAGACGATGAGCACGCCGACGGAGCTGATGGCCCCCATGAGCGGCGCCATGGATCCGCGCAGCTTGGCGAGCGCGAGGCTCTTCTCGAGGTAGCCCTGGTTCGTGCTCGTGAACGCGGCCATCTCGGACGCCTCGAGCGCGAACGAGCGGACGACCCTGACCCCGGCGAGGCTCGCGAGGACGCGGTCGCTCATGGCGCCGATCGCCTCCTGGTTGTCGCGGGTGCGGACGAAGAGCTTGGTCGAGAACGACCGGGTGACCAGCATCAGCGCGGGCATCGTCAGGAGCGCCGCGAGCGTGAGCTTCTTCGAGATGTGGAGCATCACGTACAGGGCGCTCGTGAACGCGAAGAGCGAGCCCACGACGTTCAGCAGGCCGAAGCCGAGGAGGAGGCGGACCTGCGTCAGATCGTTCGTCGCCCGGCTCATGATGTCGCCGGTCGGCATCTTGCGGAAGAACGCCGGCCCGAGCTTGTGCAGGCGCGCGAGCAGGATCGCCCGGAGCTCGTACTCGACGTTGCGGCCCGCCGTGAAGATGGTGACCCGCGAGAACACGCGCATGATCGCGGCGCCCACGCTGACCGCGAGCATGAGGAGCGCCGCGTGCGCGGCCTCGCTCGACTGCGCCTTCACGGCGGCGTCGACGGCGTCCTTGACCAGGAAATCTCGCCTGGCCATGAGGAACTGCTGCGCGGCGAGCAGCGCCGCGCCCGTCAGGTAGAGCGGAAGCTTGTGGCGGAACTGTGCGCCGAGGCCGACAGGATAGGTTGAGGGATCGCGCTTGACCATTGCGTGGGGGGGCCGCGCGGCGACGCTCAGCGCGCCTTGCGCGGCGTCGGCGCGAGCGGCTTGCGGTGCGACGTCGAGAGCGCGGGCCGATCTCTTCCGTCGACCACGAGCTCGAGATCGTCGAGCTCGAGCCTCGTCGAGAGCAGGCCGAGCAGGACGCGCGCGCCTCCGCGCCCATCGAGCTCGCTCACCACGCCGATCTTGTCGCCGAAGGGGCCTCGTCGCACGCGGACGCGGCTGCCCTTCTCCAGCACGCCGCCCTTGGCGGGATCGGGCGCGACCTTCGCGGCAGCTTCCGGCTCGCCGGACGGAGCACGCTGCGCTCGCGGCGCGTGATCGGCCGAGGGTTTCTGCGGAGCCTCGGCCTTCGCTTGCTGCTCCGCTTCGCCGTGCGGCGCTCGCCGGGCCGGGGCGCTGCCCTCTCCGACCCGCTTCAGCGAGGGCCGCGGCTCTCCGCCGCGGCCGGCTCCGGCGCCGGCGTTGTTCGGCGACTTGAACAGCGTCGCCAGGGTCGGCCGGCGGGCGGGCAGGGCGGCCTCGACGCGCTCATCGCCGCGCGCTCGAGCCTGCTCCATCGAGCGCTCTCGCGCTCGGGCCTGCTCGGAGCGCCACCGCTCGTTCTCGGCCTCGATCTCGGCGTGGGCGCGCGCCCGCTCCTGCTCGATGCCCTCGAGCTTGCGGTCGAGCGCGATGCGGTCGTTCTCGCGCGACCACGCGACGAGCCGGTAGATCGGGGCGAGCGCGACGAGCGCGTCCTCGAGCTGCTCATCGAGGATGTCGGCGTGCTCGATCGCCGTCTCGCGCGGGACCGCCCAGCCGATCCAGAGCGGCACCTGGCCGTCGGCGGCGCGGCGGAGCATCTCGGCGATCGCGTCCGAGGTGGCCGCGCTGCAGGCCACGCGATCGCCGCCGGCGGCGCCGAACGAGAACTGCTCCGGGAGCGCGTGGAGCGCGCTCGTCAGCTCGGCGGAGAGCGGCGAGGCTGGCGCGCCCGTCGCCTCTTCGGTCGCCGAGAGGCGCGCCCGGAGGTTGTCGACGTCCACCTTCGCGTCCGGGTGGACCGCGAAGCACACCTGCACCTCGCTCTCCGAGATGCGCAGCGCGAGGAACGCGTGGCGCGTGAAGGGGCTCGGGTCGTCGATCGCGTCCGAGATCGAGCGGCCGCGGTCGAGGAGGCGATCGAGCTCGTCGCGCGCCGCCTGGTCGCGCCAGAAGAAGACCCACTGGCAGTCGGCCCGGTGCTTGTTGCGGATCGACGGGTGCTCGTCCGAGCCATGGACATCGACGGAGATGCCGAGCTCGGCCAGCCGGGCGACGACGCCGCGCGCCCAGGCGAGCGCGCGCTGCTTCACCTCGAGGCGGGGGCGTGAGTAGGCCTTCGAGGTCGCTTTTTCGGCCGCGTACGCGTCGAAGTCACGAGCGGTGAGGTGCAGGGAGGGATGGCTCATTGCTTCGACTGGTTGCGATGCGCGGCGTGGGCGGATGCTGCTCGTGGTCCGTCACGGGAAGAGCTGTGCTCCTCGTGAAAGTCGCGCGGATGGTATCGTGAGGAGCTTCGAAATCAAAGCTCCGCGCCGCGCGATCGATCCTGGCGTTGCGTGGAGGCGGCACGCTTGACCGCCCTGACAAGCATGTCACCGTAGGCACTCCCGTGCCCCATCAAGAGGGCGATCCCACCGATATCACGTAGAACCCCGCGTAAATCGCGCTTCTCCAGCGCAGCGGGGCAGCTCCCGGGCGCTCCAGTCACCCGAGTCATCCGAGTTACCCGAGTCACCCGAGCCCGTGAGCCTGCGAGGCCCGTCGGCCTGACGAAAGAGGAATCATGGAACAGCATCGAGACGAGCACATTGTCTGCGCGAGCTGCGGCACGTCGTTCCTATTCTCGGCTGCGGAAGCCGCCGTCTACGCCGAACGGAAGCTCGCGGCCCCGCCCAAGCGGTGCCGGACTTGCCGCCGCGCGCGCAAGGACAATCGAGGGGAGAGCGGATCGCCGGCTCGCGCAGCGGAGCGCCAGCGCCCTGGCCCGGCCCGGGGTGCCGGGGGGCATCGCGGCCTGGCGCGCGCCGACGGCCAGCCTCGGAAGCCTCGCTACACGGGTGATGTGAACGAGTACCGCAGCCCGATGCAGGACGCGTACTCGGGGCTGACGCCCGCATGGGCGGTGCCGAGCCACTACGCGAACCGCCCGCGCGGCGGCGCGCCCTTCCGAGATGACGGCAACTACCGCGCCCCCTCGTTCGCCGGTGAGCGCCGCGCTGCCGCGCCGAGCCGCGGCCCGGCGCAGCAGCCTCGCGCGCCGCGCACTCGTCCGACGTTCTCGATCACCTGCAAGTCGTGCGGCTCCGAGGGCGAGGTCCCGTTCAAGCCGGTCGAGGGCCGCGACGTGTTCTGTCAGGCGTGCTACCGCGCGCGCAAGCCTTCCTGAGAGACGCCTCCAGCGACGCGCGGCCATCGCGCCAAGGCACATCCCCGAGCGCCGGCCGCTCCTCGTGCGGCCAGCGCGGCGCGGCCGCGGAGCGGCGCCGAAGTCCGGCCAGCTCTGGTCGGACTTCGGGCGGGCGGAGCTAGAGGCTGATCTCGCAGGCGAGCTCGGAGGTGAAGCCGAGCTCGCCGAGCGTGATCGTGACCTTCACGCCGCCGCCGGACGCGCGGCGCGCTGTCTCCTCGACCATCCCCACGACCCACAGCCGGAGCGGCAGCGAAGCAGGGTCGAAGTCGCCGATGTGGAGCGTGACCCGCCCGGTCGGGCCCGTCGCCACGCGCCACGAGCCGAACGTGAAGAGCCGCGACCAGATCGAGGTCCCGCGGCGCATGAGCGACGCGATGTCGGTCAGCGGGCGGGCGAACAGCGTGCGCACGAGGCTGTGCAGCTCGCCGCCCACGCCGAGCCTGCCGATGTCGCGCCAGCGCTCGAGATCGCGCAGGACCAGCGATGTCGCGAGCTCCATGTAGGCGTCGAGCGCCTCGAGCTCGTACCCGACGAGCGCGTTGATCGAGTCGTGCTTGAAGTCGTCGGCGTAGCGGAGCGGCATCTGCGAGACGACCTCGTCGCGCGCGCTCCTCCCGTACTCGTCCACGATGGTGCGATCGACGCTCCGCAGGACGGGGCCGCGCACCTGGTACTGCCCGGCGAAGCGCGCCGGCAGCGGCCGGACCGGGGTGACGTTGGGCCGCCGCGTGTCGCGTGTCCGGTTCATCAAGGAGCCGAAGTCCGCGCTGCGGACGGTCGGCTCGGCCCGGTGCCCGAGGTCGGCGCTGCGCACCGTGGGCAGCGACTCGCCGCGCTGCGAGAGCATCGTGGGCTCCGAGCCGCGGCTCCGCAGCGCGTTCGAGAGCGTCACGCCGGGCGCGGGCTTCGCTGGCTCCGAGGACGACGGCCGCATCCCGGGCGGCGCCTCGGTGACCCGCCCGCTCGGCACGATCGACGGCGAGATGCGCATCGGCGGCGGGGGGCTCACGTCGAACCCCGGGCGCGATCGATCGCGCGAGGACGACAGGCGGTCGCGCTCGTTCTCCGGAGCGTTGCCCAGGCTCAGGGCCATCCGCCGCTGCACGTTGATCAGCCTGCCGAGCGCCGTCGTCCGCCGGGGCGGATCGGGTGCGACGCGCTCGAGCTCGCGGACGACGTCGCCGGCCGTCTGGAACCGCTTCGCGGGATCCTTTTGCAAGAGCCGCTGCACGATCGCCTCGAGCCGCGGGTCGACGGTCACGCCCGCCGAGGCGAGCGTGGGCACCTCGGCGTGCACGACGCGGAACGCGGTCGCCACCGCGGTCGGCGCGCGGAACGGCCGCGTGCCCGTGAGCACCTCGTAGAGCAGCACGCCCACCGAGAAGAGATCGCTCCGACCGTCGAGCGGCGACTCCCCCGTGGCCTGCTCGGGCGACAGATAGTCGGGCGTCCCGAACACGACGCCCGTGCGTGTCCGCGGCGAGGGGCCATCGGAGTCGAGCACCTTGGCGATGCCGAAGTCGAGCAGGCGGACGACGGCCGAGCCGCGGCTCGGATCGAAGGCGATGAAGATGTTCTCGGGCTTGAGATCGCGGTGGATGATCCCCGCGCGGTGTGCGGCGTCGAGCGCCTCGAGCACCGGGATCGCGACGCCGACGGCGGCCTCCATGTCGAGGCGACCGAAGCGCGCGAGCGCCATGCCGAGCGACTCGCCGTCGAGGTGCTCCATCACGATGTACGGACCGAGCTCGCCGACGCCGGCGTCGATCACGTCGACGATGTTCGGGTGGCGGATCCGGTTGACCGCCTGCGCTTCCTGGAAGAAGCGGTGGGAGAGCTCCGAGTTGTCTGCCAGCTCTGGGTGGAGGAATTTGATCGCAACGGCGCGACCTGCGAGCACGTGCTCCGCCCGGAACACGTCGCCCATGCCGCCCCCGCCGATGCGCTCCGCGAGGCGGTACTTGTTGTCGACGAGGAGGCCGGGGGTCGGGGGTCGAAACGCCATCTGCTGCCGCTGGCGGGCGAGGGACCAACGTCATGGTCCCCGAGAACACGCGCCCCTGTAAAGGGTTGGGAGGCACGGCCCTCCCGAAAGACCGATCCTATTCCTTCAGTGCGCGCCGCGGCTAGGTTACCTGCATCAGGTGTGGGGCGGATCGCAGCGCGAAGTGACTTGCGCGCGGCCAGATCACGGCTCGGGTGCATTCTTCCGCAGTTCGGCGATCTGCTGGGCGATCTCCGCGAACCCGCGGCCCATGGGGAGGGACGCCACGAACTGCGGCGGTACGGACAGCTTACCGAGGTGGGCGCGTACGTTGGCCACCCCGAAGGTCAGCACAAACGCGGCGAAGGCGACGCCGTCGTTGCCGCTGTCGCCGACGAACGCGTAGCGGTGCCGCGCCCGGGTGGGATCCTCACCGAACCGAGCGGAGAGCAGGCGCACAATCCCCGTGGCCTTGTCGGACGGGTCGTACGTGAGGTGGAGGTGGACGCTCGACAGCAGCGTCCTCACCCCCCGCTCGCGCAGCTCGGCGCGCATCTTCTGCACGTCTTCCGGCGGGACATGCCGGTGCTCCCCGATGTCGATGGTAACGTCGGTCACTCTCAGGTCGTTGTCGTCCGCGAGCGCCGCCGCCGGAAAACGACGCACCATGTCATTGGCGAGCCCGATGAGCTCGGCTCGACGGGCTCGCCGCGCCTCGCGGTCCAGGTCGTCGAGCGTGACGACGCGGCTCGCGCCGGCGCGCGGGGCGTGCCCTCCTCGATGGCCGGCGGCGTCGCTTTCCTCCTCGCGGACCAGCGCGAGGGCTCCGTTTTCGACGATCGTCGCGTCGATCGGCCACTGCCGCTGGAGCACCTCGCCCCAGCCGGCGGGCCTGCCGGTGCAGGCGATCAGCGCGAGCCCCGTCTCGCGTAGACGGAAGAGCGCTGCGTACGCCGCCTCGGTGAGGGCGCCGTGATCCAGCACGGTGTCGTCGAGATCGAAGATCACCCCGGCGAGGGCGCGCGCGGCGTCGGGAGGCAGAAGGGAGAGCGGCTTCATCGGGGGATCGTCAGAGCGCGTCGATGCGCGCGATGAGGCTCTTCAGGTAGAGCCCCTCGGGGAAGGCGGCGGGGACGGGGTGATCCCCTCCCTGGAAGTGCCGGTCGAACACCGCGGCCTGCATGCGCGCGTCGCGCGCGCCGAGCGCGAGCACCCGGGTCAGATCGTCGAGGCTCACGGCGCTGGAGCAGGAGCAGAGCACGAGGACGCCGCCCGGGCGCGTGGCGCGGCACGCCCCGGCCGCGAGGCGCCGGTACGCCGTGAGCGCGGTGTCCTTGGAGGCGCGCGTGCCTGCGAGCTTCGGAGGGTCGCAGATGACGAGATCGTAGCCCGCCTGCCTCGACGCGTTCTGCAGCGCCTTGCGGGCGTCGTCGCGCGTGAACTTGATCCGGTCGAGGAGCCCGTTCTCCCGCGCGCACTCCGCCCCGACCTCGATCGCCGTCGCGCTCTCGTCGATCGCGAGGACCTCGCTCGCCCCGCCGCGGGCCGCCGCCATGGCGAACGTGCCGACGAAGCAGAAGGCATCGAGCACGCGCCGGTTGTGGGCGAGCTGCTCGACGCGGGTCCGCAGCGTCCGCTGGTCCAGGTAGAACCCGGTCTTGTGGCCGAGCGCGAGCGGGATCGTGTACCGCAGCCCCCGCTCGACGAACCGGAGCTGATCGAGCGCGGGATCGCCGCGCACCACGCCCGCGTCGGCGGTGAACCCCTCGAGCTTCGCGAGGGATTCCGGGGTCCTGTCCACGATCGCGCGGGGCGAGAGCGCCGCCTGGAGGGCGTCGAAGATCACCCCTTCGCGGCGCTTGATCCCGATCGTCCCGAGCTGCACGACCACCACGTCGCCGAACAGATCGACGATGAGCCCGGGCAGGCCGTCCCCCTCCGCGTGGATCAGCCGGAAGGCGTCGGTCTCATGGCCAGGCGCCCGCGCGGGCAGGCCGAGCTCGCGGCGGTGCGCGATGGCGCGCTCGATCCGGTGCCGGAACAGGGCCGCGTCGATCGGCCTGTCCTCGCGCGTGTACATGCGCACCGGGATGGCCGAGCGCGGGGTGTAGAGCCCGCGCCCGAGCACGCTGCCGTAGGGGTCGGTGACGACGACCTCGTCCCCGGCCACCGCGCCGCCCTCGATGCGCGCGATCGCCTGAGCGAACACCCAGGGATGCCCCGACCACACCGGCCGAACATGACCCTGCTTCAACGTAACCGTAGGCATGGTGGAATCCGATTGGTCTCGATGTTGGCAGGGCTCCCGACGGGGGCGACCGCGCCGTGACCTTTGCCGTGGGAGCTAGTACCCTGCGGAACGGCGCGCGTGTGAACCTTCCGCCACAGCGTGCCGTGGCGGCCGATGCACGCCGGCGTGCTGCGTGGCCATGGTGACGACGATCCCGCAAGATGGTCGATGGCATCCCGGTTGCTAACTTCCCTGCACCGAAGAGGAGTCGCCCGATGCGCCGTTGCTTGACCCATGCCCTTGTTGCGGTGGCGATGACCGCGCCGATGAGCGCTTTCGCGCAGGAGGACAGCAACTGTCCCCCCGGCGCGTGGTTCTGCGAGGAAGTGGAGCCGCCTCGCGATCCCGTCGCGGAACCGCCGCCCGCCGCTCCTGCCGAGGCCGCGCCTGCCGAGGCGCCGCCGCCCCCGCCCAGGGGGACCGCCCGTCCAGCCCCGCCGGTCGTCGTCTACGAGACCTCGCCGTCGGGCCCGCCTCCTCAGGTGATCGTCGTGGCGCCTGGGGCGGCCCCTCCGCCGCGCGTGATCGTGCGCCGCGTGGCGCCCCCGGCGCCGCCTCCGCCGGTGAAGCGGCGCTGGCGGCGCCACTGGGGGATCAACCTCCGCATGGAGGGCGTCATGATGGGGCGCGAGCACGGCGGAGCGGAGGACGCTGGCATGGGAGGCGTCGGGATCAGCCTGCGCTACCGGCCTGTCCCGGCGTTCGCGATCGATGCGGGCGCCGACTTCCTCGCGGGCACGGACTACAACGGCGACCAGCGGACCGAGGTGCCGCTCTCGCTGAGCGGGATGCTGTTCGTCAACCCGCGCAGCCGCACCCAGTTTTACTTCATGGGCGGCCTGAACATCGCGCACGCCGAGGTCGATCGCTCCTCGAGCGAGGCCGCGGCCGGCGGCGCCGAGTTCGCTCCGGACGCGGAGTACGACTATTTCGGCGCGCACGGCGGCATCGGCCTCGAGTTCCGGCTTTCGCCCCGCATCGCCCTGAACGTCGATGCGCTCGGCTTCGTGCGCAGCCGCACGGACGGTGGGCTCGTTCCCGAGTTCACGGATCCCGACACCGGCCGGACGACCAACACGTCGGGCGGGGGGCTCTTCCGCGGCGGGCTCAGCATTTACTGGTGAGCGGCTCGTCATAGCCTCCCGTCCACCCTGACCGCGCGGTGTTCGCGTCGGTTCTGCTCTCGACCAGGCGGTCGCGGTCCGGACCGTCTCCACGCGGTATAACGCACGCATCGTGCCCCAGGCCTCGATCATGCGCGCGCTCCGTGGCCGCGCCCCGCTGCTGCTCGCCCTCGCTGGCGGCGCGACGTTCGCCCTCACGGCGCCGCCGACGGATCTGGTCCCCGCCGTCATCGTTGGCCTCGCCCTGCTGGCGGCCGCCGTCCACGACGCCCCGACGGTCTGGCGCGCCTTCGGGCGCGGCGCTGTCTGGGGAACGGCGGCGGGTGTCGTCGGCCTGCGCTTCGTGCCGGAGGTCATCCAGCGGTTCACGCCCCTCGGCTCGGCGGCCTCGTACCTCGCGCTGGGGCTGCTCGCGGCCGCCCAGTCGCTGGTCTGGGCGATCTGCGGCGGCATCACGAGCGCGCTGATCCGGCGCTTCCGCGTTCCCCTCGAGCTCGCCTTTGCGACCGGCGTGTTCGCCGCCGTGGCCATCCCGACCGTCTTCGGCTGGACTCCTGCGGGTCTCATGAGCCCCTGGCCGGCGCTCGTGCAGCTCGCCGACCTCATCGGCGAGCGGGGCGTCTCCGTGCTGTTCGCCGTCGGGGCGGCCTTGCTCACCCGCGCTGGCCTGGCCGCTTCGGGGAGGGCGCCGGGCGGGCGGCCGCTCGAGCGCGCGCCCGCGCAGGAACCGCGGCCCACCCGCCTTCGGTCGTCCCGCGCGATCCTCTACCCGGCGCTCTCGAGCGTCGCGCTGTTCGGGCTGCTCGCGGCTCACGGCGCGCTGCGGATGGCCGCGGTGGAGCGCGCCAGCGCCGGCCTGCCGACCGCGCGCGTCGCGCTCGTCAACCAGGCGGTCGGGCCTCACGAGCGCTGGCAGGCGAAGAACCACCCGCGGATCCTGCGAACCCTGCACGAGCTCACTCGGGAGGCCGAGGCCGGCGGCGCAGAGCTCACCCTCTGGCCCGAGGCGGCGTACCCATACCCTCTCTCGCACAGCGCCCGGCAGGCGCCGCGCGGCGGTCGCGCGATCCTGGGGCCCGGCGTCCGTGGCCCGATCCTCGCGGGGCTCATCACCCAGGCGCCGCCCGTGAAGGCCGCCGACGGCGTCGAGGAGCGGAACAGCTACAACTCCGCGACCCTCGTGCTCCCCGATGGGAGCATGCAGCCGACGCAGGACAAGCTGCAGCTGCTGTGGTTCGGCGAGACGGTCCCGGGCGGCGCTTACCTGCCCTGGCTGCGGCGCATCTTCCAGAAGAGCGGTGGGCTCGTCCCGGGCGCGGAGCCCCGCGCCCTCACGTTGCCCCGAGAGCACGGGCCGGCGCTCCGGATCGGGGTGCTCAACTGTTACGAGGACACGCTCACCGGGGTGGGGCGGCGGATCACCGGGGCGCTCGCCCCGAACCTCCTCGTCAACATCACGAACGACGCCTGGTTCACCGGGAGCGCCGAGCCCGAGCTGCATGCGAGGCTCGCGGTCATGCGCGCCATCGAGCTGCGCCGCGATCTCGTGCGGGCGGTGAACCTCGGCGTCGTGTCATGGATCGACGCCCGGGGCGTGGTGCGCAGCCGCGATGAGAGCGCTGCGCCGGGGGTGACCTTCGCGACCCCCTCGGTCAGGGACACGCCGCTGACGCTCTACACGCGTCTGGGCGACGCCCCGATGGCGTTGCTGCTCGCCTTCGCGAGCGTCGCTTGCGCGCTCCGGGCGCGACGCTCCACAGCGAAGGTCCCGCGGCAGGCCCGGGGCGCCGGCTCGGGGGCGAGGCCCCCGGAGCTCGCGCCGCCCGATGCGGCGACGCAAGCTGCGGCCACGGACGCGCCGCTCAGCCGTCCTTGAGCGCCTTGACGGGCGCCGCGCGGAGCTTGCGGCTCGCGGGCTTGCCCTTGATGGTCATCGGCTGCTTCGTGAACGGATTGATGCCTTCCCGGTCCTGCGTGGCCGGGATCTCCTTCGCCTTGATCTTCACGAGGCCCGGAACCGTGACCTCACCCGGCCCCTCCGGACCGAGCTCCTTCTTCACCAGCTCGCCGAGCGCATCGAGCACGCTGGCCACGGACTTCTTGTCGAGGTGGGTGGCCTCAGCAAGACCGACGATCATCTGGGCCTTGGTCAGCTTGTTCGAACCGGGCATGTCTCCTCCAAGTCGAAAGGGGGCGTCCGTTTAACAAGCGAGGTTTCGCCTCGCAAGCGAGAACTTCATCACGCCCCCGTCTTCTTTTGCCTCGCGGTGCTGCGACGCGGCTCGATTACAGTGTTGCTGTTGCTTCGTGACGCCGCCGCGGCCTCGAGCTCCCGGGTCAAATCCGTCATTTCCCGTTCTTCTGCGTCGGTCTTGTGGTCGTAGCCGAGCAGGTGGAGCAGGCCGTGCCCGAGCAGCATCGTGATCTCGTCGAGCAGCGGGCGATCGCGCTCGGCGGCCTGCCGCGCGGCCGTGTCGATCGAGACGATCACGTCGCCGAGGAGACCGCGCCATACCGACGGATCCACGGGACCTCGCCGGCCGCGCCTGCGCGAGTCGGCCCCGTTCTGGTCCAGCATCGGGAAGGCGAGGACGTCGGTCGGCTTGTCCTTGCGCCGGTAGCTGCGGTTGAGCTCGTGGATGGCCTCGTCGTTCACCAGGGCGACGGAGAGCTCCACGCCCTGCAACGCGAGGTGGGAGAGCATCTTGCCCGCCCGCCGGCGCACGACCGCCGTCGACACCCCCTTGAAGGGCCCTCCCTGCGTCGTGACGGACACGACCGCGGGGGCCGCCGGGCGGCTCCCGCGGCGCTTCGTCCCCGAGCTCTCCTTGCGCTTCTCGGCCACGGGATCGCTATACCAGCTCGGGGATCTTCTTCGCATCAGCCAAGAACTGCGCGAGCCCGACGTCGGTGAGCGGGTGCCTGGTCAGCTGCTTGATGACCTTGAGCGGCATCGTCGCGGCGTGCGAGCCGATCATGGCGGCCTGCACGAAGTGGACGGGGTGCCGTATGCTCGCGGTGAGCACCTGCGTCGAGAACCCGTAGTTCCTGAAGATGGTCACGACCTGCAGGACGAGATCCATCCCGTCCCCCGCGGCGTCGTCGACGCGCCCGACGAACGGCGACACGTACGTGGCCCCAGCCTTGGCCGCGAGCAGCGCCTGGGCGGCCGAGAAGCAGAGGGTCACGTTCGTCTTGATGCCCTCGGAAGCGAAGATCCGGGCGGCCTTGAGCCCCTCGTCGATGAGCGGCACCTTGACCACCACGTTCCGGTGAATCTTCGCGAGCTCGCGACCCTCGCGGAGGATCGCGTCCTTCTCCACCGCCACCACCTCGGCCGAGACGGGGCCGTCGACCACCTCGCAGATCTCGGCGATCGCCCGCTTCGTCGGCTTGCCGGCCTTGGCGAGGAGCGACGGGTTGGTCGTGACGCCGTCGACGACCCCCATCGACTGCGCTTCCTTGATTTCCGCGATATCCCCTGAATCGATGAACACCTTCATGATGCTGCCTCCGGGACCGATGGATCGGCCCTTCGGCGGTGTTCATGCTGGGGTCAGATGCCGAGGAGCAAGGGCCTGACAGGGGCCCTCGCTGCCTCGTTCTGGCTGCCAGGCGGAGCGGGCAGGGGGCGCCGGCTCAGGCCGTCGCCTCGTCCTCGCCGCCATGGCACTTGTTGAACGGCTTGCCGCTGCCGCAGGGGCACTCCTGCTCCTGCATGACCGCAGGCTGCGGGCGCGCCGGGGCGGGGTTCGCGCCGAGCGGGAGGGACTCGTCGTGCTGCGCGACCGCGTCGAGCAGCGCCGCGGCGTGCCGCTCGCGATCCGCAGCCTCGATCTGCGCCTCTTCCTGCTCGGCGCGCCTGACGTTCACGCTGAAGAGCTTCGTGACCACGTTCGAGGAGACGCGGGCCACCATGTTGACGAACATGTTGTAGCCCTCCTTCTTGTACTCCTGCTTCGGGTCCTTTTGCCCGTAGCCGCGCAGACCGATGCCGTCGCGGAGGTGGTCCATGTCGGTCAGGTGGTCGACCCAGGCCTTGTCGAGCTCCTCCAGGTAGAGGTGGCGGAAGATGCGCAGCGACAGCTCGACGCCGATCTCCTCCTCGCGCTTCTCGTACGCCTTCTCGGCGCGCTCGTAGAGCTCCCGCGCCAGCGTCTCCTGGTCGCCGATGTGCGCGATGTCGTCCGGCAGCTCGACGCTGAAGTGCTCGCGGAAGCCCTGGAAGATGCCGCCCCAGTCCCAGTCCTCCGGCGGCTTGCGGGCCGGGCACGACTCCTCGACCATCGCGCCGATGATCCGGTCCATCAGATCGAGCAGCCGCTCGCGCTGCTCGGTGAGCGCCAGGGGCATGAGCTCGGAGCACTCGTCGTAGATCTCGAGGACCTTGTCGGCGCGCGTCTCGAGCTCGATCTTCACGCCCCAGCGCGTGTAGATCTCGCGCTGCATGTTCTCGAGCTCGACGAAGCGCTCCGTCTTCTCGAAGTCCTTTCGCACGATCTCGCGCCGGTTGCCGTCCGCGTCGAGCGGCATCACCGGATCGTTCGCGAACATGCCGAGCAGGTAGCCGACGTCCGGGCGGACGAGCTCCACGATGGACGCGAGCGGCTTGATCGTCCGCTTCTCGCCCGTCGGCTTCCCCTCCTCGTCGAGGATCTCGGGAGAGTAACGGCCGACGAGCAGCGACTGGCGCATGTCGTAGATCGTCTTGCGCTGTGCGCTCATCACGTCGTCGTACTCGAGCAGGTTCTTGCGGATGTCGAAGTTGCGCTCCTCGACCTTCTTCTGGGCGTTCTCGACGCTCTTCGTCACCCACGGGTGCTCGATGGGCTCGTCGTCGGGCATGCCCATACGCTCCATCAGGTTCTTCACCCGATCCCCGGCGAAGATGCGCATGAGGTCGTCCTCGAGGGACAGGTAGAACTTCGACGTCCCGGGGTCGCCCTGGCGGCCGGCGCGGCCGCGCAGCTGGTTGTCGATGCGGCGCGACTCGTGCCGCTCGGTGCCCAGGATGTACAGCCCGCCGATCTCGCGGATCTCGTCGCCCTCCGCGGTGCACTCCTTCTTGATCTCCTCGACCAGAGCCTCGAACGCCTCGGGCTCCGCCTCGGGCTGGCGGTTCTGCTCCTTGAACTTGAGCTTGGCGAGCATCTCCGCGTTGCCGCCCAGGATGATGTCCGTCCCGCGACCCGCCATGTTGGTCGAGACCGTGATGGCCCCTTTGCGGCCCGCCTGCGCGACCACGTAGGCCTCGTTCTCGTGGTGCTTCGCGTTCAGCACGTTGTGCTTCACGCCCCGCTTCGCGAGGATCCGGCTGATCGCGGTGCTCTTCTCGACGCTCGTCGTGCCCACAAGGATCGGCTGGCCGAGCTCGTGCTTCTCGAGGATCTCGTTGATGACCGCCGTGAACTTCTCCTTCTCGGTCTTGTAGACGAGATCCTCGTAGTCTTTGCGGACCACCGGTTTGTTCGTGGGGATGATGACGCAGTCGAGCTTGTACGTGCTGTGGAACTCCGCCGCTTCCGTGTCCGCGGTGCCGGTCATCCCGGAGAGCTTCTTGTACAGCCGGAAGAGGTTCTGGAAGGTGATCGTCGCCATCGTCCGGCTCTCCTCCTGGATCCGGACGTTCTCCTTCGCCTCGACGGCCTGATGCAGGCCGTCCGACCACCGGCGCCCCGCGAGGACGCGGCCGGTGAACTCATCGATGATGAGCACCTTGCCGTCGCGCACCATGTAGTTGACGTCGCGCTTGTAGAGCGTGTGCGCGCGCAAGCACTGGTTCAGGATGTGCAGCGTCTCGAGGTTCACCGGATCATAGAGGTTCGTGCCCTTGAGGACCTGGAGCGAGGCGAGCAGCCGCTCTGCCGTCTCCACGCCCTCGTCGGTCAGCGTCACCGAGTGCGCCTTCTCGTCGAGGGCGTAATGCTCCTCGTTCCGGAGCTGGGGGATCACCTCGTTGATCGTGCGGTACTTGTCGCTCGACCGCTCCCCCTGCCCGCTGATGATGAGCGGAGTCCGCGCCTCGTCGATGAGGATGGAGTCGACCTCGTCGACGATCGCGTAGTGCAGCGGGCGCTGCGCGTACTCGAGCGCCGAGAACTTCATGTTGTCGCGCAGGTAGTCGAAGCCGAACTCGTTGTTCTGGCCGTACGTGATGTCGCAGCGGTACGCGTGGCGCTTCTCGGCGTCGCCCTGCTGGTTGACGACCACGCCCGTCGACAGGCCGAGGAAGCCGTACAGCTTGCCCATCCACTCGGCGTCGCGCCGCGCCAGGTAATCGTTCACCGTGACGACGTGGACGCCCTTGCCCTCGAGGGCGTTCAGATAGCAGGGGAGCGTCGCGACCAGGGTCTTGCCCTCGCCGGTGCGCATCTCGGCGATGCAGCCGTTGTGGAGCACCATGCCGCCGATGAGCTGCACGTCGTAATGGCGCATCTTGAGCGCGCGCTTCGACGCCTCGCGACAGACCGCGAACGCCGGGACCAGGATGTCGTCCAGCGTCGCCCCGTTGGCGAGCTTCTCCTTGAACTCCGCCGTCTTTGCTCGGAGCTGGGCGTCCGAGAGCTTCTGCAGCTCCGGCTCCATCCTGCCGATCGCCTCGACCCGGGGTCGCATGCGGCGGATGGCACGCTCGTGCGAGGTGCCGAAAATCTTCTTCATCGCCCAAGTGAACATCTTTACGTGCCTTGGCTCCGCGGCGGTCAGGTGGGAGGAGAGGGTCCGGCCGAGGAACGCGAACGTAGTCGCGCCGCGGGCGTCGCGCAATTCCAGGACCGCGCGCGGTCGACGACGCCGCCGGCGCGATCCGCCCGAGGCTCCGCGGCCCGGGCCCCCGTCGCGCGTCCGTCGTCGGAGCCGCGCGCGGGCGAACGCGCCCCCGCGCCGCGCGCCCAGCGGACCACGACCGTCCCGGGCCACCAGGGGAGGCGCCCCGGAGCGGCGCGTCACGCCGCGAGGTGGTCGGGTCCTCCAGGCGTCAAGCCGTGGTGCACGAGGGGGGACTCGAACCCCCAAGCCTCCCGGCGCCGGAACCTAAAACCGGTGCGTATACCAATTCCGCCACTCGTGCGCGCGGACGCTTGTGGCACCCTATGCCAGCCTCATCAAGCGGGAAAATCAGTTTGCTGCGTTGCGCTAAACGCGTCAGGGCGGGGCAGCGCGAGCGGCCCGGACATGTGGCCCGCGCTACGTCGGGCCTGGAGCAACCGGCGGATCGGCGGACCGCGCCGCCTTGGCGGGGCCGCAAACCTGGGCTGGCCCGTGCGCACGAACCGCCCACCGACGGCCAGCGACGCGGTGGGCAGGCCGACAGGGTGGGGGGGCGCTCTTCGTCGGGGCGGAGAGGCGCCGCGGAGGGAGCGCGAAATGGGCACAGCGGCGGTCCCGCGGTCGGCGGGGCAGCCTCACCGGCAGCGACGCGCGAACGAGCGCGCTGCCGCCGAGAACAGGGGAAACGAGGCCCAGGCGGCGGCGGCGCCTCGCCTTCGGCACGTGCGTTGCGAAGGGGGGACCGTCCGCGGACGCGGATGCTGCCGCTGAACGACGGAGGGGCGCGCTCGTCGCCGTCCTCGTCGATGCGGCGCAATTCGACTGCAAGCCGCAGGGATACCCGATGACGTACCAACCGAACGTTCTCCTCCTCGATCAGGACCATGTCCTCCGGAGGGCCACGGCGCTCCTCCTCTGCAACCGCGGCGCGCTCGTCAGCCCGGTCGCGACCCTGGAGGAAGCGATCTCCCTCTCCCGCGAGCGCGTCTACGACGTCGCGCTGATCGATCTCGCCCCCGGAACGAAAGGCGCCCGGGAGATCCTGGGCCGCCTGCGGCGCGAGGGGACGATGCCCCGGCGGGTCATCTTCTGTGCCGACGAGCCGGTCTCGTGCGACGGCACGGACGACGCCAGCGAGGTCCTGCTCAAGCCGTACGCCTTCGGTCGGCTGCTCAGCACGATCTTCGTCGACGTCAGCCCCCGGCCCTCCACGCAGTCCGGGATCTTTCCTCGCCTCCGTCTGGTCCAGGGCGAACACGACGACCTGGAGGGGAGCCGCCCGAGCGCGCCTGGCGCTGCGGCGGGCGTGGAAGGCGTGGAAGGCCACCCCGCCGAGCGGCGCACCTTCGTCGAGCCGAACGGCGCCGCGGTGTACCGGCTCCAGCGCAGGCCGCGCAGCGGCCCCTCCGGGCGGACGCTCAGGCCGTCGCGGCGAGCGCCTCGAGGTGCTCGCCATCCCGGATGACGATCCGCCGCCGGTCGAACGCGATCAGGCCGGCGCGCTTCAGCTTGCCGAGCAGCAGGGTGACCGTCTCGCGGGTCGACCCGATCAGCAGCGCGATGTCCGCGTGCGTGAACGGGGCCGACACCAGCTGGCCGGCGGTGTGGGGCTGCCCCCATCGCCGCGCAGCGGCGCGGAGGAACTCGATCAGGCGCGCTTCGACCGTGCAGAGGAGCAGGGAGCCGAGGCGCGCCTCGGTCTCGAGCTGGCGCGCCACGAGCGCCGCCGCGAGCGCGCCGCGGAGCGCTGCGTCGGAGGCCAGCTGCCGCTCGAGACCGGCGAGCGGCACCACGAGCGCGTGCCCCTCGTCGAGCACCGTCGCGCTCTCGGAGGAGACCGCCGCGCCCGCGAGCGCGCCCTCGCCGACGAGCTCGCCAGGCCCGCGGTGCCCGAGCGGAACCACCCGACCATCGGCGACGCGCTCGACCTTCACGCGACCCGCCCCGATCAGGAACAGGTGCCTCGGCGGCGCGCCCTGCTGGCAAACGCACTGCCTGCGCGCGAGCCGCTCGACCCTGCCGAGCTCGAACAGCAGACGCCGGCTCGGTGAGGCCAGCGAGGCGAGGGGCGAGCGAGACAGGATCCGCTCCTTCTCGGCATCCTGCGAAGCCCCGCCGCGCACGCCCTCCACCCCCATCCCGTGCCCGTGCGTAGGTCCGCGCACCTTCGGCTTTCCCATCGCGCCTTCGCCCAACCTTTCGGGATTTCAAGCCTCCCGATCGGCGGCCGATAGTGCAACGATCGGCAGATGGGGGCCAATCCGAACTGGCTGCTGGCAGAGCGCCGCACGGGGCGAAAAATCTACCGCGGCGAAGGCTGAAACCATGTTCAGCGGTGTAGGATGCAAGCCCTGCGCTATTTTTTGGTGCAGACGTGAAAGCAAGACCCGGGCCGCTGCCCCGTTCGATGCTACGTTGGGGGTGAGGCCACCAATGAGACACTCGATGGCACGAACCTCGCGCAATGCCCCGGCCCCCGTTCGGCGGGTGGCGCTGGCGGCGAACTGAGAGAAGGAGCTCCTCATGGGCATGGAGATGAAGCTCCAGTTCAAGCTGTCGCAGCAGCTTGTGATGACCCCGCAGCTGGTGCAGGCCATCCGGCTGCTGCAGCTCTCACGGCTCGAGCTGGTCGACGAGATCAGGAAGGAGCTGGACGGCAACCCTGTCCTCGCGGACGACATGACCGACCCGAAGGCGCGGGACGGCGACAAGGGGGATCAGCGGGGGAGGAACGCGGACCTGCCGACGGAGCAGCGGCTCGAGAACGGCGAGCGGTTCGACCGAGACACCGACATCGCGGCGCGCGAGACGGAGAAGCGGGTCAAGGAAGTGGACTGGGAGCAGTTCCTGGAAAACAGGCAGCTCCAGCAGGCCATGCCCGCGCACCGGGGCGGCTTCGAGGAGCTGCCGCCGATCGACCAGAACCTGACCAAGCCGTCGAACCTGCGCGACCACCTGCTCTGGCAGCTCCAGATGAGCGATTTCGTCGAGAACGAGCGGCAGTTCGCGCTGCTCGTCATCGGCAACCTCGACGAGAAGGGGTACCTCGATCTCAAGGGGGGCGAACGTCCGGACGGCACGAAGGGGCCCGACCTCAGCCTCGTGGACCTGGCGCGGGAGGCGGAGCTCCACCCCGAGGACGCCGAGGAGGTGCTGTCGATGATCCAGCGCTTCGATCCGGTCGGGGTCGCGGCCCGCGACCTGTCGGAGTGCCTGCGGGTGCAGGCGGAGGTGCTCGGCTTCGACGACATCGAGATGGCCATCATCAAGGACCACCTCCACAACGTGGAGCGGCGCAACTTCCCCGCGATCGCGAAGGCGCTGAAGATCCCGCTGGAGGACGTCTACGACGCGGTCCAGGAGATCCAGAAGCTGGAGAGCGTGCCGGCGCGCAATTTCGCCGAGGTCGACGAGAAGACCATCGCCATCACCCCGGACGTGTACGTCATCAAGGACGGCACCCAGTTCGTCGTCACCGACAACGACAAGGGGCTCCAGCGGCTCTACATCAACGAGAACCTCGCCCAGCGGATGCTCCGGGACCCGAAGGCGAAGGAGTTCATCAGCGAGAAGCTCCGGAGCGCGCAGTGGCTGATCCGGGCCATCGAGCAGCGGCGGCGCACGATCATCAAGGTGACCGAGTGCATCGTCGAGAAGCAGCGCGAGTTCCTGGAGCGCGGCGTGGGCTACCTGAAGCCCATGATCCTCAGGGACGTCGCCGAGTCGGTGGGCATGCACGAGTCGACCATCTCCCGCGTGACGTCGAACAAGTACGTGCACACGCCCCAGGGGCTCTTCGAGCTGAAGTACTTCTTCAACTCATCCATCCACAGGGTCGCCGACGAAGACATCGCCTCGGAGAGCGTCAAGCAGGCGATCAAGAAGATCATCGTGGCCGAGGACAAGTCGAATCCCTACAGCGATCAGGCGATCGTCAAGATCCTCGAGGAGACGGACGGCATCAAGATCGCCCGCCGCACCGTGGCCAAGTACCGCGAGATGCTCGGCATCCTGAGCTCGTCGAAGCGCAAGAAGATGTTCTGAGCCGCGGCGGCCGGCCGCGGTCGCCCGCCCCTCTGCCACGCCCATCCTCACGGCCCCGAGCCATGCCCGCCGAACCGATCACGGCCGCCCAGATCTTCGAGCGCTTCTTCGCGCCGCAGTACCCGCCCGACGCGCTCGCCGACCTGGCAGGCGTGCGCTCCACGGACGCGAACCCGGCGGGAAACCCGTCGATCCTGGCCCAGATCGACCACGCAGCGGAGGTGTTCGCCCGCCTCGCGCCCGCGGCGTTCGGCGCGCCCGATCTCGGGCTCGACTTCTCCGATGCGTCGGTCCACCGGCTGGGCGCGGCGCTGACGCGCGAGCGACGCGACGCCTGGCTCGCGCCGGCAGGCGGCCCTTCCGATGCGCGCGGATCGAGCGGCGCGTCGGCGGCGAGCGCGGGCGGAGAGCCTCCCCTGCTCGTCACCCTCGTGACGCACGGGGCGCTCTACGTCGGGGCGTGCGTCGTCAAGAATCACGGCGGAAAATGGCAGGTGCGGAGGCCCCTGTGGGAGTCGCTGGTCCGGCTCGAGTCGAGCGCAGGGACGGGCGATCTCGCGATCTTCCAGTGGTGGCTCAAGGCGCTCAGCGACGAGGAGATCGGCCGCGGCAGGCTCGTGGATCGCTACCGCACCCACGTGGAGGTGCCGACGTTCGACGCGGAGCGGCTGCCGATCCTCGCCGCGGGCGACCGGCGGATCCCGAAGCTCGCGAAGGTCCGTTACGACACGCTCTACAAGCACCTCCGCGCGCACCTGCCGGAGCTCAGGTCCGTGGGCGACGATTTCCCGTCCCCGGAGCGCTTCGAGGAGCTGGGCTTCAAGAGCATGGAGTTCGCGCTGCTCGGCGGCGGGCGGATGCTCCTCATGCACGGGGCGACCGCGGACGGGGTGCACCTGCTCTGGCTCGACGCGAGCGGCTTCGTGAAGTCGCTTTACTACCCTGCGGACAGCTTCCCCGCCCACGTGGTCCAGATCGAGGGCCAGAAGATCCGGGTGATCGTGCCCGTGCGCGGCGAGAGCCAGGTGCACGAGATGCTCTGGTGGGGGGCGTAGCCGGCTCGCGCACCGAGCGCGCCGGCGGTAGGCTCGCCCCGTGCTCTCGCCCGACGTCCGCTTCGAGGGGTTCACCGCGACCGACTGGGTCCGCGTGCTGTCGTTGTTCCGGCCCAGGCGCACGGGCATCGAGGAGCGCGAGGTCGGCCGTCCGCGCGGCGGCGTCGTCGCGGTCCACGCGGGCGGCAAGCTCAGGAAGCTCGTGCACACGGACGCGGGCCGGCTCCGGATCGACGACGCGCAGCGAGCCCTCCCGCGCTCCGCGGAGGAGCTCGCCGCGAGCCACCACGCGAGCTGGGCCGCCGTCATCGAGGCGGGCGTCCTCGAGGCCATCGTGGAGCGGTTCGGCGCGCGGGTGCGGCGCGGCGACGATCTCATCGGCCAGTCGCTCCTGCTGCTGCAGCTCGCGCGCGAGGAGCTCCTCGCGGGGAGGATCGATCTCTGGCCGGCGAGGCTGCGCGGCGTGCCGATGCCCTCGGCGGGCGTCGTGCGCGGCACGCTGGAGTCGCTCGCTGGGGTCGGCAAGACGGTGGTGATCGGCCTGTTCGAAGGGGGGGAGCTCTGGACGAGCGTCGCGCTCCGCCGCGACGCCCGCGGGATCAACCTGATCCTCGGCCCGGACGAGGTGCGGGAGGACATGGGGCTGCTCGCGGGCGACTGGCGCCGCGACTACCGGCACCTCTCGCGCGCCATCGAGGAGCGGGCAGGGGAGCTGTCGCTCGGCTGCTTCGCGGAGGCGGAGACCATCCGGCAGCTCGAGGTCGACCCGAGCCCGGGCGCCTGGGCCAGGGCGGTGGCGGTGCGCGACGTGATCCTCGCGCCGGTGCCGGCGGCCCTCGCCATCCCGCTCGGGATCGACGCGGGGCGCGCGGCGCTCAGCGCGCTCCGCGCGCTCGTGGAGCGGATCGATCCGATGGGGATCGTGGCGCCAGCGGTGCGGGCGGTGCTCGAGCGGGCCGGGACCGACAGCGACATGGCCGCGATGCTGCCGTTCCACCCGCTGGAGCTCCTCCGCAAGCTGATCAGCCGGGATCGCTGAGCCGGCGCGGCGCCGTCGCAGCGCGGCCGGCGCCCCGAGCGCGGCCGCGCTGCCTGGCTCAGGGGTGCGCGGTGCTCGAGTCGCCGCCCTGGACGGCGGGCGCGAGCTGGAAGCGGCGCTCCTCGCAGGCATACGCCGTCGGGGTCAGCTCGATGACGGTGTGCAGCGGGATCGGCAGCGTCGGACACGAGGGCGCGGGGCGATCGACGAGGTAGGCGTAGAGCGCGCGCAGCACCGCCTGGTGGCCGATCACGAGCACGGGCGAGCGCTGGCGCTCGAGCTGGATGATCAGCGGGTCGAGGCGCTGGATGACGTCCTCGTACGACTCGCCGCGCGGGTAGCGGTAGCGGAACTTGTCGGCCGCGCGCGCGTTGAAGACCTCGGGCATCTGCTGGCGGATCTCCTCGTACGTCATGCCCTCGCAGACGCCCGCGTCGATCTCGTCGAGGGCGCGCCAGGCGACGTGGTTCTGCGTCATCGGGCGCGCTGTCTGGATGGTGCGGCGCAGCGTGCTCGTCCAGACGTTGACGTGCTCGTCGCCGGCGCGCTCGCGGATGAACGCGGAGAGGTTCTTCGCGTACTCGTCGCCGCGCGCGCTGAGATCCGAGTCGCCGCCGAGCAGCCCCTTCTCGTTGAACACGCTCTCCCCGTGGCGGGTCAGCCAGATCGGGTGCGGCGTGAGGTGCATGTTCATCAAGAGCGGGACGAGGCGCGCCGGCAGGTAGCCGTGGATGCGGTTCAGCACGACCTGGCGGCCGACGTCGATGATCTTGATGTAGCTCCGCTCGGGCTCGCCGAGCGGCTCGTACGCGCGGGCGTAGTGCGCGATGCGCGCGCGGAAGTCGCGCAGCGCCGCCTCCGGGTCGACGCCCTGGTAGTCCGGCGAGCGGAGCTTCGTCTCGCGGACGTTGGTCTCGATGATCGACTCGTCGTTGCAGATCGACTCGATGAAGACGACCGGGAAGCCGTGCGCCTGGCAGCGCTCGATGACGAGGTTCCGGCGAGCGCGCGTGCTGTTCGTGGCGTCGTAGATCGCCACCTCGCCGCCGGAGCTGAGCCAGCCGATGAGGTCGTCGAGGGCGGTCATCGCCATGCCGAGGAGCGCCTGGCGTCCCTCGGTGTTGTTGGGGTCGAAGAACTGGTGCGGCTGCGCGGTGCCGAGGTGCGCGCGGCGGTAGTTGCCCACGTTGAAGAGCCGCGTGGGGTGGCCGAGCCACGACAGGTACCGCGCGATCTTGCGGGCGATGGACGTCTTCCCGCGGGCGGGCAGGCCCACCATGGCGAGCACGATCGGCGAGGAGTCGCGCGCGAGCGAGACCATGGGAGCGTTCTAGCCGATGACGGTACGGCCGGCGACGATGACGGAGAGCAGGCGGCCGCTGCGCTGTCCGTCGCGCCGGTACGAGAAGAAGCGGGCGGGGTCACACGCGGTGCAGCCAGGGACGTCCTCGACCGAGGTTGCGTCCAGGCCGGCCTCGGTGAGCTGGGCCTTGAGGATGCGGCGGACGTCGACGTGCGGGCGCGCGCCGGGCGCCCCGCGGACGACGGCGGCGGCGCCCGCGCTGGAGCACGCGGCGAGATCGGCGGCGACGTCGTCGCCGACCTCGAAGCAGCAGGCCTCGATGTGCGGGCCGATGGCCGCGATGAGATCCGCGCCCGGGCCGGTGAGCGAGCGGAGCGCGCGGGCCGCCTCGACCACGACCCGGCGGACGGTCCCACGCCAGCCGCTGTGGATCGCGGCGACGGCGCCGGTCCGGCGATCGGCGAGGAGGATCGGGGCGCAGTCGGCGCTGCGGACACCGCAGCCGACGCCGGGTACACGCGAGAGGGTCACGTCCCCGACCTCGCGGACGACGTCGTCGCGATCCTCCTCACCGGTGAGGACCCGCGCCTCGACGCCGTGGACCTGGCTGAGGAAATAGAGCCGCGCGGCCGGGATGCCGAGGCGCCGCGCGGCGCGCTGCAGGTTCTCCCGGACGGCGGCGGGGTCGTCGCCGAGGGCGATGGCGAAGCTCAGGGTGTCCCACGGGGGGGCGCTGACGCCGCCGCGCCGCGTGAAGAAGGCGTGCGCGAAGCCGGCGGCGGCGAGGAGCGGGCTCTCGAGCGCCTCGGCGGCCCCGGGGTCGTCGATTTTTACGGTCATTTTGGCTCCACGGCGGGATCCGATGCGTCGGCTGCTTCGGTCATAGACGATACGGGTGGGTTGCGTGGTATTTTCCGGCTCCACGCATGGCTGCCGGTCCGGACCCGAACATCGGTCGAGATCTGCTCGGAGGGCAGTTCCAGATCCTTCAGAAGATCGGCTCCGGCGGTATGGGGTCGGTCTACAAGGCCGCGCAGCCGGCGATGAACCGGATGGTGGCGGTGAAGATCCTCCACCCCAAGCTCGCGAACCGGAAGGATCTCGTGTCCCGCTTCCGCCGCGAGGCGCGGGCGATGAGCCACCTCACGCACCCGAACACGGTCAAGGTGCTGCTCTACGGCGAGCTCGAGGACGGCTCGCTGTACATCGTGATGGAGTACCTGGAGGGAAAGAACCTGAACCAGGTGGTCCGCAAGGAAGGGCCGCTGCCCGTCGAGCGCGCGATCCCGGTCCTCATCCAGGTCTGCGGCGCGCTGCAGGAGGCGCACATCCAGGGGATCGTGCACCGCGATCTCAAGCCCGAGAACATCTTCCTGTCGACCAACGGCGGGCTGAAGGACTACCCGAAGGTGCTCGACTTCGGCCTCGCGAAGGTGACGGAGCGGGAGCTCAGGCCGGGGTCGGTGATGCTCACGCAGGAGGGTATGGTCTTCGGGACGCCGGAGTTCATGTCGCCCGAGCAAGCGCAGGGCAAGGTGCTCGACGCGCGGAGCGACATCTACTCGCTCGCGACCATCCTGTACGAGGTGCTCACGGGCAAGCTGCCGTTCGAGGCGCGGACGCCCATGGAGTACATCCAGCACCACGTGACGAGGAACCCGATCCCGCTCGACGAGCGCGTCCCCGGGAAGCAGTTTCCGCCGGGGCTCAGCGCGGTGCTCGCCAAGGCGCTCGAGAAGCGGCCCGAGGATCGGTTCGAGTCGGCCGCGGAGTTCGCGGACGCGCTCAAGCCGTTCGCGGGCGGCGCGGGCAAGGGCTACACGGCGATGATGCCGAAGAAGGCGAACGCGGCGCTCGAGCAAGCGTCGAAACAGCACGCCGCCGCGCTCCAGGCGAACAAGGCGCCCGCGTCGTCCGCGTTCAAGTCGCCGGCGAAGACGGTGAAGATGGTCCAGCAGCCGCCGGCGCCGTCCGCGAAGCCAGCGCCCGCGCCGGCGCCCCTCGCCAAGCCGCCCACCAAGGCGCCGGCCAAGGCGGAGGCGAAGCCGCTGCTCCTCGTCGGCATCGCGGCGGGCTGCCTGATCGCGGGCATCCTGATCACCATCGTGGCCATGCGGCTGTTCCAGGGCTGATCCTCCGCAAGCGCGCCCCGGATCGAGGCGGGCCTCCGCGGGCGTGCTAGCGTCGCCGCGCCGGCGCGCCGGGCGCTCTGGATGCGCATCGCCTGCGCCAGCGTTCACGGGGACGGCGTCATGGCCTCGGAGCAATCACGGAACCCAGGGGGAAACGAGAACGATCCGGTCAGGAAGACCGATGCGCCGGATCGGGCGTCGGATCCGCTGCGTCAGGCGTCGGATCCGCTGCGTCAGGCGTCGGATCCGCTGCGTCAGGCGTCGGATCCGCTGCGCCGAGCGTCGGATCCGCTGCGTCAGGCGTCGGAGCCGCCGGCGCGGCGGTCGGGGCCGCCGGGGCGAGGGAGCGAGCCGCCGGAGCGGATCAGCGGGGCGACGCGGCCGGCGAGCGCGCCGCACGTCGAGGGCGCGCAGCGCTTGCCCGGCCAATCGGACGGGGCGCCCCCGCAGGAGAGAGGCCCCACGATCGCGACGTGGGCGAAGCGCATCGGGATCGCGCTCGCGGCGCTGCTCGTCCTCGCCGCCGCCACGATCGCGCTCGTCATCCGGCACTACGAGGCGGATCTCCCCTCGACCCACGAGCTCAAGGACTACCGGCCCCCGCAGGTGACGCGCATCCTCGCGCGCGACGGGACGCGCCTCGGCGAGGTCTTCACCGAGCGGCGCACCGTGGTGCGCATCGGCGAGATCCCGAGCCAGGTGAAGCTGGCCGCGCTCGCCGCCGAGGACGCAGGCTTCTACGAGCACGCAGGGCTGAACTACCTCGGCATGCTCCGCGCCCTCGCGGTGAACCTCCGCTCGACCCGGGCCCGGCAGGGCGCGAGCACCATCACGCAGCAGGTCGTGAAGAACGTCCTGCTCACGCCGGATCGGACCTTCAACCGCAAGGCGCGCGAGATCATCCTCGCCCGCAAGATCGAGCAGGAGCTCACCAAGGACGAGATCCTGGAGCTCTACCTCAACAAGATCTACTTCGGCCACGGCCGCTACGGGGTCGAGGAGGCGAGCCGCTACTACTTCGGGAAGAGCGTGCGCGACGTGACGCTCGCCGAGGCCGCGCTGCTCGTCGCCATCGTGAAGGGGCCGTCGGTGTACTCGCCGCGGGTGAACCTCGAGCGCGCCGTGGCGCGGCGGGACTTCGTGCTCGATCAGATGCAGCGCAAGGCCTTCGCGGACGAGATCCAGGTGGCGCAAGCGAAGCAGGAGCCGGTCGTGCTCGCCATCGAGACCGAATCGCTCGCCGAGCTCGCGCCCGAGGTGGTCGCCGAGGCGCAGCGCGTGCTGCGCGAGCTCGTCGGGCCCGCCGCGCAGCAAGGCGGCTACACCATCACGACCACGATCGATCCGGCGATGCAGGCGGCGGCGCGCGCGTCCGTCCGCAAGAACCTCGACGCCTACGCGAAGCGGCACAAGCTGCTCGGCCCGCTCGCGCGGAGCAAGAAAGAGCCGCCGGCCTTCGAGGGGACGCCCGCCGGCCACAAGGTCTTCCGGGGGGTCGTGACGGGCGCCGACGACGCCCGAGGGACGCTCTCGGTGCGCGTGGGCACGCTGGAAGGCACGGTCACGCTCCGCGGCGCGCAGCGGTACAACCCGAACGGGCTCCCGCCGAGTAAATTCGCCGACGTCGACAAGGTGGTGCGCGTCAGCCTGATCGGCCCCGCGCCGGAGCCGGTCGTCGAAGCGGCCGCCGCAGGCCAGGAAGAGGACGAGGACGCCGCCGGAGAGGCAGGGCGCGCGGCGCCCGCGGGCAAACCGGGGAAGCCCGCGGCCCCGGCGCCGCTGCGGCTCGAGCTCGGACCCGAGGGGGCGCTCGTCGCGATCGACGTGCGGACGCGCGAGATCGTCGCCCTCGTCGGCAGCTACGAGGCGATGCGCGGCGGGCTCGACCGGGCGACGTTCGCGCGGCGGCAGCCAGGGTCGACGTTCAAGGCGTTCGTCTACGGCTACGGCATCCACGCGCGCACGCTGACGCCGGCGACGATCCTCGACACCGATCCGCTGGCCATCGCCGGGTACAAGCCGCAGAACTACGACGAGAGCGAGGGGAAGTCGCCGGCGCGGCTCCGGGAGGCGGCGGCGCACAGCGTGAACGTGGCCGCGGTGTCGGCGCTGTCGCGCGTCGGCGCCTCGAACGTGGTCGCCTTCGCCGGGGCGCTCGGCGTCCAGTCGAAGCTCGGCGCAGACCTGTCGCTCGCCCTCGGCGCCTACGAGGTCACGCCGCGCGAGATGGCCGCCGCGTACGCGAGCATCGCCGCGGGCGGCGTCCACGAGCAGCCTGTCCTGATCACGAAGATCGTCGGCCCCGGCGGGGTGGAGATCCCGCTGCCGCCACGCCCGCCGGGGCACCGCGTGATGGAGGAGGCGGAGGCCTACGTGCTCACGAGCGTGCTGACGTCGGTCGTGCAGAGCGGGACCGCCAGGCAGGCGCGCTCGCTGGGGCGCCCGATCGCTGGCAAGACGGGGACGACGAACCAGTCGAAGGACACCTGGTTCGTGGGCTACTCGACCGACATCGCGTGCGCCGTGTGGACCGGCTACGACGACGCGGCGCCGCTCGGCAGCGGCGAGACGGGCGCGATGGCGGCGCTGCCGGCGTTCGTGGACTTCATGAAGCAGGCGCACGCGAAGCGCCCGGCCGCCGATTTCCCGGTGCCGAGCGGCGTCGTTCGCGTGAAGATCGATCCGCTGACGGGTCTCCTCGCGCGCGAGGGGCAGGAAGACGCCATCGAGGAGGTGTTCGTCGCCGGGACGGAGCCGACCGAGGAGGCGCAGGTCCCCGAGGCGGACGCGGGCGCGGAGCCGGCGGACGGCGTGGCGCCAGCCGAGCAGCAGGGCACCCCGCCGGCGCCAGGCGAGGGGCCGCGGCCGGTGGAGCCGGGCGCCGCGCCAGCGCCGGTCGAGTCGGAGCACGCGCCGGAGCCGGGCCCGCTGCCGACCGGCGAGACGGCGCCGCCGCCGTTCTGAGCGGCGCGGGCGCACGAGCGCCCTGATCGGCGGCCCATGCTCCGCGCGTTGCGCGCGGAATCGAAGAGATGCCCGCCCAGCATCACGCCTCGAAGGTAGTTCCCTCGATAGCCATCCTCCGCCATGAAGAGCTCTCGAAAACACCCATGCCGTCCGGCCGGCCGGGAACTCGGTATTGAAAGGCACGGAAGGCAATTGCCACATGGGCGCCGGGGGCCGGTGGACGAGAGGAACGCAGGGCCGCGCGAAACGAGAGGTCGAGTCGGTCAGCGCGCTGGCGGGGACATACGCCACCTTCGTGGCGTCATCCCACCTGGCCTTCGTCAGCGACGTTACGGGCCAGGACCTTCGAGGACACCCGGCCGACGAGCCGCCGCAGGGCCTGCTTCGCGCCTATCGCGCCGCCAGCGCCGACCGCGAAGACGAGAGGCGCCGCGGCGCCGCCGGTCACCGCGACGAGGCCCGCCGCGAGCAGCACGCCGGCGCCGGTCGCCATCGCGCCTGTCGAGGCCTCCTGCGCCGCGTGCGCGAGCGCTTCCTTCCTCGTCATCTCGCCTCGCTGGTAGGCCGTGACGCCCTCGTAGGCGCCGAAGGCGCCGTCGATCACGAACCCGATACCGGCCGCCTTGCCCGCGCCCTTCAGGATCTCCCGGCCCGCGGCCCTCATCGCCTCGCGGGCCAGCCCCTTCGCGACCGCGGCCGAGACGCCGTCGGTGAGCGCGGCCTGGCCCGCGTGCCGCCCCGCCTGCGCGACGATCGCGGCGGCCTGCGTTCCGCCCTGATCCCCGATGATCTTCGCCGTCGTCTGCGCGCCCAGCGAGAGCCCCGGCGCGAGCGCGTCCACGACCGCCGTGGTGTTCTCGACCATCACGCGCCGCAGGCCCTCCCGCGCGCCGTCGTCGAGGAGCCTCTTGCCCGCCGCCGAGAACAGCGCCTCCGCCGCCCCGCGGACGGCGACCGCGCCGCTCCCTGCGATCGAACCAAGGATCTTGTTTCGCTGTGAGCTCATCTCGACCTCCCCGCCTCGCGCGCCCTCGCCTCGATCATGGGGTAGCGCCCGGGTGCGGAAAGACAAGCTCAGCGACGCGCGCTCCCACGCTGCCGTGTCGCGGCGCCGGCCGCGTCCGATCGCCTGACCTCAGAACCTCACGAGCAGGCGCGAGCCGAGGCCGCCCGGCGCTGGCGTGAGGACGAGCTCCGCCGCAGGCTTGCCAGGGGACGGCGCCGTGGGCTCGGAAGGGCTCAGCAGGAGCAGCGTGACGCCGGCGCCGATCCCGACCAGGCCGACGCCGGCGAAGACGCCGGCGAGCGTCGAGGCGGTCTTGCCCGTGTCGTAGTCGCCCTGGAGCGACGGCGGGCACTCGTAGGCGCCTCCGCCGGCGGGGGAGCACCCGTCCTCGACCGCGGACAGCGCGCCGGCGCGCACGGCCAGCGCCACGACGGTCGCGATCGCGCCAGCGCCGCCGACGCCGAGCGCGACGTAGCCGCCCATGCGAATGCCGCTCGCCGGCGTGCCGGAGGCGCTCGGCGCGGAGAGCGCGTCGCGCCCCGGGAGCGGCGCGGGGACGGCCAGCGTCACGACCTGGCGGGCGCCGGGCGTGAGCTCGGCGCGCTCCGCGATCGGCGCGGCGCCGCCGTAGAACAGCTCGACCGTGTGGGCGCCGAGATCGCGCTCGAGCTCGACGCCGAGGAGCCTCGGATCGAGGGGCTTGCCGTCCAGCACCACCTGGACCGGCGGCCGGCCCTCGGCGCCTTTCAGCCGGACGGTCAACGTCCCGACCTTGCTGCCGAGCGCCCGGTAGCGGGCCTCGGCGTCATCGCTCCACCCGGCGTACTTCGCCTCGTTGGACTGGAGCGCGGCCCGCCGGAGATCCCACCAGTCTCGCCTCGCCGAGGCATAGCGGCCGAGCTCCTCCTCGCACTCGGCGATGTTCCGGAGCGCGCCGAGCCCCTCGGGGTAGATCTCCAGCGCGCTCCGGAAGGCGATGACCGCCTGCTCGCACTGTCCGGTGCTCCGCAGCTCGCGGCCCCGGGCGAACAGCGTCTTCGCGTCCTCCTCGGCCCCGATGGCGAGCGCGCGCGCCGGCGCCGCCGCGAGCATGGCGACGCTGCAGAGCGTGATGAGCCGTCGCTCAAAAGGTCTCACTCTTGTCGATCTCCTTGCGGCGCCGGGGCACCGTGGGCGCGGCGGTCGCCGTCGCGCGCGGGACGGCCCTGTCAGCCCCGGGGCGGCGCTGCGACGAGCGCGGCTGCGCAGGTGCTACGGAGGCAGGCGGCGCGGGCGCTGCTGCGGAAGCAGGCGGCGCGGGCGCCGCCGCGGAGGCCGGCGGCTCGGCCGCGGCGGGCTGCTGCGGCGGGGGCGGCGAGCGCAGCGCGACCGCCTGGAGCGCGCCCCGCACGCCGGGGGCCATGAGCCGCGCCGGCTGCTCCAGGCGCGGCGGATCGAGCAGGCGCGCCGCCAGCGCGGCCGTCCCCCCGAGCGCGGTCAGGCAGGCCAGCGCCACGGCGGGCGCCACCCGAGGCCGCCGCGGCGGCGCGACCTCCGCGGGCCGCTCGGGCGGCGGCGCCGAGAGCGCGGCATGGTAGGCCCCGACCATCTCGCGGATCGAGGCGAACCGCTGCGCCGGCCCCTTCGCGAGGGCGCGCGAGAACCAGGCGTCGAGCCCCCGGGGAAGCGATCGCCGGACCTCCGTGGCAGGCTCGAAATCGCGGGTGCTGACCGCCACGATGATCTCCGCGATGCTGTTGCCTTGAAAAGGCGTCCAGTCCGTCAGCACCTCGTAGGCCAGCACGCCGAGCGCCCAGACGTCGGCCCGCGCGTCGACCGCGAGCGGCGAGGCGAGCTGCTCCGGGCTCATGTAGTTCGGCGAGCCCAGCATGACGTCGGCCTCCGTCTCCTGCGGCCGATCCAGGCCTAGATCGCCGTGCAGCGCCTTGGCGATGCCGAAATCCGCGACCTTCACCGCCAGCTCCGCGCCGGGGGCGTCGACGAGCATCACGTTCGAAGGCTTCAGGTCGCGGTGCACGATGCCCATGTCGTGCGCCACGGTGAGCGCGTCCCCGATCTGATCAAGGATGTGCCCGAAGCGCACCGGATCGATCGGTCCCTTGTGGCGCACCTCGGCGAACAGCGTTCGCCCCGGGATGTACTCCATCACCAGGTAAGGGATGTCGTCGTGGACCCCTGCGTCGTGGACCGCGACGATGTGCCGCGTGCGCGCGCTCAGGCGGGCCGAGATCTGGGCCTCGAACCGGAACCTCTCCAGGACGGTGCGGCTCCGCTCCGCGTCGCCGGTCAGCGAGGCGTTGAGGAACTTCACGGCGAGCTCGGTCTTGAGCGTGACGTGCACGGCGAGCCAGACCTCGGCCATGCCCCCGCGCCCGAGCGGCTGGACCAGCCGGTATTTGCCGTCGACGACCTCGTCGGGGGTGTGCTGCCAGATGTCCGACTCGTCGGCGCCGGCCTGACGAACCGCCGCGCTCGGGCTGATCCGCACGGTCGGCGGTATGCGGGGCGTGGCGGCGTCCACGCCCGAAGGATAGTGGATGCCGCGCGCGGGACTGGCACTTTTCGACAGCCCTCGCCGCCGTCGCCCTCTGGCCAGCGCGGAATGGCGGCCGCCGGCAGCCGCGCGCCCGGCGCGTACACGAGGAGCGCGGCCGTTTCACTCGGCGGCGTCGGCGAAGAGCTCCGCAGGCGGCGCGTCGATCGGCGGGGCCGCCCGCGAGGCCGCGCCGCCCACGCCGCGGTCGAGGGCGTCGCAGAGGAGCGCGCCGACGCCGGGGACGACGTTGGCGATCGCCTCGTCGGCCTCACGCGGGTTCAGCCACCAGAACGGGTTCAGCAGCCGGCGGAGGTCGCGGAAGGAGCGTGCAGGACGGCTGACCTCCACCGTGAAGGCGAGCGTTCCGAGGGTGGCGTCGAGCCAGTCGTCCATGTCGCCGACCGTGGGGTACCAGTGCGCCGCCTGGCGGATCTCGTACCGCTCGCGCGGCAGAGCCCGGCAGAAGGCGTCGCCGAGCGCCCGGTACAGCGGCTCGCGCGGGTTGGGCACGTCGGTGTGCGCCCACGGGTAGAGCAGGAAGTTGCCGCAGCTGTGAAAGCCGATCGCGAGCGCGGGCCGCGTCTCCAGCGCGACGTCGCGCAGGGCGCGCGACTCGGGCTCCGAGAACGCGTGAGGCCCCGTGTAGTGCGGCGACCACCGGAGCCGCGAGCCCGCGAACGGGTGCAGCGGCCGCGACGAGGACAGCGGCGCGAAATTCCGGTTCAGATCCACGCCGCGGGCGTTGCAGCGCTGCGACGCTCGCCGCCCGCCGCGGAGGCGCTCCAGGTTGTCGGCGAACGCGTCGGGGTTGACGACCGGCACCACGACGAGCCGCGCCCGCGCCGCCACGCCCGCTCGTCCGCTCGCCAGGATCGACCGGACCGCATCGAGCAGCGCGAGCCCGCCGATCACCTCGACCCCGTGCATGAGCGACGTCAGCAGGAACGTCGGACCCAGCGGATCGCCGAAGTCGTAGCGCCGCAGGGGTCTTCCGTTCGCGGACGTCCCGATCGCTATTTCCCGTCCGCCGTAGGTGCGCGCGAGGCGGGCCCAGGCATCAGCGAGCTGCGGGAGCTCGGCGTAGCGGCCGCATAGGTCGGGCGTGCGTGTCATTCCAGCGTCTCTTATGTGACACCGGAATGGCGGCGGGCGCCAGCGGATTGAGCGGATTCATGTGTCGCGATTCCGCGGTTCCGCGATTCGCGCAGAATCGTCGATTCGTCGATTCATCGATTCGTCGATTCGTCGATTCGCGTCATCCGCGCGGCTGGTCGCGCTTGTCGCCCTTGCGCGTCGCGAGGAGAGCCAGGCCCTCGAACAGGAGGTGCGCGCCGAGGTGGAGGGTGATGTCGGCGTGATCCAGCGCGGGGCATACCTCGACGAGATCCATGCCCACCAGGTTGATCCCCGCGAGGCCGCGGAGCAGCTGGATCGCCTCGCGTGAGGTGAGCCCGCCGGGCACGGGCGTGCCGGTGCCCGGGGCATAGGCCGGGTCGACGCCGTCGATATCGAAGGAGACGTAGACGGGCGACTCGCCCGCGGCTGCCCTGATGGCGGCGGCGATCGCAGAAGCGCCGTCGCGGTCGATCCGATCCATGCCGTACAGGGTCGCCCCGGCGTGCGCCGCGAAGGCGCCTTCCTCCGGGTGGCCCCACGTGGCGCGGATGCCGATCTGGTGGAGCGCGCTCCGCCCGATGAGCCCCTCTTCGATCGCGTTGCGGAACGGCGTGCCGTGGTGGAACGGCTCGCCCCACACCTCCGAGGTGCTCGTGTCGAGGTGCGCGTCGACGTGAACGACCGTGACGGGGCCGTGGCGCCGCGACAGCGCGCGGAGCACCGGGAGCGCGATCGAGTGGTCGCCGCCGACGACGAACGGGACCGCGCCGGCCGCGAGCACCTCGTCGACCGAGGCCTGGATCAGCTCGCGAACGGAGTCTGCGTGAAACGGGGGAAAGGGCACATTGCCCCCGTCGAGCACGTGGATCGCGCGGAACACGTCGACGCCGTGGCCGGGGTGATACGACTGCACGAGCGCGCTCACGCGGCGCAGCTCGTAGGGGGCGAACCGTGCGCCCGGGCGGTACGTGACGCTCCCGTCCCACGGGACGCCGAGGAGCACGGCGTCGGCGCCGGAATAGGCGGACGCGCCGGCCTCGTGGAATCCCGCGGTCGGGAGGCGAAAGAACGGCGTCTGCCCGTGCCGGAGGTACGCGGCTGCTCGTTGTTGGGACATGAGATCTCCTACAGGCTCAAGAGGTCCAGGATCACGGCGCGGGCGCGGTCCGCGAGATCCGCCGCGCCGCCGTGATCGCCGAGCGGCGGGCCGAAGGCGACGCGGGCGCTCGCCTCTCGGCGGCTGGAGAAGCGGAGGAAATGGGGGAGGAAGGTGTCGTCGCCCGCCCAGCAGAGCTCCGGATCATCGTAGGTGATGGCCGCGGGCACGACGGGGACGCCCGCGAGCCGGGCGATGCCGAAGATGCCTTTCCGGAACGGGAGGACCTTCTCTCCTCGGGTGGTCGAGCCCTCCGGGAAATTCAGCACCGGGACGCCATGGCGCAGGGCCCGGAGCGCGCTCCGGAGCACGCGCGCCCCGCTCGCCGGGCGCCGCCGATCGACGAGCAGCACGCCGAGATCGCGCGCGCGATCGCCGATGATCGGCCAGCTGCCGATCTCCTGCTTCGCGATGGCGGTGCAGGGGGTGAGCGACGCGAGGAGGATGGGATCGAGGTAGCTGACGTGGTTGGCCACGACCACGAACGGCGACGCGGGGAGCGCGCCGGTCACGCGGACGCGCAGGGAGTGCAGCGCGCACAGGTCCCGCGCGATCCCGTGGAGGAGGCGCGCCCTCTCGCGGCGGCGCGAGGCGGGCAGCGTGGGCAGGAGGCTGGTCCGGAACACGGTGTCGAGCGCGAGCCCCATCACGCCGGAGACCCGGCTGGCGATGTAGAGCGCCTCGGTCCAGGGGCGGTCGCCCGCCGCTGGCGCGCGGCGGCCGTGGTCGAGCGGAGCGGTGGTCGTCATGGTGCGTCGGCCTCAGGCCACCGCGGCGATGCCGCCGCTCTCCGCCGCGCGCGGCTCCTTCGCGTCGGCCTGGCGATCGACGAGCCCCACCTTCTCGAAGCGGGCCCGGAGCGCCATGAACGCGTCGCGATCGATGCGCGAGATGATGCGCGGGTGTCCGGTGCCATAGAAATCGGGGCGCACCTCGATCTCCTTGGCGCCGAGCATGGCGTGGAGCGCCCGCGCGGCGTGGTTGTCCTCCTCGACGGTGAACCAGCACGACTCGGCCCATCCAAGGATCGACCCGACGAACGCGCGGAGCAGCGTGTGCGTCGCGCGGGAGCCCTGATACTCGGGCAGGACGGCGAGGGTCGTGCAGTAGACCTCCTTGCCGCGCGTGAAGGAGAGCAGGTAGCCCGCGGGCCTCCCCGCGGCCTCGACGAGGAAACACGAGTCCTTGAAGAAGTCGCAGCAAAGACGGATGTAATACCGCCCGAGCTCCCCTTCGCCCGCATCGCCGAAGAGGGTCGTCTCCAGTTCCATCAGAGTCGAGAAGTCATCGCTCCGGAGCGTGCGCGCCACATAACGGCTCATTGTTGCGCCTCCTTATTTCAATTGAATCGTTGCTATGGGCGCAGCATGCCGGGGCTCCGTGGAGAACACGTCACAGGACCCCCGAGGTTGAGAGACACGTCGGGGGCGATGGCGCGTCGAGATGGGTGGGAAATCGCGTACGGAAGGTGCCAGGACGGCAATGTCATCGTGGCCTGAGGCGCTCTGCCGCCGTGGACGGGAGTGCGAGCGCGAGGCCGGCGAAGGCCCGGGCGGTGTCGAGGAGCGCGGCGACGCCCGAGGACGCGCGCCATCCGCCGGTCACGCCGGTCCAGTGCTTCATGGGCACGAAGATGTTGCCGTCGGTGTGCGGGGCCGCGCGATCCAGGAAGGTCGCGCGGAGCGTGTACGCCGCGAACAGCCGCTCCATGAGGCCCGGGAAGGCGACGAACGCCGCGGCGGTGATGCGGCCGGCGGCGCCGACGTACACATCGCGCCGCGGCCGCTCGGCGAGGGAGACCATCGCCGCCGCGACCCGCTCGGGGTCGACGATCGGCCGGATCGGCTGGACGGCGCGGCCGGTGAAATTGCCGGCGTGCTGGTAGATCGGGGTGTCGATCGTCGCGGGCAGGAGATTGCAGACGTGGATGTCCGGCGTGCTGGAGAGCTCCTGTCTCAAGCAGGACGTGAGGCCGAGGACCCCGAACTTGGAGATCACGTAGGCGCTCATCGTCGGCGCGCCGAACTTGCCAAGAACGGAGACGTTGTTGATGAGCACCCCGGCGCCCTGCGCGCGGAAACAGGGCAGCACGGCCCGCGCTCCGTGCACATAGCCGAGCAGGTTCGTCTCGATGACCTGGCGGTAGGCCTCGTAGGGCGCCTCGTCCGCGCGCGCGTAGAGGAACACGGCGGCGTTGTTCACCCAGACGTCGATCCTGCCGAACACCTCGACGGCGGCGCGGGCGAGCGCCCGGACGGCGTGCTCGTCCCTCACGTCCGTCGGGACGGCGAGCGCCGGCGCGCCGACGCTGGCGCACTCGGCAGCGACCGCCTCGAGGGCCGCCTCGTTCCGAGCGGCGATGACGACCCGCGCGCCGCGCCTCGCGAACGCGAGCGCCGCCGCCCTTCCAATGCCCGAAGATGCCCCGGTGATAACGACCACCGCGTCGCGAATGCACTTCCGCATGACTGGCCCCCTCCCGCGCGGTCTGTCCCTCGCCGAGAGGAGAGCAAGGCGCGGGCCATCAGGGCCCGGGTCGGATGTGGCCGCGGAGCTCGATTGAAGCGGGTAGCGTCGTGGAGGGATGAAGAATTTCAAACGCGAGGGCGCAAAGGCGCAAAGACGCAAGGAGAAGAAGAGATAAATCTTTCTCTCTCCCTCGCGCCTTTGCGCCTTCGCGTCTTTGCGTTTTTTTTCTTCTCTCTCTTCAGCCGTAGAAGGGCTTCCCGGTCCTCGCCGCCTCGACGAGGGCCGGGGCGGGCGTCCAGCGCTTGCCGAAGCGGCGCTCGTAGATCTCGATGCGGCGGAGCACCTCCGCGGCGCCGAGGCCGTCGACGTAGCGGAACGGCCCGCCGCGGAACGGCGGGAAACCCAGGCCGAAGATCGCGCCGATGTCGCCGTCGCGCGGGCTCCGGAGGATCCCCTCGCCGAGGCAGTGCAGCGCCTCGTTCACGAGCTGGAGCGAGCAGCGCAGCTGGATCTCCTCGATCGGCACCGGCGGGCCGTCCTTCGCCCTCGGCACCGGCAGCCCGAGCACGCCATAGACGCTCTCGTCGGCGTGCTTGCCCTTGCCCTTCTTCTTCGCCGCAGCGCCGTACAGGTACATCCCGCGCTCGTTCTTGCGGCCCCTCCGGTCGTCGGACACCAGCCTGGCCATCGTGGGAGGCGGCGCGAGGCGGTCGCCGAACGCCTCGAGCATGATCGGGCCGACGTGGGCCGCCACGTCGATGCCCACCTCGTCGAGCAGCGCGAGCGGGCCGACCGGCCAGCCCCACGCGACGAGCGCCGCGTCGACCTGCTCGACCGCGACCCCCTCGGCGAGCAGCCAGCTCGCCTCGTTCATGTACGGCCCGAGGATCCGGCTCGTGTAGAAGCCGACTCCATCGTTCACGACGATGACCGTCTTGCCCTGGCGCTTGCCGACCGCGACCGCCGTCGCGACCACCTCGGGCGACGTCGCCTCGGTCTGGATGACCTCGAGCAACGGCATCTTGTGCACCGGGCTGAAGTAGTGCATCCCGACCACGTTCTCCGGCCGCTTCGACGCGGCCGCGATCCGGGAGATCGGGATCGACGACGTGTTCGACGCGAAGATCACCCCGTCCTTGCCGTGCTGCTCGACGTCCCGCAGGACCGCTTGTTTCACAGCGAGCTCCTCGAACACCGCCTCGATCACCAGATCGGCGCTCCGGAGGCCCGAGCCGTCCGTCGTCGCGGTGAGCAGCGCGAGCTTCTCGTCGCGCTCCAGCGGCGTGAGCTGCTTCTTCTTCACCCGCTCGCCGAGGATGTCGGCCACGTACTTGAGCCCGCGGCCGATCGACGCGTCGTCGCGGTCCCGGAGCCGCACGGAGATGCCGGCGTTCAGGCTGACATAGGCGATGCCGGCCCCCATCAGGCCGGCGCCGATCATCGCGATCTTCTCGACCTTCCTCGGCTGCACCGCGGGGTCGTCCACGCCGGTGTCCTTCTTCATCGCGTTCGTCGCGAAGAAGAGCTCCATCAGCCGGTGCGCCGTGCTCGACGCGACGAGCTCGCCGAACGCGCGCGCCTCGACCTCCTTCGACGCCTCGAAGCCCTTCTCCGCATACGTCCTCAGCACGTCGATGATCCGCTCGGGCGCCGGGTAGTGCCCGCCGGTCTTCTTGCGCGTCTGCCGCGCTGCCTGCTGGAAGAGCAGGGCGCGGCCGATCGGGTTCCGCTCCAGGGCCGCGCGGGTGAGCGCGGCGGAGTCGAGCTTCGGCGCGCTCGCCCGCTTCGGCCGGAACGGCGGGCCGGCTTCGACACGCGCGAGCTTGAGCGCGAGCGCCGCGGCCATCTCCCTCAGGATGGCCGCGGGGACGACGTCGTCGGCGACGCCGAGCTGCCGCGCCTTCGAGGGGCGCATGTTCTTGCCGGTGAGGCCGTGGTCGAGCGCCGCCTTCAGGCCGGCGCGCTCCGCGAGCCGCTGGAGCCCGTTGATCCCGGGGAGCAGGCCGAGCTGCACCTCGGGCAGGCCGAGCACCGTCTTCCGGTCGTCGCTCAGCACCCGGGCGTGGCAGGCGAGCGCCACCTCGAGGCCGCCGCCGAGCGCGGCGCCGTGGATCGCGGCGACGATCGGCTTCGGCGAGCGCACGATCCGCAGGATCGCCTCGTGGCCGGCGCGGCACATCGCCTCGGCCTCGGCCGCCGTGGCGACGCCCTTCAGCATCTCGATGTCGGCGCCCGCGATCCAGGTGTCGGCCTTGCCGGACACGAGGATCGCCGCCTTGATGAGCGGGTTGCTCGCGATCTGGCCCGCGATCCGCTCGAGATCGCCGGTGAACGTGGGCTTCAGCGTGTTGACCGCCTCGCCCGGGACATCGTAGGTGACGACGGCCACGCCGTCGGGGCGCACCTCGAGAGAGAGCGGGCTCGCGGCCGCGGGGGCCGGCGTGGCGGCGGCGGATGTCGTGGTCATGCGGCCTCCAGGACGACGGCGGCGCCGAGGCCGCCCGCCGCGCAGACGGTGAGGAGCGCGTGATGCCCGCCGCGCTTCTTGAGCTCGCGGAGCGTGGAGAGGACCATGCGCCCCCCCGTGGCCGCGAAGGGGTGCCCGAGCGCGATCGAGCCGCCGTTGACGTTGAGCTTCTCCGGATCGATCTCGCCCACGGGGGCGGACCGGCCGAGCTTCTCCGCGGCGAACGACGGCGACGCGAGCGCCTTCAGGTTGGACGCGACCTGGGCGGCGAAGGCCTCGTGCATGTCGACGAGATCCATGTCGGCGAGCGAGAGGCCGGCGCGCTCGAGCGCCCGCGGCACGGCGAGCACCGGGGCCATCAGGAGCTGCCAGCCAGGGTCGACCGCCGCGTAGGACCACGACTTGACGTACCCGAGCGGCTGGTAGCCGAGCGCCTTGGCCTTGCCCTCGCGCATCAGGAGCAGGGCGCTCGCCCCGTCGGTGAGCGGCGACGCGTTGCCCGCGGTGATCGTGCCGTGCCGCCGATCGAAGGCCGGCGACAGCTTCGCGTAGGCGTCGAGGGTCGAGTCGTCCCGGACCACGTTGTCGCGCTCGACCGGCTTGTCATAAGGCGGCGGGATCACGTGCATGACCTCGGCGGCGTAGGTGCCGTCGCGCCAGGCGCGCGCGGCGTTCGTGTGCGAGCGGTGGGCGATCGCGTCCTGCTCGGCGCGCGAGATGCCGTTCTGCTTCGCCATCTTCTCGGCGGCCTCGCCCATCTGCTCGCCCGTGGTCGGCTCGCGCGAGAAGCCCGGGATCGGGGGCACGAGGTCCTTCAGCGAGAGGCGGGAGACGATCTCCAGCCGGGCGCCGAGCGTCCTGGCCTTCTGGAAGTCGGTCAGCGCGGAGGCGAGCTTCCGGGAGACGCCGAGCGGCACGTCGCTCATGCTGTCGGCGCCGCCGACGAGGGCGACGTGGTGCTGGCCGGCGAGCATCGCCTCGGCGGCGCTCGTCATGGCCTGGAGCGACGTGGCGCACGCGCGCGAGACGCTGAACGCGTCGGTGTCCTTGGGCAGGCCGGTGCGCAGCACGACCTCGCGCGCGATGTTGAGCCAGTCGAGCGTCGGCACCACCTGGCCGTAGACGACCAACGTGACGTCGCGCGGGGTCACCTCGCTCCTCTGGAGGAGCTCCTTGACCACCGTGGCCGCGAGATCGACGGTGCGCAGCGCCTTGAGCGCCGTCCCCGCCTTGGTGAACGGCGTGCGCAGCCCGGCAACGACCGCCACCCGGTCCTTGCCGCCCTTCCCATTCTTGCCTGAAGCCATGTCGACTCCTCTGCTGCCGGAGAGCCCATCGCGAGCCCGCCCCGCGCGCCCCGCGCAGCCCCCCGGATCCCGGCGTGCCAGCGCATACCGGTTGGGGTAAGTCCCTTAGGTGCGCTAACGCGGCGTGTCAACCGCGGGAGGCGGGGGCGTCGCAGGTGGCGAGGCGCTCCGCGAGAGAGCGACGTGGGAGAAAGAACGGTTGGGGCAGCCCGGGTGCTAATTTGGCCCACGCCTGAGCTTGCCGGTAGCGTGGTTGGCCATGCGGAAACTCATTCTATGCAGTGCGTTGCTCTGCGGCGCTCCGGCGCTCGCGGGGTGTGCGACGTTTGCAAGCGACTCGGCGCCGGCGGCGCCGGGTTATGTGTATGTGGCCGGTCACAAGAACAACCAGCCTGCGATGTGGATGTGCCCTGACGCGCCGGGCAAGGCGGAGTGCACCGAGGTCGAGGTAACGACGGAGGCAGGCGAATGAAGCGTTCTTTGATTTTCGGGCTCTTGCTCGCGAGCTTCGGCGCGATCGGCTGTCAGGGGAGCTACACGAGCATCCGGCAGATCGACGGGACGCGGTACCACGTCACGCGCACGAAGCAGGGCTTCTTCAACGCGTACGGCACCGTGTTCGACTGCCAGGCCAAGGGCGACGCGATGACGTGCGTCGAGATCAGCGATCTGTGAGCTCCGCGCGGGAGCGCTGCTCCTCGCAGAGCTTCTAGAAGAATAAAAACGCAAAGACGCAAAGTCGCAAAGTCGCAAAAAGACGTCGAGAAGAATTTTTCTCGCTTCTTCTTGCGACTTTGCGTCTTTGCGCCTTTGCGTTTCATTCTCTCTCTGCAGCTCCGGCTCGCGCGTCACCGGCAGCCGCGCCCGCTCACGCCTCGCGCAGGAAGGCCTCGAGCAGCGCCGCCGAGACGTCGAGGAGATCGCGCTGGGTGACGATGCCCACGAGCCGCTCGCCCGCGACGACGGGCAGGCAGCCGACGCGGTGCTCGCGCATGATCCGCATCGCCTCCAGCGTCGGCGTGTCCGGCGCGACGGTCACGGGGTCGGGCCGCATGATGGACGCCACCGTGGGCGGCGCGGATCCGCTCGGCGGCGCCGCGGCGCCGCGGGCGACGAGCCGGAGCAGCGCGCGGTGGGAGACGACGCCGACGAGCCGGCCCTGCTCGTCCTCGACCGGGACGTGGCGCACGTGCCGCCAGGCCATGACGCTCGCCGCGAAGTCGACGATGTCGGTGGGACGCACCGTGAAGAGATCGGTCGACATGAACTGGCCGACGGTCCGGTAGCTGTCGCGCACGAGGTCCAGGTCGTCCTCGAGCGCGGCGGGCTCCCACGCGTGCACCGGGCGCCCGGCCCCGCCGCCCCGGGCCTCCTCCCGCTGGCGGGCGAGCATCGCGGCGCAGAGGGCGCGGCTTCGCAGCTCCGGGGTGCCCCGCCCGGCCATGGCCGCGAGCGAGCCGAGCGCCCACTGCGCGCCCGTCTGGCCGCAGCGGACCCGCTCCTCGACGACGCCGAGGTACCGGTCGACGTCGGCGGCGTCGATGCCCGCGGCCGAGAGGCCCGCCCGGGCGGCGGGGAGGAGGTGCGAGAGGATGAGCTCCGGGGCAGGGAGGCTCCGGCCGCCGAGCCACGTGAGCTGCGCCTTGAGGCCGTGGCGGGCCGCCGCGAAGAAGTTCGCCTTGGCGTCCTCGAACGGCATCTCGAGGTCGATGCGCGGGTGCTCGGCGGCGAGGCCGGACATGAGGCCGAAGAAGAAGGCGGCGTTCGCGACCTCGTCGAGGACCGTGGGCCCCGAGGGCAGCGCGCGGCTCTCGATGCGCAGGTGCGCGACCCCGGCCAGGGCCCCGTAACAGGGGCGGTTCCAGCGGTAGACGGTGCCGTTGTGGACCCGCAGGGCCTTGAGGTCCGGCGCCTCCCCGCGCGCGAGCACGGCCGCGGGGGGCTCGCCGGGATCGGCGGTCATGATCACGCGGAACCGCGCGATGTCCTCGCGGAAGAGATCGAGCACGCCGCCGTGCACCCAGCCGTCGCCGAAGTGGACGCGGGGCCTCTGCTGCCGCCCCTCGAGCGCGCTCGGGCGGGTGTCGACCGAGGTCTCGAAGAGGGCGATCCGGGTCTCGTGCCAGAGCCGCTGCCCGAGGAGCAGGGGCGAGTTGACCGCGGCGGCGAGGACGGGCGCGGTCACCGCCTGGGCGAGGTTGTAGAGCGACGCGAACTCCCGCGCTCCGACCTGGAGGTGGACCTGGAAGCTCGTGTTGCACGACTCGAGCAGGATGTTGTCGTGGGTCATCTCGAGCTCGTCGAGCCCGTGGATCGAGACGCGGAAATCGCCCTGGCGCAGCCGCAGGAGCGCGCGGTTGAGCTCGTGGTAGCGAGGCGCCGGCGTGAGGTTCTCGAGGCGGAGGTCGCCGGCGCGCAGGGTGGGGAGGATGCCCGTGAGCAGGACGTCGGCGCCGGCGGCGCGCGCGGCGTCGGCCGCCCGCCCGATGACCTCCGAGAGCTCGGCCTCGAGCCGCCGCAGGCAATCGCCGCCGAACGGGAGCGGGGTGAGGTTCGCCTCCAGGTTGAAGCGAGCGAGCTCGGTCGTGAGCCGAGCGTCGGCGGCCCGCTCGAGCACCTCCAGCGCGAGCGGGGCGGGCCGGAGCGCGCGGTCGACGAGGAACATCTCCTGCTCGGCGCCGATGCGGCGCACGCCGGACTCGATGCGATCCTCCAGGAGGAGGCGCTCGAGCGCCGCCACATCGTCGAGCAGCGCCCGCATGAACGCCTTGTGCTGCTCGTCGCTCGCCTGCTCGGAGACGTGCTGCTCGCCCATGGTGATCGCCCCGCCTTTCGCTCGCTCTCGCTCCAGGGAAGCCTACGACGGCGAGCGGCAGGGGGCGCGGGGGGATCCCCCCCGGCGGGGACGGCGGGCGTCTCGCTCGGCGCGGGCGGCGCGGCGGCGGGCGAAGGCGGGCGACGCGGTCAGAAGCTGCGGCCGGCCGCGAGCCGCAGGGTGGCGACCTTGTCCTCGGCGAGGCCGAACCCGAGCGGCGCGTCGAGCGCCACGAGCAGCCCTGCCCGGGCGTAGAAGCCAGGCTGCTTCAGCGTGTAGGTGAAGAACGGCTCCATCGCGAGCTGCATCCTGTCGTCGCGGGTGAGCGTCAGCGCGGCCTGGAGGCGGAGCCCGCCGCCGTAGGGGCCTCGGCCGCGCAGCTCGAGCTCGTCGCCCTGCTCGACCACGAGCTCGACGCCGGCCTTGCTGGTCGGGAGGGCAAACATCACCGCGGTGTCCGCGCGGTAGAAGAGCCGCGCGGCGAGCTCTGCCTCGACGCCGCCGTGGGCCCTCAGGGGCAGGTGCCCGGCGGTGAGCCGGTGCAGGTCGAAGGACGCGCGCGCGGGGACGGTCGCCTGCAGCGTGGCGCGGGCGTCGGCGTCGGGGGCGCTGAGGACGGGGATCGAGAGCGCGCCGCCGCCGAAGACGGTGAGCTTGCGCGAGAGGGCGCGCGCATAGTGGGCGCCGACCGTGGGGTTGCCGAAGAGAAGGCTGCCGGCGCTGCTGCTCTCGTCGACGCCGAGCCGGGTGGACCGGAACGAGGCGGAGACGTCGCCATAAGCCAGCGGGAGATCCACGTCGAGGTGGAGCCGGCCGAACCACTCGAGCTGACCTCGGAGATCGAAGGTCAGCCCGAACGTGCTCACCTCGGACGTGACATCGTCCATGGCCCAGGAGGCCGACTTGCTCAGGACGTCGAGCTCGAGCTCCGCACGCGATCCCTGGGATTTAGCCCAGCTGTTCTTTTCTGCCGGGGCGGCAGGGGGTGCCGTGAGCCAGAGCGAGAGCAGGAGAGCGGAGGAGAGCAGCGATCTCGCGTTCAATCAGGCCCACCTGCGAGGACTACCATGGCTCGGCTCGGCCGTGGTCAGCGAACGGCGCCCTCGGCGCCCGCGGCCTCCTCGTCGTCGTCCTCCTCGTCGTCGTCGTCGTCCTCGTCCTCGTCGTCCTCCTCGCTGTCGTCGTCGTCGTCGTTGCGGTCGAACAGCAGGGAGGGAGCGCCTTCGTTGCCGTGCTCCGCGAAGATCGCGTCGGCGGCGATCACGAGCTCCTCCATGCGGTCGGCGTCGACGGGGCCGTACACGGCGAGCGCCATGGCGCGATCCTGCACGAACAGCCACGCGTCGGGGAAGTCGAGCAGGGCGTCGCGGATGCTCTTCGAGAGCCAACGGCCGATGGCCTTCGCTTCGGGCCCCTCGACAAGGAACTGCTCCATGAACTCCGGGTCCTTCTTGAACTGGACGCCGGTGTTGGGGGCACGCCTGCCATCGACGATGGGCAGCGGGCACACGGTGAGCCGGGGCCCGGCCTTGGCCAGCTTGGTGAGGACCACCTGGTACTCGCTGCCGTTCTTCGCGTCCGGGCCCACGACCGCGACGTAGGCGAGCTTCGGGACGAGCTCGTAGCGGGCGAGGACCTCGCCGCCGCCCGTCTCCTGCAGCGTATGCTGGAGGCTGGACGGCAACGAGCGCACCGGACGAGGGCCGTCGCCGACGGCGTCGGCCTTTCGGCCGCCCGGCTTCGCGCCGGGGCGGGCCGGTGCCGCCTCGGGGGTCATCAGCGCGCGCCAGCGCGCGAGCTCGCGGTCGCGCCGCGCCTCGTGCCGACCGCGCAAGCCGGTCAGGAACCAGACGACGAGCAACGCAAGGGGACCTACGTACCAGAGCCAGGGCATGGGGCGGCGATGCTAGCAAACCTCGCGGAGCTGCGGTGGGGTCGCGCGCGCCTGCGGTGAGGCGAGGCGCGGCTGTCGTGGCGAACCTCGCCGCTTCGCGGCGAAGTTCAGGGCGCGGGGGCCGGAGCGGCGTCGTCCGGCCGCTCGAAGACGCACCAGTAGCCGTTCTTGCTGTGGCGCACCATCCCGGCCACCTGGTACACGCCCCGGAAACGCCGGTCCTTGCGGAGCTTCTCCTGCGCCGGGAACGGGAGCTTGTCGCACGTGTCGGCGCCGCCGACGAACACGAAGTAGCGCGGCATCTTGTCGAAGACGTGCTGCACGTAGCCGGGGCCCGTCTTGCGCGTGTAGCCGCCCGGGAGCTTGGAGATCACGGGATCGACGAGGCCGAGGAGATCGAGCACCGGGTAGTCGGTCACATACCCGATGTACCCGATGTCGCCCACGGCGACCTCGCCGGGCTTGCCGTGCTCCACGAACCAGTTGGCCACGCCGCCCGCGGCGCTGTCCCAGAACCGCTTCTCGTCGTCGAGGATCCGGTGCTGGGCGCGCTCGATCCGCTGCGCCCGGAAGACGCCCAGCGCGATGAGACAGCCGAGCGCGAGCACGCCGGCCCCCGCGGCGAGGGCGATCGCCCCGCCCTCGGGCGCGTCCGCGGCGCGGGCCGAGAGCTGGGCGAGCAGCGGCTCGAGCAGCGCGCGCGCGCCGAGGCCCGCGAGGAGGAAGCAGAACGGCTCGAACGGGCTCATGAAGCGGTAGTACGGCATCCAGTCCCCGCCCACGAGGAGCACGTAGCCGCCCACCGCGAGCGCGAGGGCCGCGACGCAGAGCGCGTCGCGGTGGCGCGCGACGATCGCCACGCAGAGGCCGAAGAGCCCGAGCAGCAGCGCCGGCCACGTGTGCTCCGCGTACTCCGCGAGGTAGCGCTGCCCCCCGGCCAGCTGCTCCGCGAGGCTGCCGGTCTTGGCGCTCAGCGTGTTCGGCAGCCACGTGCCGTAGTAGCTGTGCCGCCAGAGCATGTGGCACGCGATGGGCGCGGCGAAGACGACGCCGCGGAGGAGGTTCTGCCGCCCGAAGAAGCGCAGGCCGAGGAAGAGCATCGGTATGCCGATGAACATCGGCGCTTCCGGGCGCGTCAGGCCAGCGAGCCCGAAGACGAGGCCCGAATACGGGAAGCCGGTCCCCCGGTCGCGCTCGCGGAACATCATCTCGGTGCCCGCGAGGACGAGCAGGACGAACAGCGGCGTCTCCAGGCCGAAGACGGCATATCCGCTCTGCACGATCGAGCTCGCGAACAGCCACGTGGCGATGCAAGGGACCGCGCCGTGCGGGCGGAGCCGGGCCGAGAGGAGGTAGAGCGCGCCGAGCGAGCCGCAGGCGGCGAGCCCGCCGAGCACCTTGGCGACGACGTCGGGGTCGAGGCCGAGCTTGATGCCGCCCGCGAGCAGCACGGTCCAGAGGAAGTTCGTGTACCCCTCGATGCGCTCGCCGGCGTTGTAGACGAGCCCGAGGCCCCGGGCGAAGTTGCGCGCGTACCGGTACGAGATGTACGCGTCGTCGATCGTGAACGAGCGCACGCGCACCATGTTCACGACGAGCAGGAACGCCGGCAAGACGAGGCCGAACGCGAGGTGCAGGCGCTCGGAGAGCGGCGCGCCTCGCAGCCAGTCGCGCAAGCGTCTGGCCGGGGGCGCTGCTTCGACGACGCCGTCGCCCGCCGCTTCCATGTCGCCGTCGGCCTCGCCGCTCGGAGGGGCGACCCCGAGTTGCCCGTGCTCTGCTTCTTCCGGTTCCAGGAAAGCCATGTGAAGCCTCTCCCTACCATGGATGGTTCATGTCGGGGTCGTTTCTTGGTCGAGGCCCTCATCCAAGCTATCCTCGCGACATGCGTGCAGCCATTGTCGCTCTTGCCGCCTCCTCCGCCCTTTTCGTCGCGCCCCCGGCGCTCGGTGCCCGAGGCGTGCCGTGCGGCTTCTATGGAATCGATCCAGGGGCGCCCGTCGACGCAGGGGAGGTGATCCTCGACGACAAACACGCGAAGCGGCTCGCGCGCGCGGGCGCCGGCGCCGTGCGCGTCGAGTTCCTGCTCGATGACGCCGAGGCGTGGGACGACGACAAGCTCGAGCAGTACGACGCCATCATCGACGCGGCGCTCGCCGCGGGCCTCGAGCCGGTCGGGCTCCTCTCTCACCGCACGATCGGAGAAGGACAGGACGTCTGGAATGACGATCCGGACCGGGACGGCGACAACGCGTACGTGGAGGCGTTCGCCGAGACGGCAGAGGCGCTCATGACGAGGTACGCCGGGGACGTCGTCCAGTGGGAGATCTGGAGTCAGCCGAACTGCTCCGAGCTCCCCGACCCCGCGCTCGACCCGGAGCACGCCGGCTGCACCTTCATCCTGCCCCGGGTGCTCGCGCAGATCCTCGCCCAGATCCGCATCCGCAACGAGGCGCTCTTCAACGTCGACGCGCTGTCGCTGACCACGGGCGGCCTGCTCGCCTCGGACGACGCGGCCGCGCCGTTCTCGGGGGTCGATTACCTGCGCGAGCTCTACGCGCAGCCGGCGTGGGACGATCTCGAGGCGCGCTTCGGCCAGCGGACGCCGTGGTCTCGCCTCGGTCAACAGCTGTTCTTCCATCAGCGCACCGAGGTCGATCCGGTGACGCTCAACGATTATCTCGACGCGCTGCGCGACCTCGCCGACGAGGAGGGGGACGAGAGCCCCTTCGCCGTGACCGGGATGGCGTGGTCGAGCGCGCTCGCCGGCGAGGAGCTCCAGGCGGCGAACCTGACAACGTCGTTCGAGCTCCTCTCGGAGCGCGACGACGTCGCCGGCGTGGTCTGGGCCAGCTTCCAGGACGCGCCGCTCGACGAGCAGCCCTTCGGCCTCGTCGACGAGGCCGGCGTAGAAAAGCTCGCGCTCGCCGCGTTCAGCGAGTCGGCCGACAGGTGCGAGCCGGCGGTGCAAGGCGGCGGGTCGGGGAGCGGCGGCGGGGGGAGCGGATCGAGCGGCGGCGGCGCCGTGGCCGGCTCGCCGCCCGGCGGTAGCGGGCAGATGGGGCGGCCGATCGACGGAAAGCGGCGCGCGAGCTCCTGCAGTTATGCCGCGGGCGCAACCAGCGGAGGTGGAACGCGGTCAGATGTGGGTTGGCTCGCATTGTTCGCGATCGGCGCGATCGCGATGGTGCGCTGCCGCCGCGTCATTTGAAGGCAACTCGAGCGCTCTCGTCGCCGACAGGTGAGGCATGCCTCACAGCTCGGCGCGCTTCGCGCGGCGGATGGCCGTGCACGTCGGACTTTTGCTCTTCAATGGTTGCGGGCGCGACGGCGCGGGCGGTCGCTTCGGCGTCTGCGGCGATGGCGTGGTCGACGAGGGCGAGGTGTGCGACGACGTCACTACCGCGGAGGGCGACGGCTGCTCGCCGACGTGCCAGCGCGAGGAGCCAGCGGCGCCCCGCTGCGGCGACGGCGCGCTCGACGCGGGCGAGGCGTGCGACGACGGCAACACGGCGGCCAGGGACGGCTGCTCGGGGGCGTGCGAGGTCGAGGTGCCCCCGCGCTGCGGCGACGGCGCCATCGATCCGGGGGAGCAGTGCGACGACGGGAACGTCGCGACGGGCGACGGCTGCGAGGTCGATTGCACGAAGACGCCGGCCGAGGAGACCGTCTGCGAGGAGCTTTTGCCGCTCGCGCAGGGGACGTGCGAGGTGGCCGCCGGCGCGGGCGCGACGCTGATCCGGGGCGTGGTGCTGGCCCCGGGCAGGGTGTACCGGGGCGGGCGGGTGCTCGTGGACGAGCGCGGCGCGATCGCGTGCGTCGGCTGCGATTGCGAGGCGGCGGGAGCGACGGAGATCATGTGCCCGACCGGCGTCGTCTCCCCGGCCCTGATCAACACGCATGATCACATCACGTACACGCAGAACAGCCCGTATACCCCGACCGAGGAGCGCTATGAGCACCGGCACGACTGGCGCACCGGCAACAACGAGCACACGAGGATCGACACGCCCGGCATGGCGAGCCAGGCGCAGATCCGCTGGGGCGAGCTCCGCTTCCTGATGGGTGGCGCGACCTCGATCGTCGGCTCGGGGAGCGCGCCAGGCCTCCTCCGGAACCTGGACCGGGCCGACCAGGAGGGCCTGGGCCAGCGCGCGGTCCATCTCGACACGTTCCCGCTCGACGACACGGGCGGCCGCGAGCTCGTGAGCGGTTGCGGCTACTCGGCCGACATGGTGACAGGGAAGGACGTCGAGGGAGAGGACGCCTATTGCCCGCACGTCGCCGAGGGGATCGATGTGTCGGCGCGCAACGAGTTCGTCTGCCTGAAGGCGGCGCCGAACGACGTGCTCGAGCCGCAGAGCGCGTTCATCCACGGGATCGGCCTGACCGCGCCCGACTACGCGGCGATGGCGGCGGAGGGCACGGCGCTCATCTGGTCTCCCCGCTCCAACATCACGCTTTACGGCGACACCGCCGTGGTCACCGCCGCCGCCCGCCTCGGGGTGCAGATCGCGCTCGGCACCGACTGGATCGCGACCGGATCGATGAACCTCCTGCGCGAGCTCCGGTGCGCGGCGGCGCTGAACGAGACGTATTTCGACGGCTTCTTCACCGATGAGGAGCTGTGGAGGATGGTCACCGGGAGCGCCGCCGCGGTCACCGCGACGGACGACGTGATCGGCGCGCTGTCCACGGGGAAGGTCGCCGACATCGCGATCTTCGACGGCAGAGAGCGCGAGGGCCACCGCGCGGTCGTCGCCGCCGATCCCGAGGATGTCGTCCTCGTGATGCGCGGCGGAAAGGTCCTGTATGGCGACGCGGCCGTGGTGTCCGCGGTCCGGGGCGCGGACGCATGCGACGCGGTCGATGTGTGCGGCGTGTCGAAGCAGGTCTGTCTGCGGGACGAGATCGGGATGACGCTGGAGGACCTCGAGCAGCAGGCGGGCGAGATCTACCCGGCCTTCTTCTGCGGCGAGCCCGAGGGCGAGCCGCTCTGCACCCCGTCCCGCGTGGAGAGCGCGCCCCTGAACGCCTCGGTGAACGGCTCGACCGTCTACACCGGGCAGCCGACGGACGCGGATCTCGACGGCGACGGCATCGAGAACGGCGCGGACGATTGCCCGAGCGTCTTCAACCCGATCCGGCCGCTCGACGACGGGGTCCAGGCCGACTTCGACAACGACGGCGACGGCGACGCCTGCGACGCGTGCCCGCTCGACGCGGGCAGCACGCTCTGCTCGCCGCCGGACCCGAACGACGCCGACAACGACGGCGCGCCGAACGGCGCGGACAACTGCCCGAACCTCCAGAACCCCGGCCAGGCCGACGCGGACGGCGACGGCAAGGGCGACCCGTGCGACCTGTGCCCGGACCAGGCGAACCCAGGGGCCCTGGGCTGCACGGTGGCGATCTACGCTATCAAGGACGGCACGCGCGCGGAGGGCGAGGCGGTGGCCCTGGAGAACGTGCTCGTGACCGGGAAGCACGCGAGCGGCTTCTTCGTCCAGGCGAAGCCGGGCGACCCGGGGTACGCGGGGCCGGCGTACTCCGGCGTTTACGTGTACAGCCCGCAGAACACGGTGCTGGTCGGCGATCGCGTGCGGATCACGAGCGCGGTGATCTCGAATTACTTCGGGCAGATCCAGCTCGGGTCCGCCGTGGTCGAGGTGATCGCGTCGCTCGGCGAGGCGGTGCCGGCGCCGGAGCCCGTCGCGCTGGCCGACATCGCGACGGGCGGCGCGCGCGCCGCCGAGCTCGAGGGGGTCCTCGTCGAAATGGAGGGCGTCACCGTGATCGGGCTCGACACGACGGTTCATGAATTCATCGTCACAGGCGATCTGCGCGTGGACGACCTCCTGTACCGGGCCGACCCCTTCCCGGCGGAAGGCGACCATTTCGCGAGGATCCGCGGCATTCTCATCCACCGTAACCACGACTCGAAGGTCGAGCCGCGCGGCGTCGAGGACCTCGTGGCGGTGGCCGCGAAGGCAGGGCTCGTGATCAACGAGGTGGATTACGATCAGCCGGGCGGAGATGGAGCCGAGTTCATCGAGATCTACAATGGCGCCGGCGCGCCCGTGGATCTCACGGGCCATGCGCTCGTGCTGGTCGATGGATCCAGCAGCGCGCCCTCCGCCTACAGGACGCTCGATCTGAGCTCCGCCGGTACGCTCGCGGCTGGCCAGTACCTCGTCGTCGGCAGCACGGCGGTGGTCGGCACCGACACCATGCCAGGCATCGTGGCGGATGGTGCGGTGACGATCGCCTTCTCGGGCGCGCAGACCGATCGGGTGCAGAACGGGGCTCCCGACGGGATCGCGTTGATAAACACCATGACAGGAGCCGTGATCGACGCGCTCTCCTACGAGGGGAGCATCCCCGCCGTCACGATCGGGGGCGCCAGCGTGAGCCTCGTCGAAGGCGACGCGTTGCCGGCCACGGTGGCGGACGGCGGCATGGGGGCTGGCTCGCTCTGCCGCCTGCCCGACGGGACGGACACGAACCAGGCCGCCGCCGACTGGGCGCTCTCCGCGACGATCACCCCTGGTGCCGCGAACGTGCCGTGAGCCCGGCCGAGACGCTGCGCTCCTCGGCGCAGCGCACCTCGACGGCCCGCCGTTCGCCCGGCGCCACGCGGTCCGCGCCGCGCGCGCCGGTGTCTTCGTCCTGTCGGCTGTGTCTGGAGAGAGTGAAGAGAATCAAGGAGGAATGAGCCGTGAGCGGGCGCTCACAGGCAGCCGCAGAGCGGGTCGCCCGCCTTGCACACGCACTTTCCGCCCTTCTTGGACGGCGCCGCCGCGCTGGCGCCCCGCGCCGCGCTGGCGCCCCGCACCGCCTTGCCGGACGTCGCCGCTCGGCCGCGGAGGGTTGCGGCCCCCTTGATGTTCGACGTCTTTGCGTCGGCCACGTCCTCGCCCTGCGCCAGCGCCTTGGTCGTCTCCGTCGCCTTGTAATCGGCGAACGCCTTCTGCGCCTTCTCGGCGTCGCTCTTGGCGGCGTCGAGCGCGAGGGTAAGCTCGGTGATCTTCCGGTTGCGCTCGTCGAGCTGGAGGTTGAGCTGCGCGATCCTGTCCTGCTCCGCGACGCGGGCGGCCACGGCCTCGGCCTGAGCCGCCTCGGCTTCCTTCACCTTGCCGGCGAAGGCGGTCACCGCGACCGTGGCCACGGCCGCCACGACCAGACCCACCCCGAACACGAACCGACCCCGCCGCTTCTGCCGAACACCCTGGGCGATCGCCTCGAGCTCGCGTTCAAGGTCCCCCGAGCCCGACATGGGCGGCACGCTGGCAGCGACCGGCGCGATGCTGGCGGGCCCTCTCGTCCCCTGGTAGAGCACTCCCGGGCTTTGTTGCGTGTTCATCATCGCGCGAGACCTCCTCCTGCGTGAGCGAATCCTCCTCTAAGCAAGTGGGGGGCCTCTAAGCAAGTGTGATGCCAGGTGAGCGCGCCTCGACTTGGCGTCGTGTGCGTCGTCCGTGAAGCAAACGGCGGTGCAAAGCGAGGACTCACACCGCAACGCGGCGGCTCGCACCGCAAAACGAGGACTCACACCGCAAAATGAGGACTCACGAGGTGCTCCAGAGGCGAGTCCCGCGAGATCCGGGTGGATCACTTGTTCTGGTGCATGGATCGCTCACCGGACCTCGATGCGTCCCCTGGTCCAACGGAGGTCCTGCACCACGCTCCGGCAACACCGGCGCTGCCGGCGGGGAGGGAGGGCCGCATCAGGGCAGCGATCGGAATCGCTCCAATTAAGCCAACGATTCCGGCTACTTGCGTCCGTAGATCGGCCACCGCCGCGCCCCCGCGGATCCGAGGACGAGAGCGCCTCGTGGCGAGGTGGCCGTCAGGGCTGCAGCTTGGCGACGAAGGCGTCGGGGCCCCCGGAGCTCATCATGGGGTCCCCCCCGAGATCCATCCTGCCGCTGAAGCTGCCCGTCAGCGCGATGGCTCCCAGCTCATCCACGGCGACGGCCCGGGCGCGCTGCTCCGCCGCGTCGCCGAACGATTTGGCCCAGGCCGTATCGCCGTTGGGAGCGAGCTTTGCGAAGAAGGCGTCGTTGCCGCCGAGGGCCTGGAGCCTCGGGCTCGGGGTGCCGAAGTCGATGGAGCTCTCGAACTCTCCGACCACGATGACGTTGCCCGCCTGGTCGACCGCCACCCCCAGCGCCCTCTGATCTTCCGCATCCCCGTACAGACGGTTCCAGAGGTGCTTGCCGTCCGCGTTGAAGGCGGCGACGACCGCGTCCTTTCCTCCGGCGTATCTCCGCGGCGCCCCGTCGAAATTGATCGTTCCCCCGGTGCTCCCTGCGACGACGATGTCCCCCTTCGCGCCCACCGCGACCGCCGCGAATTCCTGGCTCATGGTGTCGCCGAAGATCTTGGCCCAGAGCGGCGCCCCGCCCGCGTCGAGCTTCGCAATGAACGCGTCATCGCCCTGAGCATTGAGGAGCGTCGTGCCGAAGTACACCCTGCCCGCGATGCGGCCGACCAGGACCACGTCTCCTTCGGGCGTGACGGCAGCGTCGTTCGCGACCTCAGCGGTCGTATCGCCGAAGTTCCTGCTCCAGGCGAAGTTTCCGAGGGCGTCCATCTTCGCGACGAAGATGTCCTCTCCACCTTCGCTCGTCAGGTGGTCCCCGCCCAGCACGTCGGCCCAGTCGGTGAAGCTGCCAGCGACGACGATGTTGTCGTCCGAATCCACCGCGAGCCCATAAACTCTATCGACGCTCGGGCCGGCGATGGTCTTGACCCAGTCCAGGCCGCCCTCTGCGTCGAGCTTCGCCACGAACACGTCCGAGCTGCCTGTGCTCGTGAGCGGCGTCCCGTCGAAGTTAAGTGTGTTTTCGAAGGTTCCGGCCACGATCACGCCGCCGTTCTTGTCGAGCGCCACGCGATTGCAAAAATCAGAGCCGTTCCCCCCGAGCGCCTTCGACCATTCCGTCGCTCCGCCAGGAGCGAGCTTGACGACGAAGCCGTCGTACGCTCCCTGGCTGCCGACGGAATCCAGGCTGGTGCTGAAGGCACCCGCGATCAGGAGGTTCCCTTCCCTGTCGAAGGTGACGTCATGACCGATCTGCTCGCCGTTCCCTCCGAGCTGGGTGCTCCACTCGTGCGCTCCGGTGCACTCCGGCACACGATCGCAGTTCTCGTCATTCGCCTTCGTCGTACAGGCCTCGGCCTTGGGGACCACCTCGTCGACGCACGAGCCGCCGCGCAGGCAGCCGTCCTTGCACTCACCGACTCCCCTGGTCGACTCGGGGCCTGTATAACAAGGATCGCAGGGCTCGCTGCCGCCCGCGCCGCCCGCGCCGCCCGCACCTCCCGCGGCGCCCGCGCCTCCCACGCCGCCCGTGCCGCCGGCGCCTCCCGCGGCGCCCACGCCGGCCATCCCGCCTTGCGCGGTGCCGCCGCCGCTGATGGCGCCCGGCACGAGCACGCCTTGGTCGAAGCACCCGCCCAGCGCGCCGGCCGCGCCGAGCGCGCCGCAAAGGACCATGAAGCCGTTGCGTTTCATCAAAACACCCCCGTGATCCCGGCACCCCACGGCGATATCCACGGACGGACCGCTGCGCCCTTGGGCCTCGCCGCCGCGGACGGTGCGGTGAGGAGCAGCGCGACGCCGCCCGCGGCGAGCGCCCCGCCCACGATGAACGCCGGCGCAGGGACGAGGCGCAGGTCGTTGTACGAGCCCAGCTTGGCCCGCGTCTTCGGCGTGTCCGGGCACACGACGTCCTCGGTGCACCCGAGGTCGATCAGCTCGCTGCGCCGCGCGCTCGTGATGCCGAACGTGATCCCACCGACCACGAGCGCCGCGGCGCCCGTGCCGACGGCGGTCCAGCCGAGCACGCGCTGCGTGGTGCCCGGCGCCGGGCCGGCGGGCGGGGGGAGGATGATGGGCGGGCGGACACCGGCGGGGAACTCGAGCGCGAGCGCCGCCTCCTGCCGCTCCTGCATCGCGACCTCCCGCCGGACGACACGCCCCGCCCACGCGGCCTCGACGACGTGCTTGCCAGGATCGACAGGCTGGCTGACCCCCACCAGCGCGGGTGGCACCGGCTTGCCGTCGATGGTGATCTGCACCTCGCGCTCCGGGGCGCCGCGCACCCCCACAGAGAGCCTGGGGATTCGTGGCTTGAGATCGTCGTACGCTTTCCCGGCGTCGGCGACAGCGGCCTTGAAGACGTCGCTGGCCGAGGCGTCGAGCGAGGTGCGGCTCACTTGCAGGTAACGCTCGGAGGCCTCGATGAGGCGCCCGAGCTGCTCGAGGCAGCGCGCGGCATAGAGGTCGATCGTCGGCGCCTGGATCAGCTGGTCCGCGCGCCCGAACTTGTCGAGCGCCGCCGCGTACTGGCCCCTGTCGAAGAGGTCGAGGCCCTCTTCGGCGAGGGCACGGGCGGCGTTCATGGTGGCAGGGTCGACGTCTGCCGCCCGCGCGGTGGTCGCGAGCGCGAGCGCGAGCGCGAACGCGATGGTGGCGGTGCCCGAGACCCTCGATCGCGCGCGCATTCGTCTCCTCAGAAGCCGAGGCGGTCGGACCTGGTGCGCGTCGCGCTGGAGGCCGCGGGCGGGGGCGCCGACGAGGGCCTGGGCCGCGGCGGGGAGGACGCGGCCCTGCCCGGGCGAGCGGGCGCCGTCTGGACGGAGGAGGCGGCCACGGCCGGAGCGCTGGCCGCCAGCGCGGAGCCGGCGCGGGGCGCAGGCGTCGAGGCCGCCGCGGCCGTCGTGTCCTGGGGAGGCGCGAGCTCGGGCGCCCCCCTGGGTGAATTCGCTTCCGCCGGCGGATTGTTCGCGGGGGCGGCGACTGGCGGCGTCTCGAGCGTCCCCCGCGGCGAGGCCGCGCCGGACGGCGGTGCGTGCGGGATCGGGTCGTCCCCGAGCGCGCGCCAGCCGATGAAGAGCACCCCGCCGAGGACCGAAGCCGCGAGGCCGAGCGCGACGGCCGGGCCCGGCGTCTTGCGGCGAGGTCTCGAGTCGGCCCCGGCCTCGTCGTAGAGGCCCGGCGGCGAGGCCACGCTCCCGTCCGGCGAGACGGAGAGCGGAGAGGTGGAGATGGGCGGACCGGAGAGCGGCGCGGCGGAGAGCGGCGCGGCGGAGATCGGCGGGACGGAGGGCGACGTGGTGCCCGCGCCCCCGGGGATCGAGCTCACCGAGGCCCGCCCGCCCTCCTGCGCGTCGCTGGGCGGCAAGAGCGCGTCGCGCAGCGCGTCGACCATCGCCGTCGCCGAGGCGAACCGCCCGTTCGGGTCACGGCTGCAGGCCTGCATGAACCACTCGTCGAACGCCGGCGGCACGGGCACAGACGCCACCTTCGAGGGGACAGGCAGCGGATCACTGCATATCTCGAGGATCATCGCGCCAGGCGCCTCGGCCGTGATCGCCGCCCGGCCGCACACGCACTCGAACGCGATCACCCCGAGCGCCCAGAGGTCCGACCGGTAATCGACGGTCGCGCCCTGCGCCTGCTCAGGGCTCATGTACGGCAGCGTCCCGATCAGCACGCCCGCCTGCGTCCCGATGCCCTCTTTGCCGGACATGCGCGTCTTGGCGACGCCGAAATCGAGGACCTTGGCCACCTCCCGGTCGTCGTCGCGGGCGAGGAAGATGTTGTCGGGCTTGAGGTCGCGGTGGACGATGCCGGCGTCGTGGGCCTTGCGCACGGCGCGCGCGACGTCGGCGAAGATGCGCGCCGTATCGGCCGGCTCCAGCGCGCCGACACGCTCGAGCCGGTGCGCGAGGTCCTCGCCCTCGAGGAGCTCCATCGCGATGAAGGGGACGTCGTTCTCGACGCCGTGATCGAGGATCTGCACGACGTTCGGGCTGCGGAGCGCCGCCGCCGCCTGCGCCTCCTGGTAGAAGCGCGCGCGGACCGTCTCGTCCTTCGCATAGAGAGGCCCGAGCATCTTGATCGCGACCGGCGAGCCCAGCGTGAGATCGTCCGCGCGCCAGACGGTGCCCATGCTGCCCGAGCTGAGAGGGCGGAGCAGCCGATACCGGCCGACCAGCACCTGTCCCTCCAGCCCGAACGCGTTCGTCGTCATTGTCGCAGGACCTGTGGTGCGCGCGTGGCCTTCCCTACGCTGGTGGTTGTTCAGTGCTGGTCAACGACAACAACGGGTAGACTGAAAGCCTACGGGGCGTGGCGCGGAGCGTCAATCGGTGCACCCGCCGCGTGCTCGCGGGACGTCGCCAGAGCACCGAACAGGTTGAAACGCCGCGCGCGAGAGAGAGTTTGAACCACAGAGACACAGACGCGACAACAACAAAACCTCCGCGCATCCGCGGTTCGTTTCGTCAATTTTCCGATCGGTTCGGTACCCTAGATCAACACGAAGTCCTCGGCCACGGAGACCTCCTCGGCCATGATGCTCGTGGTCTCCTCGTCGCGCAGGACGGCGAGCTTGTAGAGTTGCGCCAGCACGGCCGGGTGATCCTCGACCAGACCCATGAACTCGGTGGCCGGAAGGTACAGCGTCACGGTGGGGTGAACGGCGATCACATCGGCGTTCGTCGCGCGGCGGAGGACCATCGCGATCTCGCCGGCGACGTCGCCGGGGCCGAGCGTCGAGAGCACGAGCGGCTCGACGCGGGCGTCGTCCGCCGCGTCTCGCCGGACGACGGCGACCTCTCCGGAGGCGATGAGGAACAGGCCGGGGGGCCGCTCATCCTGGACGAGCAGCCGCTCGTTCTTCTCGAACGTGCGCGTGCGGAACCGCTTCACGAGCGCGGGCCTGTCGGCCTCGGGCACGACGCGGAGCACGTCGCTCATCCGGACGAGGTTCTCCACCATGCGGTCCCGGCAGTAGGCCGCGAGCTCCAGGCCCACCTCGGGCTCGCGCTGCGCGATGTCGTCGATCGCGTCGCGCTTCACCTCGAGCACGATGGAGGGCCGCGTGGCGATGACGCTCCCGGTGCGCGGGGCCCGAGAGAGCAGCGCCATCTCGCCGAACATGGCGCCGTTCGCGAGCCGGGCGAGGAGGATCTCCTCGTCCCCGCGCCGGCGCCGCGCCTCGAGCTCCCCGCGCGCGACGAAGTAGGCCTCGCTGCGCGCGGCGCCCTGCTCGATCACGGTCGTCCCCGCCGCCACCCAGACGGGCGTGAAGGCGGCGCACAGGGCGCGGAGCGCGTCGCGCCCGACGGACGAGAAGACCGGCTGGGGCGCGATCCCGGGGTGATCGGCCTGGGCGGCCAGCCTGCGCGTGGCGTCGTGGATGATCTCCGTCGCCTTGTTGAGCAGGAGCGCGCCGGTGAGCACGGAGGCGAGCGGCTGGAACGCCTCGGCGGCCGGCAGGGGCGGCGGCGGCGGCGCGCCCTCGCCGAGCCGCGGCGAGTCCCGGCAGAACGCCTCGGCGATCAGGTCGAGCCCGGGCCCGGCATCGCCGCCGAAGCGCTCGCTCTCGCGCGCGGCCGCCACGGCGAGCGGCAGGTTCTCGAGGTCGATCGCGCGGGCGATCGCGGTGGAGCACGCCTCCCGCGCGGCCTCGTGCCGGTTCAGCTCGCCGAGGAGGCGCCCGCAGAGGCAGAGCGCCGACGGCATCGTCGGGTCGTGCCGGACCAGCGCAGCGGCCCAGCGCAGCGCGGCGTCCCGCTCTCCCGCGAGCGCCAGCGAGAGCGCGCGGTCGATCGGCGACTCCGCCTGCTGGATCGAGCCCGGGAGTACCGGGGGGAGGGCCATGTAAGCGTGTATATCAGGGTTCATTGCGCGGTGGCAAAGAACGCGCCTGGTTGACGCCTCGCACGCCCCCGCGCGCGCCGCGCCCCCCGCGCGGATTCCCCGGGGAGGAGCAAGGCGTCGCGCTCAGGCGAGGTGCTGCTTCAGGAACGCGATGCTCCGTTCCCACGCGAGCTTCGCGGCCTCGGGGGCGTAGACCTCGGGGCGCGTGTCGTTCGCGAACGCGTGGTCGGCGTCATAGACGTGGAGCTCCATGGATTGGCCGTGGGCGGCGAGCTCCTTCTGGATCGCCTCGGCGGCGGCCGGCGTCGCCCAGCCGTCGCGCGCGGCGAAGTGGGCGAGGATCGGCGCCTTGACGCGCGTGTAATCGGGCGCGGGGCTCGGGACGCCGTAGAAGGGCACCGCGGCCGCGAGCTCGGGGATCGTCGCGGCGGCGGCGAAGCTCAGCGCGCCGCCCATGCAGAACCCGATGACGCCGACCTTGCCGGTCGACCGCTCGTGCGCCGACAGGAAGCGGGCGGCGGCGGCGATCTCCTCGAGGGCGCGCGGCTTGTCGAGCTCGGTCATCAGCCGGTTGGCCTCCGTGGCGTCCTTGGTGGTCTTGCCGTGGTAGAGGTCGGGCGCGAGGGCGATGAACCCGGCGGCGGCGAGCCGGTCGAGCAGAGAGCGGATGTGGTCGTTCACACCCCACCACTCCTGGATCAGGACGACGGCAGGCGACTTGCCCCCCTGCTTCGGCCAGACGATCTCGCCGGTCGCCGAGGACCCGTCCTTCGCGGGGAACGAAACCTTTTCGGACATGCGACTCCTCCCTTTCGAGACGGGGATCGGCTCCACCGTCCTCGTCAGCAATCGGGGATCGGCTTCCGCCGTTCCCTCATGGCGCGGCGCAGGATAACCGCCCCGCGCACGTTGCGTAGCGCAAACCGCCTGGCATGTGCTCCACGCCGGGACGCCGGCGATGTAGATTGACGGCGTGGATGCGCTGGCGGGACGATGGAGGCGAGCCGTCTCGTCCTTGAAGGAGCTCCGGCTGCGGGTCGCGTTCCTTCGGAGCGAGGTGCTGCGCGCCGATCTCCCCTCCGTCGCCCGCGCGCTCGACGACCTCTGCCGCGACGCCGAGCAGGCCAACCCCCTCGCGCGCGACGTGCTGGGCGCCGTCGTGCCGGTCCTCGTGGATCCTGCGCTCTCGGAGCGCGTCGAGCAGCTCCGCGAGCTCGCGTCCTCCCATGCCCTGCTGCCGCTCTCGCGCCTCCTGCGCCGCAAGGCGCGGCGGCCCGAGGCGCAGCCGGCCTCGCCGGCGCCCGACGAGCGGCTCGTCGCGACGTCGAGCGCCGGTCGCGCGCTCACGCTCGGCGAGCGGCGCGCGCTGGCCCGGCGGCCGACCCGCGCGGCCTTCGACGCCCTGCTCCGGGACCCGCACCCGCTGGTCATCCGCAACCTGCTCGCCAACCCGCGCTTGACCGAGGATGACGTCGTCCGCCTCGCGGCGCGCCGCCCGGCGAACGCGGAGGTCCTGACGGAGATCGCGAAGCACCCCGAGTGGCCGCAGCGCGCGCGGGTGCGCATGGCGATCGTGCAGAACCCGGGCGCGCCGCAGGAGATCGCGGTGCCCATGGTGCGCCTCCTCCTGCGGCCCGAGCTCCTGCGGCTCGCGGCGGCGGCGGACGTGCCCGCGGTCGTCCGGGCCGCGGCGCGGGAGCTGCTCGATCGCCGTCCGCCCGTCCCGCACAAGCCAGGCGGCCCGCTGGCGCAGTGAGGCCGCGCCCTGCGAGAGGTCGGCGGCGTGCGCGCAGGCCGCCGCCGCGGTGCTGCCATCGGAGAGGAGGAGAAGAGAGCAGAGAGGGAGTGAAGGAGAGAGGGAGTCGAAGGAGAGAGGGAGAGAGGTCGTGGCGGGCGCTTCCGTGAATCGGCGCCCGCCGGCGAGGCTACGCGACCTCGGCCCAGCACCGCGCGAGGCGGCGCACGCCCTCGTCCAGGTCCTCGTCGCACGCCACCGAGGAGAAGCAGAGCCGGAGGGCGAACGGGTTCACGGCGCCGTGAGCCCGGAACAGCGAGCCCGGGTCGAAGGCGACGCCGTGCTCGATGGCGGCGGCCAGGAAGAAGGCCTCGTTCGGCTCGGCGTCGGGCTCGACCCAGATCGCGAAGCCGCCCGCGGGCGGGTCGAACCGCCAGCCGGGCAGGTGCTTTCGGAGCGCCCGCTCCATGCGGGCGGCGCGGCGACCGTAGAACTCCCGCAGGCGCACGAGCCGCTGATCGAAGTCCTCTGTGCGGAGGTAGTCTTCCAGGATGGCCTGCGGCAGGCTGGCCGCCTGCTGATCGGCGGATTGCTTCAGCTGGAGGGCCTCGGCCCGGAGCGAGCGCGGGGGCACGAGCCAGCCGACGCGGAGGCCGGGGCAGAGCGTCTTTGAGAACGTCCCGACGTGGAACACGCGATCGGGCGCCTCGGCCAGGAGCGGCCGCGGGGCGGCGCCGTCAAAGGACAGATCCGCGTAAGCGTCGTCCTCGATGATGGGCCGGAGGGTCGAGAGGACCCTGGCTCGATCGCTGCGCGACAGCGTGCGTCCACGCGGATTGGAGACGGCGGGCATGAGATAATAGGCATCGACGTTGCTGTCGCCGTCGACGACCGTCGCGCCGAGCTCCTGGAACCGATCGAGCGCGCCGGGGGAGCTCTCGCGGTCGACGCCGATCCTGGCGCGCGATCCGCGGACCAGCTGCGCGGCGAGGGACACGGCCTGCCGTGCGCCGCTGGTCACGATGACGTCGTCGCGAGCCACCTGGGCGCCGCGCCGGCGCAGCTGCCCGGCGATCCAGGCGCGGAGGTCCTCGTCGCCCTCGGGCCAGCTCCACGGGAGCGCCGGGCGGCTGGGGTTCTGAAGGGCGCGAACGAACGAGGCGGCGAGCTTCGAGCGCGGGAACTCGCCCGGGGCGGGCAGCCCGCCCGCGAAGCTGATGAGGCCAGGTGTGTCCGCGGCGCGCCGCTTCAGAGGGTCGAACCGCTCGAGGCCGTGTCCGAGCCGCGGTCCGCTCCGCGGCGCATCACGCGAGATCGGGGCCTGCACAGGCCGGGTGTGGGACGACGGGGGAGGAGGCGTTGCGCGCGCTGTGGCATCCATAGAGTTCAGGGTCCGAGCGAGGCCATTCAAGGATGGTGCCGCCCGGGCTGCCCGTCTCCAGATGGAGCGGAAGCGCTCGCGTCCCATGGCGGGACGGAATTCCATGGAAAATTAGTTACATCGCGGCAACCTGGGACGGGCCAGGGCGTGTAACGGCATGTTGCGGGGTGTGGCGTGCGCGCGCGGCGAGTCAGGCCGCCACAGGGCATCGAAGGGCGTGGAGGGGCGCGCGTTCGCACAGGGCGGCAGGCCCTGCGAGCCATGTCGGGCTGGTCTGACCGGCGGGGGAGCCGTCCTGAGATCGATCTCCGGAGCTGATCGTATGCCGAGATGCTGCGAGCGTTCGCCCGGGGCGGCTATCGATGTGGCGCTTGCTCCCGCAGGACGTGGAGCTCGTCCTCGTGGCCAGTCAAGGCTCTGTTCCCCAGGTGAGCACGCCGTCGTGGTACACGGTGACCCGCTCGAAAGGCATGAAGGTGGTGTTGGCGCCGAAGGAGTAGTCGTCGGTCTGCGTCATGCGGTCGTAGTTGTCGCCGTTGTGGATGCGGATCTGCACATCTCCGGATGTGACGTTCGGGGCGATGCTACCTGCGGCGGCGAGGAAACCGAGCTCGAGATAGTGATCGGCCTGCGTGCCCGATGCCTCGCCGAACGTCCTTGTGGCGTTGGCGCATCCGCCGAGGATCGACGAGAAGTCGCACTCGCTCTTGAGATCCACCTTCGCGACGTCGGCCGTGAACCAGTAGCGAATCGTCAGATCGCTGAGCGCGATGCTCGCATCGTCCGTGTTCTTGACCTGTACCATGAACGACAGATGCTGGGGCTCGACCGTGGTGTCCCTCGCAGCATATTGCAGCTCGAGCGCCGGTGTGGTCACGCCGCCGGTGGTGGAGCTCGTGGCGCTACCGCCGCCGGCACCATCGGCGCCACCTGAGCCGGACGAGCCCCTCAGATAGGGCGGATGAATGCTGGCCATAAACGGGCGACGTTTCATGTGTTTTGCGGATACCGCGCCACGCCGCGCCAGCGGCGTCGGTGTGGCGTCCCCGGCGTCAGTCATGTGAAGTGACGGGGCCGCGCCAGGCGTCCTCCAGCGGAGGCGGCGCGTGGGCCGGTTGAACTCGGAGTCCGCCATGAACCGCGTTGACCACTGCGCCGGTCTCTCCCCGTCGCCAAACGAGAGCACCGAACCGCAGTACGGGTCGTACTTGCCCTCTGTGGAGGGCGCGCTCCAGCGAGAAGATCGGTCCGCCCTGCCGTAGCTCACGTCCAGGGGAAGGGGCATGAAGACCAGGCGCTGCCTGTCGGTGAGCGCGCAAGCGGAGTCACGTGGCGCGCGCGGGCTGCGAGGCCTCGAGCCGTGCCTTCTCAGCGAGCAGCAGCTCGGTGAACGCCGCGATGAACATGCGCCTGGCGAGCGATCCGAGCGGCTTGCCGACGAGCGGCAGCGGGATGTCGAAGCGCGATGTCCAGTCGATCTCCGTGCCCTCGCCGCGCGGGGTGAAGCGGAGACGCGAGCCCTGGTGCCGGAGCGGCTGCGTGCTCTCGACGATCTGGTAGTCGAACGAGGACGGCCGCTCGAAGGCCGTGATCTCCTCGACGTAGCGGATCCGCTTCCCGACGCGCACCTCGCGGAGGGCGCCGAGGCCGTTGTGCTCGGTGAGCCCTGGCCGGACGACCTTCGTGTGGGTGCCGTCCCCGGAGCGCAGGAAGCGCTCGTGGTCAGCCACCGCGTCGAAGACCCGCTCGACCGGGGCGTGAATGTAGACGTTGACGTGGACCTCTTGCATGCGGCGACCATCGCACGACGACCTCGCCGAGCGAGCACGCGGACACGGTCTGCCGAGCGAGGGCGGGGTGGGGGGCGGGGGAGCGGGGAGTTCGCTGGTGGGCTTCAAGATCCGTTCCTGTTGAATGTGGCGGCATCGCGTCGCCGAACTCAACCAGGGTGCGATCGTTGGCGGCTCGACCTCGGTCGGTCGGCGGCGGCTCAACCTAAGTGCGCTCAGTGGCTCAACCTCGGTCGGTCGGCGGCGGCTCAACCTCGGTCGGCGGCTCAACCTCGGTCGGCGGCTCAACCTCGGTCGGCGGCTCAACCTCGGTCGGCGGCTCAACCTCGGTCGGCGGCTCAACCTCGGTCGGCGGCTCAACCTCGGTCGGCGGCGGCTCAACCTCGGTCGGTCGGCGGCGGCTCAACCTGGCAGCGGCTCAACCTCGGTCGGTCGGCGGCGGCTCAACCCCGGTGCGTGCGGTCGACGACGCTGCTGGGCGAGCTCAACCATGGTGCGGCTGACCGTGTGAATGTGTGTCAATGTGAGACATTCTTTGCCTTTATGCCTTGCCAACCGAAGTGGGTCCTCACATAAGGTGAGTGAATGCTCACTCACCAATCCGGAGGCGGCCTATGACAGAAGCTGTAGATGCGCTGGTCGTCGGTGGAGGTCCGACGGGCTTGACGATGGCCGGAGAGCTTGCTCGGCGCGGGCTCGCAGTGCGGATCGTGGACAAGGCACTGGAACCCCCGCCGGATCACTCGCGAGCGCTCGTGGTGCAGACGCGGACGATGGAGATCTTCACCAGCATGGGGATCGCAGACGCCGCGATGGCGCGCGCCACGCGCGTCGGAGGGCTCAACGTCCTCCTCTCGAACGGCCAGCGCGCACGCTTGCCGATCTTCGACTTCCCGGAGCTCTCCACGCCCGTTCCAGGCATCTTCGTCATCCAGCAGTTCGACACCGAGCGCGTCCTCGGGTCGCGGCTGTCGGAGCTGGGCGTGACGGTCGAGCGCGGCGCCGAGCTCGCTTCCTATACCCAGGACAGCGCCGGCGTCACATGCACCCTCCGCAGGGTCGACGGGAACACCGAGGTGGTGCGCGCGAAGTGGCTCCTCGGTTGCGACGGCGCGCGCAGCGCCGTCCGCCAGGGCGTGGACATCGCCTTCGAGGGCGACACCTACGACGATCACTGCATGCTCGGCGACCTCGTCATCGACTGGCCGCTGCCGGACGGCGACATCTATATCAGCCCTTCGCGCCGGGGCCTCGCAGCGGCCTTCCCCGTGCCCGGAAGCCACCGGTTCCGGATCGTCCTTATCCTGCCCGAAGCGTCGCCGGCGCGCGGCGCGTCGCTCTCGCTCGAGGTGTTCGAAGGCGTGATGCGCTCGATGATCCCCACGCCCTTCAAGATACAGAAGGCGATCGTCCTCTCGCGCTACCGGCTGCACCACCGCGTCGCCACGCGGCTGCGCAAGGGGCGCGTGTTCCTCGCCGGCGACGCGGCGCACATCCACAGCCCGGCCGGCGGGCAGGGGATGAACACCGGAATCCAGGACGCGTACAACCTGGCGTGGAAGCTCGCGGCCGTCGAGCAGGGCAGGATGCCAGCGTGGCTGCTCGACACCTACGAGATGGAGCGGCTGCCCGTCGCGCGCCGGCTGATCGACTTCACAGACCGCCTCTTCGGGCTCATGGCCGGACACGGTCTCATGGGCCGGGCGCTGCGCATCGTCGCGCCGCGCCTGATGATCCGCGCCATCGGCGTCGCCGCCGTGCAACGCCGGATCCTGGGGTTCATCTCGCAGCTCAAGATCCGATACCGGAAGAGCCCGCTGTCCATCCAGATCGGGCACCCGCCGGAGCGCGGGCCCCGCGCCGGAGATCGCGCGCCAGACGCCTCGCTGCTCAGCGCGGCGGGACAGCAGGTCCACCTGTTCGAGCTGATGCGCGGCGTCGAATCCACGCTGCTGCTCTTCGCCGGTCCACCCGGTCCACCCCATGCCAGCGCGAACACCGAGGCGCACAGGCACGCCCGGCGGCTCGCCGCGGAGCTCGGCCGGCCGGACCTCAAGGTGCTGGTCATCAGCGCGCCCGAGGCCGGAGGGTACGCAGATCCGGACGGGCGCGCCCACGCGGCGTACGGCGTCGAGGCGGCAGCCGCCGTCCTCGTCCGTCCGGACGGCTACGTCGGCGTGCGCTGCGATCCGCTCGATGAGCGCGAGCTCAGGCAGGCGCTCGACCGGCTCTTCACCCGCAGGGCCGACGCCGCCTAGCGCACGCCGCCCGCAGCGCGCCCGAGCCGCCGCGCGGCGCTGCTAGATGTCGAGGAGAGAGGACACCGAATGAGCCGACGCCCGCGCCCGCACGACACGTTGACCGAGGCGCAGAAGAAGATCGTCGACGCCGCGGTGGCCGCCTTCGCCGAGCAGGGCTTCCACGGGACCGCGACCAAGGAGATCGCGCGGCGCGCAGGGGTCGCCGAGGCGACGATCTTCAAGTACTTCCCGAGCAAGCGGGACCTCCTCCTGGGCGTCATCGGTCCCGCCGTCGAACGGCTCGTCGGGCCCGCGATGGCGCGCTCCATGGACCCGCTCTTCGACGCGACGTACCCGACCTTCGAGGCGTTCTTGCGGGCGCTCCTCGCCGAGCGCATCGCCTTCGTGCGCGCGCACCCGCAGCTGGTGCGCATCCTCGCGCAGGAGCTGCCGTTCGACGCCGAGCTGCGGCTCGGCATCGCCGGCAGGGTCTTCGGGCCGCTCCTCGAGAAGGGGATCACCTTGATCGAGCACTTCCAGCGCGAAGGGCAGATCGTCGGGTGGCCGCCGCCCCTCGTCCTCCGCTGCGTCGCCTCGACGTTCGTGGGGTACATCGTCCACCGCGTGTACATCGCCCCCGATGCGGCGTGGGACGACGAGGCGGAGATCGAGCGGGTCATCAGCTTCGTGATCCGCGGCCTCTCGCCTCGCGAGCCCGCGTGACCCCGTGCGTGGGTGTGCGGCCCGCCGGCCGCGCGCAGGCGCGCGGCGGCTCAGCTCGTCGTCAGCAGCGAGCGGAGCTGCGACGGCGACACCTGGTAGTCCTTGCCGCAATAATCGCAGCGGATGTCGAGGACCTTCCCGTCCGTGACCATCTCCTCGATGTCGCTCCGCGGCAGGCTCGCCAGCGTGGCCATCACCCGGAGCTCGCTGCAGCGACAGCTGAAGCTGAGCGGCGAGTCCTCGAGCCGTGAGAACGGCATGCCGTAAAGCAGCTCCCCGAGCAGCACGTCCGCCGAGGCTCCCTCGTGCGCGAGCACGTCGTCGAGGCGCTCGAAGTCCTTGAGCCGCTCGGTCATCACCATGAGCGGACCGCGCTCGACCTCCGGGAGCAGCTGCACGAGGTAGCCGCCGGAAGCGCCGACGCCGTCCGCGCCGATCAGCGTCGCCACCGCGATCATCGAGACGACCTGCTCCGATTCCTGCATGTACGTCATCAGGCCCGCGGAGATGCCGCCCTCGGTCGGGATCTCGACGACCCCCTGGTGGAGCATGCCGCTCGGCAGCGTGCGCATGACCTGCAGCAGCGACCCTCCGCCGATCTCCACCGCGCTCTCCGCCGTGGCCCCCTTGCCCAGGTTGACGAGGCCGCGGCTCGTGCCGTCCGGGTGCGAGTCGGCCACCAGGGACCCGTGACCGGCTGCGCCCTTGACGATCGCCTGGACCCGCAGGTTCGGCGCCATCGCCTCGCGCACGAGGATGGCGCCGGTGATCAGCTCTCCCAGCCGCTGCGCGGTCGCGCCGGTCGCAGATTGCACCGCGACGGCCCCCCGCACGGTCTCGGTGGTCAGCGCCGTGATGACGCGAAAAGCGCCATCCATCGTGATGGCGCGGACGACGGAATCAGAAGGTCGGGGCAAGATGCACTCTCCCGTGGGAAAACATCGTTAGGCCACGGACGGCCGATGGCAACCCGCGGCGCATCGGTCGCCGGAGGCGGAGGCGCCCCGCAGGCGGGCGCGCCTCGCATAAAAGCATAGTTATTCCGTTGGCTTGTAGCACAGGCGCGCCCTCCTGCGCGGCGCGGGGGGCGCCGACCGGGGGGAGAGCTCAGCTGCGCCGGCGGCGCCGGTGCAGCACGGCGGCGCAGGCGCCGGCCGCGAGCAAGGCCCACGGCGCCGAGCGGCCGCCGTCGCCCTCCGCGCCCACCGTGCAGGCGCAGCCGCCGCCTTCCACCACGACGCCCTCACCGGGGAGCGGCGTGGTGCACGGGCCGATCGTGTCGTCGGGGTTGCGGCAGCCCGGGACGCACTCCTTCGTGGCCTCGTCGCACACCATCCCGGCGCCGCAAGCGCTGTCCTGCTCGCACTCCGCGGGCTGATCGTCCGCGGGGTTGTTCGGATCGCGCTCGCCCTCGTCGACCACCCCGTCGTGGTCCTTGTCCTCCTCGCCGTCGATCACGCCGCCGCCGTCGGTGTCCGCCTTGATCGGGTCGGTCGTCGTGGCCCCTGCGTCAGCGTCGGGGATGCAGCTTTCCGCAGCGGCGTCGGTGGCCGGGTGCGAGCAATCCTTGCCGAGCTCGGTGCCGTCGAAGAGCCCGTCGTTGTCGCTGTCGGGGTCGAGGGCGTTGATCCTTCCGTCATCGTCGCTGTCGGCGCCCGGCTCGATCTCCTCGCCGTCGATCACGCCGTCGTCGTCGCTGTCGGCGTCGTCCGGGTCGGTCCCGAGGCTTGCTTCCTCGCTGTTCGAGAGCCCATCGCCGTCCCGATCGCCGGGGTCGTCTGCAGCGTTGTTCGGATCGGTCTCGCCCGCATCGAGCATGCCGTTGTGGTTCGCGTCCTCCTCGCCGTCGCTCACGCCGCCGCGGTCGGTGTCCGGGTTCACCACGCTCGTCTTCGTCGCACCGCCGTCGGCGTCCGGCGTGCAGCTTTCGGCGCCGGCATCGGTGTCCGCGTCCGCGCAGTCCTTCCCCGCCTCGGTGCCGTCGAAGAGCCCGTCGCCGTCGCTGTCCGTGTCGCGCGCGTTCGGCAGCCCGTCGCCGTCGGCGTCATCGCTCGGGTTCGGCTCCTCGCCGTCGAGCAGGCCGTCGTCGTCGGTGTCGCGATCTTCCGGATCCGAGCCGAGGAACACCTCGAGATCGTCGCTCAGCCCGTCGCCGTCGCTGTCGACGTTCTGGCTGTCGTCGTCGCCGTGGCCGGCGGTCGGGTCGGTCTCGCCGGCCTCGATCGCGCCGTTCAGGTTGCTGTCCTCGGAGCCGTCGGTCGCGCCGCCCCGGTCCGTGTCGCGGTGGACAGGCGACGTCGTCGTGGCCCCGCCGTCAGCGTCCGCCACGCAGTGGGCGGCGTCCGCGTCGGTGCCAGGGCCGTCGCAGCCGAGGCCCATCTCGGTGCCGTCATAGAGGCCGTCGTCGTCGCTGTCGACGTCGAGCGCGTTGATGAGCCCGTCGCCGTCCGTGTCGTCGGCCGGGTTCGGCTCGCGTCCGTCCAAGACGCCGTCGTCGTCGGAGTCCGCGTCGCCCGGATCCGTGCCCAGCATCACCTCGAGGTCGTCGCTCAGCCCGTCGTCGTCCCGGTCATTGTTCTCGCCGTCGTCGTCGGCGTGCCCGCGGGTCGGGTTGGTCTCGCCATTGTCCGCGACGCCGTTCAGGTTGGCGTCCTCGGAGCCGTCGCTCACGCCGCCGTCGTCGCTGTCCGCATCGATCGGCGATGTCCTCGTGGCGCCAGCGTCGCTGTCAGCGATGCAGTGCCCGGCCGACGCGTCGGTGTCGGGATCGCTGCAATCGAGGCCGAGCTCGGTGCCGTCGTAGAGGCCATCGTCGTCGCTGTCGACGTCGAGCGCGTTGATGAGCCCGTCGCCGTCCGTGTCGACGGCCGGGTTCGGCTCGCGCCCATCCAGCACGCCGTCGTCGTCGGAGTCCGCGTCGTCCGGATCCGTGCCGAGGTGCTCCTCGAGCTTGTCGCTCAGCCCGTCGCCGTCGCTGTCGGTGTTCTGCCCGTCATCCGCCCCGTGGCTCGACGTCGGGTCGGTCTCGCCCGCGTCGATGACGCCGTTGAGGTTGACGTCCTCCGACCCGTCGGTCGCGCCGCCGCGGTCGGTGTCCGGGTCGATCGGCGAGGTCGTGGTGGCCCCGCTGTCGCCGTCGGGCGTGCAGCTGCCCGCCGCGGCGTCGGTGCTCGGACCGCCGCAGCCGAGGCCGAGCTCGGTACCGTCGAAGAGGCCGTCGTTGTCACTGTCGGCGTCGAGCGCGTTGATGAGCCCGTCGCCGTCGTGGTCGTCCGTCGGGTTCGGCTCGCGCCCGTCGCGTACGCCGTCGTCGTCGGAGTCGGCGTCGTTCGGGTCCGTGCCGAGGTGCTCCTCGAGCTTGTCGCTCAGCCCGTCGCCGTCGCTGTCGGTGTTCTGGACGTCGTCGGCCCCGTGGCCGGTCGTCGGATCCGTCTCGCCAGGGTCGAGCACGCCGTTCAGGTTCGTGTCCTCGGAGCCGTCGGGCACGCCGCCGTTGTCGGTGTCCGCGTCCAGCGGATCGGTGGTCGTCGCCCCGGCGTCGCCGTCGGGCACGCAGTGCCCCTTCCGCGCGTCCGTCCCCGGGCCGGTGCAGTCCGCCTGCCCGACCTCGGTCCCGTCGAGGAGGCCGTCGTTGTCGCTGTCGACGTCCCGCGCGTTGATGAGCCCGTCGCCGTCGGTGTCGCGGTTCCAGAGCTCCTCGTCGCCGTCGCTGATGCCGTCGTCGTCGGTGTCGGCGTCGTTCGGGTCCGTGCCGGCGCGCTCCTCGTCGCCGTCGCTCAGCCCGTCGCCGTCGCTGTCGACGAGGATCTCCGTGGCCGGCGCGCCAGGCTCCGCGCCGTTGCCGTCCGTCGGGTAGTCCTGGGCAGCGCCTCCCTCGGGGCTCCGCCCGGTGACGATGGCCTGGTTCGCGATCGCGCCGCCCGTGCCCGGATCGATGGTCACGCGGAACCGCACTGTCGTGGTCTCGCTGACGCCGAGCGACCCGCCCTGGGCCGCGTCGGCGCCGTCGCCGAGCCGGACGCGGACCGTCCTCGATGCGGCGACGTACTCGCCCTCGTCATCGCCGGGCGCGTCGGTCACGCCGCCCAGGTTCGGGCCCGAGGCGATCTCGAGCGAGCCCGGCACGTAGGTGACCCCGGCGGGCAGCGGGTCGCTCAGCACGACCGCCGCGGCGTTGTCATCCCCGGTGTTGGCGACGATGATCGTGTATTCGAGCGTGTCGCCAGGCGTGACATTGCCGCCGTTGAGATCGAGGACCGACTTGGTCGACGTGGAGAGATCCGGGAGGCGCGTCGGCACGGACGTGATGAGGCCGCCGAGCAGGTAGCTGTCCGCGCCGTTGACGGCCGCTCCGATCTGGGCCTCCGTGTCGCCGGCCATGAGCAAGTTGGCCGGCACCTGGACCACGTCGATGTCGATGCCGCTCATGCTCAGCGGTCCGCCGGTGAGCCTCGGCAGATCGCCCACCGAGGACATCGGCGCGCCGAGGAACGAGCGGGAGCTGTTGAAGAAGTTGTTCACCGGGTTCTGTAAGTCGAACAGCGCGGTCCCGTTCCACTCGATCGCGTCGCCGGTGGAGCTGTCGCCGTCGTACCCGACGACGCCGAGCTTCGCCTGGCCAGCGCTCGAGGGGACGACGAACCCCGAGACCCTCCAGGCGACCGTCGCGCCGTCGATCACCTGATCCAGCCCGTCGAAGACGGCGAGGTTCCGCGCGGGCGCGGTCGTCAGCTCGTAGAGCACGACCATCCACCAGCCGGCGAACGCGATTTGCTGGCTCACGCTGTCCAGATCGGTCCCGTTGGAGATCCCGCTCAGGCGATATGCCCCCTGGCCGCGCGTCTGCACGATCGAGGTGACGTTGGCGACCACCTGGGCGTGGGCGAGGCCCGAGATCTCCGTCTGGCCCGAGATCGTACCGGTCACGCTCGAAGAGAAACCACCAGCCCGATCCAGGGTCACGGTGAGATCGGCCGAGGTGCCGCTGTCGCGGCTCACCGTCCAGTAGAGGTACGCGTGGGTCACCCGAGCGCCCGCGGGGAGGCTGAGGACCGCGGTGCTGCGGGCGGCCGCGGGATCGACGGTGTTGTTCGCCTCGGCCTGCCCGGAGAGGGGGCTGTCGCCCCGCCAGTAGATATCGGGCGCGGAGTCCCCCAGCGTCGCGGCCGTGCCGCACGTCCCGACCGTGCCCACCAGCGGCGCGGGCGTGGGCGACGCGCAGTCGTGCGCGAGCGTGTTGCCGATGAGGACGAAATCACCCCGCTGCGCGACCTGGACCCGCCGCACCGGAGCCGCGCTCGCGGTCCCATAGAGCGCCCCGAGCAGCGCGGCGCTGGTGAGCCCCGTGAATGCCAATCGCTTTGCCATCGACGCCTCCAGCCTAGGGCTGCTTCTTTTCTTTCTCGATGATGTTGAACTGGACGCGCCGGTTCTTCTGGCGACCCGCCTCGGTCTTGTTCTCCGCGATCGGGACGTCGGGGCCGTAGCCCTTCGCCTGCAGGCGCTGGGCCGCGATGCCGCGCTCGACGAGCGCCTTCAGCACCGACTCCGCGCGGGCCTGGCTCAGCTTCGTGTTGAACTGGCGCGTGCCGCGGTCGTCCGTGTGGCCCTGGACCTCGATCTTGAGGATCTCCGGGTGGTCCTTGAGCACGCCGGCGACCTCGTCGAGCAGCTCGTTGCTCACCGGACGGATGGTCGCCTTGCCGGTGTCGAACTGCACCTGCTGCAGGATGACGATCTCGGTCTCGGTCACCCGGACCGCGACCGGGCACCCGTTCTGCGTCGGATCTTCGTTCGGCTTGCCCTTCTCGTTCGGGCAGGCGTCCTTGTCGTCGCGGATGCCGTCGCCGTCGGTGTCGCCCGGGCAGCCGTTCGTGGCCGGGTCGGTCGTGACGAGGCCGGGCAGATCCGGGCAGGCGTCCGACGCGTCGGGGACCGTGTCCCCATCGCGATCGGGCGGCGGCGGGCACCCGTGCTGCTTCGGGTCGTCGTTCGCCGGGCCGGCCTGCTCCGGGCAGGCGTCGACGTCGTCCGTGATGCCGTCCTTGTCGCGGTCCCCTGGCGGCGGGCAGCCGTTCTTCTTCGGGTCCGGCGAGGCGACGCCGGCCACGGCGGGGCAGGCGTCGACCGCGTCGAGGATGCCGTCGTGGTCCGCGTCCTTGGGCGGCGGACAGCCGTTCTTCGTGGGATCCGGGCTGCGGACGCCCGCGGTGTGCGGGCACGCGTCGTCCGCGTCGGCGATGCCGTCGGCGTCCTGGTCCTGCACGGGCGGCTTCACCTCGGGCGAGTAGGCGACCATGGCCACCGCGCGGAACGAGGGCGTGCCGACGCCGGGGGTGAGGCCAGGGCCCACGCCGAGCCCGGCCTCGAAGTCGTCCGCGAAGCGGTAGCGCCCGCCGAGCAGGGCCTCCAGGTTGGTCGTGCGCTGTTGGACGTCGGTGACCGTGATCGCGCCGGTGATCTCAGGGCCGATCTGCAGGCGTCGCTCGTCGTCGAGCAGCAGCCCGACGCCGGCGCCCCAGTGCACCGTCATCCCCTGCTCGACGTTGGCGAACTGCTTCGTGGACCGGAACTCCGGCCCCGCGGCGAGCGACCACACCGCGCGATCCAGGTGGCCGCCGAGGATGAGCTGCGGACCGCCGCGCACGCTGCCGTCGCCCGAATACGCCTCGGGGTCGCCGGTCGGCAGCCACACGTAGCCGCCGAGCGCGATCTGGAACGGATCGAAGTAGCCGCCGACGAGCGTCGCGCGCGCGCCGAGCCGGAGATCCCCGAGGGCGCTGCTGGTCGGCGGCGGCAGCAAGGCGCCGGAGGCGGCGCCGCCGTCGCCCGACTGGAGCGCGAGGGGCAGATCGACGTTCACCGTGAGGCGCTCCCACAGAGAGAGCGAGGCGCTCAGGTGGAGCAGGAGCTGGCTGCCGACGACCTTGCCGTCGCCGATGTCCTCGTTCCCCGACAACCGCCGCAACACGAGCGGATCCTGGGCGTAATCGCCGAGGAGCATGATGTGGGGCGCGGCGCTTCCTGCCGTGTAGGCGGACTGGACTCCGAACATCCTGTCGCCGGCGGGTGCAGGCTGGAACCTGTCGAGCGCGAAGCCCTCGGGTCTCTCAAGTTCCTGCGCCTCGGCGTGAGCCGCTGCGCCGAGCAGGCACAGCGCCGCCGCGAGCGCGGCCGTCGGATGGGTCCCCTGTGTACGAGCCGGCATGAACGAGGTCGCCTCCTTGCGCGAAGGAACAGCAAGCACCAGGAGTATCGACCGAAACGGCGGCGGCGTTCAACGTTTCACGAGGTTTGGGGGCGCGCGCCGGCCGATCGGGCCAGCTCGGGCGCGGCGCCCTGCGGCGCGCGGGGGTCGTGGCGTCCTGCGCGGGATCACGGCGCGGCTCGAGCCGGCGTCCGGAGTTTCCTGCGTGGGAGGTCAGGCCCGATGGCGTCGTGAGTCGGCGGTGTGTCGCGTCGCACGGCAGGGTTGCTACCGGAGAGCGGCAGCGGTAGAGCGGCCACCTGACCCCGCGGCACGCAGTGCTTGCGGTACTCGTTCAGGAGGCACCATGTCCCGCGAACCCAAGAGTTTCGACAACCTCCTCGGCGGCAACGCCAAGGGGCTGAGCGACCTCCAGCTCAAGGCGCACTTCACGCTGTACCAGGGCTACGTGAAGAAGCTCAACGAGATCTGGGAGCAGCTTGGCAAGGCCGACCGCAGCGCGCCGAACTACTCGTACAACGCGTACAGCGAGCTGAAGCGTCGCGAGCCGGTCGCCTTCAACGGCACGGTGCTCCACGAGCTGTACTTCGAGAACATCGGCAACGGCTCGACGCAGCCGAGCGCCCAGTCGAAGAAGCTCATCGAGGCGTCGTTCGGCAGCTTCGACGCCTGGCTGGCCGACGCGAAGGCGTCGCTCCTGAGCGCGCACGGCTGGACGGTGCTCGTGTACGACTACCAGGAGCAAAAGCTCTTCAATAACCTCGTCCGGACCGAGCACGATGTCGGTCTGTTCGCGAACACGCATATCATGGTCGCCATCGACGCCTGGGAGCACGCGTACTTTGCGGACTACCAGACCAAGAAGGCGGACTATGTGGCCAACGTGCTCTCGGGCCTGAACTGGGACGTGATCAACGCGCGCCTCGCGCAGATCGGGCCGCACGCTCAGCAGGGTTAGCCCCTTGGTTGCACGGCGGGGGCGCGCGCTCCCGCCGCCCCACCACCCCGCGATCCATTTACCCCATGTGCCCCGGCCGCGTTCGTCCTGTAGACTGGGCGCGGCGATGAGCAAGGCCGAGTCGAGCACCCGCGCCGCCGGGGAAGAGAGCCTCATCTACGTGCGCCGGATCCACCGGCGCGACCTGAACCGGGTCTGGGAATTCCTCAAGAAGGTGTTCCGCGACGTCAACCGGGAGACGGTCGAATACCAGCGGCCTCGCTCGAAGAAGCGGTTCCTCGAGGTCTACGAAGAAGAAGGGGTCGAGCAGCTCCTCTTCGAGGTCCGGGCGGCGCATGGTCAGGAGATCGTCGGCTACGCGGAGTGCGCCTTCGAGATCACCGGGACCGATAACTGGATGAACGAGCGCTACTTCACGAAGCACGACATGCGCCCGCTCTTCGTCGAGGAGCTCGCGGTCCACCCCGAGTACCAGGGCCGCGGCGTCGGCGCCTTCATGCTCGAGCAGCTCGAGCACCTCGCGCGCATCCACGGCTGCACCCACCTCGTGCTGGAGGTGGCCGAGAACAACGACGGCGCCCTCAAGTTCTACCGGAAGCGCAGCTTCTACCGGCTCGACGCCGCGATCTTCATGGCGAAGAAGGTCGCTGTCGACGCGGAGCTCCTGCCGCCTCGGGCGCTCAAGAAGCCCCGCAACCCGGAGGCGCTCGGCGCGCCCGCGAAGCCGAAGCGAGCGCCGCGGCGGACGCTGAAGGCGCGCGGCGGCGAGAAGAGGTCGAGCGCCCCGCCGCCCGCGTCGCGCCCGCCGCCCGCGTCGCGCCCGCCGGGCCCCGTGACGGACGAGGCGATCGATCCGCTCGACGAGGCGGAGCGCGACGGCGGCGGCGACCCGCCGTGAGCCCGAGCGCGACGAGGCGCCCTCGCCACGGCGGGTGAGGGCGGGTCAGACCGTGCCGTGCTGGCGCAGGGTTGCCGGCAAGCACAGCGCGTGATCGATGCAGGCGCGGATGTCGTCGAAGCTCGACAGGCCGTACCAGAACACCGTCCAGTTCTCGTTGCGGTAGCTGCCCTCGGCCTGCTGGAAATACCAGGGGTTGATCTCGTTGCCGTTCCGGGCGCGCCAGAACAGCTTCGGGTTCTCGCTCTTCATCCGCGTCCAGAGCGAGCCGCCGATCCCCACGCCCTGCGCCTCCGAGGTCACCGCGAACTTGTCGAGGTACGGAGTGAGCGGGGCCCTCCCGCCCGGGTCGAGCGTGAGGATCGCCGTCGCCCGGTAGGAGTCGGACAGGTAGATGCGATAGAAAGGCTTCTTGTCGAAGTAGTGCTCGTCGAGCTTCCGCTGGAAGCACGCCTCGAGCAGATCGCGGAGCCGGTCGCGGTCGATGCCCTCCAGCGTGTCGTGGCGGAGGATCCGCTCGCCGCGGCGGACGAGCGTGCCAGAGCCCGTGTGCGTGAAGAGCTCCTTCGCCAGGTGATCCGGCGACGTGATCGAGACCGAGGAGGTCGCCGGCAGCCCGTCGAGCAGGAGCTTGATCTCCTGCAGCTTGAGGCGCATGCCGCCGTTCAGCGAGGGCTGGGCCATGAGGCCCGCGAAATCCTCCTCGAGGTTGATGGCCGAGATGATGCGCCCGTGCTCGTCGAGGAGGCCGCCCGTGCTCGTGAGGAAGATCATCTTGAACGGCTGCGTCGCGAGCGCGAGCTCGCGCGCGGCGACGTCGGCGTTGATGTTGAGGATCTGCCCGCCCGGCGTCTCCCCGAGGCAGGCCAGGATCGGCAGGTGCCCGGCGCGGAGGCTGGACCTCACCGCGTCGACATGGACGCGCTCCACCTTGCCCACCAGTCCGAGGCGCGGCTCGTCGAGCAGCGACGCCTCGAAGACGCCCGCCGTGATCGGCCGCGTGCGCGTGCCCATCTCCTCGAGCGCCTCGACGAGCCGCAGGTTCTCGCGGAGGAAGACGCGGCGGGCGATCTCCAGGATGCGGGGCGTCGTGACGCGCAGGCCATTGACCCGCTCCGTCGGGATGCCCGCCTGGGCGAGCGCCCGATCGAGCTGCGGCCCGGCGCCATGGATGACGACGGGATACAGCCCGACCTGGTTGAGGAACACGAGCGAGGTCGCGAGCGCCTCGAGGTCCTCGTCGAGGATGGCGCCGCCGACCTTGATGATCGCAAACTTCTGCTGATCGACGGCCGCGTACTGCTTCAGGTACTGCTCGACCTCCTTGCGGCTGCCGAGGTTCCTGAGCAGGCGGACGATGACGTCTTGCGTCGAGCCCATCGTTGTCACCACCCGTTGGCCAGCACGTCCATCACGGCCTTCTGAACATGCAGCCGGTTCTCTGCCTCGTCGATGACCATCGATGCTGGCGAGTCGATCACCGCGTCCGTGACCTTGACGTTGCGCCGGACCGGCAGGCAGTGGGAGAAGAGCCCCCCCGCGGTGAGCGCCATCTTCTGCTCATCGACGATGAAGTGCTTGTTCTTGTCGCGGATGGGCTTCTCCTGCTCCCAGCGCCCGAAGTAGGGAATCGCGCCCCAGCTCTTCGCGTACACGACGTGGGCGCCCTCGTAGGCGGACTTGATGTCGTAGGTGATCGAGAGCTTCTGCCCGTTGCCTTCGGCGCTCTTCCTGGCGGCGTCGAGGTAGCGCTCGTCGAGGTGGTACTCCTCGCTGGGGCAGAGGAGGGTCACGTCCATGCCGAGCTTGGACGCGATGAGAACGGCCGAGTTGGCGACCGCGGTGTTGAGCGGGCGCGGGTGGTACGTCCAGGTGAGGACGAACTTCTTGCCGTCGAGGCGGCCGAGGCGCTCCTTCATGGCGAGCGCGAGCGCGAGCTCCTGGCAGGGGTGGGTGATGGTCTCCAGGTTGATGACCGGCACGGTGGCGTGGCGGGCGAAGCCCTGGAGCACCTTGTCCTGGCGATCCTCCTCCCAGCGCTGGAACTTGGGGAACGCGCGCACGCCGATGAGGTCGGCGTAGCGGGAGAGCACGCGAGCGACCTCCTGGATGTGCTCCTCCGGCTCGCCATCCATCGCGATGCCTTCCTCGAACTCGATGGGCCAGGCGCTCCGGCCAGGCTCGAGCACGACGGCGTGGCCGCCGAGCTCGCGGATGCCGACGTCGAAGGAGGTGCGCGTCCTCAGCGACGGGTTGAAGAAGACGAGCGCGATGGTGCGATCCTTGAGGCGCGGCTCGATCGGCCGCCGCTTGAAGCGCTGCGCGCGCTCGAGGAGGCCCTCGATCTCTGCGCGGGTGTAGTCCATCGTGGTCAGGAAGTGCCGCATCGGATGCCTCCTCGTTTGAACGGCGCGGAGCGGGCACTCGCATTGGAGCAAGCCTGGCGGTGATGTCAACGCTGCTCGCGCCGCGCGGCGCGCGGGCGATTCGAGGCGGCGGCCCTTCGCCTCCGGCGAGCGGGGAGCGCCGCGCGATGCGAACGAGAGACCGGTGAGCGTGGTTCGCTTCGAGGAGATTCCGGGAGCGGGAACCGACGCCGGTGGCGGGCACGGTCTCGTGCCGGCCCCCACCACCCGCTGGACGGGCTCGTCGACAGCGTCGGGGATACCAGGATTGCAGGTGCTGATTTCAGGAACGAAAGGAGTACGCAGGTCCCCTAGGGAAAGACTCGCGGAAACCGGGGGTGCAACCCTTGGCCTGCATCCTGCTAAACAGGTAGGGCAGAGCGCCCGTGACGGTTTCCCCCCCCACCGTCGAATGGGCGCTCTTTTTTTTTGTGCTTTGGTGGTGGGGTGGCGTGAAGGAGCGGGTGTTCCGTGACGCTGGTCGTGATCCTCACGGTGCGCTGCGAGGCGCTCGACGCGTTCCGCGCGTACGAGAGGAAGGCCGCGGCCGTGATGGCGCGGTACGGCGGCGCGATCGAGCGGACGGTGGTGACCGCGCCCGACGGCGCTGGGCTCACCCTGAAGGAGATCCACCTCGTCACGTTTCCGGATGAACAAGCCTTCTCGGCATATCGCGGCGACGCCGAGCTCGGGGAGGTGGCGCACCTGCGGGGCGCGTCGGTCGTTCATACCGAGATCCTGCGCGGGGAAGAGGGACCGGACTACCACGTCGCCCCTGTCTGACCGGCGCCGCGGCAGGGCGCTGCATCACGTTCCGAGGACGGTGCCGCTCTCCGTTTGCAGGGGCGGTTCGGCGATGCACGCGGTGGCGACGCGCCGGAACCCGATCCGCTCATCGACGCGCGCGACGCGCGTGCCACGCTGCCGCCTGTCCGGCCGGAGCACGGCCGCGGCGGCCTCCCGCTCCGCCGGTCCGTGTAGACTCGTCCAATGCACCGACGTGGCTTTGGCGCGACCTGCGCCGCCCTTGCGCTCGCGACGCTCTACTCCATCGGCTGCGGTCCCTCGCCAGCTCAGCTGTCGTCTGGCGCCGCCGCCCCGGTCGAGCTCGTCCTTCCGCCCTCGCGCCCTGGCGCGCTCGAGCCCAGGCTGGCGGCGGATGAGCCGGAGTCCCGGAGGAACGAGACACAGCGTCTGCCCTTCGTGGGCACGTGGGTCAGCGAGGACGACGGCTCGCTCATCGAGCTGAGCGCGACGAGCTTCCACCACCGCTTTCCGTACATGGGCGCTCCGCGTGACCTCTACGCGCGCGTCACCTCGTACAACACCGAGCGTGGCCACATCGCGCTCGAGTACACCCGCATCCTGCAGGATGGAGTCGAGGAGTCCATCGAGGAGCCCGTCGTGTACATGCGCTACGAGATCCGCGACGGCGGCCTGTACAAGCACGTCGACGCCGAGGATTTCCCCACCACCGTGGACGACGAGCGGTTCGTGCGGACCCCCGGCCGGCGGTGAGACGCGGCCACTACGTCGCCGGCAGCGGCTGCAACGTCGGCCTCCGTTATGGACTCAAGTTCTATACGCCCATGGTCGCCACCCGCAGCGCTGATCTTGAAGGCCACCCTGTACCGTGAGGAGGGCGGGGTCATGGTCCAGAAGAAGGAAGTGACGCTGCAGGGCAACTACGAGGACTTCGGTGGCTGCATGGTCGGCCCCCCGTGGGGAATCGACTTCAGCTCGTTGAGCCCGAATGAGCTGAAGGCCGGATTCGACCACCGCATCGTCGTCAGCGCTCGGAGTGGCAGCTGGAGCAGCTTCCCGATGCGGAAGTTCAAGATTCAAACGATGTGGGAGCCCCCGATCCGATCCGTTGAGCGCGAGCGCGGCGCAGGCCGCGACGGCGCCCCTCACACCCTGAGCACCACCCCTCTCGCCCTCTCACCCGTCGCCTCCGCGATCGCCTGCACGTAAAGCCGCACCTGCGCCTCCTGCGCCGCGTGCGCCGTGCCCGCGTCGGAGCCGGTCTTGAAATCGACCACGGTCCAGACGCCCACGTCGCCCACGCTCTCCCGGAACGAGAGGTCGACGATGCCCTCGGCGATCGTCCCGTCCTCGAGCCGCAGGAGGAGCGGCGTCTCCCGCTCGCACGCCCCGCGCGCGGCGCTCTCCGCTGCGCGCCGGAGCAGCGGGTGATCGAGCGCCGCGACCGCCGCCGCGACCGCCGCGTCGAGCTCCTCGGCCGGCGCCCCGAGCAGCCTCGCCTGCGCCGCAGCCACCGTCCTCACCTCGTCCTCGCCCGCCCGGAGATCCACCTCGGCGAGCACCGCATGCACGAGCGTCCCGAACCGCTTGCCGTAGGGCCGGCCCTCGCGCGCGATCTCCGTCTGCTCGAACGAGATCACCGGCAGCGCGTCCGCCCTCTCCCCGCGCGCCGCGCCGCCGCCGCTCCGCCGCGCGGCCGCCGCCCCCGCTCCGGCCGCCGCCGCTGCCGCTTCCGCCGCCTCGTGGCTGATCTCCGTCGCCGTCTTCACGCGGACCGCCGCCGTCGCGCCGTCCACGATCGCCCGCTGCCGCGCCTCCTGCCAGGCCTCATGCCCGCGCTGCCCGAGCTCCGCTGCCAGCACGGCGCTCGCCGTCGCCCCGCTGCTCCCGAGGACCCCGGCGCCGCTCGCTGGCCCGGCGCTCACCGCCGCCCCGCCCGCACCGGCGCCGCTCGCGTCCGCCTGCAGGATCCGCTGCTGGCGCAGCCCCGCCTCCGGCTCGCGATCCAGATCCAGCGCGCCAGGATCCCACCACACAACGCGGTGCGAGCCCGCCATCGGCGCGTGCTCCCCGGGCGCGACCGCGTCCCGCTCGTCGGCCTCGCACCGCGCCGGACGCTCCAGCACCGTGTCGGTCCCGAACGGCGGGCAACCGAGATCCTCGCAGCGCCGAGGGCTCCGTCGCTCGCGCGGCGCCGGGTAGAGCACCGGGTGCAGCACGTCGAGCCAGCCGTCGCTCGTGCCGTCGCCCGGGCGCGCGTCGCCCACCGCGGGCACGACCAGGAGCTCGCGCGCGCGCGTCGCCGCCACGTACGCGAGCCGCACCGCCTCCTCGCGATCGCGGCGCAGCACCTCGTCGCGGCGCTCGACGAGCTCCGCGGGCACGCAGCCGGCGATGGGCTCCGCCCACAGGCCGAGCTCCGGATCCACGTGCCGCGACGGGAGCTGGTGCACCGCCGGCGACGCCGGATCCGCCAGGATCACCACCGGGAACTCGAGCCCCTTGGCCCGGTGCACCGTCATGATCCGCACCCCCTCCGTCCCCTCCTCGACGACCGGCGCCTCCGCGACCTCGCCCCGCTCGGCGTCGAGCTCGAGCCGCTCCACGAACGCGCGGAACGACGTCGCGCCGGCCGCCTCGAAGCGCCGCCCGAGATCCATCACCCGCAGCACGTTCGCGAGCGCTTGCTCCCCCGTCGGCCAGATCGCGATGCCCGCGTGCGCGCGCGTCTCGTCGAGGAGCCCGCCGAGGGTGTCCGCGATCGGCCGCCGGTTGCGCTCGCGGTGCAGCCTGCCGAGCACCGCGAGCGCCTCCGCGACCTCCCGGAGCGGCCGCGCGCCGCCCTCCACCGCGAGATCGAGCGATCCGTCGTCCGGCGGTTGAAACAGCGGGTGCAAGCGCCGGAAGCGGTCGCGGTAGAGCAGGAGCACGTCGTCCGTCAGCGCGAAGAGGGGCCCGCGCAGCGTCGCGTAGACGCTGAGCTCGTCGTCCGGCCACTCGATCGCGAGCAGCGCGCTCCGCACCGCCATCACCTCCTCGCGATCGTGGAACGACCGCCCGCCCACGAGCACGTGCGGGATCCGCCGCGCCTCGAGCGCCCGCACGTAGGCGCGGGTCGCGTCCTCCCCGAAGGTCTGGAAACGCTTGAACAAAAGACAGATGTGCCGCGCCTCGAGCGGCACCCGCTGGCCCGGGCGCTCGCGCTCCGTGACCGTCCAGCGCCGCGCGCCGTCACCGTCCAGCGCCGCGCCGGCGCCCGCGCCGCCGTGGATGAGGTGGTGGACGAAGGCGCCGACCGCGTCCGGGATCGACTGCCGCACACGGAAATCGGAGATCTTGCCGAAGTCGCCGTAAGGTCGCGGCACCGGGAGCGCGATGACCGTCGGCTGCTCCGGCGGATCGTCCCGGAACCGCTCGAGCGCGACGTACCGCGCCTGGGTCGCGGCGCGCTCGCCCTCCGCGGTGCCTCCCTGCATCAGCGGCGCGAACGCCGCGTTGACGGCCTCCTGGATCGACGGGGCGCTGCGGAAGCTCGTCGACAGGTACAGGACGCTCGCGCCGCACGCGACGAGCCGGGCCTTGGTCGCCTCGTAGAGCGCGACCTCGGCGCGGCGGAAGCGGTAGATGGACTGCTTCGGATCGCCGACCACGAAGAGCTTGCCGGGCACCGGGCGCGCCCGCGTCCAGTCGGCCTCGGAGAGGTCGTCGGCCGCGAGCAGGAGCAGGATCTCCGCCTGGAGCGGGTCGGTGTCCTGGAACTCGTCGACGAAGAGGTGCGAGAAGCGGAGGTTGAGCTCCTCGCGCACGCCGCGGCTCGATCGGAGGAGGTCCCGGGCGCAGAGGAGCAGGTCGAGGAAGTCGAGCTTGCCGGCGCGGGCCTTGAGCGCGTCGTACGCCTCGATCGGCGGCCGGAGCTCGCGCGAGAGGCAGGCGGCGAGATCGGCGCTCGCGGCCGTGAGCACGGCGTCGAGCTCGACCTTCACGCGATCGCGCTGCGCGAGCACCTCGGCGCGCGTGAGATCCCCGCCGAACGCCTTGCCTGAGCCCTTCCAGCGCCATTCCTTCCAGCGCGCGACGTCGCCGAGCTCGGCCTCCAGGCCGTCGTGGTCGCGCCCGCCCGTGACCTCCTCGCGGCGGCGGAGCTCCGCGAGGTAGCGGTCGAGGTTCCGGAGGCTCTGCGCGAGGTAGTCGCCCTCCCGGTCGGCCTCGGCGCCCAGGTCCGCGAGCGCCGCGAGGCGGTCCAGGATCTCGTCGATCGCGCGCTCGCGGTCGAACGGATCGCGCCGCCAGGGGCGCGTGAAGTCGCGGTGCTCGGCGAGCCTCCACGCCGCGCTCCGGAGCAGGTCGCGCGGGCCCTGCGCGCCGTCGCGCGGGCGCCGTCGCAGGATCCGGCGCACGCCCTCGGGCGGGTCGTTCAGGGTGCGCTGGAACCAGGCGTCGAAGGCCTGGTCGAAGAGCGCCTCGGCCTGATCCGCGGCCGCCACCTGGAACAGCGGGTCGACGCGCGCCTCGACCGGCCACTCGCGCAGGAGGTCGGCGCAGAAGGAGTGGATGGTCCCGATGCGGGCCGCCTCCAGGTGCGCGAGCGCCTCGTCGAGCCGCGCGCGCTCCGCCGGGCCTGCGCCCGGGTCGCTGCGCGCCCGCTCGATCTCGGCCCGGAGGCGCAGCTTCATCTCGCCGGCCGCCTTCTCCGTGAAGGTCACCGCGACGATGCGATCGAGCGTCCCGCCGCCCTCCTCGGGCGCCCTCCGCAGCACGGCGACGATCCGCGACACGAGCGCGGTGGTCTTGCCGGTGCCCGCGGCGGCCTCGACGACGAGCGTCGTCCGCAGATCGTCGCGGATGCGGCGGCGGGCGGGCTCATCCGCGAGCTCCCGCGCGCCGCGCGGCCGGGTCGCGTCGGCGGTCACGCGCGCCTCCGCGCGGGCTCGAGGCGCTGCCCGGGGGCGCGCGGCAGGAGCGCGCCGGCCAGGCTCGGGGAGGGGAGGAAAACGTGCCGCACTGGGTCGCGTGGGGAGGCTGTCGGGGGGAGTAAGGTGGCTCAGATCGGCGTCGAAGGAAACGCTGCCGTGCCCGGCGGAAAGGCGGTCCGTTTTCCGGACGGGCTCATGTAGCCCCTGAGCGTGGATGTTCTTGTGCTAGCAGCAGGGGGAGCTGATCCATGCGCCTCGAGTCGATGAGCCCTGGAGCGCGGTGGGCGTACGCGCTCAAACCCGCGAGCTGGCCCAAGGTGCTCGTCCCGGCCGTATGCGGGCACGCGATGGGCGCGGCCGCCGCCGGCCGGCTGTCCCCGGGGGCCCTCGCCTTCGGCGCGCTGTGGATGATGGCCGACGTCGCCTTCGTCGTGCTCCTGAACGACTGGGGCGATCGCGAGGTGGACGCCCTCAAGCGACGCATGTTCCCGGGCGGCTGCTCGCCGAAGACCATCCCGGACGGCATCCTTCCCGCCAGGGCCCTCCTGCTCGCCGGGCTCGGGGCCGGTGTGTCCGCCTTGCTCATGGCCTGGGGGGCCGGCGCCGCGCTCGATCGCCCGCTGCTGCTCCCCCTGGCCGCGCTCGGCCAGCTCGTCTTCGTCGCTTACACGCTGCCGCCGATCAGGCTCAATTACCGCGGCGGCGGCGAGCTCCTCGAGATGGCCGGCGTCGGCTGCGTGCTCCCCGCGCTGCACGCGTATGCCCAGTGCGGCGTGCTGGCGCCGGCGTGGCTCGTCGCGCTCCTGCCGGGGTTGCTCCTGCTCGCGCTGGCGAGCGCGCTGGCCAGCGGGCTGTCCGACGAGCAGAGCGACCGCGCCGGCGGCAAGCGCACCGTGGCCACGCTGCTCGGCAATGCGGCCACGCGCCGGGTCACCGAGGCCCTCGCCGGCCTCGGCCCGCTCCTCTGGCTGGCGGCGCCCTTCCTCGCCGAGGACGCGCCGCCGCTCTGGTCGGTCGCGCCGGCGGCGGCCGTGGCGCTCTTCTTCAGGGCGCGGCTCCTCGAGAAGAGCCCCGAGGCGGTGACGAACGCCTTCGCCGCGCAGGCGGCCTACAAGCGCGAGCTCCACCGCGCGATCCAGTGGGGCATCGCCGCCCTGTCGGCGGCCGTGCTCGCCGCAGGGCTCCGCGCCGGGGGAGGGCCGACATGACGGGCGTCGCGGTCATCCCCCCGGAGGAGCGCGACGCGCTCGCGCGCCTCACGCCCCTCCTGGGCGCGCGGGCCTCGGTCGCGCCGGACCGGCCGTGCGCGCCCACCCCCGTCGCCCTGGTCGAGCAGATCGTGAACGGCAGCGAGGACGCCGAGCGCGCGCGCGCCTTTGCCCGCGGGCTCGGCGAGGTGATCCGCGCGGTCGCCGACAACTTTCCCGACAACATCTTCTGGGATGTCGACTACCTGGCCTGCTGCCTGTGGCAGGCCGGGAGCGCGCCCGCGATCGGCGACTTCGCCCGCCGCGTGGTGTCGCTCTGCCTGGGCTTCGGCAACAAGTCGAAGCTGCGCTTCCGCTACGCGCACGACTTCCTCTACGGCTACGACTGGGCTCGCTGGGTGATGCGCAAGCCGGAGGAGCGCGCGGGCATCGGGCCCTTCGACGTCTCGTTCTTCGACTACCTCGACGGCCGGCAGAGGGCGCTCGTCGAGCTCGTGGCCAGCAACGACCGCAAGTACTCGCAGCTGAACGGCCGGGAGTACCGCAACCCCTTCTCGTTCATCCGCGAGCCGCCCGAGGAGTCGCAGCTCCACTGCCTGCTCGCCCAGGTCGACCTGATCCCGCTCAAGGCCTGGCGCCTCGACGGCGAGCGCCGCTGGGACCTCCCCTTCACCGATCTGCGCGCCAAGCTGGCCGATCGCCTCGGCCTGTCGCGGGGCGAGGGGCGATGAGCGCCCGGCCGGGCGCGCTTCGAGCGTGGCTCGATGCGTCGCGGCTGGCCTCGCAGCCGAGCATCGCGCTCCCGCTGCTGCTCGGGCAGCTCGTCGGCGCGCGGGCGGCAGGCCGACCGCTCGACGTGGGGACGCTCGCGGCGGTCCAGCTGTTCGGCCTGCTGGACCAGCTCTTCATCGTCTACGCGAACGACGTCGCCGACCAGGAGACCGATCGCCGCAACCGGACCGCCACGCCCTTCTCGGGCGGCTCGCGCGTGCTGGTCGAGGGGCGCCTCTCGCCCCGCGCGATCGGCGCCGCGGCCGTCGTGTGCGCCGCGGCGCTCGTGGCCGTCTCGGCGGCGCTCGCCGCGGCGCTGGCGACGGCCGCCGCGCCGCTCCTCGTGCTCCTGGCGATCGCGGCGCTCCTGCTGCTCTGGGCCTACAGCTACCCGCCGCTTCGCCTGTCGTACCGCGGCGGCGGGGAGCTGCTCCAGATGGTCGGCGTCGGCGCGGTCCTGCCGCTCTACGGCTACATCGCCCAGGGGGGCGACCCGGCGCGCTTCCCCTTCGCGCTGCTCGCGTTTCTGCTGCCGAGCCACCTCGGCTGCGCGATCGCCACCGCGCTCCCGGACGAGCCCTCGGATCGCGCGAGCGGCAAGCGGACGCTGCCCGTGCGCGTGGGCGGAGAGCGGGCGGCCCGGTGTGTGGTCCTCCTGAACGGGCTCTCGCTCGTGCTCGCGCCGGTCGGCCTGGGCGCTGTGGGCCTGAGCCCTGGGGCGGGCCTGCTCGCGCCGGCAGCGGCGGCGCTCGTCGTGCTGCTGGCCCGCCCTGCGCCGCCGGGCTCGCGCCTGCTGCTGGTCCGGGTCGCGGCGGCGGGCGCGGCGACGCTGTCGCTGGTCGGCTCGACCGTCATCGCCCTCGCCGCGCGCTGAGGAGCGAGGGCGCCATGTCGCACGAGTTCCTGCTGCTCTCGTTGCTCTTCCTCCTGCCAGGAGGCGTCATCTGGCTCGCGCGCCCGGATCTGCGCCCCCTGATGAAGCGGATGGCGCTCGCCTCGCTGCCGTTCGCGGCGACCGAGCGGCTGTTCTACCCGAGGTACTGGGCTCCGAAGTTCGTGTTCGACCTGGCCGATCGGATCGGGTTCGGCATCGAGGACGTGCTGTTCGTCGTCGGGCTCAGCGGATTTTCCTCGACGGTCTATGCCGTTGTGTTCCGCCGCGCGCCGGTGCCCTGCGCGGCGCAGGGGGCGCCGCGCGCGCGACCGTGGTTGCGTGCCGGGGTGGTGATCGCGCTCGCGCTCGCCGCGGCCTGGGCGCTGGTCGCGGCGGGGGTGCCCGTCCTCTACGCCGCGGTGGCGGCGATGACGGCGTTCGCCGCGGCGCTCGTGGGGGCGCGCCGCGATCTGCTCGTGCCGGCCCTGCTCGGAGCGCTCCTGTCGGCGGCGCTCTACCTCGGCCTGTGCCTCGTCTTCGCGGCGCTCGTGCCTGGCGTGTTCGAGCGCACCTGGCGGCCCAGCGTGCTGCTGCCGGGCAGCGCGCTGTTCGGCGTGCCGCTCGACGAGGTCCTCTACGGGCTCGGCGCGGGCTTCGCGGCCACGGTGTTCCCGGCGTGGGCGTTCGGGTTCAGGTACGGTCGCGCCGGAAGCGACGGGGATTGAAATTCCCTGGGCGCTTCCGGCGCGCCTCTTCCTCAGAGGAGCGGTGTTGCCACCGCAGGGCCGAGCCGCCCCCGTCGCTCAGTTCACGGTTACGACCACCTCCGAGCCATCGTAGGTGACCACTTGATCTGGAGCAGCGGTGACGTCGACGCCGGCGCCGTGATTGGAGCCCACCCGCACGACCCTGAACGTCCTGCTGGCCGGCATGCCGGTGTAGCTCCCCTTCCGTGCGCCGATGGTCAACCTTCTGGCAGACTCGCTCCACGTGAATGGAATCGTCGAATAGTGACCGCCCTCATAGTCGTAGCTGTCGCCCTCGTCCTCGTAGAGGGTGAAGGACCCGTCTTGGCCTGTGTAAATCCGGATCTCCAGCGGGTCGATGCTCTGCGTCGCATACTGGATGCTGGGACCCATGGGGACGATCGAGCCCGCTTTGACGCCTATGTCCGTGGTCCAGTAGGGCATCCCCGCGAGCGAGAAATTGAGCCCGGCGGGGATCTGCTTGGCATAGGTCGCGAAATTGCTGTCGATGTCGCCCGACCAGCACGTCGTGGCGTATCGCTGCTGGCCGGCGAAGGCGCTGCGGGTGAGGACGTAGACTCGCTTCTGCTTCGGGCCGACGCTGCGCCAATGCTCGTACACCCCCGCGGCGTGTCCCAGGGGATAAGCGTTCAGGTACAGCGCCCCCTTGCCGAGCGCGGTATCCGCCGCCCGCACGTTCACGGGGTCCGGGTAGGCCTGAGGTTCGGTGTTGTCTGCCCAGATGCCGTCCCAGCCGTGCGGCCCCAGCAGGCGATCATGGATCTGCTGGTACACCAGAGCTCTGGCGGCGGGGTTGAATGTGTCATAGAAATGGTGCGTGCCGCCGCTGGGGTACAGGGCCCCAATTTCATCGAGCGCGTTGAAGTTGTCCAGCTCTCCCGCCCTCCGCTCGGTGTTCACGCGTTGATACACTGGCCAGATCGATATCATCGTGTGGACGTTGGCCTTGTGCATCTCGGCGATGAGAGACGCTGGATCTGGGTAGCGGCGTTCGTCCATGAAGTGGGAGCCCCACGCGTACGGGGTCCAGTAATCCCAGTCTTGAACGATGCAGTCGACCGGAATGTCGTTGTTGCGGTAGCCGTCCTTGATCCTCAGCAGCTCGGCCTGGCTGCCGTACTTGTCCTTCGACTGGAAGAGCCCGTAGGCCCACTTCGGGAACAACGGGGCCGCGCCGGTCGCGGTGCGGTACTGGGCTACCACCTGGTCGATGCTCGGACCATAGAAGAAGTAGTAGTCGACCATGTCACCGGCCTCGGACGAATAGCTGTACTTGCTGTTGCTCGACCTGGTCCCGTCGAAGTTCGAGGCGGAATAGTTGTCCCAGAAGATCCCGTAGCCCCTGTTGGACACCAGTGCAGGAATGTTGATCTCTGTGTTGGCGTTGACGATGCGCCGCGTCGTCCCTTTGCGATTCGCCACGTTGTCCTGGTGCTGGCCAAGGCCGAACAAGGCTTCGTCGGCGGGTGAGTTGAAGACGGTCTCGACGCGGTTCGTCCTGACCCCCTCGACGGTCACGGGTGTCAAGGTCTTGCTGTCTTCCGACAGGATGACGCCGTCGTCCAGGTCGGTGTATGTGACCAGGCCGTTGGTCGTGTCGACGTTGACCTTCAGCCGTGAAGTGGTGATGGTCACGGTCCCCTGATTCTCCGCGACGCAAAAGCTCGGTTTGTCCCACTCGTTGTTGACGGAGAGAGAATTCTTGTCAGGGGGCGAAGGGGCAGTGGTGTACTGGACCCTGATGATGCTCGATGTCAATTCCAATCAACCGGCCTGCGGGCATCCTCGAATCCGGGGGGAGGACGAGGCTGGCGGGGCTCCGCCGGAGCGCCGCGTCAAGAGGGGGAGCGCTGGATCGCGGTCATCGCTGGACCGCCAGACCCGCTCGAAGCGTCGGAGGCAGCCCGATCAACCGTCAAGAGGGCGTGCGCGAAGAGCGCGAGGGGGTTGTGGCGGTGCCCGCCGGTGAAACAGCGTGCCTCATCGTGGTCACGGCGGACCTCGCCCATCGCCCTCTCTCGAAGCGCTCTTCAATCGACCAGCGGCCTTCAACGGGACGGATCACGTCGATCGAGCAGGCATGCCTGCTGCGGGGCCCGCTCGACGAGAGACTCAACGGGCTCGGCGGGGGCTTCGCGGCCACGGTGTTCCCGGCGTGGGCCTCGGGGTCCAGGTACGCGAAGGCGCCTCCGGTCGGGTCGCGCGCGGGCTGACGCCGGGGCCGCGCAACGCCGGGGCGGTGCTGTCCTGGAACGCCGATGCGCCGGGAGCGCCAGGGGATCGTGGTTCCCCTGGCGCTCCCGGCGCCTTCGTCATCGGATGGGAGCGGCGGCGCTCCAGCGCGCGGGCGGCGGCGTTTCGCTCGCGGAGCCTCCCGCGGTCGGGGGGATCGCCCGCGCCCGTCGCGTCACGGCAGCATCAGGACGCACTCGGTCCGGCAGACCGGGCCGGCGGCGCCGCCGCCGCTCGGCTCCTCGCAGATGGTCCGGATGATCGCGCCGGGGGGGCAGGTGGCTCCCTCCACGCACTCGATCCAGCAATCGCCGGGCGGGTACGCGTCAGCGCCGCCCATGCCGGTGCCGGTGCTGCTGCTGCTGCTCTCGCCGGAGCAGACCTTCTGCTCGATCATGCCCGCGGGGCAGTAGGGCTCGACGGGCACGCACTCGGTCCAGCAATCGCCGGGGTACGGCATGGCGCCCATGCCGGTGCCGGTGCTGCCGGAGCTGCCGACAGAGACGGAGCTGCCGCCGCCGCAGACGGTCTGCGGGATGCTGTTCGGCGGGCAGTAGGGCTCGGTGGGCACACAGTCGGTCCAGCAGCCCCCGCCGGGGAAGGGCATGCCACCCATGCCGGTGCCGCTGCTGCTGCTCGTGCCGGGCACGGGCTCGCCGTCTTCGCAGATGGTCTGCTGGGTCGTGCCCGGCGGGCAGTAGGGCTCGACAGGCACACACTCGGTCCAGCAGTACTCCTGGCCGGGGTACGGGTCCTGGCCGGGGTACGGGCCGCTGCCGCCGTAGCCGGTGCCGGTGCTGCCCGAGCTGCCGACCGAGACCGCGCTGCCGCCGCAGACGGTCTGCGGAATGCTGTTCGGCGGGCAGTAGGGCTCGGTGGGCACGCAGTCGGTCCAGCAACCGCCGCCGGGGGGGCGCGGCGCGGCGAAGCCTGGATCGGAGCCGCCGATGCCCCCGCCGGCGCCGCCGGCGCCGCCGGTACCCGCCCAGCCGCCCGAGCCGCCGACGCCGACGCTGGTGCTGCTGGTGACGGAGGAGCCGCCGTCGCAGTAGGTCTGCGGGGTGGTGCCCGGCGGGCAGTAGGGCCCGGTGGGCACGCACTCGGTCCAGCAGCCGCCGCCGGGGTACGGCGGGCTCGCGCCCCCATCGGCGCCGCCGGTACCCGCCCAGCCACCCGAGCCGCCGGCTCCGCCGGTGGTGCTGCTGGTGACGGTGGTGCCTTCGTCGCAGAAGGTCTGCGGGGTTGTGCCGGGCGGGCAATAGGGCTCGACGGGCACACACTCGGTCCAGCACGGCTCGGAAGGCATCGGCATGCCGCCAGCGCCCCAGCCGCCGGAGCCGACAGCGCTGGCGCTGCCCCAGCCACCGGTGCCGCCGACGCCGGCCGTGGTGGTGCCGCCGCACACGGTCTGCTCGATCGTGCCCGGCGGGCAGTACGGCCGCGGCGGGATGCACTCGGTCCAACACTGGCCCGGATCGACGGGGATGGCGGTGCCGCCGGCGAAGCCACCCTGGCCCGAAGAGGTGGTGCCGCCGCTGCAGATGGTCTGCTCGCTCCAGTCAGGAGGACAGATGCTGTCGGGCACACACTGCTCCTCGCACATCTCGCCGATCTCGCACGGTGAACAGACCGTCTCCCAGTGGAAGCCAGGTCCGCAGTCGGGCTCTGGTGGCGGTGACGGCTCGTCCACGCCCCCACAGCCCTGCCCCTTGGCGCCGGTGAGCACAACGAGCGCGGAGAGCGCAATCAAACCCTGGAGAGAGGAGCGAGCGGCTGACGAACGCGAGATAAGAGAGGAGAAGATCGCGAAACGCATGGGGGTACTCCATCCTGCGTGCCTGTGCGAGACACGCGATCAAGGAACGATGGCTCTGCGCCGCGGCATGCGAGCGCTGCTGCGCGCGGCGTCTCAGCGCCGACTCGGAGAGCTCGCGTGGACATAAAGCACTGGACATGCCAGGCGCGTCCGCCCGCTCGGTGGCGTCACCGGCCGCACGGAGCGACGCGTATCGGCCGGCTTTTCGAGGCCGCGCGGCGCCAGCTGCGGGCATCCGCCCAGCGCGACGGGCCGCAGTGTGACGGGGAGCGCTGGTTACGTGTCACGTTGAGCCAACTGGCGCCACAGGGGGTGCCGGCAGGCAAGGGAATGGAAGGATGGGGAATTTTCTTATTGAGTGGGCTGGATTACAAGACCCAGGGGGGATGACCCGACCCGGATGACCCGACCCAGGTTGAGGCTCGCGGGGGATGACCCGACCCAGGTTGAGGTTCGCGGCTGGGATGACCCGACCCAGGTTGAGGTTCGCGGGGGATGAGCCGACCCAGGTTGAGGTTCGGCTGGGGATGACCCGACCCAGGTTGAGGTAGCGACCCAGGTTGAGCGGATCGCGACCCAGGTTGAGGTAGCGACCCAGGTTGACCCAGGTTGAGGTGCTCGACCCAGGTTGAGGTGCTCGGGGGATCGCGCGCCCCAGGCTGGGGCAGCGCCAGGTTGGGCCAGCGCCCCGATCCCGCGCGGAGCTACTGCGCGGAGGCGGCCCGCACGTAGGGCAGCCGCGCCGCCACCTGCCGGACCTCCGCGGCCCCCTCGAGCAGCTGGGCGATCGGATCCCAGGTGCCCCGGATCAGCGACTCGCGCGCGCCCGGCTTGATCGTGAAGGGCACCGTGAGATCGCTCCCCGCCCGGACGACCTGCTCCTCCAGGTCCACCGTGACGGGCGTCGTCGGGTCGGCGTTCACGCGCGCCACGAGCGCGGCGCGGTCCTCGCGGCTCACCGAGACGCAGGGGATGCCGAGCGTCGTCGAGTTGCCGAAGAAGATCTCGGCGAAGCTCTCGGCGATGACGGCCTTGAAACCCGCCTTCGCGATCGACTGCGGCGCGTGCTCGCGCGACGACCCGCAGCCGAAGTTGTGATCGGCGATCAGCACCGTGGCCCCCGCGAAGCGCGGGTCGTTCAGCGGGTGCTCCCGCTTCTCGCCGCGCTCGTCGAAGCGCACGTCCCGGAAGAGGTGCTCGCCGATGCCGTCGAAGGTGACGCACTTCAGGAAGCGCGCCGGGATGATGCGGTCCGTGTCGATGTCGTCCCCCGGAACGTGAACGGCGCGACCGGTGACGGATTGAATCAAATCGAGTGCCATTGGGATCTCCCTCGGGTGCGAGCGTCGTCAGATTCCGAACACGTCACGAGCGTCGGCGATCTCGCCGCGGACGGCGGCCGCCGCGACCATCACCGGGCTCATGAGCACGGTGCGCCCGGTGGGGCTCCCCTGCCTGCCCTTGAAGTTGCGATTGGACGAGGAGGCGCACAGCTCATCCCCGATGAGCTTGTCGGGGTTCATCGCCAGGCACATCGAGCAGCCCGGCTCGCGCCACTCGAAGCCCGCCTCGCGGAAGACCCGATCCAGCCCCTCGGCCTCGGCCGCGCGCGCCACCTCCATCGACCCCGGGACGGCCAGCGCGCGCACGTGCGGCGCGACCCTGTGCCCCTGGATGCGCCGCGCCACCTCCCGGAAATCCGAGAGGCGGCCGTTCGTGCAGCTCCCGATGAACGCCACGTTGATCTTCGTCCCCTCGATCGGCTTGCCGCCCTCGAGACGCATGTACTCGAGCGCCTCGCGGATCAGCGCCCGCTCGGACTCGTTCGTCACGTCCTCGGCCGCCGGGACCTTCTCCTTCACCGAGATCGCCTGCCCCGGCGTGATGCCCCAGGTGACCGTCGGCGCGATCTCGCTCGCGTTGATCCGGACGACGTCGTCGTAACGCGCGTCCTCGTCCGAGGCGATCGAGCGCCAGTACTCGAGCGCCTTCTCCCACGCCTCGCCCTTCGGCGCGTACGGACGCCCCTTCATGTACTCGAACGTCACCTGGTCCGGGTTGACATAGCCGACCCGGGCGCCGCCCTCGATCGACATGTTGCACAGGGTCATCCGCTCCTCCATCGAGAACCCCTCGATGGTCGACCCGCCGTACTCGTACGCGTAGCCCGTGCCGCCGGACACGCCGAGCCGGCGGATGATCTCGAGGATGATGTCCTTCGCGTAGACGCCCGGCCCGAGCTTGCCCTCCACCTGGATCCGCCGGACCTTGAGCCGCTGGAGGCTCAGCGTCTGCGTGGCGAGCACGTCGCGCACCTGCGTCGTCCCGATCCCGAACGCGATCGCGCCGAAGGCGCCGTGCGTCGACGTGTGCGAGTCGCCGCACGCGATCGTCATGCCCGGCTGCGTGAGGCCGAGCTCGGGGCCGATGATGTGCACGATGCCCTGCTTCCCCGACTCGAGATCGAAGAACGTGACGCCCTGCTCGGTGCACGCCTTCTTGAGCGCGTCGACCATCCCCTCGGCCAGCGTGTCCTTGAACGGCCGCTTGCGGTTGTCGGTCGGGACGATGTGATCGAGGGTCGCGAACGTCCGCTCGGGCATGCTCACCCGCAGGCCGAGATCGCGGAGCATCCCGAACGCCTGGGGGCTCGTCACCTCGTGGATCAGGTGAAGGCCGATGAAGAGCTGGTCCTCGCCGCTCGGCAACGTGCGGACTTTGTGGAGGTCCCAAACCTTGTCATAGAGACTCTTACCCATGATGGCCTCTCGCGGTGCGCTGGAATCGGGTGAAGGGGGGTGAAGGGGACGGCGTGCGGACCGGCCCGACGCCGGCGCCAGGGCGCGCCAGCGGCCTCCCTCGAAGGCGGCCGGCCGCCGCCGGTCTGGCGGTTCAACGTCGGGCGGGCGGCATGACTATGCGGGCGCGAGAGGATTAAGTCGAATGAAACTTTTTTCACGATCGATTAAGTAAAGCTACATGGACGCGTCGCTGCTCCCCGCGCTCGAGGACGTGCTGATGGTCGCCCGCTCGGGCTCGGTCGCCGAGGCGGCGCGGCGGCTGCACAAGACGCCGTCGGCGATCAGCCAGCAGGTGCGCCGGGTGGAGGAGCGCTTCGGGGTGGCGCTGTTCGAGCGCGACGGGCGCGGCGTGCGGCTGAGCCCGGCCGGCGAGGCGGCGCTCGGCGCGATCACGCGGCTGTTCGACCAGGCGGAGGGGGTGTTCGAGCTGCTCTCGGAGCTGGCGGGGGAGCCGTCGACGACCCTGCGCGTGGCGGCCAGCGACTACCTCGGCAAGGGGCTGCTCGTGCCGGTGATCCGCCAGATGCTCGAGAAGCGCGCGCCGGTGCGGTTCGCGATCACGACGGCGAACTCGGTCGACGCCGCGCGGGGGGTGGAGCGCGGCGAGGTGGATCTTGGCCTCGCGTCGGCGTCCTCGGCGGGCGGCGACCTCGTGAAGCAGCCGCTGTTCGTGCAGCCGTTCCTCTGGGTGGGGCCGCGGCTCAAGGGCACGGCGCCGGCGCTGCGCGAGCGGCTCCGGCACGAGCCGCTGCTCCGGCTGGCGCCCGGCAGCGTGGGGCGGCGGATGCTCGACGCGTACCTGGATCGCGAGCGGATCCGGCCCATCTCGACGATCGACGTGTCGAGCGTGTCGCTCCTCGTCTCGTACGTCTCCGGCGGGCTCGGCATCGGCCTCGCGCCGGCGCTCGCGCTGACCGAGGTTGCGCGCTCGCGGCTCGACGTCGAGGTCGCGGAGGTCGACCCGCTGCCCGTCGAGCTGATGACGCGCGAGAATTTCCGGCGCAACCCGATCGTCGAGCGCTTCGTCGAGCGGCTCGCCGCCGAGGGGCGCCGCGCGGAGCAGCGGACGCGCGCGCTCCTCGGCGGCTGACGCCGCGCGAGGCGCGCCGCCGCCCGTCAGGTGGACGGGGGCGCGACACGAGGGCTCGCTCCGTCGACCGGAGCGCGCGCCCTGGGGCGCCAGAGCGACGGTCGGCGCGGCCGGCCTGCGCGGCTCAGGGCTCGCGCGTGTTGCCGCGCGTGTCCTTCAGCATCACGTCGTGGACGCCGCCCTCGTGGATGCTCACCGCGGACGCGACGGTCAGGCGCGCGCGCATGTACAGGTCGCGCAGCGAGGTGGCGCCGCAGTTGCACATCGTCGAGCGAACCTTGGCGAGGGTGACGTCGAGGTTGTCCTTCAGCTTGCCGGCGTACGGCACGTAGCTGTCGACGCCCTCCTCGAACTCGAGCTGATCCTTCTTCTTGCTGGTATCGCCGTGGTCGTAGCGCTGCCAGTTGCGCGCGCGGTTGCTCCCTTCACCCCAGTACTCCTTCATGAACTGGTTGTTCACGCGGACCTTGCGCCCGGGCGACTCGTCGAAGCGCGCGAAGTAGCGGCCCATCATGACGAAGTCGGCGCCCATCGCGAGGGCGATGGTGATGTGGTAGTCCTGGCTGATGCCGCCGTCGGAGCAGATCGGCACGTAGACGCCGGTCCGCTGGAAGTACTCGTCGCGCGCCTTGGCCACCTCGATGACGGCCGACGCCTGGCCGCGGCCGATCCCCTTCTGCTCGCGCGTGATGCAGATCGAGCCGCCGCCGATGCCGACCTTGACGAAGTCCGCGCCGGCCTCGACCAGGTAGAGGAAGCCCTCGCGATCGACCACGTTGCCGGCGCCGACATAGGCCGGCTTGCCGAGCGACTTCACGAAGGCGATGGTGTCGCCCTGCCACTCGGAGTAGCCGTCCGACGAGTCGATACAGAGCACGTCGGCGCCCGCCTCCACGAGCGCCGGCACGCGCTCTCTGTAGTCGCGCGAGTTGATGCCGGCGCCGACGATGAGGCGCTTCTCGTGATCCACGTTCTCGAGCGGGTGCGCCTGGTGCGACTCGTAGTCCTTGCGAAACACCAGGTACTGGAGGTGCTGTCGCTCGTCGATGACGGGCAGGGTGTTGAGCTTGTGACGCCAGATGAGCTCATTCGCCTCCTGCAGATCGAGGCCGACCTTCCCGCAGTGGATCGACTTGAACGGCGTCATGATCTCGCGCACCGGCGTGCTCAGCGGCGTCTTGCCGAGCCGGTAATCGCGGCTCGTGATGATGCCGACGAACCTGCCCGTGGGCGTGCCGTCCTCGGTGATCGCAATCGTGGAGTGGCCCGTGCGATCGGTGAGCGCGAGCACGTCGCCGAGCGTCGCGTCGGGGCGCAGGTTCGAGTCGCTCACGACGAACCCGGCCTTGTAGTTCTTCACGCGCCGCACCATGGCGGCTTCCTCCTCGATGCCCTGCGAGCCGTACACGAACGACAGGCCGCCGCAGCGCGCGAGCGCGATCGCGAGCTCGGCGCCCGAGACCGACTGCATCATCGCGCTGGTGACCGGCACGCTGATCGTGAGCGGCGCGAGCCTCGGATCCGGCGGCGTCGCGCCCGGATCGGCCTTGAACCGGACGACAGGAGCCGTGAGATCGACGTTCGAGGGGACGCAGTCCTTCGTCGTCAGATTCGGGACGAGCAGGTACTCGCCAAACGTCCTGCTCGGCTCATCGTAGATGAATGCCATGTCGGCTCCTAGTGCAAGGATCCCCGGCTGTCAAACGCGAGCGGCGCCGCTCTCCCATGAAAGTCGTGTGATATCGATGGCTTGCGGGGGCAACGGCGGGCTCTGAAGGGCGGCGCGAGGGGCGAGGCGACCGGGGCTCGGCCGCCCGCCAGCGTCGCGGCGAGGCGGTGCAGGAGCCCGGGCAGGAGGACCGGGCTCCCCGGGGCCGGAGCTAGAGCGGGCGCACCGGCAAGCAGAGCTCGCAGCGGAAGTTGTGGGTCTTGGGATCGTGGAACTCGCCCCGGTAGAGCTCGAAGCAGGGCCGATGGTCGGGCTGATCGCCGCTCTCAGGGAGCCACTTCCCGAAGAGCTGGTCCCAGGCGGAGCCGATCGCGCGCGCGTCGCCGACCCACGCGCCCGCGGCGTACTTGCCGCCGGCGATGTCGGTCACGTTGACGTCGCCGTCCGCCTTGAAGTCCTGCGGGATCACGATGGCGGCGTCGAGGCGGCACTTGGCAGGCTCGGTGACCTTGGGGTTGTCGTGCGCGATGCTGAGGCAGATGCGGTCCGGGGTCCACAGATCGCGCGCGCTGGCCCAGCGGACGAGCCGTTGCCAGGCCTCGCCGACGCTCCCTTCCGGGCCATAGGGGCCGACGTTTCGGACATAGGCCACGTGGTAGCTCGGCAGGGTCTTCACGGTCACGTTCATGATCTCCTCCTCGTCCTGGCGGGCGTCCGTGCCCGACGAGGAGGCATCTTGGTCGGGCGCGCAGGCCGCTGCTTTGCACGGGTTGCGCTCGACTTGACCCGGCTTGCGATCCGCTTGCCGCGCGTTGCGCTCGTCCGTGGCGCCACCGTTGCGCCACGCGGAGGCGCTCATGCCGAAGCGCTCCTTGAAGGCGCGCGCGAAGGCGCTCGCCGAGCTGAAGCCGTTCTCGAGGGCGATCTCGAGGATGTCGGCGTGCGGCCGCTGCACGAGGTGGCTCGCCGCGGTCTCGAGGCGCGTTCGCTGGATGAACTCGCGGAGGTTCTCGCCCGTCATGGACTTGAACACGCGGTGGAAGTGAAACGGCGAGAACGCCGCCACAGCCGCCAGCGTGTCGAGGGAGAGGTCCTCCGCGCGATGGGCCTGGATGTAGTCGATCACGCGGTTGACCCGCCGCTGGTACTCGGCGCGGCTCCTGTCGGAGGTTGCCACAGGCGGAGGATAGCTGATGGCTGGTGGCAGAAAAAAGCGCCTCGGCGGCGACCGCACCCAGGTTGAGGGGGGCACGACCGCACCCAGGTTGAGGTGATCGGGCGACCGCACCCAGGTTGAGGTGATCGGGCGACCGCACCCAGGTTGCGCGCACCCACCCAGAGCGCGCGCCTCGGTTTGTGTGAGCCGGAGGTTCCAGTATCCAGCCGATGGCGCCAAGGCTAGCAGCCGGCGCTGCGACTGCGGTCCAGGTGGCGGACCACGTGGCGGCCGCCACCCGTCGTACCCGTCGCGTCAGCATAAGTCATTGAAATCATTGCTCACGATCCCTGGTACGGCATTTGTTCGTATGCCCGGCCATGAGCCAGCCTCGTGAGATCGCTCCCGGCGCCACCTACCTCATCACCCGTCGCGTCCTACGCCGGCATCTCCTTCTCCGCCCGGATGCTGCCCTCACCCAGTTTCTTGTCTACGCTCTCGCCGTTTCGACCCATCGATTTGGCATCGAAGTCCACGCTCTTTGCGCGATGTCAACGCATCTGCACCTTGTCGTGACCGATGTGCAAGGCGTTTTGCCACGCTTCTTGCAATTTTTCCACCGCATCGTTGCGCTCGGAACGAAGGTCCTCCGCACGTGGGAAGGACCGGTGTGGGACCACGAACCCACGAGCGTGGTGCGGCTGCTGACGCGCGCGGCTGTGGTGGAGAAGATCGCCTACGTCCTCGCGAACCCCGTAGCCGCTGGCCTCGTCCGCCACGCGCACCAGTGGCCGGGCGCCAAGTCGGATGTGAGCGAGCTCGGCGGCGGCGTGCTCCGTGCAGCGCGTCCCTCCGTGTATCTTGATCCAGAGAATCGGCAGTGGCCGGAGGAAGTAACGCTTTCGCTCGCGCTACCACCCGCCATCGAGCAGGACAACGCAGAAGGATTTCGCCGTGAAGTCGCGGCCGAGCTTGAGCGACAGGAAGCGCAAGCCCATGCAGGGTTGCAGCGGCAAGGGCCCCGATTCTTAGGCACCAAAGGCGCCAGTACGGTCTCCCCTTACAGCCGCGCGACGAGCTTCGAGGCGCTGCGCGACCGCAATCCGACGTTTGCCGTCGGCCGTAACCAGGGCGATGCATGGCGAATCGCTGGTGCCGCTGTGCGAGCGTTTCGTGCGTCGTACCGTGCGGCGCTCGAACGATGGCGTGCCGGGGTACGAAGCGCCGTCTTTCCGGCGGGGACGTGGTGGATGCGCATCTATCACGGCGCCAGCGTGGCGGACGTCGTGCTCATGACGTAGGCACCTCGGCGGTGCGTTACAGCGCCACAGCAGGGCGGGCTAAGGCGCCGTCGTGGGGAAGGTGAAGCGAGCGGCAGCGTTCACGTGGCGCTGGGGATGGATTGCCGCGCCGGGGTCGCGCGAGGCCGGGTTAAGGTTGTGGTCGGCTGGGTCTGAGCGAATGGCACCTCGGGTGCCGGTGAAGTAGACCTGCCCAACCGAGGGAGCGATCCGGCCGGGGGCATTCGGGTTAGGTTCATGGCGGATGGTCGACCGAGCCAGGTCGTCTCAACCCGGCTCGACTGTTTTCAGCTGGCCCTCTTCACCTGGTCGGGCGGCCTCCAGCAGGCCGCAGGCCTCAACCTCGCAGGCCTCAACCTGGGTCAGGCCGCAGGCCTCAACCTGGGTCAGGCCGCAGGCCTCAACCTGGGTCAGGCCGCAGGCCTCAACCTGGGTCGGGTCGGGGGGCCAGGGCAGGCCGCAGACCTCAACCTGGGTCGGGTCGTCTACTCGAGCTCCAGCTCGACGAGTCGGATCTCTCCCTCCAGGAACCCCGTCTCCCGGAAGTATGTCACGTACTCCACTCGCCCTCCTTCCCGCGCGAGCTCCGCGTGCACGAGCCCGGCATAGGGCCATGCCTCCGGGGTAGGCGGGACCTCGGCGGTGAAAACTACCGCACTGTCCGACCATGGCCCCTCCGGCGCCGGCGCCGTCCGGAGCGAGATCTCCGACGATACCGGCTCGCTGTACAGCGCGATGTACCTGCCGATGTGCTCGTTCCAATGCACCGACATCATCGGTGCCCCCGCCATGACCGGCTCCGCCTCCCCATGGCCCTCCACCCAGCGCCCGTCCGAGAAGAACCGCCACGCGTCGCGCTCGGTTGCTTCCGCGAGCGCGGCTCGCGCGACGAGGCACGGGCACGTGAGACCCGAGCACGCGCAGGCGTAGGCGTAGAGCATCCCCTCGCGGACGAGCGCCGCCGACGTGAGTGATGGCTCATCCGCACCGAAGAGGAGCGTCCGATCCGCAGCGCCCGGGCGTACCTCCGGGCGTGTGAGGCGCGCATCGAAGCTCTCCCAGACCGCGATCGACGAACCCATCATGTCGAAGTCGAACGCCCCGAGCCGCCCCGTCACCTTGCTGTAGAAGACGAGCGCACGGCCGGCCGCCTCGTCGACGACGATGGGGCCCGGCCACAGCGCATAGCGCGCTCCGCAGTCCTCCTCGCACGTCTCCTCCGCCCGAGGGTCGGAGTGCGCGAGGTTGAACGCGAGCTCCTCCTCGGTGAACGGCAGGAACTCCCGCGGCGCGCCGGCCGCGTCGAGCGGCTCGGTGAGCGACGAGAGCCCATCCGACGCATCCAGATCGTCGGTCGCGCAGAAGGTGCTCGACCTCCACAGCGCTCCGTCTTCCCCCGGCATCTCCAGGGTCGTGTCGCCGAAGACCCACACCGATCGGTCGCCCCACCGCGCGCTGTAGCCGCCGTCCCGCCCTCGAATCGCCGGGGCAAACTCCAGCGCACCCAGGTCGCGCACCGCGAGCACCGCAGCCTCGGGCGCGTCCTTGCCACACCCGGCGCACAGGAGAGCGAACCCGGCGGCTCCCATGGTCCTTCGATAACGCATGCGCGCGAGGGTACCATGGGGAGCCAGAACGCCGCCGCCGTCGGCGTCGCTCCGCCGCCGGACCACGCGCGACCGCGGCGCCGACGGGCCACCGCGCGCGCGAGGGCTCTGGCCGGGAGGAGCGCGGCGATCCGCAAAAGGCGAGGAAAGCTACTCCGCTGCTCGGCTCCCGGTCCGACGGAACACCATGTCTCCGCCGCTCTCAGATCTGCCGGCAGGCGGCAGCGCAGCGGCGGCACTCGTCTGCGCACGTCCTCATCTGCGTATCACCCGTGAGCTTATCGCAGCTCGCCGCGCACTGTTCGCAGAGGCTCGCGCACACGCTCATCATCTGGGTGATCTGCGGCGAGCTGCGCAGGAGGAGCTTCGACGTCGCCTCGCAGATGTCGGCGCAGTCCTGGAGCAGCCGCATGTGCGGGGCGCTCACGTGAGAGCCTCCCATCTCAAGGCAATACTGCGCCGCGTGCGTGCAGATCGAACCACAATCCTGGGTGAACCGGGCCACCTCCCGGAACGATCTGTCCCCCGGAAATTTGATCATGAGAACCCCCCCCTTGACCCAACTGGCCGCCTCTCGCCGCGAGTAAGCCTCGCGACAAGGCGGCAACTTCGGTATCTGGAGGGTGCATGGATTCGATGGCTTTCGCATGTCGGGCCATCCCGCATATAGGCCTCGGAACAGCGACCGACGCCGAGACCGCCGCGCCCTGAACGCGCCTCGCGGACGGCCGGGACGCCGCGAGACACGCGCGAACGCCCCGCCCGAACGGATGTTCCCGCCCTGGTCGCTCTCTCCGCGCGACAGCGCGACACCACGACACGCTAGCTCGCGATCGACGCCCGGACATCGACGGTCAGATGGGCGAACCGCATCGGAGGGGCTGGATCGAGCGTCGTGGCGGTCCGGTAGGACCCTGCCTGAACACTAGCACCCAGGCGCGCGGCAGATACCCATCTTCAGGCGGGCGATCTCCTGGAGCTCCTCGGCGATCTCGAGCGTGCGCATCGCGGCGGCGCGCGCGAGCGCCTGGGCCTCCTCGGTGTCCGCGAGGCGCGTGAGGAGCCGCCGGCCCATCTCGTGGTGATGGCCCTCGTCCGGCTGGATGACCTCGCGGTAAAGGCGCGCGGTCTCGGCGTCGCCTTGCGACTCGCAGTAATCGATGAACGCCTGGTTGTGCACCTTCGCGAGCGCCTCCCGCGTGAACTGGCCCGCCGCGACGCGCTCGACCGTGGAGCCGAGCCCCTTCAGGTACCCGAACATCGGCGTGGGCGGCCCGAACTTCGCCGGGATCGCGGCGGGGTCGACGCCGAGCGCGCGGAGCCGATCGGCGATGAGCCGGTAGTGCCTCGCCTCGTCGCCGCACTGGCGGGCGAGGGCGAGCTTCACCTCCACGTCGGTCTCGGTGGTGAGCCAGAGCGCAGCCTCCTCGGTCGCCTCGAGCTCCTTCTTGAGCGCGGTCGCGAGCAGCGCCGGGATGCCGACGCCGCTCGCCGGCTCCGCCGCGCGGGCCGCTGCGCCGATGTGGGCGAGGCGCTCACCGACCTTGCGGTCGAGCTCGTCGAGGAATTCCTCTGGCTTCATGCGGGGCATGATGGGCGCGCCCCGTGCGGCGGGTCAATAGGCCGCGCTTCCGGCGGCCAGGGGGGTGTACCCTCCTCGAATGGCCTGGAGCTTCCTGCCGTCGTGGATCGATCTCGAGTCGGTCTCGATCTCGTTCGATCTCCCCGCTCGCACCGTCCTGAGGCGCACCGGAATCGCCGCGCTCGCCACGTCGAGCGCGACGGCGCTCCGCCTGACGCTCGCGCCGGCGCTCCTGCGGATCACCTTCGAGCCGTACCTCGTCATCGACCTGCCGCCGCCGCTCGGCGACATGGGGCTCCAGCAGGTCGAGTACGACTTCCGTTCAGGCGCGATGACGCCCAACGTCTTCTACACGGGAGGGCTCGTCCAGGTCGGAAAGGGATCGGCGGAGGACGAGGCGCGCGCCTTCATGCGCGGACTGGTCACGTCGACGCCCATGGCCATGCCCCCGTACGACCCCACGAGCGATCCCGATCTCGTCGTGACGGTGCGTCAGGTGCTCTCGAACCTCGAGGCCGGCGGCAGCACGGCCGTGCGGGGCGCCCGCTTGTCTGCGCGGCTGACGCTTCACCAGGAGCTCGCGGGCGGGGTGGGCTCGGACGGGTTCCGCATTCCGGCCGGCGCGACCATCGCGGCCAGCGTCGATATCGAGGGCACCCGGCAGGAGATCGAGACCGCGCCGCGCGTGCAGCGCATCGAGGTCGACTGCTCCTCGGCGGTGCTCCACAAGGGGGGAGTCGACCAGGCCGACGTCCGTCGCTTCGTCGTGAAGCGCGGCGGCGAGATCGCCGTCGAGCGGATCGAGCCGCTCGGCGCGGCGCGCCAGGCAGCGGGCGCCGAGTCGCTCGTGCGCCTGTTCAGCGCCCTGGTCGCGGGCGGCGGCGTCGCGCTCGACCCGCAGCGCCTCGGGCCGAGCGTCGTGGAAGGGCTCGTCAAGGAAGAGATCGCGCGCGCCCTGCGCCCCGCGCTCGTCGAATGGGTGCAGCAGAACGCCGACGTCGTCGTGGGGATGGACCTGCGGCAGGTGCTCGGGATACCGGCGGAGGGAGGCGCCGTGGCATGACGACGGGGAGCGCGGGCGCTCGGGACGTGCGCGCCGCGCTTCTCCGGGCGTCGAGCGCCCGAGGGGTGTTATAAGCTCCGGAATGCGACTCTCCGCGATCCACATCTATCCCGTCAAAGGTTGCCGGGGCCTCGCGGTCGACGCGGTCGCCGTCGACGCGCTCGGCCTCGCGGGCGATCGGCGGTTCATGATCGTCGACCCCGAGGGAAAGCCCCTCACGCAGCGCCCGCTGCCGCGCATGGCGCTCATCGAGACGCAGCTCTCCGAGAGCGCGCTCACGCTCGGCTTCGCCGGCCGGCCGCCGATCTCCGTGCCGCGCAGGGCCGAGGGCGCGCGCCTGCTCACGGTCGAGGTCTGGAGCAGCAGCGGCCTCCTGGCCGAGGATTGCGGTGACGAAGCCGCCGTGTGGCTCAGCGGCGTCCTGGATCACCCGGCGCGCCTCGTCCGCATCGGCGAGGCGTTCCGGCGGCCCGTCCTCAAGGCCTCGGTGGCAGGCCAGGAAGACGTCGTGTCGTTCGCCGACGAGTTCCCGCTGCTCGTGATCTCCGAGGCCTCCCTCGCCGATCTGAACGCTCACCTCGAGGGCCGGGGCGCCGCGCCGTTGCCGATGGATCGCTTCCGGCCCAACCTCGTCGTGAGCGGCTGCGCTGCCTTCGACGAGGACCGGTGGGGCCGCGTCCGCATCGGAGAGCTCGTGCTCCGCGCCGGCGGCCCGTGCGCCCGCTGCGTCGTCACCACGACCGACCAGCTCACCGCAGAGCGCGGTCCGGAGCCGCTCCGCACGCTGGCCACGTACCGGCGCGACGCGCAGAAGCCCAGCGACGTGAACTTCGGACAGAACTACATCCAGGAGACGAAAGCCGGCACGTTGCGCGTCGGAGACGAGGTGACGGTCGTGTGACCGAGCGCCCGAACGGCTCCTGCGTGGCGGCTCCTCGGGTGTCGCGGCGGCTCCGGGGAGGGGATGCGGCGGGCCTGCGCGGCGCGGATCGCGGCGCTGTCGTGATACAAAGGGCCCATGAAAAAGCACGCGCTTCGTTCATGGATCGTCTCGCTCGCCGTTGTGACCCTGCTCTCCTTCGTGTCGCTCGGCAGCGCGTACGCCGGAGAGGCGGAGAAGAAGCTCGCCCTGGAGCTCACGCACCTCGTGATGCCGAAGGACGTTTACAATGCGCTCCTCGATCAGCTGATGACCAACATGGGAGCCTCGATGCAGCAAGCGGGCGCGAAGGTCTCTGCCAGGGACGCCAGCAAGCTGAAGGCGGTGGTCGCCGAGGTGCTGCCGTACGACGAGCTCGTCCAGTGGAACGTCGAGATCTATGCGGGGAAGTTCACCGCCGATGAGCTGAAGGAGCTCATCAAGTTCTATGGCACGCCGGTCGGAAAGAAGGCCGCGAAGCTCCTCCCGGAGATCAGCGGCGAGGTGGGGAAGAAGGTCGGGACGGTCATCGTCCAGCGGATGCCCGCGGCGATGAAGAAGGCCGGTATCCAGTAGCGGGCGCGGCGCTCGGCGGTGCGCTTTGCGCGCTACCGCCTCTGGGCCAGGAAGCCGGCGACGGCGTCGAGCAGCGCCCGCGGCTCGTCAGCGCGCACCCAGTGGCTGCTGCGCTCGAAGACACGTAGATCCGCGCCCGGGATGAGCCGCGCGATCTCCTCGGAGAGATCGGGTGGGCAGATCCAGTCGTGTCGGCCGGCGATGACGAGCGTGGGCACCGCGATCTCGGGGAGGCGCGGCGTGAAATCGAATGTCCGCATGAACCCCTCCAGGCCGACGTTCCACGCGTCGACGTTGTAGATGGTGCGCGCGCGGGCCTCGGCCGCCTTCTGTGGGTCGAAGGTGGTCGAGTAGAGGGGCCCCAGGATCTGGAGGAGGTCGGAGAACCGCTCGTCGCTCTCGATCTCGCCGGCCCAGAGGCGTTCGCACGCCGCTCTCTGCTGCTCCGTGCCGCGCTCCGCGACGATCCGCTTCGCCCGGTCGATGAGGCGATGGCTGGCCGCCGTGGCCACCAGGATGAGATGGGAGATGTTTCGCTGGTATTCGAGCGCATAGGCCATGGCCACCATGCCCCCATAGGAGGTGCCCATCACCACGATACGATCGAGGCCGAGGTGCAGGCGCAGCGCCTCCATGTCCTCGACGTTGTTCTCGAGGGTATACGTTTCCTTTGGCCCGCGCGCGGAGCGGCCCTGTCCGCGATGATCGAAGTAGACGAGCTGCGCCTGGTCGGCGAGGGGCGTCATCCCGCCCTTGTGCGAGGCGTGATCTGCGCCAGGTCCGCCATGTACGACGAACATCACCGGCTTCTCGCGCATCCGCGGGCCTTCGGGGACGAGGCCCATGCCCTCGACGTCGAAGTAGAGCTCGGTGTCTCGGATCCTGGCGCGCACCGCGTCAGGGTATCCGATCGCGGGGCGCGGTGGCGCGGGCGTGGGGTGCGTAAGGAGTAGCAGTGGAGGCGCAGCTTGTTGCCGGGGCAGCAGGGATCGCCGGGGCGCTGTCGCGGCCGGTCGCCGTCAGGCGACGCCGTGTCGTGCCAGCCAGTCGAGCTGGCGCTGCCAGGCGTCGGCGGCGGCCTCCGGCCGGTAGCTCGGCCGGTAGTCGGCGTAAAAGGCGTGCGGGACGTCAGGGTAGACCCGGATTTCGGAGTGCGCGGCGCCGGGCGCGCTGCCGGTCTGGGAGGCGGAGCGGAGCGCCTCCTGCAGCGCGGTGACCGTCGGGAGGGGGATGCCCTGGTCCTGTCCGGCATAGAGGCCGAGCACGGGGGCCTGCAGCGCGCTCGCCACGTCGATCGGGTGCTTGGGCTGGGCCTCGGTCCGATCGCCGGTCAGGCGTCCGTACCAGGCCACGGCCGCCTTCAGCGCCGGGTTGTGCGCGGCGTACAGCCACGTGATGCGCCCGCCCCAGCAGAAGCCGACCGCGGCCGCCTTGCGGACGTCGGCCTTTCCGGAGGCCTCGGCGAAGGCCACGCCCGCATCGAGATCCGAGAGCACCTGCCGGTCGGGCACGCGGCCCGCCAGAGCCCGGAGCTCGTCGACGGTGCGGAGGTGGCTCGGGTCGCCTTGCCGAACGAACAGATCCGGGGCGAGGGCGTAGTAGCCGCGGTGCGCGAAGCGACGGACCACGTCGCGGATGTGCTCGTGGACGCCGAAGATTTCCTGGATCACCAGCACCAGAGGGAAGGGGCCACCGGAGGCGGGGTGGGCGCGGTAGCCGGGGAGGTCGCCGGCGGGCGCGGGAAGGGTGATCGCGCCGGCGATGAGTCCGGCGTCGTCGGTATGGATGGGCTTCGGAGCGTTGCTCTCGGCGATGGGCGTGGAGGCGGTCATGGCGCGCGCCCAGCAGCATCCGTGCCATGGGCGGGACCGACCCGACCCAGGTTGAGGTTCGAGGTTCCGACCCGACCCAGGTTGAGGTTCGAGGTTCCGACCCGACCCAGGTTGAGGTTCGAGGTTCCGACCCGACCCAGGTTGAGGTTCGAGGTTCCGACCCGACCCAGGTTGAGGTTCGAGGTTCCGACCCGACCCAGGTTGAGGTTCGAGGTTCCGACCCGACCCAGGTTGAGGTTCGAGGTTCCGACCCGACCCAGGTTGAGGTTCGAGGTTCCGACCCGACCCAGGTTGAGGTGTCGAGGTTGAGGTGTCGGAGGTGTCGCAGGTTGAGGTGCCGGAGGTACCAGCGACGGAGCTGCGGCTACCCTGCAGCGCGCGCACCCTCGCCGGCGACGGCCTGCGGTCGCCATTGCGCGACGTTGCCGGTGCGCTCGGCGAAGAATTCCCGCGTGCGCCGCCACGAGAGCTGCGCCGCGTCGGCGTGGTACGCCGGCCGCGTCTCGTTGAAGAACCCGTGGCGCGTCCCAGGGTACACGAACGAGATCAGCTCCCGCCCCGCTGCCCTGAACGCCTCCCCCACCGCTGGCGCCCTCGGGGTGATCGCCGGATCCTCCTCGGCATAATGCACCTGCAGCGGAAACCGCACGTTCTTCACCTGCTCCAGAGCCGGCGCCTGCCCGTAGAACACCGCGCCCGCCGCGAGCGCCACGCCTGCGACCGCGAGCTGCCCCACGAGCCCTCCGCCCAGCGAGAACCCGACGGCGGCGACGCCCCCCGGCCGCACGTCCGACCGGCCGACGAGGTGCGCCGCCGCCGCCCTCGCGTCGGGCAGGTACGTCGACGTGTCGCGGCTACCGAACCAGGCGAACACCTTCTTCAGCCGCTCCTGCTCGCTCGCCGGCAACCGAGCGACCACCTCGTCGCGGTCGGCCGCGCGCAGCAGGCTCACCCCCCGGGCCACCTCCGCCTCGGTGAAGGTCCGGTGCGTCGCGTCGTGCGAATACAGGTTCGGCGCAAACGCGAGGTACCCTTCCTGCGCGAAGCGCCTTGCCAGCTCGATCGTATGGACCGTGAGCCCCAGCCCCTCGTGGAGGATCAGCACCGCCGGCGCCGGCGAGCGCCCACCCGACGCCGGGCGGACCTGCACCGCGTCCACCGGCCCATGGGGCCCCTCGAACGACGTCCTCTCGACGCCTGCGCTCGCGGCGCTCATGCCTGCACCTCCGCCTCGGGCGCCTTGTCCTTGCGGGCGGGCTTTACCTTGCTCGGAGGCCGCTTGCCGAACGGCTCCCCGGCCACGATCTCGGAGCGGACCCCGTCGACCCCCACCGGGATGTCTCCGGTCAGCGTCACCCGGTAGAGGACGCGCTCGACGTCGAGGTGCCCGAGGTCCTGCGGCCCCAGGTGCGCCGTGGCCCGGTTGTCCCAGAACGCAATGCTGCCCGGCTCCCACCGGAACCGCACCGTGTACGCCGGGCGGCTGATCTGCTCGAAGAGCAGGTCGAGGATCGCGCTGCTCTCGCGCGGCGACAGCCCGACGATGTGGCTTGTGAAGCCCGGGCTGACGAACAGCGCCCGCTCCCCGGTCTCGGGGTGGACGCGCACCACGGGGTGGATCGAGATCAGCGGGTTCTCGCGCACCTTGCGCAGGTACGGGCTGTCCTGGTCCTGCGGCGCGAACCGCAGCCCGAAGCGGTGCTCCGCGCGCAGGCCATCGACGAGCGCGCGCACCGGCGCGGACAGCCCCTCGTAGGCTGCCACGAGGTTCGTCCAGGTCGTGTCGCCGCCGTAGGGCGGCAGGATGTGCGCCCGCAGGATCGACGCCGCCGGCGGATTCACGGCCGCGGTGACGTCGGTGTGCCAGCGGTTCTCGTAGCTGAAGCGCCTGCCGTAGCGGCGATCGTAGCGGCGGCTGTCGATGGCGAGGATCTCCGGGTGCTCGTCGAACGGCTCGTCCTCGTGCGGATGGGCATAGGTCACCTCGCCGAAGCGCGCGGCGAAGGCGATCTGCTCGGCGTGGCCGAGCGGCTGGTTCCGGAAGAAGACGACCTTCCACTTCAGCAGCGCCGCGCGGATGGCCGTCACGGCCTCGTCGGGCAGCGGCTTCGAGATGTCGGCGCCGTGGATCTCGGCGCCGATGTGCCCTGCGAGCGGCTTCACCTGGATGGCTTGATCGGATGCTCTCTGGCTCATGGGTCTCCTCCGCGTGGTCCCCCCCGCCACGTCCTTCGCGACGGTCGGTATGCGGGCGCCGTGCCAGGGAGCGAGCGGCGGCGTGCGCGCGGGGACGCACGAGGCGGGGCGCGCGTGCGGAAGTCCGTTTGGCGGGGGACCGAGGTGGCCGGGGCATCGTGACGTCGCCGCCCGCGGCGAGCGCGTCGAACACCTTCGTCCTCTCCGCGATATCGCCGAAGTGCAAGCAACCTCGGTGTTGCTCCCCTTTGCGGCCGGCGTGCCGGGCATCGTGTCGCTGACCATGATGACGCCAGGACCGATGTGCAGCGTGGCGTGGATGATCCGGTCCTTGCTCTCGGGAGATGGGTTGTCGCCCGGCACATCGCCGAAGCGCATCACGCCTTCACGCTTCGCCCCGAGCGCGCTCTCGTAGAGCTTGATGGCCCTCTCGGCGGTTCCGTCGAACATCAGACAGGGATCCAGGCATTTGAACGATATGGGTGTGCTGACGAGCGGGAAGGGCGTCAGGGAGGCGTCAAGTCCACTGCCGCCGTCACGATCCACGCGGCGCTCGCCTTGCGCACGCCCTCCGGGCCGTCGTGCGGCGCGACCGCCTCGCGCACGGCGGCTCGTACGCGGTCGACGACCTCCGGTGTGGGGCTCGCCTTGCGCGGCGCCGCGGCCGACGCGCCCATCTACAGGAGGAAGTCCACGGTCTCATCGAGCGACCTCCCGCCCGTCACGAGGGCGTTCGGTCCGGCAACCTCGATCATTGCTCGAGCTCCTTTCGATTTTCGGCTGGGTACGCGCGACCCGCTCGTGCAAACGGCGCGACGTCATTCGCTTCCCTGCGGCGCCACCGCGATCTCCGTCCGCAGCTCGACGCCGCGCGCGCCTTCGGCGGTGCCCCTGAGGGGCGCGACGTCATCGTAGTCGCGTCCGTAGCCCAGCACGATGTGCCCGGGCGCGCCCAGGCGCCCGAGCGTCGGATCGAGGTCGTGCCAGCCGCCCGACGGCAACCACACCGACGCCCACGCGTGCGAGGCGCGCGCCGGCGCCGAGGCGGAGCCGGCCACGTAGCCGCTCGCATAACGCGCCGCGAGGCCCATCGATCGCAAGCACGCCACGGCGAGGTGCGCGAAGTCCTGGCAGACGCCGCGCCGGAGCTCGCAGAAGACGGCGATGCCGGTGTCCGCGGCGGTGACGCCTGGGGTGAAGGTGAAATCCCGTCGGATCTGGTCGACCAGCCCCTCCAGCGCGCCGCCGAGCGGGAGGCCTTCCCGGAAGCACCCCCGCGCGTAGTCCGCCATCGCGCCGCTCCGCGGCGCGCGCGCCGTGCCCTCCACGAGCGCGCGCAGCGCCGGGTCCTCCGCCGCGGCGGCCGCCGTGCGCGCCGCCACCGCCCGCCAGTCGTCCCCGAGATCGCCGGCGCCGCCCGCCGCCTCCTCGCAGAGGCGCACAACGCTGAGGGCCGTGACATCGATCGCGCCGAAGCTCCCACAGATCTCTATCCGCGTGCAAAGGTTGCCGAAGGCGTCCTCCTCGACCCGCCTCGAGCGTGGCAATGGCCGCATCACGAGCTGGTGAAACTCGACCGCTTGATGCGGCAGCGCGCGCGGGGTGAGGTGCGCCTCCAGCCGGCACGCGACCGCGCCCTCGGCCCCGAGCTCGTACCGGCTGCGGTGAACCACGCGGTAACGACGCGCCGCCACGTGGACCCCCTCCGCCAGCCGCGCGGCCCCTCAGCCGCTCACTGTCACCTTCGCCTGCGACGGCGCGACCTGCACGCCCATGGGCATGTTCGGGCTCTTTCCGTTCTGCGCCACCGCGCACGCGTGGAACACGACCGGATTGCCCTCGGCCTTCACCTTCGCCGAGAAGCTGCGGAACATCGCCTCGCCCTTGATCTTGCCGCTCACGACGCCGCCGGCAGCGCCCGCCTCGTCGCCGGTCGACATCGGGATCTCGCTCTGCTTCGTGAGCACCGGCTTGCCCTCCACCAGCACCTTCAGGGCGCAGGTGCTCGGGAGCGCCTGGTTGCACATCGCCACGTTCGGGTACGGCAGCGGCACCGGCGGACCAGGCGGCGCAGGGGTCTTGCACGTGTCCGGCATGGCCTGGCAGATCCCGGCCTGCGTCGTGGTCACAGGGAACATCGCCGCGCCCTCCTACCCCAGGTTGATCCGCTGGCCATCGATGCTCACATCCTCGCGCGCGTCCACCGATACCTCACGCCCGCGCAGCTCGATCACGTCCTCGACCAGCGCGCGCACCCGCCCGGCGCGGAGCTGGTGCAGCTCGCGCACCTCCTGGAAGAGATCCCCCGCCCGCGCGATCACCCGCCCGGCGATCGACTCGAGCTTGCCCACGGTGGTGTGCGCCCGCTCCAGCACGGCAGTGAGCGTCCGCCCCTCATAGCGCGCCTCGGCGATGCGCACGTCGCCCCGCTCGGCGACGGCGGCGAGCGCCTCCCCGGCCACGGTGACCCGCCCGGGCGCGACTTGCACCGTCGCGCCGCGCTCGCCGGCGCGCGCGCTCAGGGTCGCGCCGCTCCGGCTCGCGATCGCGACCTCGCCGGCCGCCCAGCAGCGGATGGCGCCGCCCGCCACGAGATCGATGTCGCCCCCGGGCGCCGCGAGCGAGAGGCCGCCCGCCGCGACGAGGCTGCCCCGACCGGTCTCCGCGTCGTACTCGAAGAGCAGCCGGCCGGCCCGGTCGTGCACCGCGACGACCTCGTGGCCGTCGCGCTCGACGATCGACGCCGAGGCGCCCGCGCGCGCCACGATGCGCAGCGGGCGCTCCTCTGACGACACGCACGACACGCACGACACGCACGGCGCGCACGGCGCGCCGTCGCGGAGCCCCTCGGGGCGCGCGTCGGAGGGCGGGGGCTCGACGGGGAGAGCAGGGAGGGCAGCGGTGGGCATGGCGGGGGTCCTCGGGTCGTGGCTTCGCGGCCGTCGTCGGCCGTTCATAACAGCGTGGGCGGGCGCCAGTCCTCGGCGCGGGCACGATCCGGATCGGTCCCGCGGGCGCCCTCGCGCTTCGCGCCATCCCAGCGCGTGTGCGCGGTGGCCGCCCGGTGCAGGTTCACGCCGCGGCAATCGGCGCCCGACAGATCGGCGCCCGACAGGTCGGCGTGCGACAGATCCGCGCCGACGAGCGAGGCGCCCTCGAGCCGCGCGCCGCTCAGATCCGCCTTGCGCGCCATCGCCTCGTCGAGCCGCGCGCCGCCGAGATCGGCGCGCGTGAGCGCGGCGCCGTCGAGGCACGCCCGGGAGAGATCCGCGCCGGCGAGCCGCGCGCCCCGGAGGCTGGCGCCGGTCAGGTTCGCGACCCCGAGGCGCGCCGAGACGAGCGAGGCGCCGCCCAGCTGGGCGCCGGCCAGGCTCGCTTGCACCAGATCGGCCCCGTCGAGCCGCGCGTCCCGGAGGTCCGCGCGCGACAGGTCGCAGTCGCGGAGCACCGCGCCCGAGAGATCCATCCCGCCGAGCTTCGCCTCGACGAGCGAGCTCTTCGCGAGCCGCGCGCCGGCGAGCCGCGCGCCCCGGAGATCGAGCCCGAGCAGCGAGGTCCCCTCGAGCGAGGCCCCCCCGAAATCCGCGCCGGAGAGGGCGGCGCCGGCGAGCTGCGCGCGCTTCAGCGTGGCGCCGTGCAGGCGCGCGCCGGACAGGTTCGCGCCGCGGAGGCGCCCGCCCGCGACGCGCGCCTCGGAGAGATCGGCGCCCGCGAGGTCGGCGTCCGAGAGATCGACGCCGGTGAGCTCGGCCCGGGCGAGGCGGGCGCCCGGGAGGCGCGCGCGGCGCAGATCCGCGCCGTCGAGCGCGGCGTCCTGGAGCGACGCCTCGGCGAGATCGGCGCCGGTGAGCTCGGTCCCGCGCAGCGCGGCGGCCGCGAGCAGCGCGCCGCGCAGGCGGGCGCCGCGCAGGCGCGCGCCCGAGAGATCGCAGCCCGACAGGTTGGCGCCGGTGAGGTCGGCCCCCTCGAGGCCGGCGCCGTCGAGCCGGGCGCCGTCGAGGTTCGCGCGCTCGAGCACCGCGCCCTCGAGGTCGGCCCCGCTCAGCGTGGCGCCGGCGAGGCGCGCGCCGCGCAGCGAGGCGCCGCGCAGCGAGGCGCCGCCGAGCGCCGCGGACGGGAGCAGCGCGCCGTCGAGATCGGCCGCGTCGAGCTTGCAGCCGCGCAGGTCGAAGCCGGACAGGTCCGCGCCGGCGAGGTTCGCGCCCGTGAGGTCGCCGCCGGCGAGGTCGCGCGGGAGCGCCGCGCCGCGGAGGTCCTGGTTCGGAATGCGGAGCCCGCGGACGAGGCGCGCGCGCGACAGGTCGAGCGCGCCGAGCGCGACGCCGATGAGCGTCACGGCGGCGAGCTCGGCGTCGATGAAGCTCGCGCCCGCGAGCGCGCAGCGGTCGAGCTCGACCTCGCGGAGCGTCGCGCCGTCGAGGCGCGCGCCGTCGAGGGCGCACCCCGCGAGCGCGGCGCCGGTCAGCGTCGCGGCCGAGAGATCGGCGCCGGCGAGGTCCACGCCCTCGAGGCGCGCGCCCGACAGATCGGCCCCGCGGAGCGACGCGCCGGCGAGCGACGTGGCCCCGGCGGCATACCCCGCGTACCCGGCGGCGCGCAGCGCCTCGACGGCCTCGGCGCCGAAGTCGCGATCGGCCTCGAGCGGCAGCGTCGCGGCCGCGGCGTCGCGGGTGAGCCGCGCGTGGCGCGCGAGCACCGCGCGCTCGAGGCGCGCGCCCGACAGATCGGCCCCGCGGAGCGTGACGGCCAGGAAGACGGCGCCGGCGAGCCGCGCGCCGGCGAGCCGCGCGTCGCTCAGGTCGACGCCGTTGAAGAGCACGCCCGAGAGATCGCGGCCCGCGAGGTCGACGCCGCGCAGGTCGAGGCCGACGATCATCGGCGGATCGAGCGGCCCGGCGTCGAGGCGCGCGAGGAGATCTTCCTTGTCCCGCGCGAAGCCCGCGGAGGTGGCGGCGGCGGAGGTCACGTCGCGCCTCGATCGCTCGTGAGCAGCGTGGACGCGAGCTGCGCGTCCTCCAGGTCGGCGCCCTCGAGCCGCGCCTGCCACAGGGCGGCCTCGTACAGCCCGGCGCCGCGCAGGTCGGCGCCGCGCAGGTCGGCGGCCTCGAGGCGAGCCCCGTGCAGGTTCGCCCGCTCGAGGCGGGCGCCGCCGAGCCGCGCCCGCGTCAGGTCGGCGCCCGCCAGGTCGGCGCCGCGCAGGTCGGCGCCGCCGAGCTCGGCCCGGCCGAGATCCGCGCGGCGCAGGCTCGACAGCGCGAGGTCGGCGCCCGTGAGGTCGGCGTGCATCCAGCGCGAGCCGTCGGCGCGGGCGCCGCGCGCCTGGGCGCGCGGCAGGCGGGTGTGCTCCGAGGCGCGCAGCCCGCGCAGGTCGGCGCCGCGCAGGTCGACCGCCTCGCCGTGCGCCCCCTCGAGGCTCGCGCCCTCGAGCGCCGCGCCGCCGAAGGACGCGCGGTCGAGCGCCGCGCGCGCGAGGCGGGCGCCGGCGAGCTGCGCGCCGTCGAGCCGCGCCCCGGTGAGGTCGGCCTCGAGGAACGAGGCGCCGGCCGCGGCCGCGCCGGTCAGGACGGCCCCGCGCAGCGCCGCGCGGTCGAGGCGCGCCTTGCCGAGCGCCGCGCCGGTCAGGTCGGCGCCCGCGAGGTCGGCGCCGGAGAGGTCGGCGTCGTTCAGCCTGGCCGCCGGGAGCCACGCGCCCGCCATCCTGGCGCGAGCGAGCGTCGCGCCGTCGAGGTCGGCCCCGGCGAGGCGGGCGCCGGTCAGGTCGGCGCCGACGAGCAGCGCGCGCGCGAGGCTCGCCTCGCTGAGGTCGAGCCCCGACAGGTCGAGCCCCGAGAGATCGGCGCCCGCCATGCTCTCGCGGATCGACAGGCAGAGCTCCACGCGCTCGCGCGTCCACGGCGCCGCGCGCTCCGTGGCTGCCCGGTCCCGCGCCTCGTCCTCGCGGTCCAGCGCGTCGAGCTGCACCGGGTCGTGCCCCCCGGCCTCGAGCGCCTTCTTCATCTGCTCGCGGCTCTTCCGCTGGATCTCGTCGAGCTGCGCCGGATCCCCGCCGAGCTTGCCCAGCCACGCCTCGAGCTCCGCGCCGGGCGTGCCGAGCGAGGCCACGAGCGCCGCGGGGGCGCCGCCCCGCTCGAGCGTCGCGCGGATCTGCGCGAGGAGCTCGGCGTCGTCGACGCCGGCCAGGGGAGGCGCTCTGTCGTTGTCGTTGCCGGGCGGCGCCGCCGCGGCGGGCGCCTCCGCCACGGCAGGGCGCGCCTCCAGCAGCGCGAGCGCGAGCCGCTCGCGGTAGCGCGCGGCCGCGACGCGGCCCTCGCCGAGCGGCTCGCTCTCGAGGAGCACGTGCCGCACCTCGGGGTGGTCCTCGGCGGAGACGGGCGCGTGGCCCCGCCACACGAGGATGAGCGCCTCGGCCTCCATGTCGACGCGGACCGTGTCGAGGTGCAGCTGCACCTCGCGGAAGCGCTCCGCGCCGCCCGCGAGCTCGTCGAGGAAGCAGCGCATCCGGACGCCGGGGAGCCGCGCGCGGTACTCGCGCCGCGCGCGGTGCAGGTTGTGGCAGACGATTTCCTCGTCGCCGCGCGGGTACTCGGCCTGGAGCGCCGGCACGGCCGCGTTGAAGTGGCTCCAGTCGAAATCGTCGGGGAAGAAGGGCCAGCGCTGCTTCAGCCAGCGCTCGTCGTAGGTGCCGAGCTTGCTCGCGCGCAGCGCCCAGGCGGCGGCGAGCGGCCCGAAGCCCGCGGGCGGCGGCCGCGCCGCGGGCGAGTCGACCGGCGCGCGTGGATCCTCGATGTTGGGCAGCGGCCGTCGCCGGAGATCGCGCTCGCCCGGGTCGAACACGCCGCGCCCAACCGGGTTGGCCGCGAAGCCCGGGCCCCCGAAGGCGCGGTCGAAGCCGAGCGGCATCTCGACGAACGGCTGCGGGTCGGTGCGCTTGCCGGCGGCCGGGTCGGTCCAGTACCGGTCGCCGGTCACCTGCAGCGCGAGCGACGTCTTGCCGACGGCGAAGCTCACCGGCAGGGAGCTGACGGGCCGGCGGCCGGGCGCGTGGGCCTTGCCGGTCAGCAGGAGATCCGCCTTCGGCTTGAAGGGGGCGAAGTCGGACGCATGGAGAAGCGCCCCGCGCGGATCGTCGCCCTCGTGCACGTCGCCGAGCGGCGGCTCCGGGGCGCCGGCGGGGATCGCCGGCTCGCCGGGCACGAGGCGGTAGGTGCCCTTCGCGATCAGGCACAGGGCCCATTGCGGGGGCCGGATCTGCCAGGCTACCGCGGCGAACGTGGTGGGGGTATGATTGACGATTTTCATGGCAGCTCTCGACGCGCGCAGGGGCGCGCGCACGTCTGCCCGCCGAGCGGGCCCCTCCTACATGAACTGAGTCCGGTCCCCCTTGACGACGATTCCCCCCATGTCCGCCGTGACGTTGTTCTCGGCAAATTGCAGGGAGGCGGCTTGGTTATCGAGTATCAGGAAGGAAGAGGCCGTATTGGCCCTGATTTGGGCGCCTGGGCTCGTCTCGAGCGTGATCCCGGTGGCGGCGCTGAGCTTGAGCTTGGAGGGACCGCAGGCGAGCTCGATCGCGGCGGGCTCGATCTTGATGTACGCGCCGCCGAGCCCGCCGCAGCGCAGCAGGAGCTGGGCCGGCTCGATGATCAGCTCGGCGTCGTTCACCGGGTTCGCGTGGGCGAGCTTGTGGACCAGGTACGTTCCGACGAGCGCCCCGAGCGTCGCGATGCCCCACGTCGTGGCCGTGAGCCCGCCGCCCTTCTCGAGATCGTCCTTGCCCGCGGAGGCGCCGAGCGGGCCCGCCACCGCGCCCAGGGCGCCCGCGACCACGGCGGCTGCCCACGGCTTCGCGGCCTCGACCGTCGGGGCGTCGGTGCTCCGCACGCGCAGGTGCACCTTGGAGCGCGCCTTGATGTCCTGCTCGTCGGCCGTGGTGAGCTTCTTCGTGCTGCCGAACTCGAGCACCGGGCCGTACGCGATGTTGCAGCTCATCCCGGCCGTGATCCCCGTGTTGAGCCCGAGGAAGACGTTGCCGTTCACGCCCGCCGCGATGCTGTAGTTCCCGCCGAGGCTCGCCCCGAAGTTGACGCCGGTGAAGAAATTCGAGTTGTCGCCGTACGTGAGGTTGACCGTCGAGACGTGGCTGCGCGTCGTCTTTCGCCAGCCCTGCCAGTCCTTGCTGAACGTCATCGAGTAGAAGTCCACGTCGAAGATGCCGAGCGTCCGGTTCGGGATGACGAGCCTGTAGTTCCCGAGGACGACGTCGGTGCGGTTGCCCGTGGTGACCGACTGGTAGTCCCCCTGGGTCACGACCGTGCGGTTGCCGTCCGTGTGATCGTAGACCCCGTCGCTCGCCGCCCAGCCGAAGTGCGCCGCTTTCCCCTTGTCGCTTGCGTCCGAGCTCGTGTCGTAGCCGTTGTCGAGGCTCGACCACGTCCAGCCGCTGTCGCCGAACCCCGCGGTCGGATCGAGCCGCGCGGACTCGGTGAACGTACCGGCCGACGCGGTCGCCCGCTCGCCGTAGCGCAGGTAGCTGTACTTCCCGTCGCTGTGGGGGACCGCGATGCGGATCCAGTCCTCCGCGCTGCTCGCGGTGGTCGTCATCTCGTCCTGGCCGAGCTGCTGCTCCGTCGGCAGCGCGCCCTCGGCGCCGGCGCGCGTTGCGGGCCCGCCGCGCGCGCGCCCGAAGCCGCCTCCCATCTCGACCATCGCCCCGTTCGGCATCCGGATGCGGCCGCGCCCCTCGTCGGCGCTCGTGACCACGCGGCTCTTCGCGTTGGGCACGACGCCGGTGATCACCGGCCGCTCGGGATCCCCGCCGACGCCGGTCCACAGCACCTCGGCGCCCTTGCGCAACGTGAAGTGCATGCCCTCGTCGGCCCCGCCGTAGGGCGTCGCCAGGCGCATCGGCACCGAGCCCTGCGCCTCGGCCGCGCCGCTCAGATCGAACGGCATCACCACGCGGTAGCGCCCCTCGGCGTCGACCGCGGCGACGCCCTCCGGGCCGCGCGCGTCGACGTGGGCGACCATCGCGCCCTCGAGGCGCGGCCTCGGCGTGGCGCGCGGCGGGCGGTAGCGCGTCGAGGCCGGGATGGCCTCGAACTCGCAAGCATAGCGCGGCTCATCGCCCGCCCCGGCGCGGTGCACGGCGCGCGTCACCAGGTAATCGCGGTTCCAGTCGGTCCGGAAATGGCCGGAGAGCCCGAGGCGCTCGCCCGCGGCGATCGGCGCGCCGATCGCGCCGTCGTACACGGTCGCGCGGCAGCGCAGCTCCTCGGCGCGCACGGCGGCGAGCGCGGCGCCCTCCTCGGGCGCCGCGAACGAGCCGCCCTCGTCGACGAGCAGCCCGAAGCCGCGCGCGTCGACCTCGGCCTCGGCCTCCAGCGGCACCTCGGGCGTGCGATCGTTGTAGTCGAGCAGCACGAGCGCGCGCGGCGACATCCGGCGCCGGCAGCGCAGCGCGCGCACCCCTCCGGCCTCCCCCATCGCGGCCCCGACCGCGCCCCGGAAGCCGCCCGGGTGGTCGCAGAGGACGAGCCGCTCCGCCCCCTCGCGCGGCTCGATGAAGTAGCTGACGCCCGCCTGCTCCAGCTGCCGCGACATGAAGTCGAGCGCGCTCTCCTGGTACTGCACGGCGTGCTCGCGCGGCGGATACGCCCGCTCGAGCCGCCGCTCCACCTCGATCCCGAGGCCGCTCCCGGCGATCACCGCCTCCACCAGGTCCGGCACGCTGAGCCGCTGGTAGATGCGCGTCTGCCGCGCGAGGCCGAGCAGGGCGAGGCGCGGCACGAGCACGACCCGGTAGGCGTACCGATCGCCGCCGAGCGCGCCGCCCTGCTCCACCTCGGCCACGACCCCCGGGACCGCGCGGCCGGCGAGATCGAGCTCCCCGGCCGCGCCGACGAGGTCGTCGAGCGGCAGCGCGGGATCGGTCGACGCGAGATCGATCTCGAAGCGGTACGGGCGCGACAGCGCCTCCTCGCCGCGGAGCCCCAGCACCGTGAACGCCCCGGCCGGGGCGGCCTCGGAGCGGAAGTGGATCCCGACCGTCGTGGGCTTCATCATCGCTTCTCCGAGATCTCGAGCATGGCGCCGGACGCCGTGGTGATGCGGCTCTGGTTGGCGTTGCGGGCCGTCACGGGCGACGGCGCGAGCGGGTTGAACATGGCCCCGAGGATCACCGGGCGATCCGGGTCGCCGTTGGCGAACGCCACGACGACCTCGGTGCCCGGGCGGAGCGGGAAGTGCATCCCGTGGCCCACGCCGCTGAAGGGCTGCGCCATACGGACCGGGCGCGAGGCCCTCTGCTCGCCCGGCTCCGCCGTGTCGAAGTGGAGCTGGACCGTGTAGCGCCCCTCGGCGTCGAGCTGGGCGACGCCGTTCGTCTTTCCCCCGTGCCCCGGCTGCACGATCCCCGTCACCACGCCGGAGATGCGCGGCCTCGGCGTCCGGCGCGGCGGCCGGTAGGCGACGCGCGCCGGGATGGCGCGGAATGCGTTCCTGTAAAACGGGCTCTGCTCGCCGGCGTCCTTGAACGCGGGGAACCTCGCCTCGTGCTCCACCTCGACGAGGAGCAGCTCCTCCGGCTCCGGGAAGCGCGGGTGCTCGATCAGGGTCACGCGCCGCCCGGCGGACAGCGCCGCGCGGCTGGCCTTGCCCTCGTACACGCGCTGCCGCGACAGCCGCTCGTCCGCCCGGATCTGCGCCAGCTTCCCGGCCTCCTCGGGCGTCTTGACGTGGCTGCCGTACTCGACCACGCCGCCGCCGTCGCCCGAGCCCAGGCTGGCGTAGGCCGTCAGGTCGAGCTGCGGTGCGCGGTAGTTGTAGTCCTGCACGACGTAGCTGGTGGGCACCAGGTCGGTCGTCACCTCGAGGGCGAAGATGCCCGCGGCCTCGCCGCGAGCGCGGAAGGGCACCGTCTCCGCGCCCGAGGCGGGGCGGAAGCCGGACGGGTGGTCGGTGAAGACCATCCTGTCGCGGCCGCCCTCGTGCTCGAAGAAGAAGCTGATGCCGACGTGCTCGGCCAGTCGGCTGATGAACGCGAGATCGCTCTCGCCGTATTGCACGACGAACTCGCGCTCGGGGTAGCTCTCGAGCAGCCGCAGCTCGACGTCCTCGGAGCCCAGGCCGTGCCGCTCGAGCTTGCTCCGGAGGATGTCGGGAACGCTGCGGTCCAGGTAGATCTCCTGCGTCTCGACGAGGGTGAGCCGGAACGCGCGCGGCACGAGGCGCAGGCGGCAGGTGGCGCGCTCGGCCAGCGGCTCCAGGCGGTCGCGGATCGGGCCCAGCATGCCCGAGACACGGCGGATCTCCTCACCGTCGGCCTCGAAGACCAGGCTGACCTCGGCGCCGGGCGCGGCGTCGGCCGGGAGCTCGCGGCCCTCGTCGATCACGACGTCGAGGTCGAACGAGAAGAGCTGCGAGATCGCCTCTCGCCCGGAGAGCTCGCGGACCTTCACGTGGTCCCACGGCCCCCGCTCTGACTCGATGCGAACGCTCAACGTCCCGGAGGCTTCCTTCATCGCTCGTTCTCCGATTCCGCCGCGGCCTTCCCTGGGGCACCGGAAAGGTGGAGAGGCCGCGTGGGCGTGCGCGCCGCGGGGGCGCCGGGATGGCCGCGTGAGGGCTGCTGGCACCCTGCGCCGCCAGGGCTCGCTCGTCGGGGGTTCACGGGCATCGGAGCGTCAGCCTCGCCCCTTGCCGGTGCCGTACAGGAGCGCCCGCACATCGAGCTTCGCGGGGCGCTTCGGCGCTCCGGGGGGCGGCGGCTCCGGGGGCGGCGGTTCGGGAGGCGGCGTCGCCCAGGCGAAGGTGCCCCCCGCGGCCGCGGGGCTCGCCGGCTCCGGCGTGGGGACCGCAGGCGCGGCCGCGAAGTTCGCCGGCTCCGGCGTGGGGACCGCGGGCGCGGCCGCGCTGGCGGCGGGAGCGCTCGGCTCGGCCGGCAGCGCAGGGGTCGGCTCGGCCGGCGGCGCGCGTGGCGGTTCGGCCGTGAAGGGAGTCGCCGGCTGGCGCGCCGCATGGATGCCGACGTCCCTCGGCATCTGCATCGTCCCCGACCTGCCGAGCGGAGCCTCGGGCGGCGATGGTGCAGGCCGTTTCGGCGGCGACGGCGAGGCGCCTGCGGGGGCCGGACGAAACGGCAGCGTCGCCGGGACCGCGAGCGCCGTGTCCGGCGCGATGTCCAGCGTCCCGGTGGGACCCATGCTCGCCGCGGCGGACAGCGCGACGGTCGACTCGAGGGCGGCGTCGTCCTCATTGCCCGCCGCGCCCGCGCGGGGCGCCGTCGCTCCGGCCCTGCTGACCGCGGCGCCCGGAGCGGGCCACGCGATCGGCGCGCCCGGGAGCTCGACGCCGGCGAGGATGCGCATGCGCGGGAGCACGTCCTCCGAGGGCACGGGGAAGCTGCCGCGCCACGTCACCGTGCAGCGCTGCTCGTCGCCGTCGATGCGCAGCACGTCGGCGCTCAGCGGGAGCTCCTGGTGCTCGGCGAGGCCGAGGCCCGCAAGGCCGTGGATGCGCGCGAAGCCGCGCGCGCCGGGCAGGCGCATGCGCATGCGCGGCGCGCTCGGGTGCAGGCCGTCCATCACGATCCACTCGTCGCCGCGCAGGAAGTGCGTGCGCTGATCCGGCGGCGCCGCCTGGAAGTAGTCCCAGCTGAGCTCGTCCTGGATCTCGGGGATACCGCGCTCCAGCAGGGCGCGCGGGGTCGCCCCGAGGAGCCGCCGGCGGGCGGGGATGGCCTTCGAGAGCGGGCCGAAGCCAGCCACGCGCCTCGCGTCGACCGGATCGAGGATGTTCGGCTCGCCCGAGCCCTGCGGATGGCCCTCCCCGAACGGGTTGTCCGGGAAGCCGATCCCGCCAAAAGCGTGCTCGTAATCGATGGGGAGCCGCACGAAGCCGCCCCGCTTGCGGACCATCAGCGTCTTGTCCAGCAGCGTCCAGCTGCTCGAGAAGACTCCCAGCCGGACATGCGCCGCCTCGACGGGGCGGCCGTGCGGCGCATGCGCATGGCCCGTGAAGAGCACGTCGGCCTTGAGCAGGCGAGGGACCAGATCGGTCGTGAACCGGATGCTCCGCGAGAGGAGCCCGCCGTGATGGACCTCCTCCCGAATGATCTCCTGCGGCGCGATGCGCTGCATCATCGTGTCGCTGGCGAACCCGAAGGTGGCTTTCACCATCGCGGTCACCCAGAGCTTGCCCTTGAACCTCCAGGCCATGGCGGCGGCGGTCGCAGCGCCGATCGGCGTTACGCTCACATGCGGAGGGCTGCTCGTCGCCATGGATCCACCAGCGATGAGACCCGCCCTCCGACGCTGCTGTCAAGCCATTGCGGCCGTCACGGGGCGCAGCGATCACCGGCTCAATCGGCGCGTCCGCGCATCGGCATTCTCGGCGGGAGATTCGATGTCATCGACGCACCGAGCGGAGCCTGCGAGCCGTTGAACCAGGTGCTGCCGTGCGGTCGCGATGGTGAGGAGGGCGCCGGAGACGCCGCCTTGCGGCGTCGGACGCGGAGGCCGCGCCCGAGCGCCCGCCACCCGCGGCGAACGCCGTGCGCTGTGCCATACTGCGTGGCCACGGTGGCCCCGGCACATCGCATCCACTACACGTACGCCGAGTACCTGGCCCTCGAGGCGTCCAGCAACGTCAAGCACGAGTACCTCGACGGCCAGATCTACGCCATGGCGGGAGGTACGCCCGAGCATGCCGCGCTCGCTGCGGCGGTCATCGGCCTCCTCTTCCTCGAGCTTCGCAGAGGTCGATGCCGTGCTTACGACGCCGCTCTTCGCGTGGGTGTGCCGTCGACAGGCCTCGCCACCTACCCCGACGTCACGGTCGTGTGTGGGCCGATCGAGCGCGACGCCCAGGACGAGCAAGCCGTGACGAACCCCACGCTCATCGTCGAGGTGCTGAGCCGCAGCACCGAGGAGTACGACCGTGGCGACAAGTTCGAACATTACAAGAGCCTCGCCTCCTTGCGCCAGTATGTCCTGGTGTCGCACCGGGAGCGCAGCGTGGAGGTGTGGACTCGCGACGTCGACGGCGACTTCACGTCTGCCATCGCGCGGGACGGCGACGTCGCGCACCTCGCGTCGATCGGCGCCCGGCTCGACGTCCGCGAGCTGTACGAGGCTGCGGCCGAGCCGGGGGCCTGAGGACGGCGCTATCGACAGGACGTTGTGACAACCTGGCGGTCGAGCGGAGCGACGGCACGCGCGTCTCGTACGCCTACGATCGAGAGCTCGACATGGTACGCATCGTCAACGAGGAGGGGGACGTGCACACCATCGAACGGGATCTCGAGGGTCGGATCCTCTCCGAGCGCACCTTCGACGGTCGCTTGCTGCAGTACAGGAATGATCAGGCAGGGCGGCTGTCGAGGATCACCTTCGACGATGGCGAATTCGTCGAGCTCGTCCATGACGAGCTCGATCGTCTGATTGCGCGTACCTTCTCGGACGACACATCCCACAGGCTGGAGTACGACGAGCGCGGGCGCCTCCTGGGCTTCGAGACGGAGGCCGTCAGCACGCTCTATACGTACGACGCGCGAGGGCGTTGCATCCGCGAGGACACGGAGCGGAAGGACGATCGCTCGTCCGCGACATCGCTCCGGCACGTCTACGACGCCGGCCTGCATCGCACGAAGGTGGAAGTGCTCGGCGCTTTCTCGATCGCCGCCCCGCGCGACACCGCCGGGCGATGCGCCGCGCTCGTCTTCTCGGATCTCTCGGGTGCCCAGGGTGCGAACCAGCCGATCGCGAGGTTCGCGTACGACCCGACGGACGGCGAGACGGGGCGCTTCTTCGCCGGCGGTGGCCGCATCGAGCTCACGAGGGACGCGCACGGCAACGTCCTCCGCTCGGCGGTCTTCGGCGGTGGCACTGCCGTCATCCGACCGGGCGAACCCATGTGGGTCGGCGCCCTGGCCGGCCCGGAGACCCTGCGGTTCGACTACCGATGGTCGCCTGCCGACGAGCTCCAGGTGCTCGCCGATCGCGATCGTGGGGCGCAGTCCTTCCTGTACGACGCGCGCGGCCGAATCGCGCAGAAGCAGCATGAGGGGCGGGCCAGGACCGAGGACTACGTGCTCTCGCCGCGAGGCGACGTGCAGTGGATTGACGGCCGCGCGCAGTCCCACCTCAGCGGTGGCCGCCTCGTGACCACGAACGGCGCGGCCCTCACGTACGACGCGCGCGGCCGGCTCGTGAAGAAGGTGGAGGGCACCGCGGTGACCACCTACGCATGGAGCGCGCTCGGCCTGCTCTCGGGCATGACGCTGCCCGACGGCACGCGCCTCGAGTTCGTCTACGATGGGTTCGCGCGGCGGATCGAGAAGCGGGTGCTGCGGCGGGACGCGGCGATGGTGCGGCACCGCTACCGCTGGGATGGCGAGGACCTCCTGGAGGAGACGGTGGAGCGCCAGGCGAGCGCCACAGGCGCATCCGCGGCGTTCGCGCTGGTGGAGCGCCGGCGCTACGCGTACTCGCCGAGCTCGCCGGCGCCGGTCGCGCAGGCGATCGACACCGAGGCGGGCCCGGGCGCCTGGAAGTACTTCGTGCACCGGGACGGGGCGCCTGTGCCGCTCGGGCTCGTCAATGCTGACGGGAGCGTCGACCAGGTCTTCGAGACCGATGCGTACGGTCGGGTGATCGCGGGCGACGCGGCCGCCACGCTGGTCCGGTTCCCGGGGCACTGGTACGAGCCGGAGACGGGGCTCCACTACAACCGCTGGCGGTACTTCGATCCGGCGAGCGCGACGTACCTGAGCCCGGAACCGCTGGGGCTCGAAGGGGGGCTCGAAGCGTACGGGTATGTGAGCGGGAGGCCGCTCGCGCTGGTCGACCTGGATGGGCTGATGGGCTCCGACCTCAGCACCCGGCGCCTTCCGCAATCTCAAGGAGGCGGCACGCGGGAGTTCACCGGACAGTCAGCCCGCTACCGCAACCCTCAGGGCGAGGGGCCGCTGTACGATCTGCATCCTGCCGTCGCCGCTGCGCTCCCTCAAGACTCCGGGCGCGGCCAGGGCAGGGATCCGTCCTGGTGCTCCGAGCCCCATGCGATTAGCAACTATCTCCGTGACTACGAAGACCGAAATGGGGTGAGATGCGATCCGGGTACACCGGAAGGCCAGCGGCACCTTCGCCGCGCCTTGCGTCGCATGGGACCGATCGGAAGCACCGATGTGAATGGAACCGCATGCGCACCGTGTCCGAACTGCTCGCAGACCTTGGCTCGTTTGCATGCGCTGGCGGGCACAGGCCAGCAGCCCGAGACGATTCCCGCGTCACCCCCGAGAGGCGGACCGCCCCTCAACTTCAGGCCCGCAGGGGCGGGGGCACCGCTGGATCGCGCGCGGCAACAGGCCGCCCAGGGAAACACAGCGCCCCTGGACGACGCTCGCCGGGCCAATGCGACGCGGTACCGAGCGCAGCTCGAGGCTGAGCGGGCAGCAGGGCGCAATAATCTATCAAATGCGGAGATTCAGCGCCGCACCAATCGCGTGACCGGAATGACTCCGGGCGTCTTCGGAGGCACCGGGGAGAACAACGATTGGGGGCCGAGGTGAAAACTCGATTCAGCCATCCCCTGCTCGGAACCATCGAGAAAGGTGCGTTTAGCCCCCAGCTCCGATCCATCTGCGGGGCCAAGCAGCTCACGGCCTCCCTGGCGCAGCTGAACGAGGTGGCAGAAAGGCTCGAGCCGTGGCGTGCTCCGAGATTCGAGCTGCGCGCGCGTGTCGATCTCGGGAACTTCTATCCCAAGACGGGACCGGTCACCGCTCTCGACAAGACGAACGCTCTCGTCAAGGGCGTTGCTGGCCGGGTCGGCCAGGCGAGTCGCCAGTCTCGCCTGCACGGGTTCGTGTGGCATGTTTGCGACGGGGTGCTCGCATGGCGCGACGACGTGTTCTTGCGCGTGCTGGGCCCCACTGCGGCCAGCCTGCGGCCCTGGCTTGAAGAGTGTGCGGCCCTGCGGTTGCAGTGCGTCTTTCCGGTGGTGCGAGCGGCCGGCGAGTCGCCTATCGCACCGGAGTCTGGCTGGATCGAGTTTCGTGACGATTTCGTCGATGCGACTGGGCGAGCAGCCCTGGACAACGAAGCCTGGCACCTGGATCTCCCGCTTGCGGCGCGAGATAAGCGATTTCGGCAGAGCGTGATCGGGTTTCTCTGCGCAACCGTAGATCCAGCGTCGAGGACGCTTCCGTTGTCACCCCGCGTGAAAGAGGCGGCATCGCGTTGGCTCTGCCGGCTGCACGATCCCGGCGACCCCGCGCGGCTCGCCTCGTGGATGCTGGAGAACGGCGGTAGCGAGGCGCTCGCCAGAGCGGCAGAAGACGCCGAGAGCTCGTTTGGCGGCCTGCGCAGCGTCGATCGGATCCAGCGCTTCGGCGGGATGCTGATGCTCGATCGTGCCCTCGCCGAGGGGAGCGTCGCGGAGTGGCCTATTCAGGAGACTCCCGGCGGCCCTGCGATTCTCCTGAGCCAGGATGACCTCGACAACCAGGATACGCTCGCTTGTATGACAAGGGATGGCAGTATGTGGGCATACGATTTCAGCTGGGGCGAGTGGGAGCGCACGAGCGACTCCGTGCGCACGTTCGTCGCCCGCATTGCGCTGTGGGGACACCCCAAAGAAGTGCCGACCCATGTCGCGCTGTCGCCGCTTGGCCGTGAGCTCTCCCGGGCGCTCGGCCTGAGCGAGGTCGAAGAGGCTAGCGACTCCATCGGCACGTTCTACGCCGGCGAGGCGGCGCTGGTGTTCGAGCGGAGGCGACCCGACCGAACCGTGACGCGCATGCGCGAGCTGCGCCCAGAGGCAGTGCTTGCCTGGGACGAACTCACCTCGTCTGTCTGAGGTGCCGCGGTCCATGAACGCGAACTGCTCGCAGAAGCTAGCTCGCGCGCACTGGTGGGCATGGGCCAGCTGCGTGGGAAGATTCCCAAGTCGTCCCCGAAAGGCGGACCCGCACTTCGGCTTCAGGTCTGCGGCGACGGGGACACTCCTGGCTCCCGCGCGGCAACAGGCTACCGGGGAGAGCGCAGCAGCCCTGGACGACGCTCGTCGGGCCAACGTGACGTGGTATTCACAGTAAATCGAGGAAGCTGTGATCTCACCGCAGACGCTACAGAGGCCCGATTTCCCTGCGCTCCCTGGCGTCCCATCCAGGGATCGCGAGCGGCTCCGTTCGCGCTTCGCGGGTTGGGAGGACTGCTACCTCGCCTGCACGGGCGCCCCCACCGTCGCTCGCGATGAGATCCTCGACGCCGTCCGCGCACGTGGTGGTGATGTGCCATCTGCTTCGGAGACGTGTGGTTCATTCAGATGGTATGAGGGCTCCGTGCTGGTCACCGAGAGCCGGGACACGTGGTGCCTTTACGCACGAAGCGCCGAGCGACTCATCCCCTGGATCCAGGCTTTCGGCGAGCGGCATCCACACAAGCCGATCTGGTTCCCTGCCTACTCGGCCGTGCTCGCCGAGGGCGAACCAGTGGAAGGCGAGGGGCTATCGTTCGACGACCGGGAGCCGGGCGTCGAGGGATCCTTTGGGGTGTGCAATGGCAGCGCGGCCGTCCGCTACCGCCTCCCTGGCGGAGGGGTATCGCTGGGGCTCGGGAAACGAGCGATCGCACGCTTGCATTCTCCGTGGCAATCGTCGTTTAACGACGTGACCACGGCCCCGCGGTTCGTGGTCGTCAACAACGACGGCATCCCCGCTTTCCTCGCATGGTTCCACGCACAGGGAGCATCGTCCCGCCTTGGCGATGCCGTCTCGGAAGCGCTCGGCCTCGCGCACGGCGTCCGGCGGTTCGATCGAACTGCCATGTGCGGTCCTGTGCTCTGCCACGCTGAGTTCTTCGCGGGCGCGGCTTCCGCGCAGGCGTTCGAATCGCCGCTCCTCGTCTCCGGCGACGCCTGGCTTCCGCCTGGTGGGCCATCGCGATTGCTGGTCGGCTACTGGGACATCGGGACGTCTGACGCGTTCGTCTATCTCGGTGAGGACCGCCGTATCCACCGGTACGCGTTCGAGGAGGGCCTGTGGTCCATCTCGGCATCGAGCTACGCCGCCTACGTCGAGCGAATCCTTCGCTTCGATGCGAGGGTGGCAGCCACGCGCGAGTCGGATCTCCCGATGAATGAACTCTGCGAGCGCCTGGGGCTCGTGATCGACCCGATTGGAACGGACGACTGCGCCTCATTGGCGATCTCTGCCGATCTCGTAGCATTCCAGCGCTCCGGTGAGCGAGCGCTGTTGAAGTGCTTCACCCCGCAAGCCGAGGCACGGGTGTGCGAGACCCTCGCGGGGTAGGTCCTCCGTTGCGGCGGTTTCCGCTCCCTTTAGCGGCACGGCAGAGCATGCTCCCCGTCGGCGGGCGTGCGTACGCCTGGCCCGACCAGGAGCGCCGAGCGAGCCACCCGCCGATCCCCCGCCATCACTCGTCGGGGTCCTGGAGGCCACGCCTGTGATGTTCAAGGAGCGCGACGATCTACCGAGCGCCCCGGGGCTCGAGAATCTGGGACCACTGGGCTCACTCGCCCTGTACAACGGGGCGGCGGTGCGCGTTCCACTCGCCGGGAACCCCTTCGAACCGCGACCTCCGGTGCCCGTTGACGATCCGGCTGTCCTCCGCGAGGCAGCGCGGCTGGTCTCCGAGGGGCTCGTGCTCCGCGAGCGCCACAACCACGGGGCGCAGGGAGCGCTCATGACCACGTGGGTCGAAGGCGCGTTGGGACCGCCGTGCGCAGTTCGCTCGATCGGGCGTTCGGAGCAATTGCTCTGGTTCGAAGGCGCGATCGTCCTGCTGCTGCGCGACGCGCTGACGGTGGCGTGCGCGACCAGCGAGCGACTTCGGGCTTTGCTCGCACACCCCCTGCCGCGTGGCCTCTCGCCCGCGCCGGCGAGGTACTCGTACGGCTCAATCGCCGGTGTTCCGCCGCGGGGGCCGCTGCTCGGGTCGGTGGACCACATGGATAGATACTTCCCAGAGGCGTTCGAGCTGTACGAGACAGCGACCGGTTGCTGGATTCGCGGGGTGCTCGACGGCGCTTTCGAGACGCAGTTCCACATGACGGCTGGTGGGAGCATTGCCACGGTTCCGCGTCATCCCGATCGATTCGCGGGCGCCAGCTCGTTCGGAGAGTGGCAGCCTGGTCTGCGGAATCGTGATGGTCTGCGCGCACAGCTCGAGCGATACCGGGCATCGGAGGCGCTTGCCAACGCTGTCTTCGCTGTGGACGAGCTCGTGGGGGGCTTCCGCGGGCAGAGGGGAATTTCACTCGTCGCCCCATGGGCGGCGGGCGCAATCCGGGAACGGACCGCGCCTGGCATCTGGTCTGAGCCAGTCCATCCTTACAACGGCGCCTGGTTCATCGGTTGGATTGAGAACTCGTCGGTGCGCACGAGCCTGTACGTCGATGAGGCGGGCGGCGTGTGGGCCTCGTGGCAGGAGCCGGACGACGACGATGTGCAATTGCGCCTGGTGGGCACGAGCGTCGGGCGCTGGTTCGAGCGCCAAGTCTACCTTCTCGAGAACGGCTACGCATCGGAGGCCACATGCCGTTCGGAGGAGGTGCTGCCCCACGGACTCAGTCTCCGCGGAGACCTCTCTGACGCTGCAGCGCAGGTCTTCGTGGACGGAGATGCCGTCTGGCTCGTCGAGGAGTGCGGCATTCAGCGAATGTCCCGATGCGTGTCCAGCGTGTCGGACGTGCTGGCCATCGCAGAACGCTTCAGATAGAGGTGGCTCGGATGCCGAGATTGTGTGCCGCGTCAATCGAGTGGCCAGAATGACGCCGGGTATCTTCGGAGGGACCGGCCAGAACAACGACTGGGGGCCGACGTGAAGCCTCGATTCAGCCATCTCCTCCTCGGAACGGTCGAGAAGGGCATGTTCAGCCCCAAGCTCCGATCCATCTGCGGAACCAAACAGCTCACGGCGTCCGTTGCCCAGTTGAACGAGGTGGCGGAGAGGCTCGAGCCATGGCGTTCGCCGAAGTTCGAGCTGCGCGTGCGTGCCGATCTCGGTAACTTCTACGCCGAGACGGGACGGGTTACCGCGCTCGACAAGACGAACACCCTCGTCAAGGGCGTGGCTCGCCGGATCGGCCAGGCGAGTCGCCAATCTCGCCTGCACGGGTTCGTGTGGCACGTCTGCGACGGGGTGCTCGCCCTGCGCGATGACGTGTTCTTGCGGGTGCTGGGGCCCACGGCGACCAGCCTGCGGCCGTGGCTCGAAGAGTGCGCGGCCCTGCGGTTACAGTGCGTCTTTCCGGTGGTGCGAGCGGCCGGCGAGTCGCCTATCGCTCCGGCGTCTGGCTGGATCGAGTTTCGCGACGATCTCGTCGATGCGACCGGGCGAGCAGCCCTGGACAACGGAGCCTGGCATCTGGACCTCCCGCTTGCGGCGCCAGATAAGCGATTTCGGCAGAGCGTGGTCGGGTTTCTCTGCGCAACCGTAGATCCAGCGTCGAGGACGCTTCCATTGTCACCCCGCGTGAGAGAGGCGGCATCGCGTTGGCTGTGCCGGCTGCACGATCCCGGCGACCCCGCGCGGCTCGCCTCGTGGGTGCTGGAGAACGGTGGCAGCGAGGCGCTCGCCAGGGTGGCAGAAGACGCCGAGCGCTCGTTCGGCGGTCTGCGCAGCGTCGACCGGATCCAGCGCTTCGGCGGGATCCAGATGCTCGATCGTGCCCTCGCCGAGGGGAGCGTCGCAGAGTGGCCGCTTCAGCAGACGCCGGATGGCCCCGCGATCCTTGTGAGCCCGCGAGACATCGACAACCCCGACACCCTCGCATGCGTGACGGAGGACGGCAGGATGTGGGCCTATGGGTTCGGCTGGGACGAGTGGGAGCGAACGAGCGACTCGGTGCGCGCTTTCGTCTCCCGCATTGCGTTGTGGGGACACCCCAAGGAAGTGCCGGTTCATGTCTCGCGCTCGTCGCACGGTCGTGAGCTCGCGCAGGCGCTCGGCCTGGACGAGGTGGAAGAGGCGACCGACTCGACCGGCACGTTCTACGCCGGTGACGCGGCGCTGGTGTTCGAGCGGAGGCTGTCCGAGGGGCGCGCAGTGACGTGGTTGCGCGAGCTGCGCCCCGAGTCGGTGGGTGCCTGGGACGACCTCACCTCGTCTGCCTGAGCTCCGGGTCGCGGCGGCCGACGTCCCAGGCCCTCCCACGCGCGGATCGACGAGGAACGACGACCGGTCCCGCTACCGACGACACGCAGCTACGGCGTGATCTCGCGGACTCGCGGAGCACCCTGACCATGAGCGCCGCGCCGCCCAGCCCGTCGAGTAAGCTGCGGCGCATGAAGGTCCCCCGACTCACCGGCCGCGCGCTCACCGCGGCGCGCCTCGCCGCCGAGGCGCCCGGATCCTCCGCCGCGCTCCGGGAGGTGATGAAGCGCAGCCTGGGCATCGATCGCCTCGCCTCGCTTCCGGACGCCTTCCGCGACGACGTCCCCGCCGAGGCGCGCCCCCTCCAGGCCGCGCCGCCGCGGCGCTGGGAGGACGCCGGGCTCGGCGCGCCCCCCGTCCGCGACTGGCCCAGGCCCTCGGTGGCCTACGCGGCGGCCTACCGCAAGGGCGCCACCACCCCGCTCCGCGTCGCCGAGCGCGCGCTCTCGGCGCTCGAGGCGCTCGCCGCCGAGCGCCCGTGCATGAACATCGCCGTCGCCACCTCGCGCGAGGCGACGCTCAGGGACGCCGACGCGTCGACCGCGCGCCACGCCGCGGGGCGGCCGCGCGGACTGCTCGACGGCGTGCCCCTGCTCGTCAAGGACGAGTTCGACGTCGAGGGCCTCCCGACCACGCTCGGCTCGCCCTGCGGCCCCCAGCCGCCCGCGCCGCGCGACGCCGCCGTGGTCGCGCGGCTCCGGCAGGCGGGCGCCGTGTTCCTCTGCAAGACCGTGCTCACCGAGTGGGGCATGTCGCCGATCGGCAACAGCGTCCACCAGCGCATGCCCCACAACCCGCACAACAAGGAGCGCGCCGCGGGCGGCTCCTCCACCGGCTCCGCCGTCGGCGTGGCGCTCGGGCTCGCGCCGCTCGCGGCCAGCGGCGACGGCGGCGGATCGATCCGGGCGCCCGCCGCGCTGAACGGCGTCTTCGGCATCAAGCCGACCTTCGGCCGCGTCAGCCGCGCCGGCGACGGCTTCAAGGGCTCGGTCGCGCACGCCGGCCCGATCGCCAGCAGCACGGCCGATCTCGCGCGCTTCCTCGACGCCGTCGCCAGCGAGCCCGACCCCGACGACGACCTCACCGCATGGGCGCCCCCGCCGCCCCCCGGAGGCTTCGGCGCGCGCCTCGGCGCCGGCGTGCGCGGCCTGCGCATCGGCGTCGACGAGGCGGAGTGGCGCGACGCCTCCACCCCGGTCGCGAGCGTGTGCTGGGGGGCGCTGCGCGCGCTCGAGCGCGAGGGCGCGACCCTCGTGGACGTGACGATCCCCCTTGCCAGGCACGCGGCCTCCATCGGCTACCTCGTCATCGGCCCCGAGTCGCTCGCGGCGTTCCAGCGCGCCTGGAGGGAGCAGCGCGACCTCATCAGCGAGGACCTGCGCGTCACCTTCAGCCTCCTCTCGGGCGTCACCGCGCTCGAGCAGATCGACGCCGCGCGGCTGCGCGCGGGCATGCGGCGCGAGGTGGCGCGCGCCCTCGCCGGCGTCGACGTCCTCGCGCTCCCGACGACGGCGATCACCGCGCCCCCTTACGCGCAGGCCGAGGAAGGGCGCGCCTTCCTGGATCCCGTCGCCCTCGACGGCATGTGCCGCTTCGCCTTCCTCGGCAACCTCACCGGCCTCCCCGCCGGCACGGCGCCCGTCGGCGTCGACGCCGAGCGCCTGCCCATCGGCCTGCAGATCCTCGGCGACGCGTGGGACGAAGCGGCCGTCCTCGCCGTCCTCGCCCACCTCGAGCGATCGGAGCTCGCGAGCGCGCGGCGCCCCCCGGGGGCGATCGATCTGCTCGAGGTCCCTGAACCCGTCGAGCCCGAGGAGAGGTCGCGATGAGCCAGAGCGCCGGAGGTCATCCTCCCGACGTGAAGCCAGCGCCAGCGCCGTGGACGCTTTCTGGCGATGCAACCATCGTGATGCTCGAGCTCCCGGAGCGGCTGCTCAAGGAGCAGAGCTTCATCCCGGAGGCGCTCCGCCCCCGCTTCGAGGGGCGCTACAGCCTGCTGATGGCGCTCGACTACACGTCGTCGAACGTGGGGCCTTATCGCGAGCTCCTGTTCATCCCCGGGCGCTTCCGCACGCGCCGCGGCCTCTGCTGGTCCATCAGCAAGATCTACGTCAGCTCGTGGGACAGCGTGGTGAACGGGCAGCTCAACTGGGGTATCCCCAAGGAGCACGCCGATTTCGAGATCGCGCGCGAGGCGGACGGGAGCGAGCGCTTCCGTGCGTCGCAGGGCGGCGACGTCTTCGCCGATCTGCGCTTCGCGGCCGCGGGCCCGAGCCTGCCCGCCTCGAGCGCGCTCGTGCCCGCGCGCCTCCGCCGGCTGGTGCACCACCGCGACGGGCACGACCATTTCTGCGCGCCGACCGCGCGCGGGAGCGCCCGCCACGCGCGCCTGCTCGAGGCGCGCGTCGATCCGGCGCGCATGCCGCGCGTCGACGAGGGCCGTGTGGTGTTCGCCGTCCGGCTCTCCAGCTTTCAGGCCGAGTTCCCGGTCGCCGACGTCGAGCCCCCTGGCTCGCTCTGAGCTCTCACCGCGGGGACCTGCCCCGCAGCGGCGTCAGGGCCGCTCGGTCGCTCGAGCGCGCGGATCAGCTGAGCGCGATCATCGCGGCCGTCGCCGCGTAGTCGACGCGCTGCGCGCGGTAGGGGTACGTCGGCGGGAAATGCTCGAGCGCCGCGCGGAGGCGCCGGCTCGACGCCCTGTCGAGCGGGTCGAAGCGCAGGCCCACGGCGCGCCCCGGGTCGCCCAGGCGCCGGCCGTGGAGCGTGCGCGCGATCGTCGCGGTCGCGTCGATCCAGACGCTCGTGTCCGGGATCCGGAACGAGACGATCACCGGCTCACCCGTGAGCGGGCGGGCGCTCGTCAGCACGAGCATGCCGTCGATCGACAGGTCGATCGCCCGGGTCCCGAGCAGCCGGAAGCCCCGCTCGCGCACGGCCTGGCACTCCACGATCGCAGCGCGGCGCGTGGCGCGGCGCTCGCTGGCGAGCAGCATCTCCATGGTCGTTCTCCTTGGCGCGGTACGCTACGGAGGACGGCTACAGTTGGACAAGAAACTTACATGGTGGCGCCCCGCGCTGCGGGTGGCGAGGGCGAACGCAGGGTGCAGGTAGGGGAGCGGGTGGGGGGGGATCTTGGCGCCCCTGAGGGCGCTCGCGGTGAGAGGTGCCCGCGGCCGCTGGAGGGGTCGCCGCCCCGCCAGGTGGGCGGGGCGGCGCGCGGCCGTGGGCCTCTATCCGCCGACTAGCGGCCCGCGCGGCGCCGGCGCAGGGCGAGGCCGGCGAGGGCGGCGAGCATGGGCAGGAGCGCGGCAGCGCCGCGGGTGCTGCCCGCGGGGGTGGCCGCGCGGCGCAGAAGCCGTTGCCCTCGGCGAAGATGCCGGTCGGGTCGTTCGTCTCGGTGGCGGGCTCGCAGGTGCCCGCCGTGCTGTCGGTCGAGCTGCACACCTCGCCGGACGGGCAGCTGTTGCCGTCGCTGCCGCGGCAGCCCTCCACGCAGGCGTGATCCTCGCAGATCATCCCGCTCGTCGCGCCGCCGCAGTCGATGTCCTGCCTGCACGCCGGCTGATCGTCGTCGCCGTTGTTGGGATCGGTCTCGCCCTCGTCGACGGCGCCGTTGTGGTTCGCGTCCTCCACGCCGTCGGGCACGCCGCCGTCGTCCGTGTCCGGATCGAGCGGGTTCGTCTTCGTCGTGGGATCGGCGTCCGCAATGCAGGTGCCCGCGCCCGCGTCGGTCGCCGCGTTGTCGCAGGGCAGGCCGAGCTCGGTGCCGTCGAACAGGCCGTCGCCGTCGCTGTCGGGGTCGAGCGCGTTGATGAGGCCGTCGCCGTCGTGATCGTCGCTGAAGTTCGGCTCATCGCCGTCGATCACGCCGTCGTCGTCGCTGTCGGCGTCGTTCGGATCGGTGCCGAGCTCGTCCTCGAGCGCGTCGACCAGCCCGTCGCCGTCGCTGTCCGCCGGCGTCCCGTCGTCCTCGCCGAGGTTGGGATCGGTCTCGCCCGCGTCGACGACGCCGTTCAGGTTCACGTCCTCCTGGCCGTCGGGCACGCCGCCGTCGTCGGTGTCGGCGTCGAGCGGGTCGGTCTTGGTCGCGCCAGCGTCCCCGTCGGGGCGGCAGTGGCCCGCCTCCGCGTCGGTGCCCTCGTTGTCGCAGGGCAGGCCGAGCTCGGTGCCGTCGAACAGCCCGTCGTTGTCGCTGTCGACGTCGAGCACGTTGATGAGGCCGTCGCCGTCGGTGTCCTCGCCGGGCTTCGGCTCCTGGCCGTCGGGCACGCCGTCGTCGTCGGTGTCGGCGTCGTCCGGATCGCTCCCGATCGCCTCCTCCTCCGCGTCGGGCAGCCCGTCGCCGTCGCGGTCCTCGTCCACCGCGTCGTCGTCGCCGTTGTTGGGATCGGTCTCGCCCTCGTCGATGGCGCCGTTGTGGTTCGCGTCCTCCGCGCCGTCGGAGATGCCGCCGTCGTCCGTGTCCGGGTCGAGCGGGTGCGTCGTCGTCGCGGGGTCGGCGTCCGCGATGCACTTGCCCGCGGCGGCGTCCGTGGCGGCGTTGTCGCAGGGCAGGCCGAGCTCGGTGCCGTCGAACAGGCCGTCGCCGTCGCTGTCCGGATCGAGCGCGTTGATGAGGCCGTCGCCGTCGTGATCGTCGCTGAAGTTCGGCTCGTCGCCGTCGATCACGCCGTCGTCGTCGCTGTCGGCGTCGTTCGGGTCGGTGCCGATCTCCTCCTCGGTCGCGTCGCTCAGCCCGTCGCCGTCGGTGTCCGCCGGCGTCCCGTCGTCGGCGCCGTTGTTCGGATCGGTCTCGCCCGCGTCGATCTCGCCGTCGAGATCGAGGTCCTCCTGGCCGTCGGGCACGCCGCCGTCGTCGGTGTCGGGATCGACCGGCGAGGTCTTGGTCGCCCCCTCGTCCGCGTCGGCGCGGCAGTGGCCCGCTGCGGCGTCGGTGTCCTCGTTGTCGCAGGGCAGGCCGAGCTCGGTGCCGTCGAAGAGCCCGTCGTTGTCGCTGTCGACGTCGCGCACGTTGATGAGGCCGTCGCCGTCGGTGTCGTCGGCGGGGTTCGGCTCCTGGCCGTCGAGCGCGCCGTCGTCGTCGGTGTCGGCGTCGTTCGGATCGCTCCCGATCGTCTCCTCGAAGTCGTCGCTCAGCCCGTCGCCGTCGGTGTCCACCGGCGGCACGTCGTCGGCGCGGACGTTCGGATCGGTCTCGCCCGCGTCGACGACGCCGTCGAGATCGAAGTCCTCCTGGCCGTCGGGCACGCCGCCGTCGTCGGTGTCGGCGTCGAGCGGGTCGGTCTTGGTCGCGCCCGCGTCCCCGTCGGCGCGGCAGTGGCCCGCGGCGGCGCTGGTGGCGGCGTTGTCGCAGGGCAGGCCGAGCTCGGTGCCGTCGTAGAGCCCGTCGTTGTCGCTGTCGGGGTCGAGCGCGTTGATGAGGCCGTCCTCGTCGGAGTCCTCGTTCCAGCGCGGCTCATCGCCGTCGAGCACGCCGTCGTCGTCGCTGTCCGCGTCGTTCGGGTCGGTGCCGGCCTCGAGCTCGTCGGGATCCTCGACCCCGTCGTTGTCCGAGTCGCAGCCGTCGTTGATGACCCCGTCGCAGTCGTTGTCGATCGAATCGTCGCAGACCTCGGCGCCCGTCGGCTCGCAGACGCAGGCGTGCGTGTCGGGATCGCACGTCGGCGAGAGCGCCCCGCAGTGTGCGTCCGTGAGGCACTCGACGCACTCGTTGGGCTCCGCCGCCGTGTCGCAGTGAGGCGTCGGCGCGGCGCACTGCGCGCTGGTCTCGCATTCGTCGATGACGACCTCGGTCGGCGGCACGCCGTCGGTCGGGCCGTTGCCGTCGGTCGGCGTGTCCTCTTCGGGCGCGCCCTGCTGCCCGGAGGCGCGGACGATCGCCTGGTTCGCGATGACCCCCGAGGCGTTGGCGTTGACCGTCACCTGGAAGGTCACCCGCGACGACTGCCCGGCGGGGATCGACCCGCCCGCCGTCCCGTTCGCGCCCGCGCCGAGCCGCACGCGGACCGTGCGCGTCCCGGCGTCGTACTCGCCCTGGTCGTCGGCGGCCGCGTCCGTCTTCGCGCCCATGTTCGCGCCCGTCAGGATGGAGAGCGAGCCGGGCACGTAGGTGACGCCCGCGGGCAGCGGATCGGTGAGCACGGTGCCGCTCGACGCGTCGTTGCCGCTGTTGACGACCTCGATCGTGTACTGGAGCACGTCGCCCGGGAGCAGCAGCCCGCCGTTCACGTCGACGGCCGACTTCGAGGAGGACGTGAAGTCCGGCTTGAAGGTCGAGATCGACGTGATGAAGCCGGCGAGGAAGTACAGATCCATGCTGCTCGACGCCACGATGGGCGCCGAGGTCTGCCTCGGGGTCACGAGCGAGGTGATATCGAAGACGTCGATATCCATGCCCGCCATGGTCCCCTGGGTGCCGGCGAGCTGCGGCAGATCCCCGACGTTCGACACCGGCGCGTTGAAGTAGGAGCGCGTGCCGTTGAAGAAGTTGTCGGCCGGGTTCTGCGTATTGCCGAGCGCGGTCCCGTTGAAGAGGAACTGGTCGCCCGTGTGGGCGAGGTCCCCCTCGAACGCGACCATGCCGATCTTCGCGTCGTAGCCCGCGTTCGGCACCAGGAACCCGTCCAGGATGGCGTTCTGGGTCGACCCGCTGGCCACCGTGTCGAGGCCGTCGAAGAGCGCGAGGTTGCGCGGCGGCTCGGAGGCGAGCTCGTAGAACACGACCAGCCACCACCCGGCGAAGTGGTTGTTGAAGTCGCTGTTCACGAAGCTCGCGCTGTTGATGCCGCTCACCCGGTACGCGCCGGACCCGTGCTCCTGCACGAGGGCGGTGATGTTCGCGACCGACTGGTAGTAGACGCGATTCGAGCTGACCGTCTCGACGAAGTCGATGGCGGTCACCGCCTCGGAGAAGCCGCCCGCGCCGGGCCGCTCCAGGGTGACGGCTTCGTCCGCGTCCCCGGTGGGCCCGAGGTGCGCGCCCCAGTAGAGGTACGCGTGGGTGACCGTCGCGCCGGCCGGCACCTCGAGCACGGCGGTGGTGCGCGCCTGGGCGGCGGTGATGTTGGTGTTCGCCTCCGCCTGGCCCTCTGCGGGCGAGTCGGCGCGCCAGTAGGTGTCGGGCGCGCTGTCACCGGTGCCGCTCCCGCACGGGCCGCGGTCGCCCACCACGGGCGACTCGATGTCGTCGCTGCCGCACTCGTTGCCCAGCGTGTTCCCGATCAGAATGAAGTCGCCCCGCTGGTCGACCTGCTCGCGCAACTCGGGCGCGGCGTGCGCGGCGCCGCTCTGCCCGCCCACGCAGGCGAGACCGACAAGACTACCTAGGATCCAACGTCTCTTCACGGCGCCTCCTGCTGCTGCTTCGGCTTCTTCTCGAGGATCTTGAACTGCACGCGGCGGTTCTTCTGGCGTCCCTCGTCGGTGTCGTTCTCCGCGATCGGGACGTCGGGCCCGTAGCCCTTCGACGCCAGCCGCTCGGCCTCGATGCCGCGCTGGACCAGCGCCTTCGTGACCGACTCGGCCCTCGCCTGGCTGAGCTTGATATTGTACGCGCGTCCGCCGCGCGGGTCTGTGTGCCCTTGCACCTCGATCTTGGTGATCTCCGGGTGCTCCTTCAGCACACCCGCCACCTCATCGAGGAGCGGATCGCTCACCTTCTTGATGGTCGCCTTGCCGGTGTCGAACTGCACCTGCTGGAGGATGACGATCTCGGTCTCCGTCATGCGCACCGCGACGGGGCAGCCGTTCTTCGTCGGATCCGGATCGGGCTTGCCCTTCTCGTCGGGGCAGGCGTCCTGATCGTCGCGCACCGTGTCGCCGTCGCGGTCGCCGGGGCAGCCGTTCGTCGCCGGATCCGAGGTGCGGATACCGGGGATGTCGGGGCAGGCGTCCTCCGCGTCGATCACGCCGTCGCCGTCCCTGTCGGGCGGCGGCGGGCAGCCGTGCTTCTTCGGATCCTCGTTCGCCGGGCCGGCCTCGTCCGGGCACGCATCGACGTCGTCCGTGATGCCGTCCTTGTCGCGGTCCCCGGGCGGCGGGCAGCCGTGCTTCTTCGGGTCGTCGTTCGCGATGCCGGGCGTGTCCGGGCACGCGTCGACGCGATCGAGGAAGCCGTCCTCGTCGCGATCGGACGGCGGGCAGCCGTTCTTCTTCGGATCCGGGTCGCCGACGCCGGGCACGTCGGGGCAGGCGTCCTTCTCGTTGACGATGCCGTCCTTGTCGCGGTCCGGGTCCGTGCGCCGGACCTCGGGCGAGTACGCGAGCATCGCGACGGCGCGGAAATCCGGGGTGCCGATGCCCGAGGTGAAGCCGGGGCCGGCGGCGACGCCGAGCTCGAAGTCGCGGAGCGTCGGCGCGAAGCGGTAGCGCAGGCCGAGCAGCGCCTCGACGTTCGTGTTGCGGGCCTCCGGGTCCTCCAGCACCGTCGACACGGTCGCCTCGGGGCCGATCTGGAGCTGCTCCTCCGAGCCCAGCAGCAGGCCGACGCCCGCGCCGCCGTTGAACATCAGGCCTTGCCGCACCTGCGCGAACGTCTGCGCCGGGCGCAGATCGACGCCGGCCGCGGCCGACCAGACGAAGCCCGGGATCCGGCCGCCGGCGAGGATCTGAGGCAGGCCGCGGACCGAGTCCTCGCCCACGAACGAGCCGTCGCGGTCGCCCGTCGGCACCCAGACGAAGCCGCCGACGGCGAGCTGGAACGGGTCGAAGTAGTCGCCGAGGAGGCGCAGGCGCAGCCCGACCCGGAGATCGCCGAGCTGCACGTCGCTCGGCGACCTGAACGAGAGGCCCTCGGCCGCGGGGCTGTCGCCCTGCTGCAGCACGGCGAGCGGCAGGTCGACGTTGACGTGCAGCCGGTCCCAGAGCGTGAGCGAGGAGTTCAGGTGCAGGAACAGCTGGTGCCCGACGATGGCGCCGAGGTGCTCGTCGCTGCCCTGCCGCGTGAGCACGAGCGGGTTGTGCGCGTAGTCACCGAGCAGCATCACGTGCAGCGTCGCGCTGCCGTCCTGGTTCGGCGAGGCTGCGTACGGCGACGGCACACCGAACATCCGGTCGCCGGCGGGCGCGGGGCTGAAGCGGTTGAGGGCTAGGCCGCGCGCCGGTCCCGCTTCCTGAGCGGACGCTGGCGCGGCCCACGCCGCCGCGGCTAGGGCGGCGGCGCCGCAGATCCATCGAGGGGGCAAGGGGGCTCTCATGCGCAGGATCACCTTGGGTGCTTTGGGCGAGCGGCCGTCGACTGCTCCGGCGCGCAGGCAAGTTGTGGGAAACGCGGCGTGCTCGACGAGGAGGATCGGCGAGCATCCTCGAAATTCCGGGCCGTCTTATAAGCTTCACAGGACGCTACCGGTGGACTTTTCGATGCGCGGCCGTCCGAATTCGGATCGGCCTCGACAGGGCGGCTCTGCTGCGAGCCGGCCTTCGCACCGCGGCCTATGCAAGGCGTGTGCACGCCTCGCCGTCGCGTGGGGCGGGTGGTCTGTCGTGGATCTCGCGGCTCCGGCCGGCTCTGCGGCGGGCCGATTGAGGCCTACAGACATCAGCACTGCGGCCTCGGTGCGGCGGTCTCGATCGGGATCGAGCCGGGGGCACGCCGTCGCGGCTGGTTGGCGGACTCTGCGGTGCTCGCGGCCCCGGCGCTGCGTTGCCGGAGGCGCGGGCTCACCGTGGGATCAAAAGTTCGTTCGGACGGCGCCGCTGAATTGAAAGATGCCAGGGTTCGAGCCGATCTTGCCAACGGCGGTGAAGCTGGATCCTGGCGTGACGGCCAGCACCGGCGAGCGGAGCGCGTCGATCGGTGAGGTCGACTCGGCCTGGCTCGTCGCGCAGGGCGAGCTCCTCGTGATCTCTGCCCGGAGATACGAGCTGCCGCTCGTCACGGCGGCCCTTGCCCATGCCGCGTTGCAGCTCGCCGAGCACCGGAACACGATCTTCCCGACCGCGGTGTAGCCCGACATGATGTCGCTCGACGCCCGCGTGACCGCGTCGGCGGTCGGGCGCCGCGTCCGTCCGGGTCGTGTCGACTGGCGCATTCCGCGCGGGAGGCGCGTTCCAGCGATCCATCTCGTGGGTGCATCGATTACCATCGTCTCCGAAGGGCGGCTGCCACCGGCGACTCCAGACGACGGAGGTTTCGACGATGAACCTTTTCCCGGACGAGATGCGGCGTGATCCTTATCCCCTCTACGATCAGCTGCGGACCGGCTCTCCCGTGTTCCATGTCGCTCCGCTCGATCTCTGGATGGTCTTCGATTACGACGGGGTGAAGCGCGCGCTGACCGATCATGAAGCGTTCAGCTCCGCGGTGGCGCCTCCCACCGGCAAGGCGCCGGACTGGATCGTCTTCTCCGACCCGCCGCGCCACACCAAGCTTCGATCCATCGTCCTGCGGGCGTTCACGCCGCGCTCGATCGCGGGCCTGGAGCCGCGCATCCGGGAGCTGTCGCGCGATCTCCTGGATCCGTGGATCGAGCGCGGGGAAATGGACCTCGCGGCGGACTACGCGGGGCCGCTGCCCACGATGGTGATCGCGGAGATGCTCGGCGTTCCCCCCGAGGACCGGGCGCGGCTGCTGCGCTTTAGCGAGGTGATAGTGAACCTCAGCCACGCGATCTCCGGCGGCGAGGAGGCGGCGAGGGCCGTGAGCGAGCACGCCGTGGTGAAGGAAGAGATGAAGGTGTATCTGGCGGGCCTCATCGAGGCGCGCCGGAGGGCGCCGGCGGAGGACCTCTTGACCCGGCTCGTCGAGGCCGAGGTGGACGGCGAGCGGCTGACCGAGGGAGACATCCTGAACTTCTTCCAGTTCCTGCTCGCGGCGGGCACCGAGACGGCAACCAACCTGATCGACAACGCGATCTTGTGCTTCCTCGAGAGCCCGGCGGAGCTCTTCCGCCTCCGGGCGGCGCCCGAGCTCTTGCCCTCGGCGATCGAGGAGGTCCTGCGCCACCGCTCGCCGCTGCAGATGGTGTTCCGCGAGACGAGGCGCGCCGTCGAGGTGCACGGCCAGGTGATCCCGGCCGGGAAGCTGGTGCTGCCCGTGATCGGCTCCGCCAACCGGGATCCGCATCAGTTCCACGACCCTGGCCGCTTCGACATCGGGCGCGACCCCAACCCGCACGTCGCGTTCGGTCACGGCATCCACTTCTGCATCGGGGCGGCGCTGGCGCGCCTGGAGGCGCGGATCGCGCTGCCGGATCTCCTCTGCCGGCTGAAGGGCCTCCGGCGCGCGAGCGACGAGCCGTGGGAGCCGCGCAAGGCGATCATCGTGCACGGTCCGGCGCGCTTGCCGATCCGCTTCGAGCCAGGGAGGCGCGCCGCGGTGCACGCCGCGGGCGCGCACACGCCGTGCCCGGGGTAGAGGGCGCGAGGACGTTGTGGGGGTGGGGGAGGGGGCTCTGGACGGGCGGGGCCGCGGTGGGTCCAGGCTCGTCGATGGGACGAGGGTCAGGGCGCTGGGATGCGCGGGCCCCGTCTCGGCGGCCCCGGCCGGGGCGGGCGGAACGCCGTGAACCCATCCGGGTGAGCTGGCTCGTCCACGCGGGAGATGGGTGCACCTGTCTCCGGGTGGAGGTGCCTCCACAAAAAGATGGGTGGCACTCGTCTCCGGGTGGAGGTGCCTCCAGAAAAAGACGGGTGGCACTCGTCTCCGGGTGGAGGTGCCTCCAAAAAAAGACGGGTGCACTCGTCTCCGCGGTGGAGATGCCTCCAGAAAAAGACGGGTGCACTCGTCTCCGCGGTGGAGATGCCTCCAAAAAAAGACGGGTGCACTCGTCTCCGCGGTGGAGATGCCTCCAAAAAAAGACGGGTGCACTCGTCTCCGCGGTGGACATGGCTCCAGCGTAAGATGAGCAGCAGGCGGTTCAATCGAGATGGATTCCCATGCCGAGAAGTTTGCCAAGATCGCGGAGCGAATTGACCCAACGATCTCGGCGGCGATGGCGGAGTACACGTCTGCGCTCGCCGCCATCAAGGCCTCCTCGCGTTGATGGGGCTGCCCCCCACGTCGCTGGCGGAGGTGGTTGGCGCCGCTCGGCGGAGCGGCGCGACGCCCGGCGCGTGGCTTGCTATGTTTGCGCGACCAGCCGATGCGCCGCTCCAACGCCACGCCCACGACGCCGCCCAGCTCGCCCGCCCAGGCGGAGCCGGCCCCCCAGCGCGACGGCCGGACGACGAGCACACCGCGCCGCGGGGCTCGCCTCGGCGACGTCCTCGCTGCGACCGATTTCTCGCCGGGCGCTCTCGCGGCGATCGAGCGCGCCGCGCGCCTCCCCCTCTCGGCCGGCAGCACCTTGCACCTCGTTCACGTGCTGCCAGCGCCCGCCTCGGCCGCGGAGGGCGAGAGCGCGGAGCAGGCCGCGCGCCGATCGCTCGACGAGATCGCTGCCCGCGCCCTCGACGTCGCCCGAGGCGCGGGGAACGCGGGTCTACAGGTCGCCCCGAGCGTGCTCGTCGGCAGAGAGTTCGTCGAGATCATCCGTCATGCGCGCAGCCGCGGCGCGGAGCTGATCGTCCTCGGCAGGCACGGGGAGCGCTCGATCCTCGATCTCCTGCTCGGGTCGACGGCCGAGCTCACCGTCCGTCACGCCGACACTCCCGTGCTCGTCGTACAGCGACCCTCCGTCGGCGCCTACAGGCGGCCGCTGCTCGCCGTCGAGCTCTCGGACGTCGCGCTCCGGAGCGCCGCGCTCGCGACGAAGGTCATCGACCCCGAGGTGAGCCGCATCCGCGCGATCCACGCCTACCACGTGCCCTTCGAGGACAGGATGGCGCTCGCCCTCCCCTCGATCGAGTTCGCGGCCTACAAGGCTCGATACCATGACGACGCGCGCGCCGGCCTCCGGCGCCTCCTCGACTCGTTCGACGGGCTCGGCGTGACGTGGGAGTCGTCGGTCCGGCGCGGCGACGCGAGGCGCGCGATCGTCCGCGAAGCCGGGCGGTGGAAGGCCGATCTCATCATCATGGGCACGCACGGGCGCTCGGGGATCTCGCGCGCTCTCCTGGGCAGCGTGGCCGAATCCGTCATGCGCTCGGCGCCGTGCGACGTGCTGGTCGCGCGCCCCTCCACGTTCGTGCTGGAGCTGCCCTGAACGGCGCGGCGGCGGAGCATGCTCCGGCGGCGCCTGGCTGGACGCGCGCGTCGACTCGACCTGCCGAGGGCAAGACGGCGCGAGCGCCGGTGAGACGGTGAGGCGATAGGGGGTTGGATCTGCGGCCCCCTCGGCTAGGCTCCGCCGTCGCATGATGCCGGAAGCCGCCCTCACGTTGGCCATCCTCGGAGCCACGATCGTCCTGTTCGTGAGCGATCGCCTGCGGCTCGACCTCGTGGCGATGATGTCCTTGCTCGCGCTCACCCTCTCCGGCGTCACCACGGTCTCGGACGCGCTCGCCGGGTTCAGCAACCCGGCCGTGCTCATGATAGCTGGCCTGTTCATCGTGGGGGCCGCGCTGACGGACACCGGCGTCGCCGACTGGCTGGGCCACCGCCTCGAGCGCGTCGCGGGATCGGGAGAGGCGAGGGTGATGGTGGTCGTGATGGGGGCGACGGCGCTCCTGTCCGCCTTCATGAGCTCCACAGGGACCGTGGCGATCCTCCTGCCGGTGGTGGGGACCCTCGCGTTGAAGCGCGGAATCGCGCCCGCGAGGCTCCTCATGCCCGTGGCGTTCGCCGCGCACCTCGGGAGCAACCTTACGCTCATCAGCACGCCGCCGAACCTCCTCGTGAGCGACGCCCTCCGTGAGGCGGGGCGCGAGCCATTTCGCTTCTTCAGCTTCATCGTCCCCGGCCTCGCCGTGCTCGTGATCGGCGTGGCCTACGTCGTGTCGCTCGGTCGTCGCATGCTCCCTGGCAAGGCGGACGCGGCGGACGCGGGCGCGCCGCGCTCGCTCACGCTGGGCGATCTCGCGATGGAGTACGAGCTCGACACGTCGCTGCGCGCTTTGCGCGTCACCGCGCGCTCGAAGCTCGCCGGCCTCACGCTCGGCGCCGCGAACCTCCGCGCCGACTTCGGCGTGACCGTGGTGGGGATCGCGCACGCCGGGCCTCGTGGCCCCTTGGCCAAGCGCGTCGTTCCGCACGCCGTGTTCGTCGTGGGCGACGAGCTGCGCGTGCTCGGGAGCGACAGCGCGATCGCCGTGCTCGCGGAGCGCTTCGGGCTCGAAGCGCTCCCGGAGCGCCCCGTCTTCTCGTTGCCCGACGAAGAGTCCATGTGTGAGGTCGTGCTCCCGCGGCGCTCCCAGCTGGCGGGACAGACCCTGCGGGAAGCCAAGTTCCGCGATCGCTACCGCGCCAACGTGCTCGCGATCCGCCGAGGCGGAGGATCGCTGCCGGTGTTCCATGCGACGCCCGAGCTGCGCGATCTCAAGCTCCGCGCCGGCGATACGCTCCTCGTGAAAGGGCGGCAGAAGCACCTGAGGAACCTCCGCGACGAGCGGCGGGATCTCGTGCTCGTCGCCGAGCCCGACGCGCCGAGCGCCGTGCTCGTCGATCGCAAGCGCGCCCTCGCCGCCGTGGGGGTCACCCTGGGTATGCTCGTCGTCATGGCGTTCGGGTGGCTGCCCAACGTGGTCGCCGTGCTGCTCGCCGCGGTCTTCCTGGTGCTCGCGCGGTGCGTGCGCCCGGCGGACGCCTACCGCGCCGTGAACTGGGAGAGCGTCGTGCTCATCGCGGGGATGATCCCCGTCTCCACGGCGCTGGAGCGCACCGGGGCGATGGGGGCCGCCGTGTCCGCGGTCGAGGCGCTCCTGACCGGGGCGCGGCCCACGGTGGTCCTCGGCTTGCTCGTCCTCTTCACCTCGGCCCTCGGGATGGTCCTCTCCAACACAACGACGGCCTTGCTCATGGCCCCCCTGGCGGTTCGTCTGGCCGGCGCGCTGGGCCTCGCGCCAGAGCCATTCCTCATCGGCGTCGCGTTCGCGTCCTCCGCGGCGTTCGCCACGCCGATCGCCTCTCCGGTGAACGTCCTGGTGATCGCGCCAGGCGGCTATCGCTTCAACGATTTCACGCGCGTGGGGCTGCCGCTGCAGCTCCTGGTGCTCGCGACCACCGTCATCGTCGTCCCGCTCGTGTGGGGCTTCTGACCGCGGCGATTCGCCCTGGATATCCTCGAATCGTTTCACTTTTCCTTCCCCCCATTCCTCGATATCCTCGGCGCGATCGTCCTCTGGACCATCGCCGGCGAGCCATTCATCCATGCCTGAACCCGTCATCCGCAATCCGATCCTGCCGGGCTTCAACCCCGATCCGTCCATCGTCCGCGTCGGCGACGACTACTACGTCGCGACCTCGACCTTCGAGTGGTACCCCGGCGTGCAGATCCACCACTCGCGCGACCTCGTGCACTGGCGCCTGCTCTCGCGCCCGCTCAACCGCGCGAGCCAGTTGAACCTGCTTGGCGACGGCGATTCGTGCGGCGTCTGGGCGCCGTGCCTGACGTATGCGGATGGCCTGTTCTGGCTGATCTACACCGACGTGAAGCGCTACGGCCGGACCACCGTCGGGGGCGCGTCCGGCGCGTCCATGCGCGACTTCCACAACTACCTGGTGACCAGCCCCACCGTCGACGGCGAGTGGTCCGATCCCGTTCATCTCAACTCGAGCGGCTTCGACCCCTCGCTGTTCCACGACGAAGACGGCCGCAAGTATCTGAGCAACATGCTGTGGGACCACCGGCCCGGCCGCAATCGCTTCGCCGGCATCGTGCTCCAGGAATACTCGCACGCCGAGCGCAAGCTCATCGGGCCTGTCACGAACATCTTCAAAGGCACGCCGATCGGCTACACCGAAGGTCCGCACATCTACAAGCGCGGCGGCTACTACTATCTGATCACCGCCGAGGGCGGCACGTACCAGGGCCACGCCGTCACCATGGCGCGCTCCCGTGACCTCACCGGCCCGTACGAGCTGCACCCCGAGACGTACATCCTGACCTCGCGCGCTCGCGCCGACGTCGCGCTGCAGCGCGCGGGCCACGCTGACCTTTGCGATACGCCGTCGGGCGACGTGTACATGGTCCACCTGTGCAGCCGTCCCATCCCGAACCGCGGGCGCTCGACGCTCGGCCGCGAGACCGCGATCCAGAGGATGGTCTGGTCGGACGACGGCTGGCTTCGCACGGCCGATGGTGAAGGTATCCCGCGCGTCGAGGTCCCAGCCCCCGGCCTGCCCGCGCATCCCTTCCCAGCCCGGGCCGCGCGCGAGGACTTCGATTCACCGCAGCTGCCGATCGACTTCCAGTGGCTGCGCTCGCCCTATCCCGACGAGCTGTTCAGCCTCACCGCACGTCCCGGTCATCTCCGGCTCTACGGCCGCGAGACGCTCGGCAGCCTGTTCCGCCAGTCGCTCGTCGCGCGCCGCCAGCAGGCGCACTGCTACACCGCGGTCACGTCGGTCGACTTCACGCCCGAGCATTATCAGCAGATGGCCGGGCTCATCTGCTACTACAACACGAGCAAGTTCCATTACCTGCACATCTCGCACGAGGAGACGGTCGGGCGCTATCTCCGGATCATGTCGGCGATCCCGGATGGGGTCATGGCGGACGCCTTCACCGCACCCGTCCCCATCCCGGGCACCTCGCCCGTGCACCTGCGCGCCGAGCTCGACCACGACCGGCTCTACTTCGCCTACAGCCTCGACGGTACGGACTGGAGCTGGTTCCCGGAGCACCTGGACGCCAGCATCCTCTCGGACGAGGCCTCCGCGCCCGGCCTTCCCAACTTCACCGGCGCGTTCGTCGGCATGGCGTGCCAGGACATGTCGGGTACCGGGCGCCCAGCCGATTTCGACTACTTCGAGTACCGCGAGCGCGAGTACCTGATCGACCCCAGGCGCCCGTAGCGTCACTTTCCCACGAGGGAGGCGGGTTAAGAACCTCGTTGTTGACCCGGGGCCCTCAAGGCTCCTTCTTCTTCTTCCACTTCTTCTTTTTTGGCGGCGGCAGCTTCGTCTTCTTCGGGTCCTTGGGCGCCCACGGGACGCGCGTGTCGATCGGCAGGATGTCCTCGTGCGGCAGGGCGCGCTCGCCCTCGCGCTTCACCGCGAACGACGCCGAGACCACGTTGACCTTGTGCGCGCCGAGGTCGGACAGATCGCCCTTGGCGCGGAGCCCGACAGGGATGCAGAACCTCCTCTTTCGCTCTTCTTCATCCATGTCGCCCGCCGGCGGCGCCCCGTCGCCCGGGCCGCGCAGCTGGCCGAGCCGACTCGGGTCCTCCATCGCCAGCTGGAGCTGCTCGAGCACCTCCTCGGCGCACACGAGCTCCGGCTTGGGCTTCTTCTTGCTGCCGGACGGATACTGCACCTTGGACTGGACCTTGACCGTGACGGTCACCGGCTGCCGGTCAGGCCCCATCTGCAGCGCGCTCCCCGCGAGCGCGCCCTTGGCCCCGTCCACGATGCGATCCCACGTGGGGCCGTCCCCGGCCGACGCGCTCACCAGCCGGACGCCGAGGACCTGGCCGTCGGCGCCGAGCTTGACCTCGAAGGTCGCCCGCGCGTCGAGGGGCGCGGCCGAGGAGCGGACCATGTCCGCCAGGGTGCTCGCCACGGCGCCCGCGGCGGGGACGCTGATCCCCACGCTCTTGTCCTTGCTGTGCAGCGTCTCGTTCAGCACCGTGCCTGCGATCGCCGGATCCACGGGGCGGGCACGCGGGGCGGCCGTCGGGGCGGCGCGCGGCGCGTCGGGGCCGGGGAGCACGCCGGGCACGGTCCAGAGGGGCGTCCCGAGCCCTGGCGCGAGCGCGATGCCCCCGCCTTCGGCGGGCGGTGCCCCGCCGTACTCGTCGCCGGGCGGCGCCGTCGCCGGGGCCCCCGGGGCCTCCGCGGTGGGCGCCGGGGCCTCCGCGGTGGGCGTAGGAGACCCAGGAGCCTCGACGGCGGGCGCGGCGGCCTCGGTCGCAGGCCGGGCGGCGGCTTCGGCAGCGGGCGGCGCCGTCTCCGGAGGCGCGGCCTTCGGCTCGGCGGCGCGGGCGGCCGGCGCCGGCCTCGCGCGCTCCACCGAGGCGACCTTGGCCGCCGCGGCGCCCGGCGCGGGCGCCGGCGCCTTCTCGGCCGGAGCGGCCTTGCCGATCTCGCCGGCCGCCTCCGGCTCGTCCGCGACCGGCTCGCCCCCGGCAGGCGCCGCGGGTGCGGCCTGGGAAGCCGGTGGCTCCAGCTCGAAATCGATGCCATCCACGATCGCGGACGGCTCGGCAGGGCCCTCCGGAGGCCGCTCCGGCGTCGGCGCGACGAGGATCGCGGCGTGCGCCGCGACCGCCATGGCCAGGGCCACGGCATCGCGCCCCCGCAGGGAGATGCTCACCGCCTCCTCGTGTCAAGGCAAGCGCGCATTGGCCAGGTCTAGCACGCCCTCCGGCGCGCGGACCGGCATCCCCGGTGGTTCCCTGCCCACCGTCATGCAAAGCACGATCGCGGCGCGGCGACCGCGAGCACGCTGCGCGGCCGGGGAGGCCGGGGGTGAGGGGATCGCTCCACCCTGCGGGAATGATGGAACCGCCAAGACGCCAGAAGACGCCAAGATTTTTGTGTTTTTCTTGGCGTCTTCCGGCGACTTGGCGGTTCAAAAGACCCCACCTGCGGCCAAGTCCCCCACCACCAGAGGCCGGTGTTTCGCTCCCGTCGTATCGTTGCGCTGTAAGCTGCGCTGAAGATCGCGTGCCGACGTGCGGTATCAGAACACCGGCGTGCCCGGCGCGGCGTCCTCGACCGTGATGGTGCGGACTCGCCCCTCGACCTCGGCGGTCAGCAGCATGCCTTCGGACACGAGCCCTTTGCCGAAGTCGCGCGGCGGCAGGTTGCAGATGACGACGATCCGCTTGCCCACCAGCTCTTCCGGGGCGTAGCTCGCCGCGATGCCCGAGATGATGCGCCGCGGAGCGCCGTCGCCGGTGTCGACCCGCAGATCGAGCAGCCGGTCCTTCTTCTTCACGCGCTCAGCGCTCGTGACCACGCCGATCCGGAGGTCCAGCCGGGCGAAATCGTCGAACGCCACAGGGCTCTTGCCCTGGCGCGCCGGCGGGGCGGCCACCTCGGCGCCGCCGCTCGCCGCGGGCGCGGCCTTCGAATCGGCCTTCGCGCCGGCCTGCGCATCGACCTTCGCGCCAGCCTTCGCGTCGGCCTTCCCCGGCTCGGCGTCCGGCCGCGGCGGGGCGAACCGGGCGAGCAGCTCGGCCTCTTTCTCCTTCTCGAGGCGCGGGAAGATGGGCGAGCCCCTGTGGAGCTTCTCGCCCGGCGCTCGCGAGGGGAGCGCCATCGGCCAGCGATCGCTGCCCTCCTCGAACGCGATCGGCGGCAGCCCGAGCTGCTCGCGCATCCTGCCCGCCACGACCGGCATCACGGGGGAAATCATCACGCTGATCGCCTCGAGCTGCTCGATCAACGTCGCGATGATCGTCCCGAGGCGCGCCGGGTCCGTCTTCTTGGCCACCCACGGAGCGGCCTTGTCGATGTAGAGGTTCGCCGCGGCGATCACCGTCCAGATCGCGTCGAGCGCGCGCGTCGGCTGGTTCGCGTCGAACGCCGTCGCCGCGGCCGCCGCGGCCTGCCGCTGCGCCCCGGCGAGCTCCTCCTCGAGCGGGCCCAACGCCCCCTTCGCGGGGACCTCCTCGGCGAACGGGAGCACGCGATTCAGCAGGTTGCCGAGCGCGTTGCCGAGCTCCGAGCCATACCGCGACAGCACGTCCTGGAGGCTGAAGTCGCCGTCCTGGCCGAACGAGATCGCGCGCATCAGGCAATACCGCACCACGTCCACCCCGACGAGGGGCGCGCCGGCCGCCGCGCCCGGGCCGCCGGGCAGGGCCGCCGCGGCTGCCTCGGAGAGGGCGGTCGCCACCTCGACGGGGCTGATCGTGTTGCGGAGCGTCTTCGACATCTTCTGCCCGCTGTACGTGAGGAACCCGTGGGCGAAGACCTGGCGCGGCAGCTCCGCCTCGCCGTAGCCCGCCGAGAGCAGGAACGCGGGCCAGTAGACGGCGTGGAAGCGCAGGATGTCCTTGCCGACGAGGTGCACGTCCGCGGGCCAGAAGCGCGTGTTGTCCTCCGGCTCCCGGAGGGCGGTCATGTAGTTCGCCAGCGCGTCGAACCAGACGTACATGACGTGCTTCGGGTCGTCGGGGACGGGGATGCCCCACTCGAACGTGGTGCGGGAGACCGACAGATCCTGGAGACCCTCGCGCACGAAGCTCACCACCTCGTTCAGGCGGCTCGCCGGCTGCACGAAGGTCGGGTTGCGCTTGTAGTAATCGAGCAGCGCGTCTCCGTACCTGGACAGGCGGAAGAAGTAGCTCTCTTCCTTGACGCTCTCGGCGGGCTTCTTGTGCAGCGGGCAGACGTTCCCGGGCTGCTCCAGATCCTTCTCGGTGTAGTAGGCCTCGCACCCGACGCAGTAGAGCCCCTCGTAGTGGCCGAGGTAGATGTCCCCGCGCGCCTTGATCCGGCTCCAGAGCTCCTGCACGGCCTTCTTGTGGCGCGGCTCGCTCGTGCGGATGAAGTCGTCGGGAGCGCAGCCGAGCTTCGGCCACGTGGCGCGGAAGACGGCGGCGATCTCGTCGGCGTGGGCGCCCGGCGCGACGCCGCGCGCCTCGGCGGCGCGCTGGATCTTGAGGCCGTGCTCGTCCGTGCCGGTGAGCATGCGGCTCTCGTGGCCGCGCAGCCGGTGGTAGCGGCACAGCACATCCGCGGCGATCGTCGTGTAGGCGGTGCCGAGGTGGGGGACGTCGTTGATGTAATAGATGGGCGTCGTGACGTAGAAGCGGCTCGCCATGGGAACGCCCTCTTAGCATGGGGCGCTCTCCCGCGGCGAGCCGGCGCGGCGCCGATCAGATCAGCGCGTCCTCGGGGAGCTCGGCCTGGTGAAGGACTCCATCCGTGAACACCTGGCCGTCGATCTCGTAATAGAGCCGGAGCTGCACCTTGCGCGCGTCCGGCCGCGGCGACACCGAGCCGGGCGTGGCGGTGGATCCCTGGAAAATCTTGCCGGCGAAGCTGAACTGCTGGTTCGGGCCCCACCCGGTATACGAAAGCGGGATCGTCTCGGCGTGGACGAGCGCGTCGTGGCCGTCGAACACGTGGACATCGATCCATGCGCTGGCGCCCCACGCCGAATGGCTGACCCACGCGTCGAGGTCCAGGTGTATCTGGATGTCTGTCCCCGCGCTCGGCCCCTGCGCGGGCCTCGGGAACGCGTAGACCTTCGAGACCCGAAAGGCCCGGACGTTCGTGATGTCGGGGCGCCGCTGCGCCCCCGCGCGGTAGAGGACCGGCTGCGCCGGGATCCGCGGCGGCGGGCCGCCCACGTCGAACCAGTAGTTGTCGCCGAAGCGCGTGTCCCACGCCTCGCACCGGCGGCTGGTCTGAGAGAAGCCGTGGAACCAGATCTCCGCCTGGGTCGCGTCGTCGGGCACCGAGATCTCCAGGGCCGCGGGCTTGTGCGCGACGACGTGCCCGGGCGGGTTCCCCGGGGCCCGCACCTCCTCGACGACGCTCCCCTGCACGATCGCGCCGCGCGGGTGAAAGCGGACGTAGGCGGTGATGTCGCCGATCTCGGCGCCGCGCCACGTCGTGAAGCAGCGCGACAGGCGGCTGAGCTCATACTCGATCCTGAGCTTCCCCCCGCGCTCGATCGGACCCTGCTGCGCGTGCTGCCAGTCAGGCAGGAACTGGAGAACAGCGGTCGTTGCCATCGGGACCCTCCTTGCATAAACGGGTAGCCAGGAATGGGCAGCCGACGCAAGCGGGACGACGTTTCGGCCGGCGTGAAGGCCGATCGCGGGTCGGCTGATCGCGCGGGCGCGGTTCAGCGGGGCGTGACGGCGGATCGCGCCCCCGCGGACGGCACGGACCCAGGCCGGGCCCAGCTGTCAAGCCCCGGGCCTGGGGAGCTCGCCCCGGCGCGCGACAGGCTCGGGGACGAGACCGCTCACGAGCTCGCCCTGAGCGCGGCGAACTCGCCTGGATCGTGGATGGTGGGGGGATTGGTCCCGCCGCCGATGAAGTCTTCCGTCCGGTCGTACATGCCGAAGTGGGTCACCGGCGCCGAACCGCCTTTGGCCGGGAAACCATCCGGGCCTGCCTTGACCCCGAGGGCGTTCATCAAGCTGCAGTAGTACTTGTTGATCGGCGCGTTGGCGAGCGACGGATCGGTCCCCGTTTCTTGGGATATCGCGTCGACCTGGTCCGACGTGCCGTCGGCACACGTGATCTCGCTGTTGCCGGTCGTGAGATCGGGCGAGCCGTCATCGACGTTCACGGCCCAGCCGGTCTTGAAATACCCGCCGGCGCTGCCGGCCTGGACGATCGGCAGGTTGTTGAGGTTGCGGGCGCAGCCGTCGGACGCGTCCTGGAACCAGACGGCCGCGCAGTTGTCGAGGAGCGTCCCGTCGCCCTCGTCGATACCGTTCAGCTGCCCGACGAGGTGGGCGAACTTCCTCGCATAGTAGTCGTCGATCTTGAGGATCATGTCGATCACCCCCGGGACGCAGGTGCCCGTCATGCCCGCGTGGTCCAAGCGGCTCGCGAGACCGGCGGCCTCTTGCGTCAGGCCGAGCCCCTTGAAGCTGTAAGCCGCGGGGTACTTCAGGAAGATGACGGGGTTCGCGTTGCACGCCGCCGCGAGCACGGCGAGGTTCGAATAGAGGTCGGCTCCGTCCAGGCTGTCCGAGATTCGCAGCGTCAGCTTGTCGGTGTACGAGGTGGTGCTCGTCAGGTCGATGTTTTCTTGCGTCACGCCGAGCGCCGTGGCGAGGGACGTGTTGCACTGCGAAGGAACCACCACGTTTCCTGTCGCGTGGAGGAGCTCCTTCCAGGCTGCAAGCTTCTGCTTGTCGGAGCGGCTCATGTCGAACCGCTCGAGCCTCTGCAGATCATCCCTCACGATGTCGAGGACGCTCTTGCCGCGCATCGCCGCGTAGGTGTCCGGAGACGCCGGCTCCCCCGCCTCGAAGAGGCCGGTGAGGCTGCTGAAGGCCTGCTGCGCGTTGAGGGCCTTGAAGAGGGTCTCGGCGGCGGAGTAGGAGATCGCCGACTGAGAGTTGTCATTCCCACCAGTCGTGTTCATGAGCAACGGAGTGCCTTGCGGGCTGAGCTGTCGTGCGATGACGTGGTCCAGCGAGGGACCGGTCGGCATGGCGTAGAACTTCGTCGCCGTGTTGAAGCTGAACGGGTCGTTGCTGTTGGGAGTGACCGGGTGGCAAGTGAAGTACGACCCGTTCACCTGCGTGTTTTCATCGTTCCCCTGCCCCCGAACCATCGTGGCCGTCCACTCGTTCATCGCGCGGATGCCTCGGGGCATGAGGAGCTTGTCGACGTAGGGCGCCAGGTGCTTGAGCGTCGTCGGCTCGAGGTCCGCGGCGGTGAGCGGGCCGTGCGACTTCTTCGGGAACCACCGCGTCGTGATGCAGCCATAGTGCGTGTACATCACGATCAGCCGCTTCGGTGGCGTGGCCGGCTGCGCCATCACGGAGCGGTCGAGGATCGAGCCGAGGAACGGCGCCGCGACGCAAGCTCCGCCCAGCCCCCGGAGGAAAATTCTTCGGTTCACGCGCTTTGCCATGATCGTACTTATCCTGCCTCAGTGGAGATAACGCCCGGCTGACACTCGGAACGCCCTCCGGATGCCCGCCTTCGCCACGTCTCCGTCACCCCTACAATGCCCGCAGGCCCGTGAACGTATTTGGATTTCGCTCGGCCGGGAGCGTTCGTCGAGCGGAAGGACGCCCCGCGATCAGCGCGCGACGCGGCAGCCCGGCACGTCGCCGCAGTCCTCGAGAGCGCAGAGAGCGCATCGGTCGCCCTTGCGATCCGTCCACACTCCGAAAAGCGGCGCCGGCTTGATCGTTCATCGCCGTCGACGGGGCTGTCTTCACGCCGCCGCCTTCGGGGCGTAGCATCTGCCAGGGCGCGTGGACTCCAGGGCAGCCTGCCCTCGAGCGCTGCGCCGCGACGTCACCCAACCCGCATCGAGAGGTCTCATGAGTTCTCCGACCGCCCAGCCCGCCGAGAGCTACAACCCCTACGAAGCACCCAAGGCAGACGCACCCGCGGCCCTGCAACCGGAGGAGCGCTCGCGGTTGCGGCTCGCGAGCGGCGGCCGGCGGTTCGTGAACCTCGTCGTCGACTACATGGGATTGATGCTGTTCACGTTCCTCGTGGGCATGATCTTCGGGCTCCTCGGAGGCGCCGAGGTGTTCGAGCAGGCCAACGATACGTTGCTCGGTCTCGTGATGATGTTCGCGTACTATGTCTCGATGGAGGCGATCTTCGGCACCACGCTGGGCAAGCTCGTCACTGGCACGCGGGTCGTGATGGAGGACGGCAGCCGCGCCGGCCTCGGTCGGATCGCGATCCGCACCCTGTGCCGGTTCATCCCCTTCGAGGCCTTCACGTTCCTGACCCGGGGCGCCGCGCCCGTGGGCCTGCACGACGGGCTCTCGAAGACGCGCGTCATCCTCGTGCGCGGCGCTGACGACGCACGTTGAGGGGTCGTGTTCCGAGCTCCTGCGTGGACGAGCGGTGGTCGCCTCGCGACGGGGCAGGTCAGGGGACGGCCTGCTTGCGAATGCGAGCGAGAGAGCGGGAGCACTGGAGGGCCATGGCGCCGAACCCGACAAAACAGACCCCAGCGCCAGACCAGCTCCGGAGGTCGAGGGCTTCGACGCGCACAAGCAAGAGGTACGCGACGGCGAGGTTGGCCAGCGCCCAGGCGACGTTCACCGCCGGCGGCGACAACCCCTTGAATGGCGGTGATGCAAACGGGGTCTGCAACGGTTGGCCGGACACGCCGGCGATCAAGTGGGGGAGCGCATTGGCGAGGAACGCCCCACCGAAGAAGTACGCGAAATAGACATACCACGGCATGGTGATCTCCTCGAGCTGTTCGAGCGGAGACGGCTCTCGCACCAAGAAGTACGCTGTGGCGGCTCTCACATGCAAGGAAGGAGAGACAGGGCCACCTCAGACCGCCGCGTGGCGTCGTCTGGACTTCTCCCGGCCTCCTAGCCGACCACGAACAGCCGCTGCGGCCTGCGTGCGTCAAAGCGGTGGAGCCCGGCTTCGCGGCCGAGGCGGCGCGCGGCTGTGATCTCGTCCACGGTCGGCCGTCGATCGATCTCGGGGTACTCGGAGGCGCGGTACTCCGGCCGGTACTGGCCCATGATGTTCACGTACGTGTCAGCGGACACCTCGCGCGCCAGGAACTCGAAGATCGCGCGCGACTCGTCGAGCAACCCGGGCATCACGAGGTGGCGCACGAGCACGCCGCGCCGCGCAAGGCCGTCAGGGCCGAGCTGGAGCGGCCCGACCTGGCGGTCCATTTCGCGGATCGTGCGGCAGGCGACCTCGCGGTAATCCTTGGCCTTGAGGTAGCGGATGCCCGACTCCTTCGTCCACACCTTGAAGTCGGGCATGTAAATATCGATGACGCCGTCCATCCACGCGAGGCTCTCCATCGAGTCGTACGCGCTCGTGTTGTAGACGAGCGGCAGGCGCAAGCCGCCTCGGATGGCGAGGGGCAGCGCCTCGAGGATCTCCGGCACGACGTGCTCGGGCGTGACGAAGTTGATGTTGTGGCAGCCCATGGCTTGCAGCTCGAGCATCATCTCGGCGAGCCGCTCTGGGCTCACCTCGTCGCCGTCGCCCGCCTGCGAGGCATCGTGGTTCTGGCAGAAGACGCATTTGAGGTTGCAAAACGAGAAGAAGATCGTGCCGCTGCCAGCCCAGCCGCGGAGGCAGTCCTCCTCGCCGAAGTGTGGAAAGTAGGTCGAGACGCGCGCGCGCCGGCCGGTAGAGCAGACCTTGGCGCGGTCGGCCAGACGATCAACGCGGCAGTTGCGCGGGCAGATCTCGCAGCGTGCGAGCGCGCGGACGGCCTCCTCGGCGCGCCGCTCCAGCTCGCCCGATGCATGCGCGGCGAGGTATGCGGGGTAGGTTTCGCTCGGCATCCCGCGAGGGTACGGCGCTCTGGGCAAGCCGCAAACTGGCGGACCAGCGGGATCGCCACACAGGTGATCTGGGGGACCCTGGCTGGGACGGGGCTCGTCTGGCTGCATCGGCACGGCGTCGCTGGCCGCGCGCAGCCACGTCCACCCGGCCGACCTCGAGACGAGGCCCGCCACGCTCCTCCACGAGCGGCCGGTAAACCTAGGGCGCGAGATCGATCATCGATTCGGTGCCCTTCAGGGTCACGGAGATCTCCGCGCCCAGGCCGGCCCCGCCGGCGAACGCCGGCGCATCGACGCGCACCGCGCATGTCCCGTCGGCGACGACCTCCGCGGAGCGCGTCAGCATATCTCCGCGGGGGACCTCGCTGCTCTCGCAGAACCGGCCATCGACGGCGCAGGCCTCCGGGGTGGAGGACGTCACCTCGAAATCCTCGGTCCTCGCCTCGCTGCACAGCGGAACACCGCCGGACGCGAGCCCGGAGATCACGGCGACCACCCGGTTCCCCCTGCGGTGGAACCCATCGAGCGTCTCGCCGTCCATGAGGGCCCTTTCGCCCCCCGCGACGCCCGGGATCGCGAACACCACGTCCATGGCGTCGATGCGGGCGGCAGGGATCACCGAGACCTCGCGCGATGCGCCGCCGTCGGCCGCGGTGATCACGACGCTGCCGTCCCCGGTCGCGACGATATCGGAGGGGGCGCCCCCCTCGCGCACCCGGAGGCCCACGCCGGTCCCCACCACGTCGACCGCAGGGTGCTCGACGTTCTGTGGAGAGAAGCGCAGGCCCGCCGCGTCGAACGCCGCCGTGGTGATCGGGAGAGGCCGGTTCGACTGGATGACGGCGCTCGCGCCGCACTCGGACGGTGTCTCGATCTGCCAGCGCGGGCGCGCCGCCTGGACGGTCATCAACAGCGTGACGGGGAGCTCGCGGGTGTCGTCGTACGCGGAGCACGCGTCGAGGCCGCCCTCCGGCACCGCGAGCACGCCCGAGACCTCGAAGGTCGATGTCCCCTCCTCGCTCACGCGGACGGAGAACGTCGTGGGCCCCGTCTGCTCGACGGCGATCGCACCCTGGACGGCGCCTATCTGGTCAATGGTGATCGCGCCCGGGATCGGATTGCAGCAGCAGCGCGGGTCGACGACCGAATCCAGCGCCATCGTCACGGAGCTCGGAGTGTCGGGCCCGATCGCCAGCGCGGCCTGGCCCTCCACGACCATGCGCGTCCGCGTCGAGCGCTGGTCGCTCGCGAAGTAAGCGCCGGTCAGCGTCGATACCGTGCGCGCCGGGAGCGAGAGCGCCGCGACCTCGCTGGTGTCCGGCTCGACGGGGCCGGGGCAGAGCGGGTTGGGATTGTCGCCGTCGTCGGGCAGCGGCTCCTCGCCGTCGTCGGGGAGCGGCTCCTCGACGGCCGTGTCCGGCGCGGAGGGCGCCGGCTGGCACGCCAGGCCAGCGCTCATGAACAAGAGAAACGGGAGTAAGCCTCTTCGCATGCCGTAGAAGTAACAGACGCAACCTGCGGAGAGGGGCAGTGGCAGGGTTGCGACCGGGTCGATCTGTGAACGGCATTCACAGATCTTCGTCGCCGAGCGTGGATTGTCCGTCGCGCCGGCGAGGGTCACGTTGCGGCGCGTGACGGGGCCTCTTGCCGGTCCCGCAGAGGAGCAACGCCATGCACGCCGTAGGAGTCCACCGCTACCTTCCCATCGAGCACCCCGAGAGCCTGCTCGATCTCCAGCTGCCGGAGCCGGCGCCGAGGCCGCGCGATCTGCGCGTGCGGGTGTGCGCGGTGGCCGTGAACCCGGTCGACGTGAAGGTCCGCGCGCCGAAGCCCCGGGTCGAGAGCCCGCCGCGCGTCCTCGGCTGGGACGCCGCCGGCATCGTCGAGGCGGTCGGCGCGGACGTCACCGTGTTTCGGCCGGGAGACAAGGTCTACTACGCCGGCAGCATCGCGCGGCCGGGCAGCAACGCGGAGGTGCACCTCGTCGACGAGCGCCTCGCCGCGCCGATGCCGCGGTCGCTCGGCTTCGCCGACGCGGCGGCGCTGCCGCTCACCTCGCTGACCGCGTGGGAGGGGCTCTTCGAGCGCCTCGGCGTCGACCCCGAGGGGCGCGACGCGGGGAGCACCGTGCTCGTCCTCGGCGGCGCCGGCGGCGTGGGCTCGATGGTGGTGCAGCTCGCCAAGGCCGCAGGGCTGCGGGTCGTCGCGACCGCCTCGCGCGAGGAGAGCCGGGCGTGGGCGCGCTCCCTCGGCGCGGACGTCCTCGTCGACCACCGCGCGCCGCTCCGGCCGCAGCTCGAGGCCGCGGGGATACAGCACGTGGAGCTCATCTTCGACACGCAGAGCACCGAGGCGTGGTGGGACACGATGGCGGACCTCGTGGCGCCGCGCGGGCGCATCGTGGGGATCGTCGAGGCGAAGGAGCCGCTCGATCTCGGGAAGCTCATGTCGAAGAGCGCGACCTTCGCGTGGGAGCTGATGTTCACGCGGTCCCTCTACGAGACCGCGGACATGGCCGCGCAGCGGGCGATCCTCACGCGCGTGGCGGCGTGGGTCGACGAGGGGCGGGTCCGCACGACGCGGCGCGAGCACTTCGGCCAGATCAGCGCGGCGAACCTGCGCGCCGCGCACGCCCGCATCGAGTCGGGGCAGGCGGTGGGCAAGCTGGTGCTGGAGGGGTGGGGCTGACCGCGAGGCGCGCGGGGCACGTCAGCGGGCGAGGAGCGCGATCGCGTCCTGGATCCCGGCGCGGGTCAGCCGTACGCGGACGTCGACGCGGGCCGCGCCGGAGCCGAGCACCTCGGAGGTGACGGCGATCGGGGTCGCGACCCCGCCCCGCGCCGGCAGCGCCGCGAGCGCGGCGAGGTCCTTGGCGGCCTCGTCCAGCGCCTCCGGCGTGTCGCCGTCCGCCGCGAGCAGCGCCAAGCCAGCCAGCGAGAAGAGCCCGCCGGCCAGCGTCCCGCGCCTCCGCAGCACGTCCATGTCCGGCGCCGCGCCGAGCGTGCCCTCGTCGCGCCCCGGATCCACCGCGACGCGCAGCCGGGCCACCAGGGCGGCGTCGTCCTCGCTGACCCCGAGCCACGTCCGCGGGCCGGCGGGGACGACGTAGAGGTGGGTCGTGTGCGCGGGCGGGGCGTCCTTCGTGAGCGGCTTCGAGCGGAGCTCGACGTGGAGCGTCCCCGCGGGCAGCGAGGCGGGCGCGCGGACGATCGCGTGCGTCGTGTGCTGCTTGTCCTCGTCGTCCTTGCGAGCGCCGTCCTTCGGCGCGCTCCGCTTGAACCTGTCGAGCTCATCGCCGCGCTGGAGGAGCTCCTTCACCCCGGAGATCCAGGTCTGCGCCGGCTCCTCGACCGAGGCCAGCACCCACCCCTGGAGCGCGAGGCGCGCCGCCTTTCGCGCGCGCGGCGCGCCCTTGTCGCGCTGGTAGGCCGCGAGCGCCTTCTCCGCCGCCGCGCCGTTCGCGCCCGCGCCGACGACGAGGGGGCCGCCCGTGAGGGCCAGCGCCTCGAGGCGATCGAGGACCTGATCGAGCCGCGCCTCGTCGTAGCCCTCGTCGATCATGTCGTCGCGCAGCGCCTTGAAGACGGCCTCCCGCAGCGGGGCGAGCTCGGCGCGCGACGCGCCCTGCGTGTGGAACGCGACCGCCGTGTCGGCCGGGAGGCGGAAGAACGCCGGCGGCGGCGCGGCGTCCTGCGCGGCGGCCGGCGCGAGGGCCAGCGTGAGGGGCGAGCGCCGGCTCGCGAAGCGCAGCGTGAGGCCGACCTCGACGTCCGCGCGGCCCCACGTGAGGTCGACTTTCAACCCCGCGATGTCGTGCAGGAACCCCGCGGCGAGCTCCTCGCCCAGCGCCCCGGCGCGGCCGTCGTCCTCGTCCGCGTCGCCCGCGGCGCTCGCCTCCTCCACGGCCTGGCGGAGGGTCCGCTCCGAGAGCTCGATCCGGGCGTCCGCGTCGAGCGGCTCCCGGGCCACGACCTGGACGAGGTAGGCCGCGGCGGCCTCGATGTCCTCCACGTCCTCGCCGCAGAGCAGGCGCGCGCCGTCCCGCCGCTCGCCCGGATCGAACGCGCAGACCCACGGCGGCGCCTCCTCGTCGGGCTCGGCGTTGCGCGCGCGCTCGACGCGCAACAGGCCCGGGTGCTCCTCGATCTCCTTGAGCACGAAGCGATCGGCCAGCCGCGGCACCTCCTGCTCCGCGACCGACAGGGAGGCCACGGCGTGATCGCCCGTGGTGCCCAGGAAGGCGACGTCGATCGGCCTGTCCAGATCGACGATCCCGGCGAGGTCCGGGCCCACCGCTGGCTCGAGCATCTTGGTGGGGTCCGTCGAGCCCATGGTGAACACGAGCGCGCTGCTCGGCAGGAGCTGCGCGGCGTTGGCCCAGGTCCGCTTCGGATGGGCGATCCTCAGCACGAAGGCGAGCTCCGCCGGCGCGCTCGCGGGCTGCGCCGCCGCGACCGCGGGCGCGGCGACGGCGGGGCGCGGCGCCGCGGGCAGCGGCGCGACAGGAGCGCGCTGGGGAGCCGGGGCGCCGGCGCACGCGGTGAGGAGGGCGATCGGGAGGAGGGCGGCGCGCTTCATGGAGGCGCCGATCGTCGCGCTCGAACCGGGCCCCTGGCAAGCGGGGTGTCACTTCGGGAGCTTCATCACCGTGCCTGCGGCGCTGTTCGTCCAGTAGACGCTGGTCGCGTCCACGGTGATGCCCAGCGGATGATCTTGCCCCGTCGCGAGCGTCTCGGGATCGCCGCCTCCGATGGGCACCTTCTTCACGGTGCCGTCGTCGTTCGTCCAGTAGACGCTCTCGGCGTCGATCGCGAGCTTCCGCGGGTTGCGCTGCCCCTCGGCGAGCGCGACGGGGGTGCCGCCCTCGAGCGGAGCCTTCATGACGGTGCCTCCGTCGTTGGTCCAGTAGACGGCGGCGGCGTCCACGGCGATGTCCTGCGGATTGAGCTGCCCGTCCGCGATCGCGCTGGGGGCGCCGCCCGCGACAGGCACCTTCATCACCGTGCCTCCTTCGTTCACCCAGTAGACGTGGGTCGCGTCGACGGCGATGCCGAGCGGGGAGTCTTGCCCCTCCGCGAGCGCGACCGGGGCGCCGCCCGCGACAGGCACCTTCATGACCGTGCCCTGGTCGGCGCTCGTCCAGTAGACGTTCTCGGCGTCGACCGCGATGCCCATGGCGTATGTCTGCCCATCCGCGAGGATCGTGGAATCGCCCTCGTACGACGCCTGCATGATGATCTCGAGGCCGGAGTCGGTGAAATAGATCTGGCCGGCGGGGTCGAGCGTGATGCTCTGGGGGGCAAAGGGGGGATCTCCCTTGAAGAGGAACGCCGCATTGCCGCCGCGGATAGGCACCGTCATCACCTGTCGAGCGACGGGATCGACCCAGTACGCCGTGGTGTCGTCGACCGCGATGTCCGTCGGCTCGACGCCGCCCGACGCCAGGACGAGGGGCTGGCAGCGCGACGCCACGCACGGCGCTCCCAGGCAATAATGGCCGCAAGCGCCGCAGTGCTCCGGATCGGACGTCTTGTCCACGCAGGCGCCGCCGCAGAAGGACAGGCCGTCCTGGCAGCCGGGCGCGTCGTCGCCTCCGGCCCCCGCCGCGGCCACGGCGTCGCCTCCGCCCCCGCCGGAGGTCCCCGAGCTCGTCGCATCGGAGCTCCCAGGAGCGAAGTCCCGGGCTTCGGGGCTGCACGCGGACAAAGCAAGCACGCTCATCAGGAGAAAGCGGTTCATGGCGCGTAGTGTACACGGAACGCGGGAGCACGTCGGCAAGCCTGCCTCGGAGCGCTCGTGCTGTTCGCTGCTGTCGGGCGCTGTCGTATCAGCGGGCCAGTGCGACGAGCGACTCGGGCATTCCGAGGTCGACGAGGGCCGGCCGCACGAGGGAGAAGAGCTCGATCCAGACGCGATCGAACGCCGCCTCGGGCGGCGTCGCGGCCCTCCTCGATAACGACCGGCGACGTTCGATGAGCCCATCTCTGGTGCGGCACCGGATGTGCCGGACAGGAGCGTCGTCGAGCGCCCACCGCTGGAGCTCCTCGGGGAGCTCGCGGAGCGCGCCGCTGAGCCTCTCGAAGGCTTCCGGGGTCAACGGGAGATCGCGGCGTGCCCCGGTCCGCTCCTCGGGGCCCGACGGCCCGATCCAGTGGCACCTCACCGCGCCACGGCCGCCCACGTTCAGCGTGGCCTCCCAGCCGGCGAGGGACGCGGAGAAGCCGGGGACGAACGCGAGGTCGATCTTCATGATAGAGCGGGCGGACGCCGCGGGGCGCGGGCCTCAGCGCGCCGGAGTCATGCCCGTGCCGTCGAGCGCCGGCCAGGCTGGCCGGAGCGGGAGGACGAGCGCGTGGAACGGCGCGGGCAGCGATACGGAGGTCGCCGCGTGCAAGCAGAACTCCCGGCCGGGCCCGAGCACCATCTGGCGCATCCACAGGCCGGCGCTCGCTTGCTCCAGGATCGGCGCGAGCCGGGCGAACAGCTCACCGTAGGACACGCCGTCGGGCTTGCCGAACCAGTGGGCGTAGCCGGGCGCGTCCAGCGCAACCCCGCCCCGCAGGCGATACAGGCCCCCGGCCCCGCCGCCGGCGACCGCGGCCGCCGCGTCGTGCGGCGCCGAGCGGCTGGCGGAGACCGCGGCCTCGTTCAAGGCGCCGAGCGCACCGAAATCCTGCACGAGGTACCAGTCCTCGTAGACGTCGCCGCCGCCGGCCGCCCACGGGGCCCCGGAGAGCCCGACGCTGAACGACCGGAGAAAGCCCGGCGCGGGCGCCGCGGCGAGCGCCGCGTGGAAGGCGCGCTGCCGGCGCTCGTACTCGCCCGCGGCGGCCTGCGGTTGCCTCCAGTGCCAGAACACGTAGGCCAGCATCTCAGGCCCTCTCCGACGCCGGGTGCTTCATGTTCATGTAAACACCGCCGGCTTCGAGCTCGTCCAGCATCTGGCGGAGGCGCTTCTCCCTGGTCTCCTGCCGCTTCGCTTGGTTGATCCACCCGATATAATCGTTTTGCTGGTAGGCAGGGCGCGCCTTGTAAGCCTTCATCAGGCCACGCTCGTTCAGCGCGGTCATGACGAAATCGGGGATCGGGTGCCTGGGCCGTCTCAGGCCTGACGGGTCGGCGCTCATGGCTTCCTCGTTATACCGATGCACGGCGTGGAGGTGAAGCAGAGGGGCGAGCCCCTCGCCGCTCGGGGCTCGCCCTGGGCGATCACGGGCTGAGCGCGGCCCTCGTGGTCGATGAAACTTTCACCGCCGTGGGGCGTCTCAGCTCGCCGGAGGTTCCGCCCGATGCCCAGACGTCGTGGTCTCTTCCTTGCGTTCTCCCTTCTTTGCCCGGCGCTGCTCTCCGCCGGGTGTGCCCAGCCGATCGACGCTCCGGACGCGACCGCGTACGTGCTGCTCGATCCCGCGGCGCGCGCTCGCTGGACCGTGGCCAGCGACGGCTGGCAAGGGGCGCCGATCCTGCCGGTCGCCCTCGACGTGGAAGAGACGGCCGTGCTGCGCGGCCCGGAGGGCGCGCAGCGGATCGCGCTGCGCGGGGGCATGCTCGCGCACGTCCGCGGCGCCGAGGGCGAGATCCGCTGGCTCGCGCTGGGGGAGGAGGCGCGGGACGACCGCCTGACGCTGCACGCGAGCAAAGCGGCCGCGGCGGCGCTCGCGGCGCTCGTCGGCGGCGAGATCTCCCCGCGCCGCGACGGCATGTGGACGCTCACGGCGCCGGATCTGCTGGAGCGTGGCTCCTTCCTCGATCCGCCCGAGGGCGTGATCGAGGCCCTGCCCGACGCGCGGCGCGATCCCGGCGATGCCGCCGCGTTCGCGCCCTCGGCGGCGCAGGACGCCCTGGACGCGCTCGCCGCGGTGCCAGCGGCCGCCAGAGGCGGCGCGCTGGAGCCTGGCAGCGCGGAGGCGGAGCTGGTCGGCCTCTACGCCGCGGGGCTGCGGACGCTCCTCCTGGACGCGTCCGGGGGCTTCACGCTCGAGGACCGCTGCACCGGGGAGGTGGTCGCGACGGGCGAGTACTCGGCCGCGGGCGATCGCGTGATGCTGCGATCCGCGGGGGCGGCGCCGATCGTGCTGGGCCGGGATCGAGACAGGCTGATGCAGCTGGGCTGGGAGGCCTTCGCGCCGCTCGAGCCCGAGCCCTCGGGGCGCGGCGAGGCGGAGAGCGAGCTGCTCGGGAACGGCGGTGAGCAGTGACCATGAAGCGCAGGCATTGGCTGGGAGCGACTGCAGCAGGGCTCGCGGCCACCGCGTGGCCCGCGTTCATCCGCGACGCGTTCGGCGACGGCGCCGCGTGCGACGAGACGGGCAAGCCGGTGGCCGCCGCGGGGTCGCTGGTCCAGGTCTCGGCCGCGTTCCGCCGCGCCCGGCAGGCGAGCAGGGCGCTGCTCGTCCTCGTCATCCCTGCCGACGACAGCGCCAAGTGGGAGCGCGGCCACGCGTTCGGCGAGCTGCTCAACTTCGGCGCGGACGGGGATCTCGCCCCGCTCGCGGGCGTCGAGGTCGTCTGCGCGACCATGGCCGATCTGAAGAAGCTCGTGCCCGGCGCCGGCGACGGGGAGCCGCTCATGGTCGTGGTCAGGACCGACAAGGTGCCTGTCGTCGCGACGCAGCTCGACGTCGTGATCCCGAGCTACGACGGAATGCGCCGCATGGCGGGCGGCGGACGGGAGGAGCAGCTGAAGCACGACGACAAGGTCGCCGCGCAGCGGATCGGCGCGCTCGGGGCGCTGCTTCGGAAGGGCCTTGGCGCCGAAGCGCGCGACGTGGAGGCCCGGGCCGCGAGCGTGCGCGCGCGGCTCGTGAAGGCGCCGCCCGCGGGCGCGCGCTGGGCGATCGCCAGCGGCTGCGGGATCGACGTCGAGGGGGCCGAGGACAGCGGGCTCATGGCCTGCGGCATGGGGCACGTGCCCTCCAAGTCACGGCGCTTCCTGTACTTCTTCTCCGTCGAGGGGCGCGGGGCATCCACGCGTTGATCCCGGTCGGCCTCACGCTCCAGCCCGACGCGGCGTTCCTCGACCTGCTGGCCGAGGTGATCCTGCGCGACGCCGACTACTACGAGGTGGCGCCCGAGACGCTCTGGCGCGTGCCGGACGCCGCCGAGGCCGATCTCCAGGAGAACGGCTTTCACCGCCGCTTCGCCGAGCTCGCGCGCCGGTCGGACCGGCCCTTCGTCGCCCACGGCGTGGGCTGGTCGCTCGGCGGCGCGTCGGCCGCCGACGCGGGCCGGCGCGCCCGCTGGCTCGCGGCCCTGCGGCGCGACCACGCGATCTTCCGGTTCCGCTGGTACACCGATCACCTCGGGATCAGCGCGCCCGCCGGGCTCTCGACCGGGCTGCCGCTCCCGATGCCCATGAACGCGCACGGCGCCGCGGTCGCCCGCCGCGCGCTCCGGGCGATGCAGGCCGTCGTCGAGGACGTCGGCGTCGAGAACAGCGTCAGCTACTTCGTGCTCGGCGATCCGCTGGACGAGCCGCGCTTCCTCGAGCGCATCCTGAGGGCGCCGCGGACGCACCTGCTGCTCGACCTGCACAACGTCCACACCATGGCGGAGAACTTCGGCTTCGATCCGGCCGAGTACGTGGCGCGGCTCGATCTCGCCCGGGTGATCGAGATCCACCTCTCCGGCGGCGGCCCGAGCGATCCGGGCTGGCTGCCATCGGGCCGGGTGTTGCGGCTCGACGGCCACGACGACGCCGTGCCGGAGCCGGTGTGGCGCCTCCTGGACGAGGTCGCGCCGCGCTGCCCGAACCTGCGCGGGGTGACCCTGGAGCGCATGGAGGGCACGGTGCACGGCGCGGGCGACGCGGCCGCCGTGCGGGAGGAGCTCCGCCGCGCGCGGCGCGCGCTCGGCCGGCGCGGGAGGCGCAGGTGACGCGCGCGGCTGGCGGCAGGGCGGCGGGGCGCGCGGCGCGTGGCGGGGCAGGGGAGGCCCGCGGCGGGGCAGGGGAGGCCCGCGGCGGGGCAGGGGAGGCCCGCGGCGGGGCAGGGGAGGCCCGCGGCGGGGCAAGGGAGGCTCGTGGCGGGGCAGGGGAGGGCGCGGCGGCGCGGCTGACCGGGGCGCAGGCGCACGCGCGTTACGAAGCGCGCGTGGCCCGCGCGATGACCGCCGAGGATCCCCTGGCCGCGCTGCGCGCCGCGGCCGAGGATCCGGCGCTGCCGCCCGCGCTCCGGAAGGCGCTGCTCGGCGCGGACGAGGACGGCGTGAGGATGTCGGCGCTGCTCGTGGCGCGGCTGCGCTTCGAGCGGCTCCTGCGCGGCTCGCCCGAGGCCGAGGCGTGGTTCGACAGCGATCCTGCGGAGTTCAGCGCCGCATTCCGGCGGTACCACGCCGAGGTGCCGCCCACCGCGTTCTTCCCTCCGGGCGAGGCTCGCCTCTTCCGCCGCTGGATGGAGTCGCCCTCCGCGCCTGCGCGCGCCCGATGACCTGTGGGCGTCAGCAGCGCTTCCTTGCACCTCTGCCGGGCGTCAGCAGCGCTTCCTTGCACCTCTGCCGGGCGTCAGCAGCGCTCCCTTGCACCCCTGCCGGGCGTCAGCAGCGCTTCCTTGCACCCCTGCCGGGCGTCAGCAGCGCTTCCTTGCACCCCTGCCGGGCGTCAGCAGCGCTTCCTTGCACCCCTGCCGGGCGTCAGCAGCGCTTCCTTGCACCCCTGCCGGGCGTCAGCAGTGCTTCTTGGCCTCGTCGGAGATGGTGGTGAAGTTGACCCGGCGGATGCCGACGGGGTCAGCCGCCTCGTCGGCGCAGCTCGGCCTCGAGCTCGGCGATGCGCCGCTCCGCCGTCGCGCGGGCGGCCTGCTCGGCCTCGGCGCGGGCCTGCTCGGCCTCGGCGCGGCGTCGCGCCGCCTCCTCAGGGGTCGGGACGAGCTCCGCCCCGTCGGGGGTGCGGGCGAGACGAAGCGCGGCCGGCTGGCCTGCGGCAGGGACGATGACCCAGTGCAGATTGAGCACGGTGCACGGGCTGCGTTCCCCTTCGACGATGCGCTCGATCAGATCGTCGTCGATGCGATCCCAGACCCGCAGCCGCTCTCCGGGCGCGGCGTCAGGATCGAAAGCGACGAGCTCCAGCACGCCGAGCTCGTGGTACTTGCGGAGCTTGTCGGCCCACGTCTGCGGATCCGAGTCGTGCTCGCTCACGATCTCGACGGCGAGCTCAGGGGCACCACGCTCCCACGTCTTCCAGGAGCCGAACGGCGTGTCAGGGGTGTCGAGCCGGACAAAGGCGTCCGGCGCCAGACACCGGCTCGGATCCGACGCGGACCAGTAGACGAACTGGTCGGATCCGATCGACGCGCGATCCGCGAAGGTCTTGAGCACGACATAGAGCAGGGTCCTGATCTCGAGGTGGCGCTTGGTCTCCGGCACGAGGGCCTCTTCCGGGAAGTGGAGCGGGGAAGGCGCGCGGACGTGGCGGAGCCGGCGCGCGAGCGCGGCGTGCTGCATGGGGACAGTATCCACACGTCGTGTGTGTACGTCGACCGCGACGCGGCTCGGTTTGCTCGCTTCGTCGAGATCGACTCGAGATCGTCGCGGCGCGCGCCGGTGTAGCCTGGCAGCGTGCGCCCCCGCCGCCTCCGTCACGCCCTCGCCGTCGTTGCGCTGGTGGCCAGCGCCGGCATCGCCGGGTGCTCGTGGTGGCCATCCGAGGGGCCCTCCGCGGCGCGCCAGGATGTCCGGAGGGCAGGGGGGCAGCCGCCCGCCGCGCCGCCCTCTCCGGCCGCTTCCGGCGGCTTCGCCGCGGGAGGGCCGCAGCCCGCCGCCGCGCCGCAGGGAACCCCGCCGCAAGCGCGGCCTCTCCTGCTCCTCACGGACCCTGCCGTGCTCGCCGAGCTCGAGGCCGCGGGCCTCGACTTCGGCTCGGTGCTCACGGGCGCGCCGCGCGCGCCGGCCTCGCTCTCCGCGCTCTCCCGCACCGCCGAGCTCGCCTCGATCGCGCGCGTGCTCGCCGACGACCTGCGGCAGGTCCAGCGCGCCGATCCGAGGAGCGGGACGAGCATCGCGCGCCACGCGCACCGCCTCTTCGACGAGCGGTGGCTCTCGGCCGAGGGCGCCCGCTTCGAGCTCATCGGCGTGGTGAACCGGATGGATCGCCGCCCGTTCGACGCCTCCGCCTGTGGAGAGACCCGCCTCGTGTACCGGCTGGCCTATGCCACCAAGGCCCCGGGCGGCGCGGCAGGCGCCACGTCCGCTGCGGGCGCCTCCGTCGCCACGCCGGCCCCCGCCGCCGCCTCGCGCCTCCCGATGACCGCGTCGTTCGAGCTGCGCGCGCCTGCCGGCGACGCGCTCTCGTGCCGCCGCCTCGCGCAGGCCTGGTCGCGCGCCGGCGCGCTCTCCCGGCCGGACCTCGTCCGCTTTCTCACCTCGCCCGAGGGCCCGCTCGCCCCGGGCGCCGCCGATCGCGCGCACCTCGCGCGGCTCGTGGTGAACCTGCAGAGCGTCCGCTGGCCCTCCACCGTGCGCCCGGACCTCGGCGGGCACGCGGAGTACGTGCTCCGCGCCTTCCGCTGGGACGCCCGCGCCGGGCGCTACGCGCCGCTCGCCCTCGAGAACACCCCCGACGTCGCCCGGCTCTCGCGCGACCCGGCGCGGCGCGAGCGGCTGCGCGCGTGGCTGTCTGCCCCCGAGAACCTCGCGCGCGTCGACGAGGGGACCGCGCTCCTGCCCGAGGAGTTCCTCGCCACGAAGGCGCTGTCGGCGACGCCCCACGGGCTCGCGCGCCGCGCCAACCGGCCCTTCCGTGTCCTGTTCGAGCCGCGCGACTTCGCAGGCGTCGACTTCGGCGGCCTCTCGCGCGTCCGCTCGCCCGAGGGGCTGCTCCGGCGGCTCGACCAGATGACCTGCCCCGGGTGCCACCAGAGCGGGTCCGTCGCCGGCTTCCACCTGCTCGGGCAGGAGCCCCCCGGCCGTGTCCACGACGCCCTGTTCACCGTCGAGTCCGCGCACCTCGCGGGCGATCTCCCGCGCCGCCGGGCGGTGGTCGAGGCCATCGCTCGGGGCGCCGCCCCGGACGACGAGGTGCCGTATCCCGAGCGAGGCGACGGCGCGCGCGGCGGGTACGGCGCGCGCTGCGGGCTGGGCGACCCGAGCTTCGCGGGCTGGGCCTGCGCGGAAGGGCTCGTGTGCTCCGCGTACGACGCGCCCCAGGAGGACCGCGCGACCGTCGGCGTCTGCCTGCCGGCGGCGCCGGAGGTCGGCGACCCGTGCCAGGTCGGCGCCGTCGTCCCCCACGCCGACCCGCACCGCGATCGCGCCGCGGCGGCGCAGCCGGGGGCGTGCCCGCTCGCGGCGGTGTGCAACACGAGCCCCGTCGGGTTCCCCGGCGGCATGTGCACGAGCAGCTGCGTCGCGCTCCCGGAGGAGGGCGTCTGCGGCGCCATCGCCGTGCTCGACCCGTTCAACCGCTGCCTCGCCCGTGGGACGGTGTTCACCGAGTGCCTGAGCCGCCACGTCACGCCCGCGGGCCTGCGCCGCTGCTCGAGCGAGGCGCCCTGCCGCGAGGACTACGTGTGCGCCAGGACGAGCTCGGGCGAGGGCGCCTGCATCCCGCCGTACTTCCTGTTCCAGCTCAGGGTCGACGGCCACGCGGTGCCGTGACCCGCCGGCGCCCCGCGGCGCCGCCGGTGGCGCTCCGCCGGAGCGGCAGCCCCCGATGACCTGTCCATGGAACCATGACGGCCGAGCAATCCGTTGATACCGAGCCCGTGCCACCTATCACGAGGTTCGACCCGGAGCTGCTCGGGTGTCTTCAGTACCCGAAGCCGAGCGCTCTCACGGAGGGACGGGTAGATCCTGAGGCAGCATTGCCCGCTTCCTCATCGCGACCCATGAACGAGGCTTCGCGCCGCGCGCCGTCCGGCCACGGCGGCTCGCCGCGCCACACTTCCTCGCGCGGCGAGCCGGCTTCGTTTTCTTACGCACTGGAGGAGAAGCACGAAGTCGTCCGGGGGGGCGGACGACCCTCCCCGTGACCCGGTCCAGCTCGATCTGTTCGCCTCGAAGCCCGGCCCGTCGGACACGCCGGAGGGGTAGAACCCAAATTCAACCAGCCCAGCCCAGTGGCCGGATCCGGCCACCACCGATGAATCTCTGGCCGGCGGCTGTCGAGAGCCTCCCCGGAGAGATGAACCGGTGGTGGCCTTCAAAGGCCAGTCTTCAAAACTGGCCTTCATTCGGGCGGGGGTTCGGGGAACAGGGAGAGCTGCTCGGGGGCTCGGGGCTTCGGACGCCAGGACAGCAGATCGAGCTGCACCGAGCCGGCCGGGGGTGCGTCATGAGCGGGCGTGACCGGTGCGACGGGCGGCGGCGGGTCGGGCTGGACGGTCGGACGCCGGAGTGCGGGCGTCGGAGCGGTGACGAGCCGCAGGAAGCCACGGCCGCCGGGCAACGGCCTGGCGGGCGCGGCAGGCTGCCGGTGCTCCAACGGCTGCGGCTGCGGCTTCTCGCCGGCCGGTTCGATCATGATGGCGTCCAGGAGTTCCTCCAGGCTCCACACGTGCCCTGTGAGTCCAGCCTCCATTGCGGGGGTCACACGCAGCGTGCGCACGGTCCAACACAGGTTAAAGTAGGTGTAGTGCAAGGCAACAGCGGCGCGGTGGTGCTCCGGCGCCTTACTGAAGGCGTAGCAGAGCCTTCTCATGCGACCCAGCAGGTGGCGCGTGGTGCCATTCAGCCGCTCCACGTAGGACGTGGACGCCTTCTTCGCATCCGGCGCGCCGTAGATCGTGTGCTTCGTGATGAACGGATCACGGGGTGGCTCATACCGATGGTCCGGTCCGCGGTAGGAGCCAGTGCGGTAGTTTTTGACAGTTTGCATGTAGTCAACGCTGAGCCCGAAGTGCTCCGCGACGGTGGCGATGTACGGCGCGAATCCGTCCGTGGTGATTTGCGGCATCACCAGCAGACGCGACCGCAGATCGGCGATGAAGGGGCCGCACGTCTCCATGTCGCGCTTGCCGACGCGCCAGGCGATGACGAGGCGAGAGGCCGTGTCGAGCGCCGTGAACGAGTAGGTCTCGCCGATGCCGGGCGCGTCCTTCTCGGTCACACGCGCCTGCTTCTTGCCGACGTAGGAGAACACCTCATCGGCCTGGATCAGCTCGCACCGGAGCCCGCGCACAAGCCGGTCATGCAGGCGCTGCGCGCCGGTGCCGAGCGCGAGGCCGAACCGGCTGATGGCCGCTCGGCTGACGTCGGTCATCCGGCTGACCGCGCGCTCGCTGTTGCCGTCCACCAGGGCCGCGAGCACGGCAAGCTGCCGCTCGCGTGGGAGCACGTTCGCCACGGGACCCTTGCCTTTCCCCGGCGGAGGGCCCACGATCCGGTCTGCCAGGACGTCGGACGGGTCGCACCGCTCGGCTTCTGCCGCCTCGCTTCCGGGTACCATCCGGAGGCGGGGCGTTTTCGTCTAAGGTCCTCTGATTATAGCGATTTTGCCGAGAAAAACCGCTCAGAACAGGGCGCGGCAGATGCCGACAGGACGGGGTATGTCATAGCCGAGGTGGCTAGTTGCGCTGGGGGTGCGCGATGAGCCGGCGGGTGCTGCCGAATGGGCACTGGTTGCGGCTCGTGTCGACGCAAGGGTCTGCGGCAGACAACAGACTTCCAGTCTACGACCAGTTCACGGGCGAGGTTGTTGCCTACACAGAAGTGGACGACGCAAATGAATGGACACCGATGATGAAGGACGGGCGCGTCATTGGCTTTGCTCGCGTCTTACGGCGCCGATCATGATCTTGTGTCGCATCTGCTTGTGAAGTTCTTCGAACACTGCGGCCTGCAATGGATCGAGCACGGAGTCGTCATTTAGAATGAACGCTGTCGGCGTGTTGCCATTGGTGTCCATTATCGCCTTAGCGCCGGCAATGGCGATTTCCCACAGTCCGGTTTCGAGCACATGCCTGATCGACACAGCAACACTGAGTTCTACGGTGCAGGTATATAGGACGTTCCTCTTTTTGGTCTCGTATTCAATGGGCACCAGCAGAGAACCAGTGATGTTCCCGTCGCCGTTGATTGTGAATGACTCGTCTACGGCCCTGCCTTCTTCGTCGGACACCTTGGCGTATTTGTGCTCACGCCCCCACCTCATGCCGCCGAACACCTTCTCAACGATAAGGCGGATGGCTGACACGGCCTGGGCCGGATATCTGTCATATTCAAACGCTGCTGTTTGCAGTCGTCTATAGTCTTTCGTGTGTGATGACATGGATACTACGAATAGCAGCCAGGCCCGTGGTACAGGCAGTTGCACATGTGTTCAGTGCGCAGATGTGCGGGACGAGGCAGGGGCGGACGCGATGACGGCGTGGATAGGCGGGCTACTTGCGGAGGAAGTGCCGTTCAAGCACGTCGAGCACGCGCAGGGCGCCGCGGACTTCGGCAACGGCCTCGCGCTCGCGGCGGGTCTTCGCGCTCAGCTGGGCGTCGAGCACGGCGGCCCAGAGCTCGGCGCGGCTCCAGGGGACCACGCCTGGGTAGGCGTCGAGGATACGCAACTGCTCCGCGATGAAGGTCATGTCCTCCTCGGTCAGGACGCGGCGCTTCTCGGCTCGGTCGCTCATCGGCGCCACCTCCGCAGTTTCAAGGCGAGCGCCTCCCTGGCGATCCGAAGCCGCGATGCCGCCGTGTGCGGGTTCATGCGGTGCTTCCGGGCGTACGCGGCGAGGCTCTCCGGGTCGTCCACGGAGAGCAGCGCCTCGCGTTGCCAGCCCGGCAGGCTGGCCATGGCGTCCAGGATCTCGCGTGCCTCGATCTGCGCGTGCATGTCGATGCCGACGGGCTCGCGGAGCAGGCCCAGGGGGCTCGGATGGAGGACCGCATGACGGACGTACGCGCTGTGCACGTAGTGCGAGGCGAGGCGCCACGCGATGCCGTGGAGCCACTTCCGGAGCGCATCGCGCGGCTTGTCCCGCGGGTCGGGTCTGTAGAGCCCGCGTCGGACGGCGTTCCAGGCGTTGAGCAACACCTCGGCCTCCACGTCGCGGCGGTCGCGCTTCGGGATGCCGGCGAGCGTCGCCAGGATGAGGCCGCGCTCGGCCATGATCGCCTCCATCGTCGGCTTCTTCCGGGGATGTCGTGCGGCAGGCGGGCGACGGGCCCCCTTCCGCGGCTTGGTCACCCGGACCTCCCGCAGGTTGGGCAGCGGTCGGCCGCTACGGGCCGGCCCAACAGGCGCTCGATGGTGGTTCCAGCCGCACGCGCGGCGCGCATGGCGGTGCCAGGCGACCCAGCGAACTGGCCCGAGGCGATCGCGCGGATCGAACGGGTCGGCATGCCCATCACCTCGGCAAGGCATGCCCACGTGCCGTACGCGGCCCGCAGGTTCTTCAGCGCCGCGCGGAGGCGCTTGCGCTCGATGTCGGAGAGGGAACGGGTGACGAAGGAGCGGCGGCTGCGTGTGGGTACACGTCCGCCTTGCCCACCGTCGGGTGGGATCAGGTATAGCTGCACTGTCGGACTCCGGGTGACGGGGTTCGGCCACGACCCCCGGGTGGTTCCAGCCACCGCGGGGGTCACTTGCGCCGAACTTAGCCGCTCACGCGAGGCCCGGAGTCAAACGAGGCCAGTCTTCTTCAAAGAAGGCCACCACCGATGAACCTCTGGCCGGCGGCTGTCGACAGCCTCCCCGGAGAGATGAATCGGTGATGTCCGGAACCACATCGGCGCCATCCGCATTCCGGACACTCGCGCGGCGCGTTCCGGACACCCAACTCCACTGAAGAGACACGGACAACGGTATGGCCGCGCGGCGGGGCGTCTCCTTAAGACACTCTGCATTGTCCGCTGACCAATCGTTACGCACTGCGCCATCGTCGCACATGTACGGTGTTGGCGCACTGTCGCACGCGACCGCGTGCGGGCGTGGAGGGTCTTGCCAGGCCGGGGCGAACCACCGATCATCGCCAGTTCTCTGCCAAGAGGACCCGATGGGCGACGAACGGCTGCGCGAGCTTTCCAACCTGATCCTCTTCGAGGTCGCTGCGGCCGGTGCTGGACGCGATGGCAACGAACGGCGCGAGGTCGTGACACGACGCGCCATCGCCTCCGACGTGCTGCCGTGCATCGCAGCGGTTGCCCGTGACAGCACCGCTTGGCCAGGGCACAGACTCGCGCTGAAGTCCGCCGGTGTCCTTGTTGGCACGCTGGACCAGCAGCTTGCAGCGCTGAAGAAATCCAGCGCGCCACCAGAGGACTTGGATGCCATGCTCATGCATCTGCGCGCGCTTGAGGCGGCCCGCGAAGCACAGCGTCGTGCCCACGAGGATTACCTGCGGCAGGAGGCCATCAGACGCAGCGAGGAAGACCGTATCGCGCGACTCGAAGCGCAGCGGGCATCCGCGTCTGAACTGGCACGTATAGAAGCCGAGCGTCAATTCCACGCCGCTCAAGCCGCGAGACAGCACCATGAGCAGCAGGCGATGTACCATGCGGCGCAGGCGCAGCGAGAGTCCCAGCAACGAGCCTTGGCGGCGAGCCGCCGCACCAACAAGCTTGTTGGTTGGGGAGTGGTGGCCCTGGGTTGCGCTTCGACAGCAGGCTCCCTGGCGTGGTGCAACGCGAAGCTCGATGCTGTCGAGCGCGCCCGCGCGACTGCGCCGACGGTGACAACTGCGACATCCGCGCAACCACCAACGTCCACATCGGCTGGCGCGAACACGAGCGCTCGTCCTCAGCAGGTCGTTCGAAACCTCGCAGCAACCGCGCCTGCACCGACGGCGAGTGCGTCCGCCCGCAAACAGGTCATCCTGCCTCGATAGTTGCATGAATGAAGCCGCCATCGGCCTGCACATGATCATGTGTTGGCGCTGTAATCGCGCAAGCGGGCTAGGACAGCGCATGTCCTAGCCGACTTACCCAGACCGAGCGGGCGATCTCTCAAGTGGTAGACTAAGGGCCTTAACGAAAGCGCCCGCCCGTAGCTGGTCACTACGGGCGGGCTGCAAACACACCCTGAGGTGGCCCACAGAGCGCGCGTCGCAGCCGCATCATGGGCCGGCCCAGGGGGAGAGGCAAGGCCCGTCATGCCCGCACCGCTCCCGCTGGAGACGCGTGTCCGCATCGCGTCCGCTCTCGTGGAAGGTAACTCGATCCGCGCCGCCGCTCGGATGGTCGACGTCGACAAGGGGACCGTGATGGCCCTAGCCCTTCGCCTTGGCGAGGGCTGCATCAGGTTCCACAACCGTATGGTGCGCCATGGCGGTGCACGTGATCCAGATGGACGAGATGTGGAGCTTCGTCCAGAAAAAGCAGGCCCGCGTGACGGCGGAGGACCCCGCCGAGCACGGCGACGCGTACTTCTACGTCGCGCTGGACGCGAACACGAAACTGGCGATCTCGTTCCACGTCGGCAAGCGCGACGGCGAGAACACCGAGGCGTTCATCAAGGACCTCCGCTCGCGTCTCACGGTCGTGCCGCACATCACGAGCGACGGCTGGCAGCCGTACATCGAGGCGATGGCCACGAGCTTCCGCGGCTCGGCCGACTACGCCCAGTGCGTCAAGAACTACCGCGGCGGGCCGCAGCGCTCGCCCGATCACCGCTACGAGCCGCCTCGGAACCCGTTCGTCACCAAGACGCCGATCTTCGGTGCACCCAAGGACGAGCTCTTGTCGACGTCGTTCGTCGAGCGCTTCAACCTCCAGACTCGGCACACGGTTGGCCGGACGCGCCGCCTGTGCTTGGCGTTCTCGAAGACGCTCCGCGGGCACCGGGCCGCGATCGGCCTAGGGATCGCCTCCTACAACTGGGTGCGCGTTCACGGCACACTCGGCACCACGCCGGCCGTAGAAGCTGGCCTCGCAGAGCGCCCCTGGACCCTCGCCGAGCTCGTAACGACCGCCCTTGCCGAGGAGGACACGACGCCGCCCGTCGCGCAGCCGCTCAAGTTGCAACCTCGCCCCGGCGAGACGCCTGCGCCCGCACGGGCCTTGCCGAACGGGCGCGGGTTCCTCCGGCTCGTGGACTGCGGCAAGGGGGCTCCTGCGGCGCCCGTGACGCCTCCAGCTACGCCCGCTGTCACGCCCGTGGCCGTCGAGGTGCCCGCTGCCGCGTCGGTCGCCCCTGTGGCTCCTGCGCCTGTGGTCAGCACGGCGCCGGACGCGTTGCCCGGTCAGCTCGACCTACTGAGCTGGCGACCGAAGGCGCGGGAGGCGGTGCAGCTGGACCTGTTCGGCGATGAGGTCCCAGACGGGCCGCGCCTCCGATAGGAGCCCAGGACACCGTCGCCAACGTTGGGTACATCGTCTTGCTAGTGGCTCCCGTAGCCTATACACTCCGGGACGGCCGAGCTATGAGCACGTGCTGTCATGGCGTCGGACGTTTAACGGAGGAGGTCGAGTGTGAGCGCCCATGGTCCTCAGTCGAAGCACGCTACCGCCGGCCTGCGCGTCGAGCCCACGGCCATTCATTGGGCGGTCGTAGATGGAACCATCGACAGACCAGTACTGGTTGACGCAAAGACCACAAGCGCTCCCAAGGGATGGGATGAGCCGGCTCGGTTGAACTGGTACAGAAAAGAACTCACCCGAATATTGAACCTCTATCAGCCGCGGCGCCTCGCAGTCCGCGATGCTGAGGCATTCGGTCCAAAGGGCCGCAACAAATCTCTCCAGGATCGCGCGAGAATCGAAGGTGTGGCCATCGAACTTGCCTATTCTCTAGGCGTGGAAGTGCAATCCGGAGCGATGAAGACAATCTCCGCTAGGCTCGGCTCAAAGGCAGGCAAGAAGCACATTGCAGAGGACGATCTGCGCGGTCTCGATTGGTCGGAATATGATGACAAGCAGCGAGAGGCGATCATGTCTGCCGCGTCACTGCTGGAGCAACAATGAGGATTGAGGCAACGATCCGCTACACGAAAATCCGGCAAATTGCGACCAATGACGCGTTTTGTTCCGAGGTGTTCCTAATCGATGAGCCACAGCTTGGTAATGCAATGGTCGCCAAGGAAGTTGAGAAGCCGCACTTCCGCCTACCGACTAGCGATTTTTTCAACGAGGCAAGGATTATGTTCTCGTCGGCGTGCCCCAACGTAGTTCCAATACAGTACGCATGTGAGACAGAGGATAGAATTTGCCTTGTGATGCCATACTACAGAAACGGATCTCTCGCCGATCGTATCAAAGTCGATCCGATTAGCCCACGCGAGGCGGTTCGCGTTGGCATTGGCATCTTGTCTGGCCTTGCCTCGATCCATGACAAAGGTCTAATCCACTTCGATGTGAAGCCATCAAATGTGCTCTTCTCTGACACGGATGAGCCGATGGTTGCAGACTTTGGACAAGCGCGCCGCGTCGACGCGAACGGCACTTCAGCTGTGCCGCCGGTATACATGTTCGGGGAGGCTCCAGAGTTTGCCACAATGAAGATTGGCACTGTACTCTCCGACCTCTATCATGTCGGCCTGTTGCTGTATCGCGCGATCAACGGCGATCGGTTCTATGTCGGACAGATCCCACGAAATGAGAGTGAGATTGCGCGCCTAACTGCCGCCGGCAAGCTGCCTGACAGGAGTGCGTTCATGCCTCATGTGCCCAAAAGAATGCGAACGATCATTAGAAGGGCCCTGGCGGTCGATCCGGCGCGTCGATACCAAAGCGCCCCGGAGTTCTCGTCCGAACTCGCCAAAACTGTTGTTGACCTGGATTGGGTTACCACGTCACAGCCAGATGGGACCACGACGTGGAAGGCAACTCGTCCAGATCGCACGGATCTTGTGGTCGAGTTGGTGCAGCGTGGTTCTTTTTGCGACGTCTGTGTTTGGACTGACAATAACGGATCAAAACGCGCCAAGGACCCATCCTCATTCAAGAGGAACGGAATCAGTCGTCCTGAGGCGGAAGCTCATCTGAAGAGAGTATTTGAGAATCTCTGACGAACTCTCGATAATGCCCGCGTTTTTGCCACGTCCCAGTTCCAACTGATTCCGCCGCGCGATGCATCCGTTCGTGCACGCAATTCTGACAAAATGGATTCGCCTGCCATGTAGTGGCAGCAACCCGCATCTCTCGGCCACAGAATTGGCAACGCCGGACTACCTCCAGCATGGGAGGACCAACCGCGGTGCCTGGCGGTCTCTTCCTTGACATGTGGACAACCTGTGTGTTAACTGTATACGCGTTCAGCTTGTTGGTCAAACATGAAAATAGTGAAATAAGCGACCCAGTGCGTGCAGTGCACGAAATGTCGCGAAGGCGAGCGGTTTGATGCATGGCGCAAGCCTCGCCGGGCGTGCGGCCCTCATGCTGGGGACGCGTACGGCGTAATCCGGTGGGTCAGACAGCGGCGAGGCGCTTCGCGGCGCGCGCCCGGCAGCGCTGCAAGGCCCACTTGCCGGCGCGCTTGCTCATGCCTGCGTCGACGGCTGCCTCGTGGGCGAAGCGGAGCGCGCCGCCGACCCCGAGCATCGCGAGCAGGAAGCGCTGGGCCTTCGGGGGTTCCGCACGGATCTCCGAGGCGAGCTCGAGCGCGGGCTCCACCTGGTACGTGCGCGCCTCGAGCAGCGTCTCCCCGCCCTCGCGGTCGTGGCGCCGGAAGACGTCCTTGAAGCGCTTGCGGTTGCTCACCATGCGCCACGCCATCGTTCGCATGTACCCGCCGATCTGCCCTTCGCGCTCGGCAGGGTCCGCGCAGAGGGCGAGGGAACCATCGGCGATGTTGCGGTACGTGAGGCAGGCGCACTCGAAGGCGAAGTCCTCGACGTCGCCGGAGGGCAGACCGCGGCGGCGCAGGTACGCCTCGACACGGGCGACCCCGTGCATGAGGGCGCGCCCGACTGCGTCCTTGGTGTGGAGATCGAGGTGCGGCGGGGCGGTGGTCGGACGGGTCCCCGGGTTCCTCGGTGGGCGCTTGGGCGCACCGGTCCCTTGGCCCGATCCGCGCGGATCGGTAGGCTGCATGTCGTCGGCTCCGTGCAAGCGGTGTCGGCCACGCGGCCCGGGGTGGTGGAACACCCGCGGGCCGCACTACTTCGGGCCGAAGGCTACGGACCGATCACGAGGTCACAACAGATATCAGCATTCCGGACACTGCATTTTCAGGTTCCGGACACTCGATGTGGAAGAGGGGCTATTCCGGACACTACCGATGAATCTCTGGCCGGAGGCTGTCGACAGCCTCCCCGGAGAGATGAATCTCTGGCCGGTGGCTGTCGACAGCCTCCCCGGAGAGATGAATCTCTGGCCGGCGGCTGTCGAGAGCCTCCCCGGAGAGATGAATCTCTGGCCGGCGGCTGTCGACAGCCTCCCCGGAGAGATGAACCTCTGGCCGGAGGCTTCAGTTGGCCGCCACACTGGACAATTCGCGTGAAGGAGACCTAAAAGATCGCGATGCGTACGAGCGAGGAGATCTACCACCGCATCCGTTGGGATGCGCGCCTCGATCCCGCACGCTTCGTGATGGGCATCGACGTGCACGCGGCGGAGCCCAAGCGCGTCCCGCTGCCGGCCTTCGTGCCGGGGGGCGACCTGCCCTGGCATCGGGTCGTGTACATCGAGGCCGAGGGCGAGAGGGTCTGGGATCGTCAGACGGGCCTCGACTCCCTCGACACGACGCAGGCCGGCCGGGTGCGCGCGCCGCAGCGGCTGCGGCCGCCGTTCTTCACGGCGCGCGCGGCCATGCGCTGGGAGGCGACGGAGGGCCGCTGGGCGCCGGCCGAGGCCGCGGCGCCCCGGTTCACGCCGGGAGCGAGCGCGCGGCTGCGCGTCCTCTCGTGGAACACGCTCTGGGACCGCTACGACGCCGAGCGCATCCACACCGCGCGGCGCCGGCCGCTGCTCGTCGAGGCGCTCGGCCGCGCCGACGCCGACGTGATCGCGCTGCAGGAGGTCGAACTGCCGCTGCTCGATCTCCTGCTCGGCGCCGGCTGGGTCCGCGCCGACTACACCGTCAGCGACGGGCCGCGCGGGCGCGACGTCGAGACCTGCCACCTGCTGCTCCTGAGCCGGCTGCCGGTGCTCGAGGTGGGGTGGCACGCCCTGGGGAAGTACAAGGCCGCCGTCGCGATGACGCTGGCGCTCGCGGGAGAGCCGCTCGTCGTGGTGGCCACGCACCTCACGAGCGATCACGCGGAGGAGGGGGCACGGAAACGCGCGGCCGAGCTGGAAGACCTCGCCGCGGGCCTCTCCGCCGTCGAGGGCGATCTGGTGCTGCTGGGCGACCTCAATGACGGCGGGCCGGGTCCCGCGTCGAAGCTCGGCCTCGTGGACGCCTGGCTGGAGGCCCGCGGCGCCGGGGACGAGGCGCCCACGTTCGATCCCACCGTCAACCCGCTGGCCGCCGTCTCGTCGCTGACCGGCCGCGCCTGCCGGCTGGATCGTGTGATGTTTCGCGGGGCGGCGCTGCGCCCGATCACCGCCGATCTGGAAGGGACGACGCCGCTTCCGCCGGATGGCCTGTTCCTGTCCGACCATTACGGCGTCCGTGTCGAGCTCTCCGTCGGCGAGGCGCCGGGCGAGGTCCTCGACGTGGCGACGACCGCGCGCACGGCCCTCGCGTGGGTACCGCCCGAGCCGCTCTGGCCCGAGATCCAGGCCATCCGCGCGCTCCACGACCCGCAGATCGACCGCTGGCCGCCGCACGTGAACCTGCTGTTCGGCTTCGTGCCCGAGTCGAGCTTCGAGGCGGCGCTCCCGCTCCTGTCGGCCGCCGCGCGCGAGGTCGGCCCGTTCCCCGCGGTGCTGGAGGGGACGCGCTCGTTCCGGCACGGCGCGGACGCCACCGTCTGGCTCGACCCCGCCGCGGGCGGCAAAGATCCGTGGGCGCGGCTGCATCAGGCGCTGGCGCGCCGCTTTCCGCGGTGCGTGGGGCGCGCCGAGGGCTATACGCCCCACCTGACCCTGGGCCGCGTGGACGACCCGGCGCGCGTGCAGCCCGGCTGGGCCGCGCAGCTCGGCCGCCGCGAGGCCGCGGTCGGCGAGCTGGTCCTGCTGTCGCGGCGCGGCGCCGAGCCGATGCAGGTGCGGGCCTCGGTCGCGCTGGGCAGCGGCTCGGTGCGCTGGGCGGCCGAGCCCGCGCCGGCCGCGTCCCCCCGCGCTCCGAAGCCCGACCGCGCGTCAGCGCTCGTGGCCCGGCTGAAGGCGGCCCTGCCCGGGGGCGCGCTCCACGTCACGGGCTCGCGGCGGCTCGGCTGCGCGCTGCCCGGCGCTGACCTCGACCTCGTCGCCGCCCTGCCGGGGCCCATCGATCTCGACGCCGTCGAGGTCCAGGTGCGCTCGGCCCTGCCCGAGGCGTCGACCGTGCGGCGTGTGGAGGCGATCCGCGTGCCGTGCCTCGAGCTCTGCGCGGTTGGCCTGGACGCGGACCTGACGCTCGTCGACGCGGGCGCGGTGCGACCCGAGCACGCCGTCGCGCGGCGCCTCGAGCTGGGCGAGGCCGCCGCGATGGCCCTGAGCGCCGTCACCGACGCCGACGCGCTGCTCGAGGCGGTCGATGCGGCGTCCGCTCCCTCCGCTGCTCCTCGGCGCCGCGAGGCATTCCTGGCGCTGGGCCGCGCCGTCAAGGCATGGGCTCGCGCAAAGGGCATCGACGCTGCGCCGTTCGGTGGTCTGCCGGGCATCGCGTGGCTCGTCCTGGCCGCGCGGGTCGTCTGCGACGCCCCGGACCTGGAGCCCGGGCCCCTGCTGTCCCGCTTCTTCGGCGCCTGGGCAGCCTGGGATTTTCGCCGGCCTATCGCGCTGGATCCTTCGGCTCCGGCGGTCGGCACGCCCGGGGATCCCGTGCGCATCGCGACGCCGACGGCGCCCGTGCGCTCGTGCAGCGATACCGTCGGCGCCGCCGCCCTCGCGACGCTGTCCGACGAGCTGTACTCCGCCTGGGAAGCCGTGGAGTCGGCCCTGGCCGCCGGCCGCGATCCGCTGCCCGATCTGCTCGCGCCCCCGCCGCTGCACCGGCGCCACGCCGCCTGGGCCGTGATCACCGTCGAGGCGCCCGAACCCGAGGGCGTGGCTTCCGGCCTGGGCTGGGTGCGCGGCCGGATCCGCGCGCTGCTCTCGTCCTTCGAGCGCGCCGGGGTCGGAGATCTGCGGGCCTGGCCTCATGCATTCGACAGGGGCCCGCGCCTCGCCCGCCATGCCATCGGGCTGGGCAAGAGCCCGCCTGCGGCCGCGGCCCTCGAGAAGCTCGCGGCTCCCTGGGCAGCGGGCCTGCACGGGGTGCACGTCGCGTGGGTCGAGGGCGGCGGGGTGCCGACGCTGCGCGCTGACCAGGGCGCGTGAGCGCTTCCGCACATCAGGGGCAAAACACGATGTCGTAGTCTTCCCCGGCGCAGGCGGCCATCGACTCCTGATCATCGCCGGACCACGAATACGCGTCCTTGCATGCCTCTTCGAAGTACGCGGCCACGGGGTTCGCGGGATCGTCCCGGTCAGGGCTCACGCAGGAGATCGTCGCGCCGCTCTCGTCCTTGTAGCGACCCACCTCCGGGCACGCCGCGAGCAGGCTCGCCGGGCACGACAGCGTCCGGCAGTCCGGCAGGCCGACGGGCACGATCGCCAGCGGGAGGTTGTGCGCGTCCACATGGCTGATGTTGTACCAATCGAAGTCGTTGAAATCGGTGTTGAGGGTCATCTCGGCCAGCGTGTGTCGGCCGCCGCCGGGGTCCGACCCGGCGTATGCCCAGTAACGCAGGGACGACAGCGGCTCCTCGCTGGTGCCCACGTCGCGGCACGCGAACTGCCCCGGGCCGAGCTCCCCGCCGTCGATGAGGCTCCCCAGGAACTGGAGCGGCTGGTCGCACTTGTTGACGAAGGCCAGGGTGGACTTCCCGTCACCGGGCGTGCGGCAGTCGACCTCGCCCGGATTGACGGGCGGCTGGCCCGTCGACGCGCTGCTGGCTTCGCTCGACGACGCTCCGCCGGTCGCGCTGGACGCGGCGCTGACCGACGTGGATCCGCCGCCCGTCGCGCCGGAGGATGTGTCCTGCTCGGAGGACGCGCAGCCGGCGTCGAGCAGCGCCATGGCGAGCAGCGCGGCCGCAGCCTTCCTGTGTTGCGACATGAGGGTCCTCCTTGCGGACTCGGTGGTGGAAGGAGGATGAGGATACAGAAAGCCTCGTACACCGAGAAGCCGTGTCCTCATCGGGCCGCGAGCAATGACCCGCGCGGACTCGGCACCTCAAGCGCCATTCAGGGCGCCTGGCAGGACACGCGGTGGATCGGCTCCTCTTTCCCTTCACCGACCGTCACGTAGTCCCATCCACCGGGCACCCACGTGATCGCCTCGGCCTGCTCCTCGTCGGGCGACGGCAGCACGCAGGGCGGTTCGGCCAGCGCCTGCGCCACCGTCTGATCCGGTGTCATGGGGTAGTAGAGCACGTGTGTCGAGGTGCGCAGCAGCACGCCTGTGCCGTCCGGGTGGACGTCGCCGCCGGTGAAGCGCGCGCTCCCGGCGGGCGGCTCGATGGATCCCGTCCGGACGAGCGTCGCGGGCGCGCCCGCGGCGGGCAGCGCTGGCAGCTCGTAGACGCTCGAGGTGCCCTTGTTGACCTTCGTCACGAGGGTGAGCGCTCCGGTGGCGGGGTGAATGAGCAGCGTCTCCGCGTCGTGGTCTCCGTCGGGGTACGAGAGCACGAACACCTCGGCGGTCGAGGCGAGCGGCCCTCCTCCGAGCGTGTCCGGCTCCGGCACGCCGTAGATCGTGATGCTGTCGCGCTCGCCGTCGTTGTCGCCGATGTCCGCGAGGAAGAGGCAGCTGCCCTCGCCCGAACGGCAGGGCCCGCGCGCGATGTCCTCCCAGTCGATCGCGGCCGCGCCGGCCACGGTCACCTCGGCCCGCAGCGCGCCGCCGAGCCCGATCGCGAAGAAGCGGGGGTCATCGCCGTGGTCGTTGTGAACATAGAGCACGTCCGGGTGCAGCCCGCTGGCGACGACACCGGAGCACTCGTCGATGTCGCCCGGCGGGAGCGCGCCGATGCGCGCGGCCCCGGTGCAACGAGGGCAGCCCGTCTCCCGCACCGCCGGCGGATCCGAGGCCCCGCAAGCCGACAGGAGCAGCGAGAGCGCGAGCGCCGGCGCCGCAGAGCGGTGTGCAGAGGCGCCTGGCGCAGGCCCTCCCTCCGGACGGGGCGCCCGGAGGCGGCGCGGTGGCAGCTGCGGAGCGCGAAGGATCTCGAGTGCAGACGTCGGTGACATGAGCATCGCGGTTCGGTGACGTTTTCGCACGCTTCGCTCTGCTCGGCACGGCCGCTCGGCATGACGGGATAGCCGTCGACGGCCGACGGGCGCCCGGGAGGGAGCCGCGGCCCAGCCGGAGCGCCGGGGGGCCGCGCCTCCGCTGGGCGTCAGGGGGCCGCGTTCGCCGCCCCGGGGGTCGGCGCCGTGGCGGCGCCCTCGCCGGTCAGGTCGGGCAACCTGCCCCACGTCTCCCCATCTGCTGCGGCCTCGATCGGGTACTTGAGCTCGGCGAGCACCTGGTCGCTCTCGGAGATGAGGTAGACGGTCTCGCCTCTGGAGGCGCTCACCTTCCAGGTCGCATAGAAGCAGCTGCTCGGGCCGCCGTCCGGCAGGCACGCGGTGTGGGGCCCAGGGCCGTCCTCGGGCAGCTGGTCGCCGACGATGAGCAGGTACGCGCCCGGGGCGAGCTGCGTGCCTTCGGGGAACCTGAGCGCGTCGGCCGTGTTGCACTCCCCGCTGTCGCCGGAGTCGCACAGGCCGAGCCCGCCGAGGTCGGCGGAGCCCGGGCCCGGGTTGCCGAGCTCGATCCAGTCGCCGTCCTTGGCCGAGATCTCGTTCACCACGACGGTCGTCGTCGCGGTCCCGCCGCCCGTTCCCCCTTGGTCGCCGCCTGCGCCGCTCGAGCTCGAGCTCGAGCTCTGAGACGTGGTGGTCGCGCCCGCGCCGCCCGTGCCCGGCGTGCCCGTGTCTCCGGGCTCGTCGCTCGAACCGCAGCCTCCCGCGCAGAGCGCAGCGAGGCAGAGCGCGGCATATCGAAATTGTGCCATCACGATGTTCTCCTCGGCCCCAGCACACGGCGATCCCGGCGGTGTGTCAACCGTGTGTCGACGGGCGGCGCGCGCGGGCTCCCGGTCGCGCCCGCCCCCGCCGTGGACGCGCGCGCGTCCACAAAGCGCGCCGCCGCGCCCCTCAGCGCGCTCGCGCCGCGTGGTCCGCGATCACGCTCGCCACGCAGCAGGTCAGCTTCTTCCCCATGCCGAGGTGCAGGAACTCGTTCGGGCCGTGCGCGTTCGATTGCGGCCCGAGCACGCCGGTGATCAGGAACTGCGCCTCCGGGAACTTCTCTCCCAGCATCGCCATGAACGGGATCGTCCCGCCCTCGCCGATCCCCATCGCCGGCCGGTCGAAGAACGTCTTCGACGCCTTGCGCACCGCCGCTTCGAGCCAGGGCGCCGTCGCCGGCGCGTCCCATCCGGCCGACGGCTCGCTCACGTGGAACCGGACCTCCGCGCCGTACGGCGGGTCCCTCTCCAGCGCGTCCTTCAGGGCCGCCGCCGCCTTCCTCGGGTCGAGGCGCGGCGGCAGGCGCATCGAGAGCTTCGCCCTCGTGAACGGGCGCAGCACGTTGCCCGCGGCGGCGATGGGGGGCAGGCCGTCGGCGCCCGTCACCGAGAGCGCGGGGCGCCAGGTGCGGTTCAGGAGGAGCTCCGCCGTGTCGCCGGTCACGGGGCACGCGCCCTTCACCCATGGCAGCTCGCACACGACCGACGCGCCCAGCACGTCGGCCGCGGCCCGCGCCTGCGCCGCGCGCTCCTCGGGGATCTGCACGTGCAGCGCGTCCACGAGGACGCGCCCGGTCCGCTCGTCCTCGATGCGCGACAGGAGCTGCCGCAGGATCCGGAAGCTCGAGGGCACCACGCCGCTGCCCACGCCCGAGTGGACGCCCTCGCGCAGGATGTTCACGTCGAGCGTGCCCTGGAGCAGCCCGCGGAGCGACGTCGTGGTCCAGAGCTGGTCGTAGTTGCCGCAGCCGGAGTCGAGGCACACGACGAGGCTCGGCTTGCCGATGCGCCCCGCGAGCGCGTCGATGTAGGCCGGCAGGTCCGGGCTGCCGCTCTCCTCGCAGCCCTCGATGAGGATCACGCAGCGCGCGTGCGGGATCCCCTGCTCGTGCAGCAGGCGCAGCGCCGCGAGTGACGCGAAGGCCGAGTAGCCGTCGTCGGCGCCGCCGCGGCCGTAGAGCTTGTCGCCCTCGCGCACCGGCTCCCAGGGGCCGAGCCCCTCGCGCCACCCCGTCATCTCGGGCTGCTTGTCGAGGTGCCCGTAGAGGAGCACCGTGTCGTCGCGCGTGCCCGGCACCTCCATCAGGATCACCGGCGTGCGGTTCCCGATGCGCACCACCTCCACCGTGAGCCCGGGGATCGGCTGCGCCTCGCACCAGGCCGCGATGAGCGACGCCGCCCTGTCCATGTGGCCGTTCTCGCGCCAGGCAGGGTCGAAGGCGGGCGACTTGTTGGGGATGCGGATGTAGTCGTGCAGCGCGGGGACGATCTCGTGCTCCCAGCAGCGATCGCAAGACGCGACGGCTTCACGCTCGTTGAGCTTCGTCAGCATGAACCTCTCCAGGGGCTTGAGGACGGCGGCGATCTCCGGGGATCGACTCTACAGCGCCCACGACGTGGGTGTACCGCGGACATGGGGGGTTGACATCTTCGGCGTTCCAGAGCGCCGAGGCGAGGAGCGCGAGGCCGGCGGCAGGCGGGCGTGAGGCCGGCGGGCGGGCGCGGGGGGGGGCGGACGGGCGCGGCGTGAGGCCGGGCGGGCTCGGCAGGCTCTCTCGGCGTCAGGGCCGCTTCTCGAAGGTCACCTCCGGGTACTCCGGCGAGGGACCGTCGAGCAGCGGCGCCGCTTCGCCGCGCACGTGCGCCTGGACGAAGGCGCGCGTGTACGCGTTCGTGATCTCGACCGCGCGGGCCGGCTCGAGCGTGCCGAGCAGCTCCGGGAGGGCGCCTTCGCCGAGGAAGTGCTCGACGACGATCGGCAGGTCCGAGAACGTGAGGTGGGCGGTGTCTTCGACCCGCGCCCGGTAGCCTTGGCCGTTCAGCGCGCCGTAGGTCTCGTCGATGCTCGGATCGTCGGGGTGGTCCGCCGCGAGCATGATGAAGAAGGGCTGCGCGAGGCCCCTGCCGGCGCCGTCCTGCGGCCCGAAGAGCCTGCCGTCGATGTCGAGGCCGGCGTCGAAGCGGTCGTCGCGGGCGCATACCTCGGCGGCCATCGCGCCGCCGTAGGAGTGGCCGAGCACGCCGAGCCGCTCGAGATCGAGCCGGCCCGTGAGCAGGCCGCCCGGGTCGTCCTGCGCGGCGGCGGTGAGCTCGTCGAGCACGAAGAGCGCGTCGTCGGCCCAGACCCCGACGTGCTCGCCCATCGCCTGAGTGAAGGCCTCGATCTCCTCCTCCGACGCGTCCATCGCCGGCGTCAGGACGACCGAGCCGAAGGGCACGACGCGGCCGTCGGGGAACACCGTGAGCTCGGTGTCGTAGGTGTGGCTGATGGCGGCCACCACGAAGCCGTGGCTCGCCAGGTCCTCGAGGAGGCTCGTGTAGTCGGCGCGGAGCATCCCGAACCCGTGCGAGAAGAGGAGCACCGGGTGGGGCGCGCCGTCCTCGGCGACCGGCACGCCCACGCGCGCGTGCGTGAGGATGCGCGCCTCGAAGCCGTCCTCGGCCGGGAGGCCGCCGGTCGTGCGCCGGCTGTCGCCTTCCTCCGGCGACAGGTACGGCGCGAGCTGCCCTGTGCCGCAGGGATCGGCCGGGTAGAAGAGCTGCACCATGAGCTCCCGGCGATCGTCGGGATCTTCCGTCGCCTCTTCTCCACGTGCGCTGTCGGTGAGGGCGCGGATCTGCGTGCCGACCGGGTGCGGGCCGGTCGGGCGGGGCAGCTCGAGGACGCCGTCGGCAGGGGCCTCGTCGCCCCAGCCGGAGCAGACCGGATCGCCTTCGTGCGGCGGCAAGGCCTCGTCATCGGCGCAGCCGGCGAGGAGCGTGGAGGCGGAGAGGGCTGCGAGCAGGCAGAGGGCGTGTCGAGAGACGTCGCTGTGGAACATGCGCGCATCGTTCTCACGGCCTGGCCGAGACCGGCGCGGCGAGCACGATCGTGGCGCTCGATCGGGCTCGGCAGACGCGAAGATCCGCCTGATAGAAACCGCAGACCCCTGTAGTCTCGGCACCATGCGGGCAGTTCAGGAGGTGTGGCGGCGACCCAGTGGGCGACGCGTCAGGCAGACCAGCGACGGCGGTACGAGGCGAGGCCACTCTCGAGGAGCCGCGGCTCCGCGACCGCATGGAGACATTTCAGATGTTCGAGCACAGCCCCGCATGGCCGCATGGCGAGGTTCAGGACGCATTCCCAGAGGTCTTTTACGTCTTGGGTACGAACAAAACTCACCACGCCGGGATCAATCTCCAGACGAGCCGCACGATGACCGTGCTCCGACAGGACCGAGAGCTCACGCTCGTGAACACCGTGCGCCTGACCGAGGAAGGGTTGCGCCAGCTCGACGCCCTCGGCCAGGTCCGCCACGTCGTGCGGCTCGGTGCATTCCACGGTCGAGACGATCCTTTCTATCGCGACCGCTATGGCGCCACCCTGTGGGCGCTTCCCGAGGCCGTGGCGGCCGACGGCCGACCTGCCGACCGAGCGCTCGCTGAAGGGGGCCCGTTCCCGGCTGACGGAGGCATCGTATTCGAGTTCACGACGGCGCGGTTCCCTGAAGCCGCCGTCTTACTCCCGCGGGAGGGCGGAATCCTCATTACCTGTGATGCCGTCCAGAACTGGTCACACGTCGATCCCTTCTTCTCCGAAGAAACGGGCGCGCTGTTCGTCGCCCAAGGGTTGATCGGCGCGGCGAACATCCCCGCGACCTGGCGAGAGGCGTGCGCCCCCGATATTTCAGATTTTCGCCGCCTGGCCGATCTGCCGTTTCGCCATCTCATCAGCGCTCATGGTGAGCCGCTTCGTGACGGCGCCAGCAGGCTACTCCAGACCCGCATAGACGAAGTATTCCGACCGCGAGGACAGGAGCCGATGTGACGCTGGTGACGCGGTCGAAGACGACAATGGTCTGACGCGGGGGGAGCGCGTCACCCGGTACTCCCGGCCCGGCTTCGAGAGACGCATAGCAAAGACAGATTCCAGAAATTCCGGCGGCCTCGACCGCTCGAAGACAGGAAGGGTAGTGGGCTCAGCCAGCGGCTCCCGCCGACCAGCTTGAATACGGCCATCTGCCGCCGCGCCGCGGCGGTCCTGCGCTAAAAGTCTTCACTTCCACCTCGGACAAGTCTTCACTTCCACCTCGGGCAAACGTCCGAGCTCCTCCTGCCGCATGCTTCGACGACCCGTTCCGGGGTAAGGAGCTTCGCGATGAAGGAAGGTGCGAGATTCTCGACGATCCCGACGCGTGACGACGGCAGACCCACGCGCCGCGATGTCCTGACGGCCAGCCTCGGCGGCCTCGGGCTCACCGCGCTCGGTCTCGGTGGACTGATATCGAAGCAGCTCTTCGCGCAGCCCCTCGTCTATGACCTGCCGGCGCCGGCGCCGCCCGACGTCGTGGTCGCGCCCACGCCCGCGTGCGTCGAACAGCCCCAGACGGACTCCATGGAGGAGGGGCCCTTCTACGCCCCAAATACGCCGCTCAAAACGGATTTCCGGCGCCCAGGGCATCGCGGCCGTGAGCTCGTGCTGCGGGGTCGTGTGCTCGACGTGCGCTGCCGCCCGATCCCGGGGGCCGTGATCGACCTCTGGCAAGCCGACGAGAACGCGCTGTACGATAACATCGACTACGGATACCGTGGCCACCAGTTCACCGGCCCCGGCGGCGAGTTCGAGGTGAGCACGGTCTTCCCGAAGGGGTACTCGATCCTCGGCCTGGCCCGGTCCCCTCATATCCACGCCAAGGTGCAGGGGGCGAAGACGAAGCTCCTGACGACGCAGATCTTCTTTCCGGAGGACGCAGAGAGCCATGCGCGCGACCCCCGGTTCAATCCGAGGCTCGTGGCCGACCTCCGGCGGACGGCGTCGGGGTCTCCGGTCGCGACCTTCGACTTCGTCCTGGAGGATGCGTGACGCCCGTGCGAGCACCCGCCTGGATCCGCGTCGTGATCGGCGCGCTCGGCGCGGCGAGCTTCGCGCTCGGCCTCGCGTGCTTCTTGATGCCGGCGCGGCTCTTCGGTCCCGACGCCTATCGAACGCTGGCGCGCCTCCCGATCGGGCTCCTCGGCGCCGTGACGATCGGCGTCGCGCTCGGGACGGCGCGGGCCTTGCGCAACGGGAACGTGGACGCCGTACGAACCGTGGCGGTGACGATGCTCGGTGCGGCCATCCTTGTGCCGCCGGTCGTCACGTTCAACATCGGCGCCTTCGACAACCTCACGTCGGGGACTCGCTCCTTCGCGGTAGCCGCCCTCGTCGTCGCCTTTGTCAGCGTCCCGTTGCTCTTGAGCCTTCGCGTCCTGAAGAGACTGTACCGCGCCGCCGACCCGCGCGCGAGCCGACCTTAGCGCCATGGCCCCGCGGCGTCGCGCTCGTCGTTGCCGAGCCTCGCCGCGGAGACGTCAGATGCGCGAGGAGCGTTTGCGCCACTCGGTGGGCGTCATGCCGAAGCGACGGGCGAACGCGCGCGAGAAGTAGCTCTGGCTCGAGAACCCACTTTCGACCGCGACCGCGAGGAGCTTCGTGTCCGGGCTGCCGCGCTTCAGCGCCTCCGCGGCGCGCTGCAGTCGCCGCTCCCGGATCCAGGCCTCGACGCTCGATCCGCTCGCGGCGAACAGCCCATCGAGGTGTCGTCGGCTGACGCGTTGCGCGGAGGCCACCCGCTCGGCGGTCAGGTCCGGATCCGCCAGTTCACGCTCGATGAACTCGATGGCACGCTCGACCCGGACATGGACGCGCGCGGTCCTTCGCGCGTCCTGCGCCGCGGACGACATCCTCGCCGAGGCGTCGAGCGCCGCCAGACCCGCCTCCTGCTGCACGCCGTTGATGTGGGGCGCCGAGGACCAGAGGTTCAACACGAGGTCGTGCAGCAGCCGATCGACGGCGTTGTCCTTCGTCATGACGCGGAGGGGCGCGCGCTCGAACATGCCACCTCCGAAGGAGCGCGACGGAACGCGCGCAAAGAGCCACCGCTGCGCGTGGCTGCTGCCGGTCGCCGTGCGCACTGTTCGTTTCGAGTCGTCGAGGATCACCATCGAGCCGGGCGTGAGCTCGCAGACGGCCGCCGACTGCTCGATGACGCAGCCTCCCTCGATCTGAAGCAGGACAGCGTGCCCTCCGCCGGTCGCGGAGCGCGGCGCGTGCACCGACCGCGGTGGTCCACCGTCGATCATCATCATCTCGCCTGCGCCGAGCGGGTGGGACGAGACCACCGCGCGGGGCGACAGCGCTGGCGCCATGGCTTCCAGGCCCCGGCGCAGCTGCTCGCACGGTGATGGTTCCTCGCGGCCCATGCGGGTAGAGAATCAAAGTGAGCCAGGTCTGTCAATTCTCGGCCAGCCCGCATGCAGCCTTCCGCCCGAGGGAAGACAAGGCTGGTGGGGCTCCTCCGGAGCGCAGCGTCAATTCATGGGGACAGCGCCGCCCGCGCGCGGGCGGCGCGCCCGGTGCTCGGCCGGCGCTCAGCCCTGCTTGCGCGGCGCCTTGAGCGAGAGCTTCAGCAGCACGTCGTCGCGGATCAGATCGTCCTGCTTGCCCGGATAGACGATGCCGAAGTCCTTGCGGTTGATCACGAACTCCGCGCTGCCCGACACGGCATCGGCGCCCTCGGTGATGGTCGCCGGGAAGGTGATCGTCTTCTTCACGCCGTGCAGATCGAGCTCGCCCGTGATGGTGTGCGTCGCGCCCTTCTCGCCGCCGGCCTTGATCTCGGTCGAGGTGAACGTCGCCTTCGGGTACTTCTCGACGTCGAAGAAGTCCGGCGACTTGAGGTGGCCGTCGAGCTTCTCGGCGTCGGTCTTCACCGACGACGCGTCGGCCTCGACGGTGAGCTTGCCGCCCGCGGCCTTGCCGCCGGCGAGCGTGATCGAGCCCGAGATCTTCTCGAATTTGCCCTCGTGTTTGCCCGTGACCTTCGAGCCGACGAAGCCGATGGTCGAGGCGGCCGCGTCGAGGGGCAGCGCCTCGGCGGGGCCCGCGGGCGCGGCGGCGGCCTGGGTCTGCGCGGGCGCGGCGGTCGAGATGGTCGCCTTGGGCTTGTCCTTGGTCGGATCTTCGCACCCCGCGAGCGAGAGCAAGAGCGCGGCGGGGAGGGCGATGCGAGCGAAACGAGCGGTGAACATGAGAGACAATCTCCTTATTGGTCAGCCAAACTGCACAGAACGTCTCGTGAACGAGCCATAGGTGAGCCCCGTGATGGGGAACTGCACCGGCTCGCTCACGTCGATCGACGCCCCCATGGCGGCGACGACCGGCACGAAATGCTCGTGGGTCGGGAGCGCCATCCGCACGCCCGGTGCGCGGGCGCGGTACTCGATGAGCGCGCCCACGTCGCGCTGCGAGAGCACCTCGGCGCACCATGCGTCGAACTCCGTGGCCCAGGGCTGCGCGACCGCATCTCCGCGCCAGTCTGCCGCGCGGAGGTTATGGGTCAAGAAACCGCTGCCGACGATCAACACCCCCTCGTCGCGGAGCGGCGCGAGCGCTCGCCCCATCTCGAGGAGCGGAGCTGGAGAGAGCGTCGGCAAAGAGATCTGGAGCACCGGGACGTCCGCGCCCGGGTACATGCAGAGGAGCGGCACATAGGCGCCGTGGTCGAGCCCGCGGCGAGGAGCCTCGGCGACCGGACCCAGCGGGCCGAGCAGCTCCCGGACGCGCCGCGCGAGCGCGGGGGCGCCGGGCGCGGGGTACGTCACCTCATAGTACTTCTCGGGGAAGTTGTAGAAGTCGTAGACGAGGGGCACGGTCTCGGTGGCGCCGAGCGTGACCGGCGCGTCCACCCAGTGGGCCGAGATCATGAGGATCGCCGTGGGGCGCGGCACCGCCTGCGCCCAGGCGGCGAGCTCGGCGACCCACGCGCGATCGTCGAGCAGGAAGGGAGAGCCGTGCGCGAGGAACAGGGCCGGCATGCGCCCCTCGCGCGCCTTGTGCTGGGTGTCGGACATCGAACCTCTCTCGGCCGCGGTGGACGTGGAGCTCGAGGCCGGAGCCGCGCCGGGCGCGGTCGACGTCGAGCGCCCGCAGCCGCCGGCGATCGGTACGGCCCCGCCCGCGGCAAGGAGGAGCCTCAATGCAGCCCGGCGATCCATGATGAGCCCACCCTAGGTCGTTTCCGGTAGTGGTACAATGACCCTGCAATGAAACGCCAGGTTGCCGAAACGGAAACGATCGACGCGAATGTGAGCGATTTGCGGGCCTTCTGCCTGGTGGTCGACCTCGGATCGATCACGGCGGCCGCGAGGACGCTGGGCGAGACGAAGGGGAGCGTCAGCCGCCGCATCACGCGCCTGGAGCACGCGCTCGGGGTGGAGCTGCTCCGCCGCAGCCCGCGGCTCGTGCAGGCGACCGAGGACGGGCTCGCCTACCGGATGCGCGTCGGCCGGGCGCTCGAGCTGCTGGAGGACGCGAACGTGGCGGTGCAACAGGCGCGCTCGAGGCCGCGCGGGCACCTGCGCGTGACGGCGCCGTTCGATCTCGGGCTGAGCATCCTGGCGCCGCTCTCGGCCGGCTTCGCGGAGCGCTTCCCCGAGATCTCGCTGGAGCTGCTGCTCACCGAGGCGCTCCTCGACTTCGACGCCCACCAGGTCGACGTGGCCCTGCGCGCGACCTCGAGCCTCCCGGACTCGTCGCTCATCGCCCACAAGCTGCAGCACATCGAGGTCGGCCTGTTCGCGGCGCCCTCCTACCTCCGCAAGCACGGGGCGGTGCGCCGCCCGGAGGACCTCGAGGGGCACCGGCTGCTGCTCGCCCAGACCGCGCGCGGGCACGCGACGATCGCGCTGTCGGCGCGCGCGCGCGACGGCCGCGATCGCGCGGAGCTCCGGGTGCGCGCGGCGATCTCGGCCTCCGATTTCTCGTTCTGCCGCGAGGTGGCGCTGGCCGGGGGCGGGATCGCGCTGGTCCCCGCGATCAACGTGCGGGGCGACCTCGACGCGAAGCGGCTCGTGCCCGTGCTCAAGGACTACGCGATCCACGGCGCCGCCTCCCTGTACCTCGTTCACCCGGGCACGCGCTTCCTGCCGTCCAAGATCCGCGCCTTCCGCGACTACCTGCTCGACGCGTTCGGCGTCCAGGGGCGGCGCGAGGCCCCCGCCGCGGCGCGGTAGCGGGCCGCCCCCGCCGCGCCTGCCCCCGCCGGAGGGAGGCGCGCCGTGCTCGCGCCGGAGCAGCGGATCACCACCGGCTGTTGCTGGGGAAGCAGCGCGGCCCTGGCCCGGCCGTCCCGCGGCCGGCGGGCGCCGCGCGACGGCGGGCGCGGGCCGCTGGACGGCGCCGTCCACGGGCGAGCGGCACGGCGGCATGGGCGTTGCTGGTCATGGCGAGACGATCGCGAGGACGGGCCGCGAGCCATCGGCTCCGCGAGGCCCATCCCGGCGTCTCCCGAGCGCTCCTCTCCCCCGCCGGCTGGGCGGCGGGCGGGGCGGCGCCTGGGCATCCGCGAAACGGCACCGCTTCCAGCCGCGCACCGAGGTCCATCTGCGCTCGTTCATCGACAGGATTCGCTCACTCGCGACGTTCGCGGCGCTCTCCGCGCTTTCTGCGCTGATTGCCTCGTCCGGGTGCAAGCGCGACGGCGAGGCGAGCGCGGCTGCCACGCTGGCCCCGGACGCCCCGATCCCGGCCGAGATCCCGCGCGAGACGCGGCTCAGCATCGGTGATCCGACGGTGCAGAAGCAACTCCAGCTCTCCGGCGACATCGACAGGCTGCCGTTCCGCGTCGACTGGCAGAACATCAGCGGAGGACCGCAGACCATCGAGGCGTTCCGCGCCGGGGTGCTCGACGCGGGCGCGGTCGGCGACACGCCGCCCATCCACGCCACCTTCACCGGGGTCGACGTGAAGATCCTCACGGTGCAGGTGCGGGAGAAGCCCATCTACGAGCTGGCCACCGCGCCGGGCGCGCAGGTCGCGTCCATCGGCGATCTCCGCGGCAAGAAGATCGCGTATTCGCCGGGGCAGGCGCAGGGCGCGCTCGTCCTGCGCGTGCTGAAGAAGGCCGGGTTGTCGCAACAGGACGTGACGCTCGTCCAGCTCGGGAGCACCGAGTTCAAGGAGGCGCTCACCAGCCGCCAGGTCGACGTCGCGCCGCTGTCCGGCGTCACCCTGCTGCGTTATCTCAACGAGTACCGCGCCGAGGGCGCCTCGTCGATCGCGCATGGAGTCCGCGACAACCTTGGCTTCCTTTACGTGCGCGCCGAGGCGCTCAAGGATGCTCACAAGGCGGCCGCGCTGGTCGACTACGCGAAGTGGCGGACCAGGGCCCAGCTGTGGGCCTACGCGCACCCGGAGGCGTGGATCGAGGCGTACTACGTCAAGGATCAGGGCCTCTCGGCGAAGGAAGGGCGATTCCTTATCGAGGCCGCCGGCAAGCCGCAGGTTCCGCGCGACTGGTCCGAGGCGATCGCGCTGACCCAGGAGACCGCCGACTTGCTCGCCGAGGCCTCCGGCCAGAAGCGGTTCGAGGCCAGGACGATCTTCGACCTCCGATTCCAGACGATCGGAGCGGAGGTGGCCGGCGCCGCCGAGGGCGCCGGACCGACGGACCGGCCGGCGACGGCCGACAGGAGCACTCCATGACGACCGCACTGCCCACGAGCGCCGGCTCGCCGCGCCTCGCCAGCTTCCCGGATCTCACAGCGACCGCGGACGTCTCCGCGGCGCCGTCCGGCGCCCCGACCGGCCGCCGCGTGTCCGGCCGCCGCTTGCGGCGCCGCCTGGGCCCGGGGCGGCGCATCCCGTACGGCCTCGCGCTTGGCCCGGCGCTGCTGCTCGCGCTCTGGGCCGCCGCCTCGGCGACGGGCGCGCTCGACGCGCGCGTGCTCTCCGCGCCGTGGACCGTGGTGACCACGGCCCACGAGCTGATCGCCGACGGGCGGCTCCTGTCCAACCTGCTCACGTCGGCGCAGCGGGCCTTCCTGGGGCTCGCGCTCGGGGCCGGCCTGGGCACGGTGCTGGCGCTCCTCGCCGGGCTGACGCGCGTCGGCGAGGCGCTGCTCGACGGGCCGGTGCAGATCAAGCGCGCGATCCCGACGCTGGCGCTCATCCCGCTGCTGATCCTCTGGTTCGGCATCGGCGAGCAGATGAAGGTGCTCACCATCGCCCTCGGCGTCGTCATCCCGGTCTACGTCCACACCCACGCGGCGCTGCGCACCATCGACGCGCGCTACGTGGAGCTGGCCGAGACGGTCCGCCTGACGCGGTGGCAGTTCATCCGGAAGGTGGCGTTGCCGGGGGCGCTTCCGGGCTTCCTGATGGGCCTGCGGCTGGCGGTGACCGGCGCGTGGCTGGCGCTCGTGGTGGTCGAGCAGATCAACGCCACGAGCGGCATCGGCTACATGATGTCGCTGGCGCGCTCGTACGGGCAGACGGAGATCATCCTCCTTGGCCTCGTCGTGTACGGGCTGTTCGGCCTGGCCTCCGACTCGGCCGTGCGGCTCATCGAGCGAAAGGCCCTGTCATGGCGCCGCATCCTGGCCGGCTGACGGCGGCCCCGCCCGCGGTGCGGATCCGCGGCCTGGTCCGCCGCTTCGGCGCCCGCGTGGTGCTCGACGGGATCGATCTCACGATCGAGCGGGGCGAGTTCGTCGCGCTGCTCGGCCGCAGCGGATCGGGCAAGAGCACCCTGCTGCGGGCGATCGCCGAGCTGGACGACGAGGTGACCGGCTCGGGCGAGCTGCACGTGCCGGACAACCGGGCGGTCGTGTTCCAGGACACGCGGCTCTTGCCGTGGGCGCGGGTGCTCGACAACGTGATCCTGGGGCTCGACGCGCCGCAGGCCCGGGAGCGCGGCCTGGACGCGCTCGCGGAGGTGGGGCTCGCCGGGCGGGAGCGCGCGTGGCCCGTCGAGCTGTCCGGCGGCGAGCAGCAGCGGGTGGCGCTGGCGCGGTCGCTGGTGCGCGATCCGGAGCTCGTGCTGGCCGACGAGCCGTTCGGCGCGCTCGACGCGCTGACCCGCGCGCGCATGCACGACCTCCTGCGCGAGCTGTGCGCGCGGCACCGGCCGGCCGTGCTGCTGGTGACCCACGACGTCGACGAGGCGATCGCGCTCGCCGATCGGGTGCTGGTGCTCGAGGGCGGCCGCATCGCCGAGGAGCGGCGGATCGATCTGCCGGCGCCGCGCCCGCTGCGCGATCCGCGGTTCCTCGCCCACCGCGAGTCGCTGCTTTCGGCGCTGGGGGTCGCGCCGGGCGCGGCCGCTGCCGGAGATCCTGACGCGAACCCTGAACTGGAACGGAGTTCCCCGTGACCCAACGACCCGGACAGCTGCATCTCAACGCGTTTCTCATGAGCGTCGGCCACCATGAGGCCTCGTGGCGCTTGCCCGAGAGCGATCCGTTCGCGAACACGAGCGTCGCGCACTTCAAGAACCTGGCCCGCATCGCGGAGCGGGGGAAGCTCGACTCGGTGTTCCTCGCCGACAGCCCGGTGCTGTGGAACAACGTCGGCCGCAGGCCGGCCGGGACGCTCGAGCCGACGGTGCTGCTCGCGGCGCTCGCCGGGGTGACCGAGCACATCGGGCTGATCGCGACCGCCTCGACGACGTACAACGAGCCGTTCAACCTGGCCCGGCGGTTCGCCTCGCTGGACCACCTCAGCGGGGGTCGGGCGGGCTGGAACATCGTCACGACCGCGGGTGTGGACGCGGCGCGCAACTTCAACCTGGATGAGCTGCCGGCACACAGCGACCGGTACGCGCGGGCGGCGGAGTTCATCGATGTGTCGCTGAAGCTGTGGGACAGCTGGGGCGACGACGCGCCGCTCGGCGACAAGGAGAACGGCGTCTGGGGCGATGACCGCAAGATTTACCCGCCGCGGCACGTGGGGCGGTACTTCAAGGTCGAGGGGGCGCTCAACGTGCCTCGCTCGCCGCAGGGGTATCCGCTGCTCGTGCAGGCCGGCTCGTCGGACGACGGCAAGGAGCTGGCGGCGCGGTACGCGGAGGCGGTGTTCACGGCGCAGCAGACGCTGGAGGACGCGCAGCGGTTCTATGTCGATCTGAAGGGGCGTGCGCGCGCGCTGGGGCGCGATCCGGGGTCGATCAAGATCTTGCCGGGGATCGTGCCGGTCATCGGCGCCACGGAGGCCGAGGCGCACGCGCTCGACGCCGAGCTCGATCGGCTCATCAAGCCGGAGTATGCGAAGCGCCAGCTCGCGCAGACGCTGCGGGTGAAGCCGGAGGAGCTCGACCTCGACGCGGAGCTGCCGCGGGATCTTCCGAGCGAGGATCAGATCGAGGGGGCGAAGAGCCGGTACACGCTGATCGTGAGCCTGGCGCGGCGGGAGCGGCTGACGGTGCGCCAGCTGATCGGGCGGCTGGGCGGCGGCCGCGGCCACCGGACGTTCGCTGGCGCGCCCGAACAGGTGGCGGACGCGATCCAGCACTGGTGGGAGCAGGGGGCGGCCGATGGCTTCAACGTGATGCCGCCGGTGCTGCCGTCGGGGCTGGAGGCGTTCGTCGAGCACGTGGTCCCGATCCTGCAGAAACGCGGGCTGTTCCGGACGGAATATGTGGGGACGACGTTGCGGGACAACTATGGGCTGCCGAGGCCGGCAAACCTCAACCTGGGTCGGGATCTGGTCGCGGCGGCAGAGTGAGTCGGATTACAGTAAGCCTCAAACTCGGTCGGGAAATGGACCAGGCAAACCTCAAACTCGGTCGGGAAATGGACCAGGCAAACCTCAACCTCGGTCGGGAAATGGACCAGGCAAACCTCAACCTCGATCGGGGAATGGACTGGGCAAACCTCAACCCCAGTCGGGATCTGGTCGCAACCCGGGTCGGGATCTGGTCGCGGCGGCAGAGTGAGTCGGATTACAGTAAGCCTCAACCTCGGTCGGGAAATGGACCAGGCAAACCTCAAACTCGGTCGGGAAATGGACCAGGCAAACCTCAACCTCGGTCGGGGAATGGACTGGGCAAACCTCAACCCCAGTCGGGATCTGGTCGCGGTGGGAAAGTGAGATAATTCACAATTGACCGAAGCCCCGGTCGGGGAATGAACCGCGGCCGCTGAATCCAACCCCGGTCGGGGATCGCCGGTCGGTGAACCTGAACCCAACCCCGGTCGGGGATCGACCTGCAACCCCGCTCGGGAGGCCGGCAAACCCAACCCCGGTCGGGTCGCAACCCCGGTCGGGTCGAACCGCCAACCCAACCCCGTTGCTCGCCCTTTCCGTTTCGTGGTGTGCTGAGGCGCATGGTCGCCTCGAAGCTCGTCGCGGTCCTCTCCACATGCACCCTCGCGCTGGCCGCCGCCGCGACGGGAGGCTGCACCGCCTCGGACGGTGATGCGGAGCCAAAGGCAGACTGCTCGCTGCAGGGACATAACCAGTTCCTGTTCGAGCTGATGAAGGACGCCTATCTCTGGTACGACGGCGTACCCGACCTGGACTACCGAGCGTACCCCTCGCCCGAGGCGCTGCTCGTGGATCTCGTCACCGAGCCGCGGGACCGCTGGAGCTACATCTCGACCAAGAGCGTCGACGACGCGTTCTTCCGGGAAGGGCAGACCCTCGGGTTCGGCATGCGGTGGAGCTTCGACCAGGAGGGCAGCCTCCGGCTCGCGCTGATCCAGCCGGGCTCGCCCGCCGGAGAGGCCGGCCTCCGGCGGGGCGACGCGGTGGTGGCGATCAACGGCATCGACGTCGAGCAGGTCGTGAGCGACGACCTCTGGGAGGAGCTCGCGGGCCCCGACGAGGAAGGGTACGAGATGTCGCTGACGATCGAGCGCGCGGACGCCGAGGCCTTCACGGTCGCGCTCCGGAAGGCGTGGTATGGCATCACCACGGTCGTGAGCCCGCGTGTCCTGCAAACAGGGTCCGCGACCGTCGGATATCTCATGCTCACCACCTTCATCGAGCCTTCGGTGAGCGAGCTCGACAGCGCCTTCGCGCTGTTCAGGGAGAGCCAGGTCGACGAGCTGGTGCTCGATCTGCGCTACAACGGCGGTGGGCGCCTCTCCGTCGAGAGGCACCTCGCGAGCCTGATCCACCGGCCGGCGGAGGCCGGCGCGCTGCTCGACATCACCGCCCACAACGACAGGCACGTCGACTGGGACAAGCGGGAGACGTTCGACGACCTCGACCAGCCGCCGCTCCCCCTGTCCCGGCTGGTCGTCATCACGTCCGGCGGGACGGCCTCCGCGAGCGAGTCGCTGATCAACAGCCTGCGCGCCTACATGGACGTGAAGATCGTCGGCTCGACCACGCACGGCAAACCCGTCGGCATGTACGGATGGGACAACTGCGACATGGTCGTGCACCCGATCGCGTTCCGGGTGCTCAACGCCAAGGAAGAGGGCGATTTCTACGATGGCCTCCCCCCCGACTGCGCCGCCGACGACACGCTCGGCGCAGAGCTCGGCGACGCGGGCGAGACGTGCCTCGCCGAGGCCCTGCACCTGCTGGAGCACGGCGCGTGCTCGACCGCGGCGCAGCCGGGCGGGGCGGGCGAGCGCCGCGCCTCGCCGCCGCGGGAGATCCCGTGGCGCGGCCTCCGGCGCGAGGTCGGCGCGCTCTGAGGCGCCGCCGCGCCGGCCAGGCGCGGCGCCGTGCGGTCGAGCACGCCGGCGGCGTCCCGGCGCGAAACTCCGCCGCTCCCGGCTTGACACGCTGAGCGGCTTGACGGAGATTCCTCCGCCATAGCGGAGACTGGGCCGCGGCCAGGAGGGAATGTCATGAGCCTGCAACTCGGAAGCATCGCGCCTGATTTCGAGCAAGAGTCCACGCACGGGACCATCCGATTCCACGAGTGGGCCGGGAGCTCGTGGGTGATCCTGTTCTCGCACCCGAAGGATTTCACCCCGGTGTGCACGACCGAGCTCGGCGCGGTCGCCAACCTCAAGGCGGAGTTCGACAAGCGCGGCGTGAAGCCCATCGCGCTCAGCGTCGACGACGTCGACTCGCACAAGCGCTGGTCGGTGGATATCGAGGAGACGCAGCGCACGAAGCTGAACTACCCGATCCTCGCCGACGTGGACCGGAAGGTGTCGGGCCTTTACGGGATGATCCACCCGCAGGCGAGCGACACGCTCACGGTGCGCTCGGTGTTCGTCATCGATCCGAACAAGAAGGTCCGCGCGACGTTCACGTACCCGGCGAGCACGGGGCGCAACTTCGACGAGATCCTGCGCCTCATCGACTCGCTCCAGCTCACGGACAGCCACTCCGTGGCGACGCCCGCGAACTGGAAGGACGGCGATGAGGTGGTGATCGTCCCCTCGCTCCAGGACCCCGCCGTCCTCGCGCAGAAGTTCCCCAAGGGGTACAACGCCGTCCGCCCGTACCTGCGCCTCACCCCGCAGCCCAACCGCTGATGCGGCGTGGCGCCGCCCGCGCGCGCGAGGCGTCGGCGCGACGCCTCGCCGCGCTCGCCCTGGTGTTGCCGGCGGCGTGCTCGCGCGCGCCCGCGCCCGAGGCGCTCGGGGCGAGCGGCGGCGGGCCGAAGCCGGCGGCGCGGGCCGCCGGCGCCGGCTGGAAGCTCGTCCACCACGAGACCTTCGATGCGCCGTTCCAGGAGCCCGCCGCGTGGACCGAGGATCGGTATGGCGACGAGAGCCCCTATCACGTCGATGTCTTCGACGAAGATGGTGAGTTCTTCTCCGCGCGGGGCGGCGAGGTGTTCCGGGAAGGGCTGCGGAGGTTCCGATCGTTCCGGAAGTCCTTCACGTATGGCGAGGGCGGCTGGCTCACGGTCGAGCTGTATGGCCGCGACAGCGACCGCGACGGCGTCCCCGAGACGGGCGGCCGCTTCGAGGCGGCGGGCGGCAAGGCGAGGCTCGTCTCCACCCGCCATTACGACGGCGCGATCCTCCGCTCGACCGCGCCGCTGCCCGCGCGGTACCGCGTGGAGGTGACGGTCTCGAACATCGACTTCGGCGGCCTGCGCGAGGGCAGCTGGACGCACGGGGGCAAGACCAACGGCTACGACGGGGACGAGCTGGCCGACCCGTGGCGGTTCAGCGATCGCAGCACCGCGCCGCAGTCGGCGGTCTTCGGTAACGGTGTTTACTTTCTCTGCATCACCGATTACCCGCGGCCGGCCCCTCACAACAACGTCTTCATCCATCACCACCGGAAGGTCGTGATGGACACGGACAGCAACTTCGGCGAGGACGGCCCCTGGTCGCAGGTCTGGAACCCCTCGACCGGCCGGGCCGAGCGGGATGGATCACGTTATGTGAGCATGATCTGGCTCCGCGGCGATGCGTTCGGGAGCCCGTGGACCGGAAATGGGTTCACGTCGTACACCGCCGGCGGGTGGAAGGACGGCCCCATCTTCGTGGACAAGTACCTCGACAGGGAGGCTTACGTGTTCACCGTCGAGCGCGACGGCCGGGGTTATGCGATGTCCGCGGCGGGCAGGTTCCACCACGGCGGCCGCACGACGTACGCCGCGCGGAGGGATTTCCGCGAGCCGCCGGTGACGTGGCACTACAACCAGCGCCCCGACGAGATCGAGGCGGAACACCCCAACGAGACCGTCGATTTCGGCAAGACCTTCGAGACCTGGCCGGCGGGGTCGGCCTACCCGGATCACTTCTTCTTCGGTGATCCGCACATCAACTATTACGAGGGCACCGCCGAGTTCGATGACGTGAAGCTCTACCTGCCGGACGACGGGTAGCGCCGCTCCGGCGGGCCGCGCTGGCCGGGCGCGGCTCCGGCGGCGGTCTCACCCGGACGAGCCGACCCGGAGCCTCCGGTCGAGCGTGTTCACCTGGGCGTGCACCCCGACGAGAGCTTCAGGAGCGGTCCCGGTGTGCAGGAGTCCAGGCCGAGCCGGAGGTCGGCCACCAGGTGATCGAGCGCCGACAGGGGTGCTGGCGCGTCGGCGTACTGATAGCTGTGCGACGTCTCGAGACCATCGCGGCGCAGGCGCACCGACGTTGCGCCGCCGTCGGCGCAGTCAGGGCAGCCGTAGCGGTCGTCGAGGGCGACGCTCGAGAGCGCGTCCTCGATCTCGTCGAGCTTTCGCGCGCCTTCGTCCGTCAGCGTCGCCAGGTTCGAGCGGGGACAGCCCTGGTTGCGCGTGCAGGCCGTGAGCGTTAGCTCCGCGCCGTCGCGGGACACCGTCGTGATGCACTCGCCAGCGCAGAGACCGAAGGAGTATCTCGTGGAGAGCCAGATCCCCTCGGCCTCGGACGAAGCGCCGAGCGACTGTTGCTCGGGCGCTGCTTCCTCCTCGGAGCCGAGAGCGCAGCCGGCGGCGAACGGGAAGCTAGCGACCAGCGCAAGGACCTTGAAGAGCGTGTTCGGTTTCATGCCAGCGCCGGATGGCAACCGCTGTGCCACGAGCCAGGACACCGCGTGTGGCTCCGGTGCGGGCAGGGTGCTGCGGCCGGGCAGAACAAGACTGCACGCCCGCCCGGTTGCGCGAGGCAGGCGAGCTCGCCGGAGCGCGGCGGGCGACCTGGCTCGGCCTGCGCAGCGGCATGAAGGTCAGATCTCGCACTTTTTGCGAGCGAAGCGGTGCTGATCCCACGGCAGCTCGATGCGCTCGCCGGCAGGCGTCTCCACGGTGACCGGGGCCGCGCCGAGCGCGGCGACGACGTGCATCTCTTCCTCACCCGTGTTCGCGATCTGGTGCGGGACGCCCGCCGGCACGATGAGCGTCGAGCCCGGGCCGAACGTGAGGGCCACTCCATCGATCTCGCATGTCCCGGAACCGCGGAGGACGACGATCACCTCCTCACATGCGTGCCGGTGACGCGGCGTTTGCGCGCCCGGCGCAATGGTCTGCATCCACACCTCGAGCGTCCGGAGGCCGTCGCGAGGGCCGGCGAGGGTCTGGTGGGCGAGCCCGGGCAGGCTGAGCTTCTCGATCGAGGCGATGTTCAGGACAGTCATGGCTTGATCCTCCAGGCGGCATCGGGCGCGGGTCCGCCCATCGCGACAGGCCGTCGCGGCAGGCCACCCTGCTCGCTGGATACGGCAGCCCTCCGCCTCCGTTTCGCTGGCCGAGCCGAAATGTCGATGCGGCCGCGGGGCCAGGCGCGGGCGATGGCCGCCCCGACGTCGGGGTGCGCCGGCGTCGGCTCAGCCGGCAGCGGCCGCGACGATGTCGCGCACGAGCGCGGCCACCTCGTCCGGCTGCGACAGGAACGGAGAGTGGCCCGCGTCGAGGCGCCGCACGTCCCTCGCGCGCTGCGACATCGCCTCCTGCGCGAACACCGGAATGGCGTTGTCGCGCTCGCAGATCACGTAGGTGGAGGGCAGCTCCTGCCAGGCCGCGGCCCCCAGCGGCTCCGAGAAGGACGCCTTGGACTGAGGCTGCAGCGCCGCTGCCGCGGCGGCTGCGACCTCGTCGCTGCAGTCGTTGTAGAAGATGTCGCGCGCGCGGTCGGGCAGCATCGTCCGGCCATCCGTGGAGGTGATCCACCACGGCGGCTCCTGGCCTCCGATCGCCGAGAGCAGCGATTCCCCCGGGCCGAGCATGAACGCGCACAGGTAAACGAGGTGGGCGACGTTGCCCGCGCGGGCCGCCACCTCCGTGACCGGCAATCCTCCGTAGGAGTGCGCGACCACGACGGCCTCGCCGGGCGCCTCGGCCAGCGCCGCCCGCACCACCTCCGCGTCCGCCGCGAGGCCGCCCGCGGCGGGCCCGACGCTCCGCAGCTCTGGCACCCGGACGTCGAGCCCGCTGGCGAGCAGCCGACACGCGACCTGGGACCAGCAGGACGGGCTGTGCCAGGCGCCGTGGACGAGTACGACCGATGAGATCTTGCGCATGTGCTCCTCTCCTCCGCAGCTCACGGCGGGACCGAAGGACGCTATCCGACCCCCTCGAGCGACACCAGCGCGCGTCGCCCGCAGCGCCGAGCCCGCTCTCCCCGCGCCTCCGCCGGCCCCGCGCGCCTCCGCCCGCCCTCCCGCGAGGATCCCGCGGCGCCGCGCCGCGCCCGGGGCGCGCCCTCGACCGCGGCCCTGGATGGAGGTATACCAATAATCGGAACGTAATTCCGAATAGTGGAACGAGCATGGAGCGATCCGGGACGGTCGACAAGGCGGTGCGCGCCCTCGAGGCGCTGGGCGAGGGCGGCGGCAGCGCTTCGCTCTCGGAGCTCGCGGAGCGGCTCCGCATGCCGAAGGCGACGCTGCACCGGCTGCTCGCGTCGCTCGCCGCGCACGCGCTGGTGGAGCAGGACGGGGAGGGGCGCTACCGGCTCGGCGTCGGCCTCATCCGGCTCGGGCTCGGGGCGCAGGGGCTCGACGCGGTCGCGCGCGTCGCGAGGCCCGAGCTGGAGCGGGCGGCGCGCGCCTTCGGCGAGACGTTCTTCCTCGTCGCCGCGCGCGCCGGCAGGCTCGTCGTGCTCGACAAGGCCGAGGGCACGGGCCTCCTGCGCGCGGCGCCCACCGTCGGGGCCGAGGTGCCGGTCGACGTCACCGCGAGCGGCCGGCTCTACCTCGCGCACGCGCCGGAGCTCGTGGGCGCCTCGGGCGCGGACCCGGCCATGCTCCGCGCCGCGCGGCGCGCCGCGAAGCGCGGCTACGACGTCAACGAGGGCGCGTGGATCGACGGGCTCACCGTCATCGCGGCCCCGGTGCTCGCGCGCGGCGGCCTGCACGGCTGCGTCGCCTGCGCCGCGGCCGCCCAGAGCCTGCGCGGCGATCGTCGTGACGCCGCGGTGAATCACACGCGCGACGCCGCCGAGCGGGTCGCGCGCGCCCTCCAGGGCGAGGGCAGGAGGTGAACGGCATGAAGACATGGATCGATGGGCGGATCGTCGACGCTGCGGACGCGACCGTGAACGTGACCGATCACGGGTTGCTCTACGGCGACGGCGTGTTCGAGGGCATGCGCGTCGCGGCGGGGCGCGTCTTCCGGATCGAGCGCCACCTCGCGCGGCTCGAGATCGGCGCGAGGGCGCTCGGCATCGCGCTCCCGCGCTCGCTCGACGGGCTCCGCGCCGTCGTCGAGGAGACGGCGCGCGCGCACGGCCAGCCCGAGGCCTACGTGCGCCTCGTGGTGACGCGCGGCGTGGGCCCGCTCGGCGTCGACCCGACGACCTGCGAGCGGCCGGGGCTGTTCTGCATCGTGGGGGCCATCCGCCTCTTCGACGACGAGCAGCGGCGGCGCGGCCTCGAGCTCATCACGTCGAGCCACAGGAGGCCCAACGCGGACGCGCTCGACATGCGGATCAAGAGCCTGAACTACCTCGGCTCCGCGCTCGCGAAGCTCGAGGCGAGGCAGCGCGGCGCCGACGACGCGCTGCTCCTGAACGCGCGGGGCCACGTGGCCGAGGCCACCGTGGCCAACGTGTTCGCGCTCCGCGGCGACGTGCTCGCGACGCCGCCGGCCACCGACGGGTGCCTCGAGGGCATCAACCGCGCGGCCGTCATGGAGCTCGCGCGCGGCATCGGGCTCACGGTCGTGGAGCGCTCGATCGGGCGGCTCGACCTCTTCGCCGCCGACGAGGCGTTCCTGACGGGAACGGGCGCCGGCGTGATCGCCGTCAGGAGCCTCGACGGGCGCACCATCGGCCGCGGCGAGCGCGGCCCCGTCACGGCCCGCCTGACCTCGCTCCACCGGCAGCTCGCCGAGACCGAGGGCGCCCCGTTCATCACCGCGCCCGGCGGCCCGGGTTAACCGGTTCATTTCTCCGTTGCTCGGCACGTCGGCTCGCCCGCGCTCCCGCGAGGCCTGGCCGCCGCGCGGGAGAGCGCGTCAGCTGTCGCGGGCGATCTCCGCGAAGACGCCGCGCAGCCAGGTGTGCGCCGGGTCCTTCGCGTGCCGCTCGTGCCACACCTGATCCACCGAGAACCCGCCGAGCTCCACGGGCGGCTTCATGACGTGCAGCTCCTCCATCTCCGCGAACACGCGCGCGATGCGCGCCGGCACGGTCAGCACGAGATCGGTCTGGGCCACGATGTGGGCTGCCACGAGAAAGTGCGGGATCTGCAGCGCCACGCGGCGCGAGAGCCCTCGTTCGGCGAGGACCTCGTCCACCCGGCCTCCGCCCTCGCCGCGCGGGCTGATGAGCGCGTGCGGCAAGCTCGTGTACGTCTTGAGCGTGAGCTTGCCCCGCACCGCGGGGTGGCTCCTCCGCACGACGCACATGTAGCGCTCCTCGATGAGCCTTTGCCGGTAAAACCCCGCGGGCAGGGCGGGGAGCAGGCCGATCGCGAGATCGACCTTGCCTGTCTCCATGGCGCTCCACATCTCGCTGTCGTAGGGGCGCGCGACGAGGTCGATGAATGGCGCCTCGGAGACGAGCTTCTGCACGAGCCGCGGCAGCAGGATGAGCTCCACGTAATCGACCGTGGCGACGGTGAACGAGCGGCGCGCCGTCGCGGGCTCGAAGCGAGGGCTGCGCGCGACCGTCGCCTCGATCTTGGCGAGGGCCTCGCGGATGGGGCCGATGAGCTCCTGCGCGCGCGGCGTCGGGATCATCCCACGCGGCGTGCGCACGAGGACGGGATCGTCGATCAACACGCGGAGGCGCCCGAGGGCGTGGCTCATCGCCGACTGGCTCAGCCCGACGCGCGCCGCCGCGCGCGTGACGCTCCCCTCCGCCAGCAGGGCGTCGAGGACGACGAGCAGGTTCAGGTCGATGGAAGCGAGATGCACGGGATGCATGGGGCCCATGCTACTAATGAGTTGGAAGGGCGCCATCGGCCGACCTAAAGGTTGGCCATTGAGCCGGCACGGTCACTGACCTCACCGAGAGCGGTGGGGGGAATGCCGCCGGCCTCCCCGCCCATGTCCCGCTTCGATCTCCCGAGCTCGCCCGCGGAGCCGGGCTCACGGCTCCTCCTCGCGCCCGCTCCGCCCGCCGTCATGGCGATACCCGGCGATGCCGCAGGCCGATCCGCCGGGGAATGTCGTCTCGTGGTCTTGTTTGTAAAGGTTAGTTAAGAAGTCAGATTTGTGCTGCGAACGTCTGTGAACGTTGCCATGTCTGGTCCGGTCCGCTAAGTAATCGCCGCCTGAGATCGCCTGTGGCGCGATCCCCGCAAGGGGTCGTATCGAGGCGGAGCGGCCCGAGCGCGCTCGTCGCATGGAGCGCGCGAGGACCGGGCCTCGAGCCTCCGGCGTGCCTCCAAAGCCGCGTGGATGGCCTGGATCGGCCATCTCGCCCCGGCTCTCGCCCGCCGCGCCGGCGCCGCGCCGGCGCCACGTCGGCCGCCGTCGTCGCGCCAGGTCGGTTTCACCTGTGTTTCCCCGGCGCTGCCGCCGAACGGCGCGCCGCATCCATGAACGCCGTGATTCGAGATCGGTGTCGAACAACCGTAACAGGAAGAGAGAGCGTCATGCCAAGTCCGAGATTGAGTTCCTTGATCCTCGCTCCCATCGTCTCTGTTTCTCTCCTCGCCTCGTGCGCCCCCGCCGCGCCGGAGGGCGAGGGCGAGGTAGAAACCTTCGGCGCGGCGTCGAGCGCGCTCACGGCTCAGCAGCGGCTCGCGGCGTGCGACCAGGATCCTCGCGTGATCGCCGGGCTCGTCACGCGGGAGATCTGCGCGGGCGCCGACATCTTCTTTCGCGAGACCTTCGAGGGCAACGGCCGCTCCTGCGGGACGTGCCATCCTGTCGGAAACAACTTCACGATTGACATCCCCTTCATCGACGCTCTGCTCGTGGATAACCCGCTCGATCCGCTGTTCGTCTTCGAGCAGGACCCGGGGCTGACCGATCTCGAGACGCCCGAGCTGAAGACGCTCGGCCTGATCCGCGAGAACATCGACGGCTTCGACGATCTCGACAACAAGTTCTCGATGCGCGCGGTCCCCCACACGCTCTCGCTGGCGACGAGCATCACGCCGGATCCGGTGGACGGGATAACGAGCCCGCCGGTCCATCGCACGGGCTGGTCGGGCGACGGCGCCCCGGGCACCGGCTCGCTGCGCGAGTTCCTCACCGGGGCGATCACCCAGCACTACCCGACGGATCTCGGCCGCGAGCCGGGGGTGGCCTTCCGGCTCCCGACGGAGCAGGAGCTCGATCTGACGCTCGCCTACCAGATGAGCCTTGGCCGGACGAACGAGCTCAACCTCGCGCAGGTGAACCTCGCCGATCCCGAGGCGAACGACGGGCGGCAGGCGTTCCTCGACCCGGCGCGGGGCCGCTGCAACGTGTGCCACTCCAACGCGGGCGCGAACCACCTGGACACGGGGCGCAACCGCAACCTGGACACGGGCACCCGCAAGGCCCCCGCGACCGGCACCATCGGCGCGTTCGACGGCGGCTTCGGCGGCTCCGGGCTGGCCTCGCCCAACATCGATGTCCTGGACATCGGCTTTCTCAACGGGTTCGGCGACGGCACGTTCAGCACCCCGCCCCTCATCGAGGCCGTGGACACGCCGCCGTTCTTCCACACGAACGCCTTCGGGAACGACATCGAGGGCGCGGTGGCGTTCTATGTGTCGAACTTCTTCAGGGATTCGCCGGCCGGCCTGGAGCTCGAGGCGCGGTTCGGCAGCCCCGTCCAGTTCCCCGACACCGACATCATCAAGATCGGGCGGTTCCTTCGCGTGCTGAACGCCGCGTTCAACCTCGACCTCGCAAGGCAGCGCCTGGACGCCGCCCAGGTGCTCGTCCAGCAGTTCCACGACACGCGCGCCGACGTCCAGAGGCGCCTGATGGAGCTGGCCGAGGCCGAGATCGACGACGCGCTGCAGGTCCTCGCCGTCGGCGGCACGCCGCTGCACCCCGTCTCCACGGATCGCCTCCAGCTGGCGAAGACCGAGATCGCGGCGGGCCTCTCGGCGGCGACCTGGTCGCAGCGCCAGGGCCGGATCTCGAACGCGATCTCGCGTGTCCAGAACGCGCGTGATCAGTTCGGATCGAACATCAACTTCCAGCTCGGCAAGGGCAACCTGATGTACTAGCGGAGCGCCAGGAGCCCTGTCAGGGCGCTGGCCCGGCGGTCCGAGCGACTGGCGGGCCGCGCCCCGGGGTTCGTGTCCCCGCCGCTGGCGAACGCCGCACAAATCGGTAGCTTACGGGCCCCGGCATGGCCGGTATGCCAGGTGCCCTGCGCTGATGTTGTCCGGTTCACGTCCTGATGTCGTTTCCCTCGCTTCGCCTGAAACAGGGCGCTCCCGCGAGGGGGGCTCGCTCCTGCTGCGGCTCCTCGGGCTGAGCTGGGCGTACCGAGGGCGCGTCCTTCGTGTCCTCGGCTACCAGATCGTCCTGCTCTCGCTGGGGCTCGCTGGGCTCGGCCTGACCGGGCTCGCCATCGACATCCTCCGCCATCGGCTCGATCCCTCGAACCGCCTCCCCGATCTGCCGGCCGGCCTCGGACGGCTGGTCGACGCCGAGCGTGAGCCCATGCGCGCGGTCCTCTCGATCGGCGCCGCCATCCTCGCCATGGCGGCCGCGCGCGCGGTGATCAACTACGGTTACGCGCTCTCGGTGGGCTACCTCGTCCACATGGAGATCGTCCCGGATCTCCGGGCGCGGGTGTACGACAAGCTCCAGCGGCTGAGCTTCCGGTTCTTCGACGCCAACAAGAGCGGCTCGCTCATCAACCGCGTCACCGGCGACGTGCAGCTCGTGCGCTCCTTCGTGGACGGGGTGCTGCTCCCGAGCGTCATCATGGTCCTGTCGCTCGGCGTGTACGTCGCGTACATGCTGCGCGCGCACGTCCTGCTGACGCTCGCGTGCCTCGCCCCGACGCCGCTCCTCTGGATCGCGAGCACGCTCTTCGCCCGGTGGGCGCAGCCCGCGTACCTGCGCAACCGGGAGCTCGTGGACCGCATGGTCCTGAGCTTCACGGAGGGGCTGCAGGGCATCCAGGTCATCAAGGGGCTCGGGCGAGAGCGCGAGGTCCATCGCCGCTTCGACGAGCGCAGCCGCGAGGTGCGCGAGCAGCAGCAGGAGACGTTCCGGACCGTCAGCGTGCTCAGCCCGACCATCGATCTGCTCGGGCAGGTGAGCCTCGTCATCCTGCTCGGCATGGGCGGGCTGCTCGTCACGCGCGACCGGATGACGCTCGGCCAGCTCGTCGTGTTCGCCGGCATCCTGCAGCAATTCTCGGGGCAGATCGCGAGCATGGCGACGATCGTCAACACCGCGCAGCAGAGCTTCATCGGGGCGAAGCGCGTCTTCGAGGTGCTCGACACCCCCGTCGAGATCACGAGCCCCGAGGCGCCGGCGCGCCCCGCGCGGGTGGAGGGGCGCCTCGTGTTCGAGCGCGTCACGTTCGGGTACGATCCGGAGAGGCCCGTCCTCCACGACGTCCACCTCGACGTCGCGCCCGGGCAGTTCGTCGCCGTGATCGGCCCGACCGGCGCGGGCAAGAGCACGCTGCTCAGCCTGATCCCGCGCTTCTACGATCCGACGTCGGGGCGCGTCCTCCTCGACGGCATCGACCTCCGGCGCCACGACCTCGACCAGATCCGGCGGCGCATGGGGGTCGTCTTTCAGGACAACTTCCTCTTCAGCAACACCGTGGCGGCGAACATCGCGTTCGGCGCCCCGCACGCGACGCGCGAGCAGATCGAGCGCGCCGCGGTCATCGCCTGCGCCCACGAGTTCATCCGGGAGCTGCCCGAGGGCTATGACACCGAGCTCGGCGAGGCGGCGGCCAACCTCTCGGGCGGCCAGCGGCAGCGGCTCGCCATCGCGCGCGCCGTGCTGCTCGACCCGCCGCTGCTCCTGCTCGACGACCCGACCGCGGCGGTGGACGCGAGCACCGAGCGCGAGATCCTCGACGCGATCCTCAGCGCGACGCGGGGGCGGACGACGATCATGGCGACGCACAGGGCGCACCTGCTCCGCCGCGCGCACCAGGTGATCGTGCTCGACCGGGGCCGCATCGCCGAGCGGGGGACCCACGAGGAGCTGCTCCGGCGGCGCGGCCACTACGCGAGCGCCCTCGCGCTGCACGACGCCCACGCCGTCGGGGCGCGGGCGGACGACGACACCCCCTCGCGCCGCGCCGCCGCGGGCGCGCGCGCTGCCGAGGACCCGGCGTGAGCCGCGGGGTCGACGCGCCGAGCCGCCCCGCGACGGCGTCGAGGGCGGCCCGCTCCGCGGCCGAGGCGGCGCCGATCGACGCGCGCCTCGGCCTCGCGCGCGTGGCGCTCGAGGACGAGCCGGACCAGCACCACCGCACGCTCGATCTCGGGCTCGCGCGGCGGGTGTTCGCCTTCACCCGCCCGTACGCGCGCAAGCGGAACGCGCTCTTCGCCCTCGTGGTGGTCAGGTCGATCCAGCTCCCGATCCTGACCTGGGCGGTCGGCGCCATCATCAGCGGCCCGGTGGCCCGGCGCGACGCGCGCGCCACGCTGCTCGCCGTCCTCGGCTTCGCCGCGCTCGTCCTCTTCACCGAGATCGTCTTCCACTACCGCGCGCGGCTCGCGCTCGAGCTCGGCGAGGCGGTGGTGTTCGACATGCGCGATCGGCTGGAGAGCCACCTCCTGCGCATGCCGATGCGCTTCTTCGTGAAGACGAAGGTGGGGCGCCTCATCGGCCGCATGACGTCCGACATCGACGCGATCCGGGTGGCGGTGCAGGACGTCGTGTTCGTGAGCACGGTGAACCTCGGCACCATGGCGGTCGCGATGGCGCTGATGGCCCACGCGCACTGGCAGCTCTTCCTCGTGGTGGTCGCGATGGTCCCCGTGTTCTGGGGGCTGATCGTCTATTTCCACAAGCGCCTCGGGGCCGCCCACCAGCGCGCGCAGGAGAGCTTCACCCGCGTGACCGCGACGCTCGCCGAGTCGGTCACGGGGGTGCGCGTGACGCAGGGCTTCGTGCGGCAGGACATCAACGGCGGGCTGTTCCGCGCGCTGATCTTCGACCACTCGCGCTACAACATGGATGCGGCGCGCCACTCGGCGACGTTCCTCCCGCTCCTCGAGTTCAACGGGCAGCTGTTCCTGGCCGTCCTCGTGGTCGTCGGCGGCTATCAGGCGCTCCACGGCGCGATCGAGCTGCGCGTGCTCGTGGAGTTCTTCTTCCTCGCGAACCTCCTGTTCAACCCGATCCCCGTCCTGGGCAATCAATACAACCAGGCCCTCACGGCGATGGCGGGCGCCGAACGGCTCTTCCGCGTGCTCGACACGGCGCCCGACTGGCCCGACGAGCGCGGCCTCCCGGCGCTGCCGCCCGCGCGCGGCCGGGTCGTGTTCGAGGGGGTCCACTTCGCCTACGATCCGGGCAAGCCGGTGCTCCACGGCGTCGATCTCGTCGCCGAGCCGGGGCAGATGATCGCGCTGGTCGGGCACACGGGCAGCGGCAAGACGTCGATCCTGAACCTGCTCGCGAAGCTCTACCTGCCGACGGCGGGGTCGATCACCGTCGACGGGCACGATCTCGCGGCGACCTCGTCCGCCTCGCTGCGCGCGCAGCTCGGGCTGGTGCTGCAGAGCAACTTCCTCTTCAGCGGGACGGTGCTCGACAACGTGCGCCTGGGCAACCCCGCCGCGACCGACGGGGAGATCCGCGACGCGGCGCGGGGCCTCGACGTGCTCGACATGCTCGACGCGCTGCCGGACGGCCTCGGCACCGAGGTCGGCGAGCGCGGGACGGCGCTGTCGCTCGGGCAGCGGCAGATCGTGTGCTTCCTGCGCGCCATGGTCGCCAATCCGCGCATCGTGCTGCTCGACGAGGCGACGAGCGCCGTGGACGCGCTCACCGAGGCCCGGCTGCAGGCGGCGCTCGGGAGGCTCTTGCGAGGGCGGACGAGCTTCGTCGTGGCTCACCGGCTGAGCACGATCCGGCACGCCGATCGTGTCGTCGTGCTCGACCACGGTCGGGTCGTCGAGCAGGGGACGCACGCGGAGCTGCTCGCGCGGGGGGGAGCGTTCGCGGCGCTCCACCGGGAGCTCATGAAGGAGGGGCCGGCCCCCGTGGAGGGAGCGCGCGGCGTCAGGAGGTCAGGCGACCTCTAGGCGGACGGGGACGTTGTTGCGGGTGGCGTTCGAGTAGGGGCAAACCTGGTGCGCCTTCTCGACCAGCTGCTCGGCTTGCGACCGCTCCAGGCCCGGCAGCGCGATCCGCAGGCCGATGTCGAGGCCAAACCCGCCCTCGGAGCGCGGGCCGATGCCGACGGTCGCCGTCACGGTGGCGTCGGCCGGGATCCGGGCCTTCTCCTGCGCGGCCACGAACTTGAGGGCGCCCAGGAAGCAGGCCGCGTAACCCGCCGCGAACAGCTGCTCCGGGTTGTTCCCCTCGCCGCCAGCGCCGCCGAGCTCCTTCGGTGTCGAGAGCTTGACCTTGAGAGCACCGTCGGCAGTGGCAGCGTGGCCATCGCGGCCGCCATTGGCCGTGGCTTGCGTCGTGTACTTCACGTCAACAGGCATTGGAGCGTTCCTTTCGTGGCGATGAGCCCGGTCACGGGCAGCGCGTCCCCGCCGGGCACGGCCCGACCGGACAGCGCCGTTCGGGGATGCTCCCATAGTGCCCGCGCTCCTCCCGGGCAACCGCGGGAGGAGACGCCACCCGGAAATCACGCCCGGCGTCGACCGCGCGGCGTCATCCGCCTGTCATCCGCTTGCAGTCATTGCAGTCAGCGAGGCGCTCCCCGCCACCTCACGTCAGCTCGAGCGCGCGTCGACGCCCGCGCCCGGGCGGCTCACCGCGCGCCCTCGGCGCCGCAGCGGGAGAGCGCGTAACGCAAGGCGCTCTGGAGCACGCCGAAGGTCTTGAACCCGCCATCCGCCGCGCCGAGCTCCGTCATCGTCCGCGCGATCTCGGGCGAGATCCCGGAGACGAGGCAGCTGCTGCCGAGGAGGTTCGCCGCGCGCACCACGGCGAGGAGGTGCGCCACGGTCGCGGCGTCCACCGCGCTCACGCCGGTCAGGTCGAGGATGGCGAAGCGCGCGCTCGTCCGCACGATCTCGGTGAGCAGCCGCTCCATGATGTCATTCGCCCGCCCGGTCTCCACGGTCCCGATGATCGGCAGCACGAGGACCCCCTCCCACGCCTGGATGATGGGCGTGGACATGGCGCGCATCGTCTCCTGCTGCTGCCGCATCAGCGCCTCGGCGCGCTCGCGCTCGGCGTTCTCCGCCGCGAGCAGGCGGTTCTTCTCCTCGAGCTCCTCCGCGTGGATCGCCCGGCGATGGAGCGCCTCCCTGAGCTCGGCCTCCAGCTGCTTGAAGGGCGTGATGTCCCTGATCGTGATCGCGACACCGTCGCTCAGCGGGATGACCTGATGCTGGAACCACACATCCTTGTGCACTGGACCCTCGCTCTGCTCCTCCTCGAGGAGCCGCTCGCCGGTCCGAGCGACGCGGGCGTACTTGTCCAGCTGCTGGCGCGCGGCGGGCGAGAGATCGCTGAGCCGCTTGCCGACGATCTCCTCGCGCGGCATCGATATCCCCGTGAGGGCCCTCTGGTTGGCGTCGGTGAGCACGAAATCCACGAGTGTCCCGGCCTCGTCGAACACGCTCCGGAGCACGAAGAAGGCGTCCAGGCTCCCTTCGACCGCCGCCCGGAACCGGGACTCGGCCTCGAGCAGCGACTCCTCCGCGCGCTTGCGATCCGTGATGTCACGCGCAACGAAATAGACGAGCTCCTCCTCCGGGTGAACCGACGAGTTCCACTCGATCCACCGGTAAGAGCCGTCGCGACACCGGTAGCGGTTCGTGAACGTCACGCTGCCGCTGCCGCCGAACACCTGCGCCGACTCGGCCAGCGTGCGCTCTCGATCGTCCGGGTGCACGAAGTCGATGAATGGAGTCGACAAGAGCTCTTCGCGCGAGAACCCGAGCGTGCGCTCCCAAGCCTGGCCAACCCGCTTGAAATGCCCGTCAAAACCGGCGGTGCCGATCAGATCCACGGACATCTCGAAGAAGCGGCCCAGCTCGTCCGTTTGCCACGCTTGGTTCATGGTATATTCCACCGCTATCAGATCCGGCGTCCACGATCGAGCCTCTGGCGCGACGCGAGGCCCAGCGCAGCGGCCGCGCCTGCCAGCGGTCGGGGGGCGCGCTGGACGACCGCGCTCCCGGTCAGTCTCACTCGACGCCTGAAGGAGAGAGCCCCTCGATGAAGCCCATTGCCATGCTGGTTTCCCTGGGCTTCACGGCGCTCGAGATACCGCGCTCGCCCGACGCGGCCGGTCAGCTCGTGCGGAAGGCGCGGTAGAGCTCGTCGCGCCACGCGATCAGGTCGTCGTAGCGATCGCGCAGGTCGGGGTCGGAGAAGCACCGGCGGCTGGCGGCGCCGAGCTTCAGCTGGGCGGGCGGCGCGACGTTCACGAGGACCTGGCTCATCGCGATATCGGCGAACGTGAAGCGTCCGAGGAGCGTCCGCGGCGCGTCTCCGGGCGGCGCCGCACGCGCGAGGGTCTCGCGGATCTCCTCCAGCACGGCGACCTGCGTTTGCCGGTGCGCCTCGCCGTCGGCCTTGTCGCCTTCGTACTTGCGGAGGGTGCGGGCGACCCCCAGCGCTCCCAGCCGCGAGGCGAGGGGCGCGAGCGCGCGGCGGATCGGCCTCGGCGCCATCTCGGCGAGCGCCTCGTCGTCGGCCAGCATGCGCCTCAGCGCGCGGGCGCGCCCGGCGGCGAGGCCGCGCTCCGATAGATCGATGAGCCGCGCGATGTCGGCCTCGTGCTCGACAGGGAACAGGGTCGGTCCCGCGCCGCGCCCGTCTGCCCAGCGCGCGATGTCGGCCGAGTCCCCGAGCACGCGCCCGTCGTCGGTGGTGAGCACAGGCACCGAGACACGGCCTGTGAGCCGGCGGAGCTTCACCCGGAGCGCCGGCTCACCGACGAGCGGCTGGTAGTGCCGGAAGGTGTAGGGGACGCGCCGGACGTCGAGGGCCCAGCGGGCCTTCTCGGTCCACGGCGAGAAAACGAGGCCAAGGAGCTCGGTCATGTCGCCGGCAGACTACCACACTGGGGCGCGCCTCCGGCCGAGCGCTCGCGGGCGGAGGGCGCGGCGCGCCGGTGGGCCCTCGGGCTCACCGCGGGCGATCTCACGGGCGGGCGTCGATCTCGTCGACCTTGTCGACCTCGTCGATTTCCACCCAGATCGACTCGGGATCGTCGAACCCCTTGAGCCGGAACGCGCCCGCTCGGCGGAAGTCCGCGCGCGATGGGTCGGGGAGCGCGGCGGCCGCGGAGCGCGAGAGCGTCACGCGGCCGGGGCGCGGCAGGCCGATCCCGGAGCTCGGCTCGTCCGCGCGATCCTCCTCGGTGACCGCCTCGATGCGGAAGAGCCGGTGGACCTCCGTGCCGATGACGTCGTGATCGCTCATGCGCACCCAGCCCCAGTGGACGACGAGGCGCAGCTGGGCGGGGTCGTCGACGGCGCGGCGGAGCACGCGGGCCGCGTCGACGGCGCGGGCCACCGTGGGATAAACCGCGAGGTACCCATCGCCGGTCCCCTTCAGCAGGCGCGGGTTCGTCGCCCCTCGGAGGGAGCCGCGGAGCCGGTGAAGGTGGTCGACGAAGCCGGTGTCGCCGATGCTGCGGATCATGTGGGTCGACCGGACGATGTCGATGAGCAGCATCGCCACCTCCACCCGGTCGGTCGGCTCCGTCTCCTCCCGCCGCTCGCCGGCGAAGAGCTCGAGGAGCGTGAGGTGGAGATCGTCCCAGTGGATTCGCTCGAGGTGCGCGCTGAGGCGGGCGAAGGTGGGGGAGGCGGCGATCGCTCGCCGCGCGGCGTCAGGGCCCTCGCCGTCGGCGATCTCCGTCGCGAGGCGGTCGAGGAGGGAGAACACCGCCCCGCCGATCTCCTCGTCGGCGTCCGGGCGCCGGAAGAGCTCGCGCTGGACGTCGACCACGAGGTCCCAGTGGCGGGGCCAGGGCTCCCCGTGGCCGATGATCACGTGGCGGATCGCGTGGAACCGGCCGCCGCCGGGGAGCGGCTCGATCAACGCGCGGAGGGAGGGGTGGAGCAGGTAATACCGCGAGCGCGGCAGCTCGTGGCGCGAGCCGACGACGGCGTCGTGCGGCTGGCGAAAGCGCTGGACCTGGCGCTCGGTCCCCGGATCGGCGCCGAGCACCCCGAGGAGGCCGCACTCGAAGAGCTCGCGGAAAGGGTGGTAGACGTCGTCGGCGTCCCGGCCGTGGGCGTCGTAGAACGCGCGATCGACCTCATGAAACCTGCACCAGACCTCGACCACCTCGTCGTGGGTGAGGACGTCGCAGGGGAGGAGGCCGAGGAAGCGAGCCCGCTTGTCGCGGTGACAGAGCACCTCGAGGAAGACCCGCATCTCGTCGAAGATGTTGGCCACGAGGAGGCCGGCGCTGGTGCTCTGCACGATCTGCGTGAAGGTCCGCTCGTCGAGCGCCTTCCGGTTGCGCGAGATCTCGGAGGCGAGGATCACGAGGTCGCGCGGCCGCCCGAGGGTGTGGCGGTGGAGGAAGTCGAAGGTCGACTCGGCGCGGGCCGAGCGCCCCGCGCTCACCACGTCGAGGTGGATGAACTCGCGGAGCGGCAGCCGCTCGTAATAATACGTGAGCTTCTCGAGCAGCTCGAAGAGCTCGTGCTTGGCGTAGCGGAGCGTCGACGTCGCGCCGTAGAGGTTGGTCTTGATGTCGGACTCGTAGGCGGAGAACGCCTCCTCGCGGATGGTGGCGAAGATCTTGACGTGCCGGTTGGCGTTCATCAGATCCCACGCGGCCTCGATCATCCCCGCTTGCATGTGGATCCACGCGGCCCGCGGGAGCCGCCGGAGCGCCTGATCGAGCTTGTCGATGAAGATGAAGACGCCGCTGTGGAGCGAGCGGAGCCGCCGCTCGAGCGGGCGCTCCATCGCGTCGACGACCTGGTTGATCTGGCGAACGGTCAGCGAGAGCAGCTCCTTCAGCACCATCGTCGGCTCGACCGGCCGGCCCTCCAGGAGCCCGCGCAGGCTCCGGGGGAGCGGCGCCAGATCCGCCGGATCGCCGGCGCCGGCGGCGCCGGTGGCCGCCGACTGGTAGGAGACGATCGACATGCGGAAGCTGAAGCTCCAGAGCCGCTTGCACTCGTGGAGGCCCGACATGAGGTCGCTCCGGGTCTGATCGACGGTGGGCAGATCGCCCATCAGATCGAGGTACGGCCGCCCCTCCGGGATGAACTGCACGGCGGCGTGGCGGCGCTCGCGGCCGGTCGCCGCCAGGTAGATCTCGCTGAGGACCGAGCGCTTGTACGTGAGGAGGAGGGTCTTGCCGAGCCCCTTGCTCCCCGAGACAAAGTGCTTGTTGGCGCTGTCGAGGAACTCCCGGACCACGGCGTTCTTGAAGGTCAGGTCCTTGAGGGCGCCGATATCGATCTGGTTGGCGTCCGAGGCCCAGCTCTGGTTCGTGGGGGGCTCGGGCGGCGAGGGCCGGGGCAGGGGCAGGGGCGGCTCCGGCGGGCGCCCGGCGAGCGCCCGGAGGGCCTCGATGAGCTCGCGGGCGGAGGTGAACCGGCGGTCGATTTCGCGGTGGGTCGCCCGGGCGAACCAGGCGTCAAAGCCGCTCGGGACGTCCGCCAGGCGCGACGGCGGGGCCGGGACATCGAAGCAGATCTTGTGGACGAGCTCGAAGAGCGACTCGCCGCGGAAGGGCCGTTGCCCGGTCATGCACTCGTAGGCGATGACGCCGATCGACCAGAGGTCCGCGCGGAGGTCGACCCCGCGGGCGTCGGCGATCTGCTCCGGGCTCATGTAGCTCACCGTGCCCAGGGTGGCGCCGGCGTCCGTCTGCGGCGCTCCCTGGGGGTCGAGCCCGAGGTCACCGAGCTTGACGATCCCGAAGTCGAGGACCTTGCAGAGCGGGCCATCGTCGTCCTCGACGAGGAAGACGTTGGCCGGCTTGATGTCGCGATGGATGATGTCCATGCGGTGGGCCTTGGCGATCGCGCTGCAGACATCGCCGAGGATCGCCTTCGTCTCTTCGTAGGAGAGCGGCCCGCGGGCGATCCGCTGGGCCAGGTCCTCGCCGCGAAGGAGCTCCATGGCGATGTAGGGCACCTGCGTGGCTGCATCGACGTTGAAGTCGAGGAGCTGCACGACGTTCTTGCTCCGCAGCCTCGCCGCTGTCTGCGCCTCGCGGAAGAAGCGGGCGCGCGCCCGCTCCGTGCCGACGATCGCCGGATCCATCAGCTTGAGCGCGACCGGCTCGCCGAGGCGAAGATCGGTTGCCCGGTAGACCCGGCCCATGCCTCCCTTCTTCAGGAGCTCGTCGAGCCGGAAGTGCTGGCCGACGACATCCCCCGGGCCAACGCTCCTGGTCCCGGTCGAGTCGCTCCCGCGAGCGGATGGCTTGGTGGCCTGGTGCGGACGGCGGGCACTCTCATCCGACATGTCGCCCAGCGTACCAGCCTTGGCGCCTCAGGAGAACCTGCGCGCCCGCGCCGTCCGTTTTTCCGCCGTTTACGCCGTCTGGGGCCCGGAGATCGGCATACCCCGTGCAATCACAGCGCCTCATGCGCTCCGGTGAGCCCAGGCTCTGGTCTTGTGATCTCCGGCGAGCGGGGCGCGATGAGCAGTTCGAGCGCACACCGCGCCGTGGGCCCGCGTCGGCGCCAGCTCGTCGAGCGGTCGTCGCGGGAGCAGGGTAGCCGCGAAGGGGGAGGTGCGTCCGTGCGAATCCATCATCTCAACTGCATCTCGACCTGCCCGGTCGGCGGCGCGCTGATGGACGGGCGGACCCTGGGGCTCCGCGGGAGGTTGACGTGCCATTGCTTGCTCCTCGAGACGGAGAGCGGCCTGGTCCTCGTGGACACCGGGCTTGGGCTGCTGGACGTCTCGATGGCGAGGAAGCGGCTCAGCCGGTTCTTCCTCTTCCTCGTGCGACCGGAGTTTCGCGCCGAGATGACCGCGCGCCGGCAGATCGAGCGCCTCGGCCTTCGACCCGAGGAGGTCCGCCATATCGTGCTCACCCACCTCGATTTCGACCACGCCGGAGGCCTCGACGACTTTCCTGGAGCGCAGGTCCATCTGCTCGCCGACGAGCGTGACGCCGCGCTCGCGCGGCGGACGCTCCTCGACCGGATGCGCTACCGGCCGGCTCAGTGGTCGACGCAGCCGAGCTGGATTGCCTACCCCTCGGGCGGTGGCGACCGCTGGTTTGGCTTCGAGGGCGCGCGGCCGGTGGGTGGTTTGAAGGACGAGGTGCTCTTCGTCCCGCTCATCGGTCACACGCTGGGCCACGCTGGCGTGGCTATCCGGAGCGATGGCGGATGGCTGCTCCTCGCCGGCGACGCCTACTTCTATCACCGAGAGATGGACCCGGTCCGGCCGGCGTGCACGCCGGGTCTGCGGCTCTATCAGTTCATGATGGAGAAGGACCGCGGCGCGCGGCTCGAGAACCAGCGGCGGCTGCGCGCGCTGCGCGAGGCGCGCGGCCACGAGGTAAGGCTCGTGTGCTCTCATGACGTCGTGGAGTTCGAGCGCATCACCGGACGAAGCCACGCTGTGCCGGCCGGAGCGGGGAGGGGCGTGCCGGAGCCGCCGCTGTGGACGCCCGCTCCGGTCGCGGGTGCGCGCTGACCGCGCACAGCAGGCCATCTCCTCTCGGTAGGCCGCCACCGAGGGCTGGGCGGCTCGTGGCTACGTTGCATCCCGGCGCGGCGCCGCGCCCACCGGGAGCGTGAAATGGAACGTCGTGCGGCCCCCCTCGGGGCTCTCGACCCAGATCCTGCCGCCGTGGGCCTCGACCAGCCCCTTCGCGATGTACAGGCCGAGGCCGAGGCCGACCACGCGCTCCTCCTTCGCCTTTCCCCGGAAGAAGCGCTCGAACAGGAGCGGGAGGTCCTGGGCCGGGATCCCGCGGCCGCTGTTCCGGATGGAGATCTGCACCGCGTCGCCGCGCCGCTCCAGCGCCACCTGTATCGGCGCCTCTGGATCACCGTACTTGACGGCGTTGGAGATGAGGTTGCTGAGCACCTGCTCGACGCGCCCGGCGTCCGCGTGCACGATCGGGATCTCACCTCGGCTCTCGACGTCGACGGCGCGCCCCTCGATCTCGCTCTCCATCCGCTCGACGACCGCCTCCACGAGCGCGCGCGGGTCGATGGGGGCGCGCTCGATCGCGAGGCGACGCGACTCGATCTGGGAGATGTCCGTGAGATCGGAGACCATCCGCCCGAGCCGCTTGGCGCTCGCCAGGATGTGTCCCGCCCTCGTCTTCACCGCGGTCGTGACCTGGGGCTTCCGTTCGAGCTGGGTCGCGTAACCGATGATCGTCGTCACGGGCTGCTTCAGGTCGTGCGCGACGACCGACGTCCACTCTTCCTTGAGCCGCTCGAGCTCCTTGAGCCGGGTGATGTCGTCGAAGACGACGACCGCGCCGAGCAGCTTGCCGTTCCCGTCGACGATGGGGCCAGCGCTCGCGAGCACCGCCAGCATGCTGCCGTCGGCGCGCCGGAGCGACAGCTCCCTCGAGCTCGTGACCTCGCCTCGCAGCGCGCTCGCCGACGGCTGCTCCTCGTCCGTGAGGGGCTGCCCGTCGGGCAGGCACAGGCACCATGCGCCGGGCAGCCCGGGCGGCGAGTCTGTCCCGGCGAGCTCCTGGGCGCGGCGATTCCGGGCGATCTGCGCGCCGGCCCGGTCGAGGAGGAGGATGCCGACAGGCGAGCGCTCGATGACCGCGTGGAGCCAGCGCCGCTCGGCCGCGAGCTGTCCGAGGAGCTGCTCGCGCTCCTCGTCGGCGAGCTTCTCCGTGGTGACGTCGCGCGAGATGCCGATCCCGGCGATCGGGTTTCCGTGCTCGTCGTGCTGGATCGTGATGTGGGTCGAGACCCAGCGGGTCCGGCCGCTCCTGTCGATGATGCGGAAGGTGAGCCGGCCGCCGGCCGCGGCCATGTGCTCGACGAACGCATGATAGCGCCCGACGTCCTCGGGATGGATCAGGGTGACGAACAGCTCAGGGTTCTCGTACCAGGCCGCGGGCGGATAGCCGGTGTGCTCGAGGACGGCGGGGTTGATGTACTCGTAGCCCCCCTCCGGGCCGAGCCGTATATGGAAGATGACGTCGCTCGCGTGCTCCGCGATCATCCGCAGGCGCTCCTCGCTGAGCCGCAAGGCGCGATCGGCGCGCCGCTGCTCGGTGACGTCGAGGGCCGTGCCGATCATCCGCAGCGGAGAGCCGTCCTCGGCGCGGATCACGTCCGCCTCGGTGTGGAGGGAGCGCTCTTCGCCGTTCGGGCGGACGATCCGGTAATCGACGCAATAGGGCAGGGTGCCCTGGAGCGCCAGGTCGACGGAGCGTATCACACCCTCGCGGTCCTCCGGGTGGATGAAGGCGAGGAACCGCTCGTACGTGAGCGCGCCGGCGTCGCGGGACACGCCCAGCATCCGATAACACTCGTCGGACCAGAGCAGCTCGTTGCTCGGAATGTGCCAGTCCCAGTTGCCCAGCTTCGCCAACCTCTGCGCGCGGGCGAGGCTGTCCTCGCTCAACCGGAGCGCGGCCTCCGCCTGCCTGGCTTCCGCGATCGTCGCGTGAAGCTGCTCGCGCGAGCGCTCGAGCTCGTGGTTCTCGCGCTCGAGCTCCTCGATCCGTGCGCGCTGGGCGTGCAGCTCGGGGGCGGCGAGGGCCATCCCGAAGAGGCTCGACAGGGCGACCGCGATCTCGACCAGCTCGGCCTGCGGGAGGTCGGGCTGCGCCGTGGCGCAGAGCAGCACCGCGCGCAGGGTGCCGGCGAAGGCGATGGGGATCGCGAACGCGCGGGTGCAGCCGCAGTGTCGGCGCAGGTGGCCGGCGTCCAGGAGCGCGTCGGCGCTCTCGTCCTCGGGCGCGACCTGCGCGATGTTCAAGCGGGCGGCGGCGCCGGCGAGGCTCGGGGCGTCGAGCGGCAGGCGCCGGAGGGGGTCCAGCGAGCCCGCGCTGCCGCCCGCGCAGGCGACGAGCCCGAGCGTGTGCGGCACCTGCGCGACATCGTAGAGGCAGGCGATGTCGACGTGGAGGAGGCGCGCCGCCGCCGCCACGATCGCTTGCTGCGGACCGTCATCGCCGGCGCGCGAGAGGGCCATCGACGCGTCGGCCACGGCGCGGGCGAGCGTGTCGGCTGACGCCGGCGGATCGCCGCGGTGTCGCTCCCTGGACGGTCCACCCCGTTCGTCTCCGCGCCCTCTGTCGTCGCTGTTCAATCCGCCCCTCGCGCCTTCTACCCGGATCCTGGTGGGCGCGAAGCGAGACTATCACGAGCCTTCGCGCCGCAACCTGGTTCACGCGGTCGTCCAGGGCCCGGGCCGGTGCAGGCCGGCGGCGGCTGTACCGCGCCCGCGCTGGCTGAGGAGGACGCCGGGGAGGAGTTGAGCAGCGGCCAGCGCGCTGGGAGGCGGCTACTGGGCAGCGTCGCTTCCTCGTGGCGAAGGCCAAGCACCCCCGCACATCTCGAAGTGCGTGGACGATTTGCATACTGACGGCAACCTCTCATCGTCGCTGTAGGGGTCGAGCGCCGCGCGCACCCAGGCGTGCTGGGCGGATCCGACCTGGGTTGGCATCGGATCCGACCCAGGTTGCCGGCGCGGTGGCCCCGACCCAGGTTGCAGCCGCATCGCGGACTAACCGCAACCCAGGTCGGGCTAGGAGTAGTCGCAACGGCTCCAGCGCGGGTGGCGGCCCGCCAGGCGGCCGCCACCCGCGAAGCTTGGTCGAGCCGCGAAATGATTGATGGAAATCCCTGGCACGGCGCTTGTTTTAATGCGCCTGTCATGAGCCAGCCCCGCGAGATCGTTGCCGGAGCCACCTACCTCATCACCCGTCGCGTCCTGCGCCGGCACCTGCTCTTCCGCCCGGATGCGGCAATCACCCGGCTCTTGGTCTACGTTCTCGCGGTGTCGACCCGCCGTTACGATATCGAGGTCCATGCGCTCTGCGCCATGTCAACGCATCTGCACCTGGTCGTGACCGACTCGAGGGGCGTCCTGCCGCGGTTCTTGCAATTCTTCCATCGCATCGTCGCGCTCGGCACGAAGGTGCTTCGCGGGTGGGAAGGCCCGGTATGGGACCACGAGGCCACGAGCGTGGTGCGGCTGCTGACGCGCGCAGCGGTGGTGGAGAAGATTGCTTATGTCATGGCCAATCCTGTCGCCGCTGGCCTGGTGCAGCATGCGCGCGAGTGGCCGGGCGCCAAGGTGGATGTGGACGAGCTCGGTCGCGGCGTGCTGCGCGCGGCACGGCCTTCGGTGTATCTCGACCCGGAAAATCCCCAGTGGCCCGAGGAAGCGACGGTCTCGCTCGCGCTGCCGCCGGCCATCGAGCAGGACAGCGCGGAGGGCTTTCGCCAGGACGTCTCTGCCGAGCTCGAGCGGCTCGAAGCGCGGGCCCGCGCGGAGGTGCAGCGGCGAGGGCTTCGCTTCTTGGGCGCCGAGGGAGCCGGCAAGGTGTCCCCTTACGAGCGCGTGACGAGCTTCGAGCCGCTGCGCGACGGCAATCCGACGTTTGCGGTGGGTCGCGAGCAGGGAGATGCGTGGCGAATCGCTGGTGCCGCTGTGCGTGCGTTTCGAGCGTCGTACCGTGCGGCACTGGAGCGATGGCGTGCCGGCGTACGCAGCGCTGTATTCCCCGCGGGGACGTGGTGGATGCGCACGTTTCACGGCGCCAGCGTGGCCGACGTCGTGCTCACGGTGTAGAGCCCTAGCGGCGCCGTGGCAGGGAGGCGGGCGGAACGGGCGAGGGCATCGGTGCCTTGTCGTGGGGCGCGTCCGTCTGGGACCGGCGGTGTGGACGGACGAATCTCGTGCGGCGGTATACCCGTGCTTTCGTATGTCTGCAGGCGGTGCCGAACGCAGAGGAAGCGGAGTCAGAGGCAGAGTGCTGTACGCGATGGTTGGCCGAGCGGAATGATTCCTCTCGAAAAGTGGACCCATGGGATAGTCATTCCGGGGTGGGTCGCCGCCGCCCCCCGGCCGCAACGACCTGGCGGCATCGCAACGTAGGTCGGTCGTTTTGTCGCAACGACCTGGCGGCATCGCAACGTAGGTCGGTCGTTTTGGTCGTTTTGTCGTTTTCGGGTGCGGCACAACCTGGGTAGGGTCGTTTCGTTTCGACGGTGGGTGGCCGCCTCGCTGCTCATCACGGCGCCCCTCGCCGGTGGCTGCTCGGAGGACTACCACTTCACCCCCGTGCGCGTGAAGGCGCTCGAACCCGCGGCCCGGATCGTCGCCGGTGCCTACTTACCTGCGCGATTCTCAGGAACGGTAATACCGCGTGCTGGGGCGACAACGACGCGGGCCAGCTTGGCGACGTTTTCATCGGCTCGCTGAGTACCTCCCCGAGGTGGGTCTCGCTCGCCGCGGACCCCGTGCGTCTCGCCGCTGGTCCGCGGCATACGTGCGCGCTGTTCGACGAGGGGAGGATCAGGTGCTGGGGGGGAGACGTGGGCGGCTCACTCGGCGTCGTGACGGCGGGCTGCGCCGACACTTCCGGGGGCGCGGACGTCGTGGCTGGTGGGCGTTGCCCGGTGCCACCGCGCGACGTGCCCGGCCTGGAGGGCGTGGTTGGGCTCGCGGCCGGCGGGCTCGCGGAGGCGGACGACCCATCGCTCGGGTTCACGTGCGCCGTGCGTGGCGCCGACACTGTGGTCTGCTGGGGTGACAACCGGAGCCATCAGCTCGGCTCCGATCCCGAGACCTCGTGAGGAGCGACCCCGCGCTCGTCCTCGACCTGGGTGGGTTCCCGCTGCGCGGCGTGACGCGCATCGCCGCCGGCGAAGCGCACGCGTGCGCCCTCGACGCGCAGGGCGACGTGTGGTGCTGGGGAGACGGTGCCGCCGGAGCTGCCCGCAAGGAGGCCGTGCGCGGCGCGACCGATGTTGCGGCGGGCGGGCGGGCGCCACACCTGCGCTGCCCTCGGCACTGGACAGGTGGCGTGCTGGGGTCGGAACCTCAACCGCCAGAGCGGCGGCGGGCCCATCATCGACAGCGCCGACGAGGTTGTCGGCGTCACCCTCGTCGAGGGCGTTGCCGGTGCGAAGGCCGTCGTCGCCGGCGGGCGCCACAGCTGCGCGCTGCTGGACGACGGCGGCGTTGTGTGCTGGGGCTCCAACCAGAGCGGCCAGCTTGGCTCCGAGGAGGCCAACCTGGTCTCCGCGCCGGTGCGGGCGGCGCTCGACGTGCGCGCGGTCGCCCTCGCCGCCGGGCGAGAGCACACCTGCGCGCTCGACGAGGAGGGCGGGGTGTTCTGCTGGGGCAGCGACGGCCAAGGCCAGATCGGGACCGGGCGACAGTGACGCGCGCCGCGTGGCTGTTCGCGGCCGTGGCAGGGATGGCCGGCGTCCTCGCCCCTGGCGCTGCTCTCGCCGATCCGGTGCGGCCCTTTCAGATGGATCTCGCCTTCGGCGCGCGCGGGCAGCGGCGTGCGGGTCGTCGAAGGCAGGCTGTTCCTCGGCTGGTGCGGGTCTACCGGCCCCGACAGCGCGTCGTGGCTCCCCTACTTCTCCGGGGCTCTCGGCGGGCGCAGGCTCGACCGACGTTGACGATCGCCGCGGCTTCGACGGCGAGGTGCGCGTAGCGCGCTACGCGCTCGGTCCCGAGCTCCGCGCCCGCTTTGCCGGCGAGAGCGGCACGATGAACCACTACGTCTATCTGGCCGTCGCGCCGGTCTACCTCTTCGCCGGGACGCTGAACGACAGGCTCCCCGAGGCCGGCGGCGCGTTCGGCGCGCGCGCGGCCCTCGGCCTCGGCCTGCCCGTGAAGTGGCGCATGATCTTCGGGAGCCGGGACGAGCGGCTGTGCGACGGCAAGGACGACTGCCTGCTCGTCGACGCCCTGCTCTTCCTCCTCGTCCCCAACCACGTCGAGCTCGCGTACGAGAACGCGGCCGGCTCGTCTCACCGGCTGGGTGGGGCGGTGGGCTACAGCTTCTGAAGCGCGCCGGCGCTTCCCGCGCCCTCACCCCTCGAGATAGGAGCCGAGCTCTCGCTGCCGCGAGCGCGTCCGGAGCTTCTCGAGCAGCTTCGCCTCGATCTGACGGATGCGCTCCCGCGTCAGCGAGAACGACTGCCCGATCTCCTCGAGCGTCTCGTCCTCGTTGCCGTCGAGGCCGAAGCGGCGCCGCAGGAGCTCGCGCTCGCGCGGCTGCAGCGAGTCGAGCAGCTCGCGCGTCTGCTCGATCAGCCGGCGCCGGGCAAGCATGTCCGCGGGCGTGGGCTCGTCGTTGGCCAGCAGATCGCCGTACCGGGTATCGCCCTCCTCGCCGACGGGGGCGTCGAGGCTGAGCGGCTCGAGCGCGAGCTCGCTGATCACCCGCACCTTCTCCACGGTGAGGCCGCTGCGCTCCGCGATCTCCTCGACGGAAGGCTCGCGCCCCCGCTCCTGCACCAGATCTCGTCGGGCGCGCACCACCTGGCTCCGGATCGCGGTGAGGTGGACCGGCATCCGAACGGGCTTTCCCTGGTTGAGGATCGTCCGCTTGATCGCCTGCTTGATCCACCACGCGGCGTAGGTGCCGAAGCGGTGGCCGCGGCGGTACTCGAACTTGTCGGCGGCGCGGATCAGGCCGAGGTTCCCCTCCTGCACGAGGTCGAGCAGCGGGACGCCGAAGCGCTGGTGCTCCCGCGCGATGGCGACCGCGAGCCGGAGGTTCGCCTGGACGAGCTCGGACTTCGCCTGCGCGACGGCGCGGCGCCCCCGGGCGATCGCCGCGATCGTGGCCTCGATCGCGGCGCGCTCCGCCTTGTCCGCCTCGGCCGCTGCTGCGCGAAGGCTCCGCTCGATGCGCTCCTCGAAGGTCGGATCGAGGCGCAGCTCGGCGAGGCCCGCGGCGAGGCCCGCGAGGGCGGTCTCCACGCCGTCCTCGGTGATCTGCCGGCCGAGGAGCGAGCGGGCGAGCGTGAGCAGCTCCGCGAGCCGCTTCGCGGAGGCGTCCGCCTCGGGATCACCCGCGTCGGCCTCGCACAGCAGATCCCGGAGGCTCAGCGCCCCGACCTGGACGTCCTCTGCCGTCGAGGCGAGCTCGCGCAGCGCGACGGGCGACCGGACCCACGCCTCGAAGCAGGCGAGCGCGCCCGCCTCGATACGACGGCCGATCGCGACCTCGCCCTCGCGCGTCAGCGGCTGGCTGCCGGCGAGCGCCCGGAAGTAGAGCTCGGTCGCGCCGAGCGTGGCTTGCGCGCCGGCGGCCTTCGCGCGCCGAGCTGGCGCGCGCTCGCCCGCGCGTCCGCCCGCGGAAGCGATGGAAACGGGATGACTCGATTCGGACTCGCTCGTCGAGAGCGAGGGACGGAACCTCATTCAATGCGCTCCAGTGTTGCCGCTGCGTCGTACCCGACCGCGAAGGGTGTGAGGGGGCACGATCATCAATGCGCCTCGATATCCTAACCGCTGAGGACGTAAATAGGAAAACGAATCGACCGCCGACGTGGCCCGTTTCCACGGCGTTTTTCGGTGTTGTTGCCCGGCTCGGCGCGGCGCGTTCTCGTTGTCCTCGGATGGCGGCGCGCGCGTGTGCGTTGCCGGACGAGTGTACGTCGCCGGACGAGCGGACGCGTCCCGCTCGATCGCGCTGCGGGGCGGAGAGAAGCGGGCGTTGGAGGGCGCGACGTGGGGGCGCCGGCGGAGGGGCCTCGAGAGGGGGCGCTCTCGAACCGACACGGGCGGCCTCGGAGGGGGCGGAGCGAGGTCGCGAGTTGCCGGGGCCGTCCGGCGGGGGAGCGGGGCCGGTCGAGACCGGAGCGGGCGGCCTCGGAGGGGGCGGAGCGAGGTCGCCCTCTGTCTGGTGGAGCGGCCGCGACGGGGCGGGATCGATCCGAGACGGCAGCGGACGGCGGACGGCAACCTGGGTCGGAAGAATCGGCGCGGCGCCGTCCGGGCAGCGGTTGCTATGCTCCACGCCCGCGCTGCCCTCCGGAGCGCGCAGTAGCCATTCCACCGAGGAGCGACGCGCATGATCCAGATCTTCGGCACGGCCAAGTGCAAGGCGACGCGGGCGGCGCAGCGGTTCTTCGCCGACCGGGGCATCAAGGTGCAGCTCGTCGAGCTGCGCGAGAAGGGTCTCTCCAAGGGGGAGCTCGCGAGCGTAGCGCGCGCGGTGGGCGGCGTGCGCGCGCTTTACGACGCGGAGAGCGCGCGGGTGAAGGAGCGTGGCCTCCAGCACCTCGGCCCGAGCGATGCGCGGATCGCGGAGCTCCTCGTCGACGATCCGCTCCTGCTCCGCACGCCCATCGTGCGCGACGGGACGCGCGCCTGCGTGGGCGCGGCCGAGGCGACCTGGAAGGCCTTCGCCGACGCCGCGAAGGGCGGGTAGCGGAAGGGCGGGCCAGGGGATCGGGGGAGGCCGGGCCCGCGCGCGGGTCGAGGCGGCCCCGAAGGGGGCGCGGTCATGCCGCGATCCGCATCACCGCCTCATCGCTGGCGCAAAAGCAAATATTGTACCAACGATGAGGCGGTAGTCAGCGCTCGGGGTGCCTCTCCTCGACGTGGTGCCGTCGACGCTCCACGCGATGCTTCTTCGCCGGCTTCGCCGGAGTCGCCGGCCTGACCGAGGCCCCCGCCTTCACGGTCGCCCCCGCCTTCACGGTCGCCCCCGCCCTCACCGAGGTTGCCGGCCTGACCGAGGTTGCCGGCCTGACCGAGGTTGCCGGCCTGACCGAGGCCCCCGCCCGGACCGTCGCTGCCGGCCTGACCGTGGTTGTGCGGTGCACGTGGTGATGGTGATGGTGGCCGTGTCGCTCGAAGCCGACGCGGTAGCGGACCAGGGCGCGCGGCTCGTCCCGGTAGTAGACCCAGCCGTGGTGCGACGGGTAGTACCAGCGGCCGTCCACGTAGTAGACGTAGGTCCCGCGGTAGTACACGCGCGGGTAGGTCTCGACGTGGACCGGCGCCGCTGCGATGTGAACGACCGGCTCCTCGTACACCGCGAACTCCTGGTACGTGACGGTCGCATGGGCCGGCGCAGCGGCCCTGGTGTGGACTTCTGCCGCGCACCCGGTCGCGCCGAGGAGCGCGAGCGCAACGAGCGCGGCCAGCACGGCGAGCCTGCTGCCGCGCTGCTGAGCGCGCGCCGCAGCGCTGGGGGAGGAAACATCGAGGACTGGCACGTTCATCTCCATGGGGGGTCACAGGAGCAACTGCGGTGCCACCCGCCGAAGGCGGAGCGCCGCCGCGTGGCACCGCAGGGCGCCGCTCGCTGGTATAGCGCTTGCTGCCGTGCCGCGCATCGGCGCGACAGCGCCAGACTTGGATAAAGGAAGACGATCCCCATGAAACTTTCGAAGGTGCTCACCGGTCTCGCTGGCTGCGTCCTCGCCACTGCCTCGCTCACGGGGTGCATCGTCGTCGGTCATGACGATGACCACGATCACCTCACGCGCGGCTCGCTCACCGTCGCCCTGACCATCGACGGCAGCGACGACCCGTGGGCGTGCTTCGATCACGACGTGAGCGGGGTCGCGGTCAGCGTCGAGGACGAGGATGGCTTCCTCGTCGTCGACGCGGTGGGGGACTGCGATGATCTCGGCCTCACCATCGACGGCCTCTCCGAGGGGTACTATGACGTCGATGTCTGGCTCGTGGATTTCGACGGAGACGCCATGAGCGACATCGTGCGCGTCGAGAGCGTCGACGTGCTCGACGGCGCCGACACGCTTGTGGAGGTCGACTTCCCGTGGAGGTGGATCGACTCATGACGCGCCCGGGCGCCTACTCGCCGCGATCGCGGTCACGAGACCATGGACGCCGTTATTGGATCGGGTAGGCGGGGTCGCGCTCGGGGAGCTCGGCGCTCGCGAAGGCCGCGAGCAGGCGCCGTCGCCGCCGCCCTGCGGGCCATGAAGCCCTGTTACTGGGACTTCTGCGATTCCCCTTGCCGCTGCGCGTAGGCCTGGGGGCCTTGCTGCTGGCTGCTTTGCTGCTGGCCGAGCTGGGCGCCCTGCCGCTGGCCGGGCTGCATCTGACTGCCCTGTCCGCGTTGCTGCTGGCCGAGCTGGGCGCCCTGCCGCTGGCCGGGCTGCATCTGGCTGACCTGTCCGCGTTGCTGCGGTCCGCGTTGCTGCTGGCCGACCTGGATGCCCTGCTGCTGGCCGGGCTGCATCTGACTACCCTGTCCGCGTTGCTGCTGGCCGACCTGGATGCCCTGCTGCTGGCCGGGCTGCATCTGACTACCCTGTCCGCGTTGCTGCTGGCCGACCTGGATGCCCTGCTGCTGGCCGACCTGGATACCCTGCTGCCGGCCGGTTTGCGCCCAGCCGAACTGTCCGCGTTGCTGCTGGCCGGGCTCGGTGCCTTCGTGCTGTCCGCGTTGCTGCTGGCCGCCTGCCTGCTGCTCGTGGAGCAGCAAGCAGAACAGCTGCTCGGCCTCCGTCAGGTGCTGCTCGATGTCCGCTCGCATCGCCTTCACGCGGGTTCGTATCCTGGCGTTCTCCGCGTTCGCGACGCCCGGCATGTCGAGGAGCTCGAGGGCGCGGCGATGGAAGGAGATCTGAGCCCAGATGAAGGCCGTGTCGAACTCGGCGCCTTCCTCCTCTTCCAGCGCTCCGCTCACCTCGGTCGAGCTCTCGTCGAGCTCCCGGCAGCGCGGGCACGACTCCATCTCGAACCTCGAGCCCGCGCCCAGCTGCTCGGACTGGGAGTGCTCCTCGACGATCTGCTCGGCGTAGCGCTTCACATCCGGGGACTCGGCCTTGTCCAAGGCGATCTGCGACAGATCCACCTCCTTCTGGTGGATGAACGAGATCAGCATCGTGAGCTCCGCGTCCGACGGCTGCTGCGTCGCGCTGCGCTCTCCGCGGCCTCCCTGCCTGTCGCCCTGACTGCCGATCTGTCCGCGGCCCCCTTGCCTGCCGCCTTGATGGCCGGCCTGCTCGCCGCACATCTGCCTGTCGCCCGCGCGCTGGCCGCCGGCCCGTTCGCCGCCCTGTCTGCCGCCTTGATGACCGGGCTGCTCGCGGCCTCCCTGCCTGCCGCCGGCCTGCGCTCCACCGCCCCTCCCGGCGCCTCGCGCGCCGTCTCGGCCCGTCTGTCCGTGGCTCCTGCCGTCGGGGCCCGTGCCGGTCCGCTCTTGCCCATCCTTTCCACCGCGATTCGCCTCGGCGTCATCGTCGCTGCCCATGCAGCCGCCGGCCCCCGCGAGGACAAAGCTCCCAGCGAACATGATCGCCATGAGGCGACCTGAACGATTGCCCATCATTGCTTGCTCCTTGGCCGACACCGGCGCGCTGTCGCGCTCACCTGCCGGTTATCGGCCCCGAACATCTGGGTTCGGGAAGCGAGGATGGTGAGCGAGGTGGAGCCCTAAGCCTGCATCGTCATTTCCCCGAGCGCCCCTGCGCCCCCCGCGCGCTCGCGCCGAGAGTCGCAGTCCCGCTCGGCGTCGACCCGGACCCAGCCGGTGCGCAGCGGCCGGCCCGGCGAGCAACCATGATCCCAGGGACCCGCTCGGGCGCTCGCCCGCGCGAGGGCGCACCGCCGGTGCCGTCCGCCCGCGCCTGCGCGGCGCCGGACAGACTGCCAGGCGGCCGGATCGCCGCCAGGCAGCCGGGCATGCGCGCCGCGCGCCGAGGAACCCGCTCGGCCGGGTCGCGCCGCCTTCCGCCGCGCCATCGATGCGCGTAAGCTCCGGCGACGTCCGACCGAGCGCCGCCTCGGCCTCTGCCGAGGCGCCGGTCGCCGTCATCCTATGAGAACCTCCGCGCACAACGGCCCGTCTCCCGGGCCCGCCGCCCGCGTCGACACGACGGACATCGAGGCCCTGAAGCGTGAGCTCGAGCGGCTCCGCGCCGTGGGGTCCCGGGATCGCGGGTGGCTCGACGCCGTGCTCGAGTACAGCCCGCACGGCGTCATCCTCTGCGACGCGTCCGGCAAGCTCGTCCTGCACAACCGGGCGGCGGAGCGCATCTGGGCCGGCAGCGCCTCGACCGAATCGATCAACGACTGGACGCTGTATCGCGCCTTCCACGACGACGGCCGTCCGTACGAGGCAAAGGACTGGGCCATGGCCCGCGCGATGTCCGAACGGCAGGTCATCGAGAGCGAGGAGACCCGGATTCAGCGCTTCGACGGGACGTATGGCATGGTCCTCGGGAGCGCCGCGCCCATCATCGGGCCTGACGGCGAGATCGAGGGCGGGATCTCGGTGTTCGCCGACATCTCGCGCCTCAAGCAGGTCGAGGCCGAGCGCGGCGAGCTCGCCGCGCAGCTCACGAGACAGGTCGAGGAGCTCGATCGCCGCGCCCGGCTCACCCAGGCGCTGCTCGCGGTCAGCACCGCGCTGAGCGGCGCCGTGACGGTCGAGCAGGTGTCCGCCGCCGTCGTGAGCGACATCCACCGGGTGCTCGGCGCCTCGACGACGATGATGTACACGGCGGACGAGGCGGCCGGCGTCGCGACGCTCGTCGGCCACTCGGGGCTCGAGGAGCAGCGCGCGAGCCCTTACGCGAGGGTGCCCCTCGACGCCCGACTGCCGCTCTCGGACGCGCTCCGGGAGCGCCGCCCCATCTGGGTGGACACGAGGCAAAGCCTGCACGCCGCGTACCCCGAGCTCGCGGCCCTGCGGCCTGTCCGCGACGACGTGAAGGCGCTCGCCGTCCTGCCGATCGTCGCCCACGCGGCGCTGCTCGGCGGCCTCGCGTTCTCGTTCGCGAACGATCGGGCGTGGAGCCCCGAAGAGCGCGAGTTCCTGCTCAGCGTGGCGGCGCAGTGCGCGTCGGCGCTGGACAGGGCGCGCCTCCTCGAGCGGGAGCGCGAGGCCCGGGCGCGCGCGGAGATGCTCGCGGCGGAGCTCGAGAGGCAGCAGGCGACGCTCCGCCTCCTGAGCGAGGCGGGCGCCGCGCTCTCCGGCTCGCTCGACGTCGCGTCGCGGCTCACGCACCTGACCCACCTGGCGGTCCCCACCCTGGCCGACTGGTGCGCTGTCGACATGCTGAACGGCGATTCCATCGAGCGCGTGGCCGTCCACCACGGCGATCCCGCGAAGATCGAGCTCGCCGAGCGCCTCCGGGCGATGTCCCCGCCCCGGCCCGACGCCCCGGCGGGCGTGTCCGCGGTGATCCGCGCCGGTCGCTCCGAGTGGATGGCCGACATCCCGGACGCCGCCATCGAGTCCGCCGCGCTGAGCCCCGAGCACCTGCGCCTGATCCGGTCGCTCGGGCTGAGATCCTATGTCGTCGTCCCGCTCCGGGGGCGCGACCGGACCATCGGCGCGCTGACGCTGGTCCACGCGGAGTCGGGCCGCCGCTTCAGCCAGGCGGACGTCGCGCTCGCCGAGGAGCTCGCCAACCGCGTCGCCCTGCTGATCGACAACGCGAGGCGGTTCCAGGAGGCGCAATCGCTCATCCGGGCGCTGGAGCGGACCAACGCCGAGCTCGACCAGTTCGCGTACGTGACGAGCCATGACCTGAAGGCGCCCCTCCGGGGCATCGCGAGCCTCGCCCAGTGGATCGAGGAGGATCTCTCCGACAAGCTCACCGCGGACACGCGCCATCAGATGGATCTCCTGCGCGGGCGCGTGCGGCGCATGGAGGCCTTGATCGAGGGGATCCTGGCCTACTCCCGCGCCACGAGGTTCCGCGAGAAGCCGGAGAGCGTCGACCTCGACAGGCTGGCGAGGGAGGTGGTCGAGCTCATCGCCCCGAGGCCGCCCGCGCGGGTGACGCTCGACGTGCCGCCGGCGACCCTGCGGACCTACAGGGTGCCCTTGCAACAGGTGCTCATGAACCTCATCACGAATGGCCTCAAGCACGCGGGCCGCGAGGACGCGGCGGTCTCCGTGTCCGCACGGGAGCAGGGCGACAGGGTCGAGGTCTCCGTGTCCGACAACGGGCCTGGGATCGCGCCCGCGTTCCAGGAGAAGGTGTGGGGGATGTTCCAGACGCTGCAGGCGAGGGACAAGGTGGAGAGCACGGGGATCGGCCTCGCCATCGTGCGAAAGATCGTGGAGAGCCGCGGCGGGCGGGCGTGGGTCGAGTCGGACGGCAAGAGCGGCGCGACGTTCCGGTTCACGTGGCCCAGGAGGGAAGAGGCGGAGGGCGCCGGGTAGTCGTCGCGCCCGCCGAGCTGCCCGGGAGCGCGCTGCCAGCGACGGGCTCCTGGACAAGGTGCTCAGTTCGAGGGCTTCGGCATCTGGAACACCACGGCTTCCTCTTCGGCTTCCAGGTTGTTGACGTTCCAGTAGATGGACCCGCAGTCGACGGCGATCTCGAAGAAGTACGGCTGCCCGGTCGCGAGGGTGACTGTGTCCCCCATGCCGAGGTGCGCCCTCCGCACCTCGCCTTTCCCCTCGCTGTTCATGTAAACGGTCCAGTAGACGAACTCGTCGTCCACCGCGAGCGACTTGGCGATGGCTTGAGCGTCGACCGTGGTGGTGAAGGGCGGGGCGCTCGGCGCCGCGCTCGTCGCCTTGGACTGGACCGCGCCGGTGCCGTCGGTCACCCAGTGCACGACCCCGTTGGCGAGGACGAGCGCTGACGGGTAGCCGTTGGTCTCCGCGAAGACCTCGGCGGTCTCGCCGAGGGGATCCTTCGTCTTGCGCAGGATCTGGCGCGCGAAATACTCCGACCAGTAGACGTGCGTCGCGTCGACGGCGACGCCGATCACCTGCTCGCCGGAGGCGACCTGCTCGGCCAGCGCCTGGCTGCCGTCGGCCTTCGCCCGCCAGACGGCCGAGGGCGTCTGCGTCGCCCAGTAGACGCTGTCGCCGAACGAGGCGATGCGGCCGAAGCCCGTGACGACATGCTCGCCCTCCGGCGGGGGGACCTTCGCGATCTGGATCGGGCTCGAGCTCGGCGGATCGATGGAGATCCCCAGCACGTCGCCGTTGCCCCAGTTGGTCCACGAGAGCTGCCCGCCCGAGTAGGTGACCCAGGCGGTATCTCCGAAGCCGAGGGTGCCCGGGAGCGTGCGCGCGGCCCCGCCGTCCTTCGGGATGGCGACGATGGCCTGGTTGCTGGCCATGAGCACGAGATCCCGGGTGACCACCATGCCCTTCGCATTGGACCCGAGCTCCCCTGGTATCTGCGTCACGGGGCACTCCCCCACGGCGCAGTTCGACGGGGGGCACTGCGGCGTGCCCCCAGCGCTGCCGCCGTCGCCGCCGTCGCCGTCATCGCCGCCGGTGCCATCGCCGCCGGTGCCATCGCCGCCGTCTCCGCCGGTGCCCGACGTCGTCTGGGAAGAGCCTCCGTCCCCGGATCCCGTGGTCGTCGTCGAGGAAGCGGAGGAAGCCCCCTCCGTGCCAGGCTCGATGCCGAAAATGAGATTGCAACCGGTGCCCGTCGCCGCGAGCGCGAGCAGGGCGCAGGGCAAAGCGATCTTGCTGTGCATGATGGAGTGTATACATCCCCGGCCACGCCCCCGGCGATCGCGGGCCTCTGCCCGGGGGCGACGCTTCCGTGCGACACCCGCGCTCACGCGAGCCGTCGGAGCTGCTCCAGCCGCCGCCGCGGCTCGATGTCGCGCCGCTTGATCTTCCCGGTCCTGAGCTCCTCGTAGGGCCCGCACACAGGCCGGTAATCGCACTGCGCGCACGCCCCCTCCGCCGGCATCGGCAGGAGGGCCGCCTTGTCGATCGCGTCCCCGATGATCCCCGCCACCTGGGCGGCCGCGTCGCGCGCCCGCGCGTCCAGGTAGATCGGCACCTCCGTGAATCCGCCGGCGGAGGTGCAGTAATAGAGCCGCCCGGACTCGACCTGCGTGCCCGGGGGCATGAGCTTCTCCAGCGCGAGCGCGTAGAGGACCGGCTGGAGCGTGCCGCCGCCGCTCACGACCGCGTCGCGCGGCGCCCGCGCCTTGCCCGTCTTGTAGTCGGTCGCTCGCATCGCGCCCCACACGCTCCGCTCGACGAGGTCGATCGAGCCCCGGAGCCGGACGCCGCAGTCGAGCTCCACGGGCGCGTCCGAGCTCCCCGGATCGCGGGTGGCGAGGCGGCGCGGCAGCCCGAACGACAGCTCGAAATGGATCGGCTCCCAGTCGCGGTCCTCCGCGGCGCGCCGCAGCCACTCCCGGAGGTCGGCCCGCACCGACGCGATGCCGTCGTCCCAGACGCGCCGGATCGCCGGCGCGAGCTCGTCCGCGTAGCGCGCGGCGACGCGGTCGAGCGCCCGATCGAGCTCGGCCCGCGCCTCGTCGAGCGCTGGCAGGCCGAGCGGCAGCTTGCCCGCGTCGCGCAGGGCGACCAGCACCTCGTAGAGCACGTCGTGCACGAGCCGGCCGCGCTGGAGCGGGTCGAGCTCCTCGATCGCCTCGGGCGCCGGGCGCGGGGCGAGCTTGTGCACGGCGTAGAGGAAGAAGCGGTAAGGGCACGCGGCGAAGTGCTGGAGGGCGGTCGGCGAGAACGACCTGCGCCCGAACGCGTGCTTCGCGAGCGCCTCGCGCGCCTCCGCGATCGGCTTGAACAGCCCGTCGGCGCTCGTCCAGCCGGGGATCCAGCGCCGCGCGCGGAACCGGAGCGCCCGCGCGAGGTGGGGGTTGGCGTTGAGCAGGTAGCGCGCGGTGCCGACCGTCTGCGCCTCCGGCAGGCTGAAGAGCGTCTCGAGGAGCGCGAGGTCGTGCTCGGCCGCGTCGATGGCGTCCTCGGGCCGCGCGGGCGCGGGCCAGCCGATGCGCGCGGCGCCGCCCTGCTCGGCGCGGCGCTCGAGCTCGCCGAAGCCGGGCAGCCTGCCCTCGGCCGCGCGCAGGAGCTCGAGGCCGTAGAACGAAGGCACCCGAGGCCGGGACTGATCCATGTCCACGCGCGGGTACGACACGACGAGCCGCTGCCGGGCCGCGCCGACCGCGAGCCGGAGCGCGAGGCGCTCGCGCGCCACGCGGTCGTCGCTCGTGTCGAGGCCCGAGTCGCCCCCGGCGATCGTCCGGCGGAGGGCGTCGCGGAGGATCGGGTCCTCGGTGACCTTTTGCGGGAAGATCCGCTCGGCGAGCCCGGGGACGAAGACCACGTCGAACGAGCGCCCGCGGGCGCCCTCGATGGGCGAGACGAAGAGGCGCCCGTCGCGGCGGGCGGCCGGGGGCAGCACGAGGTCGGTGAGGCGGCGCGAGAGGCAGAGGCGGATCTCGCCGAGGTCCACCGGGCCGACGTGCGCCATGGGCGCGAGCTCGGCGAGCACGGCGAGCACGCGCTCGGGCCGCCGGAGCGCGCGCGTCGCGAGGGCCGAGAGGCGGCGCTGCCACTCGCCGAAGGTCGCGCGCTCGCCGGGGCTGGGCAGCGCCGCGAGCAGCGGCAGCGCGAAGGCGCGGAGGGCCGAGAGGTCGGCGAGCGTCCGCGCGATGCGCGCGGCGTCGCGGTCCTCGGGGGCGCGGGAGAGCGAAAGCCGGAGCTCCCGCTCGAAGCCCGAGAGCCGCGCCTCCCACCGATCGAGCCCGCCGATCACCGCCGCGTCGACGAGGATGCGCTCCCAGCGCCGCGGGGCGCGCAGGGTGCCGTCATGCACGGGGGCGTCGGGGCCCTGGGCTGTCGGATCGTGGCTCTGGACTGTCCGACCGGGGTTTGGGGTTGTCCGATCGGGGTTGGGGGCTGTCGGATCGGGGTTCTGGGCGGCCGGACTGGAGCTCTTCCCTGGCGGATCGAACCCGAGATCTTCCCCCGCCATGTCGTCGTCCGGTGGCGCCTCGTCGAAGCCGCCGCGCAGGAGCTCGGGGAAGAGGTCGTCGTCCGGCGGCACCCAGCGGTCGGCTTCGGGCGGCGCCGGCGGCGGCTCGCCCGCGGGCGTCGCGTCGGGGACCTGCCCGAGCGAAAGGTACTCGGCGAAGCGCGACGCCGACAGGTGCTCGGCGGCGCACGCGAGCAACGCGAGCAGCGCGCGGCCCGCCGGGTCGGGTTGCACCGAGCCCTGCGCGAAGTGCGCAGGGATCCCGGCCCGGCGCAGCGCCTCGACGAGGTGCGCGCGGTACTGCTCGGGCGCGCGCAGGAGGATCGCCATCCGCTCGAACGGCACGCCGCGGGCGGCCTCGCGCAGCGCGATGCGCGCGAGCTCCACGCACTCCCGGCTCTCGCCGGGCGCGGAGAGGATCTCGACCTCGTCGCCGAGCCCGGGGGCCTCGTCGGTCAGCGGGTCGAACAGGTGCTCCTGCAGGCGCGCGAGCGAGGTGCTTGGCGCGACCGGCGGCGGCTCGTCGCCCGCGCCGTCGTCGGCGCCGTCGTCCACGCCATTGCCCGCGCCGGCGCCGTCATGCGCGGCGGAGACCGCGGTCAGCGAGACCCGCCGCGGCGGCGATCGGAGCGCCGCCTGCAGGTGGCGCAGCGACGCGGCGTCGCCGGCCGGCACGGTGGCGAGCGCGTCCGGCGAGCGCGCGGCGATGGCCTCGAGGAGCTCGCGCTCCAGCGCGAACCGCACGGGCAGGTCGAGCAGGAGCATCGGCAGCCCGAGCAGCGGGTGGCGCGAGCGGGGGTCGCCGTCGTCCGCGGCCCGGGCGCGCTCGGCCGCGAGGCGCAGGACGATCGCGCGATCGGCGAGTCCCGCGTCGTCCAGGGCGGCGTCGAACGCGTGGGCGATGCGGTCGAGCTCGGCCGGCGCGAGCGCGTCCGGCGCGACGCCGGAGAGCCGCGTCTCCTCGAGCGTCCGCGCGACGGCGCGCGGCAACCCGGGTCGATCCGCGACGCGGGCGAAGCGGCCGAGCAGCCCGTCCTGCGCGAGCCCGTCGAGGGTGCGCGCGCAGAGGGCCTCGATGGCGAGCGCGCTGGCCGGGACGAGGCCGCGCTCGGCGAGCGCCGGCATCGCGAGCGCGGCGGCGAGGCGCCCCAGGGTGAGCCGGTGCCAGCCGAAGGTGGCGCGGCGGCCGCGGATCGACGCGCGGGCGAGCTCGCTCACGGCCTCGACCGAGGCGCCGACGAGGAGCACGCGCTCCGCGGGGCGCCGGCGGCGCAGCCAGCCCACGGCCCGATCGAGGCGGGCGGCGGCGCTGGGGGAGGTGATGACGGCGTGGGGCACGGGGTGGCTCGAAAGGCGGCAGAGGGCGATGGAGATTCGGTGGACGGCCCCGAAAGGGGTGAGGGGGACTAGCAGCTGGGCAGTCTGCCGCCGGCTGCCATCGCTCAGCTCAGGTCCGGGAGCACATCGGCGATCGATGCCGCGACGATGGCCCGTTCATGCCACCGTTCCAGGATCTCAGGATCCTTCTCGCCCAGGATGCGCTCACGCGCGGCGTCCGGCACGGCGATGCCGCGGACCCGGAGCGCGGTCAGCACGGCACGCGCCGCCTCCTCGGCGCGCCCCTGGGCGCGCCCCTCGTCACGACCTTCCTTCCGCTCCTCGGCGCGGAGCTTCTGCTCGTACTCCTTGAACCACGCCCGGATCTCTGCACTCACATCGTCCTCCTCGTCGGTCGTCGGCTCCTGGATTCCGTGCCGGAAGTGTACCAGCAGCGGCGTGGCGACGCTCTTCTCCCAGGTATCGTCTGGCAGTGCCGCCAGATCCGTCAGCGCCTTGCGCAAGCGGCGGCCCGAGCCGAGCAGCCGCAGCAGCAGCGTTGTACGCGTCCGGGGCAGCTCCGCGAGCACCACCACGCGCATCACCAGGCCCGGTACGGCGTGGTAGACGCCGGCTTGCACCGGCTCGCACCGGTAGGCGTCGAGCACCGTTTCAGGACGCCCCGGGCTGACGACGACCAGCGCAGGGAAGGCGACCGCCGGTTGCGGTGGCGTGTCGCTGTCCTCGTCCGGCGCGACGGAGCGCGCTGCAGAGCGGGCGCGGCGCTCGAGCTCGTGGTGCCATGTGAGCTGCTTGCGCAGGCAGCGCCGGACATGACGCAGGCTCGGCGTGCCGTGGAACGGTTCGAACAGGCTCGGCTCCGCCGAGAGCTCCGCCGAGCAGTCCCATGGCAGCGCGTTCGGACTCCCGCGCGGGATCAGGCACGCTGTAGACATCGATCTTCTGTGTCGCCGCCAGCACCTCGACCTCGGTCTCGGCCGCCGAGGCAAGGCTCAGCCCGTCCCGCAGCAAGCTCTTGGTGAACTGGTCGGAGCGGTTGTGCACTGGCGCGGGACTCTAATCGAACATCGCGGCATGTCCAGCCTTGTTCGATGCGAAGGGGCGAATCGGAGAGCCGCAATTGGCGCTGCGAGAGTGGAGCTGTGCACGTAATGCAGCGTGCGAGAACAAGCGCTTACCGGAAGGCAGAGCAAGTCGTGTGGAAATCCTTGTCGGCCGCACGGGATTTCCGGTCGGCTGTCGGGAATGAGCACGACGCGCAGCTCACGGCCTTCCAGGCCAGTACCTGACGACCGTGTGACAGTCGCCGACCTGCCAGCCCTTGGCGGCATCCCAGCGCAGGTTGAACACCTCCCCGCTGGCGTCGAACTCGTCATCGTATTCGCCTGCGGTGACCTGCAAGAGCTCCGCGTCCGGGCCCGTGCGGCGGAACGCCACCGCCTGGAGCTGCGCGCTGTCGCCGGGCGAGTAGCGGAGCGAGGCCTCCGAGAACGCCCCGAGCTCCGTTAACGGAACTCCCACCTTGGTGCAGCCTCTCTTCGTGAACGGCTGCAGCTCCCCTAGCTCCGGAAAGCCAGCGACGCGGACGGATGGCCTGAGAAACCATCCGAGCGCAAAGGAAACGATGGCGACGCCGAGGACCAGGAGGTAGCGCAGCGTTGCGGATTGGAAGGAGGTAGGCACGTCGTGTCCCGATGGGCTCAGTGCGTCTTTCTCGGTGGGATCAACCCCAGCATCGCCCCGGAACGAGGCTCGATGGGGCGTCAGCGGTGGCGGGGGGGGAAGCGGACGAACAGCCCTTCCGGCTTCATCGTGAACCCGAGGAGCTCCTTCACGGGCCGCGCCGGGTCGACCAGCGATACATCGAAGTCGCGCGCGACCATGGCGCCCACCATGGCGCTCTCGACCATCGAGAGCGCGCGCCCGGGGCAGACCCGCGGGCCGCTGCCGAAGGCGAGGGCGGCGCGCGGGTCGTGCTTGCCGGCGCCCGCCGGCCGCGGGGTCAGCCAGCGCTCGGGCATGAACGAGGCCGCGTCGTGGAAGTGCTCCTCCTTCAGGGCGATCTGCCGCGTCAGCAGGATCATCCGCGTCCCCGCCGCGAGCCGCAGCGAGCCGACCACCGTGTCCGCGCACGCCTCCATGAACAGGATCGGCGCCGCGGACTTCAGCCGCAGCGTCTCCTGCGCCACCGCCCCGAGATAGCGCAGCCGCTGCGCGTGCTCCGGGCTCTCGGGCAGATCCGCGTCGCCGAGCTCGGCGTCGACCTCGGCCCGCATCCGCGCTTGCACGTCCGGACGCAGCGCCATGAAGTGGAGCATCCAGGCCATCGTGTCGGCCGTCGTGTCCTCCCCGGCGAGCAGCAGCGTGAGCACGTTGCCAAGCACCTCCTGCTCCGACAGCCGCGCCTTCGGGTCGTCGGCGTCGCGCGCCACGAGCAACGCCTCCAGCAGGGAGCGAGGCGCCGCGGCCCGCGCCGGATCCCTGTCGAGCTCCGCGCGCGTCGTCCGGAGGATGTCCAGCATCCGCGTGCGCACCTCCGAGAGCGCCTGATCGAGGGCCCGATCGGCGGGCAGCTTGACGTGCCGCCAGTACGGAAATGGCGCGAAGACGCGGCGGTTGAGCGACGCGAAGACCGTCTCGAGCTGGTCCGACAGGGGGTCGGTGCCGCGCTCGATGAGGTTCATGTCGAGGCCGAACGCCACCGCGGTGGTGACATCCACCGTGTAACGGGCGAGGTCTCGCCGCGCGTCGACCGGCGCCCCCCGCGCGGCCGAGGCGCGCCATCGCTCCCGGAGCCGGCGGGTGATCGTGGAGAGCGTGCCGTGGCTCTCGCGCAGCTGCCCGGCGGTGAACGCGCTCATCACGAGCCGCCGCTGCCGCGTCCACTGGTCGCCCTCGGCCGAGAAGACGCCGCCGAAGCCCATCTCGTCGATGAGCTCCTGCAGCGGGCTCCAGCGGCGGAACTCCTTCGGCCGCTCGCGCAGGATGCGCTGGACGAGCTCGGCGCTGCCGACGACGACGACCGGCGTGCGGCCGAGCCAGAAGGTGTAGAGATCGCCATACTTGCGGTTCCAGCCCTCGAGCGTGAGGTGGAACTGGCTGGGCCGGATCTCGAGGAGGTTGCCGAGCAGCGGCAGCCTCCGCGGTCCTGGCAGCGTCGATAGATCGCGCATGCCCGCTGAAGGGGCGACTTCTGCTCTGGCGGTCTCCATGGTCTCCTTTCGAGAGAGCGAGAGCGGCCAGCGCTGGCGCCGCCGCGGTCGAGGTGCAATGTAGCTCGTCCTGGCGTGCGCGTGGGCGCTCACCGGCGCGCACGCCGCCTTCGTCACGCGCCGGCATCGCGAGCGCGGCGGCGAGGCGCCCCAGGGCGAGCCGGCGCATGACGAAGGTGGCGCGTCGGCCGCGGATCGACGAGCGCGCGAGCTTGCCGACGGCCGCGAGCTTGCCGACGGCCGCTGCCCCGCCCCCGGTCCTCCGCTATCGTGGCATCGGAGAGCGCGCGAGGGCCGCGACCGCGGCGCCATGCCCTCTCCGGAGCGGAGCGAACGTCCGCGCCGTCCCTCCAGCGGTGATCGCCTCGACGAGATCCCCCCGCTCGCGCGCCATTCCAGGACTCCCCGCCGCGCCCCGCGGCCCACACGCGCGCTCGCCGAGCATGGCGCTGGCACTGCGCTTGTTATGCCCCCCGCGCGCCCGCGGGTCCGAGCGGCGCCGAACCGCGGGCGCCTCCGCAATCCGCCGCTCTGGACACCATTTCTGGACGGAAAGGTTGCAGTATGAAGAATGCCATCCCGATCGCGATCCTGTGCCTCGGCGGGCTCGGCTGCGCGGACGCACCTCCCGGGGGCGACGGCGAGCAGCCATTGCTCACGTCCCGGCAGCGCATCATTGGAGGCGCTGTGGACACGACGCACGCCTATGTCGTGGGCGTGGGCAATCGGAACCGGGCGTACTGCAGCGGGACCGTCATCTCGCGGCGCACCGTGATCACGGCGGGACATTGCCACGGCGCGCTCACGCGCGTCTTCTTCGGCCCGACCCTCGGGCGGCGGTCGGAGAGCGTGCGGATCGAGACGTCGAGGAGGCACCCCGCCTTCGATCCCGCAACCCTCCAGAACGACCTTACCCTCATCCGGCTGGAGAGCGACGCGCCCGTGCAGCCCGCGCCCCTCCTGCGCGAATCGATGGAGAATACCACCTGGTACGTCGGGCCGGGCTACACCTTCGTCGGTTACGGTGTTTCCGATGGCGTCGCGGGGACGGGGTTCGGCATGCGCCGCGCCGTGACGTTCCCCATCGTGGCCGTCGGCCCCGCCCAGGTCGGCGGGACGCCGGGGACGATCGACGCGACCCAGTTCTATTACCAGGTCCCCGACATGAACACGTGCGCCGGCGACTCCGGAGGTCCGGCGTTCCTCGTGCGCGGGGGCGTCGAGCGCCACGCCGGCGTGACCTCGTTCGGCGACGACCCCTGCACGCTGGACGGGGTGCAGGCGCGCACCGATCTCGACCAGATAGCTCGCTTCATCCAGCCGACGATCGACGAGTTCGAGGCGGACAACCCGTGCCGCGCGGACGGCCTCTGCGAGGCGGCGTGTGACGTCGGGCCCGAGATCGTCGACCCCGATTGCGCCGATCTCCACTGCGCCCAAGATGGGGTGTGCGCCCTCGCCTGCGCGTTCCCGGCCGACCCGGACTGCGCGCTCCGCGCCGGCGTGCAGGTGAGATGACTGGACAGGTGAAGGCCAGCGGGCGCCGGGCGCGCGCCGCGCCGCGAGGCGGAGATCAGGGCGTGTCGGCCGGGTCCGCCGGGTCGCTGCCGGCGCTCCGCTCGTCGCCGTCGAGGAAGCCGTCCTCGTCGCGATCGAGGCCGATGCGGTAGCCCGAGCCCGGCGGCGTGCACGTGTAGGTCAGGGGTCGCCCCGTCGCGAGGGCGATCTGGCGGAGCACCGCGTCCGGGATCGGCGGCAGCGCCATCCGGTCGGCGACGAACTGCCCTGCTCCGGTGTGGAGGAAGCCGATCTCCTGCAACGTCAGGTGGCTCTTCGCCACGAGATCACACTCGCCGGCGTCCGCCCTGGCGATCAGGAGATCGATGCGCGGATCGGCGGCGGCCTGGTTGCCGTACGCGAGCGTGACCTGCTGGCCGACGATCGGCGCGACGTTCGAGTCGAAGGCGAGCAGGAACGACTCGAGCTGCCGGCGGACCGCGTCGCCCGCCGGCGAGTCCGGCAGGCCGTTCGGGTTGTCCGGGAAGGTGCCGAACTGGTTGGTGAAGCCGGTGAACGGCGAGAAGCCCATCCCGCGGAAGAACCGGAACAGCGTGTCGAAGCTCCCGTCGTGCAGGAAGCCGAACCCCCGCACCTGGTCTCCCTTGTGGTCGTTGTCGCCGGGCAGGATGCCGAACAGCGGGGCGGCCATCCCGAACATCCCGACCTTCTGGTACATGTTGCGCAGGTGCGGCGTCTTGATGAGCTGCGGCTGGAAGTCGAACGTCATGTTGCCGTTCGCTCCGAAGAATCCCGGCTTGTCGACGCCGGGATTGCCCTCCGGGTCGAGGACGTGACAGCCATTGCAGATGGCGGTGCCGTCCAGGTTGCCGCTCATGAAGGTGTCGCGCCCGGCTTGCTGATCCGGCGTGAGCGCGTTGTCCAGGCGGCGGATCGGGTTGGGCGGATAGGTCACCTGCAGGATGAAGTCCGCGAACGCCTCCATGGAGGCGGCCGGGATCGGGCCGCTCCGGCCGAGCAGGTCGGTGAAGCCGGCCTGGAACTTCATGAACGCGGCGCGCTCGTCGAACGAGCCGCTGTCCGGCTGCGCGGTGGGCGCGTCGTTGCCGCCCGTGCGATCGCCGCGCCAGTGCATGGGGCCGTGGTTGGCCATGCCGCGCAGGCTCTGGGTCGTTGTCGGGCCCTTCATCGGGTGGAACTCCCGGGGCATCGGCTGCTGCGTGAAGAGGTTGAGCAGCGGGCCGACGAAGGGGCCCGGGTTGGTCGTGACCGGCTCGTCCGGATTGCCGAGATCCCACCCGAGGCTGTCGAAGTCTCCGAAGATATGGCAGCTCGCGCACGAGGAGTCGCCGTGCGCCGAGCTCGTGCGCGCGTCGTAGAGGAAGCGCCGCCCGAGCGCGACGCTCGGCGGCTCGGGGCTGTACATCGCGACGTGCGCTGTCTCGGTCCGGGTCGCCGTGTCGACGATCGAGATGGAGTTGTCGAAGCGGGTCAGCACGAACAGCTGGCCTCGCGCCTCGTCGAGCGCGAGCCCCGACGGGCCGCCGCCGCTCACCTCGATGTGGTCGGAAGCGTCGGGCACGAACGTGTCGCTCTCGAGCGCGGCCGTGCCGAGCACGCCGACCTTGCTCGACCCGAGCGCGGCCACGTAGAGCGTCGCGCCGTCGCTCGTGACCGCCATGTCGACCGGCTGGGCCAGGCTCGCCTCGCTCTCGGCGTTCGGCGTCGGGGCGCAGCAGACCGAGTAATCGATGTGTTTGTTGAGGTGCCGGGGCGCGACGCGCGGGGGAGCGTTGCCGGGGCGGAGCACCGTGATCCGGCTCTCGTGGAGGTGGCCCCGCAGGCTCTGCCCGGCGAAGACGCCAGGGCCCTCGAACCGCTGCTCGTTCCGCGCGTCGGTGTTGGAGACGTAGACCTTCCCGTTCACCGGGTTGACGACCATGTTGAAGAGGATCGTCCCGACGCCGGTGAAATGGCCCGAGGGCCCGGCGATCGGCCTCGGAGGGTTCGCCATGGCGTTGATGGCGAACACGTCCTTGTCGGGCAGCGAGAGCCGCACCGTGTCGTCCCAGGTGCGGCCGAGCTCGTCGACCCAGTGCGCGCCGTCGAACTTCACGATGAGGCTGACCTCGGGCGCCGGGTCGCCGAACGCGTTGGTCATCGGGCCCGGCGAGCCGCCGTTCGCCGCGCCGCCGTCGGGCACGAGCAGCTCGGTGACGACGGTGCTCCGGTTGCCCGAGTGGAAGCCGGCCGCGTAGACGCGCGCGCCGTCGGGCGTGGCGGCGAGCGCGCGCGGCGTGTCGGTGAAGAGCGTGAGGATCGCGAGCGGCTCGCCGCCGAGCGACGAGCCCAGGTGGTTCGCGTCGAACACCCAGACGTCGGCCCGGCCCACGCCGGGCGTGGTGAGCTCGGGATCGTTCGGGTTGTTCTGGCCGCGGTGCGCCGCCGTGATGAACGCGCGGCGCCGCCCGGGGCCCGCAAATACGATGTCTCTCGGCTCATCGCCCACGAGCAGCGTGCGCTCGACGCGGCCGACGTATCCGCCAGGGGACAGCCCGACGACGCTGACGCTGTCGGACAGGTGGTTCACGACCCACACCTCGGTGTCGCTCCGCGCCGCCACGGCGACGGGATCCAGCCCGACCGGTATCGAGCTCCGGTGGACCAGCGCGCCGTGATGGACGCGGAAGACCTCGAGGCGGCCATCCGGCGTGTTGAGCGCGAAGAGCAGGTTTCCGCTGGGAGAGAGCGCGAGCGGGCGCACCTGCCCGCTCTCGAAGAGCGTATAAGACGACGCGGCCAGGGCGGGGGCGCTGGCCGCGAGGACGAGAGAGGACGTCGCGGCGGACAAAAGACCGCCGGCGACCCTTCGCAGGGCGAACGGTGACTTCATGGGACCTCCTCGAGAAAGCGACTTCAGGAGCGATCGGGGATCAGATGATCATTGAACAACTAACACGGACACGCTCTTTGGGGATCCAGGAAAGAGCGTTTATGTTTCAATGTTGAAATGCGCGCGGCGCACAGCGCACAGCGCACACCGCCCCACGATCATGACGCTTTCCCGCTTTTCAGGGGTGCAGCGCGTCATGAGGCAAGCATTGAATGGCGACGCGCGCAGCCCTCCGGCGCACCCGGGCGACGGGTGGTGAGCCCATGTGCGTTCTGCGCCGGCCGCGGAGCGCGACGCTACTTCTTTGCCGTCACGTACCGGAAGTCGCACCGCTCGGCGCCCGTGCCGAGGGTGCCCGTGCGGCGGAGCTCGATGCCGTGGAGCTCTTTCACCTTGAGGTCGTCGAGGCGGCAGATCATGGGGACGATCTCCGGCGCGCCGTGCCGCCGCGCGAACGCCACGATCGGGCACGCGTGCACGTCGAAGGCCAGGAGCGCGCCGGTGCCGCTGGCCTCGTCGAAGCGAATGCCCTCCGGCTCGTCCGCGCGCAGGGTGATCATGAGCAGGCTCCGCGCTGGTTTCAGCCGGAACACCACGTCCATCGCGGCGCCGAGGAGCGGGCTCCGGTTCAGCTGTGTGCGGTAGAAGGCCAGCAGCATGCCCTCGGCGAGGCGCAGGGCCGGCTCCCGATCCACGCCGAGGTCGTGCAGGAGCGCCTGGTAGATCGCGAGCACCGGCGGGCCGAGCTCGAAGAGCTTGCGATTCGTGCTGCTCCGGAACCGCGGCATCGTCGCCTCCAGCGCGAGATACCGCTCCTTGGCGTGCGTGTGGAGCTCCGCCGCACAGGCTTCGCCGAGCTCGCGCGTCGCGATGACTCGGCCTTCCGCAAGGATCTGCGCGAGACGTTCGGACGGCGACGACATGCCGGAAATTTACCATATGCGGCGCCGTGGCAAGCCTCCTTGTGGGAGCTCTGTGTCGGAGTGGCCGGCTGAAATGGGCTGCTGGCCGGCCAATCGACTGGCCGGCCAGCAGGCCAGTCCGATCCGCGGGCGGGGCCTATTCCAGCCAGCCTGTGCGGCCAGAGGGTCAGCGATGCTCCTGCAAGCGGGGGAGTTCGTTAGGGACGCAATATGGCTCTGCCGGGATGCGCGGAGCGCCGGACAGGGCGTCTGGTGAAATGAGGCAGAAACCTCTCAGCAACAGGCCCAGTCGGCTCCCGGGCGGCGATGCGCTCGCGGGCTCGGCAGGAGCCGGGCGTCCGCCTGTGCGGCGCTACGGCGCTGCCGGTCCCCACAGCCCGGGCACGCGCGTCCCGCAGGAAGGGCACGCGCCGCCGGAGAGGAGGACCTGCTGCGTCTCGTAGTTGAACCGCCGCACCACGACCTCGTGGCAGGCGGGGCAGCGTGTATGCGAGAGCTCGCGGACGCGGTCGGCCACGTTGCTGACGTAGACGTACTTCATCCCCCGCGCGTAGGCGACGCCCGCCACGTCCACGAGGAACGCCGGGTCCGTCGTCATGCGATCGCGCATTTTGTAACGCGGGTAGAAGGCGTTGAGGTGCCAGGGGATGTCGGGGTCGACCCCGGCGATCTCGGCGCCGAGGGCGCGGAGGCCGGCCGCCTTGTCGTTGAAGCCGGGGACGACGAGCGTCACGACCTCGACCCAGTAGCCGAGGCGCCGCGCCTCGCCGATCGCCGCGAGCACCGGCTCGACGCGGCCGCCGAGCGTCCGGTATTGATCCGCGCTCCACCCCTTCAGGTCGACGCGGAACACGTCGGCGACCGGGCGCATGTACGCGAGCGCCTCGGGCGTCGTGTTGCCGTCCGAGATGAGCGCCGTGACGAGCCCCCGCCGCTGCGCCTCGGCGAAGACGGCGCGCGCCCACTCGGCGGTGATCATCGGCTCGTTGTAGGCGCTCGCGAGCACCCCGCAGCCCGCCGCGACGGCCACCTCGACGAGATCCGCGGCGCTGATGTCGATGGGCTCGCCGTCGCCCTCCGGCTCGCGGAGGGCCTGGGAGACCTTCCAGTTCTGGCAATAAGGACAGCGCAGGTCGCACCCGAACATCCCGAAGGTGAGGGACCTCGCGCCGGGGCGCACATGGAAGATCGTGTTCGTCTCGACCGAGCGCACGTAATGGCGCGCGACGTAGCCGAACGGGACGCGCAGCTCGCCGTCCTTCTCGAAGCGGATCCCGCACGCGCCCGCCCGCCCCGGCGCGAGCACGCAGCGGTGCGCGCACGCGGTGCACCGGAGATACCCCTCCTCGGGACCGGGCTCGTAGAGCGCGCCCGGCACGGTGCGGCGGGCGAGCTTCGCCGTGAGGGGCTCGCCCATGGCGCCGCCCTCGCCAGGCCCGGCTGCGGCGCGCTCGCCCGCGGGCTCGTTCGCGGCGCCACGAACGAGGTCCTCCACGCGGACGTGCGGGCGGGCGCCCGGATCGAGCGCGTCGAGCGGAGCGTCAATCGCTGCTTTCGGGGCGCTGCGTCCGTTCGTCTCCATGGGAGAGCGGGCATCGCTAGCATCGCAGCCGCGAAAAACAAGCGCCTTGTGGTGCGGTGGCGTGGCGGCGCAGCTGTGGGCAGCGGCGCGGTAGAGCGGCGCTGCGGCGGGCAGCGAGGGGGCCCGGCGCGGGAGCGCTCTTGTCAGGCCGGCAGCGCGGAAGCGCCCTGCGCGAGCCGATCGAGCTCGTCCTGGCCGAGCTCGCGCTCGCCGGCGAACGCGATCCCCACGACGGCGCGCACGCTCGCGGAGGCGTCGCGCACGGGCAGCGCCACCGCCGCCTGCGCCGCGACCGCCCTGGCCCCGGGCCGCACGTCGCCGGACGTGTCCGTCTGCAGGTTGCACGTCTGCACGGGCTGGTCGCGCTCCCAGGCGAGCCCGGCCATCCCCTTGCCCCGCGGGACGCGGCGCGTGATCTCCTGCACCTTCTCGGGGATGTTCACGGCGGCGGCCAGCGCGAGCGCATCGCCCTCGACGAGGTGCACCGTGCCAGCGATACCCCCGTTGCCGGCGACGAAGCTCCGAAGCCACGGCTCCAACGACTCTCGGCGCGCATGCATGCTCGCACCTTCGACCGTCGCGGGGCCTGCGTCAACCCGGGGCAGCTCGCGGGACACGCCGGCGCTGCGTCAGGCCTCGTCCTTCACCCGCTTGGGCCAGCGCACGATGAAGGTCGCTCCTGCGCCGGGGCGCGACGAGACGGACACGCTCCCTCCGCGGCTCTGCACGATCTTCTTCACGACGGAGAGCCCTATCCCGGTGCCTTCCACCTTGTCGCGCGACTCGAGCGTATGAAAGAGATCCCAGATGCGCTCGTGGTACTCGGGCGCGATGCCGGGCCCGTTGTCGCTCACGGCGAACTCGACGTAGGCACCGGCGTCCTCACACGTCACCTCGACGCGCGCGTCGCTGCGGCGCGCGTGCTTCAGGGCGTTGCTGATGAGGTTCTGGAATACCTGCTGCATCGGGACGCGCTCCGCGGCGATCGTCGGCATCCCTGGCGCGATGTCGACCCGGGCGCCCTCGGGCGGCGAGAGCAGCTCGACGACCTCCGCGAGCAGATGGCCGGTGTCGACGCTGACCACGTCGCCGCGCAGGCGCCCTGCCCGCGAGTAATGGAGGATCCCGTCGATGAGCGCCTCGAGGCGGCGCACGCGCCCGCGCAGGAGGTGGATGTGCTCCTGCGTCTCGCCGTCCAGCTTCCCCGCCAGCGACTCCTCGATCCACTCGGACAGGTTCGCGATCCCCCGGAGGGGCGCCTTGAGGTCGTGCGAGGCGACGTAAGCGAACTGGTCGAGCTCCTGGTTCGTCTTCGCGAGCGCCGCGATGAGCTCCTCTCGGTGCTGGCTCAGCTGCTCGATGCGGCGCCGCGCGAGCACCTGATCGGTGATCTCGAAGGCGACCACCATGACGCCCGAGACGGCGCCGGAGGGGTCCCGGATGGGCTGAGCGACGTAGTTGAAGACGGCCTCGTTCACCGCGCCGCCGCGCCGGACGGGGATGCTCAGCTCGGTCATGCGCAGCGGCTGGCCGGCCTCGAACGCGCGGTCCAGCATCGCGATCGCCTCGTGCTCGCCGAGCTCCGGGAACGCCTCGCGCACGCTCTTCCCGACGAGGTCCCGCCGGCCGACCATCTCGCAGTACGGCGGGTTCGCGACCTCGTAGCGGTGCTCGGGGCCGGCGAACACCGCGATGGGGACCGGCGCCTGCATGAAGAGGTCGTACAGCCGCTCGCGCTCGCGCTCGGCCGCTGCCCGCAGCCGGGCGAGCTGGAGGTGCGTGGCGACGCGGGCGACGAGCTCGCGCGCGGAGAACGGCTTGGGGAGGTAGTCGTCCGCGCCCGCCTCGAGCCCCTCGACGCGCGACTCCTCCCCGGCGCGCGCGGAGAGCATGACGACCGGGACAGCCCTCGTGCGCTCGTCCGCGCGCAGCGCGCGGAGCAGGCCGAAGCCGTCGAGGTTCGGCATCATCACGTCGGTGAGCACGAGAGCCGGCGGGCTGCGGCGCGCCGACGCGAGCGCCTCGGCGCCGTCGGCGACGGCCTCCACCGTCCAGCGCTCGCGCAGCACCCGCCCGACGTACTCGCGCATATCGGCGTTGTCGTCCGCCAGCAGGACGCGCCCCGCCGGCCCGGCCTCGAGCGCGGCGCCGTCGGATGGTGTCCACGCCGCCGGGGCGAGGTGCTCGACGGTGTTATCGCCCTCTGCGCCGGGGGGCGAGGCGCTCTCTGCGCGGGGCAGCCAGCGGAGCGCCTCCTGCACGAAAGGCGCCGCGCCCGTCGTCGTCGACGCCAGCGTCCGCGCGGCGTTCACGCGGTCCTTCGGCAGGTGCCCGGCCCCGCGAGGCAGGGAGACCGTGAACGACGTCCCCACGGAGAGCTCGCTCGTGACGTGGATGGTCCCGCCGTGGAGGCGGACGAGCTCGTGGACGAGCGCGAGCCCGATCCCGGACCCCTCGTGCGTGCGGGATCGCGCGCCCTGGACCCGATGGAACCGCTTGAACAGGTGCGAGAGCTCGCGTTCCGGGATGCCCGTCCCGGTGTCCCGCACGGTGAGGTCGGCGCGATCGCCGTGCGCGCGCAGCGAGATCGAGACCGTCCCCTCGAACGTGAACTTGAGCGCGTTCGAGAGGAGATTGAGGACGATCTTCTCCCACATGTCGTGATCGACGTAGATGGGCTCGGGCAGCGCCGGGCAATCGACCTCGAAGGCGAGCCCCGCGCGCTCCATCGCCGAGCGGAAGGCGCTCGCGAGATCCGCGGTGAGCGCGGAGAGATCGGTCGGCTCGTACGACGCCTGGATCCGGCCCGCCTCGATGCGCGAGAAGTCGAGCAGCGCGTTGACCAGCTTGAGGAGCCGGACCGCGTTGCGGTGCGCGGTCTCGAGATCCGCGCCCGACAGGCTCCGCTCCGCCGACGCGAGGGCGTCCTCGAGCGGCCCGAGCATCAGCGTGAGGGGCGTGCGGAACTCGTGGCTCACGTTGCTGAAGAACGTTGTCTTCGCGCGATCGAGCTCGGCGAGGGCCTCCGCCCGCCGCTTCTCCTCCTCGTACGCCTGCGCGTTCGCGATGCTGGCGGAGATCTGGCCGGCGACGAGGTGGAGGAAGCCGCGGTAATCGTCGTCGAAGAGGCGGAATGGATTCAGCCCGACGATCAGGACCCCGGCGCGCCCCGTCTCGCCCGAAGGGGAGATCGCGAGCGCGGCCGCCCGCGTCGGCGGCCTTTGCCATGCGCCGGTCGGGAGATCGCGGAGGTGAGTCGGTATCTCGACGACGCGGCAGGACTCGTGCTCTCGCAGCACCGCGGCGAGCGGCCACGGCGACGCGTCCGTGAGCGCGATCGTCTCGGGGGCCGCGGCGTGCCCCCGCTCGAACCCCGTGCTGCCCGCGAGCTGCACGCGCCGCCGGTCCGGGTCGACGACGTAGAGGAGCGCGAACGGGAGATCCTTCGCGTTGGTCGCGAGCGAGCTCGCGACCAACGCGCACACGTCTTCCCACGAGCGCCCGTGCGCGGTCCGCGCCGTGAGGTCGCGGAGGAGCGAGAGCTGCCGCTCTCCGATGATTCGCCGCGTGTCCTCGGTATTGGCGCAGAGGATCCCGCCCGTGCCGCCCTGATCGTTCGGCACAGGGCTGTAAGAGAACGTGTAGTACGTCTCCTCCTGGTAGCCGTTCCGCTCCATGATGAGGAGGAGCGCCTCGTCGTAGGTGCCCTCGTCGCGGCGCATCGCGGACGCGGCGCGCGGCCCGACCTGGCCCCAGATCTCGCGCCACACGACGGACGCGGGCTGCCCGAGCGCCTCGGGGTGCTTGCCGCCGACGATCGACTTGTAGGCGTCGTTGTACAGATTGATGAGCGAGTCGCCCCACCAGACGAACATCGGCTGGCGCGACGTCAGGACGATGCGCACGCACGTCTTGAGGCTCTGCGGCCACGACGAGACCGGCCCGAGCGGCGTCTTCGACCAGTCGATCGCGCGCATGCGCGCGCCCATCTCGCCTCCGCCGGCGAGGACCGCGCGAGCGTCCGCGCGATCCGGCGGCGGGCCATCCAGCTCGAGCGACATGGGCCCTTTGTAGCGTGCTGTGGGTGGCGGGAGAAGGGCAGAAAAATAATGTGTTTGGGTTGTCCGGGTGATCCGCCGCACCCCGGAGGGGCCGGTGCGCCGGCGCCGCTCACGGCGGCGCGTCGAGCACCGCGCGCAGCGCCCGGCGCGCAACGTCGGGCGAATAGCCCTGGCGCGCGAGGAAAGCATAGAGCTTCTGCCGTTGCTCCGCCGGAGCGAGCCCCGAGAGCGAGCGGAGCTTCTTGCGCGCCGCCCGCTCGGCCACGGCGGACTCGTCCGTTCCCTCCTCGGCCATGACCTGCCGTATGGCCGCGTCCGCCACGTCGCGCGAGACGCCTTTGCGGGCGAGGTCCTGCTCGATCCTGCGGCGCGACCGGGGCTTGCCGACGATGCCGGAGCGCGCCTTGGCCTCCGCGAAGCGCGCGTCGTCGAGCAGCCCGCTCGAGGTGAGGCGCTCGATCGCGGTCGTCACGTGCTCCCTGGGCTCGCCCTTCTCGATCAGGCGCTTCTCCAGCTCCCTGGCCGATCGCGCCCGGAACGACAGGAGCCGCAGCGCCCGCTCGTAGGTCTTCTGCTCGCCCGCGGCGGTCTTCCGGGGCGGCTCCGCCGCGGCCCCGGGGCTGTCCTGGCCGGGGGTCAGGCCGGCGGCGGCCTGCTCGGGCACCGTGGCGAAGGGGACCCCGTCCACCAGGATGACGACGTGGCCGGGCTTGTCGGGCGAGGGGACGATTCCCGTGATGAGCGGCATGCGCGAGGGACGATGGCGCACCTGGCGCGGGCCGCAAGCGCCCGCTCACCCCGCCTGCTTCCGGCCGCGCGGGGCGCCTGCGGGCTCACCTCACGGATCGAGCACGAGCACGCCGAACGCCTCCGGGACATGGAAGTTCGGCTTGCTCGTGCGGGGCGGGCTCCACGCGAGGTAGTGCCGTGGGTCCTTGCCCTCCATCCGGTACAGGTTCATGGGCAGCCGCGCGTTCGGGGCGAGCGCGCCGACGATCCCCGGCGCGGCCAGCAGCGCCTCGATGACGGCCGTGCGCGCCCGCGCGTCCTGGCTCGTCGCGATCGTCGCGCCGCTCGACCACGCGGTGTCTTCCAGGCGCGCGTCGCGGTCGATCGCGATATCGAAGAAATGGCCGAACGGCCCGATCTCCACCTCGAAATACCGCCTCGGCGAGCTCGGGGCCGGCGTCAGGAAGAGCTCGATGCAATCCTCTTTATAAAGTCCCTTTCGCTCCGTGCCGACGGGCTTCGAGTGATCCGTGTTGAGCCCCGCGTTCGAGAGCTCGAAGAGCGCGTGGAGCCCTTGCTTCGACCAGAGGAAGCGCGCCCGCGTGGGGAACCCGGTGGGCTTGCCGGCATAGTCGGTGTCCCACAACACGGCCTTCGCGCGGCTCCAGGCCGCGTCGTCGGCCTTCCCGTCGAGCACGACCTGCTCTCCCGGCGGAAGCGGCGACGCGTGCGCCTCCGGCTTCGCGGGGCCTCCGCTCGGCTCGGCGCCCTGCTTCCCGTCGGGCGCCTTCTGCGAGGCCGGCGGCGCGGGATCGAGCGCCTTCGCGGGCCCGCCGGGCAAGGGCGCCTGTCCGGGCTCCCAGTCGAGCCGGAAGGGCGCCATCGCCTTGTAATGCACGGGCCTCGGGCTCTTCAGGAGATCTGCCCCGTCTCCCGTGATCGCCGTCGCCTTGAGATCCAGCCCGAACCGCTTCGCCGCGGCGTCGATGAGCGGCGAGGTCCGGTGGCCGCCGAGCTCGCGCGCGAGCGCGGGGCTGTTCCACACGCCGAGGAGCTCCGCCGCTACGCGGTCGACCCGCACCGGGTTCGTGCCGCCGACCGCCACCATCTCCGACGTGGGGTGGAGGACCTGGAAGCCGTCTCCGCCCATCGCCGGCGCGCCGTCGCCGAGCACCGCGTCCGGCGCGGATATCTCGAGCACGTCGACCATCCGCTCGGCGAAGACGCGGAGCGAGGATAAGTAAAGAGCCCTATCCTCCTGGCCAGCGGACTTCGTGTCCAGGTACGCCTTGAGCTCCCTGTGCATCCTCCACTTCTGCTTGTAGGCAGGCGCGCTGTCCGACAGCATGACCGTGCCCTGCATGCCCTTGATACCGACGGAGATGACCGAGTACCGGTGCATCTTGAGCCGGGGGAGCGACAGGAAGAGCCCGTGGTCGAGGTGCTCGGCCAGCACCTTCGGCATCAGCAGCGTCGGGACGTGGGTCGCCTGGATGCCGCGGATGGCGAGGGGCTTTCCGGGCCTGTCCCCGGCGACGTCGTAGACCCCGTCGTCGTCCATCGCGACGAGCGCGGCGCCCTCCTCGGCGGCCATCGCCTCATAGCCGGTGCGCTGCGCGATGTCCTTCCAGAACTTGTGCGAGTGGCCGCAGCCCTCGGCGATCGTGATCTTCGTGTGCCCGCGCGCCTTGAGGCACTGGACGACGCCTCGAACGAACTCCGGCTGGGTGATCCGGCCGGTCACGCCGTCGTCGCCCTTCGACTTTGCAGGGTCCTTCACGCTGTCGAACCCGCAGATGTTGGGCTTGAGGAGCACGGGAGTCGCCGCGGGGCGCCTCGGCACCACCGCCTCGCAGATGCGCTTGCCGAGCTCCAGGGGACCTTGGCCGCGGAGCACGGTGACGGGCGAGTCGTCGGCCTTGATGCGCTCGACGTGCCGCTTCCTGAGGGCGGCGCCGTCGATGCTGTCGGACGCGATCACCGAGGGCCCGGACTCGTACCGCTGCGACGCGCCCGCGACCACGTCGCTCGACGCGCTCGGGACCGCGGTCGGCACGGCGGGGTGCGCGGAGGCGGCCGCGAACGAGGAGGCGGTCTGCGCCGGCGCGGGCGCCGGCGAGGACGCCGCCGCGTCGGGCGGCGGCTGCGCGGCGGCGGGGCCGCCGTCGCCGGGACCGCCGCCCGGCTGGCGTTGCCGGTCCCCGCAGCCCGAAAGGACGGCGACCAGCGCCGCGATCGCGAGGGAAGAGCGCCGCGCCCGGCGGCCGTGGATCGCCCGTGTCGTGTTCATGCTCGCGGAGCACGATGGGGCGAAACGACGGCGGCGAGAAGCAAGAATCTTGATACAGCTCATGTATTCCAGTGCAGGCGCGGAATGAACGGATGTGTGGCCCTTCTGGCGTGGAATTTACTTCCAATAAAGAAGTCTCGCGAATGGGGGATGGGATGAAATCTGTTTCTGGCGTGTTCTCGGCCGTGATCGTGACGACCCTGCTGGCGCTGTCCGCGTGCGGCGGCAGCGTCGACGACGAGGGAAATAGCAAGGAAGAAGGCCCCTCCTGCGGGCTGGTCGCGGCGTGCGGCGGCGATCCGACAGGAAGCTGGACGATGGATGAGACGTGCCTGGATCCCTCGATGTTCGAGGACCTCAACAAGGGGTGTGACGGGGAGATCGACATCAGCGGCATGGTGGTGAGCGGACGCGCCGAATTCCGGGCCGATAACACCTATGTCACGACCATCACGCATCAGGGGCCGATCAAGGCGGTGTACCCTGCGGCGTGCCTCGCGGCCGAGGACATCCCGATCACGTGCGCGCAGCTCAGCGTGAAAATGCAGCGGGCCGCGGCTGGGAAGGAGTCGCCCCTCACCTCGGCGGAGTGCGCTCATGCGGGCGCCGACTGCGCGTGTACGTTTGTCTTCGGGCGGATCACGACGCCGTCGACGGGCACCTGGTCGGTCTCCGGATCCATCTTGACCCTCGAGCCCGAGGGCGCGGAGCCCGAGGAGAACCCGTTCTGCGCGCAGGGATCCTCGTTCACCAGAGGCTTCCCGGTATCGGCGGGAGGGGACGCCTCGGGGCCCATCCGGCACTACATGAGGTTCACGAAGGAGTGAGCCGCGGGGAGCCCGGTCGTCGGGGCGCCGCTCAGCGCCGGTCGAGCCCCACGATGCGGTCGAGAAGCGCCCGGTCGAGGCTCGCCTCCACCGCATTCGCGAGCCGGTCGTACTCCTCGTGCCGGCTCGGTATCGCCGGCTCGCCCGCGGCCCTGGGGAGCCCCCTCCGCTCGCGCAGCGCCGCGAGGAGCGACCGCCGGAGCCCGTCGTTGTCGAGGATCCCGTGGATCATCGTGCCCACCACGGCGCCGTCCGCCGACACGGCCCCGTCGAGCGCCGGCTCGGCCTTGCCGCCCCTCGACCCGATCGCGAACGCCGCGGCCGCGCCGCCCACCCGCTCCACGCGGCCCATGTGGATCTCGTAGCCGGTCAGCTCTCCCGCCCCCTCGCCCTCGGCCTCTCCCGCGTTCACCGCGCCCGCCGGGCCGAGGAACGAGCCGCCCGCCAGCCGCGCCCGCACCTGCGCCACCGTCTTGGTCCGCTCGAACCGCGTCCATACATCGAGCAGCCCGAGGCCCCGCGCCGCCGGCTCGGCCGACTCGACGCCTTCCGGATCCTCGATCGCCCCGCCGAGCATCTGGCAGCCGCCGCAGATCCCGAGCGTCCAGCCGCCCTGCCGGGCGCGCGCCGCGACCGCCTCGGCGAGGCCGCTCGCGCGCAGCCACGCGAGATCGGCCATCGTGCTCTTCGTCCCGGGGAGCAGCACGAGATCTGCATTGCCGATCTCGTCCGGCCGCTCGATGAACCGCACCACCACGCCGGGCTCGTGCTCCAGCGGCTCCACGTCGTCGTAATTCGATATCCGCGGCAGCCGGACCACCGCGATGTCGAGCTCTCCCGGGCCCGCCGGCGCCCGGCGCCGCCGGCCCTCCAGCGACACCGAGTCCTCGTCCGCGATGCGCAGCTGCTTCAGGTAAGGCACCACGCCGAGCACCGGGACGCCCGTCCGCGCCGTCAGCATGTCGAGCCCCGGCTCCAGCAGCTTGAGGTCGCCGCGGAACTTGTTGATCACGAACGCGGCCACGCGCGCGCGCTCGTCGGGCTCGAGCAGCGCCATCGTCCCGACCAGCGCGGCGAACACGCCGCCTCGGTCGATGTCGCCGGCGAGCAGCACCGGCGCGTCGGCGGCGCGCGCGACGTGCATGTTCACGATGTCGCGGTCCTTCAGGTTGATCTCCGCGGGGCTGCCCGCCCCCTCGATCACCACGACGTCGTGCGCCTCGCGCAGCCGCCCGAGCGAGCGGGCGATGATGTCCTTCAGCTCTCCCCGGTACGCGAAGTAGTCGCGCGCGTGCAGGCTGCCGATCGGCTTGCCGAGCACGATCACCTGGGAGCGGGAGTCGCCCTCGGGCTTGAGCAGCACCGGGTTCATGTCGACCGTCGGCGCGACGCGCGCCGCCTCGGCCTGCACCGCCTGCGCCCTTCCGATCTCGCCGCCGTCCAGGGTCGCGAACGAGTTCAGCGCCATGTTCTGCGACTTGAACGGCGCGACCCGGAGGCCCCGGCGCTGGAAGATGCGGCAGAGCGCCGCGCAGAGCAGGCTCTTGCCGACCGAGGACGCCGTGCCCTGGACCATCACCGTGAGCGCCGTCATCGGAAGAGCTCCTGTCCAAGCCCAAAGGAAACCGCCGCCAGGAGGGCCGCCGCGAGCCCGGCGAAGAGCAGCGTCGCGAGCACCACGATCCGGCAGGCCTCGTCGATGAGCCCCCGCCGGAGCGGCTCCACGGGGTCGCCGAGGCGGTAGTGGCCGCGCTTCTCGAGCTCGACCCGGAGCAGCCCGGCCATCGCCGCCATGGGCCGGCCGGCGTTCGGGCTCTCGGTGAGGCCGCCGTCGCGCAGGAGCACGGCGAGGCCGCGGCGCGCGTCGGCGCCGCGGAGCCACCCGGCGGCGAGCAGGAGGAGCGCGGTGAGCCGCGCCGGCACGAAGTTCAGCGCGTCGTCGAGCCGCGCCGAGGCCTTGCCGAGGTACTCGTAGCGGCCGTGGTAGCCGACCATCGCGTCGAGCGTGTTCACCGCGCGGTAGAAGAGCGCGCCCGGGAGCCCGAAGAGGGCGAAATAAAAGAGCGGCGCGACGAAGCTGTCCGACGCGTTCTCCGCGACCGACTCGACCGACGCGGCGACCAGCGCGGGCTCGTCGAGCTCCGACGGGTCGCGGCTGCAGAGGCTCCGCAGCGCGCCGCGGGCCCCGGTGACGTCGCCCGCTTCGAGGGCGTCGCGCACGCCATAGGCCGCGTCGCGGAGCGCGCGGAGCGCGAAGGTGGGCTTCAGCAAGAGACCTGACAAAGCGAGCGCGAGGACGGGGTGCGGGGCGAGCAGCGCCGCGACGCCGGCGCCGAGCGCGGCGAAGAAGCAGGGGACGGCGAGGGCCATGAGCGCGCCGAAGAGGAGCTCCGCGGCGCGGCCGCCCGCTGGCGCGGCGCGCTTCAGCGCCTGGATGGCGGAGCCCATCCACACGACGGGGTGGACGGCGGCGGGGGGCTCGCCGCAGGCGAGGTCGAACGCGACAGCGACGAGCAGCGCGGCGGCCGCCGTCATCGCGCGTCCTCGCCGCCGCCGACGAGCGCGACCGGGCCGGGGCGCAGGCGGAGGATCGCGCCCATCACGGCCACGTAGAGCTCGCTGGCCGAGCGGCCGAGCCGCTGGTGCGCGCGCCCCGCGAGGTCGCGGAACGCCCGGCCGAGCCGGCTCTCCGGGACCACGCCCATGCCGACCTCGTTCGAGACGAGGACGACGTGCGGCGCCGCCGACTCGACCGCCGCGGCGAGCGCCTCGATGCGCTCCTCGATGGGCCCGAGCGCGCGGCCCTCGGTCTCGTCGCGGAGCAGCAGGTTCGAGAGCCAGAGCGTGAGGCAGTCGACGACGACGACGTCGACGCCGGAGAGCGATGCGATGCGCTCGGGGAGCGCGATCGGCTCCTCCACGGTGAGGAACGCGCCGCCCCGCTCGAGGACGTGCGCGTCGATGCGCGCCCGCATCTCGTCGTCGAACGGCTCGGCGGTCGCGATGAAGGCGCGGCGCTCGCCGAGCGAGCGCGCGAGGGAGAGCGCGAACGCGCTCTTGCCGGAGCGCACGCCGCCGCCGATGAGCGCGACCCGGCGCGGCGCTGTGCCCGGGCCGCTCATCGCGCGCGCTCCTTCCGGTGCGCGGCGGCGCTCGCGACGAGCCCCTCGGGGACGAGCGGGTTCGAGGCCCAGTGCGCGTGCACGTACGAGGCGAGGACGCTCCCCGCCCGGTACCCCTCGCGCGCGACCTGGCCGCCGCGCCGGCGCCGAACGGAGTAGGCGTGCTCGATCGGCAAGGGCGCGTGCTCGGCAGGCGGCGGCGCCTGCGCGGGCGGAGGCTCGGCCGGCGCCGCGGCCGGCTCGGCCGGCGCCGGCGCAGCGCGCTGCGACGGGCGCAGCTCGGAGTAGCGGAACTGATGCCCGCGGAAGCGGAGCCCCGCGCCGCCCAGGATCGTGCGCGCCTGCGTCTCGACCTCCACGTACCCGAGCGCCTGCAGCTTCTCGCACATCGCGGCCTCCGCGGGCACGAGCCCGACCATGGGGTGCGCGCGCCCGTCCAGCGTGCGGATCGCCTCGGTCAGGTACATGAGCCCGCCGCACTCGGCGTAGATCGGGCCCCCACGGCCCGCGAACGCGCGGATCTCGTCGCGGAGCGCGGCGTTCGCGGCCAGGCGCTCCGCGTGCACCTCGGGGTAGCCGCCCCCGAGGTAGAGCGCGTCGACGTCGGGCAAGCGCGCGTCGCGGATCGGCGAGAAGCGCACGAGCTCGGCCCCGGCGGCCTCGAGGCGGCGCAGGTTGTCCGCGTAGTAGAAGTGGAAGGCCTCGTCGAACGCCACGCCGATGCGGGCCCGGCCGCGCTGCGCGCCGGTGGCGGCGGCTGCGCCGGGCGTCGCGGCCGCGCCGGCCGCCGGCAAGGGCGGCGCCGCGCGCGCGATCTCGAGCAGCGCGTCGAGCCCGATCCACGCCTCGGCCTGCGCGCCCCAGTGGTCGAGGCGCTCCTCGGGGAGCGCGGCCTCGTCGGCCGTGCGCAGGCCGAGGTGGCGCTCGGGGAAGCGCTGCGCCTCGTCCCGCGGCAGGCCGCCGAGGACCGGCAGCGACCGGTTCACCTGCGCCTGCGCCTGTCGAAGGATGTCGAGGTGGCCGCGGCTGCCGACCTGGTTGCACACGACAGCGGCGACGCGCAGCGCCGGATCGAAGCCCGCGAAGCCCTGGACGAGCGCCGCGACGCTGCGGGCCATCCCGGACGCGTCGATCACGAGCGCGACCGGCGCCTCGAGCCATTTCGCGATCTCGGCGGTCGAGCCCTCCTCCCCGGTCGGGCTCGCCCCGTCGAACAGCCCCATCACCCCCTCGATCAGCGCGACGTCGGCGCCGGCGGTCTCCGCCGCGAACGTCGACAGGACCGCTTCCCGGCCCATCATCCAGCCGTCGAGGTTGTGCGATATCCCGGCCACCGCGCGGGCGTGGTAGGTCGGATCCAGGTAGTCGGGGCCGCACTTGAACAGCGCGACCTGGAGGCCGCGGGCGCGGAGCGCGCGCGCGATCGCCACCGTGGCGGTCGTCTTGCCGACGCCGCTCGCCGTGCCGGCGACGACGAGCCGGGGGATGGCCCGGGACATCAGAAATCGACTCCCATCTGGGCCTTTTGCCCCTGCTCGAACGGGTGCTTCACCGATCTCATCTCCGTCACCAGATCGGCGAGCGCGAGGAGCGCGTCGGGCGCGTTCCTGCCGGTGATCACGACGTGCACGTGCGCGGGCCTCGCGCGCAGCGCCGCGAGCAGCTCGTCCTCGGCGATGAAGCCGTAATGGAGCGCATACGTGATCTCGTCGAGCACCACGATGTCCTGCTCGCCGCCCGCGATGAGCGCCGCGGCCTCCTGGAAGGCCGCGCGCGCCGCGGCCTTGTCGCGCGAGAGATCGTCGCTCTCCCAGGTGAAGCCGCGCCCCATGACGAGGAACGTCAGGTTGGGGAGCGTCTCGGCGAACAGCCGCTCTCCGGTCTTCCACTTGCCCTTGATGAACTGCACGACCGCGACGCGCATGCCCCGGCCGAGCGCGCGGAACACCATGCCGAGCGCGGCCGTCGTCTTGCCCTTGCCGTGGCCCGTATAGACGATGACGAGCCCTCGTCGACCTGCCGCCGCTCCGGCGCTCTCCTCCGCGCTCACGAGTCCTCCTCGGTCGTGCCAGGGACGAGGAGCTTCTTCTCGGCCTTGCGGAAGCGGTGGCTGAAATCCGGATCATAGAGCCGCGAGTCGGCGAAATCGGTGGAGGTGAGCACCCGGCCGACCAGGATCATCGACTGGCTCTTGATGCCCTCGGCCCGCACCTTGTCCCGGATGTTGGCGAGCGTGCCTCTCACGATCTTCTGATCGGGGCAGCTCGCCTTGTGCACCACCGCGACCGGGCAATCCGCGCCGTAGGCCGGGATGAGCGCCGCGGTCACGTCCTTGAGCAGGGTGATGCTCAGGAACAGGCAGAGCGTCGCCTGGTGGCGGGCGAGCTCCTCGAGCCGCTCGGCGGGCGGCACCGGCGTGCGCCCCTCGGCGCGCGTCAGGATGACGGTCTGCGAGAGCTCGGGCAGCGTGAGCTCGCGCCCGAGCGCCGCGGCCGCCGCGGTGAAGGACGAGACGCCGGGGATGATCTCGTACGGGATCCCGAGCGCATCCATCCGGCGCATCTGCTCGGCCGTCGACCCGAAGAGGACGGGATCGCCCGTGTGGACGCGCGCCACGTCGTGCCCTGCGTCCCTGGCCTCGACGAAGACCTCCACGATCTGGTCGAGGGTCATGCCGGAGGAGTCGATGACCCGGGCGTCCGGCCGCGCGGACGCCACGATCTCCCGGGGGACGAGCGAGCCCGTGTACATGACGACCGGGCAGCGAGCGACGAGCTCGGCGCCGCGCACCGTGATGAGCCCGGGATCGCCCGGGCCCGCGCCGATGATGTAGACGCGCATGGGAGTTCTTTCCTTGCTTCGTGCGCCGGCGATCCCGGAGGGGACCGCGGGCGCGCGAAGCTAGAGCGATCGCGAGGCGGGCGCTAGGGGGTGGGGCAGAGCCGCCGAGGCGGAGCCTCGAGGAAACTGACCGGAGCGTGGTCGCTGCTTGCCAACTCCGCAAAGATGGCGCTCTGGAGCGTGCAGGACGGCTCCGCGGGCTGCCGAAAGCTCGTGGTGACGCTGGCCGGGCGAAGGTTCACGGTGGCCGACGGGGCAACCGCAGAGGCTTTGCGTACGCAGACGAGGCCGGATCGGCGGGTGAAGGACCTTCGGTAAGGCGGACGCGATGCTTGACGCCATGGCGTTGGTGGGCGACGCTCGACCGCCGGTCGTCCGAGCCCTTTGCGGCCTTAAGGAACGCTAGGGGCGAGTTCCGGGGGGAGCTCACAGCGTACCCCTACGCCTCGTCAGTTTTTGCTATCCATTGTTGCTGGTCCTTCTTGACGCAAATCTGAATGAGACCCAATGGAAGTCGATTTTGGCGATTCTGGAATCTTACCTTCTGCGAAGGGCTGTGCTGGGGTGGACCACCAAGTCTTATAATCGCATTTTTCTTAATCTTGCCAGGGTTTTGCGGACGGCGGGGACATCGCCAGAGATCCTCCGCGTAACTCTCTCTGGTCTCTCTGGCGAGAGCTCGGCGTGGCCCACTGATGCTCAATTTTCAGAGGCGTGGTTGAACGGGAACGCCTACGAGCTCACCAGTCCTAAGGTTGTTCATATCCTGCGACGTGTCGGCGAAGAGCGCCTGACGAATCTCAGTGAGCGAATTACGATTGATAGTCCACTCGCCGTCGAGCACATTATGCCCCAAAATTGGCTCGAAAAGTGGACGCTCCCGAGCGGTGAGAAGGGTTTGTCAGGCACGGAGCTATGGGAGGCGAAGCCCGACGATTCGAAGGCTGTTGCAACCAAGCGTCGCAGCGATCTCGTTCAGACTTTCGGGAATCTGACGCTCGTCACCCAGGCGCTGAATTCAACCGTGTCGAATTCAGCGTGGATAACGAAGAGGCCTGCACTCATGAGTGCATCATTGCTGCCGATCAATCAGCAGCTTCATGAGCATGTTACCTGGGACGAGGAGGCGATTCAGAAGCGTGGAAAGGACCTCCTCAATAAGGCGCTCAAGCTTTGGCTCGGACCAAGCTTGTAAACTGCGCCGTGCCGCCCAACAAACGGCGGGTGTTAATGCTGCGCCGAGCCTCGCTCCACTCGACGCCCCGGGGCGCCACGCGCCGCGTCCGCCCCTTCCGCCGCCGCGCTTCAGCGGGGTCTCGGCCCATCACCGAGTCCCGTTCATGCGTGGGCGCTGCCATCGAAGCGAGGGCCAGCGCCTGGCGGGTTGTCAGATGGACCGGACCGGGTACCATGAGCCGCATGGCGTCCTACATTTCCGCGGCTGAGGCCACGCAGACGTTTCCGGATGTACTCGAGCGCGTCCGTTCGCATGGGGACGTATTTGTCGTCGAGTGCGAAGGTGAACCGATCTGCCGGATCGAACCCATCGTTCCCGCGCGGCGCACGGTCCGAGACCTCGTTCGACTGCTGCAAACCGCGCCGCGCCCGGACGATGGTTACCTCGACGCCGTCGAGGAGGTCGCACAGAACCAGCCGATGATGCCGGAGACCCCGTGGGAGCGCTGATCGACTCCAGCGTGCTCATCGCGGCCGAACGTGGGAAGCTGGACTTTGAGCGCGTGCTTCGTGACCACGGGGACGAACCGGTGGCCATCGCGGCGATCACCGCATCGGAGCTCTTGCACGGGGTTCACCGAGCGGTGGAAGCTTCGCAACGCGCCCGGCGAGAGGCGTTCGTCGAGCGGCTGCTCGCCGACTTGTCTTTGATTTCGTTCGATCTCGTGGTTGCACGCGTGCACGCTCGCCTTTCTGCTGAACTCGCGGCGAAGGGCTCGCCTGTCGGTGCGCACGACCTCTTGATTGCGGCGACAGCGCTCGCAGTCGGGTATGATGTGGCAACCCGAGACGCTCGCAGCTTCCCACGAATACCGGGGCTGAGGGTACTCCACTGGTGAGCGCCCTGCACCCGCCAATGGATCCAGTGCCCTCGTCGCTTACGAGAGATCAGTACTTGGGTGCGCTCCGTGCGCCGGCGATCCCGGACGGGACCGCGGGCGCGCGAAAAAACTAGAGCGGTCCCGAAGCGGACGCCAGCGTTCATGGTGGAGCCCGTGCGGCCGGCGCGGAGGCCCGAGAGACACATCGCAGGCCCGAGGACACGAACCTGCGGTGTGTGCCGCAGGCTCCCGTCTTCTCCCTCGGACGTGCTGGTCCGGGGCCTTGCTCAGGGCATGCGCCTGTGATGCGATGGGAGGTCGCACCCCTCTTCAAGGAAACGCCATGGACCAGCAGAACGGAAGTTCTCAGCCCTCGATGCCAATCCTGTGCGCGGCAGCCCTCTTCGAGCCGACGCTCCCGGCCGCGTGGGGACCCACGCTCGATCTGCTCGCCGACATCGAGGAGCTGCAAGATGCGACGAAGGGCAGCCGCGAGGAGCGGGAGGCGAGGGGGCGCGATCTTCGCGAGCGGCTGATGCGCGGCATCGACGCCCTGAGCGAGCCGACCCCGGACGAGTTCCACGCGGCGAGCGCGTCGTTCCGGGCCTGGTTCACCGAGGCGGTGCTGCTCTGGCTCCGGTTCGCCGGCAGCAGCTCCGCGCCGCTCATCGATACGGTCGCGTCGCGCCCGCTCCTCGATTTCCCGCTCGATCTGCCGGAGGGCAGCGAGGGGATCCCGATCGTCCGGCGGGCGCTGCGAGAGGCGCTCGGGTGGGACGAGGCGGAGCTCGCGCAGGTCGAGGCCGCGATGGATCATATGACCTCCAACCTCGCGGTGAAGCACAGGATCACGAAGGCGATCGCATCGCAGCTCGCCGCGAAGGGGGGCGCGTCGCCCGCCGCGTGCGCCGAGCTCATGAGCGCGATCTACGGCCCGTTGCCGTGGCGTCCCGGCGACGTGGATCTGCTCATGACGTCGACCGCGATCTTCCTGTGCCTCCGCGCGTCGGCGCCGCCCGGCGCGGCGGGCTCCGGCGAGGCGCCGCGGCTCGAGGTGCCCGGCTGGGACGAGCGCCCGGAGGAGGAGCGGCGCGCCATCTCCGCCTTCATCGCCCGATGCGACGACACGAACACCGCGGCGACGGCGCGGTTTCCCGCGTTCGGCTACTTCGACCGCGCGGCCATCGATCCGGCGCTCGCGCGCTCCCTCGCGGACGCGGCCTCGGTCCCGACGGAGGTCGTCACACAGACCCTCGCCACCATGGTGATGGTCCTCCGGACGCCGGAGGTCGAAGACTACGTGGTTCATGACGCCTGGGGCCATGCGTGGCAGGAGGCGCTGGCCGAGTTCGAGTGGGAGTACGCGGTGCTGCCGCGGCTCGAGGAGCCCCTCGCGCTCGACACCGTCTTTCCCGGCGCGGTCGGCCCCGGCATCGCCTCGGCCTTCGTCGAGCGCGGGGGCCGCACCGAGCTCGACGAGGCGGCGCTGCGCCGCTTCGCCGAGGCCGACGTCAGGGCGCGACTCCAGGTGGCCGCGAGCAACGGCATCGCCGAGATGCTCGCCGATTTCATGGAGAGCAAGTACGCCTGGCACAGGCCTTCCCTGAAGCTGCCGGACGCGTCGCTCCTCCCCATCACGGGGCTCAAGCTCGATCTGACCGTGGGCGACGTTCGCCGCCAGGTCGCCCGCTGGTCGGCGCCGTACCGCGCGCTGGCCGAGGACGCGGGGGCGCGCGCCCGCCTCGTCGACGCGCTCTCGCCGCGCGTTCCGGCCGCGGGGCTCAAGGAGGCGGTGGATCAGGCGGGCGCGCTGCTGTGGCGCGAGCTCGCGACGGCGTTCGACGACACGCTGCGGCCGGTGGCTGCCAAGGGCGGAGGGATCCGCGCGAGCGCGTGCCGCCGGATGGTGCTGCAGCTCGCGCAGGTCGCTGCGGTGCTCGAGCGGACGCTCGCCGCGTCGTGCGCTGACGGGCCACGGAGCGGGTCGCGGAGAGGGCCGCGGACGGAGCCCGCCTGGCGCGACCCGGCGCTGTGCGTGGACCTGCTCCTGGTGACGATCGCCCGGTTCTACGAGCACGAGCGGCAGAGGAACTTCTGGCACCTCGACCAGGTCCTCTCGACCGGGTTCGTCGAGGCCTGCGGCCGGCTCCGGGCCGCCATGGCGAACGCCGAGTCGCCCTGAGTCTGCCCTCCGGAGATGGCGTATACTCCCGCCGATGTCCGGGGCCCAGCGCGACGTATTCCGGCTCTGCGGGACGACGATCGACGGCAAATACCGTGTCCTCTCCGCCGTCGGCGCCGGCGGGTTCGGCGTCGTCTATCGCGGCGTGCACGAGGGGTTCGACGCGCCCGTCGCGATCAAGTGCCTCAGGCTGCCCGACGAGCTCTCGCCCGAGGCGCAGCTGGATTTCGTTCGACGGCTGCGCGACGAGGGGCGGCTCCTGCTCCAGCTCTCGCGCCTCTCGCCCGGCATCGTGCAGGCGCTCGACATCGGCGCCTTCACGACCCAGGACGGCGCTCGCGTGCCCTATCTCGTGCTCGAGTGGCTGGACGGCGAGACGCTCGCCAGCCACCTCGAGCGCCTGCGCGCCGGAGGCGGCGGCGCCCTGTCCCGCCGCGAGGCGATACGCCTGCTCGACCCCGCGGTGCGCGCCCTCGCGGTGGCGCACGAGCAGAACATCGCGCACCGCGACGTCAAGCCGGAGAACCTCTTCCTCGCCGAGGCGGGGGGCGCGAGGACGCTCAAGGTCCTCGATTTCGGCATCGCCAAGATCATCGGCGATCAGCGCTCGCGCACCGCGGCGCTCGCGAGCACCGCGGAGGGGCCGTCGGTGTTCACGCCCCGCTACGGCGCTCCGGAGCAGTTCGACAAACAGCGGGGCGCGACGGGGCCATGGACCGATGTCTTCGCGCTCGCGCTCGTCTTCGTGGAGCTCGTGACGGGGGCTCGGGCGCTGGAGGGGGAGGGGATCGTCGAGCTCTATTCGGTGGTCGTCGATCCTGTGCTGCGCCCCACGCTGCGGGCGCGCGGCGTCTCGGCGCCGGACGCCGTCGAGCGCGTGCTCTCGCGGGCGCTCAGCGTCTCTCCGCGCGACCGGTACCCCGACGCCGGCGCGTTCTGGCGCGCGCTGATCGCCGCGGAGGGGCTCGAGGACGAGCTGCCGAGCCTCCCGCCGCGCTCGCCGCCCGCGGCGCGAGAGGCCGAGACGCGGGTCGAGAGCGGGAACGCGCGGGGCGGCCCTGCGCCAGGCGCCGAGCACGCGGGCACGCCCGCGGGGATCGGCTTCGAGCCGACCGTGCCGCACCGGACCGACCCGGCGTCGCTGCGCCCCGAGGGCGCGCCGCCCGCGCCGGCCGGTGCGGAGCCCGCGCCGCGGCCGGACCACGGGGCCGCGTCGGGCGAGGCCGTCGTGGTGCGGACCGCACGCGACGAGCGCGCGCGGCCGGGCCGGCGCGGGCTCATCGCGCTCGCGCTGGCGGCCTCGGCGGTCGCAGGCGCCGCGGTCGCGGTGCTCCGGCGTCCCCCGGAGCCGCCGCCCCCGCCGAGCAGCGCCGCAGTCGCCGCCCCGGAGCCGCCGCGCCCCGCCTCGAGCAACCCGGAGGCCGCGGCGCTCTACCAGGAGGCGCTGCAGGCCTACCGTGACGGCGCGCCGGACGTGGCCGCGCGCACGATGGAGCGCGCCGTGGCGCTGGATCGTGGCCTCGGCGCCGGCCACCTGCGCGTGGCGATCTGGACGTTTCGACAGAGGCCGGCCGTGGCGCGCGAGCACTTCCAGCTCGCGCTCCGGCACCGGGCCGCCCTCGGCGAGCGCGACATGGCGCTGCTCGACGCGGCCGAGCCATACGTGCGCCAGCCCTCCGATGCCGTCGCCTGGGAGCGGCGGCTCGAGGCCGCGGCCTCGAGGTTTCCGGCCGATCCGGAGCTCCTCGTGTACCTGGGCGCGGCGAGGTTCGCGCAGCTCCGGTTCGACGCCGCCATCGAGGCGTACGATCGGGCGCTCGCCCTGGACCGGGGCCACGTGCTCGCGTGGGGGTCGAAGGGAGAGTCGCTCGGGATGAAGGGGGATGTCGCGGCGGAGCTCGCCGCCTACCAGGCGTGCGCCGAGACGGCTCCCGGCGCGACGCTCTGCCTCGCGAACCGGGTTCGCCTCCTCCATCGCCAGGGCGATTGCCGGCAAGTCGAGGAGCACGCGCGCCGGTGGCTCTCGATCGATCCGAAGGCGGCGCCGGCGCACCGGCACCTGGCGCTGGCGCTCCATGCGCGGGGCGCGCCGCGCGAGAGCGTGCTCGTGGCGCTGGAGCAGGGGTGGGCGGCGGTCCCCGAAAGCGAGCGGAGGGCGAAGGAGCTGCTCGATCGGATCTCGCTCGCGGTCCTGGACGGCGATTTCGAGCTGGCGGTGGAGCACGCCCGCGCGTGGCAGCGCGAGGTCGCCGGCAGGAACGATCAGGACGCGCACGCGAGCCCGGCCCTCAGGCTGGCGGAGCTCTACCGTGAGATGGGTTTGCCGCGGGATGCCGGGCGTGTGGCGGATGATTTCCTCCGCCGGATGAGCGCCTGGTCCGAGCCGGCGACCACGGCCGACTGGACCATCGCGTTCTTGCCGTACAGCCGCCGGGCAGCGTCGATGACGCAGGAGGCGTACGACGCGGCGCGCTTGGCATGGGTGGAGCGGGTCCAGTCGAAGTGGCGCGCTGCGGCGCAGGAGATCAAGCCGGAGCACCGCTGGCTGCTCTGGACCGAGGCCTACGCCGCCGGCGTGGAGACCGCGGCCGACGCGGCGGCGGCGTTCGAGACGATGCCGCTCGACCAGCCGCTCCCGTCGGAGAGCGGCCGGTGGCTCCTGCTCGATCTGCGCATCGGCAAGGTGTACGCGCTCGCGGGGAAGGGGCAGGAGGCGATCGGGCCGCTGACGCGCGTGGCGCGGTCGTGCGCGGCCCTGGCCGACCCGTTCTCGACCACGGAGGCGCGGCTCTATCTCGGCATGGCCCTGGAGGCGACAGGCGATCTGCGCGGCGCCGCCGCGGCGTACGAGGCGGTCCTCGAGCGCTGGGGCAAGGCGCGCCCGCGATCCATCTCCGCGGAGCAGGCGCGGGCGCGGCTCGGCGCGCTGCGGGCGCGGCGCTAGGCGGTGAGCGCGTTCCCTCCTACTACAGTCGTACTCATGGCGGTCGAGCGCCACGGCGCCGGTAGTGACAGCTGCGCGCCAGCGCCTGATGATGCCATCGCCACCAGGATCAGCGCAGAACCGCGCCAGCCCGTGAAGCTGCGGACTTCATAATGGTCGAGGCCGACTTCGCCCTTCGCACTCTCGAAGCACTCTTTTCCCCGGTAATTGGCACGAGCACGAAGGCCTCCGGTGCGCGCCCGGAGCTTCTGTCGCGGCGCGCGTCGTGAAACTACCGATTCTTCCCCGAGCTGTTCGCGCAGGTGGCGGAGCTGTCCGATGTGCTGGACGCCCCCGCCGCGAAGGCGTGGCTGGCCGACCAGCGCGCCCAGGGTGAGCGCGGCCGCTCCTGTATCACGATGACGCACTTCGTCGCCATCGCGCGGCGCTTGCCGGTCTCGCGCCCCCTCGCCAAGACCCGCCCCACAATCCTGAAGAGCCTCGGCTGTCTCCGCGAGCCTTCAGATCGGCGAAATCAGGCGTGGCGCACTCGACACCCGGCGCCGCGTTCCTGTAGCCTCGTCAGGGCGAAAGGGGAAGACGATGAGGGAGGCGCTCGGATCCTATGTCAACCGTGTTCGGGAGCTGGCGGAGCACGTCAAGGGCAACGAGCAGGCAACGAAGCAAAGCCTGATCGGACCGCTGTTCACTCTTCTTGGCTACGATCTGACGGATCCTCGTCAGTGTATTCCCGAGTATCGCGTCGACTTTGGCAAGGAACGCTCGGTCAAGCCGATTGACTGGGCGTTTCTGCAAAGTAGCCGCCCCATCTTCTTCGTGGAGGCCAAGGAAGCGGGACGGAAGCTGGCCGGCTTCGACGAGCAACTGGCGGACTATTTCGCGAAAGCGCCGGAGGCGAAGCTCGGTATTCTGACGAACGGTATCCAATGGCGCTTCTTCACCGACATGGTGAACGAGAACGTGATGGACAAGGAGCCGTTCGTGCAGTGGGACGTCCTGATCGACGAGCAGCCGCCCCTCGACTTTCTCACGGTGCTGCAGAGGTCCGAGTACAACTCTGGCCTCCTTCGGACGTTCGCACAGCGGACCCGACAGCAGAACCTCCTTGTGCAGGAGCTGGCCAGGCTCCTTGAACCGGCGCCGGAGTTCACCAAGCTCGCCGTCGCCCGGATCGAGACGAGGAATCTGACCACGGCGGTGGTCGAGAGCTGGAAGCCGATCGTCGCCAATGCCATCAATGAATGGGCCAAGCAGCGCGCGCTAGCGTCGGTCCTGGAGACACAGTCGCGCATCAGCGCTCTCCCCGAGGAGCCGCAGGTCAACAGGGTCGAAACGACGCAGGAAGAGCTCAACGCCTTCGCGACGGTTCAGCGGCTGCTCGGGACCGAACGTCCGATCGCATACGAGGACTCCGTCTCCTATTTCAAGATACACCTCCACGAGAGGCGGACGGCGGTGTTCTGCAGGCTGCTGGCTGGTCGCAAGAAGCCGTGCGTCTGGGTACCTCTGCCGAGTGAGAGGGTGCTCCCTATGGCTGCCTCGCTTCCAGTCACCGTCCCCCAGCTGGGCTGGTCGTGCATAACGATGGATTCGATCGATGAGCTCGACAAGCTGGGCGATATTCTGCGCGCCTCTCATGACCACGTGAAATCGGCGCTCAGAGGCAAGGCCGCTGAGCCCATCGATGGTGGCGGGACGGCCGTCTAGCTGGAGCGACAAATGGGTTGAAACCCCAGAAAAGAGCAGGAATTTGAACCGCCAAGGACGCCAAGATTGTGTTTTTTTTTTGTTCTTGGCGTCCTTGGCGGCTAATTCTCGCTCGACTCAACGTGATCGGTGTCCTAGGCGCCCTCGGCATCATGGCAGTTCGCTTCCCCCTCCGACTTCCCGCAATAAACGCGATGCGCCTGTGGCGCACCACAAGACATGGAGTGCGCGTGCTCGGCGCTCTCTTCCGCGGCAAGGTCCTCGTACGCCTCCAGAAGGCCTATGACCGGAGCGAGCTCCGACTCGACGGCGCCGCTGCCCGACATCACGGCAGCGGCAAGCCGAACATCGCCTCGCAGACGGCGACGTGCGCGCCGCAATTACCGGAGGCTCCGTGGTCGCCGTCCTTGAGCGCGAGCCGGTGCGATCCGCCGTACGGCGGCGCCGCGCCCGGGACGTCGACCTCGACGAGCTCGCCGGGGAGTCCGATGAGGTCGAATGCTTTGAGGTGATCCGGGTGCTGCTCATCGCGCTCGCCGGTCAATCCGAACATGCGATCCACGGGCGTCGCCGACGGCTCCGACAGCCAGCTGGCGCTCACCGGGGTCGTGTCGCGCGGCCCGGCCAGCGACACCACCCGGTCGAGCCGGACGACCTTGCCGATGCGGGCGGCCGAGCTCGCGCCGTGCGAGTGGCCGCTGAAGATGATGACCGACCAGCGCGGGCTCCCGTCGTCTTCGAGGAAGTAGCCCCAGTCGCCTCGCGGGTGGACCTCTTTCAGGTGCGCGAGCGCCTTCGCCAGCCGCGCTTCGATGCTGTCGGCCCTTGTCACCTCGATGAGCGCGGTGTGGTCCTGACCGTCGAACGCCTCGAGCCGCGCGTCGCCGAACGTGTCCGGATCATTTTGAACGATGTTGTAGTCGTTCTTGTAGGCGACCGCGAACGCGTGAAAGCCGCGCGCGGCGACGAAGCGGGTGAGGTCGAGCGGGCCAGGAGGCTGGTTGCTCCCCGACAGCGTGACGACGAGCTTGCCCGCGAACCGCGCGACCCGAGTGTCGAGGAGGGCCACCTGCTCCAGGTCGCGGTCGGAGACCTCTGGATCGAGCTCGCTGGGCTTGAACCGGATCTCGCTGAGCTCGGGTGAGCTCGTGTCCACGTGCAGCTCGCGCGGCGCGCCGCCCGCGCCGCCCGCGCCGCCCGCGCCGTTCGCGCCGCCCGCGCCGCCCGCGCCGTTCGCGCCGCCCGCAGAGCCACCGACCCCGGAGGTCGCGGCGGCGCCGCCGGTCCCGGTAGTCGCGGTGCCCGTGGCTGCTCCGCCGCCAGCGCCCGGGGGGCCGCCGTCGCTCGACGAGCCGCCGCACGCCACGCACCCGAGCGTCCACCAGGCGCAACCGATCCACGCCGTAATCCGCATGCTCGAAACGTTACCAGATCACCTCCGGCGCACCGCGGTGGACGAGCCGGCTGGCGACGGCGGTCTCGCAGGGCGCCGCCGTCGCGTTCGCCGAGCCGGTGAGATACGCGTTCTCCCACGAGGAACCCCGGGCGCTTCACCGGCCTCGCGCGTGGCGCGAGCGCCGATCCGCGGCGAAGGCTCCGTGACGGGGCCTCTCCGCGCCAGCGCCGCCACGCGCGCGTGAAGGAGGCCGGCTCGGCGAACCCCACACGGGCGGCGATCTCGCCGAGCGTCAGCACCCCTTCGTCCAGCAGCTGCTCCGCGCGATCGCGGCGTACCTCGTCCAGCACCTCCACGAACGAGGTGCGGCTCAGCGAGAGTTTGCGCTGCAGCGAGCGCACGCTGAGCCCCAGCGCCGAGGCCACCTCGCTGAGGGGCGGCGTGTCGGGCAGGCGCCGCAGCGCAAGGGCGCGCACGGCCACGAGCAGCGCGTCGCTGGTGCGCTTTCGGACCCGCGGCGGCTCCCGTGGTCCCTCCGGCAGGGCGCCGGCGCTGCCACGGCCTCCGAGTCAGGAGGAGGCGCGCGTCCCGCCCTGACGCACTGCGTCCGCGGGAGACGCGAGCCTGTTCGTTCCACCTGGACCCGTCCCGGTTCTCCTGCTTTCCTGCTGCCCACCGTGACCGCATCCCGTGACGAGAGCTTCATCTCCCTCGTCCCCCGCCTCGTGTCGGCCACGTACTTTGACGAAGCTGCCACGGCGGTCCTCCAGGCCGTGTTCACCTGCGTCGAAGAGGCGCTCGCCGACAGCCCGTTCGCCGGCCGCGCTCGGATCCTGCGTGGCGTCGTCCACCTCCGCCCCGAGGACAGCTACCAGCGCCTCTTCGGCGTCGACCGCCTGAGCGGCGCGCGCATCGAAGGCACCGGCTATCTCACCTCCGGCAGCGTCTGGAGCTGGATCGAGAAGCACCGCTGTTCGGTCTCGATCGACGTCCAGCGCGCTGCGCTCCGCTCCTGGATGCCGGACGGGGCCATGGCGCACCGCCACCCGCCAGAGGCCGCCGGCATGCCCGGCGACGCGACACGCGAGCGGATGCTCGGTCGCGACGCGACCCACGTCCATGTCGTCCCGCTGCGCGCGCCGGGCGGCAGCGTCGACGGCATGATCACGATCGAGGTGAGCTGCAGGGGGGCCGTCGGGCTCGATCTCCCCTGGGCGGAGTGCCACGAGGAGCTGGCGATCCTCGCCAGCATCGCCGGGGCCTTCATCGCCGCCCGCGCGCTGCCGCTTCGCTCGGACGAGCCGGCGAGCCCGGACGAGTTCCTGCCGGTCGTCGGTCAGAGCACCGCGCACCTCGTCGAGCTGCTCCGCGCCTTCGCCCCGCGGGACGACACCATCCTGATCACCGGCCCGACCGGCGCCGGGAAATCCAGGCTCGCGCGCTGGTGCCACGAGCACTCGCAGCGCCGGGGCCAGCCCTTCGAATCGCTGGACCTCCTCGGCGTGCCCGAGGACCTGCAGATGGCCGAGCTGTTCGGCTGGAAGCGGGGCGCCTTCACCGGAGCCGTCAAGGACAACCCGGGCGCGGTCGCCCGCGCCGCGAAGGGCACGCTCTTCCTCGACGAGATCGACAAGCTCTCGCTCAAGGCCCAGGCGGGCCTCCTGCGCTTCATCGAGGAGCGCGCTTACCGGATGCTGGGCGATGACGGGGCGGGGGAGCGCCGCGCCGACGCGCGCCTCCTCGTCGGCACCAACGCCGATCTGCGCGCCGCCGTGCGCGCCGGCCGCTTCCGCGAGGACCTGTACTACCGCATCAACGTCCTGCCGGTGCGGCTGCTCCCGCTCGCCGAGCGGCTCGATGAGCTCCCGCGCTGGGCCGACTACATGCTGAACCGGCGCCATCAGGAGGCCGACGGCACGGGCACGGCGCGCTTCGAGCCCGAAGCCATGAAGCTCCTCGTGTCCGCGCCCTGGCCGGGCAACCTGCGGCAGCTCGACAACATCGTCCGGCGCGCTTACGCGCTCCATCTCGCGGGGCAGAGCGGCCTCGGCGGCGATCTCGTGATCCAGCGGCGCCACGTCGAGCGCGCGCTCACCTTCGACAGCGACGCCGAGCCGAGCGCGCTGACCAAGCTGCTCTGGCGGGCGGCGCTCAGCTTCGTGAACGAGGCCGAGCGACGCCGCGGCGGAAGCGCCCCGCTCCCGCTCGAGCTGACCGACGCATTTCGAGGCATGGTCCTCGGCGCGGCGGTGCAGCGGACGGGCAACCGGGACGACGCCTTCACGCTGCTCGGCCAGGAGATGCTGCTCAAGAACCGCAACCATCATCGGACGCTGCGGCGCGAGCTCTCGCGGGTGCGCGAGGTGCTGGACCTGCTTGGAGGTGAGGTCGAGCCGGATCTCCTGGCGGTGCTCGACGCCGACAAGGAGCCCTGAGGGAGCGGTGCCGGCGCTCTCCGAGCGCCTCCAGCGACCACGAGATCGAGCATGCAATGCTATGTCGCAAACAGTGCCGCGCTCGCACCAGGCGCCACGTTCGACGGGCGTTACGAGATCCTGGCCAAGCTCGGCGAGGGCGGCTTCGGCGTGGTGCACAAGGCCCGCCAGCTCACCACCGGGCAGCCGATCGCCCTGAAGATCCTGCGCCTCGCCGAGCAGGGAGGCGTCGCGCGCGTCACGCAGACCGACAGGCGGGTCACGCGCTTCCTGCGCGAGACGCGGCTCTGCGCCCAGCTTCACCACCCCAACCTCGTCCAGCTCGTCGACGCGGGGCAGGTGGAAGAGGGGATCCTCTACGCCGCGTTCGCCTTCGCGCCTGGCGACAACCTCGCCGCCCTGCTCGAGCGAGAGGGCGCGCTCGCGCCGTCCGAGGCGCGGCACCTGATGCTCCAGGTGCTCGACGCTCTCGCGTGCGCCCACGCGGTGGGCGTGGTCCACCGCGACCTCAAGCCCAGCAACATCATGGTGATCCCCACGGGCGCCCGCCGCAACGCGCTGGTGCTCGACTTCGGGATCGGCGCCACGCTCGACGACGAGCGATCCACGCGCCTGACCGGCAGCCACGACGCGCTGGGCACGCCTGGCTACGGGGCGCCGGAGCAGTGGCGCGGCGCCGAGGCTTCGCCGCGCGCGGATCTGTTCTCGTGGGGCCTCGTGTTCCTCGAGTGCCTGACGGGCAAGCCGGCGTACGGCGGCACGGAGGCCGAGATCTTCTACCGGCTGCTCGGCCCCGATCCCGTCCCGATCCCCGCCGCGCTCGAGCGCCACCCCCTGGGCGATCTGCTCGCCCGCGCTCTCCGCAAGGACGAAGGCGCGCGCGATGTCACCGCCCGTGGGCTCTTCGAGGCGCTCGAGGCATGCAACCTGCGCGGGCTCTCGCGCGAGGCGATGCTCGGCGCCGGCGGCCCCTCGGCCGGCGCCGACACGCGGTCGCTCGCCTCGGCCGCGACGGTCGCCACGTCGCTCGACCGACGGAGGGCGCCCGCGCTCGACGGCGAGCGCCGGCAGCTGACGGCGCTCTGCTGTCACCTGAGGGCGCGCGCGGCCGCCGGGCAGGCCGCCGACGCCGAGGCGCTGGACGATCCCCTGCGCTCGGCGCTCACCCTCTGCGCGGACGTCGGGCGCCGGTACGGGGGGTACGTGGCCGCGGCGCTCGGCGACGATCTGCTGGTCTACTTCGGCTACCCCAGCGCGGCGGAGGACGACGCCAAGCGCGCTGCCCGCGCGGCGCTGGCGATGGCCGGCGCCGCGCAACCCGAGGACGCCGAGGACCCACGCAGCGCGGCGCCGGGCGTGCGGATCGACGTGAGCGTCGGCCTCCACACCGGCCTGGTCGTCGACGGGAATCTGGGGGATCTCGACGGCGCGTGCCTCGTCACCGGCGCCACCCCGCGGCTCGCCGCGCGGCTCGCCGCGCTGGCGCCGCCGGGAGCCGTGGCGGTCAGCGCCGCGTCGCAAGCGCTGCTGCGCGCCTCCTTCGACCTCGAGAGCGAAGGGGCCTGCTCCATCGAGGGAATCGCGGCGCCGGTGGAGACCTACCGCCTCGGGCAGGAGCACGGCGCTGCGGCGAGGTGGCCGACCCCCGACGGCTCGAAGGCGCCGCTCTCCGGTCGAGATGCGGAGATCGGGCTCCTCCTGGAGCGGTGGCGCCGCGCGTGCGAGGGGGCGGGCCAGTCGAGCCTCATCACCGGCGAGGCCGGCATCGGCAAGAGCCGCCTGGCGCGCGCGCTGCGCGATCGGGTAGCGCACGAGGACCACACCTTCCTCGAGGCGCGGTGCTCGCCCGCCACGCAAAACAGCCCCCTGCGCCCGGTGATCGAGCTCCTCGAGCGCACGCTCGGGCTCGACCAGGAGCCCGACGCGGGCAGCACGATCGCGCGGCTCGAGGGGGAGCTCGCCGGCCACGGCCTCGCGCTGGCCGAGTCCATGCCGCTCTTCGTGCCGCTCTTCTCCCTGCCCCTCGGCGCCCCGTACGCCCCGCTCGACGTCTCGGCGCAGCGGCAGAAGGCGCTGACGCTCAAGGCGGTCGCGTCGCTGCTCCTCGCGATGGCCGACAGGCGGCCCGTCCTTCTGCTGGCCGAAGATTTGCATTGGGCCGACCCCACCACGATGGAGTTCCTCGCGGAGCTGGTTCGCGAGGTGCCCGCGGTCCCCATGTGCGTCCTGATGACGGCTCGCTCCGAGTTCTCACCGTCGTTCTCGACGGCCGACGTGCTGCTGCTCCCGCTGAGCCGCCTGGAGCGTCGGCAGATGGAGGAGATGCTCGCCGGGCTGGTGGGCAACAAGGCGCTGCCTCCCGCCGTGGTCGAGCAGGTGGCTGGCCGCGCGGACGGGGTCCCGCTCTTCGCGGAGGAGCTGCTCCGGATGATGGTCGACTCGGGGCTCCTCGTGGAGCGGGAGGATCGCTACGAGCTCACGGGGTCGCTTTCGAGGGCAGCGATCCCGGGGACCTTGCGGGCGCTGCTCACGGCGCGCCTGGATCGGCTGGAGCGCGCCAAGGAGACGGCCCAGCTCGCGGCCGCGCTGGGGCGGGAGTTCAGCGTCGAGGTGCTCTCGGCAGCGAGCCCGCTCGGCCCGGCGGCGGTGAAGGACGACCTGGAGCGGCTGATGAGCGCGGGGCTCCTGCTGCGCAAGCGGCGGCAGAAGGATGCAGTCGGGGTGTTCAAGCACGCGCTGGTGCGGGATGCGGCCTATGAGTCGCTCTCCACGGGCGCGCGGCGGAGGGTCCACGCGCGGATCGCTGCGACGCTGGAGGAGCGGTTTCCGGAGATGGTCCGGACGCGGCCGGATCTGCTCGCGTACCACCACGCGGCGGCGGAGCAGAAGGGGCAGGCCGTCGGTTACGCGCAGCGCGCCGCGGAGCAGGCGCTGCAGCGCTCGGCCTACGCCGAGGCCATCGTGCACGCCTCCAATGCTGTGGCGTGGGCCGAAGCGCTGTCGGGCGCCGAGGGGGTCGAGGCCGAGCTCCGCGCGAACGGCGTCCTGACCCAGGCCCTGATGGCGAACCATGGTTGGGCCGATCCACGGGTCAAGGCGACCGTCGATCGCTCGGCCAGCCTGCTGCAGCTGCTCACACAGGACAGCGAGCACCGTGTGCCGACGTTGAGCTTCCTGTTCGTCTACCATCACGTGGCCAGCAACCGCCGAACGGCGCGCGCGTTGATAGAAGAGCTGGTCGCCATCGCCGAGCGCTCCGGCGACCGGGGGCTCCGCGCCGCTGTCGAGGCGCTCTACGCGCTCGCCCTCTTCGTGGATGGCGACCACGCAGCCGCGCGGCGCGTGGCCGAGCGCGCGGTCGAGCTCTACGATCCCGACCTTCATCGGGACCACGGGGTGCGGTTCGGGCTGGACTCGCTGGTCCTGGCGAAGGCGTACGTGGCGCAGCTCTGCTGGTACTCCGGCGACACCGCCTCTGCCTTCGCGCACATCACGAGCGCCCTCGAATGGGCGCGCGAGGTCGGCCACGTGCCCTCGATCGCCCTTTGTCTGCTGTATGGGTGCATGATCTACCAGCTCGCTGGCGACCGGCGCGCGGTCGCCTCCATGGCCGGAGAGATCCTCACCCTGAGCGGTAAACATGGGCTGCCTGCCTACGAGGGCTATGCGAAGACCCTCCACGACTGGGCGACCGGCGACGACCAGCGCGCCCGGGCGATCATGGAAGGCCTCTCCAGCCTCGGGTGCAAGCTCGGCCTCTCGTACTACGGCTCTCTGATGGCCGACCGCCAGACCGAGCGCGGCGATCTCGACGCGGCCATCGCGTGCATCGACCATTGCCTCTCTTTGTGCCGCGAGAACGACGAGCACTACTACGAGCCCGAGCTCCACCTCCGCCGGGCCATGTACGAGGCGCACAAGGATCCTGCGGCCGAAGGCGTGCGGCTCTCGCTGGAGCAAGCCGCCCGGCTCGCGCGGCGCTACGACATGCCGAGGATTGAAGCGCTGGCGACGCTGGAGCTGCTCCGGCGCTTCGGCGGCGCCTCGCCATACCGAGCCCGCCTCGACGAGCTGCTCGCGCTTCACCCCTGCCTGCGAGACATCGCGGAGCGCGTCACGAAAAAGGAAGAATTCGATGAAAGACATGAGCCAGCTGATGCGGTTTCGCACCGCGTATTTGCGCGCGATCGCGGGAGCGTGGAGCGATCCTGAACTTCTTGAACAGCTGACCACCAGCCCTTACGCGAGCGAGGCTGGCACCGGCAACACCATCACTGTCCTGAGGGAGTATGGCTTTGACTGGGAGCGCTCACCGTGGAACAACGTATGCCAGATCCAGATCGTGAGCGGCACCAGGCTCGAGTGGACTGGCGACGAGTGGATCTGGCCCAGGCCCGCGCCGTCTTCACCCCGCAATACCCCGCCGACCGCCCTGCCCCCGATAGACAGCCTGACGTTGTGGCTGCCGCTCAGCGCGCCGTCTTCCACCGGGAGCACGACGTCTGGCGACCATCCGATCCAGGCTCGCGCGCTCACAGAGTTTTACATGCAGCACGCGAATCTGTTCAGCGACGACTGGGGGAATTGGTGCATCAAACCGGCGGATGAGGCCGTCGCGCCGCTCCAGGTCGACCCGGGCGACGCGACCAGTTTTTACGGGGAGGTCTGCATCAGCTCGCCGACGATCTCCGGCAAGCTCATGCCTGACGACGCGGATTTCACGGCGTTCAAGGTCGCGCTGCTCGGGGCGATGGCCAAGGCATGGACCAACCCGTCCTTCAAAGAAATGCTCCAGACCAACGCCACGCAAGCCCTGCAGACCATCCGAAGGTACAGAATGCCCTGGAAGATGGGGCTCTATATCCAGGAAGATAAGGGCGCCAAATGGGACGGCGCTTCCAACTGGAAGGCCCCCGCCGGCGGCAGGGGCAATGGTGCAGGAAATAGCGATACAACAAGCGACGAGGGGCTCGGCGCAGGAAGCAAAAATCCCAAGAACATGAATGGCCCCTGGGAGTCTAGCCGGCGTCACATGCTCACGCTCTGTCTGCCCCAGCCGCCGGACAATTCGAGCGACGAGCCTCTCGCCCTCGCCGCGTACAACGCCGCCGGGGCACAATACCCGTTCAGCTGCTGTTCCTAGCGGGCGGAACCAGGACCGATGATGGAGCCCCTGGAGCTGAGCCAGGTGCTGACGTTCAAGCCCACCTTGCGGGTCGAGCGCATGGATCCCGGCGTGGTCTTCCTGACCGGTGAGCGGGAGCGCTTCGTCCTCGTTCGTGTAGCCGCCGAGGAGCCGAGGAGCCGAGGATGCGAGATGGATTTCGGATCATCGATGTGGACCGTCACGTCCTCGAGCCCGTCGCCATGTGGCCGGAGTACCTGCCGGCGCGGATGCGAGAGTATGCGCCTCGGTTCGAGCCCTTCGGCCCCCCCGAGACGGTGGCCGAGCGGCTGAATCGCCTGGGCGAGCACGCGCTCTTGCCAACGCCCCAGATCCTCTGTGTGGCTGGCGAGCCCGTCATGCGTGTCCCCGAGGCGGCGTACATCGAGGTCGGGCTCATCGCCGAGGGGCGTCGCGAGCTTCTTGCCGCCGCAACGACGCCTCGGGGGCACCTCGACGAGATGGACACGACCGGCGTCGACGTCGCCGTCATGCTCCCCACGTTCGCGACCTACCTGGTCAACGACGACTCCATCGACGCGGAGCGCTCGCGCGCTTACGCCAGCGCCTACAATCGATGGCTGGGCGGTTTCTGCTCGAGCGCGCCTGCCAGGCTCCTGGGCCCTGCGCTCATCTCACGCCACGATCCGGAGGCCCTGGTGGGCGATCTCGAGCAAGCGGTCCATGGCGGCGCGCGCTCGGTGGTCCTCCGGCCCAACCCGGTACAGGGCCGCACGCTGAGCGCTCCTGCCTATGCGCGATTCTGGGCCGCGTGCGAGCACCACGCGGTCACCATCCTCCTCCACGAGGGCACACACGCGCGTCTCCCCACGGCAGGCGCTGATCGCTTCCAGACCCAGTTTGGCCGGCATGCCTGCTCTCATCCGATGGAGGCGATGATGGCGCTGCTCTCGCTGATCGAGGGCGGCGTGCTCGAGGCCCACCCGACGCTGCGGGTGGGCCTGCTCGAGGCGGGGTGCGGCTTCCTGCCTTACTGGCTCTGGCGGCTCGACCACGTCGAGTACGCGCAGATGCGCGGCGAGGTGCGTGGCCGGGTGCGCCGGCCGCCCTCCGAGTACTTCCAGCGGCAGTGCTGGATCGCGCTCGAGCCCGGCGAGGCGATGCTCGACCGGGTGGTGAAGGAGATCGGCGCGACGCGGATGGTGTTCGGGACCGATTTCCCCCATCTCGACCACGGGCCCGGGATGGTCGACGAGGTGATGGCGCTGCGGGGCGCGCTCGGGGATGAGGCGCTGCGGGCGATCCTCTGGGAGAGCCCCTGCGGCCTCATGGGGATGTAGGGGCACGGCCGCGTGCGGCTCCACTCCGCCCGGATCCTGATGGGTCCAGGGAGGCGAGGCGAGCCCCGGCCATCCGGCGGTCGCTCTCCGCGAGCGCGCCATTTGCACCTGCTCCTTTTCGGGTGAAACCAGGAACGACGATGGATCCTCTGGAATTGAGCCAGGTGCTGGCGTTCAAGCCCACCCTGCGCGTCGAGCGCATGGATGCGGGCGTGGTCTTCCTGATCGGCGAGCGCGAGCGCTTCGTCGTCTCCGGCGCCTGCGCCGCCGAGGTGGCCGCGCTCGTCGACGGCCGGCGCACGGTGGACGAGATCCTGCGCGCCGCGCGCGATCGGTTCTCCGAGCCCGAGACCCTGTATGCCCTGAGCCGGCTCGCGGCGCGCGGCTACCTGGTCCCCGCAACACCGGAGCTTCCCTCCGAGCACGCGGCGTTCTGGCGCGGGGTGGGTCTCGACGGCAAGGCGGCCGCCGAGGCCCTGAGCCGGACCCCGGTGTCGGTCCTGGCCGTTGGCGAAGCCGCTCCCGCTGCATGGATGACCGAGGCGCTCGAACAGGCAGGCGTGCGGATCGACGGCGAGGCGGCGGTGCAGGTGGTCGTGGCCGACGACTATTTGCAGCCCGAGCTGGCCTCGATCAACCGCCGTGCGCTGCGTGAAGGGACGCGCTGGTTCCTTATCAAGCCTGCCGGCGTCCAGCCGCTCATCGGGCCCGTCTTCGAGCCCGGCGCCGGCCCCTGCTGGGAATGCCTGGCGTTCCGGATGCGCCAGAACCGCCCGGTCGAGGAGCTCGTGCGCCGGCTCCGGGGGCACGAGGGCCACGTCCCTCCCCCCAGGGCGGCCACCGAGGCGAGCGTACGGACCGCTTGCGGGCTCGGCGCCTCGGCCATCGCCCGCGCGCTTGCCAGGGAGGATACCAGCTCTCCCCAGGCGCTCGGTGCCCGGGTGCTCGCCCTCGACCTGGCCACGTTCCAGATCACCGCGCACGCGGTCGTCCGGAGGCCGCAGTGCCCGGCGTGCGGCGATCCGGCGCGGATGGCGGCCGTCGGCGAGCGCCCGATCGAATTGCAGCCGGTGGAGAAGGCGCATTACGAGGACGGTGGATATCGCCGGCAGACCCCGCGGCGGACCTACGAGCGCTATCAGCACCTCGTCAGCCCGATCACCGGAGCCGTGACGTACCTCGTGCCGATGCCGGGGCGGGACACCGAGCTCCGCGCCGTGTACGCGTCCGGCTACCTGGCCTGCCCCCGGGAGGGCGTCCCGCGCACCAACGTCTTCGACAAGAGCTGCGCCGGCAAGGGGCGCAGCGCGGACCAGGCCAGGGTGAGCGCGCTCTGCGAGGCGCTCGAGCGAACCAGCGGCGTCTACCAGGGGGACGAGGCGCGCGTCCGCGGCAGCAAGGACGAGCTCGGCGCGGCGGCGCTCTCGCCCGGCGATCTGCTGAACTTCAGCGAGTCGCAGTACCGCGAGCGCGCTCACCTCAACGCGCGGGCAGCGGATCGTCGCCAGTGGATACCCGAGCCGCTCGACGCCGGCACCAGGATCGACTGGACCCCGGCCTGGTCGCTGAGCAAGCGCGAGCGGCGCTACGTCCCGCTGGCCTACTGCTACGCCGAGGCCCCGGCCGAGAGCGGCACCGCGTTCAGCGGCCCCTGCGGCAACGGCGTGGCGGCCGGCACCTGCCTCGAGGAGGCCGTGCTCCAGGCCCTGCTCGAGCTCGTGGAGCGCGATGCCGCCGCGGTGTGGTGGTACAACCGGCTCGCGCGCCCGGCCATCGCGCTCGACAGCTTCGAGGACCCGTATTTCGAAGCCCTCCAGGCGGACTATGCCCGCTTCGGCTGGGCCGTCTGGGTGCTCGATCTGACGCACGACCTCGGTATCCCCGCCTGCGTCGCGCTCGCCCACGAGGCCCGGGAGGATCGATTCACCATCGGGTTCGGCTGCCACCTCGACCCGCGCCTCGCCGTGCAGCGATCGCTCACCGAGCTGAACCAGCTCTTCGATCCCGGGGGCGCGCGCCGGGCGCCGTGGGACCTCGAGCGGCTGCCGGACCGCGCGCATCTCTTCCCCCACCCGGATCTCCCGCGGATCGCGGCAGGGACCTTGTCCCGCATCTGCGGCCCCGATCTGCGCGCGGACATCCAGGAATGCATGAGGCGCCTCGACAAGGCGGGCCTCGAGCTCATCGCCGTGGACAAGACCCGCCCCGACATCGGCTTGCCCGTGGCCCAGGTGATCGTCCCAGGGCTACGCCATTTCTGGCCCCGGTTCGGCCCGGGGAGGCTCTATCAGGTGCCCTGCGCGCTGGGTTGGCTCGCTCGCCCGCTCGCCGAGGGCGAGCTGAACCCGGTCCCTCTGTTCGTCTAGCCACGATAGCCGCCGAGGTGAGTACGACCTCGAGCGGGCCCTGAAGCGCACCATCCACTGGGCCACCTCGAGGGCTCGTGGCGCTGTCACGATTGCGCCATCGCGCCGCCGGGGAGCAGCCCTCGTCGGCAGGACGCGCGTCAGCTCGGGACGCGCGGTGTCCTGCCGCGACGCAACGTACGGCACCTGATCGAGCGCGTCGGCCTATGCCGCCCAGATCGCCCAGCGGCACACGCTTTGCAAATCGCAAATACAACACGGCGAGTGGGAGCCACATGGCAACGACGCGTGTCGTGGGTGTGGCTGCGCTGCATGGGGCGCGCCGCGCACGACGCGTGGCGCAGCTCGGCCGCCGGCCGGGTCGTCCGGACGCCGCGATAAGAAATTCAAAAGACTTTGCGTGGATGATTCCCGCACAAGGTGCCCTTCACTCGAGGGGCGACACACAAACCAGCCGCAACAAACGGCAACGAAACGAAGAGGTACATCATGCGTGAGATTACGTCCCGGGCCGCGACGTTCGGTCCCAACGTTTACCAGGTCAATTTCGGAGATCTCCTCACCATCAGCGGCTCGTACACGAATCAGCTCCCGATGGGCGCGTCCACGAACACGTATGCGTTCACGCTGACGGCGAAGAACACCACGAGCGAGTTCAACATCACCTCCGCCACCATCACCTTTGCGCCGAGCGTCGACAAGGATCTCAGCGATGCTGGGTGGGCGCTCGGCCTCTCGAGTTCGGACTACGTCCCGAGCCTGAGCTCGAACAAGCTCCCGCTCAGCGTCGTCAGCAGCCCGCTGAGCCCGGGTAACTCGACGACGCTGTACGTCGTCTATTATGGCATCATCGCCGCAGGCAAGTACACGAACAACATTCAAGGGAACTGGACGATCACGCCTTCTCTCTCGCTCACGCTCGTTCCGATCGACGGGGCCACCGCACCCAATCCGTCGGACCTCGGCGGCCAGGTCAAGTAGCTCGCCCCTGGCGCTCTCGTGCTTCAAGGGGATCCGCGCCCGGCGTCGGCGGCCCGCGAGGTTCGCCGGCCCGGGCGAGGAGCCGAGATCAGAGGCAGCGCAGGACGCTGTCGCGCACGAGCTGCCCGATCGGCTCGGGGTCCCGCCCAGCCAAGGAAGCGGCGCACGTCTGGAGGGCGACTTCCTATCCGCTGCACCACCGCGATCCGTTCGATCGAATGCTGGTGGCGCAAGCCCAGCTGGAGGACGCGACGCTCATCACTTCGGATGAACTGTTGCGTGTGTACCAGGTGCCCATCCTGTGGGCGTGCGAGTGATCGAGCAGGCATTGCGCCGCGTCCGATCGCCCTCGCACTGCCTTGGAAATAGCGAGCTAAGTGCTTGAATTCCCCTGCCTGGCGGTGCACCGCAGGCGCATCGCGTCTACTGCGGGAAGTCGCCCCGGAGCGGCAGAAAAACCGCCAAGCCGCCAAGTACGCCAAGGGAGAGGGGGAAGGGCGCCGTCCGGGCATCCCCCCGATTCCCCGGCTTTCTTGGCGCCCTTGGCGGCTTGGCGGTTCGCTTCCCCGGCCGACTTCCCGCGGTAGAGTTAGGGCGCGCCCGCCTTGACGCCGCGTCGGTTCCTCCCGATCCTGGGCGAGAGGCCACGGTTATGACCCTACAGCACGACGCGCTCCCGAGGTCCGTCGGGCGGATCCGCGCGACGCTCGATCGAGGGGGCTCGGTCTACGGCACGGGTTTCCTTGTGACGCCGACGCGCGTCCTCACATGTGCCCATTGCCTGCGAGGGCCAGCGGAGGAGAAGGCTGCGCAGGGGAGCATCTCCTTCACGCAGGCGCGAGACGCGTCGGAGGTCCCGTTCCAGGTCGTCTTCGAGCGCTTCGATCCGGACGTCGGCCTCGACATCGCGGTTCTCGAGCTTGCGCGCCAGGTCGAAGGGACCGCATGCCTCCCGCTCTCGGGGGAGGATCTCGCCGAGCGCCCCGACTGGCGGAGCTTCGGCCACCCGCTCTCCATCGAGCGGGCGCCGCTCTGGCTGGGTGGCACGGTCGACGGGTCGATCGCCCGGCGCGCCGCGGGCACCGACGGCTGGCTGCTCTCGCTCCACGTCAACGGGGACCCTGCGCCGCTCGAGGGGTTGTCCGGCGCGCCCGTCCTCACCGAGCGAGGGGTCGTCGGCTTGGTCAGTCACCAGCTCTACAGGCGCGTCGTGCCGGACGGCGGCGGCAAGCCCTCGGTGAGCCCGGCGTTCGCGAAGGCGTTCGCGGTGCCGACCCGGCTCCTCCAGTCGATCCCCTCGTTCCTCCGCTCGATCGCGGGCTCGTCGCGCGTGTTCCTCGCCTACCGTCGCAAAGAGCCGGAGGCCACGTTCGTCGCGGAGCTCCAGCGCGCGCTCCAGGGCGCGGGGCACGAGGCATTCGTCGATCTCGACATCAAGGTCGGAGAGGACTGGGCCCAGCGCATCCAGACCACGCTGGAGCGGGCCGACGTGTTCGTCCCCGTCCTCACGCCCGAGTCGCTGGAGAGCCAGATGCTCCTGCAAGAGGTGCGCATCGCGTACGCCCGATGGCGGCAGACCGGACGACCGCTCCTGCTCCCTGTGCGTGACCCGGCGCTGGAAGCGCTGCCCTTCGAGTTCGACACCTACCTCGGGCGGCTCCAGTATGCGCCATGGCGCGGCGAGCAGGACACGCCCAGCGCTGTCCGCGCCATCATGGCGGCGATCGGCCACCAGGCCGTCGAGCCCAGCGCCCCCCAGGCACCGGCCGCGCCTCCGTCGCTCCCGAAAGCCGACTTCCAGCGCATCCGGATGAGCGCGGGGGCCCTCCCGCCTGGCGATCTCTTCTATCTGGAGCGGCCCGTGGACGCCGACGCGTACGATCGCATGGGCTCGGAGACATTCGTGCTCACGATGTTGAGCCCGTCCGGCTTCGGTAAAACGAGCCTCGCCCTGCGCCTGCGTCAGCGCTGCGAGGACGAGGGGCGCCCGGTGCTGCTGATCAATTTTCGCTCGTTCGGACGGCTGCCGAAGGACGACGGAGAGAACCGCGGGTACGTGACGTTCCTGAACGACCTCGCGCGCGTCTTCTGCAAAGGGCTGAAGCTCCCGCTCCCGACGCAGCCGCTCGAGAGCCCGATGGATTTCGAGGAGGTCCTGATGATGGCCCTCGAGGACATGCCTCGGCTGGTCCTCATCCTGGACGGGGTGGACCGCGTGATCGAGCGCCCCTACGCCGAGGAGTTCTTCTCGTCGATCCGCTCCTGGATCGACGCCGTCCACCTGAGCTGCAGCTTCGTGCTGTGCATCGCGACCGAGCCGTCCGACCTCATGACGGACATCGCGCGGTCGCCGTTCAACATCGACAAGGGGCCGATCGAGCTCGATACGTTCGCGCCTGGTGACATCGCGATCGTCGCGGAGCGGGCGGGCTTCCGATTGGGGGCGGCCCAGGTCGATCTGCTCCATCAAGCCACGGGCGGGCACCCCGCCCTCACCCGCCAGGCCCTGGCCTACGTGCTGGCCCCCGGGAAAGGCAAGCCCTCGGCGCCGCCGACGTCGGCCGAGATCCGCGACCGCGTCGCCTTTCTTCACGAGCAGTGCGGCTCCTTGACTGGCCCCTTCTCCATGAGCCTCAAGGCCCTGCTGAGTCGGATCGGGAGCATCCCGCCGCAGCTCCCGGACCAGCCGAAGCTCGTCTCCGTGATGCGCAAGATCGTCCACAACAGGACGCTCTCCCCGGCGGAAGCGAGGGCCGCCGCCGCGCTGGTGACGCTCGGGCTCGTGCGCGCCGAGGGCCGTCCAGCGCCGCGCTTCGTCGCGTTGAACCTCGCCTACGCGCAGTTCTTCGGCGCCCTCACGTGAGCCCGCCGGACGACACCCGTCAGCTGCAACCCATCAAGGTCGGGGGGACGGTCCCCGACCTCGCGATCTACATCACGCGACCCGAGGACGAGGAGGTCCATGACCTCCTCGCGGCCGGTACGTATTGCAACATCCTGACGTCGCGCCAGATGGGGAAATCGAGCCTCGTCCACCGGGTCATGCAGCGCCTCCAGGCGGCGGGCATCCGGGTTGTGTCGGTCGACCTGAGCGCGCTCGGCGGAAACCAGCTGAAGGACGGGACAGCGTGGTACCGAGCTCTGCTCCTCAAGATGGCGCTGAGCATGGGCGCGAGCCGACCCTTCAAGGCGTGGTGGTCCGAGCGGCCGGCGGAGGAGGCCATGGGCGCTCGATTCCAGGCGTTCGTCGAGGCGTTCTTCCTGGCGGATCCGACATCGATCGTCGTTGTCTTCGACGAGGTCGACGTCACGCAAGGCCTCGGTTTCACGGACGACCTCTTCCTCACCATTCGCTCCCTCCACAACGAGCGCGCCTCGCGGCCGGAGCTCGACCGGCTGACCTTCTGTCTGGTCGGGGTCCTCACCGCGGACGAGCTCATCAAGCGCTCGACCAGCACGCCGTACAACGTGGGCAGCACCATCCGCCTGACCGATTTCTCGCGCGAGCGCTGCGACCTGACGCCGCTCGATGCCTACCTCGCCGGCCACGAGCTCCCGGGCGCGGCGGTCGTCGACGAGATCCTCGCCTGGACGTCGGGACAGCCGTTCCTCACGATCGCGCTGTGCGAGAAGGCCGCGCGGGCGCGCAGCGCCGACGTCGAGGCCTTCGCGCTCGCGGAGATCAACGACCCGACCACGTTCAAGGTCCACTTCAACCGGATCGAGCAGATCGTCCGGGAGCGCATCGCCGGATCTTCGCACGCGCGCTCGCGCTACCTCACCATGCTCAAGCGCAAGAGCGTGCCCGGTGTGCCCGAGCGCGACGAGGAGGCCCTGCTCCTCGCCGGCCTGGTCCACCGGAACGCCGATGGCAGCCTCCGCCTGCGCAATCGCATCTACGGGCTGCGGTTCGACGAGCGCTGGGTCCGGGAGATCCTGCCCGCGCCGCCCGTGCCGCGGTGGGTCTGGGGCCTGCTCGCCGCGATCGTCGTCGCGGGCGCCGGGACGGGCGGGGTCATGTGGATGCTCAACAGGGAGCGAACGGCGCGGGAGGCGATCGAGCGCCAGGACAAGGCGCGGCGGGGCGCCGAGGAGATCCAGAAGGCCACGGACGACGACAAGGCCTCGGCGATCTGGAGCAGCCTCCAGGCCGACGGGCTCGCCGGCGACGGCTCGCCCGCGCGCGAGGCGGCGCGCGCCTACTGGGATCGACGCGGGAGAGAGCTCGACAAGCTCGCCGAGCAGCTCGGCGCCGCGGCGTGCTCGGAGGAGGCGGGTGTTGTCCGAGCGTTCGCCGCCGCGCGTCGTGGGGAGGAGATACTTGCGCCCTCCGTGCCGGACGTCGCCGCCACGCTCTGGCTCCCGGCGCAGCTCAACGAGGGCACCGAGGAGGAGCGCTGCAAGGAGCGGCGCGCGGAGGCCTGCGATCGGCTGGAGCTCTCGGATGGCATGCTGACGGCCTCGTGCTCGGGGAAGCTCGTCGTTTTTCGCCCGGACCGCGCCCCGCTGTCCATCACCGGATCCGGAACCGGGCGTGCGCGGCTCAGGCCCGACGGGAGCTGGTCGATCGGCGCCGTGGACGACGCGCTGCTGATCAACCGAGGGGAAGGCGCGGTGACCAACCGAGGGGAAGGCGCGGTGACCAACCGAGGGGAAGGCGCGGTGACGCTGCCGGTCTGCCCCGCGAAGGGAGCGCGGGACGCGCGCCGGTCGACACACGTCATCTCCTTGGAGATCAAGCCTTCCGGCGACGGCGCGATGATCGCTTACGTCTGCTCCGACGGGACCTACGGGCGGCAGTCGATCGCCCGCCTCGACGCCTGGTTCGAGGGGCTGACCAAAGGAAACAAGTCGCCTCCAGCGGAGGGAGGTTATGGCGCCCGCGCGGCGGCGTGGCTCGGCGACGAGCTGCTCATCGCCACGGCCGGCCGCGAGGGCCGCGTGAAGGTGAACGGTGGCCCGGGGCTCCGCCTCCCGTTCGTTCATGCGCTCGCGAGCTTCGCGGGGAATCCGCGCCTCGTCGCATTCGGCACGGGGAGCTTCGTCGAACGAGAAACCGTGACCGTACCCATTCTCGGTGTGCTGGCGCGTTCGGCCGATCACCTGGCCATCCAGCAGCAGTGGCCCCTGACCCTCTGCAACGCGCCGTCGTGCTTCGTTCGGGCGGTGGCGGGCGTCGACGAGGATCATGTCGCGGGTCTGCTGGTCGACGCGGTCGGTGGCCCGAGCCCATCTCGGACCTGGCTGGTGCTCGTGCGGGAGGGCCAGCCCGACGTGACGCTCCTCGACGAGAGCCCGGTCGACGTGGCGGTGGGAGCCTGGCAGACGCAGGTCGTGGCCGCGGTCCCGCTCGTCGGGAGGATGAGGCTGCACGCGTGGGAGCGCTCGACCGATCGATCGTGGGAGGCGGCCCAGCGCCGCATCGGCCTGACGATCCGTTACGGGGAGAGCGCGCGCATCGAGCGGTTCGACGAGGTGGGGCCCCAGCGCGTCCGGCGCTTCGAGGACCTGTTTCCGGGGCCATGAGCCCTCATCGCTCCCGAGTCTCCCAGCTGACCCCGAGCCCGACGAATGGGCGCACGGCGCCGCCCTGGGTCACGCGCTCATCGTCGCGGATGGACGTGAACTGCGGGAAGCGCGCGAGCCCGCCGCGGGCGCGGAGCTGAAGAAAGAACTCGTCGTCCGTCGTCGGAATGGAAACGTTCACGTCGAGGTGGCCGCCGGCGCTGGAGGCAGAGGCCGTGTAATACCCGGTCACGAAGCCGGCGAGATCCAGGCGCACGCTCGGTGCAGCTTTGACCGAGACCCCGAGCTCCAGGCCGGCACCCGCGAGGCCGAAGTAGCCGCGAGGCCGGCCCGACGCGCTCTGCGCCGGCAGGACGGCGATGTCGAGCGGACGCAAAGCGAACTTTATCCCGAACAATTCCGTCGGAAATACCACGCCCCCCAGCTCGGCCCACTGCACGAGCCCCGGCCGCCCCTGGACGGTCAGGGCCGTCGTTCCGCCGAGGCTGAGCTCTAGCGTCGTCTCGAATTCGTAGGGATCCGCGATGCTATCGAGGTAGAGGAATGCGCTTCCCGGGCGCGAGCCCTGCCGGCGGCGCACGCACGCGAGCCACGAGAGGTCGGCGGTGCTCTGTTGGCACTGCGCGTCGAGCTTGACGAGCGCATCTGCGTCCGACGAGGGCATTGCCGCGCAAGAGGCGATGTCGCCCTTCCGGCAGCCGGCCCTGAGGAGCTCCAGGACCTTCGTGTCCGACGGGGGCACGTGGTCCTTGTGGACGCGCAGGTAGGCTTCGCTTGCACAATACCCGCCGCCGTAGCTGATCTCGCGATCGAGGCACTTTTCCGTCATCGATTTGCGAACCGATTTGCGATTCGCGTCGCCTTCCTTTTCTCCGGAGCGTAGGTCGAGCCACACCTCCCACCGGGCCAGCTCCTCGGCGCTCTGCGTGGACTTCTCCGCCTTGCCGGCCCTCCCGTGTTGGCGCCCGACGTGCTGCTCCGGCACGCGCCGGGTAGAACCGCGGTCTGCGAAGACCCAGATGTCGTCGACATCCCTCGGCCGCACAGGCGCCTCGACGGACTTCGATCCGACGGGGGCCTCACCGCTCCACAGCACCCGCGTTTCACGATTCACCAGCTGGATGAACAGGCCATCGAGCGGGTGCTTCTTCTCCCCGTTGCGAATCGTGACTCGCGTCGCCGGTTCGAGGCAGATGAAGGCATCCAGGTCGGGGCCGCCCGGCGCCCCCACCGTCACGGTGATCTCCTTCTTTTTGAACTCGTCCGCCGACACGACAAACCTGTGATCGCCCTGCGGGAGCGGCATGGGATCAGGCGGAAAGGGGGCTCTCGACGGCTCGACCTTCGCGTCGGAAGCCTCCGGGACGATGAGGATCCACTCGGGTGGATTGGGGTAAGCGCACACTGGATCCCACCTGAGCTTGACCCGCACGAACGGGGCCAGCGTGACGGGAGGCGGTCTGGTGAGCCCCGACGGGGCGACCTTCACCGAGACGGGCATCGGCCCGAACCCCGCCGCCTTCAGGCAGAATTTCTGCGTGCCCGGCCGCAACCCGCTCTTTGGCGTCAGCGTCAAAGGCGTCCGGCCGAGGGATCGTCCCTCGGCCGACTGGCACCCTTCCAGCGCCGCCGGGATGCGGAACACCTCCGCCTCGCTCGGCGAGCTGGTGAGCTCCAGCGTCGGAGGAGGAGGCGGCGGCTTGATCGGCTCGGGGAGGCACTTCAACGTCCCGGGATCGCGGCCCCACGGGCATGGCCCTGCGGCAGCCTGACCGTAGGCCTCGCGCGCGAGGGCGGCGAAGCCCAGCACGAGCCCGACGCGTCCGAACAGGCGAACCAGGCGGCCGGCGCACGCGGTCACGACGCGAGGGTACCCGCGGTCGCCGCTCGCGGGCAAGCGGCGCGGCGCGCGGGCCTTGTCCGGGCGGGTCGAGTCGGCTCTATTGACGGTTGGAGGTATCGATGCGCGAGGTCACCGCGGTGCTGCCGGCAGAAGCCGTGGCGAGCTGGGAAGAAGCGCTCCGGGCGGCGGCCCGTGGTGACGACGAGGCGCCCGTCGGGCCGGAGCCCGAGGCGTTCTTCGACCCGTTCCGCCCCGCCGCGGCGGTGCGTTCGGATCCGGAGGACGCGATCGGGCTCGTCCGGAGGGGGGTGCGCGTCGCACCATTTGCAGAGACGACGCCGCTCCTGCCGCTCTATGCGGCGCTCGGTCGAGAGCTCCCTCCGCCCCTCCGCGTGGCGAGCGAGGAGCAACGTTATGAGTTCCTCCTCGTGGCGCTCACGTTCAGCCTGCGCCTCGAGGACGACGAATCGCCGGATCATGCCGAGTTCGTGGTGAAGATCCGTGACGGTGTCGACGGGCCGCGCGCGTCGCGGGCCGTCGAGGTCTTCCCGCAGCGCGTGCACGCCACGTATTTCCAGGCCTCGGCCCAGCTCTCCGTCGCGCTGGAGGCGTCCATGAAGTTCTCCGTCGAGACAGAAGCCGTGCCCCGCGCGGGCGTCGACGCGGCGGCGGAGGCGAAGGTGCTGGCCGGCCCTTTCAAGATCGACATCGGTCAGACAGAGCTGGACGTCTCGGGCGAGGGCGATCGCGACATCGGGTGGGTGTATCGCGTCCGACGCGCGCTCGAGGGCAAGAACGATTTCAGGAGCTTCCTGGTGCTCAAGGTCGCGCGCGAAACGGAGAAGGTCCGGCTGCTCGCGAACATCGGGGTCCGCACCTACCGGCGCACGTGGAAGACGCTATGGCTGCGGGAGAAGCTCCCGATCCTCTATGCGAGCGCGGCGCTCGACCTCGAGCTGCCAGACCGCGATTGAACGAGGTCAGCAGCCTGCTTCAACATCAGACGAACCAGAGCACGCCTGCGAGCAGGCAAAATCGCATTTCAATTGCATGAATTGAGGCGAGTCGGTGTGGAATCCGTTGTGCGGGTCGCCTCGAGCACCCCGACATCCAGGCGAGCTGGCGGAGCGTCCTCCCCGTGCCCGATCGGACTACAGGCAGCGCAGCACGTTGTCGCGCACGAGCTGCCAGATGGGCTCGGGGATCCCGCCCAGCCAGCGCGCGTCGCGCTCGACCGGCGCCTCGGCGTCGTCGAGCGGGTCGTCGTGGCTGTAGACGAGCCGCCACAGCCGCTCGCTCACCGAGCCGTTGCGATCGATGACGAAGCGGTGGACGAGCTTCTTCGCGAGCTCCTCGCCCTCGACGTCGAGCAGCAGCACCGGCGGCGCCACCTCGATCTCGCCCGCGTCGGGCAGCGGCTTGAGCCGGACATAGGAGCCCTTCACGAGATCGACCTCGTCCGGCGGCTCGAACCCCGCCGCGCGGAAGTCGCACGGCGCCTTGGTGTTGCCGACGAGGTAATACGCCCCCTGGGTCTCGGCGAGGATCGCGCCGCCCAGCCTCCCTACGCGTGCCATCTAGACCTCCTCCGCGGTGCCGCTCTCGTCCGAGAGCACGAGCGAGCGCCCCGGCGTCTGGCCGGGGAGCGCGGCTCCATCCCATGTGTACTTGTTGGTATACCCGCGCGGCGTGACCATGTACCCCTCGAACATGAAGGTGTTGGTCGACCCGACGAGCACCGTCGTCAGCATCCCGATCTCGTAGTCGAGGAAATGGTCGAGATCGGTGAGCACCGCGCTCTCCAGCTTGCGGTAGGCGCTCTTCACCAGCGCGACCGGCGTCGTGCCCGCGCGGTGCTGGCGGATGATCTCCTGCGCCCGCACGATCTGGCGCGTGCGCCGCCCGCTCGCCGGATTGTAAAGGCCGATGACGAAGTCCGCCGCGGCCGCGGCCTCGAGCCGCCGCTCGATCACGGGCCACGGGGTCAGGAGGTCGGAGAGCGAGATGGCGCAGAAGTCGTGGCCGAGCGGGGCGCCGACGAGCGACGCGCACGCGTTGAGCGCCGTCATCCCGGGCACGAGGCGGAGCTCCGGCGACTCGCCGCGCTTCCAGCCGATCTCCTCGAGCACCTGGAAGACGAGCCCGGCCATGCCGTAAACCCCCGCGTCGCCCGACGAGATGATCGCGACGCGCGCGCCGTCCCGCGCCCGCTCCACCGCGGCGCGCGCCCGGCCGATCTCCTCGGTCATGCCGGTCTTGATGACCTCCTTGCCCTCGATCAGGTGCTTCACCAGCCGGATGTACGTCGTGTACCCGACGATGAGGTCCGAGGCCGCGATCGCCTCGAGGGCGGCGCGGGACGCGTGCTCCTCGGCGCCTGGGCCGATCCCGACGATCGACAGGACTCCTTTGCCGTCACCCATGGCTCTCCTCCACGCTGCGCTTCGCGAACGGGACGCGCGCCACCGCGAGCGTCATGGACCGCCCCACGCCCTCCTCGGTGTACGCCCGCTTCGGCACGAGCAGCCTCGCGGCCCCCGCCGCCCGCAGCGCGGCCGGCTCGGCGACGCCCCGGGCGCCGACGTGCTTCTTCACCGTCTCCGACGGGTTCTCGATGCCCTCGGTCGCGTCGAGCTCCTCGGGCGTGAACGTGACGAGCGGCCACCCCCGCCGCGCCGACAGCGCGAGCAGCGCCTCCTCGTCGGCCTTCTTGTCGATCGTCGCCAGCGCCTTCACCGACTTCGCCGACAGGCCGTGCTCCTCGAGCAGCCGGTCGACGCCGCGCTCCACCATGGCGAGCGGCGCGCCGCGATCGCAGCCGACGCCGAGGACCAGGCTCTTCGGCCGGTAGACGACGGCGCGCTCGACGATCTCGGGGTGCGAGCGGGAGAGATCGCGGTCGCTCGCGACGAGCAGGATCTCCCACGCGCCGGGGTCCACGCCGTCGAGCGACGTCGCGTAGCGCACGCCCGGCGGCAGCGGCGCCGCCTCGGGCCAGAACGAGGGTTCGCCGGTCTCCTGGACGAACAGCACCGGCGCGGCGTTCACGACGGCGGCGCAGCCGCGCGTCACGTTGCGGTCGGGATCGTCAAGGGTCCACCCGAGGTCCCGGCCGAGGATGTCGACCGTCAGCGTCCCGAGCGCGTCGGACGCCGTGGTCACCACCGGCTGCGCGCCGAGCAGCCCGGCCACCTTCTCGGTGAACGCGTTGCCCCGCCCGACGTGCCCGGAGAGCACGCAGATCGAGAAGCGCGCCGTGTCGTCGACGCACACGACCGCAGGATCGACCTTCTTGTTCTTGAGCAGGGGCGCGATCATGCGCACGACTGCGCCGACGCTGATCACGAAGACGTGGCAGTCGTAGGCCGTGAACGCCTCGGTCAGGAGCGGCCCCATCGGCAGCGGGAGCGGCTTCGCACCCGCCGGCGCCCCGTCGAACAGCTTCTGCGACACGTAGAGATCCGCGCCCGGCAACCCCTCGATGAGCTTGCGCGCGATGGAGATCCCGTGCCGCGTGATGGCGTAGATGGCGTAGGGCTTGCGCTCGGCGGTCATGGAGCCTCCTGTTCGGTAACAGCCTTGTCGAAGCCGCCCGGCGGCGAGGCCGGGGCCTCCCCGACGAGCAGCCCGCTCCGCTCCCCGCGCGTGACGACGACCATGGCGAAGCAGTCGCCCCGCTCGCCCTGCGCGGCCCGGAGGTCGCGGACGATCCGCTGCTCGGGCATCGTCGCCTTGGACACGAACACGGCCCGATCGAGGAGGCCAGCGCGCGTGAGCGCCTCGGTCACCTTCGGCATCTCCGAGCCGATCTTCATCAGGACCACGGTGTCGAAGCGCTGGAGGACGTCGGTCAGGTCGTCGACGCCGTACGTGGCGGGCAGGATGGCGATGCGCTCCTGCCCGTCGGCGAGCGCGAGCCCGCTCACGGCAGGGACCGCCGTGACCGAGGTGACGCCGGGGACGACCTCGACCTCGAGCCCAGGGAAGCGGCGGAGCGCCTCGCGGCGCACATAGACGAAGGTGCTGAAGAGCGACGGATCCCCCTCGGTGGCGAACGCCACGGTGAGGCCGCGCGAGAGCCGGTCGCCGATCGTCTCGACGGCCGCGTCCACGTAGGGGCGGACGCGATCCGGGTCCTTGCTCATGGGGAAGGTGAGGAGCAGCCGCTCCTTGTCCCGCTGCTTGCCGACGACGGGCTCGAGGATCCGGTAGGCCATCGAGGCGCCGAAGTCCGAGCTGCGGGGGAGCGCGAGCACGTCCGCCTCCTGCAGGACGCGCACGGCGCGCAGCGTGAGCAGATCCGGCGCGCCAGGGCCGACGCCGACGCCGTAGAGCTTGCCGAGGCCGCTCATGACGCCTCCGAGGTGGACCGCGGCGTACCGGAGGGCGCGGGCCGGGCCGGCTCCGCGCCCTCCGCCGCTTCCACGGCTTCCCGCGCCTTCGCCGGCTTCGTCGCGGCGAAGATGTGGATCGGGTTCAGCGCCTCGTACCGCACGTAACGCGCGAGCGGGACGCCGCGCGAGACCGAGAGCAGCGTGACCTCGGGGTCGAGCCCACGCGCCCGCAGCGCGCGGTACGTCTCGGCGACGTTCTCCATCGTGATGGCGTTGACCACGAGCCGGCCGCCCGGCCGCAGCCGATCGAGCGCCACCGTGACGATCTCCTCCATGCTGCCCTTGCTCCCTCCGACGAACACAGCGTCCGGGTCCTCGAGCGCCGCGAGCGCCTCGGGCGCGCGGCCCGCGACGACGCGCACGTTGTCGACCCCGTGCGCGCGGACGTTGTCGCGGCAGATCTCCACGCCCTCCGGGTCGACCTCGATCGCGTAGACCCGCCCCAGGGGGCAGAGCATCGCCGCCTCGATCGAGACCGACCCCGAGCCGGCGCCGACGTCCCAGACGACCGCGTCGGGGCGGATCGTCATCGAGGCGATCGAGAGCATGCGCACCTCGCGCTTCGTGATCAGGCCGTTCTTCGGCATGCGCTTCGCGAACGCGTCCTCGTGCAGGTAGGGGACGGCCGGCGGCGGGCGCCACGCGGGGTCGCTCCGCAGGAGCAGGAGCACGTTCAGCGGGCCGATGTCCTCGCAGGCGGCGAGCGCGGCGAGGTCGAACGCGCGCACGCGCTCGCCGGCGCCGGCGAGGCTCTCGCAGACCCACGCCTTCCAGCCGGCGTCGCCGTGCTCGAGGAGCCGCGCCGCGAGGCGGGCCGGGCCGTTCTCGCCGTCGGTCAGCACCGCGACCTTCGAGAGCCGGCGGAGGCGCGTCGCGAACCCCTCGGGGGAGCGCCCGTGGACCGAGACGAACGCGGCGTCGTCCCAGGCGATCCCGGTGCGCGCGAACGCCCACTGGACCGAGCTCAGGCTCGGGATGATCTCGACGTGCTCGCCGCCGAGCTTCCGGACGACGAGCGCGCCGACGCCGAAGAACAGCGGGTCGCCCGAGGCGAGGATGCAAACGTTCTGCTCGGCGGACAGGGCGTCCACGCGGTCGAGCGCCGCGGACAGGCCGCCCTTGAGGGCGATCTTCTCGCCGCGGAACTGGGGGAAGAACTCGAGGTGCCGCTCGCCCCCCACGAGCACCTCGGCGCGGGCGACCGCGGACGCGGCGCGGCTCGACAGGCTGGCGCACCCGTCGTCGCCGATGCCGACGACGGTGACGGCGCGGCGCGCGCTCATCGCGCCACCTTGGCCGGCTCGGCCGGGCCGGCCGAGCCCGCGGATGCTGTCGATCCCGCCGGTCCCGCCGAGTCCGCCGACAGGAGCAGCAGCGCGTGGACGATCGCGACGGCGATGGGGCTGCCGCCCTTGCGGCCGCGCGCCACGATGGAGGGGATCCCGGACTCGAGCAGGGCCTCCTTGGACTCCGCCGCCGACACGAAGCCGACCGGCACGCCGATCACGAGCGCCGGCCGCGCCCCCTCCTCCCGGGCGAGGCGCACGACCTCGAGCAGCGCCGTCGGCGCGTTGCCGATCGCGACGATCGCCCCGTCGAGGAGCCCGAGCCGGTGCGCCTTGCGCATCGACTCGATCGCGCGGGTCGAGCCGGCCGCGGAGGCGGCCTGGATGACGTCGTCGTCCGAGATGAAGCAGTGGATCGCGCAGCCGTACGACGCGAGCCGCTGCTCGTTCAGGCCGACGCCGATCATCTTCACGTCGACGAGGACCGGCGCGCCGCTCCGGAGCGCCGCGATGCCCCGCGCGATCGCCTCGGGGTGGAGCCGCATGAGCGACGAGAACTCGAAGTCGGCTGTCGCGTGGATCACGCGGCGGACGACCTGCCACTCGGCCTCCGGGAAGCCGTGCGCGCCGGCCTCCTCGTCGATGATCGCGAAGCTCTTGTCCTCGATGCGCCGCCCGAGCGCGGTCATCTGCCGCATGTCGTTCACCGCGCGCGCTCCGTCATCGATCATGGCACCGCTCATGGCTCCTCCGCCTTCTCCGCCCTGTCCGCACCGATGGCACCGGCGTCGCCGGCCGGATATCGGCCGAGCAGCGCCCCGTTGAAATCGACGAGGCAGGCGTGCACCTCGAGGGCGCCGCCCGCGTGACGCGAGGTGTGCTCGACGACGCGCCGGCAGATCCCCCCGGGCACGCCGGTGAGCCCCTCGCGCTGGCACAGCTCGAGCACGTGCCGCGCGGTGTTCGCCTGCCGGATCTCGGCGGCGATCTCCGGCCGCGCGCCGAGCTCCTCGGCGATCTGTGCGAGCAGCTCCATGCTCACCTCCGACCCGGCGGCGTGCGTCATCATCTTGCCGTCGGCCATCTTCGAGAGCTTGCCGATCATGCCGACGATGATCGCCCGGGCGATCCGCCGCCGCGCGGCGTGGCGGACCCCGGTGCCGATGAAGTCGCCCACCTGGATGAACGCCTCCTCCGGGAGCTCCGGGTAGAGCTTCATCGCGTACGCCTCGGATTTGCCGCCGGTCGTCAGCGTGAGCGCCGCGATGCCGCGCTCGGCGGCGACGTCGATCGCCTGCACGACGCTCGCGCGGAAGGCGGCGGTCGAGTACGGCTTCACGATCCCGCTCGTCCCGAGGATGGAGATGCCGCCGATGAGCCCGAGCCGCGCGTTGATGGTCTGCTTCGCCATCTCCTCGCCCTGGGGGACGCTGAGGGTCACCGTGGCCCCGGCGAAGCCCGATCCCTCGAGCTCCTCGAGGACCATCTCGGTGATGTTCCGGCGCGGCACGGGGTTCACGGCCGGCGCGCCGACGGGCAGCCCGAGCCCCGGCTTGGTGACGACGGCGACCCCCGCGCCGCCGCGGATCTCGACGCCCGGCTCGCGGCGGAGCTCGACCTCGGCGACGAGCTCGGCGCCGTGCGTGCAGTCGGGATCGTCGCCGGCGTCCTTGATGACGCTGCACGTGGCGCGCGGCCCGTCGCGATCGCAGCGCCTCAGCGGGAAGGTGACCTTCTGCCCGTTCGGCAGGGTGGTCTCGATGGCGTCGACCGCCGCGCCGCGCGCGAGCACGCGCGCCGCCGCCTTGGCCGCGGCGGCCGCGCACGCGCCCGTCGTGAACCCCTCGCGCTGCCCCTTCGGGTCTCTCGGCCGGAGCTCTGCCATCGCAGGTGCCGGAACGACTACAACGATTTTCGCGCGGCGTTGTGGGAGAAGCTTTCGAGGCGCGCGCCGCCCTCGGGCGGCGTGACGATTTCCCGCCCTCCTGGTCGGTCGGGGCGAAACTCCAGGAGAGACCCTCAGCCCACGAACGCCCGCGCGCTCTCGAAGAGGCGCAGCCAGGGGCCGCGTTCCGACCACTCGGGAGGAGCCCAGCTGTGCTGCACGGCGCGGAAGACGCGCTCGGGGTGCGGCATGAGGATCGTCACACGGCCGTCGTCGGTGGTGAGGCCGGTGATGCCGTCGGGCGAGCCGTTGGGGTTGGCGGGGTAGCGCGTGGCGACCTCACCGCGGCCGTCCACCCAGCGGGCCGCCACACGCGCCGCGCGGCGATCGGCGTCGCTGGCGAAGTGGGCATAGCCCTCGCCGTGGGCCACGGCCACGGGCAGGCGCGCGCCCACCAAGCCGCGCAGCAGCACCGAGGGGCTCTCCAGGATCTCGACCTGGGCGAGACGGGCCTCGAACTGTTCGGAACGGTTCTTGACGAAGCGCGGCCAGCGCTGGGCACCGGGGATGATGTCCTTGAGGCCGGCCATCATCTGGCAGCCGTTGCAGATGCCGAGGGCGAAGGTGTTCGGTCGCCTGAAGAAGGCCGACAGCGCCTCGCGCGTCTCGCTGTGAAAGAGCGCCGAGCGGGCCCAACCCATGCCGGCGCCGAGCACGTCGCCGTAGGAAAAACCGCCGCAGGCGGCCAGGCCGCGGAAGCTCTCGAGCGACACGGCGCCGCTCATCAGATCGCTCATGTGCACGTCGTGGGCGGCGAAGCCGGCGCGGTGGAAGGCGGCGGCCATCTCGATCTGACCGTTGACGCCCTGCTCGCGCAAAATGGCCACCTTGGGCCGTTCGCTGGCGGCTTCGATCAGCGGGCGAGCCAGCGAGCGTTCGACGTCGAAGGGCAGATGCGGCGAGATGCCCGGATCCCCGGCGTCGAGCAGCGCGTCGAACTCCTCGCGGGCCTTCTCGGGATTGTCGCGCAGCGCTCGCATGCGGTAGCTGGTCTCGGACCAGGCGCGGCGCAAGTCCACGCGCGGCTCGTCGAGCACGGCCTGGCCGCCCGCGGTCACCACCAGTCGATCGTCGCTGCGGAGCTTGCCGACGACGTGCGCCGCTCCCTCGAGACCGGCGCGGGCGAAGGCCGAGATGACCTCGGGCGCGTCCTGGGCACGCACCTGCAGGAGCGCGCCCAGCTCTTCCGAGAACAAGGCTGCAGCCTGAGCGGCCGGAAGCGAGATGTTCGCCGCCAGCGCATCGAGCGACAGCTCCGCGCCGACGCGGCCGGCGAAGCTCATCTCGGCCCAGGTGACGAACAGGCCGCCGTCCGAGCGATCGTGGTAGGCGAGCACCAGCCCCCGCTGCCGCAGGCTCTGCACGGCCTCGAAGAAGGCGCGCAGATCGGCCGGCGAGTCGACGTCCGGCACGCTGTCGCCCACTTGCTCGCTGACGGTGGCGAACGCCGAGAGGCCCAGGCGATTCTTGCCGCGTCCCAGGTCGACGGCCACGAGCACGGTGTCCCCGACGTCGGTGCGGAGCTGGGGCGTGAGCGCGCCGCGCACGTCCGGCACACGGGCGAAGGCCGAGACGATGAGCGAGATGGGAGAGACGACGCTCTTCTGGCCGCCGTCCCAGACCGTGCGCATCGACATGCTGTCCTTGCCGACGGGGATGGCGAGACCGAGCGCCGGGCACAGCTCGAGGCCCACCGCCTTCACGGCTTCGTAGAGCCTGGCGTCCTCACCGGGGGCGCCGGCCGCCGCCATCCAGTTCGCCGACAATTTCACGCGCTCGAGGCTCTCGATCGGAGCCGATGCCAGGTTGGTCAGCGCCTCGCCCACGGCCATGCGCGCCGAGGCCGCAGCGTCGAGCACGGCGAGCGGGGCGCGCTCGCCCATGGCCATGGCCTCGCCGCCGTAACCCGTGTAGTCGGCCAGCGTCACCGCTGCATCGGCCACGGCCACCTGCCAGGGCCCGACCATCTGATCGCGGTGCACGAGGCCGGTGATGGTGCGGTCGCCGATGGTGATGAGGAAGGACTTGTCGGCTACCGTGGGCAGCCGCAGCAGGCGATAGACCGCCTCGCGCAGCGGCAGCTTGGCGGCGTCGAGCGCCTGTCTGGGCGAGGGCAGGCGGCGGACGTCGCGCGTCATCTTGGGCGGCTTGCCGAGCAAGACCGACAGCGGCATGTCGATCGGCCGGTCGTCGAGCTCGGCGTCGTCGAGCACCAGATCGTTCTGCGCCGTCGAGTGACCGACCACGGCGTAGGGGCAGCGCTCGCGCCGGCAGATCTCCTCGAAGATCGTAAGGCGCGAGCCGTCCAGAGCCAGCACGTAGCGCTCCTGCGCCTCGTTGCACCAGATCTCGAGCGGCGACATGCCGGGCTCGACCGAGGGCACTCGGCGCAGGTCGAAGCGCCCTCCCACGCCCGCGTCGTGCACCAGCTCGGGCAAGGCGTTCGACAAGCCGCCCGCGCCCACGTCGTGGATGCTGAGGATGGGCGAACCGGCGCCCAGGGCGTTGCAGCGATCGATGACCTCCTGGCAGCGCCGCTGCATCTCCGGGTTGTCCCGCTGCACCGAGGCGAAATCCAGATCGGCGGACGACGAGCCCGAGGCCATCGACGACGCCGCGCCGCCGCCCAGGCCGATCAACATGGCCGGCCCGCCGAGCACGACGATGGGCGCCCCGGCCGGGAAGGTCTTCTTCAGCGCCAGCTCGGGCCGCACATTGCCGAGCCCGCCCGCCAGCATGATGGGCTTGTGATAGCCGCGCACGCTGGAGGCCGAGCTGCCGTCGCCCGGCACCTTCTGCTCGAAGGTCCGGAAGTAGCCGGCCAGGGCAGGACGCCCGAACTCGTTGTTGAAGGCGGCGCCGCCGAGCGGCCCGTCGATCATGATGTCGAGCGCCGAGACGATGCGATCGGGCTTGCCGATCGACTCGGCTTCCCACGGCTGCTCGAAGCCGGGAATGCGCAGGTTCGACACCGAAAAGCCGGTGAGCCCGGCCTTGGGCTTCGCGCCTCGCCCCGTGGCGCCCTCGTCACGGATCTCGCCGCCGCTGCCCGTCGAAGCGCCGGGATGCGGCGAAATGGCCGTGGGATGGTTGTGCGTCTCCACCTTCATCAGCACGTGCGCCGGCTCACGCCGCGTCTCGTACAGCGCACCGGCCCCCGGCTGTGGAAAGAAGCGCTCGGCGTCGAGCCCCTCCATGACCGCCGCGTTGTCGCTGTACGCCGACAGGACATGGTGCGGCGTCACCGCGAAGGTGTTCTGGATCATCTTGAACAGCGAGAGCCCCTGCGCCTCGCCGTCGATCACCCAGTCGGCCTTGAAGATCTTGTGCCGACAGTGCTCGCTGTTGGCCTGCGCGAACATCATCAGCTCGACGTCGCTCGGATCCCGCCTCAGCTCCGTGAACGCGGCCAGCAGGTAGTCGATCTCGTCCTCGGCCAGGGCCAGGCCGAGCTCCTTGTTGGCGCGCGTCAGCGAGAGCCGCCCCTCGCGCGACAGCGGCACGCGAGCGAGGGGCCGCGGCTTTTCCTCGCGAAAGAGCGCCTGCCCGGCCGCCAGATCGAAGGCCACCGACTCGGTCATCCGATCGTGCAGCGCCCCCGCCGCGCGCGTCAGCTCCTCGCCGGTCAGCGGCCGCGACGCCCGCACGTAGTAGGCGATGCCCCGCTCGATCCGCTGCACCGCCGCGAGCCCCGCCACCCAGGCGATGTCGGTCGCCTTCGAGCTCCAGGGCGAGAGGGTGCCGAAGCGCGGCACCACCAGCACGAGCTGACCTTCGTCCTCGCCCGTCCCGCCCCCGCCGTGCGCCAGCGCGTCGTCGTCCAAGAGACGCGACAGCACGTGCTCGCCGCGCTCGTCGAGCGAGGCCCGCGAGTGCACGAAGTAGATCCAGCGGCTCCCCAGCCCGACCACCTCGGGCACCCGCTGCTTCAGCTCGGTCAGGCGCTTGTCGGTACGAAACGGAGAGAGAGCGCGCGCGCCGCGGACGTGTCGGAAGGCAGCCATGGCGGGCATTTGGCCCATGGGGGCAGCCGATTCAACCGAAACGGGCAGCCACGGGGCTGGGGCCCGGTGTCCCCGCCACCCGCGCCGGTGCGGGTGGTCTTCCCCGGGCTCGCACCGTCGACAGCGTCCGAGGCCGCACGGAGGGCCACGCCCCTTCCGGGTTCCGGGCGGGCGCGGGGGGACCCCTCGCAGGCTGGAACCCCTGGCCGGCCTCGATCCGCGACGCTGGTCCCAGGATCGAGCCGCCTGGGAGCGGCTTCGGGCGCCGTTGTCCCTTCTCGCGCGCCGCGCCGAACCGGAGCCGCTCCGGGGGGCACCTCGCCGCGCGGTCTTTCGACGAACGTGTCCGCAGCCAACCGGACTCATCCGGCCCCGCTGCTCCCGGGGGGGGCGGTACAGGGCGTTGAGGCGGCGCTTCGCTCGCACCAGATCTTGCACCGCGATCTGCGGTGTGTGGGGGCCATCCTTACCTCCCCCGCTCGGGTTCGTCACTCGCAGATCAGCGCGCTCGGGCTCGCCTCGATGGGGTCGCACTCGAGCGTGGGGATGTCCCCCCGCAGGCGCGCGATGACCTCGGCCATCAGGTACCGGGTCGCGAAGCACGACCCGACGTCGCCCTCGCTGCACAGGTTGGCGGTGCGCTTGCCGTCGGAGGTCGGCATGCACAGCACGTTCTTGTTGTTCATGGCGACCATGGTAGGCACGAAGTAGCCGTCCTCCTTGACCGAGGAGAGCTGGCAATTCGTGCCGCGTGTCTGCTCGGCGTCGGCGATCGTTCGCTCGATGGCGGCCATCTCCGCGTGGACGTCGATGAGGTTGCTCCGGCGCTCGTCCGCGGGTAGGCCCGTCAGCCGCGCTGCAAACGTGAGCGCCTCGATGGCCAGCGCCGCATCGTGGGGGCGGCAGGGGCGGTAGCTGCCTGGGGAGGGATTGCCGTCGCCTTGGAAGTAGCCTTGTTGGATTCCCCAGCCGATGAAGGAGGCCGGCCAATCCGTGACGCGCAGCGCGCCGCTCTGGGCCTCGGTGCAGAGCTCCCACTTCGGGCATGTCCCGGCTTCGGCGCACCCGGACACCTCGGCGCGCCTCGCGTCGTTCAGCAGGGCCTTCGCGCCAACCGCCAGCGACTCGGCACGCGACAGCCGGCACCTCCCGCACATGACGTATTTCCCGGGGTGGGACGACGTATCCGAGGGACAGAGCCGCTCGTGGGTGGCGGCGTCGATCGTCTCAGGGCAGCGCTCGAAGTAACCCTCGAGCACGCCGGCACAATGCAGCTTGTCCGACGCGTCGGCGCCCTCGGCAGCGCCGAGCACCTGGTCGGAGCTGTTGGTGTCGGGGAATCCGGCGCAGGAGCTGGCGCCCGCGCTGCCCGTACCTGCCGGTTGGCAGGCATCGTTTTCGGGGACCTGGTCGTAGGAGGCGATGCTGAAGTCCTTGATCTCGGTCGGGCTCAACGTACGGTCGCTGACCCTGCGCTTCCAGGGGAGTTGACCGCGCGGCTGGTTGAACTCATCCCCGACGTTCGCCTCGACGACTCGGTAAAGCAGCGGTCCTTTCGTCGAGCTATGCAGGATCTCGGTGACCAGCACGGCGTGGCTCGAGCCCTTGTAGCCTCCGGTGCCTGCCCGATGCTGCTCGGGCTGCAGAGCAGCGAGATGGGCGTCTTCGTAGCGGTACGTGCGAATTTCAGCGCCCACGGACCGAGCGGCCTCGATCGCGGTTCGTTCTTGCCATTCGCGGCACTGCGCCCGGAAGGCGAGCGCCTGGAGCAGCTTTGCGTCGCTCGCCGTCAAGCGTGCTGGATCGACGCCGCCTCGATTCGGATCGAACGCCCCCTCCTCGACGCGCCGCACGATGTGCTCGGCCAGCGCGTCGGCATCGCTCGAATTTGTGTATGTAGCCGCGACCGCGGTGCGGGCCCTGGCGACCGCCACGTCGCGCCCTTCAGGGGATGCGTTTACGGCGGCCTGCGATGCGCTCAACAGCGAGCTGCCATCGCCGTCATCGAGGTCAGTCTCCCAGCGCCCGGCCCCGAAAGCAGCACGCGTCGTGGAGATGGGCGAGTCCTTCTGGATCTGAGCCGTCGCAGACGAGGCGATCGCCCGGCGGACGTCGGTGTTCCCCTTGTCGACGCAGAGGTCGCCGACCTCGTCGGCGGGCACGCCGTCGCCCCTGCACGCGTCGATCTGGCTGGGAGGCGCTTCATCGCACGTGCAGAAGGTGCGTGGGCCCATGGTGTCCCCTGTGCAGGTTGCGAGGAATGCGTCACGGACGACGTCGTTACCGACCATGAGGTCGAAGCACCATTGATGGCCGCCCGCCCTCAGGTCCTTGGGAAGGTCGTTGCAGGTCTGGTAGTTGTAGAGCGAGAAGCGGTTCGTCTCGGTCGACACGACCGGTCCGTCGAACGTCGTCGGCGTCGCCTCGATGTTGTTGCGGTAGATCGCGCCGCCTCGCCGGCCACCGGTCGGCATGGTGATCGTCGCCGGGCCGCACAGCTCCTGATGGGGGGTGGCGAGGATGGAGTCGCCGGCCACGATCGGAGGGGCGCCCTCGTCGCGAACTCGACCGATTGTCACGGTCTGCCCGGCATCACATGCTGCGCGTTGGTCTAGGAGCACGGCATATCCGTCGCCGAGGTCGATCCGGGTCCCCTCTGGCAGGTCGGCGAGCCTGGCCACGATCGGCTGGTTGACGAGGCGCCCCGGGAGGCGCGCCCCCTCGGGCAGCACGAGATGATGGGTGCGCACGCGTGCGTGGACAGCCACGTGGTGTCGGCACGAGAGCCCCTGGGCGTGCTTCCCATCGTCGTGGTCGCCATGATGGTCGCGGTCGCCATCGTGGTCGTGGTGGTGGTCGTCATCGCCATGGTGATGGCCATCGTGGTCGTGGTGGCCATCGCCATGGTGATGGCCATCGTGGTCGTGGTGGCCATCGCCATGGTGATGGCCATCGTGGTCGTGGTGGCCATTGTCGTCGTCACGATCACAGCCCGGGTGCCAGCTTCGGCAGCCTTCCGAGTTGTCATCATCGTCACGGTCCGAAGCCGCGTGCTTGCACACGATCGCATCCGGATCCAGATCGATCTGGACCGCCAGGCCGGTCTCGGCCGACGGGATCACCAGAGCGCTGGTGGTGATTTCCAGCCGCTCCCAGGACGGGTGGCCCGTGGCGGAGCCCGATCGCCAGACCCCACCTCGTGCTGACAGGAGGAGTACAATGGCTCTATAGGTACCGGCCGGCACGTTCTCGAACACATGGTGCTGAGGCCTGGTCAGATCGATGGACACCTCACCAGCGTCGATCATTGTATCCGGCGTCGTCCCTTCCCCTTTCAGAAGAACGCGGCGGTACGGGATCGTGGCTTCGTCGGAATCTAGTTTCGCTGCACTTCTTGCGCCGTCGATGTGGAGGATCAACCTCCCTGTCGCATGTGCTCCGCCGACATCGGGTGGACGAGGCCCGTTGGGATTGCACCCTGCCAGATCCACGCAGAAAGTGAGCGCAAGACAGAGCATAGACGCTCCGATTGTGCGCATTGATCGAGGAGCTGGCGAGCTGATCGCTGAAGGCTTGACGTGCGGGCTCGATCCGATGAACGACGATGGAGGAATATCGTTGGACCTCATGCTGCTGGGCTCCTGGCTTGCGAAGCAGGTTGGTCTTGAGGCGGATGAATCCGAGAGGGCTTCGCCGAACGCCGCTCTATGAATGCTGTGAGCATCGTGTAAGGCGACCGCGTGGGGAGAATATCGCGCTCTCTGAACGAGGGGCGAACAAATGCAGCGGAGCGTTGAGCGCACTTTGGAGCGCACCGATATCGCACTTTGAATCTCTCTGTCGGAGATGCATAAAGGATGCGACGCGGACGGATCCCAAGACCTCGGCCCTTTACCGCCGCCCAGCGCTGAGCTGGCGTGCCGGCGGGCGTCCCCCCACGCGGCGCTGCATGCCGGCGGGCGTCCCCCCACGCGGCGCTGCATGCCGGCGGGCGTCCCCCCACGCGGCGCTGCATGCCGGCGGGCGTCCCCCCACGCGGCAGCGCACGCCGCCGGCGGTTCCGCCACCGAGGGCTATCCCTCCGACCCCTCGGCCGGAGCTCCGCCCTCGCAAGATCCCGAACGATTACAAAGACTTCTTCGCGGGGTTGTTGAAGAAGCTCTCCAGGAGCACGCTCCCCTCCGGCGCGCCGAGCGAGACCAGGTGGTCGCGGAGCGGGTAGAGGATCGCGCCGTCGCCCGCGCAGAGCACGGCGTCGTGGGGCCCTGCCGCGAGCTCTCGCTCCACGAAAGCGCACGCGCGCGCCGGTCGCTCGGGGTGGCCGATCGGGGGGAGGTCGCGGGCGACCGCGAGGCGGACGGCGGCGGGGAGGCGCTCGCGGACGAACGGCTCGGAGGCGAAGGTCTCGCCCGGCTCGACGAGCCAGAGCAGGTCGAGCTGCGCCGCGCCGGCGGCGGCCGCGCTCCGGGCGATCCCGAGGGCGGCGGTGATGCCCGTGTCGGTGGCGATCACGAGCGCGCGGCCGGAGAAGCCCGGCGCGAGCCGCAGCTTGCCCCAGGGGCCGCTCCACTCGAGCTCGGCGCCGACGGCGATGTCGTTGAGCACGTTCGAGCCCGGCCCGGCCCCGACGCGCTTCACCGCGATCTCGACGGCGCGCTGCTCGGCGTCGCTGGAGAGCATCGAGTAGGCGCGCTTCGCGAGCCTGCCGCCGGGCAGGGTGACGCCGGTGTTGATGATCACGTACTGCCCGCCGGCGAAGCCGATCTCCGCGCCGTCGACGCGCTCGAGCCGGAGCAGCCGGGCGGCGTCGCCGAGCGGCGTTGCGTGGGCGATCCTGATCTTCGGGTTGCCTTGTGTTGCCATGACGTCGCTCCTGTCTCCGCGCGATCGCAATCACGCGCCCCATGGTCTTTCCGGTGAGCGGGGCGTGAGCGGCGGGCGCTTCACTCGGCCGGGTAGATCTCGTGCACGAAGTCGTGCATCTCCTCGAGCTCCCGGTAGAGCCGGCCGAGCCCGTCGACCTGGGCGCGCAGGTCGAGCTCGACCTGCTTCGTGAGGATGAGGAGCGAGCGCAGGTAAGGCAGCTTCGGGTCGCCGGCGGGGGTCTTCGCGACCTTCTCCTGGAGCTCCACGAGCGACCCCTCGAAGAGGCGCGAGAGGTTCTTCAGGTCCCCGGCGCGCAGCATCGCCGAGACCGGACCGGGCTCGGCCGCCGCGGCGCCGAGCTCGGCGAGCTCGTGCGTGCGCTCGGCGGGATCATCGATGCCCAGGATGTTCATGAGCCCAAGGCGGAGCGCGGCGATCTCGTGACAGGCCATGGGGGCTCCCTACCAGCTAGAGAAGAGGGCGGAAAGAGTCTTTCGTGTCTCGCACGGTCGGCGGAGTAGCGTAGCGCCGCGTCCAGCCGCCCTTCACAGCGAGCGATATTGCCCAGCAATTCGAGCACGTTTGCTTGCCCGAGCGCCGGCTCCAGTCGCAGCACGTACACCTCGCCACGAGCGCGGAGAGCCGTCTCCTGAGCTTCATCATTCCCCGCGCTGCGGCGTAAAGTCAGTGCACCATGACAATCTTCAAGAGCAGCATCAAGGTGACCCTTGGATGCTCGTAGCATGGAAATAAGCTGTGTGGCGCTCCTGCGCCAGTTCCCATTCATAACCAATTCAAAGAGCCCGCTGAACGCACGCCGGCTCTCTTCGACGCGGAGGTCGCTTCGGAGTAGGAGGATTCTTGCTTGGAGCGAGCCGTTGCTGTTTGCCTTGGCGAGTTCGAGAGCGGCCTCATCGTCCGAGGCTGCGCTGACGATATCGCCACGCTGTGCTCGTAGCTCGCCGCGATTCGTCAGGACTAGTGCCTTCAGGCGGTGTCGTTTGGCCTGGTGCAGAGCGAGAGCGGCATCGTAGTCCGCAATGGCAGCGTCGAGATCGAGCATCGGAGTCGGGCCCCGGCTCCGCCGCCGCCAGGTTGAGCTCGGCGAACTCGTGCGCGCGCCCGCCTGCGGCGCAGCGAGATTCGGGGAGCGCTGTTCGACGGGCGCTCGGTCCGTGCTAGGTGGGCCCCCCGCCGCGCCCCCGGAGCGCGCGGCGCCCGTGCGCCCCATGCAGAAGATCACCCTCGTCGATCGTCTCCACTACCGCTTCGATCTCACCATGGCGAAGGGCGCGCCCGCGCTCATCGCCTGGCTGTTCGCGCTCTCGACCGCCATGGTCGTCGTCTTCGCGGCGGTCGTCGTCCTCCTTGGGCTCGCCCCGGCCGCGGAGGACGGCGCCCCGGTGTCGTTCCCCTCGGCCCTCTGGATCACGCTGATGCGCGCGCTCGACGCCGGCACCGTCGCGGGCGACACCGGCAGCCGCGGTTACCTCGCCGCGATGTTCGCCGTCACGCTCGGCGGCATCTTCATGGTCAGCATCCTCATCGGCATCATCACGAGCGGGATCGAGGCCCGCGTCGGCGAGCTCCGCAAGGGCCGCTCGCTCGTGTGCGAGGAGGGGCACACCGTCATCCTCGGCTGGTCGCCGCAGATCTTCTCGATGATCCAGGAGCTCGCGATCGCGAACGAGAGCCGCCCCCGCGCCGCGATCGCCGTGCTCGCCGAGAAGGACAAGGTCGAGATGGAGGACGAGATCCGTGCGCGCGTCGGGTCGACCGGCAAGACGCGCGTCGTCTGCCGCACCGGAAACCCGAGCGATCCCGCGGATATCGCCATCGTGAACCCGGACGCCGCGCGGTCGATCATCATCCTTTCCCCCGAGGAGGGGAACCCGGACTCGCGGGTGATCAAGTCGATCCTGGCGCTCACCAACAAGGCGGGGCGCAAGCAGGGCCGCTACCCGATCGTCACGCAGATCCGCGACCAGCGGAACCTCGACGCCGCGCGGCTCGTGGCGCGCGACGAGGCGGCGCTCATCCCCACCGAGGACGTGCTCACGCGCATCACCGTGCAGACCTGCCGCAGCGAGGGCCTCAGCGCGGTCTACAGCGAGCTGCTCGATTTCAAGGGCCACGAGATCTACACCCGCGAGGAGCCCGCGCTCGCCGGCAGGTCGTTCGGCGAGGCCCTGTTCGCGTACGACGACTGCGCGGTCATCGGGCTGCGGCTCCGCGGCGGTGAGGTGCGGCTCAACCCGCCGATGGACGCGCGGATCGAGCGTGGCGACGCCGTCATCCTCATCGCCGAGGACGACAGCGCGATCGGCGCGCCCTTGAAGCGCGCGCCGTCCGTCGACGAGCGAGCGATCCGCGACGGCAAGCCCGCCGCGCCGAGGCCCGAGCGCACGCTCCTGCTCGGCTGGAACCGCCGTGCGGTGGCGTTCATCCGCGAGCTCGATCACTACGTCGCGGAGGGCTCCTCGGTCACCGTCGTGGCCGACGCCCCCGACGCCGCCCAGCAGCTCGAGGCCGAGCGCGGCGAGCTCGAGCACCTCACCGTCACGTTCGAGCCGGGCGACACGACCGACCGGCGCACGCTCGATCGCGTCGTCGGCGCCTTCGATCACGTCGTGACGCTGAGCTACTCCGACGCGCTCGATCCGCAGGAGGCCGATGCGCGCACCCTGGTCACGCTGCTCCACCTGCGCGACATCGAGGCGAAGCGCGGCCAGAGCTTCAGCATCGTGAGCGAGATGCTCGACGTCAGGAACCGCGAGCTCGCCGAGGTCGCGCAGGCGGACGATTTCATCGTGAGCGACAAGCTGATCAGCCTGATGCTCGCGCAGATCTCCGAGAACCGGGATCTCGCCGCGGTCTTCCAGGATCTGTTCGATCCGGAGGGGTCCGAGCTCTACCTGAAGCCCGCGGGCGACTACGTGCGCCTCGGTCGCCCGGTGAGCTTCGCCACGATCGTCGAGGCGGCGCGGCGCCGCGGCGAGGTCGCGGTCGGCGTCCGCCTCGCGGCGCAGGCCGACGACGCGGCGCAGGCCTACGGCGTGAAGGTGAACCCGAGGAAGCGCGCGAAGCTGACGCTCGCGCGGGGCGATCGGATCATCGTCCTGGCCGAGCAGTAGCGAGGCGGGCTCAGAGCGCGTCGGTGCGCTCGAGAAGCACGCCAGAAGCGGCGATGGAGATCGCGGCGAGCGGGATCGCGATCGCCAGCGCGGCCGGGCCGAAGAGCGGCTCCGCCGCCTGCTGGCGGTAGGCGAAGGAGGGCCGAGGGGGCGCGCGGGCCGCGGGAGAGGCTCCGCGCGTCGGCGATTCATGCTCGAGGGCGGCGCCCGGCGCCGCGCCTCACTGCATGATGTCGTCGACGAGCCGGGCCACCAGCCGGTCGCCGAGCAGGTGCTCCTCGACGAGGTCCTTCGCGTCCTCGTCGCGGACGCCGCGGTACCAGACCCCGTCGGGGTAGACGGCGACCGTCGGCCCCTCGCCGCAGCGCCCCATGCACGACGTCCTCGTCACGCGGATCTGCTGCTGCTGGCCGGCCTGCTTCACGAGGCGGCGCACCGACTCGAGCAGCGCCAGGCTGCCGCGGTCGACGCAGTCGGCGTTGCCGCAGACGAGCACGTGCTTGCGCAGCGAGCGGTGGGCGTGCGGGTGGTTCGACGCCTGCGTGTGCGTGAGCGTGTGGCGCACGCTGTAGAGCATCGCCTTGAGCCCGCCGACCTCCCGGGCGAGCCCCGGCAGCGCGGTGCGGTACATGCACGTGTCGCAGGGGAGCGGCGCCTCGCCGGCGAACGCCTGGCGCGCGCGCTCGTCGATCAGGCCCTCGAGCGCGCTCGATCGGCCGAGGTGCGGCGCGAGCGACGCCCGGATCCACGGGTACGTCGAGGAGAAGCGGTCGACCTGCTCGGCGAGCTTCGTCATGAGCCGCCCGGCGAAGAGGAAGTAGGGGACCACCACGACGCGCTCCGGCCGGTGCCGCGCGACCCGCTCCAGCGTCTCCTCGACCGAGGGGCGGGTGACGCCGATGAAGGTCGGCTCGACGAGCTGGAGCCCGCGGCCCTCGCCGATGAGGCGCGCCGTCTTGCAGAAATCGCCGTTCGCGTCGGGGTCGCTCGACCCGCGCCCCACGACGACGAGCGCCGACCGTGCCCGCGCCGCCGGGTCGTCCGGCAGCGCTGTCGCGGCGCGCTCGAACGCGATCTCCGCGAGCGCCGGGTGCACGCCGAGCGGCCGCGCCGCCGAGAACCGCACGCCCGGGTGCGCGGCCCGCGCCCGCTCGAGCGCGATCGGGATGTCGTTCTTCACGTGCCCCGCCGCGAACAGGAAGAGCGGCACGACCGCCACGCGGGACACCCGCGCCGCGAGCGCCGCGAGCGCGTCGGCGAGGTGAGGCGTCGCGAGCTCGATGTAACCGTGCTGCACGGCGATCCCGGGCCGCGCCGCGGCGTAATCGGCCACGATCGCCTCGAACTCGGCGTTCGACGCGGCGTCGCGGCTGCCGTGGCCGATCAGCAGGAGACCGTCGTCATGCACGCGAGCGCCTCCTCCAGGGTGAGCGGGAGGCCCGCGCCGCCCCGCGGCGGCACGGGGCTCATCCGGGTCCAGAGCTCGGCGACCCACGGCCGCCGCATCCGCGCCCGCGCGAGGAGCTCCCCCCGCGCGAACACCTCCCGCGGCGGCCCGTCCGCGAGGACCTGACCGTCGCCCAGCAGGACCGCGCGCGAGGCGAAGAGCGGCACGAGATCCACCGCGTGGGTCGCGGTGACCAGCGTGGTCCCCTGCTGCTCGGAGAGCGCGCGCAGCGTCTGGCACAGGGCGAGCTCGCCTTCCGGGTCGAGCCCCGCGGTCGGCTCGTCGAGCAGCAGCACCCGCGGCCGCATCGCCAGCATCCCGGCGATGCACGCGCGCTTGCGCTCGCCGAAGCTCAGCGCCTCGATGGCCCGGTCGGCGAGGTGGGCGATCTGCACGGCGGCGAGCGCCGCCTCGGCGCGGCGGCGCGCCTCGGGCGCGGGCAGGCCGAGGTTTCGCGGGCCGAACAGGACGTCGTCGAGGAGCGTCGCGCCGAGCAGCTGGTCGTCCGGGTCCTGGAGCACGAGCGCGGCGCCCGCGGCGACGGCGTCCGAGGGCGAGCCCACGCGGCGGCCCGCGATCTCGACGCCGCCGCCGGGCGCCGGGAGGAGCCCGACGAGCGTCCGGAGCAGCGCGGTCTTGCCGGCGCCGTTGCCGCCGAGCACCGCGACGGACTCGCCCTCGGCGACGTCGAGGCGCACGTCGCGCAGCACGGGCTCGCCGCGCCGGTAGCCGAGCCGGGGGGCGCGCAGCGCGATCATCCGGCCTCTCCCGCGGCGACGCTGAGCCCGAGGGCCGCGAGGGCGGCGGCGGCGAACGCGACGTTCGCGGCGGGCGCGCTCGTCCTTCGGTCGGCGACGGGGAGCTTCCCCTGGTAGCCGCGGAGCTGCATCGCGAGCGCGGCGCTCTCGGAGCGCTCCAGCGTCCGGAGCGCCACGACGCCCGCGACGGCGCCGGCCGAGCGCGCGGCGGCGCCGGGGCGGGTGAACCCGCCGCGGAGCGCGGCGGCGCTCCACGCGCTGTCGGCCGCGCGCTGGAGCACGCCGGCGAAGCGCCGCGTCAGCGCGAGCAGCTCGACGAGGGCCGCGGGGACGCCGAGCCCGGCGAGCGCCGCCTCGATCTCGGCGGGCGCGGCGGCGCCGGCGAGCCACCGGAGCACCGCGGCCGCCGCGAGGACGCGCGCGCCGAGGGTCACGGCGCGGCGTGCTCCCTCGGCCGTGATCGCGTCGACCGGGAACGTTGCGCCGGGGAGGAGCGGCGCCCCCGGCGTGAGCGCGAGCGCGAGCGCCGCCGCGACCGCTCCGATCCACGCGGCGGGCGCGGCGGCGCGGAGGACGGCGCGCGCCGGCGTGCCCTGGAGGCGGAGGGCCGCGCACGCGAGGAGGAGCAGCGCGGCCGGCGTGACGGGCGAGCGCGCGCCCGCGGCGACGCAGCACGCCGCCACGGCGGCCCCGAGGCGGAGCCGGGCGTCCACGTCGCGGAGCCGCGCGGGCGGGTCAGTCCGCACGGAGGCCTTCGCCGCCGGCCTTGCTCGCGGGCGCGCCCGCGCGCTCGACGAAGAGCACGCGCGAGAAATAGCCGAGGGCGAAGCCGGCGAGGAGCCCGGCCCAGAGGAACGCGAAGAGCAGGAGGTCGCCCTCGAGGCCCGCGAACAGCGGCCCCGTGTCGTGGCGCCCCGCGTCCTCGGCGACGCGGCGCACCACGGCCTCGTCGACGCCGTCCCAGGACGCGTTGCCGCAGGCGGCGAGCCAGAATGAACCGGTGAGCTGGAGCGCTGCCGCGCACGCGCGCCGCGCGAGCGGCGCTGGCAGCGGGCGCTGCCCGAGCCGCCGCGTCACGACGCCCCCGGGGCGAGCCGGACGACCTGGAGCCGGTCCAGGATGTCGGGCCGCCGGGCGCGCAGGAAGGCGAGCGCCCCCGCGGTCATGACGCCCTCGAGCAGGCCGAGCGGGAGCTGGGTGGGGACGAAGGCGAGGGCGACGCCCGTGAACATGGACGTCACCGATCCCTCGCCCGAGAGCCCCAGCGCGAGCGCGAGCGCCGTGGTGGCGTAGGTTGCCCAGTCCGACGTCACGCCCGCGAGGAAGCCCGCGACCCAGAGGTTCGCGCCGCTGCGCCGCGCCAGGTGGAAGGCGAAATATCCGGTGAAGGCGCCCGCGATACCCATCGACGCGACGTCGGCGCCGAGCGTTGTGAGGCCGCCGTGCGCGAGGAAGAGGGCCTGGATAAGGAGCGCCACCACGGTGACGAGCACGGTCATCCAGGGGCCGATGAGCACCGCCGCGAGCCCTGTGCCGCAGGGGTGGGAGCAGGTCCCGGCGGTCGGCACCGGGACGGGCATGCACGAGATCGCGAAGACGGCGGCCGCGATGAGGCCGACGAACGGTTTGTAGAAGGCGTCCTGCTCGGTGCGGCGCCGGAGCAGGTGGAGGGCGATCGCGACGAAGGGCAGGGCGAGCGCGTTCCAGAAGGCGCACCAGCCGAGCGGCAGGACGCCTTCCGCGAGGTGCATCGCGGCCGCGGGCCGGGGCGCGAGGAGCGTCCCCATGGACACGGCGGCGATCGACACAACGCGGCCGTGAAGACCGATTTCGGCGCTCCGGGTGAAGTCCGCACCCGAACGCCACGAAGACGTGCGCAAGCTGCACCTCGTGGGAGGCTCGGGTAGGTCTCCCGGCTCATGGGTTCAGGGAGCTGATCGAGCTCCCAGCGCTGCGTCCACCTTCCCAGGCCTCTTCCAATGAGGCCCAGTGGTCTTCGGAGGCAGCTCCCCACTCACGGTGGCGGGACCGCGCCGGTTTTGCACCGGCTTCCCTGTTATGCCCCGGAGGGCACCCGAGGAATGGATTGTCAGGCCGGTGCTCGGTAATCCCGTTTCGTTCCCGGCGTCAAGGACGTCGCGCCCCGATCGCGGACGGGGTGCTCGCGGCCCGCCGCGAGCGCCCTCGTCCGCGGCGTCGGTACGGCCGGTGCGGCGGTGATGCCTGCGCTGGTGGGCACCCTGCCCTCGGGGGCGCTGCCGAGGCGCACGAGGCCATCGTTGCCGAGGCGCGCCGCGCGCCCGTCGGCGCCCCCCATCGAGCGGCCGTGGGCGCCGACGAGCGCTCGAGGCCCTGTCGTGCGGCGGCCCGAGGCCGAGAAATTGACCCAGACGCATCACGCGAAGCGTCGTCGAGCACACGTCTTGAATTATGTCCCCCTTAAATAAAGACTGTTTACTTTGTCGCCGCGCGGGCGCAGCCCCCGTCTCGGTCTGGGCCCGCACGAGGGGCTCTCGTGCGCTTGAAACCCGGCGCCGGCGCATTCCTTCCGCAGTGTGCTTTGTTCGTCCTGGCTCTTTACTCGGGAGCAGGTGTCCGGTGTACGGCCTGCTGCCTCGTGGCCTCTCTTATTGAAGAGATGAGGATTTCGTGTTCGCTCGTCTCGGAATGCGAGGCGAACGCCGCGCAGGGCGCTGTCTCTGGTGGATGGGTATGCCCGGCTCGAACGTGAATTTCCGCAGATCGTGTGTGGGGGGCGCGCGTCCGCCTGGCCGCCTTCGCGCCTGGAGCGTTCTGCTCGCTCGGCGTGCACGCGTTGCACTTTGTTATCGACAACGCGCCTGCGGATGCCACAATCTGACTACCGCATGCGCACCGGCGCGGACCCCCCAGCCCGGAGCGCATGCGGTCTTTCTTCTGCACCGTGGCGGACGTTCAAGACTCCGGCGCGGTTTCCCTGCCGCGGTCATTCTGGGCCCCCCTCCAGCGTGATGCGCGGTATTTTTTTGCCGTCGAGCGCGCGGTTCGCGCCTCCCGAGCCTTCATTTGCCCGTGAACGTGGCCTGCGATTTCGCCAGGAACGCTTTCATGCCGAGCTGTTGATCTTCGCTGCCGAAGAGCGCGGCGAATGCCTGGGCTTCCAGCTCGTTGGCGGCGGCGAGGTCGAGGCTCTCGCCGCGCAGGAGGACGCGCTTGGCGGCGGCGACGGCGAGCGGGCCGCGCGAGGCGATCTTGAGGGCGGTCTCGCGGGCGCGGGCGAGCAGCTCGGTCGCTGGGAAGACGGCGTTGACGAGCCCGATCGAGAACGCCTGCTGGGCGGTGATCATGTCTCCTGAATAGACGAGCTCGCGCGCGCGTCCTGGCCCGACCCGTCGCAGGAGCCGCTGGGTCCCGCCGAACCCCGGGATGACGCCCAGGTTCACCTCGGGCTGGCCGAGCTTGGCGCTTTCGGCCGCGTAGATGAAGTCGCATGCGAGGGCGAGCTCGCAGCCGCCGCCCAGCGCGAAGCCGTTGACGGCGGCGATCACGGGGAAGGGGGCAGTCTCGATGAGCTCGGCGAGCCGGTGCCCTGCGTCGGCGAACCGCTTCGCGGCGATGCTGTTCATGGCCGCCATCTCCGCGATGTCGGCGCCGGCGACGAACGCCTTGCCGGCGCCGGTCAGCACCGCCGCGCGGACCTCGTTGCCGTCGGCGGGCGCGAGGAGGTCGCGGAAGGTCGCGGTGAGCTCGCCGAGGACGGCGGGGTTCAGGGCGTTGAGTTTGTCGGGCCGCTGGATGGTCACGGTGGCGACGTGATCCGCGCGCTCGACGGCGACGAACTGGAGCGTACCGCGAGCAGGGGCCCCCGGCTGCTGTTCTTGAGCGGTCATGGGGCGTGGTTAGCAGCGCCCCGCGCCGATGGGAAGCGCCTGCCGTGGGCCAGGGAAGGCGTCATTCCGTGTCCGCCCGAACCCGCTGTGCCGAGGCCATTGCCGAGCCGGCGAGCGAGCGATTTCCAAGCGAGCGATTTCCAAGCGAGCGATTTCCAGTGGACGTCACGCGCCTGTTCCGGGACACGGCCCGTCGCTCGATGATCCGAGCTCATCGCTTGAGCGCGGGTGCGCGCGACATGACGGCCCTGCCACGAGCCCGCGTGCAATCGTGGGCAGACCGCCCGTCCTCCGAGCCGCACCCCCGTGTTCGCCTCCCGCGTATCCCGTCGTCGCTCCCCTCATCCCCCTGGAGAGAGCCAGGGAGGGAGGGGGCGCCGCGCGGGGGGCCGGCGGGGTAGGGCCCCACGAACCCGAGCGCCGGCCCGCTCCGCGCGACGCCCTCTCAAATCGGCCCTGCCGTTCAGCCGGCCATGGCCTCCCAAAAGGCGCGAGTTCGTGGGAGGGGCCCCCGCCGGCCCCCCGCGCGGCGCCCCCTCCCTCCCTGGCTCCGTGGCAGCCGCCTACACCGCCCGCCCGCTCTTCTGCCCCTTCTCGTCGTACACGTAGAACCCCCGCCCGCTCTTCTTCCCGTACCACCCGGCAGCCACCAGGTTCCTGAGCAGCGTGGCCGCCCGGTACTTCGAGTCCCCGAACTCCCGGTGCAGCACCTCCGCGATCGACAGCACCGTGTCGAGCCCGATCAGGTCCGCGAGCTCGAGCGGCCCCATCGGGTGGTTCAGCCCGAGCCGCGCCCCCGCGTCGATGTCCTCCGGCGTGGACAGCCCTTCCTGGAGCGCGAAGCACGCCTCGTTGAGGAACGGGATCAGCATCCGGTTCACGATGAACCCGGGCTGGTCCTTCGAGGTGATCACCGTCTTGCCGAGCTCCACCGAGAGCGCCCGGACGGCCTCGTACGTCCGGTCCGACGTCTGGACCCCACGGACGAGCTCGACAAGCTTCATCAGCGGCACCGGGTTCATGAAGTGCATCCCGATGACCAGCTCAGGCCGCCCGGTCACCGCCGCCAGCCGTGTGATCGAGATCGACGACGTGTTCGACGCCAGGATCGCCCCCTCCGGCAGCGCCGCGTCCGCGAGCTTGAAGATCCCGCTCTTCACCTCGAAGCTCTCGGTCACCGCCTCCACGGCCAGGTCGACCCCGGCCAGGCCCTCCATCCCGTCGGCCACCGCGAGGCGGCCGAGGAGCGCCTCCCGCGCCTCCGCGGCCAGCTTGCCCTTCTCCACCTGCTTCGCGAGAATGGCGGCGATCTGGGCCTTGCCCGACTCCGCCAGCGCCCTCGAGACGTCGCACAGGACCACCTCGAGGCCCGCGGCCGCGGCGACCTGGGCGATGCCTCGCCCCATCTGGCCCGCGCCGATCACCCCGAAGCGCTTGATCGTCGTAGCTTCCATGCCCGCGGTTGATAGCCGAAGCCGCGAGCGCGGTGAACCGCCCTCGCCGCGGCAAGACGGCCCGACGGCCCGCCCGCTCGGACGTCCCCGCGCCACAGGAGCAGAAGCGCGCGAAAGCTCCGGCCGACCTTCCAGGCCCGCGGGGGCGAGGAACCTTGAAACCGTGTCGTCCGCCCGGCTATCTTCGCCCGGCCCGTGAACGGACCGGACCGAATTCGCGAGGTCCGCGGAGAGACGATGAGCGTTGAGACGATTCGGATGGCCCTTGGGCGTCTGCAGGATGAGCCCGAGAACGAGGCAGCCTGGAACGAGCTCGCGGAGGCCGTGACTGCTCCGAACAACGGCGCGGGCCCCGGGGACGTCGAGCGCCTGCTCGGCGCGGCGCGCGGGCGGCACGAGCAGCGGAAGGAATGGCAGGCCGTGGCCCGCCTCCTCGAGCTGGAGATCGCCCTCGCCGCGGGCAGCGCCGTCGAGCCCGCGATGCAGGCCGAGCTCGCCCGCGTCTACCACGAGGAGCTCATCGACGTCGATCGCGCGGCGGCCGCGTACAAGCGGCTGCTCGAGCTGCGCCCCGACGACGACGCCGCGGCCGAGGCGCTCGAGACCGACGCCTCGAAGCGCGAGCGGTGGCGCGACCTCGTGGACCGGTACGTGGCCGAGGCCGAGGGCGCGACCGACGGCGCCTTCAAGAGCGCGCTCTACACGAGCGCGGCCGACATCGGCTACCGCTACGGCCGCGCCGAGCTCGGCGAGCGGGTGGCCGAGCTCATCGAGCTCGCCCTGAAGCTCGACCCGAAGAACCTCCGCGCGGCCAACCTCGCCGAGATCGCCTTCTCCACCGCGGGGGACTGGGAAGGCGTCGTCCGGGTCCAGTCGATCGTCAAGGGCGAGGCCCCGAGCAAAGAGGACCGCATCGCGGCGGCCGTCCGCGCGGCGCGCACCACCAAGGCCCGCCTGAGCGATCCGGCCCGCGCGGTCGCGGCGTACGAGGAGCTGCTCGACCTCTCGCCCGGCCAGGCCGAGGCGCTCTCGTTCCTGACCGAGGCCTACTCCGCCGCGGGCGACTGGGATCGCCTCGTCGCCCTCTACGAGGACCAGCTCCGCAGCGGCGGCGTGAAGCCCGGCGAGGAGCTCGGCATGCTCGTGCAGATCGCCATGGTCCACTGGCGCATGCGCGGCCAGCCCCAGGCGGCCGAGCCCTATTTCGACCGCGTTCGCCGCGCCGACCCGGCGCACGCCGGGATGCTCAACTTCTACCGCGAGGTCCTCGAGCAGCGCGGCGACAAGCCGCGGCTCACGACGATCCTCACGGACGCGCAGCGCGCCGTGCCCGACGGCCCCGAGAAGCGCGCCATCGCCACGGAGCTCGCGCGGCTCGCCGAGTCGCAGGAGAACGCCGCCAAGGCGATCGAGCAGTACAAGTCCGTGCTCCGGACCGACCCGGAGAACCGCCAGGCGCGCGACGCCCTGAAGCGCCTCTACCTGCAGACCGAGGGGTACAACGCCCTCGTCGAGCTCCACCGGCAGGACCTGGAGCGCACGCCCGCCGACGACGTCGCCGGCAGGGTCGCGGTGCTCCGCGAGATCGCCGGGATCTACCGCGATCGCGCCAAGAACGACGCGGCCCTCGTCACGGTCCTCACCCAGATCGTCCAGCTCGACGACAAGGACGTCGACGCCGTGCGGGAGCTGACCCGCATCTACGAGTCGCTCGGGCGCTGGCGCGACCTGCTCTCGTACCAGCAGCGCCTCGCCGAGCTGACCGAGAGCCCCGCCGAGAAGGCGGGGCTCTACCGCGCGGTCGCGCGGCGCTGGTTCGACCAGTTCTCCAACGTCCAGAACGCCATCGCGGCGTACGAGGCGCTGCTCACGGTCGAGCCGATCGACGAGGAGGCGCAGCAGAAGCTCCGCGAGCTGTACCTGAAGCGGCGCGCCTGGCCGCAGCTCTACTCGCTCTACGAGCGCAAGCTCGAGGGCGCCGAGGGCGCCGCGAAGATCGAGCTCCTCGGCGAGATGGCCAAGCTCGCGGCCGAGCGGCTCGACCGCGGCGCGGACGCGATCGCGCTGCAGAAGCGGATCCTCGAGCTCGACCCGAGCGCCCCCGGGGTGCTCGACGCGCTGGAGAAGCAGGCCGAGCGCGAGAAGGACTTCGCCACGGTCGCCGAGGTGCTCGAGCGCCGCGTCGACCTCGCGGCCGACGACGCGGCGCGGCTCGTCTCGCTGCAGAAGCTCGGGGCCGTGTACGCCGAGCGCCTCAAGGATCCGGCCCAGGCGGCGCGGACGTGGCGGCGCGTGCTCACGCTCTCGCCGGGGCACGCGCGCGCGCTCCGCGTCCTGCGCGACGCGTACTTCGCCGCGGGCGACTGGGACGGGCTCGAGGAGCTCTACGCCTCGCAGAACGACTGGGAGGGCCTCGTCGACTTCCTCTCGGGCGCGGCGGACAAGGCGACCGACCCGGCCACGAAGCTCGACATCTCCTTCCGCGCGGCCCGGATCTTCGAGGAGCAGCTCAAGGCGCCCGAGCGCGCGGCGCGCTCGTACGAGCGCGTGCTCAGCGTCTCGCCGAAGGACGCGCGCGCCGCGGCGGCGCTCGTGCCGATCTACGAGGAGGAGGAGAAGTGGGCCCGGCTGCCGGCGCTCTACGAGATCCTCCTCGACGCGACGGACGACGCCGAGGCGCAGGTCGGCATGCTGCGCAAGCTCGCGGCGGTGACGGGCGGGCCGCTCTCGGACAAGCCGAGCGCGCTCGGCTACGCGCGCCGCGCCTACGAGCTCCAGCCGGACGACGAGGGGCTCGACCTGCTCGAGGCCTGGTCGCGGGCGGCGGGCTCGTGGGGGCCGTTCGTCGAGGCGGTCGAGGGCCGGCTCCGGACGGCGGAGGACCTCGCGACCGACGTGCAGCGCACGCTGCGGCTGAAGCTCGCCGAGGTGTACGCGCGCGAGATGGGCAAGCTCGACGAGGCGGTGACCGTCTACCGCGGCCTCGTCGAGGACGATCCGTCCGACGACGACACGGTGCGGGCGCTCGACGCGCTCCTCCGCGCGAACGAGCGGCAGGCCGATCTGCGGTGGCTGTTCGAGCTCAGGGCGAGCCAGGTCGGGGGCGAGGACCGCGCCGAGATCCTCGAGGAGTGGGCGACGCTCGAGGAGGAGGTCTTCGGCGACCCGGCGAAGGCGATCGAGCTCCTGCGCAAGGTCATCGCGCTGACGCCCGCGCGCATCAACGCGCTGCGGGTGCTCTCGCGCCTCCTGAACGCCGCGGGCGAGTACGAGGCGGCGTCCGTGATCGTGGCCACGCACCGCGACGTCAGCGAGGGCGACGAGCGGGCGCGCCGCGAGATCGAGCTCGCGACGCTCTACCTGGACCGGCTGGATCGGCCGGCGGACGCGTTCGAGGCGGCGGTGCGCGCGCTCGATCTGACGGCGCACGACCCGGACGCGATCACCGTCCTCTCGCGGCTCGTCGAGCGCCCGGAGACGCGCGTGCGCGCGGCCAAGGTGCTCGCCGTCGAGTACGCCGAGACGGGCAACCACCGGCGCGAGGCCATGGTGCTCCGGGTCATCCTCGAGTCGGAGCGGGATCCGGCGCGGCGGCGGGAGCTCTACCTCACGCTCGCGAGCGTCGAGGAGACGAAGCTGCACGCGGCCGGGACGGCGTTCGACGCGCTCCTCCGGGCGCTGCACGAGTTCTCGGACGACATCGAGCTCTGGGATCGCGCCGCCGAGCTGTCGCGGCGCGCCGGCCGACCGACCGACCTCGCGGAGGCGTACCGCGTGCACCTCGTCGCGGGCCGCACCGAGGGCGACAAGGTGCTCGGCAGCTCCGTGGAGGTCGAGCTCTGCGAGCGCGCGGCGAGCCTCCACGACGAGCAGCTCGGCGACCCGGAGGGCGCGAAGCCCTACCTGGAGCGGGTGCTGAGCCTCGACCCGAACAACCACCGCGCGTTCGAGCGGCTGAAGCAGATCCTGACGGCGGCCGAGCGGTGGGGCGAGCTCGAGGAGCTCTACGACCGCGCCGCGAAGGGCACGACGGACCAGAGCGAGCGTATCGAGCTGCTCAACGAGGTCGCGCTCATCGCCGAGGAGATCATCGGCGACGCCGCGAAGGCGATCGGCTACTACGAGCGCATCCTCGAGCTCGATCCGTTCTACACGGCGGCGCTCGACTCGCTGGAGAAGCTCTACGAGCGCGAGGGCCGCTTCCGCGACCTCGCGGCGCTCCTCGAGCAGCGCCTGAAGACGGCGACCGAGGCCGAGAGCGTCGAGATCAAGCTGTCGCTCGGCAGCATCTACCTCGACCGGCTGCACGAGCCCGAGGGGTCGCTCGGGCACCTCGAGGACGTGCTGCGGATCCGCCAGAACGACCCGAAGGCGCGCGAGCTCGTCGAGCGGCTGCTCGACATCGGGGCGCTCCGGCTCCGGGCGGCGCGCGTGCTCGAGGCGGTGTACGAGGCGCGGGACGAGATCCGGCAGCTCGTGCGGGTCCTCGAGATCCGGCGCCAGGGCGCCGAGACCGAGTCGGAGCGGCGCGAGCTGCTCCGCCGGGTCAGCGTGCTCCAGGACGAGCGGCTCAGGGACGACGCCGGGGCGTTCGCCAGCCTGTCGGAGCTCCTGCCGCTCGAGCCGGAGGACCTCGCGGCGCGCGAGCGGCTCATCGAGATCGGCCGGCGCCTCGGCGAGCACGAGCAGGTTGCCGAGGTGCTCACGGCGGCCGCGGACGCGTGCGGGACGGCGACCATCCGCGGCGAAATCCTGATGGAAGTCGCGAGGATCTGTGAGGACCTCCTCGGCGACGCCGACCGGGCCGAGAAGGTCTACCGGCGCGTGCTCGCCATCGATCCGACCGATCCGACGCTGGTGATCCCGGCGGCGCAGGCGCTCGGCCGCATCTACGCGGCGAAGGAGCAGCACCAGGCGCTCGCGGGCGTGCTCGCGATCGAGGTGCGCCTCGAGGAGAACGTCGAGACGCGGCGGTCGCTCTACGAGCGCATCGGGACGCTGCACGAGACGGTGCTGGACGACCCGGCCAAGGCGATCGAGGCCTGGCAGGCGCGGCTCGGCGACGACGGCGCCGACGTGGCGGCGCTCGCGGCGCTCGAGCGGCTCTACGAGCGGACGTCGCAGTGGCGGGAGCTCGTCTCCGTGCTCCGGGCGCGGGAGCAGTCGACGACGGAGCCGGAGGAGCGGCGGCGCGCGATGACCAAGGCGGCCGAGACGCTCGCGCAGAAGCTCGCCGACGTGCCCGAGGCGATCAACGCGTGGCGCGCGGTGCTCGACGAGTTCGGCCCCGAGCGCCCGACGCTCGCGGCCCTCGAGGAGCTCTACGAGCTCGACGAGCGCTGGGTCGACCTCGCCGAGACGCTGGAGGTGGACCTGTCCCTCGCGGTGGAGACGCCCGCCCGGCTCGATCTGCTGGCGCGGCTCGGCGACGTGCGGCGGCTGCACCAGGCGGACGCGACGGGGGCGCTCGAGGCGTACCGCCAGGCGCTCTCGCTCGACCCGTCGAACGCGCGCTGCCGCGCGGCGCTCGAGGCGATGCTCGAGCGCGAGGACGCGCGGCGGGACGCGGCCGAGACGCTCGAGCCGCTCTACGAGGCGGACGGCGACGCAGAGCGCCTGCTCCGGGTCCTGGAGATCAAGGTCGAGACCTCGGATCTCCCGAGCGAGCGGCTCGCCACCTTGCAGAAGTCGCTCCGCACCGCGGAGGGGCCGCTCGGCGACACCTCGCGGGCGTTCGGCTACGCGCTCCGCGGCGTGCGGGAGGCGGCGGGTGAGCCCGAGGTGACGACCTGGATCGCCACGGTCGAGCGGCTCGGCGAGGCCACGGGGCGCTGGTCCGAGGTGTGCGAGCTGTTCCAGCGCATCGCGCCGGACATCCTCGACGGCGACGTGCAGCAGAACGTGCGGTTGCGGGTCGGCGAGCTCGCGCGGCACAAGCTCGACGACCGCGAGCTCGCGGTCGAGCAGTACAAGAAGGCGCTCGAGGCCCGCGGGGACGACCGGCGGGCGATGATCGCGCTGGAGGAGCTCTACGGCGAGGCGCGCGACGCCGGGCGGCTGCTCGAGATCCTGAAGCTCCGGGTCGAGAACGCCGAGACCGACGAGGAGAAGACGGGGCTGCTCTTCCGGATCGCCGAGCTCGAGCGGGGCCCGCTCGGGGACCAGGCCGGCGCGATCGCGACCTACGAGACGATCCTCGACATCGCGCTCCACCCGGACGCGATCGCGGCGCTGGACGGCCTCTACCGCGAGGCGGGGCGCTTCCAGGACCTCATCCGGCTCTACGAGCGGCAGCTCGACGTGCGCGCCGGCGACCTCGCCGAGCTGCACGTCAAGATCGCGCTCGTCGCGCACCGGCACACCGAGGACGTGCAGCGCGCGTTCGACGAGCTCTCCGAGGCGCTGCTCATCGATCCGGCGCACGAGGGCGCGGTCTCGCTGCTCGAGGCGATCCTCGAGGGCTCGGCCGAGGCGGATCACAGGGCGCGCGCCGGGGAGATGCTCGAGCCGGTGTACCTGCGCCGGGCCGACTGGAACCGCGTGAAGATCGCGCTCGACGCGCGCCTCGCCGCGAGCCAGGACCCGGTCGAGCGCCGCGATCTGCTGCAGCGGCTCGCGACGCTGCACGAGGAGCAGCTCGAGGACTACCGCGCGGCGCTCGAGACGGTGGCGAAGCTCCTCCACGAGGACCTCACCGACGAGGGGGTCTGGGCGGAGCTCGAGCGGCTCGCGAAGGTGGCGAGCGCGGAGCGGCGGCTCGCGGAGATCTACGCGGCGGAGCTCGGGGAGCTCACCTCGGACGACGCGTCGAGCGCGAAGCTCAGCCGGCGCACCGGCGAGCTCTACGCCGAGCTCGGCGACGTGGCCGACGCGCTGCGGTGGTACCGGCGCGCGCACGAGTTCGAGCCGGACTCGCGCGAGCTGTTCGACGCGATCGACGGGCTGCTCGTCAAGGAAGGGCGCCACGCCGAGCGCATCCAGCTCTACCGCGCGGCGCTCGACTACCGGAAGGACGAGGACCGGCTCGACGCCCTCCACACGATCGCGCGCCTGGAGCGGACGGAGCTCCGCGAGCCCGCGCTCGCGATCGAGACGTACCGCGCGGCGCTCGACGTCGACGAGAACGACGCCCGGGCGCTCGACGCGCTGACGGAGCTCTACCGCGAGCTCGACCGGCCGCGCGACCTCGCCGACCTCTACCTGCGCCGGGCCGAGGCGGCCCCGAACGGCGAGCGGGCGGCGCCCTACCGGCTCGCGCTCGCGGCGCTCTTGCGCACGCGGCTCGAGGACACCTCGGGCGCGATCGATCAGCTCGAGGCGATCGTCGGCGAGGTGCCCTCGCACGCCGAGGCGATCCGGGCGCTCGAGGCGCTCATCCAGGACCCGCAGCACAAGGCGCGGGTCGTCGAGATCCTCGGCCCGCTCTACGAGGGGGCGGACGACTGGCGGCAGCTCGTCCGGCTCAACGACGAGCGGTTCGGCCTCGCCTCGGACGCGCGCGAGAAGGTCGCGGTGCTCCGGGAGACGGCGAAGCTCTGGGAGACGCGCGGCAACGACGAACTGCGCGCCTTCGACGCGATCCGGACGGCGTTCGGCCTCGATCCAGACGACGGCGAGACGCGCGGCGAGCTCGAGCGGCTCGCCGAGCAGCTCGGCGCCTGGGAGGAGCTCGCGGAGAGCCTCGAGGCGGGGGTGACCACCACGTCGGACGAGCTCACGAAGCGCGAGCTGCTCTCGTCGCTGGCCAAGGTCTACGACACGCGCATCGACGACCCGCGCCGGGCGCTCCGCGCCTACGCGCGGCTGTCCGCGCTCGACCCGAGCGATCCCGAGCCGCTCGAGCAGATGGACACCCTGGCCGTGCTGCTCAGCGACTGGGACACGCTCATCTCCGTCCTCGAGAAGAAGAGCGAGATGGCGTCGGACGAGGAGAACGCCTCGATCTGCCGGCGCATCGCCGAGACCAAGCTCGAGATGCTCGAGGACACCGAGGGCGCCATCCAGGCGTACGAGCGGGCGCTCGAGCTCGATCCCGAGAGCGCGATGACGATCGACGCCCTCATCGAGCTGCACGAGCCGCGCGGCGCTGCGAGCCGCCTCGTCGAGCTCTACGGCCGGCGCGTCGAGCTCGCGGGCCCCGACGAGGAGGAGCTGCGCTACGACCTCAACGTGCGCGCCGCCGAGCGCTACGAGCGGGATCTCTCGAGCCCGCGCGACGCGATCGCGGCGCTCAACGCGGCGCTCGAGGCGAAGCAGGGCGATCCGGCGGTGCTGTCCGCGCTGGAGCGGCTCTACCGGGCCGAGCGGATGTGGGACGAGCTCCTGTCGAACCTGATGCTCCAGGCGAGCGCGGCCGCGGACAGGGACGCGCGCATCAAGCTGCGGACGGCGATCGGCGACCTCTACGCGGGGGAGCTGGAGAGCCCGAGCGACGCGATCGAGCAGTACCGGCTCGTCCTCGACGAGGACGCGGTGAACGACCACGCGATCCAGGCGGTCCGCGCCATCGGCGAGGGCCGGGAGGAGCTGCGGCTCGACGCCGCCGAGGTGCTCGAGCCCGTCCTCCGCGCGGCCGGCCGCCACGAGGAGCTCGCCGCCGCGCTCGAGCTGCGCCTGCGCGCGCAGACCGAGCCGACCGACCGGGCCGCGACCCTCCGGGCGATCGCCCTCGTGCAGGACGTGCAGCTCGGGCGCCCGCTCGAGGCGGAGCAGGCGCTGCTCCGCGCGCTGGAGGACGCGCCGGACGACGCGTCGCTGCACGGCGAGATCGAGCGGCTCGCGGAGCGCACGGACGGCTTCGGCCGCTACTGCGACGCGCTCGCGCAGCGGGCCTCGGCGACGTTCGACGCGACGATCGCGAAGGACCTGTTCCTGCGGATCGGCCGCATCGCCGAGGAGAAGCTCGGCGACGACCGGCGCAGCGCTCAGGCCTACGCGAAGGCCGTCGAGCACGCCGGCGACACGCCCGAGCTCCTCGAGGCGCTCGACCGGCTCTACGGCCGCCTCGGCGACGAGCGGGCGCTCGCGGACGTGCTCGAGCGCCGCGTCGCGGTCACGCCCGGCGATCGCGACCAGGCGGATCTCTTCTACCGGCTCGCGGTGATCCAGATCGGGTCGTTCAGCGACAAGCCCCAGGGCCTGAACACCCTGCGGCAGGCGCTCGATCGGGCGGTCGATCACGAGCGGGCGAGCGGCGCGCTCGAGGCGCTCACCGAGGACCCGGCGCTCTTCGACGAGGCGGCCGAGGCGCTCGAGGGCGTCTACCGGACGCGGGGCGACAACGCCGCGCTGGCGCGCCTCTACGAGAAGCGCATCCGCTTCGCGCCGGGCGGCGCGGAGCGGATCCGCATGCGCCTCGACCTGGCGAAGGTGCTCGAGGTGCGCTCGAACGACCCGAGGGCGGCGCTCGAGACCCTGGAGAAGGCGCTCGCCGACGACCCGTCGGACCCGGACGTGCTCGGCGAGATCGAGCGCCTGGCCCCGCTGACGGGCGGCTGGGCGAGCGCCGCCTCCGCCCTGGAGCGGGCGGTGCGGGCCGGGACCGAGCTCGACGGCGACACGGCGCGCGATCTGTGGATGCGCATCGCCGAGTGGCAGAAGAACAAGGTGGGCGACGCCAAGGCCGCCGAGGCGGCGTACGAGGCGGCGCTCACGCACGATCCCACGAGCGAGCACATCCTGCGGTCGATCGAGGAGCTGCAGCGGGCGCCGGGGCGCGAGCGCGACCTCATCGGCACGCTGCGCCGGATCGCCGCCCTCGACGGCATGGAGGGGAGCGCGGGCGAGCTGCGCCGCGAGGCGAAGGAGCTCGCGGAGCGCGCGCTGGGCGACCGGGAGCTCGTCGAGGCGATCCTGCGCGAGATGATCGCCGCGGACGAGGGCGACACCTGGGCGCTCGCCGAGCTCACGAAGGTGCGGGAGGAGGCGGGCGACCACAAGGAGGTCTTCCGGCTGCTCGTGCGCCAGTCCGAGCTCTACGCCGAGGCCGAGCGCATCCGCGACGCGCGGCACGCCGCCGCGGCGGTCGCGCGCGAGCGGCTCGGCGACGACGCGGCGGCGATCGAGCTCTACGAGACGCTCTTCGAGGCGGATCCGGGCGACGCGCGCGCCGCGACGGCGCTGCGCGAGCTCTACGCGAAGGCCGGCAAGCACAAGGAGCTCCTCGCGCTGCTCGAGCGGCTCACCGACCTGGCCGAGTCGCCCGAGGCCCGCTCGGCGCTGCGCCTCGAGAGCGCGGAGATCTGCCTCTCGCGGCTCGACGCGGTGAGCGAGGCGACCGAGCACCTGCGCGCGGTCCTCGACGAGCAGCCCGACAACGAGAAGGCGACGGTCCTGCTCGCGCAGCTGCTCGAGAAGACCGGCCGTGATCAGGAGCTGTCGGACCTGTTCGTCACGCAGATCGAGCGCGCGAAGGACCGCGGCGACGTCGCGGCGGAGCTCTCGTACAGCGTCCGCCTCGGCGAGGTCTACGAGGCGCGGCTGAACGACACGGCGCGGGCGATCGAGACCTACCGCGCGGTCCTCGAGCGCGAGCCGCGCCACCACGGCGCGCTCCTCGCGCTGGCGCGCCTGCACGAGCAGCGCGGGGAGAAGGCCGAGGCGGCGCAGCGGCTCGAGGTGATCCTCGAGGACGCCCGCGCCGCGGAGGCGGTGGGCACGGCGCTCCGGCTCGCGGATCTGCACCGGTCCCTCGGCGACGAGGGCGCGGTTCGGCGCGTGCTCGAGCGGGGGCTCGCGGCGGACGGGTCGGCGCAGGAGATCAGGAAGCAGCTCCTCGCCCTCTACGAGAAGCAGCAGGCCTTCACCGAGCTCGCCGATCTCATCACCGGCGACGCCGAGGCGGCCGCGCAGCCGGCCGAGAAGGTGGCGCTCTACCGCAAGGCGGCCGGCATCCACCTGGCGAAGCGGAACGATCCCGGCCGCGCGGCGGACCTCTTGGTCAAGGCCACCGAGCTCGTGCCGGGCGACCGCGAGCTCCTGCTCGCGCTGTGCGACGCGTACAGCGCCTCGGGCCGCGGCCAGAAGGCCGCCGAGGCGCTCCAGCAGATCGTCGAGTCCTACGGCGGCCGCCGCTCGAAGGATCTCGCCGCGATCCACCACCGCCTCGCCAAGGCCTACCTGGCCGAGGGGCAGCGGGAGCGGGCGCTCGCCGAGCTCGACATCGCCTTCAAGATCGACCCGGGCTCGATCGCCATCCTCCGCGACCTCGGCGTGCTGGCGCTCGATCTGTCGGAGTCGGGCGACGACGCGGCGAAGGCGGCGCACATCGATCGCGCGCAGAAGACCTTCCGCGCCCTGCTCCTCCAGAAGCTCGACGAGGGCGCGCCGATCAGCAAGGGCGAGGTCTTCTATTACCTCGGCGTGATCAGCCACCGTCAGAACGACGACAAGAAGGCGATCCAGATGCTGGAGCGCGCGCTCGACAACGAGCGCGACTTCGCCCCGGCGAAGGAGCTCCTGGCGCAGCTCAAGAAGTGACGTAATCTCGCCGCGTGACGCGGCTAGTCAGCATCGATGGTGTCATCCACCGGCCGGAGGAGGCCAGGGTCTCGGTCTACGACCGCGGCTTCCTCTACGGCGATAGCGTCTTCGAGACCATCCGCACCTACGGCGGCGAGCCGTTCGCTCTGGAAGAGCACCTCGCCCGCCTAGAGCGCTCGGCCGAGCGGATCGCGATCGCCCTGCCGATCCCGCGCGACGAGCTCGGCCGCGAGGTCGTCGCGCTGCTCCGGGCAGCGACGGCGCCCGGGAGCGCCGGGGCCACGGCGGGCTCGGCGGGCGCCGGCAGCTCGGCCGCGCCGCTCGAGAGCACCATCCGCGTGATGCTGACGCGCGGCAGCGGCCCGCTCGGGCTCGATCCGTCGCTCGCGGGCGCGCCCCTCCGCGTCATCCTCGTCGAGCCGCTGAAGCCGCTGCCGGGCGGGCTCTACCGCGGAGGGATCGCGGTCATCACGATCTGCACCCAGCGGGCCGGCGACGCGGCGCCCGGCGCCAAGGTCTCGAACTACCTCGAGAGCCTGCTCGCCCTGCGCGAGGCGCGGGCCGCGGGGGCGCACGAGGCGCTGATCCTCGACCCGTCAGGTCATGTCGTCGAGGGCACGACGTCCAACGTCTTCCTTGTCGAGCGGCGGCCCGCGGCGCACGAGGGCGCGGAGGACCCGGGGCACCTGCTGATCACGCCCCCCAAGGAGGCGGGGATCCTCGTCGGCATCACCCGGGCCCACGTGATGCACGTCGCGGGCGAGCTCGGCATGCCGGTGTGCTGCGAGCCGGTCACGATGGCCCGGCTCCTCGCCGCCGAGGAGGTGTTCATCACCTCGAGCCTCCGGGAGATCGTCCCGGTCGTTCGCGTGGACGCCCACACGATCGGCGCGGGTGTCCCCGGCCCGAAGACCCGGGCGCTGCACGCGGCTTTCCGCAGGAGGGTGGGCGCTGGTGCGATGCCCCTCCCGTGGGAGACGCCCTGAGCCCGCTGCGGCCCGGTTCGACAGCGTCGAAATCTTGCGATCCATGACGTGTCGCTCGGAGCGCGCGTCCAAAGAGCTGGCCGGCACGTTCCCTGCGCGGGTCGGATGGGGCTCGCACTTCGCCCGCCGTACACTCTGCCCGAGAGGAATCCATGATGAATCGCTCGCTTCGAATCGCCTGCTTCCTGGTGTGCTCCGTGTCCGCGGCAGCGACGGCCGGGTGTGCCCTGAGCATCGACGACAACTCCATCACCGCAGAGACCCTCGTGCGCTACGAGGGCACCAAGGAGAGCGCGCGGGTCGAATACCTACCGACCCAGAGCGTCCGCGTCGTGAGCGAGAACGGGGACGTCGAGGTCCGTATCGGGGACGTCAGCGCGGTCGAGGTCACCTTCTCCCCGTTCACGATGCGCAAGAAGGACGAGAACCAGATCGCGGTGGAGGAGATCGAGAACGACCTCAAGCTCGCCGCGATCACCGAGGGCGATGTCGTGATCTCGACGCGGCGCGTCTCGGGCGGGTGGGGAGGGCTGGGCGCCGACATCCAGGTCGTCCTGCCCGCCGCGTTCGACGGCGGGCTCCGCGTCGAGCAGGACAACGGCGGCGTCGAGATCAACCTGGACGGCGCCCGGTCCCGCGGCACCACGGTGGTGAGCGACAACGGCAGCATCGACGTGGTCGGCGCGCGCGGCGCGATCGACGTGGCCACCGACAACGGCCATGTCTTCGTCGACCTCGACGCATGGAGCAGCTCCGATGGCGCGATCAGCTCCGGCAACGGAGCGATCGAGCTCTCGGTGCCGGCCGGGGTGGACGGGACGATGACCGCGCAGACGCTCAACGGCGACGTCGTGGAGCAGGGCATCCCCTCGACGTGGGCCACGGCCGGCGAGGGCAGCGCGACGTCGTACACGATGGGGGACGGCGACGGCGGCCTGCTCGAGCTGTTCACCGAGAACGGCGATATCACCATCGCGGTGAAGTAGCTCCGCCTGGACAAAAGCCGAGAGGCGAGCGCCGGGTCGCCCCGGGCTCGCCTCCTGGTCCTTGGGTCACCGGCTTCGCGTCGCCGGCGCGCCGGCGAGGCCGGCGCTCCCGATCAGCCGCCGGTCGACGGCTGGGCCTCGGGGCCGGAGCCCTCGGCGGGCTCCTCGCCGCCTGCCGCGGCGTCCTTCGCGGGCGGGACGGCGCCGGCTGGGACCGGGATCCGCAGCTGCCCGCCGCCCTGCTGCGCCAGCACGCCGAGCGCCTTCTGGAAGAAGGCCGCCAGGAAGGGGATCTCCCGCGGCGGCGAGGTGATCAGCCCGGCGTCCTTGATGGCGCGCGCGACGGCGAGGGCGGTGGTGGCCGCCGCGTCGCCCTTGCGCGCCCGCAGCGACACGGCGCTGCTTCGCATCCGCGTCGCGAGCTGCCCGCGCACCTCGGGCGAGAAGAAGCGGTCGGTCGCGAGGTCGATCTCCTCCCGCAGGGCCGTGTTCACCAGCCCGGGATCGCGCATCCCGGCGGCCCCGAGCCGCTGGCCGACCTTCTGCAGGAGCTCGTCGAGCGCCGGCCGCGCGGGCAGCCAGTGCCGGAACTCGGGCTCCTCGTGCAGGGCGGCGGAGCCGGCGATCTGCGCGGTCACCTGCTCGTCCGTCAGGCTCTCTTCGAGGTCCGCCACCGGGTGCCTCGGCTCGGCGTCCGGCGCGGGCTCGATGAGATCGCGACACCCCTCGAACCCGAGCGGCACGACCTGCCCCGAGACCGCGTTCTGCCGCTTCGCGGCCGCGATCCGGTGGCGCGCCCACTCCAGGGAGACCGGCACGGGCGCCGTGCCCAGGTTCTCGTACGCGCGCGCGCGGCCCTCCTTGATCTGCGAGCCGCTGAGCCACCCCGCGCCGGCGTGCAGCACGCCGACCGACTCGCGCACGATCACCTCGGCGATCCGGTAGCGGCCGCTGGTGTCGCGGCTCGTGATCGCGATGGCCTCGGTCCCGCTCGAGTCGGGCGGGATGAGCGTCGCCTCGACCACCTCGGCGCGCTCCTCCGCGAGCCGCACCACGCGCGGGCGCGTCGGGATCGTCGCCCCGCGCGACTTGAGCACGTTGAGCGCGCGCCGCGCCGCCTTCCGCGCCGCGCCGGAGGCGTCTTCCGACTCGGCGGCCGCCGCGATCGCCTCCGCGTTGGACGCGCCGAGCCAGGCGTCGACGAGCGCCGGCGCGGCGTCGCCGGCCGACTTCAGCGCCTCGAGCGCCCGCTCCCAGCCCGCCGCGAGCACCTCGGCGTCGAAGTCGACCTTCGTCGCCCCGGCGCTCGGGCTGCCTTCCGGGCGGGCGCCGCTCTCGGCCTTGCTCTTCGCCGTGGCCGCGGCCTGCTGGGCCTTCGCGGTGCGCGCGCCGAGCGCCTCGCGCGCCGTGAGCGCCGGCTTGTCCGCGGTCGCGACCGGCTTCGCCTTGGCCGCCGGCAGCGCGAAGAGGAGGTGCGCCGGCTTGGCCGGGCCCTGCGGCTGCCGGGCGCTCTTGCCCGTCACGACCGTCGCGGTCGCGCCCTGGCCGACCACGGTCACCATCCGGTCGCTCTGCTGCTGCTTCGCCGCGGCGGGCGCTCGTCCTTCGGCGCCCCCGGGGCCCTGCGGCCGCCCGCCTTCTGCTGCCGGCCGCGCCGAGAAGCCGCGGTCGGGCCTGGGCCCTCGCTCGGGGCGCGGCCCGCGGTCGGGCCTGGGTCCACGGTCGGGCCTGGGCCCACGGTCAGGCCTGGGCCCGCGGTCGGACCAGGGGCGGTCGGGGCGCGGCCCGCGGTCGGGCCTCGCGCCCTGCTCTGCGCCTGCTACCTGCGCCGCTCCGGGGCCCTGCTCGGGCCTGGGTCCACGGTCGGGCCTGGGCCCGCGGTCGGGGCGCGGCCCGCGGTCGGGCCTCGGTCCGCGGTCGGGGCGCGGGCCGCGATCGGGCCTGGGCCCGCGGTCGGGCCTCGGCCCGCCGGAGGCCGCGGCGGGCCGCTCGGGCCTGGGCGCGCGGTAGTCGCGCACCACCCGCGGCGCGGCGGCCGGCGGCGGCGCGGCGTCCTCGGTCGTCGGCGGCGGCGCGTCTGCGAGCGCCGGCCGCTTGCGGGGCGCGATGACGTCCAGCAGCGAGCCCTGCGGTTCCTTTGCGGCGGCCTTCGACGAGGGACGCGGCGCCTCGCCTGCGGGCTGCGCCGGTGCGCCCTCGGAGGGCTCGTCGGTCCGCTTCACGCCGCTCGCGCCGACGGACGTGCTCGCCGAGCGGACGACCCGCCGCGCGCGCGGCTTGTCTCCGCTCTCTGCATCGGGGGCGCCCTCGCGCGCAGCTTCGGAAACTGCGCTGGCGGTCCGCTCCGTGCTCTCGCTCTCGTTCTTTGTGCTCATGTCGAGGCTCCCGGGGACATAGTGGAGATGGGGACCGCGGCCGCGGCTCCCCGATTATCGCGAAAGATGGGCAACAGCTTCGATCTCGACGGCGGCGCCCTTGGGCAGCGCCGCCACCTGCACCGTCGCCCGTGCGGGCAGCACGCCGCCGACGGCTGCTCCGTACACCTGGTTGACGATGGTGAAATCCGCGAGGTCCGTCAGGTAGATCGTGGTCTTCACCACGTCGCTCCAGCTCGCGCCGGCCGCGGACAGCACCTCGGTCAGGTTCTTGATCACCCGGGCCGTCTGCTCCTCGATCCCGCCGGCGACGAGCTCGCCCGTCGCGGGATCGATCGGGATCTGGCCGCTGCAGAACACGAGATCTCCGGCCTTGACGGCCTGCGAGTAGGGGCCGATGGCGCGCGGGGCCCGATCGGATGTGATGGCGATTCTGGACATGTCGACCTCTGAACTCGTGAGCGCTTCGGCGTGAAGAACGCCCGCCCGCCCCGGCCCGCGCTTTCGTTGGCTGGGGCCGATTCTCGCGTTTCCTGCTAGCCGAAGCTCTTCCGGCCTTCGATGGCTCGCCCCAGCGTCACCTGGTCGGCGAACTCCAGATCTCCCCCGTGCGGCACGCCGCTGGCGATCCGCGTGACCTGGATCCCCATCGCGCCGAGCTCCCGCGCGAGCAGGAGCGCGGTCGCCTCTCCGTCGACGGAAGGCGGGGTGGCGACCAGCACCTCCCTCACCGGCTGCTCGGGATCGCGCACGCGCGCCCGGAGCGCCTCGAGCGGCAGCTCCTCGGCGCCGACCCCCTCGAGCGGCGAGAGGAGCCGGCCGAGCACGAAGTACCGCCCGCGCATCGCCCCGCTCCGCTCGATCGCCAGGAGGTCCTGGACGCGCGCGACCACGCACAGGAGCGCGCCGTCGCGCCGCGTATCCAGGCAGATGGCGCAGAGCGCCCGGCCGCCGTCGTCGAGCTCGGCGATGTGGCCGCACCGGATGCACGGCCTGATGTGATCGCAGAGCTCGACGAGCTCGCCCCCCAGGTCGCGCGCGGTGTCCTCGCCGGCGGTCACGAGGAAGAGGGCGAAGCGCTGCGCCGTCTTCTCGCCGACGCCCGGCAGGCGCGCGAGCAGCTGGGCGACCCGCGACAGCCGGCCGGGCAGGCCGCCGGGCGCGCTCCGGAAGCCGGCCGCGGGCGCGCTCCGGTCGCCGTTCGGGACCTTCGAGGAGCCGGGGAGCGACGACGGGGAGCGCAACGCCGTCAAGTGTGCATGCCGGGGAGCTTGACGCCGCCGGTCACCTTGGTGATCTCGGTCTCGACGAGCTTGTCGGCCGCCTCGAGCGCCGAGTTCGATGCGGCCACGATGGCGTCGAGCGCCATCTCCAGGCCCTCGCTCGCGAGGAAGGCGGGGTCGACCTCGATCCGGCGCACCTTGCCCTCGCACGAGACCACGACGGTGACCTTGTCGCCGGCGGCGGTCGCGCTCACCTCGCGGTCCTTCAGCTCGCCCTTCACCTGGTCGATCTTGCGCTGCACGCGCGCCGCCTGGCGAACCAGCTCGTTCATTCCGCCGCGAAATTGCATATTCAGATCGGCGTCTATGCCGTGAACCGCGCCGCGCCGCAACCGTGAAGGGGAGAAGGGGAGGGGGAGGGGACGAGGCGGGGCGCGGGACGCGCGACCCGCCGACGCAGCGCGCGGCCGTTCGACGCAGCGCGCGGCACCACGGGCGCCGCCCTCCGGGGCCGCCCGCCGCGAGCGGGCTCCTCCGTCTCTATCCAGGGGGCTCGTCGGCGCGCTCTCCAGGGGCTCCTTGGCGCGTGCGGCGGCGCGGTTCCGGCCGGTTTCGGCCGGTTCCGGGCCTGGCGCGGGGCTGGGTGCATTTTGTGCGGCAATTCTGGCAAACTCTCCGGAATGCAGGGCGACTTCCGTACCGGCCACAGCCGCGGCGACGCGCCCGCGAGAAGGTGCTAGTCGAGCAGCGTATGAGCTACGTCGTCCTCGCGCGGAAATGGCGCCCGCAGTCCTTCGAGGATCTCGTCGGACAGGAGCACGTCTCCACGACGCTCGCCAACGCCATCGCGCGGGATCGCGTCGCCCACGCGTTCCTCTTCACGGGCGTCCGCGGGGTCGGCAAGACGACGAGCGCCCGCATCCTCGCGAAGGCGCTGAACTGCGTCCACGGGCCGACGGCGACGCCCTGCCAGACGTGCGCGCCGTGCGCCGAGATCACGGTCGGCGCGGACGTCGACGTCCAGGAGATCGACGGCGCGAGCTACAACGGCGTCGACGAGGTGCGCAAGCTCCAGGAGAGCCTGCCGTACCGGCCGGCGCGCGACCGGTTCAAGATCTTCATCGTGGACGAGGTCCACATGCTCTCGAACGCGGCGTGGAACGCGTTCTTGAAGACGCTCGAGGAGCCGCCGCCGCACGTGAAGTTCATCTTCGCGACGACGGAGGTGCACAAGGTCCCGGTCACGATCCTGAGCCGGTGCCAGCGCTACGACTTCAAGCTCATCGGGGCGCAGGCGATCGCGGCGCGGCTCCGCTGGGTGCTCGATCAGGAGAAGATCCCCGCCGACGACCCGGCGCTCAGCGCGCTCGCGCGGGAGGCGGCGGGGAGCATGCGCGACGCGATGAGCCTGCTCGACCAGGTGATCGCGTGGGTGGGGACGAGCGGCGATCGCATCACGGCCGAGGGGGTGGCGAAGGTGCTCGGCGTCGCCGACCGCGTCGTGCTGCACCGGCTCGCGGGCGCGCTCGTGGACGGCGACCCTGCGGCGTGCGTGCGCATCGTCGGCGAGCTCGCGCAGGAGGGGTACGATCTGCCCCACGTGGCCCGCGATTTCCTCGCTCACCTGCGCGATCTCGTGGTGGCCAAGGTCTGCGAGGACCCGGCGCCGCTCCTGGATCTCGCGGACGAGGAGGTCGCCGACACGCGCGCGCTCGCGGCGCGGGCGGACGCGGACGATCTCACGCGGCTGCACCAGGGCTTCTCGCGCGCGTTCGACGACATCGCCCGGAGCGGCCAGCCGCGCGCCTCGTTCGAGATGGCGCTCGTCCGGCTCGCGCGGAGGCCGCCGCTCCTGCCGATCGACGAGCTGCTGCGCCGCCTTGGCGATCTGGAGCGGCGCCTGAACGGCGGAGGCGGCGGCGGGGGTGGCGGCGGCGGCGCGCCGGAGCGCGGGCCGCAGCGGCCCGGCGCGCCTTCCAGCGGAGCGGCTGCGCCCCGGCGCGGGGCGGCATCGGCCGAGGCTGCGCCCGAGGACGCGCACGCCTCCGGCGCGGCGGCTGCCGGCGCGGCGAGAGCGAACGACGCGGCGGCGTTCCATGGCGCGCCGGCGGCGAACGGCGTGGCGAGAGCGAACGGCGCGGCCGCCACCGGCGCACCGGCGAACGGCGTCGCCTTCGCGAGCGGCGCAGCGGGCGCGGGCGGGGCTGGGAGACCGACTGGCGCGGCTGCGAACGGCGTGGCGGTGACTGGCGCGGCTGCGAACGGCGTGGCGCGAGCGAACGGTGCGGCGGCCGTCTATGGCGCGCCGGGCGGGAGCGGGGTGGCGAGAGCGCACGGCGGCATGGCGGCGAACGGCGGTGTCGTGGCGGGCGGCACGTCGGCTGCCAACGTCGTCCCCTTCGTGAACGGCGCGCCGGGCGTGCACGGCGCCGCGACCAGCTTCGCGAGCGGCGGCGCCGCGCCGGCCTTCGCGAAGGCGCCGCCGTACGCGAGCGGCGCGGTCGCGCCCGCGTACCGCGCCGACAGCGCTCCGCCACCGTCGCCGCGCGGCGCGCTCTACTCCGTTCCGCAGAGCGCGCCGCAGTTCGTGGCGCCCGGCTCGGCGCCGAGGTCGAGCGCGCCGCCCTCGGCACAGGGCCCGGCGCCAGCGTCGAGCGCGCCGCCCTCGGCGCAGAACCCGGCGCCGGCGTCGAGCGCGCCGCCGCCGCCGGCGATGAGCGCCGAGGACCTCGCCACATGGCGCGCGGTGATCGCCGCGGTCAGGGTGCAGCGGCCGGCGCTCGCCTCCGTCCTCGAGCACGCGGCGGTGCTGGAGCTCACGCCGACCCGCGTCGCGCTCGGCTACGAGGCGAACTCGTTCCTGTCCGGCCAGGCCACCGAGCCGGCGTCCCGCGACCTGCTCGCCCGCGTCCTCGGCGCCCACTTCGGCGCCCCCGCCGAGCTGGTCTTCGAGACGATCACCCGCGGCAGCGCCGGCCCGTCGCTCGCCCAGGTCGAGACCGCAGAGCGCAAGGCCCGCGTCGAGGCCGCCAAGCGCGCCGTGGCCGACCATCCGCTCGTCACGGCCGCGATCGAGCTGCTCGGCGCGGAGCTCAAGGACGTGCGGCTCGCTCAGGACGTCGCGGAGGGGTGAGGGCCCCGCGCCGCCGCGCCATGCGCCCTGGCGCGCCGGGCATGGCCGTGGGCTGGCGGCGGGACGGCCTCAGCCTCCGTTTCGCAGCCAGCTGCGGAACGCCTTGACCGCCTCGTGTTGATCCGGCCAGCGCACGAAGCGCGCGAGCGCGACGAGATCCAGATCCGGAATGAGCTCGCTGGCCGCGATGGGCTCGTACGGCTCGCCGCGCAACGCATGGATGTGGAATGCGTCGCGCTCCCAGAACCAGACTTCGGGTACGCCGAGCCCGCTGTACACAGGCAGCTTGTCGAGCCCGCCGCTCGTCAACACCACCTCGATCGCGAATTCCGGGAATTCCTTCAGCGTGCCGCCGACGCAATAGCACTCGTCGGGCTCGAGGCCGCGTGACTTGGCCTCGCGCCGGAACGTTGTCGAGCCGTAGCCGTAGAGAGGCACGTCCCGCTCCAGCGCGAAGAGCTCGATGAGGCGGGCGATGGTGGTCTTCGCCGCTTCGTGATCGATGGACGGCCTCATCAGCTCCAGCGTTCCCTCGCAGAAGGTCATCCGCAGGCCAGGGGTGTCGAGCTCGTCCCGCAGCCTCACGTAGGTCTGCCAGGGGACGCCGTGGATCACGAACCGCTCCTCCCCCGCAGGAGCGGTCGAGGACGGAAGCGGCATGTGCGCGGCGGCTACCATGGGCTCGCGCGGAGGATAGCGCGCTCGATGAGCCGCGCGCGGCTCGCCAGGAGCTCCGCCCGCGCCTCCACCGTGCCGGGGCCGACGTCGATCACCTCGAAGCCCGCCGCGCGGTAGAGCGCGCCGAGCCGCTGGTTGATCCGCTCCGCCTCGGCCGCGCGCGCCTCTCTGCTCTTGCCCCAGCGCGGCTCCTGGAGCTCCGGCATCACGGCGAACAGGAACACCAGCGCATAGCGCTCGAACGCACGCTCGCCTTCCGGCCAGGGGTACTCCGCCTCTCCGCTCGTGCGCAGGTAGTACTCGACCGGATCGAGGTACCCGCGCTCCAGCCAGTCTCCCTCCCGCGCGTCCGCCTCGATCTTCTTCTGGGCCTCCAGCACGAGCGCGGCGAACTCCCGCTTTCGGCACATCGGACAGAGGTGCTCCGGCGCTTCGATCGGGCGAAACGGCGCGTCCGGCGCGTGGCCGTGGGTGCGCGCGCCGAGCTCGTCGAGCACGCGCCGGTGCGCCTCGCCGTGCACGCGGTAGCCCCGCGTGGACGCGAGGTGACGGAGCGTCGTCGTCTTGCCGCACGAATAGGCCCCTGTCGCCACGAAGAGGGGTTTGCTCATCACCAGCCCACCTATCGCCGCGCCCACCACACCGAGCCTGCGCCGCGCTCGATCGCCCGCCCGGCGCGGGACATGAAATGAGCGACGGCCTCCAGGACGCCCGCGTGATCCTCGTTGTGGTCATGGCCGGCCAGGACGGCGCCCGGCTTGAGCCTGGGCCACCAGGCCTCGAGATCGGCGAGCACGGCCGCGCGGTCGTGCGAGCCGTCGAGGAACACGAGATCCAGGCTGGCGTCGGCGAAGCGCGCCGCCGCGTCCGTGGACGCCATCCGGAGGATGTCTGGCCGGATCCCGAGCGACGCCATGTTCGCCCTGAACGCCCCGGGCACGTCCTCCGCGGCGAGCATGGCGCGATACCTGTCGGCGTACTTGTCGCTCGATCCTCCCCAGGTGTCGACGCAATGGAGCGCGACCCCGTTCCTCGCGGCGAGCCGCCCGACGTACGCCGTGGAGAGCCCCTTCCACGAGCCCACCTCGACCATCGCGCCGCCCCGGATGGGGCGCACCAGCGCCCGGTAGGCGAGGCCGTCCTCCTCGGAGAACCAGCCCTGGATGGGCGCGACCCGCGTCACCGGGAACAGCGCGAGCAGCGCCGCTCGCTTCTGCGCCGGATCGCGGTACTCGTACTGTCGGTCGCACAGCTTGACGAAGCAGCGGGCGTCGTGCGCGACGAACAGAGGCCGCTCGATCACGGCGAATTTCTTGAGCGACGTGGACCGCTCGGGCTCCCGCTCCCCTCTCCGGATCTCGCCTTCGGTCGTCGCGAAGATCACGTCTTCGTGCCGGATCGGCCGCCCTTGATCCGGGCCGTCGGTCCAGGCCCTCTCTCCGGGGTATCCTGCGCGGTCGGTGCCGTGCTCGAGGAGGCGAGCCAGCTTGTCCGCCTCGCTCGCGCGGAACAGGAGAGGGTGGGGAGCGCCGCGCTCTTCGAGCTCGTCCAGGACCTCCTCGAGGAAGAGCAGATTCCGGCCGATATAAGGAAGGGGGATGACGAGCGGTGTCATGACGTGGCCAGCGAGGCGCGCATCGAAGGGGGAGGGCCGAGCACGCCGTCCCAGGGGTGCCAGGTCGAGGCGAGCCTCGCATTGGGATGGAAGATGAGCTCGTGGACGATGCCCGGGCCCGAGCGCTTCGTCTCCTCGAGCTGGGCGAGGTCGGCCTCCTCGAAGACGACATCCATGTCCTCGAAGCGGAACACCTCGACATAGTAGTAATAACCCACGATCTGCCGCTCGAACGAGAACCGCGCGTCGGCGCTCAGCGCGTCGAGGAGCGGCTCGAGGCGGACGCGGGCGCGATCGCTGTATTTGACGACGTGGTTCTCGACCACCGCGGCCGGGTCGGTCTTCATCAGCTGGCGGAAGATCACGTTGTCCACGCCGAGCGACCGGGCGAAGCGCAGGTAATCGACGATGGGCTCGACCGCGTCGATCTGCCCCTCGAGGAGCACGCAGGAGAGGCGCACCCGGGTGCCGCCCGCCGTCGCCGCCGCCACGACGCTGCGCAGCTCGTCGGCGCGGAGGCCGTCCTTCATCACCATCAGCCGTGCGTTCCTGTCGTGATCGGGATGGGCGCGGCTGATGTTGAGGTGCTGGATACCGGTGTCGACGATCCAGTCGATCACCCGCTTTCCTTCGCGCTGCTGGAGCAGCCCCGAGCCGTTCGTCGTGAGCGTCCGCTTGCGGCCCTGGTGGGCCTGCCCGAGCGCGAGGATGCGGGGCAATCGCGGATCGTGGCTCGGCTCGCCGCCGGTCACCGAGATCGTCGGATCGAGCGGCCGGAGCGCTTCCAGGGACGCCGCCATGGCATCGAAATAGCGCCCGTCATCGTCCTCGACGGTCTTCTGCACCGACAGGCTGCGCCCGCGCGACGCGGGCCTGAGCTCCTCGACGCAGAAGTGGCATTTCGCGTTGCAGGGCTGACGGCTGTAGATGGAGAAGTTCGCGTTGCGATAGACCTCGACCGGCTGGCCCCACAGGTCGAAGCGCACCGTGTCGCCCGCGGTGCTGTTGCCCTTGAGATCGAAGGCGCGGCTCTTCAGGCGGCGCCATTCCTCGCGGAAGGGACGGGCGCTCACGGCAGCCTCCTCATCGCGTCGGAGCGCGCCACGAGGTCGGGGCCAAAGGCGCTGCCGTCCGGGTTGAGCATCGTGAAATGGGTCCCGACGAGGAAAGGCTCGTCCCAGTCCTCGCGCTTCTGCGCGAAGCCATAGCGCTGGAGGTGGAACACGTTGGCGAGCTCGAGGAGCCCCGCGTCGCGCACCGCCTCGACGATCCATGCATCGCCGTCGGGCTCGGTCTTGCGCAGCCGGACGTTCAGGACGAGCTGGCGATCGCCGCCGAGCGCGGGGAGCCGCTCGCGCAGGGCGCTCGCGAGGGCGAGCAGGCCGCCGTCGTTCTCGAGGAGGTGGTGGTTCACCGAGAGCTTGATCGTGGCGGGCTCGCCGAGCTTCTGGAGCCACGCGTCGAGGCCGGCTGGATCGCGCGGGATCTCGACGCCGTTGGTCACCACGACGACGCGCGCGCAGCGGGGCTCGGCGCGGGCGAGGCGGACCATCTCGTCGAAGTGCGGGTGGATCGTGGGCTCGCCGCCCTCGAGCTGCACCTCGAAGGGGCCCTCGGCCGGGAAGCTCGCGAGGTAGCGGTCGAGGGCGAGGAAGGTCTGCCCCCGGGGCGACGAGCAGGTGCAGCACCACGGGCAGGAGCGGTTGCAGTGGTTCGAGGTGGCCACGTAGAGCCGGTGCGGCCGCTCCGCCGTGGGGCGGTCGAGCGGCAGCGTGCCGGTGAGCGTGGCGTTCTGGGGGCGCGTCGCGGTCGGCATGGAGCCTCCTGCGAGCAGGATACGGCGGGGTGGGGAGGGGATGAAGGAGATCCGCGGATCAGCTTCCCGGCGCCGGGCGTGCCATGCGCGCCGGAGCGAAGCTCCCGTAGCCGCCCTGATCGCTCCGGCGAATCGCGGACTCGAACACGATGGCGATGCCGCGGGAGCGCAGGACGCTCGGATTCACCTCGAAGGCCTCCGGCGACGTCAGGACGGAGCCGATCACGGGGCGTGAGAGAGGCACCGTCCAGATCGGCCACCGGAATGCTCCTGTCTTCCACTCGCCGTTGCATCCGGTCGTCGCGATTCGGTCGCGCACGGGAGCGACCCGGATGAACGGCAGTCCCCGGAACGCGAGCCAGTCCGCGCCGGGCACGCCGAGCTTCTTGTCCTTCGAGGGATCGCTCGCGCGCAGCGCATAGTCGCGCGCCGACGTGTTGTCCCACTGGAGCACCGGGAGCGACCGCTCGTACCGCCACGGCCCGAACAGGGCCTCTTCCAGGTCCTCGACGCGCACGCCCTGAATGAGCTCGCTCACCATCGTGAGGAACTCCTGCTGGCCCGCGGTGAAATGAAGCGCGGTCGGCTTCGTGTTGCCGTTGTTGTCCACCGCCACGTCCGTCGCGAATGCGGCGGCGAAGGCGAGGCTCCGCCGCAAGTCGTCTCTCACCAGACGGCTCAGGTACTCCGCGAAGTAGCCCGGAGGGGGCTTGAGATCGTGCGCCTCGGTTCCGGCGCCGTCCTTGCGATAACGCAGCCGCTCGATCGCGGGCTCTCCCTGGAAGCTCTTCAGGTCCTGCACCAGCGCATCGAGCAACGCGCCGCGATCCGGGCCGCCCACGATCGCCGGTTGGTAGTTGCCACCGGCGCGCCAAACGAGCCTTGGCTCCGGCGTTCCGTCCTTCGTCCGGTCGGCGAGCGCGTTGAGCACCCCGAGCGCCGCCAGGAACGCCAGCGGGTTCTTGCCATCCAGCCCGGTCAGCAGGAGCTCGGTCATCGCTCGTTCCTCGCCCCGATGTCGCCGCGCTGCTCTTCCTCGCTCCGCCGGTGATCCGCGAGCCGCAGGATCGCTTCGAGCCACGCCAGCCCGAACCAGCCGTAGTGCTGCACGAGCCGCCAGAACCGCTCGGCGATGCCCGAATCGAGCCGCGCCAGGCCGTGATCGCTCGAGACGCGCACGGGCGTGCCCTCCACGTTCAAGGTGAGCTCGACGGGCTCGTCCTCCGGGATGACCGGCGCGAACGGCCGACACCAGCCGTGGTGCGAGGCCGTGAGGTGCAGGACCAGATCGCGATCGACATCCTTGTCGAACAGCTGTGCGCAGCCCTGAAGGAGCGCAACGGACGAGAGCTCGTGACGGGCTCCCCGCGGATACCCGGATCGCTTGAACGCGTGTGCCCGCGCTGCGCGATCCGCTGCGACGATCGCGCTCTTGGCGAGCGGCTCGGGCGCCACCGCCGCCCGGAGCTCGCTGCCCCCGTGGAGCATCCGCTGGAACCGCGGGTCGACCTTCCCGGCGTCGTGCCAGCGCGCCGCCACCTCGATGGCGCGCGCGACATCGAGCGGGAGCCCACACTGCTCGGCGAACCGCCTGGCCCAGGCAGCGACCCCTCCCAAATGCTCGCGCAGCGTTACCTCGACGCCTGTGTACGATGCGCCGTCGCCCTCCGTCGTCACATCGCCCACCCCGTCGTTGCGTGCGCGGAAGCGGCCGACGAGCGCGAAATAGCCCGGCTCGACCCACCGCTTTCCATCGTCGTCCCCCAGCGCCACGCCGTCGATTCGCACGAGCGCAGGGCGCCTCCTGCCCTTCACCGCGAGCGCCTGGAGCACGTCACCAAGCCACGGTGGCATGGCCGTCGCCGCGCTCATCTCGGAGAGCCACGCGTCCATGGCCGCCCGGTCCTCGGCGTCCGACCGCTCGTCCACGACTGGGACGGGAGCCGTCGGCCATGGGGGGGCCGTAACGTCGGCGTGCCATTGCACGACCTCAGGGTGCAGCCGCAGCGTCGGACGCCCCGTCTGCTGCCATCGGGCGCGATCGCCCAGGTCCGAGACGGGCTCTTGGGAGGATGGATCCCAGGTGCCTGCGGCGAGGCCTCCATACGCGCTCGGGACGACGAGCGTGCTGCCTGCGCGGAGGTCGCCGGGCTCGACCACCCGGCTATCGTCGCCATTCCAGAGGAGCGCGAGCCGCACGCTCCGCGGTTTCGCGTCGCGCTCCTCCCCCGCCGCGCGCCCTTCGACGTCGGCGAGGTCGGGCTCCGCGCCGCCCTGGAGCCACGCGCGAACCACATGGATCGGCATCGAAATCGCCTCGACCCCGACCGGCGCGCAAGCCTCCACGCGCTTCAACAGGGCCTCGCGCGCCGCCTCGTCCGCTGTCGCCCGCGCGAGCAGCAGCTCCGTCACATCGGCGCGCCAGACGACCTGCACCTCGGGCGCCTGCTCCTGCTCGATCCCGTGGAGCCACAGCGCGACATCGGGATCGTACGCCGGGCTCGGCATCGTCTGCACCCACGCGTCGAGGTGCGCGGGCAGCATCACGGGCGCACGCCCCTTCTGCGTGTGCATCTCGGCGAGCCTCTCGCCCTCGGGTAGCGCCGCCTCCAGCGCCTGGATGCCGAAATCGCGCGCCGCCTCGCCAAGCCACTTCCACGTCTCGGCGAGCGCCTTGCCATAGATCGGGTCGACGTGATCCTTGGCGAGCGCGTCCGAGCGCACAAGGACCACGCCGCGCGCGTCCTCGATGGTGCCAATCCGGTTCAGGCGCCCGAATCGCTGCCGGAGCGCGTCGAGCGAAGCGCACTCCGTCACGATCGCGTCGAGATCGAAGTCGGCGCCCGCCTCGATGCACTGTGTCGCGACGATGATGACCGGGGTCGCAGTCGTACTGCGTACGCGGTCCGAGCGGACGAGCCGGCCGATCGTGGCATCGAGGTCGTCCCGATCGAGCGGACGCATGCGGCCTGTGACGAGGAAGACGTCAGCGCTGTCGCCGGTTCGCTTTCGAATGACCGCGGCCGCCTCGCGCGCCGTGGCGACGCGGTTGACGATGACGCCGACGGCGCGCCCCGGCGCGACGAAGCGCAGGGCATAATCGGCGCAGGCCTCGGCGAAGGTCGCTCGCCGCGCGTCCTCCCCGCCGCTCACCTTCACTTCACCGAGCGTGATCGGCTTCTTCGCCCGGCGCCGCTTCGCGAGCCGCTCGTCGCGGTGATCGTCCTCGTTCAGCCCGAACGCGCGCCGGCCGTCCGATGCAGCCGACGCGCTGCCCGGCGTGGCCGACATCTCCACGACCTGCCATCGGTCGGGCAGCTTGCGGGTCGCCCACGCGCGGTACCGGCGCAGCGCGAGCAGCGTGTCGCGAAACGGCTGCGACAGGTGCACCTCGTCGAGCAGCAGGAGCGTGTCGTTGCCCAGTAGCCCCGCGTGGATCGGGCGCATGGAGTCGCTCACGCCGTAGCCGCGGAAGAGCAGCCGTGAGCCGACCTGATCCACGGTCGAGACGGCCACGAGCGGCTGATCGGGCCTCCGCGCCCACGCGTCGTCGCGCGGCATGCCGCCGCGGAGCTGCGCCAGCGCGAGCGGCGCTTCGCCCTCACGGAGGCCGGCGAGCCCGCGGAGCCGGTCGGCCACCGTGCGAAGGATGCCGTCCTGTGCAGAAGTCAGCTTCCTGGCGATCTTCTCCGCGCGTTCGAACGCCTGATCGACGACCGTCCGCCGATCGACGACCATCACGATGCGTCGGGGGGCCTTGCGCTGCTCCGGCGGCAATGCGGCGTCGAGCGCGAGGTGGAAGACCGCGACGTCGATCGCCGCCGTCTTGCCCGTGCCCGTGGGGAGATCGAGCAAGTCCGGCCAGACCCCATCGCGCGCGACCTCCGCGAGCAGCCTCTCCTGCCATGGAAATGGCGTCACGCGGTCGCTCGGATCCGGCGTTGCGCTGTGGATCGCCGCAAAATAAGCGGCGAAGTCGTCGGGCGAGAGCTCAGCCATCTCCCCTCAGCGGTCGGAAGAGGCCGAGGCCGAAGTAACGCCCGGCGCCGAGCAGGATAGGCCCCCGCACCGGCGCGTCGAACGTGAGGGTCGCGTGCACGAGGACCCGCTGCAGGGGAGGTGTACCCGCCTGGAACGGCGGAAAATCCCGGGTTTTTTCGGCGCCCGCGAGGGGCGCGGCCGGTGCGACCGTCACGCGCGCCGGGCGCGGGAGGCCGATCCGCTCGCACGCCATAGCAACGGTCGCCTCGGCCTCCGCGTAGGCGGCGGCCTCCTTCTGCGGATCGCGCGCGCCGAGATCGCCCGGGTTGCGGTCGAGCGCGACCGGCGTGGCGCTGGCCCAGGACGTGGCCTCGGCGCACCACGTCGCTGGCCGCAGCGTCGATTGGAACGCCTGCTCTTCGAGCCGCTCGAGGATCAGCTCACCTGTCCTGCCGAGGTGGACAGGGAGCCGAGGCGGCTCCTCGTCGCCATCGCGCCTTTGCTGTTCCCAGGCATCCAGCGCGCGGTAGACGGCGAGCCGTTCGTCGCGCGTCGCGTCCCGCGGCAGGATCAGCGCGACGCCCAGGATCGCGCCGTCGGCGTGCTCGCTGCCGACGAACGGCAGCGGGACGTAGGCGAGGTGGGGGCGCTCGCTCGGTCCGCCCGAGGCGCGGTGCCCCGAGAGGATCTCGGGCGCGCCTGGGCCGTGCGCCGCCATCATGGCCTTGCGCACCGTCCGGGCGACGTCGAGGCCCCGAACCGACGGGAGCCGCGGGCCGGCGACCCGGCGCAGGACGATCCACTCGTCGCTGAAGCGCGGCGCCGGCGCGCTCGCCTCGCCGGCGGCGCGGGGCCTCACGTAGCGCTGAAACGACGCCGGCAGGACCCGTCCGGGCGTGTCGGCCTGGAGCTCGAAGGCCGTGCAGAGGGCCGTGAGCTGGCCCGGGCCCACGACGCGGAGCACCGCCTCGTCCCCGGCGCGCCCCTGGCCGGCGCCGTCCGGGATCCACGTTGGCTCGGGGCGATCGTCGCGCACGCGGACGCTGACGAGCGACGAGGAGTGTCCGAGCCGCGTCACGCGCGCGGCGAGCGCATCGAGCGTCGCGCGCAGCTCGGGCGAGGGCGCCGCGTTCGGCCACGCGAAGACGATGTGCGGCGCGGCGGACCCCATCTCGGCGGGGGCGCTCGACGGGAAGGTGCGCGGCTGCCGCGTCCGTCGCTCGGGCAGGATCGACGCTGCCTTCCCCGGCCCGTCTTTCCCCTCCTTGCCGGTCGGGACCGGGGCGACCGCCTTGCGCACGGCCTCGTTGAAGCGCGCTTCGGCCTTGGCGAGCGCCTTCTCGGCCGCGGCGAGCGCCTTGCTTCCCTTCGGCCGCGCGGCGTCGAGCTCGGCGCGCGCCTCGCGCACGGCGAGCGCCTCGTCGTCGAGCGAGCCGACCACGCTCGTGTCGTTCACGGGCACGAACACCGTCACGACCTCCCGCGCCGCGGCCTCGGGCGCGGTGATCTCGGGCGGGCCTTGCTGCTCCAGCCACTCCAGCGCGGCGCGCTCGTCGTCGGACCGGTCGAGCGCCTCGAAGTACGCCGCGACGAGGGCCGAGAACAGCCGCGCCGGGTGCGGCGGCCACTCGGCCCGACCGCGGTCATCGACGGCGGTCGCCACGTAGCGGCCGGTCAGCAGGGCGACCTCGATCGCGAGCATCAGCCCTCGTCCTCGGCCTCGCCGCTCGCCGCCAGCTCGCGGCTCTTCCGGATGAGGCCGGCGAGCTTCGGCGCCGGCGTGAGCGTGACGGGCTTCGGATCCCAGCCGAGGCCGAGCCGCCGCGCGTTCTGTTCGGCGCCCTTGAGCAGGGCAGCCGCCTCGCTCCGCGAGAGCGAGAAGCGCTCCGGCTCCCCGCCGTCGCGGCTCACGAGCTCGAAGACGAGGGGCTCTCTCGCGACGAGGGTCGAGCGCGAGCGGAGATCATAGCCCTGGTCGCGCTGGTAGACGACGGCGGCGAGCGCCAGCGCGGCGAGGGCGGTGCGCGCTGCAGCCTCGGCCGCGTCGCGCTGCTCGGCAGGGAGGCGTTCGCCCGAGCAGGTGGTCTGGAAGCGCAGGCGGCGGAGGGCGCCGAGCGAGAGCACGGTGGTCTGCACGGCGTGGCTCATCGTGACGCCGCCCGCGGCCGCGTCGATGCTCGGCGGGATGTTGCCGTGGTTGATGGCGGACGGAGAGCCCTTCTTGCCGTCGCCGCCGCCGCTGCGGGAGAACTCGACGGGCTTGCCCTTGGCGAGCTCGGCCTCCTTCGGATCGACCGTCCAGTCCTGGCTGGGGTCCTTGTGCTTGAACACCGGCCCGGCCTTCGTCTGGATGCCGGCGGGGTCGAGGCGACTCGCCGTCTTGACGCCGGGCGCGACGTCGATCCCGACGATCTCGGAGACCAGGCAGCGCTGGAACTTGGCGCCGAGGCCGCCCTTCGGACCGGTGCTGTCCCACACGCCGAAGATCAGCGCTGTCGGGCAGTACTTGTACATGGCCGTCGCGTGGGTCGGGCGCGCGTCGGTCACTTCCTTGCCGACGGTCGTGTGGCGGAACGGGGTGCCGCCCAGCACGCTGTCGCGGAGGAGCGCATCGGCGATGCGGTGCGGGGCCTGGAGCGCCGTGATCTGCTCGAGATCCGCGAGCCCCTCCTCGTTCGAGAAGTCGACCTGCACGATGGGGAAGGGGAGCTCTCCGCGCCGGAATCCATCGAGCAGCGCCTCCTCGAGGCGGTTTGCCTGGGAAGCGACCGAGTCGAGGAGCACTGTACTCACCTCGCGCCCGTCGATGCGCCGCTGCTCCGTCGCGTACTTCGTGGTCGCGTTGCGCTCCTTCACGTAGGTAGGCGGAAAGACCTTGTCTCCGGGGCCGCCCGCGGGATCGAGGCGCGTGATCGTGCGGATGGCGGCGGCGCCGCCGGCGACGGCGTTCGCGAGGGTATCGAGATCGAGAGAGCGCATCGGTCCTCCGTGGGCGGAACGTGCTGGATGTCGGCGAAAAACGCGAAAAGCTCCAGGCGGCGCAGGGCGGGGCGAGCTCGTGCGGCGTGGCGCCAGCTTCGCGCGGCTGAAGCGGAGGTGTCTACCATCGCAGAGGAGGCGGCGAATGGGAAGCGGGCGACACCTTACTCCGCATTTTTGCGTACTCCGCGTGAGCTTACCTGACGGAGCGACGCGCGCAGCCGAGCTCGGCCTGCGTCGCCGAGACCACGGTTGTCCTGGGCCGCTGTGGTGGGAGTCGAGCTGGGGGAGGCATGGTGCGGCCTATCGATGAGCCCCGGGCCCCTACGGTCAGCGGAGCTCGCGGCGCGCCGCGGCTGGAGAGGCGTCGCGCGGGAGGACGCCGTCGCTCTTGGCGTGCATTGCGATGAGCGATTCAGAATTCTCACGTCGACTGATGGATTCGAATGCTTGAACCTCGGCCGCGCGACAGGTCTCGAGTCGCGGAACGTGGAGCTCCGGGTCGCGCAGCACCGGGCGGCGTCGGACGAGGCGTTCTGCCTGTCGTTCGCGCGCGGCGTGGTGGTGTCGAAGATCAAGAACGCGAGGACGATGCTCCGTCGCAACCACGCGGCGCCCGAGGTGGCGGTGCTGTCGGAGCTCGACCAGCTCGCGCGCAAGGCCGCGGAGGCGCCGTCGTTGCCGTCGCTGCTCGGGATCGAGGGGACGGCGGCCCGCGTGTACTTCGGGGCGTTTGCCGGCATGTTGAAGGGCGCGGGCGAGGCGAGGGGCGAGTTCGACCTGGAGGGGAGGAACCGGCGGCCGCCGCGCGATCCGGTGAACGCGCTCTTGTCGCTGGCCTACGCGCTGCTCGCGAAGGATCTCGCGACGACGCTGGGCACGGTCGGGCTGGATCCGCTGCTCGGCTTCTATCACCAGCCGCGCTTCGGGCGGCCGGCGCTGGCGCTCGACCTGATTGAGGAGTTCCGGCCGATCGTGGCGGATTCGGTGGTCGTGGCGGCGATCAACAACGGGGTCGTGGCGCCGGACGACTTCCAGCGCTTCGGCGGCGCGGTGGCGCTGCGGCCCGCGGGGCGCAAGAAGTTCCTCCAGGCCTACGAGCGGCGGATGGACCAGCTGGTGACGCACCCGGTGTTCGGATACCGGATCAGCTACCGCAGGGTGCTGGAGGTGCAGGCGCGGCTGCTCGCGCGGGTGCTGCTCGGCGAGGTGGAGGCGTACCCGTCGTTCCGGACGAGGTGAAGGCGTCGTCCAGGACGAGGTGAGTGAAGGCACGGCGCGGGAGAGCCCGGGCCGAGGGAGCGCGGGAGAGAGCGAGCGAAGGAGGCCGGCGTGAGGCAGAGCTACATCGTGAGTTACGACGTCTGCGATCCGAAGCGGCTGCGCAAGATCTTCAAGGCGATGCGGGGGTACGGCGACTGGCTGCAGCTCTCGGTCTGGCAGTGCGAGCTGAGCCGGAGGGAGCTCGTGGAGCTGCGGCGCGATCTCGGGCAGATCATCGATCCGAGGGTGGACCAGGTGCTGATCATCGACATCGGTTCGGCGAACGGGCGCGGGCTGAGCGCCATCGCGTCCCTCGGGAGGGCGTACGTTCCGTCGGAGCGGGTGGCCGTGGTGGTGTGAGGCGCTGCGGCGGGCAGGGGCGCGGGAGAGAGGGCTCGCCTGGATCGCTCGCGATTGAGCGCTCGGCCCGGCGGCGCGAGCGAGGCGTGCTGCGGGGCGGGTGCACCGGCGACGGACGTCGAGGCGTCGCGGGCCCGCGAGGCGGGCCCGGGGCCGTCGGTCTTCAGCTCGCCGCCGGGTCCGCGAGCCAGGCGGTGAGCGCGTCTGCGGAGAGCCCCAGCCGGACGTCGTCGAGACGGTCGGACCCGAGGCGGTCGAGCCGCTCGGCCAGCACGGGATGCTCCGCCTCGGTCAGCGGTCGCCCCAGCTTCTTCTCGAACTGCGTCGCTAGCACCCGGAGCTGCCCCTCCTTGAGCCCCTCCTTGAGCCCCTCCTTGAGCCCCTCCTTCCGCGCCTCGTCGCGGAGCGATTGCTTGAGCTGCTCGAACCACTGCTGAACTTCCGTCACGATCTCCTCCTCTTCCGCGTCTTCCGTCGTGCGCGCCGAGGGCTCGGCCGGGACCTCGAAGCGCAATCTTAACAGCCAGGGCAGGGCGATGCTCCTCTCCCAGGCGCCGTCGGGCAGGTCGATGAGCTCACGGATGGCGTCGCGCAGCACGGCGCGCGCGCCGAGCAGGCGCAGGAGCAGGGTGTCTCGGGCGCGCGGCAGCTCGGCGATGACGACGACGTCGAGCCGCCATCCCGGCGCGGCCCGGTAGAGGCCGGGGCGCCCGGGCACCGGGTCGAAGCCGAACGCGTCGAGCACGGTGGCGGGCCGGCCGCTGCTGAGGACGCACAGCCGCGGGAAGGGCACGGGGCCGCCGTTGCGGCGCTCGAGCTCGTGGTGCCAGTGGAGCTGCTTGCGGACGCAGCCGCGCAGCTCGGCCGGACCGGGGGTGTCGTGGAAGGGCTCGAACTGGCAAGGCTCTGCCGCGAGCTCGCCGAGCAGGCCGAGCTGTGCGCGCAACGCGGCGCGGGCGGGATCGGGCGTGTACCAGATGTCCATGGTCTGGGAAGTCGCGATGACCTCGACCTGAGTGTCGGCGCCGCCGACGAGATCGAGGGTCTCGCGCAGGACGTTCTTGCCGAAGGCGTCGAATCTGCTGCGCATCGTGCGGTGGCGAGGATTGGATTTATCGAACGCGCCAGCAAGCCAATTTTCGCGCAGGGCATGCTGTTTCTGCGAAGCGAGGGAGAGCCGCGCCGCGTATGGGGAGGAGCAGGAGCAGCGGTGTTGCGTGCGCCACATCGATGTCGTTCTGCAATCGTGTTGCGAGCGCGGCGCCGCGCATCTGGCGCGGCGTACTAGTACTACAGCCGCACCTCGACATCGATCGGGTGGGACCCAGGATCCGCCCATGGATCCGAGGGCAAGCGAGCTACCAGCCGCGCCCGCGTGGGACACGCTGGCAGCAGATTTTGAGGCCTTTCACGCGCGATTCGCGGCGCTGTTCGTGCGCAGCGAGCCGCGTCAGCAGGCGATCAAGTACGTGCGCTCGCTGATGGGGCCGGCGGCACGGCGCAACGGTTGGCAGCTGGCCGAGGCCATTGGGGACCCGACGCCCGATCGCGTGCAGCGGCTGCTGTACAGTGCGGACTGGAGCGCGGATGCGGCGCGCGATCTCCTGATGGACTTCACGATCGAGCAGTTCGGCGATCCGCAGGGTATCGGCGTACTGGACGAAACGGGCTTCCTCAAGAAGGGCTCCAAGTCCGTCGGGGTGGCGCGGCAATACAGCGGGACGGCAGGCAAGATCGAGAACTGCCAGATCGGTGTGTTTCTCAGCTACACCAGCTCACGTGGACATGTGATTCTTGATCGTCGTCTTTACTTGCCAGAATCGTGGTGCAGCGATCCGGCGCGGAGGCAGGACGCTCGTGTTCCGGAGGATGTCGCGTTTCAGACGAAGCCGCAGCTGGCGATGCAGATGCTGCATGGCGCCTGGCAGCGTGGTGTACCGATGGCGTGGGTCACCGGCGACGAAGTCTACGGGGACGATCCCGTGCTTCGCGACGGCATCGCCGCGCAGGGCCATCGGTACGTTCTCGCGGTCATCTCGAGCACGCCGGTGTGGCCCCAGTGACCTGCGGTCGCGGAGCCCCCTGCCGAACGCGAACACCCTCGTGGCCCGCTCCGCACGCGCACTCGTCTTGCACCAAGCGCGCCGCACGCGTCCACCGTGGCGAAGGTGGTGGCACAGTGGACGCCGAAGCAATGGCATCGCCTTGCCGTCCATCAAGGCGAGAAGGGACCCATCGAGTACGACTGGGCCCGCGCGCGCGTCGTCGACAGTCGTCGGCGTTTGCCGACCGACGAGGTCTGGCTACTGGCTCGCCGCTCTGTCTCGAAGCCGTCGGAAGTGGCCTACTACCTGTCCAACGCCGGAGCCAGCACGCCCCTGACGACGCTCGCGCACGTGGCCTCCACGCGCTACACGATCGAGCAGTGCTTCGAGGAGGCGAAGGATGACGTCGGCCTCGACCACTACGAGGTCCGCTCGTGGCCGAGCTGGCATCGGTACATCACGCTCGGGATGATGGCCCTGGCGTGGTTGGCTTTGGTGCGGGCGAAGCTTCCCGCGGAGGATGCCTTCCCGTACGCCCCGGCGATGAACCCCGAGCTCGTGCGTACAGCGGCGCGCCCGGGGCCGGGAAAGAACGCCAAGGCCATACAGAAGACGGCGCTCGCGATGCCGGCGAAAAAAAGCCCACCTCACCTGAAGAAAGCGACGGTCCGCCGACGCTGGCGCCCTGGAGCGTTCCCGAAGCCCGTCGCCTGATGGAGCTGGTGCTTCCGCTACCCGCCCATTCGCCCGAGTTCCGCTGGGCATGGTCGATGTGGCGACGCCGAAAGCGTGCCCAGGCTCGCGCCTGTTGCTATCGGCGCCGCCGCAACCGGCCGCACGCCCGCGCCCAGGCCCGGGCTCCCTAACCGCGGCTGTAGTACTAGGACGCGCGAATCGATGGGTGGACGTTGGGGGGAAGGGCGTGAGGCGCGGGAGAGGGCGTGTGCGCGGCGTGCCCGCGCCACGCTGTGCCGCTCAGCGCCCGTTGCGCTTGGCGTTCGCGGCGGGGGCGCCGGTCTTGGCCTTCGCGACGGGGGCGCCGGTGAGGAACGCGCCGGGCTCGGCCTGTGTCGTGTCGGCGTCGGTGTCGCTGTCGTCGTCGGACTCCTCGTCGGCGTCCTCGCTGGCGGGGGCGGCCCTGGAGGTGCTGGCGCGGCGGAAGCCGAGCTCGCGGAGGAGCCTTCGGTCCTTGATGGCGGTTTGGACGATGGTGCTCCACTCCAGGTACCAGTCCCAGAGCTCCTGTTCGGCCGTGTCGAAGTCCTCGTCCGTGGCGGCGGCGGGCGGGACCTCGGCGGTGGACTCGAGCTTGCCTGCGCGGGCGAGGAGCTCCTTTGCCTCGTCGACGACGGCCTTGGTGAGGCCACGTTTGGTGAGGATCTTGCGGGCCTCGTCGCCCTGGGCGTCGGGGCCGCCCTTTTCCTTGGACCTGGCGAGTTTCTCCCAGCGTTCGACGAAGGTGCCGACGGAGACGAGGACGGCGGCGCCCTCGGTCTGGGCGAGGTTGCGGAAGACGAAGGCGTACGCCTGCGGGGTGTGGCGCTTGAGGGTGGCAGATGCGATGGGAAACCACTTGTTTTCCCAGGCGTCGATCTCGTTGATCAAGCCGGTGTCGGCGGCGGCGGCGGTGGCGACGAAGCCGAGGCGGGTGCGGGTGACGCGCTGGAGCAGGCGCCATCCCTCGGCGAGATCGTCATCGGAGAAGCCGTGGGCGACGAGCGCCGCGGCGACCTTGTTTTTGCGGAGCCCGAGGAGCAACAGGAGCACTCGCTCGGCCTTCTGACCTATCGTGAGCTTGGCCATGGTTCACCTCCCGGCGTCCGGAGTTAACGAGCGGATGAATGGCTGTCGATGGGTGGAGTGCGTCCGGAACGTGCTCCGCGTGCTCGCAGGGCGTGGCGAATGGTGAGGACTGCGGGCGGGAGGGTCGCGGCGCGGCGCGGGGGGACGGGCGCCTGGGGTCGGGGAACGGGAGTCCGGTGCCGGATGGCGGGGCGCCGGGGTCGGCGGGCGTGGGCCCCAGGTCGGCGGGCGCGGACTCCAGGTCGGCCTGCGCGGGCCCCAGGTCGGCGGGCTGCATCCCCAGCGCGGAAGGCGAGCGCCCAGCGGGGGGCGAGGCCGGCGAGCCGGGGAGATGACTCGGGCGAGGTGGGGGGCGAGCCGGTGGACGCGGGGATGACGTGGCGCGAGGCGGGGGACGAGTCGGGCGAGCCGGGGGCGACGGCGCCGGAGGCGGGGCGGCGAGCGGCGGAGGTGGGGGATGGAGCGGAAGAGCTGCCGGGCGGAACGGAAGGGCTGGGCGAGCGGGGGAGTGGGTGTGGTAGAAGAGGGCGGGAGCACCGGCCGCGAGCGGTGGAGTGACGCGAAAAACCCGGGGGGCGCTCGCACGGCCGCCAGGTGTTTGAAAAGACGATGGATTTCGAGATGGTCGGGGGCCCGCGGGGGGGGTCTCCGGCAGCCGGAGCGGGGGGTGGAACGGGAACCTCTCGCAAACCGGGTTGCAAGTACGTGAAATGTCAGGTAGGCCTGGGAGGCCTCTCTCCGCCGCTGAAAGGCGGCGGCCCCATTGAAGCTTGCCGCCGTAGACTCCGTTCCACGCGTCGCCGATCCTCTCCGCCGCTGAAAGGCGGCGGCCCCATTGAAGCGTCTTGCCGAGCTTCTTGCCGATCTGCTCGATGATCGCGCTCTCCGCCGCTGAAAGGCGGCGGCCCCATTGAAGCCGGCGCTCCGCCTCGTCGGCGCGCCGTTCGCAGTCGGCCCTCTCCGCCGCTGAAAGGCGGCGGCCCCATTGAAGCCTCGCCCACCCCTCTGCCACCGCCCTCCCGTAGGTCTCTCCGCCGCTGAAAGGCGGCGGCCCCATTGAAGCGGCGACGGCGCGCGGCGGGGCGACGCCTGATGCGCACCACTCTCCGCCGCTGAAAGGCGGCGGCCCCATTGAAGCGCTCGCTCGCCGCGTCGGGGACGATGGGCGTGGAGGTCTCTCCGCCGCTGAAAGGCGGCGGCCCCATTGAAGCTCCAGCCACTGCGCCCTGAACTCCTCTCGCCTGCTCCTCTCCGCCGCTGAAAGGCGGCGGCCCCATTGAAGCCTGGAACCACTCGCGCTTCATGCCGATCCGAGTGGCGCTCTCCGCCGCTGAAAGGCGGCGGCCCCATTGAAGCCTCCGCGCTCCCGCGCGTTCGGTGCGACCGCCGCGCCCTCGAGCTCTCCGCCGCTGAAAGGCGGCGGCCCCATTGAAGCTGGCTCGACGGGCGGTGCAGATCGCGCCCCGAGCATGTCTCTCCGCCGCTGAAAGGCGGCCCCATTGAAGCCACTTCGCTCCGAGCTCGGAGCGGACGCGCTTCTTCCCTCTCCGCCGCTGAAAGGCGGCGGCCCCATTGAAGCCTGGAAGACATGGGCGAGAAGCCGCGCGGCGCGTGCTCTCCGCCGCTGAAAGGCGGCGGCCCCATTGAAGCTTGAAGTCGCCGCCCATCGCGTCAACGACGTTGTTCAGGCTCTCCGACGCTGAAAGGCGGCGGCCCCATTGAAGCGCGCGGCCCATGGGCTCGTGCGAGCCCGAGGTGTTGCAGCTCTCCGCCGCTGAAAGGCGGCGGCCCCATTGAAGCAGCTTCTTGTAGTTGAACTGGTTGGGATGCGCGTTGTTCTCTCCGCCGCTGAAAGGCGGCGGCCCCATTGAAGCACAGCGTGGCCGAGGTCGCGGGACAGCGACTCTGCGTCACTCTCCGCCGCTGAAAGGCGGCGGCCCCATTGAAGCAGGCCCACCGCTTCCACCATACGCAGGTGAGCGGCGGCTCTCCGCCGCTGAAAGGCGGCGGCCCCATTGAAGCGATGGGTCGCAGTGCTCCGAGGACCTCTGCGACCTCGGGACCTCTCCGCCGCTGAAAGGCGGCGGCCCCATTGAAGCGAGGGCCCGGACGACGGAGATGACCGCGATGCGGCTTCGCCTCTCCGCCGCTGAAAGGCGGCGGCCCCATTGAAGCTGCCTCATCGCGCGCGACCCGAGCGCGCCCGCGCTCCTCTCCGCCGCTGAAATGCGGCGGCCCCATTGAAGCCGCGTCATGGTCCCGGAGATGGCCACGATCCTGGTCCTCTCCGCCGCTGAAAGGCGGCGGCCCCATTGAAGCGCCACTCAGCCCCGGGGACCCTGTGGCTGTGTTCTTTGCCTCTCCGCCGCTGATAGGCGGCGGCCCCATTGAAGCCGCCCGCTGGGCTTCGTTCTGCTGACGGCTGAGGCCTTCGCTCTCCGCCGCTGAAATGCGGCGGCCCCATTGAAGCCGCGATACGCTCATCCGGAGCGCAGGCTACTCGCCCTCTCCGCCGCTGAAAGGCGGCGGCCCCATTGAAGCCTCACGAGCACCGGATACCCGGCGCGGAGCAACCCCGCCTCTCTCTGCCGCTCGGGACGTGGCTTTGCCGATATTCGTTCGAGAAATAGGGAGGTGGACAGATGGCACATGCACGGCGTGTGGCGGAGGCGCTCTCTGGCGGGCTGAACTGCGCCTCTGCGATCGTGGAAGCGCTCGATGTCGGCCCGCCGGGGGCCGATCTTCCGATGGATGAATGGGTAGGGACGCTTCGCGCGATGGAGGACGCGCTCGAAGCGATCCTGGCCAAAGAGGTGACGACGGCGCTCATCGTGCACCAAGGTGACTGTGACGTCGCCCGAAGGTTGGCCGCTCTGGTGTCGGACTGGGCGACCACGCGCCAGCCACCTCACGAGCTGCGCGCGGTGGCCGTGGCTGTTTTGCGACTCTCGAACCGTGGCGAAGCCGAACCGTGAATGTCCTGCCAGGACGACGAGGCCTTTGCCGCGCGCTGCTCCAGGGAGCGACGCGCCGGCGGGCGCACGGACGGCGTTTCGCTCGGCGGCCGGCTGCCCCGCGCACGGGCGCTCGGGGGAGCACGGCACCTCGGCCGGCGTCACGGGCTCTCCTTGCGGGGCAGGCGCTGCCCGCAGCGGCGGGGGCTCGCCCAGGTCGTCGCGTTGCACGGCGATGAAGAAGACCACCGTCCACCGTCGAGAACAGCGTCTCGCGGTCGCCGCGGGTCCCGCAGCCGGCGGCCCAGATCACCACGCCGCGGCGATCGAGCGGGCGCGCCGGCGCTCCACCGGCGTTGACGCCGCTCAGCCGGCCGCCGACCATCCGCTCCCGTGCAGGCGCCCTCGCCCTCCGCCCTCTTCCAGCTCCGCGTCGACGCGCCCGGGACACCCGATCTGGAGGTCGTGCGCTTTCGAGGCATCGAGAGGCTCTCACGCTGCTTCTCCTTCGATGTCACCGCGCGGCTCGACGCCGGGGTGATCGATGAGGCGACCTTCGCCGCGACGCTGATGGAGCGGCCCGCGTGCCTGCGCGTGCCGACCTCGGCAACCGAGGCGCGCGCGGTGACCGGCGTCGTCACGCGGGTCAGCGTCGAGGGCGCCGACGGCGACGGGCGCGCCGTCGTCCGCGTGCGCATCGAGCCGCGGCTCGCCCTCCTCGGCGAGGGGCGGCAGAGCCGGATCTTCCAGGAACAACCCCTCTCGGGCGTCCTCGGCGCGGTGCTCACCGAGGCGGGGCTGCCCCATCGCTTCTCCCTCGCCGCGCCCCGGCCCCCGCGCGTCTACTGCGTCCAGCACCAGGAGAGCGATCTCGCCTTCATCGCCAGGCTCTGCGCGGAGGACGGCGTCTTCTTCTGGTTCGAGCCGCCCGAGGGCGGCGATCCGGCGGCGCCCGAGGTGATCGTCTTCGCCGATTCGCCCGGGGCCTATGCGCAGATCGCCGGCGATCCCACGCTCGCCTACCGCCAGGCGACCGGCGCCGCCGCGCTCGCTCCCGAGGAGCGGCACGTGACGCGGTTCGTGCGGAGGCAGGCCAAGGCCCCGCGCGGCGCGCGGGTGAAGGGCTTCGATTTCGCGCGGCCGGCGCTCGATCTCGGCGGGACCCGAGGGGAGGCGATCCGGGCGCGCACGACGTACGATCACCACGATCACGACGAGCGGATCGACGCCGGCGCCGAGCGGGCGCAGATCGTGCTGGAGCAGGCCCGGGCGCGCGCGGATCTCGGCGAGGGCGCGTCGTGGTGCCGGCGGCTCGCGCCGGGGCACAGGTTCTCGCTGGAGGGCCACGACGTCGCCGCGCTCAACGGGCGCTACGTGCTGACCCGGGTCGAGCACGAGGGCCACAACGCGCTCCTCTCGGGCAGCGACGGGCCGAGCTACGAGGCGCGCTTCCGCTGCGCGCCCGAGGCCGTGCCGGTGAGGCCGCCCGCGCCCCGCGCGTCGGTGCGGCAGGCGCTCGAGACCGCGACGGTCGTCGGCCCGCCCGGCGAGGAGATCCACACCGACGCGCTCGGCCGCGTGAAGGTGCAGTTCCACTGGGACCTCGACGGCGCGCGCGACGACAGGAGCTCGTGCTGGCTCCGCGTTGCGACGCCGTGGGCGGGCGCGGGCTGGGGCTTCCAGTTCGTGCCTCGCGTGGGGATGGAGGTCCTCGTCGGCTTCCTCGGCGGCGATCTCGACCGCCCCGTCGTCGTGGGCGCGCTCCACAACGGCCTCCACGCGCCGACGCACCCGCTGCCGCGCTCGCGCTCGCGGAGCGGCATCCGCACGCAGTCGACGCCGGGCGGCGGCGGATACAACGAGATCGCCTTCGAGGATCGGGCCGGCGGCGAGCAGGTGGTGATCCGCGCCCAGCGCGATCTCGACGCCTCGATCGAGAACGACGCCACGGAGACCGTCGGCCGCGACAAGACCCTCAACGTCGCGGGGAAGCAGGTCATCCGCGTCGAGGGCGACCGCGACGATCACGTCACGGGGGCGCTCGTCGAGGTCGTCGAGGGCGGCGCGTCGAGGAGCTGCGGGGGCGACGCGCGCGGCCGCACCACCGGCAGCGTCGCGGAGGAGATCCTCCAGAACCGGAGCGTCGAGGTGCACGGCACGGACACGGCCACGCTCCACGGCGGCTCGACGACCGTGGTGGGCGGGCCGCACGTGCTCCGCGTCGACGCCGAGCACACGCTGCTCGTGGGCGAGGGCCGCGACGACGGCCAGGCCGAGGTCTCGGTGTCACACAAGTACCTGCTCTCCTCGGGCAGCGTGATCCGTGTCCGCGCCGAGGACTCGATCGTGCTCGAGTCGGGCCAGAGCTCGATCGAGGTCACGCCGAAGGGCGTCGTCATCCGGGCGAAATCGATCGAGGTCGTGGGCTCGGAGCGCGCGTCGCTGTCCGGCCCGGGCCCGGCGGTGCGGCTCGCGAGCGACGCGGAGATCGTGTCGAAGGTCGTCAAGATCTACGGCGAGGAGGCCTCGATCGAGCTCGGCAAGAAGGCGAGCGTGAAGGGCGAGCAGGTGCTCCTCAACTGCGACGAGGGCGCGCCCGAGCCGCCGGAGGACGGCGAGGCGCCGCCGGGGACGAAGAGGTTCAGCCTCCGGCTGACCGACGAGAGGTTCGAGCCCTACGCCGGCAAGCGGTTCAAGATGGTGTGCGAGGGCCTGAAGCTCGACGGCGAGACGGGCGGCGACGGATCCATCGAGGCGGACGTGCCGGAGGCGGCGAGGACGGCGGAGATCACGCTGTGGCTCGGCGAGTTCCCCACGGGGCAGGTGCGGCGCTACTCGATCCAGATCGAGGACCTGCCGGCGCCGACGTCGATCGCCGGAGCGCAGATCCGGCTCAAGAACCTCGGTTATTACCGGGGCGCGGGCAAGGGGGAGATCGACGACGAGACGCGCGCCTCGCTGCGGAGGTTCCAGAGCGACCACGCGCTGGAGCCGACGGGGGAGCTCGACGGGGCGACCGCCGGGTCGATCGTCGAGCGGCACGGGAGCTGACGCGACGCCGAGGACGCGACGCCAAGGGAGAGAAGAGACGATGCCTGCTCCGAGCGCACCGATGGGAGTCAAGGTCCCCGCAGGCGGCCCCGGCCACGCCTCGCCGCCAGCCGCGTTCGAGGCCGAGCCGCCGCGGCTCACGACGTGCCTCAACATGACGCCCGTCGACTACCCCGACGGCACCACGGGCGCGCCGGAGTTCCCGGCGCACGAGCTGGATCTCACCGACGCGACGAGCATCGAGCAGATCCTCGCCCACATCGACGCGCGGATCCACGCCCCCCTCGACGACGCGTGGGCCGGCCCGCCGGGCACGGACGGCGAGGACGAGTGGGTCGACGACCCCGCCGAGGAAGCCTGGGCCAAGGCGCTCAGCGAGGCGATGTTCGGCCAGCGGTACGGGGGGCCGGGGCAGTGCTACTTCGGCGATTCGAAGTGGGACTCGTTCATCTTCTCGCGGATGCAGAAGACGTCGATCGACTACATGAGCCAGGACGTATGGGGGCTGCGGAAGAAGGCGACCGCGCCGGCGACCTGGCTCGAGGTTCAGATCTTCAAGAAGCAGCTCGAAAAGAGGAACACGGATCTCGTCGCGATGATGACCGACAACGACGACCCGGCCATCTCGATCTGCTGTGCGTGCGAGCACAACGCGACGTATGGAACCATCACGCGCGGGTTCACGCTTGAGCAGCACATGAACGGCGCCTGTTGGGCAGCCGGACAGAACCCCGGTCGCCCCATCTTCGACGCCCAGCAATTTCCGGGCGGCAGGTGGTACCCGACCAAGGAGGCGACGCTCGACGTCGCTGCTGGCCTGGAGAAGACTCCACCGATCGGCCCTGGGACCATTTATTGTTACAATCCGTTCGGCGACAACAAGATGGTGACTGGCTATGTCCCCCTCGCCTGGGTCGTAACCGACGCGCAGGGACGCCCGACGGTCGACCAGAAGCATGCGGACCACGTGCTCAACGATCTACCTGAGAAGCACTCGAAGCACGTCGCGCCAAAACGGATGGTGACGAGCAGCGCCGACCAGCAGTCGAAGATCGACACGCTGCTCTATTCACCCTCCGCGCCGACCTCCGAGGCAGAAGCAGAGAACATGTATGTGGGCGTCACCCTGCCCGCCACAGGGCAGCGCAAGGGCTCGCACATCTTCTTCGTGCTCCGCGTGAGCAAGGACGAGAAGCGGATCCAGAAGTTCGACACGAGCAACGGCTACCCGCTCGACAAACATGCAGGTGACACCGTGATGGACCCGCTCGGCAAGGAGGGGATCTACGATGGCATCTCCCTCACCACAGCTCCTCCTGGCAACGTCTTCTGCGGGATGGGCGTGCTGCCCGAGGCCCCCGTGGCGCTCGACGTCATGGCGGCGCACATCCGCCGCGCGCGCCCCATCGGCCTCATGCGGCTCGTGATCGCGGAGCGCCGCCCTGGGCGCGAGCTCAGCGACCGACACGTGCTGTTCGTCAGCAAGCTCATGCGGATGTACGATGACAAGGACCAGAATTTCTGGGTGAGCAAGTGCGCGTGGTCGCTGCGCAACACCCCCGGGTTCACCAGCATCCAGCCCTGGTGGATCATCTACATCCCGCGCATGGAGCTCGCGAGGATGATGTGGACCAAGGGCGCGCGGAGCCGGAAGCTCTCGGAGATGGCGCGCGACGTGTCCGTCATCCGCCGCATGAAGTTCGACAGGGAGCAGGCGAAGAAGACGAAGAAGGATCCCCCGCCCGCGCCGGGGCTCCGCTACGGCGAGGACTACGTGGCGCAGATCGTCCTCACGAACGATGACCGAGGAGGCACGCTCTACTGGAGCCGGGCTCGGTCGGAGCTCAGCTTCGGGGTGACGAACGAGCAGATCCAGGGCAACCCGCTGCCGAACGCGATCAAGGACAGCGTGACGCCCGTGGCGCGGCAGGGGCGCGATCCCAAGCTCGAGGTGCCCTGGAACGGCGAGCGCTTCGACGACCGTTACAGCGACATCGACATCGCGATTCCATCGCTGTTCCGCGACGGCGAGGACACGAGGACGGCCGCCGAGCAGGACTCCATGCCCATCGCGACCGACGACGAGCACGCCAACGCGCTCAGGGTGTGCATGATCGACGACGAGCCCAAGGAACCCGGCATCGTGGAGCTTGTATGAGAGCGCTTGCAACAGCGCTGTCCGCCGGACTCCTCACCTTGCTCGGGTGCTCAGGAGCGCCGTCGACGACGCCGTCGCCCGCGGTGTCGCGAACGGCCGCGCCTCCCGTCACAGCGGCTGCGCCACCCACCGCGAGCGCGTTGCGAGCAGCTCCTACGGACTGCACGAGATCCGATCCTTTCGAAAAGTGCAAATGGGCCTGCGACCAGGGCGCGCTGCGGAGCTGCGTGCGGGTCGGGGACATCTACCGACAGACGGATCCGAAGCAGGCGGCGATCGCGCTCGAGGCGGCGTGCAATGGCGGAGAGCAGAGCGGGTGCGACCGGCTCGCGGCGCTTTACCTCGGGGACTCGCTCGAGATCGACTACCCGCGCGCGGCTGCGCTCTACGGAAGGGCCTGTGACGGCGGATACCTGCCGGCGTGCGGTCATCTCGCTCAGCTCCGCTTCCGGAGCGAGCCGGGCGTCGAGGCGCGAACCGATGAGGAGCGAACCGCCGCGGTCAAGCTCCTGGAGCGGGCCTGCGAGGCCAAGGACGGCGACGCCTGCGGCTTCCTGGGCGCCGTCCATTTCGTACCCATCCATGGGACGAAGAACCAGGCTAGGGGGAGCGAGCTTTTGGCAGAAGGCTGCTCCCTCGACAGCGAGTGGAGCTGCAAGCATGCCACCGAGATGTGGCGGACCGCCGATCTCACCGCGCTCGGGAACATCAAGGAGCACGAGCGCACGGCGCGGATCGAAGAGTTCGTGAAGCGCCAGCAGAAGCTCCGGCAGGCAGCGTGCGAGGACACAGGCCTCTTCTGCAACGTGCTCGAGGGGGTGCGCGCGAGCACGGCGAGGGCGCGCCTCGGCGAGCTCTGCCGGACGCGCAACCACCTCGCATCGTGCAACGACCTGGCGTTCATGCTCGAGCGAGGAGAGCAGGGAGACAAGGATTTCGCTGGCGCAGCGCCCCTGTTCGAGATCGCTTGCAAGGGCGGCATCGGAGGCGCGTGCTACGAGCTCGCCGCGCTCCACAAGTTCGGGAGCGGCGTGGCGAAGGACCTGCGCAAGAGCTTCTCGCTCATGGAGCGAAGCTGCGCGCTCGGCTTCGCGCAGGGGTGCGACGTCCTCGGCTCGATGTACCTCGACGCGGAGGGCACGGAGCGCGACGTCTCCCGCTCGATCGCCGTCCGCCGGCGGGCCTGCGGCTGGCACGACAGCAATGCATGCCGTACCCTCGGTGTCTGGCTCATCTCCCACGACGGCGAGGAGGTGCGGGAGGGAGAAGGGGTGCGCGAAGGCGCCGAGCGTCTCCGCGAGGCATGCAATGGCGATAGCCGTCCGAGCTGCCTCGATTACGCCCTGCTCCACGACAAGGGCTGGGGCGTGCCCAGGGACCCGAAGAAGGCGCGCGAGACCGCGCAGCTCGCGTGCGATCGAGGCGATCGCGAGGCGTGCGGGTGGCTGAAGAACCCCGCGCTCCACACCCCGAAATGGGTGAAGGAACGCGAGCAGCGGCTGGCGAAGCGCAAGGCGCGCAGCGCCGCGACCAAGGAGCCGAGATGAGCGCGGCAGAGCGAGGGCGGCAGGCAGGGCGCGCGCACCAGCGCGAACCGCAGATCGAGGGGCTCACGATCGAGCGCTACGCGGAGGTGATGGCCTATCGCCGCCACTTCCCGGCGGCGCGCGCGGCCGAGGTGCTGCTCCGGCTCGGCATCCAGCCGGCGCGCTGGGACGCGGCGACGCGCGGGTGGGGCACGGCGATGAGCAGCGCGCTCGCCCGCGACGAGCCGGAGATCCTGACGCGCTTCGCGAAGGCCCTCGCGACCCAGGAGCGGCGACTTCGCGAGTTCCCGCCGCGCATCGAGTCGCTCGGCGAGCCCGTGGCCCAGCAGGGGGACGTCGACGGCGCACGCGCGTTCGAGGGCGAGCGTGCGGCGGAGCGGCCGTCGTACCTGCGCGACGGGGCCGCGAGCGCGCCCCGGGAGGCCGCGAGCGCGCCGTGGCCCGCTCCGCCCGCGGAGCCGGCGCCCGGCGCGCTGCGGAGCTTCCACGGGACCGCCGAGATGAGCCGGTTCGTCCCCCGGCCCGCGCTGCCCTTCCAGGAGCTCGATCCGGCGCGCGAGCCCAGCAAGAAGCGCTGATCCCGAGATGGACCCTGTATCGCCTGGGCCAGGAGCACGACCAGCGCTGCTCGGTCGAGGTCAGCGCGGACAGGTCAGCGCGGCTGCAGGTCACCTCGCCCAGAGGACCGAGAGATCGAGCTCGATGGCGTCGAAGGGCTCGACGCGGACGCGGGCGGCGTCGCGGTGGACGACGGCCGGCCCCCAGCGGCGATCCGCGCCGAGCACGTGGACCTCCAGCGTCCGCGCGATCGGGTCGACCGACCACGCGTGCCGCACGCCCTCGCGCGCGTAGATCGGCATCTTCTCGTCGCGATCGACGTCCTCCGTCGAAGGGCTCGGCACCTCGCAGATCCAGTCGGGGGCGAGCGCAAAGTAGGCCGTCTCGGGCAGCTCGGGCATGCGCTCGCGGCGCCAGCCGGCGAGGTCGGGCACGAGCGCGTCGATCTCGCGCGGCGCGTCCGGATCGCAGAAGTGCAGCTCGGGCCCGTCGATGATGTGCCAGCCGCCGGGACCTCCGTCGCCCAGGTCGAACGGTCCGCCCAGCTGGATGCCGAGCCTGGACGACGCCCGTGCATGTCGCGGTGCCGGCCGGGGGAACACGTGCAGGGTGCCGCTGATGAGCTCTGCCACATGGTGCGACGGAACGGCTTCGAGGTCGGCGTACGTGGCGCGGCGCTGCTTCTCGGCGGCTTGGCCCATAGGGGCCAAGTCTGCCCAGGGGCGCACCGCGGGGCAACGCGGTGAGGCGCAGGGTCGGGTCGGCGCGCCGGCCCGCTCGCTCATTGCGCCACGAGGTCTCCTGTCGAGCGCGGCGCGACCTCGTAGGTCGTCTCGTATTGCGCGGCGAGGCCGGTCACCGTGATGTCCTGATCGACCGCAAGTGACGCGGTGTCGATGACAGGTTGGCCGTCCACGATATGCACGAAGACCTGGATCTCGCCCGAGCCGTCGTCGATGTACACCTTGAAGCCGTAGGGCTGGTCGTCCTCCACGGCCTTGGTCACGCTGCCGCTGACGCGCACCAGCAGGCCCTCGACGGGCTCTCCGACCTCTCCGGTCGTCACGTCCTTCGGTCCGACGGATCCGGCCTCTCCGAGCTCCGTGACGGAGGCCGCCTCGGCGTTGAGCACCGTCTGCTGGGCCGTCTGCCCGAGCGTCCCCGTGACGCGCACCCGGGTGTCGAGGTCGAGATCGAGCGCGTCGGGCAGGCTCACGTAGATGCCGCCGGTGTCGTCCTGCAGGGCGAAGCCCTGCTCGCCGGTCGCCGAATTGAATGTGCCGGGCGCCACGGTCACGACACCGTCGACCGTCGCCGTGGAGCCTTCGGCCAGGCCGCGGGCCTCGGAGATGGCGACCACGACCTCCTCGTCCGGAGCAGGCGACTCTTCGTCAGAGCTGCAGGCCGTCGTCGCGAGGATGCAGGTGGTGATGGCGATCGAGGCGATGCTGCGAGTCGAAAGGGTCTTGCGCATTCCCCGTCCCTAGCCGTGCCGTCCCCCAGGGACAAGACATGGCCCCGGAGCGCTGCATGTCGCCCCCCGGCACCAGCCGCCGTCGATTCCGTCTCGGCCATCGCACCCGCAGGGCCTCGGTCCGCGCTGGCGAGCCGAGTCCAGCTGGCTCTTCGGGATCGCCTGGCGAAAGGTCCGGCGTCATCTGGAGCGCACCTACCGGCGGCTCGAGGTGCCGGTGGGCCTCGCGGACGAAGCGTGCTTCGAGGGCGCCGACGTCGCGCCGAGCAGCGAGCAGCGCATCGCGTCCCCGCCTCGTTGCACATCCGGCGCGAGGCGCAGCTGGCGCAGAAGCCGCGGTGCTTATATGAGAAGGCGACGAGCACACCTGCGCCCGCGCGCCCCGCGGCAGCCCAGCCCCTGCTCGTCGCCGAGGCGCAGGACCTCGATCCCGGCCGGGCGGAGCTCCGGTGCGCCGTGACATGTCACATGACATCGCCCCGGTGCGCCGTGACATGTTACGTGACATCGCCCCGGTGCGTCGCGACATCTCGTGGCTCCTCTGCCATCTGAGCCGGCTGACACCGCGGCGGCGGCCCGCGAGGTCTCTCCCCGGGCGCCATGGGCTGGCGGAAACGTAGATGTCGGTGCCTGGTATGTACTTTGCTCTGCGTTCCAGCGCTCTCGAAAGGGCGACGCCATCTCGACGGCTCATCCACGCGCAGAAGAGGTGGTGTTCGCTCCGCGGCTTGCGGTGCCATGGCTCCGACGGCGAGGCGCTCCGGCCGTAGGCAGAGGAGAAGGCGTGTGGTCATCCATCCGGGTCCGTCCCGTCGGGGGACGACGGCGAGGTACTGAGAAGATGAAGATCGATAGGCTCTGGTTCGCCATGCTCGCGGCGGCGCTCGCTGGCTGTGCCTTCGAGACCGGGGAGCTCGAAGGCCCCGGCGCGCTGGGCATGGAGGAGCTGCTGACGTCCGAGTCCCCCCTGACCAGCGGCTTCGCCGGGCAGCTGTCCAACCTCGTCGCTCGCTGGAGGATGAACGGAACCACCGTCTGCTCCGCGGTGGTCATCCCGGACTCCGTCGGCCCCACGATCGATTCAGGCTGGGCCATTACGACCAGCCATTGCGTCGTGGATACGGATCCGACCCTCTACTCGGTGGTCACCAACGACGGCTTCCCCACGAACGTCGACAAGCTCTACTGGCATCCGATTGCCGAATCGAACCTCGGCACCGTCAACAACTACGGCTCGGTCGACATCGTGTTCGCTCGCCTCGAGGGCCCCTCGCCCTTCATCGCTAACGTGAGCTTCGAGATGCTCCGAGCAAACAGGCACGTGGTACAGGAGAGCGCGAGGATGAACGGGACATGGACGTTCTCGAGGGACACCGGGTACGTCTCGCCGGACCCGACGTACGAATCTCGGATCCTGGTGGACGGCATCACGTCTGAATCGGGCGACGCCGGCGGCCCCATCTGGGACAGAGCAGACCCGAACAACGGAAGCATCCTCGAGGGAATTCACAGAGGGAGCGGCCATGGAATCCACTCCTCCAGCTTCGCCGGGTGGCTCTTGGAGGCGATGGCATGCGGGCCGTTCGACACGAGCGAGCCCGACGCCGCCTTCTGCACCCCCGAGTGCAAGTGCGGCGCCGGAGAGGGCGACTGCGACTCCGACGCCGATTGCAAGGCCGGGCTCGTCTGCGGCCACAACATCGGCGATCTCGTGGGCCTGCCCGCCAGCTACGACCTGTGCGTCGAGCCTGGTGCCCGCCAGTCGAGCAGCACGAGCGGGTACTGCGCCTCGGTCGGCGGCTGCCAGCTCTACGAGGGGGACTGCAACACGCACGACGACTGCCGGGATGACCTGGTCTGCCGCCCGAACGTCGGGTTCGCCATTGGCATGAGCAACTCGGTCGACGTGTGCGATCTGCCGCGAATGCCGGGCACCAAGGCCTACAACGACAGCAAGGATCCAACCCCGGGCCGGTGCACGGCGGCTGAGCCGTGCGCGCTCGGGGACGGCGATTGCAATCCCAGCAATCACGCGACATGCCGCGGCTCCCTGAAGTGCAAGGAGAACGTCGGCCAGCAGTTCGGCTTCCCGGGCAACGACGTCGACGTCTGCGTCCACCCGGACTTCTACTAGAGCGGCGGTCACCCGCTTCGGATACGGGCCCATCTCGGCGTTTTCGGTGCTCAGCGCACAGGAGTGCGCTTGCGCGCCGAAAACGCCGATCTGGACCCGTCTCCTGTGCGGGTGACCGCCGCTCTGCGACGCTCGTACCAGGCTCAGCTGAAAACCGCTCTAGTACTACAGCCGTACTTGCGGCCCATCCGCGGCTGTAGGCGGGCGGACGGACAGGGATTTCTCGACGATTTTGATGCCTACAGCCGCACCTTGGACCAAGTACGGCTGTAGTACTAGAGCGACAAGCGGTTTGAAGCTGCCTGAAAAACGCAGAATTTCGAACCGCCAAGACGCCATAAGACGCCAAGATTTTCTATTTCCTTGGCGTCTTATGGCGTCTTGGCGGTTAATTCTCGCTTGAACAACGTGATCGGCGTTCTAGTACTACAGCCGTACTTGGTCCGAGGTGCGGCTGTAGGCATCAAAATCGTCGAGAAATCCGTGCCCGTCCGCCCGTCTACAGCCGCAAATGGACCGCAAGTACGGCTGTAGTACTAGAAAGCGCCCAGCACCCCGACGCCGCCGCCCTCCGGGCCGATGAGCGGCACGATGCGCGCCTGCACCCGCGCCGGCGAGCCCTGCCGTGCCCCTGCGGCGCTCGCGCCCTCCGCCCTCGATGGGCCCGCGGTCAGCACGAGGACCGCCCCCGCGGCGAGCGCGGCGACGCCCACGCCGACGCCGATCGTGGACACGAGCGCCTTGGTCTCCGCCGCGTTGATCTCTTTGCGACCTTCCGGCGTACACAGCTTCTCCGGACAGAGCGTTTCGTCCTTTTCCGCGTCGCTCGCTTGCCCCGCTGCGAGGATGCCGAACACGGCGCCGACGCCGAGCACCGCCGCGCCGGCGCCCCCGATCACGAAGCCCGCGGTCTGCAGGCCGCCCCCGCCGCTGCGGCCCCCAACGGTGCCGCCGGCCGGCGGCGCCTGCGGCCCGGCGGGCTTGCTCGCGGGCGCCACCGGCAGGAGCTTCGGGATGGCGATCGTCTTCAGATCGGCGCTCTCGCCGACCTGGACGGTCGTCGACCAGACCGTGTAGCCGCTCGCCGTCGCCTCGACCTCGTGCGCCCCGGGATCGATCGGGATCGGCGTGCCGAGCGCGGCCGCGGGGATGTCGCCGCCGTCGACGCGGACCAGCAGGCCGGGCGTGTTCTCCGCGTTGAGCTGGATCTTCGAGAGCCTCGGCTCCAGGGCGTCGATGTGCTCCTGCGCGAACGCCTCCCGCGCGGCGTTGCCCTCCTTCTTCGAGGCGAAGAGCGCCTCCTTGAACTGCCCCCACGCCGTCGCCGTCTTGCCGAGCCCCTCGTTGCACAGGGCCAGGTTGAGCAGCGTCCCCGTGCCGGGCCGCAGGCGCTGGCTCTCGGCCAGCTTGGGGCACGCCTGCGCGTACGACTTCGCCTCCATCAGGCGGCGCCCCTCCTCGAACAGCGTCTGGGCGAGCGTCGGATCGCCGCCCGCGCCCTGCGCGGCGGCGCCCGAGGGCGCGAGCAGGGCGGCCGAGCCGAGCACGACCGCGGCGAGGGCGAGGCGGGCGCGACGGAGCGCGCGGGGGGCATGGACTGTCGAGGGGATCATGGCTGTGGGCTCAGTGCGGGTCGTTCAGGTCGATGCCCTTCGGAGGGCGCTGCGTCGTCGTGGCTTGCGACGGGCGGGCGGCCGGCGTGGTGCGCCCCGCAGGCGCGCCGCCCCGGGCGGCGGCGGGCGCCGTCCTCGGCGGCGTCGCGGGGGAGCTCGCGGCCGCCGCGGCGTTCGGCGCGGGGGAGCTCGCGGCCGCGGAGGCGCTCGCCGCCGCGACGTCAGCCGTCGTCGCTGCGTCGGCTGCCGCCCCTGTCGGGCGGATCGTCGGCCCGTCCGGCGTCGTCGTCCCGGCGGCAGGCGCGGGTTGCTCGGGGGTCGGTGCCGGCGCCGGCGCGGCGGTCTCCGTCGCGCTCACGGCGACCGTCGGCGCCGCCGCCGTGCCCTCCGTCCCGTCGCCGCCCCGGCGGAGCATGTAGACGCTGCCGACGATGAGCCCCAGGAGGAGGGTCGCGGAGATCAGCGCGATCGCGAGGATCGCGGAAGGGGAGACCGACAGCCCAGGGATCCGGCGCCCGTCCGACGAGATCCCGAGGTGGGTCGACGAGGCGAAGGTCGCGGCGGCGCGGGAGCTCATCGGCGCGCTGTACGGACCGGGGACGATGTGCTGCTGCGGCGTGGGCGCCGGGAAGCCGTTCGGCGGGACCGGGCTCGGCCTGCCGTCCTCGGCAGGGCGAGGCCCGAAGGCGCCGTTGCCGGACGACGGCGGCGGGGAAAACGGCGAGGATGGATGGGGGTAAGGCGTCGAGGCGTGGGCGACGGGCGGCGGCGCCTGCGGGAACGGCGTCCCGTGGGGGAGCGGCGTCGGCGGGCGCGGCGGCGCGGTGTCGCGCTGCCAGGCGGGATGCGAGGTGGGCCCCGGCCACGACGGCTCGCGAGCGGCCGGCCCAGGGAGCCTCGAGTCCACGCCGGGGTACGACGGCTGCGACGCGCGCTGCCCGCCGGGGATCGCGGCGTGCAGCGACAGGCCGCCCATGCGCGCGATCCGGGCCAGGGTCGTGTACGTGTGCGCGGGCGCGAACGGCGCGAGCGACACGATGAGCTCGGCGACCGACGCGTGCCGCTGCTCGCGCTCGCGGGCGTACGCCTTCTCCAGCACGGCCGCGAGCGCGGCCGGCACGTCGGGGCGGATCTCCCGCAGCGGCGTCGGCGTGCCCGTCAGCACCTCCGCGCAGAGCTGCGGCAGCGTCTCCGCGTAGTACGGCTGCCTGCCGGCGAGCAGCTCGTAGAGCGAGACGCCGAGCGCATAGATGTCCGTCCGGTGATCCACCGAGCGCGTCTGCCGCATCTGCTCCGGCGACATGTACAGGGCCGAGCCCAGCGCCGCGTCCGTGCCCGTCAGGACGTCGACCGCGCTGGTCGCCATCTTGGAGATGCCGAAGTCGAGCACCTTGACGAGCGGCGAGCCGTCGACGCGCGCCGTCAGGAACAGGTTCGCCGGCTTGAGATCGCGGTGGACGATGCCGAGCCCGTGGGCCTCGACGATCGCCTCGCTGCCCTGCGCGATGTAGTCGATCGCGTCCTCGATGCCGAGCACGCCTTGATCGCGGAGCAGGCGCGCCAGGTCGCTCCCGGTCAGGAACTCCATGACCATGTAGGGAGCGCCGTTCTCGAGCGTGCCGACGTCCGAAACACGGGCGACGTGCTCGCTCTTGATCTTCATGCCGGCCTTCGCCTCGCGCAGGAAGCGGGCCGAGCCCTCCGGGTGCTGGGTGAACTCGGGGAGCAGGAACTTCAGGGCGACCCGCTCGTCGAGCACGACGTGGCGGGCCTCGACGACCACGCCCATGCCGCCCTGGCCGATGACCCGCTCCACGCGGTACTTGCCGGCGAGCACCGTCCCCGGCTCGACCGGGGGCAGCGAGGGCTGTTTCGTCTCCGAACCCGACACAGCGGGCGATGATCACCGCTTCGCCCTCGGACGGCAAGCGCGGGCGGCGCCGGTGTCGGGGCGCGGCGTGGCGAGGCGGACAGAACGGCGTCAAAGGCGCCGCAGCACGCTGTTTTTGTGCCGTCGCACGGTCGCTCCGGCACACGGCTCGCGCCGTCGCGAGGCCGCGTTGGCGCGCGGTCGCTCCGTCACACGCTCGCGTCGCGGTGCGGTCGCTCCGTCACACGCTCGCGTCGCGGTGCGGTCGCTCCGTCACACGCTCGCGTCGCTGCGCGGTCGCTCCGTCACACGTTCGTGCCGCTGCGCGGTCGCGTTGCCCACGCGCCGCCACGCCGTAGATCCCTGGCCGAATCGTCCTGGAAACGATCTCGCAGCGCGCTTCACGCGCGTCACGGAAGGCGAGACGGAAGAGGGCACTTCTGGTTGGATAGGGCCACCCCCGGAGACAAACCACCGTGCGCCTGCTCATCCAGCACCGGACCCGTTACACCTATCCCCGCCCCGCCTCGCTCGGCCCGCAGCTCATCCGGCTGCGGCCCGCGACGCACGCGAAGGCGAAGATCGAGTCGTACAGCCTGAAGATCGACCCGCAGATCGCGGCGCGCTGGCAGCAGGACCCGTACGGCAACCACGTCGCGCGGGTGCTCTTGCCCGCGGGCGAGCGCGTCCCTCATCTCGACATCCTCGTCGAGCTCGCGGTCAGCGTGCGCCCCGTGAACCCGTTCGACTTCTACCTGGACGAGCGCGCGGAGAAGGTCCCGTTCGCGTATCCCGCCGAGCTCAAGCAGGACCTGACCCCCTTCCTCGACAGCGCCGATCCGTCGCTCGCCCGCGGCCCGCTGCTCGACGAGTTCCTGGCCGGGCTGCCCTCGAAGGGCGACACCGTGTCGCTCCTCGTCGCGCTGAACACCGCCGTGAACCGGCGCATCAAGTACGTCATCCGCGAGGAGGCCGGCATCTGGACGCCGGAGGAGACGCTCGCGCAAGGGCGCGGCAGCTGCCGCGACTCGGCGGTGCTGCTCATCGCGGCGCTCCGGTCGCGCGGGCTCGCCGCGCGCTTCGTGAGCGGCTACCTCGTGCAGCTCACGGACGAGGGGATGATCCCCGACCAGCCGCGCGGCGTGAGCCGCGACGTCGTCGACCTGCACGCGTGGGCCGAGGTCTTCCTCCCGGGCGCCGGCTGGATCGGCCTCGACGCGACGAGCGGCCTGCTCTGCGGCGAAGGCCACATCCCGCTCGCCTGCACCGCCTCGCCCGCGCTCGCGGCGCCGGTCGAGGGCACGAGCGACACGCGCGCGACCGACGTGACCTTCGAGATGAAGGTCGGACGGCTCGGCCACGAGCCGCGGCCCACCACGCCCTACGAGGAGCCCGTGTGGCAGGAGCTCCTGTCCGTGGCCGATCGCGCGGACGAGCGGCTCGCCGCCGCGGGCCTCTCCCTGACCATGGGCGGCGAGCCGACCTTCAACTCGCGCGAGTACCCGGACGCGCCCGAGTGGTGCGAGGGCGCGCTCGGCCCGACGAAGTGGTCGCAAGGGCTCCGGCTCGCGCACGAGCTCCGGCGCCGGATCACGCCGGGCGGCGTCCTGCTGCTCCGCGCCGGCAAGCACTACCCGGGCGAGAGCCTGCCCCGCTGGGCGCTCGAGATCATCGGCCGGCGCGACGGCGTCCCGCTCTGGACCGAGATGTCCCAGGCGCGCCACGCCGATCCGGCGACCAGCGCGGCGCGCGGGCGCGGCGTCGAGCTCTCGCGGAAGTTCGCCGACGCGCTCGCGGCGCGGCTCGGGCTGGCCGACTTCCTGATGCCGGCCCTCGAGGACCCCTGGCGCCACCTCCAGGACGAGGCGAGCCTGCCCACCGACGTCGACCCGCTCAAGGCGAACCTCGACGACCCGGAGGAGCGGCGGCGCCTCGCGCGCGTCCTCGATCGCGGGCTCGGGCGAGAGGTCGGCTTCGTCCTGCCCCTCGCGCGCCAGTGGGGGTCGTGGATCAGCGAGCGCTGGGGCTTCCGGCGCGGGCACCTCTTCCTGCTCCCGGGCGACAGCTCCATCGGCCTGCGCCTCCCGCTCCGCTCGCTCGTCGCGGTGGCCCCGCCGCCGCCCATCGAGGAGCTCGTGTCGCCGCAGGACCCGCGGCGCGGCGAGCCCGAGGCCGACGAGGAGGAAGAGAGGCAGCGCCGCGTCCAGCTCCTCGAGGGCGACGGCGACCCGGAGCACGCCGAGACGGCGCGCGCGCGCGCGGCCCAGCGGCACGCCCACGACGGCGAGCGCGCCGCGCATCACGCCCAGCGCGCCGCGCCCGCCGCGGGGCGATCGGGCTACGGCGTGCGCACGGCGCTCTGCGTGGAGACGCGCGACGGCATCGTCCACGTCTTCCTGCCGCCGCTCCTCTCGCCGGGCGACTTCTTCGACCTCATCGCCGCGATCGACGCGACCCGGCAGGAGACGGGCATCGACGTGCTGCTCGAGGGGTACCCGCCCCCGCCCGGCGCGAACGTGCTCCGCTTCTCGGTGACGCCGGACCCGGGCGTGCTCGAGGTGAACTTGCCGCCCTCCGACGGGGTGCGCGCGTACGCGTCGCTCCTCGAGACGGTGTTCGACGCGTCGCTCCACAGCGGTCTGCACTGCGAGAAATACCTGATCGACGGGCGCATGGCGGGGAGCGGGGGCGGCCATCACCTCACGTTCGGCGGCCCGACGCCGCTCTCGAGCCCCTTCCTGCGCCGGCCGGATCTCCTGGCCAGCCTGCTCACGTTCAACCAGCACCACCCGTCGCTCTCGTACATGTTCGCCGGCCTCTTCGTCGGCCCGACGTCGCAGGCGCCGCGCGTGGACGAGGCGCGCCACGAGAACCTCTACGAGCTGGAGATCGCGCTCTCGCGCGCGTTCGAGCGCCGGCAGAACGAGCCGGCGTGGCTCTCGGACCTCCTGTTCCGCCACCTGCTCGTGGACATGACGGGCAACACGCACCGCGCCGAGGTGAGCATCGACAAGCTGTTCGATCCGCAGACGGCGCACGGCCGGCAGGGGCTCATCGAGCTGCGCGCCTTCGAGATGCCGCCGCACTTCCGGATGGCGGTCGCCCAGGCGCTCCTCGTCCGCACGCTGCTCGCCTCGTTCGCCGAGGAGCCGTACGCGGGCCGGCTCGTGCGCTGGGGCCAGGCGCTGCACGACCGCTTCCTCCTGCCGTACTACCTGTGGCGCGACTTCGAGGACGTGCTGGATCACCTGAAGCAGCGCGGGCTCGCCCTGCCCGCGGACGCGTACCGCCCGTTCATCGAGCTGCGCTGCCCGGTGGTGGGCACGCTGCACGCCGGCGACGTGGTGCTGGAGGTGCGCAACGCGATCGAGCCGTGGCACGTGCTCGGCGAGGAGCTGACGACGACGGGCACGTCGCGCTACGTGGACTCGTCGATGGAGCGCATCGAGGTGCGGGTGCAGGGGCTCACGCCGGAGCGCCACACGGTGCTCGTGAACGGCCATGTGCTGCCGCTCCGGCCGACGGGGACGGCGGGCGAGCACGTGGGCGGCGTGCGGTTCCGCGCCTGGGCGCCGCCGCACAGCCTGCACGCGCACATCGGCATCCACCACCCGGTCCACATCGACATCCTGGACACGTGGGGCAAGCGCTCGATCGGCGCGTGCGCCTACCACGTGTGGCACCCCGAGGGCCGCGCCTTCGACGCCGCGCCGCTCACGCGGTTCGAGGCGTCGGCGCGGCGCGCGCAGCGGTTCACGATCGAGGGGCCGACGCCCTGGCCGGTGACCGCGAAGCAGGCGATCGCCCACGGGGACGCGCCCTACACGCTGGATCTGCGGCGCTACGCCGTGGACCGGCCGCCGCCCAAGCCGCAGAAGCCCGAGGGCGAGGGGTGAGCCGCGGGGCCGCGCTGCGGTGAGACGCAGCGCGGCCGGAGGCTCACCTGGACGGAGCTCCGGGGCTCACGGTCGAGCCGGGTGTGACACTTTGACCCAGCGCGCACGCCCGGCGCGCCGCGCAGAAAATCCCGGCGCCGACGCCGCCGAGCGCCGCCATGGCCTCCTCCGCTGTGGCGATTTGCCTTCTCGCGGGATACCCCACGTCCGCCGGCCGGGGCGCTCGGGTGACCGGGAGCTCCGGCGCCGAGCTCGCTTTGCGCGGCATAACGGCTCTCCAGGTCCGCGGCCCAACGGGTGAGTCGCGTCAGAACCGCGATTGGTACGCCCCCTGCTTGGGTGTTCGATGTCCCCTGCATCGCATGCGGACAGTACACCACGAAGGAGGACAACCCATGTTGCGCAAGGTGCTCGCAGTGCTCTTGGTCTCCACGATTCCCCTGGCCGCCGGCTGTTTCGTCGACGCGGACGACGACAAGGACGAAGGCGAGGACGACTGCATCACGGCGTGTTCGACGGATCGAGACGATTGCATCGCGGCGTGCGACGACGACGGCGATTGCGTCACGGCGTGCGAAGAAGATCACGACTGCGACTCGCTCTGCATCTGAGCGCGCCGCGCCGTCGCTGGTTCAGTGATGTCGCCCGGCCAGGCGCCGCGAGAGCCTGGCCGCGAGCGACGGGCGCGTCCGGATCATGTGCCGCATCGGCCGGATCCCGGAGGGGAAGGCGGCCTCGGCGAGCGAGGGCATGAGCGCCTCGTCGACGTTCTTGAGGGCGACCACGCGCTCTTCCCTGCGCTCGATCCAGAGGAGCTCGCCGTCGCCGGCGCGCCCGAGCCGCGGCTCGTCGCCGGCGATCGGCGAGCCGTCGTAGAGCCGCCACAGCGCGGCCTCGACGCCCGCCGCGGCGCCGGCGTCGTCCCACGCCGACGCCCACGCCGTGCCGATCGCGTCCGTCTTCCGATCGCGCAAGAACAGGGCGCGATCGCCGTCCCAGGCCGCGGCCAGCGCGCGCATGTCGCCCAGATCGGGCGCGCCCTCGAGCGGGCGCAGGAGCAGGTAGGTGAGCCACTCACCGAGGGTGTCCCAGTTGAGCCGCTCGAGCCGGTCGTCGAGCGCCGACGGCATCTCGTCCAGGCCGACGCCGACCTCGGGGTCCTGGGCGTCGAGGGTGAGGATCTGCTGGGTGCTCGTGGGCGCCCGCGTCGTGAAGAGCGCGTCCTCGCTCGACCAGTCGAACGGCGGGAGCCTGTCGATGACGGGCGTCGCCGCGCTCGCGCCGGTCAGGTTGTGGGCGCAGTACTCGAGCCCGAAGCTGTAGGCGAACGATGGATACGCCATGAACAAGAGGGGGAGCTCGCTCCCGGCGAGGAGCTCCTCCCGGCGCGCATGCACCGAGGACAGGAGCGGGCCCCAGTCCACGAGGTGCAGATCGGCGTCGAGGCGCTCCTGCATGATGAAGCGCCCCTCCGCGAGCGTCGCGTCGCCCTCGGTGACCGCCCGCCGCGCGAGGAACGCGTCGCTCGTCAGCGCGTCGTCCTGGTCCGGCGCCAGGTCGAAATGCTGATCCTGGAGCCCGTGCACGTACTCGTGGATGAGAACGGAGTCGTCCACCTCGCCGATGAGCACGATGCCGTTGCTCTCGAGAGAATACCACGCAGCGGCCCAGTCCCCCGAGCGAGCCACCGTCTCCCGGAGGTCCGCGTCGAGGGGGAAGTAGCCGAGCCGGCCGTAGGTCGCGGCCATCTCCGCGAGATCGTCCTCCTCGGCGGCGGCCGCGGCCGCCTCCTGGTCCGCCTCGAACTCGTCCCGCGTGATCGTGACGACCGGCACGGCGTGGCGGAACGACAGCTCGCGCACCTGCTCGGCGCGCTTCGCGAGCCGGGCGAAGCGGCGCTCCTCCTCCGATGCCTCGTCGCTGCAGCCGGCGATCGCCGGGATGACGGACAGCCCCACGAGAAGAGCGATGCCATCGAAGAATCGGTTCATGGTGAGCGGGCGCCTAGCACCGCATGTGCCGGCCTCCTCGTCGCGGCGTTCCCGGCCGATCCAGGCGATCCGAAGGCGCCCGCTCCGGTGCGCGGCGGGGCGGCGCAGCGCGCGCCGTTGTGCGCTTGCGCAAGCGGTCGCGCGATTGCGCAATGGGCCGTCCGCTCGACGCGCCGCCGCCCCCGGGATGCCGGCGCGCAGCCCGCCGCTGCGGTCCGTCCCGGCGGGCGACGCATGGCCGGAAGGGGAGGGGGATCAGGCCGCCGAGAGGTGGTGGCGCGCGAGGAGGTCGTTCTGCAGCCAGAGCAGCTTGTTGAAGGCGCGGAGGGTGCGCACCTCGGCTTCCCGGTCGAGGCCCAGCGACAGGATGGTCTGGAGCAGGGCGTCCGACACGAAGCCCATGAGCGCGTTCATCTGCACGAGCGGGACGACGACCTCGGGATTGCCGGCCTTCGCGGTGTGGATCTTCCCCACCATGTCGAGGTAGGCGACCATCTTCGGATCATACGGGTGGGTCACGAGCCGGACGAGGTAGCTTGAGAGGTGCTGCTTGCGGAACTTGATCTGCTCGTGGTCCAGCGTGAGCGACGCGAGGTCGGCCGGGGGCGCCCCCTCGTAGCCGTGCTGCTTCGGCACGAAATGGCGCTTCGTGGCGTCGTACAGGAACAGCTTCTCGTACACCGCGTCGACGAGCGCCTCGACCCGGGGGGCGAGGTGCGGCGCGGCGCCGTGGATCGCCGCGATGTCCGCCTCGCCGAAGCCGACAAACTCGATGAGATACCCGAACCGATACTCGAGATCTGACTCCAGACGGCTCTCGTCGATGTGTTTCATCACCACGGTTCTCCTCCGCGTCTTCGCCGGCGGCGTGCCGCGAGACAACGCAGGGTGAAGACACCGGACCAGCTGTCGCCTGTCAAGCCTTGACGTGACAGGCCGCGGCGGTACCGCGCGACAGGGGAGCGCGCCGTCGGCTCGATCACGTCGATCACGTCGATCACGTCGATCACGTCCATCACGTCCATCACCTCCAACACGTCCACCCGCGTCGGTGGTCGAGAGCTCTCTGCCGCCGTGTCCGCTCGGGAGCGCCCGGCGGGGATCCGACGGCGCGCGCCGCTCGCCGGTCGCCGCGCCGGTGTAGGTAGGGGGAGCTCCGATCGGGAGAGCAGGCGGCCACCGATGGCTGGGCTGCGCCGCCGCCCTTATGGCCTGGGTTCGGTGGGAGCGCGTTCGGCCTCTCACCGCAGCGCAGCGTCAGGAGGAGGTTATGCAGAACACTGGACCGACAGCGGATCCGAAAGGCGCGGGCCCGAAGCCGCCTTTCGAGGGCAAGACACAGGAGCGTCCCGGAATCGAAGCCAGGATGGAGCCGAGGCCCGATTACGGCGAGTCGTCGTACAAGGGGCTCGGCCGGCTGAAGGACCGCATCGCGCTGATCACCGGAGGAGACAGCGGGATCGGCCGCGCCGTCGCGCTCGCGTTCGCCCGCGAGGGGGCCCACGTGGCGATCTCCTACCTGAGCGAGCACGAGGACGCGAAGGAGACGGCGCGGGTCATCAAGGAGGCCGGGCGCGAGGCGCTCACGCTGCCCGGCGACCTGGCCGACGAGGCCCATTGCCGGAAGGTGGTCGAGGAGGTGGCGCGCAAATTCGGGCGCATCGATGTCCTCGTGAACAACGCGGCGGAGCAGGGCAAGGCCGTCGAGCGGTTCGAGGACATCGACGCAGCGCGCCTCGAGCGCACGTTCCGCGTCAACATCCTGGCCATGTTCCACATGATCCGGTACGCGCTGCCGCACATGAAGGAAGGCGGCTCGATCATCAACGTCGCCTCGATCCAGGCGTACCAGCCGAGCCCGGATATCCTCGATTACGCGTCCACGAAGGGGGCGATCGTCACCTTCAGCAAGGGCCTGGCGCAGGACCTCATCGAGCGTGGCATCCGCGTCAACGTCGTCGCGCCCGGCCCCGTGTGGACGCCGCTCATCCAGCAATCGTTCGACAAGGAGAAGGTGGCCACCTTCGGCAAGAATCATCCAATGGAGCGCCCGGCGCAGCCGGCCGAGCTCGCCCCGGCGTTCGTGTTCCTTGCCTCGAACGAGGCGAGCTACATCAACGGCGAGGTCCTGGGCGTGACCGGCGGCAAACCTCTCTCCTGAGGGGCTCACCCGCTTCGGATACGGGCCCACCTCGACGTTTTCGGTGCTCAGCGTACAAGAGTACGCTTCCGCGCCGAAAACGCCGATTTGGGCCCGTCTCCTGTGCGGGTGAGCCCCGCTCGGGGTGGAGGGGAAGCTGCGGAATGCGTCAGGGATCGGTGAGCTGCTTCAGGTCGACGCTGACGCCGAGGTGGTGGAGCGCGTCCTCGGGGCGGGTGAAGATGCCCATCGGTTTTTCATAGCCCTTCGAAAGCCGGCCGAGCTGGAGCACCCCGGTCGCGCTCTTCAGGAGGACCGCGGTCTTCTTGAAATCTCGCGTCAGCCGCGTGTGACAGTGCGCGAACGCACTCTCGAATCCGGCGTCGTTGCGCAGCGGTGCGTCGCGGGCGTCGACGAGCAGGAGCGTGCGCCGCCTGGCGATCGCCTCGAGCGACCGATTGATACGCTCGAAGCTCAGCTCGATCGCCGCGATGCTCGGATAGTTCAGCGAATATCGCTTGATGAGCACGAGCTGCTGAGCGGGGTCGTGATGGACGACCGCGTACGGGTCCCGCTCAATCTCGCGCAATCCGAGGAAGGCCACGACGGAATGGTATGCCTGTTGGCCCAGGGCGTCGACCCCCGCGGCGCCGCGCGGCATGGCAGCCTGCGGTGGCTCCGGTCACTCGCAATCCGCTCCGCACCGCGCCTCTTCGCATGCGAAGACCGCCCCGGCAGCCTGCACGCCGTCCGCGTGCATCGCCGAGCACACCTCCAGGCAGCCATCTCCGTCCGCACGGCACGCATCCACGCACGCGAGCATTGCCCTGCACGACGGCTCCGCGACGCACGCGTTCATCTCGGCTGCGCACCCTGTCAACCGGCAGGACGCGCAAGGGGACAGCGCGTCTCGCGATGGGCATTGCGCGCTGCACCGCTCGGACGCGCAGCCGCCCTCGAGGAAGATGCCCGAGATGCCCGCCCGGTGCGCCGTCAGGCACGCCTGCTCGCAAGCCACGTCCTCCGCCGCGCAGCCGAGGAGGCAATTGCCCAGCGCGGCGCACTCCGCGCTCCGCTGGCACGCGCAATAGCTCTCCTGGCAGCGCAGGGCGAGGCAGGTCGTGCACGGATCGCCGAGCGACGCACAGTCATAGACCGCCTCTCCCCCCGCGCCGCCGCCGGCCGTCGCGGAGCTCGCCCCCGCGCCGGCGCCGGCGCCACCGGAGCCGCCGGCGCCACCGGAGCCGCCCGCGCCCCCGCCGGAGCCGCCCATGCCGGCGCCGCCGGAGCCGCCCGTGCCCCCGCCGGAGCCGCCCGAGCCGGCGCCGCCGGAGCCGCCCGTCCCGGGGCTGCCGTCCGTCGAGCTGCAGGCCGCCGCCAGGAGCGCCGCTGCGGCGCACGTCTTCCAGGAAGAGAAGGCCATGGTCGACGCTACCGCGAAGGCCGCCGGCGGCTCAAGGTGAGGTGAGGAGGGAGCGCGCACCGATGCTACGGTGCCCGGCCGAGGAACCTCGCCATGATCGCTATCGTCAATCCAGAGCTGGATCGCTACGTTCACGACCACTCCGAGCCGCCGCCCGCGCTCCTCGATGAGCTGCGCGAGTTCACCCTGGCCCACGAGCCGAGGGCGGTCATGCAGGTCGGGCGGGTCGAAGGCTCCCTGCTGAGGATGCTGGTCGCGCTCATGCAGGCGCGCCGGGTGCTCGAGATCGGGACGTTCACCGGCTACTCGGCGCTCAGCATGGCCGAGGCGCTCCCGCCGGACGGCGAGCTCATCACGTGCGATCGCGACCCCGAGGTGGTCCGCATCGCCCGATCGTTCTTCGACCGCAGCGAGCACGGCGGGAAGATCCGGATCGCGCTCGGCGACGCGCTCGCCACCCTCCGCGCCATGCCGGCGAGCCCCGCCTTCGATCTCGTGTTCATCGACGCCGACAAGGAGCGGTATCCGGCCTACTACGAGGAGGCCCTCCCGCGCCTCCGCCGCGGCGGGCTGATCGTCGCCGACAACACCCTCTGGAGCGGCGAGGTCCTCGCCCCCGAGAGCGCGGACGGCCGCGCCATCGCCGCCTTCAACGATCTCGTCTTCCGCGATCCCCGGGTCGAGAAGGTCATGCTCACCGTGCGCGACGGGGTGACGCTCGCGCGCAAGCGCTGAAGGCCGGGCGCGGCGGGCGTGCGGCGGCACGCCGCGCGCGCCGGTGGCGCGTCCGAAATCCTGGCCGGATCCCGGGCGCGCGGCGCTAGAGTCGGGCCAGCATGCTGCTCGCCATCGACGTCGGGAACACCAACATCAGCTTCGGGGTGCTGGAGGGCGAGGTGCTCCAGCACCACCTCCGCTGCGAGAGCGCGCGCTCCCGCACCTCGGACGAGTACGCCGTGCTCGTCCGGCAGATGCTCGACCTCCGCCGCGTCGACCTCGCCCGCATCGACAGCGCGATCGTCGCGAGCGTCGTGCCGACGCTGACCGACACGATGGTGGGGCTCGTCGAGCGGGCGTTCGGGATCGAGCCGCTCGTCGTGGGGCCTGGCATCAAGACCGGCATGGCCATCCTCTACGAGAACCCGCGCGAGGTCGGCGCCGACCGGATCGTCAACGCGGTCGCGGCGCACGAGTGGGTGCGGCGGCAGCCCGAGGCCGCGCCCCGCGCCGCCCCGGCGCGAGCGCACGCGGCCGAGCCCGACCGGGGGGATCACGCCGCCGCCGGCGTCATCGTCGTCGACTTCGGCACGGCGACGACGTTCGACTGCGTGACCCCGAAGGGAGAGTACCTGGGCGGCGTCATCGCGCCGGGCATCCAGATCAGCGCCGAGGCGCTCTTCTCCCGCGCCGCGCGGCTGTCCCGCGTCGAGATCGCGCTCCCGCCCCGGGTCGTCGGCCGCAACCCCGTCCACTCGATGCAGTCGGGCATCGTGTACGGCTACGCGGGGCTCGTCGACGGGCTCGTGGGCCGCCTGCGGCGGGAGCTCGGCTACCCGTGCCGCGTCATCGCAACCGGTGGCCTGGCGCGGCTCATCGCGCCGCAGACCGAGACCATCGAGGGGGTCGACGACGACCTGACGCTCACCGGGCTGCGCCTCATCTACGAGCGGAACGCCGAGCGAGGCGGCGGGCACGCCCCGCTGCCGCCCGCCGCGGGCGGAGGCGGCCAGGATTGACGTCGCCCGTGTCCGGCCGCGCCCCGCGCCGAGCGAGCGCGCCCTCCCTCCCGGCGCCGCCGGCGTCCGGCCGGGGCCTCCGCCCCGCGCTCGTCCTCGCCGCGGCGCTCGCGGCGCTCGTGCTCTCGCTCCTCCTCGCCGTCCTCCTCGGCGCCGAGCCCGTCTCGATCGCGCGCGCCATCGCCGAGCCCGGCCTCGACCGGACCCTCCTCATCGACGTGCGCCTGCCGCGCGTGCTCCTCGCGGCCGTCTCCGGCGCCGGCCTCGCGGCCGTGGGCGCCGCGTTCCAGGCGCTGCTCAGGAACCCGCTGGCCGAGCCGTACGTGCTCGGCGTCTCCGGCGGCTCCGCGCTCGGCGCCGCCGTCGCGATCACGCTCGGCGTCGGCGCGACGAGCGTGCTCGGCGCCACGCTCCTGCCCGCGGCGGCGCTCGCCGGCGGCCTCGTCGCGACGCTGCTCGTCTACGCCATCGCGCGCGGCGCGGCCGAGGGCACCTCCGGCGCCTCGATGCTCCTCGCCGGCGTCATCGTGAACTCCATCGCGGCGGGCCTCATCTCCTTCCTCAAGACGCTCGTCTCTCCCTCGCGCGCCCAGCAGCTGCTCCGGTGGCTCATCGGCTTCGTCGAGCTGCCCACGACCTCGGCCCTCCTCGGCGTCGCCGCCTACGTCGCCGTCGGCTGCGCCGTGCTCCTCGCCGACGCCGCGCGGCTGAACCTCCTCTCGCTCGGCGACGAGTCGGCCGGGACCCTGGGCGTCGACGTCCGCGCCGTCGAGCGCCGGGTCTTCCTCGCGTCCTCGTGCGTCGTCGGCGCGATCGTCAGCCGCACCGGCCTCATCGGCTTCGTCGGGCTCATCGTCCCGCACGCGGTCCGCCGGCTCTGCGGCGCGGATCACCGGCGGCTCCTGCCGCTGTCGCTCGTGGCCGGCGCGGTCCTGCTCACCACGTGCGACCTCGTCGCGCGGCTCCTGTTCCGGTGGCTCGGCACCGAGCCGCCCGTGGGCGCGGTGACCGCGGTGCTCGGCGGGCCGATGTTCCTCGTGCTGCTGCGGCGCTCGCCGCGCCTGTGAGGGCGCGGGCGCGTCAGGTCATGCCGAGCAGCTTGTTCATGCTGGCCTCGTCCGCCGGCGTGAACGGGTAGCGATCGAACTCGGCGCTCGTGACCCACCGGAACGCGTTCACGGCCAGCGACGCGAGCTCGCCGCTCTTGATGTGGCACTCGTAGAGGTACAGGTCGACGACGTAGCGCTCGTAGGGGTGGCTCACGAACGAGATCAGCTGGCCCACCTCGATCTCGACGTCGAGCCGGTGGCGGACCTCGCGCTTCAGCGCGGCCGCGTCCGTCTCGGTCTCCTCCACGCGCCCCCCGGGGAACTCCCAGAGCATCGGGAGCACGGCGGTCGGCCGGCGCTGGGTGATGAGGTACCGGCCGTCCTGTTCAATCACGGCGGCGACCACGCGGATGGTGCGGACCATTTCCATGGCGAGTGTCTCAGGGCTGCTGAGCGTACGATGGGGCGTCGGGTTGTGCGAGCGGGACGGTCGCCGTCCTCGGGGCGCCGCTGGCGCGCGCTCAGACGTTGATGCGGAACAGTTGCTGACCCATGAGCAGGATGTCGCCGCCCGTGATCTCGGTCTCGCCGAGGACGCGGAGGAAGGTGCCGTTCGAGCTGCCGAGGTCCGTGAGGAACAGCCGGCCGCCCTGGAGCGAGATCTGGCAGTGGAGCCCGGAGACGTAGCCGTCCTCGGGGAAGAGGATGTCGCCGCGCTCGCGCCCGAGGTGCAGGCCGGTGTCGGGGACCGGGAACGCGTTGCCGGTCGCGTCCCTGCCGATGATGAGGGCGAGCCGCGCGACGTAGCCCTTCGAGGGGCTGCCGAGGCGCTCGACGCCGTCGGGGGTCGTGGGCGCCGGGGAGAGCGGCTCGACGCGGACGATCTCCTGGCCGATGCGGAAGACGTCGCCGTTGTCGAGCTGCACCGGCGTGTCCCTGCGCAGCCTGCGGTAGACGCCGTTCAGCGAGCCCTCGTCCTTGACGAAGAGCCGCCCGCCCTTGATCGAGAACGTCGCGTGGCGCGGCGAGAGGTAGCTGTCGCCGCCGAAGATCGTGCCCGAGTCGCGCCCGATCAGCGTGGGGTTCGTGGGCAGCGTGTACGAGCCGGCCTCGGTGCCGTCGGCCCGGAGCGCCGTCAGCACGACGTTCGCGGCGCCCGACGTGGAGACGACCGGCGTGGAGGGCTGCGCGGCCTGGCCCGCCGGCTTGACGAGCTTGAAGCCGCACAGCGCGCAGAACTTGTTCGACGGCGGGTTGGGCTCCTGGCACTGGGGACAGACGACCGTCCCCGCGCCGGCCGCCGCCGCCGGCGTCGCGGGCGCGGCCGCCGCGGCCTTCTTGCTGGCGCCGGTGTCCTCCCCGCGGGCCGGGGCGATGAACGCCGCGGGATCGACGAGCGCGGGCGGCGGGGGCGCGACCGCGGGGCCCTTCTGGGCGCCCGTGCCGATGGCGGTCGGCTCATCGCCGTAATCCTTCGCCCGCGAAGCCGCGGGCACGCCGTGGGGCGGGGTGCCTGCCGCGAACTTCTTGGGCGAAACGTCGCGAGGCAGCTCGGCGCCGCAGCCGAGGCAGAACTTGTAATGGTCCTGATTTTCCTTGGAGCACTTCGGGCAGGTGATCACCACGCCTCCTCACAACGAGCGACCGGACTGGGTCCCAGGGCGAACGGCGGCGGGAGCATATTCGCCGCGGCGGCCCTCTGTCGACTGTCTGTCGCTCCTCCGCCCCTCGAGCGGGGGGTCGCGCGCCGCCGCCCGCCCGTTCGCTGGGGCGATTCCGCCCGGCAAATCGTGGATCGCCGGGCGCGGGCGGCCGCAGTTTTCCGGGCGCGGGCGGCCGCGTTTTGTCGGGCGCGGGCGGCCCGGCTTGCCGGGCTCGCCGGGCGCCGGCGGCGTGGCTCACTTGGAGAGGAGCGCGAGCGCATCACGCACGAGGTCGCCGAGCGGGGCGCTGTCGACGCGCGCGCCGAGGGCGGTGACGGCGCGCTCCGCCTCGGCCGGGCGGTAGCCCATGCGGGTGAGCGCGCTGTGCAGGAGGTCCTGCTTGGCGCCGGTGGCCACGGGCGGGGAGGCCGCGGGGGAGAGCGGGGCCGCGGGGAGGTGGACGAGCTTGTCCTTCAGCTCGAGGACGAGGCGCTCGGCGGTCTTCTTGCCGACGCCGGGGATGGCGGTGAGGCGCGCGGTCTCCCGGCGGGTGATCACCGCGGCGAGCTCCCCCGCGCCGAGCGCGCTGAGGATGGCCATCGCGATCTTCGGGCCGATGCTGGAGATGCCGATGAGCACGCGGAAGGCCGCCCGGTCCTCGCGCGTCGCGAAGCCGTACAGGAGGAGCGCGTCCTCGCGCACGTGGGTGTGGACGAACAGGGTGATCGCGTCCGAGCCGGCCTTCGCGTTCGCGGCGATCCCGCGCGCGCGCCCCACGGCCCCGAGCGGGACGGTCACCTCGTAGCCGACCCCGCTGACGTCGAGGACGACCGTGCCCTCGTCGCCTTCTTCCACGACGTGGCCGGAGAGCCGGCCGATCAATTGACCTTGGCCCCTTGCTGGATCCACCTGCGGATGGCGTCGCGCTCTGCCGAGGGCAGGAGGTCGCCGCCAAAGGGCATCGGGTCCCCGCAGCCGTCGGGGGCGCACTCGAGGTCCCCGCAGCTCAGGGTGTCGTCGAGCTTGTGCATGAGGAAGCTGTTCGCGGGGTCGCCGGCCGTGATCCGCGGCATCCCGGAGGGCGCCCTCGACGCGGCGCCGACGTTCTGGGCCACGATCGCGTCGATCTGCGCCTGCGTGGCCTGCTCGCTCAGCGTCGGGCCGAGGTACGCGAACCCGGCCGAGCCGGCCTCGGCGCCGTGGCACGTCGAGCTGAACGAGCAGGACCGCTGGAAGATGGGGAGGACCTCGCCCGCGAAGCTCGCCTCGGGCGTGGTGCCGTCGAACTTGCTGTAGTCGAAGCACTCCGTCGCCGCGGGCCCGGGGCCGTCGTCACCGCAGCCGGTGCCGGCGCACGCCGTCGCGACAAGGAAAATCAGGAAGAATTTCCGCACGTTCACCCCTCGCACCCAGATCTCGGGCTGGGACCCTAGCAGAACTGTGCGCGCTCCGTAACGCGTGACGTCGCGCCGCCCACCTCGCGTCGCGCGCGGTTGTTCCGGCGCGGCGCGCGGCGCGTTGCCCCGCCGCGGGGCGCGGCGCCCCGTCGGGGGCGCGGAGATCGTCGCGCGTTTGGCCGGCCGGCGCGGCGGCGGGTAGGCTGGGCGTCCCATGAGGATTGGCCTGGGCATCGGCTCGACGGCGCTCGCGCTCGCCGCGCTCAACGTCGGTTGCGGCGGAGGGCACGACGCGGTCGAACGACAGCTCTCCGAGCTGCGCGCGGAGCTCGTCAGGGTGCGCGCGGAGAACGCGGTGCTCGCGGATCGTGTGGGCTCGCTGGAGCGCTCGCGGGGCGGCGCCCGCAGCGCGGCGCGCCCTGACGAGGCCGGGGCGCGCGCCGTGCCCCCCGAGGAGCCGGACAGGCCCGACCTCGAGGTGGTGCGGCTCGCGCCGGGGGACGACGGCGCGCGGCCGCCGGTGCTCCGCTCGACCGCGAACGGCGCCGTGATCGAAGAGCCCCCGGGCGGGTCGCCGCCGAGCCCGCCCCCCTCCACCCTGTCGAGGCGCAAGCGATGAAGTTCCCCGCGAAGGCAACGCTGGTCCTGGTCTCCCTGGCGATCGTCGCCGCGCCGCCGCTGGCGCGCGCTCAGGACCAGCAGGGCGGCGAGGAGGGCGCCGGCCAGGCGCCGGGCGTCACCGTGGTCCAGCTCCCGAGGGGCGAGCCGACCGTCGAGACGCAGGTCGTGGTGCCGGGTTATCCGCAGCCGGGGTTCGATCCGAACGCCCACCTGCCCTCGAGCTCGCGGGGCACGACGGACACGTCCCGCCCGTCGGACGGCTTCGATCTGGGCCGCCGCAGCGAGGGCCCCGCCTCGGTGAAGGGCGGCGCGAACGGCAGCTACGTCGTCGAGGGGCAGTTCGTGCCCGAGTCGCACTCGGTGCGGCGCGGCGACACGCTCTGGGACATCTCGGGCAGGTACTACACGAACCCGTATGCGTGGCCCCAGGTCTGGGCGCTGAACCCGCAGCTCCAGAACCCGCACTGGATCTACCCGGGCGACCGGATCCGGCTCCGCGACCCGAGCGAGGGCCCGACCCGCGGCAGCATCGGGTTCGGCGCGAACCAGCTGGGGCGCGGGGGGCGCGTGCCGTTGAAGACGATCTTCCTGCGCGAGCTCGGCTGGGTCGACGACGTGAAGAAGGACACGTGGGGGGAGCTCGTCGCGAGCCCCGACGACCAGATGCTCCTCAGCGAGGGCGACGACGTCTACCTCCGCCTCTCGGACGATCACGAGGTCTCGATCGGCCAGGAGCTGACGATCTTCCGCGAGATCAAGAAGGTGAAGAGCGGGGACGTGAAGGGCGAGCTCGTGACGGTGCGCGGCACGGCGCGCGTGGATCGTTACAACCCGAAGACGCACATGGTGCGCGCGCGGCTCATCGAGTCGCTCGACGTCGTCGAGCGCACGGACAGGGTCGGCCCGGTGCTGCGGCGCCTCGACGTGGTGCCGCCGGTGGGCGCCGAGGCGGATCTCGAGGCGAAGATCATCGCGGCCGTCTACCCCTACCAGCTCGTCGGGCAGCACCAGGTGGTGTTCATCGACAAGGGCGAGAAGGACGGCGTGAAGCCGGGGCAGCGCTTCTTCGCGGTCCGGCGGGGCGACCGCTGGCTGCAGCAGATCGGGGGCGCGGGCAGGCTGGCCACGGTCCGGCCGCGGCTGCAGGACGAGCGTCCGGCGCAGGTCGACGAGCCGAAGTTCGGCGTCGACGAGGAGTTGCTGCCGGACGAGACCTACGCCGAGCTGCGGGTCGTGCATGTGCGCGAGCGCACGGCTGCGGCGTTCGTGACCCACGCGATGTACGAGGTCGAGCGGGACGCGGTGCTGGTCTCGCGCAAGGGCCTCTGAGGATCGACCGTCGACTGCTTTTCACGGCCGGGGTGTGCGGGGCGAAGCCCGCGGGCCCGCGTCCGGTTGCGTGAGCAAGCCAACGTGCGGGAAGGCAGCGGCCCCAGCCGTCGTCGCGCCGCCGCTCGCGACCTGGGGCGGCGGACGGCGGCGCCGGAGGGGCGGAGGGGCGGAAGGAGACGAAGCGCTGCCGCCGCGCTGACCGCGCAATGTCTCCACGAGCGGGGCGCCGGCGCGGTATGCTGTTCCGCCTGGCATGCGTCGCCTTCCCGAAGTCCAGTCCGAGCTGAGGGGAGTGGACGGCGATCCTCCCACGCAGCGCTCGTTCGACAGCGTGACGGATCGCTGCACCCCGCGGAGCGGATCGCTGGCCGAGGTGCTCGGCGAGGGGGTGGTGCGGGGGCCCCGTTCGAGCGCGGCGCCTCCGAGCCTCAACAGCACCCCGCCGGAGGCGCGCGGCCACGCGCTGCGGGAGCGCGGCAACCTGCTCCTCCGGCGGAACGACTACGCGGGCGCCGCGCGCGACTACGACGAGGCGCTCGCGCTGTTCCGGGCGACGGGCGACGTGCTCGGGCAGGCCCAGCTGCTCATGGATCGGGGCGCGCTGCGCCTGCGGGAGGGCGTCCCCGTGCAGGCGGTGCGCGATTACGACGAGGCGCTCGCGCTGTTCCAGGCCGCGGGCGAGCGCGCGGCGGAGGGCGACGCGCTGAGGGCGCGGGGCTTCGCGCGCGCCGAGGAGGGCGATCTCGGCGGCGCGGTGTGCGACTACGACCTGGCGATCCAGCTCTTTCTGCAGCTCGGCGATCGCGAGCCGCTCAAGCCCCGGGCCGGGTCGCGCGGGGCGGCCGCCGACACCGACGTCCCGGGCCCCTCGGAGCCGCCGCGCGCCCGCCCTCACGGCGCCGCGCACGGGCGGGCGCTCAAGGCGCGCGGCGATCTGCGGGTCCGGCTCCGCAACCTGGCGGGAGCGGCGCGCGACTACAGCACCGCGCTGGCGCTGTTCCAGGACGCGGGGGATCGGAGCGGGCAGGCCAGCGTGCTGAAGGCGCGGGGCGACATGCGGTTCGGCCAGGACAACGTGACGGGCGCCGCGCGCGACTACGACTGGGCGCTCACGCTCTACCAGGCGACCGAGGACCACCTCGGGCAGGCCGGCGCGCTCAAGGCGCGCGGCGATCTCCGGGTGCGGCAGGGGGATCTGGCGGGCGCCGAGAAGGACTACGACCAGGGGCTCGAGCTGTTCACGGCGACGCGCGACGTCCTGGGCCAGGCCGCGGTGCTGAAGGCGCGGGGCGATCTGCGCTCCGTGCAGGAGGACCTCGTGGATGCGGTGCGCGACTACGACCGGGCGCTCGCGCTGTTCCGCACCGGCTTCGAGCGCCGCGGGCAGGCCGCGACGCTCAAGGTGCGGGGTGATCTCCGCCGCAAGCAGTTCGAGCTGGTGGCCGAGCTCGTGGGCGTCGCGGCGGCCGACGCGTCGGACCTGGAGGAGGCGCTCTCGGACTACGAGCAGGCGCTCGCCCTGTTCGAGGTGCTCGAGGACGGCGCGGGTCAGGCCGGCGTGCTGCGGGCGCGGGGCGACCTGGCGCGCATCCAGGGGGATCTCGCCGGGGCGCTGTCGCTCTACCTCGGCGCGAAGCGGCTCCTGGAGGTGTCGGGCAACGCCGCGGAGCTCTCGGCGACCCTCGCCGAGATCGCCCGGACGCACGCGCTCGCGGGCCGCGCGGTCGAGGCGCGCGCCGCGGCGGAGCAGGCGCTCGCGCGGGCCGATCGCGCGACCAGCGCCGAGTGCCGCGGGCTCGCGGAGGCGGTCCTCGCCGGCCGCGTCGTGGCCCGGGACGAGGCCTCCGCGAAGCGCGACTCCAGGGCGCCGAACGGCCTGAAGCGATTCGACTGAGAGAGGCCCTGAGCCGCGCCGGGCCGCGGAGGGCGCCCGGGCGAGCCTCCGCGCGCCTGGGCCACCACGGGCGGCGCTGCGGCGCGCCGAGGACCAGCGCGCCGCTCCCGGCGGGCGAGGACAGCCTTTCATGGCGCTGATGGCGAGTTGACCCGATCGACGGACAACCATCCTGACTCCGACCGATGCTGCCGAGAGCCGGGATGACCCGATAAGGGGGGTCTCCTCCCCGAGAGCTCCGGAGTGCGTCGTCTACGTGTACGGCACAAATCCAGGCGCACCACGGCCCGGGTGATAATGCCCGCTTCCGTACATGTCGGCATGGCATCGCGCCGCGGTGTGATGATCCGTCGTCACGACAGATGGGCGACACCACGGCATCGTGAGCACGTTGCAGCGCTGTTTCCTGGTTGGCTGGCGCGCGTGCTTCGGGATAGAAAAGAATGTCTTAAGGAGTCATCTACATGAAGAGAGGCTTGAAAGCAGTGCTCGCCCTGTCCGCCGCGCTCGCTCTGCTAGGCATCGGTGCGCCCGCGGACGCGACGACGGCCGTCCTGCTCTCGCGGGAGGAGCTCGTGCGCCAGTCGGCGACGATCGCGCGCGTGATCGTCGGCCGATCGTACACGACGGAATCCGACGACGGAAAATCGATCGTGACCCGCACCGAGCTCACGATCACCCAGCCGCTCAAGGGCGGCGCGGCGGACAAGGGGGGCTCGAAGATGATTGTGCTGGAGCAGATGGGCGGGACCTACAACGGCAAGACACAGCGGCTGCTCGGCGACGCCAAGCTCTCGCCTGGCGAGGACGCCGTGGTCTTCCTGCGCTCGGGCGACAAGGGGCGGTGGCACCTCACGGCGCTGGCGCTGTCGGCCTATCACGTGGACAAGAGGGGCATGGCGCGGCGCATCCTCGACGGGCTGCACCTCGTCCGGCGGACCGGAGCCGCGCTCGTGCCCGTCGAGACGCCCGTCGAGGAGGTCGAGCCCATCGAGAGCCTCATGACGGACGTCGTGCGCATCGCGGGAGGGAAGTGAGGTGAGGCGCCGCGTCGCCCTCGCCGCCCTGCTCGGCGCCGCCTCGTCCCTCGCCGTGGCCCGTGAGGCCGCCGCGTGGACGCCGCTCGATGACGTGGTCCCCCGCTGGGGCAAGCTGCCCGTCGCTTACTACATCAACCGCTCGACGATCCCGGGCGAGATCTCCGCCTTCGCCGTCGACCGTGTCGAGTCCGGGTTCGAGGCGTGGTCGAACGCGGGGTGTACGGCGTGGCAGGTCGACTTCCTCGGCGACACCACCGATCGTTACAACTACAACGACTACAAGAACGTGTTTCAGTGGATCAGCTCCTCGTGGCCGAACATGCTCGGTGACGTCAACTCGGTCATCGGCGTCACGATGCCGGTCTGGAGCTTCGACGGATCCATCGTGGACGCCGACATGGTCTTCAACGACGTCGGGTTCTGCTGGAACGACACCGGCAACAACGGCTGTGTCGACACGCAGTCGATCGCCACGCACGAAGAGGGGCATTTCCTGGGCCTCGGCCACTCCGGCGAGCGGAGCGCGACGATGACTCCTTACTATGTCGTGGGCTCGTCGATGCGCACCATCGAGCAGGACGACATCGACGGCGTGTGCGCGCTGTATCCCATCGGCGGGACCACGGCCGCGAGCGCCTCGAGCGCCGCCACCGGCGGCGGCGACAGGTGCGGTAGCTGCTCGAACGATTCGCTCGAGGACACCTGCAGGGCGCCCTATGACGCGTGCGGTGCGTCGAACGCGTGCAAGGCATTCATCGGCTGTGTCAGCGGGTGCGAGGACGACGCGTGCGTCGAGCAATGCATGAATGACCACGCCCAGGGGGCCGGCATGTATATCCGCATCCTCGAGTGCATCTGCGGGGAATGCTCGACCGAGTGCCCCACCGACTGCGCTGGCCTGGATGGCGGCGGCAGCGGCGCCGGCGGCGCCGGCGGCAGCGGGGGTGATGGCGGAGCGGACGGCAGCAGCGTGTCGACCTCCTCCTCCTCCTCGGCCGGCGGCGGATCGACCGTGGGCGCGACCGTGAGCTCGTCGGTCGCCTCGAGCGGCGGGGTGGGCGGCGCGGGCGGCGCCGATCCGGACGACACGCTGAAGGGCGGCGAAGAGGCGTCTGGCGGCGATGCCGGGTGCTCCTGCTCGACGACCGGCCGATCGGCCGATCTCGGCGGCGTCATGCTCTTCGGCGTGCTCGGCGCGCTGGCGTCGCGACGGCGCCGGCGCTGAGCGTTCGATCGCGGGGCTTCAGGGGGGCACCGGCCCCCGCGGTGGCGCTGGGCCTGCCGCGATCATCCGGGCCGGAGAGCACCTGAGAGGACACCTGGTGGAGGCCCGCGCCGTCGGCGTGGGGGCTCTGACCTCCACCGCGCCGCGCGGGCGCTCGCCGGCGCGGCGCGGTGGAGCGCGAAAACCCCGAGATAGTCCGCCTTCCCCGCGGATCCTGGGCGCGCCGGGGGGCGGCCCGAAGCACCCCGACAACCTGGTCCGCCGGTTGCTCTATCCGGATGCGGCGCCGCGAGGCAGCGACGAGGGACGCCGAGGCGAGCTCGAGCTCGCCAGAGGCCGCCGACACGCCATCTCGCGAGCGCGAACACCCGACCAAAGGACACACCACCATGAACATCAAGAACCTGCTCCTCTGCTCGCTCATCTCGTCCTTCTCGCTCGTCGGCTGCATCGCCGAGCCGCTCGAGGGCGACAGCGTCGATGAGGGCGCGAGCGACGCCGCCGAGGTCGTGGGCGAGGGCGCAGAGGCGATCATCGGTCCTGGCGGCGAGGACGGCGGCGGCCCGGTCACGAAGACCGTGAACCTCTCCTGCTCGATCACCTATCCCAGCATCTTCAACCCGAACGCCGCGATCAAGAACACCTCGCTCTTCGGCGTTCCGGACTCGGCGAAGATCACCTTCACCGTCACGCACTACTACGGCGACCCGGGGCCCTACACCCGCTCGGTCACCGGGCCGCTCGCCAAGGGCCAGACCAAGCTCGTCCCCCTCACGCACCCCGGCGCGCTCGACGCTTACGGCTGCACCGCCAAGGCCACCTGGACGCTCCTCGACTGAACCCGCGGCGGCAGACCAGCAGCCCTGCTCCCAATTCTTGTTTTGCCAATTGACACAATAGAAAATCGGGCTACCCTGAAGCTCGTGACAGCGCCAGGCCGCCCGCGCGGCAGACCGAGGAAGGATCCGCAGCAGCTCGCGACATGGGTTCCGCCCGAGGGCTGGTCACGCCTGGTCGCGTGGATCTCGCCGGAGGAGCGGATGGCGCTGAAGCGCGTCGCGCTCGAGGCGAGCACCTCCGTCGCGGAGCTGGTGCGTGCCCTGGCGAGCGGGCTTGCTGGGGGCGTCATCACCCCTGACGAGCTGCTCGGCCAGGTACGAAAGGGCATTCAGGTCATGGAGAAGATTCCGACGATTTTCGATCGCGGCGATGACTTCAAGGTGCTCCCGAAGCCGCGGGAAGGGTGCGAGTGGGTCTTTGCGGGCGAGGGCCGTCCCACCGAGAAGCTCGACGGCACGAACGTGCGATTGACCATTCGCTCGGGCCACGTGGTCCGGGTCGAGAAGCGCAGGAACCCGAGCAAGCTCCAGAAGCAGCAGGGGATCATCGACGGCTGGTACGTCGACGCCGACGAGCACGGTCCGGAAGACAGGTGGATCTTCGAGGCGGTTCGCGGGACGGAGTTCCAGGGCTGGCCGGACGGCGAGCACTCGGCCGAGGCGCTCGGACCGAGCATTCAGGGCAACCCGCTCGGGCTCGCCAGGCACATGGTCGTGCCGTTCAACCTCGAGATTCCCGTCTACGATGACGTCCCGAGGACCTATGACGGCCTCCGCGGCCTGTTCCAGCACCTGGAGAGCCGCTTCGCCCCGGGCCACCTCGCCGAGGGGATCGTGTTCCACCACCCCGACGGCCGGCGCGCCAAGATCAAGCGCAAGGACTTCCCCGGAGGGGCCGGCAAGTCGCGGTGAGGCTCCGGCCGATCGGGGCGCCTCTCCGCCGGGATCGAGGCAGCTCGCGATTCGCGCCCGTACGGTGGGCGCTCAGCGCCGCCGCCTGCCGCGTGATGGCTTGCCGCTGCCTCCGCCGCGCTGGGGCGGCTTCTCTCCACCGGGGCGCTGGGGCGGCTTCTCTCCACCGGGGCGCTGGGGCGGCTTCTCCGGCGGCGCCTCCGTCGTCCGGACGACGAGCAGCGCCCGCCCGCGCTCGAAGGTCGGCGTCACGCTCACGTAGCCGTTCTCCCGCGCGAAGCCCGCCGTGTCGCCGCGGTGCTCATCCATGTACCGGCTGAACCGCGTCCAGAGATCGCGCGCCTCCTCGTCGGGGAGGGGCGCGCCGTCGATGGAGGCGGCGAGGTTCGAACGATCGCTCACGTGGATCCCGTGGCCGGGATGATGCGCCGTGACGTGCGGCGTTTCCAGGGGTTATTGGCGGGTCGACCCCGCACGTCTCGCCGCCTTGCCGCGCCATCCGCCCCCGGGCAGGCTTCGCCCATGGGCCAGCCCGCCGAGAAGCAGCGCCGCGCGACGTACGCCGACCTCGAAGCCGTCCCATCGAACAAGGTGGCGGAGCTCATCGGGGGCGAGCTGCACATCACCTCGCGGTCTGCCCCGCGGAATGCTCTGGCAAGATCAGCTCTTCTCGGCGAGCTCCGCCCCGGTGCCAGGGCGCCTCGGGACCATGGCCATGAGCTGCCGGGGGATTGGTGGATTCTGAACGGACCTGAGCTGCACTTCCCCGACCGAGGCTCGCCGGATGACATGGACGTGCTCGTCCCGGACCTCGTGGGGTGGCGCCGTGAGCGCATGCCAGAGCTCCCCGAGACGGCCTACGTTGAGCTGGCGCCGGACTGGATCTGCGATGTCCTGGACCCGCTGACGGAAGAGTACAAGCGGCAGGTGAAGATGCCCATCTACGCGCGCGAGGGCGTGCGGCACGCGTGGCTCGTCGACCCGATCGCGCGGACGCTCGAGGTCCATGTGCTCGGCCAGGATCGTCGCTGGGGGCCCGCCGTCGTCCACCACGACTCAGCTCGCGTCCGCGTCGAGCCCTTCGAGGCCATCGAGCTCGATCTCTCGGTGCTCTGGGCGATGTGACACGCCACCGCGCTGACACGGGTGCTCCGGCCGGGGCGCCGGTGTTTCCCCAGCTTCGCCGCCGCGCCCCGCCCGGAGCGCGGCCCCCGAATCACTGGATCCCGTACTCCTTGAGGCGCCGGTAGAACGTCCGGCGCGGCAGGCCCACGACCTGCGCCGCCTTCACCCGGTTCCAGTTACAGCTCGAGAGCGCGACGAGGATCCGCTCCCGCTCGCTCGCCTTGTGCGCGTCCAGCGACGTCTCGACGCGGTGCGGGTCGCTCGACGGCGGAGCCCGGCCCGCGCTGGCGGGCGCCCCGCCGCCAGCGGGCGCTCGCGGCGGGGGCGCGGCGCCGCCGTCGAGCGAGCCCCGCAGCGACCGAGGCGCCGCGTCGGGGAGCTCGAAGTCCTCGCTCTCCAGCTCGGGGCGATCCGACAGGACCCACGCGTTGAGCAGCACGTTCTCGAGCTGCCGCACGTTCCCGGGCCAGGTGTACGCCGACAGCCGCTTCAGCGCGGCGCGGGACACGCTGCGGCGATCGCGGCCGTAGCGCGCGGCGAAGATCCCGAGGAAATAGTCGATGAGCAGCGGGATGTCCTCGATCCGCTGGCGCAGCGACGGCACCCGCACCTCGACGACGTGCAGCCGGTAATAGAGATCCTCGCGGAACGTGCCCCTCGAGACCATGTCGGCGAGATCCCGGTGCGTCGCCGCGATGACCCGCGCGTCGACCGGCTCCTCGCGCGCGCCGCCGACCGGACGGACGACCTTCTCCTGCAGCACACGCAGGAGCCCCGCCTGCATCTTCTGCGGCATCTCCCCGATCTCGTCGAGCAGGATGGTGCCGCCGGTCACCTCCCGGAAGAGCCCCTTCCGGTCGCGATCGGCGCCCGTGAACGCGCCGCGGACGTGCCCGAAGAGCTCGCTCTCCAGCAGGTGCTCCGGGATCGCGCCGCAGTTGACGCCGACGAACGGCTTCTTCGCCCGCGGGCTCGCGTTGTGGATCGTCCGCGCGACGACCTCCTTGCCCGTCCCGCTCTCGCCCGTGATCAGGATCGGGATGTCCGTGTCCTTCACCCGGTCGATGAGCGCGTACACGCGGCGCATCGCCTCGCTCGTGCCGACAAGGCCCTCGTAGCCGAAATGGCCGCGGATCACCGCGCGCGCCGAGCGCAGATCCCGCCGCGTCGCGGCCAGCTGCGCGGTGCGGTGGCCGAGGAGCTCCTCCAGCTTGGCGCGCGCAGCGCGCAGCTCCTCGTTCGCGCGCTCGAGCTCGCGGGCGCGGCGCTCGTTCTCGCTCACGAGGCGCGCCGTCTCGATCGCGATCGCGACCTGATCGGCCAGCGCGCTCAGCGTCGGGAGCTCCACCTCGAACTTCGCCGCCGCGCTCAGCCGGGTCTCCAGGTACAGCGCGCCGATCACCTGCCCGCTCCGCTGCCGGATCGGCACGCACGCGACCGACTGCAGCATGAGCTGGTGCACCGAGACGTAATCGCTCATGCGCGCGTCGTCCCGCGCGCTCGCGGTCACGACCGGCTCGCCCGTGGAGATCACCCGCTCGGCGATCGAGCTGGAGAAGCGCGCGTGCGGGTCGTCCCCCGCCTGGTCGCGCGAGGCGTGGATCGAGAGATCGACCGCGCCTTCGCCCGCAACCTGCTGCAGCTCGTCGCGCGGCGGGCGCTGCAGGATGATGAACCCGCGCTCCGCCTGGAGGAGCGCGATCGCATGATCGGTCACCTTCGCGAGCAGGCGCGTGAGATCGTGCTCCCCGGCGATCTCGCGGTTGATCTCGAGGACCCGCGCCAGCCGGTCCTCGCCCTGCGGGGGCGCCGCGCCCGCCTGAGCCGCCGCGCTCTGCTGGGTGAACGGCACCGTGCGGCTGCTCATCAGCTCGAGCATCGCGGCCGCCCGGATCTCCTTGCGCCGCGCGTCGTTCCAGAACACCTCCCGGAGGTCGCGCGGCAGCTTCGAGGCGATCTCCTCCAGCGTGATCAGCGCCTCTTCGCGGTCGTGGCGCGCCCGGATGAGGTGCCCCCGCTCCGTCTCGAGCTGCGCCCGCGCCTCCAGCGCGCGCCAGATCCAGTCGCGCTGGCCCGCGGCGCGCGCCGCGTCGAGCGCCTCGTCGTACGCCGCCCGGGCCCGCCACTCGTCGCGCGCGAGCGCCGCGACGCGGCCGCGCGCGAGCGCGAGCAGGGCGCGGTGGGCGCCCGTCGTCCCGAGGCGCCCCGACGCCACGTCGATCTCCTCGCCGAGGGCGCGCGGATCCGCGCCGGCGCGCGCCACCGCGAAGAGCACGCGCTCGAGCCGCGCCTCGACCCCGTCGATGCGCCGGCCCATCGCCTCGTACGCCTCGGCGCACTCGAGGCAGAGCCGCTCGGCCTGCTCGAGATCGCCCGAGCGCGCCGCGTGCTCCGCCTCGAGCGCGAGCAGCTGCGCCTGCTGCTGCGGCGCGAGATCCGCGCGCTGGGCGGCGAGCGCGTCGAGCGACACCCGGGCCCGCGCGAGCCGCCCGAGGTAGAGGTCGAGGTTCGCGAGGTTGAGGAGCGCCTGGCGGATCGTCGCCACGCGGCCGGAGCGCCGGCCCAGATCGACGGCGGCCTCGAGGTGGCGGATGGCCGCGCCGAGGTCGCCCTGGAGCTTCGTGAGCGCGGCGAGGTTCAGGCGGGTCGTCGCGAGCGTGCCCGCGTCGCCGGCCTGCTCCGCGGCCGTGAGCGCCTCCTCGTAGACCGCCTTCGCCTCGCTGAGGCGATCGTCCCGCTGGAGCGCGAAGGCGAGCGACACAAGCGCGACCGACAGGATCCGCGGCTCTCCCGTGAGCCGCGCGAGCCGGACCGCGTGCTCCAGCGTGCGCTTCGCGTCCTCGTGCCGCGAGGCGAAGCTCTGCGCGAGCCCGCGCGTCGCCACCGCCTCGGCGACGATCGCCTCGGGCGAGGCGCCGAACGCGGCGGCCGTCGCGAGCTCGGGGCGCGACGCGCCGGTCAGCTCCGCCTCGATCTTGAGCGGGCCCACCCGCTCCACGGCCTCGCCCGCGCGGCGCTCCGCCTCGCCGTAGTCGCCGGCGCGCACGAGCGCGCGGGCCATCTGCAGCGACCAGAACGCCGCCAGCGCGTGATCGTCCGAGGCCTCGACCTGGTCCTTCACGCGCCCGAGCTCGGCGAGCGCCCGCGCCGTGTCGCCGCGGTTCATGGCGAGCCGCGCGCGCGCGAGCGTCAAGGCGGGCACCGCGGCGGCCGAGCCGCCGCCCTCGTGCCGCCCGAGCGCCTCCGCGGCCGCGTCGAAGTGGCCGCGGTCGAGCAGCCGGTGGATCTCCGTCGGCGGCAGCGCCGCCCCCTCGGCGCCAGCGCCGCCCGGCCCGGACGCCACCGCGCTCGTCGGGGGCGCGTCGAGCAGCCGATCGACGTCCTCGGTCGACGCGACGGGCGCGCGCGCGATGCACGCGACGATCTCGCGGATGCGCCCGGGCCACCGCCCCGCGCGGGAGACGACGTGCGCCGCCACCGCGTCGCTCAGCGACGGGATGGTGCGCTGCACGAGCTCGCGGGCGACCTGCTCGTCGAGCGGCGCCATCTCGAAGCGCTCGAACCCGCGGCCCAGGCGCGCGGGCGAAGGCGCCTCGTCAGCGGGCGCGCCGCGCGCGGCGCGCGCGGCGCCAGGCCCCCGGTTCGCGCCGCTCTCCGATGGATCCCCGAGCACGAGCACGAGCTTGCCGCCGGCCTTCCGCACCTCGTCGAGCCGCTCGATCGCCGCGTCGCCGAGCCGATCGGCGTCGTCGACGAGCGCCGTCACCCGGCCGAGATCGTGCTCCGACAGCTCGATCGAGAGCGCCTCGCGCGGGTCTGCCACGCGGGCCGCCTCGACCCACGCGACGGCGTACCCGCCGACCTCGAGCGACCACGCGATGCGCCGGAGCAGCGCGCTCCGCCCGGAGGCGCGCGGGCCTTCGATCGAGAGCCCGCCGCCCGCGGGCAGCGCCATGATCTGCGCGAGCAGCCGCGTGGAGGGCGCGTCCAGCCCGACGATGGGCCAGACCACGGCGCCCGCGTCCGCGTCGGGCCGCGCGCCCGCCTCGCCCGGCCTCGCGGCCTCCTCTCCCGGTCCGGAGGGGAGCCGCGCCGCGCGCCGGAGCGCGTTCGCGAGCTCGTCGGCGCTCGGGTAGCGCGCGTTCGGGTCCTTGGCGGTCGCCCGGTCGACGACCCCCTGGAGCGCCTCGACGACCTTCGGATCACGCTCGCCCCCGCTGTCGCGGAGGGCCTCGGCGAGCGTCGCGCCGAGCGCGAACACCTCGGCGCGGACGGTGAGCGGATCGCCCTTGAAGAGCTCCGGCGCGGCGTAGCGGGGCGTGAGGCCCACGGGCCGCGAGCCGTCGTCCCGGAACGGCGCGGCGAGGCCGAGGTCGACGAGCGTGGCGCGGCCGCCCTCGCCGACGATGATGTTCGCGGGCTTCACGTCGCCGTGCAGCAGGAGCGCGCGGTGCAGCCGCGTCAGCTGATCGGCCGCGTCGGCGATGGCCGCGAGGTTCCTGGCCAGGTCGCCCTTGCGCGCGAGCAGATCGGCGAGGCTCGTCCCCTCGACGAGCTCGCGCACCATGAAGGGCCGCCCTGACGCGGGCAGCCGGCCGAAGCGCAGCACGCGCGGCACGCCGAGGCCCTCGACGCCCGACAGCGCCGCCGCCTCGCGGACGAGCGCGAGCACCTCCGGCTCGTCCGCCTCCTCGCCGAGCGTCTTCAGCGCGGCCGTCTTGCCGGTGAGGCGGTCGCGCACCGCCCACACCTCGCCACCACCGCCCTTTCCGAGGGCCCCGATCGGCTCATAACGCGGCGGAAACAGCGGACGCGACGTCACCTCATCCCTCGATCAGAGGCCATACCCCGCGGACAGCCCGAAGAACAACCCTGTGATGGAGAAGCCGGCGTCGAGCCGCGTCTGGAGCTGCTTGATCGGCTTGTACCGGAAGCTGAGCTGCGGGAACGAGATCCACGGGAACACCGACGGCTTGGATCCTCCGTTGATCCAGCTCGGCTCGTCGTAGTCGCCGAAATGCTCGTTGGAGCCGTCGCAGAAGCCGCCGATCGGGCCGGGGCACTTGCTCCACGAGCCCACGTCGTCGGGGTCGAGGCGCGACGGGGTGTTCGGGTACGCCTGCGCGCGGTAGAGGTTGCCGAAGACGACGCCGAGCCCGACGCCGCCGCCGATCAGCAGGGAGAAGCGGCCCTTCTCCTTGTCGAGCGGGATCTCGTAGAGGAGATCGGTCGTGAAGTAGACGAGCTTCATGGTGCTCGACACCATCTCCCAGGCGTCGTCGCCGTCGTTCTTCCCCTTGAAGAGGAAGGGATCCATCGAGTAGTCCGCGTAGGAGATCGCCAGATCGATCTCGAGCCCGTCCCTGCGCGTCGAGAGCTCCGGGCCGAAGGTGAACACGTTCACGCTCGACCCGCCGTCCGCGAAGAGGTTGATCATCGCCTTCGGCACGATGAGGTTCCGGAACCGGAGCCCGGCGAACCGATAGGTCTTGCCCTCCCGCTCGAACGGGGCGTTCTCATCCGCCGCCTCGGGCGGCGCCTCCTGCGGCTCGTCTTTCTCGCCGGGCGCCTTGTCGTCCTGCGCCTTCTCGTCCGTGGCCTGCTTCTCGGCAGCGGGGGAGTCGTCCAGCTTGCCTTCGGCGTCGTCCTTGGGCTGCGCGCCGGCGCTCGACGAGAAGCACACGGCGCCGAGCAATGCGGCGAGCGCGGCGGCCCTTGCGTGCACCCCGACCGCGAGCTGCCGACCCATCTTCACGTGGTACATTGTAGGTCACCTAGCGATGCGTAAGTTCAGGGCCGGGCTCCGCGCCCACGGAACGGGCGCGCCGAGGCCAGCCTCGGGTTCTCCGCGCGCCCCGGTGGACCGGGCACCAGCGAGGGGAGGGTACACGAGACGCAGCGCCGTGTGACGCCCGCGGACCGCCCACGGCGGAGCTTTTTCCACGACCGCGCGCCAGAGCGTGCCTGTCCGTGATCGCCGTCGGTGGCCGTGCGATGTCGGCGCGGCAGGGCCCCACGGCGGCGGCATTGCTGGCGGACCAAACGAGGTTGCACACAGCAAAATAATCCGCAATAGACGGAAAGGATGATCCTGCATCAGGCCCAGGTCGAGCAGACGATCGACCGCGACGAGCGGGACAGGTTCATCAAGGAGCTCGTGGTGGTGCGGGTCCGCAGCACCGCGCACGAGTCCCCGCCGGCGAGCCGCGGGATCGAGGGGGCGCGCGCGCCGGGGGTGGAGGACGCGGAGTCGGTGGAGCGGGACGTGCCGCTGGCGATGATCCGCAAGCGGAGCGCGCGGCTCCGGAGCACGGTGGCGAGCGTGCTGCTGGTCCACGGGTACGGCCAGAACCGGTACATCTGGCACCTGCCGTCGCGGAGCTTCTCGAACTACCTGGCGCGCGCGGGCTTCGACGTCTTCAACCTGGACCTGCGGGGGCACGGTCGGTCGCGGCACCTCGGGGCGCGGCGGCCGGCCCACGTGACCGATTTCGTCCGCGAGGACGTGCCGGCGGCGATCGAGGAGATCCGGCGCATCTCGGGCCCGCGGCCGGTGTACCTGATCGGCCACTCGCTCGGGGGGCTCGTCGGCTACGCGACGGCGCCGACGATGGGGGACGCGGTCGGCGGGATCGTCACGCTCGGGAGCCCGTACCTGTTCACGCACGGGTCGCGGTCGCTCGCGCTGCTCGGCCGGCTGATGCTGACGGTCGACCGGCGCGTCCCGCTCGGACAGGGGGCGCTCCCGCTGTCGGCGTGGGGCGAGCCGTTCCGGTTCGTGCGCGCGTTCGTCGAGAGCCCGATCTTTCCGCTGCCGATCCGGGGGTTCGTGCCCGGCTCGATGGAGACGCGGGTGCTCACGCAGCACATGTCGCTGGCGATGGACAGCGGCAGCATCACGGTGCTCCGGAACATGTTCCTGGATGCGGCGGCGTCCCGGAAGAGCGGCCACCACATGGGGAGCCTCTTCGGCTACGCCGAGCGCTTCGAGCAGCTCGACCTGCCGCTCCTGGTCATCGCGGGCACGCACGACGATCTCGCGCCGCCGGCGTCGGTGAAGCCCGCGTACGATTTCAGCCGCTCCTCGGACAAGACGTACCGCGAGTTCCCGCGCGGCCACCTCGACATCGTCGTCGGCCGGGACGCGCCGCTCACGGTGTGGCCGCTCATCGAGGCCTGGCTGAAGACGCGCATCCGGCGGGCGGCGGCGAGGGAGCAGGGCCGGCTGAGCGCGTAGGGCGCCGGCGCGACTGCTATCGTGGGCGGATGACCATCGAGCTGCGGCAGCTGGCCCCCGAGCAGCACGGCGAGTTCGTCCATCCCATCCTCACCGCCTTCGGCGCGCTCGTGAACCCCGAGCGCCTGGAGGCGACGAAGCGGCTCCCGGAGCTCACGTATGGCCTCGGCGCGTACGACGGCGGGTCGCTCGTCGGGGCCGCCGGCACGTTCTCGCTCACGATGACCACGCCGGGCGGCGCCGTCCCGGTCGCCGGGCTCACGATGGTCGGGGTCATGCCGACGCACCGCCGCCGCGGCATCCTCACGCGCCTCGTCCGGCGGCACCTCGACGAGGCGCGGGCCGCGGGGCAGCCGATCTCCGCTCTCTGGGCCACGGAGGGCTCCATCTACGGCCGCTTCGGCTACGGCCTCGCGTCGCAGGCGTGCTCCATCTCGATCGAGCGCGATCGCACCGCGTTCCGCGGGGAGGCGAGCGCGGAGGGCCGGGCGCGGCTGCTCGGGGAAGCCGAGGCGCTCGAGGCGTTCGCGCCGGTCTGGGAGCGCGCCCGCCCGCTCGTCCCCGGGATGCTGGCGCGCTCGGAGCCCTGGTGGCAGGGCCGGCGGCTCTGCGACAACGACTTCATCCGCCAGGGGGGCGGCCCGCTCCAGCGCGTCGTGATCGAGGTCGACGGGCGCGCCGAAGCCTACGCGCTGTACTGCGTGCACCACCGGTTTGACGCGTCCTCGATCCCGATCGGATCCATCCGCGTCATCGAGGCGATCGGCGCCTCGCCGCTCGGGACGAGGCTCGTCTGGCGGTACCTCTTCGACATCGACCTGGCGCAGCGGATCGAGGCGAGCCTCCTGCCGCTCGATCATCCCCTCGGCATGCTCCTCGTCGAGCCGCGGCGGCTGCGCCTCACGGCGAGCGACGGGCTGTGGGTGCGCATCGTGGACGTCGAGGCAGCGCTCGCGGCGCGCGCCTACGGCAGCGGCGAGGCGCTCACGCTCGAGATCACCGACCGCGATTGCCCCTGGAACGCGGGCCGGTTCCAGCTCGACGGGGGCGAGCGGCGCGCGACGCGGACCACGGCGGCGCCGGACCTCCGCCTCGACATCACGGCGCTCGGCTCGGCGTACCTCGGCGGCGTCTCGTTCCGGTGCATGGCCGACGCGGGCCAGGTCGAGGCGCTCTCCAGAGGCGCCATCGAGCGCGCGGACAGCCTGTTCCGCGCCGCGCGCGCCCCGTGGTGCCCCGAGATCTTCTGAAGGCCAGGCCCCGATGACGCTCCCGCTCCGCGGCGTCTACGCGGTGACCCCGACCCGCCGCCGCCGCTTCCTGTGGGCCGCCTGGTGGACGGCCGAGCCGGCGCGCGACCCGTTCCGCCCTCCGGACGCGAGCCAGGGCGGCGCGCGGACCGTCGAGGAGGCGCGGGCGCAGGCCGAGCGCGCGGCTGGGCGCCCGCTCGTCGAGATCGCGCCGGCGTGGGCGACGGCCTGGACGCGCGTCCTGCGCGGCGAGCCCCCGTGGCCCAAGCCGCGCGCGCGGCGGGAGGCGCCCCCGCCGCCGCCACCCGGGCCGTCGAGCCGCGCGCCCTCGCGGCCTGCGTCCGCGCGCGGCGTGTCGCCGTTCGCGGTGCTCGGCCTGGCGGAGGCCGCGAGCGCGGACGAGATCCGCCAGGCGTTCCGCCGGCTCGCGCTCGTCACGCACCCCGATCGCGGCGGCGACGCCCGCGAGTTCATGCGCGTCAAGTGGGCCCACGACGAGGCGATGGCCCGGCTGTCGCGTCCCAGACGCAGGTAGCGGCGCTCGCCCGCTTCGGATACGAGCCCACCTCGGCGTTTTCGGTGCTCAGCGCACTGGAGTGCGCCTGCGCGCCGAAAACGCCGATCTGGGCCCGTCTCCTGTGCGGGCGAGCGCCGCTACGGGGCTTGGGGCGACGGCATGGTCGAGGGCTAAGGGTGGCTCGCCGCGGCGACTTTGCCCGCCTCGTCGAGGAGCGGCGCGTACTCGCGCGCGAGCAGCGGGTTGCCGCGGAGCGCCTGATCGAGCACGGCGGCGGCGCGCTGGGCCAGATCCAGGCGCGCCGCGCGCTCGCGCTCCACCTTCGCCCGGAGGAGGAGCAGCGCGCCCTTCCTGGCGCTCGCCAGCGGGAAGCCCGGGTCGATGGCCAGCGTGCGCTCGATCAGCGCGAGCCCCGCCTCGACCTCCGAGCGCACGTCGAGCAGCCCCGGCCCGGTCAGGGCGGCGCGCTGCCGGTGGACCTCGGCCAGGGCGCCGGAGATCCTCGGATTGCCCACGTTCGCCTCGAGGGCGCGGAGCAGCGACCGCTCCGCGGCGTCGAGCGCCGCCGCAGGGCTCCCGCCGCGCGACGCGGCCCACCGCGCCGAGAGCAGCTCGATGTGCCCGAGCGCGAGGAGCGCCCCCGCGTGCTGCGGCCTCGCGGCCACGATGGGCTCGATCGCGCCCCTCGCCGCCCGGAGCGCGGCCGTCGGATCCCCTCCCCGGAGGAGCGCCCCGTGCGCCGCCTCGATGCGCGCGAGGCCCGCCCCCTGCTTCGCCTCAAGATCGTCCGGGTTGAGGCGCGCCGCCGCGCCGTACGCCTCGATCGACCGCGCGAGCGAGACCTCCGGGCTCCCGCCGGTGAGCCGCTCGTGCCGGCCCTGGATCAGGTAAGTCAGGGCCAGGTTGTTGTAGGCGCGGTAGCTGTCCGGGCGCCGCCGCAGGGCCGCCTCGAGGCTGTCCTTGGCCACGTCGAGCGACTCCTCGGGCGACGCCCCGTGGTCGAGCTCGTACTGCGCGCGCCGCGCGTAGAGCCAGCCCTGGTTGAGGAGCGGCGGCATGTCGTTCGGCGCGATCTCGATCGCCCGCTCGGCGTACGACGCGCCGAGTTCGAAGAGGGGGAGGGGATCGGCGCCGCGGGACGCGGCGTACTCGGCCATCATGCCGTAGGCGATGGCGGCGTCGTTCCACGCCCAGAAGGAGTTCGGGTCGAGGGCGAGCGATCGCTGCGCGCTGTCGACCGCGCGGCCGAGCGAGGGCCACGCGTCGAGCCCCACGGCGCTCTCGTGCGACGCGAGGAGGAAGAAGCTCGCCCCCATCGCGCCGTACGCGGTCGCGTCCGACGGGTCGCCCTGGACCGCTTGCTCGCTGGCCGCGACCGCCTCGACGAGGTCCGCCCTCGGGTCCGAGCCGCGCGACAGGTCGCGCCTTCCGCGGTGCACGAGCGCCCAGGCCTTCTTGGCGAGCGCGCCGCTCGCCCGCGGGTTGGCCCGGAGCGCCTTGTCGCACCGGGCGATGATCTGCGCGACGACCTCCTCCGCGTCTCCGCCGCGCTGCGCCTCGATCAACATGATCTCGCTCAGGGCGCGCGCGGCCGCCTCGTGGACGTCGGGATCGCTCTCGGCCATCTCCGCCGCGGCCTCGTACGAGGCGACGGCGCCCCAGAACTCGACGAGCGCCGCCGCGTGGTCCCCGAGGTCGCGCGCCGCCGTGCCCTTCGCGAGCAGGATGTCGCCCTCGAGCTTCTTCGCCTCGTATTCCCAGGGCGATCGCGCGAACGCCAGCCGCGCGTCGGCGAGCGCCTCGTCGAACCGCCCCTCGTAGAGCGCGATGAGCGCCACGGCGTACGACGGCGGCTCCGCGGCCGATCTCACGCTGTCCCTCAGGTGCCTGAGCGCCGGCTGCTTGTGCCGCTCCTCGAGCTCGAGCTGGTGCGCGGACCGCTCCCCCTTGTCGGCGAGGCGCCGCGCCCGATCGAGCCCCTTCAGGTAGAGCATGCCGTGCACGAGGCCCGCCGCGAATTTCGCGTCGCGCGTGGCATACCCGCTCGCGAGCGCCGCCTCGAGGTGCGCGAGCGCCTCCTCGGGCTCGTGCAGCGCGAGGTGCCCGCGCCCGAGCGCGTAGCGGCCAGGGCCCTCGACGAGATCGCCCGTCGTCTCGCGCATGCCCTGCATCTTCCGGTCGATCTCGCCCAGGCGCGCCCGGATGACCTCCTTCTCCCGCGACACCTCGTGGAGGGGGAGCGCGTAGGCGTAGCGCATGAACAGCTCCATCTCCTTGACGTCCTGACCGAAGCCCTCGGCCAGGGACGCCACGCGCGCGGCGAGCTCGGCCTGCCGCGCGGCGGCGAGCTTCGCGCGGAGGGCGACGGCGCCCGAGAGCGCGAGCACGACGAGCGCCACGGCGGCCGCCGCGACCGCGAGCCTGTGCTTCCTGGCGCGCTTCAGGGCGCGGTAGCCGATGCCCATCGGCCGCGCGTCGATCGGCTCCCCCTCGAGGTAGCGCTCGAGATCGAGCGCGAGCATCTTCGCGGAGTCGTACCGCCGCTGGGGCTCCTTCTCGAGGCACTTCATCACGATGGTCTCGAGATCGACGGGGATCCGCTTGTCGATCTTCCGCACCGGCGCCGGCAGCTCGCGCGCCACGCGGGCGATGAGGCTCGTCACCGAGGGGTCGACGAACGGCGGGCGCCCGGCGAGGACCTCGTAGAGCGTGGAGCCGAGGCAGTAGACGTCCGTGCGGCGGTCGAGCTGGCGCTGGCCCCCGGACACCTGCTCGGGCGCCATGTACGCCGGCGTCCCCTCGCCGCTCGCCGTCGCTCGGGCGTCCGCCGCGGTGTCCCTCGCGAGCCCGAAATCGAGGAGGTAGGGGCGGAAGGCGCCCTCGGCGGTCCGCTCCACCAGGATGTTCGCCGGCTTGATGTCGCGGTGGATCAGCCCGAGCCGGTGGGCGGCGTGCAGGCCGTCCGCGACGTCGGCCACGATCTTCACCCGCTGCTCGAGGGACAGCTGCTGCGCCACCCGGTGGAGCGGCTGGCCGTCGATGTACTGCATGGCGATGAACGGCTGGCCCTGGGCCTCCCCCACCTCGTACACCTTGCAGATGTTCGGGTGCTCGACCCGGGCCTGGGCCCGCGCTTCCCAGATGAAGCGCTGGGCGAGCTCCGGATCGTTGCCCCGTATCAGCTTGAGCGCCACGTACCTGTGGAGTCGCGGGTCCCTGGCCTTGTAGACCGTGCCCATTCCCCCTTTCCCGATGAGCGACTCGCACTCATACCGATCCCAGTTGCGGATGGGAAACCTGCTCGGCACGCGCGACGAGGGCGGCTCGACGGACAGGAACACCGTTTCCTGCGCGGCGCCCGAGCTCCCCGGCGGGGCGGAGCGGGGCGGCCTGCTCTGGGGCGCGATCGAGACGGGGCGGGACGTGGGCTCCTCGCTCGCCGACCACGCGGCGTTCGCACTCTCCGAGCCCGCTCCTCCCATTCGGCTCATGACTCGGACCCTTTTCAACAGCGAAGGTAGAGCCCCCCAGCGCATGGCCTCGAATCGCCATCATCCCGGACCGCCCGGCCGCGTGCCAGTGAGCGCCTCGCTTCAGGCGTGAGCTACGAGCGATATGCCAAAACTGTCACCCAACGGTAAACCTGAGTTTACGTCCATGTCAACACCCCGGACTGGGCCTGTCGCCGCGAGGGGCCAGGGTGCGATGCGCTCGGCGCGGCGATGGGCGTGGGGCGGGAACAGACGGCGGGCGCGACGGTGAGCGACGTTCAGCGACGCGCCGACGGCAGCGCCAATGAACGATCCAACGAGAGAGCAGCGAGGTGCGGGACGCCGTCCGCGACGCTATTTGTGGGGCGCGCGACATGATGCCGAGGTGGGTTCAGCTGCTCCGCTGCTCATGGGCCCGCCGGCGGGCTGGTCAGTACTTGACGGTGCAGCCGAACGCCTCGGTCTCTTTCGTGGAGATCGCCTTGCCGGCGGCGAGCTCGGTCAGCGCGACATCGACGTAGTTCGTGACCTGCTCGCCCGGCTCGGGCTCACCGCCCTTCGTGCTGTCGATGGCGCCGGCGTAGACGACCGTGCCCTGGGGATCGATGACGACCATGTGCGGTGTGCGCTGGGCGCCGTAGGCGCGCCCCACATCGCCCTTCTCGTCGATGAGGACCGGGTAGCTCATCCCGAACTCGCCCTTTGCCTTCACGTTCTCTTCCTTGGCGGCGCCCTGCTTGCCCGGAGCGCCCGAGTTGATGGCGAGCCACACGACCCCCTTCTGGGTCTGCTGCGCCGGCACGTCCTTCAGGCCGCCCTTTCGGTGCGCGAGCTGCACGAACGGGCAACCGGGGTTGAACCACTCGAGGACGACCGTCTTGCCCTTGTGATCGGCCAGCTTGACGGGCTTGCCGTCGAGGTCCGGCAGCGTGAAATCGGGCGCGGGCTGCCCGATCTTGGCCTGGGCCGCCTTCGCCTGAGCCGCCGGCGCGTCCGCGGCCTTCGCCTTCGGGGCGCCGGCCTTTTCGGGCTGCGGCGCGGCGGCGCCGGCGGCCGCGGGCGCGCTCGCCTCGCCGGGCTGGGTGCACGCCGCGAGGGCCGCGGCGAGGAACGTCAGGGAGATGAGCTTGTTCATGCCGAGACGCTTACCACGCGTCGCGGCAGGCGCATGCGTCAGGGGAACTCCGGCCAGCGATCGCCGGTCGCCCACCGGTATCGAAGGCCGAGCTGGCCGAGATCCGCGCCCAGCAGGCCGAGCCGATCGGGCGTCGCGGCCACCACCATCACCGTCCCCACCGCGTCCAGGTGGTGCGTCAACGACACGGCCAGCACGGGGCCGAGCCGCACGACGACGCTGTCGCGGCCAGGGTTGCCGAGCACCTCGGCGGCGGCGCCCAGGCGGAGCTCGCCGAACCGGTCCATCTCCGCCATGTAGCCGAGCCGGGCCCGGTAGAGGTACGGCGGCTTCATCACCGCGTGGAGCGCCTCCTCGTAAAGGTAGAATCCCTCCGGCGTCCCCAGCACCGCATAGCCGGTCGCGACGCCGAACAGGCTGCCTCCGAGCAAGGGTATCGAGCCAGACACCTCGAGCTCCGCCGCGACGTACCGCGACGGGGGGCCCTGCATGAGCTCGGTGTCCCTGCGCGTGTACGACGCCCGCGGCTCGAGGAAGTACTGGGTCGTCGAGAAGGCGTACCGCGCGCCGCCGCGGATCTCCACGCTGGGCAGCGCGGCGCGGAGGCCCAGGTACTCCGCGCCGCCGCTCGGCGAGCCGCTCGCGTAGGCCTCGATTCCGAGCCAGGACCAGTGCGGCTTGCCCACGCCGAGCGCGAGGCTCGGCCTGAAATAGATCACGCCGAGATCCATCAGCGCGGAGACGAACGGGCGCGCGGCGGCGCTCCGCGCCCAGTAAGAGCGCTTCTGCAGGAGGTCGATGCCCGAGGGCACCGGCGGCGGCTCGCCGGCGGGCGACGGCAGGTCGGCCGGATCCTGGGCGCCGGCCCCGGCGGGCAGCAGGGTGAGCGCGGCGAGCGTCGCGGCGGCGGCCAGCGCGCGGCGGAGCGCCATCGCTAGAACCTGCCCACCAGGTACCCGCCGAGCGGCGCGGGCGCGAAGCTGAGCGTGACGCCGTCCCCGCGCTGCGCGTCCGAGGCGGGGGCGCCGCCGCGGTAGTGCAGGAGCCACGGGAGCCCGAGGCCGGTCAGGGCGCCGACCGCCGCGCCCGTGAGCGCGTCGGTCGCGAAGTGCTGGTCGGAGACGACCCGGAGCGTCGCCACGGCCGCCGCCGTCCCGAGGGACGCGGCGCACGCGAGCGCGTCGGGGGCGCCGCCGCCGTACAGGGGCAGGCGCGCGTGGTGCGAGCACACGAGCCCCGCCGCCGTGAAGGCGGTCGAGCTGTGGCCGCTGAAGAAGCTCCTGTACCGCTTGCTCCCCCGGCAGTCGCGGTCCTGCTGCTCCTCCGGCCCGGCGCACCCGGCGTGGTAGGGGCGCTCGCGGCTCGTGAGCCCCGCGACGACGCCGTTCAGGGCCGCGTTCAGCGCGAGCGCCTCGACGTCGATCATCGCGATCTCCCAGGCGACGCTGCCGCGGCCGTGCCCCCACCAGGTCACGAGCAGGGCGTCCACCGCGAGGTGGTTGGTCATCAGCGTGAGCAGGAGATCGCTCGCGTCCCGCGCCATCTCGCGCTGGCGATCGCTGCGGATGCGCAGGGCGTCGCGCGCCGAGCCGTCGAGGCCGTTCACGGTCGTCCACCGGCCCTCCGACGGCGGGATGGCGAGCGTGCCAAACGCGGTCGCGGCCAGGAGCCCCGTGGCCACATACTCGCTCACGCGGAAGCGCGGCCAGGCCGGATCCCACGCGACCTCGGGTCGCGCGCGAGAGAGAGCCTCCGGCGCGGCCCGCCGCGGCGCGCTCGGCAGCGCCGCCCCGGAACGGAAGGCGGTGGTGTCGCCGGCTCCGCGTGTCGCCGCGCCGGACGGCGCCGCGAGCGGCTCGGCTCGCGCCGCTGCAGGCGGCTCGGCTCGCGCCGCTGCAGGCGGCTCGGCTCGCGCCGCTGCAGCGCCGAGCAGCGCCGTCACCGCGAGCGCGCTGGAGGCGAACCGGAGGGGCGCGGCGCACCTCAAGGAGCGGACCGCGCGATCAGAAATCGGGGTGGCCGATGACGAGGAACTCGAGCGGCCCGGCGCCCGTGTTGCGCAGCCCGTGGTGTACGTTCGTCTCGACGTGCATCATCTGGCCGGGGCCGAGGGGCACCTCGCGGTCGCCGACGATGCCGAGCGCTTGCCCGGCCAGGATGTAGATGGTCTCGGTGGTCTCCGTGTGGAGCTCGCGCGAGATCTCACAGCCGGGGCCCATCGTGCCCCTGTAGAAGCCGAAGGCGTTTCCGCGGTCTCTTCCCAGCAGCTGCGCCATGAAGACGCCTCGGTTGGGCAAATACTCCATCACGTCTTCGTCGGCTGCGGTCAGCACCACGGCCCCGTCGATCTGCTGCCTCATGGCGATCCTCCTCCTTCACGAGTGAAGCCGCTGGGAGATCGATCCGTTACAGAAGCGCACTGCGTCCTGTCAACGGCGCTCCGCGCGGAACCGTGCGACGGCGGCCGTCGGCGTCTCGGCTTCCCTGCTTCCGCGCTTCTCTCCTTCTCTCTTCCTCTCCTTCCACGTTCCCGCTCTCTGCGTCTCCTGGCTTCAAAAAGGCAACACCACGCTCGCTGCGGCGCGGAGCTCGTAGCTGAACGACATCGTCTTCAACCCCTTCGGAGGGAGCTCGACGTGGCCACGGAGAAATCCGTCCTTCTCGTCCAGCGTCCAGCCGGGGGCCTCGCCGAGCGCGACCTCGACCTCGGCCACCTCGCTGACAGGGATCCGCTCGGTGACCAGCACCCGCTTCACGCTGCTGGAGAGGTTGGACACGGAGAGCTTCACACGCCGGCGGATCTTGCGGCTTCCCGTGATCGCGGCGGTGTCCTGCTCCTCGTCGACGGTGCGCCGCACGCGCACGGCGTCGTCCACGCCGAAGCCGAGCTCGAACGGCTCGCCGGCGCCCACGAAATCGAGCCGGGCGCGGCCGATGAGGCTGCCGCCCCGGGCGACGCGCACCGGGCCTGCAAGCAGCGGGCGCGGCCGTCCGCCGGCGCCGCCGCCGTCCAGCGTCACCGTGGCGCGCAGGTGGGCCGCGGGGTGGACCTCGGGGTACAGCACCAGCGCGAGCTCGGTGGGGAGCGAGCGCCGCGCGATCTCGATGCGCGTCGGGCGGCCGTCGGAGGGGAGGGTCACCGGCTCCGCCGCCTCGAAGATCAGCGGCTCGCCGCCGTCGTCCACCCCCGGCATCTCGTCGACGGCCCGCGCCCCGCGGTCGAGCCCGGCCGCGGCGATCGCCTGGTCGCGCGCCTCGACGATCACGCGGCGGCGCTCGATCTCCGTCTTGCGCCGCGCGCGGAGCACGTCGTCCTCGAGCAGCGGCGCCTCGGCGCTCCTCGACGGCCGCGCGGTCGAGAAGCGCGCGGCGACGTTCTCCCAGACCTCGCCCGTCGCCTGCCACGCGGCCGCCCAGGTGGTGAGCTCGATCGAGCCGCCAGGCCCCTGCGCCGCCGCGCCGCCCGCGCTCGCGCCCGCGGCGCCGGCGGCGAGCCGCGCCAGGTGCTCGGGGCGCCAGATCGCGCACGCGACGCGGTACGTCAGCTCGATGTCGACGGGCTGCGGCGCGGGGGCGTGCACCTCGACCTCGATCACCGCTTCGTAGCGCGGTTGCTCGACCGACCCCTCGCGCAGCCGCGCCCCGGCGCGCCGGGCGTCCTCCTCGGCGCGCGCCCGCGCCGCGCGCGCGTCGGCCGAGGCGCCGAGCGCCTCGGCGAGCGCCGCGTGCAGCGCCTCGGCGCCGCCGCGCCACGAGGCGAGGCGCGCGGGCTCGCCTGCGTCCTTCGGGACCTCGCTCATCGCCCGCGCCCACTTCGCGAGCAGCTGGTCGAGGTGGGCCTCGCGCCGCGACGCCCGGTCCCGCGCGCGCTCCGCGGCGCCGGCCCGCAGCGACGCCTCGCGCTCCTCGCGCTCCAGCGCGTCGATCGCCTCGCGGCCGAGCGCCGCCTCCCTGTGCGCCCTCCACCGGACGCGCGCCGCCGTCACGCGCACCGCGTCCGCGCCCGCGCCCGCGATGCGCGCCTGCACGGTGCGCTCGTCGACGAACACCGAGACGCCGCCGATCGCGATCCACTGCGCCCCGGCCTGGACCTCGACGTGCGCCGCGCGCACGACCTCGGCGCGATCCTCGAACAGCGTCACCGCGCGCGCCACGCTCGGGTGCGGCGCGCGGGCGCCTTCGTGGCTGCCGCTCCCGTCGCTCCCTCCGCCTCCGCTGGCGCTCCGCCCAGCCCGGTCCGAACCGCTCGCGTCCGTTGCCATGGTGCGCTCGTTTCCCTTGTTATTCCCGACGGTTACCGCCGACGATCTCGTTCTTGGACGAGAGCACCACGCGGTAGGTGAAGGCGACGGAGGCCTTGCCGCCCGGCGCGATCGGGACGCGCCAGCGCAGCCCGCCGCGCACCGGCTCGCCGAGCTCCTCCTGGGTGTACGGCTCGGCCTTCGGCTGCGACGAGAGGAGCTTGATCTCGACGTCCTTGTCGTCCGTCACCGGGATGCGGTCGAGGACCTCGACCTCGACGCCCATCCCGAGCGACGAGGAGAGGTCGATGACGACCGCGTGCTCGACGGCGAGCGAGCCGCCGAGCAGGCCGGCGCTCGACTCGTCCACGCGCGCGTTCCTGGCGACCCGGATCCGCTCCTCGACGCCGAGGCCGGCGCGGAGGAGGCCGCCCCGGTCCACGCGGCCGAGCGCGGACTGCGCCGCGAGGGCGCCGTCGACGAAGATGTCGACCGGCCCCGCGAGCAGCGGGGCGTCGAACGGGTTCTCGACGCGCGCCTCGCGGTAGACCTCGGCGGCCTCGCGGGGCGCGGTCACGAACCGGGGCGCGGCGGGGGCGCGCGCGGCGCCCAGCGCGACGCGGTGGAGCCTGCCGTTCGACGGCACGTCGGCGGCGCTCTCGCCGACGTAGAGGTGGTCGAACTGCCCGCGCGAGTCGCGCGGATCCACGGCCCGGGGCGGGGCGCCGAGGTCCGCGATGTCCTGCTCCGCCCGACGCGCGTCGCGCCGCGAGGGCCCGGGCTCGTCGCGCGCGAGCCGGCCGCGCTGTTTGCCCGCGCCGGGGAGGTGCAGCGCGTCGAAGTCGAGCCACTCCTCGACCTGCGCGGGCTCGAGCGCCGGGGCGGCCCCGGCGCCCTCCTGCGCCTGCTCGGGAGCGAGCCATTCCTCCTCGAGGCTGGCCGCGGCCTCGACGCTCGCCGCGGAGCCCAGGGCGCTCCGGGGGACCGGGGGCGCGCTCGCCTGGGGAGCCGGCGGGGGCGGCGCCCCGGAGCCGCCGAACGACGGGAGCGACAGCCCGCGCGACTTGCGCGCCGGCGCGGCGAGCGGCATCGGCGCGGCCGCCGGCATCGGGGGCGGCGGGGCGAACACCATCGGCGCGGCGGCCTGCACCGGGGGCGGCGGCGCGCCCGCGCCGGACGGCGCAGGCGGCGCGAGCCTCTTCATCGCCGCGAGGGGCTCCGGGCTGGCCGGCTTCCGCGTGGCCTCGTCGCCCTCGCGCGTGCGCGGGAGCTTTCCAGGCGCGGCGGTGGTCCGCGCGGCCGGCTCGGGGAGGGCGGCGACGAAGCGGTCGAACCCCTCGAACATGGCGTCGAGCCCCTCCGGCGCGGGGCGGTAGCCGCGGCGCGGGGGGCGCTGCGCGCGGCTGAGCCGCAGCGAGGCGAGCTCCGGCAGCCGCGTGTCCTGCACGAGATCGGCGGTGGCGAGCGCGAGGCGCACGTCCTTCCAGTCCTCGCCGGAGGCCTGCGCGACGAGGGCGTCGAGCTGCAAGGTGACCTCGGTCGCGCCGCGCGAGAACCGCGCCGCGTAGGCGGGCCACCAGCGCGCGGCGGACACGGCGTACTCGAGCCGGAGCGCCGGCTCCCCGGCCGCGCCGCCGCGCTCCGGCGCGAGCCGCACGACGACGTCGAGGCGCGCCGGGTCGCGCTCCTCGACCTCGGCGCTCGTCGCCTGGGCGGCGTCGAGCTGGGCGGCCAGGAGCTCCTTCCGGGTGCGCTCGAGCTCCGCGTCGAGCGCGGCGGCGCGGGCGTCGAGCGCGGCGAGCTCGTCCGAGAGCAGGCGGCTCACCGCGAGCGCGTCGCGGATGCGGGCCGCCGGGTCGCCCGGCCGGAAGCGCCGCGCGAGCTCCGGATCGAGCGAGACGGCGCCGAGCTGGTCGCGCCAGAGGCGGAGGTGGTCGCGCTCCGCCGACAGGCGCGCGATCGCGAGCTCGAGCTCGCGGAGCTCGGCGGAGAGCGCCGTCCTCGAGACGGGCGCCGGGGGCACGACGAGCCGCGCGCGCACGCCGATCACGTCGCGCACGTCGCGCGCGGGCCCGGAGGCCGCCGCCGCGCCCGCCGGGCGCCTGCGGCGGCCTCCGGGCCCGCGGTGTCGATGAGCGCGCGGAAGCTCCCCGGCTCGGCGAGCGGCGTGATCCCCGGCACCGAGATCTCGACCGCCCCCCGGGGGAGCGGCGCCGCGAGCTCGACGCGGCGGGTGACGATCGCCCCGCGCGCGTACACGACGACCCCCTCGATACGGCTGGCGCACTCGATCTTCTCGGCCGTCATCGCTCGTCCCCTCGCCCGCGAACGCCTCGTGAGAGCGCGACGCTACCACGCCGCGCGTGGGCCCGGATAGCGGGCTATCTCCTCGTGTCGAGGAAGCCGAACCCGGGCAGCGCGTCGATGCCGTAGGCGCGCAGCGCGAGCTCGTCGAGCCTGTCGAAATCGCGCCGCCGGAAGGAGCTGCGGAGATCGCGCATCAGCTCCTCCGCGACGCTCTCCGGCGGGGGCAGGCGGATCCGCCGCAGGTACTGGGCCTGGAAGCGCAGGTAGCCTCCGCGCATCTTGACCGCATAGGACCACACGAAGAAGAGCGCGACTTTTGAGCCGAGCAGCCCGCCGAGGGCCTCCATGTCCCAGCCCTCCGAGGTGATGAAATAGAGATTGTGGTGCGGATAGAACCTGCCCTCGTCATAGACCACCTCGTTGGAGCCCGCGATGTCGGGGACGAGCAGCTTCGGGGCGGTGGTCAGCCCCGGGACCACGCGATCGATGGTGCGGAACCAGCCAGCGCCGCCGCGTCGCGCGATGTAGCGCCTCCTGATCTCGGCCTCGTGCGCGTGCAGGTACCCGGAGAGCCTGGGGTACTCCTCGAGATTGACCACCTTGCCGTCGGATCCGAAGGGATTGATGACGAACCGCCTGGCGTCGCGGATGCGGCCGTCCTCGATATCGTCTCGCATGACGAGCGGCACGAGGCGATCGCGCTCGATATCCACCTCTTCGCCGACGATGTAGATCCTGTCGCTCCCGGTGGCGACGCCGATGCCGACGCGCGTCCCGCCGACCTCCTCGATCGGCGCGAACCGCGCCTCGAGCGCGCGCAGGGCCTCGAGGTGCTCTGGCGAGCCGAGCACCCACGGGTCGTCGCCCTCGAACCAGGAAGCATACTCCGACACGGCGACGCCGGAGCCGCGCTCCGCCGCGCCCGCCTCCGCGCGCCCCTCCGCGCGTCGAAGCGCGGCGGACGCGGCCTCGCACTCCTCCGGCGAGGCGGTGCGCAGCGTCGCGACAGGGACGCTCCCCGTCTTGCCGGGCGACACGGCGAATATCGACGGGTAGGCGACGACCTCGGACTCGAAGGGAGAGGCGCCGCGCAGATCGACGTAGCACCGCACCCGGAACCACCTCGAGAGCAGCCGGCGGAGCGGCGCGCCGTACCGGTTGAGGGTCCACCGGTCGGCGCAGATGAAGGAGAGGACGCCGCCGGGCGCGAGGAGCTCGAGGCCGCGCTCGATGAACGCCACGTAGAGATCGGCGCGGTCGTAGAGCGACCTGTACCGGTGTCGATACTCCTCCTGGAGCTCGGGCGAGAGCTGTTCGATCCTGACGTAGGGCGGGTTGCCGACCACCGCGTCGAATCGGCGTCCCTGGCTGGTGAGCAGGAAGTCGCCGTGGGCGATCCAGGCCTCGGAGAGGCGCGTCGCGTCGGCGTGCGGCAGCCCGAGCCGCGCGAGGGCGCCGGCGACCGCGAGGCGCGCGCGGTCGACGTGATCTCGCTCGACGTCGTACGAGCGGATCGCCGGCTCGATATCGAGGAGGTCGCGATCGTGGCGGCGCGCCGACTGGATCAGCCGCTCGGCGGCGGGGACCAGGAACGCGCCGTGGCCGCAGGCTGGCTCGAGCAGCGACAGCGACGCGAGATCCCGGTCCGCGGTGTAGCCCGCGAGATCGAGGATGAGATTCACGACGTGGGGTTTGGTCAGCACCACGCCGTGGGCCTCGCCCGACGAGCGCTCGCCGTAATCGTAGGCGCTCTGCGGGAGCATGACCGTCAGATCGAGGGCTGTCTGCATTGGCGCCGCGAGCATGGTAGCCGCGATCGGCGCGCGGGGGCGACGCTCCACGGCCGCGCTCGCCGCGCGGTCGCGGCGCCCGAGGCCGCGGCCGGCCGCCTCACGCCGGGCCTCTTCTCCGCTCGCGTGCCGCCGTTGAGGCGCTTTCTGCGTTTGCTTCCGCTTCCGCGCTCGGTGCGAGGCGCGGAGCGCGTTTCAGGGGGCGTCGCCATCGAATAGGGTAGAGTCGCCACATGGCCTTCCCCGTGTCTGTCCGTCCCGCCAATCGCATCGCGGCGAGCGTCGCCCGCGGAGGCGCCGTGCGACCGCCGGCCGCCGGCCCGGACGCTCGGTCGAGCGAGGGGGGCGCGTGATCCTCGGCATCGGCATCGACGTCTGCGGCATCGGACGCATGGAGGAGGCGCTCGCGCGGTGGGGGGAGCGGTTCTGGGAGCGGGTGCTGTCCGAGCCGGAGCGCCGCTCGCTCGCGCACCGCGTGGACCGGGCGACGGCGCTCGCGGGCCGCTTCGCCGCGAAGGAGGCCGTGGTGAAGGCGATGGCCGGCGCGCCGGGCGTCAGCTGGCACCACCTGGAGGTGCGCGGCGCGCCGCGCATGCCGCCGACGATGGCGCTCCACGGCCCGGCGCGCGCGCTCGCCGAGCGCATGGGCGTCCAGCGGGTCCACCTGTCGATCACGCATGACGCAGGCGTCGCGGCGGCGGTGGCTATCCTGGAAGGGGACGGCGAGAGCCGATCCCCGACCGAGGAGGATGAGGACGGCGAGAGCCGATCCTCGAGCGAAGAGGACGAGGACGGCGAGAGCCGATCCAGCCTGGACGAAGGGAAAGAGCGCTCGTGATTCCGGTCCTATCGCGCGCGCAGATGCGCGCCTTCGACAAGCACGCGATCCACCAGTGCCACGTCCCCGGCGTCGTCCTCATGGAGAACGCCGGCCGCGGCGCCGCCGACGTGATCTCGGCGATCATCGAGGGGCGCAGCGCCGGGCAGCCCGGCGACGCCGCGCACCGCGCGCCGCACCCGCTCGCGTCCGGCCTCTCGCCCGCGCGGGCGTTCTGGCCGGCGACGTTGCCCTCCGGGGCGGGTCTCCGGGGCCGCCCCGGGAGCGTCCCGCCGCCGCCGAACGGCCGCCGCGACGCCGAGGAGGCCCGCGCCGCGCGCATCCGATCGTTCCCGGTGCGGCACGTCCCGAGCCCGGGGCAGCCCGCGACGTACCCCCTCCACGCCCGCGTCGTCGTCGTCTGCGGGGCCGGCAACAACGGCGGCGACGGCTTTGTCGTGGCGCGCCACCTCCTCGCCCGCGGCGCGGAGGTCCAGGTCTTCCTGGCCGCCCGGTCCGAGAAGGTCACCGGCGATAGCCGCATCAACCACGACGCGTACGTGGATCTCGGCGGCGCGTTGACCGAGCTCCCCCCGGGCGCGTCCCTCGCCCCGCTCGAGGTCGCGCTCGCGGGGGCCGACCTCCTCGTCGACGCGATCTTCGGCACGGGCCTCGACCGCCCCATCGAGGGCCACCTCGCCGACGTCATCGGCGTCCTCAACACGGCGACCTGCCTCTGCATCGCGCTCGACGTGCCCTCGGGCCTCGACGCCGACAGCGGCGCGCCGCTGGGCGCCGCGGTGCAGGCCGACGAGACCGTCACCTTCGGCCACCTCAAGATCGGCCTGCTGACGCCCGAGGGCGCGCGGCTCGCGGGCAACGTGCACGTCGTCGATCTCGGGGTCCCGGACCGGCCGATCCTCGCCCAGGTGGGCCACGTCGCGGAGGTCCTCCGCAAGGAGACGATCGGCTCGTCGCTGCGCCCGCGCGAGGCGAGCGTCTACAAGCACCAGGCGGGCAACGTGCTCGTCATCGCCGGCTCGTCGGGCAAGCTCGGCGCCGCGCTGCTGACCGCGCGCGCGGCGATGCGGACGGGCGCGGGCCTCGTGACGATCTGCACCTGGGCCGACACCGCGCGCGCGATGGAGTCGCGCGTCGTGGAGCTGATGACGACCTCGATCGATCCGGCCCGCATCGCGGCGTCGCTCGACGGCGCGCTCGCCGGGCGGCGGGCGGTCGCCATCGGCCCGGGCCTCGGCCTCGACGAGCGGGCGCGGGCCGCGGTGGATCACGTCGTGCTCGGCTGGGACGGCCTGAAGGTCGTCGACGCGGACGCCCTGACGCACTTCGTGGGCCGCCCGGAGGCGCTCGCGACCGCGCGCGGGAGCCTCATCATGACGCCGCACTCCGGCGAGCTCGGCCGGCTCCTGGGCCGGAGCGCTCGGGCCGTCGAGGAGGATCGCTTCGGCGCCGTGCGCGAGGCCGTGGCGCTCACCCGGGCGATCGTCGTGCTCAAGGGGGCGCGCACGATCATCGCGCTCCCGGACGGCCGCATGTTCATCTGCATGGCGGGCAACCCCGCGCTCGCCACCGCCGGCTCGGGCGACGTCCTGACCGGGATGATCGCGGCCCTCCTGTGCTCGATGGATCCCACCGCCGCCGCGAGCGCCGGGGTGCTGATCCACGCGCTCGCCGGCGATGTGTGGCGCGCGCAGACGGGCAGCGATCGGGGGCTGCTCGCGGGCGAGATCGCCGAGCTGGTCCCGGGCCTGATCGCCGCGCTGGCCGCCGGGTGCGACCCGCTCTCGACGTGACGCGAGCGCCCGCTCCGCCGGACGCCCCGCCCGGCTGGACGCCTCGCCCGGCGCTCGCGCGGGTGAGGCCGCCGGGCATGGCGCGCCGCGGGGCGGCTCGCCACCCTGGCGCGCCCGTTCTCCCTGCTGTCGATTTGACACGCGCCCGCGTGTCTCCGCCCGCGCCGTTCAGCGTGATCCGCGGCCTTCGCGAGGTCCGCGCGGTGGCACCTGCCTTGCCAGTGCCGGTTACGCAGGAGGTCCCGCCATGCTCGTCCACGCCGCTCATGCCCCCGCCCGGTCCTCGAATCTAGCGCCGCCGCCCGGCGCGACGCGCGCCCTCGGGCGCGGGCCGTCCTTCGGCGCGGCGCGGACGGCGCCGGGAGAGGGCTCGCGGGGAGCGGTCGACGAGCTGCTCCGCGGCCTTGTCGAAATGACACCGGAGCTCTTCGGCCGCGCGCTGCGGCTCTCCCGGACGCCCGCGACGGCCGAGGACCTCGTGCAGGACACGGTGGAGCGCGCGATCCGGTTCGCGGGGAGCTACGAGCCCGGGACCAACCTGCGGGCGTGGGTGCACCAGATCCTCTTCAGCGTCTTCATCACCCGCTGCCGGCGCAGCCGTCGCGAGCGCAACGCCCTCGACGTGCTCGCGACCGACCCGTGCGCGTGGACGGCGCCGGAGCGCTGCGCCGACATGCACGCGCTCTCGCCCGGCGTGCGGCGCGCGCTCGCGACGCTCCCGCCGACCTTCCGTGACACCCTCGTGCTCGTGGACCTCGAGGAGATGTCTTACAAGGACGCAGCGACGCGGCTGGGCGTCCCGGTCGGCACCGTCATGAGCCGCCTGCACCGCGGCCGGAAGCTGCTCGCCGAGGTGCTGCGTGGCGAAGCGCCGGACGGCAAGACCGAGGCGAGCAGCGACGTGAAGGCCGCGGCGGCATGAGCGATCGCGGCGCCGCGCCCGCGCGCTGCGCCTGCTTGCCGCGGTGATCCGCGCCCCCTACCATCGTCGTGCCACCGAGGAAGCGTTCCTCGCCAGGAGGCACCATGGCAACGACCGCGAGAGAGCCTCACGTCGTGATCGTCGGCGGAGGGTTCGGCGGCCTGAACGCGGCAAAGGCGCTCCGCGACGCGCCCGTCCGGGTCACCCTCATCGACAGGACCAACCACCACCTGTTCCAGCCGCTGCTCTATCAGGTGGCGACGGCCAGCCTCTCGCCGGCCGACATCGCGGTCCCGATCCGATCGGTCCTGTCGCGCCAGCGCAACGTCCGGGTCCTGCTCGGCGAGGTGACGGGCGTGGACCTCGCCGGCCGGCGGGTCACCGTCGACGGCGACCCGCTCGACTACGACTTCCTGATCCTCGCGGTCGGCGCGACGAACAACTACTTTGGCCACGAGGAGTGGGCCCGGTTCGCGCCGGCGCTCAAGAACCTCGACGAGGCGCTCACCATCCGCGAGCGCATGCTGCTCGCCTTCGAGGCCGCCGAGCGCGAGGAGGACCCCGCCGCGCGGCGGCGGCTGCTCACGTTCGTCGTCATCGGCGGCGGCGCCACGGGCGTCGAGATGGCCGGCGCCTTCGCCGAGCTCGCGCGCTACATCCTCGCGCGCGACTTCCGCTCCCTCGACCCTTCGCTCTCGCGGGTGCTGCTCGTCGAGATCGGCGCCCGCATCCTCCAGGCCTTTCCAGAGAGCCTCTCGGCGAGCGCCGAGGAGCAGCTCACGTCCCTCGGGGTCGAGGTCATCAAGGGGCGCCGCTTCCGCAGCATCGACGAGCAGGGCGTGCTGTTCGAGGACGGCGAGCGCCTCCCCGCCGCGACCGTCATCTGGGCCGCGGGGGTCCGCGGCACCCCGCTCGCGCGCGCGCTCGGCGTCGAGCTCGATCGCGTCGGCCGCGTGAAGGTCGGGCCGGACTGCTCCCTCCCCGGGCACCCGAACGTCTTCGCGATCGGCGACATGGCCACGCTCCGCGACCGGAACGGCGTCGACGTGCCCGGCCTCAGCCCGGCCGCGATCCAGGAGGGGCGCTTCGTCGCGCGCTGCATCCTCGATGATCTCGAGGGCCGCCCGCGCGGGCAGTTCGCCTACCTCGACAAGGGGACGATGGCGACCATCGGCCGCTCGCGCGCCATCGCGAAGGTCGGGCGCCTGCAGATGTCGGGCACGCTCGCGTGGCTCGCCTGGCTGGCCGTCCACGTGCTGTTCCTTATCGGCTTCAGGAACCGCTTCACCGTCATGTTCGCGTGGATGTGGCAGTACATCACCTTCAAGCGCGGCGCCCGCCTCATCACCGGCCATACCTCGCCGGTGCTCCTGGCGGCGCCCGTGCCTTCGGTGCGTCGCCCGTTGCCCGCGAGCCCGGTCGCGGAGGCGGTCTCGGGCGGCCCCTGAGCGCGCCCTTCCCCCCGCTCGCTTGACGCGCGCCCTCCACCATGGCGGATACGCGTCCAGTGAAGGCACGCAGAGCCCAGACCCCCGCGCGATCGGCGGCCGCCGAGCCGCCGTCCCCACCCCCGCCCCCGGCGAGCGAGCCTGGCGGGGACGACCCGGCGTTCGACGACGCGTCGGACCTCACGCCGGTCGTCGCCTCCAACCTGAAGCGGTTCCGGGCCGAGCGGGGCCTGTCGCTCGAGCGCCTGGCGAAGGCGTCCGGGGTGAGCCGGGCGATGCTGGGGCAGATCGAGCTGGGCCAGAGCACGCCGACCATCAACGTCCTCTGGAAGATCGCGCGCGCCCTCGGGGTCCCCTTCTCGGCGCTGATGAGCCAGGCGACATCGCCCGTCACGACCGTCATGCAGGCCTCGCACGCGCGCATCCTGCGGTCTCGCAACGGCGACTTCTCTTCCCGGGCGCTCTTCCCGATGGACCGGCCGCGCAACGTGGAGTTCTACGAGCTCCGCCTCGCGCCGCGCTCGGTCGAGCACGCCGACGCGCACGCCCCGGGCACCGCCGAGAACCTGATCGTCACCGAGGGCTCGGTGGAGATCACCGTGGCCGGCGAGCGGCGCCTGCTCGAGACCGGCGACGCCATCCTGTTCGAGGCCGACAGCCCGCACAGCTACCGCAACCCGGGCAGCGTCGAGGCCGTCATGTACCTCGTCATGACCTACGGCTCGCGCGGATAGGCAACCCCGCCCCATTTCCGGACCCCGCCGGCCTCGTGTCCCTCCGGTATCCAAGACATGTCCTCCGTTATTTTGGCAGATCTCCCTTGCGTCCTCTGCTTTAGCGTGAGATATGTCCGTTATAGCGGCGGTCACCCGCTGCGAGGAGCAAGGAGGCGGAGCGATGCGGATCACCTGGATTGGTGGGTTGGATCGCAACCAGGCTCAGCTGGAGCGGATGGCGCTGCAGGCGGGGCACCATCTGGAGTTTCACACGGGCAACACGGGCGGCCGCGGGGCGGCCGAGCTGCGGGCGGCCATCGAGCGGGCCGATCTCGTGATCGTGCTGACCGACGTGAACAGCCACGGCGGCGTGCTCCTCGCCAAGAAGCTCTGCCAGAAGCTCGGCCGCGCGGCGTTCATGGCCCGGCGCTGCGGCGCCTCGCGCTTCCAGCAGCTGCTCGACGCGCTAGCGCAGCGGGAATCGCGGTATCTCGCGACTGGCTAAGGGAGTAGGAACGATCGATGCGATGCTTGATGACGATGCTTTGTTGCGTGCTGGCGCTGGCGCTCTCGGCGTGCTCGAAGGGCGACGCGGCCGGCGCCTCGAAGTCGGGGTCGGTGCAGATACTGAACGTCTCGTACGACCCCACGCGCGAGCTCTATGAAGAGGTGAACGCCGCGTTCGCGAAGCGCTGGAAGGAGCAGAGCGGACAGGACGTCACCATCAAGCAATCGCACGGCGGCTCGGGCAAGCAGGCCCGGTCGGTGATCGACGGGCTCGAGGCGGACGTGGTCACGCTCGCGCTCGCCTATGACGTCGATGCGGTCGCGTCCGCCGGGCTGATCAAGGAGGGATGGCAGGCGCGCCTCAAGGACAACAGCGCTCCTTACACGTCGACCATTGTCTTCCTGGTGCGCAAGGGCAACCCCAAGGGCATCAAGGACTGGGACGATCTCGTGAAAGAGGGCGTGGCGGTCATCACCCCGAACCCGAAGACCTCCGGCGGCGCGCGCTGGAACTACCTCGCTGCGTGGGGGTACGAGCTGAAGCGGGCGGGCGGCGACGAGGCGAAGGCGAAGGATTTCGTCGGCCGCCTCTTCAAGAACGTGCCCGTCCTCGACACGGGGGCGCGCGGCTCGACCACGACGTTCGTCGAGCGTGGGCTCGGCGACGTCCTGATCGCCTGGGAGAACGAGGCGCTGCTCGCGGTGAAGCAGAGCGGCAAGGACAAGTTCGAGGTGATCGTGCCGTCGATCAGCATCCTCGCCGAGCCGCCTGTCGCGGTGGTCGACAAGGTGGTCGACAGGCGCGGGACGAGGGCGGCGGCGGAGGCGTACCTCGCCTTCCTCTCCACGGAGGACGGCCAGCGCATCGCGGTGAAGCACTTCTACCGCCCGCGCAACCCGGCGATCCTCGCGGCGGCCGAGTCGGAGGGTGTCTTCCAGAAGGTCGCGCTCTTCTCGATTGACGAGGTCTTCGGCGGGTGGCAAAAAGCCCAGAAGGCGCACTTCTCCGACGGCGGCGTCTTCGACCAGATCTACCAGGCCGGTAAGTAGACTTCGTGGCTCTCCTCTGGCGGCGACAGAGCGTTCTGCCCGGCTTCGGGCTGGCGATGGGGATTACGGTAACGTACCTGTCGCTGCTGGTGCTCGTCCCGCTGTCGATGATCTTCCTCAAGACGGCGACGCTCCAGCCCGCCGAGATCTGGGCGGTGGTGACCTCGCCGCGCGCCGTCGCCTCGTTGAAGATGAGCTTTGTTGCGTCGCTCATCGCGGCGGGCATCAACGCGGTCTTCGGCGTCCTCGTGGCGTGGGTGCTCGTCCGCTACAGCTTTCCGGGCAAGTCGATCGTCGACGCGCTCGTCGACCTGCCCTTCGCGCTCCCGACGGCCGTCGGCGGCATCGCGCTCACGGCCATCTATGCGCAGCAGGGGTGGGTCGGCCGGTTCCTGTACCCGCTCGGGATCCAGAGCGCGTTCAGCCGTCTGGGCGTCGTCATCGCGCTCACCTTCGTGGGGCTCCCGTTCGTCGTGCGGACCGTCCAGCCGGTGATGGAGGAGCTCGAGGTCGACCAGGAAGAGGCGGCGGCGTCGCTCGGCGCGGGCCGCTTCGAGATCTTCCGTCGCATCCTCCTGCCCGCGCTCTGGCCATCGATCCTCACCGGGTTCGCGATGTCGTTCGCGAGGGCGTTCGGTGAGTACGGGTCGGTCGTGTTCATCTCCGGGAACATGCCCTTCAAGACGGAGATCACGCCGCTCGTCATCATGACCAAGCTCGAGCAGTACGACTACGCGGGCGCGACGGCGCTCGCGCTCGTGATGCTCCTCTGCTCCTTCGTGCTGCTCTTCCTGATCAACCGACTCCAGTCCTGGAGCGGCGCGCGCGTGTCGTCGCGGAGCGCTGTCGAGGCGCCCCAGCCTGCGTCCGAGCGGTCCGCGGGGGCCAGAGCGCCCGGGGTCGCGTCGTAGTGGCTGGCGCGGCCGGCAAGCTGCGGGTCAGGTCGCGCGGGGCGGTGCGCGGCGCGACGTCCGAGCCCCCGCTGGTGCGCTGGGCGCTGACGGCGGCGGCGCTCGCGTTCCTCGGGTTCTTCCTCTTCCTGCCGGTCGTGGCGGTGTTCATCGAGGCGTTGAAGGACGGCCTCGCGGGGTACTGGCGGGCGATCACCGCGCCGGACGCCATCGCCGCCATCGAGCTGACGCTCACGACCGCGATCATCGCCGTGCCGCTCAACCTCGTCTTCGGCGTGGCCGCGGCCTGGGCGATCGCGCGCTTCGAGTTCACGGGAAAGAGCCTTCTCGTCACGCTCATCGATCTGCCGTTCGCGGTCTCGCCGGTGATCTCCGGCATGATCTTCGTCCTGCTCTTCGGGGCGCAAGGGGTGCTCGGCCCTTGGCTCATCGAGCACGACCTCCGGGTCATCTTCGATCGTCCGGGGATCATCCTCGCGACGACCTTCGTGACGTTCCCGTTCGTCGCGCGCGAGCTCATCCCGTTCCTGGAGAGCCAGGGGGCCGACGAGGAGCACGCGGCGCTGTCGCTCGGCGCGAGCGGGTGGAGCATGTTCTTCCGCATCACCCTCCCCAACGCGAAGTGGGGCCTGCTCTACGGCGTGGTGCTCTGCAACGCGCGGGCGATGGGCGAGTTCGGCGCGGTGTCGGTCGTCTCGGGGCATATCCGGGGGCAGACCAACACCATGCCGCTGCACGTCGAGGTGCTCTACAACGAGTTCCACTTCTCGGCGGCGTTCGCGGTCGCCTCGTTGCTCGTCCTGCTCGCGCTCCTGACGCTCGTGGCGAAGCGCCTTATCGAGCACCGGGCGCAGCGAGACGCGGCTCCGGAGATCGACCCGGCGGCGAAGGCCGGCGCGGGGTGACGCGCGCGCTCCATCCCGCACGGGATGGAGTGCGCGACGGAGCGCGGGCCGCTGGAGGACTCGGCACGAGCGGCACGAGAGGGAGCGCCGGGGACACGGCGCTTCCCTGGAAACGCCGTTGCCCAGGAGGACGGATGGCGCGCGGAGAACAGCAGATCTCGACGCTTCGACGCGGGTGAGCGCCGCGGGAGGGGCGCTGTCGGGCCGCGCCCAACTTGCGATTGGCCCCCGGCGCTCCAGGTTCGAGGGAGGGGTCACCATGCGGTTCTTCGAAGCGGTTGGGCGTGTGATCGGGGGAGCGCTGTCTCCCATCGCCGGGGTGGGCAGCTTCATCCGGAGAGCGAGGCTGTTCCATCCCGACGGCGTGGTCTACTGCGCGGGGGTGAAGGCGCTCGCGGTGGAGGGCGAGGTCGGCGCGCTGGCGCAGCGGCTGGCGGGGCCGGCGCTCGTGCGGCTCTCGGGCGGGATGTGGCGGTGGCGGGGCGGCAAGGGCGAGCGCCGGCCGGACGTGCTGGGGGTCGCGGTGCGCTTCCGGACCAGCGAAGAGGTGACGCCGGCCGCGAGCGCCGGCGATCAGGACCTCATCTTCGTGAGCGCGCGCCGACTTTTGCTGCTCCCGTTCGCCCTGTTCACGACGAAGAGGCACGACTTCCTGGACAACGACTACTACGCGCTGGCGCGGTTCGACGTGGCCGGCTTCGGTCGCGCGGAGTTCCGCCTGGTGCCGCTGCGCGCGGCGGTGGTGAAAGGCAACCGCCGGGAGAAGCTGGAGCGCGCCGCTGAGGCGGGGCTCGCGCTGCTGCGCCTCGAGGTGAGGCGAGGGGGCTCGCGCGCACGGTGGATGGCAGTGGCCGATATGGAGCTGTACGAGCCGGTGGACATCGACCAGCGCGCCCTCCGCTTCAACCCGTTCCAGACGGGGAAGGGGATCGTGCCGCGCGGGTTGATCCAGGCGACGCGGCGGGCGGTCTACACGGCCAGCTACATCGGGCGAGCCCTGGGGGCGCGGGAGAGGGTGCCGCGCGCGCGAGGGGCGGGGCGCGGCGGGCGCGAACAGTAAGCCGCGGGGCCAAGCGGGGGGGCGCGCGCGGTGCGGGCGTTCTGCAAGGCGCCGGAAAACCCTCCAGGGGGCAGCGGCCGGCGGAGGGGGGAGGGGGAGCGCACGGCGCGCGCTGGGGCCCCGCCGAACTCGCGTTGGCGCCTGTGTCCACCTCGCTTCGCGAGGTGAACGCAGGCGCAGGGTCGCTCGGACAGCGGCCCGTCCCCAGCGCGCGCCGTGCGCTCCCCCTCCCCCCTCCGCCGGCTCCAGGATCAGGACGGGAACGACGACGGAACGACGGAACGAGCGCGGCGAAGCGCCGGCCAAGGAACTGAAGGGGAACCGAAGGGGAACCGCAGGGGAACCGGGGGTGACCGAAGGGACGGCTCGACCGCGTGAACGGAGGACGGGGAAAGCAAAGGCATTGACAGCTGGGCAGAGATGAGGCATGACCTCCCGCCGCTTCGAACAGTCGGTGAGGTAGCCAAGTGGTTAGGCAACGGTTTGCAAAACCGTTATACGCGGGTTCGAATCCCGTCCTCACCTCCGCAACGACGACAGTCCGGCCTGTGTGTTGCCCAGGCCTTGACCTGGATGCCGCTGCCGCAAGAGGCGAGCGCGGAGCGCCCGTGCGGCTGCCTGGCGGTTGCACGGGCGACGGTGTCGTCGAGGTGAGCCGGAGCGATACGGCCGTCGCCGCGGCGCTGGCGCCCTCGCCTCAGCGAGGATCGAACCAGGTATAGCCGTAGTCGAAGCAGAGCTCCTCGCCCGCCTGGATGTCGCGGAGCGCGATGGCAGCCATCGAGTCCGGCACCGGACCGTCATCCATCTCGACGTTGGGTGTCGCCGAGTGGTTGTAGAGCGCGAGCAACCCCCACGCATACGCCTTCTCCCGCCCGGGCTCCTTTCCCCACGTGAACACGTGATGGAGCGCCTGGCAGCCGCGGTGCTCCTCCGTCTTCAGATCCGAGGCCGGGAAGCAGCTGACAGCGGCCCACTCGACGACCGTGCCCTTCGGCAGGAACCGGCGAGCGAAGACGCCCCGGCCCTTCCCGGGGATGCGGCGCCACACGACGTTGGGATGGAACTGGTTCTCGGCGATGAGGGCGTCGATTTCCTGGTCGGTCATGGCGGGCGCCACCGACGCTATCACGCCCCAGCGAGCGCGGCGGTGCTCGAGTGCCTATCGGCAGCGCGGTCCATCACGATCGAAGGGCCCGGCCGCTGGCTCCAGGACAGCGTGCCTCGCACGACGTTCGTCGCGATCGGCGCGGCCTCTGGCGGGCAATTCCTTCGAGGACAAGCGGATGAGCTGCGAGCGGAACATCGATGGTCGATGGATCGGCGGCTGGCCGGCGCACTCCGCGGCGCCCGTCCTCGTGATACCGTGGCGCGGCTGGAACACCCCATCCGGGCGCCGCGGTGGCGCCGCTGGCTCCGGCGCGCGGACGCATGGCCTCGGATCTCCCACGAAAACCCGCCGCGCCGCCTGAAGGACCGGGCCCACGATCCGCGCCGGCGGAGCCCACGCTCCCGCACGACGCGGGCGCGGCGAGCCCCGACCCGCCGCCGAGCGATCGCGCGCCGACGCGGCTCTGGTCGCCGCGAGGCCCGGCGCAGGCGCCGCCCCCGGAGCCTCCGCCCGACGCTCCGCGCGCGACCGTCCCGTGGTCGCCCGGGCCGCACCCGCCGGCGCCACCGGGCCGCCGCGCGCAGGAGGGAACGCCGGGAAGAGCGCGCGCCCTCGTCAGGGCGGCGCTCGATCTCCCGCTGTGGAAGCGCGCGGGCGCGGCGCTCCGCGCGGCCTTCCAGCGGAAGCCCCGGGGCGCCGGGCCCAGGCCGCCGCTCCGCGCCCAGCTCGCCCGCTGGGGCAAGGGGCTCGCGATCGCCCTCGCGTGCCTCCTCGCCGCCGCCGTGATCGCGTTCTTCCTCGTCGTCCGCCACTACGAGCGCGACCTGCCGACAACGGCGGAGCTGAAGAATTACGACCCGCCGCAGGTGACGCGGTTCCTCGCGCGCGACGGCACGGTGATCGGCGAGCTCTTCGTCGAGCGCCGCACGCTCGTGCCGGTCACCGAGATCCCGCCGGTGATGAGCCTCGCGGCGCTCGCGGCCGAGGACGCCAGGTTCTACAAACACGACGGCCTCAATTACCTGGGCATGCTCCGCGCGCTGATCGTCAATCTGCGCTCGGCGGAGGCGCGCCAGGGCGGCAGCACGATCACCCAGCAGGTCGTGAAGAACGTGCTGCTCACGCACGAGCGCACGCTCGACCGGAAGATACGCGAGCTCCTCCTCGCGCGCCGCATCGAGCAGGAGCTCACGAAGGACCAGATCCTCGAGCTCTACCTGAACCACATCTACTTCGGGCACGGGCGCTACGGGGTCGAGGAGGCAGCGCGGTTCTACTTCGGCAAGAGCGTCCGTCAGGTCACGCTGGCCGAGGCGGCGCTCCTCGCGGGCATCGTGAAGGGGCCCTCCCTCTACTCGCCGCGCGTGAACAAGGAGCGCGCCGAGAAGCGCCGCGCCTTCGTGCTCGGTCAGATGCGCGAGAAGCGCTTCCTGCCCGCGGCGCAGATCGACGCCGCGCTCGCGGAGCCGATCCGCCTCGCGCCCGAGCCGGAGCACCTGGACGAGCTCGCGCCCGAGGTCCTCGCCGAGGCCGAGCGCGCGCTGCGGAAGGCCGTCGGGCCCGACGCCAGGTACGGCGGCTACACGGTCGTGACCTCGATCGATCCGAAGATGCAGGCCGCGGCGCGCGCGGCGGTGCGCCAGAACCTCGACGCCTACGCCGCGCGGCACGGGCTCGTCGCGCCGTTCACCCGCGCCAAGGGGGATCCGGCGCCCTTCCAGGGCGCGCCCAAGGACGCGGGCCGCGCCTACCTGGGCGCGGTGACCGGCGCCGACGACGCGCGCGGCACGCTGGCCGTCCGCGTCGGCACGGCGCAGGGCGCCGTCGATCTGCGCAAGGAGCGCCGCTACAACCCGCGCGGGCTCCCGCCGAGCCGCTTCGCCGAGGTCGGCAAGGTGCTGCGCGTGCGCTTCGAGGGCGACCCCGAGGCCGGCAAGCTCCGGCTCGACCTCGGCCCGCAGGGCGCGCTCATCGCGATCGACGCGCGCACGCGCGAGATCGTCGCGCTCGCGGGCGGCTACGAGGGCGCGCGCGGCGGCCTCGATCGGGCGAGCCGCGCGCTCCGCCAGCCGGGATCGACCTTCAAGGCGATCGTCTACGGCTACGGCATCCATTCGCGCAAGCTCACGGCCGCCTCGATGCTCGAGACCGACCCGGCGGCGCTCGAGGGCTACCGGCCCGGCAACTACGACGAGAGCGAGGGGCAGAGCCCGAAGCGCCTGCGCGAGGCGCTCGCCCACAGCGTGAACGTGGCCGCGGTGTCGGCGCTCCGGGACGTCGGCCCCGAGGCCGTCGTCGCGTGGGCGCGCGAGCTCGGGATCACGTCGAAGCTCGGCGCCGACCTGTCCCTCGCGCTCGGCTCCTACGAGGTGACCCCGCGCGAGATGGCCGCCGCCTACGCGACGTTCGCCGCGGGCGGCGCGTACCAGGAGCCCGTCCTCGTGACGAAGATCACGGGCCCGCGCGGCGAGGCGCTGCCCCTGCCGGCGCGGCTCCCGCCGCGCCCGGTGATGACGGCGGCGGAGGCGTACCTCACGACGGACCTGCTCACCTCGGTCGTGAAGGTCGGCACGGCGAAGCAGGCGCTCTCGCTGCGCCGGCCGATCGCCGGCAAGACCGGGACGACGAACGACGCGAGGGACGCGTGGTTCGTCGGCTACTCGACCGACATCGCGTGCGCCGTGTGGACCGGCTTCGACGACGCCACGACGCTCGGCGCGCGCGAGGTGGGCAGCAGCGCCGCCCTGCCGGCCTTCATCGCGTTCATGGAGAAGGCGCACGCGGGGCGGCCGGCGACCGACTTCCCGGAGCCGCTCGGGATCGTGCGCCTCCCGATCGACCCGGAGAGCGGGATGGGGGCGTTCCCGGGCCAGGAGGGCGCCGTGGAAGAGGTGTTCCTCGAGGGCACCGAGCCGACCGGCGTCGCGGTGCCGGACCCGGCCGCCATCGGGCAGGGGATCCTGGACCTCTTCAAGACGCAGTGACCGTCGCGAGGCGACCCGGCTCCCTCGGCGCCCCGCGCCGCGGCCTCTAGCTCGGGCTGGCCGGGCGCGCGGCGCCCAGGTGATCCCCGCGGCGAGACGCCGGCCCCACGCGGCGCCGCCGCGCGCTATGTTCCGGCCCGCCCGCATGAAGTGGTCGCCGATCCTCGCCGCCTTGCTCCTGCTCGCGGCCGCGTGCAAGAGGCCCGACCCCGCCGAGGAGGCGGTCGCGCTCTCGCCGCAGGCCGCGAAGGGCAAGGCCATGTTCTCCACCCTCTGCGCGGCGTGCCACGCCCCCAGCGCCAAGCTGGTCGGCCCTCCGCTCAGCGAGATCGCAGGGCTCTACAGGACCGATCCCGAGGGCATCGTCCGCTGGGCCGTGACCCCGGGGCGAAAGCGCGCCGACGTCCCCCCGATGCCCAGCTTCCGCGGCGTCCGGGAGTCGGATCTCGCCGACATCGCGCAGTACATCATCGAGGCCGGCACCGCGGCCGGAAAGCAAGGTCCATGATCTATTCGTTCGTCCTCGTCGCGCACTCGTGGCTGCGCTGGGTCGTCCTGCTGCTCGGGCTCCTGGCGCTCGCGCGGTCGGTCCGCGGCTGGGTCCAGCGGGGGCCGTGGACGGCGGCAGATCGCAAGGTCGGCGCGGCGTTCGTCGGCTCGCTCGACGCCCAGCTCCTCCTCGGCGTCTTGCTCTACACCGCGCTCAGCCCGCTCAGGCCCACGTCGCTGGCCGCGCTGAAGGCCGCGATGCCCATCGCGGCGCTGCGCTTCTTCGCCGTCGAGCACATCTTCGCCATGATCGTGGCGGTGGCGGTCGCCCACGTCGCCTGGGCCCGGGCGAAGCGAGCCCCGGACCCCACCGCGCAGCACCGGCGCCTGGCGATCGGCGTCCTCGTCACGCTGCTCGTCATCCTCGCCGCCATCCCCTGGCCCTCCATGGCCTACGGCCGCCCGCTCTTCCGGCTGCCCTGAGAGGCCGCCCGCCGTCGCCCGCGCGTCCCCGGAGTAGCGGCCCGGAGCGCCGGCTACGCCACGTCCTCCCGGCTCATCCGGAGCAGCCACAGCGGGGCCAGCGCCTGCGACAGGCTCCGCACCAGCGACGACTCGGCATACCCCATCACGTAGTCCTCGATCTCGATCGGCGCGGTCGCGCCCGGGCGGCGCGGCGGGTCGAACCGGACGCGCCGCACCACCGGGAGGAGCTCGGCCGGATTCGGCGGGAGCGCGCGCCCGCGCCGCGCCGCCTCGTCGAACGCCGCCTGCAGGTCGAGGTGCTCCCGGACCGCGCGCGCCGGCGAGAGGCCCGGCCGAGCCGGCAGGACGCGCACCCGCACCACCTCGGGGCCGCGCGAGAGCGACGTCCAGACGTGCGCGCCCGTCTCGAGCTCGAAGAAGTCCATCACGCACAGGCCCACGACGCTCAGGACGAGGAGCTCCGCCCCGCGCCCGGGGGCGGCGAGCATCGCCTCGAGCCCCGCCGCCCCGCGGCCCTGCTCGACCACGCGCGCGCGCCCGTCGCCGCCGGACGCGCTGCCGAGCGGCGCGCAAGCCCACCCCTCCACCTCGCCCCCTGCCTCGCCGTAGGCGCGCGCGAGCGCCTCGAAGAGCCCCTCCTCGGGCTCGTCGCGCGCGCCGGCCGGCCCCTCGTCGAGGCGCGCCGCGCGGAGCAGCTCGATCAGGACCGCGTGCTGGCCCGGCTCGTCCACCTTGCGGAGCGCGCGCCGGAGCGCGTGGCCCTCCGCGATGCACTCCAGGACCTCCTGCTTCGCCGGCCGGCGCAGCGGGCCCGGCAGCTGGCGCCGGTGGAACAGGCGCACCCGGGAGCGGCTCCACTCGTCCTCGACCGTCACGTAGCCGAACCTCCGCACCTCCAGGTCGAGGTGCTGCTGCTCGTCGTCGTCGCCGCTCCGCCGCCGGACGAGGTCGATCCGCTCGCGGAACGCCCGGATCGCGCCGCGCATGGCGTCGAGGTTGTAGACCGCCTCCGCGTGCTCGTGCGCCTCGGGTCCCTCCGCGGCGGTCCGGCCGTGCTCCGCGAGGTGGTAGCGGATCCGCTCGGAGAGGCGCGCGAGGTCGTCGCTCCGATCGAGCGCGTCGACGAACTCGAGCAGCGGCGAGAGCTCCGCCGTGAGCGCGCCGAGCGGCCTCGCCATGAGCGGCGCGAGGGCCCACGCCGCGGCCGCGGGCTCGGCCTCCGCGAGCGCCTCGCGGTGCAGCGCAAACGCGGGTGACGCGGGTGACTCGGGTGATCCGGACGACCCGGGCGACCCGCGGGACGCGGCGCCGTCGCCCGCCGCGGCGGCGCCGTCGCCGCGTGCGGTCGTGAAGATGCGGATCACCTGCATCGCGGCGGGCGCGCCGCGGGTGAGCGCGTCGCTCAGCAGCGATCCGATCTCGTCCTCGATGAACCGCTTCACCGAGCGGGCGCCGTCCTCGGCCACGAACGCCTCGCGCGCGATCCGCTCGGCCACGCCGGCGCCCCGGCGCACGAAGACGCTCCGCTCGGCGAGCCCGCGACGGCCGAGCAGCCGGTCGAGCTCCTTCTCGGCCACCCGCACCGCCACCTCGGGCGTCAGCGGCCGGAACGGCACGACGCGATCGATCCGGTTGAACAGCTCCGGCGGGAAGAAGTCGCGCACCGCCCGCGCGACCTCCTGGGCCGACTCCTCCGCGATCGCGAGCGCCCGCGCCTCCGAGAGCCCCGCGCCGCCGAAGCCGACCAGCGCCCGCGACCGCGCGCCCAGGTTGGACGTCATCACCACGACCGCGTGGTGGAAGTGCGCGGGCCTCGCCGCCGCGTCCGTGAGCCGCCCGTCCTCGAAGAGCTGGAGCAAGAGGCCGTGCACCGACGGGTGCGCCTTCTCGATCTCGTCGAGCAGCACCAGCGAGAACGGCTGCTCCCGCACCCGCTGCGTCAGGAGCCCGTCGGGCGCGTAGCGATCGCCGACGAGCCGCGCCGGCGCGTCCGGGCCGCTCTGCTCGCTCATGTCGAAGCGGAGCAGGCGCGACGCGCTGCCGTAGATGAGCTCCGCCATGCACCTGGCGAGCTCGGTCTTGCCGGTCCCCGTCGGCCCGGTGAAGAGGTACACGCCGTACGGGCGCCGCGGATCCACGAGGCCCGCCTTGATGCGCGAAACGAGGTCCGCCGCGGCGCGCACGGCCTCCGGCTGGCCGATCACACGCCGGCCCAGCTCCTCCTCCAGCGCGCCGGCGTCGAGCGGCTCGTCGCCACCGAGGAGGAGCCGCGGTACGCCGGTCTTCTGCGACAGGAGCCGCAGCACGTCCTGCGAACCGACCGGGCGCGGCGCGTGGCCGCGCGCCGGCCCCGGCTCCCCGGAGGGCGACGGCGTCACGCCCGCGCGGACGACCTCGCGCAAGAGGTCGATGGCCTTGCCAGGCAGCGCCTGCGCCGAGAGGAGCGATCCGCCGAGGTCGAGGATCGTCCGCAGCACGTACGGGCTCACGCGGGCGGCGTGGCGCTGCTCGAGCGCGCGGACCTCCCGCACCATGAGGCGGAACGTCTCGGAGGGCGTCGCCTCGGGGAGGAAGAGCGGCGTGAACAGGGCCGCGAACGACGGGGACTCCTGCTCGAGGAGGCGGAACGCCTCGGGGGAGCACTCGCCGACCATCACGATCTCGCGGCGGGAGAGCGGGCCGCGGAAGAAGTCGGCGAGCGAGCGCTCGCTCTCGCGCGACCTGCCGATCCGGCCGAAGTGGTGGAGGTCGTCGATCACGAGGATGGCGCCGCGGCTGCGCGCGTCCTCGACGAGCTCGACGCACCGCTTCTCCCAGTCGCCGAGGTGGCTCATCCCGGCGATGAGCCTGCGGCCGCTCACGGCGACGACGTCGCGGACGCGGTCGAGGTTCTTGTGCGCGCCGTACCCGTCGGCCGCGAGGAGATCGAGCACCGCGCGGTGGATCAAGGTCGTCTTGCCGCACCCCGGCGGGCCGACGACGACGACCGGCTGCGCCCTGCCCGCGCCGAGCAGCAAGGCGAGCTGCTCGCGCTGCGGCGATCGCGGCACGCCCGCGTCGAGGTTGCCCTGGGCCGCGCGCTGCGTGAGGCTCACGCCGAGGTTCGGCAGGACCTTGAGGCCCCGGCGCTTCTTCCAGCGGAACGCCGGATCGGCGCCGGTGTCGTCCTCGCCCGGGCGCTCCGGCAGGTCCGCGAGCGCCGAGCGCGGGGCGCACGAGAACGACAGCGCCGTGATGCGCTCCTTGCCCCGGCTCCAGAGCCGCGCGATCTCGTCGTCGTCGAGCGCGGCCCACGCGACCTGGAACAGCGCGCGGAGCTGCTCGTCCAGCGGGAGATCCTCGCGGATCGGCGCGGCCTCGCCCTGGCGGGCGGGGTGGTAGGCGAAGACGACGCGCTCGTGCTCCGAGGCCCAGCGCGGCTCGAGCACGACGGGGCAGAGGCCGCTCACCTTGCGCCGCTCGGCGGCGCCGGAGAGCGTGAGCTCGAGGCGCACCTTCTCGATCCGGATGCCGCGGGGGAACTCGAGGCGCGCGAGCTCGGCCGCGCGCGCCTTCTCGAAGACGGCCCTGAGCTCCTCGGTGAGCAGGCGCCGGACGCGCTCCGCGTGCCGCCCCTCCCGCGAGCGCGTGCTCGGGCCGAGGCCGAGCGTCACGCACTCGACGTTCGTGGTCCGCCGTTCGAAGAGCGGGATCGTGAAGTGCACGGCCTCAGGGTAGTGGCTCTGCCAGGTCAGGCGTCGGGCAAATCATCGAGCGCCGAGCCGTCCCCGCCTGCGCTGAAATACTCGCTCCGATCCAGCCCGCTCCCCTCGTCCTCGAACAGCAGCAGGTGCGTCAGCGCGACCTCGTCGAGCCGCTCCCAGTACCACGCCGGATCCATCGCGATCCGCGCCCTGCGCCCCGCGATCAGCGCCGCGCCCTCGACCTCGTCGAGCTCGCGCGCGGCCGCCCCGCGCCGCCGCGCCGCGGCCGAGCCCGCGGGCGGCGGGGCGAGCGACCTGTGCTCCCACTGGTCCTCGGCGATGTCGGCCGCGTGCGCGACGAAGTGCACGAACACGTGCAGCCGGCCGTCTTTTGACGCCTCGCACGCCTCGCCCGCCTCGCCCGCCTCGCCCGCGTCCCGCTTGCGCGCGACCAGCCGGTGGAGCCCCCGCTCCAGCGAGAGGAACGCCCCGGCGTACGCGCCGGTGCAGCGGAGGAGCACGCTCCGGAACCCGCGCTTCGGCTCGTCGAGCGCGTCCAGCACGTCGCCCGGAGCGCGCGGCGGGCCCCACCGCCGGCTCGCGGGCCACGCGCCGTCGCCGGGCCCGGCCCGGTCGCCATCGATGTGCAGCGTCGCGCCCCACCCGCGCCGCGGGAGCTCCCTGAGGAGCGGCGCGAGCCACCGCTCGAACGCCCCCGCGTCGAGCTCCTCCAGGATCAGCGTGATCGCGTCGCGCCGCGACTCGGTCGCGACGAGCGCGCGGGGCAGCACCTTGCGCACGCCCTCCCACGCCGCGCGCGCCTCGCCCGCGAGCCCGCGCACCTCCTCGCCCTCGAGCAGCGCCATCAGGGCGAGCTCCTCGACGCCGTGCATCTCCTCCTGCGCGCGCTCGAGCTGCCCCCAGAGCTCGCTCAGCCGGTGGTGCTCGGCCTGCAGCGCCGCGGCGTCGATCTCCTTCCTCCGATCGCGCGACGGCCCGCTCGCGAGGCTCAGCTGCGTCAGCAGGAAGTCGAGCTGCTCCTTGAGCTGCTCGAGCGGCCCGAGGCTCATCCACCGGTCCACCTCGCGCCGGAGCTCGCCGACCTGCTCGACGCCGAACGCCTGCTGCGCGGCCTTCGCCGCGCGCCGCCGCCGCGCCACGAGGCGGAGCGCTGGCGTCTCGGCGCGGGCGACCACGGCGCCGTCGGCGGGCGCCGCCGCTTCAGGCTCGCCCGCCTCGGTCACCCACACCGTGAGATCCCGCGCGTCGCCCCCGAGCCTCGCGAGCAGCCGCGCGAGCGGCGCAGCGAGGTGCTCCTCGACGTGGCGCCGCAGCGCCCGCGCCCCGTACGCCGGCGCGTGGCCGTCCTCGGCGAGCCGCGCGAGCGCCCGCTCCGACACCTCGAGCGCGACGCCCGCCTCGGACAGCCCGCGGCGCTGGGCGAGGCGCCGCGCCGTGAGGCGCGCGACCTCGGCGAGCTCCGCCCGGGTCAGCGCCCGGAACGGCACCACGCGATCGATGCGGTTCACGAACTCCTGCCGGAACGCGCCCGCGACGACGCGCTGGTAGTGCGCCTCGTCCAGCGCGGCCTGCTCCTCCGGCGCCTCGGCGCCTCGCTCGCCGGCGAACCCCGCCCGCGCGCGCCGCTCCGCCGCGCCGAGGTTCGACGTCATGATCACGATCGCGTTGTGGAAGTACGCCGTCCTGCCGCGCGCGTCGGACAGGCGCCCCTCGCCGAGCACCTGCAGCAGGAGATCGAACACGGCCCGGTGGGCCTTCTCGATCTCGTCGAGCAGGAGCACGCAGAACGGCTGCTCGCGCACGCGCTGCGTGAGCAGCCCGCCCGCGCCGTCGGTCCCGCGGATCAGGCGATCGGCCGCGCCCTCGCTCGAGAACTCGCTCATGTCGAACCGCGCGAGCCGATCGGGCGAGCCGAAGAGCAGCCCGGCGAGCGCGCGGGCGAGCTCGGTCTTGCCGACGCCCGTCGGCCCCACGAAGAGGAACGCCGCGAGCGGCTTGTCCGGCGGCGAGAGCCCCGCCTTCACCACGGCGATCGTCTCGGCGAGCGCGCGCACCGCGCGCTCCTGCCCGACCACGCTCGCGCCGAGGTCGCGCGCCACGCGGTCGACGCGGAGCGGGAGATCGTCGCGCAGCAGGAACGCCGGCATCCCCGTGCGCATCGAGAACAGCTCGTAGAGATCGCTCCGCCCGAGCGTGACCGGCTCCCCCTGCGCGGTCCGCTCCCGCTCGTGCACGGCGCGCAGGTCCTCGTAGAGGCGGACCGCCTTGCCCGGGAAGGCGCTGTAGGGCAGGTAGCGCTCCGCGAGATCGACGAGCGCCGTCAGCGCGTCGCCCGCGACCGCGGGGCGGTGCGGCTCGACGCGGCCGTCGCGCTCGGCGAGCGCCTTCCGGGTATCGGCGGCCGAGAGCGGATCGATCCGGATTCGGCTCAGCCCCGCGAAGAACGCCCAGTGCCGCCCCTCGAGCGCGTCGAGCCGGTCGTCCCGGAGCTCGCACAGGACGCGCACCCGCCCCTCGTCGAGGTAGGGCCGCATCGCGCCGGCCAGGTCCACGTGCCCCCCGTCGACGCGCTCGGCCAGGAGATCGTCGAGGTTCTCGAAGTAGAGCACCGCGTCGAGCGCGGCGGCGGCTTCCATCACGCCGTGGATGCGCTCCTGCCACTGCCCGAGCCCGCTCATGCCCGCGATGAGCTGTGCGCCCGACGTCGCGTAGACGAGCCGCGTCTGGCGGGCGACATACGCCAGCGCGAGCGCGGTCTTCCCGGCGTGCTCCGGGCCCACGAGCAGCACGCCGAGGCGCTCCTCGCCGTCGAGTAGCGCCGCGAGGCGCGCGAGCTCCGCGTCGCGGCAGGCGAGCGGCGGCGTCGCGAGCGGGCTCCGCTGCGCCGCCACGTGGAGCGGCGTCGCCACCGCGACGAGCGTCTCCACGGCCTTCTTCCGCCGCGCGCGCTCCACGATCGATGCGCCGCGCGGCCCGTGCCCGCCCGCGCGCTCGGGCTCGGGCAGCGGCGCGTGGAGCACCTCCAGGCGGTGCGCGCTCCCGGGCAGGAGCCCCAGGTGCTCCCACGTCGACAGGACCTGCGACGCGAGCAGCCGGCGCACCTCGTGCCGGATCGCCGCCTCGATCGGCTCGCCGGCCTCCACGTAGAACGCGTGCCCGAGGCTCGGCACGAGCACCCACGCGTCGCCGCGCTCCGCCGCCGGCGCCTCCGCCTGCCCGCGCGCGTCCAGCTCGCCGGCCGGCACGACGACGCAGGGAAAGCTCACCGGCACCTCGTTCCGCAGCTTGCGCGGCAAGTCGTCGCGCGGGACGGGGACGCTCACCGAGAGGAGCCCTGTCCCTCGCGGGAACGAGAGCCGGGAGACCGCGTCGGGCCGGGCGCGCGCGGCGTGCTCGCGCAGGAAGAGCTGCTGCTCGACGAGGACGTCCTCGTCGCGGCCGAAGCTCGCGACGTCCGGCGCCGCGACGGGGAAGGCCAGGCACGCGCCGTCGAAGCGCTCGCGCACGAAGACGAGCGCCCTCGCGGTGCGCCCCTCGCTCGCGTCGCGAGCCCCTTCCGCGGACGCGCCCGCTCCGTCCTCTGGAGCGGGCGCGGATCGTCCGTCGTCGCTGGAGCTCGTGCTCATCCGAGAGGGCGGAGCAGAGCCGATCCGCCCTCCCGGCGCAATCAGGTGATCAGCGCGATCAGCGCGATCAGCTCACGTCGGGTCGGCCTTGGGCGTGGTCGGCCCGCTCGGGGGCAGCTCGGGCTGCTTGATGTAGTCGGTCGGGAGATCGCCGGTGAGCGACTTGAGGAACGCGACGATCGCCTTCACCTCTTCGGGCTTGGCCTCCACGCCGAGCTGGTGCCACGCCATCTTGGTCACCGTCTCGTCGAGCGTCGCGATCGAGCCGTCGTGGAAGTACGGGAAGGTCTTCTCGACGTTCCTGAGGCTCGGGACGCGGAAGAAGAACTTGTCCTTCTCGTCCTTCGTGTGGTCGAAGCGCCCGTTGTCCTTGAGGCCGGGGAACTCCTTCACGAGGCCGAGCTTCTGGAACGTCGAGCCGCCGACGGCGACGCCCGTGTGGCAGGTCGGGCACCCGAGCGAGATGAACTTGTGGAACCCGGCCTTCTCCTCGGCGGTAAGGGCCTTGTCGTCGCCGCCCAGGAACTTGTCGAAGCGCGACGGCGTGACCAGGCCGCGCTCGAACGCGCCGATCGCCTTGGCCATGTTGTCGTAGGTGATCGGCTCCTTGTCGTCGGGGAAGGCCGCCTTGAAGAGCTTCACGTACTCGGGGATCGACTTGAGCGTCGTGATGACCCGCTTCTCGTCCGGCATGGCCATCTCGACGGGGTTCAGGATAGGCCCTTTGGCCTGGTCCTCGAGCGTGGCCGCCCGGCCGTCCCAGAACTGGGCGATGTGGGGGCCCGCGTTGTACGCAGAGGGCGAGTTGCGGCCGCCGAGCTGGCCCTTGTGCCCGGAGGAGAACTGCTTGTTGTCGACGCCGTAGGTCGAGAGGCCATGACACGAGTTGCAGGAGATATCGTGGTTCTTCGAGAGGCGCGTCTCGTACCACAGCATCCTTCCCAGGGTCACCTTGTCATCGGTGATCGTGTTCTTGTCCGTCTCGAATTTTGCGGGCAGGACCTGGAAGGACTTGACGTCCTTCGGATCGAAGACGAGCGGCTTCACGTCGCTTGTCGCCGCGGCGGTCGCGGCGGGCTTCGCCGTGTTCGAGGCCGGGGCGGCCTTGTGCTCGTAGTCCGCGGATCGTTCGCAGGCGCCCAGCCCGGCGGCGATGAAGAGCACACTGATGAGAGATGAGGGCCAACGCATGAGGTCTCCTGGCTCGTGAGGACGCCGTCCACGGTATGAGAGAGCCGCCGTGGACGTCAACGCGCGGCGCGGCCGCGCCGCCGGCTCGCTCGCCGGCCAAGGCGCGGTGCTGGCGGCGGTCGCGGGGGCGCCCCCGGGGTGTTGCGTGTTACCGGCCGGTTGCGACTCGCGGTCTCGAAGGTAGCGCAATGGATGTCGAGGTGCCTCCTGCGCGCCTATCTCCTCCGAGGTGCGCTTCTCCGTTTCGCCCGATTTCTCCGAGGTGTTGCGCGGCGCGCTCGCGCGGCCTCCGGGGTGTAGCGGGCGAGCTGCGGTGGAGCGGAAGCGCGGAGGCGCGGAAACGCCGGAGGGCGGAAGCGTGGCAGCGCGGAAGCGTGGGAGCGCGGAAGCGCCGGAGGGTGGAAGCGTGGAAGCGCGGAAACGCCGGAGGACGGAAGCGCGGGAGCGTGGACGATGCGAGGCCGACCGGCGAGGGGGCCCTTGCGCGCCCGGGGGGCGCCGGGCAACCCTTTCGGCCGTGCAATCGCCGATCGACAGCGGGGTCGTGCTCATCACCGGCGCGTCGTCGGGCATCGGCCGCGCGCTGGCGCACGAGGTCGCCCAGCGCGCCCGGGCGCTCGTGCTGGTCGCGCGCCGCAAGGATCGCCTGGAGGCGCTGCGCGCCGAGCTCGCCGCGGCCCGCCCGGCGCTCGCCGTGCTCGCCTTCGGCTGCGATGTCACCGATCGGGCGGCGGTCGACGCGATGCTGCTCGCCGCCACGGCCGAGGTCGGGGGGGTCGACGTCCTCGTCAACAACGCCGGCTTCGGCGACATCGGCGTGTTCGATCTCTCCGCGTGGTCGCGCACCGAGCAGATGATCGCGCTGAACGTGACGAGCCTCGCGTACCTCACGCACCGGCTCGTCGGCCCGATGGTGTCGCGCGGGCGCGGCGCGATCGCGAACGTGAGCTCCGGCTTCGGGCTGACGTTCGGGCCCGGGATGGCCGCGTACGTCGGCACGAAGCACTTCGTTACGAGCTTTACCGAAGCGCTCCGCCTCGACCTCGCCGGCACCGGCGTGCGGGTGACGCAGGTCTGTCCGGGGCCCGTGCGGACCGAGTTCAACGAGGTGGCCGGCAACTTCACGGGCCTCGAGCCTCCCGCGCTCCTGTCGATCTCCCCGGAGCGCTGCGCGCGCGCGCTGGTCCGCGCGGTGGACCGCGGCCGCGCGCTCGTGGTGCCCGGGGTGGTGGCGTGGCTCGTCATCCACCTCGGCGTCATCTGCCCGCGGTGGCTGCTCCGGCTCGCCTACTGGCCGATCGCGCGCGTGCTGCGGAAGAAGCAGCTCGCGGTGCGCGACGCTCCGGCGCCGCCCTGAGGCGCGCGTCCTGGCGGCCACGGTCGCCGCGGCGGCGCGCCGAGGCGCAGGACCTGGGCGCCGCGGCGAGAGCTGCGGACCAGAAGGTTCATCTGCGGTCGTGTCCGCCCTCGTGGTAGCTTCTTGCGCCGCTCGTCGAGCTCCTGAGGAGGACCACGGATGAAGAAATATCGGTGTCTGGTGTGCGGATTCGTCTATGACCCGGGGGTCGGTGACCCCGACACCGGCATCGCGCCCGGGACCTCGTTCGAGGACCTGCCCGACTCCTGGATGTGCCCGGAGTGCGGCGCGACCAAGGCCGATTTCGAGCCGATCGACGAGTGATCGATCCAAGCCTCCGCGCCGTCTCGGCGAGCCTCGCGCCGCGGACAGCGCGGAGGCGCCGGCGGCGTGAGCACATCGGCTGCGCGGCCTCCGCGGACCGATGCGCTCCTCGGATCGCGCCGCGCGCCGCCCCGGTGGACGCTCCACCTCATCCACCACCGATGGGCCTGACGCACGCGGCCGGCTGAGCGCCATCCGCGGCCGCGCGGGCGCTCAGCGCAGCGAGGCACAGGGCGACATCGAGGAACGCCGCGGCGGCGCTCAGCGCGCTGCCCCCGTGCGGACGGCAGCACCTCATCGCGGTCACCTCGCGCCCGATCCAGGCGCTGGCCACGCGCCTGCTCGATCTCACGCGCTCTCCGCGGACCGCTTTTTATGCGGTCACACGCTTTCGAGAGCGTGACAATGGCGTGGAGGAGGAAGAAGAACGGCTAAGAAAGAGAATTGAGCTGCTTCGAGGGTGGACCTGACAGGGATCGAACCTGCGACCTCTAGAGTGCGATTCTAGCGCTCTCCCAACTGAGCTACAGGCCCTCGCTTTCGAGAGCGCGGACTCTACTCGCCGGGGCGCCGCTGTCAAGCATGGATCGCGGTTTTCTCTCCGCCGCCGGTCTGTCGTTGGGGGGGACCCTGGGCACCCCACCAGGTCCCCCTGCTTGCCGTGCTTCCCCTGGTTCCCCGCGTTCCCCGCGCCCTAGTTGGCAGGGCTCGGCGGCGCCGCGGGCGCGCCGGGCGCCGGCGGAGGCTCCGCCTGCGCGCGCGCCTGGGCCTTCGGGTTCTGGAAGACGAAGAGCTTCTCGCGCTCCTCCCCGTAGCTCTCCGTGCTGCCCCACTTCGGGTTCCAGTCCTTCACCCAGTACACCTCCCCGGAGACGATCGCGTCCTCGGGCCGGCCCGTGCGCTCGGGGTAGCGGTAGATGTACTCCTTCATCGCGTCCCGGTACGCGGTGTTCGCCGGCAGCTTGATGCGGGCGAAGTAGTCGCACCAGATCTGGGTGTACGCGAAGCTCTTCGCGTGCAGGAGGTCGAAGTTCGGCGGCTCGCCGGTGAAGGGGTTGATGTGGCGGCCGTCGACCGTGATGGCGTCGACGACGATCGTCCCGTCGTCCATCACGGGGTTCGGTGAGAACATGAACCAGCCCTGGAGGAACCGGAGCTTCTGCGAGAGGAGACGCGTCGGCTCGGGGTGAGGCACCTTCCAGCGGTTCTTGATGACCCAGAGCTCGACCGCCGCCTGGTTGACAGCGCCGACGAACATCACGAGCACGGCGAGCTCGCGGAACGTCGCGAGCACCTTCCGGCCCGCCAGCCGGAGCGGCGCCGGCGGGGGCGCGATCTCGGAGCGCTCCGGGATCCGCGCGCCGAGCGCCCGGCCCAGGCTGCGGCGGTGCGCCGCCGCCATCGCCGCGGTCGCCGCGTCGCGCACGAGCGGCAGGCGGAGCACCCACGCCACGGTGGGGCCGAGCGGGATCGCCGCGACGATGTCGGCGAGCGCCGCCGCCCCCTCGGCCGCCTCGCCGCCAGGACGCCGCACCGCGAGCCCGTAGGGCGCGGAGCTCGACGCCTCGAAGGTGAGCAGCCCGAACCGGTCCATCCGCTTCAGCACGCGGCAGGCGAGCACGGCGCCCGGCGAGCGCGGGTCGAACAGCACCACGCGGGCCCGGTGCACGCGCCGCATCGTGCGCGCGGCGATCTCCCAGTCCTCGCGGCCGATGAGGAGCGTGGAGAACACGCAGAGCGCCCACGCGAACGGGCCCAGCACGAACGTCGTGCCGAACCCGACGTGGAGCAGGTTCATCATCACGAGCGTGAGCCGCCGCGCCCACACCCGGCCGATGGGCGACAGCAGGCACACCGGGATGGCCGCCTCGAACGAGATCACCATCCTCGTCATGAACAGGATGAGGAAGTTCGGCGCGTAGTCGCGGATGTCCGCCACGATCGGCGTCACCATCCGGTCGACGTAGAGAACGAAGTGGACCGCGGTCCCGTTCTTCCAGGCGGGGCCGGTCTTGTGCACCACGTTGAAGAAGTAGATCGCCGAGAGCTGGATCAGCAGGACGGGCCCGAGGACGGTCACATAGGCGTCCGGCTTCCGGGGGTCGTCGAGCGTTGTGCGGTCGTTCAGATCGTCCGCGGTCCGCTCGCGGCTCCGCTTCAGCGACGCGAGGAGCGCGTCGACGGAGAAGCGATCGCCCAGCGGCAGGAAGCACGTCCAGAGCAAGAGCAGGTTGTGGACGACGTAGCCGCCGTTCTCGATGAGCAGGACGCGCCCGTTCATGCTCGTGACGAACACGAGCGAGAGCACCTGCATGAGCTTCGTCTTCCAGCCGATGAGCAGGCAGACGTAGGTGGCGAAGATGACGGCCCAGAGGACCCAGAGCTCGCCCGGCGTGGAGAAGGCGTTGACGAGCGAGAAGTTCCCGCCGCCCTGCGGGCGCCAGAGGTTCACGTGGTTCGGCAGGACGCCGATGTCCGCGAACATGTCGGACCACGCCCAGCTGCGGCGGAACAGGTCGCCGATCAGGAAGAAGCCGAGCAGGATGCGCGTGAAGCCGAGCGTCCGCCGGTCGAAGGTGAAGAAGGCGTCCCGGAGGATGTCCCACATCGAGGGCCCGCGCGGCCGCGGAGGCGGCTCCGGCTCCGCGCCGTCTTCCTCGTCGTGCTCGCCCTCCGCGGCGCCCTCGTCCTCGGCGGCCCCGTCGCGCTGCGCCGCGCGCGCTGCGCCGTCGCCCGCGCGCGCGCCCTCGCCGGAGCCGCTCGCGGCGGCGGCCTCCGGGCCTGCTTCGCGGCTCTCGCCGGGGTCCTCGTTCCGGAGCGCGCCCTCGGGCCCACCCTCGTCGCGATCGTCTTTTGCATTCATAAGGCGTCGAGATCGATGCTGCGCGAGCGGAGCGCTCGCCGTTTCCATCCCCTACCTACCGCAACCGCGCGGGCGCCGCACGAGGCGACCAGGGGCGCGACGTGCGAGCGCGCCGGGTCACGCCCTGTGGGCAGGATCGCGACCGCACGGCGCGCTTGATGCGCGCGGCGCGGGACGGTAACGAGGAGGGCGACGTGCGCCCCATGTCCAACGCGCCCGACGCGCCCGACGCGCCCGACGCTGAAGAGCGCCTCGCGCTCGCGAGCTGCGCCTTCGTGGCCGGCTGCATCCTGCTCGCGCCGCGCGAGTGGATCTCGGCGGGGCTCTCGCTCGCGCTCGCGGCGGCGCTCTTCGGGTGGCATCTCCGGCGGCGCGCCGCGGCCCCGAAGGGAGGGCCGGCGGCACCCGCGCAGGGCGCCCGCGGCGCTCAGGGCGCGCCGGGGGAAGAGCCGCGGGCGCCAGCCTGAACGCGCAGCGGAGGGCGGCCGAAGCGGGCGCGCACGCGGTCGGCGACGGCGCGCACCCGCGGCGCCCCGAGGAGCCGCCGCTCCAGGCGCCGCTTGCCGGGGACGTCGAGGAGCATCACGCCGATCAGGATCACCAGCGCGCCCGGACCGGGGACGCCGGGCAGCGACAGCAGGATCCCGAGCGCGATGGCCATCACGCCGAGCAGGTTCTTTCCGGCGCGCGCCGCCATGCGCACCCAGGCCGGGCGCCCTTCCAGGAACGGCGCCTCCTCCTGCCTCTCCAGGTAGTCCTCGGGCAGCCGGACGAGCACGACAGCGACGAGCGCCATGCCCGCGATGAAGCTGGCGACGCACACGCCCACGCCGATGGCGAGCTGCTCGCGGTGCGCCTCGACGAACGCGAGCGTTGCTCGGGCGGAATCCGTCATCGATGAGGCGGGGAGCATACGGCGGTGAGGCGGGGAGCATACGGCGCGCGGCCGGCTCGGGCGAGGCGGCCCCGAAAGCTCAGGGGACGAGCACGGTGCCGATCGAGCCGGGCTCGCTCGCCTCGCGCGCGAGATCGCCGGGCTTGAGCCGCCCCAGGATGTGGATGCGGCGGACCCCTTCGGCGAGCGCGGCGAACGACTCCTCGAGCTTCGGGATCATCCCGCGCGTGACGGCGCCGCTCGCGATGAGGGCGCGCCCTTCGGCGACCGTGAGGCTCGGGATGCGCGAGGCGGGATCGGCGACGTCGCGCAGCACGCCCGGCACGTCGCTGACGAGGAAGAGCCCCGCAGCGCCGAGCTCGATGGCGACCCGGTTGGCGACCGTGTCGGCGTTGATGTTGTACGCCTGCCCGTCCGCGCCGGCCCCGAGGCAGGCGAGGACGGGCAAGTAGCCGCCGCTCCCGAGCAGCTCGAGCAGCCCGCGATCGACGCCCGTGATGTCGCCGACGAGGCCGAGGTCCACCGGCTCGGGCCCGGCGCCCGCGTAGACCTGCGGCGGCCGCTTGACCGCCGAGAGGGCGGGCCCGCTCGCGCCGTGGAGCCCCACCGGCCTCGCGCCCGCGGCGACGAGCGCGGCGCAGAGGTCGACGTTGAGCTTGCCGGCGACGACCATCTTCATGACGTCGAGCGTGTCGGCGTCGGTGACGCGCTGACCGGCGACCTGCCGGACGGGGATGCCGAGGCGCTCCTGCAGCCGGGTGGCCTGCGCGCCGCCGCCGTGGACGACGATCGCGCGCGCGCCCGCGCGGGTGAGCGCCGCGAGGTCGCTGGAGAGGATGGCGAGGGCAGGGCCGCCCACGACCTCGCCGCCGAGCTTGATGACGAGCGGGCCCGTCGCCGTGGTCACGGGTGCCTCCGCGCTGCTCTGGGACATTTCATGAGGGGCACACGTACCACTTCTGCTGCGGCCAGGGCAGAGGTCGCCGGCGCGCGCGGGGTCGTGGCGGCGTGGTGGCGGCGGCGTGGCAGCGCGACCGGGCGCCGGCGATCTCGCGCGGGGCGGCGCTCGGCCTCCGGTGGCTTCCGTGGCATGCTGGCGCCGTGATCCAGGCCCTCCGACAGGCGCTGTCCAGCCGCGCGGAGCCGATGCTCGCGCTCCTCGAGCGGCTGGTGAACCTCAACTCGTTCACGGACAACCCGCGCGGCGGCGACGCCGTGGGCGAGGTCCTGGCCAACGAGCTCTCGACGATCCCCGGCCTGTGCGTGCGGCGGTTCGCGAGCGCGCGCTACGCGGCGCACTGGGTGGCGGAGAGCGAGGCGGCCAAGGCGTCGCCGGCGGGGCACGTCGCCCTCGTCGGGCACCTCGACACGGTGTTCCCCCCGGGGGTCTTCGAGGGCTTCCGCCTGGACGGGGAGCTCGCGCGCGGGCCCGGCGTGCTCGACATGAAGGGCGGGCTCGTGGTGGTGATCGAGGCGCTCAGGGCGCTCGAGCGGATCGGCGCGCTGTCGGCGATCCCGGTGCGGTTCGCGATCGTGGCGGACGAGGAGGTCGGGTCGCCCGAGGGGCGCCCGCTGCTGCAGCGCGAGCTCGCGGGCGCCGCGTGCGCGCTCGTGTTCGAGGCGGGGCGCGAGGGGGACCGGATCATCACCGCGCGCAAGGGCACGGGGGGCGCGACGGTGAGGGCCACGGGCAAGGCGGCGCACGCCGGCAACGCGCACCGGCAGGGCGCGAACGCCATCTGGGCGCTCGCGCGCTTCGTCGACCGGGCGCAGCAGCTCACCGACTACGGGCGGGGGGTGACCGTCAACGTCGGCAAGGTGAGCGGAGGGCAGGGCAGGAACACGGTGCCCGACGCGGCGGAGGCGCAGGTCGACCTCCGCTTCGTGAGCCGCGCGGACGGCGAGGCCATGCTGGCGGCGCTCGCCGCGGCGGCGCGCGAGGCGGCCGCCGAGGTGCCCGGCACCGCCGTGCAGGTCGAGGGCGAGATCGCGCGGTCGCCGCTCGCGCGGACCGACGCGAGCGCGGCGCTCTGCCGTGAGTACGCGGCCTGCGCGCGGGCGGCGGGGCTCGGCGACGCCGAGGCGCCCCTCCTCGGCGGCGGCTCCGACGCCAGCTCGACGGCCGAGATCGGGATCCCGTCCATCGACGGGCTGGGGCCGCGGGGAAGCGGCTTCCACACGAAGGACGAGCTCGTCGAGGTGGGCACGCTGGTCCCCAAGGCGGAGGCGCTGGCGGCGTTCCTGCTGGGCCGGCGCGCCTGAGGCGCGGAACGGGCGGCGCGCGCGACGCCGACGCTCGTCTGCCGCGGGCTGCCACGTGCGACCCCAGTGGATCACCTGGGCGGCTCCGTCAGGTCGCGCCTGTAAGGGATCCCCTTGCTGCCATGGCCCGAACCCGCGAGAATGTATTTATGGCAAGTGGGGCAGCTTACACATTGACGGGCGTCATCCACGAATCCTCGGCGACGACGGTCTACCGGGGAGTTCGAGAGAGCGACCGCTCCCCGGTGGCGATCAAGCGGCTCAAGAGCGAGCGCCCGCTGCCTGTCGAGATCGCGAAGCTCAAGTACGAATACGCCATCGCCCGAGACCTCGCGCTGCCGGGCGTCGTGAGGGTCTATGGGATCGAGAAGGTGGGGAGCAGCCTGGCGCTCATCATGGAGGATGCGGGCGAGCGCCCGCTCAACGAGCTCATCGGCGCGGGCAAGGTGAAGCTGGAGGACGCGCTCCGTATCGCGATCTCGATCGCGGACGCCCTGGAGTCCATCCATCGACGAGGCGTCACTCACATGGATGTCAAGCCGCACAACATCCTCGTCAACGCGGAGACGCTGGAGGCGAAGCTGACGGATTTCGGCAGCGCGACGCGCCTGTCGCAGGAAGCCCACAAAGCGAACCGCTTCGCGTCCTTCGAGGGGACCCTGGCCTACATGTCGCCGGAGCAGAGCGGGCGGCTGAACGTCGTCATCGATCGCCGCACGGACCTCTACTCCCTGGGCGTCACCCTGTACGAGATGGTGACGGGCGTCCTCCCCTTCCGGACGACGGACCTCATGGACCTCGTGCACAGCCACATCGCGCGGACCCCGCCGGCGCCGCAGACCGTGTCGCCCGCGGTGCCGAGCGCCGTCTCCGACATCGTGATGAAGCTCCTCGCCAAGAGCCCAGACGACAGGTACCAGAGCGCGCACGGGCTCAAGGTCGACCTGGAAGAGTGCTCGTCGCAGCTCTCGTCGAAGGGGAAGATCGAGCCGTTCCCCGCCGGCCGCTACGACTACGTCGATGAGCTGCGGGCGCCTCAGAAGCTCTACGGCCGGGAGACCGAGGTCGCGCTCCTCTCCGACGCGTGGGTCCGCACGAGGCAGGGCGGGAGCGAATCCGTCCTTGTCTCCGGCTACTCCGGGATCGGCAAGTCGGTCCTCGTGAACGAGCTCCAGAAGAGCGTCGTTCGTGAGAGAGGGTATTTCGCGACCGGCAAGTTCGACCAGCTCAACCGGACCACGCCGTACGCGGCCGTCGCGCACGTCTACCAGGAGCTCATCCGCAACATCATGGCGGAGTCTGCCGAGGCGCTTTCGCAGTGGAAGCGCAGGCTCTCGGCGGCGGTCGGCTCGAACGCGCAGCTCCTCATCGACCTGATACCGGAGCTCGAGCTCCTCATCGGCCCTCAGCCGGCCGTCCCGGCGCTCGGCCCCACCGAGTCGCAGGCGCGGTTCCAGCTGACGCTCCAGAACTTCTGCCGCGCCTTCCCCTCCAAGGAGCGCCCCCTGGTCCTCTTCTTCGATGACCTGCAGTGGGCGGACGCGGCGTCGCTCAAGTTCCTCCAGACCATCGCGGCCGAGGCGCGGATCCCCTACATGCTCATGATCGGCGCGTACCGCGACAACGAGGTCGACGCGAGCCACCTGTTCTCCGTCGTCCTCGGGGAGCTCCGCAAGAAGGCGGCGGCGGTGAGCGAGCTTGTGCTCAAGCCGCTCGCCTTCGCCGACGTGAACCAGCTCGTCGCCGACACGCTGAGCTGCGATCCTCACCGCGCGGAGCCCTTCGCGAGGCTCATCTTCGACAAGACCCGGGGCAACCCGTTCTTCATGAGCCAGCTCATGAAGAGCCTGCACGCCGAGAGGCTCCTCTCGTTCGACCCCGTCGGCTTCTCGTGGACATGGGACCTCGATCGCATCCGCGAGGCGAAGGCCTCGGAGAACGTGATCGAGCTCATGGTGGGCAAGATGCGCCGGCTGCCCGAGCGCGCCCAGCGTATCCTCTCCCTCGCGGCGTGCGTCGGCCACCAGTTCGATCTGACGACGCTGGCGATCGTGACGAGGCGGTCGCGCCTGGAGGCGGCCCGCGAGCTCTGGGGCGTGCTCCGCGAGGGCTTCATCCTCCCCGTGGACGCGGAGTCCAGGTTCTTCGATATCGCCATGGACGGTGAGCTCGCCGTCGCAGAGGACGGCTCCGACGAGGAGCTCAACGTCTCTTACAGGTTCTTGCACGATCGCGTGCAGCAGGCCGCTTACGCGCTCATGGACGACGCGGACAAGCAGGCGGCGCACCTCCAGATCGGGCGGCTGATGCTGGAGGACAGCAGGCGAGATCAGTCCGAGGCCGAGCTGTTCGACATCGTGGGCCACATGAACAGGGGCGTCGCCCTGATCACGGACGAGCGCGAGAGGCGGGCGCTCTCGCGGCTGAACCTCGACGCCGGCAAGCGGGCGAAGATGGGGGCGGCCTATGACGCCGCCGTCCATTACCTCGAGATCGGGACATCGCTGCTCGACGCGGAGAGCTGGAAGAGCGAGTACGAGCTCGCGTTCGGGCTCCACGCCGAGCTCGCGGAGTGCAGGTGCCTGAGCGGCGGCTTCGAGGCGGCCGAGCCGCTGTTCGACGTCCTCTCGGCCCAGGCGAAGACCACGCTGGATCGCGCGAACGTCTGCGTGCTGCGCATGACCTTCTACCTGATGCTCGGCCAGATCAACCGGGTGATAGACCAGGCGCTGGAGGCGCTCGGGCTGCTCGGGGTCGCGCTCCCGCAGGCCGCCGAGGAGCGCGAGGTGATGCTGCGCGAGGAGCTCGCCGCCATGCGGGCGAGCCTGGAGACGCGCGAAATAGCGAGTCTCATCGACCTGCCGCAGGCCTCCGGCGCGGAGACACAGATGATCCTGGGCCTCCTCGGCGAGCTGGCGACGCCGGCGAACGCCGTGGATCCCACCCTCGGCCTGCTCGCGGTGGTCAAGCAGATCAACCTGTCGATGAAGCACGGCAACTCGGCCATGTCCGCGCTGGGGTACGTCTCGTTCGGCAGCATGCTGGGGAACGATCTGCCGCTGTTCCGGGACAACCCTCAGCGATACGAGGAAGGGTACGAGTTCGCGAAGCTCGGGATCGCGCTCAACGAGAAGTTCAACAACGTTCGCCTCACCTGCAAGCTGCTGATCTACTTCGCGGCGATACTCCACCTGTTCGAGCATCTCTCGGCGACGATCGACTGCTTCGGGCGTTCCCGCCAGGCCGGGCTGGCGAGCGGCGACCTGGTCTATGCGTCGTATTGCTGCATGCACATCGCGGCGGCGAAGCTGAACCTCGGTGACGATCTGGACGGGCTCGCGGACGAGATCGAGCAGAACCTCGCGCTCGTGCGGCGGATCGGCGACCTGACCACGATCCACGCCCTGGTCTGCGCGAAGCAGGTGGTCGCGAACCTCACGGGTCGAACCGAAGGGGGGCACTCCCTGAGCGACGGCTCGTTCGACGAGGCCGAGTTCACGAGCTCGATCGAGGGGTCGGACCTCGCCTATGTGGTCAGCTGGTACAGCGCCTTCAAGCTTCAGCTGAGCTACCTCCACGGGGACTACGCGTCCGCGCGCTCGTTCCTGGCCACCGCCGAGCGGCAGAGCGTGGGGTGGTCGAGCCACGCCTGGGCGACGGAGATCGTCTTCTTCGGCTGCTTGACGCTCGCGGCGTCGTGCGACGGGGCGCCGGACGGCGAGCGGGCGCAGTACATGGAGGGGATCGCGAGGCTGGAGGCGAAGCTGAACCACTGGGCGGAGCTGAGCCCGTCCAACTACGCCCACAAGAGCACCCTCGTGGCGGCCGAGGTGGCGCGCCTCTCGGGGAGGACGCGGGACGCGATGATGCTCTACGAGAAGGCGATCGAAGCGGCGAGGGCGAACCGGTTCGTGCGCGACGAGGCGATCGCGAACGAGATCGCGGCGAAGCTGTACGAGGCCGAGGGGCTGCTCCGGTCCGCGCGGGCCTTCATGACGGACGCCTACCACGCGTACCTCTTGTGGGGGGCGACGGCCAAGGTGGAGAGTCTGGCGCGGGTCGCTCCCCACCTCGTGCCCGCGGACGGAGGGCTCCTCGGGCCGCGCAGCGTGGTCGCCTCATCGCGCTCCGGCAGGGCGCAGACCACGTCGACGACGCGGCTCAGCACCAGCATCCTCGACGTGGAGGCGGTGATCCAGGCTGCGCAGGCGCTCGCGGGCGAGGTCGTCCTGGAGAGCGTCGTGAGCCGGCTGATGGAGATCGTCATCAAGAACTCCGGCGCGCAGAAGGGCGCGCTCATCCTCGAGCGCGAACAGCACCTGCTCGTCGAGGCCGTCGTCACGGCGGAGCCGAGCTCGCTCCGGGCGGGCCTGGCCGCCCCGCTCGAGGGGAGCACCGACGTGCCGGTCTCCATCGTGCAGTACGTCGCGAGGACGAAGGAGCCCGTGATCCTGGCGGACGCGACCCAGGAGTCCCGGTTCGCGGGCGACCCGTACATCGCCGCGTGCGCCCCGAGGTCGATCCTGTGCCTGGCCATGGTCCACCAGGGCCGGACCAAGGGGATCATCTACCTAGAGAACCGGCTCGCCCCGAGCACGTTCAAGCCGGCGCGGCAGGAGCTCGTCAGGCTCCTTCTGACGCAGGCCGGGACGGCCGTGGAGAACGCGCTGCTCTACGAGCACCTGGAGCACCGCACGGCGGCGCTCCAGGAGGCCGAGCAGCGGCTCGGGGTCGAGTTCGCCGGGCGAGAGCGGAGCGAGCGGGAGCGCCTGTCCTTGCAGGAAGAGATCATCCGGGTGCAGAACGACCGGCTCGCGGAGCTGTCCACCCCCATCATCCCGATCACCGACCGGATCATGGTCATGCCGCTGATCGGGATGATGGACAGCGCGCGGGCCCAGCAGGCGCTCAGCACCGCCCTGCACGGGGTCGAGTCGAACGGCGCCGAGGTCGTGATCATCGACATCACCGGCGTGAAGCTCGTCGACAGCGACGTCGCGAGCACGCTGATGGCCACGGCGAAGGCCCTCCGGATGCTCGGGGCGCAGGCCGTGATCACCGGCATCCGCCCCGAGGTCGCGACGACCCTCACGGGCCTGCAGATCGAGTTCAAGGAGATCGTGACGCGGGGGACGCTCCAGAGCGGCATCGCGTACGCGCTGCAGAGGACGGGGAGGACCGACGGCCTCGTGAAGAGCGCCGCGCGTTGAGCGCGGCGCCGGATCGACCGGCTCAGGTCCTCGCCTGTCCGCTGTCGGGGCTGCTGTCCGGGCCGCTTCTCCGGGAGCTCCATCGGCTCAACCCCGAACGCGCGGCGCTCTCGGGGACCCTGGCCCGCACGCGGCTCCGCGACGTGATGTGCGCCCGGACGACGCGGGCCACCGACGCGACCTGAGGCGGCTCCATCATGGTGAAATGGTTGCCCGGGACCTGGTGCGTGACGAACCGCCCGCGGGTGAGGTCCCTCCAGTAGTCGACGTCGTCGGATCCGCTCGCGTCGAGCTGCTCGCGCGCGCTCACGAACAGGACGCTGGCCTCCGTCGGGCGCGGCTCGTAGAGCGTCATGGCGCGCCAGGTGCTCAGCACGATGGCGCGGAACGGCGCGTCCTCCTGGAGCGCGGCGACGAAGCCCTGGTACGCCTTGGGGGCCGCGTCCTTGAGCCCGATCAGCTGCCGGAGCACGTCGTCGGCGCTCTCGATCGACGCGCCCCGCACGGCCGCCAGGGATCCGGTGTCCAGCAGGAGGAGCTGCGCCTTCTTCCCTTCCGCCAGGAGCTGCTGCGCCATCTCGTAGGCGATCACGCCGCCGGCCGAGTGGCCGCCCAGGAGGTACGGGCCCTCCGGCTGGACGGCGCGCAGCTCTTGAACGTACCGCGCCGCCATGGCGGGGATCTCGGTGAAGACGGGCTCGCCGGGCTCCATCCCCGACGCCCGGATCCCGTAGATGGACAGCTCGGCGCCCATCTGCCGCGCCAGCTCGCGGTAGATGAAGATCGTGCCGCCGATGGGCTGCACGAGGAACAGCGGCGCCCTGCGGTGCGACCCGACGTGGAGCGGGACGATGAGCCGGCCGCGCCCGCGCGCCGACGCGGCGCTGGCGCTCCTGTAGGTGGGCGGCGCGGAGGCGCTGGAAGGCTGGCTCTCGTGGATGTGCTCGGCGAGCGCCGCGACGGTGCGGAGCTCCAGCAGCGCGTGCACCGGGAGCTCGACCTTCAGCCGCTCCTTGATCAGGGCCCGCACCTCGATCGCGCTCAAGGAGTGCCCGCCGAGGTCGAAGAAGTTGTCGTGCGGCCGCACCTTGGCCACGCCGAGCACCTCCCTGAAGATGTCCGCGAGCGCGCGCGCCACGTGATCCGCGGGCGCCCCCGCCCTCGGCTCGGAGCTCGCGTCGCCCCGGTCCGTCGCAGGCGCCGGGCGTGACGCCGCGTCGCTGCTGTCGAGCGCCGACGAGGGCGCCGCCCTCGTCGCGGGCGCCGGGCGCGGGGCGCCGAGCACGTACGGCGTGCGCTTGAACGGGTACGTCGGCAGCGGGACGCGCCGGCGCCGCTCGTCCTGGGAGAACGCCGCCCAGTCGACGTCGGCGCCGGCGCACCAGAGCTGGCCGACGGCGGCGAGCATCGCCTCCAGGTCCGTCCGATCGGAGCCCGAGCTCGCCATCGTGGTGAGGATGAGCCGCCCCGCGCCGGCGTCGGGGTGCTGGCTCGCCAGCGTGGACAGCGTCCGCCCGGGCCCGACCTCGACGAAGACGTGATCCGGGTCGAGGAGCAGCGCTGCGAGCCCTCGCCCGAAGCGGACGGTCCCCCGGAGGTGCCGAGCCCAGTAAGACGGATCCTGGGCATCGGCGTCCGTCATCCACGCGCCGGTGAGGTTTGAGAGCATCGGGATGCGCGGCGCCCGTCGCTCCAGGGTGGCCGCCAGCTGGGTCAAGCGGTCCGCGAGCGGGCCGACGAGCGAGGAGTGCGCCGCCGTGGCGATCGGCAAGCGCCGGGTCTCGTGGCCCTCGCGCGCGCAGTCCCGCTCGAGGCGCTCGATCGCCGGCAGCGTCCCGGAGACGACGCACACCTCCGGGCCGTTGACGGCGGCCAGGGAGAGGCCGTCGCCGAGCCGATCGAGCAGCGCGTCCTCGGAGAGGTGCACGACGAGCGTCGCCACGTCCCTGGGCAGCTGCTCGTACAGGCGCCCGCGCGCCGCGATGAGCGCCACCGCGGCCTCGAGCGACAGCACGCCCGCGACGCAGGCGGCTGTGTACTCGCCCAGGCTGTGTCCGCTGACCGCTACCGGGCGGATGCCCCACGACAGGAGGAGCCGCGCCGTCGCGACCTCGATCGAGAAGATGGCCGCCATGTTCGCGCAGGGGGCGCGCAGCTCCTCTGTCGCGCGCTCCCGCTCCTCGGGGCCCGGGAAGAGCAGCGCCCGGATATCCATGGAGAGCGCGCGCTGGAACAGCGTGGCGCACTGATCGAGGCTCTCCCGGAAGACGCGCTCGCTCCCGTACAGCTCTCGCCCCATGTCCACCCGCTGGGAGCCTCCGCCGGGGAAGAGGAACACCACCTTCGGCGCGCGGCCGTCGGCGACGTCGCTGAAGGCGTGGGCGGGATCGCGCGCTCGCAGGCGGGCGGCCGCGGAGACCGGGTCGCGGCAGACGACGGCGCGGCGATGCGCGAATCGCGCCCGCCCCTGCTGGAGCGTGAAGGCGACGTCGGGGAGGGAGACGTGCGCCGCGTGCCGCAGGTGCCCGGCCAGCCGATCCGTCATGCCCTCGAGCGCTTCGCTCGTCTGCGCGGACAGGACCAGCAGCTGGCAGGCCCGCGACGGGCCGGACGGATCCCTCGCGGGCGCCTCCTCCAGGACCACGTGGGCGTTCGTGCCCCCCATCCCGAAGGCGCTCACCCCGGCGCGGCGCGGGCGCGTCCCGCGCTTCCAGGCGAGCGGCGCGGCGTTGACGAAGAACGGGCTGCTCTCCAGGTGGAGCTCGGGGTTCGGGCGCCGGAAGTGGAGCGTGGGCGGGATCAGCTCGTGCTCGAGCGAGAGCGCGGCCTTGATGAGCCCGGTGGCCCCGGCGGCCGCCCCCAGGTGCCCCAGGTTGCTCTTCAGCGAGCCCAGCGCGCAGAACCCGACTTTGTCAGTGCCATTTCTGAAGGCGCGCGACAGGGCGGCGACCTCGATCGGATCGCCGAGCCTCGTGCCCGTCCCGTGGCCCTCGACGAAGGTGATGCTCTCCGGCTCCACCCCCGCGGCGGCGTGCGCCTTGAGGATCGCCTGCGCCTGTCCGTCCGTGCCCGGCGCGGCGTAGCCGACCTTGCGCGAGCCGTCGTTGGTGATCGCGGATCCGAGGATGACGGCGTGGATGTGGTCGCCGTCGCGGAGCGCGTCCTCCAGCCGCTTGAGCACGACCACCGACACGCCGCTGCCGCCCACGGTCCCCTGCGCGTCGGCGTCGAACGGCCGGCAGTGTCCGTCCGGCGACGCGAGCGAGCCCTCCTCGTGGACGTGGCCGAGCCGCGTCGGCGGCAGGACCACGACGCCGCCCGCGAGGACCATGTCGCACTCCTTCGTGGCGAGGCTCTGGCAGGCCAGGTGCACCGCGACGAGCGACGTCGAGCACGCGGTCAGCACCGTCACGGCGGGCCCGCGGAGGCCCAGCTTGTACGCGACCCGCGTCGTCAGGCCGTCGGTGACGTTCCCGGTGAGGACCCGGTAGTACTCGGCGCTCAGCGGCGTCTTCGGCATGCCGACGCGCTCCAGCCAGTACAGCGGGGCCTCGCTCCCGGCGAAGACGCCGACCGACTGCTCGCACGAGAGCGGGTCGTAGCCGGCCCTCTCCATCGCCTCCCAGGCGCACTCGAGGAAGATCCGGTGCTGCGGGTCCATGAGCATCGCCTCGTTCGGGCTGTAGCCGAAGAACCGCGCGTCGAAGCACATCGCGTCGTCCAGCACGCCGCACGCCGGCACGAGGTTCGGCGCGCGGATCAGGTCCAGATCGACGCCCGAGGCCTCCAGCTCCTCGGGCGTGAAGAAGCGGATGCCCTCGACGCCGTTGCGCAGGTTGAACCAGAGCGTGTCGACGTCGCGCGCCCTGGGGTAGCGCCCGGCCATCCCGACGATCGCGACGGCGTTCGCGGGCGCCGCCTTGCGCTCCGGCGCGGGGGCCCGGCGGCTCGAGGGGCGCGTCGGCGGCGCCGGCGCCGCGGTCTCGTCTGCCTCCGCGGCCCGCGGGGCCGCCCCGAGGTGAGCGGCCAGGCTGCGGATCGTCGGGTGCTGGAACAGCTCCACGATCGGCACGTTCCGGCCGAGGCGCGCCTGGAGCGCGGCCTGGACCTGCACGAGCAGGAGCGAATGGCCGCCGAGCTCGAAGAACCGATCATCGAGCCCCACGCGGTCGAGGTCGAGCACCTTGCGCCAGATCTCGCTCAGGACGGCCTCGATGTCCGAGGCCGGCGCGGCGGTCTTGGGCTCGGCGCTCGGCGCCGGGCGCTCGGGCGCGGGGAGCGCGCGCCGATCGACCTTCCCGCTCGCGTTGAGCGGCAGCGCGTCGAGCTTCACGAAGATCGCCGGGACCATGTACTCGGGGAGCTTCGCCGCAAGGAACGCCCGCAGGGCCGGGAGGAGCGCGCGCGCCTGCTTCGCGCGGAGCGGGTCGTTGACCAGCGGCGCGCGCGCCTGTCCCTCGGCGGCGCTCGCGCCGAGGAGCGCGCGCGGCCTCCGCGGATCCCCGTCGCGCTCGAAGACGACGTCCATGCGGTCGGGGCCTCCGGTCCGCGACCAGGTGACGCGGACCGCGTAGCCCAGCCTGCCGCCGAGCTCCCAGAGCGCCTCCGGCTCGATCGCGGCGCCGGCGCGCGCGGGGCCCGCGGCGCAGAGGTCCTCCCTGGTCCCGCTCGCCGTCGAGAGCGCCGCTGCCAGGGCGACGTCCGCGTGCACGCGCGCGTTCGGGATGCCCAGCACCTCCAGCGCCTCGGGGCGGTCCTCCCGCAGCGACCGCTCGATCTCATCGATGTCCACCGGCGCCGGCCCGCCGATCGAGCGAGCGATCGCGGCCGGCTCCGCCGCCGCGCCCACGAACAGCACGACGTCGTACCGGTAGCGGGTCATCTCCTCGGCGCCGTGGCCGCGCTTGAGCCAGATCTCGACCTGGCTCACGCCCGGGATCTGGCCGCGCAGGGCGCGGAAGTACTCGGGCGCGACGACGAGCTCTTCCTCGGTCGAGATCGCCCGCCGCACCCGGCCACGCAGCTCCTCGGCCGCGGTGTCCGGCGACGCCCGGTGGAGCTGCACCGACGCGTGGAACGCCTCGAGCAGGGGGAGGCTCCGCACGTCGCCGATGAACACGAGCCCGCCGGGGGCGACCGAGCGGACGGCGCCCTCGATCACCGATCGCAGGTAGTCCGCGCCGGGGAAGTACTGCACGATCGAGTTGAGGACGATCGCGTCGAAGCTCCCGGGCTCGACGTGGCTGAAGTCGTTGGCCTCGCGGCGCGCCAGCGTCACGTGCGTGTACTCCCTGGCGGCGAGCCTGGGGCGGAGCAGGGAGATGGCCTGCTCGGAGAAGTCGGTCCCCAGGTAGGCTTCGCAGCGGGGCGCCGTCTTCAGGAGCAGGAGGCCTGTCCCGCAGCCGATCTCCCATACCCGCTTCGGCTGGAAGGACAGGATCCGCTCGACCGTGAAATCGCGCCACGCGCGCATCTCCGCCGCCTCGATGGGCGCGCCCGTGTAGCTGCTGTTCCAGCCCGTCGTGTCGAGGTCCGGATCGGAGAGGGCGATGTCCTTCGCGTAGGTATCGTCGTACAGCGCGCGCCACTCCGTGACGTGGCCCGCCTGGAGGCTCGCGTCGTGCGCCGCGGGCCGCCCGCCGCTGCTCGGCACCACGTACGCGACGAGGCGCTTGTCGCCGTGAGCGTCGTCCGTCGCGAGGACGACGGCGTCGTCGAGGGCGGGGTGCTGCCTGAGCGTGGCCTCGATCTCGCCGAGCTCCAGGCGGAAGCCGCGGATCTTGACCTGGTGGTCGATCCTGCCGAGGAACTCGATGTCGCCGCCGGGCAGCCAGCGGACGAGGTCGCCGGTGCGGTACATGCGGGCGCCGGGCGCGTCGGAGAAGGGGTCGGGGAGGAAGCGGTCTTCTGTGAGCTGCGGGTCGTGGAGGTAGCCGCGGGCGAGGCCATCGCCGCCGATGTAGAGCTCGCCGGGGACGCCGACGGGGACGGGCTGTCGGCGCGGGTCGAGGAGGTAGACGCGCACGTTGTCGATGGGCCTGCCGATGGGCGGCTCGCGTGAGGCGTCGCGGTCGTCGTGGGCGCCCCTGGGGAGGGCGCAAGAGGTGGTGACGACGGTGGCCTCGGTGGGGCCGTAGTTGTTGACGACCTCGAAGGGGATGGCGCGGTGAGGCCAGCGCCGTAGTTTGTCGCCGCCGGTGAGCAGGGCGCGCAGGGAGCAGCGCGCGGGCCAGTCGAGGCGCAGCAGCTCCTCGGCGATGGGGGTGGGGACGAAGGAGACCGAGATGTGCTGTTCCAGCAGCCACTGCTGGAGCTCCAGGGGCGAGCGGCGGAGGGGCTCGGAGGGGATGTACAGGCAGGCCCCGGAGCAGAGCGAGGGCCACATCTCCCAGACCGAGGCGTCGAAGCCCGGGCTGGCGATGAGGGTGGTTCGATCGGTGCTGGACAGGGCGAAGCGCCGCCTGTGCCAGGCGACCAGGTTGGTGAGCCCGCGGTGCTCCACGAGCACGCCTTTCGGCCGGCCCGTCGAGCCCGACGTGTAGATCACGTACGCCAGGTCGGAGGGGCCTGTGCTCCTCGGCGGCGCCGAATCAGGCTTCCCGGTGAGCGCCCGCCCGTCGGCGTCGAGGCGGATCACCACGCCGCCGAACGCGGGGATGCGGTCGGCGGGGCGCGCCCCGGTGATGAGCACCGGCGCCCTGGAGTCGTTCAGCATGAGCTCCAGCCGCTCGCTCGAGCTCTCGGGGCCGAAGGGGACGTACGCCCCGGAAGCCTTGAGGATCCCGACGATGGCGACCAGGAGAGCGAGCGACCGTTCCGCGTGGATCGCGACCGCCGTCCCCGGCTCCACGCCGGCCTCGCGCAGGCGGTGGGCGAGCTGGTTCGCTCGGCGATCGAGCTCGCCGTACGTCAACGAGCCGCGGTCGGCCACGGCGGCCAGGGCATGCGGCGCGCGCGCCGCCTGCTCCTCGAACAGGTCGAGGACGCACCGGTCTCCTGGAGGGTCGACCTCCGTGTCGTTCATCTCGATCACGAGCCTCCGCTGCTCGGCGCGCGTGAGCAGCGGCAGCGACGACACCGGCTGATCCGGCCCCGAGGCCGCGGTGGAGAGCATCGTCAGCAGGTGCTCCGCCATCCGCTCGATCGTCGCTCGGTCGAAGAGATCGGTGCTGTACTCGAGCATCCCCGTCACGCCGTCGGGGCTCTCCCAGGAGTACAGCGAGAGGTCGAAGATCGTCTTCTTGGCGTCGGCCTCGATGGGACGGACCTCGACCCCGGCCAGCGCGAGATCGCGCTCCGCGGGGCTCTGCGGGGCGAAGGCGATCTGCACGACCGGGTTGTAGCCCGGGCTGCGCTCGGGCCTCAGCTCCTGCACGAGCACGTCGAAGGGCAGCATGTCGTGCTCGTAGGCCTCCAGGCACAGCTGCCGCACCCGCTGGAGCAGCTCGTCGAAGCTCGGGTCGCCGGACAGATCGACGCGCAGGGGCACGATGTTCACGAAGAAGCCCATGATCTCCTCGAGATCCATGCGCGCCCGGTTGGCGCTCGGCATTCCGATCAAGAGGTCGTCGCGCTGCGTGTAGCGGTGCAGCAGGACGGCGAAGGCGGCCATGAGGACCATCGTCACCGTCATCCCCCGCTGGGCGCTGAGCTCCCCGAGGCGCTCAGCGAGCGGCGCGTCGATCCGGAAGGAGACGGTGGCGCCGCGCAGGCTCTGGATCGCCGGCCGCGGATGATCGCTCGGCAGCTCGAGCAGGGGCGGCGCGTGGAGCAGCCGCTCTTTCCACCAGGCGAGCAGCTCTGCTCGGGCGCTGTCCCTCATCTGCTCGCGTTGCCACGCGGCGAAGTCGGCGTACTGGATCGCGAGCTCGGGCAGCGCCGCGGGGGCGCCCCCGCGGTGGCCGTCGTAGAGGATGGCGAGCTCGCGGAACGCGAGCTCGATGGACCAGCCGTCGGTCGCGATGTGATGGAGATGGAGCCACAGGACGTGGTCCTCCGGCCCGAGCTTGAGCAGGCAAGCCCGGAGCAGGGGGCCTCGCTCGAGGTCGAAGAGGGTCTGCGCCTCTGCGTTGATGCGCTGGTGCGCCGCGACCTCCCGCTCGTCCGGGGAGAGGTGCTGGAGATCCATCACGTTGAGCTGCAACGAGCTCTGCGGGGCGATGATCTGGACCGGCCGCCCGTCGCGCTCCGCGTAGGTCGTCCGCAGGATCTCGTGCCGCTGCGCGAGCTCGCGGAGGCTCTTGTCCAGCGCTCCGACATCGACGCGCCCGCGCAGGCGGAACGGGAACAAGCAGTTGTAGGCCCGGCTCTCCGGCGCCAGCCGCTGGAGGAACCAGAGGCGCTCTTGCCCGAAGGACAGGGGCAGCGGCCCGAGGCGCGGGACGGGCGAGATCGCGCGCTCGGCCCCGCGCGCCGCGGGCTCCTGCCTCACGAGGGGCGCGAGCTCGGCGATGGTCGGGCGGCGGAAGAGCTCCTGGAACGCGAGTTCGACCCCGAGCGCGCTGCGCACGCGGGAGAGCAGCCGCACGGCATGGACGGAGCTGCCGCCCAGCTCGAGGAAGCTGTCATGCACCCCCACGCGCTCCTGCCGCAGCACCTCCTGCCAGATTTCGGCGAGCGCCCGCTCGACGGGAGAGCGAGGCGCGACGAAGGCGTGCGCCAGCGCGGTCCGCGCGGGGCCGGGGGCCGGGAGCGCCGCTCGGTCGACCTTGCCGTTCGCCGTCATCGGCAGCGCGTCGAGCGCGACGAAGGCGGAAGGCACCATGAACTCGGGCAGCCTGCCCTGGAGGTGAGCGCGGAGCACCGCCGGCGACGCCTCCACTCCCTCCGCTCCTCGCGCGGAGGCTCCGTCGCCGCGCGTCGGGACCACGTAGGCGACGAGGCGCCTGTCGCCGTGAGCGTCGTCCGTCGCGAGGACGACGGCGTCGTCGAGGGCGGGGTGCTGCCTGAGCGCGGCCTCGATCTCGCCGAGCTCCAGGCGGAAGCCGCGGATCTTGACCTGGTGGTCGATCCTGCCGAGGAACTCGATGTCGCCGTCGTGCCGCCAGCGGACGAGGTCGCCGGTGCGGTACATGCGCGCGCCGGGGTCGGAGGAGAAGGGGTCGGAGAGGAAGCGGTCGCGGGTCAGCTCCGGGTCGTGGAGGTAGCCGCGGGCGAGGCCATCGCCGCCGATGTAGAGCTCGCCGGGGACGCCGACGGGGACGGGCTGTCGGCGCGGGTCGAGGAGGTAGACGCGCACGTTGTCGATGGGCCTGCCGATGGGCGGCTCGCGTGAGGCGTCGCGGTCGTCGTGGGCGCCCCTGGGGAGGGCGCAGGAGGTGGTGACGACGGTGGCCTCGGTGGGGCCGTAGTTGTTGACGACCTCGAAGGGGATGGCGCGGTGAGGCCAGCGCCGTAGTTTGTCGCCGCCGGTGAGCAGGGCGCGCAGGGAGCAGCGCGCGGGCCAGTCGAGGCGCAGCAGCTCCTCGGCGATGGGGGTGGGGACGAAGGAGACGGTGATCTGCTGCTCGATCAACCACCGCTGGAGCTCCAGGGGCGAGCGGCGGAGGGGCTCGGAGGGGATGTACAGGCAGGCCCCGGAGCAGAGCGAGGGCCACATCTCCCAGACCGAGGCGTCGAAGCCCGGGCTGGCGATGAGGGTGGTTCGATCGGTGCTGGACAGGGCGAAGCGCCGCCTGTGCCAGGCGACCAGGTTGGTGAGCCCGCGGTGCTCCACGAGCACGCCTTTCGGGCGGCCCGTCGAGCCCGATGTGTAGATCACGTACGAAAGGTCGTCCGGCGCCTGGCCAGCGGCCGGAGGCACCTTGTCCACGGGCTCGCGATCGAGCATCGCCCGATCCGCGTCGAGGCGAACGACGCTGAGCCCGCGGCTCGGCACGCGGCTGACGAGGTCGTCGCTGGTCAGGAGCGCCGACACCTTCGCGTCCTCCAGCATGAACGCGAGCCGAGCCGGCGGATAGGCGGGGTCGAGCGGGACGTACGCGCCCCCCGCCTTGAGCACGCCGAGCGCGGCCACGATCATGTCCGGCGAGCGCTCCAGGCAGATGCCGACGAGCGCGCCAGGCCCGGCGCCGCTCTTCCTGAGGTGGTGAGCGATCTGGTTGCTCCGCCGATCCAGCTCGGCATACGTGAGCCGCTCGCCCTCGAACGCCACCGCGGCGGCGGAAGGGGCGCGGCGCGCCTGCTCCTCGACCAGCTCGTGGACCAGCTCGCGCGGCGGGGCCGTCGCCGCGCCGCTGCTCCAGTCGACGAGGAGCTGCCGCCGCGCGTCGGCCGACAGGAGAGGCAGATCCGAGATCCGCTGATCGGGGGCCTCGGCAGCGCCGTCGAGCAGCGCCTGCCAGTGCTCGAGCAGCCTGACCGCCGTCGCCTGCTCGAAGAGATCGCGGCGGTAATCGAGCCTCGCGACGACCCCTTCGGCGGCGTCCTCGACGCTCACCACGAGATCATGAGCGACGTACGGCAGATCGAGGTCCGTTCGGGTCAGCGTGAGCAGCGGCCCATTGCACGGCGGGGGGCTCTGGGGCGTCGCCGCGAAGAGGACCTGGACGATCGGCGTGCGGCCCGGGTCGCGCGGCGCGGCGAGCTTCTCCAGCAGCGCCCTGGCGGGAACCTCGCTGTTCGCTCTGCCCTCCTCGATGGAGCGGTGTACCTGGCGCAGGAGCTGTCGGAACGAGGGCTGTGCGCCGAACCTGCCCCGCACGATCACCGGGCCGCCGAAGAGGCCGATGAGCTCGCGGACGTCCGGCGTGTCGCGCCCGGGCAGGGGCGTGCCGATCAAGACATCCTCCTCGCCGGTGATCCGGTGCAGGACAGCCAGCATGCCCGCGAGCAGCGCGGTGAACAGGCGCGCTCCTTCGTCCCGGGCCGCCGCTTCGAGGCGCAGGAGGAGCGCTCGGTCGAGCGCGCGCTCGACCGACCCTCCGTCGAAGGCATGCACGGCGGGCCGCGGCCGATCCGTCGGAAGATCCAGGGCAGTCGGCGCGCCGGCGAGCTCCCGTGTCCAGTGGTCGAGCCGCGCGTCGAGGCGATCGCCGGCGGCGCGGTCGAGCTGCCGCCGGACGTGGTCCTGATAACGCATGGGCAGCGCCGGAGGCGTCATGGAATGGTAGAGGGCGCAGAGCTCCGAGAAGAACAGCCCCACGCTGAAGGCGCCGTCGCAGACGAGGCCGTGCATGGACAGCGCGACCAGGTGGCGGCGGGGGTGCGCCCGGATGAGCGTCACCCGCCAGAGCGGGGCACGCTCGAGATCGAAGGGGCGAGCGGCCTCCTCACGGGCGGCCGCGAGCGCCGCCTCGTCCGAGGTGGGCTGTAGGTCCGGGGCCAGGTCCACCTCTCCGAGGTCGATCGCCGCCGCGGGGCTGACGACCTGCGCGGGCTCTCCGTCGCGCTCGATAAAGGAGGTCCTGAGCGGCTCGTGGCGCGCCGCGATCGCCTCGATGGCGCGGCGCAGCCTGGGTACATCGAGATCCCCGTCGAGCCAGGCCGCGCCGCCTTCATGGATGATCGGCGCGGGACCATGGACTCGAGCGAGGAGCCATTTCGTCTCTTGCTCGAAGGAAAGTGGCGCGTAAGTCAGCTCAACCATGGCGCATGCCCTCCCGTCCGTTGATGTCAGAGAGCACCTCCCTCCTCCCGCTCCGAGCGGTCGGAGAGGCCCTCGCAATGGGCTCACGCGCGCCGCGTAGGCGGCACCCATGCAGGTTGTGAGGCACTCCATTCGCTCGCGCGCCGGCTGTCGGCTCAGCGATGTCCTCGGTGACATGGCGCTCCTCCTCCCGAGCGCGCAAATCATCCCCGAGCGCGCATCAGGCGTACGCCTGTCACGGAACCATCACGCGAGAACTCGACGTCTTCGCCTCCCCCGGCGACACCTTTTCTTGGTCTACAGAATTAATAATGATCCTTTATCTTAGTATTGCCAAGCGGAATAATCAAAATCTTTCGTGCGACGAGCAGAAGGCTCATCTCGATCATGTTCGAGTTCCCGCTCGAGTTCCCGCTCGAGTTCCCGCTCGAGCTCCCGCTCGAGCTCCCGCCCGAGTCCCTGCCCGAGCTCCCGCCCGAGCAAGTCCATCTGTGACACGCCCTGCGCTGGTCGGCGCGGCGCCGCGCCCGGGGCCGCGCCGGCAGGGGACCGCGTCTGGCGCTGAACAGTCAGCGCCTCCGTGGCTCGGCGGAGGCTGTCCGCGGATGGACCGCGAGAGCAGGCGCTACTCTGTGGGAGGATCGGTGAAGAGCATACCAGTCGTCGCCGTGAGCTTCTCCAGGATCGCGGGCCCGAAGCGCTCGGCGAAGCGCGCCCTGTCCTCGGGCGCGATGACGATGTCGCCCGGCTCGTCTTCGTGCTCGTCCGTGATGATGGCGAGGAGCAACCCGGGCTCCTGGCCGACGTTCTCGAACTGCCGGTAGACGCCCACGGGCACGTCGATCATATCGAACGGCTCGAGCGTCGTCTCGTCCGTGGCGCCCTCGTTCCAGCGCAGCGCGAAGCGTCCAGTGAGGCACAGAAATACCTCCCTCGAGCGACGGTGTGCGTGCAGAGGGACCTTGTCGCCAGGCCTGCAGCTGACGATGCCCACGCTCATGCCTTTGGAGCCGACGATGGCCGGCCCCGTCCCCTCGCGCGCGTCCCCCGCCGCGGGCGCCATCAGGAGATACAGAGGAGGGTTCACGGCGTCGAACGCCTCCTGTGGGATGCTGGTGTCAACGGTGTGATTCACGTAAGCCCGGAGCTCGCCGAACCGCGCGATGCGCGAGCGCATCTGCTCCGGGGTGATCTTCAGCGTCGTCATGATAGATCCCCCTTTCTGCCGCGTTCGAGCTCCTGGAGCGCTCGGCGCGGCTCGTCTCCAAAGATACCGCGGGTTATGGCGGTGCGCTCGATCGATTCCCTGCTTCGAATCGACTTTATCGCTCGCTATCGTCGCGCGTATCGTCGCGGGTGACGCGGGTGACGCGGGTGACGCGCGTGATCCGTGTGTTGGCTGAGCAATGGACAATACTGGGCCAGTGTAGTAGCGTGGCCCGGGAAGGCCGATCTCTGGAGGAGCTCTGAAGCGTCGAGACGCGATGCTGCCGATCCCGCGGAGCGCCGGACGGTGGAGCCGACACGGCCGCGGCGCCTGTCGATCATGTCTTTGGGAGCGACATTGAATTCCAGGGACAGCCGTTTCCGCTGCGCCGGCAGCGCCGTGGTCACCAGCGAATTCCAGCGATAGCCGTTTCCGCTAGGCCGGCAGCGCCGTGGTCATTGGCGAATTCCAGGGACAGCCGTTTCCGCCAGGCCGGCAGCGCCCGCGTCGCCGGCGGCGAATCCGGCGGGCGTGTCAGCGCGTCACTCCAGCACCACGAACTTCAGATACCGCCCCTCCCACCACGCCGGCAGCGTCGGGTGGTCCTCCGGCTGCCCGTGGATCGCCCGGATCCGCAGGTCGTCCCGCTCCAGCGTGGCGTCGTCCAGCGTCGCCAGGAAGTCTTCCGCCGTGATGTGGCTCGAGCACGACGCCGCGCACAACACGCCACCTCGATCCAGCACGCGCGCGACCGCGGCGTGCAGCCGCCGGTAGGCGCCGAGCGCGCGCGGCTTGGCGCGCTCGCTCGGCGCGAAGCTCGGCGGGTCGCAGATGATGAGATCGTACCGGTCGCCGCGCGCGCGGGCCTTCTCGAGGAAGTCGAACGCGTCCGCCGTCACGAACTCGTGGGCCGCCGGATCCACGCCGTTCTCGCGGAACGTGCGCTGCGCCGACGCGTGCGCGGCCGACGCCGAGTCGACGGAGGTGACCCGGCCCGCGCCGCCGAGCGCCGCGGCCACCGAGAAGCCCCCCGCATAGCTGAACAGGTTGAGCACGCGCCGGCGCCCGGCCGCGAGCGCGCGCACGCGGGCGCGGTTGTCGCGCTGGTCGAGGAACGCCCCCGTCTTCTGCCCGCGCGCGAGATCGACCTCCATCGCGATCCCCGTCTCCCTCACGAAGAGGCGATCCGGCAGCGGCGGCCCGTGCAGGTGCGCGAGCTTCTTCCCGTCCGCGTCCTCGCCCGCCGCCGACGCGCGCGCGCGGAGGCCGATCGAGCGCACGCCGCGGGCGCCCAGCGCGCGCGCGAGGTGCGGGAGCAGGCGATCGAGCCAGGGCGCCAGCATGTCGCCGTCGAGGCGGATCACCGCGGCGCGGTCGTACCGATCGATGACGAGCGACGGCACCCGGTCCCCCTCGCCGTTGCACAGCCGGTAGGCCGTCGTGTCGCGGCCGTCGAACCAGCCGTCGCGCAGGGCGAAGGCGCGCTCGAGCCGCTCGGCGATGGCCCGCTCGTCGAGCGGCGGCGCCTGCGTGCGCTGGAAGACGCGGACGGCGATCGCCGAGTCCGCGTCCCAGAGCCCTCGCCCGAGGAACGGCGCCCCCTCGGCCGACAGCTCGACGACGTCGCCCGACGCCGCGGCGCCGCCGCGGTGCGCGCGCTCCCCGCGCTTGCCTTCGCCGCGCTCGCCGCGCTTGCCCTCGCCGCGCTTGCTCCCGTGTCCGCCGCCGTCCGCGATGCCGTCTCGGTAGACCCATGGGTGGCCGCGGCGGACGGCGGCGGCGGCTGGCGCGGTGAGATGGACCCGCATCGACCCCGCCTAGCACGGTAAGCTCGCAGCGTGCTGCACCGAGTTCGTTCGTCCGGATGGGCCTGCCTCGGGGGGATCTCGCTTGCCGTCGCGGCAGCCTGCACGCAGGACCACGGCGTCCTCGGCCGGGATCCATCGAGCGGGGCGAGCACCTCCGGCGCCGGCGGCGGCCCGGGAGCGACAACGAGCGGCGCGACGACGACGACCACGGGCGCGGGCGGCGGCGCGGTCGAGCCGCCGGGGCCGACGAAGCTCACGGTGGTCAACGGCATCAGCGATCACGACGCGGTGCGCTTCTGCTTCCTCGCGTACCCCGACGGGACCGGCGCCGGCGTGGACCCCTGGCCGGGCGCCGCCGCGGGCCTCGCCTTCGCCCGGGCCCAGGAGATCGAGCCGCTCGGCGCGGCGATCCCCGCGGGGACGAGCCTGCGCGCGCACGTGATCGCCGGCGACCTCCGCGCGACGGAGGGGCTCGACTGCGCGGAGATCCTCGCGCTCGCCGGCGGCACGGGGAGCCCCGCGGCCCCGATCGTGGCCGCGGGGCTCCCCGTGCTCCCGGCGCCCGTGTTCGCCGAGGAGAAGAGCCTCCTCGTGGTCGCCACCGGATGCCTCGGCGGCGAGGGGCACACGCACGAGAGCGAGAAGGAAGGCTGCGGCGACGCCTACACGATCGACACGCCGACCGCCGGCCTCGTCGCCGTCGCCATGTCGCGGCGGACGACGTTCGACAGGGTGAGCCTGCAGGTCGCGCACGCGAGCGCGGCGACGCCGGTGGTCCATGTGGCGCTGGCGCCCGGGCGCGAGGACGCGACCGGGGTGACGCTCGCGCAGGACCTCTCCTACGGCGCGATCGCGCCGTTCCCACCGTTCACCGGGTTCTCGGTGGGCGATCTCGGCGCGCTCGACGAGGTCGCGATCGAGACCCGCGATCCCATCGAGGGGACGGTGACGTCGTCGGTGCCGATGCGCGAGATCCTGGCGAGCAGCGACGTGCCGGCGGCGGACATCGGGGACGGGCAGGGGTTCGTGCTTGTCGCCGTCGGGGCCGCTCCGGGGGCGGAACAGGGCGGGTTCTGGCACCCCCTGACGTACTCGCTCTTGCGGGCGAATCCCTGAGCTCGTTCCCGGATCATCCCATGAGCGGCGAGGTTCCGGGGTTCACCGTCTCTCGTCGGACGGAACGACCACGCCTCGCCTGGCGGCGCGCCGTGGACTCGCCTTGATTCCGCCTCGGGCATCAAGGCCCCATCGAGCGTGGTTCGCAATGCCACGATCCTGCCGTGTGGTGCCGTGTTGTCCAGCATTTGCGCAAGGCCCTGATTGCTCCTGTACGGCCGACTCGAGTGTGTCCGGCGTGTCTGCCGAGCTTGCAGCGCGCGTTGTCTTATCGGAGGATGAGGGGCCTGCCCCCTCGGTCTCAGGCGCCTCCCTCTCTCCTCGCAGATCAGCCCTTCGCGGGCCTCCTCACGGCTGTGCCTGGCTCTTCGGCGAGGAGCGTCGCGCCGGGAAAATCGTGAGTCGCTCGACGAACGGGAGCGCCCTGTACGGATGACATCATGAGACAATCACCCGCCGTGACGATCGGATGAATCTCCAGTATAACGCGAGTGCCGAAATTCCGAGGGGGGAGGGAACATGGCGACACAGGTATTTGTCGGGGCGAGCTCCGCGGCGGATCCGAGAGAGGCTGCTTCAGAGGCCGTGGCGACGGCGCTCCGCGGGTCTTCCCGCACCGAGCATGCGGTGCGACCGGCATTCGCCCTCGTCTTATCGACGGACCAGTACGACGCCGACGCGCTCGCCGCGGCCGTGACGAGCCAGCTGCCGGGCGTCCCCTGGGCGGGGTGCTGCACTGCAGGGGTCTTCGCCGGCAGCCGGCTGCTCCGGCAGGGGCTCGTCGTGGGGCTTGTCGCCTCGGAGACCGTGCGTGTCGGCGTCGGGGTCGCGCAGCCGGTGAGCCAGGACGGGCGGCGCGCCGGCGTGCTCGCCGCCTCGCGCGCCCTCGAGAAGTTTCCGCCGTCCGTCGCTCCCGGGTGGAGCCGCGCGCTCATCGTGCTGCCGGACGCGGTCACGGGCAACGCGGCCGACGTGGTGCGCGGCGCGGTCGAGGTCGGCGGGACGGGCGTCGTCTGGGCCGGCGGCGGCGCGGGCGACAACCTCCGCTTCGTGCGCACCGCGCAGTTCGCGGGCGGCAGCGCCTTCTCGGACAGCGTGGTCGTCGTCGCGATCGACTCGCCGGCGCGCATGGCGACCGGCATCCGCCACGGCTTCCGGCCGTATGGCCCGCCCACGATGGTCACCCGCGCCGAGGGCACGGTCCTCGCCGAGCTCGAGTACGAGGGCGCCTTCTCGGTCTACCAGCGCACCGCGCGGGCGAGGGGGGATCAGGTGAACATCGACGGCTTCGCCACGTTCGCCATGACCCACCCGCTCGGCATCCCGCAGGCCGACGGCGAGCACGTCATCCGCGATCCGCTGCGCGTCGTCTCGCCGGGGGGGCTCTACTGCGTCGGCGAGGTCCCGGACGGGTGCCTCATCCGCGTCATGGAGGGCGACCCCATCGGCCTCGTCGGCGCCGCGCGCGAGGCCGCGACCACGGCGCGCGAAGCGGTGGCCGGGCCCATCGCCGGCGCGTTCGTGTTCGACTGCATCTCGCGGTGCATGATGCTCGGCGACACGGTGCGCGACGAGCTGACCACCTTCGAGAGCGAGCTCGGCGAGAGCGTCCCGGTGATGGGATGTCTGACCTTTGGAGAAGTCGGTACGCTGGGCCGAGGAGTACCGCAGTTTCACAACAAGACCGCTGTCGTGCTCGCCCTGGGGGCCTGAGCGCGGGAGCGGTTGGAGCCCTGTCATGCCGAGCGGCGAAGAGCACGAGATCCAGGAGGAACGGCTGGCGCTCCTCAGCGTCCTCCAGGAGCTCACGGTCGCGGCGCTCGACCTCTTCGATCCGCACCAGTCGATGGCGGTCTTCCTGGAGCGGCTCGCCGAGCGCCTGAGCTGCATCGCCGTGCTCGTGCTCGTCGAGCCGGACCCGCGGGCCCCGCGGCTCCTCGACGCCGCCGGCCTGTCGGCGAGCTCGCGCGCGCTGCCCATCCCGCCGCGCTCGCCCGCCTCGACGGGCGAGCCCAACGGCGCGGGCGCGGGCCTCTCCTTGCCGTACCCCGAGCTCGCGCGGCCCGGGCTCGTGACGTGGCACTTCTCGCTGGAGGGGCAGGGCGACAGCGGCGCGTCCAGCCTCCTCCTCTGCTTCGAGAGCGAGCCCCCGTTCGCGCCCCGGTACCGGGGCATGATGCGCCGGCTCACGGCGACCTTCCGCACGGCGCTGGTGCACCGCCTGCTCTACGCCCGCATGATCGAGAACGAGCGCGAGCGGGTGCGGAACCTCGCCGCCGCGGAGGCGGGGCGCGCGGCGGCGGAGGCGGCGCAGCGGCGCGCGGCCTTCCTCTCGGAGGCGAGCCGGCTGCTCTCGAGCTCGCTCAATTACGAGGCGACGCTGGTGCGCGTCGCGCGCCTGCCGGTCCCGTTCGTCGCGGACTGGTGCATGGTCGACATCATCGAGCGCGAGGCCATGCTCCGGCGTGCGGTCGTCGTCCACGCCGATCCCCAGAAGAGCGAGCTCGCGCGCCTCCTGCAGGGCCAGACGCCGATGGACTCGGTCCTCCCGTCCGGCGTCGCGCGCGTGCTGGCGACGGGCGAGGCGGCGCTCTGCGAGGTCGCGGGCGCGCCCCTCGCCCCGGAGAGCGAGCGCGGCTCGTACGACAGCGAGCCGCCGGTGTCGGCCAGCGAGGCGCTTCTCATGGAGCTCGGCCTCCGGCGATACATCTCCGTGCCGCTCGTCACGCGCGGCACGATGCTCGGCGTGCTCACCATCGCGTCCGGCCGCGACGATCTGCTGTACGGCGTGGAGGACCGGGCGCTCGCCGAGGATCTCGGGCGCAGGGCCGCGCTGGCGATCGACAACGCGCGGCTGTACGAGAGCGCCCAGCGGGCGATCCGGGCCCGGGAGGAGCTCGTCGCCGTGGTGTCGCACGATCTCAAGAGCCCGCTCGCCACCATCGTCATGAACACGAGCCTCCTGCGCCGGAAGCTGCCGGGCGCGGATGAGGCGGTCGAGGTGCGGCGCCCTGTCGAGCGCATCCAGAAGGCGGCCGACCGCATGAACCGCCTCATCCGCGATCTGCTCGACCTGGCGAAGCTCGACGGCGGCCACATCTCGATCCAGCCGGTGCCCCACGACGTCGCTGGCCTGCTCGGCGACGCCATCGAGCTCCTGCGGGAGGAGGCGGCGGAGAAGTCGCTGCGCCTCGAGCAGAGCGTCGAGCTCGGCGTCGATCGGGCGCTCTGCGATCGCGAGCGGATCCTGCAGGTGATCGCCAACCTCGTCGGCAATGCGATCAAGTTCACGTCGGCCGGCGGCGAGGTCGCCGTCCGGGCCGAGCCGTGGGGCAGGGAGGTGCGCCTCTCGGTGCGGGACACCGGCCCGGGCATCCCGGAGGACCAGCGGGCGCGGATCTTCGAGCGCTACTGGCAGGCGAAGGAGACGGCCCACAAGGGCACCGGGCTCGGCCTCTCGATCGCGAAGGCGCTCGTCGAGGTGCACGGCGGGCGGATCTGGGTCGAGAGCAAGGTGGGCGAGGGCAGCACGTTCTTCTTCACGCTGCCGATGGTGGAGGCCACGAGCGCGACCTCGGGAGTCGCGGCGGGCACGCGCCTCGGGGCCTGACAGCGGCATTCGGGATTTGCCGTACAGCGGTGTAATCACATCACCGAGGCAGGAGGGTCTCTTCGCCTTGCGCGTTGGCGGTCCGATCCGTTCATCGCTATACCTTGCCACGATGAAGGACGTCGGGAACGACAGGGCCGATGCGGCGCCGGCCGAGGCACGATGGGGCGATGACGAGCGGGGGCTCGTCGAGGCCGCGCTCGGGCTGCTGGGCATCCGCAACCTCGTGCTCGCGATCCACGATCCGAGCTTTCCCTCGGACGACGCGGAGGACATCGGGCGCGGGTCCCCGAATACCGACGGGGGGCGCCGATTCCTCCGGTTCGCGCGGGATCTCGGCTTCAATGGCGTCCAGCTGGGGCCGCAGGGGGAGACCTCTGCCGACAACGCGTCTCCGTATGACGGCACCATCTTCTCGCGGAGCACGCTGTCGATCGCGCTCGCCCGGCTGGTCGAGGACGGCCCCTCCGGCGCGCTCCTCCGCCCCGAGTCGCTCCGGGAGATCGTCGCCGGGCGGCCTCCTGGCAGCGAGGCTCGCGCGCACCACGGCCATGCCTACCGCGCGCAGCGCGCCGCGCTCCGCGAGGCGTACGCGTCGTTCGAGGGCCGGCGGAGGCGCGACGAGCCCGGCGAGCTCGCCGACCTCGAGCGCCGCCTCGACGCCTTTACACGGCGGAACGCGGCGTGGCTCGAGAGGGACGGGCTCTACGGCCCCCTCTGCGCCGAGCACCGGAGCGGCTGGTTTCACGGCTGGTCTGGCGAGCCGGAGCTGGACCGACGCCTCTACGCGCCTGGCCCTGGCGAGGTGGTCGCGTGCGGGGAGCGCAGGAGAGCGCTCCTCGACCGGTACCGCGACGAGCTCCGCTTCTACGCGTTCTGCCAGCTCCTCGCGCACGAGCAGCACGCGGCGCTCCGGACGGTGACGGCCGAGCTCGGGCTCAAGCTCTACGGCGATCTGCAGATAGGCTACTCGCCTCAGGATGCCTGGGCCTATCAATCGGTCTTCCTCAGGGGGTATCTCATGGGCGCGCCGCCGAGCCGGACCAACCCGGAGGGCCAGGTGTGGAGCTACCCTGTCCTGGATCCCGCGCAATACGAGGATGCGTCGTCCGGCGGGCTCGCGCTCGTCCGTGCGCGGATGGACAAGATGTTCGACGAGTTCGACGGGGTGCGCCTCGATCACCCGCACGGGCTCGTCTGCCCCTGGGTCTATGCGGCCGACGCCCCCGATCCGCTCCGCGCCGTCCAGGGTGGGGCGCGGCTCTTCTCGTCGCCCGACCTGCCGGAGCACCCGTTGCTCGCGCGGTACGCCATCGTCTCTCCCGCGCAGCTGAACCGCGCCGTGCCCCGGTATGCCGACGGCTGGGTCACCTCGCTGTCTCCGGAGCAGGTCGGGCGCTACAGCGTCATTTTCGACACGATCGCGCGCTGCGCGGAGGCCCGCGGGCGCGCCATCTCCGACGTCGTGTGCGAGGTCCTGAGCACGCTCCCGTTCCCGCTCGGGGCCGTCCTCGATCGGCACGGGCTGGGGCGCTTCCGGGTCACGCAGAAGGCCGATCTGGACAACCCGAAGGACGTCTATCGCAGCGAGAACGCCGCGCCCGCCGACTGGATCATGGTGGGGACCCACGACACGCCGCCGCTCTGGAGGCTCCTCGACACCTGGGAGCGCGCCTCCGCGCTGGGGCGGCAGGCGGCGTACCTGGCGACGCGCCTCGCGCCCTCGCCGGCCGAGGAGGGCGCGATGGCGCGCGCGCTCGCGTCCGACCCTCGCGCGCTGGCGCAGGCCAAGTTCGCCGACCTCTTCGCCAGCCCGGCGTCGAACGTGATGGTGTTCTTCGCCGATCTGCTCGGGATGAAGGAGATCTACAACACGCCCGGGACGGTGGGCGACCACAACTGGTCGCTGCGGGTCCCTCGCGATTACGAGCGGTCCTATCTGGAGATGCGCGCGCGCGGCGCGGCCCTCGATCTCCCGCGCGCGCTCGCGCTCGCGCTGCGCGCGCGGGGCGGCGCGGAGTCGGTGGAGCGCGGGAACCTCGCCCGGCGGCTGGAGCGCTGCCCGCGCTAGCCAAGAATCTCCCCGAACAATCCGGGGAGATACTTCAGTTCGGGCTCCACACGGCCCACTTCCCCGAGGTGGCCCATGTGTCGCTCGCATCCTTGAACGCCCCGATGAACGCGGCGCTCGTGTCGAAGAACCCGTCCGGCGGCACGACCGCGTCCTTGGTCAGGGGCGTCGCGGGACCGAACACGGGCGCGGACGGGTCGAAGCAGCCCTGGATACCCGGGTCCTCCTCCCGATTCTTCCGATCGGGCTCGCGCAGGAACGCGATCTCATCGAAGCCGCCGTCGTCGTCCTGGAGGATGCCTGTCCCGTCGCTCGTCTCGGCGTAGGCGAGGTCATTCACCAGGTTGAAGAAGATCGAGCTCGATATGTTCTGCTCGGGATCCGGGTCGCGCACGTCGAGGCCCGACTCGAAGCCCGTGACGATCGTGTTGGCGATGTTCGCCTTCGTCGACCGGCGGAGGAGGATGCCGTACTGCTCCTTGTCCACGTCCACGCCCTTCCCGCAGAGCGTCGCGTTGTAGATCGTCGGCTCGCTCCGAGGCTCGAGCGCCGGCGTGAGCGCGAGCGGGTCGTTGTCCCCCTCGAACCCGTTCGTCTCCTCCGCGACGCTCGGGTCCAGCTGCGCCACGAGGAACTGGAGCTTCCCGCGATAACCCTGGTCCCAGTCGAAGGCGTCGTCGCCGCTGTACTGGCAGGCGAGGTGCTTTGCGTTCACCGTGCCCCCGAAGAACTCGAAGCAGTCGTCGGACACGTGCCTCACCTGGACGAAATCGATGATCGTCCCCCTGCCGACCCCGCCGAGGGTGAGGCCGTTGATCTCGTTGTTCGGCGCGAGCTTCACGCCGGAGTACTCGATGCGCACGTATTTGAGCGTGCCGCTCGAGTCGTTCTCGTCGATGCCCCCGTATCGCCCGTTGTTCGTCAACCCCTCGATCTGGCCCGGGGTGCGTGCGCCGTTCGCGTCCACGTGGTTGGTCGGCGCGTTGCCGAGGAGGATGACGCCGCCCCAATCGCCGGCCATGCGATCTTCCGGGGCCTTGCTGCTCGTGAACACGATGGGCTCATCCCGGGTGCCCACGGCGATGAGCTTGGATCCGGGGTGCACAACGAGCGTCGCGGGGACCTGCGGGTTCGTCTCGCCGACGACGGTCGTGCCCTTCTCGATGGTCAGCGTCGCCCCGGCCGAGACGTTCACCTGGCCCTTGAGGATGTACTTCTTGTCACATCTGAGCGTGAAATCCTCCGTGATGTCCCCGGTGATCTCGACGGTCGGCTTGTCGGCCGCCGCGCACCCGCCTGGCGGATCGCCGCCCTCGCCGCCGGCTGAGCCGCTCGACGAGGGGACGCAGGTGCTGTCCGCGCGATTGCAGATGGCGCCGTCGAACTGCGCGCAGTCCGCGTCGGAAGTGCATTGCACGTCCCGCTGCTCGATGATGAGCGAGCACGCGAGGGCGCTCGTGGCGAGCGCGCCCATGGCCAGCGCGAGGGCGGCGGCAGGCGGTGAATCGACGGGGCTGCGCTCGTGGTTCATTGCAATCACCCGATGGCAAGGGAATCGTCTCTGTCAAGCAGGGCCGCGCTGTCCGGCCGACAGGGACGTGGCGAAACCGTCGCTGACAGGCCATCGCATTCGCGAGAACGTCACATGGCGGCCGCTCCGAGGTAACAGGTCGCGGGCATTCTCCGGTCCGGGCTGGCCTCCCTCTGGGGATCGATCCGGCACAGGTCGAATGAGCGCTCCCAGCGATCCCAATGGTTGGCGGAAATATCGCCCGATTGCCGAGATCGGCAGGGGAGGCATGGCCGACGTCTGCCTCGCGGTCGCCCAGGGCCCCGTCGGATTCAACAAGCTCGTCGTGCTGAAGCGGGTGCGGCCCGAGCTCGTGGAGGACGCCGACATCCTGGCCATGTTCCTCGACGAGGCGCGGCTCGCGGCCCGATTGAATCATCCGAACGTCGTTCAGACGTACGAGGTCGGCGACGAGGGAGCGCGCTTCTTCATCGCCATGGAGTACCTCGACGGCCAGCCGCTCGGCAGCATTCGCTCCCGCATGGGGCACGACAAGGTGCCGCTCCCGCTCCAGGTTCGCGTCCTGTGCGACGCGCTGGCCGGGCTCCATTACGCGCACAACCTGCGCGATTTCGACGGAACACCCATCCACGTCGTCCACCGCGACGTGAGCCCGCAGAACATCTTCGTCACCTATGATGGCGTGATCAAGGTGGTCGACTTCGGTATCGCCAAGGCGGCCGACTCGCTGACGGAGACGCGCACCGGGACGCTCAAGGGCAAGGTCTCGTACATGTCGCCGGAGCAAGCGCGCGGAGAGCGCGTCGACCGGCGCTCCGACGTCTTCTCGGTGGGGGTGATCCTCTGGGAGGCGATCGCCCGGAGGCGCATGTGGAAGGGCTTCAACGACCTCGCCATCCTCGGGCGGCTCGCCATCGGAGAGGTCCCGAGGCTCGCGGAAGAGGCGTCCAGGGTCGAGCTCGACCCCGAGATCGAGCGGATCTGCCAGAAGGCGCTCGCGCCCGCGCTCGACGACCGTTATGCCTCCGCGGCCGAGCTGCAGGCGGATCTCGAGCGCTGGCTCGGCGAGCGCCACCGGGGCATGTCCGCGCGGGAGGCCGGCGAGATCGTCGCCGGCCAGTTCGCCGACGACCGGGCGCGGATCAAGCAAGTCGTGGAGGAGCAGCTGCGCGGCGTGCGCTGGACCGGGAGCCATCCGAGGGTCACGCTGACGCCCGATCTGCCGAAGCTGAGCGCCGGTCCGATGTCGATGACGCCGACCTTGACCGCGCCTGCGGCGGTCAGCGCCTCCTCGGACGGGAGCTCGATGCTGCCCTCGGTCAGCATGACCGGCGCGAAGGAGCGCCCCGCGCGCCCGAACCGCGCGATCGTCGTGATCGCGGTCACCTTCGTCGCCATCGGCGGAGCCGTGAGCGTCGGGGTCTTGCGCGCGCAGCCATGGAGGATCGCCGCGAGCGATCACCAAGAGGCGCAGGTCGCCGCGCAGCCCGCGGCGGAGCCCTCTCCGAAGCAGGAAGAGGCCATCCGCCTCGTCGTCCGCGTCTCGCCGGTCGACGCGAAGGTCTCCATCGACGGCTCGCCGATGTCGACCGGCGCTTACGAGGGCCGCCTCGCCAGGGATGGCCGCGCGCACGTCATCCGCGCGGAGGCGCCGGGTTTCCTCGCGCAGGAAGAGAAGGTCACGGCGAGCAACGATCTCTTCGTGAGCCTCGCCTTGAAGAGCGAACCGCAAGCGCAGCCAGGGAGGCTCGCCGCCGTCGGTCGGAGCGCCCCGGCGAGCGTCGCCACGTCGCCGCCCGCGTCCGCCGCGCCGCCGTCGAGCGCGCCCGCGCCGCCGTCTGCCGAGCAGAAGCCGAAGCGGGGGATCGATCTGGAGAGCCCGTACGCCCGATGAAGACCCCGAGAGCGCTCGCCCTCTGCGCCGCGATCGTGCTCAGCGCCCCGCTCGGCGCGTTCGCTCAGCCTGCCGGTGACAAGACCGAGGAGGCCGACGCCCGCTTCCGGCGAGGCGTCGAGCTCTACAACGAGGTGGATTATGGCGCTGCGCTCACCGAGTTTCGCCGCGCCTACGAGCTCGCGCCCGCATATCAGGTGCTCTACAACATCGCGGGTACGTGTTACCAGCTCAAGGACTACGCCTGCGCGCTGCGCGCCTTCGAGAGGTACCTCGCCGACGGTGGCGAGCAGATCCCGGGCGGCCGGCGGGCCGAGGTGGAGCGGGACATCGCCGTCCTGCGGAGCCGCGTCGCGACGGTGGAGATCTCGACCTCGGCGCCTGACGTCGAGATCTCCGTGGACGGTGTGCCGGCGAGCAAGACGCCGCTCCCCGAGCCCCTCCTGATGAGCGCCGGGCGGCGCCGCATCGCCGCCGAGGCGCCGGGCCGCCCGGCCGTGTTGAGGGTCGTCGACGTGGCCGGCGGCGATCACGCTCGGCTCACGATCGAGCTCCCCGAAGCGCGGGCCCCGCAGGGCCCCGCCGAGGGCGCGGGCGGCGCGCCGGCTCCGCTCGGCGCGCGGCGGATGGACCGCGCGCCTCGCCAGCAGCGGAGCGTGCCCGTGTTCCCCTGGCTCGCGACCGGCGCGCTCGCCGCGGGCGCGGCCGCCACCGGGATCCTCGCGCTCGGCGCTTCCGGGGACCTCGACGCGGAGCTCGATCGGTATCCCGGCGACGCCCGCGCCGTCGAGCGAGCGCGGGCGAGGAGCGAGGCGCTCGCGCTCACCACCGACCTGCTCGCGGGCGCCGCCGTGCTCGCCGGCGGCCTCTCGATCTACCTCACTGTCGCTGGCGCAGGCCCGGAGCGCGGCGATGGAGAGCGCGCGTCATCTCCTCCGGTGAGGCTCACGATCGCGCCGGCGTCTCTCGAGCTCGCGGGCTCTTTCTAGGACCGACGCAGAGCGTCGCAGGGTCGCGACGGTCAAAACGCTTGCATCCAGCGCGCTGGAGCTGCATTGATCCGGGCGATCGCCGCGGTCATGGGGGCCTCTCCCGTGCGACGCCGCGGCGACGGTGCGACAAGGTGGTCAATCACCCGCGCTGCCCACGAGTCGAGAACGAGATGGGAGACACCAGGTGAGCACGACCAAAGCGTCTCTTGGGACCCTGTTCCTCATGCTCTCCCTGGCCGCGCCTGCGCTCGGGCAAGAGGCGGCGCCGCGGCAGCCCGTCACGGACAAGACGAAGGAGCGTTGGGCGAAGAGCCAGGGAGGCCGGTTCGGCTTCGAGATCGACGTCCTCAGCTCGTCTTACCAGCGGGAGATCGCGGCGGCTGCCGGCGAAGAGGCCACCGTCGAGGAGTCATCGCGGCTCGGCGTCGCCATCACCGCCGCCGGCCAGTACAAGCTCTTCGCGGGTCTCCACCTCGACGCGGAGATCCCGTTCGTCTACGGCGACGTCTCGGGCCCTCAGTCGACAGACCTGTTCGGCAGGCGGTTCACGAGCAACGCAGGATACAGCCAGTTCTTCATCGGCAATCCCACGTTCGGCCTCCACTACGCTGCCAACGCCCTTCCCATCCTCGCGCTCTTCGGCGGCATGAGCTTGACGATCCCGCTCCACCCGCACCCGGGCGCGGAGCTCGAGGTCGCGTCGGTGGCGAACTTCCCCGCGCGGGCTTACTTCGATGCGCAGCGCGTGCTGCTCGCGCACTGGGCCTTCCGGGCGCGCGTCGGGACCGAGATCAACGTCGGCAAGGTCCTGTTCTTCACCCACGATCTCGCGAGTCAGGTCTTCTTTCCGACCCGGGACGGGGAGGAAACGAAGACCGTGATCGAGCAGGGAAACGAGATCGAGTTCCGCCCGTTCGGGAACTTTGGCATCGGCATGCGCCTTCAGGCGGCGTTCCCTCTCTCCTCGAGCAACTCGGCCCAGCTCGCGGCGGAGCCGTTCGTCGGCTGGGAGCCGCTCGTGAAGGGCTCTTTCACCCGCGTCGGCGCGCTGGTCGCGCTCGACGACGACCTCGGCTTCGGCCTCGATCAGGGGAAGGTCGCCACCATCCGCGTCGCCCTGGGCAGCAAATGGTAGGGAGCGAGCGCCGGAGGGGCGAGCTACGCTGAGCGCCCCGTGACGACGACCCCCAGCCCGAGCCGCGACCCCTGGGTCGGCGTGCCGAGGCCGAACCCTGCTGCCCGGCTTCGCCTCTTCTGTGCGCCCTACGCGGGCGGCGGCTCGTCGATCTACAGCGCCTGGTGGCGCGAGCTCCCCGCGCACACGGAGCTCTGCGCGCTCAAGCTCCCCGGCCGGGAGGCGCGCATGAGCGAGCCGCCGTTCGAGCGCCTCACGCCGCTCGTCCAGGCTCTCGCCACCGCGCTCGAGCCATGGCTCACGAAGCCGTTCGCGCTGTATGGCCACAGCCTCGGCGCGCTCGTCTGCTTCGAGCTCGCGCGCGAGCTGCGCCGCCGGGGAGCGCCGCTGCCGCGCCACCTCTTCGTGTCCGGCCGGCGCCCGCCTCACGTTCGCGGCTCGGATCCGCTCCACGGCCTGCCCGAGCCCGAGTTCCTGGAGCGGATCCGCCGCATGGGGGGCACGCCCGACGAGGTGCTGCGCGACCCGGAGCTCCTGGCGCTCTTCCTGCCTGTCCTGCGCGCGGATTTCGCGGTCAACGAGGTCGAGCCGTTCGTCCCTGGGGCCCCGCTCGAGTGTCCGATCTCCGCGTTCGGGGGCCTCGACGACGAGCGCGCGGACCGCGCCGATCTCGAAGGCTGGCGCCATCACACGCGCGGGGCCTTCCGGGTCGAGATGTTCCCCGGCGGACACTTCTTCCTGCGGAGCGCCCGGGAGCCGCTCCTGCGGTCGATCTCGGCCGTCCTCGGCGACGTCGAGCGCGCGCTCCCCGCGTGACGGCCGGCGCTGGGTGGGTGTTGAGCCCGGGGCGGGAGCCATGCAAAGAAGGAGGGACCCGCAGCCGCTCTGCCGCTCTGCCGCTCTGCCCCTCTTCCTCTCTTCCTCTCTGCTTCCCCGGAGACCCGAACGATGACCGATTTCCAGTACCAGGACATGCTCCCCCTCGGCCATGACGAGACCCCGTACCGCCTCGTCAGCCGCGACCATGTCTCGACCTTCGAGGCCGCCGGCTCGACGTTCCTCAAGGTCGAGCCGGAGGGGCTCACCCTGCTCGCGCGCGAGGCGATGCGCGACATCGCCCACCTCCTCCGGCCCGGTCACCTCGCGCAGCTCGCGCGGATCCTCGGTGATCCCGAGGCCTCCTCGAACGATCGCTTCGTCGCCCTCGAGCTCCTCAAGAACGCGAGCATCGCCGCGGGGGGCGTGCTCCCGTCGTGCCAGGACACCGGCACGGCCGTCGTCATGGGCAAGAAGGGCCAGCTCGTCTTCACGGGCGGCGGCGACGAGGCGGCGATCGCGCGCGGCGTCTTCGAGACCTACCGCGCGCAGAACCTGCGCTATTCGCAGCTCGCGCCGCTCGACATGTACCGGGAGGTCAACACGAACGACAACCTCCCTGCGCAGATCGAGATCTTCGCGACGGACGGCGACGCCTACAAGCTCCTGTTCATGGCGAAGGGCGGGGGCTCCGCGAACAAGAGCTATCTTTACCAGGAGACCAAGGCGCTCCTGAACCCGGAGAGCCTGCTCTCCTTCGTCGAGGCGAAGATCCGCGCGCTCGGCACCGCGGCGTGCCCGCCGTACCACCTCGCCATCGTCGTCGGCGGCACGTCGGCCGAGTACACGCTCAAGGTCGCGAAGCTCGCCTCGGCGCGCTATCTCGACACGCTCCCGGCCGACGGCAACGCGCGCGGCCGCGGCTTCCGCGACCGCGAGCTCGAGCAGAAGGTGCTCGAGCTCGCGCAGCGGACGGGGATCGGGGCGCAGTTCGGGGGCAAGTACTTCTGCCACGACGTCCGGGTCATCCGCCTGCCGCGCCACGGCGCCTCGTGCCCTGTCGGCATCGCCGTCTCGTGCTCTGCGGATCGCCAGGCGCTCGGCAAGATCACGCGCGAGGGCATCTTCCTCGAGCAGCTCGAGGCCGATCCCGCGAAGTACCTGCCCGACACAACCGACGCGGATCTCGAGGGCGAGGTCGTGAAGCTCGACCTCCGTCGTCCCATGAGCGAGATCCGCGCGGAGCTCTCGAAGTACCCCATCCGCACGCGGCTCTCGCTGAGCGGCCCGATGATCGTCGCGCGGGACATCGCGCACGCGAAGATCAAGGAGCGCCTCGATCGCGGCGACGGCATGCCGAGCTACCTGCAGGAGTTCATGGTCTACTACGCCGGGCCCGCGAAGACGCCGGCGGGCTACGCCTCCGGCTCGTTCGGCCCGACCACGGCCGGCCGGATGGACGCGTACGTCGACCTCTTCCAGGCGAACGGCGGCAGCTACGTCATGCTCGCGAAGGGCAACCGCTCGCCCGCCGTCACCGCGGCGTGCAAGAAGCACGGCGGCTTCTACCTGGGCTCGATCGGCGGTCCGGCCGCGCGCCTCGCGAAGGACTGCATCAAGAAGGTCGAGGTGCTCGAGTACCCCGAGCTCGGCATGGAGGCGGTCTGGAAGATCGAGGTCGAGGATTTCCCCGCCTTCATCGTGGTGGACGACAAGGGCAACGACTTCTTCGCCGACATCAACAAGCCGGCCGGCCGGAAGCTCGAAGTCGCCGGCTGACGTCCGGAGCCTGGAAATCGCGGCCTCTCATCAGGGATGACGAGGGTGACCGAGGCAAATGGTCACATTCGAGGCGTCTTGGCGCCTGTTCAGCCCGGTGTCGGCGCGACGAGCGCTGCTGGGGCCGCGGTCCGCGGGGGCACGCTCCGTGCTTTGACCTCGTGCGGAAGGAGCTGAGCATGACAGTTCGACCTGATCGCACGGTGTCTCATGGCCGCGCTGACGCTGGGCACCACCGTTTCGAGGATCGGCACGGTGGTCCCGATGGATCTCGCCATCAGCTGGAGGTGGATCGTTTGGACCGGCTGGTGCGCGCAGCGCAGGAGATCGCTGGTCAAGCAGAGCGTCGAGAGCGCGAGAAGCGCAGCGACGCGGGCCAGGAGGCCAGGCCCGGCGACGGCGGCGTCAAGTCGCGTCCGGCGCCGAGGAATCCGAGCATCGCCGACCTCGAGCGCGCGGACAACGAGGGGATGCTGCCGCCGGGGGAGACGTGATGAGCGCACGCGCGATGAGCCTCGATGGGCTCGTCGATCGGCTCGTGCCGAGCGCGCTCCGCCCCGCGGAGCGCGCGCCCCTCGCCCCTGCGCTCGACGCGGAGGTACGGCACGTCGACACGTGGAGCGCGGGGCGCCTCGCCTATTACGTGGACGCCCGCGCTGCGGGGCGCCCCGTGGTGCTCGTGCACGGGGTCGACGCGGCCGCCTCGTCCAGGGAGATGGCGCCCCTGTTCGATGCGCTCCGCGGCGAGCGGCCGGTCTACGCGCTCGATCTTCCCGGCTTCGGCCTCTCGGAGCGAGCGGACCGCGTGTACGATCGCGAGCTCTACCGCGCCGCGCTGCGTCGCTTCCTCACGGACGTGGTCCGCGCGCCGGGCGGCGCCGACGTCATCGCGCTCTCCCTCTCCTCGGAGTTCGCCGCCGCCGTCGCCTGCGAGGAGATGAGCATCGTTCACAGCCTCGTGCTCATCTCCCCGACGGGGCTCGGCCGTGAGCCTCCCGGCGCGAGCGCCCTCCTCCGGGCTGTCTCGCGCGTCCCCTACGCCGCCGAGGCGCTCTTTCGCGTGCTGGCCGCGCCGCCCAGCATTCGCTGGTTCCTGAAGAAGAGCTTCGTCGGCGCGCCGGATCCAGGCCTCGTCGACTATGCCATCCGCGCGTCGAAGGAGCCTTTTGCCCACCGGGCCCCCCTCGCGTTCATCGCCGGTGCCCTGTTCACGGGCGACGCTCTCGAGCGCCTCTATGCGCGCCTGCCCGTCGCCACGCTGATCCTCCACGACCGTGACCCGCATTCGCGCTTCGACCGCCTCGCCGAGCTCACGCAGCAGAACGCCCGCGTGGAGGCCGCCCGCATCGCGCCCACGCTGGGTCTCCCGCACTTCGAGCAGCTCGACGCCACGCTCGATGTCGTGCGCAGGTTCTGGGCGCAGGACCCTTGGTAGCTCTCCTCCACAGAACGACCAGGACAGCCTGGTAGAGAGCTCCGCGCAGGGCGGACGTCGATTCCCTGCGGGGCCCCCGGCTCCGCAGGGAAGCCGAGGCCGTCCGGTCGGCCCAGGAGCCGTCGCCTCGACGCCGAACATGTATGCGCCATTACTGATTGGTCCCTTCTCGTGCCAGCGGGCCTGTGCTCCGCTGGTTTCGTGCGACCCCGAGCAGGGTCTCGAGGATCGACCTGCGACACGCATCCAGTTCCACCGCTCCTGAAGCACCTGGTGTACAATGGAGCGGTGGCGGAACACCGGGTGTGCCGACAGGAGCACCCGGTGTGTGTGGTCACGTGCGTGCCGGTTCGATCGGGGGTCCATTTCGTTAGGACCATGACATCTGCGGCCCGGGAGGGGGTGTCCTAGCGCAGCAATCCGGCGATGGAGCGCTGCGCCAAGACACCATGATGGCTGGTCAGGCGATGGAGCAACGCGGCACGCGTCTACAGGGGGCGCGGATTGTTTCCAGGCGTAAAAGTCTTTGCAAACTCCAGGTCAACGGGCTAATTAAGCTCTTATAGCGGGGGATGTCGTGAATTCAGGCGGCCAAACCATCTCTTCGACCCAGCAAGCGAGCAATAGCTTGCTTGGTCGATACCGCCTGATTGCAAAATTGGGTCGTGGTGGGATGGCGGATGTGTTTCTGGCCGTCTCCCGCGGGCCCGGGTCGTTCAACAAGCTCGTTGTTGTGAAGTGTCTCCGCGTCGGGATGGCGGATGACCCGCGCTACGTCCTGATGTTCCTGGACGAGGCCAAGCTCTCGGCCCGGCTCAATCACCCCAACGTCGTTCAGACGTACGAGATCGGGGGCGAGAGCGGCGGGTACTTCATCGTGATGGAGTACCTCGAGGGCCAGCCGCTCAAGGACGTCGTGAGGGCGGTGGTGAGCGGCTGTCCTGGCGCCGCGAGCTTCACGCGGGGGGCGTGGGTCAGGATCATCGCCGAGGCGCTGCGCGGGTTGCACTACGCGCATGAGCTCGCGGACTTCGATGGCGGTCTGCTCGGCATCGTGCACCGCGACGTCTCGCCCCACAACATCTTCGTCACGTACGACGGAGCCGTGAAGATCGTCGATTTCGGCGTCGCGAAGGCGGCCCTCAACGCGGCGCACACCGAGAGCGGAACCTTCAAGGGCAAGATGGCCTACGCCGCGCCCGAGCAGGCGATGGCGAGCGCCGACGTCGATCGGCGGGCCGATATCTTCGCCATCGGCATCGTGCTCTGGGAGCTCCTGGCGATGCGGCGGCTGTTCGATGGCGACCACGTCGCCGTGATGCACCAGCTGCTCACGCGGGACATCCCGCGGCTCTCCACCGTCGTGCCGGACATCGACCCGGCGCTCGATGAGATCGTGGCGAGGGCCCTCCAGCGGGATCCCGATCGACGGTTCGCCACCGCGCAGGAGATGGGCGACGCGCTGGAGAGTTACCTGCGGGGCTCGGGCGAGGACGTCCGCACGGAGCAGCTCGGCGCGCACGTGCTCGAGATGTTCGCGGAGAGCAGGGCGCTCGTGCGCCAGCAGGTCACCGCGCAGTTCGAGTACCTGAGCTCGCTGGACGTCGCGGGCGACATCCAGCGCGCCTCGATGGTCGGAGAGTTCCCCCGCGCCTCGATGGTCATGGGGATGAACCGCTCGATGTGGCCCTCCGCGACCGCGGCCGGTCTACCCCTCCTCAGCGATCACAGCCACAGCCTCCCCGCCCACCCACATCACGAGCCCCCGGCCGTCGATCCCGGCAGCCTGGGCGCGACGGTGGGGCGCGCCTCGTCCTGGCGGCAGCGTGGGTATCTCGCCTCTGTGCTCGGGGTGGTCGCGCTGCTCGCCGCGGGGGCCTTCGTGATGTTCCGCGAGCGCTCGGTGGAGCCCGTCGCGTCGGAGCAGCCTGCTGCCGTGTCCACGGCTGCGACGGCGCTCGAACCGGGCCCGATGAAGGCCAAGGTCACGATCAAGAGCGAGCCCGCGGACGCGAACGTGAGCTGGAACGGGACCATGCTCGGCAAGACGCCCCTCAGCGTCGAGCTGCCTCAAGGGATGCAGGTCGTCGTGGTGTCCAGGGCCGGTTGGGTCGACGTGTCGATCTTCCTGCAGCTCTCCGCGTCGGACGTCGTCGAGCGCACCGTCGCGCTCCGGCGTCAGGACGTCAGCTCGATACCCTCCAATTAGCGCGGCGATCACCCGCTTCGGATACGGGCCCATCTCGACGTTTTCGGTGCTCAGCGCACTGGAGTGCGCTTCCGCGCCGAAAACGCCGATCTGGACCCGTCTCCTGTGCGGGTGACCGCCGCTCTGCGACGCTCGTACCAGGCTCAGCTGAAAACCGCTCTAGATCTCCCCGTCTCCCTGTGAATTCCCCCGAAAAATTCGAGGGGATACTTCAGGTGCCGGGCCTGAGGACACGCATGGAGGGCGCTGCCCTGGAGGCGAGGCGGCGGACTTCTCGACCGAGCCAGTCGAGGAAATCGAGGTTCCACGGAGGCCCGTCGGGCCAGCGCTCGCGTATGCGGGCGGCGAGCTCGAGATCCCAGCTTCCGTAGAGATCCACGAGCGCGTCATGCGCCTCGCGGCCGGCCAGCGCTTCAGGGGCGCCGCGAGGCTCGCCCCCGTGCGCGAAGGCGTCATCGCAAACATAGTAGTTGCACGTCGCCGCGCGCCGCTCGGGGGGGATGGTGCAGCCCTCATGACCGTGGAAAGCGCACCTCTTGGGGAGCGCTCCGCCATCGCTGCCCTGGGGCTCGACCCGCAGGATGAGCAGGCCGCGCTGGCCCGGGCGCAGGGTGCCCGCGGCCATCTGCTCGAGCAGCCAGCCAGCGCCGCCGAGCGAGACGATTCGCCCGATGTCCGACCACTCGACCCCCGGCGGGCTGGCGCAGCAGCCCGTCGGGCCCTGCGGGCACGAGCCGCACAACGTCGAGTGCAACCGCGTATGCATGCCCGCGAGCTCCAGCCGGATCATCGCGCCTCCAGCGCTCCTATGCTCTGGGCGTGATCAGACGCTCCAGCCCGCGCAGCGGGATGTCCAGCCAGTCAGGCCGGTTGTTGAGCTCGTAGCCGACCTCGTAAATGCACTTCTCGAGCATGTAGAAGTCGATCAGGAGCACCGTGTCCGCGTCGCTCGCTGGCAGGTACGGCGCCGTCTCGTCGGTCCGCGGCTCGGCGGTCGCCTGAGCGCGCGCGACCGTCTCCATGTATCCCGCGAGGTAGCTCGCGGAGATCCACGTCACCCAGGCATCGGTCCACGGCTTGAGGACGGCGACGTCCTCCGGCCGGAGGCGCGCGTCCCGGAGCGCCGAGGCGCCGGCGTAGTCGAACGAGCGCAGCATCCCGCCCACGTCCCGGAGCGGGCCGCGCTTGTAGCGGCGCTCGCTCAGCGGTCTCGCCGGCTCCCCCTCGAAATCGATCAGGATGAAGTCGTCGCCCGTCGAGAGCACCTGGCCGAGGTGGAAGTCGCCGTGCGTCCGGATGCGGGGGATGTCGAACTTCCTCGACACGATCTGCTGGAGCTTCGCGTTGATCTCTGCCTCGCGCGGCAGCATCGCCGACACATGCTCCCGCACGCTCTCGGGGAGCGAGCGCTCCCGCTTCCTCAGCAGCGCGAAGGTGCGCGCGAGCATGTTGTGCGCCGACTGGAAGATCGACTGCTGGTGCAGCGTCGAGAACGACTGCTGCCCGAACGCGGGGTCCTTGCTCGGCTTGCCGAGCGTGAGGTGGAGCTGCGCGGTGCGCTCGCCGAGCAGCCGCATCCTCACGAGCTCGGTGCCCATGAGCTGGTTCACGAGCGGCGGCGGCGTCGCGCGCGACGCGTCGACCAGCGTGCCGGCCGGGATCGGCGGCGCGCCCCCCTTCGCCGTCTCGTCGGCGAGCACCCGCTCGAAGAAGCGGTTCAGCGCCTCGAGCGTGCTCTTCCACGCGTCGCTCTGGCTCTGCACGTACTCCTGGAGCATCGCCACCGTGGTCGCCTCGCGACCGCGGGCCTGGTACTCGATCGCCCCGGCGAGCCGCGCCGTGGCAGGGAACTGGTGCTCCGTCAGGTACCGGCCGATCTCGAGCTCCGGGTTGATGCCCTCCTCGACCTGCCGGAAGATCTTGAGGAGGAGCTTGTCGCCGTAGATGATGGTCGTGTTGCTCTGCTCGCTCTCGGAGATGCGCGCCGGGAGCTCTCCGTCGGCGCCGAGCGTCTCGAGCGTCGTCCCGAGCGGCAGCGCGTGGAGCTCGCCGACGGAGCCCGTCGCGACCCCCTGCGCCCGGATCGCGGCGAGGACGAGTGCGGCGAACTCCGGGGTCGCCAGCGCGTCGTAGAGGACGCCCTCCGGCGCCGCCGCGCTCTCCGGCTCGGGATCGCGGATCGTGACGTCCGCGATCACCGCGTGGCGCGCGCGCGTCGCGAGCGTCCGCGCGTAGTCGCCCGTGGCGAAGCCGATCGGCACGACATACGTCTCCGGCGAGCCGTCCGTGTACTCGACGCGCGCGAGCAGGAGGTAGTGCTCCGCCGCGGTCTGCTCGCCGCGCAGGATCGGGATGACGTCCGCGAGGGTCGTGGCGCGCCGCGTGCGCGCCTTGCCGCGGAACCAGCGCCGCGCCGCGATGAACTTCCCGAGCGCCGGCTCGAGCACCCTGCGCCCCTCCGGGGAGAGGAGCGTCCGCCACGAGCCCTTCGTCGCGATCGCGGGCGCCGCCTCGGCGTCGCCCGCGGAGATCGCCGGCGTCGCCGGCTCCAGCGCGAACCAGAAGAAGTCGTGCGGACCGAGCGACAGGGAGTAACCGCGGCTCGTGATCTCCGGGAAGCGGCTCCTGCCGAACAGCTCGACAGGCACCATCCCCTCGAAGCGCGCGAGATCGAGCTCGACGTGCTGCGCGTACCGAGAGAGGTTCGCGACGATGAGCAGCCGCTCGTCCGCGTGCGCGCGGATGAACGCGAGCACCTTGCTGTTGTCCGGGTGCAGGAACTCGATCGTCCCGCGGCCGAGCACCTTGTTCTGCTTGCGCAGGGTGATGAGCCGCTTCATCCACCAGAGGAGCGAAGCCGGGTTCTGCTGCTGCGCCTCGACGTTGATCGCCTCGTAGTGGTACTCGGGGTCGATGATGATCGGCAGATAGAGCTTCTGCGGGTTCGCCCTGGAGAATCCGGCGTTCCGATCGGCGCTCCACTGCATCGGCGTGCGCACCCCGTCGCGATCGCCGAGATAGATGTTGTCGCCCATCCCGATCTCGTCGCCGTAGTAAAGGACGGGGGTCCCCGGCAGCGAGAAGAGCAGCGCGTTCATCAGCTCGATCCTGCGCCGCGTCTTCATGAGCGGGGCGAGCCGCCGGCGGATGCCCAGGTTGATGCGCGCCGTGTGCTCCTGCGCGTAGACGCGGTACATGTAGTCCCGGTCCTCGTCGGTCACCATCTCGAGCGTCAGCTCGTCGTGGTTCCGGAGGAACGTCGCCCACTGACACGTCTCGTGGACAACGGGCGTCTGCTTCAGGATGTTGACGATCGGGAAGCTGTCCTCGAGCTCGACCGCCATGAACATCCTGGGCATGAGCGGGAAGTGGAAGTTCATGTGGCACTCGTCGCCGCTCCCGAAGTACGCCGCGGCGTCGGCGGGCCACTGGTTCGCCTCCGCGAGGAGCATGCGATCGGCGAAGTTCGCGTCGATGTGGCGCCGGAGCTTCCGCAAGAACTCGTGCGTCTCCGGCAGGTTCTCGCAGTTCGTCCCTTCGCGCTCGTAGAGGTACGGCACGGCGTCGAGCCGGAGCCCGTCGACGCCCATCTCCAGCCAGAAATCGACCACCTTGAAGACGGCGGCGTGGACGTCCGGGTTCTCGAAGTTGAGATCGGGCTGGTGGGAGTAGAAGCGGTGCCAGTAATAGGCGTTGGCGACCGGATCCCAGGCCCAGTTCGATGTCTCGAAGTCCTTGAAGATGATCCGGGCGTCCTTGTAGCGGTGAGGCGTGTCGCTCCACACGTAGAAATCGCGCCAGCGCGAGCCCTTGGGCGAGGTCCGCGCCCGCTGGAACCACTCATGCTCGTTCGAGGTGTGGTTCAGGACGAGCTCGGTGATGACGCGGATGTCGCGGCGGTGCGCCTCGCGCAGGAGGCGGGCGAACTCGCGCCGGGTCCCGTAAGACGGGTTGATGTTGGCGTAGTCCGCGATGTCGTATCCGCCGTCGCGCAGCGGCGAGGGGTAGAAGGGCAGGAGCCAGATCGCGGTGACGCCGAGATCTTGGAGGTAATCGAGCTTGTCGACGAGCCCCTCGAAGTCGCCGATGCCGTCCGCGTTCGAGTCGCTGAACGCGCGGACATGGACCTCGTAGATGATGGCGTCCTTGTACCAGAGGGCGCTGCCTTCGGCGGGAGGGGGCTTTTGATCCTGGCTCATGGCTGCTCCGGCGATGCGCGTTGTCCGCGCGACGACGCCGGGCGCACAGGATGCAGCGGCTCGGGCCCTGTGCGGCGTGAGCACGCCGCCCGGGCCAGAGGTGGCCAGGAGGCAAGGCACGCTGCGGAGTCCGCCACTGGGCGCGCACTGCCGTCCCCACGCAGATGACGCGGATCACGTGTATAGTTTAGCTACTCGGGATTGCAAGACCACGCGGGCCCGACTTCGGTAGCACGCCACGCGCGGGGCGCAAAGCGGCGCGGCTGCGTTCGGCTTGCGTCCGGTTGCACCCCGCGCGCTGTCGAGATCGCTGCTTCGTGAGCTCGGCCCACACGTCGAACCGCAGCCGGTGTAAGAAGCGCTGGCACTCGTTCTGCGATCGGGCGAGCTCATGCCCATCGAAGGAGCATTCTCATGATGCGTGTCTTCCACGTACTCCCGCTCTCCCTCGCCGCGCTCGGAGCGCTCGCGTGCTCGTCGACCCCCGAGCCGACGATCGACCCGAACAACCCGTGCCCTCCGGGCCAGTGGTGCGCCTCCGCCGTGCCGACCACGCCGGCGACGGCGGTGCCCACGCCCACCACCACCGCCGCGCCCGCGGGCTCCGCCGCCACGCCAATCCCGCCGGTCGCCGCGGTGGCCGCGACGCCGATCCTGCAGGGGATGGGCACGACGGAGGCCCCGGGGATGAAGCCGGACGGCGGGCCGTTCGCGGGGCAGTTCCAGGAGGGCCAGGCGCTCGAGCAGCAGATCAACATCTCGCCCGGCAAGTGCTACACGGTCGTCGGCATCGGCCTCGGGGTCCAGGAGCTCGACATCCAGCTCGTCTCGCAGCCCGCGCCCGCGCTGCCGCCCGTCGTGCTCGCGCAGGACAGCACCACCGGCGCCGCGGCGACGCTCGGCGGCAAGGCCTCCGGCTGCTGGAAGAACCCCCTGCCGATCGGCGGTCCGGGCAAGGTGATCCTCAAGGCGACGAAGGGCGCGGGGATCGCGGCCGCGCAGGTCTTCATCAAGTAACGCTCCCCGCGCGGGCTGGCCGAGTCCGCCCGCACGTGAAGACGCCCGGCCGTGCGCGTGCCGAGAGGCGCGCGCCGCGCGCGCGACTCTTCTATTCCCGCCGCCTTCCTCCTCCCCTAGAGCAGACCGACGCGGCCGTGGGCTGCGCGCGCGACTCCATGAGCGAGACCGTCTTCCTCGGCCCCGACGCCAGCAAGACCTGCGCGAGGCCGCGCTGGGAGTGGCTGTCGCCGCGCCTCCCCCCGGACCTCGAGCAGGAGGCGACGAGGCGCGTCGCGTGGATGGCGCTCTGCACGATCGTGGCGGGCTCCCTCGGCTTCCTCGTGTCGGAGATCTTCCCGGGCCTCGAGCTCGGCCCGTACCCGATCCGCGTCGCGGTCTTCCTGCCGTTCATGCTGGTCTCGGCCGCGCTCTTCGTCATCGCGCGGAAGGGGCTCCTGTCGCCGCCGCGGATCGTCGATCTCTCGTTCGCCTACAAGATCCTGGGCGCCGCGCTGCTCTCGGTCATCTCCAACGCGCAGCCGTGGCCGGAGGGGCCGGTGTTGCCGGGGTGGCCGCCGGTGGCCGTCTGGGTGCTCATGTTTCCCATCATCGTCCCCGCCCCGAGCGTGCGCACGCTGTTCACCTCGACGCTGGCGATCCTCACCGATCCGGCCTGCCTCTGGGTGCTCGTCCGCTCGGGCTTCATGGAGCCGCCCTCGCACGAGGCGATGCTCCGCCGCTTCTTCCCGAGCGTCATCGCGCTCGCGCTCTCCGTGCTCGTGTCGCGCGTCGTCTTCGGGCTCGGGCGCAAGCTCGACGCGGCGCGGGAGCTCGGCAGCTACCGGCTCGTCGAGCGGCTCGGCGGCGGCGGCATGGGCGAGGTGTGGCGGGCGAAGCACCGGATGCTCGCCCGCCCCGCGGCCGTGAAGCTGATCCGACCCGAGGCGTTCCAGGGCGAGCCATCGAGCAACGGCAACGCGAAGGCGCGGTTCGAGCGCGAGGCGCAGGCGACCGCCGCGCTCCGATCGCCGCACACGATCGGGATCTTCGACTTCGGCGTCGCCCGCGACGGGTCGTTCTACTACGTGATGGAATTGCTCGACGGCATGGACCTCGAGACCCTCGTCAAGCTGGACGGCCCGCAGCCGCCCGCGCGCGTGGTCCACCTGCTCCGGCAGGCCTGCCACTCGCTCCACGAGGCGCACAAGGCCTTCTTCGTGCACCGCGACATCAAGCCCGCCAACCTCTTCCTGTGCCGCTACGGCGCAGACCTCGACTTCTTGAAGGTGCTCGACTTCGGGCTGGTGGCCCAGCGCAGGAAAGACGCGGATCCCTCCAAGCTGACGGCGGACAACGCGATCACCGGCACGCCCGCGTTCATGGCCCCGGAGGTGGTGCTGGGCGACCGCCCGATCGACGGCCGGACCGACATCTACGCGCTCGGGTGCGTCGCCTACTGGCTGCTCACCGGCGCCCTCGTGTTCGACGCCGAGACGGCGATGAAGACGATGTTGCTCCACGCGACGGAGGCGCCCGTCGCGCCTTCGAAGCGCGCGGCGCGCGCGATCCCGCCCGCGCTCGACCGCATCGTGCTCGACTGCCTCGAGAAGGACCCCGCGCGGCGGCCAAAGTCGGCGCGCGAGCTGTCCGAGCGGCTCGCCGCGCTCCGCATGGACGCCGACTGGACCGAGCAGCACGCGGCGGCGTGGTGGGAGGCGGTCGCGCCGCCGTCGCTCTCGGGCCAGGCGGCCAGGGTGGCCGTCGACGCCTTCGGCTGAGCTCCGCGCGCGCCCGGCCCGGGTCCTCAGCGGATGTTGAAGTCGACCGTCATCAGCTGCCCGCCGCGCTCGATCGCGACGGACAGGCGGTTCGCGGTCCGGAGCCGCGCGTAGGCCTCCAGCGCCTTCTGGGGATCCGTGACGTCGAAGCCGTTGATCGACCTCAGGGTGTCTCCGCTCTCCAGCCCGAGCGTCTCCAGCAGCGAGCCTCGCCTGATCCTGAGCTTCAGCCCGACGACCTGGTCTCCTCGTCGCTCCGGGGTCACCCGGGCGGAGCGCATGAGGAGCGCCTGCTGCTCGAGGATCTGATCGACCGCCGCGCGGTCGACGTTGAACTCCGTGGCGCTCACCCGCCGGATGCGGGCGGCGATCTCCGGCGGGATCGAGTTCAGGTCGTTGTCGCTCCCGACCGGCCTCGCCTCAGGCCGGGGCTGCGGCGCGGGCGCCTCCTCGCGCGCGCTCTTCCCGGCCTTCCCGAGCTGCATCTGGCAGCGGGCGCCGCCCGCGGTGATCCAGACGCGGTCCCACGCGATGCGCGTGAGCGTGCCTCCCGCCGCGTCGCCGCCGAGCCGGCGGAGCTGCGTCTGCCCGTCGGGGCCCTCGATGGCCGCGAACGACCACGCGGCGTCCTGCGACGCCGCGATGAGCACCACGCGTCCGGCGTCGCAGGTCGGATCGCTCCACGGATCGCCGTGCGCCGCGGGCGCGCGCTCCTCGGGCGCGCCGCCCGGGGGCGGGAGGAGCGGCCCCGTCGCCGAGTCGAACGGGTTGCGCTGGAGGATCGCTTCAGCGCTCGTCGCGTGGAGGCCGTCGCGCAGCGCGCGGCGGGACGCAGGGGGCAAGGAAGAGAGCCTCGTGGCTCTGTCCGGGATGATCGTCCTCCCGATCAGGTGAGACACCCCCGACGCCTGAAAGTAGGCGGCGGACGCGATCATCGTGCCCGCGATCCACAGGAAGTGGTGCTTCACAGCCGCATCCAGGTCCACGGGTCCTGCTCTTTCTGGGGCACGACCGCTGCCTGCGATCGAGGCGAGCGCCGCGCGCACGCCGGCGTGGAGGCGACCGTGCACAATGTCGCCACCGACCCTCCCTCCCGGGACGCGCAGCACCGCGCGTGCCGGCCCGTCGCGCCGGAGCGCCCGCGCGAGCGCCTGTCACAGCGCGCGCCTTGACCCGAACGGATCGGCGCGCGTCCAACGAGCCGCGCGAGCGTCCACGAGCCGCGCGCGCGCCGCGGCGGCGCTCATCGAGAAGGGGATCGAGAGGAGGAAAGGGCGGGGCAGCGAGCGCCGGCGGGCGGCTCGCTCAGGGCTTCTTGTCGGGCGCCTTGGCGGCGACCGTCGTCCCGGGCTCACCGCGGCCGCGGCGGTACACCCAGGCGGCGAGGACCTTCCGGTCGTTCGCGGAGAGCTTCTCCTCGAACGCCGGCATGTGGCCTTCCAGGTCCTTCGCCATCGCGGCCGGCGGGTAGGCCTTGCCGCTGCCGGGGTTCGTGATCTGCGCCTCGATCCACGCGATCGAGGCCCAGCCGCGGAGCTCGGGGGCGGCCGACTCCTCGTCGTCGGTCTTGCCGTCGAGCCGGTGGCAGCTCGTGCACCGCTGCCGGACCATCTTCTCTCCGGGCGTCCCGGCGCCGGGCTCCCCGCGCGCCTGCCCCTCGAGGAACGCGGCGATCGTCTCCTGGTCGGCCTCGCTCATCGGCGTGAACACCTTCGCCGCCTCGGGATCCGCGGGCGGCTTCACCGCCGACGGCATCATCTCCTTGAACGCCGTCTTGCCGAAGAGGTGGTCGGCGTCGGGATCCCTCAGCACCTCGAGCGCCCAGGCCTTCGTCCCGAACCCGGTGAGGTCCGGCGCCGTCTGCTTGTCCTTGGGCGGCCCGAGATCGTTGAGCCGGTGGCAGCTCGCGCACTCCTTCTTGTAGAGGTCCTCGCCGCGCGTCTCCGGGTCGTTCCGGAGCATCGCGAGCGCCCCCTCGGGCGGGACGCCTTGCTTGAACAGCGCCACCGCGCGCGCGGTCCGCGCGGCGCTCTGCGCCTCCGAGCGCTGGAAGCCCTCGTCCTTCGCGTCCTTCACGAACGACGTCCCCAGCAGGCCGACGGCCCCGAGGCCGATCAAGAACAGCGGCGCGAGCGCCGGCAGCCGCGCCCGGAGCGGGCCGGGCTTCCTGTCGATGAACGGCAGCAGCGCAAGGTACAGCCCGACCACCCCCGGCAGGCCGACGGTCGCGATGAGCTCCAGCGAGCCAGGGAAGTACTTGCGCAGCTCGAAGAGCGGGCGGAAGTACCAGGCGGGGCGGGCGTTGTAGTCGCTGACGGGATCCGCCGGCGCCTCGAGCGGGGCGCCGTGCTCCATGGCCGCGAGATCGAACACGACGACCAGCACGAGCGCCACGGCCAGCAGGATCAGGCCGAGCTGCTTCGGGTAGAATCGATCCGACTTGCCGAGGTCGGCGTTGTGCGGCGTGCCGAAGCCGTGCCTGCGGAACTGCGCGAAGCTCGCGGCGAGCAGCAACGCCATGACCGCCGGCAGCACGAAGACGTGCAGGCCGTAGAGCCGCGTCAGCGTCAGGTGGCCGAGCGAGCTCCCGCCGATGACGAGCTGCTGCGTGAACGGCCCGACCACCGGGACCGAGCCCATGATGCCCGTCTCGACGCGCGCGCCCCAGTAGCCGTCCTGGTCCCACGGGAGCGGGTTGCCCGTGAAGGTGAAGCCGAGGATCACGCCGAGCAGGCCGAGGGTCAAAAACCAGCCGATCTCGCGCGGCGCGCGGTACGCCCCGTGGAGCGCGATCCGCGCCACGTGGATCGCGACCAGGATGACGAGCGCCTGCGCTCCGAAGTAGTGGAGGCCTCGGATGAGCCACCCGGCGCGCAGGGTGAAATTGATGTGCGCGACGCTCGCCCACGCCGTGGTCGCGCTCGGGGCGTACGCCGACATGAGCAGCGCGCCCGTGACGACCTCGACGAGCAGCAGCAGCGCGAGCGCGCCTCCCCACACGTAACCGATGCGCGCGCCGCCGGGGATCGGCGCGTCGAGGAACCGGCGCAGCGGCTCGCGGTGCCCTATGCGCTCGTTCAGCCAGTCGCCGAGGCTCATCCTGCGATCTCCTGGAGCTCGGCGACCCCGTCACGGTAGCGCCGGAAGTCCACCTCGAGCCAGCCATCGACGACCCGCGTCGCGAGCGGATCCATGGGGCGCGGGGACGGCCCCGTCTCAGGCGCACCCGACAGGCCGAAGCGCGACGCGTGGCACGGACAGTTGAAGCTCTTCTTGTCGTCGTTGAGCTCGATCCCGCAGCCGAGGTGGGGGCACGTTGCGCTCATCGCGCGGATCTTCTCGCCCTCCCGGATGACCCAGATCGCGCCGAGCATCTGGTCCTTCGCGACCGTGAAGGCGTCGCGCTCCTCGCCGATCACCTTGAGCCGCCGCGGCTCGCCCGGCGGGAGGTCCGCGAGGCGCCCGACCCGGACCCAGCGCTCGCGCCCGCCCGCGGCGCCGGCGCTGCCTGCGGCGGGAGCCGCGATGAAGCTCGCCGCCGGTACGGCGATCGCGCCGGCGCAGGCCAGACCGCCGATCGCCACGAGCGCCTTCAGGGCGCCACGCCGCTCCTCGGGGGCCGGGCCCGCGGACGGCGCGCCGGCGCTCGCGGGCACCCCGTGAGGCCCAGGTTCGTGCGCCAATCCATGTCCGAGGTACCCACCGGCACCAGGTTCCTTTTGCGTCGGCTCTGCCATCTCGTAGGCTCTCCCTCGCTCGCGCCGCTCTCCGAAGGCCGCCCAGACTGGAGCGGGGCCCCCGGCGGCCGAAGCGGACGCAGCATATCGAAAACACAGGCGTAACGTTGAATCCTCGCCATCGCGCACCTCGGGGCGATTGCGCTTCGGCCGGTACAGCCGAAAGTTCTCTTTCCGTTGTCCAGGTCCCGATGCCTCGCCCCGTCGCCGCAGCGCTCGTGATGTTCGCCGTGCTCGGAGCCTCCGCCTGTGCCGCTTCGCGTCAACCGCCGGCGTGTACGCGTCCCGACCTCAGCGGGTGCGCCATCGAGGACGTCTCGTTCGAGGGCGACGACGTGATCAGCGGCGACGAGCTCGCCGCGCGGATCGCGACGGCCGAGAGCTCGCGCCTCCTCGGTGGCGCGCTCGAGCCCGTGCCGATCCTGAGCGTCTGGGACGCGCTCACGGTCGAGTACGAGCGCTTCGATCGGTTCGTCCTCGAGCGGGACCTCGCCCGCATCGAACGGTACTACCGCGCGCGCGGGTTCTACGGGGCGCGGGTGCGGGCGGCGCGGGTGCAGCGCTTCGGCGGCCCCGGCAAGGAGGGGCGCGTGCGGGTGCGCATCGTCGTCTCCGAGGGCGCGCCGGTGAAGATCGCGTCGGTGGATCTCGCGTGGCGGGACTGGACCCTGGAGAAGGGCAGGGACATCGGCCGGCCGGTGACCGAGGCGAAGGACGAGCTCAAGGTCGGCGAGCGCCTGGACGAGGCTCGGTACGAGGAGCTCAAGAAGAACCTGCTCCGGGTCCTCACGGATCGCGGCTTCGCCTACGCGAACGTGGAGGGGCACGTGGACGTCGACCTCGTGAAGAACGAGGCGCGGATCCGCTACACGATCGAGCTCGGCCCCGAGTGCAGGTTCGGCAAGGTCAAGCTGGAGGGGCTCGGCGAGCTGCCCGAGGGGCCCGTCAGGACGGCGATCGGCATCGAGGAGGGCGAGCGCTTCTCGACCGCGGATCTGGCGGACGCAGAGCAGGCGCTCGCCGATTTCGGCGTGTTCGGCGCCGTCGCCGTGAAGCCCGAGCTCGCGCCGCCCGGACAGCCCAGGAGCCCGGTCGTCCCCGTGACCTTCTCCGTGCAGCCGTCCGCGCTGCGCGCCGTGAAGCTCGGCGGAGGCGCCGAGGTCGGCTCGCGCGTCGAGGCGCACCTCGTCGCCGGATGGGAAGATCGCAACTTCCTCGGGGGGCTGCGCCGCTTCAGCATCGAGGCCCGGCCGGGGCTCGTCTTCTATCCGGTAGAGTTCTCGAACCTGCTCGGCAAGGAGCTCGGGGACACGTTCCGCCTCTTGCCGGAGATCCAGCTCCGGTCCGAGCTCCGCCAGCCCGGGGCGATCGAGCGGCGCACGGCCGCGGTGCTGCGCGGCTCGTTCAAGCTCTACTGCCCCCAGACAGGTGAGTTCTGCACCAAGCCGGACAAGGGGGGCGCCGGCGAGGGGGAGTCAGGAGCTGCACCAGATGCTGCCCAGGGGGCACCGGAGCACGCGATCGTCGGCTACCGCGAGTACGTCGGTTCCATCGGAATCGAGCGGCCCTTCCTGAAATCGGACCTGAACGCGGCCCTCCTCTACAACGTCCAGCTGAACAGCCCGTTCACCTACAATTCGGCGCGGCTGCCCTCCGGGTTCGGGACCCTCTTCATCCCTTACCTCCAGGCTCAGGTCTCCTATGACCGCCGCCTGAACCAGGCGGGGAAGCCCGACAGGGTCACCCCCCATCACGGCTATTACATCGCGCTGGACACGCAGCTGGCCGGCTATCTGGGGTTCGACACCGCGATCGCGGAGGCCCTGGTCGGCGAGAAGGCGCAGGACGAGCGGGACAAGCGGTTTCACTCCGCGCGCGACATCCGCCTTCAGCCCGAGTTTCGTGCCTACCTCCCTGTTTCGAGGAGATGGACGCTGGGTTTCCGCTTGATGACCGGGTGGCTGTTCACGGGCCGCTACGGCGATGCCTCCGTGGATCCTGCCCAGTGCGACGCCCTCGCGGGCATGGACAGGGACCGTTGCCGGAGAGACGTGGGGGCCGACCTTCAGCTGATGCAGTTCCGCGGGTTCTTCAGCGGAGGCGCGACCAGCAACCGCGGATACGGGTACAACGAGGTCGGCCCGCACGCCCGCGTGCCGAGCCCGACGGCCGGCGGCAGCGCCGACGAGGAGGCCCCGCTGGTCCCCATCGGAGGCCGTCTGCTGTGGGAGACGAGCCTGGAGCTGCGGATACCGCTCGGCGAGAGCTTCGGTACGGTGATCTTCGCCGACGCCGGCGATGTCACCCGGGAGCACCGGCTGTTCCGCTCGGGAGCGCAGCGCCTGCACCTCTCGGCGGGCTTCGGGCTGCGCTACGTCACGCCGGTCGGACCGCTGCGCTTCGACGTCGGCTACCGCATTCCCTGCATGCAGGTGCTCGGCGTCTGCGACGAGACAGAAGCCGCAGGCTGGCCCGAGGACGAGCGGCCCCCGGGCAAGCTGTTCGATGTGCTGCCCATCGCCGTGAACCTGGCGATCGGCGAGGCGTTCTGACGTGTGGTGATCCGTCCGGCGGGCGCCGGGGGGGGCGGCGCGGCCCGCGCTTCGGGCAGGCCGCGGGCGATCAGCCCTCTTCTTCTTCGACGTTCCAGGCGGACAGCGCGGTCATCCCGATGGCGACCGAGCAGAGGCAGCAGAGGGCAGGCTCCTCGAACCGGAGCTCGTCGCCGCGCGACCACACGTAGAGGCCGCGCCCGTGGGGCTCCCCCGCGATGGCCCTGTCGCACACGTCGCAGCGGTGCTCGGTTGCGCCTGAGGCTGCTTGACGCGCGCGCAGCGCGTTGTCGGCGATCGCGTCGACCGAGACGCAAATCGGTTGGGCCAGTGTCCCCGTGAGCCGGTAATCCGCACTTGCGGTCCCCTCCGGCGTAGGGCAGGGGTCCAGGTTCGCGGTCCCCTTCAAAGCGCCTTCAATCACATCCACCTCCGGCGGCAGGGCCGAATCTAGCTCAGGCCGAGACGGGACGCACGAGAAGGCTGTGCCTGAACACCATCAGGCCTGCTCCAGGGCGCAGATGTAGGCGAACACGCTGGAGCGGCGCGTCATGGCCTGCATGACGTACCGCTTCGGCGTGCAACAACAACGGAATCTGGCGGATCAGGCGCTGGCGGACGCGGCCGTCTCGGCGGCGTCCTGGGCGGCGGCCGAGCGGCTGCCGGCCGAGCGGTCGAGAGCGCAGCTCTCTTCGAGCAGCTCGACCACGTCGAGCTGGCGGATCGACTCCTCCTTGGACTGATCCTTGAGGCCGTCGGTGATCATCGTCTGGCAGAACGGGCAGGCGGTCGCGATGGTCTTCGCCTCCGTCTGGAGCAGCTGCAGTGTCCGCTTGACGTTCACGCGGTCCTTGTTCTGCTCCTCCATCCACATCTGCGCGCCGCCGGCGCCGCAGCAGAGCCCCTTCTGCCGGTTCCACCCCTCGGCCTCGACGAGCTGCAGCCCGGGGATGCGCTTCAGGATGTCGCGCGGCTGCTCGTACACGTCGTTGTAGCGGCCGAGGTAGCAGGAGTCGTGGAAGACCACCTTCCCCTCGACCGGCTTGCTGGGGACGAGCTTCTTCTCGGCGACCAGGCCGAGCAGGAAGTCGGTGTGGTGCACGACCTCGAACTTCGCGCCGAAGTCGGGGTACTCGTTCGCGAGCGTGTTGAAGCAGTGGGGGCAGGTCGTGACGATCTTCCGGACGCCGCCCTGCTCCTTGTAGCCGTTCAGGGTCGCCGCGTTCTGCTCGGCGAGCATCGCGAAGAGGTACTCGTTGCCCGCGCGGCGCGCCGGATCGCCGGTGCAGGTCTCCTCCTGGCCGAGGATGGCGAAATCGACGCCGGCGGCCTTCAGGAGCCTGGCGGTCGCGCGGGCGATCTTCTTCGCGCGGTCGTCGTAGCTCGCCGCGCAGCCGACCCAGTAGAGCACGGGGGCCTGCGGCTTCTCGGCCATGGTCGGGATCTCGAGCCCCTCGGCCCAGTTGGCGCGGTCGATGCGCGCGAGGTTCCAGGGGTTGCCGTTGACCTCCATCGCGTTGAACGGATTCCCGAGCTCCGCCGGGAACTCGCCCTTCACGAGGACCAGGTGGCGGCGCATGGAGACGATCTTGTCGACGTAGCTGATCATCACCGGGCACTGCTCCTCGCAGGCCCGGCACGTCGTGCAGGCCCAGAGCACGTCCGGATGGACGACGTTCGCCACGAGGTCGACCGGCTTGTACGCGACCTCGGGGACCGGGACCGGGTTCTCCGGGGCCGCCTGCTCCCCGTGCTCCTGCGTCTCCGCCGCCTGCCCGTCCTGCGCCGCCGCCCCGTCGGTCCCGTTCGCCTGCGCCGCGTGGCCGTCGCCGGCGCGCGGCTCGCCTCGCGCGCCGCCCGGCCTGTTGATGAACTCCCCCTCTCGGCCGTACAGGTGATCGCGCAGGTCCAGGGTGAGCTGCTTGGGGCTCAGGATCTTGCCCGTCTTGTGGGCCGGGCAGTTGTCGCTGCAGCGGCCGCACTCGGTGCACGTGTAGAAGTCGAGGATCGCCTTCCAGGTGAAATCCTCGATGCGCGCGACGCCGACCGGGGCGGCCTTCTCGGGCTCCTCGGCCGCCTTCATGACCATCTCGCCGATCGCCTCGGCGCTGCCCGCGACGAGCGGCAGCCGGCCGCGCGCCCCGATGTCGCGCGTGAAGACGTTCGGGATCGACGTGATGATGTGGAAGTGCTTCGAGTGCGGGAGCAGGTTCAGGAACACGAGCACCAGCGTGACGTGCGTCCAGAACCCGACGTGCGCGAGCACGACGAGCGTCCCCGGGCCGGCGCCGCTCAGGAGGACGGCGAACAGCGAGCCCGCCGGGGCCGGGAACAGGTGCCAGCGGAGCGCCGCCGGGTCCGCGGGGACGCCCGCGAACGGGGCCGTCACGGTGGCGACGCGCTCGCAGAGCGCCGCGTCCGCGGGGCCGCACGCCGCCGTGGACCAGCGGTGGTGGAGCACCAGCGAGGCGCCGTCATAGAGCATGTCGCTCACCATCATCGTGACGATGATGCCGAGGATGAGGAGCCCCTCGCCGGACAGGGTCATGCGCCGCTCGCGCTTGATCGCCCGGTAGTAGATGAACACGAGCGCGCCCATCACGACCAGCGTGGCCATGACGTCCTTCACGAACTCGTAGATTCCGCCGAGCGGCACCGCGCCGATGCCCGGAAGCCGCACCGGCTCGTGCCCCAGGATCCACAGATCGAACGACGGGTCGAAGCCGCGTCCCCACAGGATCAGCGTCCGGAGCAGGAGAACCAGGAATCCGAAGAAGATGAGCTTATGCGCCAGCCCGGCGAGCGGGTAGTAACCCATCTTCCGCTGCCGGAAGGCGTACTCCCAGGTGCCTTTGAGGCGCTCGGCGATCCGGTCGAGCCGGTCTTCCCCGCGCCCGACCTTGAGGAGCTGCCAACGCCGGTTGGCGCTCCACGCAAAGGCGGCGAAGAGGCCGACGAGCAATGTGAGCATCCACGTGGGATTCATTCGCGGGGCGTCTCCAGGTGTAAAATGGCCACATCTTTTAAGGTGGGCGGCTGCCGGACGTCAACCGCGCGGCGGCGCGGGAACGCGCGGGGCTCCTTCGCCGGATTTCTGTTCTTGCAAGGGCGGATACGTCGGTGCGTGCTGGGGGCTCCTCGCGCGGCGAGGGCGCGGGCGGCGCGTCGGGGGCGCGGGCGGCGCGCGCCGCGCGAGCGGCTCAGAGCGTGAACTCGACGCTCTTCTCTTCGGTCGCGGCGGAGGGAGACAGATCGAGCGCCATGCTGTACGAGCGCTGGCCGACCCGCGCGCTCAGGCGGACGCGGATGGGGGCCGTCGCGTCGTTCAGCTTGTCGAGCCGCACGACGACGCGGTAGCGGCCCCGCGCCGGCTCGCCCTCGGTGAGGAAGACGTTCTCGACGTTCTGCTCCTGGCATTCGCCGCTCACGCGCGGGCAGTCGCGGTCCTTCATGAGGCCGCTCGCCGTCGGCTCCCCGACGCGCGCGAGCTCTCCCGCCGGGTCGTAGACGTTGAGATCGACGTCGGCCTCGGGCTCCTCCCACGCGATCGTGAACTGGAGGATCCCGGTGTGGAGCCCGCAGCCCTCGTCGATCACGCCGTTGCAGTTGTTGTCGCGGGCGTCGAAGCAGAGCTCGACCCCCGTCGGTGTGCAGGCGATCTCGAGCCCGACGCCCTCGGGGACCTTGATGTCCTTCGGCTGGAGGGGCGGCCTGGGCGGGGGCGGCGGCACCTCGATGCAGCCGGCGAGGAGCAGGGCGAGGGCGGTCGCGACACGCGCCGCGCTGGCGAGGCGCGCGCGGAGGCCGTGAGGCGCCGGCGGGCGCGGCGCGGCGCGACGGGCGCGCGGCTCGCGCCGCGGGGGACCGGGGCTTCGCATGGGGGGCTGCATGTTATCCGCCTTCAGGCTCCCGCGGGGCGCCGGCGCTGCGCGTCTCGAGCACGGGCGGCGCGGGCGGCTTCCGCGGCTTGGGGCCGCGCGGCTTCGGGGGAGGGGGCGGCGTTCCTCCGAGGGGCAGGGCAGGCGCATGCCCCGCGCGGCCAGGATCTCCGCCGCGTGGGGGACGGTGAGCACGAGCGCGCGCGCGTAGAGCGTGATCTGGTAGGGCTCCGGCAGGTCGCCGGGACGGCCGTTCGTCGCGTGCTCGAGCAGGATCGCCGCGGTGACGCTCACGTTGAGGCTCTCCGCGAAGCCGCGCATGGGGACGCGCACGGCGCGGGCGCAGGCGGCGGCCAGGTCGGGGCGGATGCCGTCGCGCTCGTTGCCGAGCACCAGCGCGAGGCGGGGGATGCTCGAGAGGTCGCGCGGGGTGAGCTCGCCCTCCGGGTGGGTCGCCACGAGCTCGTGCCCCGAGGCGCGGAGCTCGGCGACCGCGGCCTCGGTGGACGCGTGCGTGCGCACGTCGACCCAGCGCTCGGAGCCGCGCGAGACCGTGTTCGAGACCAGGAACTGCTCGGCCCGCTCGATGATGTGCAGCCGCTGCAAGCCGAACGCGTCGCACGAGCGGAGCACGGCGGCCCCGTTGTGGGGATCGTGCGGCGCATCCATGGCCACGGTGACGGCGTCGAGGCGCGCCGCGATGACGCCGCGCAGCCGGGCCCTGCGCTCGTTCGTGACGAACTCCTCGAGGATGCGGGCGACGTCGGCGACGTCGAGGGAGTCGAGCGCGGCGAGCAGCCTTCGCTGCTCCTGCGCGACGAACGAGCAATTGGGGGTCGAGCGGCGCATGGCGGGGGGCGCCTCTATAGCAGGTCGATCGCGACCGCGATCCGCTCGCCCTCCGCGTACTCGACCACGGCGCAGTCGCCGGGAGAGCCGTCCTCCCAGGCCAGGCAGACGAAGTCGGCCTCGGCGTCGAGCGCGATCATGGGGTGGTGCCACACGCCGGGGCGATAGGTGATGCCCTGGGCGCCGTGGGCGATGAAGGCGCCGAGCGTCGTGAGCTCGGGCCTGTCGCCGCCGAGGGCCACGACGACGAGGTAGCGCCGCGCGCTCATCGGCACGAACGCCTGGGTCGAGCCGGGGTGCTTCTCGAGCAGGGCGATCGGGAGCGGGAAGCTCGAGCGCGGGGCGCAGCGGAACACCGAGACGTTCAGCGAGGCGTGCCCGGGGCGGAGGTTCTCGATCGCGGCGAGGTGATCGAAGCGCCGCGCCGTCCCCTGGTTGGCAGGCCTGCCGGGCTCGCCGTGCGGCGAGGCCATGAGGATGTCGCCGTACGGCGCATAAGCTGCGGGGCTGAGCGAATGGGCTGCGATGCGCGGGCGGTGGCTCATCGTCTTGGGCGCCTGTGGCGGCGTGCCACGCGTGTGGCTTCCCCTGAGGCTCTCCTGCGCGGCGCATGGAGCGCGCCGACCGAGGGCACGACAGGGAAAGGGTATCACGCCGCGGGCGCGCCGCAGCACGCCAGCCCGCCGCGAGCGCCATGGGGCCGGGTTTTGCAAGGCGCCTCGCGACGCAACCCCGACGGGTAATGCAAGCGACCCTGGAGCCAGTCATGCGGATTGTTCACAAATCGACATTTCGGAAGCGCCTCGCGGTGGCCTCCCTGTTCCTGGTGGTGCTCGCCGTCATGGCGTCCGTCGTCGGCTGCCAGCGCTACGACGTGCTGGTCGAGAAGGATCAGATCGCGGCCCAGAAATGGTCCGATCTCGAGGCGAATCTCCAGCGGCGCTACGACCTGGTCCCGAACCTGGTGGCGGTCGTGAAGGGGTCGGCCAAGCACGAGGAGCAGACGCTGGCGAGCGTCGCCGAGGCGCGCGCCCGCGCGACAAGCGTCCAGCTCAACGCCGACGATCTGACGGATCCGGAGAAGGTGCAGGCCTTCCAGAAGGCGCAGGAGCAGCTCAGCGGCTCGCTCTCGCGGCTCCTCATGGTGCAGGAGCAATACCCTGATCTCAAGGCGAACCAGGGCTTCCACAGCCTCCAGGTCCAGCTGGAGGGGATCGAGAACCGGATCCTCCGGGCGCGCGAGGAGTACAACCAGGCGGCGCGCGAGTACAACGCGGAGCTCCTGAAGATCCGGGGCCAGGTGGTGAACAAGGCGACGGGCCAGCCGTTCAAGCCGCGCGTCTATTTCACCGCCTCTCCCGAGGTCCAGTCGGCGCCGAAGGTCTCGTTCTGATGAGGGGCGCGGCGATGCGCCGGATCGGCGCGAGCGGGGCGCGGCTGCGCGCCGTGGCCAGCGCCGTCGCGGCCGCGTTCGCGCTGGTCTGCGCGCTCGTCGCGCGGCCCGCCCTGGCCGACTTCACGCCGCCGGCGCTCACGGGGCACGTCGTCGACACCGCCGGGCGGCTCGATCCGCCCGACATCCGCGCTCTCGACGCGAAGCTCGATCGCATCCGCCGCGAGACAGGCTTCGAGATCGTCGCCTTCGTGGTCGGATCCCTCGAAGGCGAGACGATCGAGGACGTCGCCTACGAGGCCTTCAACACCTGGCAGCTCGGCCAGCGCGGGGCCGACAACGGCGTTCTCCTCGTGATCGCCCCGAACGAGCGGCGCGTCCGGATCGAGACGGGCAAGGGCGTGGGGGGAGCGCTCACGGATCTCCAGTCGAACGACATCATCCGGCAGACCATCAACCCGCTGCTCAGGCAGGATCGATTCCGCGACGCCATCGACCAGGGAACGGCAGAGATCGCCAGGACGCTCGTCGCCGGGACACCCGAGGAGGAACGGCGTCCGGCGCGCGACGCCCGGCCGGCGCCCGCTCCGGTCTCGCCGATCAAGGTCGGCGTGACGGTCGTCGCCATCGTGGCGGCGCTCGTGCTCGCGCTGATTTCGCCCTCCTTCCGCTGGTTCCTGTGGCTCGTCCTCCAGGCGATCCTCTTCCGAGGCGGCGGCGGCGGCCGCAGCGGCGGCGGCGGGTTCGGTGGCGGCGGCGGCGGTCGCTCCGGCGGGGGCGGATCCAGCGATAGCTACTGAGCCGCTGCGCGCCGCCTCTTCACCCTGTGCAGGACGGATCGGGCCGATCGGTCGGCGTCCGCGCGGGCCTTTCGAGCGGCCGCTGTGCTCACCCCTTTCGTGGCCGGGCGGACACACGCGACATCGACGCCGGCGCGGCGCGCGTCGAACCGCGCGGAGATTCCAGGGCGCGCGCGATCTCCCGCTGCGCGCTGACCAGGCGACGCTACGCTCTCGTCATGGCTGCTGCCCTGCGCCCTGTCTTCGTCGTCGACGCCGTCCGGACCCCGATCGCCCGTTACGCCGGCGCCCTGGCGACGGTCCGCCCCGACGACCTCGCGGCGCACGTCCTCGACGCGCTCGTGCGTCGCAATCCTTCGCTTGCGCCGCGCCTCGATCAGGTCGTCCTCGGCGCGACGAACCAGGCCGGAGAGGACAACCGCAACGTCGCGCGCATGGCCGCGCTGCTCGCCGGCCTCCCTTACGAGGTTCCGGGCGTCACGGTGAATCGCCTCTGCGGCTCGGGGCTCGAGGCGGTGGCCGACGCCGCGCGGATGATCGCCACCGGAGAGGCCGACTGCGCGATCGCGGGGGGCGTCGAGAGCATGACGCGCGCGCCGTTCACGATGTCCAAGCAGGCCGAGCGCTTCGAGCGGAGCGCGCCGACCGTCTACGATACGACCCTCGGCTGGCGCTATCCGAACGCGCGGATGGCCGCGCGGTTCGAGCTCCAGTCGATGGGGGAGACGGCCGAGAACGTGGCCAAGAAGCACGGCATCAGCCGCGACGACCAGGATCGGTTCGCGCTCCTCTCCCACGAGCGCGCCACGCTCGCCTGGGAGTCGGGGGGCTTCGCCGCCGAGGTGGTCCCCGTGCTCGTCCCCCAGAAGAAGGGCGAGCCCGTCCTGTTCGAGCGCGACGAGGGCGTGCGCGCCGACGCCTCGCTCGAGGCGCTGTCGAAGCTCAAGCCCGCCTTCCGCGAGGGCGGGACCGTCACGGCGGGCAACTCGTCGCCCCTCAACGACGGCGCCGCGGCCCTCCTGCTCGCCTCGGGCGACGCCGTGCAGGCCGCCGGCGCGACGCCGCGCGCGCGGGTGATCGCGACGGCGACCGCCGGGGTGGATCCCAACCTCATGGGGGAGGGGCCGATCCCGGCGGTGAAGAAGCTCCTCCAGCGGACCGGGCTGCGCGTCCCCAACGTGGACCTCTTCGAGCTCAACGAGGCGTTCGCGGCGCAGGCGCTCGCGTGCTCGCGCGCGCTCGAGCTCGATCCGGCGCGCGTCAACGTCCGTGGCGGAGCGATCGCGCTCGGGCACCCGATCGGCTGCTCGGGCGCGCGCATCGCGTGCACCCTCGTGCATGCGATGCGCGCGCGCGGCGCCAAGGTCGGGGTCGCCTCGCTGTGCATCGGGGTCGGCCAGGGCATCGCGACGCTCTTCGAGCGCGCGTGAGGTCATTTCGCCGCTCGTCCGCGGCGCGAGATGAGATAAGACCGCCGCAGCAGGACGCAGGAAGGGGGGCCCGCGGCTCACCTCCCTCGGCTGACGCCGCCGCCTCGGCGGCCAAGAACTGACGGCGCCGCCTCGGCGGCCAAGAAAAGGAGAAGGCCTGATGGAATTCCCCCCGATCAACGTGCCCGGCACCGGCAAGCTCCACGCTCGGCTCAAGACCTCGCTCGGTGACATCACGGTCCGGCTCGAGGAGGAGGGCGCCCCCAACACGGTCAAGAACTTCGTCGGCCTCGCCACGGGCACCATCAACTGGACCGATCCGAAGACCGGCCAGGGGATGCAGGGGACTCCCTGTTACGACGGCGTCCGCTTTCACCGCGTGATCTCGGGGTTCATGATCCAGTGCGGCGACCCGCTCTCGCGCTACCCGGACAAGGCGCAGCTCTGGGGCACGGGCGGCCCCGGGTACAAGTTTGCCGACGAGTTCAACCCCTCGCTGAGGCACGAGGGCGCCGGCGTGCTCTCCATGGCCAACGCCGGCAAGAACACGAACGGCGCGCAGTGGTTCATCACCGACGGGCCGACGCCGCACCTCGACAACCGCCACACGGTGTTCGGCAAGGTCGTGAGCGGGCAGGACATCGTGAACCGCATCGCCAACGTGGCGACCACGCGCGATCGGCCCAACCAGGACGTCGTCCTCGAGCGCGTCGAGATCTTCCGGCAGTAGGCGCGCTGCGCGCCGCGCGGCGCCGTTCAGCGCCGCGCGGCCATCGCGGTGCCTCGCTCGTTCAGCGGGCGCAGCAGACCGTGATCCTGTCGCCGCCCTCCTCGACCTCGCCGCTGGGGTCGCCGCCGCGCGGCTGGCAGCTGCCGCTTCCGGTCACCTCGATCGACACCGAGGCGGGGGGCGGGTCGTCGACGCAGGCCCCGTTGAACGGCACGGTCTCACCGGCCCCCCGGCAGCGGCTCTGCCCGAAGAGCGTCGCCGTCGCCGCGCAGCGCACGCCGTCCGCGTTGCACGTGCACCGCGTGCAGCCGCGGTTGTCGGCCATCGAGCTCGCGAACACGTGTCGTTCGCCGAACCCCTCGGGGCAGCTCCGCTCGCCGTCGCGCCAGACGCAGACGCCCTGCTCGAACGGCGCATCGATCTCTCGCGGGGCGCAGGCCTCGCCGGCCTCACATCCGCCGGCGTCCGACCCGGGGGCGCACACGAGCCCCTCGATACCGAAGCGCGGCGGCGGCAACGTCGCCTCGCCGCCCGACGGAGCGCACGTCGCCGAATCCACGTCGGGCACTTCGCCGCTGTAGCTGCCGACCTCGACGTCGCCGCCGATGTTGATGCAGTTCTCGGTCTGCACCCGCAGCGTCGCGCTCCCCCCGCCACACGCGCCACGCGTGTACACCGTGACCGCGGGCATCGCGCACTCCACGGCCGGCGCGCCGCACGCGCACGGGCTGCAGGTCGCGGGCGTGTCGAGGGGATCGCGGCCGCCCACGTCCACCCGCTCGGAGAAGCCCTCGGGGCAGGCGACGTCCGCGGCCTCGGGGCCCTGGTACAGGAGGCCGGGCCCTTGCCAGCCCTCGGGCACGGCGACGCAGGCGAACCCTCCGCAGTCGCCGTCGGCGCAGTCGACGGCGCCATCGCCGTCGTCATCCTCGCCGTTGCTGCACCGCTCGCCGCCGTCGGCGCCGCCGCTGCTGCTGCTGCTGCTCGTGGTGCTTCCAGCCGCCGTCTGGCCTCCTCCAGCTCCGCCGGAGCTGCTGGCCCCGCCGGAGCCGCTCCCGGACGGCCCCGGGAAGAGATCGGGCTCGAACTGGTCGAAGTCCTGGGTGCAGGCGCTCGCCGCGAGGAGAGCGACGAGCGCGGTGACGCTTTGGAACGCAGAGCGGCGCAACACGACCTCCGGGATCGGCGGGCTTCGCCTCGGTTCGAAGGAGCCCGACCGACGGTACCACGAAGCGCCCGCCCGCACGGCGAGCTCCGCGGCCAGCAATCCCGGTGACCATTCGCCCCGTCCGAAGCGCGCCTGCTGCGGCGCTCCTTGCTGCACCGCGCCCCGTGCGCTGCGTCATCCACCCGGGAGCGCGCGGGGATCGTCCGACCAGAGCGATGTGAGCGTCTCGAGCTCCCGCGCGAGCTCCTCGGTCGCCTTGTGAGCGAGCCGCGCCCGCTCTGCGACGAGCGCCTCGATGACGGCGGCGCGCGCGTCGGGCGCAAGCTCCTCCGCGCTCCTCATCTGCGCGAGCGCCTCGTCGGCGTCGTGCAGCTGGCCGAGGCGGCGCTGCATCCGTGACGCGGATTTCGCGGCGCGCTCGGCGCGCTCTCCGAAGAGCGGCGAGAACGTCTCCGCGGAGTAGCGCAGCCGTTTGAAGCGGATCCGGAGCGCGTGCATGGCCGCGCCGTCGCCCGGGTCGCTCGCGGCGAGCGCGCGCACGTCGTCCAGGGCATCACCGATCGCCCGCCTCGCGAGCGCCTCGGCGCCGCGCTTCCTCGCTTTCCGGCGCGAGATGCGCCGCTCGAGGCGCGCGAGGTGAGGCTCCAGCCGGAGCCGCTCGCCCGCGGCCGGCGCGTCGGCCTGCGTCGCGCCCGCGTCGCCCGCGGCCGGCGCGTCGGCCTGCGCCGCGCCCGCGTCGTCCGGGCGATCGTGCCGGAGCAGCTCGACGATGTGGGCCCTCGCCTCGCGCTCGCGGCGCGCGCGCTGCGCGACCCATCCCGCGACGGCCGCCCGGGCCGCCTCGTCCAGCTCGAGCGCGGTGAGCGTCTCGCGCAGCACCTCCTCGTCCCGCAGCGCGCCGGTCGCCCGCGCGAACTCACGGAGCCCTTCGGCCACGGGGCGGAGCCGCCTCCTGCCGTAGATGCGCCGCGCCGGCCTGAGCAGCGTCCGGAGCCGGCGGAGCGAGACCCGGAAGTCGTGCACCGCCTCCGCGTCCGGCTCCGCGCTCTCGCCCTGCTCGCTCGCGGCGACGACGCGCCGCGCATCGGCGCGGACGCGCTCGATGTGGGAGAGCAGCGCTGGACCCAGGAAATCTCGCGCGGAGAGCCTCGCGCCGTCGCCGTCGCCGGCGCCGGCTCCACCGTCGCCCGAGGGCGGGGGGCTCCCCTCGAGCGGCGTCACAGGCGCGTGAGCGCCACCGTCACCAGCGGGCGCCTCCCGAGCTTCGCCTCGAGCGTCCGGCGCGCCGCGAGCCGGGCGATCTCGATGATGTCGTTGTCGCGGCGCCGCGCGCGCGGCTCGCAGTCGTTCACCGCCTGCGCGACCGCGCGCGCCGCGGCCCTCAGCGCGCCGCCCTCGAGCTCCCCGGTGACCCCGCGGGCGAGGACCTGCGGCGGCGCCGCGAGGGCGCCGTGCACATCGACGACCAGCGACACGAAGGCCACCCCGGAGCGACCGAGGTTCGCTCGCTCCCGGAGGACCTCCTCCCCGAGCTCCTCGCCGCCCGCCGTCGCCACCCGGCCGGTGACGGCCCGGCCGCTCCGGCCGAGCGGCTGCGTCTTGCCGATCTCGACGACGTGGCCGTTCTCGGCGACGAGCACCTCGGCCACGCCGCGCTCCCGCGCGAGCTCCGCGTGCCGCGTCAGGTGGTGCAGCGCGCCGTGCACGGGGAGGAAGCCGCGCGGCTGGGTGAGGTCGATCATGCGCGCCTGCTCCGTCCGGTGCGCGTGCCCGCTCGCGTGGACGCGGCGATCCGTCGACCACGTCACGAGCTCGACGCCGAGGCGGAGCAGCCCGGCCATCATGTCGACGACCGGGCGGTCGTTGCCCGGGATGACGCGGCTCGAGAGCACGACCCGATCCCCCTCTTCGAGGCGCAGGAGCGGGTGCGTCCCCGAGGCGAACCGCGTCAGCGTGGAGGCCCGCTCGGCCTGCGTGCCGCTCGCGATGACGAGGAGCCGCTCGCGCGGCATCGAGGAGGCGACCTCGGGCGGGACGAGCAGGTCGCTCGGCCACGGGAGCCTCCCCACGGTCTGCGCGGCCCGCACGTGCGTCTGCACGCTGCGGCCGAGCAGGCAGATCTTGCGGCGCGCGCGGATCGCGGCCTGACCGAGGGCGAGGAGGCGCTGGACGTTCGAGGCGAAGACGCCGACCACGACGCGCGCCGGCGCGGTCTCGACGAGCTCCGCCAGCGCGTGGGCGACGGCGCGCTCGCTCCCCGCCTCGCCGGGCGAGTCCACGTTGGTGCTGTCGGACAGGAGCAGCCGGACGCCGGCGTCGCCGAGCGCGCGGAAGCGGGCCTCGTCGGTCGGCTCGCCGTCGAGCGGCGTCGGGTCCAGCTTGAAGTCCCCGGTATGGACGACGAGCCCCGCGGCCGTGTGGATCGCGAGCGCCGTCGCGTCGACGATCGAGTGCGTCACCCGGAGCGGCTCCACGACGAAGCCGCCGATCGCGACCTCGCGCCCGACCTGCGTGGGCAGCAGGCGCACCTTGTCCTCGAGCGCGTGCTCCGCGAGCCGGTAGCGCACGAGCTCCAGCGCGTGCGGCGGGCCCCAGACGGGGACGTCGAGGTGGCGCAGGAGGAACGGCAGCCCGCCGATGTGATCCTCGTGGCCGTGCGTCAGCACGATGCCGCGCACCTGATCACGGAGCGCGAGCACGTGATCGAAGCGCGGGTGATACACGTCGACGCCGAGATCCGTGCTCGGGAACGTGACCCCGCAGTCGATGAGCAGCAGCCCATCGGCCTGCTGGAGCGCGAGGCAGTTCATCCCCACCTCGCCGAGCCCTCCGAGGGGCACGAGCCGCAGGGTGGACGGCGGTGGCAGGGGGAGCTGGCTCGGGGCGGGGGCGCTCTGCTCGGGATGCACGTTCGGTGAGGGGGGCTGCCACCCAGGGCGCCGGGGGCCTACGGCCCGCGGCTTGCTGAGCTGGTCTGAAAGAGAGAGGACGACTTCTTCAAGACGTAACCCACATCGGCTCGCCGTCCCCTTCGAAACTTGGAGCGACAGTGTAGCCACAGGGTGGCCCCTTGCGTCACGCTCTCTCTTTCCAGTTCCAGCGCCGGGGCCAGGCGAACGCCGATCTCACCACCGGATCTCGTGCCGCGCGGACCGGTTCCTGCACACCCTGTCTCCCCCACCCATCGTGACCGCCGGCGGACGCCGAGCCGCCTTTCCGTCGCCTGTCCCCTGATTCCGAGGAGCCTCCGGTGATCGCTGCCCTGCTCGTCAATCTCCTCCGCCTGCTGCTGCTCCCCGTCAGCGCGCTCCGCTGGGCGTTTGCTGCACCCCGGGGCGGGTATGTCGTCCTCGAAATCGATGGCCGCGTGGTCGACCTGCAGCCCCCCCGGGTCCGCCTCGCGCTCCCGTGGCGCCGGAGGAAGAGGGCTCCGCTCTCGGTGGAGCGCGTCCGCGAGCTCGGCAAGCACCTGATGAGGGATCCGCGCCCGGCGGGGCTGCTCCTCCGGATGCGGTCGGTGCACGCGGGGCCGGCGGTGGCGGCCTCGCTGCGGGACGCGCTCCTCGAGATCCGGGCGGGGGGCAAGGACATCGTCGCCTACCTGCCGATGGGCGCCGACACCACGACGCTCCTGCTCGCCTCGGCCGCGCGGGCCATCGTCGTCGGGCCCGAGACGATGGTGTCGCCGCTCGGGTTCGCGGTGGAGGGCCGCTACGTGCGCCGCGCGCTGGAGCAGGTCGGCGTCGAGCCCGAGGTGTTCGCGAAGGGGATGTACAAGAACGCCGGCGAGATGCTCGTGCGGGACACGATGAGCGCCGCGCAGCGCGAGCAGGTGGGCGCCCTGCTCGACGGGCGCCTCGGGGACCTGACCGCGGCGCTCGCCCAGGGGCGCCGCGTCGATCGCGAGACGGCCGCGCGGTGGATCGACGAGGCCCCCTTCGGCGCGGAGCAGGCCGTCGCGCGAGGCATCGTCGACGCGGTCGCGTACGAGGACGAGCTCGAGCACATGCTCGCGGCGGGGTCGCTCCCCTGCGCGACCGCGGCGCCGCGCCGCGCCGAGACCGGCGCGGAGAACGCGGACCGCGCATCGGGTGGAGGAGGCGGAGGAGCTCGTGCCGCCGCGCGGCATTCGAAGAGCCGCCTCGTGGCGGCGGGCCGCTACCTGGGCGCGCGGCGCGCCCTCTCGATGACGCCCGTGTGGCCTCGGCCCATCCTCGGCGTCATCGAGGTGCACGGCGCGATCGTCAGCCGCGCCCGCTTCCGGGGCGCCTCCCTGGCCAGCGAGGAGCGCCTCGTCGCGAGCCTGCGCGCGGCGCGGCAGAACCCGCGCGTCCAGGGGGTCATCCTCCACGTCGACTCGCCGGGCGGCTCCGCGCTCGCGTCCGACAGGATCCACCACGAGGTCACCCGCCTCGCGGAGGTGAAGCCCGTCGTCGCGTGCCTGTCGAACGTGGCGGCGAGCGGCGGCTACTACGTGGCGGCGGCCGCGCACGCGATCGTCGCGCAGCCGCAGACGATCACAGGGAGCATCGGCGTGGTCTCGGCGCGCTTCGCGCTCGGTCCGCTGCTCGAGCGCCTCGGCGTCTCGACCGACGTCGTGAAGCGCGGCGCGCGGGCCGACCTGTTCTCGCCGTCGCGCAAGCTCGACGAGGGGGAGCGGGCGGTGGTGGAGCGCGAGCTCGACGCGATCTATGCGGCGTTCCTCCGCGTCGTCGCCCGCGGCCGCCGCCGTCCGGTCGAGGAGATCGAGCCGCTCGCGCAGGGGCGCGTCTACAGCGGCGCCGACGCGCAGGCGCGCGGCCTCGTCGACATGCTCGGCGGGTTCGAGCGGGCGCTCCACGAGCTGCGCCAGATGATCGGGCCCAAGGCGGCCGCCATCGAGCCGGCCATCGTGCGCGCGTCGCGGTACGTCCCACCTCCACCGCTGCTGCCGGCGCCGGTGCCCACGCTGCTCGAGCTCGTCGGGCTCCGCGGGATCGCCCAGGAGGTGGCGCTCGCCATCCACTGCGAGGGGGAGCGGGTGCTCGCGTATTGCGCGGAGGCCGACGACCTGGACTAGACGGCGATGGCCGGCTCCATGGAAGAGCTGGTGGTTGGTTGGGCGCATTCCCGGGAAGAGGTGGATTTTCTCGCGGGAGAACCTGTGCGTAATCTGTGCGCCCGGTGGGTAGCACCTGTTCAGAACTGATCACGGATCGCTAGGAATCCCGCACCGGACAGAGAGGCCCTATATGTGGGCCCTGTCCGAAGGGAGATCCCAACATGTAGCGGTTCTCCTTGACGCACGGACCGTTCGCGAGTTTGGATAGCAAGCGGTCAGGCGCTCCCGCATGTCGGCGCACGCCTTTCAGGCATGGCACCTGAAACTATGCTCACTGGTCTGAAGACGGAACGTTTGAGCAGGTAGTAGGGGAGAAGCGACGAGACCTGTGGAGATCGAGGCGATGAGGCCTCGGAGTTCTCCAGGGAACTCTTTGTGCTTTCGGTAGGACCCGGGTCACCGCCAGGTGCGGTGGTTCACAGGAGGACTTGGAAATGGCCCAGTCGGCAGTTGTGGGTGACGGCGGTAAGCTCCCCGCCGGGAACGGCAAGATGGCGGCACGGACGAAGGAAGAGGGGGGGGCTCGTCCGGTGACCGGAGGGGCCGCCAAGGCGCAGGTCGACGGCGCAGCCTCGAAGAAGGGCGCGAAGAAAGGGGCCTCGCGCCCCCGCGGGCTCGGGTTCGACCGGCGGTTCACGCACCGGGCCGCGGATCCGCTCGATGAGGTCACCTGGGAGCGCCGATCGAGCGTCATCACCAACCCCGACGGCTCGGTCGTCTTCAAGATGGAAGGGGCCGAGATCCCCGCCGGCTGGTCGCAACTAGCGACCGACATCGTCGTCTCCAAGTACTTCCGCAAGGCGGGGATCCACGGCAAGAAGGAGCTCGGCGAGACGAGCGTCCGCCAGGTCGTCCACCGGCTGGCGCGCACCATCCGCGAGGCGGGTGAGCACTTCGGTGGCTACTTCGCCTCGGCGAAGGACGCGGACACCTTCGAGGCGGAGCTCGCCTACCTGCTCGTGCACCAGTACGGCGCGTTCAACTCGCCCGTCTGGTTCAACTGCGGGCTCTACCACCGGTACGGCATCGAGGGGTCGGGCGGCAACTACGCCTGGAACGAGGCCTCGGCCGACGCGGGGAACGGGAGCGCCAACGGGAAGGCGTCGGCGCCTCGAACGAACGGGGCGGGCGCGGTCGACGACATCGTCGAGACCCGGAACGCCTACGAGCGGCCGCAGTGCTCCGCGTGCTTCATCCAGGCGGTCCAGGACGACCTGATGAGCATCTACGACCTCGTGAAGAGCGAGGCCCGGCTGTTCAAGTACGGGTCCGGGACGGGGACGAACTTCAGCGCGATCCGCGGGAAGCAGGAGAAGCTCTCGGGCGGCGGGACGAGCTCGGGGCTCATGAGCTTCCTCGAGGTGTTCGACCGCGCCGCCGGCGCGACCAAGAGCGGCGGCACGACGCGGCGCGCCGCGAAGATGGTCTGCCTCGACATGGACCACCCGGAGATCGTCGACTTCATCCAGTGGAAGGTCCGCGAGGAGAAGAAGGCGATGGCGCTCATCGGCGCGGGGTACCCCTCCGACTTCAACGGCGAGGCGTACCACACGGTGAGCGGGCAGAACTCGAACAACTCCGTGCGCGTGAGCGACGAGTTCATGCGCGCGGCGGCGACGGGCGCGGCGTGGGAGACGCGCTCCCGGACGACCGGCGAGGTCGTCGACACGCTGAGCGCCAAGGATCTCTGGCGCCAGATCGCCGAGGCGGCGTGGGGCTGCGCCGATCCGGGCGTGCAGTACGACACGACCATCAACCGCTGGCACACCTGCCCGAACACGGCGCGCATCAACGCCTCGAACCCGTGCTCGGAGTACATGTTCCTCGACGACTCGGCCTGCAACCTGGCGAGCCTGAACCTCACCAAGTTCCTCCGCGAGGACGGCTCGTTCGACATCGAGGGCTACCGCCACGCGGTGCGGGTGTTCTTCGTCGCGCAGGAGATCCTCGTCGACTTCTCGGCGTACCCGACCCGCGGCATCGCGAAGAACTCGCACGACTACCGCCCGCTCGGGCTCGGCTACGCCAACCTCGGCACCCTGCTCATGCTGCAGGGCATCCCGTACGACTCCGATCAGGGCCGCTCGGTCGCGGGCGCGCTCACCGCGATCCTCTGCGGCCACGCCTACCGGGTCTCGGCGGAGATGGCCGCCGCGAAGGGGCCGTTCGCCGGCTTCGCCAGGAACCGCGAGCCGATGCTCCGGGTGATGGGCATGCACCGGGACGCCGCCTACGCGATCGACCGCGACCGCTGCCCGGAGTCGCTCTGGCGGGCCGCGTGCGCCGACTGGGACGAGGCGGTCCGGATCGGGCAGGAGCACGGCTACCGCAACGCCCAGGCGACGGTGCTCGCCCCGACCGGCACCATCGGCCTCCTGATGGACTGCGACACGACGGGCATCGAGCCCGACTTCTCGCTCGTGAAGTTCAAGAAGCTCGCCGGCGGCGGCTACTTCAAGATCGTGAACCAGTCCGTGCCCGAGGCGCTCCGGCGGCTCGGCTACCCCGAGGCCGAGGTGCAGGAGATCGTCGCCTACGTCTCCGGCACGAACACGCTCCTGGCGGCGCCGCACGTGAACCGGGCGTCGCTCAAGGCGCGGGGGCTCACGAGCGACGACCTCGCGAAGGTCGAGGCCGCGATCCCCGGCGTCTTCGATCTGGATCTCGCCTTCGGCCCCTGGATCCTCGGCGAGGAGGCCTATGACAGGCTCGGCGTCTCCAAGGAGTCGCGGGCGCGCTTCGGCTTCTCGCTGCTCCAGCACCTCGGCTTCTCGGCCGCGGAGATCGAGGAGGCGAACGAGACGATCATCGGCCGCATGACGGTGGAGGGGGCGCCGCACCTGCGCGAGGAGCACTACGCGGTGTTCGACTGCGCCAACCGCTGCGGCAAGAAGGGCCGGCGGTACCTCGCGCCGATGGCGCACGTCCGCATGATGGCGGCGGCGCAGCCGTTCCTGTCCGGCGCCATCTCGAAGACCGTGAACCTGCCGAACGACGCGACGGTCGAGGAGGTGCAGCGGATCTACGAGGAGGGGTGGCGCCTCGGGCTCAAGGCGGTCGCGCTCTACCGCGACGGCTGCAAGGCGTCGCAGCCGCTCTCGTCGACCTCGAGCGACAGCAAGGAGAGCAAGGGCAAGGCCGACAAGGCCGAGGTCCCCGCGCCCATCGTCCAGGCAGCGACCGCGCTGGCGCGCCCGCGCTCGCCCTCGGCGGCGGCGCCCGAGCGGTTCCGCCTGCCCAGGAAGCGCAAGGGCTTCACGCAGGAGGCGCGCGTCGGCGGGCACAAGATCTACGTCCGCACCGGCGAGTACGACGACGGGACGCTCGGCGAGATCTTCATCGACCTCCACAAGGAGGGCGCCGCGTTCCGCTCGATGATGAACTGCTTCGCGATGGCGGTGTCGATCGGGCTCCAGTACGGCGTGCCGCTCGAGACCTTCGTCGAGCAGTACACCTTCACCCGCTTCGAGCCGCAGGGCATCGTCGAGGGGCACGACTACGTGAAGATGTCGACGTCGATCGTGGACTACCTCTTCCGCGTGCTCGGGGTCGAGTACCTGAACCGCTACGATCTCGCGCACGTCCAGCCGGTCACCTCGGCCATGGAGGACCCGGTCGAGTCGCGGGCGCAGGAGAGCGGCGCGGCGTCGTTCTCGCAAACCGCGCCGGCCGCGGCGGCGCTGGTCGAGAGCGGGGGACGGACGGCGAGCGCGCTCGACGCGCAGCTCGAGGACATGATGGGCGACGCGCCGGTCTGCGACGGCTGCGGGCACATCACCGTGAGGAACGGGGCCTGCTACAAGTGCCTCAACTGCGGCAACAGCATGGGATGCAGCTGAGCTGCTACGGGCGGGGGTGGGGGTGACGAGGGAGGGGCCGGCGGGGGGCCCTCCCACGAACTCGCGCCTTTTGGTGGCTATTGCCCCGTGAACGGGAGGGGCGGGTCTGAGCGGGGTCGCTGCGATGCGGGCCGGCGCTCGGATTCGTGGGGCCCTCCCCCGCCGGCCCCTCCCTCGTCACCCCCACCCCCGCCGACTCGGGGGGGGAAGGGGAGGGTGGGAGCGATCGCGGAGCGGTTGGAGGGAGGCGGGCGCGGGCGCGGGAGCGCAACGGCAACGGGTGGGGCCGTACAGGCTTGTACTCGGGCAGCCGTATGGATGTGCTCGGAGAAGCTCTGTAGAAGACGAGGCATGGCCCGGTCGCGTTTGTTCATCGCCTCCGTCGTTGTTGCCTGCAGCATCCTGTCGAGCTCCTGCCGGAAAGAAGAAGCAGAGCCAGAGACGATCCCCGCGCCTACGCCGACGGTCGCGCCCGTGGCAGCCGATCCGGTGCCGGCGACGACACCGACGGCGGCGGCGACGCAGGAGCCCGCGGCGGGGCAGGAGCCCGCGGGGGCGGCTTCCGCCGAGCCTGCGGCGACAGCGGATGCGGGGGCGGCGACAGCCGAAGGGGCGACGGGGGCGACGGGAACGACGTCGCGAGGGGGAGGCGCCTCCATCCAGGCGTGCTGCACGGCGCTCCACGCGGTCGCCACCAAGTCGGGCAAGTCGCCGGAAGCCAAGTCGAAGGCGGCGACGGCATCGCACCTCTGCGCCGGGATCGAGAAGCTCGTGAAGAGCGGGAAGACCCCCCGCGCCAAGGCGCTCACCCAGATCCGAGCAAGCCTCGCCGGGACCACGCCGCCCGCCGAGTGCAACTGAGCCGGGTGGCCCGGGCGACGTCTCGTCCCGGGTTGCGGCGCCCCCACCCCCGATCCGGCGATCGCGAGCGCCGGAAGCCTGCCCGGCCATGGAGGGCGCGCGGCCGGACCCTGTACCTTGCGCGGTTGCGCGGCGTTCGCCCGCGCCGCGACGGCGCCCGCCGTCGCGCGTCGACCCCCACGGGAAGGAGCTGTCATGCCCTCGAAGCTGGTCACCGATCGTCAGAAGAGCGCCAACTCCGTCGTCGCGTCCGGCGAGGCCCACGCCGGCCGGATCGCCGCGGAGCTCGAGGCGCTGCTCTCTCCGCACCTGCGCAAGGGAGAGAAGATGCCGGACGTCTCGCTCTTCACGCACATCGTCGCTCGCGCCCTCGCCGAGGCGCGCGATCGCATGGTGGCGGCCGACGAGGCGCACCAGGCGGAGCTCGCCGACGACGCAGCCCCGCGGGAGGCCCGCGACGAGGCCGCCGCCGCGCTGTACACCGAGCTGACCGAGCTCCGCGAGTGGCTCACCGGCCTGTACGGCGCCGCCGCGCTGGCGCGCCTCGGCTTCACGGACGCGACGCCGCGCGACCCGGCGCAGCTGGAGCGCTTCGCCGGCGAGGTGGCGCGCGCGCTCGGCGCCAAGGACCTGCCAAAGCCGCGCCGCAAGGGGATCCGCTGGGACGCCGAGGAGACGGTGCTCCGGATCGAGGGCCTGCGCGGCGCGCTCCGCGGCCACCTGAAGGATGTGGCCCGCGAGACGCGCGAGGCCGAGGCGACGCTGCTCGCCAAGACCGCTGCGATCGCGGCATACGACGATCGGTTCAGCCGCGCCGCGACGTTCCTCGTGGGGCTGTTCCGGCTCGCCGGTCACCCGGAGCTGGCCGCGCGGGTGCGCCCGTCCTCGCGGCGTCCCGGCCAGATCGAGGCCGACGCGCCGCCGGTGGAGCCGGGCGGCGAGGCCCCGGTGGCACCCGAGGAGACCGCGCCGCTCGGCGGGTGAGCGCCGTCGCCGTCGTCGCGGCGCCGGGCGCGAGCACGAGCGCCGCGGAGGCGGCAGGGAGAACCCGAGGCGCGATCGCGGGCGCCGCGGACGCGGCCGGGAGAACGCCAGGAGCGCTCGCGAGCGCCGCGGACGCGGTTGGGAGAACGCCAGGCGCGAGCACGAGCGCCGCGGAGGCGGTTGGGAGAACGCCAGGCGCGAGCGCGAGCGCCGCGGAGGCGGTTGGGAGAACGCCAGGCGCGAGCGCGAGCGCCGCGGACGCGGTTGGGAGAACGCCAGGCGCGAGCGCGAGCGCCGCCGATGGAACAGGCGGAGCAGCGCCAGGCGCGATCGTCGCAAGAAATCAGAACAGCCGGTCGGCCCGGAGCAGCCGCTCCGAGCGGAGCACATGGACGATGAGCACCTTCGCGCCCTCCCGCCGGTAGATGATCCGACACGGCGGGACGATCACCTCGCGGTAGCGCTTGCTCGGGATCTCCGGCACCCATCTCCCCGACTCGGGGTGATCGCGCAGGCGCTCCACGCCAGCCAGCGCGCGACGGGTGAGCTCCGCGGCTGCCCTCCGGTTCTCTCGGGCGATCCAGCTGACGATCTCGTCCAGGTCATCGAGCGCCGGCGCCGCCCAGATCAGCGCGGCTCGTCGAGCCATCGGCCGAGCCGCGCCTTCGCTTCGTCATGCGAGGCGACGCGCCCCTCCGAGAGCGCTCGCTCGCCGCGCGCGATGCCCTCCAGGATCTCGAGCCGCCGGAGCAGGCCCTGGTAGCTCTCGATGTCGAGGAGGACCGCCGCCGAGCGCCCATGCTCCGTGATCAGCACCGGCACGTGATCCGCCTGAAGCTGCGCGATGATCTCCGTCGCGTGACGCTTGATCTCGGTCACCGGCTTGATGGCGGGCGCGTTCATGTATCACAAAAGTATCACTTTGCGCGCGCGCGGCAAGCGGCGTCTTTGCGTGCGCGCGGCAAGCGGCGTCACGCGAAGTGGTCGTACCCCCGCGCTACGAGGCTCGTGAGCTGCCCGTCCGGTCCGACCAGCGCCACGTCGCTCGCGCCCTCCTCGCGCGGCACGCAGCGGCCGATCGCCACGAAGCCGGTGAGCTCCCCGACGTCGGGGCCCGCGACCACGATCGCGTAGTCCTCGCCGCCGTAGAGCGCCAGATCCAGCGCGTCCAGGCCGAGCTGCGCGGCGGCGTCGCGGAGGTCGGCGCTCACGAGCGCCGCGGGATCGAGCAGCGCGCGCACACCGCTCGCGCGCGCGAGGTGCGCCACGTCCGCGACGAGGCCGTCGGAGACGTCGATCGCCGCGCGGGCGCGCGCCGCCGCGCGGAGGCCCGCGTCGATGCGCGCCACCGGGCGGCGGAACGCGCGGATCGCCTGCTCGGCCGCGGCGCCGGCCGGCGCGACGCCGCGATCGAGCAGCGCAAGACCGGCCGCGGCGAGGCCGACCGGACCGGCCAGCGCGAGCGCGTCGCCGGGCCGCGCGCCGTCGCGCCTGAGCGGCAGCGCCGCGACGCCGAGCGCCGTCGTGGTGATCGAGATCTCGCCGCCCCGCGAGAGATTCCCGCCGATGACCGCCGTGCCGATCTCGTCGCACGCGGCGCGCTGACCCCCCGCCAGCGCGCCGAGCTCGTCGTCGCTCACGCTCGGAGGAAGCACCAGCGCGGCCAGCAGGCCGACAGGGCGCGCCCCCATCGCCGCGAGATCGCTCGCCGCGGCCATCGTCGCGCGGTAGCCGAGATCCTCGAATCCCAGGAGATCGCGCCGGAAATGGACGCCCTCGACGGCGCTGTCGATCGTCCAGACGAGCGGCTCCGGGGCGCCCGGGAGAGCGCCGCCCCGCGGGGCCGCAGGCGCGAGGATCGCGGCGTCATCGCCGATGCCGCACAGAACATGAGCGCCCGCCGCGCCCCCGAGCACGGCGCGCAGCATGTCGATGCGCTTCCACTCGGAGCGCCCGCTCATTGGAAGATGGGCGGCAGGACGCTGTTCGCCGGTGAGCCGGCGACCGTGGGCAGCTTGACCACGAACACGGTGCCGCGCGGGTCGTTCGGCTCGATGCGGACCGTGCCGCTGTGCGCCTCGACCAGGCGCTTGACGATCGAGAGACCAAGCCCCGTGCCGCCGTGCTCCCGGGTCGAGCTCTGATCGATCTGGTAGAACGGGTCGAATACCTTCAGCCGCTCGCCCGCAGGGATGCCGATGCCCGTGTCCACGACGCGGATCTCGACCGCCTGCTGGAGAGGCGCGACGAGCACCAGCCCGGGGAGGTCGTCCATGTCCTCGCTCACGGCGCGCGCGACGAGCAGCACCTCGCCCCCCGCCTCGGTGAACTTCACCGCGTTCTCGACGAGGTTGATGAACACCTGGCGCAGCCGGTCGCCGTCCCCCAGCACCGGCGGGAGATCGTCCTCGGCCTGGATCCGGAGCTCGACGCCCTTCTTCGAGGCAGCCGGCGCGATGGTCGACGCCGCCTCGACGAGCACCGGGCCGACGGCCACCTCGGTGCGATGCACGATCAACGTGCCGCTCTCCAGCTTCGAGAGGTCCAGGAGGCTCATGATGAGCCCGAGCAGCTGCTCGCTCTTCGACCGGATCGTATCGATGAACTCGCGCTGCTCATCGGTCAGAGGCCCGCCGATGCCCTCGGCGAGCATCTCGCTGTAGCCCATGATCGACGTGAGCGGGGTCCGGAGCTCGTGCGACACCGTGGCCAGGAAGTTCGACTTGAGCCGGTCGAGCTCCTTCAGCCGCTCGTACGCCTGCTCCAGCTCCGCGTTCTTCTGCGACAGCTCACGGAAGCTCTCGCGGATCGACGCGACGTGCATCGTCGAGGTGAGGAGCGATTTGTGCCCGCTGAACAGGATCAGATCGAGGACCGAGCGGAGGTGGTCCGCGATCGCGCCGAGCCGCTCCGGCCGGAGCCGCGGCGCCCGCGGCCGCCCCTCCGCCGCAGGCGCGAGATCGAGCTGGGACGCCGCCTCGATCGGCGCGGCAGGAGGATCGTCGAGGCCGTCGGGGAGGTAGGGGCCCAGGATCGACCGGCCGATCGAACGCCCGTCGTACTCGATCGGGAACACCTGGTAGAGCGCGCCCTCGACGCAGGGATCCGCGACCTCGCTGCCGGCCGGCGCGCCTTGTCTCGCCGTCCGATCCGCCGGCGCCACGCTCGCCCGCCGGCCTTCCTGCTCGCCGGTCAGGCCGCCGAGCGGCGGGAGCGGCGCGAGCGTGCCCGACTCCGCGAGCGTGGCGCCGTTGATCGACTGGATCCGGATCGGCAAGCCGAACAGCTTGTGGAATGACGCCGCCATCTCCCCGAGGGCCTGGCGATCCACGAGATCCTCGAGCGAGAGGGGGCCGATGCCGACCAGGTCGACCACCGGCGCCGCCGCGGGGGGAGGCAGCGTCGAGGGCTCGGGCGCGCTGGACGCGCCGTCGCGCTTCGAGGAGCTGGGCCCGTCCGCGACGCGCGCCGACGGCATCGGCGCGGAGCCCGGCATGCTGAGGAGATCCTCGTCGTCGAGACCGAAATCCGCCGGCGTCCCCTTGTGGGCGTCGGGCCTCATGGAACGATCCGGGAGCTCTTCTCGAGGCTGCCGCCCATTCGTCTCGCCAGGAGGTCATTCACCGAGCTCGTCACCCCGAGCTGGCGCGCCGCGCTGTTCAGGAGCTCCTCGCCGCTGATCGACAGCCGCTTCGAGAGCTGATGCGTCTGATCGAGCGTCTCCCACGTGAGGTGGAGCAGACCCATGAGCGTCTCCACCGTGCCCACCCCGCGGGTCGCGACGGCCTTGTACACCGGCTCCTTGCCCCGCGCGGCGAGCCGCGCCAGCTCCTCGTCGCTCCGGATGTCGGGCAGGTCGCGCTTGTTGAACTGGATGACGAGCGGCATCCTCGCGAGATCGAGGCCGTTCTCCCGCAGGTTCTGGCGGAGGTCGAAGAACGCCTCGGCGTTGCGCTGCGTCTCGGAGATCTGCGAGTCGGCGATCAGCGCGACCCCGTCCGCGCCCTGGAGCACGAGCCGCCGCGTGGCGGCGTGCATCGGCTGGCCGGGCACGGTGAACAGCTTGATGCGGAGCGAGACGTCGCCGTCCTTCGCGCGGAAGGTGAGCGGCAGGAGATCGAAGAACAGCGTGCGATCGTCCTGCGTCTCGAGCGTCATCAGCCGTCCGCGAGCGTCTGACCCGGCGAGGCCGTGCAGCGAGACGAGGTTCGTCGTCTTGCCGCTGAGCGCCGGGCCGTAATAGACGAGCTTGATCGTCACTTCACGGGCTGCGAAGTCGAGCTGCACGGCCGCATTCTCGCATGAGCGCCCGACGATTGGATATGGCCACGGCGCATGGCGGAGGAGGCCGGGCTGGGCCGGGTCTCCTCCCTTGTCAGGAGGCGTGCGCTCGCTGAAGCCGAGTTCAGGCCGAGCCGCCCGGCGCGTTGGGCACGCTGGACACGGGCGGGGGGATCGGCCTGCTCTCGCCGTTCTCGACGGTCCAGAGCGCGCTCCGCAGCCCCTCCAGGCGCGACGTCAGCGCCTGGAGCGCCTCGGCCTGGGCGTCGCACGCCTTGAGCTGGCTCTCGCTGCTCGGCTCGGCCTGGACCCGCTCCTCGCGCGCCGCCTTGAGGACCTCGATGACCTCCCGGTGCAGCTCCTGGCCGGCCGTGACCACCCACGCGTCGAGCCGGCTCGCGAACTCCTGGATCATCTCGTCGAGCTTCGGCCCGATCCGGGTGGCGGCCTCGCGCAGCGCGATCGGCGCCATCTCCTTCGCCTTCTTGCGGGTCTCGGCCTCGACCTTCTCCTTCACGTACACGGCCAGGACGGGCGCCGCGAGCGCCAGGATCCCGCCGAGCAGGGCGTTCGTGAACATCACGCCGAGGCCGATGGTGAAGAGCGCGAAGACGCCGACGTCATAGCCGAACGTGTCGACCTCGACGTTCGGCGTCTTCACGTCGCCGCCGAGCGCCTCGCTGACCCGCTTCGCCACGTCGTGCGCGTCCTCGCGCACGAGCGCGATCGTCTTCTCGGCGAGCGCCTCGAGCGCCGTGGCGATCTCCTTCGTCTCGGCCTGCGCCCACTCGGCGAACGTGCGCTCCAGGAACGCCCCGAGGTAGACCTTGATCTCGTCGGTGTGGGCCTCGTCGATGATCGCCGGGAGCTGCCGGAGCACGTCGTCGACGAAGCGATCGAGGTCGCGGTGCACCCACGCCCGGATGGCGCTCACCTCCTCGCGGATGCCGGCGCGCCGCTCCTCGATGGTGCGCGACTGGCCGGCCAGATCCTTCTCGATCATCTCGATGCGGCGGCTGAGCTCGTCGCGCGACATCGCGGTCGCCCGCCGCCGCGCGTCCACGCCCTTGCCGAGCAGGCGCGCGGACTCGATGCCCTCGCCGAGGGCGTTGTCGAGCAGGATGCGCCCGCGCTCCTCGGCGAGGAACCGGGTCAGGTGATCGAGCAGCTCCGGCATCCCGCTGCCGGGCCGATCACCCTCCAGCGCCCGCTCGCTCGAGATCGGGAAGACCACGGGCGATTTCACGAGCTTCCCGAGCTCGCTCCGGATGTAGGCGAGCGCCTCGACCTCCTCGTCCTGGCTCCAGATATCGCGCTTCGTCACGACGAACAGGATCTTGTCGCGCGACTGCCCGAGCAGCTTCTCCTGGAGGAAGACCCGCTCGCTCTCCTTGAGCGGCTGGCCGGCGTCGATGAGGAACAGCACGGCGTCCGACCGCGGGATGTAGCTGTAGGTGATGTCCGCTCGCTGGAGCGAGAGGTCGTTCACCCCGGGGGTGTCGACGAGGACGACGCGCTCGCGCAGGAGCTCGGCCGGGTACCCCACCTCGAGGAATTTCACCTCGCCGGCGCTCGACGAGCGCTCGCCGCCGACGGTGAAGGCCCGCACGTCCTCGAACGGCAGGCCGGTGCGCTCGCCCGACGCGTAGACCACCTCGGCGCGCGGATCGGCCGCGTACTCGAGGTGGTGGATCACCGCCGTCGTGGGCGTCACGCCGACGGGGAGGATCGAGGCGCCGAGCAGCGCGTTCACGAACGTCGTCTTGCCGTGGTTGAACTCGCCGACGACGACGAGGTGGAACCGATCGGCGTCGAGCTTCTTCACGAGATCGTTCGTGATGCGCGCGGCGACGCTCTTGGCGCCGAGGGACTCGGCGAACGTCACGAGATCCCTGAGCGCCCCGGTCACGTCGTCTTTGCGGCTGTGGAAGGATTCGAGCATGTGCGTCTACCTCGGCCTTGCGCCTTGCCAGGAGCGGGAGCTCCTCAGCCCCAGATCTTGATGACTTCGTGCACCTTCTCGTCGACCTCCTCCATGGAGAGGCCGCCCGCGCCGAGCCCGGCGTGGCGCTTGTAGAGCTCGCTCTCGGCGAAGGCCCGGAGCGCGAGGACGCGCTTCGGCAGCCACGGGTGGCTGGCCGTGAACTCGGCGAACCTGCCGACGCCGCCCTTGCCCTCCTCGTGCTGGGCGATGAACGCCTCGAGGTTGAGCTCCTCGTACAGCTTGGTCGAGCCGAGCGCGAGCTTGGTGAGCGCGCGCGTCGAGACGTCGAGGCTCTTCGCGCAGAGCAGGCCGGCGCGGTCGCAGGTGACCTCGGCCCGGCGCGACCAGCCGGAGAGCGCGAGCATCGCCGGGCCGACGATCCACTTCACGAAGACCGACGCCATCCGCGTCAGGTAGTGCATGGCGGTCAGGTAGACCACGTGGCTGTTGTGGATGTGGCCGCACTCATGGCCGATGACGCTGAGCAGCTCGTCGTCGGTGAAATGATCGACCAGCGCGGAGTGCACCATGATGAACGAGTCGTCGTTCGTCCCGTAGGTGGCCGCGTTGAGGGTGGGGCTGTTGACGATGTAGATCGTCGGGGTCGCGATCCCGAGCGTCTCGGCGCAGTGGACCGCGAGGTTGTGGACGCGCGGGAACTGCGCGGGGCCGACCTTGACGGCGTGGCCGAGCAGCTCGTTCTTGCCGACCGTCTTGAACAGCCTGACCGCGGCGGTCACGGCGAGCTCGACCGGACGCATCTTCTCGAAGGCGAGCCGCGTGTTCTTGTCGGACACGTAGGCATACGCGTTGCCCGCGCCGTCCCCGCCGCCCGCGCGCTGGCCCTTCCGTCTCTCGATGAAGCCCTTGAAATCGAGCGTTCCGACCTGTGCCATTCGGCGAAGGTAACGGCCTGGCCGGGACCGCGCAACGCCGCCAGCGCCAGGCGCAGCGAAGTTAACGCAAAATCACAGACGACCTCCGCTCACATCTGAATCGGACCTGTATCAGACGGTGAAGACGGTGAAGACGGCGAAGGCGCCAAGCAGACGGCAAGCAAACGGCAAGCACACGCTGATCGGACAGCGGAAGACGTCATGCGCGGGCCCGATGTGGACCGGGCGCGAGTCGACGCGGATCAGACGCCGAGCAGCGCGAGGAGCCCCTCCGGGCCGAGGCGCTCGAGCGTCCGCTGCCGCGCAAGGAAGCGCCGGAAGTCCTTGTAGACACCGCTGCCCTTCGGGCGGAGCTCGAAATCGGTGATGCGCGTGATGGAGAACCTCAGCGCCGCGATCACGCTCTCGTGGAACAAACGGTCGCGCTCCTCGGTTGAGAGCGGCCGCACCGCCGTGTAGCCGGCGGCGAGCGCGGAGACGAGATCCGGGTCGAGATCGTCGCCGAAGCACCACGCGAGCATCGTGACGGCGAGGTCGAACGCGGCGCTCCCGCGCGAGGCGCTCTCGAAATCGAGCAGCGCGGAGATCTCGCCGGCCTCCCAGAGCACGTTGTCGCGGAAGAGGTCGCCATGGATCAGCGTCTGGGGGCCGGGTGTCCGCGGCGCCGCGGCGCGGATCCGTTCGAGCCGGCCGGTGAGCTCGTCGACGGCGGCGGCCACGTCGGGCGGGAGGGCCGGGGCGGGCGCCGTCGACCTCGCGCCCGCAGGGGAACGGAGCCCCCGGAGCCGCTGGTCGAGGCCGTCGAGGTCGAACCGGCTGGCGTTCGCCCCCTCGAACGAGGCGCCGACGAGGTGCACCCGCGCCAGGGCCGCGCCGACGCGGCGGGTCGCGTCCGGCGTGACGCGCGCCTGGCAGAGCGACGCTCCCCCGACCCACGGGAACAGCGCGACCGGCTTTCCAGCGTGCTCCGCGACGAACGCGGCGCCGTCCGACGCGGCGTCCGTATCGGACGGCGCCGCGTCGCGGCGCCGGAGCGGCTGCGGGGTGGCGACGCCCCCGGCCGCGAGGTGCTCGAGCATGCGCGCTTCGCGTGACGCCGCGCCGAGCTGCTGCTCCTCGTAGACCCGCAGGAACACCTGCCCGCGGCCGTCGGCGAGCGTCAACGCGAAGTTGGAGTTGACGCTCCCGGCGAGCAGGCCGCGCACGTCGGCGATCTCCAGGCCGTAGAGCGCGCCGATGCGGCGGGCATCCGCGAGCGAGAGGGGGGTCAGGATGGCCATCGCGGCGCAGGGTAGCCTCGTCTCGCGCGCGGCCTCCACAGGAACCTGGAGGAGCGCGCCGAGCGGGAGGCGAGGAGGGACGGGGAGGCGACGGAAGGGGGACGAGCGATGAGAAAATGCGCGCTCCGTACGAAGATCCGCGGTGCCCGTGGTCGCGGACCGGCCCTGCGTGCGTTATGAAATCGAGTGAGCGGGAGCAACATCCCCCTTCGATTACCGAATGCCCACCCTCTACGGAAACACCACCGGACTCAGCCCCCAGGCCACCAAAACCCTCGAGCGCATCTACCGCCGCAAGGTCCCGCTCGCCAGCATCGCCACGCCCGAGCTCATCAAGGCGCTCGCCGAGGCGTCGCATGAGACGGGGCGCCAGGTCGGCGCGCTGGTGCACCGCTCGGGCGAGATCGACTACGTCATCGTCGGCGACGCGACCCGGCTGATGCTGCCGGACATCGGGCGCCTCCGCGCCGCGCAGGGCCGCTTCAGGGCGCTGCGGCTCGTCCACACGCACCTCTTCAACGAGCCGCTCACCCGGGACGATCTCGTGGATCTCGTCCGTCTCCGGCTCGACCTGGTCGCGGCCGTGCAGCTCACCCCGCAGGGCGAGCCGCGGACCCTCCAGTACGCGTACAACGTGCCGGTCCACGGGAAGGAAGCGGTCACGGTGACCGTGGACGAGGCCGAGGGGCGCGGCGGCAGCCGCGGGGAGGCGGCGCTTCCGTATCGGACCGTGGGCCCCGTCGCGATCGGCCGCGCCGACGTCGATTTCGGCGCGCTCATCCAGGCGCTCGAGGACGAGTTCACGAAGCGGTCGCGCACGCGGTCGGTCGCGGCGAAGGACGGCCGCGCGATCCTCGTCCACGTCGCCGAGAAATCCAAGGCGGGCGCGCTCGCCCGGGCCGAGGAGAGCCTGCGCGAGCTGACCGAGCTCGCCGGCACCGCGGGCGTCGACGTCGCGGACACGGTCCTCCAGCTGCGCGATCGGCTCGACCCGCGGCTCGTGCTCGGCAAGGGCAAGCTGGACGAGGTCGTGCTGCGCGCCTCGGAGCTCGACGCGGAGACGCTGGTCTTCGACCGGGATCTGACCCCCTCCCAGGCCTCGGCGATCGCGAAGCACACGGATCTCAAGGTGCTCGACCGGACGCAGCTCATCCTCGACATCTTCGCCCAGCGGGCCGAGTCGTCGGACGGCAAGCTCCAGGTCGAGCTGGCCCAGCTGAAGTACACGCTCCCTCGCCTCGGGCAGAAGGACGACTCCCTGTCCCGCCTGACGGGCGGCATCGGCGGGCGCGGTCCGGGCGAGACGAAGCTCGAGATCGGGCGCCGCCGCGCGAAGGAGCGCGTCAGCTTCCTGGAGGCGCAGCTGAAGCGGCTCTCCCGCCAGCGCGAGCAGCGCCGCCGCCGCCGCGCCCGGCTCGGCGTGCCGGTGGTCTCGATCGTCGGGTACACGAACGCCGGCAAGAGCACGCTGCTGAACACGCTGACCGGCGCCGACGTGCTCGCCGAGAACAAGCTGTTCGCGACCCTCGACACCCGCTCGAGGCGGCTGCGCTTCCCCGAGGAGCGGGAGGTGGTGATCACCGACACCGTCGGCTTCATCCGGGAGCTGCCGAAGGACCTGTTCGCGGCCTTCCGGGCGACGTTCGAGGAGGCCGCCGACGCCGACCTCCTGCTCCACGTCGTGGACGCGAGCGATCCCGCGCGCGACCAGCACATCGAGACGACCGAGGCGCTGCTGACCGAGCTCGATCTCATCGGCATCCCCCGCATCGTGGTGTTCAACAAGGCGGACCTGATCGCCCCGGCGGAGGGGCGGCGGCTGCTCCTCGGGCACCCGGATGCGGTGGTCCTGTCCGCCACGGACCGGGAGACGACGCGGGAGCTGCTCGCGAAGCTCGCGGAGCGGCTCAAGAGCCGCTGGGAAGAGGCCGCGATGGTGCCCGCCTACGAGGCGGAAGCCGCGGAGGACGAGCTCGGGGACGGCGGGCTGTTCGAGGGAGAAGCCGAGTCGATGACGGTGCTGGGCCCGCCTTCGAGCTCCGGGGCAGGAGAGATCAGCGCGCGTCTGAGAGGGACGTTCGAGGCGTGAGCTCCGCCGGGCTCCCTGGGGAGCCCGGCGGGAGCCGGAGAGAGCTCAAGGCGTCTCCGGGATCTCCTCGCACCTGAAGAGGGGGCTGGGGAGGCACTTGCCGCTCGCGCACTGCTCGTTGGTGGTGCACTCCTCGCCACCCACCAGCTTGCAAGCGCCCTTGCCATCACACGCGTTGATGCCGCTGCAGTCCGCCGCGTCCTCGCCGCCGAGCGGGATGTTCGAGCACGTGCCCGCCAGGTCCTTCACATTGCAGGCCATGCACGCCGTGTCGCAGGCGGTGTCGCAGCAGACGCCGTCGACGCAGAGCCCGGTGGCGCACTCGCTCGCTTCCGTGCACTCGACCCCGTTCGCGGGCTTGCACTCGCCCGCGGCGTCGCACGCCTGGCCCTCGTCGCAGCCCAGGTCCTCCGTACCGGCCGCGGCCAGCACGCAGGCGCCGTCTGCGCACTCGTGGCACTTCGAGCAATGCGCGTCCTCCATGCACTCGGTGAGGCAGGCGCTGGCCGCCTCATTGCACGCGAACTCCTCGCACGCTTTCTCCTCGCCGGGCCCGCACTCCACGCTCTCCCCGTCGCAGGTGCCGCGGCTCGTCTCGACGCCCTCGGAGCACGTCGGCTCGCCGCACTCGGTCTCGGCCTTCGAGGGGCCGCACTCGCCGTCGTCGCCCGACGCCTTGAGCGCGGCGGTGCAGGCGTCGCACTCCGCGTCGCAGGCCTCGTCGCAGCAGACGTCGTCGGCGCAGAAGCCGCTCGCGCAGTCGGTGGCTGCGGTGCACGCCTTGGCGGCGTCGCACTTCGGGCAGATGGAACCGCCGCAGTCGACGTCGGTCTCTTCGTTGTTCTTCGTGCCGTCAGAACATCCGTCGCTGGGGACGTCCTCGTCCCCCGGGATGCGCGAGCGATCGACCGAGGCGATGAGCTCGCAGCCCATCCCGAGAGTCGAGAGCGCGCCAGCGCAGAGCGCCATCGCGAGAAGGTGCTGTTTCTTCCACATGGTAGTCCCCTTAGAAGGTAAACCGCGCGGCGGCGCCGCCGCCTGTCGGGCTGACGAACGGAGTGACGAACGCCTTCTTCGTGGCGTTCGACGCTGCGGCCTTCGCCTGGGCCGAGTCGTCGCTGAGGAGCAGGACCGCGCCGGTGACGCCGAACGTGAGCGCCACCGCGAAGGACATGTCCGCGATGAGCGCGAAGCGATCGACCTTGTCCGCGGTCTTGGTCGTCGGGGCGTCATCGAAGTCGCTCTTCGCGCCGAGCGCCTGGATGCCGAAGATCGTCCCGACCACCACACCGGCGCCGGCGAGCCCGAGGGTGACGTAGGCCGGCACCGGAGAGCGCGGCTCGATCGGCGCCGCCGGCGGCGGCGGCTGCGCGGGCGGCACGTCGGCGGGCGGCGGCGGGGTGGGGGGCTGGGCCGGCGTCGCAGCGACCGGCGCCGGCGCCTGCGGCGTCAGCGTGACGTTGACCTCGCGCGCCTCGGCGAAGGTGACCTCGAGCTCCTGGCTCGCGTCGGCGAACCCCTCGGCGGAGACGGTGAGGGTGTGCTTGCCGGGCGGGACCGAGAGCTCCTTGCCGGTCTGGGCCACGCCGTCGACCGCGACCTTGAGGCCAGGCGGCGCCTCCGGGACGGTCGCGACCTTCACCTTCGCCGGCGTCTTCTTCAGGGCCTCGACGCGCGCCTGACCCTCGGCGATCTTCTCCTTGAACTTCTCGGCATCCGGCTTCGAATCGAGGAACGCCTGCCAGGCCGCGACGGCCTCGGTGACGAGGCCCTGCTTGTCGAGCGCGAGGGCGAGCTTGTACTTCGGTGCGGCGCCGGGCACGTGCTCGTCCGCCTGGCGGTACAGGTCGGCCGCGACGGCGTACTCGCCCTTGTCGAACCTGGCCTCGGCCTCCTTGTAGAGCTTCTTCGCCTCGTCCTTCTTCTGCTTCTCGGTCAGCGCCTTCTTCGGCTTGGTGGTGGTCACCTTCGTCGTGGGCTCACCGGCCTTCGCGGGAGCCGCGGCGGGCGTCCCGGTCGCGGGCGGCGTCGCGCCGGCCGCGGGCGGCGTCGCAGCGGGGGTGGGCGCTTGCGCCGCAAGTGCGGCTGGCTTCGCAGGAGCCGCCGCAGGGGCGGCCGCGGCGGCCGGCTTACCTGCCGGGGGCGCTGCCGGCTTGGCATCCGTCTGCGCAGATGCCGGACTGACGCTCGTCATCGTCAGGAGCCCAGAGACCATCGCCGCCGAGGTCAACATCGTCAGCCGGCCCGATCGTGAACGCATACCGTAAGCCCTCCTCCGCAGATAGTGTCGCGTGGGCGCCCACTTAAGCCTTGAAGGCCGCTCTACACAAGGGGTTTCGCGTTCATCCGGGGGCGCGCGCGCTCTAGCCGAGGCCCGCGCCGAGCCCGCGCCGAGGCTCGCGCCCCCCGCGGCGCCCCCGCCGCTCTGGCGCGGCCTCTTCGGTCATCAAGGCTCGCCGCCTCGCTCCAGCCATGCAGGGAACCGAAGCCTCGCCTCCAGCCCGAAGCCCAGGGTCGCCCGGCGCATGCGCGCGGCCCGCTCGGGGCCCCGAGGGAGGCTCTCGCGGAGCCTGCGCAGCGCCTCGATGTAGCGGGCGAAGCGAGGATCCGAGAAGAGGGCGCCGAGGTCCTCCCGGATGCGCCGTATCGTTCCAGGGCTGACGCCATGGCTGCTGAAGCTCATCGTCAGCCCGGAGGCAGAGACCACCGAAGGATTGACGAAGTTCGACACCTCCGGGCGATCCAGCGTGCAGACGAGGCGCCCGGCGCCCGCGAGCTCTCCGTGGAGGCGCCGCGAGAGCGCCTCGTCGCCCGGCACGAGGAACACGATGGCGGCCCCGGCGAGGTCGCCCTCGAGGAATGCTCGCCGGTGCAGATCGAGCCGCCCCTCCCGGCTGGCTTGCTCGATGGACCCGTCGACCTGCCCTGGCGCGACGACGGAGACGCGAGCGCCCGCCGAGAGGAGGCGCTCCACCGTGTACGGCGCGTCGCCGTCCGCGCCGATGACGAGCGCCCGCTGGCCGTTGAGATCGAGCGCGATGGGAAAAAGGCGCATGGGGGTGGAGCCGACACGAACAGAGCGTCCGCGCGACGAGTGTAGACCGACGCGCCGCCCGGCGGGCGAGGGGCGTGACGTCGAGCGAGGCCGCCGCGCGCGTGGCTCAGCGGCCGGGAGACCTCTGGGGAGGGGGAGGCGGGCTGGGCGGTGGCACCGGCGGCAAAAAGGGCTGCGTGCGGAAGGCGAGCCTCCGGTCGGCGTTGCCGATGCGCGTCACGAACAGGCCGACGAAGGAGCCGAACAGCGAGTCGCCCGGCCCGATCGCCGTCGAGCCGGGCGGCCGGGTCACCCACCGCTTGATGCGATCGAGCATCTCGGCGCTCATGGGGTTCACCTCGACCAGCACGGCGACGAAATAGCGGCTGCCGTCGCGGACGAGCGACCGCTCCACGAGCGGCAGCCGCCGGGCCTCGGCGCAGTTGCGGAGCACGCCCTCGACGTTGATCGCGACCGTGCTCGACTGGCCTCCGGCCTGGATCAGCTGGATCCGGAACACCTCATCCCAGAGATCGTAGACGATCCGGCAGCTCTTGGCGGCGAGCGCGACAGGGTTGCCTCCGCTCTCGTGAAAGAGGTAGCCGCGCATCGTGATGACGGTGGGGAGCCCGCTGAGCAGCTTCTTCGAGATCTCGCCGTCGACGACGTCGCGAAAGCCCACGGTCAGCTGCACGATCGTCTTGTCGAGCGTCAAGCTCGCCACCCGGGTAGGCAGCGCGGCCGGCGCGCCGAGCGCCTGCTCCGCGTCCGCATCGGCGATCTCCCTGGGCCCCGGGCCCTCCTGGGCCAGCGACCAGCTCGCTCGGAGGGCGAGCGTCGCGAGCAGCGCGATCCCGAGCCAGCGCGCCGCTCCGCGGCCGAGCGCCACGAGCGCTCGCCGCGCCTCTCGGAGGTGCCAGGCACGGCGGCCACCGCCCGCGCGCGTCGCGCGCTCCGGTCCGCGATGTGCGTTGGATGCATTGGAGCAGATCGAGCAGATCATTTCCGCGCACCGCGCCGCGCCGGGATCAGCCCGAGCAGGTTCGAGAACGCGAGCGTCACCCCGCCGACCGCCGTGTCGACCCGCAGACCGAGGTTGTAGGTGACGTCCACGGGCACGCGGGCGAAGCCCTTGTATCCGGTCGGCGCATCGGTGAACTCGCGGCGCGTCGCGAGGCCGTACAGGCCCGCGGCGCCGAAGAGATCGACGCCGTAGATGGAGCCGCGGCCGGCGTAGACCGGGATCCGGTACTCCGCCTCCAGCTTCGCGGCGAAGTCTCCGTACCGGACCTCGATGATGTCCGTGCTGAGGAAGTTCGGCGGTTGCCTCCGATCGGGCGCGAGGTCGAGCAGCCGATCCGGAAGGAGGTCGGTGAGATCGCCGACGTAGAATTTCTCGAAGAACGGCGCGTCCCCGGCTATCGCGCCGGCGAACGCCTCGACGCGGAGCACGTGCCGCAGCGGCAGGCGGAACCAGCGCTGCGCGCCGAACTCGAACTTCTGGTAGCCGTAGTCGCTGCCGAACGGCGGTACGCCCACCGTGACCGAGACCGACGCGAGCGTGCCCTGCGTCGCAAGGAAGGGCGCGTCGCGCGTGTCGTGATCGATCGCGGCGTGCAGCGACGAGAGCACCGTCTTGCCGCCCAGGATGTCGAATTCGATGGGCTCGCGGCTGTCGCCGCGCATGTGCGAGGCGACCGTGGGCACGGTCGCGTCGATCTGCTCCAGGTGGTAGTCGAGCGACAGCCGCGAGGAGGAGGAGACGTCGTGACCTGTGCCGAGCGTCGCGCCGAACCGCTTGTAGGCGACGACGGCGTAGCCCGTGACCTCGCGCTGCTCGAGCAACGGGGACTCGAAGACGACGTCCCGGTTGCCGAAGAAGTCACGGGCGTCGTTGTAGAGCACCGTCACCGCGGCCGACCAGCGGGTCCCCACGAACGCGGGGTCGACGAAGCGGGTCCTCAGCGCGAGCTGGTCGGCCGCGAGCCCGACGCCGGCGCCGAGCGTGATCCCCGTGCCGGCGAGGTTGGTCTCGGCGACCTGCACGCCAGTGAACGCGGAGAGCGGCTTCGCGTTGCCCGCGGTGTCCTCGTCGGCCGCGATGCCGAGCCAGAGGTCCTGCACGACGAACGTGTTGCGCTCGACGACGTCGATCACGAGCGTCGCGCTCCCGCGCTCGACCCCTTTGCGGAGCGAGAACCCGACCGAGGCGAAGAACCCGGTCCCGAGGAGGCGGTAGCGCGTGAGCTCGATCTCCGGATCCTCGACGTCGAGCACGTCCCCCGCGCGGAACCTGACGTAGCGGAGGATCACGCGCGCGGCGGTCCGCACGTTGCCTCGGATCTCGATGCCGTCGAGGGTGTACCGGACGCGATGCCTCTCCTGGAGCGCCGCGCCGGGCGACAGCGCGGCCGCGTGGGGGGGCGCAGCGGCGCGCGGCGCTCGCTCCTGCGCCGTCGCGTCTGCGTCGGCGGCGGCCACCGCGCCTTGCCCGAGCGCGCGCCTCGGGCACGTCCCCAGGAGCAACGCGCACCAGAGCGCGAGGTGGGCGCGGCCGAGCGCAGGGGGCAGGGGGATGGCCCGGGAGCGTGAAGAGCTCCGGAATCGAGGTGGATTCACGGGGTTCCTGCAACGCCGCCGACGCCTCCCGAGGCGTCGGCGACGCGCCCTTCAGCAGCGCACCCTAGCACGATCGATCGCCTCGCCGGAGGAATCGGTCGCGTCGAGATCGACCCCCGCCGCGGCGTCCTCGGCGACGGCGTCGGAGGGGACAGGGGGCGACGGCGCCCTGCAGCGAAGCTGCGCCGCAGCGGTCACGCGCTGTGGCCAACGTGCACCGGGCGGCGTCGGGGCGGGCTCGGTGTGCTCTGCCAGCACGAGCAGGTCCAGCCGGGCCGGCGTCGGCTCGATCAGGTGATCGGCCGCGGCGAGCAGCAGCGCCCGGACCTCGGTACGGACGCTGGCCTCGCGCGCCCAGCGCGCGCCGACGCTCGCGGCGATGGCGCGGGCGAGGAGGAGCTCGGCGCGGCCGCGCACGTCCGCGGGGATCCAGTCCGCGATGAGCGGATCCGCGAGCATGGATAACGTCTTGCGCAGCGCGGTGACGCGGCGAGGGCCGAACCTGTCCGGCGCGCGCTCCGCGTGGCGCGCGAGGCGCCCTGCCCTGCGGAGCGCGCGCCTCGCCGCCCTGCCGACGACCGCGCCGTGCACGGTGAGCCGTTCGCGCGGCGCATCGATGGCGCGCAGCACCGCGGCCAGCGAGACCCCGCCCGCGATCACCAGCGCGACCGTCACCGCCGTGGCCTCGAGGCCGTGCAGCTGAAAGCCGCCGGTCGCCGCGACGAAGGCGCAGGCCGACGCCAGCAAGAGCCCCAGGGAGCCCAGCGCGCCCGCGGTGTGCGAGCGGCCGCGCCAGGAGCCGCCTTCGCCGCGGAGGGCCCGCGCGTAGCCGTCCGGCGCGATGAGCCGTCCTCCGCTCGGGATGAGGCCCACCATCGCCCGCCGCGCCGCGCGCCCGAGGCCGACCTCCAGCGGGCCGAGCTCGATGCCGGGCGGCTCACGGAACGGGCTCATCCATCCAGAATAGCCCATCCGCCGCCCTCACGGCGGGCGGGGGCCGGCGCGCAGCTGCGGCGGCGAAGCCTCGCCGTCTGCCGCCTCGCTCTCGCGGGCGCCGCCGCCCTCGGGGTGATCCTGAGCGGCAACCCGGTTGCGGTGACAGGGCTTCGTCCGTCTACAACGGGCTCTGCGGTTGCTGACAGCGCAGCGCCGCCGGCAGCGCTGCGCGGCGGATCGCGAAGCGTGAGCCGCCGCCGCATCGAGGCGGCGGCGCGCGGCGGATCACGGCTTCCCCGGGCTGTCCTTCTGTGCCCGCGACGCCTTCTCGACGAGGCCGCTCGTGCCCATGCGTGACGCGAGCGCCGAGAGCACCGCGCGCAGCGGGACGCCGCGCGACGCGAGGCCGACCAGCAGGTGGTAGATGACGTCCGCCGCTTCGGACGCGACGCGCTCGTCGCTCTCCCCGGCGATCGCCTGGGCCAGCTCGCCGGCCTCCTCGCGGAGCTTTGCGCCGATGAGCGGCGCGCCTCCGTCGAGCAGCTTCCGGGTGTAGCTCTTCGTCGCCGACGACGCCTTGCGCGCCTCGAGCTCGCGCTCGAGCGACTCGAGCAGCGCGGACGCGTCCTGCCCCTCGTCGGCGGCCTCGGGCTCCCCGTCGCCGCGGGCATCGACCTGCCGGAAGAAGCAGCTCGCGCTCCCGGTGTGGCACGTCGGGCCGCGGGGCTCCGCGAGGATCAGGAGCGCGTCCCCATCGCAGTCGGCGTGGACGCTCGTCACCGCGAGCGTGTTGCCGCTCGTCGCCCCCTTCTCCCAGAGCTCGCCGCGCGATCGGCTGAAGAAGGTGGCGCGCCCCGTCTCGAGCGTCCTGGCGAGCGACTCCCGCGTCATGTACGCGAGCATCCGGACCTGCCCGGTCAGCCGATCCTGCACGACGGCCGGTACGAGCTTGCCCTCTCCGAATGCGATCTTCACGGTCTATGCCTCTCCGGTGGTGTCGGGCGCCTCGGCGGCGCCGGTTTCGCGGGCCGTCGCCCGGCCTTCGTCCTTTGCGCTGCCGCGCCTGGCCTGCGGCGGCGCGTCGCCGGCCTTCGGCGGCGCGCTCCGCTTCTTTCTCGGCGCGTCGTCCTCGTCGTCCTCGTCCTCGTCCTCGTCGTCGCCGTCTGCTTGCCTGTCGGCGGCCGCGGCGGGGCTGTCCGGGAGGCTGAGCGCCATCGCCTGCTCCGGGTGGTCCAGGGCGGCCTTGTGATAGACCGCGAACGCGATCGACGCGGCGAGCCCGGTCGCCAGCGCGACGGCCTGGGAGGTCGAGTACTGGAGGGTCGCGGAGGCGGCGAACGTCTCGGGCCTGAGGGCCAGGTACAGGGCGACCGCGGGGACGAAGGAGAGCACCTGCGTCACCTTGCGCACCATGTTGTCGCGGAGGAGGTGGGAGAACCCGATCGTGTATCCCACGGCGAAGATCACGAGGCCGGCCGGGAGCAACACGTGCTCCGGGAGCGACGGCGGGATCGAGCCGCGCTCCGCGTCGTCGCGGAGGAGCTCGAGCAGGTAGCGGCAGACGCCGTAGGAGAACGTGAAGATGAGGAAGATCTCGCCCCGGAACTTCTGCCGGCGGCGCGCGAGGAGCAGGAGCGCGAGCAGCCCTGCGCCGACGAGCGCCTCGTAGATCTGCGTCGGATGCACGGCGAGCGACGCCTCCGAGCTCGGATCCAGCCCGCGCTCCTTGACGTGCTGCACCCACGCCGGGGACCCGCTGCCGTGGTCCAGCGTGCCCTCGGCCCAGCGCGGGAACGTGCCGAGCTTCTTCAGCCAGGCGGGCGCCGTCTCGCCGAGCGGCCGGCCGAAGTCGCAGCCGAAGAGGTAACACCCGATGCGCGTGATCATCAGGCCCGAGGCGAGGCTCGGGACGGCGACGTCGGCCCAGGGGAGCAGCGGGATGCGATGGGAGCGCAGGAACAGGTACGAGCCCAGGAAGCCGCCGAGGAAGCCGCCGTACGCCACCAGCCCGCCGCGGCGGATGTCGAACATCGCGCCGAACGAGTCGAACTCGTCGAGGTTCGTGAGGATGTAGAGCACGCGCGACCCGACGACCGCGGCGAGGGCGGTGACGACGTAGCAGTTGGCCATCGTCTCCTTCGGCAGGCCGTCGCGCTCCGCGAGCCCGAGCGTCAGGTACCAGCCGACCACGAGCGAGAGCCCGAGCATGACGCCGTAGCTGTAGATGGGCAGCGGACCCAGGGTGTAGGTCTGCTCCTTGACCTGGGAGGCGATCGCCGCGAGCGCGACGCCCGCGATGCCCGCGGCCGTCGCGCCTGGTTTGTTCTTTGCGAGGAGCAGCCCGATCGCGCCCGCGAAAGCGATGCCCGCAGCGATCAGGAAGACCCAGAGCAGGGGCACGGTCCAGGCGGGCAGCGGGACGCGGAACAGGATGGGATGCATGGCGCCTCTCCTTACGCCTGGGCTTGGGGACCATCAAGCATCGTCTCTCGCGCATGACGCAGCGAGCCAAGGCGTTCGCTGGCGCTGCTCCGACCGCGCCGGGCGATCTCGATGTGCCCGGGCCGTCAGCGCAGCGCGAGGTTCTCCCCCTCCTGTCGACGGCGCCCGCGAAGCGGCTCTCGAAGTCCGCGCGCGCCGCTGCTAGCATCGATTCCGTGCTCTCTGGCCGTGCCACCGTCGGGGTCTTCGCAGTGCCTGGGCTGCTCGTGAGCGCGGCGTGTGTTCCCGAAGGGCCGGCCACGGGGGACGCGAGCGCGCGGCCAGCCGGGACGGTCGCGTCGTCGGTCTCCTCGCCGAGCGCGGGCGCCGCTCCGGGAGCGCAGGGTACGGGTGTGTTCGAGGACGACTTCAACCGGCCCGCGCTCGGCCCCGACTGGAACGCCTTGAGCTCCAAGTGGGCCATCGACGACGGGCGGCTCTGCGCGCGCGCCGCGAGGAACCGCGGCGTGTGGTTGAAGCGGCCGCTGCCGGAGAACGCCCGGATCGAGTTCGACGCCATCGCCGAGGCCCCGGACGGCGATCTCAAGGCCGAGCTCTGGGGAGACGGTCGGAGCGGGGCGACGGCGGCGAGCTACACGAACGCGACGAGCTACCTCGTGATCCTCGGAGGATGGAAGAACACGAAGCACGTGCTCGCGCGCCTCGACGAGCACAGCGCCGAACGGCTGGAGATCGACGTGGATCCGGACAGCGACGACGACCGCGCGCGGCCGGTCGCGCCGGGGCAACCGTATCGCTTCCGGATAGAGCGTCGTGACGGCAGGACCCTCTCCTGGTCGGTGAACGACGTCGAGTACCTGGAGCTCAGCGATCCTGCTCCGCTCTCCGGTCCAGGGCACGAGCACATGGGCTTCAACGCATGGGATGCGCCGGTCTGCTTCGACAACCTGCGCATCACGCCCCTCTAGCCGCGATGGAATCGGGTGAGGTCGAGCGGGAGCTCGAGGAGCTGGAGACGCGCATCGAGCGGCTGCGCGCGCTCTACGAGCAGTATTTCATGGGGATCGAACGGCTGGAGCCGCTCATCCCGCGCAAGGACGTCGAGCGTCGCATCTGGGTGATGCGGCGGGAGCAGATCAGGAACACCGGGCTCCGGTTCAAGTTCCAGATGCTGATCCAGCGCTACAACACGTTCCAGCAGTACTGGGGCCGCATCTCGCGCGAGATCGAGAACGGCACGTACCGCCGCGACGTCATCCGCGCAGCGAAGCGGGTCGGCGCGAAGGAAGCGCTCACGATCGTCGGCCGCAAGCGGGCAGAGCGCTACGCGGAGCTCGCCGAGCAGCAGGAGACGGCGCGCGAGCCGGTCCACCGCGCCGATGGCAGCGGCGATCACGAGGAGATCGACGTCGACGACGAGGCGGTCACGCTGGCGCCCCCGCCCTTGCCCGCCGCGTCGCTCTTGGGAAAGCGATCGCTGGCCGCGCTGGCCGCCGAGGAGGCCGCGCCTCGCGCCGCGGTCGCGCCGCTGACCGCGCCGGAGGCGTCGAGCGCGGCGCCCGCCAGCGCGCCGGTGCGCCCTGCGCTCGCGCCGCTGACCGCGCCGGAGGCGTCGAGCGCGGCGCCCGCCAGCGCGCCGGTGCGCCCTGCGCTCGCGCCGCCTGCCATGCCGCAGGCGGCCGTGGCCGTGAAGCCCGCGCCGCTGGGAGGGCTGCCCCGGGGGCTCGGCCTGACCAGGCCCCAGCAGAAGCCGGCGGAGAGCAAGGCGGCAGAGGCGAAGCCGGCCGAGGCCTCGCCAGCAGGCGCGAAGTCGCCGGCGCGCCCTGCCGTCGACAAGGCCCAGCCTGCGGCGGGCGCGAACAGCCGTCAGCGGCTCGCCGAGCTCGCGGCGGAGATGCGCGCTCAGCGCACAAAGACCGGCGACGCGGCGAAGGCCGGGCCTCCAGAGGCGTTGACGGACGTCGCGTCCGAGCCGCCGCCTGCTCCGAAGCGACCGCCGCCCCCGAGCCCCGCCAAACCTTCTCCTGGCGCTCCGGCCGAAGCCCCAGCGGTCGCTGCCGCCGCCGCGGCGGGCGACGCGAAGGGCACCGGAGCGAGGCGGCAGGAGCGCGTCCACTCGGAGCGCCCGCCGTCGGCCCGGCGCCGCCGCTCCACCGCGCCGCCTGCCGCGGAGACCGGCGCGGCGAGCGGCGCTCGGCAGACGGCGCCGCGGACGCCGTCGCGCCCCCCGGAGGCCGCGCGCGCCGGCCTCGACGCCGCGGTGCGCGCGCGACCGGCGCCCCCGCAGCGATCTGCTGCGCGCGACGACGAGCTCCCGGAGCAGCGGCTGCGTCAGATCTACGCGAAGTACGTCGAGACGAAGCGCGCCGCGCGTGAGTCGACGGCCGGCGTCACCTACGAGCGCCTGGCCGAGAGCCTCCGCGCGCAGGCAGCGAAGCTGCGGGCGACGAACCCGGCCAAGTCCGTCGACTACGATGTCGTCGTCAAGGACGGCAAGACCCTGCTGAAGCCGATCCTCAAGTAGCCGAAGATCGGCTGGCGGCAGGGCGGACGCGACGTCCCGAGGCGGGGACCGACGCGCGACCGACGTTCGGCGCGGCGAACGCCAGGAGCGTGAGCGCTCCGAGCCACGCTCGGTCAGAGCGGGCGCATCTTCGTGCGCTACGAGCTCAGCCGCGTCGCTCGGCTCGCTGCGGCGTACTTTCGTACGCCTCACGCGCCTGCCTAGCGGCTGAGCCCGTATCCCACGAACCTGCACCCCGCTCTGGCGGAGACGCTCCCGAGGGCGCTCGCCTCGTCAGACGGCCGGACTGGGTGGGTGAGGATGTTCCGGCGGATCAGTGGTGCGCGACGCGGCGCCAAAGCTGCGGCAGTCGCTGGACCCGCGCAGGTACTCCGGCGTCGTCCTCGACGAAGAGGATCGCACACGCCGTGCGGTCGGCCTCGCGCATCCTCGCGCATAAGTCGGCCAGGTCATCGTCGGCGTCCACAACGTCGGCTTCGGCCGGCTGGGAACAGCCTTGAACGTATTTGACATTGTCAAGGGCGATCCATCGCCCAGCGAACTCTTTGGATCGACATATGTCGCGCCAGCTCATTCGAGGCGCGGCCAAACGAATCTTACTGCCCATTTCCCGTGAGCGACCTTCTCCCCCGTGTTCCAAAGTCAAGCGCCGACCAAACAAAGCCAGGGCGCGGCGTGCACTGAACTTTCAGAACTGTCGGGCAGGATCTAGCACCGGTCAAAATCGGGCGTCAAGGCAAGCCTGGAACAGCCCGGACCTGCTGAGCGTTGTGCCCGATCCGGCCCACCTCTCTTCATCGACATTGTGCTGGCAGCTGGGACATCGCCTCACCCGCCCCGATCCGCGCGGCGGCCAAGGCGTGGGACTTCGCCGCGCACCCCTTGGACGCGACCGCCCGCTTGGCGCTCGCGCTGATGGCGGCCCTCGCCTCGGCCTTCTTGGGGCCATCGCAGGACGCGAAGCGCTTCACCGCGAGATCCGTGTTGCCGCCGTTCGCCAGGTTGATCGCGGCCCTGCACTCCTGTTCCGCCTTCTCGTTGCCGGGCGGCGGGGCCTTGGGCCCGGTGGTCGCGGTCGGGGTCGTCGGAGTCGACGTGTTCTTCGGGGTGTCCGGCGGCGCCTTGTCCGGGCCGGTGGGCTCGGGCGGGGGAGGCTCCGGGGTCGTCGTGGGCGTGCTCGTGGGTGTGCCCACGGGATCCGACGCCACGGTGACCGACGGCGCGCCCGTGGGCAGCGGGATCGCGGTCGACGTGCTCTCCTCCGTCGTGCCCCCGCCGCTCCCCTTCGTCATCATGACGATGCCCACGACGCCGAGCACCGCGACGGCCGCGACCGCGGCGAGGATCGGAGCTGCCTTGCTCTTCTGCGGCGCCGGCGGCGGCGCGGGGAACACCTGGCCGCTGCCCGTGGGCACGGCCGGGTGCGCCGGCACGACAGCCTGATCCATGACCGTCGCGGCCTGATGGGCCTGATGGGCCTGATGGTTGACGACGGTCCTCACCGGCCCCGATCCCGTGGGCGGCCCCGCGACGAACAGCGGCTCCCCGAGCTGCGTCTGGCCCGAGCGCGACGGCATCAGCGCCGTCCCGCTGGTCGGCGCGTCGCTCCCGACGAGGGTGCGCGGCGCCGCCGCGAGCACCGAGAGGCGGGCGCCCGCGCCGATCGTGAGATCCTCGTAGAACTCCCGCGCCGACTGCTGCCGGTCCTCGCGCCTCTTGCTGAGGGCCCTCATGACGGCCGCCTTCATCTTCGGCGGGGCCGCGGCGCCCATCGGCACCGCCTCGAACGGGAACGGCTGCGCCGTCATGTGCTGCGTCGCCCATGCCCACGGCGTGTCGGCGTCGAACGGCAGGCGCCCGGTGAGCATCTCGTAGGTCAGCACGCCGAGCGAGTAGATGTCGCTCCGCGCGTCGAGCTCGGTCCCCGTGAACTGCTCCGGGCTCATGTACGGCGGGGTGCCGAGCACCGTCCCCTGCTGGGTCAGCTTCTGCTCGGCCTTGGCGCTGCGCTCGTCGCGCTTCGCGATGCCGAAGTCGAGGACCTTGACGTAGTCCTCCTCGCCGGCGCGCTTGGTCAAGAAGATGTTGGCGGGCTTCAGGTCGCGGTGGACGATCCCCTTCTCATGGGCCTCCTGGAGCGACCCGCACGTCTGCGCGATGATGCGATCGACGCGCTCGGGAGAGAGCGCGCCGCCCCGCTCGAGCGCCGTCTCCAGCGACTGCCCGTTGAGGAGCTCCATCGCGATGTAGAGCTCCCCGGTGTTCGTCTGCCCGAAGTCGTAGACCTTGATGGTGTTCGGGTGCTCGAGCTCGCTGACCGTGCCGCACTCCCGCATGAAGCGCGCGACCACCTGCGGATCCTTCGCGTGCTGCGAGAGGAGCGTCTTGATGGCGACCTTCCGCACCGACGTGCCCATGGGCTGCTCGCCGTCGTAGACGCGGCCCATCCCGCCCTCGCCGAGTACGCCGATGATGCGGAACCGGCCGCCGACGATGGAGCCGATGAGCGGGTCCGCTTCCACCGGCGCGACAGGGAGGAGCGCGCCGCACGTGGCGCAGAAGCGCGCCCCATCGATGTTTGGCTGATGGCAAGCGGGACATTCCATGCGATCGAACCTCTACCCCCGAAGCATGACGGAACGCGATCGTCGCCTCGGGCCGCTCCGCGGCGCGCCCGGGCGAGCGTGCGCCGGGCAGGATCGCAGCAGCCGCGAGCGGAGCGCAAGGGACCTCTCGCTCGCCCGAGGCGCCGGCGCGCGCCCTCGTCGCCCTCGTCGTCCTCGTCGTCCTCGTCGTCGCCCCCCCATCGTTCACGTTTCACGTTCGCTTGCGTTCGCGCTCACGCAGCTGCTCGCCCGAGGCGCGCCGTCGCTGCGCGCGGCGTTCGGCGCGAGCACGCGGTCCGGGCGAGCAGCTGCGTGAGCGCCTCGCCGCCGCGCTCCGCGCGCCGTGAGAGCGTGCTGCTCGACGTCCGCACTTGAAAACCGGGAGCGCTCGAGCGAGATCGGCGCCGTCGGAGGACGCCGGTGCTCTGGAGCGCCCAGCTCGACCGCGTGGCCAGACCGCGCTCTCGCAGCCGATTCCAGCGAAACGGACGAAAACGATGCACACCGCTTGACACGTCTCTTGCAGGGGGCTAAGAGCCTCCTCCCTTCGCGGGACTCGTCTACCTTCGGAGCGACGTGAGCGGCACCAACAGCTTCACCTCGCTGCGGTCCAGCCCGGTCGGGACACTCCGAACCGTGCAGGCAGGCGGTCCAGCAGGGCCGGGAGTTGATTGCTCGCACAGAAGTGATCGGTCTTGGGACATTTCGCTAGGTCAGCACGCACGTTTCCCGGAGCCCGGGGACGGGCAGCGGGTGGATGCCGCTGGCGTAGCTCAATCGGTAGAGCACCTGCCTTGTAAGCAGGGGGTTAGGGGTTCAAGTCCCCTCGTCAGCTCCGATGCAAGGCGATGCACGGCAACAGATCGGTGGTTCGGGAGGTCAGGGCAGAGACAAAGTCGGTAAAATCGAATAAATAGAGAAAATCTGGAGGGTTGCCCGAGCGGCCAAAGGGAGCAGACTGTAAATCTGCCGGCAATGCCTACGATGGTTCGAATCCATCACCCTCCACCGGAGCGACGTCTCGCTCCGAAGGCGGTCCGACCAGGAACCAGATCCGCCGGGGTCTCCCCCGACGGAAGCCCGCGGGTGTAGCTCAGTTGGTAGAGCGTCAGCCTTCCAAGCTGAACGTCGCCGGTTCGAACCCGGTCGCCCGCTCCGTGGTCGGTCGTTTGCCCACCTAGCTCAGTTGGCAGAGCACGTCCTTGGTAAGGACGAGGTCGTCGGTTCAATCCCGATGGTGGGCTCCAGCGAGGACAGCGCAACGCAGTCGCGAACTTCATTTCGGCAGGAGACATCTCGATGGCCAAGGAGAAATTCACTCGTACGAAGCCGCACGTGAACGTGGGCACCATCGGCCACATCGACCACGGCAAGACCACGCTCACGGCGGCGCTCGTCAAGGTGCAGTCGAAGCGCAACCTGGCGAAGGCGATCTCGTACGCCGACATCGCGAAGGGCGGGACGGTCCGTGACGAGACCAAGACGGTGACCATCGCGGCGGCGCACGTCGAGTACGAGTCGGCGAACCGCCACTACGCGCACGTCGACTGCCCCGGGCACGCCGACTACATCAAGAACATGATCACCGGCGCGGCGCAGATGGACGGGGCGATCCTCGTCGTGTCGTCGCTCGACAGCGTGATGCCGCAGACGCGCGAGCACGTGCTGCTCGCCCGGCAGGTCGGCCTGAACCACATCGTCGTGTTCCTCAACAAGTGCGACGCGGTGGACGACCCGGAGATGCTCGACCTGGTCGAGATGGAGGTCCGCGAGCTCCTGTCGAAGTACAAGTTCGACGGGGACAACGCGCCGGTGGTCCGTGGCGCGTCGCTGCCCGCGCTTCAGGGCGACCCGAAGTGGGAGGAGACGATCCAGCAGCTGCTCAGCGCGCTGGACAGCTACATCCCCGAGCCGGTGCGCGACATCGACAAGCCGTTCCTGATGGCGATCGAGGACGTGTTCTCGATCAAGGGCCGCGGCACGGTGGCCACGGGCCGCATCGAGCGCGGCGTGATCAAGGTCGGCGACGAGGTGCAGATCATCGGCTTCAAGGACACGAAGAAGTCGGTCGTGACGGGCGTCGAGATGTTCCGCAAGCTGCTCGATCAGGGGCAGGCGGGCGACAACGTCGGGTGTCTGCTCCGCGGCGTGGAGAAGGAAGAGATCGAGCGCGGCCAGGTGCTGGCGAAGCCCGGGTCGATCACGCCGCACACGAAGTTCACCGGTGAGGTGTACGTCCTCAAGAAGGAGGAGGGCGGGCGCCACACGCCGTTCTTCACCAACTACCGGCCGCAGTTCTACATCCGGACGACGGACGTGACCGGCACGGTGAACCTCCCCGAGGGGGTGAAGATGGTGATGCCGGGCGACAACATCACGATGACGATCGAGCTCATCGCCCCGGTCGCGCTGGAGGAGCAGATGCGCTTCGCCATCCGCGAGGGCGGCAAGACGGTGGGCGCCGGCGTCGTCACCAAGATCCTCGCGTAGGAGGCCGACGTGGGCGAGCAGGCCGGTGGGTGGCGTGCGGCGCGCATCGCCGTCTCACTGGCCTGCCGCGAGTGCAAGTCGCGGAACTACAAGACCACGAAGGCGCCGGACCAGGTGGTGTCGCTCAAGAAGTTCTGCAAGCAGTGCAAGAAGCACACGGTTCACGACGAGACGAAGTGAACGCGTGCTCAGGAAGGCGCAGCGATTCTAGGGGTATAGCTCAGTTGGTAGAGCAGCGGATTCCAAATCCGCAGGTCGGGAGTTCGAGCCTCTCTGCCCCTGCCGGGGGATGTGGGCGCCTCAGGGCCGCCCCTGGATCCTCACCGAGCAGGCCTTTGTCTGCCGCGGGTCGGCGCGTTTGGTGTTGTTATGGCGAAGGGTCAAAAAGACAAGCCGCCGACGAAGGTCGCGGAGGACGAGGAGCCGGAAGAATCCGGACCGAGCTCGCCTGCCGAGGACTCGTCTCTCGTGACGCGGAGCGAGGGGACGGGGGCTGCTGACGCGAAGGACGCCGAGGCGCCGCGTGCCGATGAATCGAACGACGCCGATGAGGCCGAGGACGAGGAGGTCGCGGCCGCTCAGCTCGGCTCGGAGCGCTATGTGCTCGCCGGCTTCTTCGCCGCGGGGATGCTGCTCGCCTACCTGCTCGGCAAGGTCGTCCATGGCGTCTGGGCGACCCTCGCCAACAAGGACTGGTTCAGCCGGGCGCTGCCGGCGCTCTCCGCGGTGGGTGACGACGACAAGACGACGTACGGCATGGTCGTCGGCGGCGTCGTCGCGCTGGTCGTCGTGTTGCGCGCGTTCCGCAACCCCGAGCTCCGCGCCTGGAGCGACGACGTCGCCGCCGAGCTGGCGAAGGTGAAGTGGCCGACCAAGAAAGAGGTGACGAATGCGACGTTCGTCGTCATCGCGACGACCACCGTGGCGACCCTCTACCTGGCGCTGCTCGACCGCTTCTGGGCATTCGTGACCAACATCGTTTACGGCGATGGAAGCTGAAGCAGGGAGACCCTGAGGGAATCAAGCGCCATGGCCAAGAAGTGGTACGTCATCCATACCTACTCGGGATACGAGGCGAAGGTGCGCGACGCGCTCCAGCAGCGCGTGAAGCAGTACAGCCTGGAAGATCGGTTCGGCGAGATCCTCATCCCGAGCGAGACGGTCACGGAGAACCGTCCCGGCGGTAAGACCCGCGTTCGTCAGAAGCTCAGTCTGCCCGGCTACATCTTCGTGGAGATGGAGATGAACGAGCAGGTCTGGCACCTGGTCAAGGACACGCCCAAGGTGACCGGCTTCATCGGCAACCAGACGCCGCAGGAGGTCCCGATCGTTCAGATCGACAATCTCCGGCGGGGGATCGTCGAAGGGGCGGTCAAGCCGAAGCCGCGGCTCACGTTCGAGGTGGGTGAGGAGGTGCGGGTCCTCGACGGCGCCTTCGCGAACTTCACCGGCACGGTCGATGACGTGAAGATGGACAAGCAGAAGCTCAAGGTGAAGGTCAGCATCTTCGGCCGACCCACCAGCGTTGAGCTCGACTTCTCAGCCGTGGAGAAGCGCTAGCCAGGAACGGACGGCTGCAAACCTGCGGGCGAGCACCGCGCCTCCGCGGTGCTCCGCTGTTTCTCTGAATAGTAGACCGCCCGTCGGGCGGCGGTTCGATAGGGTGCGAGATTCATCATGGCGAAGAAAGTCACAGGGTACGTGAAGCTGCAGCTTCCGGCGGGCAAGGCCAACCCGTCGCCCCCCGTCGGTCCTGCGCTCGGCCAGCACGGCGTCAACATCATGGCGTTCTGCAAGGACTTCAACTCGCGGACGGCGGCGCAGGGGGACCTGATCATCCCGGTGGTGATCACGGTCTACTCGGACCGCTCGTTCACGTTCATCATGAAGACGCCGCCGGCCTCCGTGCTCCTCAAGAAGGCGGCGGGGCTCGAGACGAAGAAGAAGCCGGGCGCGGGCTCCAAGGAGCCCAACAAGGTCAAGGTGGGCAAGGTCACGCAGAAGCAGCTGAAGGAGCTTGCCCAGCTCAAGATGCAGGACATGAACACGACGAACCTCGAGTCCGCGATGCGCAGCATGGCGGGCACGGCGCGCTCGATGGGCATCGACGTCGTCGACTGAGGTGGTCGTGGCGATCCCCGCCGTCGGGGATGCGCCCCGCCGCGCCGGGCGCCCCGAGAGCGGCGCCCAGCGGGCCAGAAGCAAGACTTACCACGGTAGTTTGAGGCGCACCGTGGGAGGCGAGAGCCGTTAAGAAGGAGGGCATGTGCCGAAAGTCGCCAAGAAAAAAGTCGCAGCGCGGGCAGTCGTCGACCGCGCTCGAAAGTACACATTGCAGGAGGCGTGCGCGCTCGTGAAGCAAGCGGCGCCCGCCAAGTTCGACGAGACGGTGGACCTCGCGGTCCGGCTGGGTGTCAACCCGCGGCACGCGGACCAGATGGTCCGTGGCGCCGTCGTGCTCCCGCATGGGACGGGGCAGTCGCTCCGGGTCCTGGTCTTCGCCAAGGGCGAGAAGGCCAAGGAGGCCGAGGCGGCCGGCGCCGACTTCGTCGGCGAGGCGGATCTCGTGAACAAGGTCCAGGAAGGCTTCATGGACTTCGATCGCGTGATCGCCACGCCCGACATGATGGGTCTGGTGGGCAAGCTCGGCCGTATCCTCGGTCCGCGCGGCCTGATGCCGAACCCGAAGGTCGGGACCGTGACGTTCGACGTGAAGACGGCCGTCTCGGAGGCGAAGGCCGGCAAGGTGGAGTACCGTGTCGAGAAGGCGGGCATCGTGCACGCGCGGATCGGCAAGGTCTCCTTCGCGGAGAACGCGCTCCACGTGAACGCGGACGCGCTGATCCAGGCGCTCGTCCGGGCCAAGCCGGCGACGGCCAAGGGCATCTACCTCCGGAGCATCACGATGTCTTCGACGATGGGCCCCGGGGTTCGTATCGACCCGGTCCACTTCATCGGCAAGACGGAGGAGGCGTAGCCCATGGAACGGTCCCAGAAGGAAGTGCTGATCGGCTCCGTCCGGCAGAAGTTCGAGCGGATGTCTTCCGCGGTCTTCCTGGACTTCAAGGGGATGAACGTCGAGGCGGTCACCAAGCTTCGCGATGAGTTCCGGAAGTCCGGCGTGGAGTATCGGGTCGTGAAGAACACGCTCGTCCGCCACGCCATCAAGGAGCACCCCTGGGCGAAGACCCTCTCGAAGAGCCTGACCGGCATGACCGGCGTGGCCTGGAGCTACGAGGATCCGAGCGCAGCAGCCAAGGTCGTCAAGGCGTTCCGCAAGGACAACCAGAAGCTGCAGATCAAGGCGGGGCTCATCGAGGGGCAGATCCTCTCGGGGGACGCCGTCGAGACGCAGCTCGCGACGATGCCCGGCAAGGATGAGCTTCGTGCCACGCTGCTCGCGACGCTGCAGGCGCCGCTCCAGCAGTTCGTGCAGCAGCTCAACGCGCCTCTCCAGAATTTCGCCTATCTCCTGAAGGCGAAGGAAGAGGAAGCGGGCAAGCAGGCCTGAGAGGGTGCTTTCGTATCAATTGGGCCTTGCGCCCGTCTGGTTTTGGTTTACATGGCCCCCTCCCCGGGGCGCGCAGAAGAGTTTGAAGGAGTCTTGCAATGGCTGAGATCACGCGCGAGCAGGTCGTCGATTACCTCTCCAACCTCCCTGTCATCCAGATCGCCGAGCTCATCAAGGACCTCGAGAACAAGTGGGGCGTCAAGGCTGCCCCCGCGGCCGTCGCCGTCGCGGCCGGCCCCGCGGCCGCCGCTCCGGCCGAGAAGGCCCCGGAGCAGACCGAGTTCGACGTCGTCCTCGCGAACGCTGGCAGCAACAAGATCGGCGTCATCAAGGCGATCCGCGAGATCACCGGTCTGGGCCTGAAGGAGGCGAAGGACCTGGTCGAGGCCGCGCCGAAGACCGTCAAGGAGCAGGTTTCCAAGGCGGACGCGGAGGAGATGAAGAAGAAGCTCGTCGAGGCAGGTGCTACCGTCGAGCTCAAGTAACGATCACCGCTCCCTGCAAGGGAAATCGGGATCCGCCGGCGGACGGCGGCAGGGGCGGTCGTCCCTGCCGCACGTCCCGCTTTTGTCTGATGAACGGGACCGCGTTTGCGGGCCCTCGCGCAACGCTGAAGAGGGCCGCGAGTACGGGTCCTCGGTCAATCCTGAAGAGGACCGCGGGTGCGGGTCCTCGGCCAACGTCGGAGCTCAATGGGCCACGCGGTCCGCTCTGCCCCCACAACCAAGATGTTTTGGGTCCTCATTCCCTGGGGACGCTCGCTCGCCATTCGTGCGTAGCTTCGTGTTCGTTGCTCGGTTCGAGCCGTGCGCCCGCCCCGCACTGCTCGTGTGAGCCGGAGGAAATCGATGCCGTCGGTCGTCCAATCCAACTTCCGCGTCCGTAAGAACCTGGGTCGCGTTCGTCGCATCATCGACGTCCCCAACCTGATCGACATCCAGAAGTCGAGCTACGACAAATTCCTCCAGATGAGCGTTCCGCCGAACGAGCGGGAGGAGGTCGGGCTGCAGGCGGTGTTCCGCTCGGTCTTCCCGATCAAAGACTTCAACGGCACGAGCGAGCTCGTCTTCGTCTCGTACAACCTCGAGCCGCCGAAGTACGACGTCGATGAGTGCCGCCAGCGCGGCATGACCTACTCGGCGCCGATCAAGGTCACGAACCAGCTGATGATCTACGACACCCGCGACGGCGGGGAGCGGATCGTGCGCGACATCAAGGAGCAGGAGGTCTACTTCGGCGAGCTCCCGCTGATGACCGAGACGGGCACGTTCATCATCAACGGCACCGAGCGCGTCGTCGTCAGCCAGCTGCACCGGAGCCCCGGCGTCTTCTTCGATCACGACAAGGGCAAGACGCACTCGAGCGGCAAGCTGCTCTACTCCGCGCGCGTCATCCCGTACCGCGGCTCGTGGCTCGACTTCGAGTTCGACCCGAAGGACATCATCTATGTTCGCATCGATCGCCGGCGGAAGATGCACGCGACGGTGCTGCTGCGCGCGCTCGGGTACTCGACGCAGGACCTGCTGAACTACTTCTACTCGACCGAGACGGTGTACCTCGAGAAGGGTGGCAAGTACGCGAAGAGCATCGAGTACGATCTCCTGGCCGGCCAGCGGACGACGCGCGACATCAAGATCGGCAACGACGTCATCGTCAAGAAGAACACCAAGTTCACCCGCGCCGCCATCCGGAAGATGAAGGAGGCGAAGCTCGAGCGGCTCAGCCTCGAGCCGGAGGAGCTCGTCGGGAAGGTCGCGGCGCACGACATCGTCGATCCGGAGACCGGCGAGGTCGTGGTCGAGGTCAACGAGGAGCTCACCGAGGCGAAGCTCGAGCGGCTGCGCGACGCGAACATCGAGCAGTTCCGCATCCTCTTCATCGACGGCCTGAACGTCGGCTCGTACCTCCGCGACACGCTGCTCACCGACAAGGTGAAGACGATGGAGGACTCGATCCTGGAGATCTACCGGCGGCTGCGGCCGGGCGATCCGCCGACGCTCGAGACCGCCAAGACCCTGTTCCACAACCTGTTCTTCAACGCCGAGCGTTATGACCTGTCGAAGGTCGGCCGGCTGAAGCTGAACTACAAGTTCTACCGGGATGTCCCCGAGGACGAGCGGCCGGGGCTCGACCTCACGGTGCTCACGCCGCAGGACATCCTGGAGACCGTGCGTCACCTGATCGAGCTCAAGAACGGGCGCGGCTCGGTCGACGACATCGACCACCTCGGCAACCGCCGCGTGCGCGCGGTCGGCGAGCTGATGGAGAACCAGTACCGCATCGGCCTCGTCCGCATGGAGCGCGCGATCAAGGAGCGCATGAGCATGTCGCAGGAGATCGACACGCTCATGCCCCACGATCTGATCAACGCGAAGCCGGTCAGCGCGGTCGTGAAGGAGTACTTCGGGAGCTCCCAGCTCTCGCAGTTCATGGACCAGACCAACCCGCTCTCGGAGGTCACCCACAAGCGCCGCCTCTCGGCGCTCGGCCCGGGCGGCCTGACCCGCGAGCGCGCCGGGTTCGAGGTGCGCGACGTCCACGCGACCCACTACGGCCGTATCTGCCCCATCGAGACGCCGGAAGGTCCGAACATCGGCCTCATCGCCTCGCTGTCGACGTTCGCCCGCGTGAACGAGTTCGGGTTCGTCGAGACGCCGTACCGGAAGGTCGAGAACGGCCGGGTGACGGAGGACGTGATCTGGCTCTCCGCGCTCGAAGAGGAGGGCAAGTACATCGCGCAGGCGACCGTGAACCTCGACGAGGGCGGTCGCTTCAAGGAGTCGCTGGTCTCGGCCCGCTACAACGGCGAGTTCAAGATCGTCACGCCCGAGATGGTCGAGCTGATGGACGTCGCGCCGAACCAGATGGTGTCGGTCGCCGCCGCGCTCGTGCCCTTCCTCGAGCACGACGACGCGAACCGCGCGCTCATGGGCGCCAACATGCAGCGTCAGGCCGTGCCCCTCGTCCAGTCGCACGCGCCCCTCGTCGGCACCGGCATGGAGGAGCGGCTCGCCCGGGACTCCGGCGTCTGCGTCATCGCGCGGCGCCCCGGGGTCGTCGAGAGCGTCGACGCGACGCGCATCGTCGTCCGCGCCGAGGGCGAGGGCGCCGAGGTGCCCGATATCTACCACCTCATGAAGTTCCAGCGCTCGAACCAGTCGACCTGCTACACGCAGAAGCCGGTCGTCAGGACGGGCGAGGTGGTGAAGAAGGGCGACGTGCTCGCCGACGGCCCGTCGACGGACATGGGCGAGCTCGCGCTCGGCCAGAACGTGCTCGTCGCGTTCATGCCGTGGCAGGGCTACAACTTCGAGGACTCGATCCTGGTCTCGGAGCGCATCGCCAAGGACGACGTGTTCACCTCGATCCACATCGAGGAGTTCGAGTGCGTCGCCCGCGACACGAAGCTCGGCAAGGAGGAGATCACCCGCGACATCCCGAACGTCGGCGAGGAGGCGCTCAAGGACCTCGACGACTCCGGCATCGTGCGCATCGGGGCCGAGGTGCGGCCGGGCGACATCCTGGTCGGCAAGATCACGCCGAAGGGCGAGACCCAGCTCTCGCCCGAGGAGAAGCTGCTCCGGGCGATCTTCGGCGAGAAGGCCGGCGACGTCCGCGACAGCTCGCTCAAGGTGCCGCCCGGCGTCGGCGGGATCGTCATCAACGCCCGCGTGTTCTCGCGCAAGGGGACCGAGAAGGACGACCGCGCGCGGGACATCGAGGATCAGGAGCGGGCCAGGATCGAGCGGACGCGCGACGAGGAGATCAAGATCCTCCGCGACTCGTTCTTCCGCCGCATCCGCGAGCTCCTCCTCGGCAAGGAGGCGACAGGCAAGCTCGTCGACGACAAGGGCAAGGTGCTCTTCCAGAAGGGCGCCATCATCGACGAGCCCTCGCTCGCCGAGATCCCCCGCAAGTACTGGGGGGAGATCCCCGTGGACGACGCCGAGCGGGTCCAGCAGATCCTGCGCGACCTCGAGGAGCTCGTCCGCACGCGCGAGGAGCACTTCCGCGACAAGATCGATCGCCTCTCCAAGGGCGACGAGCTGCCGCCGGGCGTCATCAAGATGGTGAAGGTCTATATCGCCATCAAGCGCAAGCTCCAGGTCGGCGACAAGATGGCGGGCCGCCACGGCAACAAGGGTGTCATCAGCCGCATCCTCCCCGAGGAGGACATGCCGTATCTGCAGGACGGCAGGCCGGTCGACCTCGTGCTGAACCCGCTCGGCGTGCCGAGCCGCATGAACGTCGGTCAGATCCTCGAGATCCACCTCGGGTGGGGCGCGTTCGAGCTCGGCAACCAGCTGCAGCGGATGATCGAGCAGCAGCGGGCGAGCGCCGAGATCAAGGAGCACCTGAAGGCCATCTACGCGGGCGACGAGACGATGAACGGCTTCTTCGACAACCTCGACGACGGCGACGTCAAGCGCTTCGTCAAGACGGTCGATGAGGGCGTGTTCATGGGATCGCCGGTGTTCGACGGCGCGCACGAGTCGGACATCAAGGGCGCCCTCGATCTCGCGGGTCTCCCGACCTCGGGCCAGGCGATCCTCTTCGACGGGCGCACGGGCGACGCGTTCGATCAGAACGTCACGGTGGGCATCATGTACATGCTGAAGCTCCACCACCTGGTCGACGACAAGATCCACGCGCGCTCGATCGGGCCCTACTCGCTCGTCACGCAGCAGCCCCTCGGCGGCAAGGCGCAGTTCGGCGGGCAGCGGCTCGGCGAGATGGAGGTCTGGGCGATGGAGGCCTACGGCGCGGCCTACGCGCTGCAGGAGTTCCTCACCGTGAAGAGCGACGACGTGATGGGCCGCACCCGGATGTACGAGGCCATCGTGAAGGGGGACTACACCCTGGAGGCGGGGCTGCCGGAGAGCTTCAACGTGCTCATCAAGGAGCTCCAGTCGCTGTGCCTCAACGTCGAGCTGGTCGAGACGAGCGCAGGGGTGGAGGCGTCGGCCGCGGAGGAAGAGGAGTGATGCAGTTCGTCACGTCACGAGCGCCGCGCGCCTTCGCGGTGACGGCAGGGGAGGCGCGCCGCGCGGGCGGCGCGCTCCCGAGCGCTCAAGCAGTGGGCGCGGACAGGTTCATCGGTTTCGTTTCGGTCTCCGGAGGTCTCCATGCGTGACATCTTCAGCTTCTTCGAGAAGCCCAAGGACCCGCTGTCGTTCAGCGCCATCCGCATCTCGCTCGCGAGCCCGGAGAAGATCCGCGAGTGGTCGCACGGCGAGGTGAAGAAGCCGGAGACCATCAACTACCGGACGTTCAAGCCGGAGCGCGATGGTCTGTTCTGCGCCAAGATCTTCGGGCCTGTGAAGGACTACGAGTGCAACTGCGGCAAGTACAAGCGCATGAAGCACCGTGGCATCGTGTGCGAGAAGTGCGGCGTCGAGGTCATCCAGTCGAAGGTCCGGCGCGAGCGGCTCGGGCACATCTCGCTGGCCACGCCGGTCGCCCACATCTGGTTCCTGAAGAGCCTGCCGTCGCGCATCGGCAACATGCTCGACATCACGCTCAAGGACCTGGAGAAGGTGCTTTATTGCGAGGCGTACATCGTCATCGATCCCAAGGAGACTGGCCTCATGCGGGGCGATCTCCTGAGCGAGGAGCGGTATCTGCAGCTCCTCGACGAGTACGGTGACGACAAGTTCAGCGCCGGCATGGGCGGCGAGGCGATCCTCGAGATGCTCAAGCAGGTCGACGTCCACGGCCTGGCGGAGCTGCTCAGGACGGAGATGCGCGCCGCGACCAGCGAGGCCAAGCGGAAGAAGCTCGCGAAGCGGCTCAAGGTCGTCGAGGCGTTCCGCGAGAGCGGCAACCGGCCCGAGTGGATGATGCTGACCGTGATCCCGGTGCTCCCGCCGGATCTGCGCCCGCTCGTCCCCCTGGACGGCGGCCGCTTCGCGACCAGCGATCTCAACGACCTCTACCGTCGCGTCATCAACCGCAACAACCGCCTGAAGCGGCTCCTCGAGCTGAACGCGCCGGAGATCATCATCCGGAACGAGCGCCGGATGCTGCAGGAGGCGGTCGACGCGCTGTTCGACAACGGCCGCCGCGGCAAGACGATCACCGGCCCGAACAAGCGCCCGCTCAAGTCGCTCTCCGACATGCTGAAGGGCAAGCAGGGCCGGTTCCGCCAGAACCTGCTCGGCAAGCGCGTCGACTACTCGGGCCGCTCCGTCATCGTCGTGGGCCCGACGCTGCGCCTGCACCAGTGCGGCCTGCCCAAGAAGATGGCGCTCGAGCTCTTCAAGCCGTTCATCTACAACAAGCTGGAAGAGCGCGGCTACGTCAACACCATCAAGAGCGCCAAGAAGATGGTGGAGAAGGAGCGCCCGGAGGTCTGGGACATCCTCGAGGAGGTCATCAGCGAGCACCCGGTGCTCCTGAACCGCGCCCCGACGCTCCACCGCCTCGGTATCCAGGCGTTCGAGCCCGTCCTCATCGAGGGCAAGGCGATCCAGCTGCACCCGCTGGTCTGCGCGGCGTTCAACGCCGACTTCGACGGCGACCAGATGGCGGTCCACGTGCCGCTGTCGGTCGAGGCGCAGATGGAGGCGCGCGTGCTCATGATGAGCACGAACAACATCCTCTCGCCCGCGAGCGGCAAGCCGATCATCAACCCGACGCAGGACATCGTGCTCGGGCTCTACTACGCGACCCGCGAGCGCAAGTTCGAGAAGGGGTCGTACCGCGCGGACACCCTCGCCTTCGGCGAGGACGGCGTGGCGCAGGGTTACCTGCGCGGCATCTACGCCTCCCTCGAGGAGGTGCGGATGGCGTACGACAACGGCGAGGTCGCGCTGCACGCCGGCATCCGCGTCCGCGTCCCGATCATCGACGACGACGGCAACCCGCAGCTCGACGAGTTCGGCCACGTGAAGCGCCGCATCGTCGAGACGACGGTGGGCCGCGTCATCATCTCCGAGGTCCTCCCGAAGGGGGTCGCGTTCGAGTACGCGAACAAGACCCTCGACAAGAAGGCGCTCTCGGCGCTCATCGACGTCTGCTACCGCATCCACCGCAACAAGGAGACCGTCCTCCTCGCGGACCGGCTCCGCACGCTCGGCTTCGACCACGCGATGCGGGCGGGTATCTCGATCTGCATGGATCACATGGTGATCCCGCCGGCCAAGAAGGTCCTCCTCGGGGAGGCGCAGAAGGAGGTCGAGCGCGTCGTCGAGCAGTACCAGGAGGGGCTCATCACCGACGGCGAGCGGTACAACAAGATCGTCGATATCTGGGCGAGCATCGCCGACCAGGTCACGACCGAGATGATGGCCGGCATCGGCAAGGAGACGGTCGTCGACCACGAGACGGGCAAGGAGTCGATCGAGCCGAGCTTCAACCCGATCTACATCATGGCCGACTCCGGCGCGCGCGGCTCCACGCAGCAGATCCGGCAGCTGGCCGCGATGCGCGGCCTGATGGCCAAGCCGTCCGGCGAGATCATCGAGACGCCGATCACCGCGAACTTCCGCGAGGGTCTCAGCGTGCTCCAGTACTTCATCTCGACGCACGGCGCCCGGAAGGGGCTCGCCGACACGGCGCTCAAGACGGCGAACTCGGGGTACCTCACCCGGCGGCTCGTCGACGTGGCGCAGGACGCGGTCATCTCCGAGTTCGACTGCGGCACGCTCGACGGCATCCGCGTGGCGAAGCTCGAGGAGGCTGGCGAGGTCATCCAGCCGCTCGGCGACCGCATCCTCGGCCGCGTCGCGCTGGAGGACGTCGTCGACCCGCTCACCGGCGAGGTGCTCATCACGGCGAACACCGAGCTCGACGAGCAAGCGGTGCGGTCCATCGAGGACGCCGGCATCGAGGAGGTCGTCATCCGCTCGGTGCTCACGTGCCAGCTCCGCCGCGGCGTCTGCGCGCTGTGCTACGGGCGCGACCTCGCGCGCGGCTACCGGGTCAACATCGGCGAGGCGGTGGGCATCATCGCCGCCCAGTCGATCGGCGAGCCGGGCACGCAGCTCACGATGCGCACCTTCCACATCGGCGGCACCGCGGCGCGCGGCAAGATCGAGGCGAGCTACCTCGAGGCCCGCACCGAGGGCACCGTCCGCCTCCGCCGCGCGGTCGTCCAGAAGAAGAAGGACGGCACCATGGTGGTCATGAACCGCCACGGCGAGATCGTGGTCGTCGACGAGACGGGGCGCGAGCGCGAGCACAACCGCCTCGTCTACGGCGCGATCCTCAAGAAGGCCGACGGCGAGCGCACCAAGCCCGGCGAGCTGCTCGCCGAGTGGGACCAGTTCGCGACGCCGATCCTCACCGAGGTCTCCGGCGTGGTGAAGTTCGGCGACCTCATCGAGGGCGTCAGCGTGCAGGATCGCCTCGACGAGGTGACGGGCCTCTCGCGAAAGGTCGTCATCGAGTCGAAGGCGGCCGACGTCCGCCCGCGCATCTCGCTGAAGGACCCGGAGTCGGGCAAGACGCTGAAGCTCCCGAACAGCGAGCTCGAGGCGCGCTACCTGCTCCCTGTCGGCGCCCACATCGTCGCGCAGGAGGGGGATCTCATCGAGGCCGGCGAGGTCATCGCCAAGATCCCGCGCGACACGACGAAGGTGCAGGACATCACCGGCGGTCTGCCCCGCGTCGCCGAGCTGTTCGAGGCCCGAAAGCCGAAGGATCACGCGATCATCAGCGAGATCGACGGCGAGGTCACGTTCGGCAAGGACACGAAGGGCAAGCGGAAGGTCATCATCACGCCGTACTCGCCGGACGGGCACGCGCTCGGCGATCAGGCGCGCGAGTACCTGATCCCGAAAGGCAAGCACATCCAGGTGCAGCCGGGTGACCGGGTGCGCGCGGGCGACCCCCTCCAGGACGGCCCGCCGAACCCGCACGACATCCTCCGGGTGAAGGGCGAGAAGGAGCTGTCGGCCTGGCTCGTGAACGAGATCCAGCAGGTCTACCGGCTCCAGGGCGTCGGCATCAACGACAAGCACATCGAGGTCATCGTCCGGCAGATGCTCCGGCGGGTCCGGGTGCGCGAGGTCGGCGATACGAACTTCCTGGTGGACGAGCAGGTCGAGAAGCACATCTTCGAGAAGGAGAACGAGACCGTGCTCGAGCGCGGCGGCAAGCCCGCCATCGCCGAGGCGCTCCTCCTCGGCATCACCAAGGCCAGCCTGTCGACCGAGTCGTTCATCAGCGCCTCGTCGTTCCAGGAGACGACCAAGGTGCTCACCGAGGCCGCGATCAACGGCAAGACGGACGATCTCCGCGGTCTCAAGGAGAACGTCATCATGGGCCGCCTGATCCCGGCCGGGACGGGGCTGCCCGCCTACAAGCGCCTCCAGGTCGTGGTCGAGGGCGAGCCGGTGGCGCAAGCGCCGTACGTCGCCCCCCGGCCGCGTCCCGAGGAGACGCTCACGGCCGTGAACGAGGAGTAGCCGGCCTGCCGGCGCGCCCAGGGCGGGATCCAACCCCGCCCCCGGGCGCGCCGCCCATCTCCCGAAGCGCGCTCGCGGCGCTCGAGAGTCGTTTTGCCCTTCGCCCCAGGCTGACCAGCCTGGCGAGCCGCGCCGGACGTGGCGCGCGCGCCTACCCGGAGCCAGTCTTCACTTCCACGTCGCAGCGTATCGGGTCGAGCGGGCATCGCCAGCCAACCGGCGTCGGCTGGAATGCTCACGGGGCTCGCGCGCCGCGCCGAGCTCTGCTCTCATTCCTCGAGCGCACCCCATGGCTGCATACGCCGCGAGCGGCTGGCCAGCTCTCCCCGCGTGCTCCCGTTCCGCGAGGGTTCTTGGGCGCGCCACCTCCAATTTCTGGGTAGAATCAGGGTTTCGATGGCTTCCGTTCAAGGATTGAACCAGCGGATTGCCGATCGCCTCGTCCTCGAGGGGCGCATCACCCCGGACGATCACCGTCGTGCGGTGGAGTACGCGATGCGTACGCGCGGGCGTATCGAGGACGCCATCATCGAGCTCGACATCGTCAACGAGGCCGAGCTCCTGAAGTTCATCGCGACCGTCCACAACACCCGCTTCGTCTCGACCGAGAAGCTCTCGAAGGCGATCATCGAGCCCCGCGTGCTCGCCAAGGTCTCGGCGATCACCGCGACGTTGCACGGCGTCTTCCCGGTGCTGCTCGACGATCGGAACACGACGCTCTCGGTCGCCACGGCGGATCCCGACAACGACGTCGCGCTGCACGAGATCCGGCTCGCCGCGGGCGTGCGGGACGTACGCGCCATCGTCGCCCGGCCGGCGGCGGTCCGCGCGGCCATCGCGTACCACTACCGGGGCGACACGACCGCGTTCAGCTCGCTGCTGCGCCCGGTCAACTCGTTCGACGAGATCCTCTACACCAACAGCAATAACCCCTTCGAGCGCGCGTCGATGACGCACGAGCGCGCGTCGATCACGCACGAGCGCGCGTCGATGACGCACGTGCCGGCGGTGGTCCCGCAGCCGGCGCACGGGCAGACGATGCACGGGCAGACGATGCACGGGCAGACGATGCACGGGCAGACGATGCACGGGCAGCCGGCGCACGCGGCGCCCGCGCAGGCGGCGCCGATGCACCCGCAGGCGATGCACGTGCAGCCGGCGCACGCGGCGCCCGCGCAGGCGGCGCCGGTGCCCGCGGCGCTCGTCACGGCGCCGCAGGTGCCCGCGGTGATGCGGGCGCCCTCCGCGCCGCCCCGAGTCGCCCCGGCCGGGCCCCCGCCCACGCCGGTGCCCCCATCACCGCCCCCCCAGCAGCACGTCGCTCCCGCGCCGATCTCCGCGCCGGTCGCGGTGGCGCCGCCTCCGCCGCCGCCGCACCCGACGACGACCCACGCGTACGTCGAGACGCTCAACGTCCTCGTGAGCCTGCTCGAGAACGCGCGGCAGGACCTCCGAGGCCACTCCTCCACGGTCGCCCGCATCGTGCGCAAGCTCTGCGAGCGCATCGGCCTGCCGCCGACGACGGTCGCGAGCTACGTGGCCTCGGCCTACCTGCACGACCTCGGCAAGAACGGCCCGTACCACCTCACCGCGCTCAACGTCGCCGAGTACGAGGGGCACCGGCTCGCCGCGACGAAGAGCGTCGATCTTCCGGCGCACCTCATGGAGTCGGTGGGGCTGCCGCAGGAGGTCGTCTCGGCGATCAGCATGATGTACGAGCGCTACGACGGCAGCGGCTTCCCCGACGGCCTGTCCGGCAAGGAGATCCCGCTCGGCGCGCGCATCCTCGCGGTCGCGGACACCTACGCCGATCTCACGCAGAACCCGCGCAACCCGTACCGCAAGGCGCTCCGCCCGCCGGAGGCCTGCGACGTGCTCGCCCAGTACCGCGCCACCATCTTCGATCCGAACATCGTCGATCTCTTCCGCCAGGTCATGACGGGCGACGACATGCGCGCGAAGCTGCTCTCCGATCGGCACCAGGCGCTCATCGTCGACCCGGATCCCGAGGAGACGACGGTGCTCGAGCTGCGCCTGCTCGAGCAGGGCTTCGAGGTCTCGATCGCGCGCAACGTGGCGCAGGCGCGCCGCGAGCTGGAGACGAAGGACATCGAGGTGGTCGTCAGCGAGATCGATCTCGAGGAGCCCGACGCCGGCCTCGCGCTCCGCTCCGACGCGCTGAAGCTCGGCTTCGGCCGCGACAAGACGTGGGTCATCCTCACCGCGAAGACGGACCGGCAGACCGCCCAGCGCGCCTTCGATCTCGGCGTCGACGACTTCGTCTCGAAGCCGGCGTCGACCGACGTCATGGCCGCCAAGCTCCGCCAGCTCATCGAGCGGCGCTCCACGACCACCGTCCCCCGCGGCGTGTCCGGCTCGCTCGCCGAGATGGGCCTGCCGGACATGATCCAGATCCTCTGGCACGGCCGGAAGACGTGCGCGCTCAAGATCCAGGCGAACTCCATGGCCGGCGAGATCCACTTCGCCGATGGGCAGGTCGTGCATGCGCTCTGGGCCGGCGCGCAGGGCGAGGACGCGTTCTACCGGATGCTCACGCTCCGGGAGGGCGACTTCCGCCTCGACCCGAGCTTCTCGCCCAGCACCCGCAGCATCACCGCGTCACCCGAGGCGCTGCTCCTCGAAGGGATGCGACGCCTCGACGAGGGGACCTTGTCCTAGGCGCGTCGCGCTGGAGGCCCCTTGAAGAGCCCCGTCTGCATCGAGACCCCGCGGCTGCGCCTCTTCATCGCTCCCGTCGAGCTCGCTGGCCGCTACCTCGCCTATTTCGAGCGCAACCGCGACCACCTGGCGCGGTGGGATCCGCCGCGCCCCGAGGGCTTCTACACCGAGGCGTTCTGGCGCGAGCGCCTCCTCCGCGACCACGAGGACTTCGCCGCGGATCGCGCGCTCCGGCTCGCGCTGCAGTGGCGCGGCGCCCCCGGCGGCGAGGTGATCGGGGTCTGCAACTTCACGCAGTTCGTCCGCGGCGCCTTCCAGGCCGCGACCCTCGGCTACTCGCTCGACCAGCGCGCCGTGGGCTCGGGCCTGATGTTCGAGGCGATCGAGGCGGCGATCGCGTACATGTTCGACACGCTCGGCTTCCACCGGGTGATGGCGAACTACCTGCCGCACAACGAGCGCAGCGGCCGGCTGCTCCGGCGCCTCGGCTTCGCGGTCGAGGGGTACGCGCGCGATTACCTGTTCATCGATGGCGCGTGGCGCGATCACGTCCTCACCGCGCTGACCAACCCGAGGCCCGCGCCTCCGGGCGGCTCGCGAACGACGGGGGCGGCGCACCCCGTCCGCGGCGCCGGCCCCCGCCACGGTTGATCCGGCCGCTCCCGTGATTGCGCCGCCGCGCGGCGTCCTGGCCGCACGCGTCTGCCGGGCGGCGACCGGCCGGCAACCAGGCGAGAACGCTCAAGATTGCGGCTGACCAGCCCGCGACCGCGGCGCGCCGCGGCTTGCCCCGCAGCGGGCGCCGCCCTAGCTTGTCCCGAGGCGTGGACCGCGAGTGCGGCCGCGACCCGGAGGCACATGTACGGTCCGCAAGGCAACGGTGGCGGCAGCGCACGCAGGCCAGCGCAGCGCTCGACGAAGGTCACGGTCCCCGAGATCCGCTCCCGCAAAGGGGTCTCGCCGATCGCGATGGTGACGGCGTACGACTTCACGATGGCGCGGCTGCTCGACGAGGGCGGCGCCGATCTGCTGCTCGTCGGCGACTCGCTGGGGATGGTCGTGCAGGGGCACACGACGACGCTCCCCGTGACGGTCGAGGAGATCTGTTACCACGGGCGCGCGGTGGCGCGCGGCGCGCGGCGGGCCCACGTCGTGGGCGACATGCCGTTCATGAGCTTCCAGCTCTCTCCGATGCACGCGCTCGAGAACGCCGGGCGCATGATGAAGGAGGGCAGCTTCGAGAGCATCAAGCTCGAGGGGGGCGAGGAGATCGCCGAGCACGTGCGCCGGATCGTCGCGGCGGGCATCCCGGTGATGGGTCACCTCGGGCTCACGCCGCAGTCGGTGCACGCGATGGGCGGCTTCAAGGTGCAGGGCAAGGGCGACGAGGCGGCCGAGCGCCTCATCGCCGACGCGCGCGTCCTCGACGAGGCGGGCGCCTACGCGATCGTGCTCGAGGCCATCCCGCCGGATCTCGCGCAGGAGGTGACGGCCGCGGTCTCCGTCCCGACGATCGGGATCGGCGCCGGGGCCGGCTGCGACGGGCAGGTGCTCGTCTGTTACGACCTGCTCGGGATGTTCCGCGAGCTGACGCCGAAGTTCGCGAAGCGCTTCGCCGAGGTCGGCGATCAGATCGTGGAGGCGACGCGCGCCTACGTGGACGAGGTGCAGTCGCGCACGTTCCCCGCTGCGGAGCACAGCTTCAAGCCGAACGGGCCTCGCCGGGCCGCCACCGTGCCCGCGGCGCCGGCCAAGCCCGAGTTCGCGCCGGCGGACGAGATCCCCCCGCACTGGCAGACGCACTGAGCGCGGCAGCGCGGCGCGGCGCGCTGCGGTCGGTTGACTCGACGCGACGCCGGCTGCCCCGCGCTGGCAGGCGCGCGCTCCGCGCGGGCAAGCGCGCCGGAGGGGGCCGGCCTCAGCTCGCCTGGCCCTCCGCCGGCTCCTGCCGCCCTCCGATGGCGCGCAGCAAGAGCTCGACCGCGAGCAACAGGAGCAGCAGGAGCGCGACGTAGGGCGACCCGTCGATGGATGCGGCCATGCCGCCCAGCTCCGCCGCGCGGGCGCTCTCGGCGACGCGCCTCGGGCGGAGGTCGATCTCGCGCTCCGGGACCGACACGACGCGCGTCGAGCGCTCGCCGTCCAGGGTGAGCTCGTAGAGGCCGGCGAGCGGCGGGGACACGCGCAGGCGCCGCTCGACCTCGGCGACGGGGAGCGCCTCGCGCGACCGCGAGCCCTGCGAGGCCCCGTCGCGGTCGACCCGCACGCGCTCGACCTTGACGTCGTGGTAGCCGTCGAACGTCCACAGCTCGCCCGCGGCGAGGCGCCGCGCGCCGCCGCGGGCGCGCGCGGCGCCGACGAAGCCGTCGAGCAACGACAGGAACGCGGGCCGCAGCGCGACGTCGCTCTCCTCCGTGCCGAGGGGCAGCGTCATGAACAGCACGACGCCGCGCCCGAGCGGGCGGCGCACGAGGAACGGGGCGCCGTCCGCCCACCGGGCGAGCACCTCGGCGCCCTCCGAGGCCTCCGCGCCCAGCGTCGCCCGGCCGCGCGGGGCGACGTCGGCGAGGCCGGGCGCGGACGGGCCGAGCCAGCCCGCCGTCGCCGGATCCACGCCGGGCACCGGGGAGGCCGACCAGCGGACGACGCCCGGGACCAGCGGCTCGAACCCGGCGCCGAGCGGCGCCGCGGCCGCGCGCTGGCCGAGCGTCAGCAGCGCGACGCCGCCGCGCTCGACCCACGCGGCGAGCGAGCGGCGCACCTCCGGCGTGAAGCCGGGCGCGTCGTCGACGATGAGCCCCGCGTGCGCGGCCAGCTCGTCCGCGTGCTCCGGGACCGAGGGCAGCGGCCTGATCTGCGCGTCCAGGTCGAGCGCCGAGAGGGCCTGCTCGAGCGGCGGCGGGCCGCCCGTCTCGACGTGCGTGGTCGCGGGGTCGACCACGACCGCGATCGAGAGCGGGCCGCCGGCGGAGATGATCGGGGCGCGGTCGTCCTCGGCGATCGCGTCGCCGCCGGTGAGCGCGGCGATCAGGATCTCGGGCGCCCCGGCCGGGAGGTCGATCGAGAGATCCTCGGCGCGCAGGGCCGGATCGAGCGCGACCTTGCCGAGCACGGCGTCGCCGGCGCGCACCTCGAGGGATCGCCCCGCCGCGGCGGAGGCGCCTGTGGCGGCCGAGCCTGCGGCGGGCGGCGCGTCCGCGCCGCCGTCTCGCTGCGCGACGGCGACGTCGGGCCCGCGCGCCGCGGTCGACGCGGCGGTGCAGACGACGCGGACGCGCGCCTTCTGGCCGGATCGATCGGCGCGCACGATCCCGCAATCCTGGCCCGTCGCCTCGAGCTCCTGGAGCGGCACCCACGTGGCGATGTCGGGGGTGCCCGAGATGGGCGGGGCGCCGGGCGTGCCGTCCGCGAGGTCGCTGAGGAGCACGATGCGTTTGTCGCTCTGAGGCAGCCCGCGGAGCAGATCGCGGGCGAGCGCGAGGGCGCCGTCGATGTCGGTGGCGCGATCCGACGGCGTCACCGCGGCGAGCGCCTCGCCGACGGCGGCGAGGTTCGTGGTCGACGCGAGGGCGACGCGGGCCGGGGCGCCCGCGAGGACGAGCGCCGCGGCGTCGCCGGGAGCGAGGCCGCCGGCGAGCTCGCGCGCGGCCGTGAGCGCGCGCTCGAACCGCGAGGGCGCCTGGCTCGACCGCCCGTCGCGCGCGGCGCCCTCGGCGCCGTCCGGGCGCGCCCGCATGCTGAGCGAGTCGTCGACGACGATGGCGAGCGCGACCGACGCGCCGGCCCTGCGGCTGAGCGACAGGTGCGAGCAGCGCAGGAGCGGCGTCGCGCCGAGCACCGCGAGCGCGATCACCGAGACGGCCCGGGTGGCGAAGAGGGCGCGGTCCTCGAGGAGGCTCCGGCGCCGCGCCGTCGGCGGCGTGGGCGGGACCAGGCGCGCCGGCGGGAACGGCCGCTCCTCGGCGCGGCGACGGCGCAGGAGGTGCGCGGCGACCGGCGCGCCGACGAGCAGCGCGACCAGCAGCGCGCCGAGCGTGACGAAGCTCATCGGCGCACCTCGGCGATCGCCTGCACGAGCGCGCGGACGACGTCGGTCGGAGGATCGGCGCTCGTCGCGCGGAGCAGACGGCCGCCGCGCGACGCGAGCGCCCGCGACCAGGTTTCGGCCAGGGCGGCGAGGCGCGCCTGGTACTGCGCGCGGACCGCGCCCGCGTCGGCCTCCACGACCGCGCCGCCCTCCAGGGCGCGCAGGCGCACGTTGCCCTCGAAGTCGAGCGTCGCCTCGCTGGGATCGAGGACCTGGAGCGCGATCAGCGTGCGGCCGCCGGTGCTCAGCGACGTGAACGCCGAGAGCGCGCGATCGGCGCCCGACGGGGCCGCGCCGGATTCATGAGCAAGATCGATGAGATCCGAGATGAGGAGGACGACGGCGCCGCGGCGGGCCTTCTTCGCGATGGGCGCGAGCGCGCGCTCGACGGCGCCGCCGTCGCTGCTCCAGTCCTGGGCGGCGGAGGTGGCCTCGAGGGCGCCGACGATGCGCTCGAACGCCTCGCGCCCCGCCATCGCGGGCAGGCCGTGGGTGCCGGCGCCGCCGAGCCAGGCGAGCCCCACCGGGTCGCCGGTGGCGAGCGCGACGCGGGCCATGGCCGCGGCGATGAGCGCCGCGTAGGCCAGCTTGGCGCCGGGCGCGCGCCGGCCGCGGTAGGACATCGAGGCGGTCGCGTCGACGCACAGCCACAGGGCGCGATCGGTCTCGGTCTCGAACTCGCGCACCATGAGGCGATCGTGGCGGAGCAGGGCGCGGCGATCGAAGAAGCGGAGATCGTCGCCGGGCACATAGGGCCGCTGGCCGCCGAACTCGACGCCCGCGCCCTTGCGGACGCTCCGGTGCATGCCGGCGTAGACGCCCTCGGCGACGGCGCGCGACTTGAGGCGGAGCGGGGCGAGCCCGCCCCAGTCGATGGGGAACGCGGCGAGCGAGGCGCGGTCGGAGGCGAGCGGCACGGTGTCGCTTCTTAGCCTGGATCCACCGGGCGATCACCTCGGGGCAGCGGCGCGTCGGCGCTGCGGGGGGACGCGCGGCAGCCGTGCGTCGGCGCTGTCGGTGGACGCGCGGCGGCCGTGCGCCGGCGGCGCGCCGAGCCGCGCTCGGGGACGCTCCTGGGCTCCCTCCCTCGCGCGGCTTTCTCGTGGGCTTTCCCGTTCTTCCGGGGGCGAGGGCTTGCCGAGGCGACGCCCGCCGCGCATCAGCTCCGTGGAATGGCTGACGAGAAGAGGCCGGCGTCGCGCGCGTGGCTCGGGTACCTGCTGATCGCGGTCGGGATCCTGGTCCTTTCCGGGATCGTCAGGTCACGAGGGCGCCCGCTCGTGCCGTACGACGAGGCGGTCGCCGAGGTGCGGCGCGGGGAGATCTCCGCGGCGATCGTGAAGCCCGACGAGATCGAGCTGGTCCGCCGCGAGAGCCCGCAACGACCGGAGGAGCGCGTCCGCGTGACGCGGCTGCCCGGCGTCGAGGACGAGCCGCTCGTGAGGGCGCTGCTCGACAAGCAGGTCCGCATCGAGGCGAAGAGCCCCCAGACGTCGGTGTGGATGCAGGTGGCGATCTGGATGTTGCCGCTCGTCCTCATCAACGCGGCGTTCTTCATGATGCTGCGGCGGGCGGGGCAGGGGGCTGGCGGGCCGCTCGGGTTCCTGCGCAGCAAGGCGAAGATCTACGATCGATCCAGGCAGGATCCGGTGCGCTTCTCGGACGTGGCCGGCGTCGACGAGGCCAAGGACGAGCTCGTCGAGGTGGTCGACTTCCTCAAGGAGCCCTCGAGGTACCGCTCGCTGGGCGGGCGGATCCCGCGCGGCCTCCTGCTCATCGGGCCGCCGGGCACCGGCAAGACGCTGCTCGCGCGCGCGGTGGCGGGCGAGGCGAACGTGCCGTTCTTCTCCCTGAACGCGAGCGAGTTCGTCGAGATGTTCGTGGGGCTCGGGGCCGCGCGGGTCCGCGAGCTCTTCGAGGAGGCGCGCAAGAGCGCGCCCAGCATCGTGTTCATCGACGAGATCGACGCGGTGGGCAGGACCCGGGGCGGCCTCGGCGCCCTCGCGACCCACGACGAGCGAGAGCAGACGCTCCACCAGCTCCTCGCCGAGCTCGACGGCTTCGACGCGCGCACCACCGTGATCCTGATGGCCGCCACCAACCGCCCCGAGGTGCTCGATCCGGCCCTCCTGCGGCCCGGGCGCTTCGATCGCCAGGTCATCGTGGATCGGCCCGATCTGCGGGGCCGCGAGGCGATCCTTGCCGTCCACGCGCGGCGGGTGCCGCTCGCGAGCGGCGTCGATCTCGGGCTCGTGGCGCGCCGCACGCCGGGCATGGTCGGCGCCGATCTCGCGAAGATCGTCAACGAGGCCGCGCTGGCCGGGGCGCGGCGCGGCGCAAGGGAGATCGGACAGGCCGATTTCGACGAGGCGCTCGATCGCTCGCAGCTCGGGCTCCGGCGCCGCGGGCAGATCATGACCGCGGAGGAGCGGCGGCGCGTGGCTTACCACGAGGCCGGGCACGCCCTCGTCGCGCTCGCGCTGCCGGCCGCCGATCCGGTGGAGCGGGTGTCCATCGTGGCCCGCACGATCGGCGCTCTCGGCGTCACGATCCAGGTGCCCCGCGACGAGCGACAGCTGGTCACCGAGCAGGAGATCGAGTCGCGCGTCACGGTGATGCTCGGCGGCAGGGCGGCGGAGGAGCTCGCGCTGGGGCAGGTGTCGAGCGGCGCGCACGACGATCTCGGGCGCGCCACGGCGCTCGTCCGCGAGATGGTGACCCGCCTCGGGATGAGCCGGCGCCTCGGGCTGGCCGCGCTCGCGCGCACCGTCGGCGCGCCGATGCTCGGCGTGCTCCAGGAGGAGCGCACGTGCAGCGAGGCGACCGCCCGCGAGGTCGACGAGGAGGTGAGGGAGCGGCTCGGCGAGATGTACCTGAAGGCCAAGCAGCTGCTCGTCGATCGCCGCGAGGGCCTCGAGGCGGTCGCGGAGGCGCTCGTGCTCAAGGAGACGCTGCGCGGCGAGGAGCTGGAGGAGATCGCGGCCGTGTCGACGCGGCGGAAGATCGCCGTGGGCCCGCCGAGCGCGGCGTGAGCCTCAGGCCGCGCGCCGCCGGCGCCTGAGGCCGCCCGCGAGCGCGGCGAGCGACAGGCCGGCGGCCGCCCACGCCCGGCCGCCGGCGCTCCCGCGCGGCGCGCCCACGGCCGAGCGGCAGGCGCAGCCGCCGTCCTCCTCCGCGAGCTCGCCGCCGCCTGCCGGGGCCTCCGGCTCGCCGACGCCGATCCCTCGCACCGCGATCCTCTGCACGGGCCGGTCGGGGTCGTTGGACTCGACGAGGACGGTCGCCGCGAATTCGCCGCTGGCCTTGGGCGCGAAGCGGATCGCGAAGTCGACCTCCGTTTCCGGGTCGATCCCGAGCGCCGCGTCCGCGAGCTCGAAGCTCTCCGCGTCGTCGGTCGTCACGACGGCGTCGAGCAGCGCCTCCCCCGCATTCGACAGCCGGACGAGCTCCACGTTGGCCTGCCCCACCTCCACGGCGCCGAAATCGATCTCCTGCTTGTCCAGCGCGAGGTCCGGGAGCGGCACATGGACGCGCTCGCTCTCGAAGACCCATTCGTGCTCGGTGTACGGGAAGGCGAGCGGGATGTCGGCGAGCGGGATCGACCATGAGCGGCCGAGCAGGCTGACGCTGAACGCGGGGACCAGGTGGAGCGTGCCGTCGTACCGTACCGAGCCCTCCGGACGAACGTTGAGCTCGACCGACGGGCCTCCCAGGTAGTCCACGGAGGAGGCTCCGGCTTCGGAGGTGATGTCGCCTCCGCTCACCGTCGCCTGATCGAGCGTCTCGATGGCCACGCGATGGGTCGTGTAGCGGGCCGCGACGTCCATCGCGATGTCGAGCTCGAACCTCCCGTCGATTCCGGGGATCGAGCCGCCGATGAGGTCGCCGAGCGATACGGACGCAACGCGCTGCAGCGCTGTGGATCTCTCCAGCGTGATGCCCGGCTCCCAGCCCCAGGCGTCGAACTGCTCTCCGGCGTGCACCTGGAAATCGACCTGGGGCACATAGGGAATATCGCCCGTCCAGTCGAAGTCCTGGCCCAGGACGGAAATGCTGATGTGTCCCTGTGCGCTGACGTCGAGTCCGACATCGCAGCTGAACGCGCCTCCATCCGGGGCGCCTGGTGCCTTGAGCGCGAGCGCCTCTGGCCAGGACGCCTCGAGCGCTCCGCTCAACGAGACCTGGGTGCTGGCGTAGACCGCGGCCCCGAGGCTGACTTGCAGCGGTGAGCCCGGCGGGACCCAGCCTGTATCGAAGTCGAGCCCGAGCGGGATGGCGACTTTGCGCTGGAACGTGAGCGGTCCCCGCGCGCACTGGAGCGGGTCGTCCGCGCACGGCACGGCGAGCGAGTCGTAGGCCGAAGCGGCCGCGGGGGCGAGGAGGGCGAGCGCGGCGGCGACGCAGGGGAGAGCGCGCCGCCGCCGGGGCCGAGCAGAGCGGAGTGCCGCGAGGGCAGCGCCGCCGGACAGCAAGGAACGCATGAGAACGATTACCACGATCCTCGCGCTCCACGCCATAGCCGCAGCCCCCCGATGGCGGCGCGCCAGGCACGTCCCAGCTGCGTTTCAGCTGCGTTCCAGCGCGCCCTAGCGCGCCCCGAACAGCGTGCCGACCACGATGCCGGCGGCCGCGCAGAGAATGGCCACCACGGTCCAGAGGATGAGCTCACGCGATGTGCCGCCCGCCGGCGGCGCAGGGCCAGCGGGCGTCTCGCGGACCGCCGCGGCCGCGCTTTCGGGCAGCGCTCTCCTCACCGTGCTCGCCACCGTGCTCGCCACCGCGCTCTCCGGACGCGTGACCGGATCACCGACGTGGTCAACATGGCCGACGCCCGAGGCGGAAGCACCGTCCTGGAGGGGCGCGGCGTAATCCAGGCCGGTCCGCTCGAGCGCGAGATCGGTGATCGAGACGGCGTCCGCGAGGCTCGCGGGGGTGTGGTGCACGACGCGCCGTTCTTCTCGGCAGGCGCGCAGGGCGTCGGCGAATGCCCTGGCGCTCGGGTGCCGCTCGGAAGGGCTCTTGGCGAGGGCCCTCAGGATGACCGCCTCCAGGCCGGCCGAGATGAGCCCGGAGCGCTCGCTGGCGCGCGGCGGCAGGGGCTGCTCGGCGATCTGCGCCGTCATCACGGCGATGGGCGTCCGCTTGCTGAACGGCACGGCGCCGACCGCCATCTCGTAGAGGATGCAGCCGAGCGCGTAGATGTCGCTGCGCGGATCGACGTCCTCCCCGCGCACCTGCTCCGGCGCCATGTACTCCGGCGTCCCGAAGATCATGTCCTTCTCGGTGAGCCCGGTCGTCTGCTGTTCGCCGTGCACCACCTTCGCGAGCCCGAAATCGACAACGCGGACGCGGCCGGCGAAGGGAGACGGCGCGGCGCCCGCGCGCCCGTCCGGACGCTCGATGAGCACGTTGGCCGGCTTGAGATCGCGGTGCACCACGCCCGCCGCGTGCGCTGTCTCCAGCGCGGCGCAGATCTGCAGGGCGATCTCGATCGCCACGTCGATCTCGATCGGCGCGTGGTCCCGCAGGAGCTCCTCGAGCGAGCTGCCGTCGATGTGCTCCAGCGCGATCACGAGGAGCCCGCCCTCCTCGACGAAGTCGAGCATCCGGACGACGTGAGGGCCCTCGACGCGCTCCAGGATGGCGGCTTCCCGGTGATAGCGCCTGAAGATCTGGGGCGTGCCCGAGAGGTGCCTGTGGATCACCTTCAGCGCGACGCGCTGGCCGTCCTCGTCGCGGGTGGCGCGGTAGACGACGCCGGAGGCCCCCTCGCCGATGACGGACTCGACGGTGTACCGCGACGCGACGCCGTGCCCGGCGGGCAGGCGATCGGGCGCGGGCTGCTGCGAGGTCACCGCCCACCGCCCGCGTCCGCGGGGATCGGCGGCGCGGGGTCGGGCGAAGGCGCCCTGAGGTGCAGCTCCGTCGACGAGGTGCAGGCGCGCACGATCTTCGGGCTGAGCTCGATGGGATCGAGTCGCGCGGCGGGGTCGGCCTCGCGCCACGCGGCGCACGCGGTCTCGGCGAGCCCGGTGGCGTCGAGCGCGACGTAGGCCTCGAGCAGGTGCCGCTGCAGCGTGGCGATCTGCACCCGGGCGAGATCGCCGTAGCCGAGCAGGCGGCTCGCCCGCGCCACGGCGTCGATGTAGCGGCCGCTCCGCACGTCGCCGGCGAGCTGCGGCAGCTCGGCGTCGACCCGGCGCTGGGCGTCGCGCGCGCGGCCGGCCCCCTCGGAGCGCACCAGCGCGCCGGAGCTCGCGGCCTCGGCCTTGCCCTGGGCCGTGAGCGGCAGATCCGTGAGCGGGACGAGGATCACCATGCCGCGGCGCAGCGGGCGCTGCTTGAGGTGGTTGTACTTGTCGAGCATCCACGCGTGGTCCCGCTTGCCCAGGAAGCGATAGGCGATGGTGAGCAAGGTGTCGTGCTGGCCGACGACGTACCGCAGGTTGTACGGCACGATGATCTCCTGCCCGTCGGTCGGCTCGAGCCAGGGCCACGTGTCGTTCGAGATCGCGAGGACGTCGCTCCGGTCGGCGGTGCCGAGCAGCCGCTCCGCGAGGATCGCCCAGGTCTCGCCCGCGGTGACGCGGTGGTGGCCCAGCGCGGGCACCTCCAGCCGCAGGCCGGGCATGATCGGCACGCCGGCGCCCGCGTCGAGCGCGTTGGCGGCGACGAGCACCTGCTCCATCTGCACGCGCCCGTAGGTGCGCTCCGCGATCTGCGCGAGCGTCTCGCCCTCGCGGACGACGTGCGGGAACGCCGCCGCGGCGCTGCCGACCAGCGTCGTCGCCGCGAGGGCGCCCACGGAAAACCAAGCTCGCCGAGGCATCACGCCGCCGAGGGTACCAGGGGATCGCGCGCCGTGGGACGGCTCGCGACCGCTCGCGCGGCGGCGCGCGGGGAACGTTTGCCACGATTTCGTCGCGCCCGTGATTTCGTGCCAGAGTGCCCGCGACGCATGAAAGACACGACGACGTCCGGCAGGATCCCGACGTGGCTCTCGCGGCGCTCGCCTGCGGCGGCGCGGCTCCTCACGGCCGGCCTGCTCGGGCTGGCGACGCCGGGCTGCCTCGTCCGGCAGGGGCTGTACGACGAGGCGCGTGCGGAGATCCAGAGAGAGCGCGACGCGGGTGACAAGGCGCGGGCCGAGGCCCAGAGCGCCCGCGCCGAGGCCCAGAGCGCGCGTGCCGAGGCCGCGCAGCGGTCCGCGCAGGTCGCCGCCATCAAGGAGGAGCTGGCGCGCCTTTCGGACGACCTCCGGGCGCGCGATCTCAGGCTGTCCGAGGCGACGACGGCCGAGGCGGGGCTCGCGCGGCGGCTCGACGAGCTCATCGCCATGAACGAGGAGCTGTCGGCGCGGCTCCGGAGCGCCGGGCAGAGCGTGGGGCAGCTCGCCGGCGAGCGGGGCAGCCTGTCGGCGGAGCTCGCGGAGACGCGGGCCAAGCTCGACGATCTGCGCCGGAAGCAGGCGGCGGCCGAGGCGCGCGCGGCCGGGATCCGCGACGCCGTGGACCGGCTGAAGGGCGCGGCCTTCGCGGGGAAGGTCCGTGTCGGGCTCCGCGCCGGGCAGCTCGTGATCGAGGTGCCGAGCGACGCGCTGTTCAACGGCGCGAGGGCCGAGCTCACGCCGGAAGGGCGGGCGGCGCTGGACGACATCGCCGGCGTGCTCCGGACGATGCCGGCCTTTCGCTTTCAGGTCGCCGCGCACACGGACAACGACCGGAAGGCGATGAAGAGCGCGAGGTTTTCGTCGAGCTGGGATCTCTCGGCGGCGAGGGCAACGGCGGTGGTCAAGCGGCTCGTCGAGCGCGGGATGTCGCCGCGGGGCCTGTCGACGGTCGGCTATGGCGAGTTCAGCCCGGTCGGGCCGAACGACACGGAGGCAGGGCGGGCGAGGAACCGGAGGGTCGAGATCCTCGTTGTGGCGGAGCAAGAGACACCGGGCGAGGCGGAGAAGGCGACCGGCAAGGACGCGCAGGCCGGCGGCGGCTAGCGCGCCTGTGACTGCGGCGACGCGTCCGGAGCCCGTTCGTCCTCAGCTCGGCTCGTCGAGCACCTCGGTGAGTGCGGCCGCGGTGACAGCCTTCTCGATCCAGCGCTCGAGGCGTTCCGGGTCCTTCTGGGCGAGGATGCGCTCGCGTGCCGCCTCGGGCACGGCGATGCCGCGAGTCCGGAGCACGCTCAACAGGGCGCGCACCGCTTCCTCGATGCGCCCCTCGATGCGTCCTTCGTCACGGCCCTGCGCGACGTACTTCTTCGCGAAATCGCTCTGGTACTCGTAGCCCTTCATCATCGCCTCCAGCGCCCGGCGAGCCGCGTCGTTCAGGGAATTGTACAGGAGATCGTAGTAGAACCGGGCGCGTTCGTCATCGAGCCCCTGGATCGCGGGCAGCACAGCGCCTGCGATCGTCGCGCCTTGCTCCGTCTCGCCATGGGCCATCGCGGAGAGGACCCCCAGCTCCGGTCGACGGACCGCTTCCGCTGGGTCCGTCACGACCGGAACGCTGTCGCGACGGAGCACGGGCGGGCGCAGGATGAAGCCGGGCACGCCGATCTCGATCGGCTGTGCGCACCAGTCCGCGACGAGGGGGTCGGGCGCGACGACGAGCAGGCCCGCCTGGCAGCGGTGCTGGTCTCGCGAGACGGTCAGGTAGGCGGGCCAGCTGAACGGCTTGTCGTCGTCTTTCCTGAGCTGCACCTCGACGATGATGACCCGGACCGGCTTGTCCGCATCGAGGAGCAAGACGACGACATCGGCGCGGTACTCGGCCGGCGTGGTCTCGGTCAGGTCGATGGAGGCGACGCGGGCCTCGCTGTAGGTCGGGAGCGTGACGCCGAGGACCTCGACGAGGATCTCGGCGGCGAGGGAAGGTCGGTTTCTGAAGAGATCCACGAGGACCTCGTGGCGCATGGAGACCATGGCGAGGAGCCTTCGCATACGGCCGGAGAGAGGGCCAACCGGCCGGCTCGCGATGACGGCGCCGAGGGCGCTGGCGAGACGTCCATGCTTTTCCCGAACGAGCGCGCGGCGAAGCCCGTATTCCATGCAGGCCAGGATGGCGACCTACCTCCCATCCCGACGCCCGGCCAAGCCCTCGTTGGGTGTCGGCCCAATTCTACGAGCTCACCACGATTTTCCAGAAATACGAGCCAGGTCTCGCACGAGCTTACGAAACGACGGGGACAACTCCGATAGAAGTTCGATGTCTATACGACCGGTAAGCTCAACCTGATGAGCCGTGGGCTTGTAACCCCCCCAGCAGTCTTCGCGAGAACGCCTTTGGCGCCACGGATTGATTCTATGGTTCGCCCCTCAAGCGCCGCGACATCCAACTGCGAAAGAAGCAGCCATGTCTCGTGCTCGCGCACAATCATCACCGCGCCGCCGAGGACTTGCTGCGATATGAGTTTGGCGGCCTTCGGTCCCCACGAAACGGGACAGTCATCGTCCGCGTCGCAGATTATCAAGACGGCGTCCGCCGGCCGAGTCTCAGCGAGGGCAACAACTCGTCGTATGCCATCTTCGCTTGGTGGCCGTCCCGGAGACCTAACGCGCTCGTCTACCAGCCGACTTCTCGGCTGCCTTATAGGCTCCGGGTCGACGAACCAATCCCACGCCTCGAGGTGGTTTAGTCGCGACGCGCGGCCTGTCTGCGTGATTCCTGCACGTAGGCTGCGCGTCACCGCGTCCGATCTCTGTACTCCCGCGGACGGGTCGCGATCTGCCGCATCCTATCTATGCGTCTCCGTAGATAGACCGCCGCTGCGTACCCACGCGTTCCCGTCGCCAGTCCGCGAACGCCTCCGGCCGTTCGCTGCGAAAAATTCGCACCGACTGCTCGCTGCTGTGGGCGACCGGTGCCGGATCCAATCGAAAGATCAGGGGCCGCCACGGAAAGGACAGCACGATCAGACGGCCTTGCTCCCTGCTCGAGCGCGCGATGCGCTGCGCGCCCACCATGATCCTGTGGCGTAGCGGTACCGGACGGAGCCGCCGCGGGTCGAGCTGCTTCACGCCCTTCACACAACGTGGGATTGCGCCCCCCACGCGGTGGTTAGCCTCCCGCTCCTCGCAGGGAGGGTACCGTGGCCGGCGGCCTGACCCGCGTCGTCACATCTCCCGCGCTTCCGCCCGCGCCGCTTCTCTTCGCCGCAGCGCGCACGCGGCGAGGATGCACAGCGCCGGCGTCACGACCATGTGATACCGGTCCTCGCCGAAGAACACGGCGTGCGTCAGCGCCACCGACGCGACCGCGAACGCGAGGTAGCCGACGACACCCCCGTTCGCGGGTCGGCCCGGCAGCGGCAGCGCGGCGATCAGCGGGATCGCCACCGCGAGCGGCCAGAACGCGTGCCCGTCGCCGAGCACCCCCCACGCGACGAGCCCGAGCACCGCCGCGAGCGCGAGGAGCTGCGCTACGAGCTCGCGCCGCGGCCTCCGCCGAGGCATCGCCACGACCCCGAGCGCCGCGGCGGACAGCAGGCCGAGGTGCGACGCCGTGAGCACGCGGCGCCCGGTCGCGCGCCGCTCCTCGGGCCACGCCGCAGGGTTCGCCTCGCCGAGATAGCCGATCGGGAACGACTCGTGATCGAAGGTGAAGCCCAGCTTCCTCGGGATCAGGGCCAGCCAGCGACCTGGATCATCCTTGATCCACCGAAGCCCCGCGGCCATCCAGCAGCGGTCCTGCGCCACCTGGCCGCGCGCGATCGGGCAGCCGTCGCCCGCGCGCAGCGTCTCGAAGCGGCCCGTTGCGCGCGGGAACGCGCCGATGGCGAGGTTCCAGCCGCCGTTCGTCGAGACGAGCGCGCAGCCGTCCATCACGCGGCAGTTGCGGATCGTCCACGGCGCCACCACCGCGAGGGCCGTCGCGGCCGCGAGCGCCGCCGCGAGCGCGCCGCGTTTCCACGCGGCCGCCCCTCCAGACGCCGTCGCCGCCGGTCCTCCAGACGCGGACGCCTCCGGGGCGCGCATGGCCAGCAGCGCGAGCGCCGGCGCGCAGAGCAGGCTCTGCGGCCGCACCAGCGCCGAGAGCCCGAGCGCCACGCCCGCGAGGACCGCGCCGCGGGCCGGGCGACCGCGCGCGGCGTCGCGCGCGAGCAGCCAGGGCGCCGTCACCAGGCCGAGCGCCGCGAGCGGCTCCGTCATGACGAGCGCCGCATAGACGATGAGCCCCGGCGAGAGCGCCGCGAGGAGCGCCGCCACGCGGGCGCGCGCCGGCGTTGTCGCGTACCGGGCGAGGCGGTGGACCACGACGACGAGCAGCGCGCCGGTCACCGCGTTCGCGACGGTCGCCGCGTGCGGCCCGGCGCCGAACAGCCGGTAGACGAGGGCGAGGAACCCGCTGTAGCCGACAGGATAATGGCACCACGGGTGCCATACCGCCTGGCCCCCGACGATGAGATCGTCCGAGTAGCCGAGCCCGGCGGCGATGCGGCGCGCGCCGAAATCGTAGTAATGGCCGTCCCACACGGGCTCGCGCGCCCACGCGATCGCCACGTAGAGCCGCGGCAGCAGCGCGAGCGCGAACGCGAGCGCCGAGAACGCGAGATCCCCGCCGGCGCGCTCTGACATGCCGCACGTGCCGCGCCCGCCGCGCCCGCCTCCGATCCGCGCCGCCCCGTCGCTTCCGCGCGACGCCTCAGCCATGCGGCTTGGCGCGCGAGCCCGCGGAGATCTCGCGCAGGCGACGCATGTAGGTCTTCGCCACCTGCGCCGGATCGAGCCGCAGGTACTTGGCAATTTCCTGAACGAATCCCTGTACGTAGACGGTCGCGGGCAGGTCGCCTATCGCCTCGTTCTCGATCGCCTGGAGGTGCGCCAGCGAGATCTTGGTCCGCTGCGAGATGTCGGTGAGCTCGACCCCCTGCGACTCGCGCACCTTGCGGAGCAGCGCGCCGCTGAACTGCGTCTCGGCGTTGATCTCGCGCGCGAGCTCGGCCTGGAGCATGGCCAGCTCGGCTGCGGCGGCGGCGTTCTCGGCGCGCACCGGGCCGAGCTGCGTGCGCGGATCGTCCGGGTAGGTCGAGAGATCGTACGCGCGGCGGCGCACCGGATCGAGGAGGGTGTCGTGCGCCTCCTCGATGCGCGCCTGCTCCTTCTGGAGCACCGCGGGGCTCAGCACGCTGACCACGGGCAGGCTCCCCTCCCGGTAGGTGTCGCGCTGGCGCTTGTAGGCGCGCCGGATCTCGTCGTCCGCGGCCGTCCGCGCGAGGCCGAGCGCCTCGTAGAGCGTCGGCGGCGCGGCGCTCTTCGAGGCGGCGGCGAGGGCGCGGGCGTGCGCCTCGGCCGGGCGGGAGTCGCGCGCGGCGAGCAGCGCGAGGATGCGCCGGGCCACGCGCTCGAGGTTGCGCGCGCTCTTCGACGTCGGGCTGTCGATGAGGAGCGGCTGGCGCCGGCGCGCGGTCAGCCACACCGCGTCGTCGTGCTCGATGTGTCCGAGGTAGTCGAGGGAGATGCCGAGGAAGCGCTCCGAGACGGCGCTCATCGCGGGGCCGAGCTCCAGGTCCGAGCGGTGCCGGGTCTGGCTGACCACGAGGTGCGGCTTCACCCGCGGCAGCTGCGCGGCCGCGAGCGACGCGACCCCCTCGTCGAACCGCTTCACCTCCATGATGAAGTCGCGCGGCGTCGCGAGCGCCGGGAGCGACGCCGCCACCTTCTCCACGAGCCGGATCTTGAAGCGCTCCTTCATGAGCGCCCGGCGCAAGGTGCGCTGGTAGAGCGCGCGGCAGAAGCGGTAGGAGTGCTCGACCGCGAGCGGCTCGGGCGTGGTGGCGCAGATGCCGACGTCGGCGTGCAGGAAGAGGTCGAGCGTCGAGGAGCCGGTCGCCGCGCCGAGGCTGACGATCACGTAGTCGACGTCGTGCTCCTGGATCATCTTCATCCAGTAGGCGGCGCGGCTCGGCCGGTGCGGCGTGGCCGTCATCGGGTCGTACGCGGTCGGGACGAGCCGGAGCCCGGGCACCGTGGTGGCGATCGGCTCGGCCTTGCCCTCCTCGATGTCCTCGCGCGTGACGAGCGGCGGCGCCTCGATCCCCAGCGCGGCGTGCAGCCCCGGGCTGTAAGCGTCGGTGTCGATGATGATCACGTCGCGCCCGAGCTGCGCGAAGTACACCCCCAGGTTGACCGCGAGCGTCGCCTTGCCGACGCCCCCGCGGCCGCCCCCCACGGCGATCACGCGGCGGGATCGCGAGCTGGAGAACGAGGTGATCTCGCCTGGCAGGGGGAGATCGTCGTCCGCCGAGCCGGGAGGGAGGGTCGAATAGCGCGGCGGAGGGTAGGACTCACCGGAGCTGGACAAGGTTCCTCTTCGTGCGGCGCGCGGTCGTGCGCGGGCGGGGTGGTGCGGCGGCGAGCGGATGCGAGCGGCTCGCGGCGCGAGTCCCCTCCTAGCACGCGCCGCGCGCGGCCATGAGCGCCGCCGTCGCCGGGGCTCCGCGCCGGTCTGCCGCCCCGCCTGCCGCGGCTCCCGCCGCGCGAGCCGCCTCGACGCGCCCAGGCGGCTGGGCTAGTCGCTCCCCGTGGCTACCGTCCGACCTTTCCGCGCTTACCGACCCCCCCAGGCCCAGGCGGCTCGCGTCGCGAGCCCGCCGTACGACGTCATCTCCACCGCCGAGGCGCGCGTCCTCGCGGCGGGAGGCCTGCACAGCTTCCTCCGCGTCTCCCGCCCCGAGATCGACCTGCCCGAGGGGACGGACGAGCACGACGACGCCGTCTACGCCCGCGGCGCGCAGAACCTCGCCGATCTCATCGCGCGCGGCGAGCTCGCGCAGGACCCGGAGCCGCACCTCTACCTCTACGCCCAGAGGATGGGTGATCACCGGCAGATCGGCGTCGTCGGCTGCGCCGCGGTCGCCGAGTACGAGCAGGACGTCATCAAGAAGCACGAGAAGACGCGCCCCGACAAGGAGGACGACCGCACCCGCCACATCGAGGAGCTCGGCGCCCACGACGAGCCGGTGTTCCTCACGTACCGCGCCGACGCGGGCATCGACCGCGCGGTCGCGGAGGCCTTGCAGTCGCCGCCCATCTACGATTTCACGACCGCCGACGGCGTCGAGCACAAGCTCTGGGTCCTCGGCCGCGCGGCGACCGCCGACCTCGAGGAGCGCTTCCAGGCGGTCCCGACGCTCTACGTCGCCGATGGCCACCACCGCAGCGCCGCGGCGGCGCGCGTCCACAGGAAGCTGCGCGGCGACGGCGGCGAGCACGACGTCTTCCTGGCCGTGGTCTTCCCGCACGACCAGATGAACATCATGCCGTACAACCGCGTCGTGCGGGACCTCGCCGGCCGCAGCGCGGAGGCGCTGCTCGCGGCCCTCGGCGAGCGGCTCGACCTCGCGCCGGCGAGCGACGGCGCGGCCGCCACCCCGGCCGAGCCGCGGACCTTCGGGCTCTACCTCGGCGGCCGCTGGTACACCGCCAGGGTCCGCCCGGGGTCGTTCGACGCCAAAGACCCGGTGGCCTCGCTCGACTGCTCCATCTGCCAGGACCAGATCCTCGGCCCGGTCTTCGGCGTCAGCGACCCCCGCCGGGACAAGCACGTCGATTTCGTCGGCGGCATCCGCGGCGTCGCCGAGCTCGAGCGGCGCGTCGACTCGGGCGCGTTCACGATGGCGATCCACCTCTATCCCACGCAGATCGACGAGCTCTTCGCGGTGAGCGACGCAGGGCTGCTCATGCCGCCGAAGAGCACGTGGTTCGAGCCGAAGCTCCGCAGCGGGCTCTTCATTCATACGTTCTGACGAGCGCGCCGCGCCGGGGGTAGACTGCGCCCCATGGCGGACATCAAGCGTGTATCCCCCCAGCAGGCCAAGAAGCTCATCGACGAGGAGGGGTATCTCTACCTCGACGTCCGGAGCGAGCCCGAATATGCGGCCGGGCACCCGAGCGGCGCGCACAACGTGCCGCTCATGCACGCCGGCGCCGGCGGCATGAAGCAGAACCCCGACTTCCTCGATGTGGTCCGCGCCCTCTATCCCAGGGACGCGAAGATCATCGTGGGCTGCAAGTCCGGACAGCGCTCGATGCGCGCGGCCGAGGCCATGGTGTCGGCCGGCTACACGGCCGTCATCGAGCAACGCGCCGGCTTCGAGGGGCCGCGCGACGCGTTCGGCGCGATCACCGAGCCGGGGTGGGGGCCGGCCGGGCTGCCCGTCGAGACGGCCACGCCCGGCGGCTCCTACGCCGAGCTCCGCAAGAGCGCTGGCAGGTAATACGTCCGGCGCGCACGGCTCGCGGCGCGGCGCCGGGCGCCTCGTCGCGGCGTCGATCGCGTTGCCGGAGGCCGCTCGCTCCGCTAGGAATCCGCGTGCTCCACGGTGCGCGCGTCGCAGTGGTCATCCCCGCGCGGGACGAGGCGCGATGGATCTCCGAGGCGGCGGGGTCGGTCCCCGCCTTTGTCGACCACGTGATCGTCGTGGACGACGCCAGTCGAGACGGCACGGCCGAGATGGCGCGCGCGCTCGGGGACGAGCGCCTCGAGGTGCTCGTCCACCCGGAGTGCCGCGGCGTCGGCGCGGCGATCGTCGCTGGCTACCGGCGCGCTCGCGCCCTCGGCGCCTCGGCCGTCGCGGTCATGGCCGGCGACGGGCAGATGGATCCGCGCGATCTCCCGCGCGTCGTCGCCCCGATCGCCTCGGGCGAAGCCGATTACGTGAAGGGCGATCGGCTGCGCCACCCCGACGTGTGGCGCGTCATGCCTCTCCAGCGGCTCGCCGCGACGGCGGCGCTCGCCGCGCTCACCCGCCGTGCGGCGGGGCTCGACGCCCTCTCCGACAGCCAGTGCGGGTACACCGCCATCTCGGCCCGCGCGATCGACGCGCTCGACCTCGACGGCCTCTGGCCCCGCTACGGCTATCCGAACGACTTGCTCGCCGCCCTCGCGGCTCGCCGGCTCCGCGTCTGCGAGGTCAGCGTGCGCCCCGTCTACCGCGGTGAGGCAAGCGGCCTGCGCGCGCGCCACGTGCTCACCATCCTTTTCCTGATCGCCAGGAACGCCATAAGGCAGTCCCTGAGCTGATCAGGAAAATCGCAGAACGCCCGCGCGCGGACGGAACATGTGAGTGGGAGTCGAGCGAATCGACACGAGCCGCTGCGCAAAACGGTCGACAACTCGCTCGTTGGTCTCATAGCAAAGCTGCCTGGCGACCTGACTCATCAACTTGGCGCGGAGGGGCCCGAGAGGCGCGAACCCCGCAGCCATGCTTCAACAAGGGGGGTGACGGACGTGGCCATCAGCCGAGCCGCCTGGGCTAGAATCTGGAATCCGGGGAGGTCGCGGACTCTGTCGTTCACGCCCCGGGTCGTGGCCTATGCATTCGGCATCGAGCTGCCGTACAGCCTGCTTGTCCCGGTCGCTCACCTGCGCCTCCTCGGCGTCGTGGACTCGGCGGTCCAGGCGCGGCTACTCGGGCTGATCGGGCTCATGTACCTCGTCAAGACGGGGGGGCTCATCGCGCTGCTCGTCCACATGCTGCGCCCGATCGAGCGCCTGCGGCAGTACGCCGTGGCCCATCGCCTCCAGAGCGGCGCGGGCGTCGAGGACACGAGCAGCGGCGGCGCGGCGCCCCCGGAGGAGGTCGTCCTCGCCGCGGCGAACGCCGCCTACGACACCCCGCTCGCGTTCGCGACGGTCTGGGCCGTGTCGTGGGGGCTCCTGTACCTGCCGGTCACGATGGCGCTCTACCTCATCGCGCCGGACCAGAGCCCGCTCGGCGTCCAGCGCGGCGTCGCGCTGGCCCTGTTCGCGCTGGCCCTGTTCGCGGCCGCGCTGCCGCTCGCCTACAGCATCCTCGGCCGCCTGCTCGCCCCCGCCGCCGGCGTGATCTCGCTCATCGCGCGCGAGCGCGGCCTCTCCATGCCCGGCAAGGGCTACTCGCTCGCCGTCCGCCTCGTGATCCTCGGCGCCTGCCTCGCCATCGCGCCGACGAGCTGGATGGCGGCGATGGTGCTCGGCGAGACGGCGGGGCCGGCCAAGCCCGGCCTGAAGCTCACCCTGGCGATCTTCTCGATGGTCGCGGTCACCTGGGCGCCCGTCTGCGCGGGCTTCCTCGCCGGCGCCCTCGCGGGCCCGCTCCAGCAGGTCGCCGCGGTCATCCAGAAGATCGTCCAGCGCGGCGAGGTCGACCGGCTGGAGCGGATCCCGGTCTATTTCAAGGACGAGATCGGCGCGCTGGCGGGCGGCGTCAACGCGATGGTCGATCGCCTGGAGGAGTCGTCCCGGCGCACGCGGAGCTACCTGGCGGAGCGCGAGCGCCTGCTGCAGGACGCGGCGCAGCGCGCGGCGCAGCTCGGGGCCGTGCTGGACAACCTCGTCGAGGGGGTGTTCGCGTGCGACCGCCAGGGCCGGCTGACGATGATCAACGCCTCGGGGCTCAGGCTGCTCGGCCTCTCGGGCCGCTCGGAGCAGGCCGGCCGGATGGTCGAGGAGGTGATGGACCTCGGCCGGATGCGCCACAGCGACGGCCGCGCCTTCACGCGCGACGAGCTGCCCATGGTGCGGGCGCTCGCCGGCGAGACCATCGTGCAGGAAGAGCAGGTGCTCGCGGACGGCCGCGCGGGCCGCGACGTCTTCCTGCGGACCAGCGCGGCGCCGATCCGCAGCGAGGGCGGGGCGGTCCTCGGCGCGGTCGCGGTCGCCCGCGACGTGACGGAGCTCATGGAGCTCGATCTCGTCAAAGATCAGTTCATCCGGGTCGGCGCGCATGAGCTCAAGACGCCGGTCGCGATCATGAAGGGATACGCGCTCGCGCTCCTGCGCAACTCGAACGATCTGCCGGCGCCGCGCCGCAAGATGCTGGAGGCCATCGACCGCGGCGCGGACAGGATCAACCGCATCGTCGACGATCTCCTGGCCATCTCGCAGGTCACGCTCGACGTGCTCCAGGTCTCCGAGGAGGACGTGGATCTGAAGGAGCTCGTGCAGGAGTCGGTCGATCGCGTCGCGAAGTCGGCGAGCCGCCACCGGGTGCGGCTGTCGCTCGACGCCGAGCGGCCGCCCGTCGTGCGCGCCGATCCGGAGCGGCTGCGCCAGGTGCTCGCGAGCCTCCTCGACAACGCGGTGAAGTACTCGCCCGACGGCGGCGACGTCGACGTGCGCGTCGCCGTCGCCGAGCGCGCGCCGGCGTCGTCGCCGCCGTCCTCCTGCGACGCCGCGCTCTTCTCGCAGCGGCACGGCGCGGCGCCGCGCTTCGAGGCGGTCGTGTCCGTGCGCGACCAGGGCGTCGGCATCCCCGCGCACAGGCAGGAGCGGATCTTCGAGCGCTTCTTCCGCGCGCACACGGACACCCGACACGACTATGGCGGCATGGGGATAGGGCTGTTCCTTGCGAAGGACATGATCACGCGCCACGGCGGCCGTATCTGGTTCGAGAGCGAGGAGGACAGCGGCAGCACGTTTTATTTCACCCTTCCACTCAGCAGCGAGGCCCCCGCGGCCGATCGACGATGAGCGACAGACACGCAAAGACGGTGCTCCTCGTGGAGGACGACGCGGATCTCGTGGCGCTCGTGTCCCTCGTGCTCCAGGAGGACGGCTACCGGGTCAAGATCGCGTGCAACGGTCGCGAGGCGCTGGCCAAGCTGGAGCACGACCTGCCGGATCTCATCCTGCTCGACATGAAGATGCCGGTGATGAACGGCCCGGAGTTCGCGCGCGAGCTCGAGGTCCGGCACGGGCGTCAGGCGCCCATCGTCGTGCTCACCGCCGCGGCGGACGCGCACCGGCGGGCGGCCGAGGTCGGCGCGGACGCGTGGCTCGGCAAGCCGTTCGAGCCGGACGCGCTCCTCTCGACGGTGAGGCGTTACACGGGGTGAGCGCGGAGGAGCTGCCGCCGCTCGGCGAGGTCGCGCCGCACCTCGGCCCAGTACCGCGCGGGGAACCGGCGGTGATCGAAGCCGGTCGCGCGGAACACCCGTGTGATGCGGGCATAACGGCGCAGGCTCCACTCCCTCATGATCTGGAGCGAGGGGTGGAGGCCGCGCGCCTCGATGAACGGCGCCGCCCGCGCGTAGAGCGCTGGCATGACCTCATCGAGCCAGTACCGCATCAGGGCCTGGTATCCGGGCGTGTCGACGCACCGTCCGGAGATCACCTGAGCGCGCGCGACCCCATGGCGCGCGAGCTCCTCCTCGGGCAGGTAGCAGATGCCGCGATCGGCGTCCTCCTGCATGTCCCTCAGGTTGTTGAAGAACTGATCGAGCCGGCCGAACTCCCCGGCAGCGTCCCAGTGCTCCTTCGTCAGGAACGGAACCAGCTGAAAGATATGGCCTGACAGCCGCACCAGCATCGTGTCGTGCTCCTTCAGGGTGCGGATGAGCAGGCTGGGCGCGTGGTAGTCGGCGAGGGCGAGCAAGTAGGCGTCCCAGGCGGCGAGCGAGCGCGGTTGCATCTCGTCCAGGTCGGGACGATCGAGCGCGGGGCGGCGGAGCCACAGCGCGTGGATGGCCGAGAGCTCGCGCGCGAAGGGGCAGCACGGATCGACGAAGCCGCAGGAACGGACGCGCCTCCACGCCACCATGAAGCGGCTGAATCGCCGCGCGTGGGGCTCGATGCGCTCGTTCTCGGCGAGGCGATCGACGATCCGGATCCAGCGGATGCGATCGAGCCACGCCCGCTTCACGTCGGGCGCGAGGCCGAGCACCCACGCGGCGTTGTCCTCGTCCTTCAACGCGTCGTCCGACAGGGCGCGATAGTGCGATGAGCCGACGATCGCCGAGATCGGCTGGTAGGGAGTCCGCTCCGATGCCGGTGCGGCAGCGGGCAGGTAGGGCGGTCGAGAGGAGATGTGTTGAGTAGGTTTCACGATGTCGAGTGCCGCACGTTGAACGTGCTTGTCGCCGGTGTGTCGCCCTGGCTTCGCGCGCGGTCACTGGCGATTATGGACGTGGCTCACCCTGTTTGCTTGGGGCGCCTGCGTCGGTGATGGATGGTGGCTCTCTACCGTGTAGAACTTTCCGATCCTCCGAGAGATGCGCGGTGACGCCTGTTCGCCTTCCTTTATGAGGCCTTATTGTCCCCCAGTCGACGCGGAAATTCGTCGTCCAGGGCACGGGCGCCGGAGATAATGCATGGATTCCCTGTGTGTTTTGCCGGTGTGTTGGGAACACGCCGTCAATGATCGTCGGTGTATACCCTGGGTCGGTACATTGTCCAACGGATAACGTCAGTGAGGGCCTGACGGCTCGGCCCTCTCTCGCTCCGTCTCGGCGGTAGAACACGTGTTCTAGGTACATGGATTATTCCGGAGTTCCTGGCGGATGGCCTCTGCGCCCCACGTGAGGGCGGGTGAGCGCCGGGGGCGAGCCTCTCTCTCTCCGCTGCTCGGTCTGTCTCGGTGAGCGGCGCGGCGGGAACGCTCCGACTCGCGATCGGACGCGATGCTAGACGCGCTCGTGAGAGGGGCGATTCAGCGGTTGTCATCGCGCCGTGCGTGCTGCGGTGAACGGCCCCGATCTGTGGTTGTGAGCACGATCCAAAGCGGTCATCCGCGCCCGGCGCGCCCGAGCGGCGTCCGCTCCAGACAGAGGAGATCGAGCCGCGTCCCCGCGCGTTCATCGTGTTCAGACCTGCAATCGAGAATCTCAGGTTCGAAAGACGTCAGGAGCGTCCTTAAGGTCAACTCCATGGGTCGAGCAAGGTCGGGCCCTGGCCCGTGTCCTGCTGAATGCCAAAGCGGAAGGGCAGAGCGCCCGTGACGGCCTCCCCCCGCCGTCGAATGGGCGCTCTTTTTTGTGTTCTTCGTCCGGGACGCGAGGCCCTAGCGCTCGCGTAGCCGGGCCACCCGGTCGCGCCAGTACTGGAGATCGAGCGCGGAGAAGACCGCGGCGGCGCGCGCGATCTGGCGCTCGCGCTCCGGATCGCGGCGCGGGAGGTGCCGCGCGAGCTCGAAGCGGGCGCGCGCCTCCTCGACGGGCAGGCCGCGCTGCAGGGCGTCGTCGATCGCCGCGGCCCAGAGCCGCCTCGCGCGCGCGCGGCCGCCGGCGAGCCACGCGGCGAGGCCGCGCAGGCGGAGCGAGGTCGAGCGGCCGAGGGGGAAGATGCGCGCGTACCGGCCGAGCGCGCGGCACGCCTCCGCAGAGAGGCGTGAGAGCTCGCGCCGCTCCGCCGAGCCAGGCGCGTCCTCGAGTAGCGCGAGCAGCACCTCGCACGCCGCCGCATAGCCGTACAGGCAGTGGTAGCCCGCCGGCTGTCCCTCGCGGAGCATGGGGAGCGTCCGCTCGGCGGCCGCGCGGGCCTCGCCCTGCGCGCCGCGGAGCAGGTGCCCCAGCGCGACCTGGCCGTGCGTGATCTGCTGCGTGCGATCGCCGAGCCGCTGCACCTCGGCCGACAGCGCGTCGAAGATGGCGATCGCGCCCTCGCCGTCGCCGAGCAGCAGCCGGCACTGCGCGCGGCCGCTCTCCGCCCAGATGTGGCCCTGCGCGTTGTCGCTCTCGCGCGACGCGATCACCAGCGCGCCGTACAGGTCGAGCGCCTCCCTCCAGCGGCCCTCGGAGTACGCCGCGCCGGCGAGCAGCGTGATGCACTCCTCCTTGCGGCGGCGGTCGTGCAGCGCGTCGGCCAGCCGCTCGGCCTGGGTGAGCAGCGCCCGCGCGTCGCGGCACCGGCCCTCGCCGAGCGCCGTCAGCCCGCGCAGGCACGAGACGAACGCGACGCCTTGCGGGTCGTCGAGCGCCGCGGCGACCGCCGTCGCGCGCGCGGCGTACGCGTCGACGACGGCCTTCCACGGGACGTACCCGAACGCGACGCTCAGGGTCGCGTACCCGCGCGCGAGCGCGAGCGACGGGCCGAGCCGCGCCGCGGCGTTGGTCGCCGCCAGCGCGGCCAGGAAGGCGAGCGTCGGCTCGTTGCGGAACAGGTAGGTCTCCGACAGCTTCTCCGCCGCGAGCGACGCCTCGGCGAGGCGCTCGCGCTCGGCCGCGTCGCGCGCGACCGGGGCCGGCAGGCCAGCGACGTGCGCGAGCTGCAGGCCGAGCTGCTTCAGCGAGGCCATCGCCGGGCGCAGCCGCGCCCCGAGCCGCGCGCGGCCGCTCGCCGCGCGCTCCCCCGCGCGGAGCCACGCGGCCTCGTCCCGGGAGAGCAGCTCCAGCGCCGCCGCGCAGTGCCGCTCCGCGCCGAGCAGATCGCCGAGGTTGTAGTGGGCCTGGCCGAGCCGCCGCTCCCAGCGCGCGCGCCGGATCGGCGGCGCGCGCTCCTCCGGCGGGTGCGCGCCGTCGAGGTCGAGCGCCCTCTTGTAAAAATCCACCGCGTCGCCGGAGGCGCCCGTCGCGAGGGCCTGGGCGCCCGCCTTGTCGAGGTACTCCAGCGTCTCCTGGACGGCGCCCGCGATTCCATAGTGGTGGGCGAGGAGCGGGTACGACAGCGCGAGGCCCGGCGCGTCGCGGTGGCGCTGCTCGATTGTGCGCGCCGCGGCGGCGTGCAGGGCCCGCCGCTCCGGCTCGGGGATGCCCGCGTAGGCGATCTCCCGCAGCTTGTCGTGCACGAAGCCGAGCCGCCCCGGCTCCGTCTCCTCGAGCACGTGGCGGCGGGCGAGCTCCGCGAGCGCGTCCATGGCGTCGACCTCGGCGAGGCCCGCGGCGCCGAGCAGCAGGCGCTCCTCGAGCTCGCGGCCCAGCACCGAGGCGAGCCGCGCGAGCGCGAGCGCCTCCCGGCTCAGCCCCGACAGGCGGCGCGCCACGAGCTCGCGCAGCGAGCCCGGCAGCGGCAGCGGCGCGGGCGGCTGGCTCCCGCGCGCGGCGCGGGCGAGCCGCTCCGCGGCGGCGCCCTCGGCGCCCGCGCGGATCCGCCACGCGTAGGCCTCGTCCCGGTAGATCACCCGCTCCTGGATCGCGGCCCGGAGGTACTCGGCGATGAAGAACGGGTTCCCCTCCGACTGCTCGAAGAGGTACTGCACGAACACCTCCGGCGGCTCGTCCAGGGCGAGCATGTCGCGCACCATCCGCCCGACCGAGCCGCGGTCGAGCCGCCCGAGCTCGAGCCGCGAGGCCCAGGGGGCGCCGAGGAGCGAGGAGAGCGCGGGCGACGTCTCCTCGGTCCGGTACGCGCACAGGAGGACGACGGGGTGGGCCGCGAAGTAGTCGGCGTCGAGGTGCTCGAGGACGGCGCGCGAGTTCTCGTCGGCCCACTGGAGGTCGTCGAGCACGAGCAGGACGGGCCGCGTCGCGGCGAAGGCGGCGAGCGTGTCGGCGAGCGCGGTCCGCAGCCGGTAGCGGGCCGCGTCCGGCGGCAGCTCGGGCGGCTCGGGGTAGCGATCGTAGCCGTGGAGCTGGGCGAGCGACGGCTCGTGCGGCGCGAGGACCCTGCCGCGCGGACCGAGCAGCGCGTCGTAGCCCGCGGGGCCGAGCTCGTTGCACCGGTCGGCCACCGCGAGCAGCAGCGGGCGGAACGGGTGCAGCGGCGCGGCCTTGACCGCGCCCTCGCGCTCGATCTCGGCGGACACGGCCGCGCACGCGCCCGTGACCACGGCCATGCGGTTGAGCGCCGCCTGGTGCGCCGCCTCGACGGCGAGGCGCGTCTTGCCCACGCCGCTCTCGCCGCCGACGACGACGAGGCTGCCCTGGCGCCGCTCGTGGGCGCGCTCGAGCGCCGCGGTGATCTGCTGCAGCGCCTCCTCGCGCCCGGCGAGGCGCGGCCGGTACAGGTACGGCTGCGCGTTCGGCACGCGCACGCGCGCGCGCGCCGCGCCGCTCCAGTCGCGCGGCGGCGTGTCGGCCGCGCCGAGCTCGGCGAGGGCGGTCGCGACCTCGTCGGCGTAGCCGAGCCGGTCCTCGGGGCGCTTCTTCAGGAGCCGCGCGATGAGGGCGTCGAGCGCGGGAGGCACGTCGGCGACGAGCTCGGAGGCCGGGAGCGGCTCGGCGTAGAGGTGCATGGACAGCACGACGGAGCTCGAGTCGCCGAGGAACGGGACGCCCCCGGTCACGGCCTCGTAGATCATGCAGCCGAGCGCGTAGAGGTCCGCGCGCGCGTCGACGAGGTCGCCGCGGATCTGCTCGGGGGACATGTAGTCGGGGCTGCCCATCAGCCTGCCGCCCGCCTGCAGCACGTCGCGCCCGGTGTGCCCCTCGAACTGGAAAGCGAGGCCGAAGTCGAAGAGCACCGGCGTGCCGTCCGGGCGGATGAACACGTTGTCCGGCTTGAGATCGCGGTGGACGAGGCCCCGGCCGTGGACGTACGCGAGCGGCCGGCAGATCGCGCGGAGGAGCGTCAGCGCCTGGCGGAGCGCGCCGCCCGCCGCGCGGTGGAACGGGCGCGGCGCGAAGGGCTGGTACGAGCGCGGGATGATCGACGCGGGCGCGATCTCCGCCGTCGCGGTGCTGGCCTGCGCGTTCATGGCCGTGGAGACGCTCACGGTCGGCTCGCTGCTCACGCTCCCGCGGGCGCGCCAGCGCTCCTGGTTGTGATCGCGGAGCGTGCGCCCCTCGATGAGCTCCATCGCGTACCACGGGAGCCCGCCCTGGACCCCCTCGTCGAGCACCCGCACGACGCCCGGGTGCTCGACGCCGCGGAGCGCGTGGATCTCGCGGCGGATGCTGGAGACGAGGCTCTCGTCGCCCACGCTGACGGTCTTCAGCGCCGCGAGCGCGCCCGTGACGCTGTGCTGCGCGCGGTAGACGACCCCCATCCCGCCGCGGCCGAGCGGCGCGAGCACCCGCCACGGCCCGATGGACACCGGGACATCCGGGGGGTGCCTGGCCTGTCCCGAGCTCGGCGTCGTGATCATCGAGGGACCGACGCACCCTTGGCCCGGGCCTGGATTCGCCCCAGGTGGTAGGTCAAAAGCGGTTTCCCGACATCCACGCTGGAGCTGAGTACATCCACCCGACGGCGCGCGATGATGTCACGGCGCGGCCGACCGTACAACAGGTCTGTGTGGAGGCCAGCTCATCGCACGAACGCCGCGCGGCGGGGCTGTCGCACCGACAGGCGACTACACATGAGGCGGCGGAGCGTGGCTCGCGCGGCGCTCGGGCGGGGACGTCTCGGTTCCCTCGCGGCGCGCGGACCGCCGGGGATCGCCTGCTTTCCCCGCTTGGTGGATTCGACATCTCCGATGTCGTTGTCCCGTTTCATCGAGCTTCGACCGTGCCGTGCGATCCCATCGTGCACAGCTGAGCTCGCGGTACACGGTTTGCTCCCGGTGCGCTCGCGGCCCGCGCTGGCGGCCGCACTTAGAAAGGGAACCACGAATGAAGCATTCGACTCATCTCGGGGCCTTGTTGACCGTCCTGTCCCTCGCTGCGTGCGGCGGCGAAGGTGCAGATTCCGCCCCGACGGACAGCGCCGTGAGCTCCAAGCAGCTCAGGGATCTGACGGCCGATGACGTCCAATCCGCCTGCGATTCGCTCGCGGCGAGGGTGAAGCTCTCCAAGGAAGATGCCTGTGAGTACCTGGGCCTCGTCGCGTCTCCCGCCGTCGGGCAGCCGTGCGGCACGGTGAAGGACGAGTGCCTCTCCACGGCCGACGAGGCGGCCGCGGAGCAGGACGACCACGCGGCGGATTGCATGCCTCCGACCGAGCACCGCGCCGGCTGCTCCGCCACGGTGGCCGAGTACGAGGTCTGCTTGCTTGCCCAGACGCAGCGGGTCCGGGCGCTCACGTGCGACTCGGCGCTGAGCTCGCTCGAGACGGCTCCTCCGGAGTGTGATGCGGTGGCGCGCAAGTGCCCGCAGATCCTGGACATGGGCGGAGATCAGGGCGCCGAGAGCCCCTGAACACGGCGCCGGGGCGCGGGCGGCCACCGATCATCGGCCACCGATCATCGGCGATCGATCATCGATCATCGCGCTCAACGTGGACGCACGGCTCGCTGCCTGAACGAATCGCCGGTAGGCACGACACGGCCGCTTGGCGGCCGTGAGTGCCATTGTCCTACCTCTGTTTCCCTGGATCTTTTGATTCCTACCGATATTCGTGCTCGTCCGCGCCTTTCAGGGCATCTCGGCGTATGATGGGCTCCGCAGCCGGCGCGCCCGGGGAGGTTCAACCCTCGGCGTCTCGGCTCAGGCGAAGTCGCGGCTCGCGCCGAGGGTTCGCTGGCACAGAGGAGGATTTCATGAAGATCACCAAGGTTTCCGGAGTGCTCGCCCTGCTGCTGATCGCCGCCGCGGCTGCTTGCGGCAAGGGCGAGCAGCCGGCTGAGGCGAACGCGACGGTCGAGGTGACCGCCACCGCCGAGTCGGCGATCGGCGAAGGCGCCTACGTCGAGGAGCACGAGAGCGGCAAGGCCGCCTTCAATGTCGCTGCCGACGGGAACGTCAAGGCCGCGGTCACGGGCCCGGACGGCAAGCCGATCCGCGAGGACGTCAGCGGCACGCTGGTGTGGAAGGACGCTTCCGGAGAGAAGACCGTGCCGCTCACGCTCGACGCGAAGACCGGCCTCCTGGTCGCCGCCGGCCCCAAGCTGGAGGCGGATCTGACCGAGATCGGCTACACGCTCAACGTCGCAGGCAAGCCGTGGAACGGGACGCTGCACGTGCCCGCCGGCGGCACCGCCGAGCTCTTCGCCAACGCCAAGGCGTCGGCGGAGCTCGGGCTGCCGGAGGGCAAGCTCGGCCCGCACGGCGGGCGCATCGAGATCGTGGGCGACGACCGCCTCGAGCTCCTGGTCGACGAGGTGACCGGCGAGGTCCGCGTCTACGTGCTCGACGCCGATCTGAAGCCCATCGACATCGGCGAGCGCAAGATCACGCTCGGCGTGGTGGCCGAGGCGCCGCAGGTGGTCGTCCTCGCTCCGGCGGTCGCGACCGCGGACGTGGCCGCGACCGCGGCGGCGGGGGTGGCGGCGGGGGCGTACCTGACCGGCAAGCTCGCGCTCGCCGCCGATCCGCTGAAGCTGACCATCGCGGTGCGGAACGCGGGTCGCTCGGCCGTGGCCCTGTGCGGCTACCGGGCCGGGGCGGCGTTCGCCGTCCACGCGCGCGCCCCGCGGGTGAAGGTGCGCGTGAAGACGGACTGGGACGCGCACGTCCACGCCCTCGCGCAGGCCGACCTGAAGGCGAAGGCCGACATCGACCCGAAGGTCCACGTCCACGCGGGGGCCGGCGCCGCTGCCAAGGCCAACGCGAAGGCCAACGTGCACGTCAAGGCGCCGAGCGTCCGCGTGACGCCGCCGAGCGTGAACGTGCAGATCAAGGCGCCGAAGATCTCGATCCCCAAGCCGAGCTTCAAGGCGTCGGCGTCGGCCCGCGCGAGCGCGGGCGCGAAGATCGGGGCGCACTGACGCGCCCCGGCGGGAGGGGCGGGCGGCGCGGGCCGCCCGGCGAGCCCTCCCCCGACCCTCCTCCGAGGCGTCGGAGAGCGTGTCGTTGACGCGGAAGACCTCGGCAAAGCGGCCGCGGCGGACCTCTCCGCCCGCGGGCGCGGTGGCGGCTGTGGTGCTCGATCCGGCGTCGAGCGCCCCGCTCCACCGGCAGGTTTACGAGGCGGTGCGCGGGGCGATCGTCGCCGGGCGGCTGCGGTCCGGGAGCAAGCTGCCGTCGACCCGGGCGCTCGCGGCGCACCTCAGCCTGTCGCGCAACACGGTGCTCGGCGCGTACGCGCAGCTCCTCTCGGAGGGGTACCTGCGCGGCCGGATCGGCTCCGGGACGTACGTCGCCGACGCGCCGCCGGAGCGCGTCCTGCTCGCCCGGCCGAGCTCCGAGCCGCAGCCAGCGCCCTCGCTGGATGGCGCTTCCCTCTCGCGGCGCGGCGCGCTCGTGGCGGGTGCGGCGTCGCCGTTCCTGCGCGCCACCGCGCCGCGCGGTCCTTCGGGCTGGGCGTTCCAGGTGGGCGTGCCCGCGTTCGACGCCTTCCCCGCCGCCGCCTGGGGCCGGCTGATGAGCCGGCGCTGGGACCGCTCGTGGCAGGCGCTCCTGACGCGCTGCGAGCCGCAGGGGTACGCGCCGCTGCGCCGGGCGATCACCGACTACCTCGTCACCGCGAGGGGCGTGCGGTGCACGCCGGACGAGGTCATCGTGGTCAGCGGCGCCCAGCAGGCGATCTCGCTCGCTGCCGAGGTGCTGCTCGATCCCGGCGATCCGGTCTGGGTCGAGGATCCGGGCTACACCGCGGCGCGCAGCGCCCTGATCGCGGCCGGGGCGACGCCGGTGCCGGTCCCGGTGGACAGGGAGGGGCTCGACGTGGCGACGGCCGTCCGGCGATCGCGCTCGGCGCGGCTCGCCGTCGTGACGCCGGCGCACCAGTTCCCGCTGGGCGTGACGATGAGCCTCGAGCGCCGACGCGCGCTCCTCGACTGGGCGAGGTCGTCGAGCGGCTGGGTTTTCGAGGACGACTACGACAGCGAGTTCCGCTACGCGGGCCGGCCGCTCGCCGCCCTTCAGGGCCTGTCGCCGGGCGCGCGGGTGATCTACGCGGGGACATTCAGCAAGGTGCTCTCGCCGTCGCTGCGGCTCGGCTACCTCGTGGTGCCGGAGGGGCTGGTCGACGCGTTCGTCGCGGCCAAGGCGCTGGCCGATGTGTCGTCGCCCTCGCTGGAGCAGGCGGTCCTGGCCGATTTTATGATCGAGGGCCACTTCGCGCGCCACGTGCGCCGCATGCGCGTGCTGTACGAGCGGCGCCAGGCCGCGCTGGTCGCGGCGGCGGAGCGAGAGCTGTCGGGGCTGATCGAGGTCGGCCCGGCGCCCGCCGGCATGCACCTCCTCGGCTGGCTGCCTACCGGGCGCGCGGACGGCGCTGCGGCCGAGCGCGCGGCGGCGAGCGGCGTGCGGTGCGTCGCGCTGTCCGAGCTTCGCGCGCGCTCCGCCGGACGGGGAGCCCTGCTGCTCGGCTACGCGGCTTTGCCCGAGGACGAGATCTCCGAGGGCGTCCGGCGGCTGAAGGCCGCGCTGCGCCAGCGCTGAGCGCCCCGCACGTGGATCCAGCCGATCGGGACGAAGTGGATCTCGCGCTCGCCCGGCGCGCTGCCTAGAAAGTGCGTCCTAGCTCTACTGCGGGAAGTTGCCCCGGATCAGCAGAAAAACCGCCAAGGCGCCGAGGCCGCCAAGAAACCAGGGAAATAAGAGGGAATGCGGGACGGCCCTCCCCTCTTCTCTTGGCGGCTCGGCGCCTTGGCGGTTCGCTACTCAGGGCGACCTCCCGCGGTCGTGCTAGGTGCCCGCGCGCGGGGTGGCCGGCGCGCGGGCGAAGCGAAACCACGGAGGATGGACCCATGCAGTCACGGATGAATTACGAGAGCGTCGCCCCCGAGGCGTATCAAGCGATGCTCGGGCTGAGCTCCTACGTCAAGCGCTGCGGGCTGGAGAAGACGCTGATCTCCCTCGTGTTTCTCCGCGCCTCGCAGATCAACGGCTGCGCTTACTGCATCGATCTGCACTGGAAGGAAGCGCGGGCCGCAGGTGAGGACGAGCGGCGGCTCTACATGCTGAGCGCGTGGCGCGAAGCGCCCTGTTACAGCGAGCGCGAGCGGGCCGCCCTCGAGTGGGTCGAGGCGGTGACGCTCGTCGCGGCAGAGCACGTGCCCGATCGCGTCTATGACGCCGTACGCCAGCACTTCTCGGAGCGGGAGATCATGGATCTCACCTGGGCCGTGGTGACGATCAACGCCTGGAACCGCGTGGTGCTCGCCACCCGGGCCGTGCCTGGCTCCCACAGGTCGGCGAAGCGGGAGCAGGCGTGAGCCGGCGCGCGGCCGCGGGCTCCGTTCGAGCGGCCTGCGCGCCGTCGTCATTCAGAGCCGGCGGCGGATGACAATCTCCCTGTTCCGAACCGGAAGTGCCTCAATGGGGGATGGTCGGCCAGGGTCATCCGTTGCCGCCAATGCCCCGATGCTCGGCGTGTGCCCGACGTGCGGGGTCGAGAGCGGCCTCGCCTTGGTCCTGCGCGACCTCGCCTTCTCCCGCACGCGCATGAGCCTGAGAGAGAAGCAGTGATGTTTGCTCACCCGGGCAGCGCGCGGTAATCGATCTTTCCCGTCGACGTCCGCGGCAGCTCGTCCATCGCGACGATCTTCTCAGGGACCATGTACGGGGGCAGCCGCTCCGCAAGGTACAGCCTGAGCGAGCGGTCGTCCGCGTCCCCTGCGAGGGCGACGAAGCCGCGCAGCGTCTTGCCGAGCCGCGCGTCCTCCACGGCGATCACCGCGGCCTGGCGCACCGCGGGGTGCGACGCCAGCGCGGCCTCGACCTCGCCCGGCTCGACCCGGTAGCCCCGGATCTTCACCATCCGGTCGATGCGGCCGCGGAAGTAGAAGAGCCCGTCGGCCTTGCGCTCCACCCGGTCGCGGGTCCGGTACGGGCCGCCGTCCACGGTCGTCGGCCCCGAGACCACGAGCTCGCCCGTCCCGGGGCCCTCGATGACCCGGCCGCTCTCGTCGTCCGCGTCCAGCGTGAGCAGCGCGCAGGCGGCGTAGGGGCACGCGACGCCGATCGGGACCTCGCTCGCCCCGTCGAGCGCCGCGCGGTCGACCCGGTGGAACGTGCAGACGTTCGTCTCGGTCGGGCCGTACAGGTTGTAAAGCGCCGCGCCGGGCACCCGCGCCGCGAGCGCCGCGAGCTCGCGCGGCGGGAAGACCTCGCCGGCGAAGAGGATGGTGCGCACGGGGGGCGAGAGCGCGAAAGCCGGCGCCGGCGCGCCCGCGTCCGCCGCGGGGAGCGCCGCGACGAGCTTCATGAACATCGAGGGCACGCCGTAGATGACCGTCGGCGCGAGCGCGCTCACCGCGTCGCGGAGCGCGCGGCCCGAGGCGAGGTCGCGCCGCGACATCGTGGCGAGCGTCGCGCCCGCGCGGAACGTCGCGAGGTGGTCGAACCAGGCGAGATCGAAGACGAGCTCGGCCACGCGGAGGACCCGATCCGCCGGCGTGAGCCCGACGAGGTCGATGCAGAAGGCCGTGAACGCGTCGAGCCCGGCCCACGTGATGGGGACCGGCTTCGGCTCGCCCGTGCTGCCCGAGGTGTGCAGGATGCACGCGACGTCCTGCGCGCGGTCGTCGCAGACGCCGCCGTCGCCGCCCGCGTCGGCGCGCGCCGCCCCGCGCAGCGCGCGCCCCTCGGCGTCGAGCTCCACGCGCGGCAAGCCGCCGCCGAGCTCGGCGTCCATGCCGTCCGCGAGGCCCGCGGCCGCGGCGTCGAGCACGAGCGCCCGGCACCCCCGAGCCCGCGCGATCCGCCCGAGCCGCGCTGGCGGCGCGGTCGCGTCGAGGGGGACCGCCACGGCGCCGGCCGTGAGCACCCCGGCCAGCGCCACCGGCTCGTCGTGCGCCCGGCCCAGCGAGAGCAGCGCCACCCGGTCGCCCGGGCGCACGCCCGCCCCGCCGAGCGCCACGCCCACGGCCGCCGCGCGCGCCGCGAGCTCGGCGTAGGTCACCGCGGCGCTGCGCGACGCGAGCGCGACGGCGTCGCCGCGCGCGGCCAGGTCCTCGGCGCGCAGGCGGAACGTGCCGGCCACGCGCTCCCCGCTAGCCCTGCGCGGCCGCGATGCGGCCGGCGACGAAGCGCGCCATGCTGTCCACGGTCGACACCGCGTCGAGGTCCACCTCCTCGTCCGGGATCTTCACGCCGAAGCGCTGCTCGATGAACACGAGCACCCGCGTCAGCGACATCGAGTCGAAGCCGGACCCGCCGGCGAACAGATCCTCGTCCAGGGCGAGCGGCGCCTTGCGCAGCAGGATCTCCTTCGCGATATGGTCGTGCAGCGCGCGCCGCACCGTGTCGAGATCGTAGGTCACCGCAATGGTCCCTTTCCAGCCGGAGCCCGGGCGCTCAGCCGATGGCCGGCGTCGCCTTGCGGGCAAGATAGTCGATGAGGTCGATCTTGGACACGACGCCGAGCACCGTCTCCTTGTCGACGACGAGCGCGATCTTCGCGTCGCTCAGGACGCCCTTCAGGAGCTCGACCTTCGTCGCGGGCGTCACGGTCGCATAGTCGCTCTCGACGAGCCCGCCGATGCTCGAGTCGAGCGTGCCGCTCCCCGTCACGAGGTGCCGGAGCAGGTCGATCTCGTGGACCATCCCGCGCAGCTTGCCGTCCTGGGTCACCGGGAGCTGGCTTATCCCGTGCGATTTCATCATGTCGATGACCTCGCGGACCCGGGCGTTCGCGTCGGCGGTGACCACCGCCCCGCTGGGCTTGACGGCGAGCAGGTCGCGCACCGTCCCGAGGCCCTTGTCCTCCTCGAGGAAGCCGTTCTCTCGCATCCAGTCGTCATTGAAGATCTTCGAGATGTACTTGGACGCGCCGTCGGGCAAAAGGACGAGGATGTTCTCCTTCTTCCCGCTCTGCCGCGCATACTTGATCGCGCCGGCCACCGCCGCGCCCCCGGAGCCGCCCACGAAGAGGCCCTCGAGCCGCACGAGGTCCCGCGTCATGAGGAAGCACTCCTTGTCGTCGACCCGGATGATGTCGTCGATGATCTTGAGGTTCATCGTGCTCGGGAAGAAATCCTCGCCGATCCCCTCGACCTTGTAGGCAAACGGCTTCGTGATCCGCTGGGTCTTCACGTAATCGTAATAGAGCGAGCCGACCGGGTCGACGCCGACCATCTTGATCTCCGGCTTCCTCTCCTTGAGGAACTTGCCAATGCCGCTCAGGGTGCCCCCTGTCCCCATGCCGGCGACGAAGACGTCGAGCTCGTCGCCGCACTGCGCCCAGATCTCGGGGCCGGTGGACCGGACGTGGGCCTCGGGGTTCGACGGGTTGTGGTACTGGTTCGCGTAGAAGCAGTTCGGCGTCTCGTCGGCGATGCGCTTGGCCACCTGGTAGTAGCTGCGCGGGTCGTCGGGCTCGACGGCGGTGGGACAGACCACGACGCGGGCGCCATAGGCGCGCAGCGTCGCGATCTTCTCCTGCGACATCTTGTCCGGCATGACGAAGACGCACTTGTATCCCCGGATGGCCGCGACCATGGCGAGCGCGGCGCCCGTGTTGCCGCTGGTCGCCTCGACGATCGTCCCGCCGGGCTTGAGCCCGTTCGCCTCGGCGTCGCGGATCATGTTCAGCGCGACCCGATCCTTGTGGCTGCCGCCCGGGTTCAGGTACTCGCACTTCACATAGATGTCGCTCTCGAGCCCCTCGGTGACCCGGTTCAGCTTGACGATCGGCGTGTCGCCGACGGCCTTCGTGATATCGCTGCGCGCGCCTCGCATCATGGGGAGACCTCTTAGCCGCCGCGCGCCGCAGCGACAAGGGGAGCACGCGAGAGGCAGGCTCGCCGAGGCGCTGGCGAGAGCGCGCGCCAGCCGTGACGGCCGTGGCGGCTGTGCCCGGCCGCCGGTCATCCTTCCTGTCCTTCCGGAAGGAACGACAAATAAAACTGTGTTTACGATGGTGCCATATCGCCCCTGTCCGGCACGTTATCGTCACGGGTTCAAAGGCCCTGACGGTGGCGAGCCAGAGCTCTCCTGCGCGAGCCGGGGCGCGGCGCTGACGCGCTGACGCGCTGACGTCAACGCCACGCGGCGCCGCTTCGCGCGCCGGGGCGAGCGGACCGGCGGGCGATCTCGCGCCGCGCTCCCTGTGGTAGACTGGCGAAATGGCGTCCGAGCCGAAGATCCACCCGAGCGCCGAGACGGCGCTCCTCAAGGTCCGCTCCAAGGAGATCGCGTTCAGCCGCTTCCGCGTGCAGGTGACCGCCGGCCCGGACGCCGGGGCGTCCCAGACGTCGGACGCGACGGAGTTCGTGATCGGCACGGCGCCCGGCAACCAGCTCATCCTCACCGATCGGGCTGTGTCGCGGCACCATTGCGTGATCTCGGTCACCCCGCGGGGGTTCTTTCTCCGCGATCTCGGCAGCAAGAACGGCACGACCCTCTCCGGCTTCCGCGTCGAGGCGGCCTATCTCCTGCCGGGCGCCTTGCTCGGGATCGGGCAGTCCACGCTCCGCTTCGAGCCGCTGGCCGAGGAGATCCGCGAGCCGCTCGGCGACGAGGAGCGGTACGGCCGGGTGCTCGGGCAGAGCGCCGCGATGCGCCGCATCTTCGGGGCGCTGCCGCGGATCGCCGCGTCGGACTCGACGGTGCTGATCGAGGGGGAGACGGGCACGGGCAAGGGGCTGCTCGCCGAGGCGATCCACGAGAGCAGCCCGCGCGCCGGGGGGCCGTTCGTCGTGATCGACTGCGGATCCATCCCGCCGACGCTCATCGAGGCCGAGCTCTTCGGGCACGCGAAGGGGGCGTTCACGGGCGCGCAGGCGGCGCGCGCCGGCGCCTTCGAGGCGGCGCGGGGCGGCACCGTGCTGCTCGACGAGATGGGCGAGCTCCCGCTCGACATGCAGCCGAAGCTCCTGCGCGTGCTCGAGGAGCGGCAGATCCGGCGCATCGGCACGATCGAGCCGACCAAGCTCGATATCCGGGTCATCGCGACGACCAACCGCGATCTCCGCCAGGAGGTGAACCGCGGAAACTTCCGGTCGGATCTCTACTACCGGCTCAACATCGTCCGCCTCCGCGTCCCCGCGCTGCGCGAGCGCCCCGACGACATCGCGCTGCTCACCGCGCATTTCTACCGGCAACTCGCGCAGGGGCAGGACCAGAGTCCCCCGGGCGAGCTGCTGGAGGCGTTCATGCGCCAGGACTGGCCGGGCAACGTCCGCGAGCTCCGCGGCGCCGTGGAGCGCGCGGTGCTGATGATCGATCCCGCGCTGTTCCGCGAGGCCGTGATGGGCTCCGAGGGGGCGGACGGCGGCGCTCCGGCGCTCCCGGCGCCCCGAGACGACGAGCTCAGCCTGTCGTTCCGCGAGGCGAAGGAGCGCGCCGTGGCGCGCTGGGAGCGCACGTTCCTCACGGCGCTCGTGCGCGCGAACGGCGGCAACCTCTCGCGCGCGGCCCGCGCGGCGCGGATGGACCGCAGCCACCTGCGCGAGCTCCTCCAGCGACACGGCGTCTCGGCCACGGAGGCGTGACGCCGGGCCCGCGGGCCAGCGCCGGAGACGGCCGCGCGCGCGCGTCTGGTGAGTGGTGAGCGGGCAGGGCGGCGCCGGAGGCGGCCCGCCGGACCTCCGGCGGGCGGCGCCAGGGCGCGCCCTCTCGCTGGTTACTGATTGGCCTTCTGCCGGTTCTCTCCCTTGAGCTCCTTGGCCTTCCCTTCGGCGGCCATCTGCTCGTCGTCGACCAGCTTGCCGACTCGGTTCTTGATCGCGCCGGCGGCCTCCTCGAGCGTGCCCTTCGCGCGCTCCTCCGCCTTGGCCTCCTCCTTCTGTGCCTTTCCCCGGAGCTCCTTGGCGCGGCCCTCCGCTTCCATCTGCTCGTCGCCGAGCAGCTGGCCGAGGCCCTTCTTGATCTTGCCGCCCAGCTCTTCGGCGGCCCCTTCATTGCGATCGCTTGTGTTGCTCATTGCTTCCTCCTCGTGGCGTGGCTTCCGCAGAGCCTCTCTGCGGCGCGCCGCCGCCGTCGACCTCGCATTGGCAATGCTCCGGATGTAGCAACCGGTGCGCCATCGCATGGCAAACGGTCTTTTCGAGGACGCGGAAGGGGGATTGGGGCAGGCTACCTCGCCCGCGCTCCGTCTCTCGGCTCGTCTGAGGCAATACGCCACGCGGCGGCCAAGCAAGCAGTCCCACGATCCGACCGGACGGTCCCCGCTCTCCTGGAGGCGCACCGCGCTGCGGTCGGATTTCGCGGTGATTGCGGCGATGCGAGCGCTCTGTCCGCGGCGTTCAGCTCGGCTGGGCGTCTGTGGAGAGCCGGGACTCCAGGGCATGGCGCGGCGTTTGCTGAACAGCCTGCATAGCAACGAGGAGCGCTTCGCTCCTTTCTGGGAGGTTCACCATGTCGTTCATTCTCTTTCTCCTGTTTGGCCTCGTCGTCGGTGCTCTGGCGCGCCTCATCGTCCCTGGACGTGAGCCCGGCGGGTGGGTCGTCTCGATGATCATCGGCGTTGTCGGCTCCTTCATCGGCGGGCTGCTCGGCCGCATGTTGTTCATGTACCGTGAGGGTGAGCCGGCCGGCTTCTTCATGTCGCTCATCGGCGCCATCCTGCTGACCGCCGGCTATCAGGCGATCGCGCGGCGCCGTACGGCGGTATGAGCGGGCGGAGCGATCCTCTCTTGAGGCGCCACGCCCGATACCGGCCCACGGCGCTGCATGAAGGAGCTCTCGATCCGCCGCCCCGATCTGTAACGTTCGGGAGCACCTCGGCCGAGGGCAGGAGGCGCGGAGGAGGCGCCGCGGTCCGTGAGCGCGATCTCGGCTCAGACGGCGCGGCGCGCTCCCCTCCCGCTCGGCAGGCCGGAGGGGCCCTGCTCGTCGCACGGCCCATCCCCCAGGGTCGTACGACCAGCACGGCCTTCGGCGGCCTGTCGCGCCCAGTCCGGCGCCGACGCCGCGTTTCCGCCGGCGTCGCGCCCGCTCGCCGGGTAACGCTTGACGCCGCAGGACGCTTTGGGCTTGCTAGCGGGCTCCGCGCTTTTGCCCAAGGTCCTGGCCATGTCGTTCTCGATCCTGCCCCCGCCGATCACGCCCCTCGCCGCGATCCTGCCGTCCGAGCCGCTGCTGCTCATGGGCGCCGGTCCGGTGCCCATCCCGCAGGCGGTGGCCCAGGCGAACGGGGTCATCATCAATCACCTCGGCCCCACCATGGACCGCGTCATCCAGAACGTGAAGTACATGGCGGCCTATGCGTTCCAGACGCGCAGCGACAAGATCCTCGGCATCGCCGGGCCCGCGTCCGCGGCGATGGAGATGGCCGTGGCGAACCTGTGCTGGCCCGGGCGCAAGGTCCTTTGCCTGAAGGTGGGGACGTTCAGCGGGCGCCTCGGCGAGATGGCGCTCGGCGTGGGCGCTGACGTCACCTTCCTCGAGGGGCCGCCCGGGCGGCCCGTGTCGCTCGCGGACGTGCGGGAGGCGATGAAGAAGCAGCGCTACGACGTGGTCACGATGGCGCACGGCGAGACGTCCTGCGGCGTCCGCATGGTCGAGATGCCGGAGATCTGCAAGCTCGCGAAGACGCAGGGCGCCCTCACGATCGTCGACGCGGTGGTCACGCTCACGGCCATGCCGGTGCACATGGACGAGTGGGGCATCGACGTCGGCATCGTCGGCGGGCAGAAGGCGTTGTCGTCGATCCCGGGCGTCTCGGCCTGCGCGTTCTCGCAGGACGCGTGGAAGGTCGTCGAGGAGCGCCCCCTGCCGCGCCCGCACTGGTGCTACGACGCGACGCGCGCGCAGCGGTTCTGGGGCTACCAGCAGTACCACTACACGGCGCCGGTGCCCGGTGTGCTCGCGCTGCACGAGGCGCTGCGCCTGGTCTGCGAGGAGACACTCGAGCGGCGGTTCCGTCGCCACGAGATGAGCTCTCTGGCCATGCAGGCGGGCCTCGAGGCCATGGGGCTCGAGCTGTTCGCGTCGAAGGACGTGCGCCTCAACAGCGTGCTCGCCATCAAGCTGCCGTCCGGCGTCGATAGCGCGCGGATCCGCGAGTACATGACCAAGGCCTTCCGCGTCGAGATCTCGGGCGCCTTCGGCCTCAACATCGTGCGTGTGGGCCAGATGGGCGAGCAGTGCCGCTCGCACAACCTGTTCAAGACGCTCTACGCGATGGGCATGAGCTTCCAGCGAGAGGGCGTGAAGCTCGACGTCGCCAAGGGAATGGCCGCGCTCGAGCAGGGTCTGGCGGGCGATCGCGATTACTTCGTGGACTAGCCCCGCTCGGCGGCGGCGGCGCGGCCCGGGACGGCCGGCGCTCCGCGCCGCTTCGCGGCGGCGAGGGCCTGCTCGCGGCGCTTGCTGGCGTCGATCCGGCTCCGGTGCGCGTCGAGCAGGTCGCTGCGCGTCAGGATGCCGAGCACCTTGCGGGGAGCCTGCCGGGACACGACGGGGAGCCTGCCTACCCCCTCGGTGACCATGTGATCGGCGGCTTCGCGCAGGGAGCTGTCCTCGAACACCACGGCGGGTGGCCGCCGGATCAGGTGGCGGATCGGGATGGTGCTCGCCTGCTCGTCGAGCACGTCGCGCTGGGTGACCACGCCGATGAGCTCCCCATGGGCGTCCACGACCGGGAAGCCCTGGTGGCGGGAGCCCTTCCCCTGTGACAGCAGAAACGCGCGGGCCGCCTCGACCGTATCGTCGGCGGCGAGCGTCACGGCGGGGCGCGAGGCGGCCTCGCCGGCGGTGATCTGCGCCAGGTGATCGGCCGCGTACTCGCCTGGCACACGCGCGCCGCGGCGAGCGATCTTCTCCGTCATGATGGAGTGCCGCATCAGCAGGCTGGAGACGAGGAAGGCCGCGCTGCAGCCGCCGAGCAGCGGCAGCAGCCCCATCGGCTGCCGGGTCGTCTCGAACGCGAAGACGACGGACGCGAGGAGCGCCCGGGACGCGCCCGCGAAGATCGCCGCCATCCCGACGAGCCCGGCGACGCGCGCGTCCACGCCGAGCTCGGGGAGGAGCGCGCTCGCGGCCAGGCCGAGGATCGCGCCGAGCGCGCCGCCGACGGTGAAGAGCGGCGCGAGCGTCCCGCCCGAGGTGCCGCTGCCGAGCGCGATCGACCACGAGATGAACTTCAGCAGCGCGAGCGACACGAGGGCGGCGAGCGCCAGGCGGCCGCTCAGGATGTCGTCGATGTTGCTGTACCCGACCCCGAGCGTCCGCGGCGCGAAGTAGCCCACGACGCCGATCGCGACGGCGCCGATGGCCGGCCACCACATCCAGTGGAGGGGCAGGCGCTCGAACGCCTCCTCGATCGCGTAGATCGCGCGGGTCGCGCCCATCGCCGCGAGGCCGAGCGCCGCGCCGAGCACGATGTAGAAGGCGAGCGCGGGGCCTGTCGAGGGCGCCACGGCGGGCATCTCGAACGCGGGCGCGGTGTGGCCCGCGCAGAGGCGCGCCGCGGTCGCCGTGGTCGCGGCGAGGGCGACGGGGATCACGGAGCGCGGGCGGTACTCGAAGAGGAGGAGCTCGATCGCGAGCAGTACGGCCGCCACGGGGCTGCCGAAGGTCGCCGACATGCCCGCCGCCGCGCCCGCGGCGAGCAGCGTCTTGCGCTCGTCCGCGGTGATCCGGAGCAGCTGCCCGACCAGCGAGCCGAACGCGCCGCCGGTCGCGATGATGGGGCCCTCCGCGCCGAACGGCCCGCCGGTGCCGATGGCGATCGCCGCGGAGAGCGGCTTGAGCAGCGTCATCCGCGGCGGGATGCGGCTCTCGTTGAACAGCACCTGCTCCATCGCCTCCGGGATGCCGTGGCCGCGGATCGCCTGCGAGCCGTAGCGCGCCATCACGCCGACGATGAGCGCGCCGACGATCGGCACGACGAGAACGAGGAGGCCCAGCTGGTGATCGGCAGGCGACGCGGGGGCGGCGGAAAGCCGGCCAAAGAACGCGAGGTTCGTGATGACGGCGATGAGCGTGGTGAGCAACTCCGCCGCGAGGAAGGCCACGCCGCCGAGCGCGATCGCGAGGCCGCTGACGAGGACGACCCGCCGGTCGACGGCGGCGCTGGGCGCGGGGACGCGGAGGTCCTCGAGGGTCGGGCCCATCGAGGGGGCGACCGGGATGCTCTCGGTGACTGTTGGAGGGGGGGCGTTCGATCTGGACAATTCAGCTCTCCTCGCGGTCTGTCGCTTCGGGTTCGGCTCTGGCGGGGGTCTCCTCGCCCTCGAAGAACAGCGGGGGGGCCTCGTCGCCGACGCCGAGCGCCCGGGCGAGGGTGGCGAGGCTCTGCGCGAGCGCGCTGCGCTCGTCGACGGGCAGGCGGTCGACGGCGGTGACGAGCTCGGCCTGCGCGGTGCGGGGCGCGCGGCGGAGCAGCGCGCGGCCGGCCGCGGTGAGCGAGATCTCGGTCCGGCGCGCGTCCTCGGGCGAGGCGCGCCGGGTGACCAGCCCTCGCTCGGCCAGGCGCGTCACCACGACCGACACCGAGCTCTGGTGCGTCAGCGTGCGCTGCGCGAGCTCGGCGATCGAGGACGCGGCGGCCTGATCGAGCTGCTGCAGCACGAACAGCTGCGCGCTGCTCAGGCCGAGCTGCCGCTCGCACGCGCGCGACGAGACGCGCAGGCGCTGCACGATCGCGCGGATCGCATCCATGACCCGCTGCGCGTCGGGCCCGCCGGGGGCCTGCCGCGCGGGGCTCTTCCGGCGCGCCGTCGAGGAACCATGGGCTCCCATATAATTGCGCGGAACCTACGCCGCTCGCCGGTCAACCGCAAGCAGTCTGCGGACCCCCCGAGGGGGGCTTGGGCGGATCGAGGCGGGCCGTCCTCGACGGGGTGGGCCGCGGGCGGCGGTGGATGGCGGCGGTGCGGCGTCCGGCGCGCGGGCCCGGAGGCTGCGCGCCGGACGGACCGTGCGGGCGACGGTACGCGGGGCGTCGCCTGCGCGGGCGATCCAGGCTAAGAACCGGCCCTCCCATGACCTTCCAAGACCTCATTCTCACCCTGCAGAAGTTCTGGGCCGATCGCGGCTGCCTCATCGTGCAGCCGTACAACTCGGAGGTCGGCGCCGGCACCTTCAACCCGGCGACGTTCCTGCGCGCGCTCGGCCCCGAGCCCTGGAATGTGGCCTTCGTCGAGCCTTCCCGGCGGCCCGCGGACGGTCGTTACGGGGAGAACCCGAACCGTATGCAGCAGTTTCACCAGTTCCAGGTGATCCTCAAGCCGAGCCCGATCGACATCCAGGACCTCTACCTGGAGTCGCTGCGGGCGATCGGCACGAACCCGCTCGATCACGACGTCCGGTTCCTCGAGGACGACTGGGAGTCGCCGACGCTCGGGGCGTGGGGGCTCGGCTGGCAGGTGTGGATCGACGGGCTCGAGATCTCGCAGTTCACCTACTTCCAGCAGATCGGCGGGATCGACTGCCGCCCCGTGTCCGGCGAGCTCACCTACGGGCTCGAGCGGATCGCGATGTACCTGCAGGACAAGGACAGCATCTACGACGTCGTCTACTCGGACCGCGGCGGGAAGATCGTGCGCTACGGGGACATCTACCAGCGCGCCGAGTGGGAGTGGTCGACCTACAACTTCGAGGAGGCCGACATCGCCGAGCACTTCGCGGCGTTCGACGTCTGCGAGGCCGAGGTGAAGCGGCTCCTGTACCGGGGCGCGGATCCGGCGGCGAAGGGGGCGGCGATCGATCCGAAGAAGGCGCTGGTGCTCCCGGCTTACGATTTCGTCGTGAAGGCGGCCCACCGCTTCAACGTCCTCGACGCGCGGGGCGCGATCAGCGTCACCGAGCGGCAGCGCTTCATCGGCCGTGTCCGCGCGCTCGCGCGGGCGGTCGCCGAGACGTACGTCGCGCAGCGCGAGGCGCTCGGCTACCCGCTCCTCGGCGAGCAGCAGGCGAAGGCGGCGGAGTAGCGCGCAGTCGAGGCGGCGGAGTAGCGCGCAGCCGAGGCGGCGGGCAGCGCGCCGCAGCCGAGGCGGCGGGCAGCGCGCCGTCGCCTCGGCCGGGCCGCGCGTCGCGCAGCCTCAGCCGGGAGGGTTGTCGGGGATGAAGTCGCGGCGGGTGCAGATCGCGACGACCGGCAGCCCCGCGGCGCGGATCGCCTCCGCGCCGCCCTCGAGGCGGTCGACCAGGGCGATCACGCCGACCACGGAGGCGCCCGCGGTGCGGAGCTTCTCGACCGCCTTCAGCGTCGAGCCGCCCGTCGTGATCACGTCCTCGAGGATCGCGACGGGCATCCCGGGCACGAGGCCGCGATCGCCCTCGACGAGGCGCCGCGAGCCGTGGTCCTTGACCTCCTTGCGCACGTAGAGCGCGGGGAGGGGGCGGCCGCGCAGGAAGCTCGTGAGCGACACGGCGCTCGCGAGGGGGCAGCCCCCGAGCTCGACGCCGGCGACGGCCTCGCACCGCGGGAGCGCGCCGAGCGCCTCGAACATGAGCGAACCGACGAGGGCGTGGCCCTCGGCGGTCAGCACCGACTGCTTGCAGTCGATGAAGAAGTCGCTCTCCCGGCCGGACGCGAGGACGACGCGCTTCTGCTCGAACGAGCGCTCGCGCAGCAGCGCGACGAGCCGCTCCCGCTCCGAGGCGCCGGCGGCGCTCACCGGCCGCCCCGCTTGCGCAGCGAGGCCTTCGCGGCCCCCTTCCTGAGCGCGGGGACCACGGGCGGCGGCGGCCCGCCGGCGCTCTCGGCCGCCTCGGCCTCGTCACCCTCGCCGGCGGTCGAGCCCGACAGATCGGCCTCCTCGTCGTCGTGAACGGCCGCGAGGCGCGGCTCCGGCGCAGGGGCGGGCGCGGGCCTCGCCTCGACGACCGGCGCGGGGCGCGCCGCCGGCACGGGGCGCGCGGGGGCAGGCGCGGCGCGCGGCGCAGGCCGGGCGGGCGGCGCAGGCGCGCGCTGCTCCGCCGGCGGACGCGCAGGCCGCGCGGCCGCGGCGCGCGGCGCAGGTGCAGCGGCGGCGGCCCGCGCCGGGGCGGGGGCGGCGGCCACGGCGAGCGGCGCGCCGGTGGTGACGTTGCCGCGCACAAGGGCGCCCGCGTGGATGCCGATCTGCGGCGCGCCGAGGTCGCCGACGACGCGCGCGCCGGGCTCGAGGATCACGGCCTCGTCGCCGGAGATGTTCCCGGCGACGGCGCCGCGGACGACGACGCGCCGCCCGCGGACGTCGCTCTGGATGAGCGCGCCCTCGCCGATGGTCACGTCGCCGGTCATGACGACGCTCCCCTCGACGCGGCCGAGGATCTCGAGATCCCCGTCGCCCTGCACGTTGCCGCGGATGGCCGTCGTCGGCCCGATCGAGGACTGGGCGGCCATCGGCTACACGTCCATGTCGACGTTGCCCTTGAACGAGGCTCCGTCCGCGATGGTCAGCCGCGACGCCTTCACGTCGCCGACGAGGCGACCGCCGGCGAGGAGATCGACGCGATCGGCCGCCGTGACGTTGCCGGTCACGTTGCCGCCCACCTGGAGCGACGCCGCCCCGATGTCCGCTTCGATCAGCGCCCCTGCGTCGATGGTGAGAGGCCCCTCGACGGTGAGCTTTCCGCGCACCGTCCCGGCGACGATCACCTCCTCGTCGGAGGTGATCTCGCCCTCGATCGTGAGCCCGTTTCCGATGATCGTACCCGCCACGTTCGTGCTCCTCGCCGCGCCCTCGCGGCGCGATTCTTCGTCCGTCAACGCGCGCTACCGCCCTGCCGGTTCGCGCCGGGGGGCCTGCCCGCGACCGCCGGTCGTCCGCTCCGAGAGCTCGGCCGGGAGGTCGAACTCCGCCTCGATGCGGCCGGCGAACGCCGCGCCTTCCTCGAGGATCACCTCGCTGCCGCCCACGTTTCCGGCGTACTGCGCGGTCGCCCGGATCGTGACGGGGCCGCGCGACACCACGTCCCCCGTGAGCTGGCCGGAGACGACGAGCGAGCTCGCCTCGACGTCCCCGGTGACCGTCGCTCCGTCCTCGATCTCGAGGTCGCCAGCCAGCTGGATGTTCCCCTCGACGCTCCCCTCGACCCGGAGCGAGCCGTCGCCATGGACGCGCCCGCGGATGCGGGCGCCCCGTCCGATGAGCGATTCGGCAGCGTCCGATTCGCTGCGCGTCGTTGTCGAGCCTCGGGCCATTCTCGTCTCCTGTGCGCGGGAGGGAGCCGCGCGAGCCGGGGCGCGCACCAGACGCCCGGCTCGTCCGCTGGAGCTGGGCGAACTGGATCGCCCGGCCCCGCGGCGGCGCGGACGCTACTCCAAGCGGCTGCGCCTCGCAACCGGCGGGCGGGCTCGATGGCGGGGGCGCTCCCCATGGACTGACTGCAGGGGAGCCCTCGGGGGGAGGGGGCGTCGTGCGGGGGGGCGAGGGGGCCCTCCCACGAACTCGCGCCTTTTGGTGGCAATGGCCGGCTGTACGGAGGTGGCGAGTCTGTGAGGCGTCGCTGCGATGCGGGCCGGCGCTCGGGTTCGTGGGGCCCTCCCCCTCGCCCCCCCGCACGACGCCCCCTCCCCCCGAGGGCTCTCTCCGGCGGGAAACGCGGAACGCGGAAGGAGAGCGCGTGGGGGCGGAGGGAACGGGGAACGATGCGCGGCGACGGAGGTTGCGAGCGCGCGGGGGTGGGCGCTTCCTGGGGGGCTGGCTCGGGTGATACGGTCTCTCTTGACTGGGCTTTCCTTGCTCGCGACGCCTGCTGTGCCCTGACGGCGAACCGACTCGGATGGCTCGGCGCGCGTCGTCCGTGGGGCGAGCGCAGACCAACCCAACCCGGGGGGTTCCTCATGCGGAAGATAGCTATCGTGGGGTCTGGACAGGCCGGCCTGCTCGCGGCGCACGCCCTGGTGAAGGCCGGCTACGAGGTGACGCTCTACTCGGATCGCACGCCCGAGCAGTGGCTCAACGAGTCGAAGCCGACCGGCATCGCGGCGCGGTTCGACGTGGCGCTCGCGTTCGAGCGCGAGCTCGGCCTGGCCTTCTGGGAGGACGCCGCCCCCAAGGGCCAGGGCGCCCAGGTGACCGCGTGCGCCGCCCCGGGCAACCGCCTGCTGACGCTCGCGGGCCGCCTGGAGCGGCCCTTCTTCGCGATCGATCTCCGGCTCCAGAGCCACCGGTGGATGCTCGAGCTCGAGCGGCGGGGCGGCAAGATCGCGATCGAGCCCGTCACGATCGCGCGGCTCGACGCGATCGCCGCCGAGAACGACCTCACCGTCGTCGCCGCTGGACGGGGCGATCTGTGCAACCTGTTCGAGCGCGACGCCGCGCGCAACGTCCACTCGGAGGCGCAGCGCAACGTCGTCATGATGTGCGTGACCGGCCCGAAGCTCGGGTTCGACGGCATCCCCATGCTCCCGGTCAAGTTCAACCTGTTCGCGGGCATCGGGGAGGCGTTCTGGGTGCCCTACCACCACAAGGACGTGGGACCGAGCTGGAACTGTCTCTTCGAGGCGGTGCCCGGAGGGCCGCTGGACAGGTTCCAGGGCGCGAGGTCAGGAGAGGAGATCGTCGCGATCGCCAAGGGGCTGATGAAGGAGCTCATCCCCTGGGACTACGAGTGGTTCAAGGGAGCCGAGCTGTCGGACCAACACGGATGGCAGAACGGGCGGGTCGTCCCCGCGGTGCGCAAGCCCGTCGGACGGCTGCCCTCCGGCCGGATCGTGACGCCGCTGGGCGACACGGCGATGTCGATCGATCCGATCGGCGGCCAGGGCGCCAACAACGGCAACAAGATGGCGCGCAACCTGGTCGAGTGCATCGTGCAGCACGGCGAGCGCCCGTTCGACGCCGACTGGATGACGCGCACCTTCGATCGCTTCTATGCGCGGCACGGCGGGCCCACCGACCGGTTCAACAACATCCTGCTCGCCGGGGTGTCGCCCCCGATGGCCCACCTCCTCATGGCCCAATACGGCAGCGACGGGCGGGCGGACAACACGAGCGGGCAGCAGGCGCTCGCCAACGCCTTCGTGAACAACTTCAACGATCCGGCGCGGCTGACGGCGGTGCTCGAGGACGTCGGGCGGGTGCGCGCGTTCATCCGGCAGACGACCGGGAGGCCCTGGCCCCTCGCGCTCGCCGCAGGGGGCGTGGGCGTCGGCATCGCGCAGGTGCGGCAGCGCATCGGGCTTCTGCCCGGGCACCCGGCGTAGCTCGCCACGGTTGTACGTGGTCGCGGAGATGGCTCCGCGATGGCTACTCCAGGACGACGGCGTAGCGCCCGCTGAGCGTGACGATGACGGCGGGCCGCGCCCCGGTCGAGCAGCGGGAGCTCAGTGGTTCCCGAAGGGCCTGCTGAACCAGACGTTCGCGATCGAGCCGAGCCGCTCGGCGACGAGCGCCGCCGTCGCCGTGTCTCCCGGCAGCACGAAGACACGGAGGCCGGCGATGGAGGCATCGGGCGCCCATGCGTGCAACGCCGAGCCGACCGCCGGCTCCTTCCTGAGCGCCTCGAGCGCTTGCTGCGCGAGCTCCCTCTGCTTCCGCGTGTGACAGCCGGGACGCAGCTCGACCGGGACGCGCCTTGGAACCGGGATCTGGGCCTGAATCGATGCCCAATCCTGGAAGTCCGGCTCGAAGACGCCGACGATCGACCGCCGCTTCCGCTCGGGCACCACCCCGATGAACGACGGGTGTTTCGAGAGCAGATCGTGCAGCGGCTGGTAGTCGGTCACGCGGAGCGCCGGCCATGCCATCTCGCCGGCCGGGCTCGTGCTGCCGGGCGCCTGAGCCTCCGGCTCGCAGTAGGGCTGCAGGTTCACGCCGACCGCGTGGTCCCCGGTGATCTCGTGCTGCGCGCGCTGGATCGTCTCGAGGGTGACCGGGCTGAAGGCCGCTCGATCAACGGCGGGAGGGACATCGCTCGATCGACTTGCCGCCGGGGCGGCCTCCGGCCTCGAGGACGACGGCGCGGCCGACGTGGAGGCCGGGGCTCCCTGTGGTTTCGCGCCGGTGGTCGCTGCATCGCCGCCGCTCCCCGGTGTACGAGCGTTGCACCCGGCCACGAGGAGGAGGGAAGCGGCGAGCGGTCGGGCCGCGGCGAGGCTCCAATCAAAACGCAACGGTGACTCCTAGCTGAGATTCGATGTCGCCGACCGAATGAAACCAGGTCTGGTCGAAGGGGGCCACCACGAACCCGGCGATGTGCATCCCGACGATCGCAGCGTTCCCGGAGCCGACGGGGATGTAGATCGGCGCGCCGGAGTCAGTGGGAGCCGCGATGTTGACGCCCGTCCGGCGGCCGAACCACACGTTCGAGCGGGCACGCCCGTCGATGACCCAGGTGGATTGCACAGTGAAGATCTCGACGCTGCACTTGGCCAGATAGTTCCTGCCGCTGAACCACACGATCTGCCCGTTCGCGGGGGCCACCTTGGTCGTGACCGGTCTGGTGACTGGGCAGCACGGGTCTGTGTGAATTCGCGCGGAGTATGTCTCCGACGGGAACGAGGGACCGATGTACACCATGTCCCACGCCGTCGTGTTCGCGGGGAAGTGGCCGGCTTCACCCCAGAACTCAGGGCCGGAAAAGACGAATTTTCCCGCCGCGCTGACGCAGCGCCCCGCCGTGACCGCGTCACGAATGAGCCCCCAGTTCACGACGAACCCCGCGGTGCAGATCCCAGGAGCTCGCCACGGTTCTACGTGGTCGCGGAGATGGCTCCGCGACGGCTACTCCAGGACGGGGTGGTACCGCCCGCTCGGCGTGACGATGACGTGGGCCCGGAGCGGGACATTCAGCGCGTAGGAGAGATCGCGCAGCTCCTCGGTCATCGCGTGGTCCTCCGCGGTCGGCGTCGGATCGCCGCTCGGGTGGTTGTGGGCCAGGACGAAGCCGACGGCCGCCATGTCCAGCGCCGTGCGCAGGATGGTCGAGCGGCCCGCGTGGACGGCGTCGTCGACGCCGCGGGCGAGCATGCGCGTCTCGCGCACGCGGCCGTGGCTGTCGAGCGCCGCGATCCAGAGCTCCTCGTGGACGAGGGGCGCGAGCCTCGGGCCGAAGTACCGCGCCACGCGCGCGGCGTCGGTGAGGCGCGCGCCTCGGCGAGCCCGCGCGGCGTGGGCGCGGCGGCCGAGCTCGAAGGCCGCCGCGAGCCGGGTCGCGTCCACGAGCGCGATCTGGGCTCGCTCGGCGATGGCCACCGGAGAGAGGCGACTGAGGGACGGGAGGGCGGCCGTGCCGAGGATGCGCGGCCCCGTGGCCGGGATGCCGAGCACCATCTCGATCAGGCCGGCCTCGGTCGCGGTCGGGATCTCGGCCGCCGTCTCGGCGGGGGCGTCGACGGGTGTGCCGCTCATCGGGGCCACCTCCGAGCGCGGGTGAGCGAGCGGGCGAAGAGGCGGCGAGCGAGGCGGAGCCGCGTGGCCACCGTGGGCCTCGGGATCGCGAGCGCCGCAGCGATCTCGCGCGTCGTCAGGCCGGCGGCGGTGAGCGCCAGGACCTCGCGGAGCTCCGCGCGGAGACGGTGGAAGGCGCGGAGCAGCCCGCGCGCGACGATGCGCTCCTCCGGAGAGGGAGCTGCGAGGGGAGCGAGCCGATCGGGATCGACCGCGGGCACCTCGTGCCGGCGGTACGCCTTGTCGCGGTAATGCGAAGCCTGCCGCGAGGCGACCGCGGCCAGCCAGGCGCGCAACGCGTCGCCCGGCGGCTGATCGGGGGACGGCCGGAAGCGCCCGGCGCGCATGCTGCAAAAGGCGCCGAGCACGGTCTCCTGCGAGACGTCGTCGAGATCCGCGGCGCGGACGCCGCGGGCGCGTAGCGCGCTGCGGATGAGCGGGCGCTGTTCGAGGAGCGCGGTGGGGTCGAGGTAGACGGCGGGGTGAGGGGGCTGGTGACGGAGGGGTTTGGTCGGGCGGGCGAGCCGGCTGAGAGCAGCGGGACGGGGACGGCGACGGGAGGACGGATCGATCTCTTGGCCCTGGTCAGAGCGTAGACGTACGGTTTCCATGTCGGACCTCGTTGAAGCGGGGTTCGGCCACGCCGCCCGGGGTGTTAGCAGCACCCGCGGGCGGCACTTTTGTGGTCTCGCCACGTTACGAACTGACAGCCGGCAGGTCAAGGAAATCCGATCTGCTGGATCATTATTTTGAACCCGGCGCGGGAGTACGCGAAGGGCGTGCGAACGCTCACGCTCGATACCCTCCTGCTCTACATCGCGGCGAACCTGCGGCGGCTACGCCAGCAGCGCGGCATCACGCAGGAGCAGCTCGCGGAAGCGGCCGGGATCGAGCTGCGGACGATGCAGGCGATCGAGGTTGGGCGGCAGAGCATGAGCCTCGGCACGCTCGTCAGGCTCGCGAACGCGCTCGATGTGTCGCCTGGGGTTCTTCTCCGCAGCGCCGCGATGCCCGAGATCAAGCGAGGTCGGCCGCGCAAACGTCCCGCCGGCACCTGACAGTCAATCCCCAGTGTCCGCACCTCGACAGCCCGCGGCCATCCGCGCCCTTCTCCACCTGGCGAATCGCCGGCGCGTGCGTTGTTGCGGCTTCGGACGCCGTCCCGCGTGGTGGAGAACTCGGCGAACTGCGGCAACCTGAACAGCCCCGTCGCTGACCGGCCGGGAGTTGCAGGGGCACTCCTTCGCTTCGGAGGGGTAGGGCATTAAGGACCCGCTCGCGCCTTCGTCCGGTGTAGAGACCGCACGGTCCTGCGCTGGCCTCCTTGACAAGATGGGGCAGCCGTCGGCTACGCTACCTTTCCACGATGCGTGGGGACGGCACGTGGGGGTGGGATCGGAGTTCAAGGCGCTCCACGCGGAAGCGGCGGTCAGCGGTCGAGAGGACTGATCACGCCGAGAGGACCGCGGTCGACGATGTGGGTGTAGATCATCGTGGTCCGTACATCCTTGTGGCCGAGCAATGTTTGGATCGTCCGGATGTCGGTGCCCGCCTCGAGCAGGTGGGTCGCGAAGCTGTGGCGGAGGATGTGGCATGTCGCGCGCTTGGTGAGCCCCGCCGCCCGTCCGGCATCGTGCACGGCCCTTTGCACCGCCGATTCGTGCAGGTGGTAGAGGACCTGTCGACCCGTCGCAGGATCGGTGCAAGGGCGAGAGGCGGGGAAGATGTACTGCCAGGCGAGGCTCGTGGCTGCTCCTGGCATCTTCGCTCGCAGCGCGTGGGGCAGGTCGACCTCGCCGCGGCCAACCGCGAGCTCCTTCTTGTGCCGTTGCGCCACGGCGTCGAGCTGGGCCTGCAGCTCGTCGCGCGCCCGAGCGGGGAGCAAGGCCGGCCGGTCGTGCTGTCCTTTCCCGCGGCGCACCATGATTTGCCGTCGATCGAGGTCGACGTCTTTGACGCGAATCGAAAGCGCTTCGAGGAGGCGGAGGCCGCTTCCGTAGAGGAGCTCGCCGATGAGTCGAAAAGGTGGGATCAGGTGCTCGAGCAAGGTGAGCGCGTCCTGTCGCGAGAGGACCGTGGGGAGGTGCTCCGGCCGGCGGGCACGCTCGAGCGCTTCGAGCCGGGGTATCTGCAGGTCGAGGACCCGTCTGTAAAGGAAGAGGAGCGCGCACAGCGCTTGGTTCTGCGTGGACGCCGCGGTGCGGCGCGCGACCGCAAGATCGTTGAGGAAGGCCGTGACCTCTTCCGCGCCCATCTGCCGTGGGTGCTTGCCGTGATGGAAGCGGATGAATTGCCGGATCCAGTGGACATACGCCTCTTCGGTACGCGGAGAGTAATGCAGGCGTCGTATGGTGGCGCGTACGGCTTCGATGAGGGTCATGGGGATGGTTCCGAGTGGTCGGGGCCGTTTCGTCGGACCCGCATTGACCCTTATCGGCGCAGGGCGGGCGCGAGTTGTGGCGGTCAGCGGATATTTGGGATGCACATCAGTCGCCCGAGGCAATCAATCACATGCGCGCTTCTTGCTTCGCGGCACACCGTCGCCGTCCGAAGCCCCTCAACGGCGATACGTAGTTGTGCTGCGGCGGCCTATCTCCGGAGATGCGCAGATAGCCCGCGGAAGATCGCGACCTATCCGCGGGAATATCTAGATATGCTGCGGGGTGCCGCGACTCATCCGCGAGAACACGGTGATCGGGCACCAGGGTTCGCAGCCTACATGCAAAAACGCGAAGATGTGTCGCGCGGCACAGATGATTGCGACGTTGGGCCGCCCGGTGGATGCCGTCATCCCGGAATGTCCACTCGACGAGCATGGCTTGACGCGCGGCATGCTTTCTGCTGTGCTCGCACCGAAGCCCCGACGGACGACCCGGCGGTGGCGAAAGCGGGACAGCCCCGCCAAGGAGCACGACATGGGAACGCCTCGCAGGTCTCTCTTCGACGATCTCGCAAGCGCGAAAGGGCGGCCGACGGTCCAGTGGAAGGTGCAGGAGTGCTTTCCTCGTGATCAGTTCGAAACCTGCACGTTGACGATCGAGCAGTGGCTCGCGAACTCGGACGACGACGGCTACGGGCTCAAGAATAGGGCCGCCAAGTGGCAGGCACTCATGACTGCCTGCGCGCTCGCTCTGCCGGGCGTGACCTCGCAGGATGGGCTGCGACAGGAGCCGCGCGTGGGTTACGACCCGGTTGGGGATCAGCTCTTCTTCATCTTCAAGGCGTCGAACAACGGGACGACGTATCTCGTTTCGCCGCATGGAATCGATATGGGAGAGGAAGAAATCAAACCCTAGCCGCGAACATCTCGGGGCAGCGGGCCCGACCGCAGTCTCCGGCCCGCTGCTACCTTGAGCAATAGCATATCGTCTTCTGTGATCATACGCAGCTCAGTCGTGGAGAACCATCATGGCCCTGGCTGTCACCGACATTTCAACGCTCCAAGAGTATATCCGCGGCGTAATGGGCCGCGCAGACCATCACGCGGGAGGCGTGAACGAAATTGCCCTTGCGCTCGCCGGTGCCATCATCTGGAAGAAGGACGACGAGCCGATCAAGGTTATGGTGCAGGACGGCGACACCAAGAACGTCTTGTGGGCCCGCCTCGGTGGGAAGCGCTATGCCTTTTCATACAACCATAAGGCGGGCACGATCGAAATGCGAGAAGGGAGTACGCGCGGAGCCGTTCTCCACTCGTTCACGAATGCGACGCCGCTCCCGATGCTCAGGCAGATCTTTGACTCCTTGTAGCCCAGACGCTGTTCACTCCCTACTACGGGGGCACGGAGCGCAGAGATCGCGGTGTGGCTCGTCTTGACGGAGGTGCAGAAAGCATGAGTGCGAAGCGCAAGAAGAACGCCCAGCCACGAGAGGGACTATTCAACCTCCTGACCGGCGAGTCCGACCGCGGAACCGTGCTTGTCGCAGGCGAAGCCTGTAGCGAACTTCTCGCCTCGATGTTGGAGCGCTTGTTTATCGAGCATCCCGATGTTCAAGAATTGCTGGGTGGCGCTTCCGGTGTGCTCGGAACCTTTTCCGCACGTACCCGCGTCTGCTTCGCTTTGGGACTCATCTCGAAGGACGAGCGAGACGACCTGCAGACCATTAGAGAGATGAGGAACGACGCGGCGCACTTTCGTGACGGAAACGTCTTCTCTTTTGCACACGATCGCACTTGTGACCGCTGCCGTTCACTCCGAGCGAAGTCGCCAAGTTATATGGCCAGAGTGGAGACGGAACTCGGCATGCGCGGTGAGTTTATCGGCAAGTTTATCGCTCTGCATATGGCGCTTTCGACACGTCGCGACGCGATTCGCAAGGCGGAGACACCTGCGGAGGGTAGGCGATGACCACCGTGTATGAAATTCGAGTTGCGCCCGTGTACGTGAAATCTGGAGCGCTGTACCTCGGGCCCAAGATCGTCCGCGCAGGCGCGCTGACTCCGGGGCCCGTTACGGTCCGCGTCAAGGGCGCGCCCGCGCTCTCGTTCTCTGGCCTCCTCAACGCGGGGCACGGCGTACGAGGTCTTCGTCAGCTGCATGACGCGCTCGGCTTGCAGGCCGGCCAGGTCCTGCAGATCATCGTAGAATCTCCGAACGTCATCGTGATCGTTCAAACCAGGACCGGCCCCCTTCAAGGTCGACCAATCGCAGGGACGCGTCGCAGTCGAGGTGTTAAGTACAAGCCGCTGAGCGCTGTGCATAAGGAATTCATTGCGGCCGAGATCTGCCGACTGGTACGCGTCGCACGCGACGCGGCGCATCCTTCGCGGCGGACGGCAAGGTTCTTGATCGATTCGTTGCTCTGGTGCTGGACGGCAGATGGGATCGACGATCTTGGCGATGCGGGGCGAGACAAGCTGAAGTACGATTTTGACCATCAAAGACATACCCGGGCCGCTAAGGAACTGTGGATCAGTAACGGCCGTCGCCCGACCGGCCTCAGGCACGAGCACGCGGTGCCCAGAAAAGAGCTCCTCCGTTGCTTGCTCGAATCCCCGCAGCCTCGGACCGAGCCGGAGACGCTCGAGTTTCTGGAGCGTCTCTGCTTCGCGGTCATCGTCACCAAGGACGAGGACGCAAAGTTCAAGGGTTCGTTGGGTGACGCGATGCCCGGGCCTTGGAACTGTGACGCGACACGAGAGCAACGCTTTGAGCGATATCGAGCCGTTGGCCTTCGAGACGACATTGTCGAGCCGTAGGGCGCGGCCCAACTCAGCGATGGAGACCGACGTGGTGGGCAGGCTCGCTTCGCTCGCCAGCCCACCACGCGGCTCATCGCCAGTCGTTCGACGCCAGAGCGCGTAGCCGACGGTTGTTGTCGCCCAACACCTGATGCGGGGCGGGAACGCCGCGGGGCAAATCGCGTCGTCGCCGATGTCACCGCGCCACGCCACGAAGTCGCCGGCCGGCGACGGTCGTGGTAGCGCTGCTCCTGATGGCGAAGGGCAACCGCACGGCGACGACGCGCGAGATTCGATCATCGCAGCGACAGCGGCGTGTTCGCGTCTACACCGCCTGGCACCCGGTGCTCGTCGCGCTCCTGGAGCACGTGCTCCCCGAGGGCTGGTACCAGTGCATCTCGGAGTTCCAGCTCGCCCGCGAGCCGCTCCGCGTCGACATCGTCATCCTCCGTCGCAGCCGTCGCGGAGCCCCACCCAGGCCGCGCCTGCTCACGAGCGTGGTGGGCGAGCTGGCCGAGCACACGCTCGTGCACTTCAAGGGGCCGACCGACGAGCTCGAGCGCGACGACGCGCGCATGCTCCTCGCGTACGCGCTCCAGTACCTCGTGGTCGCCGAGATCGAAGCTCCCGCCGCGGTCGCCCTCCGCGTGCTCGCGCCCCGCCTGACCCCGCGCTTCACCGAGGCGCTGACGTCGCTCGGCTGCACGCTCACACCGACCGGGCCGGGCACGCACGAGGGGCGGCTCGGTGTCTTCCCGCTGCGGGTGGTGGAGACGGTGCCCGCCAACGCTCGCGAGGGCGAGCATCTGCTGTACACTGTGACCCCTGGGATGGTCGCCGACCCCGGCGGCATCCCGGCGCTCTCCCCGGCGGAGGTCGCGGTGTTTTGGGCGCTCCTGGAGCATGTCGAGCAAGTTCGACACCCCCTCCCGGGGCAGAGGAAGCGGCACATGAAGGACGAAAAGCGGGTCGTCGAGAGCTTCGAGCAGGCGCTGGCACGCCTCGTTGCGCGGCTGCCGCCCGAGCAGCGCCTCGCGGGGCTCGCCCCGGAGCAGGTGCTGCAGGCGTACGCGCCCGAGCAGCGCCTCGCGGGGCTCGCCCCGGAGCAGGTGCTGCAGGCGTACGCGCCCGAGCAGCGCCTCGCGGGGCTCGCCCCCGAGCAGCGCCTCGCCGGGCTCACCGAGGCGCAGGCGGTGCTCGCGTTGCCGGACGCGATGCTTCGTGCGTTGTCGGCGGAGTACCTCGCGACGCTGCCCCGCCAAACCCAAGCGGCGATTCAGAAGCGCCTCGGGGCGGCATCGGGGCGGCAGCCCGCGCGCCGACGAAAGACGCGCGGCCCTTCGAGATGACGACGGGAGAACGCAAGCCGCGGTGGTGGTCGCGTGATTCGTTCTTCCTGACCGGGCGCCGAACAAGCCAATGCGGCTGCCGGTTCGGGCAACCGCGCTTCGCGCGGCGGCCCGAACCGCAGCAGATTGGCGAGGCGTTGGGCCGCCGGGCGTCATGCTGCACGGGTGGGCCTGCGTGACCGCGGCCTCCCAGGCCCGACGAACGAGAGCCGTGGACATGTGCGCAGCGGGAGCGCAATCCACCGGCGCCTGCCTAGCTCTCGATCGGGGCCCGCTTCCACGGCCAGGGTACGCGGGGCCTCATGACGACGCCACTCGGTACGACGGCGCTCCGTCCGCCAGGGATCGCGCTCGAAGATCCAAGATGCGGGATACCCGCTCGTGCTCGAGAACTGGAGACAGCCTATCTTATGCCGAGATGTCATCCAGGCCGCCCGCCAGCAGGTCACGATCGGCTGGTGGGCGCGGCGAGACGAGTTCGAGCTGTTCCTCTCCGACCCGGTGCTGACCGAAGTGCGCCGGGGCGACCCCGCGGCAGCCGCTCGGCGCTCGGGGCAGCCGCGGGGATCGCTGTCCTGTCAGGAGCCGAGGAAGCGGAGACGCTTGCCGCGGCCCTCATCAAGCAGGCTGCCATGCCCGCAAAGGCAATCGTCGACGCCGCGCACGTGGCCATTGCGGCCGTTCATGGCCTCGAATTTCTGCTGACATGGAACTGCACGCATATCGCGAATGCCACGATGCGGCCACGCATGGAGTCCACAAGTGCATCCGTCGTGATGTGAGCATTGGAGCTGTCTTGACGCCCCCGGTCTAACTCCGCATTGCAGACCGACGGTCCTTGCAGGCTCGCTTCGCTCGCCAGCCCGGCCCGTGGCTGAACGCGAGACGTTGGGCAGACGGTTGGGCAGACGATTGCGCTGAGCGTGGCACAGCAGAGGAGACCGATCGGCTGCGCGTCGGTGCCTTACGGCGCCGAGCTTGCTTGCCGCGACGGCCCGTCGTAAACTAGGACATGGCCGTTCAAGCCGTTACGGTAAACCTGCCCGAGCCGCTGTACGAGCGCCTGGCTCGCCGCGCGCAGAAGACGCAGCGAACCGTAGAGGCCGAGCTCCTCGACGCGGTGACAACGTCCCTCCCTGACGAGCCCGACGAGCTGCCGGCCGACATGGCGGACGCCATCGCCGCGCTGCACTTGCTGGGTGATGAGGAGCTATGGCGGGCCGCCAGGCAGGGCCTCGCCCCGGAGAAGGCGGCGGACCTCGAGGCGTTGCACCTCAAGCGCCAGAGCGACGGGCTCTCCGCTTCGGACGTCGAGGCGCTCGCGACGCTCATGAAGGAGTACACGCGGATCATGCTGGTTCGTTCCCGATCTGCCGCCTTGCTCAAGCAGCGAGGTCATGACGTCTCGGTGCTTCACCAAGGACATGAGCCGTAGCTACGTCGGGAGGGCGCTGCGTGAGCAGGTCGCCAGTGAGGCGCGCCATCGCTGCGGCTACTGCCTGACCTCGGCGCGCATCATCGGCACGCCGATGGAGATCGATCACATTGTACCCGAGTCGCTGGGCGGACCTACTACAAGGGAAAACCTCTGGCTCGCATGCTCGATGTGCAACGACCACAAGGGGAATCGAATCGCTGCTCCCGACCCGCATACCGGTGAAGTCGTGCGTCTCTTCAACCCACGACAGCAGGTCTGGCCGGATCATTTCTGCTGGAGCACGGAGGGATCTCTGATCATCGGCAAGACGCCGACTGGTCGAGCTACGATCGCTGCGGTTCGCCTGAACCGCGTCGAGCTCGTGGAAGCCAGGCGAGGCTGGGTCATCGCTGGTTGGCATCCGCCGGAGGATTGAACCATGGAGAACCTGGCGCGGCTCGCCGACTTCGTGCGGTGCCTGGCGCGGGGCGCGGAGCAGCTCAACCTGGTCTTCCCGGAGGAGAGCCCGGCCCTGGCGGAGCGCGACCGGCTGGGCGAGGCGCTCCTGCCGGAATGGACGGAGAGGTTGCGGCGGGTCCGCAGCGCTAGCGCGCCGCGTTCTCGATCCGGCGCGGCTTCAGACCGGCGCGCCTGCCGGCTCGACCGGCGCCGGCTCGGGCGGCGCCGGCTCGTCGGGCGCGGCGGCGCTGCCGCGGCGCTTCGGGCGGAGCCGCCGCAGGGCGTTGCGGAACGAGGTGGCGCTGAAGCGGCGCTTGACCTCGGGCATGTCCCAGCAGGCGTTGATGCCGGCGGCGCGCGCCTCGTTCCCGAGCAGCGTGGCATAGGTCACGATGGAGTTGCGGAGCACCAACGCCTCTTCCCGGTTGCGCAACCCGAGGATGCCGAGCAGATCGCGGCCGCTCACCTCGTCGAGCAGCGCGCTGCCTTCGCGCAGGAAGTCTTCGGTGAGGCCGACGGGCGCAAGGCGGGCCTGGTGCTGCTGGGCGAGCCGGAGCAGCATGGCGAGATCGCTTGTCTCCTCGGTGAGCGTGCCGCTCGTGTTCACGTCGGCGAACTGCTCGGCGACGTCCGGCTCGAACGCGAACGCCTGGTCGGCGAACGCCTTGAGGCGCGCGCGCCAGGGCCGGCTCGCCTTGATCACCTGGTCGATGGGCCGCACCTGATAGGCGCCGGTGCGCTTGCCCTCGCCGAACCAGAGATTCGCCGTGTCGAGGAGCTGGATGGCGCCGCGGAGCAGCGCGCGACGCTCGGGGCCATAGGCCTTGCTCGCGAGCTGCGCCTGGTGCTGGACGACGGCCAGATAGAGGTCCCGGAGCTCCGTGAGGGTGGTCGAGACGGGTTGGCTCGGCTCCATGACCTCGCGGACGATGCGGTCCATCTCGGGCCGCGCGGTATCGAGGATGGCCTGGAACTCCGCGGGGGTCGCGACCGCGCGGGTTTCCTTCAGGACTGCGTGTTGTTCTTGTGAGAGTTCGATTCCCATAACCTACCTCCAGTGAAGGTGGCGAGCGGGCGAGCGTAACACCGCGGTTGAGCCCGGGGCGACACAGACGGACGCAGCCGTCCGGAGAGCACGTTCTCAACGCCGGGGGGCTGCGCCGGCGCGCCCGGGGCGCGTCCCAGCAGGCCGGGCGCGAACCCAGCAGACCGTGGAGCGCGGCCAGCGGGCCGGAGAGCTCGGCCAGCGCCGCCGAGACGGCCGGGAATCGTGCCAGCAGATCCGAGGAGACGTACCAGCAGATCCGGAAAGCCGTACCAGCAAGCCCGAGGAGCCGTACCAGCATGTCCGAGGAAGCGTACCAGCGGATCCGAGGAGGCGTACCAGCAGATTCGGAGAGCCGTACCAGCATGTCCGAGGAGCCGTACCAGCATGTCCGGGGAGCCGTACCAGCAGGTTCGAGGAGCCGTACCAGCAGGTCCGGGGAGCCGTACCAGCGGGTGCTGGCACGCGTCCCGGGGTTGCTGGGGAGCCGCCGGAACGTGCTGGCACGGCGCCGGGAGGTGCTGGCACGGCGCTCGATGACGGCGCCCTTGCGGTTGTCCGGGCGGGGCGGCGAAGAGTCCCCATCGCGTGCAGCAAGGCGAACAATGCAGGATTCTATCTGGACGAAATCCTTGGGGTTGAGCTGCTGTGATGCCCGGCCTCCGTCTGCGCTCCACAGACTGCGAGGGCTAGGGCGCCGCTGCCGAGCGCGTGGCGGCCGACGCGGCGGCGCGCGACGACGCGCGCTCGTCCCGAAATGTGCCTCGGCTGCGACGGCGATGTCGTTAGGAGCTCGACGACACCTGCCGCAAACGTTGCGGCGACGGAGCCAGTAGTTTATGTCTGGGAGGGGGCCTTCCTCGAGTGGTCGGCGCTTGTCGGACGCGTCGAGATGCCCTTCGCGACGCACGCCAAGGTCCGGAGCGTCGTCCCCCGCGAGGAGATTTTCTCATGAGGCACCCTGAATTGGGGAACTGGATGGCTGCCTGGATCACCCGGACGGCGGTTCGAGCCGCACCCATGGCCACCGCCGCTGCTGTCGCGGCGCTCGCCCTCGCGGGCTGCACGTTTGGCGATGACCCGCAGAGAGCTCAGCCCATCGTCGGGCACTGGTTCGATCAGAACTGCGTCCCCGTGGAGTGCTTGTTCGAATGTTGTCAGGGGTGGAATTATGATAAAGATCCGAACCTCCACGGGGGAAATTGGTATGGTCCTCAGTGCGAGGAAATCCGGACAAGGAATTCTGCTTATTCGGAGTACGTTTATTTGATGTTGCTGGAGCAGAATTGGTGTACTGAGGATTTTACCTTCTTCGAATCGGGGTACTGCGCGATCGTTGATCCCCCCGACGTCATCAAAGAGTTCGGGCCCGATGGACAGCCCGTGTATGCGGGGTTGCGCTTCTTGGTTTGCCCGCCGCGGGGACAGCCAGCTGCGCACCCCATGGAGGATGTGGAGCTCATCCCCGAGGAGTGAGGGGTCGTGGTGGTCATGCCTGCGCGCATCCTCGCGATCGCCATCATCGTCGCCTCCGCCTTCGTCCGACCTTCGAAGGTGTTCGCTCACGCGGGCCCCTGCGCGGCCCCTGAGCCCTTCAACGGGTTCTGGGGCGTTGGGCAGCTCCAGCTGAGACAACGCGTGGCGGGAATTCCGATCCTCGCCACGACGCGCTTTTCGTACAGGCAGATACGATACTCTCCCTGCGCCGGCGGGATGCCCGTGTTCCCTCTTGGGATCGGCGAAGCGAGCATGAGCGTGGGGGTACCTCTCTTCGACAACCGGCGCGGCGGGTGGCTGCTGCAAATGGCCGCCAAGGGGCAGGGCTCGCAGAGGCCGAGCGAACCCCTGAGCGGTGTCATCACCGGCGCACCCGCCACCGCGGGTCACATCAACCTTTGGGGGACCGCGCTGCCGTTGATCCAGCTCACGGGGGCGGCGTCGGCGGCCATCATGCCGCAGTCCTCAGACGTTCCCCTGTCGATTGCGTATCTCGGCGGTGTGCGGTTCTATGCTCTTCATGGCAAGCACGCGCAAGCGAACTTGGGGATCATGGTCGGCGGCAAGAATGCTGTCGTCAACGCCGTCCCCTCGCTCTCGGTCCGGGGCAGCGACCTGGCGATATGGGGTCATAAAGTCGCGATCGGATCAGAGCTCCGCGCACCCATCGAGTTCTCTGGTGGCCCGATACCCGTTCGGTGGCGGCTCTGGGGCGCCTTGACCTTCGCGGTCGACAAGCCGGACGATGGGAGGAGCGACCACGCGCGCGACACGCAAACGCCCTGGTCTTCCTCCGACCTGGTCGGTTCACCCATCGAAGCCCCACCCACCCAGACGGTCTGGGAGATGACGCTATGAGCGCGTTCGTTCATTCGGGAGACAGTCCGAATTTCTTGCGGCACCTGCGGAGTGTTGCTTGCACATTGTTGATCAAGTCATTCTTTGTTCTGAGTGCGCGGTTTTGCTGCGATTGCGAGATTATGAATTTCTCTTCTTGCGTTAGCTTGCCTTCGTCCAAGTGTGCTGGGAAGTCGTCGAAGTCTGCGCACTTTTTGAGGCTGTTGACGAGAAACTCTCCAACCCCCGCTTCGTCCACGCATGAGGCGCTGTATGTCAAGACGAACAGCAGGTTGCTGTGATCTCTGATCCTGCCGCAGACATTGGCATTGGCCAAGGTCTCTCGTGCTATGCATTCTTCCACCTCTTTTTGCAGTGCCTCGACCTTGGCGGCGGCTTTCTCCACCCCGGCGTCGTCCGTCTCTCCCGGAGGAGACGTCGCCGTGGCCGGCGGGATGGCTGTGGCTTTCGCACGTGCTTTCAGTGCGCGTCGGCACGCAGCGAGCTCCCGCTTCACCTCCGCATCGGGGATCGACGCCGCGCTCTTTCCCGTGGCCGGAGGTCTGCGCTCCCGCGTCGCCCAGCCGACCACCACGCCGCCACCGAAGACGAGGCCGAGCACGGCCATTGCGATGAGGAGATGAACCATGGGGCCGGCGCTCTCGGGGCGTTTGCTCATGCGTCAGCCTCCTAAGGCTCCGGTGCCTGCTTCATCATCGGTGGGAGCTTCGGGGGCGTCTCCGTGCACGTCCAGACGAACTCCTTCAGGCTGCGGAGCAGCTCTTCTTCCGTGAGCTCCTCACGAACCCGGATCGCTTCCGCGACGAGGCTCGACTCTTCCTTCGTGAGGTCGCCCGAGCGAAAATCCGCGGGAATGTGCGAGAGCGCCGCGCAGCTATCGAAGTTCTGCTCGATGAGATCGGCAGCCCTGGACTTCGGCCCGCACATGAGCCCATCCTTCGGTAAAGCCATCAGCGCGCTGAATTGACGAGCCGCGGCGCTGCAAACCTCGGCGTTGACCAGGATTTCGCTCTTCCTGCACCGCTTCAGCTCGACCTCGAGCTCATCGACGGTGGCTGCTCTTTCGGGAGCGTCCTGTCGCCCTTTCCCCGGAGGAGCCTCGGCTGCCGGAGCCGTCGCTCGCGGCTCCGGACGAGCTGCCAGCTGTTCTCGACATGCAGCCAGCTCTCCCCGGTCTACCCGAATCCACGGATCCGAAGCAGGCTCCGCGCTCTTCTCCTTCGCCGGCGGCTTCCGGTCCAGGAGCGATCTGCCGACGAGCACGCCGGAGCCAAAGGCAGGGACGAGCAAGACCGTCGCTGCCAGAACACGAACGGCGTGCCCCGTTTTCGTGGCGTTCTCCGTCATGAGTCGCGTCACCTCCGCCCACGACGCCGCGCCAAGATCTTCTCCGCCGCCGTGAGCGGTCGTCCCTCCGGCGCCGCGCCGCCCGCGCCCGTTGCGTGTCCGCTCCCCGGGGGCGCAGGTTGAGGCCCCGCCGCCGACCCAGGTTGGGGCCCCACCGTCGGCCCAGGTCGAGGCCACGAACCAGGTTGAGGCCACGACGCCGCCGACCCAGGTTGAGGTCCCGGCGCAGGTTGAGGTCCCGGCGCCCCCGCCGGCGGCGCTGTCCTCCCTGGCATCATCCCCGCCTGCGCGCCGTCGCCGCGCCCGTCATCGCGCAACGCCGGTCCCGCCTGCGCGCCTTCGCGCCGCTCGCGCCCCCGCTCCCTTGCCGACAGCAGCGCTCCCACCGTCGCGCCCGCGGCGGCCGGCTCCGCGGCGGCTCCCCACCGCGCCGCGCGGAGCCGCTCTCCCGCCCGCGCGATCCACGCCGCCGCCGCCTCCGGCAGCGCGAGCCGCCGCGCCGCCACCGCGAGCAGCAGCGCGAGCGCGGCGAAGAACACCAGGCTCGGCGTCGCGTCCCGGTACGCGAAGCGCTTCGAGGCCCGATCCTCGAAGATGCCCGCGAGCGTGTCGCGCCGCTTGCCCCCGGTGAACTCCGCGATCCGCCCGAGCAGCGACAGATCGCTGCCCGTCGGGCGCAGCTCCTCGCCGGCGGTCATCGCCGCCCCCGTGGTCCCGACCGCCTCCCCCGTGAGCTCGTCCCGGGCCACCGCCACGTAGGTCCCCGGCCGCGACAGCGGCAGCTTCGCCGTGTACGCGCCCGCGCCCGTCGCCTCGAGCGGGAGCTCTCGCGAGAAGCCGTCGGGCCCCGCGACGTGCACGACCAGCCGGCGGAACGACTGCGCACGCCCGTCGTCGCCGATCACGCTCGCCCGCACCGACAGCTCGCCGCCCGACGCGTCCGCTTCCAGGCGCACGCGCGGATCCTCCTCCTTGCGCGTCACGTCGCGCGCGGCCTGCGCGATCATCCGCGCCGCGCCGGGCCAGCGCGTCCACGCGGCGCCCCAGCGGCCCTTGAGATCGCTCGTGAACGCGGCGGCCCGGCCGAGCCCCGCCGACCACACGGCGAGCACCGGATCGCCCTCCGGCCCGGACAGCAGCACCGTGGACCGGCTCTTCGGGACCGTCACCACGTAGCCCCCGAGCGGCGGCGCCTCGCCGAACGGCACGCCGGCGGTGATCGACGACGGCGCGCCCAGCGCGACGTGGAACGGCTCCTCCACGATCGCGCTCTTCGCCGCCATGATGGTCTCCTGCGTGAACACCGCGGGCAGCCGCGTGGCGTCCTCGACGAGGTAGAAGCGGCCGCCGCCGAGGCGCGACAGCGCCTCGAGCTCCGGCACGTCGCTGCCCTGGCCCAGCGCCACGACGCTCGTCGTCGTCCCGCGGCGCATCGCCGCCTCCACCATCGCGCGGCACGGCCCCATGTTCTCCGCGTCCGATCCGTCGGCGAAGAGCAGCACGTGCTTCAGGCTCGAGGTGTCCCGGTCGAGCGCCTGGTAGGCCGCCTCGAGGGTGATGTCGACGTAGATGCCGCCGCCGCCCGGGCCCACGGCGCGGATCGCCTTCTCGATCGCGGCGCCGTCCGCGACCGGCCCGAGCGGCACGCTCCACCGCACCGCCGTGTCGACGTGCGCGACGCCGAGCCGATCGCCGGCGCCGAGCAGCGAGGCGGACCGGGCCGCGGCCTCGTTGGCGAGCTCGAGCTTCGTGTGGGCGCCGGCGGTCGCCGCCATCGACCCGGAGATGTCGATGCCGATCACCTCGGCCAGGCTCGCCCGCCGCCGCTCCTGCTTCAGGTCGAACGCGACGGGCGAGATCTCCTCGAGCGGCGTCCTCGCGTAGCCGCCCGGCCCCATGCTGCGATCGCCGCCCATCAGGAGGAGCCCGCCGCCGAGATCGCGGACGTAGCTCGCGAGCGCGTCGATCTGGCCCGGCGACAGATCCGACGCGCGGATGTCGCTGAGCACCACGACGTCGTAGCCGGCGAGCTCCCCGAGATCGGCGGGGACGCGGCTCAGGCCGCCCTCGTCCACGCGGAACGCGCCGTCCGCGAGCGCCCGCGCGATGAACGCGCCCTGCCCGGCGTCGCCCTCCAGCACGAGGGCCGCCGCGGCCCCGCGGACGCGCAGGAACGCGCTCGCCGCGTTGTCCTCGGCGGCCTCGTCGAGCCTCGGATCCTTCGCGGTGATCTCGACGTCGTAGCGGTGCAGGCCGGGCCCCGGCGCCTTCTCCCGGATGCGCAGCACGTCTTCCCCCGCGGCGATCGAGGCCTCGGTGCGGGCGATGAGCTCGCCGTCGCGGCGGAGGCGGATCTCGACCTCGGCCGGCGCCGGAGACGACGTGACGAGCCGCAGATCGAGCGCCTCGCCCTCGTCGGCCCGCGCGGGCGCGCGGAGGGCGACCACGCGGACGTCGGGGACGAGCCGCTGCTCCAGCGGGATCACGTCGACAGGGAGGCCGGCGGCGACGGCGGCGGCCGCCGCGGCCATCGTGTCGCCGCGGGTCGCGACGCCGTCGCTGAGCAGCACGACGCGCGCCGCGGAGTCCGGCGGCACCTCGGCGAGCGCGCGCCGGATGCCGGCGGCGAGGTCCGTCCCGTCTCGACCGAGCGCGACCCGCTGCGGGGCCGCGAGCTGCGAGCGCGGGCGCGGCGGATCCTCGGTCGCCGCGCCCGCGGCGAACGCGATGGTGGCGATCCGATCGTCCTCGCGCATGCCGAGCTCGGCGACGGAGAGCTCCTGCGCGACGCGCCGGTCGGCGCTCGGTACGAGGTCGATCGAGCGGCTGCGATCGATTGCGACAAGGACGGTGAGCCGGTCGAGTGGCCGGCCAAGCTCTGGCCCGGCCACGGCCATGGCCGCGGCGAACGCGGCGAAGGGGGCGAGGGAGTCGCCGAGCCGCGAGCGCCACGCCCCCTGCCGGCGGGCGTGCGCCGAGGCGAGCGCGAGCGCGAGGTACCGGAGCGCGATGAACGACGTGGCGCCCAGCGCGAGCAGCGCGCCCCAGGGCCGCGCGAGCCGGAGATAGGCGTCCGGGAGCAGGCCGCACCAGACGAGGCCCACGTAGAGCGCCGGCAGCGCGCCTGCCACCATCCAGCCGAGCAGGATCGGGCGGCGGAGCGCGCCGCGCCGGAGGGCGAGGCGCAGCAGCGCCGCGAAGACGAGCGCGCCGGCGAGCGTGGCGGCGTAGGGGAGGGCGCGCAGCGCGGCCGCCGGGATCAGGGAGGCCTCCGTTCGGTCCGCATGCGGGGGAGCCGCAGTAAATCATCTTTGCGCGGGCCCGGGGACGCCGCTTCGGCGGGTGTGGCCGAGTGCCCCATCGGCGGCGCCGTGGGGCGTCTCTGTCGGTGTCGAGCGGGTTTCATGGGGCGCTCCGGCGCATCGGAGCACCTTTCCATGTTTGTCAGGGATGGCACGCCGTCTGCTTTGGAGCCGTTGCGAGCGGCCATGGGTGCGGCGAGGCCGCGCAGCCGGGGCAGGAGACATCATGTCGCGCATCGAGACCACGGACACCTGGAGCGGCACGGACGGCGGCACATGGGATCTCGATGAGGGCCTGGGCGAGCCCGCGCGCGGCGTGCACCACCAGGACGGGGATCTCATCGCGGGCAAGTACCGCCTGGTCCGCAGGATCGGCGAGGGGGCGATGGGCACGGTCTGGATCGCGACGCACGTGGCGCTCGGGTCGGAGGTCGCGATCAAGCTGATGCGGCCCGAGCTCCGTTCGCCGGAGCTCGCGGAGTACTTCGTCCGCGAGGCGCGCGCCGCGGGCCGGCTGAACCACGCGGAGGTCGTCCGGATCTTCGACCTCGGCGAGACCGCGGCGGGGGACCCTTACCTGGTGATGGAGCTCATCGAGGGCGAGTCGCTGCGGAGCGCGCTCTCGCGCGAGGCGGCGATGACGCCGGAGCGGGCGATCGCGCTGCTCCTCCCGGTCGCGGGCGCGATGCACGCGGTGCACGAGAAGGGGGTCGTCCACCGCGACCTCAAGCCGGACAACGTGATGCTGGTGCGCCGCGGCGGCGGCCGGCTCCAGCCGAAGATCGTCGATTTCGGCGTCGCGAAGATCGTCTCCGAGCGCGAGGCGAGCCAGGCGTCGGCGAGCTTCGAGGTCTTCGGAACCCCGGACTACATGCCGCCGGAGCAGGTGCTCGCCGTCCCTGACATCGATCGCCGCGCCGATATCTGGTCGCTCTGCGCGATGCTGTACGAGCTCCTGTCGGGCCGGCCCCCGTTCTCTTCAAGGAACGCGCTGGACGGCCTGCGGGCGGTGCTGCAGGACGCGGTGCCGTCGCTCGTCGACACGTGCGGCCTCGACGCGGATCTCTGGGCGATCGTGGAGCGCGGGCTGCGGAAGGAGCCGTCCTCGCGCTGGTCGAGCATGCGCGAGCTCGGCGAGGCGCTCGCCGCGTGGCTGAGGGCGCGGGGCGTCCGGGAGGACGCGCGCGGCGTGTCGCTCGAGGGGGAGTGGCTTCCTTGCGAGGAGCCCTGTGTGCCTGCGGGCGATGGCGCGACGCCGCGCGCATCCTGGTGGGTGGAGGAGCGGAGCCGGCCGAGCCGCCGGTGGTCGTCGCGCCGCCGGGGGTACCGGGTGCACCGGGGCCGGCCTCACGGCGAGCAGACGGCCTGCCCTTGAGAGAGCCCCCTGATGCGGTCGGCGTTCGCCTGGTGGCGGCGAGCGCAACGCGGGTCGAGCGGCGGGCGTGGCGGCGGTGTACGCTGGCGACAGGTCGCGCATGAACCTCGCCGAGAAGCTCGTCCGGTCCGCCACGCTCGCCGATCTCGACGAGCTGCCGCCCGGCTGGCGGGGCGAGATCATCGACGGCACGCTGTACGCCTTTCCGCGTCCCCGCTTCGTTCACGCGAACATCGAGGACCTGATCACGGCCGACCTCAAGAACCCCTACCAGCGGGGCAGGGGCGGTCCGGGAGGGTGGTGGATCCTCTCCGAGCCGGGCATCCAGATCGAGCGCGCGCCGGAGATATCGCCCGACGTCGCGGGCTGGCGCCGCGCGCGCATGCCCGCGCCGCCGCGGCCCGCGGCACCCATCTCCCTCGTTCCCGACTGGTGCTGCGAGATCCTCTCGCCGCGCACGGCGGGCTACGACAACCTCGTGAAGCGCCGCTTCTACGCCGAGATCGGCATCCCTCACCTCTGGTACGTGGATCCCGTCCGGCGGACGTTGCTGGTCAGCCAGATCGAGAACGGGCGGTGGGTCGAGCTGGGGCTGCACGGGCGAGACGAGAAGGTGCGCGCGGCGCCGTTCGAGGACGTAGAGATCGACCTGGCCGAATGGTGGGAAGGGCTCGACGAGGACGAGGGCGACGCGCCCTGAGGCGCCAGCTCACCGAGGCGGACTGCGCTCGTCTCGTGGTCGAGCCGATCGGGCCATGGATCCCGCCTGCGGCAGGTCAGGAGGGCGCGGGTCACCGCGAGGGCTGGCCCGTGCGCAGCGGGCCACCTCGCGAGGTGGGCCAGAGCATGCAATTGGCCGCCGAGCCCGGGATCGTGAAGACATCCATCCCGTGCTCGAAGGTCTGCACGAAGACCTCGAGCTGGCCGTCTCCGTCGAGATCACCCACCGCCGGCGCGGCGGGCGCGCCATTGCCGTTGCCGTTGCTGCCGGGGTTCGGCAGGGGCACGTCGTGCAGGACCGCGCCGTTCGCGCCGAGGATCACGAGGTTGCCGGAGTCGAGCACGTCGGGAGCGCCGTAGGTCGCCAGCAGGACCTCCGGTGATCCGTCCTGGTTCAGGTCGGCCACGGTGGCCTCGGTCGCGAACATGATCGATTTGCCGTGCATGTAGTTGTATCGCCACAGGAGCGACGCGTCGGGGCCAAACGCATAGAGATAGCCGTCGTTCATCGGGACGATGATCTCGGGCCGCGCGTCCCCCTGGATGTTCACCGTCGTCGGCGAGGGCACGCCGCTCGGCGGGTAATAACCGTCGATTTCGAGCGGCCTCTCGCCGCGCGGGAGCGTCTCCCACCCGGGCTTGCGCATCGCCGATCGGCTGCCGTCGCCGTGCGCGCCCTCGAGCACCATCACCGCATACGCCTGCGTCTCGTAGGGCTCGTGCATCTCGACGTTCGGTACCCCGACGACCTCGTTCCGCCCGTCCCCGTCGAGATCGACCACGTTCGGCGGCGACGCGGTCCACTGAAGCCACTCGGCGGAGCTCGGGTGCGGCCATGTCCCGGTATGGAGATGAAGATGGTCGCCCTCCACCTTCGGGTCCGCCCAGCGGATGAACTGGCCCCAGGTCAGCGGCTGGTCGGCGAACGCCTCGTCGCGGTTCTTGAAATACGGCGCGGCGTCGATCGCCACGCCGTCGTGGTTGAACGCCTGGATGTGGTGGTTGTCGTAGGTGGCCAGGATCTCGAGCTCCGGGTCGTCGTCGATGTCGCCGATGCCGACGTTGAGCCCATAACACCCGAACCCGGAGTGGCCCATGCCGTTGCGATCGGCGTCGTTCCCCGAGCCGCTCTGGTTGTTGTACCGAGGCCAGGCCGCGAAGGCGGCGCCCGCGGACGCGGGTCGATAGAGCGACCCATCCGCGCTGAAGACGAAGACCTGCGCGCCGCCGTCCTCGGTCGTCGCGGTCTGCGTCGTCGTCGCCACCACCTCGATGGTGCCGTCGCCGTCGAGATCCGCCGCGGCGAGCCCGCGCACCTCGGGGGCGCTGCCGGCCGTGGTGGTGTCCGCCGGCCACCCGGCCTTCAGCGCGAGCCCGTTGTTCCATTCGAACGCGAAGACCTGATGACCGTTGCCATAAACGATGTCGATCGCGCCGTCGCCCTCGAGGTCGGCGACCACGTGCGGCGCGTAAACCCGGTCCTCCCCGGCCTCGGCGCGATCGATCTCCTTCCCGTTCGAGTCGAAGACGAAGAGCGCATAGTAAGCGGCGATGAGCTCGTTCCGACCGTCGCCGTCGAGGTCCATCACCACCGGTGACGCGTACCAGCTCGTCTGCCCGGGCAGGACCATCCGGTGCTCGGGCGCCTGCACCTCGCCGGCGCTCGTGCCCACCTCGCAGATCGGGTTGCGCGTGCCGCCCGTGCTGCCCGTGCCGGCGCCGCCGCCGCTCGCGCCACCCCCGAGCTCGCCCCCGGCGCAGGCCGTCGCGAGCAGCGCGAGGAGCATCGCCGCGCTGCCGAGGGGCCCCGCACCCAGGCCGGTACGCGCGGCCCCTGGCAAAGGGGGCGTGTGTCGAGGTCTGGTGGGGAACCCGCGACCGGAACGGCACGGGCGACGCTGGGTGACCATGAGTCCTCCGGGGGATGTGCTCGCGGGCGACGCCCGCCGGCAGAAGCAGAAAAGGACAGGAGCCAAGCTCATCGAGATTACCAGGAACCTTGAGAGCCGGGGACACGAGAGTCCGGCCGAGGGGGAGCCTCGCGGGATCGCCGTGTGGGTGGTTGCCCAGGGCAGAGTGTGGTTCGTTGCCAGCGGTGGTGTATCATGTAGATCTCGGAGATCGACGACGCGTTCACCCCTGGAGGCGCCGCATGGCCACGATAGAGGCGTTCATTCCGACGGTCGTGCTCTTCGAGACGATCACCGACGTCGCTCGTTCTCACAGAGCGCACCTCGTGCTCCAGCGCTTCGAGGGCGCGCACGGCGGCGCGGCGCTCTCCGTCGTCGAAGCGAGCCCTCTCGCGGCTCACGAGTATCTGAGCGGCGGCTATCAGCTGGTGTACCTGGCGTCGCGGAGGGCGCCCGCCGGCGAGCAGGACTGGGGCTTTTTCGACCGTGAGGCCGCAAATTTGCTCGAGTTCGCCGGCGCGCGCCAGCGCGGCCAAGATCTCGAGCAGGTCACGATCCGCCAGGTGGCGAAGAAGACCAACGTGGCCCCGTTGTTCGCCGCGACCAGGGCGGCGATCGTGGCGAGCTGCAAACGAGGAATGAGGCTCAACGGTCGGCTCTACCCGAAGATCTTCTACGCGAAGGAGCTGGAGGCCGGGAGTTTCCAGCTGTGGGTCGATATCGAGACGAAGACCCTATCCGCCGAGATGGCCGGGTAGGGCCTCTGGCTCCTCGCGGCGCGGCCTTGGCGCCCTGGCGGTCTTTCCCCTGACCCGCCGCAGCGCTAGGCGGCAGGGCTGTCGTGGCCTCGCAGCGGCCTCGGCACGCGCGTGAAATACCAGACGTCGAAGAGCACGAAGCCGAGCGCCGCGAGCGCCAATAGCCACGTCCACTCGACGTGGGCGTCCGGCTGTCCCGCCGCGCTGGAGACGGCGACCTCGCCGCCTCCCTCCGCGAGGAGCGGCCTCGGCGTGAGGTCGCTCTCGGCGACGCTCGTGAGGTTCGCCGGCACGACGACGGACCCGGCCTGCGGTCCCTGCCAGGCGAGGCGGTAGAAGCCGGCGCGGGGCGTCTCCGCGATCACCGCGACGCCGGCGCGCTGCGCGACCTCGAGCCGCTCGCCCGCGGGGCCGATGCCCTGGAGGTCCCGCGCGGTCGCGGGGACGCTCACGCGCAGCGGCTCGCCGGTGCGCGCGGGGCCGGTGATGCCGTGGGCGCGGTGGGCTCGCGCCTGCTCGAGCAGGTTGCGCACGAAGAGCACGAACGACGCCTTGAGCGGCCAGTCGCTCTCGCCCACGTCGAAGCCGAGCAGCGTGCCGGTCCGCGAGGCGGTGGAGATGTCCGTCGCGATCGTGCCCTCCTGGGCGCGGATCAGCTCCTGCGTTGCCGCCTCCGGCTCGAGGGCCGAGGCCACGCGGAGGTTCACGCCGTCCAGCGTGAGGAAGCGCAGCCGCGGATCCGCCGTGTCCCACGACGTGAGCGTGGGGCGCTCGAGCGTCGGCCCGACGAGCGTGCCGGCGCAGCGCCCGGGCGGCGGGTTCACGATCAGCAGATCGCCCCCCGGAGGATCGGGCGGGCACGCGCCGTCGATCACCACGAACGTGTCGGGATCGAGGCCGGGCTTCCCGAGCAGGTCCGCGAGCGCGCCCGAGGTCACCGAGGTCATCGGATCGGACGCGAGCGCCCGCTCGATCCAGACGGAGCCGCCGGAGGGCTCCCCCGGCTGCGCGCCCTGGGCGTCGCTGCCCTGGCCCTTGCCGGCCGACGCGAGGAACACCGGGAGCTTGTCGCCGGCCGGCACGCGCCCGTAGGCGACGTCGTCGAGCGGCATCGCGTCGCGCGGCGAGAGCTCGAAGACGAGCCCCTTGCGGTAGTCGCCGGGCGACGGGCGGAACGTGAGCACGACCGGGAGGCGCTCGCCCGGCTTGACCAGCACGCGCCGCGAGCCGAGCACGTCCGACGCGTTGTCCTGCCGCATCGTCACGTACACGTCGCGCGGCTGCGCCCCGAAGTTCGCGACAACGAGGAAGGCCTGCACCTCCTCGCGCTGCTCCGATCGCTCGCCGCCCGCGCCGCTCGCGCCAACCACCGCGCTCCCGGAGCGCACGTCGACGCGGACGATGGCGGCGTTGTCGACCGCATCGCCCACCGTGATGACCTCCACCGGCAGCGACGCGCCGCGCAGCGAGGCGGGGCGGGCGAGGTTGCCGTCGGTGATCGCGACGACCCGGCGGGCGCCGCCGAGCTGGCGGAGCCTGTCGATCCCGAGCGCCACCGCGGCCTCGAGGTCGCCCTCGACGTCGCGCGCCGCGATGGGGTCGATCGCCGCCTTGAGCCGGACGAGATCGCGATCGAGCGCCGCGACGAGGCGCGCGTCGCGCCCCGCCTCGATGATCAGCGCGTCGCTGCCCGGGGCGAGGCCGGAGAGGAGGTCCCTGGCGAGCTGCTTCGCGAGCTCGACGCGCGTCGTCGCCTCGCCGGCCGGCCCGCGAGCGGCCGCGGACATCGAGGCGCTCGTGTCGAGGACGATCGCCACGTGATCGCCGGTGAGCTCGCGCCCGCGCGAGGCGGGGCGGGCGAGGGCGAGGGCGAGGAGGGCGAGCGCGAGCGCCTGCAGGACGAGCGGCAGCTGGGCGATGAGCTTCCTGAACGGCGCGCGCGCCATGAGATCGCGCTGCGCGGCGGCCCAGAGCCACGTCGAGGGGACGCGCCGGCGGCTCCGCTTGATCTTGAGGATGTAGAGCAGGACGAGCGGGCCGAGCAGCGCGAGCAGCCACAGGCCGCCGGGCGAGAGCAGCGCGAGCGGGGCGCCCGCGGAGGCCTGTGCGAGCGGGGCGGCCACGTCAGTCGACGCTCCTCGAGACGAAGCGGCGGACGGCGCCCTCGAGCGGCTCGTCGCTCCGCGCTCGCACGTATGTCGCCCCGTGGCGGCGCGCGAACGCGCGCAGCGCCTCGCACAGGCCGGCGAAGCGGGCCGCGTACGCGGCGAGGGCCGCGGCGTCCAGCGTCACGTCGACGAGCGCGCCGGTCTCGGCGTCCTCGAGCGTCAGGTCGCCCTCGAAGCTCGGATCGAGCTCGTCGGCGGCGACGACCTGGAGGGCCGCGACGTCGTGGCCGGACTGCGCCGCGCGCCCGAGCGCGGCGGTGACCGGGCCGGGGTCGAAGAAGTCGGAGACGACGCAGAGGAGGCCTGGCCGCGCGCTCTGCCGCACGACGGCGTCGATGGCGCGCGCGAGGTGCGTCCCGCCGGAGGCCCTCACGCCGTCGAGGGCGCGGAGCAGTGCGGCGAGCCCCGCGCGCCCGCGCACCGGCGCGTGCTCGCGGGCGATGCCGTCGCCCGCCACGAAGAGCTGCGCGCGCTCGGAGCGCGCGAGCGACATGTAGCCGATCGCGGCGGCGAGCCGGCGGGCCGCGTCGAGCTTCGTCGGCTCCCCGAAGTCGAGGGACGCCGACGCGTCGCACACGATGCGGGCGATGACATCCTCCTCGGCGCGGAACAGCTTGAGCACCGGCTCCCCGGTGCGGGCGTACGCGGCCCAGTCGATCCGCCGCATGTCGTCGCCGGGCGCGTACGCCCGGTGCTCCTTGAACTCGGCCGAGCCGCCGCGGCGTCGCGCGAGGTGCTCGCCCGCGCCGCCGGAGCGGGCGCGGATCTCGAGCCGGCGCTGGAGCACCTCGAGCTCGCGGACGAAGCTCGCGCCGAGGAGCGGCGCGGAGGACGAGGGCAGCATCGGAGAGCAGTAGACATCGGCGCGGGCGGGGGTGCCAGCGGGGTCGGCGGGGTCGCGGAGGAGCAGCGGCGGCCCGCGCTCGGCAGCGGAGCCGGCCGCGCCCGGTCCGTGGTCGCCGCGGTCGCTCCGCGGCGTCGAGACAGACCGCCACGGTGGGGCAGAGCACCCCGTTCGCGCTCGCCGTGGCCGACGGGCCCCCGCCTGCGGGCGCGCCGCTGCTCCGTGGCTCGCTTTATGCGAGCCAGCGCTGTGGTTCAGCTGTCCGTGCGCCGGCTCGGCCGGTGGAGCCGCCGAGCGCCCCGTACCGATGTGTCACCCGAAAGGAGGCACCGTGAAGGCCCTGGTTTTCCACAAACCTTCGGACGTCCGCGTCGAGGACGTCCCGGATCCCCGGATCGAAGAGCCCACCGACGTCATCGTGCGCGTCACCGCGACCGCGATCTGCGGCTCGGATCTGCACATCTACAACGGCTTCTTCCCCCAGGCGAAGCCCATGGTGCTCGGCCATGAGTTCATGGGCTTCGTCGAGGAGATCGGCCCGCAGGTCACGAAGCTGCGGAAGGGCGACAGGGTCGTCGTCCCGTTCCCCATCGCGTGCGGGCGTTGCTTCTTCTGTCAGGCGGAGCTCCCCGTGCATTGCGAGAGCTCCAATCCGAAGCACTACGGCCCCGAGGGCGGCACGCTCGAGGGCAAGGGCGGCGCCCTCTTCGGGTACACGGACATCTACGGCGGGTACAACGGAGGTCAGGCCGAGTACGTGCGCGTCCCTTACGCCGACTTCGGTCCACGGAGGGTGCCTGAGCGCCTCACCGACGAGCAGGTCCTCTTCGCGACCGACATCCTCCCCACCGGGTGGACGGCGATCGAGTGGGCCGAGCTCAAGGGTGGAGAGACGGTCGCCGTGTTCGGATGCGGGCCTGTCGGCCTGGCGACCATGAAGTGCGCGTGGCTCCGCGGCGCGGCGCGCGTCATCGGCGTCGATCGGGAAGAGTACCGCCTGACGACGGCCCGCGAGGTCGCCAAGGCCGAGACCGTCAACGTCGACAAGGTCGACGCCGTCGAGGCGATCCGCGCGATGACGGGCGGGCGCGGCGCGGACGTGTGCGTCGACGCGGTCGGGATGGAGGCGCACCGCGGCCTCCTCGAGAAGGCCTCCAGCGCCCTTCACGGCCAGGTCGGGACGATATCGGCCCTCCGGCTCGCCATGAGCGCCGTGCGCCGGGGCGGGGTCGTGCCGGTCGTTGGGGTCTACGGCGTGCCCTATGACAACTTCCCGCTGGGCCAGCTCTTCGACAAGGGCCTGAGGCTTCGCGCCGGCCAGGCGCTGGCGCACAACTACGTCGACCGGATCCTCAAGCACATCGAGGACGGCCACCTCCGGGCGGACGACATCATCACCCACCGCCTGCCGCTCTCGCGCGCCCCGCACGGCTACGAGATCTTCAACAAGAAGCTCGACGACTGCGTCAAGGTCGTCCTCAGGCCCTGAAGCATCCCCTCGAATTTTTCGGGAAATTCACAGGGAGGCGTGGAGGCGTGGAGTAAAATCCCTCCAAACTCCCCGTCTCCCCGCCTCCCTGTTCAAATTTTCTCTACATCCGGCGCTCGGGAGCGGCCACGCGCTCGGGCGCCGCGGGCACGCGGACCCTGGCTGCGCGCCCCTGCCGCCTGACACCGGCGTCAGGGGGCGCGCGGCCGCGTTGCTTTGTAATTGGTTGAATTGATGTTTGTTTGTTCAAGGTATGGCGCTTGCTTGGGGCCGGACCTCGGCGAGCGCCCCGCTCGCTGGCTCGGCCACCCGCGATGGCCTCTGATCGCACGGAAGGAGAGCTCCCGATGGCTCGAGATCTGCGCTCAACTCGAACGCTCCTTCACCCCTTATGGTTAGGAGCCCTGGCGCTCCTCGTCCTCAACGATCACGCCCTCAAGGGCTCTTATGTGCTCCCTGGGTGGTTGACCGGGAAGCTCAGCGACTTCGCGGGGCTCCTGGTCGCGCCCGCGGTCCTCGCCTCGCTGCTCCGCGTGACCTCGCGCCGGGGAGTCCTCGGCGCGCACGTCGCCATCGGCGTCGTCTTCTCGGCCATCAAGCTCGCTCCGGAGGCCGCCCGCGCGGTCGAGGGGCTCATGGCGCTCACGCCGCTCCCGTGGCGGATCACCGTCGACCCGACGGACCTCATCGCGCTGCCGGTCCTCCTCGCCTCGTACCGCGTGCTCGGCGAGGCGATGGCGCGGCCGGCGCCCGCGCGCCCGGTCGCCCACCGCCTGGCGCTGATGGCGGGCAGCCTGGCATGCGTGGCCACGAGCAAGTAGCCGACTCCGTGCGGTGAGGCCGAGGGGTGCGCGCCGCCGCAGCCGCAGGAGCTCGCGTCGCTCGTGATCGGCAACACGACCGGGAGCGAGCTGCTCATCCGCGTGCGGCGCCTCCGGGAGTCGGTGCGGGTCGACTGCGGCGTCGTGCTCGACGACCCGACGAGCGCCCTCTCGCGCGATCTGTTCGCGAACGCCGAGACCTGGCTCATCGCGCCCGGCCGCGCGCTCCCGCTGGGCAACGCCGGGTGCGACGCTTATCTGATCGACGCCGACGGGCTGCCGCTCACGCTCCTCGCGTGGTCCGCGGCGGAATTTCCGGAGCAGCTGCTGGTCACGTCGACGGAGAACCCGCAGCCGGATCGGATGATCGCGCTGCAGCGCGCCGGGGCCAGGCTCGAGCTCGCCGAGCACCCGGCGGTCTTCCCGGCGCCGCCCCTCGAGACGCCGTCGCCCGTGAGCGCGTGCGGCGCGTACGCCGCGGGGAGCGGGCTCGACTGGACCTTGCCCGTCCCCGGGGCAGGGGTCCTCACCGGCGTGACGTCGTCTCCGGACGGCTGTCATGCCCTCACGCTCGAGCGCGGCGACACCTTCTTCCTCTGCGCTCCTGCCGAGGCGATCCCGTTCAGCGAAGGCGACGTCCTCCGCGTGAGCTCCGTCGCGATCGACGGCGGCAGGTACCCGGAGCTCCCGCGGGACCAGCTCGCGTTCGCGCGCGGCATCCACGTCGAGAGCGCGACGCACGCCGTGCTCGCGCTGCGAGGCAACGTGCTCGCCCGCTGGTCGATGGTCGGCCGGCCGCCGGCCGCGGATTTTTCGGCCGATCTCTCGCCGCTCCCGGGCTGCGACGCGTTCCACGACGCGTGCGGAAGCCTCGTCGCGCCGCTCGAGGCGTCGCTCCTCGGCGAGGGCGTCTCCGGGGTCGTCTCGCTGCGGCCGGGCGAGAGCGCGGAGCTCGCCGAGGGCGCCGGCGCGCTCTTCCTCGTGCGCGCCGACGACATGCCCGTGCGCGACGCGGAGTGCTTCACCGTTCCCATCGATCAACCCCGCCTGCTCGAGTCGGTCTTGGTCGCCGCCGCCGCGGCGCCGTAGGAGGTCACGCCATGAAGCTCCGAATCCATGATGTCCTCGCGCTCGGCGCCGCCGCCGCGCTCGGCGCGGCCGGCTGCGCCGATTCCGGTGACGCGCGGGGCAGCTTCGCCGCACCCGCGGATCCCCCGGGCAGCGTGGGCGTCTCCCAGGGCGGCGCGCAGGACTTCGGCCTGTTCCGGCAGATCCTCGAGGACGGCGAGATCCCCGGGCCGGACACGCTCGACGACGTCGGCTTCTTCGCCGAGCACAAGCTCGATTACCCGGCCGCGACGTGCGGCGAGGACGTGTGCATGCACGGGCTGCTCGGGATCATGGGCAACATGATCAGCGGCTCGCCCTGCACGCTCATCCAGATCGGGATGAACTCGCCCGTGGACCTCGGCGCGCTCGAGCGGCCGCCGCTGCACCTCGTCATCGCCGTCGACACGAGCGGCTCGATGGAAGGCGACCCGATCGCCTACGTCAGGGCGGGGCTCGTCGAGATGATCGACGCCCTCCAGCCGACCGACCGGATCTCGCTCGTCCGCTACTCGGACGCGGCCGAGGTCGTCCTCGAGCAGGCGGAGGGCTCGGACAGGGAGGCGCTCACGGAGGCGTTCGAGGGCCTGACCGCGCGGGGGTCGACCAACCTGTACGAGGGGCTCTTCACCGCGTACGCGCTCGCCGAGCAGCACCTCGATCCCGCCTGGCAGAACCGCGTGATCTTCCTGTCCGACGGCGTGGCCACGGCCGGGCTCACGTCGCCTCAGCGGCTCGTCTCGCTCGCGGCCGGGTACGCGGAGAAGGGGATCGGCCTCACGGCCATCGGCGTCGGGGCCGAGTTCGACGTCGACGCGATGCGCGGGATCAGCGAGGTCGGCGCGGGCAACTTCTACTTCCTCGAGGACCCGAAGGCGGTGGAGGAGGTCTTCGCCGAGGAGGTGAAGACGTTCCTCGTGCCGCTGGCGCTCGACGTGGAGCTCGACGTCGCCGTGGGCGACGGTTACGTCGTGCGCGGCGCGTACGGCACGAACGGCTGGCAGGGCGGCGAGCGCGGCGGCGCCGTGCACATCCCGAGCCTCTTCCTCGCCGGCAGGACGAGCGCCGCGGAGCCCGTCGGCTCCGGCCGGCGCGGCGGCGGAGGCGCCATCCTGCTCGAGCTCGTGCCGAAGCCCGACCAGCGAGGCGTCGAGGACCCGCGCGCGGTGGGCAGCCTCGCGCTGTCGTGGCGGCACCCGCTGACGGGCGAGGCGCACGCGCAGGAGGTCGACATCGAGGCGCCGAGCGCGCCCGACGCGCCGCCAGAGGCCGGCTATTTCTCCGGCGACACGGTCGAGAAGGGCTTCGTGATGCTGAACCTCTTCGCCGGGTTCAAGCTCGCCGCCCAGCTCGCCGCGGACGCCGACCCCCGCACCGCGCGGCGCACGCTCGAGGCGCTGCGGCCGAACGTCGAGGCGTGGCTCGCGGATCATCCGGACCCCGACGTCGAGGACGACCTGCGCTACGTCGATCTGTTCATCGAGAACCTCATCGCGGCGGAGGCGAACGTGCAGCCCTACACGCCGGCGGATCCGCCGAACCCCTGGCCCGCCGATTGAGCCCCGCGCCAGGCCGCCAGCGCGCGCCAGGTGACACCAGCGCGCCGCGCCCGTGACCCCCATTCACGTCGATCCCCCTCAACACGCGTCTCGACGTCTCCATGTCTCCACATGCGCTCCGCGTGCATGCGTGTACGCGTGTACGCGTACACAACAACGCGTCCCGTGCGCCGCAAACGTGCGCCGCGGCGATGTCGCTTCCTCGCGGCGAACGCCTTGTGTAGGATCGAATTTTCGCGGCCGTCGAGGAGGAGAGTGCACCTATGCGAAGATCCATGTGGTTCGGCTTGGCGAGCATCACCGTCTGCCTCACTGCCGCTCTGCCGGCGAGCGCGGGTGTCCCCGAATGCGGCAACATTCGCTTCGAGGGCCTGTCGAACTGCGAAGTGCGCGTCACGGGCGAGTGCACCGCGGGCTGCAGCGAGCTCGGGATCTACAAGACCGCATGTGCCACGAAGCTCGTGCCGGTCTGCAAGACGGAGTGCACCCTCTCGGCGGAGGCGACCTGCACGGACAGCTGCACCGAGCAGTGCTCGGGGGAATGCGACCGCGGCGTCGCGATCACCTGCTCCCACAACTGCTTCGCCGAGTGCACCACCACGCGGGACGTCGAGTGCGCCGGCGCCGCCGATGCCGCCCAGTGCGCCGCCACGTGGGACGCGAACTGCGACAGCGAGTGCGACGCCCAGTGCGTGACGGTGGACGGCGACTGCTACCAGCACTGTATCGAGTGCTGCGGGGGCTCGTGCACGGCCGGCGCGAACATGGACTGCCAGACCACATGTCAGAACGAGGAATTCGAGGACTGCGAGCACGAGTTCCGCGCGAACTGCGATGCTTCCTGCAGCGGCGACGGCGCGCTCTTCTGCAATGGGAAGTACATCATCTCCGGCTCGCAGATCCCCGCGTGCGTGAACGCGCTGCTCGCGCAGGGCGTCAGCGTGGAGGTCGAGGCGGAGGTCACCATCGGTCCAGACGGCATCGACGGGAACCTCGCCGCCGGCATGTGCGCCTTCAGGCCTGCGAGCAAGGCCTCCCTCGCCGCGCCGTTCGCCGCGCTCGCGGCCGTGGCGGGCTGGCTCGCGCGGCGCCGCAAGCGTTCATCCCACACGTCGAGCTGATCGACTTCAGATGAGCGTGCGGCCGATCCCCGGGACGCTGCTCTCGCTGCTCCTCCTGTGCTCCGCAGGCTGTGGGAGCGACGCGGCCGATGGGCTCGTGGTGGTCGGCCTCACGACGGAGCTGGCCGTCGGCTTCGATATCGAGCGCGTCGAGCGGACCACGAAGGTGGATGGAGTCGTCACGCGCACCGAGGGGCTTTCGTACCGGAGGGGACAGCTGTCGCTCCCGGCGGAGCTCGAGGTGGGGCCAGCGCGGGACGGCGCGGAGGTCGAGCTGTCCATCGCGGCGTTCCGCGATGGCGAGGCCTCTCCCGTCCTGACGCGGAAGGCCGCGACCCGCGCGGCTGGCGGGCGGAGCGTGCTCCTGCCCGTCTCGCTCGACGAAGCGTGCTGCGCGATCTCCTGCGCGGCGAGCGCGACCTGCGCGGCCGGGGCGTGCGTCGACCCCTTCATCGCCCCCTCCGCGCTCGACGACTACGACCCGCAGTGGATCGCGTCAGCGAACGACGCGTGCAAGACGCCGTCCTCTGGCGACCCCGCGGTCGTGATCGGGCTGGGGCAAGACGCGTTCGCCTCGCTGGAGCATGGCGAGGTCGTGCCGATCGAGGCGGGCCCTCAAGGGGGGCACCACGTGTGGCTCGCGCTGCGCGTGACGGGCCTTCGCCAGATGGGCTCGCGCCTGACCGTGGAGGGGTACTTCCCCGAGCTGGAGTTCGAGCTCCTTCCCTTCACCGCGCAGATCACGCTGCACAGGGCGGCGGAGGGCGGCTGCGAGATCGACGGCGTGCGCTTCCAGGTGGACCGGGGGCTCCCGGTCGAGACCGTCCGGGGGCAAGCGCTCGACATCCAGGTCACCCTGGAGGACCCGAACGGCGACGTCGGGACGGCCGCGCAGCGGGTCGTCCTATCTCCATGACACATGCGCTGTCGGAGCGGCTCATCAAGGCCGTCCGTTTTGATCCTGGCTCAGCCAAGTACCCCTCATGCGATGACGCCAGCGCGTCGCGACCTCCGCCGCGCCGCCGCGGCCGCCGCCAGGCACGCGGCGGCAACGGCGCCGGCCCGGCCCTCCTCCACGCCGCCGGTACGGCAGCCGCAGCCCGCTTCGCTCGGCCGCGCCCCGCCAGAAGGCGGCGCCCCGCCGCCTGGTCCGTCGGGCGCTCCGCCCGCACCCGCGGCGCTCGCCTGGCCCCCGCCGCTCGCCGCCGCGGCGCCAGCGCCGGTTGCGCCCGTCGCGCCCGTCGCGCCCGTCGCGACGGCGCTCGCGCCGCTGCCGGCCGCGGGTGAACCGGCGTCCGGCGTGCAGTCCCGGTGGCCGGTCATCAGCGCGATCCTCGGCCAGTCGGTCGGGCAGACCGCTCCGACCGCGGTGCTCGCCGCGCACTCCAGAGGACCACGGATGCACCCCTGCTGGAGCAGCGGCTCGAACGTCGCGCCGCCGTCGAGCGAGCGGCCGATCGTGAAGCCGTCCAGGAACTCGCTCGCGCACGCGTAGAGGCCCGAATCCGTCCAGGCGAAGCAGCGCGGCGCGACGCTCGAGACGCGCTCGAAGGCCAGCGTCGACGAGGGCGCGCGGAAGACGCCGTCGACGTCGCTGCCCACCGCCACCGTCGCGCCGTCGGGCGAGATCGCGAACGCGCGCACGAAGCCCTCGGTCGTGAACACGGGCGCGAACGCCGCACCGCCGTCCGTCGAGACGAACAGGCGCCCCGGCGCGCTCGCGATCCGCACGTACAGCACGTCGGCGTCGAGCGGATCGACCCCCGCGATGTACGGCTCGCGCGACGTCGTGCTCCCCGGCACCGCCGCGCTCTGCCACGTCTCCCCGCCGTCGGCCGAGCGCGCGAGCACCCCCTTGACGGAGCCGCCCTCGCTCGCGAGGCCGCTCACGTAGACCCGCCGCGGATCCGACGGCGCGACGTCGACCGTCCGGGCCACAAAGCCCGCCGGGAGCGGCGCCCCCGCGCCTGTCCAGCTCGCGCCGCCGTCGCGCGATGTCCAGAGGCCGTGCCTGGTCCCCGCGACCACCGCGACGACGTGCGACGGATCGCCCTGCCGGACCGAGAGATCGATCACCTCCCGCCCCTCGAGCTCGGCGGCGCGCGCCCAGGCGCAGCCGCCCTCGGCGCCGACCGCGATCCCGTCGGCCAGCGCGGCGAGCACCCGGCCGCTCGCCGCCGCCGCGATGGGCGGGGATTGGCCGGCCGTGTCGTCGTACCCGACCGCGCCCTCGCAGATCCAGCGCCAGCTCGCGCCCCCGTCTCGCGTGGTCAGCAGGCCGTACGTCATCCGGGCGACGGCGCGCGCTGGATCCGCCGGGTCGAACACGAGCTGGTCCGCCGAGGGAAAGACGCCGTTCGCGGCCGCAGGGGAGGGGAGCGCCATGGCGGCGAGCGCGACGGCGCGCGGCACGGCGGCGAGCGCGACGGCGCGCGCCGCGGCGGGCGCGGCTGCGCGCGCCGGGCGAGATCCCGGCCTCACGGCGCGCGGGGGAGGCGGTCGCATCGAGGATCCATCGTACCGCGGCGCGCGCCGAGAACGGCCCACGCGCCCTCCGCGCCCCGCTACACTCGCCGCAATGCCGGAGCGCATCGTCGTGTCCTTTCGAGGTACTGCGGCCCTCTCGCAGCCAGACAGCACGGACGCGGTCGCGCCGTGGCCCGGCCGCCGCGGCGCGCCGCGGGCGTCCGCGCCGCCGTCGCGCCAGAAGGGCGCCGCGCGCGCCGCGGGCAGCGCCGCGCGCGGCGAGGAGAGCTACCTCGCGAGGGCGCTCGCGCTGAAGAAGCGCGCCGAGGCGCTCGGCGCCACCCTGTGCGCCTGGAGCGCGCAGACCTTCTCGTTCGAGTTCACCCCCGACGACGTCGAGGAGGCCGTGCTGCTCGCCGCGCTCGCCGCGGAGGACGCGTCGGTGCACCCCGACGCGCGCTTCGCGGTCGGCATCGCGCAGGGCGAGATGACCTACGTCGGCGAGGCGGGGCGCTTCACCGCGCTCTCCTGGGGGCAGCCGCTGCTCGTCGCCGTCATGCTCGCCCGCGTCGCGCTCCCCGGCGACGTGCTCCTCGATCCCGCGCTCCCCGCCGTGAGCTCGGGCGAGCTCATGACCCTCGGCGCCCACCGCGGCGTCGACGGCGCGCGCCGGGTGCGCGGCCTCCGCCTCGACGCGCAGCAGCCGCTGCGCAGGCAGGTCGCCGAGAGCGTGGCGCGCCTGTGCAAGCCGCCGCTCATCGGCCGCGACGCCGAGCTCGCCGAGCTCGCCGTGCCCCCCGGCTCCCTCGCGATCGTCCGGGCCGAGCCCGGCGCCGGCGGCACGCGGCTGCTCCTCGATCTGGAGAGGCTGCTCGCGCCGTCGCGGAGCCTCTTCGTCGCGCCGATCGGGGCCTCGCGCGAGCCGTTCGGCGCGCTCCGGCGCGCCCTCGCGCGCGCGGCGCTCCGCGCCGAGAAGAGCCGCGCCCGCGCGCCGGCGCTCCCGGATCGGCTGAAGCCCGCGCTCGCCCGGCTCCTCGCCGGCGAGGGCGTCGAGCCGAGGATCGCCGCCGAGGTGCTCGCCGTGTGGCTCGCCCCGTCCGACGTCCGCGTCGGCCTGCTCGCCGTCGACGACGCCTCCGAGGTCGACGCCGCGAGCCTCGACGCGATCGCCCTCGCCCTCTCGCCGGGCGGCGGCCCGCGCGCCGTCGCCCGGCTCGGGCGCTCGGATCCGCTCCCCGCGCCGCTCACCGCGCTCACCCCCGCCGCGACGGTCACGCTGGGGCCGCTCTCCGCGCAGGGCGCGCAGGATCTCGTCCGCCGCCTCCTCGACGGCTGCATCGACGAGGCGGGCGCGCGCCGCTGGGCCGCGCGCGCGCCCGCGTTCCCGCTGGCCGTGCGCGAGCTCCTCTGCGAGGCGCTGGAGAGCGGCGCGCTGCGCTGGATCGGCAGGAGCGTCGGGCCGCGCCGGCGCAGCGCCGGGCGGGGCAGGCCCCCGCGCACGATGACCGGCGCCGAGCTCGCCGCGCCCCCCGCGCTCCGCTCGATCGAGGGCCGCCTGCGCCTGCTCGCGATCGGCCAGCGCACGGTGCTCACCGCGCTCGCGACCCTCGGCGGGGACGCGTCGGACGCGGCGATCGACGCGCTGTGCGGCGGCACCGGCGCCCCGAAGGTCGCCGCGGTCCAGGCGGCGCTGCTCGGCGCCGGCTGGGTCTTCCGGCCGGAGCCTGGCTGGCTGCGGCTCTCCTCGCGCACGCTGCGCGACGCCCTGCTCGCGGGCGTCCCGCCGGGCGAGCGCGCCGCGTGGCACCTGGCCGCGGCGCGGGTCGTCGAGGATCACGCCAGCGTGCTCGGACTCGCCGACGCCGCGTGGCACGCCGCGAAGGCCGGGGATCGGCGCTCCGCGGCCGATCTCGCCGGGCGCGCCGGGCGCGCGGCCGGCGACGCGCTGCTCGAGGGCTCGGCCGCGGAGCTGCTCGCGTTCGCCGACGAGCAGGAGACCGCGAGCGATCACCGGGACGGGGCGCTGGACAGCTCGTCGAGCCAGCCGCCCACCCACCGCACGCCCATCGAGGTGGTCGGCGACGCGCCGGAGCCGCAGCGCTCGGCGCCGGCGCCGGCGCCGGTCGGCGAGCGCTCCCGCCCCGGCGCGCCCGCGGCGCAGCCGGACGACGAGCCCAAGGACTTTCCCGACGCGACCTCCCCGGACATCGGCCTTCCGTGCGGCGACGCCACCGAAGATCTGCTCGCGAAGACCACGGAGTCGCCCGTCCTGTCGATGAACGACATCGCGGTCCGCCTCGCCGAGCTGGCCAAGCAGGCGCTCGTCCAGGGCGACCTCCGCACGCTCGAGCGGCTCGTGGGCGAGCTCCGCCGCACCGGCGAGCACCTCGATCTGGCGGAGCGCATGACCGGCCTGATCTCGCTCGGGCGCGGCGCGAAGGAGGAGGCGCTCCGGCGCTTCCGGATCGCCGCGGAGGCCGACGCGTCGCCTTCGCAGCGGGCCCGGGCGCTGCTCGCGTACGGCGTCGCGCTGGCCGCCGCGGGCCGCACGGAGGGCGCGCTCCTCGAGGCGCTGAGCGCCCTCGCGCGCGCCCGCGAGGCCGAGGATCCCCACGGCGAGCAGGCGTGCGCGCAGTTCCTGGCGCAGCTCGCGGCCGCGACCGGGCACGAGGAGGCGGCCCGCGCGTGGGCGCAGGTGGCGCGCCTCGCCGGCGCGGGGCCCCCCTCGTGACGGCGCATTGACAGCGTCGTCGCGGCTGTCCATACCGCCGGCCATGTCGTCCCGAGAGCCCTCCGGCGAGCCGGCTCCCGCGCCGGAGACCGGCGAGGAGCGCGCCGCGCCAAAAGCGCGCGCCAGCGCCGGAGAGCGCGCCGCGCCAAAAGCGCGCGCCAGCGCCGGAGAGCGCGCCGCGCCAAAAGCGCGCGCCAGCGCCGGCGCGCGCCGGGTCGCCGCGCTCCTCGCGCTGGCGCTCTCGCTCGGCGCGATCGCCGGCGTCGCGTACCAGCGCCACGCCGCGGTGCACCTGCGCGCCCTCCCGAGGGTCCCGAGCTGCGTCCGCGGGGCGCGGGTCGCGCTGCGGAAGCCGGTCGCGGTGTCCGGCACGGAGCCGCGCCAGACGGCGTCGGGCGAGACGGTCTACCTCACGCCCGGGGAAGATCGCGCCGTCGCCTGCGCCTTGCAGCTCGACGAGGCGCTCGCGCGGCACCTCGCCGGAGCGCTGGCCGAGCAGGCGCCGGCGCAGCGCGCCGCCCGGCTGAGCGAGCTCGTGCGCGACCGCGTGCCGGCCGACCCGGCGTACGATCGCGCCGCCTCCGCGGCGTACATGATGGCCTCCGCGGCCCTGCGGGGCCTGCCAGACGACGTCGCCGAGGTCCGCGCCGCCGCGGAGGAGCTCGATCGGCATCACGCCTGCCGCTTCGACACGCGCCGCCCCTGTCCGACGCGCCCGCCGCTGCCAGCGCTCGTCTGGCTCACCGGCGTCCCGGCGGCGCTGAGCCTGCTCGGGCTGCTCTGGATCGGCCTCGCCGCGAGCGCCGCGCGTTACCGGCGCTGGACGGCGCGCAGGGGCGGCTGATCGCCCGGGCCCGCGCGCGTCGCGCGCCTCCGCCTCTGCGATCGCCTCAGTCGATCGCCTCGACGCGAAAGCTCGACTGGACAAGGCGGCGGGGCCGGGCCCCGATGTCGGCGACGTCGAACCCGAAGCCCGCGCCCTCGTGGTGGATCCCGCCCGACGTGGCGCCGCTCGGCATCTGCACCGACGAGCTCACCGTGACGTAGACCTTCGCCCCCTTGGCGAACGCGGCGGTCATCGCGAGCACGCGCCCGGCGAGCTGCGCCGCCGCCTCGCGCGCCACCCGCGCCCAGAGCGCCGCCGCTCCGGCCGTCGACGACAGCGCGCGCACCCCGAGCACCGCGCCGGCGCCGCTCAGGTGCACCTCGAATACCGCGCGCGCCGTCGCGGGCGTCTCGGCGCCGCGCACCGCGTCCGCCACCACGGACGCGACCGTGCCGGCGGCCGGCAGATCCAGCCCCAGCGTCTTGTCCCGATCGCGCATCGCCTCGCGCAGCAGCTCGCCGGCCCTGTCCGCCGAGACCTCGCGCGGCGCGGCCGGCGCGGTAGGCGCCGGCGCCGGCGGCGCGCGATCCGGCAGAACGCCGGGCAGCTGCCACACCGGCGCCCCCCCGAGGCCGGCGACCCCGCGCGGCGCCTCGGCGGTCGGCGGCCCGTCGTACTCGCTCGATGGCGCCGGGGCCGGCGGCGCCGCGGGACCCTCGCGCGGCTCGACCGGCGCCTCCGTCGGCGCCGGCGGTGCTGGTGGATCGAGCGGCCGCCGCTCGCGGCGCGCCGTCCGGCCGAGGACCGGCTCCGCCTCGCGCGGCCGTGCCTCGTCCGGCGTGCGCGGCGGAGGCGTGCGCGCCTCGTCCTGCTCCGGCCCGTGCGGCGCGACGGGCTCTATCTCGATCTCCACCTCGCGGCGCGCGCCGCTCGAGCGGGCCTCGAGCGCCGGCCCCGGGGCGCCCGCGATCCGCGCGAGCAGCGGGATGGCGGCATGGAGCAGCGTCGCTGCGAGCAGGAAGCGGACCTCGCGGGAGAGCAAGCGCCGAGCACCTTGGTGGGTGCCGGACAGGGGCGCAAGTGCGCGTTTCGTCGCCGGCGTGCTCACGTCCCCGCTCGCGTGCACCTGCGCAGCCCCGGGCACACCCCACCCGCTCCCTCGCTTTGCGGCCCGACAGGCTCACCCGCGCCTGTTCCAGCAGGGGGCGGGGTATTACGGCCACGCTTAAATATGCGCGTACGGAACGGTTGTCGCTTGAGCTCGAGACCGTACTGGTCGATGCTCCGCCTGCCGCGACGCCTTCCGGGCTCACGGCAGGAGCAGAAACGCAGCGCGCTGCCGCCATGCGGCGCGCTCACGGAACAGACGCAGCGCCTCGCGAGCCAGGGCTGGGCGCTACATCCCCGTTGTAAGGGAGGGGTTTCGAAATGAAGGGAAACGTGCGCGCTGACGGGTCGCCTGCGGACCTATCGCCGACGCCCACGCCGCCGCCCGTCACCGTGATCCAGGGCTGCCCGGATCGCGGCCTTCCCCTCGAGCTGCCCCCCCTCGGCATGGCCCCCGCGCCGGAGGAGCAAGCATTTCTTCCGGGTTTCGCCCCTCCCGGTTTCGCCCTGCCAACATCGCAGGGGACGCCGCCACCCTTCCCCATTGCCGGGGCCGGGCCGTACGGCTCCTGGTCCGCGCCCTCGCCGGACGAGCGCCGCGCGCGCGTGTGGCGCGCCCTCGGGGCGTTCGTCCTGGCCGCGGCCACCGTGATCGTCGTCGTCGCCGCCGCCGCGCGCGGGATCGCCGCGCGGATGCCGAGCGCCTCCGCCGAGGCCTTCCGCGCCATGACCCCCGTCAACCGCGCGTCGCTGCTCGCGCTGCGCTCCTCGCGCGAGGACGCCGGGGCGAGCGCGGCCGTCGCGCCGGAGGGGCTCGCGCGCTTGCAGCCGCCGGCGCCGCCGCCCGCGCCGGCGACGCCGCCGCCCGCGATCAAGCACGACGGGTACGCGTCGATCCGCGGCGGCGTGCTCTTCACGCCCGACACGTTCAGGCCCACGGGGTCGAGCTACGATCTCCTGCTGCACTTCCACGGCAACACCCAGCTCGTCCGCGAGAGCGCCGAGGTCGCCGGGCTGAACGCCGCGGTCGCCGTCATCAACCTCGGCATCGGCTCGGGCGCGTACGAGGACTTCTACGCGACGCCGGGCGTCTACGAGAGCCTGCTCGCGGACATCGACCGGGCGCTCGCGCAGCGCGGGCTGCCGACCCCGCGGCTCCGCCGGGTCGCCCTCTCCTCGTGGAGCGCGGGCTACGGCGCGGTCGCCAAGATCCTGGAGCTCCGCCGCGGCACCGAGACCCTCGACGCGATCCTCGTCACCGACGGCATCCACTGCGGCTTTGTCCCGGAGCAGCCGAGCGGGCTCAACCCGCTGCAGCTCGCCTCGTTCGCGCGCGCCGCGCAGCTCGCCGCCTCGGAGAAGCTGCTGTTCACCATCACGCACTCGGAGATCGACCCGATCGCGTACGCCAGCTCCACCGCCACGGCCAGCTACCTGCTCGACGCCGCGGCGGGGCGCCACGTCGAGCGGTCGCCCGCGTCGGACGCGCCCCCGCACCTGCGGCTGCGCGCGGCCGAGGGCGCCGTCTCGAAGAAGCTCGAGAAGCAGATGATCCCGACCACCGAGGCGAGCGTTGGCGAGCTCCATGTCCGCGGGTTCCGGGGCAACACGCCCGAACACCACATGGCGCACCTGCTCCAGATGGCCTCGACCGTCCTCCCGGAGCTCGTCGAGCGCTGGCGCGAAGGCGGCGATCCGTCGTCCGAGCGCTGATCGACGGGAGCGGCGGGGTCAGCTCCGGCTCCGCGCCTCGGCCATCCAGGCCCCGATCGCCGTGGCCACCGGGTGATCCGCCCCGAGCTCCGCCTCGGCGAGCACGAGCGCCCGCTCGTACAGCGGCAGCGCCGTGGACGGCCGCCCCGCGGCGTGGTGGACCTGCGCGAGCCGGACCAGCGTCGGCCGGAGCGACGGGTGGGCGGCCCCGACCAGCGCCTCCCGCGCGGAGAGCGCGCGCTCGTACAGCGCCGCCGCCTCGGCCTGGTCCCCGAGCGCCTCCCGGGCGGCCGCCAGGTTGTGCAGGATCGACGCGAGGAGGCCCCTGTCCACGCCCGCCCCCGCCTCGGCGATCTCGAGCGCCCTCCGGAGCATCACCTCCCGCTCGGCGGTCGGGAGGTCCTCTTCCAGCTCCAGGAACGTGGCGGCGTTGTAGAGCGCCTCCGCGACGAGCGCGTGACGGGCGCCGAGCGCCCCCTCCCGCAGCGCGATCGCCCGCCGGAAGAGCGGCGCCGCCTCGGCGCGGGCCCCCCGCCTGCCGAGCAGCAGGCCGAGCCGGTTCAGCAGCGCCGACAGCTCGATGGGGTCGGGGTCGCGCATCCGCTCGTAGCCCGCGAGCATCCGGCGGAACAGCGCCTCGACGTCCCCGAGCTCGCCCTGCCGCTCGAGGATGGCGGCCAGCTGCTCGAGCAGCCTCGGCAGCGGCGGATCGGTGCTCGCCGCCGCCTCGGCGATGGCGATCGCCCTCGCGGAGCTCGCGCGCGCCTCGTCCAGCCGTCCCTGCGCGAGCCGCGCCGAGCTCAGCGCGTAGAGCGGCGCCGTCAGCTCGGCGTCCCCGTCACCGTAGATCTCCTCGGCGATCCGGAGCGCCCGCGCGCATGTCGCCTCCGCGTCGGCGTGGCGTGAGCCGGCGAGCTCGGAGGCGGCCACGTCGAGTAGGCGCCGGTACTCTCTCCCCCTCCACCAGCGCAGCACGGCGCGATCCGGTCGCATCCTCCTCTACTACCTCGTCCCCACCCGGGAGGGCGAGAGGGCCGGCAGGGACGTCCGGCGCGCACGGGCCGGCGTCCGGCGGCGGCGCCCGACAAGGATGATCGGAAGAGCATCGCGCGGGCGCGGAGCAGTGTACTCTGCTCGCAGGATCTCGTGGCGCGAAGGTGCGATGCAGACGCTCGATGCCAGCAACTGGCGGTTCCCGTCGATCGGGGCTATGGCGCACGGCGCGTGGTGCAGCGCCTCCCGGACGGCCTCACGATCGGCCTCTCGGGCGGGGGCCCCTGCCTCACGAACGGGGCGATCGTGGAGGCGATCGAGGAAAGGTCGCCAAGGACATTTCTTCCGTTTAGACTGCCCCGACGGCCCCACGCGCCGACGCTCCCCACGATCATGAGGTCCAGGCTCACGCATCGCGAGGCATCGTCACCGAGGGGAGGGCTCGCCCGCGCCCGCACGGGGAAGGCGACGGAGTTCATATGAGTGGTGCCAACGAAAACGTCGTCGATGAAGTAGCGCGCAGCGAGCCGATCGATCCGTTGCTCGGGAAGGTGCTCAACGGAAAGTTCAAGATCCTTTCCCAGCTCGCGACCGGCGGCATGGGCACGATCTATCGCGGCGAGCAGATCCCGCTCGGGCGCCCGGTGGCGATCAAGGTCTTGATCCCGAACCAGGCCTCGCGGCAGCTCGACCCGAACTTCCACAAGCGCTTCTTCCTCGAGGCGAGCATCCTCGCGCGCCTCCAGCACCCGAACATCGTCACCGTCTTCGACTACGGCCGCATCGAGGCCGACGATCAGGACCGGTTCTTCATGGCGATGGAGTTCCTCGAGGGCGAGACGCTCTTCCGGCGCGTGCGCCGGCAGGGGCGCCTACCGCCGCCCGAGGCGATGCGCATCGCGCGGCAGATCGCGCGCGGGCTGCGCGAGGCGCACAAGCACGGCGTCGTCCACCGCGACCTCAAGCCGTCGAACGTCATGCTCGTCTCCAACGAGGACGCGGAGGAGGCGGTCAAGATCCTCGACTTCGGCCTCGTGAAGCAGCTCGGCGACGACTCGGAGGAGCTCACGCAGCAGGGCGCCTTCCTGGGCTCGCCCCGCTTCATGTCGCCCGAGCAGATCTCGCACGGCAAGGTCGATCTCAGGACCGACATCTACTCGCTCGGCGTCATCCTCTACCAGATGCTCTGCGGGAAGGTCCCGTTCGAGTCCGAGAAGTCGATCCAGATCCTGATGGCGCACCTCCAGCAGCCGGTGCCGCGCATGAAGGAGCGGAACCCGGACGTCGACATCCCGGAGCCGCTCGAGGCGCTCGTGATGCGCTGTCTCGCGAAGGATCCGGACGGCCGGCCCGCGACGATGGACGCCCTCATCCAGGGCCTCGGCGAGTGCGCCCGCGGCATGGGCGTGACGACCGCGTTCGGCGGCACGCAGATCACCTCGTTCGAGTCGCTGCCCGGCGTGCAGATCTCGTCGCGTTCGTCCACGGTGCAAGCGCTCAAGGACGCGGTGACGCTCCCGGCGCCGTCGAGCGATGACGATCCGAGCGGGCGCACCTCCGGCGTCGGCTCGGGCCCGGGCGCCGCCGCGACCGCGGCGGGCGCGTCCAAGGGCGCGACCGGCGCGCAGGAGGCCCCCTCCGGCGGCGGGCGCAAGGGGGTGATCCTCGCCGCCATCGGCGCGGTCGTCGTGGCGGCGGGCGCGTTCGCGCTTACCCGCAAGCCCGCGCAGACCGAGGCCGCGCCCGAGGTCGCGACCGCGCCCACGACCGCGCCCGCGGCGACCGGCACGCCCAGCGATCACAAGGGCGCGCCCTCGTTCATGCTGATCATCGAGTCGATCCCGCCGGGCGCCGACGTCCTGGAGGACGGGAAGTCGCTCGGGCAGACGCCGCTCCAGCTCTCGATCGCGAACGACGAGGTGCGCGCGTCGCCTCGCCGGCTGACCCTGCAGAAGGAAGGCTTCCAGCCCTACTCCATCGTGCAGGGGCCGTCGGAGATGTCCGTGCAGACCGTCGCGCGGCTCGCGCAGGTGGCCGCGCCTGCGAAGACCGAGGACGCGCCGTCGAACACGAGCTCGGGCGGCAGGCGAAACTGGGGCCGACCCGTCCGCCCCGCGGCGCCCACGGCCACGTCGAAGCCCACCCCTCCGGAGAACACGGCGCCGTCGATCCGGATCGACCGCTAGCGATCAGGGCGCGCCCGACAAGCACCATCGGCTAGCCCCTGATTTCACCGCGCCTCAAGGGCGTGGTGCAGGGGCCATGCGCTAGCTTCCTGGCCGCGCATGTCCCGCCTGCTCATCGTCTCGAACCGCCTCCCGGTGACCGTCCACGCCGATCAGGGGGACGTCTCCGTCGTCCCCTCGGCGGGCGGCCTCGTGACCGCGCTCCGGGGCCCCCACGAGCGCCACGGCGGCCTCTGGCTCGGATGGCCGGGCGACCTCGCGCGCCTCACCGAGGAGCAGCGCCGAGACGTCGAGGATCGGCTCGAGCAGCTCGGCGCTGTCCCGGTGCACCTCACCTCGGCCGAGGTGAGCCGTTACTACGACGGCTTCTCGAACGGCGTCCTGTGGCCGCTGTTCCACTACCTCGTCGAGAAGCTGCACCTCGACGCCCGGCACAACTGGGAGAGCTACCGCGAGGTGAACGAGCGCTTCGCCGAGGCCATCGTCGCCCGGTACAGGCCGGGCGACAGGGTGTGGATCCACGACTACCAGCTCACGCTGGTGCCGGCGATGCTGCGGCGGCGCATCCCCGACGCGCGCATCGGCTTCTTCCTGCACATCCCTTTCCCCGCGGCCGAGGTCTTCCGGATCCTGCCCTGGCGGGAGCAGGTGCTGCGCGGCATGCTCGGCGCCGACGTCGTCGGGTTTCACACGACGGCCTATCGGTACCACTTCGTCTACTCCGCCGCGCGCGTGCTCGGGCTCGATCCCGACCTGGAGACGCTCGCGTACGAGGGGCGGCGGGTGCGGCTCGGCGCCTATCCGGTCAGCATCGACGTCGACGAGTTCGTGCGGCTCGCGCGGGACGAGGAGGTCCGCGCCGAGGCGCGGCGCATCCGCGAGAGCGCCCGGGGCCGGAAGATCGTGCTCGGCGTCGATCGGCTCGACTACACGAAGGGCATCCCGCGGCGCATGCTCGCCATCGAGCGCTTCCTGGAGCGCGAGCCCGAGCTCCGGAGCAAGGTCCGGTTCATCCAGCTCGCGGTGCCGACGCGCGAGAACGTCGACGCCTACGCCGAGTTCCGGCGCGTCGTGAACGAGCTCGTCGGCCGCATCAACGGCAGCTACGGGACGCTCGACGATGTCCCGATCCACTTCCTGCACCGGTCGATGCCCATGGCCGGGGTCGTCGCGCTCTACCTCGCGGCCGACGTGATGATGGTGACGCCGCTGCGCGACGGGATGAACCTCGTCTGCAAGGAGTACGTGGCCTCGCGGATCGACGACACCGGCGCGCTCGTGCTGAGCGAGTTCGCGGGCGCGGCCGCCGAGCTGATCGAGGCGCTCCTGGTGAACCCGCACGACATCGACGCGGTGGCGTCGACGATCCAGCGGGCGCTCGTCATGTCGCCGTCCGAGCAGCGCGTCCGGATGCAGGCGCTCCGGCGCCGCGTCGTGACGCACGACGCGCACCGCTGGTCGCACCGCTTCCTGAACGATCTCGAGCGCGCGGGCGGCGTCCCGCCCGCGGTGGGGGCCGCCCGGCGGCCGGAGGGCGCGCCCCAGGGGAGCACGATCGCGAGCGCGCGCAGCGCGCCGTCGCTGATCGTGATGCTCGACTACGACGGCACGCTGGTCCCCCTCGAGGCCATGCCCGAGCTCGCTCAGCCGGGCGAGGCGCTCGTCACCGAGCTGCGCGAGCTCGCGGCGCGCCCGCGGACGCAGGTGCACGTGGTGAGCGGCCGGCCGCGCGAGGACCTCGAGCGGTGGCTGGGCGAGCTGCCCATCAGCCTCCACGCGGAGCACGGGTTCTTCTCGCGCGCCGCGCCCGGCGAGCCCTGGGTCGCGCTCCGCGAGGCCGCGCTCGACTGGAAGCCGAGGGTCCGCGACGTCCTCCAGGGCTTCGTCGACCGCACGGCGGGCAGCTTCATCGAGGAGAAGATGGTCTCGATCGCGTGGCACTACCGGGCCGCCGACCCGGAGCTCGCCAGCCAGACGGCCCGCGAGGTGCCCCTGGAGCTCGGCGAGGCGCTGCGCGAGCACGATCTCGAGCTCATCGCGGGCCGGAAGGTGCTGGAGGTGCGGCTCCGCGGGGTCAACAAGGGGGTGATCGTGCCGCGGGTGCTCGCCACGATGGGGCCCGACGCGGTGGTGATCGCGCTCGGCGACGACAGGACCGACGAGGATCTGTTCGCGGCGCTCCCCCCGACCGCGCTCACGATCCACGTGGGCGGCGGGGAGAGCTCCGCGGCGTTTCAGCTGCCCGACCCGGCGTCCGCGCGTCGCTTGCTGCGCGCGCTCGTCGCCTGAGGGCTCGCGCTGCGGCTCACGCCCTGGCGCGGCGGCCGCGCCGCCGGAGGGTGGCGCCGAGGAGCGCCGCCGCCCCGGCGACGAACGCCCCCGAGCCGGCGACCGGGCCGCCCGCGAGCGCCCCGCCGACGCTGCACGAGCTGGCGTTGGCGCCGTGCGGAGCGTCCGCGCTGTCCTGCGCGTCCTCGGCGCACGCAGCGGCGCGCGCTGCGGTGTCGTCGCCGTCCGCGGCGCAGTCGCCGGCGGACGCGTCGCTCTCCGCGTCGGCGTCGCTGGCATCGCCGTCGTCGGTGCCGCTGGCGTCCGCCTCGCCGTCGCTCGGGGCGGCATCGCCGTCGACGTTCCACCCCTCCTCTGCGGCTCTGCCGTCGCTGTCGTCGAGGTCCCGATCGGTGTCCGCGGTCCTCATGGCGAGCGCCGCGAGGCCGGAGCCGGACTCGTAGGCTCCGATGTCGATCGTGCCAGCGACCGGCCGCTGCAGCGGTCCGTTGGCCGCGCGCGCGCCCTTCCTGGGCGAGAACTGCGGCACGGTGAGCGGCTTCGGGAACGGGTACCCTGCAGTCGACGTCGCGCTGGAGCCGGCGTTGACGAGCGGGCTGTTCGACACCGGGCGGAGGTCCAGCGAGCTGACGTTGGTGAAGCCGGGGTCGGCGCCTTGCACCGTGCCTCTCCACGCCGCGGGGATGGCCGAGGAGCCGGTGGGCACCCAGTTGTTCGCGCCCGAGATCGACGCCGTTCCGTTCTTCCAGGTCGCGCTCCTGTCGACGTAGACCTCCACGCCGCCGCCGCCGCGCCGATAGAACACGTTGTTGCTCATCTCGACGCTCTCGATCCCGTCGAACATCCTGATGGCCGGCCGCGACCCGGGGGCGAGCAGGAAGGTGTTGTTGACGAATCGGAAGCGACCCCACGTCTGCCCCGTGCCGTCGCCCCCGACGCGCACGGCGAAGTGCTGGCCGGTCTTGACGATGACATTGCCGACGACATCGGAGTCCTCGCGCGCGAGCCCCTCGTCCTGGCCGTCCGGCCCGATCAGCTCGAGCTCGTGGTATTTCGCGCCCTCGATCCAGTTGTAATAGATCTCGTTCCGCTCCGCGCGGCTCTTCACGCTGTTGCCGCCGTTGCCGTCGTGCACATAGCAGTGCCGCATGCGGAACACCGAGCCGAGGCGCGTCTCCTCGTCGGTCGCGATGTAGATGGGGTGCCTGGTGTCGCCCGAGCCGCAGGCATAGACCTCGACGTACTCCAGCGTGAGGGAGCCCGACTCGGAGTCGGCGCCGAGGATGCCGTGCCCGGCGCAATCGTGCACCACCGAGTCGCGGATCGTGATGTCATGCGCCTTGTTGAACACGCAGCGGCCCGAGCCGCCGGTGATATCGAAGCCTTCGAAGGTATAGTGATTGCCAGCGAAGACCACGGTGTTCGTCCCCCCGGATAGGACAGGGCGGCGGCCGTTCACGCGAACGCCGCGGATCGTGATCTTCTGCGCCTCGGTGCCCGACTTCTTGAAGAACAGATCCCCCGGATAGGTCGCGTCGCCCTCGACCAGAACCACGTCCCCGGCAGCGAGGCGAGGGGCGACCTCCGCGAGGCTCGCATAAGGCTTGCCCCGCCCCACCTCGTACGTCGCTGCGCTCGCCGGCGAGGCGGCGAGCAGCACGGAGAGCCCGATGCCCGGCGCGACGAGAGAGAGTGTGACGAGGTGCCTTGTGTTGAGTTGCTGCATTGGCGTACTGTCGCGTGCTGTAGAGTCCGAGTGCAAGCTGCTTTTTAATGAAATGCATGATGGGTAATTCAGGCGACACCTGACGGCGGGAATTCCTGCCGTTATTCCCGCGTGCCCAGCGGCTTTCACCATTGCTTAGAGTCCGCGCCGTCTGCCATTTCTCGATAAATTTTGGTAAATAGAAGCAAATCGGTGCGAACGCCGCGAAGAGCGTGAAGAGCGGGGTAGCGCGGGTGAAGCGCGGGAGGAGCGGGAGGAGCGCGAGGGGCTGGAGGAGCGCGAGGGGCGAGGCGGGCGGTTCCCCTCGGCGCGCGCGTCGTTCCGTGTCATGGAGCCGACCATGTTTCCGGTTGTCCTCGCCTCCACGTCGCCCTTCCGGAGGGCGCTCCTCGATCGCCTCGGGCTCGCGTACGAGGCCGTCGCGCCGGCGTTCGAGGAGATCGCGCCCGAGGGGATGTCGCCCCTCGCGTGCGCCCGCCTCTTCGCGGAAGGGAAGGCGCTGAGCCTCGCGCCCGCGCGGGAAGGCGCCCTCATCATCGGCGCCGATCAGGCGCTCGAGCTCGATGGGGAGCTCCTCCGCAAGCCGGCCTCGCTCGACGAGGCGGCAGACCAGCTCGGGCGGCTCTCGGGGCGCGTCCACGCGCTCCACGCCGCCGTCGCGGTGCACGCGCCGCCGGGGGTGCCGCTCGCGGCCGGCGAGCCGCGGACGCTGGCCGAGATCGTCACGGTGGAGCTCCGCGTCCGCCCGCTCGGCCGCGCGCAGATCCGCCGCTATGTCGAGCTGGATCGGCCGATCGGCAGCGCGGGAGGATACCTCTTCGAGAAGCACGGGCCGTGGCTGTTCGACGACGTGCGCCACGCCGACGAGGCGGCCATCGTGGGGCTGCCGCTCGTCCCGCTCTGCCGCCTCCTGCGCCGCTTCGGGGTCGATCCGCTCGCCCCGCCCGCGCGCGCCTGAGCGCAGGCGGGCGGTGCACAGGCGGGGGGCCGCGGCGCTGTGCGTGCCGGGGCTCTCGGGGAGGGGCGGCCGTGGCCCGCCCGTTGCTAATCGTGGTTCCAGGGTCGAGCCTGCCGCTGGGCCCTCACGAATGAGCATCTTCTGCCGGGCGACGCCGACGGGGCGGGCCAGGCGCTCGACGAGGTGAGGCGATGATGGAACGCCCGCCCTTCAACGCGGCCGAGGCGCTCACGGCGGCTGATCTGACGCTGTCCTGGTCGGCCCTGCAGAACGAGGAGCGGGTGCAGGCCTATCGCCGCCTGCGGCGCGAGGAGGCGGAGGATTTCTTCGAGGGTCTCCCCACGGCCGACCAGGCCGCGCTCCTCGCGGGCCTGACGAAGGGCGAACGCAGGCTGTGGATCCGCCTGCTCGCGCCCGACGACGTGGCGGACCTCCTCCTCGAGGTGTCGCCGGCCGACCAGGCGGAGCTCCTCTCCTTGCTGGACGAGCCGACGCGGCGCGAGGTGATCGCGCTCCTCGCGTACGCCGAGGACGAGGCCGGCGGGCTCATGAGCCCGTGGTTCGCGCGCGTGCGGCCGGAGGCGACGGTCGACCAGGCGATCAGCTATCTCAAGCGGCAGGCCAGGGATCACCTCGAGACCATCTACTACGGTTATGTGCTCGACGCCGAGCAGCGGCTGCGCGGCGTGGTGTCGCTCAGGCAGCTCATGATCGCCCCCGGCGATCGGCGCGTCAGCGATGTGATGAAGACCGACGTCGTGTCGGTCAACGAGGACGCCGACCAGGAGGCGGTGGCGCGGACCTTCGCGGAGCACGATCTCGTGGCGATACCCGTCGTCGACAGCGAGGGTCGGATGAAGGGGATCGTCACCGCGGACGACATCGTGGACGTCGTGGAAGAGGAGGCGACCGAGGACATCCAGAAGCTCGGCGGCATGCAGGCGCTCGACGCGCCCTACCTCCGGACCCCCATCTCCAGGATGCTCGGCAAGCGCGCGGGCTGGCTGTCCGCGCTGTTCGTGGGCGAGCTCCTCACCGCCACGGCGATGGGGTACTACGAGCACGAGATCGCCCGCGCCGTCGTGCTCGCCCTCTTCGTGCCGCTCATCATCTCGAGCGGGGGCAACTCCGGCTCTCAGGCGACGACGCTGGTCATCCGGGCGATGGCGCTCGGCGAGATCCGGCTCGCCGACTTCTGGCGCGTCAGCCGCCGGGAGCTCGCGTCGGGCCTCGCGCTCGGCGGGATCCTCGGCACCATCGGCTTCGCGCGCGTCATCGCCTGGGAGAAGCTCTTCGGGGCCTATGGCCCGCACTATACGCTCCTCGCCCTGGCCGTCGCGATCAGCCTGGTCGGCGTCGTGACCTGGGGCACGATGGCGGGGGCGCTCCTGCCGTTCGTGCTCCGGGCGCTCGGCTTCGACCCGGCGAGCGCCTCGGCCCCGTTCGTCGCGACCCTCGTCGACGTCTCTGGCCTCGTGATCTACTTCAGCGTGGCCGAGCTCCTGCTCCGCGGGGTGCTGCTGTGAAGCGGGCGAGCGCCCCCCGCGCCCTTCCGGGGGGCTTCCCGGGAGCGCGCGGCCGGGGAGCGCCCGGGCGGCGGGGACCTAGGGGCTGACGCGGGACGCCAGGTAGCGCGCCACATAGGCGCCGATCACGCGCGCGTCCTCGCGCCAGCGGCCGCCGGGCTTCAGCTTGTCCGCGTCCGCGGAGCTCAGGTTCGTGTTCGGGATGGGCGACGCCGTGCGGCTCGAGAACTGGATCTCATCGAGCACCCGGCCGTCCGGCGTCGTCAGCCGGAGCGTCAGCCGGATCTGGCTCGGGGCCGAGGAGACGACCGCGTAGAAGCCTGGATTCATGTAGCCGACATAGGGCTTGATCACGAACGGCGCCGACGTGTGGCCGTCGGACGGCGCGACCTCGATGCCCTCTTCCTGGGCGGCGGCGACCAGGGCCTTCGTGAACTCCTCGTTGATGGACTCCTTGTCCGCCACGAAGCGCTGGTGATCGTCCGCGTCCTTGCCGGCCAGGTACTGGTCCTCGCGCTGGTCGAGGATGAAGAGGCCCACGTAGTCGATGGGCATCAGGGCGAAATACCGCTGGCCGACGAACGTGTCGGGGCTCGCCTGGGTCACGACGCGCCAGCGCGGCCCGCACCCGGCGAGGGCCGCGAAGCCGAGCAGCGCGGCCGCGATGAAGCTGCGACGGTGCATGAGGGTCTCCTTCAGAGGGCCCGCCTTGTAGGCCATGTCCGAGCGAGCTGGCAAGGGCGGCGCAGCGCGCCGCCGCCCGGGCGGGCCGGTCCGGCCCGCCGCGCCCAGGCGGCGGCCCGCGCGCCCCTCCGACCCGGACGGGGCAGGCGGCCCGCGCATTCGATCGATGGCGCGCGCGGGCTCGCCCCGCGCTCGCGCGCGCTGTGCAATGGGCGGACATGACCGGAGCTGGCCTGTCGAATGCATGTTGGATTCGACAGCTGCAATGGCTACCTCGTACGAGGATGCCTTTCTATCGGCGTTGGAGGTAAACCCATGATCCCGAATTTCGTGGCCGGTCTCTTCAGCATTTTTCCCATCTTGGTGCTCCCGTTGCTCGGCGTCGATCCGCCGGAGGACGCGGGGGGCAGCGGCTCGCAGGTGGGCGAAGGCTCCGAGCTGGAGATCCCAGGCTTGCCCGGGGAGGGCGCCTCGCGGTTCGTCTATTCGATCTCCTGCATCGAGGGCAGCACCGGAAAGAAGACCTTCCTGACGGAGGACGACTTCTGCAGCGCCCTGCGCGACGAGCAGGTCTGCTCCGAGAGCGCGGCCATCTTCGCGCTCTTCCACGGCTGTCCCTGAGCGCCCGCGCGGCGGCGGTACAAACCCTTGACATTCGAGGGGGGCCTTGCTCTTCCTAGCGAGCGCGGACCGCCCCGCGCGGCCCTCCCCCCCACAAGGTCGCGCGCCTCGGAGGCTCAGATCGTGACGAACCTCTATCTCATCCGGCATGGAGAAGCGCTGGTCAACGTGAACCATATCGTGGGCGGGATGCGCGGGGACACCGGGCTGACGCAGCTCGGCGTCCTCCAGGCGGAGCGCCTGCGCGATCGCCTGGCCGCGACGCGCGAGATCCCCGCCGACGTCCTGATCGCCAGCACCTATCGCCGGGCGCAGCAGACGGCCGAGATCGTCGCTCCCGCCCTGGGGCTGCCCGTCACGCTCGACGACGAGGTCCAGGAGCTCCGCCCCGGCGAGGCGGACGGGATGCCGGTCGGCGAGGCGATGGTGCGCTACGCGATCGATTTCGAGCGCGAGCCGTACCGGCCGGCGAGCCCCGGTGGAGAGAGCTGGGCTCAGTTCATGCTGCGGGTCTCCGTCGCCCTCGATCGCGTCACCCGTGAGCACGAGGGGCGGACGATCGTCGTCGTCACCCACGGCGGCTTCATCGACGTCGCGTTCCTCCACTTCTTCAGGATGAACGCGCTCGCCTTCCCGAGCGCGCACTTCGCCACCCGCCACACCTCGCTCACCCACTGGCAGCGAAGGCGGCGCTGGGGTCGGGCCGAGGCCTGGCACCTCATCTATTACAACGACAGCGCGCACCTGCGCGACGTCGAGCGGACCGTGCGCATCCCCTGGGCGGAGCTCTCCACCCTGGCGCCGAGGCTCGTGGATGATCCGTCTGGGCCGCCGTCCTCCGAGAGCGGCGAGGGGCGCTAGCACGCCCGGCCAGGCAGCCTGGCAGACAGGCCGCCGCCCGCCCGCGGTCCCTCCCGGCCCTCGCGCTTGCGCCTCCGCCTCGGGGCGAGCTACATGACCCGTATGATGGGTCCCGTTCACGCAACCTTCCTCATCGCCGCTCCCGACCAGCCCGGTCTCGTCGCGCGACTCGCGGGGTTCTTCTACGACATCGGCCTGAACATCATCGACGCGAGCAATCACACCGATGCGTTCATGGACGAGGGCCCGCGCTTCTTCATGCGTCTCGTCGTCGATCTGTCCGGCCTCGCCTCGCCGGCCGCCGTCGCCGCCCTGGGCGGCTCGGCCACCCGCGGCGCGATCGAGGCCGCCTTTCGCGAGCTCGCCGCGTCGCTCTCGGCGCGATGGTCGGTGGACTACAGCGATCACGTCCCGAAGATGGCGATCCTCGTCACCAGGGATCCTGCGTGCCTCTACGATCTGGTGCTCCGGCAGCGCGCGGGCGAGCTTCGCTGCGAGATCCCGCTCGTGATCTCCAACCACCCCACGCTCGAGGCGGTGGCCGAGAGCTTTCGAATCCCTTTCTTCTGCATCCCGATCACCCCGGAGACGAAGCGCGAGCAGGAGCGTCAGGTGCTTCACCTGCTGAAGAGGCACCATGTCGATCTCGTCGTCCTGGCGCGGTACATGCAAATCCTCTCCGAGCAGATGCTCGATGAGGCGCCGCCCGTCATCAACATCCACCATGGGTTCCTGCCCGCGTTCCAGGGCGCGAAGCCTTACCACCAGGCGCACGCGCGCGGCGTGAAGCTCATCGGCGCGACGGCGCACTATGCGACGCGGGACCTGGATCAGGGGCCGATCATCGAGCAGGACGTGGCGCGCGTGAATCACCAGATGGGCCCCGAGGAGATGACCCGGATGGGGCGTGACGTGGAGCGGCTCGTCCTCTCTCGCGCCGTCCGCGCGCACCTGGAGCGGCGAGTCATCGTCGAAGGTCGCCGCACCGTCGTGTTTTAGATCTCCAGACAATGCCCCGACCGGCCCGGGCCGTGGGCCAGTCGGGGCAATCTGGGCGATCGAGCGCGGGGGAGGCGCGCGCGGCCGGGCGCGCTCTCCTGGGAGCCCGATGCGCGCGCGAGGCGTTACGGCCGGCCCTGCTGGCCAGGCGCGGTGATCTGGCCTTGCTGGCCCGGCGCGAGCTGCCCGAGGATGGCCGACTGGCCATAAGCGCCCGACTGGGAGATGGCGGCCTGGCCGAGGCCGGCCTGCTGACCAGCATAGCCCTGGATCCCCTGGCTGGAGTGCTGGCCGGCATAACCGCCGAACCCGGCCTTGGACGGCACCTGCGCCTGCCCGGGGAACATCCCGGCCTGGCTCGGCACGAGCGCGCCCTTGCCAGGGAACACCTCGCCCTTGCTGGGACCGAGCGCGCCCTTGCTCGGTCCGAGCGCGCCCTTGCTGGGGAACATCCCGGCCTGGCTCGGCACGAGCGCGCCCTTGCCAGGGAACACCTCGCCCTTGCTCGGCACGAGCGCGCCCTTGCCGGGGAACATCCCGCCCTTGCTCGGTCCGAGCGCGCCCTTGCCGGGGAACATCCCGCCCTTGCTCGGTCCGAGCGCGCCCTTGCCGGGGAACATCCCGCCCTTGCTCGGGCCGATCTGGGCCTGTCCGGGCGCGAGCTGCGCCGCACCCATCCCCAGGTATCCGCCTCGCTCCTCCTCCAACGCTTGATCGACGGCCCCGATCTCGTCGTCACCGAGATCGCTTTGATCGAGGTCCGCGTCGTCCGTATTCACCGCACAACCGGCGGCCAGAGCAGCGAAAAGAAATGCAGGCACCAGCATCTTGCTATGCATCGACATGATCGTTTCCCCCCGATGTCCGCGAGGGCCCACCAGGCCCAGACATCTCGGCTCACCGCAGAGCAGAGTGTGTGCCTGGCGGAGCTGTGCAGACGTTTCCGCTCCCGGCGTGCTTGACGTCCGCGAGGGCGTCAATGCAGCGCGCTCGGGCGATCGGCGCCCCGCAGCGGAGCCCGCGCGATCCGGGCTGAGCGGATCGTCGAGGCGCGCTCGTTCCCCTTTTCTCCGGCGAAAGGACGTGTCGGGTCCAGCCAGGGCGCACCAGCGGCCCGGCGCGCCCGGTGAAGCCCTGACGGCAGGGCGCGCTGCGCTGGTGGCCCCGCCCTGCTCAGGACGCTCTGGGGTGCGTCGCGGGTGGCGCGCTGGACGGCGCGTTGGCGCTTGGTTGTCCGCCCCGGTCGCAGTCCGTCAGCGAGGCGCCGCGCGCCCAGGGCGCACCGCCGCGCGATCGCGGGGGGCGCGGCCCCCGCGCGTGCGGGACGGGTGGCTCACGCCTCGGGCTTCTTCCCGAACAGCCACTTCTTCGCCTCGTCGTCCATCGGCTGGCTCGGGTTCCGCAGCTCATTTCCGACCGCGAGCCCGCGCTCGACGGCGGGCCTCGCGCGCACCGCATCGAGCCACCGCTTGAAGTTCGGGAGCTCGTCGGCCGACACCCCGAACCGCTCGTGCGCCGCCGCCCAGGGATAGCTCGCCATGTCGGCGATCGAGTACTCGCCAGCCAGGAAAGGCCGGTCCGCGAGCCGCTTGTCCATCACGCCATAGAGCCGGCGTACCTCGTTGGTATAGCGCTCGATCGCATAGGGGATCTTCTCCGGCGCATAGTGATTGAAATGGCCCGCCTGGCCGCTCATCGGGCCGAGGCCGCCCATCTGCCACATGAGCCACTGGGTCACCTCGTAACGACCGCGGACGTCCGAGGGGATGAACTTGCCCGTCTTCTCCGCGAGGTAAAGCAGGATCGCGCCCGACTCGAACACGGAGATCGGCGCCCCGCCGCCCGGAGGGTCGTGATCGACGATGGCGGGCATCCGGTTGTTGGGGCTGATCGCGAGGAACTCCGGCTTGAACTGCTCGCCCCGCCCGATGTTGACCGGGACGAGCTTGTAGGGGAGGCTCGTCTCCTCGAGCATTATGCTGATCTTCCAGCCGTTCGGGGTGGGCCAGTAATAGAGATCGATCATCTTGCGCTCCGTGTCCGTGGTTCGTCGCCGAACGCGACGGCGTGCTGTCTCAGGCGATGGATCGTGTCTGCCGGGCGCCGCGCCGCTTCGCGCTGGCGCCGCCCGGCGCGTCGGACCATCGGTGGCACGTCGCCCCGTGGGGAGCAACCGGCGATCGGGCGCGTCGCCTCAGCGCGGCGACCCCGCCGGCTCGCGCGCGGGCCTCGCCCCGTCGACGAGCGCGCGCAGCGCCGCGATGTGCCCGGGCCCCGTCCCGCAGCACCCGCCCACGATCGTTGCGCCCGCCTCGAGCCAGCGGCGCGCGAGCTCCGCATAACGCGCGGCCGCCGAGCCGCGCTGGTCGACGCCAACGCCCCAGCCGAGCCCCTCGGCCTCCGCGCCCGCGTTGGCGTAGGCCCCGAACGGGACGCCGCACGCCGCGAGCCGCTCGATGTGCGCGAGCGTGCGAGTCGCCGGGGTGCAGTTGACGAGCACGGCACTCGCGCCGCGGGCGGCCGCCTCCCGCGCGGCGCGCCCGACGTCCTCGGGCGAGAGCAGATCCGACCCCGGACCCGCCGTGAACGACACCCATGCTTCGACGCCCGTGGCGACCGCCTCCTCCAGCGCCACGAGCGCCTCGCCGACGTGCGGGAACGTCTCGCAGAGGAGGAGGTCGACGCCCGCGCTCGCGAGCGCCCGCGCGAGCTCGCGGTGCTCCTGCCGCGCGTCGGCAGGGCTCAGGTCGGGCCGGTAGCAATCCTCGAGCGGCGCGATGCTGCCGGCGACCCGGTGCCGTGGGCCCTCGCCGCGCACGGCCTCGCGTGCCAGCGAGACCGCCCGCGACGCCAGCTCGGCCCAGGCGGCGCCCGCCTGCCTCCGCCTGGTGCGGAACGTGTTCGCCGTGTGCACCGTCGCGCCCGCGCGCGCGTAATCCCGATGGATCGCGCGGACCACGTCGCGGCCGCGCGCATCGAGCAGGGCCGCGGCGCTCCAGAGCGGCGCCGGCGTCTCGACCCCGCGCGCGGCGAGCTCGGTCCCGAGCGGGCCGTCGAGGACCACGATGGCAGCCTCGGCGGACACAGCAGCTGAACCGAGCGGCGATCTGGCCACGTCCTCCATGTAGGCTCCGGTATGTCCGCGGCCGGCTTCCACGGCAACCCCTGAGTCGGGTCATGGCCCGTCCGCAGCTCGGGGTAAGCGAGGCCCCGCACGGTGCACCGTCCCGACCACTGTGCGGTAGAAAGAACGATGGAATTCTCTTTCGCCCCGGGAAATTACTTGCCAGGTATGGGGGGCCTGCGGCACCGTTGAAATGAATTCATCTTCCCCTCATTCCACTCGACTCGCCGGAGTCGTGGCGTCCGACAAGCAAGCCATCGTTTGCAGGACCGACGCAGGACCGACATGGGGGAGCTCCCGCTGGCCCGCGCGAGGCCAGGCGAGCGCCGTCAGTGAGCCCATAAGAAAGGAACGCCATCATGATTCGACAGTCCATCCGTTCTTCCAAATCGCTCGCTCTCAGTGTTGCGCTCGGCGTCATCGCAGCGGCCGGGTTTGCCGGATGCGTCGCGTCGGAGGAGGCTCCCGTCGATGACGCGGTGGCGCACGAGCGGATCACCCAGGCGGAGGTCTCGAAGGCCCTCGAGACGAGCGAGTTCCTGAGCCTCGACATGAGCCGAGACACGGTCTACGCCCTCGATTACTCGGGGGGGGCCATCGACTACGCGCGCATCAAGCTCTCCACCGGCAACGGCAAGGAGGTCTTGCTCTCGGAGCAGATGGCCGCCATCGAGCAGGCGGACTACGGCGACTACCCGGCGCCCGTCCTGACCGAGGCGTCGGACGATCGGTTCAGCATCTCCTCGAACGAGGCCGCGTTCGGGAAGCTGTCGGAGAGCGAGCTCGACCAGCTGAGGACCGACGGGTTCTTCTACACCGAGGAGCCCCCCTCGGGCCCCGGGGCGAAGCCGCAGAGCACCGACCCCGACTGCATCCACGCCTACTGCGAGGTGTGTACCGACAACACGACCGGCGGGCGCCCCGAGACATGGAAGCCGGGGACCTACACCTGCTACCTCATCGAGCACGTGTGGTGCTGAGGCGCGCCTGACGGACTCTTTCCCCCCTCGCTCGCAGGGCCTCGTTGATGCGTTCGCTCTCGGTTTGGTGCGCTGCGCTGCTCGCCCTCGGGGGCACAGCGTGCGGAAAAGACGGACCCGTGCTCCCGAGCGGCCTCCCCCGGCCGCTCGCGGGGATCTACATGGACTTCGGCGCGGCGCCGGAGGAGGACCGCTTCCGCGCGCTGATGGGGTTCCCGACCCGGGACGTCCCCGGGCTCGAGAGCGCGATCGAGGACATGTACGATCCCGGGAAGCCGGACACGTTCCGGAAGTACATGTCGGTCGAGACCTGGATGGAGCGCCACGCCCCGTCCGAGAGCGACATCGCGGCCGTCGAAGACTGGCTCGTCCAGCAGGGGATGGAGATCCGGCGGCGGTCCAAGAACCGGCTCCTGCTCGAGTTCGCGGGCACCGTCGAGCAGTTCAATACCGCGTTTGACACCGAGCTCCGCGACTTCGAGCGCGAGAACCCCGCGGCCGGCGGCAAGCCGCTCCGCACGTTCGGCGCGCTCGATCCGCTCAGGCCGCCGCAGCGGATCATCGACCTCGCGTCGGGCGTCATCTCGGTCGAGATCCCCGCGGACACCGATCCGCTCCCGGGCGAGGGGGGCTCGATCGAGGAGGAGCCGCCGCAGGAGGTGGAGCTGGGGTACACGCCCGCGCAGATCGCGCGGGTCTATGGGGTCGAAGCGCTCCACACCGCCGGCCACAGCGGGCAGGGCGTGAAGCTCGGCGTCGTTGTCGGGGCGACGTTCAAGACCCTGGATCTCCAGTCGTTCTGGCGATCGTTCGGCGTCTCGCGCAATAACCCCGAGAAAGTGGTCACCGCGGATCCGATCTCCACGCGTTACATCGAGAGCACGCTGGACATGCAATGGTCGGGCGTGATGGCGCCCATGGCGGAGCTCATCGCGTACCAGGGGCCGGACGCGCGCACCCACTCCATCCTCTATGCGTGGAACGAGGCGATCGCTGCCGGCGAGGTGTCGGTGCTCTCGACGTCGTTCGCGCACCGCGAGGAGACGGAGGCGCAGCCGATCCGCGAGCAATACAACGAGGCGGCGCGCATGGGCGCGGCGCTCGGGATGACGATCGTCGTCGCGAGCGGCGACTCGAGCAGGCCCGACGTGCCGTCGTCGAGCCCGTATGTGACGTGCGTCGGCGGGACGGTGCTCGAGCTCGGCGACGGCGGCGAGGTCGCGCGCGAGGTGGCGTGGAGCGGCTCCGGCTCGGGCCGATCGCGCGCCTTCGATACGCCGTGGTGGCAGGAGAGCGTCGTGACGGACGCGCAGGGCACGCGCGCGGTCTCCGACGTCGCGCTGAGCGCGTCGTCGAAATTCCCGTACTGGCTCTACTTCCTGGGCGAGTGGGATCAGCGCGGCGGCACCTCGTTCGCGGCGCCGGTGTTCGCCGGCCTGATGGCGTCGGTGAACAGCCACCGGATCGCGCAGGGCAAGCCCGTCGCCGGGTGGCTGAACCGGGCGCTTTACACCGATGCGGGCGTGCAGGCCGCGTTCCGCGACATCACCGAGGGCAAGACCCCCGAGGGGTTCAGCGCGGGGCCCGGCTGGGACTATCCGACCGGCTGGGGCGCTCCGCTCGCGGACAAGCTCGCGGAGGCGCTCCCGTAGGAAAGCGTCATCCTCTGGGTCGGATGGCGCCCCCCGTCGCGTTCCTCTTCCTCTCGCTCGTGTCGCTGCCGCTCCTTGCGGCGGCGGCGCTCGGCTGTGACCGCCCAGGCCGCTCCGCCGGTCCGGCGCCCGCGCCGCCCAGCGTCGCGCCCGCCCCGGCGCGGGAAGAGGCAGCGCGGGCCGCGGACGGCGGCGCGACACCGGCGGCCGCCGCCGGGGACGCGGCCGCCGCTGCTGCGGAGGCTGCGCCGCTCCGCGCGGACGCGGCCGCCGCTGCTGCGGGGGCTGCGCCGCTCCGCGCGGACGCGCCGTTCGTGGAGCTGCCTGTCGAGGGGTTTCCGAGCGCCGTGGTGTCGGTGCCGATCGGCGCCACCGCGCGGCGTCCCGTGCTCATCGCGTCGCACGGCAACTACGATCGGCCCGAGTGGCAGTGCCAGGTGTGGCGCGACATCGCGGGAGACAGCGTCTTCGTCCTGTGCCCGAGGGGCGTCGCGCGGCCCGATTCGCCGTCGGCGAGCGACGTCCGCTTCACGTACGAGAGCAACGCCCGCCTGGAGCAGGAGATCGACGCGGGGCTCGCGGCGCTGCGGGCGCGCTTTCCCGAGCACGTGGATCCCGGCGCGGTGCTCTATACAGGCTTCTCGCTGGGCGCGATCATGGGCTCTGCGATCGCCGCGCGCCGGGCGGCGCTCTTCCCGCGCCTCGTGCTGGTCGAGGGCGGACACGACAAGTGGACCCCGGCGACGGCCAAGGCGTTCGCGGACGGCGGCGGGCAGCGGGTCCTCTTCGTCTGCGCGCAGGCCGGGTGCGGCGGCGCCGCCGCCGCGGCCGCCGCGCGCCTGGAGAAGGCGGGGGTGCTGACTCGCGTGGCGCGCAGCAAGGAGGCCGGGCACCGGTACGACGGGCCTGTCGCCGAGGAGACCCGAAGGGCGCTGGATTGGCTGATCGACGGCGACCCGCGCTGGTAAACGCCGCTCGGCGACGCGAGGGGGAGCGCGTGTGTCGAACTGCCGTGGCTGCTCGGTGGGTCGAGGCGCCGCGCCGCGCGGGCAGTCTGGTCGGCGGGCGGCCTCTGAGCTAGACGAGGCCCGTTGCTCGTCATGGCTTGCTCTTTCCCGGATGCGCGCGCGCGCCGCCGCGGTGGTCTGGATCGGCTGCGGCGCGCGTCGGCGCTCGCCGCGTCGGCGCTCGTGGCGGCCTGCGGCCCGGGCGAGGAGCCACCGGGGCGCTCGGCCGCGGCGCAGCCGGCGGCCCCGGAGCCGGCGCTCGCCGCCGCGGGCGCCGTGGAGCCGCTGGACGGCGGCGCGGATGTCGAGGCCGCGCCCGCGGCGTCCAGGGAGGCGCTGCGGCCCGGGCGCGGCGACAAGCTCGCGAGCATCGCCATGCGCACGTTCGTGTACGCCGCGCCCGAGCGCGGCGCGCTCAAGCTCGGTTACCTCCGGGCCGGCGCGCTCGTCGAGCGCGCCGCGGCGCCCTCGGGCGACGCGGGGTGCGCCGGCGGGTGGTACGCCATCCATCCCCGCGGCTTCGTGTGCGTCGGCAAGGGCGCCTCGCTCGACCTGGATCACGAGATCGTCGCCGCGACGCCGGCCGGCCCGCGCCGGGGCGAGCCGTATCCGTACCGGTACGTCGTGTCGCGGAAGCCGCCGCCGCACCTCTATGTCCACCTGCCCAGCGAGGCCGAGCAGCGGCGCGTCGAGGGGCGCTCGCGCGCCCAGGGCACCCCCGCGTGGTCCCGCCGCGACGAGACGCTCCTGGGCGAGCCGGAGCCGCTCACGCCCTTCTTCGCGAGCCGCCGCGACCTGCCCAAGCCGCTCGGCGCCGCCGAGAAGGTCCGCTTCCCGGCGCACCGCGGGCGCGCGCGGGCGGACTCGGCCTTCGGCCTGATCTCCACCTTCGCGTGGACCGGGCGGCGCTTCGGCCTGACGACCGAGCTCGACCTCATCCCGATCGATCGCACCTCGGCCGTCGCTCCCACCGCGATGCGCGGCGTGGAGGTGAAGGGCGAGGGGACCCCCGCGTTCGTCATGCACCACGGGGTGCGCACGCTGAAGCCGGACGCCTCGGGCGAGCTCAGGCCGGACGGCTGGGCGGCGCACCGCTCCGGCTGGGTGCTCACCGGCAAGACGGCCGCCGCCGGCGCCTATGTTGAGACCGACGCGGGCGTGTGGATCCCCGCGTCCGCGCTGCGGGTCGCGCGGCTGGGCCGCGACTTCTGGGGGCACGCGGCGCGCGGAAGGAAGTGGATCGACATCTCCATCGAGCTCCAGACGCTCGTCGCCTACGAGGGCGAGCGCCCCGTCTTCGCGACCCTCGTCTCGACGGGCCGCGGCGAGCTCGGCGATCCCGCGACCACCAGCGCCACGGTGCAGGGCACGTTCTTCATCCGCGAGAAGCACGTCACGGCGACGATGGACGGCGACGAGCTCAGCGAGTCGTCCGTCGACCTGCGGGACGTGCCCTATGTCCAGTACTTCCACAACAGCTACGCGCTGCACGGCGTCTACTGGCACGACGCGTTCGGCAAGGTGCGGAGCAGCGGCTGCGTGAACCTCGCGCCCGCCGACGCGGCGTGGCTGTTCGCGTGGACCGATCCCCCCGTCCCCGAGGGCTGGCACGCCGCGTTCAACGACAAGGGCGGGACGCTCGTGTACATCCACGCCTGACCGCGCGCGGCCCGGGGCGGCGATGTGTAATACCGCCGGGCCGCGCGCGTCGGCCATGCATGCAACCCGGGACGACGCTGCTCGCGATCCAACTTCCTGCGCTGAGCTCTGGAGCGATCGAGCTCAAATGCGGCATGAAGCCGCCGCGGGGCGCGGTCGCCTCGGGCCCCGCACGTGATCGCACTCGCCACGCTGGAGCGGCTTCCATGAAATCACCTCACCTCGCCGGCCTGAACGCCCTGCTGATGCTCGTCGCTGCGCTCGCCGGCTGCGCGCCGCGCAGCCTTCCCGCGAGCTTCCCCGCGTCCTCTGCCGCCTCACCGCAGGCCGCGGAGGCTCCCTCGCCGCGGATCGGCGTCGCCCTCTCGGAGGAGCCTCCGCTGCCCGGCGAGCCCGCCGCGGGCTGGGTCGGGCTCGAGCCGGCGGGGGCCGCGGGCGCCGGCGCCGACCCTCACCAGCACCACCACCACCACCATCATCACGGCCCGGCGCCGGCGAGGCCGCCGGAGGGCGGCCCGGCGGCTGCCACGCCCGAGGAGCCCGTCCATGCGCACTGAACACCTTCGATCGCGCGCGCTCGCCTCGCGCCTCCTGCCGCTCGTGGCGGGCCTCGCGCTCTCCTCGGCGGCCGCGGCCGGCTGCGCCGCCCCGTCGTCGACCGCCGACATGGCGCGGATCCGCGAGCTGTCCCGCGTGGAGCTCCCGCCGAGCGCGGCGTCCGAGGAGGTCGATCCGGCGCCGGCCGACGGCGCGCGCGCCCTCGGCCAGGCGCCGCGGCAGCCGCTCACCGCGGACGCCGCGGTGCGGATCGCGCTGCTCAACAACCGCGAGCTGCGCGCCGTGCTGAAGGAGGTCGGCGTCGCGCGGGGCAACCTCGAGCAGGCGGGCAAGCTGCCGAACCCGGAGATCGCGATCGGGGTCACGCCGCTGCAGGAGGGGGTCGAGCACGCGCACCTCGAGCTCGAGGTCGAGATCGACCTCACGTCGGCGCTCCTTGCGCCGCTCCACGCGAGGGCGGCGCGGTCGGAGCACGAGGCCGCGCGCTACCGCGCCGCGGGCGCGGTCGTCGATCTCGGCTACCAGGTGCGCGCCGCGTTCTACGCCGCGCAGGCGGCGGAGCAGCGCCTCGGCATCGCGAACCGCGCGCTCGACGCGTTCGCCGCGGCCCGCGACGCCGCCCGCGCGCTCTTCGAGGCGGGCAACGTCCCGGAGCTCGACGTGGCGACGCAGGAGGCGGGTTACGAGGAGGCGCGCGTCACGGCCGCGCAGATGGAGCTGGAGCTCCTCTCGCAGCGCGAGCGGCTCACCCGGCTGCTCGGCCTCTCCGGCGCGGCGACCTCCTGGACGATCGCCGGCGCGGTCCCCGCGGCGCCCGAGGCGCTCGCGACGCCGCCGCGCGCGGAGTCGCTGGCCTTGCGGGCGAGCCTCGAGCTCGCGGAGCTGCGCAGCCGGCTCGAGGCGGCGGCGGGGCGCGCCGGGGCGTTGCGCGCCGAGGGCTGGGTGCCGGACGTGGCGATCGGCGTGCACGGGGAGCGGGAGCTCGGCGCGAGCGGCGAGGCGCACGAGCACCCGTGGGTCCTCGGCGCCGGGGTCCGCCTCTCGCTCCCGATCTTCGATCGGCGGCAGGGCGCCGAGGCCGCGCAGGCGGCGGAGTTCGACGGCCTGCTCGAGCGCTACCACGGCCGCGCCGTCGACGTCCGCTCGGCGGTCCGCGAGGCGCAGAGCCGGCTCTCGTTCGCGCACGCGCGCGCGCGGCACTACGAGCGCGTGATCCTCCCGGCGCGCAAGCGGGTGCTGGAGCAGACGTTGCTCCAGTACAACGCGATGCAGGTCGGGGTCTTCCAGCTGCTCTCGGCGCGCCGAGAGCAGCTCGACGCCGAGCTCGCGGCGGTCGAGGCGCTGCGCGAGCACTGGACGGCGAAGGCTGCGTTCGACGCGCTCCTGGCAGGGCGCCGCGTCGAGGCCGCGGGGGCCGGAGCTCCCGCGGCGATGCCGAGGGCCTCGGCCACCGGCGAAGGAGGGCATTGACATGGACCGACGTGCTTTCATCCACGCGGGCGGTCTGGCCGCCGGCGCCGCCATCCTCACGCAAGGGCTCGCCCATGCGCAGCAGCGCCCTGGCGCGCCGCCCGCCGGGGGCGCCGCTGCGCCCCCGCCTCGCCGGACCGCGGCGCCCGGGGGGCAGCCCGCCGTGGTGACGCCGAACGGCAGCACGCTCCCGCTGCGCGTGGTGGACGGCGTGAAGGTCGGCCACCTCGTCGCCGGCCCCCTCGAGCACGAGATCGCCCCCGGCCTGAAGAGCGAGGTGTGGGGCTACAACGGGAGCACGCCCGGCCCGACCATCGAGGCGGTCGAGGGCGATCGCCTGCGCATCTACGTGACGAACTCCCTGCCGGAGGCCACCACGGTCCACTGGCACGGCCTCGTGCTGCCGAACGGCATGGATGGAGTCGCCGGGCTCACCCAGCGCCCGATCGAGCCCGGCGAGACGTATGTTTACGAGTTCGTCGTGCGGTATCCGGGGACGTACATGTACCACTCGCATTTCGACGAGATGACCCAGATCGCGCTGGGCGCGGTGGGGATGTTCGTCGTGCACCCGAGGAGGCCCAGGGGGCCGCGTGTGGACCGGGATTTCGTGCTGATGACGCACGAGTGGAAGATCAACGCGGGGGCGCGCCGGCCCGACCCGAACGCGATGAGCGACTTCAACGTCCTCACGTTCAACGGCAAGGCGTTCCCCGCGACGGCGCCGCTCGTCGTCGGCCGCGGCGAGCGCGTGCGCGTGCGCCTCGGGAACCTCGGCCCGATGGATCACCACCCGATCCACCTGCACGGCCTGTCGTTCCAGGTCACGGCGACGGACGGCGGGTTCGTCCCCGAGTCGGCCCAGTACCCCGAGACGACCGTCCTGGTCCCGGTCGGCAGCACGCGGGTCATCGAGTTCGTCCCCGAGGAGCCGGGCGACTGGGCGATGCACTGCCACATGACCCATCACACGATGATGCAGATGGGCCATGGCCTGCCGAACATGGTCGGCGCCGAGACCCGCGCGCTCGATCGGCGGATGCGCCGCGTGATGCCCGGCTACATGACGATGGGGACCACGGGGATGGGCGGCATGGGCGAGATGCCCATGCCGATCCCCGCGAACAGCCTGCCGATGCGCGGCGGGGCCGGGCCGTTCTCGTACATCGACATGGGGGGCATGTTCACCGTCCTCAAGGTCCGCGACGATCCGGACAAGGCGGATCCGGCCGGGTGGTACGTGCACCCGGCGGGCACCGTGGCCGGACCGGCGAGCGCCGAGCGGATGCGGGCGGACGGGATTGACCCCGCTTCTGGAGGGAAGCCGGGCGGGTGATCTCTCGACGTGAGCGAGAGCTCGCGGTCGGTACCTCGTCCGCGCGTCGACTCGAGGAGGCCGGGGGCTCGGGTCGATCGCGGCGGCGCGGGTCGGCCGTCTCGATGGACACACGGGGCGCGGCCGAGCGACCACAGGTAAGCCAAAATCTTCAGTGATTTCAATGAGCCAGAAGCGGTCCACGCCTTGCCATATCCGGTGGCGAGGCCGGGACGCCCCGGATCACGGAGGAGTGCTTCGATGGCAATGAAGATGGCTCGACGGATGACGTTTCTGGCGCTTTGCACGGTCTCGCTCGCCGGCTGCGGCGAGCGTCACGACGCGCGGCCTCCGGCGCCGGCCGCTGCCGCGAGCCCCGCGGCGACGCAGTGCCCCGAGCCTGCAGCCGTCACGGCGGCGGCGCCCGCAAGCCTGCCGGCCGCGCCGGTGACGGCGCCCGCGCCGGACGCGAACGTCGTGGCGGACAAGGGGAGCAAGGGGAGCCGTGAGGCCAAGGAGAAGGGGAGGGGGGCGGCGGAGCTGAAGGTGAAGCGGCTGGTGATCGCGGAGGGGGTGAAGGACCGCGAGCCGGTGGCGCCGGGGACGACGTTCCACGCGCCGGAGACCCCGCGGCTCTATGCGTACCTGGAGGTCGAGAACCGGAGCGACGTGGAGGGCGAGGTGACGGTGGCGTTCGTCCCGCCGGGCGGCGGGGAGCCGGTCGGGAACGTGACGCTCGGGGTCGGGCCGTCGCCGCGGTGGCGGACGTGGGCGTTCACGCGCGGCGCGCGGAAGGCGGGGGAGTGGACGGCGGTCGTGCGGTCGGAGACGGGCGAAGAGCTCGCGCGCGCGCCGTTCGAGGTGACGCTGTAGCCGAGGGCGGCCGGGCGCGGGAGACGCCGCTCGTCGTCAGCGCTTCAGGGCGCGTCCTGCGGCGCTTCTCCCATCGCATCCCGTTCGAAGACGTCCTGGTACACCCGGTCGACGTCGAGCGCCCCGTCGAGGGACGACAGCTCTGCGTGCTCGCCCGGGCCGTGGATCCGGAGTAGCCAGCTGCCGTCTGGCTGCCGCGTGAACACCTCGATTCGCGGCGCCTTCTGCGACGCGAGCACGTACTCCTCGAGCGACGGTAGCGTCCGGTACTGGGCGAACTTGTCCCCGCGATCATAGGCCTCGCTGGAGTCGGAGAGCACCTCGACGATGACGCGTGGGTTCAGGAGCGTATCGCGCTGCTCGTCTTCGAACTCGGGACGCGCGCAAACGACGGCGCCATCGGGGTACACGTAGCGGCGTGTGGCGGCGATCTTGATGCGCATGTCGGAGGTGAGCACCCGGCATCCCCGACCGCGGAGCGCGTTCCGCAGCTCACCGAGGATGTTCGCGCCGATCGCGCTGTGCTCCAGCGTGCCGCCCGCCATGGCGAAGAGCTCACCGTCCGCGTATTCGTGGCGAAGCGGCGACGAACGCTCGAAGTCCAGGTACTCCTGCGGCGAAAGGCCGGTGCGGACCGCGGCTTGTGCCATGTCCCGCAGTTTCACCCGGGAGACGGAGCGCGTCCACGGCGAGAGCTCCGCAAGTGCAGCGAGCGGGACCCTTCCTGGGACGTCACGCGGGCACGAGCTCGACGAGCGTGATCTCCGGTGGACAGTTGATGCGGACCGGCAGCCAGCCCCCGGCGCCGGCGTTGACGTGGAGGCGACGGCCCCGGTGCTCGTAGTGCCCGTTGTGGTAGAGCCCGGCGGGCAACATCGGCGTGAGCGCGTAATCGCCGATCCGGCCGAGCGAGATCTGCCCGCCGTGCGTGTGACCGGACAGCATCAGATCGAACGGCAGCTCGCGCGCGGCTCGGAACGTGCCCGGGTGGTGGCTGAGGAGGACGCGCGGCGCGCCGTCGTCCCGCATCTGGCCGAGCGCTCGATCGAGCCCGTCGCGCGTCGGGCGTCGGGCGGGCTCTCCTGGGCGCGCACGGCTCGGGTAGTCGATGGCGCCCATCCACAGGCGATCGCCGCCGAGGCGGACCTCCCGCGCCTCGTCGACGAGCACCTGGGCGCCCGCTTCCTCGAGGCCCTTCACGATCGTCCCCACGCTGGCCGACCGGGCGGCGATGTACTCGTGGTTGCCCATGCAGAAGAAGAGCTGCCCCCGGGCGGGGCGCAGGCCCCGGAGCAGCCGCGCGGACAGCTCGAGCTGCGAGACGTGGTGATCGAGCAGATCGCCGGTGACGACATGGATGTCCGCGCGGATCGCGTTCATGGCGTCGCGGAGCTCGTCGAGCCGCTCCGCGTCCATGAAGCTGCCGACGTGCACGTCGCTGAGCTGCGCGATGGTGACGCCGTGCAGGCTCGTCAGCTCGCGGCGCACCGGCAGCGCGAGCCTCACGATGGCCGGACGCTGTCGCGACGCGAGCACGCCGCCCATCGACACCGCGACCGCCGCCGCGGGCAGCGCCCATGTCGCGCCGACGACGAGGCGGCGGCGGCGCTCATCGACGGCCTCCGGCCGGGCTTCGACCTCCGCAGGCGCGCGGATGGCCTGAGCGGCTGGATCGGCCTGAGCGCCGGCGCTGGCCTGCGCGTTCGTCGCAGGCTGGGCATCGGCCGCAGGCCGGGCGTTCCGGGGCGGCTGGAGCCGGCGGAGCGCCCGGACGGCCGCGCTCGCGAGCGTGGCGAGCCCGAGGAGCACCCCGTAGAGGAGCAGGCCCACCTGCGCGCCCATGGCGATCAGCGCCAGCGGCTCCGGCGCGTGGCGCTGGAGCGCGCGCAGCCCCGAGAAGCTCGCCGCGGCCATGAGCAGCGCCGGGAGCGCGGCCAGCAGCAGGCCCGCAGCGCAGAGGCCGCTGATCAGCGCCCCGTGCCGAGGGAACGCCGCGCGGAGCCGCCGCCAGAGGATCAGGCCGAGGAGGCCGTTGACGAGCGTGACGACGAGGCCGCCGAGCTGGTACACACGGCTGAAAGTAGCATCGCGTCGATCACCCGTCCGGCCGCGGTCCCGCCGGCTGCGCCTAGGAGCCAGCCGCTCCGTCAGGCACCTCGGCGCTGACCGGGATCTCGCGTGCTTCGAGCCCCTCGAGCGACGCCTTGCCCGAGAGCGCGTCGAGGTCGCCGCGCGCGTCCCGGAGGTAGCCATTGAAGAACGCGGCGAGGTAGCCCATCGCGATCGCCTGCTGCTCGCGCCGCGAGAGCCCGGCGTGACCGTCGAGCGGCTCGGCGAGGCCGAGCGACGTCGTGTAGCCGAAGTGGTTCGCGCCGGGCACGGTCACGAGGTGCTTCGGAGCGCGCGCGCGGTCGTAGAGCGCCGCCGGGACCGCGGCGGCGATGGGATCCGCGGCGCCGCGGACGACGAGCACCGGCCGAGGCGCGAGCGCGTCGATGGACAGCGCGCGCTCGGGGGCGCCCGCCGGCGCGAGGAGCGCGAGGGCGCGGACATCGAACGGGCAAGCGGCGTCGAGCGCGAGCGCGAGCGCCGCCTGCGCGCCGAGCCCGTGGCCGAGCAGGCCCACCCGAGCGAAGTCGGCGAGGAGCGGGCCCCGGGAGCCGGCGCGGAGGTGCGTGAGCGCGTCCCGCAGCACCGCGGCGCGGCGCAGCGGCGCGTCGTCGGGCGTGAGCCACGAGAGATCGGGCGCGACGACGACGAAGCCCCAGCGAGCGAGGTGCGCCATCACGCCGGCGAGCTGGCGGTAGTCCTGGGCAAGACCCGCGGGCGACCCGGCGGTGGCCGCGCTCGTGGCGAGGCGCCGCTCGTGGGCGATCGCGATGACCGGGAACGGGCCTCCCGGCGAGAGCGGCGCCTCCTCGCCGTCCGCGGACGCGGGGTAGTAGAGCAGCGCGGCGCTCCGCGCGGGGCACCGGTAAATCGCGCCCTGGAACGGCCACGTGTCGGGGTAGCAGGCGTCCGCCGACAGCGAGAGCGCGCCGATGCGCCGGAACCCCGCCCGGTGCGGCCCGGCGCGCAGCCGCGGCGAAGCGCCGGTGGGGAGCGGCGCAGGCGGAGGCGAGCTCGTGGAGGGGGGCGGGCGAGAGGTCGTCGCCGCCGGCGGGCGAGAGGTCGTCGCTGCAGGCGGGCGATTCGTCGTGGCGGCGGGGGGGCGAGAGGTCGTCGCCGCAGGCGGGCGATTCGTCGTTGTGGCAGGCGGAGGGAGCGTCGCCGGAGAGGGGACATCTGCCGAGGAAGGCGACGCGTTGCCGACGATCGCGCGCTGCGACCAGAGCGCGCCGTCGCGCGTCGCGTGGACGATCCGCCCCTCGGCGCGCACGGCGAGCTCGATTCGCCCGAGCGGCCAGCTCTCGATCACCGATACCGCCTCGCACCGGCCCAGATCGGTGGCGAACACCGTCGGACCGCGGAAGCGCGCCCCGCGGGCGCCTTCGTCACGGCTCCACCGCGCGAGCCCCACGCGCGCGAGCGGCGAGAACAGCTCGAGCGTCCCAGGTCCGCCGATCGTGCTCCGGAAGAGCGCCGGTGTCCCGCGGACCCCGGAGACCACCTCCTCCGGGCCGTGCCACGCAGCCCCGGACCCGGGAGAGCGCCGGAACATCACCAGGCGATCACCGACGCGCGCGACGACCTCGAGGTCGCCGGGCGCGTCGGGTCCGTGCGGCGCGCGGGCCACGCGCTGGATCATCGCGACCGCCTCGAATCGACCGAGCCCCTCGCCGAAGATCACCGGGCCGCGCCAGCCGAGCTCCGCGGTGTCGTTGTCGCGGTGGTAGTGCGCGATCCCGCCGCGCGCGTGGGGCACCACGAGCTCGAAGTTGCCTTTGCCCCCGAAGCCGCCCTGGATCAGCGCGGGGTCGCCGGCCGCGCCCTCCGCGAAGAAGCGCGGCTCGCTCCACGACGGCGCGCTCGAGGGCGCGCACCAGAACGCGGCCAGCCGATCCCCGGTGCGCGCCACCGCCTCGAGGTGGCCTGGATCGCCGAAATTGCTCTGGATGAGCGACACCGCCTCGACCGGGCCGAGGCCGCTGGCGAACGTCGCCACGTGACGCCACGGCCCGGAGGCCTCCTCGCGGCGGTGGTGCTCGACGCCGAACGGCGTGTCGGCGGCGGGCAAGACGAGCTCGAGCGTGCCGCGGGAGGCGCATTGCAGGAAGAAGCCGCTGGTCGTGGTGGGCATGGCGCTGACGGCACCCAATTTACCGGTGAGGCGCCGCCGCGCCTACCGCAGCATCTCGGCGAGCCGCTCGCCCGTCGCCGCCGCGAGCCCCCGGGCGAGCGCCCGGGGGTTCAGCTCGACCGCGACGGCCACCGCGTCCGGCGCGTGGGTGGCGAGCGGCGGCTCGACCGGCGCGTCCAGCCCGAGCAGGTGGCCGAACGAGCCGCCCGCCAGCTCGTTCCAGGCCGCGAGCAGCTCCTCCGAGGCGGCCTCCCCGCTCGCCGAGAAGTCGCCCGCCACCGCGATCGCGAGCGCGATCCCCTCGCGGGCGCTCGGCCTCGCGGCCGCGCCCACGGCGGTCGCCGCCGCGAGCAGCCCCCGCGCGCCGCGGGCGAGCTCCCCGTCGAACGGCCCCGGCGCGAACGCGCGCACGGGCGCCGGGCCGAGGCGGGCCTCGAGCGCGCGCAGCGGGCCGCCCGAGAGCGCCGCGGGCGAGCGCTTGAGGCGCCCGAGCGCGTACAGCGACGCGACGCGCGCCGGCCCGCGCAGCGGGCTGCCGCCGTCCTGCACGCAGGCCACGTCCTCGCCGAGCAGCACCAGCGCGTGCGGTCTCGTGCCGATGTCGCCCGTCACGCGCACGACGTCCGGGCGATCGAGCGCGCGCCGCTCCTTGCCCGTGAGCCGCCGCCGGAAGAGGCGCTCGATGGCGCGCGGATCGCCGCTGTGGCGCGCCACGTAGAGCGTGGCGTCGCCCGCCGGCCCCGCGCCCGCGTACGACGCGATCGCGGCCTCGCGCACCTGCCGCAGGTCGACGCCGGTCGCGCGGGCGTGCCGGGCCAGGTTCTCCTCGGGCGCCACGACCGCGATCGACGGGATGAGCCACGGCACCGCCGCGACCTCGCGGGGCCGGACGAGGATCAGCCACCTGAGCCCCGCCTGCGGCAGGAGGCGCGTCAGGTCCGCCGTGGCGAGCGGCGGCAGCGGCGGGCTCGGCCGGGCGGGCGGCCGCGGCGCGCCGCCGCACGAGGGCAGCGCGAGGCCGAGGGCGCAGCTCAGGAAGCCGCCGAGCACGGCGCGCCGGCGAGGCGCTCGCCCGGGCGCGTCAGCCAACGACGAGGTAGGCGAAGCGGCGGTTCTTCGAGCCGACGCGGACCAGGTAGCGCTTCCCACGCTCGAGCTTGAGCTGCTCGTCCTTGACCACCTCGCCCTCGAGGTGCACCGCGCCGCCCTTCACGAGGCGCCGCGCCGCGGAGGTCGACTCGGCGAGCCCCGCCAGCGCCAGCGCGTTGCCGATCGGGATCGTGTCGCGGTCGCTCGCCACCTGGAGCTCCTCGATGTTCTCCGGCAGGCCGCCGGCCGCGACGCTGCGGCGCCGCTCGAGGGCCGCGCGCGCGTCCTCCGCCGAGTGGAAGCGGGTGACGATCTCCTGCGCGAAGAGCTCCTTCACCCCGATGACGCCCTGCTCGCCGCGGAGGACCGCCTCCCGCAGGGCGGCGATCTCCTCGGGCGGGCGCGACGACAGGAGCTCCATGTACCGCCAGATCACGCCGTCATCGACGAGCATCAGCTTCTGCAGCATGTCGAACGGCGGCTCGGTGATGCCGACGTAGTTGTCCGCGCTCTTCGACATCTTGGCGCCGACGACCTTCCCGTCCTCGACGCGCGCGTTCGTGCCCTCGAGGAGCGGCATCGTCATCACCATCTGGGCGCGCTTGCCGTAGCGGGGCATCAGGTCGCGCGCCACGAGCAGGTTGAAGAGCTGATCGGTGCCGCCGAGCTCGATGTCGGCCTCGAGCTCGACCGAGTCGTAGGCCTGGAGGAGCGGGTACATGAACTCGTGCACGTAGATGGGCCGCGCCTCCTCGTAGCGCTTCTTGAAGTCGTCGCGCTCCAGCATGCGGGCGACGGTGTACTTCGCGCAGAGCTCGATCATCTGCGTCGGATCGAGCTTGTTCAGCCACTCGGAGTTGTAGCGGACCTCGGTCCTGTTCTTGTCGAGGACCTTGAACGCCTGCGCCTGGTAGGTCTCCGCCGCGGCGACGACCTCCTCGCGCGAGAGCCGCGGGCGCAGCTCGTTCTTGCCGGTCGGATCGCCGACCATCGCCGTGAAGTCGCCGACCACGAAGACCACGTGGTGCCCGAGCTCCTGGAATTCCCGCATCTTCTGCATCACCACCGTGTGGCCGAGGTGGAGATCGGGCCGGGTCGGGTCGAAGCCGGCCTTCACGCGCAGCGGCTTGCCCTCGCGGATCCGCTCCTCGAGCTCGGCCCGGACGTGGAGGTCGACGACACCCTTGCAGAGGATCTGGAGCTGACGTTCGGCGGGGACCATGGGGGCCCGCTTCTACCGCGCGGCGGAACCGCCCGCCAGAGGGGCGACGCGCCTCGGCGCGCGCGGAGAGGGCGCAGGGAGCGACCAGGGCGCCGCGAGCGACGTCGTCACGCCGACGCCGTGGGGCGCGTCACGTCACGGACGCGCCGCGCGCCGCCTCATTCGTCGTCGCTCTCCTCGTCGTCCTCGTCCTCGTCGTCGTCGTCGCCCGAGATCGCGTACGCGCGGCTCGCGTTGACGAGCTCCTTGAGCTCCTTGCCGACCTTGAAGAACGGAAGGCGCTTGGCGGGCACGGGCACCGGCTGGCCCGTGCGCGGGTTCCTGCCGCTGTAGGGCTTGTACGGCCTGACCGTGAAGCTGCCGAACCCGCGGATCTCGATGCCTTCGTTGCGCTGGAGCGCCTGCGTCATGGCGTCGAAGACGCAGTTCACCACGAGCTCCGCTCGAGCCTTGGTGAGCTCCCCCCGTCCCGCGATCGCGTCGATGAGCTCGCTTTTCGTCATGGTCCACCTCCCCCACCCGAGCGGACCGCCGCCGGCGCTCGACTTGCCGCTTTCCATCGCAGAGCTCCAGGGGATGCGCCGCTCCAGGAGCCGCACGACAACAGAATCCTATGAAAAGCTCGCATGTTACGGGACTAGCGGTCAACCGAATTCCCGCCCACAACGGAGAGCGCGTCGAGCGCGAAGAGGGCTTCGGTCCCTCCCGTTCCTCCCTGCCCTGTCTCCCCGCTCGCCGCCGCGTTCTCGCGGGCGAGGGCGAGCTCGATTCCGACGGCATCCTCCGGGATCGGGTGCGGCGGGAGCTCGGCGCAGGCGAGCGGCGCGCCGGGGGTGCTCGGCGCGGCAGGCTCGACCCGCCAGACGTGGAGCAGGGCGCCGTCGACGAGGAGGCGCACCTCGCCGGCGCCGTCGCCCGAGAGCGCCACGCGCGGGCTGATCCGGGCGCCGCGGAGCCAGGGGGCGGGCAGGCCGACCCGGACGACGGCCTCGCCGCGCCCCGCCGCGTGCACCGCGAGCAGGCGCCCGCCTGACGCGCACGTGCCGCCGGCGTGCTCGGGCAGCGCGAAGGCGCCGCGCTGGTCGCGGGGTGGCCACAGCGACTCGCCCTCGATGCGGGCCTCGCCGGGCAGCACGGCGTCGAAGACGAGCGGCGTGATCGAGACCGAGGCGAGGCCGCCTCCGTCCGGGATCGCGAAGCCGTAGCGGTACGCGGGGGGGCGACCGCGGGCCTCCCACGCCATGCGGTCGATCGCGTCGCCCCGGTAGCGCAGCACCGCGACGTCCTCCGGCGCGGGATCGAAGCCGAGGTTGAAGCCGTGATCGGTGTCGACGAACACGAGGCCGCGCGAGACGCCCGCGCGCGCGACGGCGGCGGGGTCGAACATGGGCAGGCCGCCCTCGCGATCGCGGAGCGCGGCGTGCTCGAAGCCCGCGCGGAAGGCGAAGCCGGCGAGCGGGAGCGCCGCCGCGAGGAGCGCTGCCGGGAGGAGCGCTGCCGGGAGGAGCGCGCCACGCCGGCGCGCGGGGCCGCGCTCCGTGCGCGCCGCCGTCGCCGCGCGCTCGGCGAGCGCGAGGGCGGCCATGGCGGCGAGGACGTGCTCCACCGGCAGCACGTCGGCGAAGAAGCGCGCGCCGCCTCCCGGGTAGTTGCCGTCGAAATAGAAGGGGGCATAAGCGGCGATCTGGAGGAGCGGGGCGATCGCGAGGGCGCGTGAGCGCGGCCGCCGCCAGGCGATCACGGCGCCGGCGAGCACGAGCAGCGCGAGCGGCTCGGCGTTGAGCGCGTCGACGAGGTGGAGCTTCAGGCGGCGCAGCGTCGTGCCGGCAGCCGCAAGAAAGCCGTATCCTTCCGCGAGGTTGTGACGGACGAAGTCGCCGTGCTCGCCGAGGCAGCCGACGCCGGCGCCGAAGCCGTAGCGGAAGCAGCCGGGCGGGCCGTCCGAGACCGCGTAGTACGCGGCCTGCGACGAGGCGAAGGCGCCCGTCGCGGCGCGCTGGTGGGCCGCGAGCAGCGCGAGGCCGGGGAGGGCGCCGATCGCCATCGCCGCGGCGAGCCGCGCGAGCCGCGGCGAGGGGCGCGGCGGCGGAGCGCCCTCGCGCGGGCCGGCCGCCGGGCTCCCCGGCGCGATCGCCGGCAGGATCACGAAGGGCAGCGTCGCGGCGAGGGCGAGCGCGCTCGGCGGGCGCGTCGCCGCGAGCCAGCCGGCGGCGAGCCCGGCGAGCCCGGCGGCGCGGACCGCCGGACCGAGGGGCCCCGTCGCGGCGCCCGTCGATGCGGCGGCGCGGGCCTCGTCGAGCGCGCGCCGCGCCGACGCGAGCGCGACGGTGAAGCAGAGGGCCGCGAGCCCGTGCGACATCGTGTCGGCCGTGTGGTAGCGGAGCGCGGCGCAGAGCGCCGAGAAGAGCGCGGCGACGAGCGGAACGAAGCGGATCGGCGCGGCGCTCCCGGACGGGGCCGCGCCCTCCGGCGCGAACCGCGCGGCCAGGTCGTAGGTGGCGATCGCGAGCGCCGCGGCGAGCGCCGGGCCGACCGCGAGCGGCGCGCCCGCGAGGAAGCCGAGCGCGAGCAGGGCGGGGTAGCCCGGGGGGAAGAGGACCGCGACCTCGGCCGCGCCGCGCCCGGCCATCGTGTCGCCCATCGCGTCGCTGCGGACGAGGAAGCGACCGAGCACGGAGGCCGCGGGCTCATCGAGTGGCCACGCGAGGTAGCCGGCCGCCATCGCGCGCGCCTCGAGCCAGTAGCTGGTCGCGTCGATGATGCGGGGGCCGCCCCGCAGGTAGACCGCGACGTACGCGGCCGAGAGCAGCGCCGCGACGACCGAGAGGGCCGCGGCGATCGCGGCGCCCAGGGCCGCGCCGGAGCGGGGCGCGGGGTCGCGGCCCGAGCGCGCGGCGCCGGGGCGTGGAGGCGCGGGGCCGGCCCGCGCGGCGGCGGGCGAGCGGCGGAGGAGCCAGGCGCCGGCGAGCAGCGCGGCGAGGGCGAGCGCGAGCGCGATCCATTGCGCGGTGTCGCGGGGCAGGCCGGCGCGCACGTCACTGTCCGGCGAGCGGGCGCGCGCCGGCGCCGCGCGCGGGGCGATCGAGGATCCAGACGTGGTGATCGACCCACTCCCCGTCGACCGGCGTGAGCGTGAGCGTGAACGTCTCGGGCAGGCCCTCGGGGAGGTCGAGCGAGGCCTCGGTCCAGCCGTCGCCCCTCTTGAGCGCGAGGTGGCCGATCTCCCGGCCGTCCGCCGTCGCGCGGATCGTGGCGGCGCGGGGCGCGGCGGTGCGGACCACGAGCCTGCCCTGGCCCTCGCGGGGGGCGTGAAGGCGGGCCACCTCGCTCCTGCCGCCCGGGATGACGCGCCCCGCGTCGAAGCGATCCTGCCCTGAGCCGCGCGGATCCGGCAGGACGCTGAAGCCGACGAAGCCTGCCTGTGGCCGCGGGAAGGCGTAGCCGTGCTCCCGCTCGCTCACGAGATCGGCGACGTCGAGCTCGTCGACGATCCGCTCGTCCTCGCGCATCGACGCGGGCGCCTCGCCGTGCGCGAGCGGGCTCCAGTCGGCCTGGTAGATGACCTTCTCCGCGCCGCCGCAGATCACGTTGCCGACGACGGGGATCGCGGCGATCCGCCTGCCGAAGATGGCCGGGAGGTCGCCCCACCAGCCCGGGTAGATGGCCAGCGTGTCGGGGCGGTCGTCGGCGGGGATGCGCTCGATGAGCTCCAGCGAGGCGCCCAGGCCGTGGACGCCCGCGCGCGCGAACGGGAGATCGTGGTAGCCGCCGAGCCCGATGATGTCGAGGCCGGGCCGGTCCGACGCGTAGAGGAGCGCGCCCGCGTCCCCGACGAGGACGCGGCGGACGTCGAGCTGGGCGAGGAGCTTGCCGGCGACGAGGTGCTGATCGCGGATGTTGCGGCTGGCGCGGCCGAAGAACCAGATCTGGTCGCGCATCCTGGGCAGCTGGTGGGCCCAGAAGAGCGCGGCCACGGCGAGGGCGAGCGCGACGCGCGCGCACCAGAGGCCGCGCGAAAGGGCGCCGCCGCGGGCCGCGGCCGCGATTGCGCCGAGGGCCCCGAGCCGCGCTCTGATCCCGGCCGGGGCGCTCTCTGGCCGCTCCTGGCGGCGCTCGCCGCCGTTGGCCCACGCGGCGCGCGCCACGAGCAGCGCGAGCCCCATCGCCGTGAGCACCAGCAGCCAGGCGACCGCGGGCATGGTGTAGCGCTCGTTCTGCCAGCGGACCTGACCGTTCAGGGCCACGAGCGCGAGCCACCCGACGACCTGGACCCAGAGCAGCGCCGCGGCCCCGCGGGTCCTGCGCGAGGCGAGGGGGATGAGCGCGAGGGCGGGCACGAGCCAGCCCCAGGGGAGGGCGTCCGAGAAGTGGTGGTTGGTGTTGCGGGCGACGACGTACGTCGCGAGGAACTCGTAGGTGTCCCACTTCTCGGAGGACGTCATGTACGGGTTGTTCAGCGCCAGCTTGGCGATCGCGCCGCTCGCCGCCCATTCGCCGGTGAACACGCGGTTGGCGACCGCCTGGGCGAGGCACGCGAGCGCGCCGGGCACCGACGTCCGGAGCAGGGTCGCGATCGCCGCGCGCGCGCCGTGGGCCCGCTTCACGGCGATGGCCGCGTACACGCTCAGCGCCGCCACGCAGACGACCGACTCCGGCCGGGTGGCGTAAAGGAGCGCGCCGGCGAGGCCGGCGGCCCAGCCGAGGTGGGCGATGCGCTTCGGCGGCGCCTCGGCGCGCGCGTCATCGGCCGTCCGCGTCGTCCGCATTGCCTGCGTCGCGTCGGCCGCGCGGGCGACCGAGAGCGCGGCGAGGGTGGCGAGCGCCCAGACGCCGAGGTGGAAGGCGTTCTCCATCCCGCTGAACAGCGACCAGTCGAGCGCTCCGATGGAGAGCGCCACGGGCGGCAGCAGGTACTTCGCCCAGCGCCCGACGGGCTCGAGGAGCCGCGCGCCGACGAGCAGGAAGCCGAGCATCGAGGTGCACGCGACGATCGCCGCCCACTGCATCAGCAGGACGCCGCGGAAGCCGACGAGATAGCCGAGGGCGAGGACGAACGGGTAGCTCAGGCTCGTGTTCCCGCTCGAGAAGCCGTTGCCCTCGGACCACTCGAACGGGTACCCGCGCGCGGTGGCGCGGGCGTAATCGAAGTGGATGAAGACATCGTCGAGCGGCGCCGACCACATGCCGCCCGTCTGCTGGTGCATCGCGCTGTAGAACGCGACGGCGGCGTAGAGGACGCATACGCCGGCGTAGGCGGCGAACAGGACCGGATCGACGCGCGGCCAGGCCGCGACCAGGCGATCGAGCCAGCCGGGTGGCGCCGCCGGGCCGGCGCCCCGGGAGGTCGCGGTCTCGGTTCCGTCCGTTCCGTCGGAGGAGGCGCTGCTCGGGGGCGCTGCGCTTCCGGGCGGCGAGGAGGGACCAGGGTCGGCGCTGGACGGTGACACGCGGCTCTTTTACACGACTTTCACGCAGCCTGACCCGAGGAGCCCGCCGCGGAGGCTGAGGCGGCCAGCTCTGCCCAGCACGTTTGCAAGCGGCTGCTTCAGGATTGAAATAGGAAAGTCGTTTTACTAGCGAAAGTCCCCGAACTCCGAAGGGAAAGCTCCTGGCCCGCATCCTGCTCAGGGAGCAGTGCAGAGCGCCCGTGACGGTCTCCCCCCCGCCGTCGAGCGGGCGCTCTTTTTTTTCTCTGTTGCCTCGCTGGTCGGATGGCTGGCGGACGGATCTGCGGGTGTTCCTTGGCAGGCGCTTGCCGTCTGTGCTCGCCGGGCCTCCCGCCGTGTGCCCGTCTGCAGCGGTGGCGCGCCGCGGCCCGGGCGACCTGAGCTCTGGCCGTCCGTGTAGGATCCCGTCCACGGACCGCGACATCCGAGGGGGCTCATGCCTGCGCTACCGCCGTTTTCCCGTCTGTTCTTGCTGCTGTTCCTCTGGTGCTTTCTCGCTGCCTGCGCGTCGGGCGCAGTGACCCCGTCGGCGGTCGAGCGGCCGAAGACGGTGGTCCTCCCGGCTCCCTCGCCGACCGTTGCTGTAGCGGCCGAGCCGGAGCCGGAGCCGGGCACCGCCGTGCCCGTCACCCGCGCGGAGCCGTGGTGGGGCGAGCCGCTCGCGCCGGTCACCCTCGTGGTGTGGGGCGACTTCGAGTGCCCCTTCACCTCCCGGCACATGGCGACGCTGGAGCAGCTGAAGCAGGCCTACGGCCCCGATCGGCTGCGCATCGTCTGGAGGCACTTCCCGCTCGCGTTCCACAAGAACGCGCGCCCGGCGCACCTGGCGGCCGAGACGGTGTTCCGGCTCGGCGGGGCCGAGGCGTTCTGGAAGTTCCATCGGCTCGCCTTCGCCAACCAGCGCGCGCTCACGCCGGCGTCGTTCGAGGCGTGGGCCGCCGAGGCAGGCGTCGATCGAGCGGCGTTCCGCGCGGCCTTCGACGGGCAGCGGCACGCGCCGAAGATCGACCGGGACCTCGAGGCCGGCCAGAGCGTGGGCATCCACGGGACCCCGGCGACCTTCGTCAACGGGGTGTTCGTCAGCGGGGCGTGGCCTGTCGACAAGTTCCGGACCCTCGTCGACGAGCAGCTCCGGGCGGCCGAGGATCTCCGGCGATCCGGCGTCCCCGAGGAGCGCGTCTACGCGGCGCTGTCCGAGCAGAACAAGGCGCCCGCGCCGGCCCCGAAGCCGCCCTCGCCGCCGGCCCCCGAGGACACGACCGTGTGGAAGGTGCCTGTCGACGGATCGCCGATCCGGGGCAACCCGGGCGCTCCGGTCACGCTGGTCATGTTCTCGGACTTCGAGTGTCCGTTCTGTCGCAAGGTCGCCCCGACCGTCGACGGCCTCGAAAAGAAGTACGGCGCTCAGCTGCGCGTCGTCTTCAAGCACAACCCGCTCCCCTTCCACCGTCGGGCCGAGCCCGCCGCGGAGCTGGCGCTGGAGGCCAAGGCGCAGAAGGGCGACGCGGCGTTCTGGAAGGCGTACGAGCTCTTGAAGACCGGGCCCCTCGAGGACGCGGACCTCGCGGCGCACGCGAAGTCCCTGGGCCTCGACGTGGCCCGCGCGCAGAGGGCCATCGCCGCGCGGCGCCACGCGGCGCGCATCGAGCGCGATCAGCGCCTCGCCGACGATCTCCAGGCGAGGGGGACGCCCCATTTCTTCATCAACGGCAGGCGTCTCGCCGGCGCCCAGCCGGCCGAGAAGTTCGAGGCCCTCATCGACGAGCAGATCGCGCGCGCCGCGAAGCTCGTGGCCGCGGGCACGCCGGCCGCGAAGGTCTACGACGCGCTTCAGAAGGACGCGAGGGCCGGCGACCCGCCCGAGCGGATCCTCGCCCCCGCGCCGACCAGGGACAACCCCGGCAAGGGCGCGAAGCCTGGCGCGAAGGTGACGATCCAGATGTTCGCCGACTTTGAGTGCCCGTTCTGCATGCGCGTCCAGGCCACGATCGACGGGATCATCGCCGCCTATCCGGGCAAGGTCCGCGTCGTCTTCAGGCACCTACCGCTCCCCTCCCACTCGCGGGCGCCCCTCGCCGCCGAGGCGTCGATCGAGGCGTTCCGGCAGAAGGGCGAGGCCGGCTTCTGGGCGATGGCGCAACGCCTGTGGCAGGACCAGTCCGAGAATGGGCTGGGCCGCGAGGCGCTCGAGCGCCACGCGGCCGCGATCGGCCTCGACGTGGCAAAGTTTGGCGCCGCGCTCGACTCGGGAGCGCACCGCGCGGCGGTCGAGGCGGACCGGAAGCTCGCCGAGCGCCTGCACATCACCGGCACGCCGTCTTTTGCCATCAACGACTACTTTCTCGGCGGCGCGCAGTCGACCAGACATTTCAAGCGCCTCGTCGACCAGGGCGCTCGGCCCGCACGTTCCCCCCACGAAGGAGTCGCTTCACGGCGCGAGCAAGCCCGCGGCCCAGCCGGGTGCAGCGCAGCCGGCGCCGGCCCAGCCAGGGGCAGCGCCACCGGCGCCGGCCCAGCCAGGGGCAGCGCCATCGGCGCCGGCCCAGCCAGGGGCAGCGCCATCGGCGCCGGCCCAGCCCGGCGCTGCGCAGCCGCCGCCGGCTCAGCCCCCGCCGCCGGCCCAGCCCCCGCCGCCGGCCCAGCCCCCTGCGGCGGTCGGCCAGACGGGATAGCCAGCGTGCGCGGACCCCCCGCACGGGTCGAGCTGCGCGCGGGTCGATATGCAGAGTCGAGGATCACGGATCGTCCCCGGGCCGGATCGGATGTAGCCCGGTATCCCGCTTGCGCGCAGGGCGGCGGATCGCCTGGAGACGAAGGACGCGGGGTGTCCCCATTCACCGCGCGCTCCATGGCGCGCGGCTCGACAGCGGGTGACCTCCTGCCCCCGCGGGGATACCCGGCGGCCGTTCAGTGGACGAGCGGGTTCGTCCGCGGCGACTCGCGGCGCGGGCGGCGTGATTTCAGGACAGGCCCGATTCTTCTTGGCGGTCCCGGTTGAGAAGATTTCGCGCCATCCTCCAAAGGCGTCCGCGCGACCTCCGCGCGCTCTCCGCGCGGCCTGCGCGTTGACCCCCCTCGCGCGCGTCGAGTAGAACGATCTTCGCGCCAGAGCGCGCCACCCAGTCAGCGCCAGCGCGGATTGGAACCGCAAACGATGCGTTGGTTCGTCGAGATCTCGTCGTTAGGCCAGAACGCTCCGCCGAGCAGGAAGGTGTGCGTCGAGGCCCCGCAGTGGCAGCCCGCGCTGCAGAAGGCCCGGGCGCTCCGCGGCGATGGGGGCCCGCTCAACAATTTCTCGGTGGATCTGCTGGAGAGCGGCTACCGAGCGATCGATCCGGCGACGCGCGTGCGGTACGTGGTGCAGCGAGCCCCGGACGACGCGGCGCTGACCGACGGGACCGACACGCCGGCGGGCGCCTCCCCGGCCGGGGCGGCTTCTCCAAAGCCGGCCGAGCCTGCGGGGAGTGTCGCAAGGAAGCGCCCGATCGCGCCCACGGTCCCGTTCATCTCGATGGGGACCGCGCTCCTCGTCTCGGAGCCAGCGGGCGCCCAGGCGCAACCGGCGAAAGGCGGGGAGGCCGCGCCGGGGCGGGACGCGCCGCAGGAGCGAGGCGCCGAGCCGGAGCGAGCGCCCGCGGAGCTGCCGCCGTATCAGCTCATCTCGCAGCGCGAGGAGAACCCGTCCGAGCGCTCGCCGCTCACGTACCGAGAGCTCGTCTATGCGGTCGCGACCGGCACCCCGCGCGATCTCGTCAGCGCGCTGCTGATCGATCGGCTCGAGCGCGCACGGCAGCGCATCGACGACGCGCGACCGGGCAAGTTCATCCATATCGCCGTGTTCGATCACGTCTTCGACGGCCGGCCTCAGCGCAGTCCGCTCGCGACCCTCGCCTGGAAAGATTGGCGCTCGGCCGAACCCGAGATCCAGTTCCGCCCGCGCACCGGCGGCACCGCACCGCCGCCGGCCATGCCGCCTGCGGACGTGGCGCCGCCGGTTGCCGTGCCGCCGGTTGCGGCGCCGCCGGCCGCCGCGCCGCCTGCGGACGTAGCGCCGCCGGCCGCCGCGCCGCCTGCGGACGTAGCGCCGCCGGCTGCCGCGCCGCCTGCGGACGTAGCGCCGCCGGCTGTCGCACCGCCTGCGGACGTGACGCCGCCGGCTGCCGCGCCGCCTGCGGACGCCGCGCCACCGGCTGCCGCGCCACCGGCTGCCGCGCCGCCGGCAGACGCCGCGCCGCCGGCAGATGCCGCGCCGCCGGCGGACGTGCCACCGCCGGCCGCCGCGTATTCTGCGGACCTGCCGCGGCCAGCCCTCACGCCGCCGGCCGACGTGGTGCTGCTCGCCGTGCCGGCCGACCAGCAGGGGGCGCCGCCACGCCTCCAGCTCGTCCCGGAGCCGCCCGAGGTCGCTGCCCCCACGCCGGCGCCGCCGCGGCGGCGCTCCTCCTTCCCTCCGAAGAACGGGCGCCTCTCCGGCGACGACCTCATCGCCGAGCTGTTCGAGGCGTGCAGCGACCTGCACTTCCTCCAGGACACCCTCGCGGGCGCCGACTTCATCCTCGCGCTCACGCTCGACAAGATCCCGTGCGCCCTCGGCCTCGTGTCGCTGTTCGACATCAACCGGCGCGAGTTCGTGGTCGTCCGGCAGTACGGCGGCAAGAGCGCGCTCCTCGCCAGGCTGTCCGAGCGGGCGCCGCTCCCGCTGGCCGCGATGCGGTCGAGGCGCGCCGTCGTGGTGCCCGACGCGGCCAAGGACGAGCGCGTCATGGACGAGCGGTGGAAGGCGATCGGCGTCGAGCTCCGGAGCGTCATCTGCGCGCCCGTCGAGCTCGCGGGCCGCTACCTGGGCCTCCTCGAGATCGGAAACCCGCTCGACGGCAAGCCGTTCTCCGAGAGCGACGGCAACGCGCTCACCTACATCGGCCAGCAGTTCGCCGAGTTCGTCGGGGCGCGCGACGTGGTCCTCGAGCCCGGCCTCGTGACCGCGGGGGCGAAGAAGGCCGCCCGCTAGCGGAGCCGAGCGATGGACCTCCTCCCCTCCGCTGGGAAGCGCCATCGCGTCCCGTACTTCGCCCTCGTCCCCGCCATCGTCGTCGCGGTGCTCGTGCTCGGCGGGATCGCCCTGCGCACGACGCTGCAGATCGAGAAGGCGCGGCAGCAGACCGTCTTCGACGCGACGCTCACCCTCGCCGACGAGCGCGTCGACCGGCTCGACAAGCTGATCATCGCCCAGGACAACGTCGTCGCCGCGCACGTCGACGTGGCGAACCTCTCGGTCATCGCGCGGCGGTGGCTCCCCACGGCGGCCCGCGAGACGCCGACCGTGCGCGCCATCCTGGTCCTCGACATGGACAACGAGGCGCACGACGTGCTCGCGTTCGCCTCGCGCGGCGCGTCCGGGCGGGAGGACGACGCCTTCCGCAAGCTCCTGCTCGCGCGCCTCCTGCCGCAGATGAACTTCACCGGCGACACGACCGAGCTGCGCCACCTCCACCACGTCATCGATCAGCAGAGCCTGCTCGTGAGCTACTGGCAGCGCGAGCACATGGGGCGCAAGTGCCTCATCATCGCGTGGCACGAGGTGCCGCGCCTGGTCCACGAGGTGATGCCCCGGCTCTTCCGCGACCTCGATCGCGAGAAGAGCCGGATGAACGTCATCGACGAGGAGGGCCGCATCGTGTTCGGCCCGCCCATCATCGGCGGCGAGTTCACCGTCGGGCGCCCCTTCCCGACCACGCTCTACAACTGGCGCCTCCAGATGGCGCTCACCACGGCCGAGGAGCTCGGCGAGAAGGTCGAGCGGCAGCGCCTGATCGAGATCCTGATGGTCGGCTTCTCGGCCCTGGTGGCGCTCGCCGGGCTCGCGATCGTGGTGCTCGCCTCCGTGAACGAGCGGCGGCTCGCGGCGCTGAAGAGCGACTTCGTCGCGAACGTGTCCCACGAGCTCAAGACGCCGCTCTCGCTGGTCCGCATGTTCGGCGAGCTCCTCCTCGGCGGCCGCGTCCCCAACGACGAGAAGCGCCGCCAGTACCTGCAGATCATCGTGAGCGAGAGCGAGCGGCTCACCGCGCTCATCGAGAACGTCCTCGATTTCGCCCGCGTCGAGCGGGGCAAGGCCGCCTACGAGTTCGCGCGCGGGAGCGTCGCCGAGGTGGCGACGCGCGCCGTCGACATGTACCGCTACCGCGCCGAGCGCGAGGAGATGACCGTCGAGCTCACGATCGCCGAGGGGCTGCCCGAGGCGCTCATCGACGCGCGCGCGCTCGAGCTCGCCCTCGTGAACCTGCTCGACAACGCGCTCAAGTACGCGAAGGACGGCGGCCGCGTGGCCGTCGCGGTGGAGGCCGAGGGCGGGGGCGGCGGGCGCCTCGCCGCGCTGACACGCCAGGCGAGGCAGGTCACCATCCGGGTGAGCGACCGCGGGCCGGGCATCGATCCCGACGAGCAGAAGCACATCTTCGAGCGCTTCGCGCGCGGGCGGCGGGCGAGCGAGCGGCAGGTGCGCGGCAGCGGGATCGGGCTCGCGCTCGTGAAGCACATCGCCGAGAGCCATGGCGGCGCCGTGCGGGTCGAGAGCCCGCTCACCGACGACGGGCGCGGCAGCGCGTTCGTCGTGTCGCTCCCCGCGCTGGAGCACGACGGGGAGGCGCAAGAGCGCGCCGCGAACGCCGAGCCGGTCGTGGCCGATCCGGCGCCGGACGCGGGGTCGCCGTGAGGGCGCGCGGGAGCGGCGAGGCGGCGCCCCGGCCGGGCGACGCCGCGATCAAGGCGGCGCCCCGGCAGCGGACGGACGCCGCGCGCAAGCCGGCGCCCCGGCCGACGGAAGCCGCGGTCAAGGCGGCTCCCCGGCGGAGGGGCGCCGCGCGGGACACCGCGGGGGACGCCGCGCGGGGCGCCGCGGGGGACGCCGCGGGGGACGCCGCGCGGGGCGCCGCGGGGGACGCCGCGCGGGGCGCCGCGGGGGACGCCGCGCGGGGCGCGGCGGTCAAGGCGGCGCTCGACGGGGTGCGCGCGCGGTGCGCCGTCGAGGAGCGCCGCGCGCGAGACCCGGTCTCCTTCGTCCATCGCTACACGGACCCGGCCGATCAGGAGCTCGTGGCGCTCATCGCCGCGTCGCTCGCCTTCGGCAACGTGAAGGCGCTGCACGCCAAGATCGGCGAGGCGCTCGATCGCCTCGGGCCGGAGATCGCCCTCACCGCCGACGACGCCCGGGCCGTCTCGGCGCGGCTGCGCGGCTTCCGGCACCGGATCTACCGCGATCGCGACCTCGTCGGGCTGATCGTCGGCGCTCGGCGGGTGCAGCGGGCCTCGGGCTCGCTCGGCGCCGCCTTTGCGGCCGAGCTCTCGCGCACCGGCGACCTGCGCCAGGCCCTCGGGGCCTGGGTGCGGGCGATCCGACGCGCCGGCGGCCTCGACCGGCGTCCGGACGATCGCGGAGCCGCGCACATCCTCCCCGATCCCGAGAAGGGCAGCGCCGCCAAGCGGCTCATGCTCCTGCTGCGGTGGATGATCCGCCCCGCGGACGGCGTGGACCTCGGCCTGTGGCCGGTGCCCCCGTCGGCCCTCCTCATCCCGGTCGACACGCACATCGAGAAGCTCGGCTACAACATCGGGCTCACCGATCGCAGGGGCGCCACCTGGAAGACGGCAGAGGAGATCACCGCGGCCCTCCGCGGCTTCGATCCAGCCGACCCGGTCAAGTACGACTTCGCCCTCTGCCACCTCGGCATGCTCCAGCAATGCCCGTCGCGGCGCGATCCGGTCCGCTGCCAGGGGTGCGGCGTGAAGCCGGTCTGCCGCCACTGGGACGAGTGAACACGCCCGCACGGCAAATTTCCGTCTGGAACGGCTACGACCTCGATCAGATCGAGAACGTGAAGGCCTTCGAATTTGAATCAGATTGCAACTGTGATTTGCAATCGTGCAATGATGGCTGGCTGCTTTTGGTGTAAGTATTTGAAAATCTATCCTGCGTGGGGCAGGCACAGAGCCTGCAAAATGACACGCGAGCGCCGTCGCGGAGACCTTCCCCCCCCAGGTCCGCGAGGCGCTTTTTTCATTTTGTCTCCGGTAAGCGCATGAGCGCGGCCGTCCGGCAGACGGCACGGCAAGAAGAGCGCCGCAACCGAGCCCCCCCGAGCTCTGCTGCGGCGTTCTTCTTGCCGTGCCCCCTTTCCCGGGTGCTTACGGGATCCTTGCCAGCTCTCTCGTCGCCCTCGTGTGTTGCGATCCGCATGCCACGTTCCGGGTTGGTAGATCTGGAACCTTTGTGCACGCCTGTGCTGGAGCTCTCGATCTCGCGCCGCGGTAGGCCTGGGCACATGGTCATGTCCTCGCGAGACGCGAATCCCAGGGAAAACGAGCCGTTGCCAACGTGCGTTTCCGCCAGGGGCAGTCGCCCCGCGCGCTGTCCGGCGCGATGGGGTGGAGTGGCTTCCGAACGCTGTGTGACTTTTTCACGCGCTGCGGGAGACGATCGTGAAACGTGCTGTTCCCATGGATTCATGATCATCCAGACGAGCGAGCTGGGTTGCGGCCTCGACGAGCGACTGGCCTGTGTTCCGTCCTTCCTGGTGGACAAGAATGTCGAGGTTGCCTGCATGCGGAAGCAGCGCCAGCAGGTAGATTGACCGTATGGTCTGGACATTCGGGGCAACGCTCCTGGTGGCGCTGGCGCTCGCGGTGCTGGCGGCGATCGGGCTGTGGGCGCACCTCCTTTACTGGGTCAAGCGGCTGACGCTGCCGCTCGAGTACAGCGTGGAGGAGGTCCTGCGGACCGAGGATGGCGCGCCGATCGAGATCCGCCGCGTCCCGCGCCCGGACGGCGCGGAGGCGCAGCCGGACCTGCCGCCGATCCTGCTGGTCCACGGGCTCGCCGCGAACCACAGGAACCAGGACATCCACCCCGATTACTCGCTCGCTCGCCACCTCGCCACGCTCGGACGCGACGTGTGGTTGCTGACGCTGCGCAGCGGCCGCCTCCTCACCCGCGCCGAGCGCCGCAGCGTCCGGTTCTCCGCCATGGTCCGGTACGACCTCCCCTGCGCCATCGAGGCGATCCTGGAGCGCACCGGCGCCCGTTCGCTGGATTATGTCGGCTTCTCCATGGGGGGCATGCTCCTCTATGCGGCGCTTGGCCGGAGCGTCTCCGGCGATCGGGTCCGCCGCGTCGTCATCGTCGGCTCGCCTGGCCGGCTCACCACGCCGGTGCGCCTCATGCGCTTCCTGCCGGGCCGGCTGCTGCCGGGCGTCCCGCTCCGCCTCATGGCACGCAGCGTCGCGTTCGCGTCGGAGTGGCTGCCGACGCCGATCCATCACGCCGTGGCCAACCCGCGCAACGTGCCTCCCGGCGTCACGCGGCTCGCGCTCGTCAACTGCATCGAAGACATCCCTGCAGCGCTGAACGCCGACTTCGCCGCGTGGATGGCGGGCGACGGGGAGATCCGCGTGGACGGCGAGAGGGTCCTGGACGGCCTCGCCTCGGTCGCGGCCCCGGCCCTGTTCATCGCGGGCAGCGCCGACAGGATAGCCCCCGCCTCGGCGGTGCGCGCGGCGTTCGACGCATGGGGGCGCGATCGCCCGGAGACGCCGAAGCGCTTTCTCGTGCTCGGGCGCGACTTCGGAGCGCGGGAAGATTACGGTCACGGCGATCTGGCCGTCGGCGCCTATACCGGCGTCGAGCTCTTCGAGCCCATCGCTCGTTTCCTCGGCCCCGATCTGCAGGCCGAAGACGCGCCGGGGCCCGAGACGGGCGCTGTGGCGCTGGAGGCCATCCAGGCGCGTCAGCCGACATCCGACGAGGCCGCTCCGATGCCGGATCTCCCGGCCGCCTGACGCCTGTGGCGGTCGATCGCGCGCGCGTGGACGTGCGGTGATCGACGATTGCAGAGCGAAAGCGAAGAGGCGTATCCTCGGCGCCGGATCTCTCGGAGCCACGCGGTGGCCGGCCTGTCCGCCGAAGGATGTTCATGAGTCACCCCGGATTGCGCGCCAGATTCGAGCCGTCGTCGATGGCGCTCTGGCTGACGGTCGCGGCGCTCGTCGCCCTCGCCGCGTCCTGCGCGGAGGACTCGGCCGTCGCGCCGTGTGATGACGGCCTCACGCCGTGCGGGGGAGCGTGCTTCGACACGCAGGCCGATCCGGAGCACTGCGGCGGCTGCGAGGGCGTCTGCGCGAGCGGGGCGCGGTGCGAGGCGGGCGTGTGCGTCGGCGGGGGCGGAGGCGGGGGCGAGGCGGGCGGCGAGGCGGGCGGCGAGCCGTGCGCCTCCGGCCTCGTCGCGTGCAGCGGCGGCTGCGTCGACCTCGCCACCGACGCCGCCCATTGCGGGCGCTGCGGCCAGGAATGCCCGGCCGAACAGCGGTGCGAGCGCGGCGCCTGCCGCTGCGCCTCCGGCTTCACCGCGTGCGGCGGCGGCTGCGTGGACGTGAAGAGCGATCCGCTGCATTGCGGGGCCTGCGAGGCCCGCTGCCCCCTCCACGAGACGTGCGTGGAGGGGGCGTGCGTCTGCGACGAGGGCTTCGCGGTCTGCAGCGGCAGGTGCGTCGATCTGGCCGTCGACCCGGCGCATTGCGGCGCGTGCGGCGCGGCGTGCGCCCCGGGGCTGTTCTGCCGGGAGGGCGCGTGCGCCTGCGCCGCCGGCGACTACGAGGACATCGGCTCGACGGTCCCTCGGCTCCTGACGGGCACCACGGTCGGCGCGGAGACCTATTTCCCGCTCGCCTGCATGGGAGTCGGCTCGACCCAGTTCGTCTACAGGTTCACGGCGGAGGAGGCCGGCAGGTACAAGTTCGACACCGCCGGGTCGAGCTACGACACCGCCATCGGCGTCCTGGATTTCGACGCCTGCGAGGAGCTCGCGTGCAACGACGATCGCGGGGGAGCCGTGACGGGCAGCGCCTCGGTGGCCCTCGAGGAAGGGCAGAGCGTCCTCCTCGTCGTCTCGGGCTACGACGGCGCGCAAGGCGACTTCGCCCTTCACCTCGACCGGATGGCGCCGCCGGCGTGCCCGCTCGACACCCTCGCGACGGGGCTCCCGCTGAGCATCACCGGGAACACCTGGGGGCTCGGCGACGCCGTCTCGACGCATTGCGGTTCAATCGACACCTCCGACGCGAGCTATCGCTTCACCGCGCCGCGCGCCGGCCGGTACGTCTTCGACACGTCCGGATCCACGTTCGATACCGTCCTCGAGCTGCGCAGGGGGTCCTGCTCCGGGACGGTGATCTCTTGCAACGACAACGACGACGACAATGCCATGGGAGCCAAGACGTCGCGCCTCGTCGCGAACCTCGCCGAGGGCCAGACGGTCGTCGCGGTCGTCGACGGCGTCGACGGCGGATCCGGGCCATTCACGCTCAACGTCTCCGAGTACGTGCCGCCTCCCTGTCCGGAGCTCACGCTCGACGCCACGTTTCCGCAGACGGTGACGGGCACCACGGCTATCCCGGATCGCGTGAGCGCCGTCCCGTCGCCTTGCACCAGCGACAGCGGCCCCGAGGCCACCTATGCCTTCACCGCGCCGGCGACCGCGCTCTACACCTTCGATACCTTCGGCTCCTCCTTCGACACGGTCCTGCACGTCCACGAGGGGACATGCAGCGGTGAGAGCGTCGCGTGCAACGACGACACCTCTGGCCGGCAATCGGAGGTGAAGGTGATGCTCCGCGAGGGAGAGACCATCTCCGTCGTCGTGGACGGCTACGCTCCAGTCGCCTCCGGCCCCTTCCAGCTCAACGTGAGCCAGACCTTCGTCCTCCCGTGCCCGCTGATCGATCTCGGCTCGACGGTGCCTCAGACAGTGACGGGGACCACCGCGGATACGGCCGACGTCCTGCGCCCGAGCTGCGGCAGCGGCGCCGGCGAGGTGACCTACCGCTTCACCGCGCCCGCGGCCGGCACCTACATCGTCGATACGTTCGGATCGAGCCTCGACACGGCGCTCTCCGTTCTCGACGGCAGCTGCTCCGGGGCCGAGCTCGTGTGCAACGACGACGCGCCGGGAAGCGAGCAGTCGCGGCTGACGCTGGAGCTCGCCGAGGGGCAGACGGTCGTCCTCCTCGTGGACGGCAGCGCCGCGGGCGCGTCGGGCGATTTCACGCTCACCATTGCGCCGTTCTCCGGCGGCGGCACCTGCTCGACGGCGATCGATCTCGGCTCCGTCGTCCCGCAGCTCGTGACAGGGAGCACCGCGGAGCAGCCCGAGTCCGTCCGCCCGGCCTGCGGCTCCTCGTCGAACGCTCCAGACACGATCTACCGCTTCACCGCGCCGGAGGACGGGCTCTACGTCTTCGATACGTTCGGTTCGAGCTTCGACACGATACTCCAGATCTTGAAGGAGAGCTGCAAGGGGACGTCGCTCGGGTGCAACGACAACACGGACGGTCAGCAGTCGCGGGTCGCCCTCGGCCTGGCCGCCGATCAAAGCGTCCTCGTCGTCGTCGACGGCCTCGGCACGAGCTCCGGCGACTACGTGCTCCATGTGGACCGGTTCACCGGCCCGGGGACCTGCGCGACGGCGATCCACCTCGGATCGCCGCTGTCGATCACCACGACCGGCACCACGCGTGGCCAGCCCGACGTGGTGAGGCCGAAATGCGTGCCCGCGGTGTACGCGTCCGCTCCGGAGGCGGTGTTCACCTACACCGCCCCGATCCGCGGCACCTATGTCATCGATACGATCGGTTCGTCGTTCAACACCGTCCTTCACGTCCACACGCGTGGCTGCACCGGCATCGAGCTGCAATGCAACGACGATCTCACCAGCTCACAAGCGTCGAAGGTGCAGATCGAGCTCGCCCCCAACCAGACCATCACCGTGGTCGTCGACGGGTACAATGGAGCGTCCGGCGACTTCACGCTGAACATCGCCAAGCTCTGAGTCCGCGCTGGCTGTGCCCTGGCGACGGCGTCTGTCGCGTCGAGCCCGCGAGGGCGCGTCTCCGCGGCGCGGCGCGGCGAGCGCGGTCCGGGCCGCGGCTCGACCTGCGCGCCGCCAGCCGAGCACCCCCGCCGGTTGCGGATGCGTCGGCCGCAGGCGTATCCTGGCGCGCGCCTCGTTCTCCGCGCGGCTCGTTCTCCGCTCGCCTCGAGCGGCCACGCACCCCCAAGGATGGCCATGAACAGATCCGGATTGCGCCCCAGGCCCGCCCTGTCGTCCGCCGCGCTGCTCCTGGCCGCGGGGGTCGTCCTCGCGGCGTCCTGCGCGGAGAGCCCCGGCGCGTCGAGCGAGTGCCCTGATGGGCTGTCGTGGTGCAATGGAGAGTGCGTCGATCTCCAGGCGAGCGCCGAGCACTGCGGCGCGTGCGGCGAGGCCTGCGAAGAGGGGCAGCTCTGCGTGAAGGGCCGCTGCGGCGGGGGCGGCGGCGGCGAGGACGGCGGCGGTATCGGGGCCGGCGTCGGGGGCGGGGAGGAGTGCGGAGAAGGCCAGAGCGACTGCTCAGGCCAATGCGTGAACCTCGAGGCCGACCGGTGGAACTGCGGCGATTGCGACGTCGAGTGCGCGGAGGGGCACGTCTGCGCGGACGGCTCCTGCGCATGCGCGGGCGACCTCACGGACTGCGACGGCGCCTGCGTGGATGTGCTGAGCGACAGGCGCAACTGCGGCGAGTGTGATTCCAGCTGCGCGCCTGCCCAGTCGTGCGTCGCCGGCGTCTGCACCTGCCCCGCCGGCCTCGCGACGTGTGATGGCGCGTGCGCCGATCTGCAGACGAGCCAGCTCCACTGCGGCGCTTGCGGCGTGGCGTGCGAGCGAGGGGCGGTATGCCAGGCAGGCGCCTGCACCTGCGTCCTCGGGACGTATGATGAGCTCAGCGACACGTTCCCGCAGACGATCACGGGGACCACCATCAGCGGTGAGACGAACTACGATCTCGCGTGCCTGGCCGCCGGCTCGTCGGAGCGGGTCTACCGCTTCACGCCGTCCGTGGCGGGGACGTACACGCTGGACACCGTCGGGTCCACCTTCGATACGGCCATCGGGGTGCTGGGAGCGACCACCTGCGCTCAGCTCGCTTGCAACGATGACATTGCCCCCGGGGTCGCCGAATCGAGGGTCCGCGCGGTCCTCGAGGCGGGCCAGCAGGTCCTCATCGTGGTGACCGGCTTCGACGGAGGGGAGGGCGATTTCACGCTCAACATGGCGAAGGCCGATCCGCCGAGGTGCCCTGGGTGGGTGATAGACGCTCCGCTCCCGGCGACCGTCACCGGCAACACCGAGCACTTCGGCGACGCGATCAGGCCGAGTTGCGGAGTCGCAGACAGCCCCGACGCGAGCTACAGCTTCACGGCGCCGGCGGCCGGGAAGTATGTATTCGATACCTTCGGCTCCGGGTTCAACACGATCCTGGAGCTGCACGACGGCGGGTGTGATGGCGACGTGCTCACCTGCTCCGACGACGCAGGAGAAGGGTCGCAGTCGCGCGCCACGGTGGAGCTCCGCGCCGGCCAGAAGGTCGTGGCGGTGATCGACGGCTTCGAGGGCGCGCGTGGGCCCTATACGCTGAACGTCGCCGCGTGGGCTCCGCCCATGTGCCCCATGGTGGATCTCGGCTCCACCTACCCGCAGACGGTCACGGGCCGCACGTCAGGCCTCGACGGCGTACTCCAGCCCCCGGCGGACTGCGCCAAGGGCAATTCCCCCGAGGTCAGCTACAGCTTCACGGCGCCCATCGCCGGCCGGTACACATTCGATACGATCGGCTCGACCTTGGACACGGTGCTCCACGTTCACGACGGCAGCTGCACGGGCGCCTTGCTCGGGTGCAGCGACGACGCGGAGGGCTTGGCGTACCAATCGCAGGTGTCCACGCCCCTCGCGCAGGGGCAGACGGCGTATGTGGTCGTGGACGGCGCGTCCGGGAAGCACGGCGCGTACACGCTCAACGTGAGCGGCACCCCGAGCCCCCCGTGCCCGGAGAAGGCGCTGGAGTCGGTCGTCCCGCAGACCGTGGAGGGGAACACCGTCGGCGCGGGCGACTACGTGAGCGCGCCGTGCGGCGTGCCCGGCGGCGAAGACAGGGCGTACGGCTTCACGGCGCCGGCCGACGGATTGTACGTCTTCGATACGTTCGGATCGAGCTTCGACACGGTCGTCCACGTGCACGCCGGCACGTGCGGCGGCGCGGTGCTCGGCTGCAACGACAACGCCGTGGTCGTCCAGTCGCGGCTCGTGGTGCCGCTCGCCGCGGGGCAGGAGACCGTCGTCGTGGTCGATGGCGCCAACCCTGAGGCCACGGGCGAGTTCGAGCTCAACATCAGCCTGTTCCAGGGGGACGGCATCTGCGGGAACCCCATCGACCTCGGCTCGACGGTCCCGCAGACGGCGATGGGCTCCACCCTGTTCCAGCCGAACTCGGCCACACCGAGCTGCGTCCCATCGAGCGGCAACGACAGGGTCTATCGCTTCACCGCGCCGGCGGACGGGACCTACGTCATCGACACGCTGTCGTCGAACTTCGACACCGTCCTTCACGTGCACGACGGCGACAGCTGCTCCGGCCCCGAGCTCGCGTGCAACGACAACGCGGTCATGGCCAGCTCGAGCGTGACCGTGACCCTCACCGAAGGGCAGGTGATCACGATCATCGGCGACAGCCGACGCGCCGCTTCCGGCAATCTCACCCTCAACATCGCCGCTGTCCCTTGAGCAGGGCGCGCCCCGCTCGGCGACCCGTCGGCCAGCGGGGCCCCGGGCGGGGCGCGCGGCGGCTCGACCCTCCGGGGCACGGCCGCTGTGGCGGGTCGGCCGCCGCGGCGGCCCCGGCCGGGGGGGCACGGGCCGGGGAGGGGAGGGGAGGGGAGGCGCGGATCGACGCGCGTGGGGGCAGGTGGAGCGGCATGGAACGATCGGGAGCCATGGAAGGCGGCCAGCGCTCTCGTCGGTGAGCGACGCGGGCGACGTGTCGACGCGCACGCCCTAGGAGTTTTCTTGAGAGCGGCGCCCGCCCGTGCGAGTCTCGGCCCCCTTGGGACTTGCGCCCGTCGTCCGGGACGCGCCCCTGTGATCCGGGTCGAACCATGCCAAAGGAACGCGTGTTCTCCCTCGATGCCGTTCGGACCGACGGCTGGTTCGAGCGCATAGGCGACGGCATCGGCAGCTTCCAGGCGCTCTGCGAGATCGTGGGCGAGGCGTTCTTTGCCTTCTCGATGATTACGGGCGCCCGCATCACGGCGCTCACCGTCGACCGCCGCAACCCGGACAACACCCTGGTCGACTTCGTTATCGCGCCGCCGGGCGAGGAGGACATCGACGGCGACGTCCAGCGGCTCACGCTCGCGGACTTCCGCCACCGCCTCGTCGGCGCCCTCCTCACGGAGGACACGACGCCGCCCGCGCCCGAGCGGGACACCGACCTCGAGGGCATCCAGCTCCACATCGGCGTCCGCTACCTGCTGCTCGCCCCGCTCTACGGCTACAGTCTCCGCAAGCTCGCCGTCGAGGGGAAGACCTCGCGCCTCCTGCTCCTGCGCGACGGCATCGAGGAGACCCACGAGCTCAACGAGTTCCGCGCCCGCATCCGCTCGCACGTGCGCGACGAGCTCGAGCGTGCGTCGGCCGGCGCGCGCTCCGCCATCGATCTCACGAAGGTCGCCGAGGCCGAGGTCGCCTCGCAGCGCGGCGACTTCCCGAAGGTGATCCAGCTGCTCGGCACCTGGCCGGCCCCGCTCGCGATCTTCCTGCGCACGCCCGAGGGGCAGATGCTCACGCCGGACGCCCGCAGCCTGATCGCCAAGGGCCTCGGCCTCCTCGGCACCGCGTGCGTCAAGCTCGGCGAGGAGCACCAGGGCGAGGAGGTCATGCGCCTCGCCGTCCAGTACGCGCACGACGGGGCCGCGGCCGGCGACATCTTCCGCCGGCTGGGCGAGGCCATGCTCGAAGACGGCCGGGCCGGCGAGGCCATCGGCCCCCTCCGGCGCGCCGCCAACCTCGGCGCCCCGCCGAAGCAGATCTGGCCGCTGCTCGCGCGGGCGTTCGTGCAGCGCAAGAAGTTCGTCGCCGCCCTCGCCTGCGTCCGCGAGGCGCGGAGCGTGGGCGTGGCGGACGCCGACATGGTGGAGGAGATCCGGGAGATCGAGGCCAGCCTGGGGACGGCGCTCACCGCGTGGCGAGGGCTGGTCCTGGCCGCGAACCGCTCCTAGGATCGCGGCCCGCGCGTTGGTTGGTTGACCGACCGCCGACCGCCTCCATTGACACCCCCGCGGCGGCCGACTAGATCCGGCGCGGATTAAGCCGGGATCGCTCGGATTTTTGCTGCTCCAGGCAGCATCGCCGCGTCGCTCTCACCTTTTTGGACTGCATGGTTCGGGGCCGTGGGCCCCGAGGTCTCGCCCCGAGACGCCGCGCGCCTCGGCGAGATGGTCGACCCCTCCAGGGGTCGACACGTAGGAGTGCTCTCTCGATGGCCACCTACATCCCCCTGTTCCTGCTGTTTCTCGTCGCCGCGATCATCGCGCTCGCGATGTTCACGCTGACGTCGCTGCTCGGCCCGAGGAACCCGACGCCCGAGAAGATGATCCCGTACGAGTGCGGCAGCGACTCGACGGGCGGGCGGTTCGTCAAGCCGAGCGTGAAGTTCTACCTGACGGCGATCCTCTTTGTCGTGTTCGACATCGAGGCGGTGCTCATCTACCCGTGGTCGGTCCAGTTCCGGAACCTCGGGTGGACGGGCCTCGCGACGATGAGCTCGTTCGTCGCGCTGCTCGTCGTGGCGCTCGTGTACGTGTGGAAGAAGGGAGCTCTGGAATGGGAGAAGTGAAGGCCGGTGGGCCCTCGACGCGGGTGATGGAGGGCTCCGAGCACGGCTTCGCGACCACGCGCGTGGACGCGCTGCTGAACTGGGCGAAGAAGTACTCGCTGTTCCAGTACCCGTTCGTGACGGCCTGCTGCGGCATGGAGTACATGGCGATGGCGAGCCCGCGCTTCGACATGGCGCGGTTCGGCGCCGAGGTGCCGCGCTTCTCGCCGCGCCAGGCCGACCTGCTCTGGGTGGTGGGGACCATCAGCCAGCGCCAGGCACCCGCGCTCAAGCGCATCTACGAGCAGATGGCGGACCCGAAGTGGGTGCTCGCCTTCGGCACGTGCGCCTCGTGCGGCGGCTTCTACGACAACTACACGACCGTCGCCGGCATCGACAAGGTCATCCCCTGCGACGTCTACGTGCCCGGCTGTCCGCCGCGCCCCGAGGCGGTGCTCGACGGCCTCATGCTGCTCCAGGACAAGATCGCGCGCGGCGATCGCACGCCGGCGATCGTCAAGCCGCGCGAGGACCCGGCGCAGACGACGGAGCACCTCGTCACCCTCCAGCGCAAGGAGCGGAGCCTGCCATGAGCAAGAAGGTCCTAGAGCTCCTCACGGCGCAGTTCCCGGGCGCCGTGCTGGAGACGCACTCGCAGTTCGGCGACGACACGGCGGTGCTCGATCCCGCCGTGTGGCGCGACGCCGCCCTGTTCCTCCGCAACGACCCGCGGACCCTGATGAACATGTTCGTCGACCTGACCGCGGTCGACTACCTCTGGCGCGGCGACGTGCCCCGCTTCGAGGTGGTCTGCCACCTGCGGTCGCTCGAGCGCAACCACCGCATCCGGATCAAGGCCCGCGTCGGCGACGAGGAGGGCAACGGCGCCGAGATCGACTCGATCGTCCCGGTGTGGAAGGGCGCGAACTGGTTCGAGCGCGAGTGCTACGACCTGCTCGGCATCGTCTTCAAGGGGCACCCGGATCTCCGGCGCATCCTGATGTACCCGGAGTTCGAGGGGCACCCCCTGCGCAAGGACTACCCGGCCAACCGCATCCAGCCGCTCATCCCGTTCCGGGACGTGCCGAACACCGGCAAGCTGCCGCCGTTCGGCCCCGACGAGGGCATGAGCTTCGGCCGCCAGTCGCACGACTTCGCGCTGCGCGGCCCTGGGGCGTCGATCGACGGAGACGAGGCCGTGAGCAACGGCAAGCGCGCGGGCGCGCTGGAGGAGCGGAGCTGACCCATGGAACCCCTGGATCGCGAGCTGGACGAGGCCGAGCTCGACCTACCGAGCGAGCCGATGCTCCTCAACATGGGGCCGTCCCACCCGGCGATGCACGGCACGGTGCGCATCGTGCTCGAGCTGTCCGGTGAGACGATCAACAAGGCCGACGTGCAGATCGGCTACCTGCACCGCGGCTTCGAGAAGATGTGCGAACGCGGCACGTGGTCGCAGGTCTTCCCGTACGTCGACCGGCTCAACTACGTCTCGCCGATGCTCAACAACGTCGGCTTCGCGCTGGCGGTCGAGAAGATGCTCGGCGTCACGGTCCCCGAGCGCTGCCAGTACTACCGCGTGATCCTCGGCGAGCTGGCGCGCATCTGCGATCACATGATCTGCAGCGGCGCCATGAGCATGGAGCTCGGCGCGTTCACGCCGTTCCTCTACCTGTGCCGCGCGCGCGAGATCTTCTGGGAGATCTTCGAGGAGGAGACGGGGGCGCGCCTGACGCACAGCTTCGGCCGCGTCGGCGGCATGGCGCGGCCGCCCACGGCCGACTTCAAGGCGATGGTCCGCGTGGGCCTCGCGCGCGTGCTCGCCCTCGTGAACGACGCCGAGAAGCTCATCCTCAAGAACCGCATCTTCCTCGATCGTCTCGACGGCGTCGGGCAGATCTCTCAGGAGGACGCGCTCGCGCTCGGCTGGACCGGCGTCGTGCTCAGGGCGACCGGCGTGCCCTACGACGTGCGCCGGGCGAACCCGTACATGGTCTACGACCGCTTCGAGTTCGACGTGCCGGTCGGCACGCGGGGCGACAACTACGACCGGTTCATGTGCCGCCAGGAGGAGATCCGCCAGGCGGGGAGGATCATCGAGCAGGCGCTCGAGCAGATGCCCGACGAGGGGCCCATCAACATCGACGATCCGCGCATCGTGCTGCCGCCGAAGGAGGAGGTCTACACGACCATCGAGGCGACCATCCAGCACTTCAAGATCGTCATGGAGGGCATCAAGGTCCCCGCGGGCGAGTGCTACTCGTACACCGAGGCCGGCAACGGCGAGCTCGGCTTCTACCTGGTGTCCGACGGCAGCGGCACGCCGTACCGCGTGCGCATCCGTCCGCCGTGCTTCGCCACGACGCAGGGGCTCTCCCAGCTCATCACCGGGCTGATGATCCCCGACGTCGTGCCGACCTTCGGCTCCCTCAACATGATCGGCGGGGAGTGCGACCACTAGCGACGGCGCGAGGAGCGCTCCCGTCATCGACTTAGGAAAGCAAGGGCCCTCCGCGGCCCCGCCGGGAATCGAGAGCACGATGCCTACGATCAAGATCGACGGAAGGGAGATCCCCTTCGAGAGCGGTGACACGATCATCCGCGCGGCGCACCGCGCCGGGATCGACATCCCCCATTACTGCTGGCACCCGGGCCTCAGCGTCGCCGCCAACTGCCGGATGTGCCTGGTCGAGGTGCTGCCGCCGCCGGGGCGGCCGGCGATGAGCCTCGACATCCTCCGCTGGGACGCGGCGAAGCAGGACTACGTGCCGGCGGCGAAGCCGAAGCTCCAGCCGGCCTGCCAGATGGCCTGCGCGAACGGCATGGAGGTGCTGTCAGACAACAGCGACCACGTGTCCGAGGCGCGCTCGGCGGTGCAGGAGCTCCTCCTGCTGAACCACCCGGTCGACTGCCCGATCTGCGACCAGGCTGGCGAGTGCCGCCTCCAGGACTACTGGCTGGAGCACCAGCGCAAGGGCAAGCGGATGCGGCAGGAGCCCGTGCACAAGCCGAAGGCGGTCACGTTCGGCCCGACCATCGTGTACGACGCCGAGCGCTGCATCGTCTGCACGCGGTGCATCCGCGTCTGCAACGAGCTCGCCCGGGATCCGGTGCTCTCCGTCCGCGAGCGCGGCAACCTCGGGGAGATCACGGTCTCGCCGGGGCGCGAGCTCGACCACAACTACACGCTCATGACCGAGCACGTCTGCCCGGTCGGCGCGCTCACGTCGCGCGACTTCCGGTTCAAGGCGCGCGTCTGGTTCCTCCGCAGCGCCCGGACCGTCTGCCAGGGCTGCGCGACGGGCTGCAACGCCTACCTCGACTACGATCCGCGCAACAACACGCCGTACCGGCACCGCCCCCGCGAGAACATGGCGGTCAACACGTACTGGATGTGCGACGAGGGCATGCTCTCGTACCGGCACGCGGTCGAGGGGCGGCTGCTCACGGCGCTCGTCGGCAACGACGACGCGAGCGTCGACGACGCGCTCGCCGCGGCCAAGGAGCAGCTCGCCGGCCACGGCGACGACCCGGCGAAGGTCGCGATCGTCCTGTCGGCGCAGCACTCGAACGAGGACAACTTCGCGCTCTACCACCTCGCCACGACGTACCTCGGCGCGACCGACTTCTTCGTGTCGGGCAAGCCGCTCGGCCAGGGCGACGACATCCTCATCAGCGAGGACAAGAACCCGAACACCCGCGGCGCCGTGCAGATCGCGGCGGCGACCCCGCCGCGCCCGGTCGCGGAGCTGATCCAGGGGATCGCGTCCGGGCAGTACGCGTACGTGGTCGCCCTCGGGTCGGACCTCGAGGTCGACGCGGGCGAGGCGCAGCGAGCGTTCTCGCGGCTGAAGGGGGTGGTGACGATCGCCGCCCACGAGGGGCCGCTCGCGAAGGCCGCGCGCGTCGCGCTGCCGGCGTGCTCCTGGGCCGAGGCCGAGGGGACGTACGTGAACGGCAAGGGCCTGGCGCAGCGGAGCGAGCGGGCGCTGCTCCCGCACGGCGACGCGCGCCCGGCCTGGGAGCTCATCGGCCGGCTCGGGCGCGCGCTCGGGTACGAGACCGGGTGGAAGACCCTGGCCGAGCTCCGCCGCGCGATGCCGCCCGGCGCGGCGCTTGGTGGAGCAGCCGGGGCAGCCGCTCCCACCGCGGCGCCCTCTGCGCACGCCGCGCCGGCGCCCGCCGCCGACGGCGCGCGGGTCGAGCCGAAGAAGACGGAGGCCACGGCATGACCAGCGTCGAGCTCGTTCTTGCGATCGTCAAGATCCTCATCGTCGTCCTGTTCCTGCTGAACATGGCGGCGATCGCCACCTGGGCCGACCGGCGCCAGGGCGCGATGGTGCAGGACCGCGTCGGCCCGAACCGGGCGGTCGTCTACCTGCCGTCCCTGGTCGTGCGGGGCATCGTGTTCTTCCCGCCGGCGCTGCTCGCGGCGCTCTCCGTGTTCACGGCGACGCGCCCGGCGTCCGCGCCGGCCGCGGCCGAGACGATGGTGGCCGCCGCGCAGTTCGCGGTGGCCGTGGCCTGGCTCGGGCTGATCGTGTTCTGCGCGTCGGCCCGCAGCGGCGGCCCGATCAACCCGGCGGAAGAGGCGCTCGCCCGCGTCGAGCCCCGCAACATCTTCTACGGGGGCGTCATGGCCCACGTGGCGGTCTTCTTCCTGACGCAGGCGGTCCCGCTCTCGGCGGCGCCCATCGTCGCGCGGATCGCGTGTGTGCTGCTCGGCGCGCTGCTGCTCGTCACGGGCGCCTACGCGGCGCTGCGCGTGCCCGAGGGCAAGATCCCGCTGCGGCTGCTCGGCACGCTCCACGCCGCGGCCGACGCCATCAAGATGATCTGGAAGGAGGACTTCATCCCGAAGAACGCCGACCGGCTCCTCCACTCGCTCGCGCCGCTGCTCGCGATGTTCCCGGCGCTCGTGACGTTCGCGGTCATCCCGTTCGGCGACAAGCTCTGCTTCGAGGACAACGGCGACGGGGTCTTCGGCTTCGGGGACCTCCCGCTGCTCAAGCGGACGGTCGATCAGGCGTTCACGTGCAGCGGCCACGTCGTGAACCTCCAGGTCGCGGACCTCAACGTCGGCATCCTCTACATCTTCGCGATGGCGGGCACCGGCATCATCGGCGCCGCGCTCGCCGGCTGGGCGAGCGACAACAAGTTCTCGCTGCTCGGCGGCCTGCGCGCCGCGAGCCAGATGGTCAGCTACGAGGTCGCGATGGGCCTCAGCATCGTCGGGCTCTTCATCATCTACGGCAGCGTCCGGCTCGGCGACATGGTGCAGTGGCAGGCCGAGCACACGTGGGGGATCTTCGTCCAGCCGCTCGCGTTCATCCTGTTCCTCGCGGCCCTCGCGGCCGAGACGAAGCGCATCCCGTTCGATCAGCCCGAGGGCGAGAGCGAGATCGTCGCCGGTTACTTCGTCGAGTACTCCGGGATGAAGTTCGGCATGTTCATGACGGGCGAGTACGTGGAGCTCATCACGTCGAGCGCGCTCCTCGTCACGCTCTTCTTCGGCGGCTACCACCTGCCGTTCCTGGACCGCGACGGCATCAACATCGCCTTCGGCGACGCGACGCTCTTCCAGTACAAGATGACCCACTTCGCCGTGAGCCTGACCTACGTGCTGGCGTTCTTCGGCAAGACGATCCTCATGGCGTGGGTGCAGGTCTTCTTCCGCTGGACGCTGCCGCGCTTCCGTTACGACCAGGTGATGCGGCTCGGGTGGACGAAGCTCCTGCCGCTCACGATCGTCAACATGATGGTCACGGGCGTCGTCGTGCTGGCCGTCGACTCGGCGCCGGCGGGGCTCGTCGGCGGTCTCCAGGTCGCGGCGGACGTCACCCACGCGGTCGTCGCCCTGGGCGGCTTCGCGGCGGTCGTGGCGCTGATCGCCGGCCTGCTCGAGCCGGTCGAGCGCCAGCGCACCGTCAACTCCACCTCGTCCCGGTTCGCGGCCGCGGCGGGGGGCACCAAGGCGTCGCCGCAGCAGGCGTAGAGGAGGATCTCATGGCGAGAGCTACCCCCAGCACCACGTGGACGAAGCCGGCCGGCAGGCCGGTCGCCGGCAAGCCGATCCCGCGCCCGACCCGGAGCGCCGACGTCCAGGCCTACATCCCCGAGATGGTCAAGGGCCTGGGGATCACGATGAAGCACTTCTTCAAGAACACGAAGGAGATGGTGCTCGGCCAGAAGCCCGACCCGGTGCTGCACGCGCTCGAGCCGGGCGTCACGACGATCAGCTACCCCGAGGAGAAGCGCCCCTACCCGGAGCGCTTCCGGGGCATCCACCGGCTCACGCTGCGCGAGGACAACTCGCCCCGCTGCGTCGCGTGCCTCTGCTGCTCGACGGCGTGCCCGGCGCAGTGCATCGCGATCGAGCCGGCCGAGTACCCCGACGGCGATCGGCGGAAAGGCTACGAGCGGTACCCGAGCAGCTTCGTCATCGACGAGCTCCGCTGCGTCTTCTGCGGCTTCTGCGTCGAGGCGTGCCCCGTCGACGCCATCCGGATGGACACCGGCCTCCACGCGGTGCCCTACGACTCGCGCGAGCAGTTCATCTACCGGCGCGATCTCCTCATGAGCCTCTCCGATCGCTCGGGCTCGCGGCTGACCGCGAACAAGCGCCACGAGCCGGGCGACCCGACGCACCCTGGCCTGACGCGCGACCACGCGGATCACTGAGCCGCTCATCCCCCGGCAGGCCGCTGTCTGCCGGGCGGTGGAGCCGGCGCGCTCTCGACCCCCCTCTCTATCTTCTGCGCGGCGGAGCCGGCGCGCTCCGGCCTCCGCGAGCCCTTGCGCTGTTCCCGCCTGTCCCCGGGCGGCGTAGCCCGGGCATCTCGCCTCTCGTCCGGCCGAGGTTCTGCTAGAAGGCCGGGTCATGGCGACGACGTACGGCTCCTTCGAGGCGGTCATCGGGCTCGAGGTCCACGCGCAGCTCCTCACCCGGACCAAGGCGTTCTGCGGCTGCGCGACCAGCTTCGGCGACCCGCCGAACACGCACACGTGCCCGGTCTGCCTCGGCCTCCCGGGGGCGCTCCCGGTCCTGAACCGCGAGGCGGTCCGGATGGCGGTGAGCGCCGCGCTCGCGCTCGGCTGCGCCGTCCAGGAGAGCAGCGTCTTCGCGAGAAAGAACTACTTCTACCCGGACCTGCCGAAGGGCTTCCAGATCAGCCAGTTCGATCGGCCGCTCGCGCTGCGCGGCCAGCTCGAGATCGAGACCGAGGCGGGCAAGACGCGCGCGGGGATCACGCGCGTCCACATGGAGGAGGACGCCGGCAAGAACGTCCACGGCATCGGCGGCCTGTCGGTCGTCGATCTCAACCGCGCCGGCACGCCGCTCATCGAGATCGTCGGTGAGCCCGACCTCCGCTCGGGCGCGGAGGCGGCCGAGTACCTGAAGCGGCTGCGCGAGATCCTGATGTTCATCGGCGTGAACGACGGCAACCTCGAGCAGGGCAGCTTCCGCTGCGACGCCAACGTCTCCGTCCGCAAGGTCGGGGAGACGAAGCTCGGCACGCGGACGGAGCTCAAGAACATCAACTCGTTCCGCTTCGTCGCCGAGGCGATCGACCTCGAGATCCGGCGGCAGATCGCGCTCATCGAGCAGGGCGGCCGCGTCCGGCAGCAGACCCGCGGGTACAACGCCGAGAAGAAGGAGACGTACCTCCTCCGCGACAAGGAGAACGAGTCCGGCTACCGCTACTTCCCCGAGCCGGATCTGCCGCCGCTCGTCGTGGACGAGGCGTTCCTCGCCGACGTGCGCGGCGCGCTCCCGGAGCCGCCGGTCGACAAGCGGCGCCGCTTCACCGAGTCGCTCGGCCTCACCCCGTACGCCGCGTCGGTCCTGACCGGCCACCCGCAGATCGCGGCGTTCTTCGAGGAGGCCGCGCGCCTCCACGGAGACGCCGTGAAGGTCGCGAACTTCGTCCAGGGCGAGGTGCTGCGCGACACCCGGACGACGGGGCTCTCCGCGACGTTCCCGGTCGCCCCCGGCCAGGTGGCCGCGCTGCTCCGCCTCGTGGACGAGGGCGCGATCAGCGGCAAGCAGGCCAAGGAGGTGTACACGGAGATGGCCGGCACGGACCGGGCGCCCGGCGACATCGTCCGCGACAAGGGCATGGCCGTGATGAGCGACGCGGCCGCGATCGAGGCGGTCGCCGCGTCGGTCATCGCCGCCAACGAGAAGCAGGCGGCGGCGTACCGCGCCGGCAAGGCCGCGCTGTTCGGCTACTTCGTCGGCCAGATCATGAAGAAGACGGGGGGCAGCGCGAACCCGGCCGTCGTGAACGACGTGCTGAAGCGGCTGCTCGACGGAGCTCCCGCCACGGGCGGGTGACGGGGCTTTCTCCGGCCGCAAGCGTGAAATAGGGTGCCGCCGGCAGGCGCTCTCGCCGCGCGAGCCGGGGCGCGCCCGGCGCCTCCGCCTCGCTGAAGCCCTGGTCCCACGATCGCCCCGAGCGGGCAGGACATCCGACGCATGGTCAGCGCTCGTCCCCTCGACGCCCTCCGCTTCCCTCTCCGCACGGCCGGCTTCGTCGGCCTCACCTTCGGCATGTACGGCCTGCTCGAGGTCGACACCGCGATCTCGCCCGCGGCCGACCGCGAAGTGGTCCTCCACACATGGATGCGCCGCTATGGGCGCGCGCTCCTGAAGCTCTACGGACTCGACGCGCGTGCGGGCGGCCTCGTCCGTGATGAGCTCGCGGCAGGGCGCGCCGCGGGCGCGGCCGATCCGGTGGGCGCCGGGTACTGCCCTGGGCGTGACGCCGCTGGGCTCGGCCGGCTGTTCGTGATGAACCACCGCTCCGCGCTCGACATCATGATCACGCTCGCCTTCTTCGAGGCCACGGTCGTGAGCCGGGCCGACCTCGCTGGATGGCCGGTCATCGGCATGGCGGCGCGCCGCGTCGGAACGCTCTTCGTGGACCGTTCCAGCAAGCGCAGCGGCTCTGCGGTCGTCCAGGCGATGTCCTCCGCGCTCAAGAGCGGCCGTGGTGTGATGGTCTACCCTGAAGGGACCACGTTCTCCGGAGATGAGGTGCGGCCGTTCCGCGCGGGCGGCTTCACCGCGGCATGCCGCGTCGGCGCGGAGATCGTCCCTGTGGGGCTCGTGTACGGCGGCGCCGAGTCCTCCTACGTCGACGAATCGTTCACGGCGCACATGGCCCGGGTGAGCCGTGCGCGACGTATTCCGGTGGCGCTCGAGGTCGGGGCGCCCATCGCCACGGTAGGCCAGGACGTCGGCGAGGTGCGCGACCAATCGCACCGCGCCGTCCAGGCGCTCGTCCACCGCGCCCGCGCGCGGCTCGCCGCAGACGGTTAGGCGCCGCGCTCTCGCCTGCGCCGCTGGCTTCTGCGATCGGCCCTCGCTACGATGCGGGCCGCCGGCGACCCCATGGAGCGTGAAGGCAACCCTAGCGAGACCGCCATGGCATGGCAGGTCCTGAAGCCGCCCCGCGGAGGGGCGATCCATAATGAGCTGATGTTCCTGGCGGACGCGAGCGAGCAGCTCACCGGATCGCTTGACCCTCATACGATCCTAGAGCGGCTCGCGCGTCTGTCGGTGCCCTACCTGGCGGACTGGTGCACGGTCGATCTCATCGAGCGTGGCGCCGCGGACGCGATGGGCCTCGTCGGCTCCGTGCCGCCGCCGCCGCCGTCGTCGGACGGCGGTCCCACGTTCGTGGCCGGGCCGGACGGGATCGACCCGGCGCCCGTGGCGGGCATCTACGCGGCCCGGCGCCATCGCGCCGCGGCGGACTCGGACCCGGCGGGCTCCGATCGCGCGGGCCAGGCGGGCGCGACGCGGCGGCGGTTCTGCCGCGTCGCCGCGAAGCACGTGAACCCCGAGCGCGAGGGGCTCCTGCGCGCGATCTCGCCCGACGCCGAGGAGCGCCTCGGCATCGCCAAGGTGCTGCACAGCGGCGAGTCCGAGCTCTTGCACGAGCTCGATCGCGACAAGAGCGACGAGGCCGCCGAGCGCGCTGCCGCGCTGGAGCAGCTCGGCACGCGGTCGGCGATGGCGGTGCCGCTCATCGCGCGCGGCCGCAAGCTCGGCGTGCTGTCGTTCGGCGTCTCGGAGTCGAACCGCATCTACTCCGCGGATGATCTCGTGCTCGCGGCAGAGCTCGCGCACCGCGTGGCGCTGGCGCTCGACAACGCCTACCTCTACCGGAAGGCGGAGGAGGCGCGCCACGCCGCGGAGCGGAGCGCGGATCGGGCCGCGTGGCTCTTCGCCGTGACGGCCGCGCTGTCCGACGCGATCACGCCGCCCGCGGTGCTCCGCGTGCTCGCGAGCGACGTCGTCGCGGCCGCCGGGGCGATGACCGGCGTGGTGGCGCTGCGCGCCGGGCTCGGCGGCGAGCTCGAGACGGTGCGCTCGACGGGCTACCTCGAGGCGCAGATCGCGCGCTTCAAGAGCTTCGACCTCGGCGCGGAGCTGCCGCTCGCGCGCGCGGTCCGGGAGCGGCAGCCGATCTTCCTCGACTCGGAGGGGCGCTTCGGCGAGTTCGAGCCGGCCTTCGCGTCGTGCTGCGTCGCGACGGGCGAGCGCGCGTACGCCGCGATCCCGCTCTTCCTCGAGGGGCGCGTGCTCGGCGCCGTGGGGTTCGGCTTCTCGGCGCCGCAGTCGTTCACCGAGGACGACCGGGCGTTCATGCTCGCGCTGGTCCAGCAGAGCGCGCAGGCGCTCGAGCGGGCGCGCCTCTCCGCGCTGCAGACGGAGGAGGCCATGCACCTCTCGCACGAGGTGCTGAAGCAGATGCCCGAGGCCATCCTCGTCACGGACGTCGAGGGCAACATCCGGTACTGGATGGGCGAGGCCGAGTCGATCTTCGGCTACCTGTCCGAGGAGATCGTCGGCAAGAGCATGGCGCTCCTCCACCGCGAGGACGTCCGCGAGGAGAGCACGGCCCGGATCCTCCAGCAGATCGAGGACGCGCGCACCTTCGTCGGCGAGGTCCCGTGCGTGCGGCGCGACGGCTCCGAGGTGCCGATCGAGATCACGGCGTACGCGGTCCACGACCAGGAGGGTCGCCCGCTGTTCCTCGTCGGCATCCACCGCGACATCACCGATCGCAAGCGGGCCGAGGAGGAGCGCGCCCGGCTGATCCGGGTGCAGGCGGCGCGGGCCGAGGCCGAGGAGGCGGCGCGGCGGTTCGCGTTCCTGGCCGAGCTCAGCACGGCGCTGGCCGCGTCGCTGGACTTCACGGCCACGCTCCAGTCGCTCGCGCGGCTCGTCCTGCCGGTGCTCGCCGATTTCTGCCTTGTCGACATCGACGACGGCCTCGGCCTGCGCCACGTCGCGGCCGCGCACGTGAGCCCGCTGAAGGAGCCGCTGCTCCGGTACTTCCACCCGAGCCGGGTCGACGGCGAGCCGGGCCCGGTGGCGCGCGTGCTGCGCACGGGCCGCTCGGAGCTCTACGCGGACGTCCGCGGGGACGTGCTGCTGCACGAGGCGATGACGAGCGAGGAGGCCACGGCCAACCGGACGCTCGCGCCGCTCTCGTACCTCGTGGTGGCGCTCCGGGCGCGCGGGCGGATCCTCGGCGCGATCTCGCTCGTGTCGTCGGAGTCGGGCCGGTTCTTCGAGCGGTCCGACGTCGCCTTCGCGGAGGAGGTCGCGCACCGGGCTGCGCTCGCGCTCGACAACGCGCGCCTGTACCGCGAGGTGCAGGACGCGAACCGGCTGAAGGACGAGTTCCTCGGGACGGTGTCGCACGAGCTGCGGACGCCGCTCAACGCGATCCTCGGCTGGGCGAGGATGATGCAGGCGGGCTCGCTCGATCGGGTCGCGGAGACGCGGGCGCTGTCGGCGGTCGAGCGCAACGCCGAGCACCAGGTGACGCTGATCGACGAGCTGCTCGACGCGTCGCAGGTCGTGACGGGCACGCTGAAGATCGAGCGGCTCGCGGTGGAGCTGACGCTGCCGGTGCAGACGGCGGTCGAGTCGATCCTCCCGTCGGCCGCGGGCAAGGGCGTGGCCATCGAGACGAGGCTCGATCCGGAGGGCGTGTTCGTCGAGGGCGACCCTGCGCGGCTGCAGCAGGTCGTGTGGCACCTGCTCTCGAACGCGGTGAAGTTCGCGCGCCCCGGGGGGCTGGTGCAGGTGCAGCTCTCGCAGGACGAGCGCTTCGCCGAGATCAAGGTGATCGACGACGGCGAGGGCATCTCGGCGGACTCGCTCCCGCACGTCTTCGAGCGCTTCCGGCAGGAGGACAACAGCGGCGCGCGCCGGCACGGGGGGCTCGGGCTGGGCCTGTCGATCGTGCGGCACATCGTCGGGCTGCACGGCGGCATGGTGCGCGTGACGAGCGCCGGCCCCGGGCGCGGGACGACGTGCACGGTGCAGCTGCCGCTCTCGACGGGCGCGACCGCGACGGCGCTCACGAACGCGGGCATCGCGCCGGACCCGCGCAACCCGTTCCCGCGGCTCACCGGGGTGCGGGTGCTCATCGCGGACGACGATCCCGACACGCTGGCGATGCTCTCGGCGGTGCTGCGGCGCTGCGGGGCCGAGGTCAGCACGGCGACGTCGAGCAACGAGGCGCTGAAGCTGCTGGAGACGTCGGAGCCGGCGCTGCTCGTGGTCGACATCGGGATGCCGGGGGAGGACGGCTACTCGCTGATCCGGCGGGTGCGGGATCTGCTGCCGCGCAAGGTGGGGCGCACGCCGGCGCTGGCGCTGACGCCGTACGCGCGGACCGAGGACCGGGTGCGGGCGCTCGCGGCCGGCTACCAGATGCACGTGCCCAAGCCGATCGAGCCGATCGAGCTGGCGGCGGCGGTGAAGTGCCTGGCGACCGGGCTGATGCCTTGGTCCCGGGAGGACTGACGGGGGATCCGGGGGGCACGCGCCGGGGTGGGGGTGTGCGCGGCAGCGCGCGGGGGGCGCTGGCCATCCGCCAAGACGGGGGCGGGGGAGCTTGCGCATGAAACACCACCCGGCATGTCTCACTTCGGGCCTTGCCCGCAGTCCCGCAAACGTCGGGTTGGACCGGGCCGGTTCGCGGCCGGGCGAGGCGGTCGCCAGGCCTACGGAGATCCTGCCCGAGAAGGCAAGAGAGGGCAGGCTCGGCGGGGCTCGCACACGTGGGGTATCCCGACGCCACGACATTTGGGCGCGGACGTGCTGAGACCGAGCGCGGCGCCGACGGAGGTCCACGGTGGGTATAGCGACCGAGGTACGCAAAGACCTGCTCGGGCCCAGCGAAGGGCGGCTTGGCATAGACCACAGCGCAGCAGAGGGCGCCGGACTTCGGCGCCTCCCTCCGCGAGGTGTACCGCAGGTACCGCGGGCGCCCCATTGCCTTGCTGCTCGACGAGAACCCGAGCCATACGGCACAGGCTCCGCGCGGCACTGTCAAAATATTGCTGCAAAACTAGTTAGTTCGCGGGTGCCTGGATCAGCCCGGTGCCGATCGCGTCGAGGTCGTTGTCGACGAGCGGGGCCCTCGTGGTGCTCTTGCGCAGCTCCGCCTCCACGGTGCCGGGAATGTTCAACATGCCCGCCTCTCGAAGCTTATGGACCCACAGCGCCGCGACGCCGGCGACGTGCGGCGTTGCCATGCTCGTGCCGCTCATCGTCGCCCAGCCGCCGTCGACCGCTGCCGACACGACGTCGACGCCGGGCGCGACAACGAGCGCGCGTCCGTTCGAGAAATCGGCGATCTTCCACTTGTCTCCGGTCGCGTCTGTCGGGCCGACCGCGCCGACGCCGAACAACTCCGATGCCGGGAGGCCGGCGCCGAGCACGACGCCGGCGGCGCGATCACTCTCGTTTCCGGTCGCCGCCACGAAGACGACATTTTTCGCCTGGGACTCGAGGAACCCGCGCAGCTTTGACACGCCCTTGATGATGTCGTTCTGCAGCTGCATCGCCGCATAGCTGGCGCGCCGCGCATCCATGCCCCGGTCGATGAGACGCTGGACGTTGCCTGGCAAGTCGTAGCCGAGCGACATCGAGACCACGTCGGCCTTCTGTTCGAAGACCGCCCACAGCATGCCCTTCAGCAGCATCTCGAGCGAGCCGCCGTTCGTGCCGAGGACTTTGCCGACAGCAATCTTCGTCACGCCGGGCGCCACGCCCACACGGATTCCATCCACGGAGGCGCCGCAGATCGTGCCGGCGCAGTGCGTGCCGTGGCCGTCATAATCGGACACGTCCTCGGGGGACGAACCCTCGCCAGTGAAGTCGCGCGAGGTGATGTCCTTGCCCGCGAACGCGGGGTGCGTCCTGTCGATGCCGGTGTCGAGCACCGCGACGCGGACGCCTTGCCCCGTGAAGTTCGTCGCGTGGGCGCCGACGGCGATCAGTCCCTGCGGCATCTTCAGCGCGCCACTCGTCTTCAGCGCGCCGTCGAGCGCGGTTGCCTGGAGGGAGGCTTGCGCCTTCGGCCGGACGAGGGAAAACACCGCGTCGGCGTCGAGCACAGCGGCGTTCTTCGGATCGGCGCGAAGTGATCCGGCGTCGTGCTCCCGTCCGCTCTCAATGGCAATAGAGAGTTGCGTCGCACCGCCGCGGCTGCGATGCCAGGCGGCAGGGCTCGAAAGATCGACCGATTTCTCGATGTTGGCGTTCGCGCGGAGGATCAGGTAGCGGGTGGACATAATTCCTCTGGGGCTTGATGTTGACAATGGCGGGCATCGCCACGCCTTGGGCGTGAGGGCACCCGAATGCGACAAACCGAGCTAGCCCTAGGCTAGGGACTCGGAGGAGAGATAAGACGGCGAAACGCTCACGTGTCTCCGCGAGCGGGTTCACGTCGGCATCCGCGCGGTGCGGCTCCCCTCGCGCCGTGGGGGAAGGGCCATTTGCGGCTCGCACCGCGGGGACGAGCCATTTGCGGCCCACGCGTCGGTCCCCCCTCGGTGCGTGAGCGCATGGGAACGCCGACGCGCACAATAGACCATGGGAGCTTCATCATCTGTAGCCACGACGATGCTTGTAAGCTGTCTACGTCAAGACCGGCGCTCAACGCCCGCGCTCGCACGCGCTCACCTTGTCGGCGATGAAATCGAAATTCTGGTCCACACGGGCATCCACGCCCGTCGTCCTGCAGCTCCGGTCGCCGAGCGAGGTGACGCCGACGAGCAGGGCACCGGCGAACGCGGGGCCCCCAGAATCGATGTTGCAGGTGTTGTGCTCCACGTCCCCGTAGGAGAACCAAGCCTCCTTGATCTCGCCGACCTCCATATCCGCTCTGCGGCGGACTCCGTGGGACCCGCGGTCCGACGGATCGAACAGGCCATAACCCACGAACGCCAGGCTGCTCCGCCTGTACGTCGACTCCGGGAGGACGCTGCTCGGGATGGCCATCGGGGCCACGCCCGGATGCTCGGACAGGCAAAGGATGCCCACATCGTTCGTGGCGTCCTCCACACGGAGCGGCCGGTCCGACGGGAATCGCTTGTTCGCCCACACGTCGCGCACGAGCTTTGGGCGGGTGTCGCTCGTGATCTTGCAGTCGAGCGAGAACGTGAACTGCTTCGCGTCGTCGGTGTCGAGACAGTGCGCGGCGGTGAGCACCGCATGCCGGCTGATCAACGTACCGGAGCAGTGCACCTGGCGATTCCGCAGGATGGCTCCGACAGCGGTCCACTCGCACTGCCGCTCACCACCGACGATCTTCGTGCTGATGTCGATGCCTCGCCTGCCTTGCGAGTGCCGGACCATCGCCGCCCTGGCCTCGATCAGGCCGAACGGTCTTTCCTTGATCTCGGAGAGCGGGACGAGCTCTAACGCATCGGCGCCCAGCGGATCGCGCTCGAGGTCGATGTCCTCGCCCTCCGGCGCCTGAGCGCGGAATGCCAGCGTTCGTCCCGATTTCTCGGTGTCCTGCAGGCGACCCTCCGCGGGAGCGCCCAGCTGCGCGGGCGCCTCGGGCGAGGCTCCGCGCGTCCCGCCCGCGGCGCCGCAACCGGCGAGACAGATGACGTGGAGCAATGTTGTCGCGCGATAGTGCACGATATCCTCCATCAATTAAAGTCGAAGAAGGGCACATAGTAACCGACGCTGAGGCCGACGCGGAGCGCGCCGCCTGGCCTGTCCCCGAGGAGCGTCTTCGAGGTCTGAGCGAAGAGCGTCGGCGCATAGCGGACGTCGAGCGCGAAGACCGCCGGCGTTTGATGACCGAGCGTGAGCCCAGCTTGGAACCCGGCGACCAGCATGGTGTCCCAGCGCGGCGTGTTGATCCCCTCGCTCGTGGAGTACGAGGCGAACTGGCCAATGTCGATAGGATAGGCCATCAGGTGCCACCCGAAGCTCTCGAACCAGCCCCCGTCTACAGCGACGCCGAGCGGGAGCGCGAGCTGCGGTGTCATGTATCGGGTGCTGCCGAGGTGGCCCTTCGCGTCGCGCACCGCCTCGACGCCGGTCGCTAGGAAAGAGGCGTTGACGCCGACGGATACGATGGTGTCCTTATCGCGCCCGCGCCTGTCCGTCATCTGATCGACGAGATCCTCGATGAGCTTCTTGCGCACGTCGTGCAGCTGCTTGTCGGGGGCGCCGCCGCCGCTGTAGGTGGCGGCGAACGCGCCGATCGTCGCGACGACGCGGATCATCACCTTGAACTGGTCCACATCGTCGCCGCTCTCGGTGCGCACGTTCGACACGAGAGCCGCGCCTTTCGAGAGCGCCGTCGGGAGATCCTCGTCCACGATCGCGAGCAAGAGGCGCTGTACGTCCTCGACGATCGCGCGCGCCCGTTCGTGCTGCTCGCGGGGCTTGTCGTGGAATTCCTTGTCCACGACGGCTTGGGCGAGCCAGCCGACGACCTCCAGCGTCAGGCGCCAGCGGTCGCGCGGGCTGACGCCGGCGCTCGCGGGGCTCACCGCGTCCACGACAATCTGGGCCAAGGCTGCGGCCCGCGTGCGCAAACGGGCGAGCTCACTCGAGCGGGGTTTGAGGCTCTCGAGCTGCTCCTTATAATCTTTGCTTAAGAGCGTCTCGATATCCACGGACAGATCGCAGACGTCGGCGGTCTGCGCCAGGCAGCGCCGCGCCGCCTGAACCGCGATCTTGAACGTGAGCTCGTCCAGCTTGCCGAACGACCAGGTCATCTCGATCGCCTGATCGATGACCAGCTTGGGGTTGGGGAGCGTCGCCTGGATGTGGCCGCCATGAAAGTGGATCTCGAGCGACGTCGTGATCATCTCGACGAGCGCCGCCAGTGTCGTGAGCGCCTCGGACCGGTTCCCCGCGGCGATGAGGAACTTGAACGGCGCCTCCGCGACAAAGGTGAGCAGATCCGAGACCAGCGCCGCCTGGAGCGCCTGGCTCTGTGTCGCGATATCGTTGAGCCGGACGGTGTCGAGCAGCGCGCAGGACTTCCGCAAGAGGATCTTCTTGGGCCGCGGGGCCTTGGGATCGATGAGCATGCCCTGCTCGTCGATGCTGCAAAGCGCGTCGTCGATGCGTTTGCGGATAATCTCGAAGCCCTTCGCCCGGGCTCGATCCACCGCGATGTCCGCCAGGATCTGCAGCAGCTCGGCGGCCATCTGCGCAGCCTGCTCGTCGATGCCGCCAGGCAGGGCGCTTCGCAGCGTCACGGTGTTTCGCTTGCTCTCCAGCAGCTTCGTGCGCTGCGGGCATACCCGGAGCGGTCCTGACAGCCCCACGCGGTCGGGATCGCAGTTTTCCTCGTTCTTCGGCGGAGGGGGAGGCGGAGGCGTCGGCTGCGCGAACATGTAGACCGTCGGCCCGACCTTTTGGCCGTCACAGGTTGCCGCCAGCGTCAACTCCACCGCTCCGTTGAGCGCGTCGACGCTGATGTGCGCCGGTTGGATCGCCGTCTCGGACGAGGCGGTCTTCAGCGTTGCTTTCACGTTTTTGCACACGGCCGGCACCTTGATCTGGAGCTCGACGGCTTGCGACAACGGCAACCCGGGCGCAGGCGCCAGCGCCCAGGTGTTCAACGTCGAGTCTCTCTTGAACTCGATGGTCTTTGCGTCGGCCGCCTGCGCCGTCGCGACGCCACCGGCAAGATGATCAGCGCTGGTCAGCGCAATGAACGCCGCGAGTGGGATTCGATACCTGGGTAGAGCGATCATCGTCAAGGCAACCTCCTTCGGGGAGCACGATCTCTCAAGCGAGCACGAGGCTGTTCCGTCCGAACGGCGCGGTGGCGAGCCTGCGCTGCTCCAGCCGCCGTCCGACGACTCGATTGCATTCTACAGCGCGGCTTTTGCATCCGACGCGAGCCGACGCGAGCCGACGCGAGCCGACGCGAGCCGACGCGAGCCGGGATGTGCTGTTTCAGCCCCCCGGCGAAGGCACCCCCTCCGGCGATGCCTTCTTCGGTCCAAGCAGGACCGTAGCCACGAACGTGTATGCAGCGAGCAGCAGCCCCCCCATGACGGGCGTGAACGCGGGGATGACCTGACGAATCACGCCCCCAGTCGCGAACACCCACACGACGAACGAGAACATGGACAGCGTGAGCTGCAATGGGCTTGTGACCTGCTCGATCCGCCACAGGTAAAGCGGCGTCCCCACCAGGAAAAGCGAGAAGAGCAGCCAGAAAACTGGCACGAGCGGCACCTGATCCGCTCCGGCCTGGAGGAGGCCGTCGATCACGAGGAACGTGCCGATGACCTCGCTCGGGATCAGCTTGACGAGCCGCTGCGTGAAGGTGTCCGTCGGAGGAGGCTCGCCGCCCGCCCGCTTGGCTGCCGAGCGAGCTCGCATAACGTCGTTGCGTACAATCTCACGTCCCATAAGACCCTCGTATCGCAGAGTGGCTTGTCCAGGCTCGGACGGCCGGTGATCACAGAATGGAGTACCGGCGGCGGCGCAGGGCCATGTCACCGGCGGGGGCAGGCTCCAGCGTATGCGTGGCGCCCGGGGGCAGCTCGGCACCCGCCGGTGCAATCATGGCATTATCCTCGAGAACACGTCTGTACAGGTCCGCGTCCGCGCGCGCATCCACCGGGGATCCGTCGACCGCGAGCGCTGCGATGTCGCCGGACCGGGCGAGCGTGATGTCGGCGGCGACGGGCGTCGGGGTATCCAGGGCGTCGCCGACCATCGCGGAGATGCGCGCGCCGCCGTCGCTCGCGTCCGCGATGGATTCGACGCGAAGGAGCCGCCGCCCGAACCTGCGTTCGAGCCGCAGATCGAGCGCGGGCCGCAGCGCCTCGGCGTCGCGGATCCCGAGGGCGCGCGCAAGGATGAGCGGGCCTGCGGACCACACGTCGAAATCGCCGTCAGGACCGAATCGGAGCGCGTGCATCCCGAGAGCGCGGCACGCGCCGACGTGCTCGGCGCTCTCGGTGACGAAGAGGCACGCGTCAAGCCGAGGCGCCACGCCGAGGCGCTCCAGGGCGAGCTCGAAGACGGCGCGATGCGGCTTGCGCACGCCGGCCTGCGTCGACAGCGTGATCCGCTGCTCGGGAGGCTGAAAGTACGAGGCCAACCCGAGATGGCTCAGCATGTCGACGTATTCGTGGAAGAGTCGCTCGATCTCGACGGGCCCGGAGCCCAGGGCTGGCATCGTGAAATTGGAGACGAGCGCCACGGGGAGCCGTTGCCCAGAGCTCGTTCGAAAACCAGAGACCACATCGAGCGCTCTTGCGGCGTCCGGGAGCACGACTCCGCCGTACTCGAGGGTGCCCCCCAAATCCAGCAGGAGGACGCTTGGCGGGAGGATGGTGTGGATATCCATGGCGCGTGCTCCTAGACTCCAGAAGGTGGCTCGCCGCAGATCGCGAGCGTCGTTATCAGAGCTGGGCGGGTTGCGGGCGGCGCGGGATGCAATCGATGCGGCGCCGATACAAGGTCACCGTGCCCTGCTCATCGACGAGCTCGTGGGTCTTGAACGACGAACGATCGAAGACCGTGAGGGCAGGATCTGCGAAGCCCTTTGGATCGAGACGGCCGCGCCGCAGGAGGTCCTCGAAGAACGCCCGCGCCGCGTCCTCGGGCGAGGCGACTGCGACGTCGCCGACCGACTTCGAAGCCCCAGCGACGCTGAAGCGCCGCTGCGCGGACGGCGCCTGCACGCGGATCGTGGGCACCTTGAGGCCGTAGCCCGACACGTCGAGATCGTGGGGCACAGGCTGCCCGCCCAGCCCAGCGGCCACGCCGACCGGCGCGTGAGCCGTCGCGACGGTCACGGCGCCCGGGATGGAGAGCAGGCCGTGGCGGACGAGCCCGACCTTGATCGCTTCGGCATACCCTTGGTCCTTCTTCATCGCCGCGCGGAGCAGGTGTGCGCCCACCTGGCTCATGTAGCTGGGAACGATCGGCGAGCTCCGGACGGCTTCGACGAGCAGGGACGCCATGTCCCGGCTCACCTCCAGGAGGTCCTCTTCCTTCTGTCCCGGCCGGCTGGCGAACATCCCGGCGAGCGCGTCGAGGAACGCGGCCGTAAAGACGCGCGAGAACGAGTGCGGCTCCGACGTGAGCATCGTGGCAGGACCGGACGTCGGCAGCTCGTCCGCGGACTGGTAAAAGAACGAATTGGCGGCGTTGCGGAGACAGTCGTGCTCGACGGCGCTGGCGCTGAACTGTCGAATGGCCCAGCCGAGCTGCTCAGCCAGGCGCGAGAGGCGTGAAGATCGATTGAGGTGACCTTCGGTCTCCGCGAGCACCGCCGCGCGCATCGAGGGGAGCTGCAAGTTGACGAGGATCGCGCTCATGTCGCCGAACGACTCGTGGAACGCGTCAACCTCGATGGACATGGCATTCCAGAGCCCGGCCCCAATGCTGTCGAGCACCGCGTGACCGTACTCGTGGCTGACGATGTCCGGGCTCTCGCCGGAGAACACGGTCGAGCCGAGCACCGTTCCGTGAAAGAACGTGAGCGCCTGCCGATCGTAAAAGGCATTCAGATCGATCCCAGCATCGAGGATGACGTCGAGGGTGGGACCGACGCTCGGATTCCACGTCGCTTTCTGAGGGAGGATGGCTCCCCAGAAGTCGGAGCAGCGACGGAGCGCAGCGGCGGCTCCCCAGAAACGAAATCCGGGCGTGCCCTCCGGGAAACGATCCCGTGCAGGCGCAGGGTTCATGACGATCTTCGTGGGCAGCGGCTGATCCTCGATCAGGGGGAAGGGGACGCTCACGAGCACGCCGCGCGTATCGGGGGCGCCGGGATCGTCTTCCCACGTCGAGCACAATGCAGCATTCGAGTTAGGGTCCGATTGAGAGACATCGTTGGGTCCGGGCATGGCAAGCCTCACGGTCGAGGGCATTTCGTCTCGTCCTGCCGGACTTCCGTCGTCGTGGCAGGCGCCTTATCGCCATGGCAACCCGTGTGCCAACGCGAGCGGAGCCGATCAAGCAACCACGCTCGTGGGACTGCGCTCCAACCGAGCTCGCGCGCCGTGAAGACATCATCGATGGGCGCAAATTCGATTCGTCGGGCGACACGCCGAGCCATTTCGATATGTCGGCCGACGCCAGAGCGGTGGTCGCCGCGGATCTGCCGGCCGGCAGATCGCCCGGCATGCCGCCGACAGATCGGGCGATCTGCCGGCCGACAGATCGCCCGGCATGCCGCCGACAGATCGGGCGATCTGCCGGCTGACAGATCGCCCGGCATGCCGGCCGACAGATCGGCGCCCGCGGGTAGAGAAGAAGCGCCGGGCTGCCGGCGCGACACCGGCGTTTTCACCGTTTGTGAAGCCTTGATGGCCGGAATGTTCTCGCTCGCGCGCGCTCCGACGGGGCCGACGGGCGCGTGGGTCGCGGCGAACGGCGGCGCCCAGGGTGCATTGGACGCGGGGAACGGGCGACGGTTTCGTCACAACCCTCGCGCGCGCGAGAGAAGAATGGCACACCTGGATTTCAGTTGGATGAATTTGTTTTGAGCATGACACACGTTGGTGGGACGCGGTAGCATGGCGCCCCGTGGCAACGGCTGAATTAGGAGACGCCCCCCTCCCCACCGCCATTGGACCGTATCGGATCCGCGGGATCCTGGGGCGCGGTGGGATGGGGGTGGTCTACCACGGCGAGCACGAGCAGACGGGCGCGGCAGCCGCGGTCAAGACGGTCTTCGTGCCCGTCGAGACGTCGCTGGGCAGCATCCGGCGGGAGATCCACGCGCTGACGCGCGTCCGGCACCCGGGCATCGTGAGGATCCTGGGCCAGGGCGTCGCGGGCGGGCTGCCGTGGTACGCGATGGAGCTGCTCCAAGGTCGAACGCTTCAGGACCACATCGTCGAGCTCTGGGAGGGGGTGGAGAGCCAGCGCGCGCCGACGGTGGATTCGGAGCGGACCATTCCGCGAAGCGCGGGGACGCTCTCGGACGGAGGGACGGTGACGTGGAAGCGAAGGGGGACGCCGCCGCTGCTGACGATGCTCTCCTTGATGCGGAAGCTCTGCCGGCCGCTGTCGTTCCTTCACGGCAGCGGGCTCGTGCACCGCGATCTGAAGCCCGCGAACGTGTTCGTTCGCGCGGACAGCACGCCGGTGCTGGTGGACTTCGGCATCTCCACCCACTTCGGCGGCGCGCGCGGGCGCGAGACGCTGGAGCAGGCCGAGTTCGCCGGCACCCCCCGGTACATGGCGCCCGAGCAGATCCTCGGCGAGCCCGTAGACGCGCGGGCAGATCTCTATGCGCTCGGGTGCATTCTCTACCAATGCATCACCGGCGGCCCGCCCTTCCAGGGCGCTCAGCCGGTCCTCTTGTTCCAGCAGCACCTCTATCAACCGCCCCGGCCGCCCTCGCTCCTCGTCGACGGCATCCCCGCGCAGCTCGAGGAGCTCTTGCTGCGGCTCCTCGAGAAGAAGCCGCAGGATCGGTTGGGGCACGCCGACGACCTCGCCGCGATGCTCGGTGAGCTCGGGGCCGAGGACTGGACCGCACCGGACCTGCCCAAGGCCGAGCTCTACATCTATCGGCCCACGTTTTCCGGGCGCAACGAAGCCCTGCGGCGCATCGAGGGGGTGCTCGCGAGCGCCTTCAAGGGCGACGGATCCTGCCTATTCCTTGGCGGCGAGAGCGGAATCGGCAAGACCCGCCTCGCCATGGAGGCCGCCGCGCTCGCGAGCAAGCGGGGGTTTGGGGTGATCATGAGCGAGTGCGTCGCTGAGTCCGGTGGCGATGGCGCGCTCGGCGGCGCGCCGCTGCACCCCTTCCGCCCTTCGATGCTCGCCATCGCGGACCGCTGCCGCGAGCACGGCGACGTGGAGTGCGCGTCGTTGCTCGGGGACGGCGCGAAGGTGCTCGCGCTCTACGAGCCTTCGATCCTGGACATCCCCTGGGTGGCGCGGCTACCGGACCCGCCGCCGCTCCCGCCGGAGCAGGCGCGCCAGCGCGTGTTCGACACGCTGGCGCGCGCGATCTATGCGCTCGCCGAGCGCCGGTGCCTGCTCATCGTCATCGACGACCTCCAATGGGCCGACGAGCTGTCGCTCGCGTTTCTGGAGCACCTCGCCAGCAAGGGTTTGGCCGATCGAAAGCTGCTGATCCTGGGGACTTACCGGCTGGAGGAGATCTCGGCCGACCTGGCGCCGATCGTGCGCGCGCCCTGGGCGCAGCACCTCGAGCTCGGCCGCTTGAGCGACGCGAGCGTAGGAGAGATGGTCTCGGGCATGCTCGCGCTGGCCGATCCGCCGCGCGATCTGGTGGAGCTCGTCGCCGGCAGCGCCGAAGGGAACCCGTTCTTCGTGGCCGAGTACCTGCGGGCGGCGATCGGCGAACGGCTGGTGACGCGCGATCGGACAGGGCGGTGGCGGGTGCACGAGCGTGCCGAGGGGGATCACGGGCCGCCCGCGTCGTTGCCGCTGCCCACGGTGCTCGCGGACCTCATCGATCGCAGGCTGTCGGCGCTCGGGGGGCCGGCGCGGAGGCTGGCGGAGTGGGCGTCGGTGCTGGGGCGGGAGTTCGATGGCGAGCTGCTCGCGGCGGCGTCGGGGCTGGAGGACACGGCGCTGCTCGATGCGCTGGAGACGCTGCGGGTGCGGCAGGTGATCGAGGAGCACTCGCCCGGGCGGCTGCGCTTCGTGCACGACAAGATCCGGGAGATCGGGTACGAGCGCATCCTGGAGGAGCAGCGCCGCGCGCTGCACGGCCGAGCCGCGGCCGCGATCGAGGCGCGGTCGCCCGGCGCGCCGGAGCTCCACGCACAGCTCGCGCACCACTTCGCGAGGGCCGAGGTGCACGACAGGGCGAGCGTCCACTTCGCGTGCGCCGGCGATCGGGCCCGCGAGGTGCATGCGAACGGCGAGGCGATCGCGTCCTACCGGAGCGCCCTCACGGAGGCGCAGGCGGCGCGCGCCTTGGGGGCCGCAGGCGCGGGGGTGCCGCTCGATCCCGAAGAGCGCGTGCATGAGGGCCTCGGCGACGTGCTCGCGATCACGGGCCGCCAGGAGGAGGCGCGGGCGGGGTACACCCAGGCGCTCGCGCGGACGCCAGAGGGAGACGGCCTCGCGCGCGCGCGGCTGCACCGCAAGATCGGCAAGACCTGGGAGACGCACCACCGCCACGAGGAGGCGCTGCGGTGCTACGCGCTCGCCGAGGCGGCGCTCGGGGCGGCGCCGCCGGAGGGCGGCGGCGAGGCCGCGGACGCGTGGTGGCACGCGTGGGTGCACGTGCAGATGGATCGGACGTGGGTCCACTACTGGCTGGCGCAGGTCGACGCGCTCGCCGCGCTGGTCGAGCAGGTGCGCCCGCACGTGGAGCGGCGCGGCACGCCGCGGCAGCGCATGCAGTTCTTCCAGGCGGTCATGCACATGGATCTGCGGCGCGATCGCTACGTCGCCTCAGACGAGACCGCGCGCTACGCGCGCGCGTCCATGGCGGCCAGCGAGGAGACGGGCGACCCGAACGAGATCGCCGGGGCGCGCTTCGCGCTCGGCTTCACGCTGCTCTTCCACGGCGATCTCTCGGAGGCGGAGGCGGAGCTCGACGCGGCGCTGCGCGACGCCGAGCGGTTGGGCGACGTGACCCTGCAATCGCGATGCCTCGCCTACCTGATGATGACGCACCGAAGGCGCCGCGCGATCGCCCGGACCCGCGCGCTGGCCGTGCAGACCCTGTCGGTCGCGACCGAGGGCAAGATGATCGATTATGTCGGCGCGGCGCGCGCGAACTTCGGCTGGGTGGTGTTCTGCGAGGGCGATCGGGCGAGCGCAGAGTCGCGCCTGCAGACGGCGCTCGAGACGTGGCGATCCCTCGCCTACGACTACCCGTTCCAGTGGATGGCGCTCCTGCCCCTCATCGCGATCGCGACCGCCGACGGCAGGATCGACGATGCCGTGGCCCACGCACGCGCGGCGCTCGATCCGAAGCAACAGCGCCTCCCCGACGCGGTCGCGCTTCCCCTCCAGGAGGCGGTCGCTGCGGCCCGGGAGGACGATGCGCGGGCGCACCTCGAACGATCGTGCTCGGTCGCTCGCGGGCTCGCTTATTGCTAAGCGCCGGCACGGTACGCCGGATGCATAGGGAAGCGCGAGGAGAGAACCAATGACGAACAACGATCGAAATGCCCCCTGCTACCTGCACGCCGTCATTCAGGTCAAACCGGGTCGTCTGGAGGAGTTCCGTCGTCTCACGGAAGAGATGCGGACGCTGCTTGGCGAGAAGTTTGGCGTGAAGCTCGCGGCCAGCTTTCAAGCGGCTTCGAGCCCGGACAAGATCGTCAATGTGTGGGCTGTACCCAGCCGCGAGACGCTCGAGCAGCTGAATAGGGCGGCTCCCGACGAACCCCTGATCCAAGCCTATGAGGCGTGCATCGAGCGCGAGGAGGTCGACGCGTTCGTCGCTTTCCGCCACGACGCGCCCGGCGCCGCGGAACCTCCCGCGCCTCCGGCGGCGGCCGCGCCGAACACGGCCAACACGCGATCCACGCCGATCGAGCTCACGCCCGAGATCGCGCGCGCGATCATGGGAACTGGCAGGCGCAGTATATCGTCGGATAGCGATCAAACCATCCTGATCGCAGGCGACGACGGCCAGATTCACCAGCTCCTCAGGGAGGAATGGTCGGCCACGCAGACGCTTGCAGGAGATGCGAAGGATTGGGTTGAGCAGAACATGCTCCGCAACGGGGTCACGCTGGCGAACCTGCCGGTCGATGTGCTCGATCCGTTCTTCGCTTGCTACTTGCTCAACCTGGCGATGATCAGGGAGCCGCCGGCGCAGACCGAGCGCAGAGCCAGGCGCAAGCCATGAGCGAGCCCGTGGCGCAGCAGCCCGCGGCAGCGGGCCAAGCTGCCTTCGCATTCAAGCAGTTCCGGGACGGGACCCATCGCCTTGTGCCGCCCGCTGAGACGGTCGAGCGGCTGCGTCCCCTGCTGCCCGCGCTCGGGATTACGCGCGTCGCCAACGTTACGGGGCTGGACATCCTCGGAATCCCCGTCGTGATGGTCTGCCGCCCAAACGCGCGCTCGCTCTCGGTTTCCCAGGGCAAAGGCGTCGATCTCGCCGCAGCCAAGGCCTCCGGGATCATGGAGGCCACGGAGCTTTACCACGCCGAGCGCATCACCTCCCCGCTGAAGCTCGGCTCCCTCGAGGAGCTGCGCTTCACGCATCGGTTGGCGGACGTCAGGCTCCTACCGCAGCGCGCCTTCAGCACGTTCCACCCGAGCGCCCCGCTGCTCTGGATCGAGGCGCTCGACTGGATGCGCAGCGAGCCGCTCTGGGTCCCCTTCGAGCTCGTGCACACGAACTACACGCTGCCGCTCCCCACGGGCAGCGGCGCGTTTCTGACGAGCTCTACCGGCCTCGCCTCGGGCAATCATCCGCTCGAGGCCGTCAGCCACGGCATCTGCGAGGCGGTGGAGCGCGACGCGGGGACGCTCTGGAGCCTGCTGGACGGGGGCTCGCGCCGCGCCACGCGGCTCGACCTCGCCACGGTGGACGACGCGGGCTGCAGAACGCTGCTGGACCGCTGCGAGCGCGCGGGGCTCGACGTGGCGGCGTGGGACATCCGCTCGGACATCGACATCGCGGCGTTCCGCTGCATGATCGCGGAGCGCTCGCCGGGCGGCCTGAGCTCGCTCTACCCAGCGGCGGGGATGGGCTGCCACCCCGCGCGCGAGGTGGCGCTGTCGCGCGCGCTGACCGAGGCCGTCCAGAGCCGCATGACGATGATCAGCGGCTCGCGCGACGATATGAGTCGCGCCGACTACGAGCGGCGGCTGGACCCCGAGCTGCATCGCCGGGTCCTGCAAGATATGCGTGATGGAGCGCCGGGCCGGCGTTTTCAAGACGTGCCCACGCGCGAGATCACGACCTTCGAGGAAGACATCCGCTGGGAGCTCGAGCAACTGCGCACCGCCGGCATCGAGCAGGTCGCCGTGGTCGATCTCACGAAGGCGGAGATCGGAATTCCGGTGGTGCGTGTCGTCATCCCGGGGCTGGAGACGATCGGCGGGCTGCCTGGCTACGTCCCCGGAGCGCGCGCGCGCGCACGCTGGACCGCACGGGAGGGCAAACGATGAAGATCTACGTGTTCACGGGGCCGACGCTCGCTCCCAGCGAGGCCCGCGCGTACCTCGATGCGACGTACCTGCCGCCCGCTGCGCAGGGCGACGTCTATTCTGCGACGCTCGATCGGCCCGTCGCGATCGGGATCATCGACGGGTACTTCGAGCGGGTGCCGGCCGTCTGGCACAAGGAGGTCCTCTGGGCCATGTCGCAGGGGATCCACGTGCTCGGAAGCGCGAGCATGGGCGCTCTGCGGGCCGCGGAGCTGGCCGCGTTCGGGATGGAGGGGGTCGGCGCGATTTACGAGGCCTTCGCGCGGGGCGAGCTCGAGGACGACGACGAGGTCGCGGTGGCACACCGTCCTCCGGACGACGGATACAAGGCATGCTCCGAGGCGATGGTGAACGTTCGAAGCACGCTCCGCGCGGCGGCGGCAGCTGGAGCCGTCGACGAGGGGACGCGCGACGCGCTGGAGCGCATCGCGAAGCGGCTGTTCTACGCCGAGCGGACGTGGCCGCTGCTGCTCGAAGCGGGCCGCGCGGAAGGGTTGCCGCGAGAGACGCTCGAAGCGCTGCGCGCGTTCCTGCCGCGCGGGCGCGTCGACCAGAAGCGCCTGGACGCGATCGCGATGCTGGAGCAGATGAGCGCCCGGTTCGCGGGCGCGGTGAAGCCGAAGGCGGTGCGCTACCGCTTTCAGCATACGAATGCCTGGGAGCACGCGCGTCGCGCCGCCGAGCGCCGTTCGGCGGACGCGACCGCGACCGACTCCGCCGGCGCTCCCGTGCCTGACGAGGCGCTCGCCGAGGAGCTGCGCCTCGCTGGGACCGGTACATATCAATCCTTCGCAGCCCGCGCGTCCGACAAGCAGCGGCTCCTTGCGGCGCACGGCGCATCGAGCGCTGCTCTCGCCGAGGCGGTCCTGCCGGAGCAGGAGCTGCTTCGCTGGTACTTCGAGGAGCAGCTCGGGCAGCCCGTGCCCGACGACTTGGCGGCGTACGCGCATCGGGTCGGCTTCGAGGACGTGAACGCCCTGCGGCGCGCCCTCGCGCTAGAGCTCTTGTACGTGCAGTGGACAGGGCGCGGTCCGCGGACCGATCGAGGCGACTGAGCGGTTTCTCTCGCTCGCCGCACGCGCGGACCGAGCGGGCACCGCGGACTCGTCCGCGCCTACGCTAGGGCCGCGTGATAAACGCCTCGATCGCGGCCTGCAGATCGATGCCTGACGGCCGGCCCAACCCGGTGCATGCGTTCCAGCCTGGCCCCGCATCATATCGATTGACGCCGTTGCGACGGATGTTATTGCCTTTGAGGATCGGTCGCATGGCCTTTCGCACCGCGGGATCGTAGAGCAATGCACCGAGGCCGGGGATCCCGGAGATCCCGTGCTTCGAAGTCAGTCCTTGATAGATACGCGCCATTAGCCCTGCGAGCAGCGGGGCAGCGGCGCTGGTGCCGAACGAGAGTGCGTTGGCGGAGCCCAACCACAGCCATACGCCGGAGGCGAACGCCGCGTTCGCCGCGATGTCGGGCACACCTCGCCCCGGCTCGGCGATGCCGGCGGCCTCGGCGACCCCGGCGATCTCGGCGAGCCCGCGCTGCCATGGCGGCTGCTCGACGAATCGGCTGAATCCACCGCAGCTCGCCATCTGTCGTCCCAGGACGAGCTCATTCCAGACCACTTCGTCCTGGAATCCACTCGCGGTCCATCCATTGATCGCGGTGCCGCCGCACGTGACAACCAAGTCGTGGCTCGCGGGGAAGGTCGGTTCGAGGCGATCGTGCACGAACCTGCTGGGCGTCGAGCCTCCGTCGCCGGAGGCGCAGAGTACGGTCACACCCTTCTTGGCGATGGCGTAGTCGAGCGCATGGTTCAACCCCGGAACTTGCCCTTGTGGCACGCCCCAGTTCTCCCACCCGTCACGCTCCGCGGCGCCCCACGTGATGACGAGAATGGAGACGCCATCGTCGGCTGCTCGGATGACGGCATCGCGCAACCCTACGCGGTTGGCGAGCGTTCTGTACACGCGCATTTCAGCGCCGTTCGCCACGGAGCCGCAGATCGCGAGATCGAGCAGGATCTCCATGGTGAACAAATTCCGCTTGCTCGGATCTGATGTCCTGTCGGCGCGGACGGGAGCAGCCGAAGTCCGTTCGGTGCCCTCCTTTCCGTGCAGCGGCGGTCCGCCGAGGCCGAGCCCGAAGGCAAGAACGATCTCCCTGATCTCCTCCAGAGGAGCTGGTGAATTCTTTGCTAGACCCAGCTCGGTGAGCTGAATGCTCGGTCGCTTCAAGCTCAGGGCGTCGAAGTACGTACCGAGCACGTCCTCCGGCAGGCCCCCCTCGGGCAAGATGAACCCCACCTTCACGCCGGAGCCGTCGAGGTTCGGTGGGAAATTGTAAAGCGCCGCCAGGTCCAGCACGGTGAAAGGTTTGCCGTCGGGGCGCGAGGCGGGCTTGGGCTCGTGATGGGTCGAGCCGCGCGCGCGCGCAACTTCATCGAACAGGAACGCGCTGATCAAGCCGTCGGATGGACCCTCCTCGTCGCACATGACCGCGGTCACGTAGTTCGCGAGCGCCTCCGGCATTCGCGCGTTGTCCAGCGCCACTGGAACGACGATGCGGCGACCCTCGCCATCGACCCGCTTGAAGTCGACGCCCATGTGCCGTCGAAGCTGTCGTGCGGTGCCGGTCAGAACCACCTCGCCGGGTACACGCCGCTCCCGCACGACCTTCAGGTCGTGCTGCTCAGCGAACTGCCGAACCGTCGTGAAGACTTGGTCGTTGGCGCCGTGCAGCTCGTCGACGAGCTCCTCGTGACGCGCGAGCGGCTTCGCCGCGATCGCCTCGACGAGCGTTCGCCTCTTCTTCACGCGCTCGTCGGGTTGGAGGCAACTGAGGCCTACGGTGATCGTCATCGGCTCGTCGTCGTTCACGGGGTCACGGTCATTCCACGGGTTGTCGCTCATGATGTCGCTCCCTCCTCCTCATATGCAGACCGATCTGCTCGGCGCCGCGAGGTGCGTGCTCGCTGATGCATCGCGGATCCAGCGCGGCGGTGGCGGTGGCGGTGGCGGTATACGTTGAAGCAATCGCGATGCCAGGGCGGAGGGCCTCGGGCGATGTCCGTGGGGTCGAGGTACGGGCTCGGAGGGAGGTGCATTGTTCGATGGACAGCGCGGCGCCGCGGAGCGATAGGGGGCGATGACAGGGTTCCCATGCTCTCGGACTCGACCCTCGAACCTGCCGATCCCTCCCGGAGGGGGCTCGGTCCTGTGCTCGTCCCAGCGCTGACGATCCTGGGACATCCGAACCTCGAGCGCGTCGGCGAGCGGGCGTTGCTGCTCGAGATGGCCACGGCGCACGAGGCGCAGCTCTCGCGGATGGAGCCAGTGTTCGCGATGCCGGGCCGGGCGCCCAGCGCGCTCAAGGACAGGCACGTGAGCCGGACGCCTCTTCGGCTGCGCTACGCGGGGGGCGGTGGGATCAGCCTTTGCATGGGGGAGAGCACGACGCACCTCGTCGTGGACGGCGAGGTGCTCGAGGGCGAGCGAGAGCTTTCGCCGGCGGAGATCGCGCGGGGTGTGGTGCTGGAGCTGTCGGAGCGCGTGGTGCTTACGCTCCACATCGCGATGGTAGCGCCACCGGCGGGCGACGGTGGTGACAACCTTGGGCTGTCGGTCGACACCCAGGCACCGCCGCTCTCTGGGCGGGGGCCGGCGGGCGACGGCGGCGACGACCTTGGGCTGGTCGGGCAATGCGCGGCGCTGGACCGCGTGCGGCGGGAGATCCGCGCGATCGCCAAGGGCGACATGCCGGTGCTGATCCTGGGGGAGACCGGGACGGGCAAGGAGCTGGTCGCGCAGGCGATTCATCGGTTGAGCGCGCGGCGGGCGGAGCCGTTCTTGGCGGTGAACATGGCCAGCCTGTCGCCGTCGCTGGCGAGCGCGGAGCTGTTTGGGATCAAGAAGGGCGCGTTCACGGGCGCGGTGGAAGACCGGCGCGGGTATTTCGGCGAGGCGCGGAACGGCACGCTGTTCCTCGACGAGATCGGCGACACGCCGCCGGACGTGCAGGTGATGCTCCTGCGTGCGCTGGAGACGGGCGAGATCCAGGCAGTCGGGAGCCGGACGGTCGAGCGGCCCCACGTGCGCGTGCTCAGCGCGACGGACGCGAATCTTCAGGCGCGCATCGCCTCGGGCGCATTTCGTGCGCCGCTCTTGCATCGACTGGCGGGCTTCGAGATCTCGCTGCCGCCGTTGCGCGCGCGGCGGGAGGACATCGGTTGCCTGTTCGTGCACTTCCTCCGCGACGAGCTCATGCGGGTCGGCCAACCCGACGCCTGGCGCGCTTCCGGGCCGGACGGTCGCGGCTTCGTGCCGGCTTCGCTCATCGCGCAGCTCGCGCGGTACGACTGGCCCGGCAACGTCCGGCAGCTGCGCAACGTCGTGCGCCAGCTCGTCGTGAGCAGCCGCGGGGCGCTCGAGCTGCGCGCTGGTCCGCACCTCGACGAGCTGCTCGGGCGCGGCGCCGGGGCACAGCGGGCTGGAGCGACACCGCGCCTGACGATACCGGCACAGCCCGACCGGGTACGGCGCAGCCCGAAGGACGTGACCGAGGACGAGCTCGTGGCCACGCTGCGCGCATGCCGCTGGGACCTCAAGGCCGCGGCCTACCGGCTGCGCCTCGCCAGGAGCTCGCTCTATGAGCTCCTCAACCGCTGCACCCGCGTGCGCCGAGCGGCCGACCTCACGCACGCCGAGATCGCGCACGCCTACCGAGACTGCGGCGGGGACATCGACGCCATGGTGGAGCGCCTCGAGGTCTCGCGGAAATCCCTCTCGCGGCGCATCCGGGAGCTCAAGGTCCCGGTGCGCGTCGCGCATAGGTAAAAGAAGCCGGATTGCTGGCTCTTCGGTGGAGTGGGGCCGAATGATCTGACGGATATGGGCTGAGCCCACCATGCGCACATGACGATGTTGTGCTCTCCGTGAGAGATTGATCACGAGAACGGGAACGAGACGCGTATTCCAGTGCAGCGACGTACAGCGGATCGTCATGAAGGTGGCGGCCTCCGGCAAGACGGCCCCAGAAGGCTCGAGGGTGGCAGCCGTCGAGCCTTCGACTTTTTGGCGGGCGCAACGTCTACGCCGCGGAGGCGAGCGCAGCCCAGATCGGCGTGGGTGCCGGCGGTGAACGGCGAACGCCGGCGATCACGTGGCCGTGCTCACCGCCCTGGCGCCCGTTGGATAAGAACAGGCCCTCAGCGCCGCTTCGCGCACGCCGGGCACGCGATCCTGCCCTGCGCGTTCGGCGCGCACGCCTCGCAAAGCAGGTGCATCCGATCGTCGCACGCCGCCGGCCGCGCCGTCGCGGCGCCGCACGCCTCGCACGTGAGCCTGTCCAGGCTCGAGGCGCCCGCCGGGAGCCGCAAGACGATGTCCCGCGACTCCTTGCGCCGCCGGAGACGCATGTTGACGAGCGCCACCGGGACCTCGGCGCTCACCAGCGCGGCGACCGAGCACGTCACCTTCGCCGCGAACCGCGCGGGCAAGGCCTCGAGCTTCGCGTTCCGCTCGGCGATGAGGTGCGCGACCTTGGCCTCGACGGCCTTCGGATCCGCGCGCCGCCGCGGCGCCCGGGCCTCGGCGATCAGGTCCGCGAAATACGACACGATACGATCGTGATCCCGCGCGTGCCTGAGCTCGACCTCGCCGAGCAGCGGCTGCACCGCGGCCCGCACCGCCCGCTCGGCGCGGAGCGCGATCCAGTCCGCCGCGCGATCGTCCGTCGAGAGGGAAGCGGCGCTCGGCTGCACGAGGGCGCTCGGCCAGGCCAGATCCAGGTGCGCGCCCACCGCGGCGTCCGGCTCGCCGCCGTCGTGTGCGTTCACCACGACCCGAACGAGCCCCTCGCGCCGGTCGTCGGCCTCGACGCCATAAGCGACGATGGCCGCGACGTAGACCGCCGCGCCCGTGGAGACCTGCCCGGCCTCGCAGAGCCCGTTGCGCAGCGCGAAGCGGTCCGCGGCGGCCCGCACGTGGGCAGGCCTCGGCGGATCCGCGGCGAGCCGCACCGAGGTGGACACCGGCCGCCCGCGCGCCCTCGCGATGAGCCGCTCGAGCAGCGTGGAGCCGAGGCCACACGCGACGTCCCCGTCCCGATCGGGGTAGAGCGCGAGGGCGCACTCCTCCCGGACCTCGAGCTCGGCCGCGAGCCGCGCCGGCAGGAGCGCCACCGCCCGCGCGTCCTCACGCTCCGCGAGCGCTCCGGCCTCCGCGAGCGCCTCGACCACGAAATCGAGCGGAGAGGGCAGCGCGCCCTCCGTGGGCGAGAGCATCCCCAGTGCCGCGGTCACGCCTCGTAGTCCTTTCCAAAGAGCTTGGCGTCGAGGCGCTTCACCTGCTCGTAACGCCCGCGCGCCGCGGCGAGCTCCTCGGCGATGGTGTCGAAGCCGCTCGCGATCTCCTCCTCCGAGCGCGACGTAGCGTAAAGAGAGACGATCCGCTCCTCCAGGTCGCGCTCGTCCGCCATGTTGCCAAGGACCATATCCATCTCGCCCACGACCAGCTCGAACAGGTGCAGGCGGCGGTCGAGCAGATCGAGGACACGCTCCTCGGCGGTGCCCCGCGCGCAGAGGTTGTAGACGCGCACCTCCTCTCGCTGGCCCATCCGGTGCAGCCGCCCGATCCGCTGCTCGATGAGCATGGGGTTGTAGGGAAGATCGAAGTTCACGAGGACATGGCAGTGATGGAGGTTGTGCCCCTCGCCGCCGGCGTCGGTGGAGACGAGCACGCGCGCGCGGCCGTCGCGGAACGCCGAGAGCGCCGCGCGCTTGTCCGCGGCGGAGAGGCCGCCGTGGAACGCCACGGGCTCGACGCCGGCCTCGCGGAGCGCGGCCTCGATGGTCGAAAGCGTGTCGCGGAACCGGGTGAAGACGAGGACTTGCTCGTCGTGAGCGCGCACGAGATCGACGAGGGCGCCGCCCTTCCGGGACGCGCGGACCGAGGCCGCGAGCTTCGCCAGCGCGGCGAGCGCGGCGCGCAGCCCGGGGACGCGCCGCTCGCTCGCGCTCATGCGCTCGAGGCTCCCGCGCACCGCGGCGGGGCTCGAGCCGGCGCCGAGCAGGAGCGTCGAGGCCAGCATCCGGGAGCCGGCGTCGGCCCCGTGCGCGCGCACGAGGGCGAGGACGCGCTCGTAGAGCTCGCGCTCCTCCGGGAGCGGATCGACCAGCGCCGTGCTCACATAGCGGGGCGGCAGCGCGAGGCCGCTGTCGGCGCGGGTGTTGCGCACCATCACCTCGGCGAGCAGGGCGCGCAGCCGCTCCCGGTTCTTCGGCGACAGCGGGTCCTTCGGGTCGACGAACTGCGCGCGGAAGGCCGCCGGGGTCGCGAACTGCCCGGGCTTGAGCAGGGTCACGAGGTTGTAGAGCTCCTCGAGATCGGTCTCGATCGGCGTCGCCGTGAGCATCAGGAGAAACCGGCTGTGCAGGCCGTCGACCAGCTTGAAGCCGGCGGTCGTGCGGCTCTTGACGTGATGGGCCTCGTCGACGATCACGAGGTCCCACGAGGCGGCCTGGACGAGCGCGCGGCGCTTGACCCATATAGTATACCCCACTATGCTATATGCGTGCACACGGTCGAGAACAAGAAGAAGCTCATCGCGCGCGTCCGGCGGATCCGCGGGCAGCTCGAGGCGGTCGAGCGGGCCCTCGAGGGCGAAGCGGCTTGCTCGGAGGTCCTGCAGACGGTGACCTCGGCGCGTGGCGCGCTGAACGGGCTCGTGGGCGAGCTCATCGAAGGTCACATCCGTACGCACGTCATCGACGGGGAGCGTGCAACGGCACCCCAGCGGGAGGCCGCGGAGGAGCTGGTTCAGATCGTCCGCGCCTATGTGAAGTGAAGGAAGCAACGATGAGCGACTCCACGGGATCCGATCGGCTCGCCCAGCTTCGACACGCCCACGACCACGGCGCCGCCGCGTCCTCGCACGAAGCCAGGACCCGGTGGGTCGTTGCGCTGACCTTCGCCATGATGGTGGCGGAGCTCGTGGTCGGCTATGCGACGAACTCGCTCGCGCTCACGGCCGACGGCTGGCACATGGCCACGCATGCGGGCGCGCTCGGCATGGCGGCCTTCGCGTACTGGTTCGCGCGCAAGCAGTCCGGGTCGAGCGCGTTCTCCTTCGGCACGGGCAAGGTGCACGCCCTCGCCGGGTACACGAGCGCGGTCGTGCTCGCGCTCATCGCGCTCCTCATGGTCGTCGAGTCGCTGCGCCGCTTCCTCCACCCCGAGTCGATCGCCTTTTCCGAGGCGCTCCCCGTCGCCGTCGTTGGTCTCGCGGTCAACCTCGTCAGCGTGCGGCTCCTCCACGCCGGCGATCACCATCACGAGGCGCACGACGACCACCCCGAGCACGATCACCACGACCATGGCCATGACGATCACGACGACGAGCACGCCCATGGCCACCACCACGGGCACGACCACAACTTGCGCGCGGCGTACTTCCACGTCCTCGCGGACGCGCTGACCAGCGTGCTCGCGATACTCGCTCTTCTCGGCGGGCGCACCTTTGGCTGGACGTTCCTCGACGCCGCGATGGGCATCGTCGGCGGGCTCGTCATCGCCAAGTGGAGCTACGGACTCTGCCGGCAGGCGGCCAGGCAGCTGCTCGACGTCGTCCCTTCCGAGTCCCTTGCTCAGCGCATCCGCGATCGCATCGAGTCTACCTTCGCAGGAGCGAGCGTCGTCGATCTCCACCTGTGGGACATCGGTCCCGGCGCGCGCGCCTGCATCGTCTCGGTCGCGGTGCCGAGCCCCCTGGCGCCTTCCGCGTACCGTGACGCGCTCGTCCCGATCGCGAGCCTCCAGCACGTCACGGTCGAGGTTCACCCGCTGTCTGCCGGCGACGCGCGGAGGGGCTCGTGAATTTCAGCGCGATCTTGCTCCTCGCGCTCGGGCTCGCGATGGACGCGACCGCTGTCGCGGCGGCACGAGGGCTGTCTGTCCCTGCGATTCGGGCGCGCCATGTCCTGCTCGTCGCGGGGTTCTTCGGCGGCGCTCAGGCCCTGATGCCCGTCATCGGCTGGCTGCTCGGAGCGCGGATCGGTCCGCGCGTGCAAGCGTGGGATCACTGGATCGCGTTCGTGCTGCTCGCGTTCATCGGCGGAAAGATGCTCTGGGAAGCCCGCGGCGACGGCGGCGACGACGGCGGTGAGGGCGAGACCACGGCCGATCCCTTCGCGTTGAGCGCGATGTTCGTGCTGGCGATCGCCACGAGCATCGACGCCCTCGCCGTGGGCATCACGCTGCCGATGCTGAACGCCCCGTTCGCGATCTCCGTCGTGACGATCGGCGTCGTCACGGCGCTGCTGAGCGCAGCGGGGCTCTTCGCGGGACGGCGGTTCGGGGCGTTGCTCGGCAAGCGTCTCGACCTCGCGGGGGGGGTCGTGCTCATCGGACTCGGGTTCAAGATCCTCCTCGAGCACCTTGTGCTGTCGTAGGCGTGTCCCCGCGGACCGCGCCTGCCGGCTTCCGCGCGCGCAGGGCCGAGGCGGGCTCGATCTGCGCCGCAGCGCTCGCTCAGATCGACAGCGCGATCGGCGAGCGCGGCCGCGCGCTGGCCGCCGCGTCGGTGCGCGGCGCGTCCCAGCCGCCGCCCGGCGCCTCGGCGGCCTCGCAGACGCCGAGCGCGCGCTGCACGAAGGACGAGCTCCGCGCATACGCGAGCAGGTCGCTCGGCCGGACGGCGGGCATGCCGCGGTGCAGCCGCCGCACGAGCAGCAGCGTGTAGAGGTCCATGTAACGCTCGACCATGCGGGCAGCGGAGTAGCGCTGGAGCGTGACCTTCCGGCCGTACCGCCCCATGCGCGCGGCCAGCGCGGGGTCGTCGCGGAGCTCCGTCAGCCTGGCCGCGAGCGCCTCGGCGTCCCCGGAAGGCACGAGGAAGCCCGTGTATCCGTCGGTGAGGGCCGTGGGCACGCCGCCCACGGCGGTCGCGACGACGGGGAGCCCGGCCGCCATCGCCTCGAGGACGGCGAGCGGTAGGCCCTCAAAAATGGAGGAGACGGCGAACGCGTCGAGCGCGGCGAGCATCTGGGGCATGCGGTGCCGCCTGCCGACGAACAGCGCGCGCCCGGACAGGCCGAGCTCGTGTGCGAGCGCGATGAGCCGCGCGCGCTCCGGGCCATCTCCGACGAGGAGCAGCCGCCCGCCCTCCGGCAGCGCCTGCGCGGCCGCGCGCAGGAGCAATGCGTTGTTGTTCACGGCAGAGAGGCGCGCCACGCTCCCGAGCACCCAGGCCTGCTGCGAGATGCCGAGCTCGGCCCGGACACGGGCCCGGGCCACCGGATCGGGCGCGAACCGCGACAGGTCGACGCCGCTGGCGATGACGTGCAGCTTCTCGGCGCTGACCTGTCCCTGGCTGACCAGGGTCTCGGCGGTCGGCCGCGAGACCGCGACGTGGGCGTCGACGAACGCGGCGGCGGCGCTGCGCAGCCATCGCCGGCCTTGCAGGTCCTCCGAGGCGCCGTGCTTCGTGTGGATGACCGGGACGCGGTGGAGCCAGCCCGCGGGCGCCGCGTAGACGAGCGGCAGCTGGTTGTGCGCATGGACGAGCGAGGACCCTCTCGCCCTGAAGAGCGCGACGAGCCGGGCGGTCATGCTCACGTCAAAGCCGCGGCGCTTCGGCAGGAGCTGCACCTCGACGCCGCGCCGCCGCAGGTGCTCCGCATGCGGGCCGTCCGGCTCATCGGCGATGGCGATCACGGTCACGTCGTGGCCCGCAGCGCGCTGGAGCGCCGCCAGATCGACGACCACCCGCTCGGCGTCGCCGGCCTTCAAGCTGCTCACCACATGCGCGATGGCGAGCTTCCATGGAAGCCCCGCCCGGCCCTGGTCGTGGCCTCCCGCGCCGTAAATGTCACGAACATCCATGTCTCCCCCCTCGAACGAATGGAACAGTGTCGACGCGCGCTGCTCGTCCAGCGTGGCTTCGCTGCCTGGCCTCTCGAGGCGTGAGCTGGCTTCTCCGATCGGCGGAGCGGCGCTCCGCTCCCTGGCCGATGCAGCAAAGCGATGATGGACGAGCGTCCTGGGCTTGAGAAGCGCAAGCGCCGCAGCTCGCCGAGGGCGATGCGCGGCGGATGGTAGGAAAATTGATTGGTGTGGAATATAGGCTGAACCCGGAATGTGGCAATACAAAACGGTGATGAATGGTAAGGCGGCAGTGCGCGAGGAGGGTTGTCCAGGCCGGGCCGGGTGCCGTGCGCTCGCTCCGGCTGGACGGGATCCGTCCGCGACTTCCAGCTTCGGCGCGAATGTCGGGTCTCTTCCGGGGCCGCGTACGGTTTTCTCCCGCGGAACCGGCGCCTCAGCGACGGAGAGGCATTGTCGCGTGACGCGTCAGCGACAGAAGAGGAACCTGCAGTTCCCGGACGCGCACTGGTTGTCCTTCGTGCACGCCGATCCCCGGCCGCGCTTGTCCACGCACTCGCCCTCGTTGGTGCCCCACCCGCAGAACTGGCCCGCCGCGCAGTGCGCGTCGGAGCGGCAGAGGCACGTCTGGGTGAGATCGCCGCAGCGGTTGCTGGGGCACTCCTCGTTCACACGGCACCCCTGGCCGATGGTCTTCGAGCCGGGCGTGTAACAGAAGCCCGCGCCGGCGATCAGCCCGCCACAGCGGCCGGAGGCGCACTCGCTGTCGCGCGTACACAGCTGATGCTCGGCCTTCTTCGGCTCGCAGGCGTTGTCGCCGCCGACTCCAGGCGTCTTGACCGCGCAGCGGAGGCCGCCGCCGCAGTCGGCGTCGTCGTTGCAGACGCAGCGGCCCGGGATCGCGTTGCAGGCGACGGCCGTGCACTGGCCGCTCTCGCACTCCTCATCGAACCGGCAGCTCCCGCCCAGCACCTGAAATCCAGGGCAGTAGGCCGCGCCGCACTTCGTGGGATAGGCAGATTCCCGCTCCTCCGCGGGCGCGAAGGGCGCGATGCCGCTCTCGTCGAGATCGGTGGCGGGATCGGCCATCCCGGCCCGCGGCCCCTGGGCGCGCTCCCACATGCGAAGGAAGGACTCTGTCGAGGATCTCAGGCCGGTCGTGTCCACGCCCAGGCGATCCAGGTCGGCCAGGAGGTCGGGCAGCATCCCCTCGTGGGCCAGGCCCTTCTCGTCGAACTCCGTCCCCAGGGGGCCGGGCCCCTGCTCGCGCTGCTCCCAGGCCTGGCAATCGGCCTCTGCCTGGAACGCCGCCGAGCAGGCGCCGTCCTCGCCGAAGCGCGGCCGGGTCTGCTGGATGAAGCCGTTGAGATCTGCCCCGAAGGCCATGGGGACCTTCAGGCCGAGCCGCCCGTAGTCGTAAGCCTGCGCGAAGGAGCGCGACGAGCCCTGACAGCTGTTCTCGACGGCGCTGCGGCTGTACTGCCGGGTCTCGTCGTGCGCGGTGCGCAGGCCGAAGATGCCGCCGGTCTGCCGGAGCATCCGGATCACCCGCGCCGGCGTGGACTTCTCCTTTTCCGCCACCGCCCTGGCCATGATCTCCCGGAAGTGACCGTGGGAGATGTAGATCGGATAATAGTCGCGCGCCCGCGCCAGCTCGAACACCCGATCCACGCCGCGCTCCGAGAGGTGCGCGACGTCGAGCAGCATCCCCCGGTCCATCATCTCGCCGACGAGCGCTTCGCCGAGGGGCGTCAGCCCGCGCACGTTGCGGCAGCTCGCGTCGACATCCATGCCCAGCGTGATCCCCGCGAGGGTCGCGCCGCAGTCGGTGTCGATGAAGCAGTTCTCGGTGTACTGCGCGAGCTGGAAGATCGGGTTGTGCAGCGCCGCCCCGCCAAAGGCGTTGTCGACCTGGTGCACCGGCTGGAGCGTCCGGACCCCGAGGGCGTGGTATTTGGCGAGCTGCGCGCGCATCTTCGCCGCGTCGACGTCTCGGCCGAACAGGTGGCTGGCCTCGATGGACAGCACCACCGCCAGCTTGCCCGCGCCGACGATCTGCCGGGCGTGCGCCGGCGAGAGCGCGACCTCCATCCAGCCGGCGTTTCGCGCGGCCAGCGCGTGGGTCATCTGGATCTGGAGATCGACGTCCACCATCTCGTCGCACGCCCGCTGCCGGTTCTGCTCCGGCAGGATCGAGCAGAGCCAGTCGTAGCTCACCGCCGACATGACGATGAGGCTCAGCCCGCGATCGTGGGCCGCGCGCAGCCAGCTCACGTGACCTTGCTGGTGAGCGATGGTGTCCCAGCGCGGCCACCCCTCGGAGAAGCGCCTTCGCCCGAGGTGGAGCCCTGTGTCGCCGCTCGTCCCCTCCGTCTGGCCGATCACCTCCGAGCCGCCGATGCCGCCGCCCAGGCCGAGCAGCGCTGACAGCGCGCCGCCGCTGGCCAGATCGAGCATCGCCGACTGAGGGCAGTGGTCCAGGAGCCCGCTGAGGCCCTGTCGAACGCGCGCGTGATCGCTCCCTGGACTGCCACCGTCGCAATCGTCCAGCGCGCCGGCGCCGTCGTGCTTGCCGTGGAGCCATCCACCCCCGAACGCCTCCTCCGACATCATGTGGAAGTGCAGGTCGGCGAACCCGCTCACCGGTGCTCCGCCGAGCGCCGCCGGGGCGGGGACCGGGAGCGCCGCGGCGGCGCCGGCTTCCGTCGCGGCGCTCGCGGGGAGGCCGAGCGACGCAGAGCGCGCGAGATCGCCCGGCGCGCCCTGTTCGCCGGGAGGCGAGGGCGTTCCCGGGTCGCACGCGGACGTCGCGAGCGCGAGGGCGGCCAGGGCCGCGGTCGCGAAGGGGCGCGGCCAGCGCCGGCGGCGCGCTCGGGGCGCCGGGCCGGGTCGAGTCGATAGAGCGCGCGTGAGGCAATCGTCGGGGCAGGTCATGGATGTCGCGGTCCGGGGGTTCGGTCGTGGGGGTTCCAGGCGCTGGGGACGCCTGGTTAGCTGGGGTAGTCCCCACCGCATTTTCAAGCGGTGGACCCGGCCCGCGCGGCGCGTGGCGGGTTTTGTCAGCGCCTGGCGCGGTTTGTCGCCTTCGCCGCCGGCCCAGAGGCAGCTAATCCACGCAACGATGGGAGACCGCGAGCCGCTCCGCGAGCGGGCACGGCGGCCGACCGCGTCACGTCCGCTCATCTCGGCCGATCAGGCCGTCGGGGTTGATTCAATGACAGCTCTCAGGTCCATGCTGATACGTCAGCTCATCCACTCACGAGACGCCCTCGCGGATCCCAGGCGCGCGGGGCGCCTCCCGCTCCTCCTGTGCCTGGGCATCGTCGCATCGGCCTGCGCGGGCGGCGCCGACGAGCCGAGCGAGCCCATCGGAAGCGTGCAGCAAGCGCTCTGCTCCGCGGACGACGTGGGCTGCCAGAGCGGCGCACCGAGCTGGCCGAGGTGGTCTCAGCAGCCCGATCGGCCGGACGCCGTCTTCGAGGAGTTCGAGACCGGCTCGGGCGCCGCGAGCGCGTCGAGCAGCGCCAACTCCAGCAGCGCGTCGAGCAGCGCCAGCTCCAGCAGCGCGTCGAGCAGCGCCAGCAGCGCGAGCGGGGCCGGCGGCGGAGGCTCAGGCTTCGAGTTCAAGCCCAAGGCGTGCGACCCGAACCTGCTCGGCAAGATGCCGGAGAATCCGAACCCGAAGGGCGCCGATCTCCAGAACATCACGACGAACTTCCATGTCCTGCAGTCGATGCAGATCCTCTCGTCGATCGTCAACAAGACGGCCGAGGCCATCAACGCCTCCGACACGGAGACCGTCGAGGACGCCGGCAAAGGCAGGTGCATCTGCACCCAGCGCGTGGACGCCGGGTGCACGGACGTCATCCAGAAGGGCCAGACGACCTACGAGGAGTGCTCCGACTTCTGCGATCCGGCCACGACGCCGACGAACACCTGCAGCATGGGCGTGCTCGTCTGGCTCTCCAACGACGTCCAGCAGACCCAGGAGGGCAAGGCGAAATGGGCCCGCAAGATCGTCAAGTGGCTCGACAAGATGGCCGGCGAGATAGCCGACGGGCGCTTCGCCGACTTCCTGGAGCAGCTCGGCGGCGACCTCGAGAACGCGACGGAGCTGCTCGCGAAGATCCAGTGTTATATCGACCTCTACACCGAGGGCTACCACCTCGGCGGCTACTCCAAGCAGCGGCCCGATCTGCACATGTGCATCCCCTGGGCCGGCCATGGCGCGTACGCCACGATGGTCGAGAGCGGCAACGGCAAGTGGGGCATCGGCGCCCGCTACGAGTCGCGTAACCTGAGCAAGAAGCATCGTGCCCAGATGCGCACCGGCGGCTTCGCCGTGACGGTGTTCGACGAGACGCTGAGCATCCTCCCGGGGACGGAGTTCAACATGCAGCTCGACGGGTACAAGTGGTTCAACCGCGAGGCCCCCTTCGGCGACGACGAACTCGGCCACTTCGGCGGCGGCGGCTTCAGCCTCTCCGCAGCGAAGCGAAAAGGGCTCTTCTACCTCGCGGACGAGGATCAGGTCGAATCGCTCGACACCGACCACGACGGCCGGGTGTCCCCGCAGGAGTTCCTCGTCGGGACATACATGCCCTTCTCTTACACGGCGGACTACACGCCGAGCGGCGCTCCGAGCCCGGCCACCTGGCCCAGGAGCGCGGCGAAGCCGGCCGAGAAGCTGGAGGGGCGCTCCGCCGCCGTCATGGCCGCGGCGCTCAACCTGGATATGCAGATGAAGCCGATCGAGAAGGATCTGACGAAGATCCCGCTCCCCCCGGTCCCCGGCGCGTTCCTCATCCCGTACTTCCGGCTCGGCGCCGGGGTCAAGTGGTACGACGAGGCCTATTTCATGCGCAAGCGCCTGCAGGAGGCGCTCAACAAACACACGAACCACAAGATCGAGAACGTCGATTTCGATCGCGACATGCACGCGTTCCAGGCGCCGGACGTGACGGGCGAGGCGGGGACGGTGGTCTCGGTGCGCCCGGAGGTGGGCGCGAAGCTCTTCCTCGGCGTGCCGCTCGGCAAGCGGCTGAAGGTCGGCGTGGAGGCGAGCATCGGCTTCTCGGTGGATCTCAAGCCGAGCGGCTCCGGCGGCGTGGTCGACCTCAACACCTCGCTCGAGCAGGCGCTCGTGAACAGCAACCCTGACGAGTCCCTCGAGTGCAAGCCCGTCTTCAACTACAAAGATCAGACGTACTGCTCCAACCGCCTCGTCGAGGAGTCCGAGCTGAACCTCGGCTGCTCCCCGCTCGACACCAACAACTCCTGCTGCCTCACCTTCGCCACCGGCGGCCGCGCCTGCATCGACGACTGGACGGGGATCACCGAGGAGTGGTGCGATTCAGGCAAGCTCTCGTACGAGCTGCTCGCCACCTTCATGAAGGAGAAGCAGGCCAAGCTGCTCAAGACCGCCTTCCAGGCAGGCTTCACCGCCAAGTGGAACGCGAACAAGACCTGTGACGAGTGCGACAGCGACGGCACCTGCGTGACCGACGTGCGCAGCGACGATCTCCGCGACATCTCGGGCTGCCAGAAGCACGGCGTCTGCTGCCTCCCCGTGGCGTCGTCGCCCTTCGGCCTGGCCGGGGCGCGCGCCCTCACGAACGGCAGCTACGCGCAGGCCCGCTTCATCCAGCCCGGCGACATGGCCTATGACGCGTCGACGCGCATGCTCTACGTCGCGGACCGGACCGCCGTGCGCCGCATCGACCTGACGAGCGGCGCGGTGACGACGATCGCGGGGTCGACCGTCTCGGGCACCACCGACGGCGTGGGCACCGCCGCGCGGTTCAACACCATCTCGGGCATCACGCTCCACGACGGCGCCCTCTACATCGCCGATCGCGGCAGCCGCACGATCCGCAAGCTCACGCTGAGCAGCGGCCAGGTCACGACGATCGCCGACCGCACCGTGGTCGGCACGCCGCGCGACGTGGCCGTGGTCGGAAGCCACCTGTACGTCACCAACAGCGGGGACCGCACGCTGGTCTGGATCGACCTCGCGACGGGCGCGAACATCGCGGTCGCCGGCCTGGCCTCCTCGTCCGGGAACGTCGACGGCGTGGGGACGACAGCGCGGTTCGCGGAGCCGTCCGGCATCGTCGCCGACGGGCGCGGCAACCTGTACATCGCCGACGCGTTCAATCACTCGCTGCGCCGGTTCGAGATCGCGACCTCGATGGTCACCACCGTGGCAGGCAACGGCACCGCGGGCTCCGCGGACGGCGTTGGCACGGCCGCTCGGCTCACCTCGCCGCAGGCGCTCGCGATCGACGGCTCTGGCAGCGTGTTCATCGGCGAGGGCAACAAGCCCGGTCGCGTCCGGCGCTTCGATCCGGCGCTCGGCGCCACGGTCACGGTCGCCGGCGGGCCTGGCACCGTGTGGCAAGACGGCCTGGCCACGTCCGCCGTCCTCGAGCTGCCCGGCGGCCTGGCCGTGCTGCCCTCCGGCGACATCTACGTGAGCGACTCGCTGCCGTCGACGGTCCGCAAGATCGGGAGCAACTGCGACGCGGCGATCCCCGGAGCCGTCACCTACGACGTCACCGAGGCCGAGTGCCCCGGCAACTTCGGCGCGTACCGTTGCGTGACCGAGACCAGGAGCGATGTCGTCGAGTGGAGGGGCCCCGGCTGCCACCCGCTCCACTCGGGCTTCCAGTCCGCGTGCGGCTGCGCGTCCAACGCCGACTGCGCGAGCGGCGAGACGTGCGACCCCGTGAAGAAGCTGTGCACGGTCGGCGGTACGCCGGTCACGTGCCTGTGCAGCGCGGACCCGAACCCGACCTGCGCGAGCGAGCCAGGCCGCACGTGCGTCGACGGCGCGTGCACCCGCCGCTGCAACTACGACGCTGCCACCGCGGACACCGTCTGCGGCTACGGTCAGGTCTGCACGCCCGACGGCGTGTGCGCGCCGCAGGCCGGCGCCCAGTACGCCGAGCAGGTGATCTGGGGGCTCAAGAACCCCCATGCGCCCGCCCACGCGATCGCCACCTACGGCATGAGCGAGCTCGAGCTCATCGCCGCGCTCAACGCCGGCATTCACATCGGCCTCGAGGTCAAGCTCTTCAAGAAGCCGAGGAAGTTCACGCTCTGGGACTGGCGCCGATCCTGGGATATCGGCTCGGTCGCGAAGGCCAAGTTCCAGCCCGGGCTCGAGGCGACGTACCAGTGGGACAGCACGTCGCTCGGCCAGGTGACGAACTACCAGCCGACAGAGGTGACCCGCTCCCTCACGGCCCCCTCGGAGACCGCCGACTTCCTCGCGTGGTGCAAGGACGAGCTGGGGCTCCACGCGGAGGACCCGATGGCCCCCACCACGGAGGACGTCACGGGCGGCGTGCAGGAGGTCCTCAATTTCGGCTTCAACCTGGGAGAGCGGGTGTCCACGATGGAGAACCTCTGCATCGAAGGTCGGCCCATGATGGACTGGCTGCAGGACAAGGACGCGCTCGCCGAGAGGTTCGTGACCGGCACCTGCACGTACGTCGGGCTGGTGAGCGGCCTGCGCGGCAACCTCAGCTTCCCGTGCCAGGAAGCGCACATCAACCTGCTCAAGCACTGGGGCTGCCTCGACGCGCAGGGCTCCGCCGTCGCCAACCAGCTGCGGGTGGGCGCCTTCAGCGGCGCCGTCGTCAACACCCCGACGCCCACGTTCGATCTGACCGCGCTGCTCTACGACACGAGCAACGGGCTCGAGGCGTCCAACCTGGTGTATCCGAGCGCCCTGGCCGAGGCGTGGCTCGCCGAGGTCGAGGCCTGCTTCGACGAACACTCCGAGGACACCATGCCTTGCTCGTGCCTCGACGACGCGGATTGCACGACGGGACCGGGGCAGACGTGCGTGAGCGGGACGTGCCAGGGCCCCGAGGACGACGTCATCCAGTGCTCCGTCGTGCAGAACGCGGGCGTGACCGTCGAGCGCTGCTGCGGCGACGGCGTGCAGCAGGCGTCCGAGCAGTGCGACGACGGCAACACGCAGAACGGCGACGGCTGCTCGTCGAGCTGCCTCCTCGAGACGAAGGGCGCGTGCTGCCGGTCCCAGGGCTGCACCGACCTCGGCACGGGCGGCATCAGCTCCAGCGCGAGCTGCCGCGAGGCCGGCGGCTACTTCCTGAGCGGCTACAGCTGCGCGCAGGTCGACGCCTGCGGGGTCGAGCCCATCGGCTCGTGCACGGAGCCCGACGGCGCCTGTCACACGCCGGCCTACGAGGCGCAGTGCGACGCGGTGGGCGGCGTGTTCGTCGTCGGCGGCCGCTGCGAGAACGAGCCGGAGCGGCTGACGCTCCAGCCCGGCAGCGACGGTATCGATGCGACGATCACCAACCTGAGCGCGAGCGTCGGGGCCAACAACGGGAGCTCCCCGAACATGACCGCGGGGGTGTGGACCTCCAGCAATACGAGTTACGTGAACCGGAGCCTGTTCCGCTTCGATCTGTCGGAGATCCCGGCGGGCTCCACGATCGAGCGGGCGCGCCTCACCCTCTACGCCGATCCCGACGCGCGCCTCTACGGCCAGGGCACCTGGAACGGCCTGCTCCCGGGGCACTCGACGTATGGCGGCTCCAACGCCTTCCTGCTCCAGCGCGTCACCTCGGCGTGGCAGGAGAACACAGTGACCTGGGCCAACCAGCCCACGACCACGTCGCTCCACCAGGTGCTCCTGCCGCCGAGCACGTCGCTCGGCCAGGACTACGAGGGCGTGGACGTGACCGAGCTCGTGCAGGACATGCTGAGCGCGCCCGCGAGCAACCACGGCTTCCTGATGCGCCTCGAGAGCGAGGTGGGGAACTACCGGGAGGTCTCGTTCATGTCGAGCGACAACGCGAACGCCGCGCGGCTCCCCAAGCTCGAGGTGGTGTTCCGGAGGCCCTGAACACCCGCTTCGGATACGGGTCCACCTCGGCGTTTTCGGTGCTCAGCGCACTGGAGTGCGCTTCCGCGCCGAAAACGCCGATCTGGACCCGTCTCCTGTGCGGGAGACCGCCGCTCTGCTCTGCGTGGAGCAGAGGTGGGCGGAAACCGCTGTAGACATTTGGTTTTGAACGATGCTCAAGAAGGATTGGAGATGATGAGAAGGTCATTCAGAATGTTCGCAAGCGTCGCCGGCGGTCTCGTCGCGAGCGCGGCGGGGATGTCCGCGGCGCTGGCCCAGGTCGCCCCGCTGGACACGAACCATGTGGTGATCATCGATCGGTCCGGCAGCATGTACGGCGACCGCCTCGAGCTCGCGAAGAAGGCGGCCAAGATCTACTGGAACACGCTGGTGTCGAGCAATGTGCCAGCATCGCAGTCGTTCACGGAGCTGCTCGGCGTGGCGAGCTACTCCGACACCTCGTCGGTCACGTATCCCTTGACGGCGCTGCCGGCCTCCGGCCTGGACACGGCGGTCGACGCGCTCGTCGCCGACGGGTCGACCTCGATCGGCGCCGGCCTCGAGGAGGCGCTCGACATGCTGATCTCCGAGAGCCCGACCAAGAGCGCGCGCGAGTGCGTCATCCTGCTGTCCGACGGGCAGCACAACACGCCGCCTGCCCCGAGCGACTTCTATGCGGACTATTTCAGCCGCGTGGACGAGGTCCACTCGATCGCGCTCGGGTCCGGAGCGGACGAGGCCATGATGAGCGACATCGCGGCGAACTACGGGTTCTCGCCCGGGCTCTACCTGCGCGCCGACAGCGACACCGCGATCGACCAGCTCGAGCTGATCGGCGCGTTCAACCGCATGGCGAACGACTGCCGCGACGGCGGCATGATCGACCAGGGGCTGACGCAGATCCCGCCTCCGTCGCCGCAGTCGCCGCAGTCGTTCGCGTGCGCGGACACGCTGGTCTCGGCGGCGCAGATCGTGGATTTCACGATGATCTTCGTCGGGGCGGCCGCGCCGGAGGTCTACTTGCTTCCCCCGTGGGACCAGACGTCCAAGATCACCGAGGCGAACTTCGCCGCGTCTGGCTCCGACCTGACCTTCTTCTCGGCGGAGAACTTCAAGCGCTTCTCCCTGAACCTGACGGAGGCGTACGAGGAGGGGTTCTGGCAGTTCTGCGCCGTCAACACCTCGGATCAGCCCATCTACGTCTACTCCGCGGTATCGACCCTGGCCGACACGATCTCGCTCCGGGTCACGCCGAGCACGCTGAACGTCGGGGCGGCGCCGCTCATCGTGGAGGCCGAGGTGAGCCACCTGGGCAGCCCGGTGCTGGGCGCCACGGTCAGCGCGGAGATGACCGGCCCGAGCGGCGCGGTCACGCCCCTGTCGTTCCATGACGACGGCGCTGCGGCGCACGGCGACACGACGGCCAACGACGGCGTCTACTCGTTGAAGGTCGGCCAGTTCGCCGAGACGGGGAGCCACGACATCACGGTGTTCGCGGACCACGCCGGCAGCGCCACCGTGCCGATGTTCACGCGGCAGCACACGTTCGGGTTCTACAAGAACCCCGCGCCCCCCTGCCAGAGCCTCGGGCCGATGAGCTCGGCGATCATCGCGTCGGTCAACGGGACGTCCTGCTTCCAGATCGATCGGGCGAGCCTCCCGACCGGCTGGACGCCGGCGACCCTGACGCTGCAGATGAGCCCGGCGGACGGCGTCCCGCTGAACGGCGTCAGCGTGTCGGCCAACGGCGGAGCGCCCCAGAGCGCCCCGGCGAACAGCTGGTCCGCGACGACCACGATCCCGTTCCCGGGCACCGCGAACGACGTCGTCTATCAGGTGAGCACGACGAGCAACAGGCAGCTTCAGATTCAATGGTATCCGTGATGCTGCAGGGCGGTCTCGGCGCGATGTGCGGCTGAGCCGGCATGGACCGCGCGCGCGTGGCGTACCTGTCCGTCGGGACCGCCGGTGAGCTCGGCTCACCGGCGGCGCAGCGCGCGGGACACCGAGCGCGCGCTCGCGTAGCCGAGCCCGGCCGCGAGCGCGCGCCTCGTGGGGTTGGACGAGGCCAGGTAGCGATCCGCCAGCTCGGTTCGCGCTTGCATCAACAGGGCGCGGTGGGACGTGCCCTGCTCTCGCAGCAGCCGCTGGAGCGTCCGCGAGCTCACGCCGAGGTGCTCGGCGATGCGATCGATGTTCGGGTTGCCCTGGGCGATGCAGGTCTGGAGGGCCTGTCGGACATCATCGACGAAGCTCGACGGGACGCCGGCGGCGGCCGCCGGCGCCCCGCTGGGCTTGCCGAGCGCCTGAAGGCGCGCCGCCGCGCAGTCCTCGAGGATCTCACAGAGGCGCGGCTCGGCGGAATGGAAGGGCAGCTCCAGGAGGTCCCGATCGAAGATCAGCTCGTCATAGGGGGCATCGAACTCGACCCGCGCGTCGAAGACGCGCTCGTACTCGCCTGCGACGCGCTCGCGGCGGTGCCGGAAGCGCACCGCCAGCGGGCGGATGTGCTCGCCCGAGAACGCCCGCGTCCGGAGCACCATCAAGCTGACGATGAGATCCGCGACGGCGGGCACGCCGTCCGGCGAGAGGTGGCGGAAATGCGCGCGGCGACCGGTCACCTCGAGGCTCAGGACGCCCCCGCTGGCGACCAGCGGAGCGAAGCGGATGACGCGTTCCAGCGCTGTTCCAAAGCTGCTGCTGCTCCGTGTCAGGTAGTCCAGGAGGTCGAGCGAGCCGACCTCGAGCCCCTGCGCGGCGTGCAGCCCGAGCAGCGGATTGCCGCTCATCTTCTCGGCGGAGGACCATATCTGCCGCGCCGCGCTCAGGGAGATCGGCAACCCGCGCTGGCGGAGCGCCTCCGGCGGGAGCGCGGCGTCGCGCAGGACCGCGTCGATCGGGAGCCCGAGCTTGGGCGCCGCGGAGAGAAGGAGCAGGACGAAATCAGAGAACGCGGACTGAGCTGGCGCAGGGACCACGGTTCCTCACAAGCCAAATGTGTCGGAGCGTAGTGGCCGAAGCCGCCCGGGGCAACCCGGATCCTGGCGCCGGGCGCCTGTCCGTCCGGCGTCCTGCGCGGCGCGCGCGGGCCACGCAGGGGTGCGAGGAGAAATGAGGGCTCAGGCCAGGAGGCCCGGCAGCGGCCCGGTGCACACGCCGGGAATGCCGAAGGTGGTCACGTCGTCGAGGCCCATGGCGTTGCACACCGACACGAGCAGGTTGTTGTGCGGCAGATCGGCGTACTTCATGGTGCGGCCCATCTTGAAGTAGCCGCCCGCGCCGCCCGCGAGCACCCAGGGGATATCCTTGTACGTGTGCGTGTTGCCGGCGCCGAGCTCGTTGCCCCAGAGCAGCAGGGTGTTGTCCAGCACCGAGCTGCCGTCCACTTCCTTCGCGAGCGCCAGCTGATCCAGCACGTATTTCACCTGCTCGCTGTGCCAGACGTTGATCTTCACGAGCTTCTCGTTCGCGACCGCATCGTTGTCGCCGGCGTGGGAGAGCTCGTGGTGCTCCTCGTTCACCCCGATCCAGGGATAGTACTGCCAGCTATCGGCGTTGGCCCACATGAACGTGGAGACGCGGGTCATGCCGCAGATGTGCGCGAGCAGCATCAGGTCGGTCTGCAGCCGGCCGACCTTCGGATAGTTCTCCATCGCTCGCGTGTCGAACTTCTCCGGCATCGTGAGCGGCGTGCACGACACCGCCGAGCTCTGCAGCCGCTGCTCGATGTTGCGGATGCCGCCGAGGTGCGCCTCGAGCCGCGCCTGGTCCTCGGAGCTGACGCGCGCCTTCAGGCGGCCGATATCGTCCTTGAGGAAGTCCAGCACGCTCTGGCGCTCGGCGATCAGCCGCTGCAGCTCCGTTTCGGAGAGATCCGCGTTGGCGAAGATGCGCGAGTACATCTGGAATGGATCGTCGACGGCGGTGTTCGGCTGGTTCGGACCGCGGTACGAGATCACGCGGAGCGGCTCCTGCCCCTCGATGCGCACGCCGAACTCGAGCGACGGGAACTGGCTTCTCTCGCCGATGCGACGCGCGATGTGCTGGTCGACGGAGATGCGATCCGCCCAGCCGGCGGGGCCGCCCGCGCCCGTGAAGCTGCCGGCGAGCAGCGAGCCGCCCGTGAGCATCGCGCCGGGGCCCTTCATGTGCGGGCCGCCGGGCTTGTTCTCGCTCGGGACGCCGAGCTCGTCCTCGACCGTCGAATTCATGTGCACGCCCTTGAGCACAAGCATCCTCTGCTTGTGCTCCTCGAGCGGCGCCAGGATAGGTCCGAGCGAGAGCGGCGCCTCGTGCGCGTCTCCCGGCGGGAAGAACGCCGACGGCACCGTGCCGTTCGCCGAGAAGATGCCGATGAAGCGCCTGGCGCCCGGCTGCTTCGCGTCCTGACCAAACACCGTGGCGCTCCGCCAGACGGGGCTCGTGAGCGCGACGGTCAGGGCGCCGAGCCCGCCCAGCAGCTTGCGGCGGCTGATCTGGGTGCGGAGGTCGATAGGGCCTCTTCGGTTCATGGCATCTCCTTCGTGTGCGCGTCCAGCGCGCGGCGGTAAAGGAAGGCGTCCGTCTCCACGACGGCGCGGGGAAGCGCGTTCAGATCCTGGCCAGCAGCCTTGAAGGTCGCGAGCAAGCTCTCCATCGAGCAACCATCCATGTCCTGCTCGAAGCGGGCGATGGCGAAGCGGAACCACTGGCGCGCAACGCACTCTTCCACCTCGGCGCTGCCCGCGAGCCGCTCGCCGAGCTCCGCCACGCCCTCGAAATCGCCGTTCATGTCGCGGGTGGCGATGATCTTGCCGCTCGCGTCGACCGGCTCGCCGCCGTCGAGCTCGCGGTAGCGGCCGAGCGCGTCGTAGTGCTCGAAGCCGAAGCCGATCGGATCGAGCAGCTGGTGGCAGCCGACGCAGCTCGGGTCCACCTCGTGCTGCGACAGCCGCTCTCGGGTCGAGCTGCTCGGGTCGACCTCGGGCGGCTTGGGGATGTTGGCCGGCGGGGCGGGCAGCTGCTGGCAGAGCAGCGCCTCGCGCACGAACTTCCCTCGGTAGATCGGCGAGCTCTCTGCGGGCTTCGCCTGGACGGCGAGCAGCGCCGGGAGCGTCAGGATGCCCGAGGTGGCGCCGTCCGTGCGCTTCAGCGCCTGGAAGGAGTCGTCGCCGGTGACGCCGTAGTAGCCGCCGAGATCCTTGTTGTAGAAGACCGTCGTCGAGGTGAGGAGCGCGCTCAGCTTGCCTCCCTCGTCGTCGAGCACGTGGTCGAAGAAGGCGTCGGCCTGCCCGCGCAGCGACTCGCGGAACGACCGCGACTGCCACTCGGGGAAGGCGTCCGCGTCCTTCACCACGCTGTTCAGGCCGTTCAGGTGCGTCCAGCTGCCGAGGAAGCGATGGACCAGCTTCTGGCCGCGCTCGTCCTCGAGCATCCAATCGAGCTGCGCCGCGACACCCTCCTTCGTGGTCAGGCTGCCGTCGTCGATGGCCTCGTTGAGCCTGGCGTCCGGCAGGGTGCCCCACAGCATGTAGGAGAGGCGAGCGGCCACCTCGTAGGGAGAGAGCTTCACGGCGCGATCGCTCACCTTCTCCGAGGTGCCGATCTCGACGCGGTACAGGAAGCGCGGCGACTGCAGCATGCCGCGGAGCAGGAGCTCGACCCCGTGCTCGTAGCTCGTCTCCGCGCCGGCGTCGAAGAGCTGCAGGTGTCGCTCGATGTCCGCCGCGTCCGTGATCGGCGCGCGGTAGGCGCGGGCGCCGAAGCCCACGACCAGCTGGCGCGCGCACTCGCTCGGCTCGGCTCCGGCCTCGCAAGGAGCGATCCTGTCGAGGGCCGCCGGATTGCCGGCGACGGCCGCGGCGATGACGTCCGCCGCGGCCTGGAAGTGCTCGAGCTCGACCTGCGTCACGTCCGGCTGCAAGAGGCCGAACGCCGACGCCTCGATCGCGGGGCCGAGCGCCGCATCGAGGCCGGGCACGTCGCCGATGAGGTCGCGCACGGTGTTCAGGTACTGCTCCCGCGAGAGCAGCCGCATCGGCGAAGGCCCAGGATCGATGGTGCTCGCGTCGCACGTCAATGGCTTGCCGGGGCCCGCCGACCCCGAGCCCGAGCCTCCGCTGCTCGAGCTGCCGCTCGCGCCGTTCGTTCCCTCCTCCGGCGATGTGCCGTCTTCGCTGCCCAGGTTGCCGATGCACGCCGACAGCGCGAGCGCCGCGGCGAGCAGGCCCGCGCTTCCGTGGGACTTCAATTGTTCAATCGATGATGCGGTCATTCAGGGCTCCGCTCGAGGCTGCTGGCTACTCGGGCTCGGTGGGAGACCCGCTCGGGCGCGATCACCTTTTTCGTCGTCGAAGCGTGGAGACGTTTCGATGGGTACGAAGAGGTGGGTCCACGGTCGCCGAGCTCCGACCCGATGGCGGGAGCGCCGCCGGCTCACGGTCCTTCGATGCTGCAGCACACCGCGCAATCGTAGGCTTCGAGCAATTCGCGCCCGGCGCACGGGACGTCGCCGCACGCTGTTCCCTTCAAGGCGCCGCAGCTCGGGAGGCATTCCCCTTCGACCTCGATCGAATGCGGCGGATCGCAGGGCGTGTCGTTGCCCGGAGGCTCGTCGCCGTCCGGCGTGAAGTACAGCCGATCCAGCTGGACGCCCTCGACGGCGTTCGCGAGGACGAGCTCGTGCGCTCCGGCCGAGAGGGGGAAGCGGAGCGGCTCGCCATAACGCGTGTTGTCGTGGAGATCGTCCCAGAACCAGATGTCACCGACGCTGATGCGCCAGAGGTACCAGGGGCCGCCGTCCACCTGGAACCAGAAGCGGTTGTTGAGGGCGCCCGGAGCGTGGATCCGCCCCCAGATCACGTATTCTGCCCCGCTCGGCGCCTCGAAGCGGTAGCGAGCCCGCTCGAGCCCCGGCGCCTCGTCCGAGGGCATCCCGGCAGGGGGCGCGATGAAGCGGCCCCCGGAAGCGCGGCTGTCTTCACCGACGGTGAAGCCGTCGCTCAGCTCTCCGAGCTCCGCCTCGATAGAAGACGATCCGGACACGACGGGCGCCCAGGCTCCGACCGAGGTGATCTCCGCATCACACCCGGAGGCCGCAAGGCAGCCGAACGCCATGATGCGAGCGGCCGAGCAGCGCCTCACGGCTGATCCAGGAACCGCCCGAGCTTCGCGCTGTGGGGGCTCTTGGGATACTGCTTGACGAAGGCCTGAGCGCGCCGCTTCGCCTCCTGCGCGTTGCCGCGCGCGGCCAGCACGTCGATGGCGAGCACCTCGCGCTCCTGCCGGAGCACGCCGTTCGGGAACTGCGCGCGCAGGCGCTCGAGGAGCGCCGTGGCTCCCGCCACGTCTCCAGAGCGCAGCTTGGCGCGCGCTTCCGTGAGCAGCGCGCTCTCCGCGCGCAGAAGATCGGTCTCCGTCGGCTTCGGTCCGCTCGGCCTCCGGGGCGGCTCTGCCGCGGTGGGACCATCGAGCGGCGGCTCCGGAAGCGCCTTGGGCTCCTCCAGAGGCGCCACAGGGGCCTGCGGCGCCTCCGCGGGCGCGCGCTCCGGGGCCGCCGCGCTGGGCGGCGCAGGCGGCTCGTCCGGGGAGGAGAGGGCCCAGTACCCTCCGCCGAGCACCAGGCCGCCGCCCACGAGCACCGCCGCTGCCTTGACCGAGAGCGCCGGCGGCAACAGCGAACCGGCGCCAGCCTTCGTGGCAGCGGCGGCGCTCGAGCCGGCCGCGGCGCCGGCGGCCGTCCCCGCCGCCAGCTGGCCCGCGATGCCGCGCCATGCGCGCTCCTTCGCGCCCTCGGGCGGACCCACGTGGCGCACGCTCCCCAGGAGCTCCCGCTCGAGCGGGTCCGCCCCGCTCCTGACGCTCAGCAGCCGTTCAGGATCCCCCATCACACGGCCTCCTTTCGGCTCGTGTCCTGTGCAAGCGCGAGGCGCTTGACCTCGCGGGAGAAGGTCTCGCGCGCCAGGCGGAGGCGCGAGCGCACGGTGCCCACGGAAATGCCCAGCAGGTCCGCGATCTCCTGGCCCGACTTCTCCTCGAGCTCGAACAGGACGAACACGAGGCGCTGCGGCTCCGGCAGCTTGTTCAAGATGGCCTCCGCCGCCTGAGCGCGCTGCCGCGACTCCGCGCTCAGCGCGAGCTCGTCGGACGCGCCGCCGTAGAGGTCCATCTCCGCGGCGTCCGTCGTGACCTCGCGCCGGAACCGCGCGGAGCGCCGGTAGTCGCTCGCGACACGCTGGCAGATGCCGAAGAGCCATGTCGTGAGGAGCGAGCGACCCTCGAACTCGGGGAGCTTGAAATGCGCGGTCAAGAACACCTTCTGCGCCAGGTCGAGCACGTCCGCCTCGCGCACCCCGAGGCGCCTGAGCGAGCACCAGACGAAGTTGAAGTGCGCGTCGTAGAGGGCTCGAAACTCGGGGTCCGGTATGCTCATGCCGTGACGTCCCGGTGACCTGTCAGCGAACGAGACGAGCCGACGCCGCAAGATCGAGCGCGGAATTGTGCAGGGACGATACCACTCGGTCCCCTAGTGGGGACGCCGGGCCGAGACGATCACAAATAAATGCGCGTGCTCCGCGCGGCGGCTACCCTCGCGTCGTCCCGATGCGGAGGCGTCGCGCTTTTCCCGTGGTTTTTGGTGCGATGCTGGCGGCTTCGGGGACCGCCACGGCGCAGACCGAGCCGTTCCTGAGCGTGACGCGCGGCGCTGGCGCCGAGATCTGCCCGGACGCGGCGCGCCTCATCGAGCGCGTCGAGCAGCTGCGCGGCCGGCCGGAGACGGGTGCGAGCGGCTCCTACGTCGTCGAGTTCACCCGGGATACCGACGGCTTCCGCGCGTCCATCCGCAGCGGGAGCGGCGCGCGCGAGCTGCGCGATCGCAGCCGCAGCTGCGCCGGGCTCGAGCAGGCGACCGCGGTGACGCTCGCGCTGCTGCTCGACTCCGACGCGCGGGAGCCGTCGGCGCAAGCTTCCGAGGCCGAGGCGCGCGACACGCCGCCGCCCGCGCCTCCAGCGCCTGCGCCTTCGCCCAGCGTTTCGGCGGAGCGGCCGCTGGTCGCGCGGCCCGCGCCAGCGGGCGCCGGCGGCGGCGAGCGCGAGGCGTCGACGTCCGGACGTGGCGCCACGCGGCTCACGATGGCGGTGGGCGCTGCCGGCCTGTTCGGCGTGGTGCGTCCCTTCGCGCCCGCGCTCTCCGCGGAGCTCGGCATCGGCGGTACGCGATTTCGAGCGGCGATCGGCGCGCTCTGGCTCGTCCCGCAGACGCTGGAGCTCGGGCCGGGCGAGCTCCGCGAGACGATGCTCGGCGGCGCCGTGCGCGCCTGCTTCGCGGCCGCGGGTGCTGGGGTGCTGCGCTTCGACGTGTGCTCCGGCGTTCACGCTGGCCGGCTGAAGGCGGCGGCGAGCGGCTTCACGCGGAACGACGCCGTCGAGAAGACGTGGCTGGCGGTGCCGATCGAGCTGTCGCTGGCGAGCCTGGCAGGTCCGCTCGGCTTCGAGGTCGGCGCCGCCGCGCTGGTGCCGCTCCGGCGCAACGATTTCTCGGTGGACGGCGTGGGGGTCGCGTACAGATCGCCGCCGGTCGGCGCGCTGGTGTCGCTCCGTGGCGTCGGAAGCTGGGTGCCGTAGGTGCGTTACGGAGCCGGGGAGCCATCACCTGGCGGGCCGTGTTGAACGCATCCTCGAGCTGTGCACTTGCGAACACATCCGGCCACACGAGCCGGACCCCGACGGCCTCACACATCTCGAGCCACCTCGGATCCTGCGGCTCCCGCTCTGCGACGAGGACAGGTTCAATTGTCCTCCCTCCGGCCCTGAGCAGATGAGCGTACCAAAGCACTTGACCGAGCCCGAGCCTGAGCTGCCGTTCCTCGTTCGCATCCGTGATGCTTTTGACCTCAGCCACGAAGATCGTGGTACCCGCTTCCCAGGCGAGGTCGTACTCCGGTTCGCTCACGGACGGCGAACGTGGCTGGATGTCGTGGCGTCGAAGGAAGTCGGCGAGGGCGTTCTGCGTTTTCGCATGTCCATAATTGCCGCGCTCGATCTTCTCGAAATCTACTTCATCAAAGGGAGCGCGCGAGGTGAGGACCTTGGTTTCGTCAGCGGGGCAATAGTCCGAGCCGAGCTCTGTTGCCTCTGGGACGGGCGCTCGCTGCGTCCATCCGCCGGCCGCGGCCGCATGGAAGGAGCGTACCCTGAGCTCGCGCGTAGACGAACGTGATTTCGACGCGATCCACCATCGTCGAGGCTCTTCATGGTGCCCGGGGGCCGCCATCTTGATCGCGCTGCTCAGTTCACCCCCCGCGTGCGCGGGGGCGACCCAATCCTGCTACCGAGGGCATCGTATCGACACCCCGGGACCGAGCATCAGCACCGAGAGCGCCGGGGCGACGTTTTTTTGGCGCGCTCGCTGCGCCGTACCTGCCAGTCGCCCGCCGGCTTGCCGCCGGACGCCGCTCAGCCCTGCTCTGGCGCGATCGACAGCAGCCCGAACCCGTACGCCTTCGCCGGTCCGACACCCGCCGCGAGCGCTTCACGAAACCGATCCGCGTCGGTCACCCGCAACCGCCCCTCGAACAGCACCGGTGCCAGCGTGAGCTGCTGTCGCTGCTCGCTTGCGCCCGACCCGCGACCGGTGAGCTTCGGCTCCTCGACCGCCGACACGCCGCCCACCCCGGCGCCGTCCTCCGCGCCGCAGAGCTCGAAGCCGCCGGCCATCGCCTTGCGCCGCAGCCAGTCGAGCCGCGATGCGTCGTCGCGCAGCTCCACGCGCCTGCCATTGCGGCGCTTGCCGTCGTCGCCGCTCTTCGTGTCGATTCGGCGCGTCGGACTGGCGCGCAGGCTGAAGCGGAAGAAATCCCCCGCTCTGATACGCGCCCGCTCGCTGCCGACTTCCCGGATCGCCGGGTTCTCGATGGGGCTCGGCTCGGTTAAGCCCAGATCCTCCTGGATATCGAGGAAGTAGTCCTCGGGCAGCCGCGTGAAGTCCGGTCGCGTCGCGCTCTGAACCAGGAGGACGAACCGGCCGCGCAGGACCGCCTCGTCCACGCGAAAAAGGACGCCGTGCGCCCGGCGCGGATGGGGCCCGGCGCCGTCGGGGAACGCGCGCATGATCGTGCGGTGGAGACCCTCGATATCGGCGATATCAGCGCGCACGGCGCGCGAAATGGGGTTCAGCAAGGCTCGGGACAGGTACATCGGAGGCTCCTTTGCAAGTCAGAGGGCGGGAGTCCGCAGCTCGGGGCGCCGCGCGACCAGCGAGGTCTGCGGCGTGTCCTCGGGCGACAACGCGAGCTCTCCGGGCTCGATCCACGTCGTGCAGACGAAGCGGCGCGGCAGGGCGAGGGCTGCGGCCATCGCGTCGAGCCGCTCGGGACGCACCTGGAGCAGCAGGCGCTCGGCGCACGCGACAACGTCGAGCACGTGGCACAGGAGAGGGTGCCAATCCGGGCTTCCCTCGCGGGCCCGGGGGGTCGGCTTTTCCCCAGAGCTGCCAGACGCGGGGGTCGAACGATGCGTGGGGGGCGTTCTCGGCAGGGGGATGAGCGCCCATCATGATGCTGTCCTTGGGATGCTTTCATCATGGATCGACAAGGCGTGCAATACGAATCAATGCGCATCTCACGCCTGTTCGACCCGTCGGGTAGCGCATCGCGGAGCCCGCCTGACATCCCGCCGCTGTCGACTGGCCTGCCACCCCCACGCGGGCGGACACCGTCGCCCTGGCGTTCGCATCCCTGCGATGCGCACGGTGGCCCCTACCAGGACTGCTCCACGCGCACGGCGCTTGGCAGCGGTCGTGCGGGAGCGGCGCCCGGAGGGGTCGAGGTGAGACGGGGCAGGGGAACGGCTCACGGCGACCATCGAGCGGCTCGTGGCAGCGATCGAGCGGTTCGTGGCAGCCATCGGGCGGTTCGTGGCGGCCATCGAGCCGTTCTTGGCAGCGATCGAGCGGTTCGTGGCGGCCATCGAGCCGTTCTTGGTGGCCATCGACCAGCTCGTGGCAGCGATCGAGCGGTTCGCGGGCGACGCGGCGACCGTGCGCACGTTCGTGACACTCTTCTGCGACCGAATAGCGCAGTCCGATATCCAGCCCGAGCAGGAGTTCGACGAACTCGCGCTTCAGGCATCCCGTGTAGAGGCGTTCGTCGAGCATGTGGACCATGACCGCGCCGAGTTCGCCGATGTTCGCATCGATCTCCGCGTCCGCGCTGAGTTCGTCCGCGACGAATCGCAGCCCGCTGCGCTCTGCTCGGGCTCGGCCGCGGAGCGGGGGGCCTGATGAACGGTAGCGCAAGAACACGAGCAGTGATGCGAATCACCATTGCACCCGCATCTCCGCGCGTGTATCCGGAATGACCTGGAGGATGGGGGCATGCGGCGCATGTCGAAAACGAAGGCGGCCGCTGTTCTCGTTTCCGGTCTCACGGCGTGCAACTTCGACATGGGTGAGTGCTATCTCAGGGGCCAGGGAACGGACGGCGCAGGTGGCAGTATCATCCTCCCGTCAGCGGCTACAGGAGACGCATACCGAAACGGTGACGACGTGGGCAGCGGTACCTCTGAGCAGATGGCAGGGTGCGCCCCGGTCACCAGGTGCAGCGAATACTTTGAAGCTTGCCAGGCCAAAGGACGGCCTTGCACGCGCATAACGACAAGCGGTCATACGTTCTGTCGCGACTGTCTTGACTATTGCCTTCGCGGCGAGCCGTACGAATCTAGTGAGTGTCTTCGCTGTGGATATCGCTAGCGCAACACATGTGGTTTTCGAGTCTCGCGTGGCGGATCGCATCGCGCCGCTGGGTGCCGCCAACGTTGTCGTCGACTCCGACTGTGTTCTTGTTGGGCCGTCTCGCGTGGGTGCGTCCGAGCATGTTCTTGCGCGTCAGGCGTGGTGGGGTGATTTTGACGACCCTATCGGTGCTGATCGCAAGATAGGTCCTGTGGTTTTCGTATGGGTTTCGTCCACCAATCTGCGCGAGCGCGTGGCGCTCTGGAGAGTCTGCAGCAGGCTGCGCACGCGTGCCATCCCCCGCAAGGACATCGTCGTCGTCGAACTGGATCCTCCATTCCTAGGGCTGGACAACAACGACTCTGCCGTGCCGACGTGGTGCTCCGCCTCCGCGCTGGGGACGATCCTGGAGCGGCTCGGTGAAGCGCGTCCCTGGCCGCCCGGACGCTACCGGCGTGCCGTCCGCCTCTGGAGCCAGTACACGGCAGCAGATCCGAGGCCGTTCGCGCAGAATTGCGCACGTGGCGTCGAAGGGTTTCCAGAACTCGCGCCCTTGTGGGAGCTCCTCTCGTCCTTTTTCCCGAGAAGGACTGCGGAAGGAGCGCTGCGCCTCAGTCGATTCGACGAGCTGCTCCTGACCATCCTGTCTGCGGAGTGGCAGACTCCTCTCGCCGTGGTTGGGCGCGACCTGCGGGCTGGAATGGACTTGTGGCGGACGCTCTCCTGCACGGGCGACCTGTTCCTGCCACGCCGGCTAGAGCATTGGGCAGACCACGACGCTGGCGCGGCTGTGGAACGTGCGCCAGGGCCAGAGCCATCCGACTCGCACCCGATGCTCTCGCGAGTGTATCGGCTTACCGAACGTGGGTTGAAGCTCCGCGAAGGCATCGATGTCCTCGCGGATGCACCTGGTTTGCCCCTGGCTGGGGTCGAGGCGTACTCGACCTCAGCTCCCTGGGTGCTGCTCGAAGATGGACGGCTGGCTCGCTTGTGATGACTACGATCCTGGGTCCACGAGGGTGGGCGCATCGCGGGCGGGTCCTGCTGCGCGCGTGTCGGAGCCGGGCGCGTGTGGGGGGTGACCAAGCCGAACGCCTCGCAGGCCCCGCTCGCGCTCCACGGAAAGTCTCGCGCCCGCACACCGCGCCTTTGCCGAGATCGTGCTCCCCAGGTCCCCCGGCTTGCGAACCTCGCAGCTGGCGGCTAAGCCCGTCTGCTTGTCCCCATCATCCGACGGAGGAACCCATGGCACCGCGAAAGAAGGATTCGACTTGGACCACGTGGGAAGACATGCCGCTCGACGAGTTTCGAGTGCGGGCCCGGAAGGCGAAGGCCCTCGCCACCGAGTTCGTCGAGAAGCTCGACGAGCTCTTCCCCGGCCTCGTGACGCTCACCAAGGAGCAGCGGAAGACCGCGCCGAGGCTGCGTGACGGCGAACACGCGATGCTGCACAAGGTGCTCGACGTGGTCGACATGAAGCCGGCCCTGTTCGAGTCGCTGGCCGATCAGGACGAAGGCATGGACCCGAACCGCTTCGAGACGGCGCTGCTCCGCGAGCGGATCGAGAAGCACCTGCTCTTCAGCGACGTCGCGGCGAGCCTCTCCTCGGTGGGCGGCGAGCTCGGCGACTCGACGCTCTATACCGCCGTCAAGTTCCGCGAGTCGCTCTATGCCGCCTACCGCATCGCCAAGACGCACGCGCAGACCGACCGGAAGGTCATGGACGTGCTCGCGCCGGTCGTCGACTTCATGCGGAAGAACGTCGCCGCCGCGGCCGCCGCGAGGCGGACCCGCACGCCGACCCCGGCCGAGCTGCCGAGCTCCGGAGACGCGTAGCCTCGACGAGGGCAGGGGAGCGCGCTGACACGGCCCCAGGAGCGGACCGGGCGCACAGGCTCCACGAGCCCGGCAATCTGGTCGTGGTCGTATTTGAACATGAAGGCGGGCGGCGGGAAGAAAAGATCAATGATATTCTCGCCTTCTCGCCTCCCAGTGAGCTCTCTCCGGGCAATTCGACCACTGCCCGCTCCCCATCACATCGTTTCGACCGACTTGAGCATCTCCGGGACGAAGTGAAGTCTCGGCCGGAGCAGCCTGTCGCGACGCCCGGGCTGTCGGACCTGGAGCATGGCGCCGGTCGCGGAGCTGTTCGAGGCATCCAGAAGATCGTCGGTGAACGTATAGCTGTAATTCTCTTGCTTGGTCGGTGTCTTGTCCTCCGCAACGGCCTCGGGGATCGAGACGCCGAGAAACAGCAGCGCGGCTGTGACTGAAATAAGCGATCGCGGCTTCATCATGCCTCCTCGCCTTGTTCGGACACGAGCGAGGTCCGCAGATTGGGACCCTTTTTGCCGAGCTCGATGTCGCGTCGCGGAGCTCGCCGGGGCGGCCGCGTCCAGCGCGTGCGGAGCGCCCCGTCGGGGATGCCCGCTTCCGGCCGGGGGCAGCCCCAGGTGAACGACGCACCCCTGCGTTCCGTGCCGACAGGCGCGCTCGATGTCGTCGCGGAGCGCTCCCCGGACGGACCGCCGATCCGGTGACAACGCAGGTGACATCGCTCTCCTTCCGCGTAGAATCGGGCCCGATGCTCACCTGCAGTCGAAGGAGCACGACGGGCGGCCTCATCGTTGCGGTCGTCGCGGCGCTGGCCGTGGTCGTCCCCGCCGGAGCGGCGGGCGCGAGCGAGGAGACGCCGGCAAAGGTGGCGAACGGCATCGCCGTCGGCGCTCGGCTGGAGGCGCTCGCGGACGTCAAGGTCGCCCGCGCCGAGGTCGCCCGGGGCTCCAGGGTGAGCGTGGCCAGGCTGATCGAGCGCCAGGGCCAGCTCACCGCCGTCGACGTCGAGCTCGCCGACGGCCACGTCGCACGCGTGGCGATGGCGACGGTCCGCACGTCGTTCCGCGTCCTCTCCGAGTAGCCGTCATTCTTCGCGTCGCTCGCGTCGCTCGAGTCGCCGGCTTCTTCACCCCCGCGCGCGATCGCGGCTAGGGTGCCGCCATGCGGAACCCCGCCAAGGTGCGCGTCGCCGTCCTCTTCGGCGGCCGCTCGGCCGAGCACGAGATCTCCCTCCTGTCCGCCCGCTTCGTCGTCGAGGCGCTCGACCGCGACCGCTTCGAGCCGGTGCTCATCGGCATCGACAAGTCCGGCCGCTGGCTGCTCCAGGAAGAGGCGCTGCTCCTCGGCGCGGCGCGCGACCCCCGCCTCGCCCGGCTGAACGAGGCGATGCCGGAGATCGCCCTCGACGCCCACCCCGGGCCCGCCGGCGAGGCCACGCTGACCGTGCCGGGCGGCGCCCGCGCCCCGATCGACGTCGTCTTCCCCGTCCTGCACGGGCCCACCGGGGAGGACGGCTGCGTCCAGGGCCTCCTCGAGCTCGCCGGCGTCCCGTACGTCGGCTCCGGCGTGCTCGGCTCCGCCGTGGGGATGGACAAGGACGTGATGAAGCGCCTGCTCCGCGAGGCGGAGATCCCGATCGTCCCCCACGTCACCCTCCGCCGGGCCGCGTGGGACCGCGATCGCGGCGCGTGCATCGACCAGATCGCCGCCCTCTCCGCCCCCGGCAGCGCCGGGTTCGGGCCGATCTTCGTCAAGCCCGCGAACCTCGGGTCGTCCGTCGGGGTCCGGCGCGTCAAGGCGCGCTCCGAGATCGAGGCGGCCGTCGAGCACGCCTTCGAGTTCGACCTGAAGATCGTCTGCGAGCAGGGCATCGAGGGCGTGCGCGAGATCGAGTGCTCCGTGCTCGGCGACGACGACCCCATCGCCTCCGTGCCCGGCGAGATCGTGGTCGGGCACGCCGACGGCTTCTACTCCTACGCCGCGAAGTACATCGACGCCGACGGGGCCACGATCCGGATCCCGGCCGATCTCTCCCCGGCCGAGGCGAACGCCGTGCAGCTGGTCGCGCTCCGCGCGTTCCGCGCGCTGGAGGCGTCGGGGATGGCCCGCGTCGACCTCTTCCTCTCGCCCGATCGCGCGCTCTACGTGAACGAGATCAACACCATCCCCGGCTTCACGGCGATCTCGATGTACCCGAAGCTCTGGGAGGCGAGCGGCATCCCCGCGCGCGAGTTGATCGAGCGCCTGATCGCGCTCGCGCTCGAGCGCGGCGCGCGCAAGGCCCGCCTCAGGACGAGCGCCTAGAGGAACAAACGGGTTGAAACCGCCAGAAGAGAGCAGAATTCGAACCGCCAAGGCGCCATAAGACGCCAAGATTTTTGTGATTCTCTTGGCGTCCTTGGCGCCTTGGCGGTTCACTTCTCGCTCGATCAACGTGAGCGGTATTCTGGCGCCGCGCGGCGCGCGTCAGCCCCCGTCGAGCCGCACGCCGGGGGCGCCGAGCGCGGGTCGCCGCACGAGGCACGGGCCGAGCGCCTCGAGGATGCGCGCGTGGCGCTCGGCGGGCGCCCACACGAGGATGTGCCCGCCGCCGCCTGCGCCGCACACCCGGAGGACCTCGACCCCGAGGCCGTCGAGCCGCCGCTCCAGCGAGAGCGCGAGCGCGCTCGCCGCCCTCGAGAGGCGCACCTTCGCGGCCGCGCCCCGGCGCATGCCCGAGAGCACCAGCGAGAGCGAGCCGAGCTCGAAGCCGCGCGCGACCTCGCCGGCCGCCGCCACGAGCTCGCCCTTCGCGTCGCACGCCGAGCCGGCGTCCATCCGATCCAGCACCTCGCCCGACACGCGCCGCACCTCCGTGTCCACGAGCAGCAGCCCCGCCGAGAGCGCGGGCACGAGGTCCGGGCAGCCGATCGCGAGCGGCCGCACCCCCGAGCAGCCGCCGGCGTCGAAGGCGAGATCGAGCAGCCCCCCGAACGCCGCGAACACCTGATCCTGCGCGCCGCACGCGTTGCACAGGCGCTCGCGCTCGATCGCGACCGCCTCGCGCGCCAGATCCTCCGGCGCCACGGCCTCTCCGAGCGAGGCGCGCAGCGCGAACAGCGCCGCCACCGCCACCGACGCGCTGCCGCCCAGGCCGGCCCCGGGCGACGTCTCGCTCTCGACGCGCAGGGCGACCCCGTCGCCCACGCCCGCCGCGGAGAGCGTCGCCTCGATCAGGCGGAACGCGAGATCGTCGCGCGGAGGATCCGCGCGGCGCCGCAGGAGGACCCGCGCCCCGCCGGCGCCGCCGGCGCCCTCGGTCGGGCGCGGCTCCGCCCGCCCCTCGCCGCGCGAGGCGAGCTCGAGCCGCACCCAGCCTCGATCGAACGGCTCCACGATCACGCGCGCGCGCAGATCGATCGCGGTGCCCACGACGCGCCCGCCGTCCTGTCGGGCGATGCCGGGCAGGTCGCTGCCACCCCCGGCGAAGGAGACGCGCATCGGCGCGCTCGAGGCCGCGCGCCACAGCGGGCTTCGCAGCGTTCGCGGCGCGGAGAGGGAGCCGGCGCAGGGGATGCTCATGCTGTCCTTCGGCGCGAGCGCGACCCGCCGGGACGCGAGCCCGCCCCAGGGACCGAGGCGGAGCGCCCCGCGGCGGCACCCTGTGCAGGGAGCAGGCCATCGATGGAGCGCCCGCCGTGCACGCTCCCGCGCGGTCCCGCCCGGTTCCGCTCAGTTCAGGTCCTTGCTCGCGGGCTCGCTCCTCGGCGAGGGCTGCGCGCGGGCCGCGTCGAGGATCCGGTCGATCACCCTGAGCCCGGCCGCGAACATGTCCCGCTCAGCGCGCTCGCCGCCGGCGTGCACCTCGGCCGCCTTCTCCCGGAGGGCGAGCGCGTCGCGGCGGACGACCGGGAGGCGGGCCGCGCCCGCCGCCTCGGCGATGCACCCGGCGAGATCGTAGATGAGGAACGCGTCCTCCTCGCTGATCCGGGCCTCCGCACGGCGCCCCTCGGCGCGGGCGCGCGCCGGGGATCCGGAAGCGCGATCCCCCCGGGCGTGCGGCGCGACCTCCCGATCGTCGTCGTCCCCGATGGATCCCGAGGAGACGCGGTCGAGCAGGCTGGTCAGCTCGACCCGGTAGGCGGCGAGGACCAGCGCGCAGAGCGCCCCGCGATCGCGCAGCGAGAAGAGGATCAGCTCGAGGAGCCGGTCGGACCGGGTCGCGCAGTTTTGCATCGCTGCCTTGTACGGCGTCCGCCCACGTGACCTCAATCCAGAACGCCACCGCCCGCGGCGGATCCGCCCTCGGACGCGGGGCACGTCACGCACCGAGGGCGGTCGCGTGGCGCGCGCCGGCCCGTCGAGGCGCACGCCGAGGCGCGAACCGCCCCGTCGAGGCGCGCGCCGGCCCGTGAAAACGCGCCGAAACGCGGATAGCGTGGGGGGCCCCACGCGGCGGTTGCGGAGCTGTGCCGGATCGGTCAATAGGTCCGACCCTCCTGCGTCAACGGGCCGCGACGGATGTCTGGCGTGCTGACGCTCCGGCTCAGCCTGTCACCTCATCCACCATCGCATCGGCATCCCCGTGACCGCGAATCGTTCTACGAGCCCCACGCCCACCCGAGAGCAGTCCACCGCGCCGTCCTCGGCCACCCTCACGACGTCCGCCCGGCCCGCGCCGCCCGCGCCACCCGCGTCTCCTACGCTTGCGGACGGCGCGCCCGGCGCCGGGCTGAGCGAGCGCGGCGCGGCGATCGTCCGCGAGGAGGAGGCGCTGCTCGCCCGCGTCACCGCGCACCTCGCCGCCGCCGCGACCAAGCCGTCGCGCCCGCCGCCCGCCGAGAACTACGAGGAGCAGCTCCTCTCGCTGCGCGATCAGATCGCGGCGGCGCGGCTGGAGGACGTGCCGGCGCTGGTGCAGCAGATGGAGCGCCTGCAAGGGATCGCCGCGCGGCGGAACGAGAACGTCGTCGAGCCCGTCGATCCGAAGTCGCCCTACTTCGGCCACCTGCGCCTCCGGGAGAAGGGCCGCCCCGAGCGCGACGTCCTCATCGGGCGCACGACGCTCGTCGACGCGAGCGCGGGCGTGCGGATCGTCGACTGGCGCCACGCCCCGGTCAGCCAGATCTACTACCGCTACGAGGAGGGCGCGGAGTACGAGGAGACCTTCGGCGAGCGCGACGTCGAGGGCACCGTGCTCGTGCGGCGCACCGTGACCATCGACGACGGCGAGCTCTATCGCATCTCGGCGCCGCAGGGGACGCTCGTGCGCGGGCCCTCGGGCGCCTTCCGCGAGATCGCGACGCGGGCGACCGAGCTCTCCGGCGGGCAGGGCAGCGCGGTGCGCCCCGAGGACATGCGCGACATCGCGCGCGCGGCGGCGGGCGGCGCGCGCGGCGGGCTCGGGACGGGGGCGGCGTTCCACGCCCGCGAGGACCGGCACCTCCCGGAGATCGCGGCGCTCCTCGACCCGCGGCAGTTCGAGCTCATCTCGAAGCCGGACGCCGGCATCGTGGTCATCCAGGGCGGCGCCGGCAGCGGCAAGACGACGATCGGCGTCCACCGGCTCGCCTTCCTCTCCTACAACGGAGGCCGCCGCTTCACCGCCGACAAGATGCTCGTCATCGTCGGCAGCCCCGCGCTCCGCGCGTACATCAGCGAGGCGCTCCCCGCGCTCGGCCTGGGCGGCATCGCGGTCGAGACGTTCTCCGAGTGGGCGCGCGCGGCCCGGAAGCGCGCGTTCCCGTGGCTCGAGGCGCCGATCGAGGAGAACACGCCCTCGGTCGTGACCCGCTACAAGACCCACCCGGCGATGCTCCACCTCCTCGAGCAGCGCGCGGCGGAGCTCAAGGACGACGCGCGGGCGCGGCGCGACTCGCGCGGCACCCTCGCGTTCTGGGCGGACGTGCTCACCGATCTCGACCGGGTGATGGCCGCCTTCGAGGCGGCGGGCGACCCCGAGTTCGGCCCGGAGCAGGTGAAGCGCGCGTGGCGCTGGTGCGCGGACCGCTGCCCCGCCGTGCTCGACCTCGACCCCGGCGACCGCGCCGAGCGCAAGGCGGCGATGGCCGACGAGCCCGCGGACGACGACGACGACCGGGGCGGGGACGGGCGCGAGGTCTCGAGCGACGACCGCGCGGTGCTCGACCCCGAGGACGACGCGCTCCTCCTGCGGGCGTACCAGCTGCTCCGGGGCGAGCTCCGCAAGGGGAAGAACGTGCTCGTCTACGAGCACCTCTTCGTGGACGAGGCGCAGGATCTCGCGCCGATCGACCTCGCGGTGCTGCTCGGCGTCGTGGCCGAGCCGCGCAGCGTGACGCTGGCGGGCGACACGGCCCAGCGGCTCTTCATGGACTCCGGCTTCCGCGACTGGCGGGCGACGCTCGACGACCTCGGCCTGTCGCGGGTCGACGTCGAGCCGCTGCGCATCGCGTACCGCTCGACGCGCGAGGTGCTCGCGTTCGCCCGCGCGGTGCTGGGCCCGCTGGCGGATCCGACGCCGCCCCTCGCCCCGCGCAGCGGGGCGCCGGTCGAGCACCACCATTTCCCGAGCGCCGGCGCGGCCGTCGCGTTCCTGGCCGACGCGATCCGCCCGCTGTTCGCGCGCGAGCCCCGCGCGACGCTGGCGATCCTGGCGCGCCACCCCGAGCAGGCGGACGTCTACTACGACGCCCTCAGGATGGCGGAGATCCCGAACCTCCGGCGCGTGCGCGCGTACGAGTTCGCGTTCCGCCCCGGCGTCGAGGTGACCGAGGTCCGGCAGGTGAAGGGCCTCGAGTACGACTACGTGGTGCTGGTCGACGTGAACGCGTCGACCTACCCGGCGGACGACGAGTCGCGGCACCTGCTCCACATCGGGGCGACGCGCGCGGCGCACCAGCTCTGGGTGATCTCGACGGCGGCGCCGTCGCCCCTCGTGCCGGACTGGCTGGGCTGAGGGGCAGGGGGACGAAGGGACCGCTCGAGCGCAGCCGAGCTGTGCCGCCGCGCTCGTCGACCAAGGCTTCGGAAGGCATCGGAAGGCATCGGCAAGGGGAGTGGACACAATCGACACCGGGCCGTGAGAGAATCCTTGACCGGAGCGAGGCCGTGAGTAGATTCCCTCTCGCGCGGTGGAGCAGCCTGGTAGCTCGTCGGGCTCATAACCCGAAGGTCGTGGGTTCAAATCCCGCCCGCGCAACCACGACCCAAGTAGCAACAAGTAGCAAGAGGACGCGAGGATTGGCCGGAAAGGCCACCTCGCGTTTTTCGTTTTCAGGGTCTGTCCGCCGACGCCGAGCGTGAGACCGGAGAGGCGGTCTGAGCGATCCCGCCGCCCGGCCCCTTCAGGCGAGCGCCGCTCGTCGCGCGCTTTGCCTGCTCGCTTTGTGTGTGCCTCTCGGGAGAGGTCCTGGTCGTCCCGGCGGCCTCGCGCGCCCCGGGTCCCGCTCGTTCCATCGGAGCGCGGCGGCACGGAGCGGATCGAGCGCAAGGGCGATAAGACGCTCACCCCTTCTGGGACATCGAGCGTCGATGGCGCGAACTCCATCGCTCTCTGCGGCTCCGGCGCGCCGCCGCTCCGATGCCCTGTCCGTCGGCGGTGTCGCTCGGGAAGTGCGCAGCGCTACGGGGCCGGTACAGGTGCGGTTCGCCAGCGCCACACCCGCGGCCTCGGTCCGCTCGCCGCGCCGCCGCGCCCCCGGCGAGGTCGCCGCGATCTGAGCGCGTTCGTCGTGCGTTCGTTGCGCCTTGGTCGGGCGTTGGTGGAGCGTTCGTGGACATGGCGCGCGCTTCCACGGGCGCCTCGCGCCGGCGGCGCGGCCCTCTCGCCGCGCCGTAGGCAGGCGCCGGTCCCATGATGTAGGATGGCGGTAGAGGCGGCTCCTGTGCTCTGAACACGCGCGCCGCGGCGCGCACCTCACCGGCGCATTCCCGGTAACCTCCAGCGGACAACCACGATGGCCAAACCGAACGATCCCTTCGCACCCTCGACCAACACGCGCGGCGCCGCGACGCCGGGGGATGCTGCCAAGCCGCAACGCAGCGCCAGCGCGCCCGCGCCCGCGGCGCGTGCGTTGCCCTCCACGGGGCCTGCCACCCAGCGAGGGCCGGGGGCCTACGGCGCGCCCGAGTTCCTCAACAAGGCGCGCAGCGCGCAGCCGCCGGAGCTCCTGAGCCAGCGCACCATCGAGCTCGTGCAGTGGTCCTGGGCGAAGGTGATGCCCATCTCGGACGCCGCGGCGGCGCTGTTCTATGAGCGGCTGTTCACGCTCGAGCCGTCGGTGCGGCCGCTGTTCAAGAACGATATCGCCGAGCAGAAGAAGAAGCTCATGCAGACGCTCTCCGTGGCCGTCGATGGGCTGAACAACCTGCCCAAGCTCGTGCCGGTGCTCCAGGCCCTCGGCGTCCGGCACCAGGGCTATATGGTCGTCGATCGGCATTACGACGTGGTGGGCGAGGCGCTGCTCTGGACGCTGCGCGAGGGGCTCGGCGACTCCTTCTCGGCCGACGTCGAGTCCGCGTGGAAAGAGGTCTACGGCGTGGTCTCGGACGTCATGAAGAAGGCCGCCGCGGCCCACGCGGCCGTGGGCGGCGCGCAGGCGCACCCCTCGCCGGCGCCGGCCGGCAGGGAGGCCCCGCGGATCGGCTCCCAGCAACCGGCGCAGCGCGTGGCGCCCGCGGAGCCGTCGGTGCAGCTGCCGAAGTCGGTGCCGCCGCCCTCGTCGACCAAGGCCTCGCGGACGCTCGTCGGGGTCGTGCCGCCCTGGCAGGGCGACCCGCCGCCGCCCGCGCCCGCGCCCGCCGCGGCGCCCGTGGGCGCCCCGATCAGCCTGCGCACCATCGAGCTCGTGCAGCGATCGTGGGCGAAGGTGATGCCCATCTCGGACGCCGCGGCCGCGCTCTTCTACGACCGCCTCTTCGAGCTCGATCCGTCGGTGCGGCCGCTGTTCAAGAACGACATGGCCGAGCAGAAGAAGAAGCTCATGCAGACGCTCGCCGTGGCCGTCGACGGGCTGAACAACCTGGGCAGGCTGGTGCCGGTGCTCCAGGCGCTCGGCGTGCGGCACCACGGCTACATGGTCGTCGATCGGCATTACGACGTGGTGGGCGAGGCGCTGCTCTGGACGCTGCGCGAAGGGCTGGGCGACGGCTTCACGCGCGACGTCGAGTCGGCATGGACCGAGGTCTACGGCGTGATCGCGGACGTCATGAAGAAGGCGGCCGCAGATCACGTCGCGAGCGGGGGCGGTCGCAAGGCCGACGCCGCGCCCGCGCGGGAGCGGGCGCCCGCGCAGCGGCCGCCCCTCTCGGAGCAGCGCGCGCCGGCGCCGTCGAGCGTCACGGAGGTGATGCCGGCGAAGCGGCGCCCGGGCCCGCTCGACGAGGACGCCGACACGCTGCACTACCAGACCAACCCTGCCCATGAGGCCATGATGACCAGCGGTATCCACCACGAAGACTCCCGGGCGGCGGCGCGCCCGGCATCCGCAGCGCCCCCTGCCGTCGCGAGCGCGAGCCCGCAGGGGCTCGTCATCCCGTGGGCGGGCCAGGACATGGTCGTCAACGTCCACGTCAAGCTGGACGGTCCGCTGGTGACGGTCCCGGTCGCCTCGCCCGGGATGGCGCCGCCGGCGGCCGCGGCGCCCGTCGTGCTGGAGCCGACTGGCCCGAGCGGCCTCGCCGCGGGGCTCGCGATCGCCCTGCTCTCGATCGCCGCCTCGATGGCCACGGCCATCCTGATGACGGTGGGCGGCGCCGACAAGGCTGCGGCCGGCGTGGGCGCGGCCGGCGCGGGCGCCGCGCCCAACATCGCGTCCCTCGCGACCTACGCCGTGCCGATCATCGTCACGGTCCTCGTCCTCTCCGCGTTCACGATGGGACACATCCTGGGGCGGGGTCGGGCGCGGAGCGACGCGGGGCCCGGCGCGGGGCAGCTGTGAGCTCCTCCTGCGGGTCGTGATCGGGTCCTGGACTGGAAGCCGACTGGAAGCCGACGCATTCGCCCGGCGAGCGCACGGGTTTGATGGCAAGATGGGAATGAGAGTCCGATGATCGCGGAGCCTGCGAGTACGCTGACCCATCTGGCGGGACAGTGGCTGGGACCCTTCCAGCTGATCCAGCTGCTCGGCATCGGCGCGATGGGCGCCGTGTACCTGGCCAGGGACAGCGTGCTCCAGCGCGACGTCGCGGTGAAGCTGATCGCGAAGGGGAGCGCGGACACCGATCCCGAGCGGCGCGACCGCTTCCTGCGCGAGGCGCGCGCGGCGGCGCGCCTCCTCCACCCGAACGTGGTGCAGATCTTCCAGGTCGGCGAGGACGAGGACGTCCGCTACATCGCCATGGAGTACGTCCACGGCCTCACCATGGCGCAGGCGGCCAAGCAGCACGGCGGCCGCCTGCCGGAGCAGTTCGGGATCGAGAAGATGCGCGAGGCCGCGGCGGCGCTCGAGCTCGCGGCGTCGTACGGCATCTCCCACCGCGACGTCAAGCCCGCCAACCTCCTCCTCAATGCGTCTGGGACGCTCAAGATCGCCGACTTCGGCCTGGCGTCCCATCCGGAGAGCGGTCCGCTCGGGAGCAGCTCCGCCCGCACGCTGGAGGGCACGCCGTTCTACATGAGCCCGGAGCAATGGACCGGGCAGGACATCGCGCCTCCGTCGGACATCTACAGCCTCGGCTGCACGTTCTACCATCTGCTCGTGGGCAGGACGCCCTTCTCGGCGCGGGATCTCGCTGGCTGCTTCCAGGCGCACTGCCACGCGCCCGTCCCGGATCCGAAGCTGGCGATGCCGGACATCGACCCGCTCCTCGCGGAGCTCCTGCGCCGCTGCATGGCGAAGAGGCCGCAGGAGCGGCCGTCGGCCGGGCACATCGTGGCGTTCCTCGAGGACATGCTGATGCTCCGGCGCAGCAGCGTCAGGCCGCGAGAGATGTCGGAGCCGAAGAGCGCGCTGCTCGGCGCGCCGGTGGATCTCGGCGATACGAGGATAAGCCAGCTCCCGGTGCCGCCGAGAGGCCCGCTCGCGACGCCGACGGGAACGATCCTGGTGAGCAGCTCGACCGCCGTCGGGCACTTCACCGGCCAGTACAGCTACCGTGATCATTTCGGGCTGACCGGCTATCCGTTCAGCGATATCCGGCAGCCGAGCTTCTTCTGGGACGCGGGCCCTTATGCGTGGATCCTGAGGACGCTGGCGTCGCAGATCGTCGCCGGGCAGCGCCCGGCGATCCTCGTGGGCGAGCCGGGGAGCGGCCGGACCTTCGTCTGTGAGATGATCAAGAACAAGGTCCCGAGGATCCATGTCTTCTCGGTCGAGCCGCAGCTGCTCTTCGGGACGCGGCCGCTCGTGTCGCTGTGCAGGCAGGTGGGGGCGACGGCCATCACACCGACGCTGAGCCAGCAGTTCCTCGTCGACGCGTTCCTCGGGCAAGCGCTCCTCCGCGCCGGGTCGGACGCGATCGCGGTGCTGGTCGTCGACGGCGTCGATCCGGAGGATCACGATCTCCTGATGGAGCTCCATGACATCCTGCGCTGCGCCCCGGCGGGCAGGCTCTCGATGATCCTGGTGGGCGCCCCCGATCTCCCCGCGACCCTGGCCTCGAACGGCGTGCCGCGCGAGCTCTACTCAGGCGCTCAGTCGCTCCTCCTGCCCGGCATGACCCAGCAGGAGATGAGCGAATACATCGATTTCAGGATGTGCTCGGTCGGAGGGAGCAGGCGGGGGCTCCAGCTGGATCTCGCGTCGCAGCAGCTGCTGCACGCGAGGAGCGGCGGTAGCCCGAAGCTCATCAACATCTACTGCCACAACGCGCTGACGATCGCCGCGCTCCAGGGCGAGATGGACGTGAGCCTGTCGTCGATCCGCCTGGGAATGAAGAGCAAGAGCTATCTCACCGCCGAGGCGGCCACGAACCTGATCCGGGGCTGAGCGCGCCTCCAGCGGGTCGTCAGGCGTGGCCGGAGCGGTCGTGCGCGGGGCGATCGCAACGCGCTCGCGCGCTGGCCAATCCCCCCCATTCCTCGCCGCCTTAGCTGTCGTTTCCGGCGGTTCCGGCTGGTGCGACCGTCGTGGCCGCTCCGGTCGAGGACGGCGCGCTCGGCGGCGCGGCGGGGAGGGGGGCGCGCCCGGGCATTGCGGCGAGCACCGCCGCGTCCGTCATCGGCGCGCGCGGCACGTTCAGCGCGCGTCCAATGCGCGCCCTCGAATGCTTGTCGTTGTCGACGCACCTGCCGCGCGTGTATGCGCTGAGCCGATCGCGCGGCTCCTGCTTGCGGCACGCCCCGAACGATCCCTTGATCAGCGCGAGTCCCGCGCGAAAGCATTTCTCTCGATCCCCGACGAGATCCTCGTGCGACCACCCCTCCCGGGTCTTGCCGGCGCCGACGCGGACCTGGAGCAGACAGGAGTCGAGCCCCGAGCCGCGCGCGAGCTTCCCGAGCCCGAGGTCCACGTCGCGACGGTAACCGCTCTCGAAATACGCGATCGACAAGAGCAGCGCCATCGTCTCGGCTCGGCCGCGCGGGCCGCCGAAGAGCGGCTTCAATGCGGGATCATAGGCGACCTTCGCCGCCGCGCGCGCGATCTCGTGGTAACGCGCGCGGCCTTCCTCGGGCGTCTCGATCGCGTCCTTGATGAAGCTCTTCCCAGGCGGGGCCCATGTCATCATGATACCAACAGCCCACGCGATTATCGTATCCATAAGACATGTAAGGTCATGGGCTACCTCTGTGTCAAGCAATTCGGACAGCCTGGCTGGGATTGTCGTCGTGCGTTGTATGATCGCGTGCCGCTCAGTGTGCATTATAACGTCCTCGTCAAATTGCGAATGATCTGGGAAGCGGTGCGTCGTACGTGGTGCGCAATCGCTTTCGCACCGGGTCGCACTGGATTTGTGTTCGGTTGTGTTCGGTTGTGTTCAGTTACGTTTGTTGCGTTTGGCCTCGCGAGATTGCGGGTGTGCTCGCGGTCAAATTCGCGCCGAGTCGTCTCGCGCTCTCGCCGCGGGGCTCACGAATGGAGTGGCCCTCTCCAGTCCTCGAGAGAGCGACTGGCGCTCACCGGGCCGGGAGCGATGATGTGCTGCGCGCGCTCGACGCGAGGCGCGCGTCAGGCCTTCTCGGCGGCGTCTTCCTCGGAGGTCGCGCGCGTGTCTTCGAGCCGGTCGACCGCGCGCAGCTCGGGGAACAGCCATGCCCAGAGCAGCACGACCGCGATCGTCCCGAGGCCGCCGAACACCACGGTGGGCACGGTCCCGATGAGCCTCGCGAGGGTGCCCGACTCGAGCTCTCCGAGCTCGTTCGAGGCGCCGACGAACACCATGTTGACCGCGCTCACGCGGCCGCGCATCTCGGGCGGCGTGGCGAGCTGCTCCAGGGTCATCCGCACGACGACGCTCACCATGTCGGCGGCGCCCATCACGGTGAGCGCGACGAGCGAGAGGGGGAAGCTCCGCGACAGGCCGAACACCACCGCGGCGAGGCCGAAGAGCCCGACGCAGAGGAGCATCCTCGGCCCGGCGCGCCGCGTGATGGGCCGGAAGGCGAGGACCACGGCCATGAGCCCGGCCCCGACGGCCGGCGCGGCGCGCAGGAAGCCGAACCCCTGCGGGCCGACCCCGAGCACGTCGGTCGCGTAGATGGGCAGCAGCGCGACCGCGCCGCCCAGGAAGACGGCCACGAAGTCGAGCGAGATCGACGCGAGGAGGACCTTCTTCCGGTAGACGTAGCGCAGCCCGGCGAGCGCCGTGGCGAGCGACGGCGGCTTCCTCTCCAGGCGGCCGGCGGGCGCCCGCACGGCCAGGGGCCCGGCGCACGCCGCGGCGAGCGCGAGGCTCGCGCTCAGGTACACGGGCGCAGGCGCCTTCCAGAGCGCGTAGAGCAGCCCGCCCAGGCTCGGCCCGCCGATGGCGCCGACCTGCCAGAGCGTCGATTGCCACGTCACCGCGTTCTGGAAGTGCTCCGTCGGCACGAGCGTGGGCAGGAGCGCCGAGCCGGCCGGCCCCTGGAAGGCGCGCACCGTGCCGAGGAGCACGAGGACCCCGTAGATGGCAGGCAGGTTCGGGCTCGGCGAGCGCGCGAGGAAGAAGAGCGCGAGCGCCGCGAGCGCCGAGGTGAGGTAGCAAAGGACGAGGATCCGCCGCCGATCGAAGCGATCCGCCGCGTGCCCGGACGCGAGGGACAGCCCCGCGACAGGGAGGAACTGGGCGAGCCCCACATAACCGAGCGCGAGCGGATCTCGCGTGAGGTCGTAGATCTGATACCCCACGGCGACCGATTGCATCTGGTAGGCCACCGTGGCCAGGAGGCGGGCCGCCGCGTAAACGCAAAAATCCCGCGACGTGAAGGCGGCGAAGGGCGACGACGGCTTCAGGGCGGCGGGGGCGGTGGCCATGAACGAGTCCGGGCGGCGTTCATGGCGCATTCCAGCGAGGGTCGCCAGGCTGCGGTGCCGCGGCGACGAGCCGGGAGTCGAGCGCCAGGTCGCTGCGTCCTGTGCGCCGTGGAGGGGTTGCATCCCGGGCACTGTGAGGGAGAGCTGGGACGGTCCGGGGACCACGGCCGGTCATCGGGACGGTCACGTTCGCGTGGCCTCAGCCTGGAACACTGGCGCGCCGACCTGGACCTGTGGTAAGCGGCAGCCACACATGATGCTCCCTGGACATGACACCTCGTCGGGACGGGCGCGCGACCTCGCCGAGCAGGCGTGGCGCGCCTGGACGCTGTTTGGCAGCCGCTCCCGCCGCGGGCGTGAGGGCCGGCGCGACGACGACGACGACGACGACGATTTCCCGCGGCCGAACGCGATCCTCACGTGGCTCCCGATGCTGGGGCGCGCCGCCTCGCCGCTGCCCGCCTGATCCACGCGCCGCTCAGGGCCCGCTCGCCGTCAGCGTGAGCGAGCCGTCGCGGAGGCTCACGACGCGGTCCGCGGTCGCGACGCGCGACCAGTCGAACTCGCGGAGCAGCTCCGCCGGCGTGCAGGGATCGGGGCGCTCCCGCAGGCCGACGCAGCAGGCGAGCGCGCCGGTGAGCGCGGGCGCGCTCCGGGCGAGCGCCGCCCCGCGCGCCGCGCCGTGCGTCTTCGCCAGCTTGCCGCCGCGCTCCTCCAGGAGGAGCAGGTGGTGCCGGTAGACCGGGGCTGGCAGCCCGAGCAGCGCCTGGAGCGCCGCCTGCGTCGCGGTGCTCGGCGCGATGTCGCGCCCCCGGACGACGCGCGTGACGCCCGCCGCGCCGTCGTCGACCACCACCGCCAGCTGGTAGGAGAAGGCGCCGTCGCGCCGGCGAACCACGGGATCGCCCATCGCGAGCGCGGGCTCCTGCGACAGGTCGAGCCCGCCCTCGTCCAGGGGCCGGAACACGCCGTCCGGCAGCCGCGCCCGGATCGGCTCGACGCTCGCGCGCCACCCGCCGGGCGGCAGCGCGCGGCCGCGCGCGCGGTTGTCGTAGGCGAAGCCGCCGTCCGGGGCGCGCCGGCCGATCGCGCGCACCTCCTCGCGCGTCGCGGAGCAGGGGTACAGCGCGCCGAGCGCCTCGAGCCGGTCCATCGCCGCCTCGTGGTGCGCCCTCCGCGCGTGCTGCTCGACGCGCTCGTCGAAATCGAGCCCGAGCCACGCGAGATCCTCCTCGATCGCGCGCGCGAACTCGGGCCGGCAGCGGTCGGGATCGAGGTCCTCCAGCCGGAGGACCAGCCGCGCGCCCCGCGACCGCGCGTCCAGCCAGCAGAGCAGCGCCGCGGCGAGCGTGCCGAGGTGGGCGGGCCCGGTGGTCGACGGGGCGAACCGGCACACCTCGCTCATCGCTCTTCCTCCTGCCGCTGCCGGCCGCGCCCTCGTCGCGCGGCCCGCAGGCCCGTCACGCCGCGCCTCAGAGGAAGCGCGCGATGCGCGCCCGCACGCGCGGCTCGCCCAGCACCGCCATGACCTCGGTCAGATCGGGGCTGTTCCTCGTCCCGCAGACCGCGACCCGGAGGAGCATCGAGACGTCGCCGACATGGCCCTTCCACGACTCGGGAGATGCCTTGTACTGCTTCACCTCGCCTGCGTAGCCCGAGGCCACCGCGATCTGCCGGATCTTCTCGAACCACGCCTCCTTCGAGTCGGCCGGGTCGAACGTGTCGAGCATCTGCCGGAGCAGCGGCTGGCGATCGCCCTCCGGGACGTTCTCGGGGAAATCGAGCGCGTCGACGCGGTCGTAGAGCTCGTCGTAGAAGAAGAAGAGCTGGGGCCGCAGGTCGGGCCAGGTGGTGATGCGCTTGTTCGACTTCTTGCCGCCGCGCTCGATGCCGAGCGCGCGCTTCGTGTACTCCGGATCTCGCTCCATCAGCGCGGCGAGCTCCTTGTCGTGCTCCCTGGCCCAGTCGAGGCCCTGGGCATAGACGTCCTCGGCGCTCATCCGGCTCACGACCGCCTGGCTCACGCTCTTCAGCTTCACCATGTCGCTCAGCGCGCCGCCGGGGGCGAGCTTGTTGAGCTTGAGGGGGAAGGCGGAGTAGGGCTTGTCGGGGTTCGCCTTGCGCCAGTCCTCGAACGCGGAGTTGGCGATGTTGAGGAGGTACTCGATGGTGCCTGTCTCGGGGACGCCGATCTCCCGGTAATAGGCGATGTTCGCCTCGGGGTCCTTGCGCTTGCTCAGCTTGCGCCGCGCGTCCGAGACCTTCGTCTCGCCCGTCTCCGGGTCGACCTCTTCCACGCGATCGAGCTTCTGGATCGGCGGGACGTGGGCGTACTCGACCGGCCTGAAGCCGAGCGTGCGGAAGAGCTGCAGGTGGAGCGGCATCGACGAGATCCACTCGTCGCCTCGGATCACGTGCGTCGTGCGCATCAGGTGATCGTCGATCGCGTGGGCGAAGTGGTACGTCGGGATGCCGTCCGACTTGAGGAGGATGGTGTCGAGATCGTTGACGGGCATCGAGATGACGCCCTTCACGCCGTCCTTCCACTCGACGCGGCCGGAGACGTCGTCCGGGGCGCGCAGCCGGAGCACGAACGGGGTGCCGCCCGCGAGCGCCTCCTTCACCCGGGCGAGCGGCGCGTCGCGCCACTTCGCCCACCGGCCGTGGACCCCGGGCTTCACCGTCAGGGCCATCTGCTCCTGCCGGATGGCGTCGAGCTCCTCGACCGTGCAGAAGCAGGGGTAGGCGAAGCCGCGGCGGATGAGATCGATCGCGTAATCCCGGTAGATCTCGACCCGCTCGGTCTGGATATAGGGGCCGTAGCTGCCCTGCTGCACGAACTCGCCTCGCGACGACGCGTCTCCGTCCTTCGCCGGCGCGCGGAGCACGCCCTCCTGAGGGGAGAGATCGAAGCGCGCGAGGGAGTCGACGATGGTGTCGAGCGCGCCGGGGATGGCGCGCTTCACGTCGGTGTCCTCGAGGCGGAGGTAGAAGACGCCCTCGCTCTGGAGCGACAGCCGCTTGTTGATGAGCGACACGAAGATGCCGCCAATGTGCATGAACCCGGTCGGGCTCGGCGCGTAGCGGGTGACCATCGCGCCTTTGGGCAGCGCGCGCCGGGGATAGCGCGCCTCGTACTCCTCGGGCCGCCTGGCCGACGCCGCGGCGTCGCCGAAGAGGAGGCGCACGAGCTCGTCGCGGTCCTCTCCGGGGCCCGGTTCGCGGACGGTGACGGGAAGCGTCGTCTCGTTCGGGGCCTGCTTGTCCATGAGGGCGCGTCGCTCCTGGTCTGACATCGGGCGGGCAGCCATTGCACGCCCGCCTGGCCTTGTCAATCGGCCGGGGGCCCCGTCAATCGCTCGGGGGCCTGTCAATCGCGGGGTAACGCGCGGGGTAACGAGCGCGGACGAGCGCCGGCGCGCCGCGCTACTGCGGTGTGTTCTCGCCGATGAGCCAATAGGTCTTCATCGCGCCCTTGCCCTTGATCGCCACGAGGCCCCGCTCCTCGAGGAGGAAATCTCGCGCGAGCAGGGAATAGCTCGCCTCGCTCACCTGGATCCGGCCGGGCTCTCCGCTCGACTCCATGCGGCTCGCCACGTTCACCGCGTCGCCCCAGAGATCGTAGCTGAACTTCTTCTTGCCGATCACGCCGGCGATGACAGGCCCGGTGTTGATGCCGATCCTGAGCTGGAACGGCTCGCCGTCGTCGCCGACGAACTGGCGCACGGTGTGCGTCATGGCGATCGCCATCCGCGCGATGGCCCTCGCGTGATCGGGGCGCTGCGCCGGCAGCCCGCCGACGACCATATAGGCGTCTCCTATGGTCTTGATCTTCTCCAGGCCGTGCTGCTCGGCGAGCTGATCGAACGAGGAGAACATCCGGTTGAGCAGGCCGACGAGCTCCGCCGGGGGGAGCCGCGCGGCGAGCGGGGTGAAGCCCGCGATGTCCGCGAAGAGGACGGTCACCTCCTCGAAGTGCTCGGCGATGAGCTGCTCCTGCTCCTTCAGCTGATCGGCGATCGTCCTCGGCAGGATGTTGAGGAGGAGCCGGTCCGAGCGCTCGTGAGCTTGCTCGGCCGCCGCCTTTGCCTGCTCGAGCGCCGCCTTCTGCTGGCTCTGCCGCCGCGCGTTCGCCTCCAGGGCCGAGAGCATGCCGTTGATCGAGCCGGTGAGGCGCGAAAGCTCGTCGGTGCCCGGCATCGCGACCCGCGCCGAGAGGTCGCCGACGTCGCCGATCTCCGTGACCTCCCGGCTGAGGCGGGCGAGCCGGTACAGCACCAGCTTCTCCAGGAGCAGCAGCGTGACACCGCCGAAGACCAGGCCCACGACCACGGTCACGAGCACGAGATAACGCAATGTGTCATGGCCCATCCTGAGGATGGCCCGGTCGTTGTCCACGCGCACGAGCAGCGCCGGCTTGCCGTCGATGTCGTCGAGGACGGTGTATCCGGCGATCCTGTCGCCGCCGAGCGGGTGGACGAGGATCGGGTCGCGCTCGGACAGGGCGGCGCGCGCCTCGCGGAAGTCGTCGGGCAGCTGGGGATCGTCGAGGCGGTGCACGGCGAGCGAGAGGCCGGCGGGCTCGGTGAGGCGCTTGATCTCGGCGTCGGTCAAGAAGCGCCCGAACGTGACGGTGCCCGCGACCGGTCCGCGGCCTGAGCTGCCGACGCTCGGCTGGGAGCAGAGGAGCATCGGCCCGTCCGGGAGGAGGACGATGCCGCCTCGGACGGCGCTGCTGGGCGCGTCCCGCCCGAAGAGGAGATCGCCGACGCGGAGCCGCTCGGCGATGCCGCGCGGCAGGGGGGCCCAGCTCTTCGTGGCGTGGTCGTAGCCGGTGCTGTACACGGGGGTTCCGTCTGCGCCGGCGAAGACCGCGAGATCGATCCGGGCGATGTCGAAGAGCTGGGCGACGAGGTTCGAGCGGACGAACTCTTGATTGCCGTCCTGCACGAACGCGTAGGCGTCATCCCACTGGCTCCAGTCGGTCCAGCGCGCGTTGAAGTCGCTGCTGGCCTGGCGGAAGAGGTTGAGCGCCACCTGCACGGTACGGCGGGTGTCCTGCGCCTCGGCGGCCATCGAGTTGGCGAGGAGCGCCCTCGAGGACACGCCGTACAAGGCAAAGCTGAGCCCGAGCAGCGTGGCGGCGATCGCCAGCAGCGTCTTCGCGCGCAGTGAGAGCAAGGCGTCGAGGGCGGGCTTCAGCGGCGCCGAGACTACCGAAATGCGGGACGTCGCGGAAGCGCGCCGACGCCAGCCGGGACGGCGCGGGCCCGTGGCGGGCGGGAGCGCGGCGGCGTGGTGCGGCGCGGTGCCCCTGGCCCGGCCCGGGCCGCGCTCGTGTGGAGGGGTCACCGGGGCGGGCCAGGCGGCGCGGTTTCATTCTCGTTCTACGGCGGCACGCGAGTCATCGAGTTCCAGATGTGTATCGTGGACGTTCCCGCCCGTCGTTTCGGGCCGAGTCCTCATCGATGTTCGCGGAAATTCAGGTTCGTAGTAATGAAAACAACTTGAACGGTTGTCGCCGTTTCCGGCGGTGATGAACGACGCTACGGTATCTCACGTTGCCTCGTGGCTTCCTTGGACCGCTGTCGCGAGAGCAGATAGAATGCGTGCAATGCACACGCCCGGCCGGCTGCTTGTCGTTCCTGCGGTCCTTCTCACCCTCGCCGCGTGCGCCAACGGCACCGACGATCTGTTGCCCGGCTATTACGAGGAGCAGGCCGGCGGAGGCGGACTCGGCGGTGATGGCGGCGCCGGAGGGGAAGACCTGTCCGTGAGTTCGAGCTCTAGCTCGAGCGTGAGCGTCGGCTCCACCGGGGCCGGCGGCGTTGAGGGCGAGGGCGGTGACGCCGGCAGCAATGAAGGCGACGGGGGCGCCGGCGGTGGTGGGGGAGCGGTGGTCGAGTGCGACTATGCGGCGCCGAACACGTGCACTGGAGCAGAGGATCTCGGCGAGATCTCGGGCGATGACGGCGGCGACTCGGTAACGCTGACGGAGAGGGGGACAACGTCGAAGTGGTTCAAGGTCTACGTCGTCGACAAGTTCAACGTTCCTGGCTCCGAGGTCTTCAAGGCCACGCTCACCTCTCCGCCGGGGATGAACTTCGATCTGATAGTATATCCGGGAGAACTTGAAGTCGATGCCCCGGACTGCTTCGCGTCCGGCGTGAGAGGGCAAGGCACACCTGAATCGTTCACGACCACTTGGAACGATCGCGCCGGTCCCGACGATCACCTCTGGTTCGCCATCGAGGTCCGACACGTCGAGGGGACCGCGTGCGGGAGCGAGGCCACCTGGACACTGACGGTCAAAGGCTATTGATCCACCACCAGATCCTTGAGCCTGCGCGCACAGCGATGCAGCATAAAGATATCGCGCCACGTTACACGCCGGTCCTCGGTGATGTGGTGACTCCAAGCTGCGCACGCTACACGTCAGCGCTCGCTCGTCTCGACTTCGTAGGCGCGAAAGGCACCGCGCGCCGCCCCGGAGGGGGCCGTCGGTGATCGGCGACACGGTGCCTCGATACCTGGCGCACCGCCTCAGCTCGCGCTGATCGGGATCTGACGCGGCTTGAGCGACGCGCTCTTCGGCAGGTGGATCCGCAGGACGCCCGCCCGGAGATCCGCGGAGATCTTCTCGGAATCGATGCCCTGCGGGACAACGAAGCTGCGGCGGAAGTCCGGCAGGCCTTCGACGCCCTGCTCCCGCTCGGCCGCCTCGGTCCGCCGGCCCTCGAACGTGAGCTCCCCCTTCTCCACGCGGACCGCCAGGCGATCCTGCGTCACGCCCGGGAGATCGGCCACGACCAGGAGCTCCTCGGCGCTCTCGTAGATGTCGACCGCCGGCGCCACGGCGGGGCGCTGCTGGATCTTCTCGGGGTTGCTCTCGGCACGGTGGGTCAAGCTGCGATCGGTGCTCATGTTCATCGCTCCTTCCTCGGGACACGCCAGATCCGCTCGTCGCAGGATCGTCGCTCTCCTCTTCTTCGTTCTTCTTCTTCTTCGTTCTTCAGCTTCGTTCTTCAGCTACCGGCTCCCTCAGCGGGCCGTCACCGCGATCTGACGCGGCTGCGCCTCGGCGGCCTTGTTCAGCGTGAGCGTCAGCACGCCATTCTTCAGGACCGCGGTCGTCTTCTCCGGATCGACCTTGCTCGGCAGCGTGAAGCTCCGGCTGAAGCGCACCGCGCCCCGCTCCTTGCGGTGGACGAGGTAGCCCTCCGGCGCATCCGACTTGCGCTCGCCGCTCACCGTCAGGACGTCCTGATTCAGCGAGATCTGGACATCCTTCTCCGTCAGACCCGGAACATCGGCCTTGACGACAAGGGCGCTCCCCGTGTCGAACAGGTAGACGCGCGGACCACCCACGTACCGGGACGTCTGGTCGAAGTCGCCGCGGAGCGACGCGCGGGGCGCGTCCGCCTCCTCGAACACCCAATCGAGGCGCCGGCGAAGCTCATCCATCATGGCAAACGCGCGATCGAAATCCGTGGTTCGGTGCAGCATGGTCAATCCTCCATGACCGCCGCGCGCGGCGCGCGCCGGGGCTCCGCCCGCGGCGCCGTCAACCTGCTCGCGACGGCCGATTTGTTGTAGCGTTACGGGACCTTGGCTCCGAGAGCCGGTCTCTTCGCACCGCCCAATCTTTGCACGGCACGTGGGGTGTCAAGAGCACGGCGCGCCGTCGTCCCCCCGAGGCAGATCGGCGGGAGTGGTGATGGCGACCGGACTCGTCAGACCGAAGGGAAAGGCGGGCGAGCGCGACCTCTCCGGCTCTCCGGAGCCGATCCATGCGGCTCCCGCCGGCTACCGCCCCGCGGGCTGAGCCACGCCAGCGCAGGCAGTCGGCGGAGCCAGCCACGCCGGCGCCTGGTAGAGCCAGCCACGCCGGCGCCCGGTAGAGCCAGCCACGCCGGCGCCCGGTAGAGCCAGCCACGCCGGCGCCCGCCGGAGCAGCCGCCTCGAACACCTCGAACAGCCCTGGGAGCGCATCCCGGAAAGCGCTAGAAACCCGGACATGCAGCCCTGCCCGCCCGCCTCCCGCCCCCGCGGCGTCCTCGCCGCCCGCCTCCGCTCGGTCTCCTCTGCGGCGGCGCTGTCCCTGGCGCTGATCTCGGGCGCCGCGCTGGCGCTGCCCTCGGAGGGGGACCGGGCGCCGAACGCCCGCATCGAGGATGCGGACGGCCGCGCGCTCCAGCTCAAGGCGCTTCAAGGCAAGCCGATCCTCATCGTCTACGAGGACAAGGACTCGAAGACCCAGAACCAGGCGCTCAAGGACGCGCTGGCGAAGCTCACGAAGGGCGACCGCTACCGGCGAGGCATCGCCGTCGCCGCGATCGCCGACGTCAGCTCGTACGACTTCTGGCCGGCGAGAGGCTTCGTGAAGGACGCCATCCGGGAGGAGTCGAAGAAGGTCGGCGGGACCATCTATTGCGACTGGGACGGCTCCTTCCGCGCGGCCTACAAGCTCCGCCGCGGCGTCAGCAACGTCGTCGTGGTCGGCAAGAACGGCCACGTGCTCTTCGCGGCCGAGGGCGCCCTCAAGCCGGAGTCGCAGAGCAGGGTCCTCGAGCTGCTCCGCAAGGAAGTCGAGGGCTGACCGCAGCGAACGCCCCGGCCGGCGGGGCGCGCGCTCAGCGCCCGTCCTTGCGGCGCCGCCGCGCGTGCAGCGCGGACTCGACCTGCGCGCGGATCTCCGCCGGCTCCGCGGCCGCCACGAGGCCGCCGCGCGCCTCGATGAAGGGCCGGAGCGCCCCGGCGCCCGCGCCGCCCACGATCCACGGCACGCCCCGGCACGCGTCCGCGTAGGCGTCGATGAGCTCGCGCGCCGACGGCGGGAGCGGCGGGATCGCGACCGTCAGCGCGACGAGGTCCGGCGCGAGCGCCTCGACCGCCCGCGCGATCGCGGCGGGCGGCGTCCTCGCGCCGAGCACGACGGAGCGGAAGCCCCACGAGCAGAAGCGCAGGCCGATGCCGAACAGCCCGAGCACGTGATCCTCGTCGGCGAAGGCCGCGAGCAGCACGCGCCGTCCGCTCTCGCCAGGCTGCGCGAGCCGCAGGAGGTGCAGCAGCGTCGCGCCGAGGACCTGCGAGGCGAGGTGCTCCTGCGCGACCGTGATCTTCCCCGCGTGCCAGAGATCGCCGATGCGCTCGAGCGCCGGGCCGAGCGCGCGCTCGAAGATCGTCACCGCCGGGCCGAGCGAGAGGGCCCGGTTCACCTCGGCCTCGAGGCCGTCGGGATCGAACCGGACCGCGGCGTCGACGATGCGCTCGCTCGCCCCGGCGAACGCGTCGCCGCCGCTCGTGCCCACCGGCGCCCGCGGCCCCGCGGCCTCGAGCACCATGCGCGCCGCCTCGGCCGCGGCGATCCCGCCGTTCACGTGGTCGCGCATCTTCTTGATCACCGCCACATCGTCGTCGCTGTACAGGCGATACGCCGACGCCGTGCGCGCGGGCGACGGCACGCCATAACGGCGCTCCCACGCGCGCAGCGTCGCCGAGGACACGCCACACATCTCCGAGACGACATGGATTCTGTAGCGGCTCAACTGGATACACCTTGCTAGGACCCGCCGAGCCGCTGCCGTCCGCGCCGGCCCGGCGCACCGGGATGCATCGGAACGGCGGGCAGCGAGGCCCAGAAAGACCCCCTCCTGCCGACGTCTTTCGCCTCAGTCATTCGCCTCTGCCATTCGCCTTTGTCAAAGGCTAGGACAAACATTATACTGCGCGTCATGCAAAACACCAGCGCTTCGGCGCAGGATCCGGCGCATCCGGCGAGGCCTGACACCTCGCCGGGCGACGAGGTGGCCGCTCCCCCGCGAGCGGCGCGCGCGGGCCGCGTCCTCCGTGGAGCGCGCGCGCCGCGCGCCGTCGTGATCGGCAGCGGCTTCGGGGGCCTCGCGGCGGCCGTGCGGCTCGGGGTGCGGGGGTACGACGTCACGGTCGTCGAGAAGCTCGACCAGCCGGGCGGGCGCGCGTACGTCCACCGCCAGGACGGGTTCACCTTCGACGCGGGGCCGACCGTCATCACGGCGCCGTTCCTCCTGGAAGAGCTCTGGCAGCTCTGCGGCCGGAAGATGGCCGACGACATCGACATGCGGCCCGTGACGCCGTTCTACCGGATCCGGTTCCACGACGGCGCGACGTTCGACTACACGGGCGACGCCGCCGCGATGCGCGCCGAGGTCGCGCGCCTCTCGCCCGGGGACGTCGAGGGGTACGAGCGCTTCGTCCGGCGGAGCGAGGCGATCTTCCGCGTCGGGTTCGAGGAGCTCGCGCACGTGCCGTTCGGGTCGTGGATGGACATGGCGCGCATCGTGCCGGACATGGTGCGGCTCGAGAGCTATCGCACGGTGTACGGCCTCGTCGCGAAGCACGTGAAGGACGACCGCCTGCGCCAGGTGCTGAGCTTCCATCCGCTGCTCGTGGGCGGGAACCCGTTCTCGACGACCTCGATCTACAGCCTGATCGCGTTCCTCGAGCGCAACTGGGGCGTCCATTTCCCGATCGGCGGCACGGGCGCCCTGGTGAAGGGGCTCGTGTCGCTCATCGAGGGGCTCGGCGGCTCGGTGCGGTGCGGCGCCGAGGTGCGGCGCATCTCCGTGGAGGGCGGCCGCGCCCGGGGCGTGGAGCTCGCGTCGGGGGAGCGGCTCGCCGCCGACGTCGTCGTCTCGAACGCGGACTCGGCGTGGACCTACCGGCACCTCGTGCCCCCCGAGGCGCGGAAGCGCTGGACCGACCGGCGCATCGAGCGGCAGCGCTACTCGATGAGCCTCTTCGTGTGGTACTTCGGCACGCGCCGGCAGTACCCGGACGTCGCTCACCACACGATCCTCCTCGGCCCGCGGTACAGGCCGCTGCTCGAGGACATCTTCGAGAAGCACGTGCTCGCCGACGACTTCAGCCTGTACCTGCACCGCCCGACCGCGACCGATCCGGCGCTCGCCCCGCCGGGCTGCGACGCGTTCTACGTGCTGTCCCCGGTGCCGAACCTGCTCAGCGGCACCGACTGGCCAAGGGTCCAGGAGCGGTACCGGCGCTCCATCGCGGCGCTGCTCGAGGCGACGCTCCTGCCGGGGCTCGAGGGCGCGCTGGCGAGCTCGCGGCTCCTCACGCCGCAGGACTTCCAGGACCGGCTGCTGTCGTTCCGGGGCGCGGCGTTCGGGCCGGAGCCGGTGCTCGCGCAGAGCGCGTTCTTCCGGCCCCACAACGCGAGCGAGGACGTCGAGCGCCTCTACCTCGTCGGGGCAGGCACGCACCCGGGCGCCGGTCTGCCCGGGGTGCTCTCGTCGGCCCGCGTGCTGGATCGGGTGGTCCCGGATGCATCGAAGCTCGCCTGAGGCGTCGGCGGCGGACTTCGCCGCGTGCAGGGACCTCCTGCGCAAGGGGTCGAAGAGCTTCGCCGCGGCGGCGCTCCTCCTGCCCGCGCGGGTGAGGGAGCCGGCGGCGGCGTTCTACGCGTTCTGCAGGGTCGCCGACGACGCGGTCGACGAGCTCGGGGAGCACGCGCCGCCGGCCGCGGCCGCGGCCGCTGTCGCGGCGCTGCGGGAGCGGCTCGCGCGCGCCGCGGCGGGCAGGCCGGACGACAGCCCGGTCGATCGCGCGCTCGCCCACGTGATGGCGGAGCACGGGCTGCCGCGCGCGTTCATCGAGGCGCTGCTCGAGGGGTTCGCGTGGGACGCGGAGGGGCGCCGCTACGAGACGCTCTCGGACCTGAACGCCTACGCGGCGCGCGTCGCGGGCACCGTGGGCGCGACGATGTCGACGCTCATGGGGGCGCGGGGGCCCGACGCGCTCGCGCGGGCGTGCGACCTGGGCGTCGCCATGCAGCTCACGAACATCGCGCGCGACGTGGGCGAGGACGCGCGGCGCGGGCGGATCTACCTGCCGCTCGCCTGGATGCGGGAGGCCGGGATCGCGCCGGACGGGTGGCTCGCGCGGCCGGTGTTCGACGACCGGCTGGGGCGGCTCGTGGCGCGGCTGCTCGCCGAGGCGGAGGCGCTCTATCTCCGCGCGGGCGCCGGCATCCCGATGCTGCCGCGCGACTGCCGCCCCGCGATCCAGGCGGCGCGGCTCATCTACGCCGACATCGGGCGGGTCATCGCGCGCCGCGGCTTCGACTCGGTGTCGACGCGCGCCGTGGTGTCGCCGGGCCGCAAGGCGTGGCTCGTGCTGCGGGCGCTGCTCCGCAGGTCCGTCGCGCCCGCGGAGGCCCGCGCGCACGGCGCGGCGCCGCCGCTCGACGAGGTCCGCTTCCTCCTGGAGGCGGCGCGATGAGCGGCGGCGCGAGCGGCGCGACACGCGCTCTGGAGGCGGCGCGATGAGCGCGCTGGTGAGAGCGCGATGAGCGCGGGCGGCGCGCCGGGCTCAGCCGCGCGGGAGATCGACGCGGCGCGGGGGCGCGTGCGCGAGGCGGGCGGCGAGGCGTTGCTCGCGCGCCTCGAGCACCTCGATGCGGTGCGGGCCGCTCCGGCGCCTCGACCGGGACCCTCGCCGCGGCCGCCGGATCGGGGCGCGACCGCCGATTACGATGTGGTCGTCGCGGGCGGCGGGCTGTCGCTCCTGCTCGCGCCGCTGCTCGCGTCGGCCGGGCTGCGCGTCGCGGTGCTCGACCGGGCGCGGATCGGCGCCGCGCACCGGGAGTGGAACGCCGGGACGGCCGAGGTGGCCGCGCTGTCGGCGTCGGGGCTCTTCACGAGGGACGAGATCGAGCGGCTCGTCATCGCCCGCTACGTCGAGGGGCTCTGCCGCTGGCACGGCGGCGGGACGTACCCGGTGCGCGGCGTGCTCGACCACGCCATCGACGCGGCGGGGCTGCTCGCCGCGGCGCGGGCCCGGGCCGAGGCGCTGGGGGTGACGCTGCTCGACGGGCACGCGCTCCTCGGGCACGCGGAGGGGCCGGACGCGGTCGCGCTCGCCGTGGCCGAGGCGCAGCCGGGCGCCGCGCCGCGCGCGCTGTCCGCGCGGCTCCTCGTCGACGCGCGCGGCGCGGCGAGCCCCTACGCGACCGCGGATCTCCTCTGCCCGACCGTCGGCGGCGTGCTCACGGGGCTCTCGGAGGGCGACGGGGAGCGGCGGATCCGGCCGGACGTCGGCGAGATCCTCGCCACCACGGAGGACGTCGAGGAGGGCAGGCAGCACCTCTGGGAGGCGTTTCCGGGGCGGCCGGGCGAGACGACGGTCTACCTCTTCTACTACGCGCGCTCCGGGGACGTCGGGCCCGGCGCGCTCCTGTCGCTCTACGCGCGGTTCTTCCGGCTCCTCTCGCGCTACAAGGAGGGCGACGCGCGCCTCGTCCGCCCGACGTTCGGCTTCATCCCCGGCTGGTCGCGGCTGTCGGCCGCGCCGCGCGCGCCGGGGCGCCGGGTGCGGCTCGTGGGGGACGCGGCGGCGCGGCACTCGCCGCTGACGTTCTGCGGCTTCGGCGCGAACGTGCGCGAGCTCGCGGCGACGGCCGCCGATCTGGCGCGGGCGGTCCGGGAGCCGGGAGCGCGGGCCACGGCGCGCGACGCGCCGGTCCACTCGGGCACCGGCGCGCTCGCGGCCCTGATGGCGAAGCCCGTCGGCGGGGCGAGGGCAGGGGAGATGAACGCGCTCCTCGACACGGCCTTCGCCGTGCTCCACGCGATGGGCAACGACGCGTACGCGGCGCTGCTGCGTGACGAGATGCAGCCGGCCGATTTCGTGAGGTTCTTGCGGGAGACGGCAGCGCGGCGGCCCGAGGTGTACCGCGAGGTCGTGAGCGCGCTGCCGCTCCGGGCCATCGGCCGCTGGGGGGCGGGGCTCGCGCGGGAGCTCTACCGCGCCCGCTGAAGCTCTACCGCGCCCGCTGGAGCTCTACCGCGCCCGCTGCGTGGCGCGCTGGGCGCGGTCGCCCGCGGCGGCGCGCCGCGCGAGGACGAGGGGGCCGAGGAACAGGCCGTACGGCGGGCCGCCGGTGCCGTGGTGCACGCGGTGCGCGTCGCGGACGCGCGCGAGGTACGGGACGCGCGCGAGGCCCGAGACAGGGAGCCGCCCGTGGACGAGCCCGTCGTGGACCAGGACGTAGGCGAGGCCGAAGGCGGTCATGCCGAGGCCGAAGCCGAACGCGGCCTCGCGCAGCGGCCCCGGCGCGCCGTCGCAGCCGTAGATGATGAGCCCGGCGGCGATCGGGGCGTGGAGGAACGCGAGCGCGTCGTTCTGCTCGAAGGCGCCGCGCCGCTTCGTGTGGTGGGAGCGGTGGATGCGCCAGAGCGCGTGGTGCCAGACCTTGCCGTGAAGGAGCGCGGCCCACACCTCCATGATCGCGAAGGCGGCGAGCGCCGCGCCGATCCAGATCGCGAGCGTCATCGCGCCCTCCTCATGCGGAACGGCAAGAGGAGCTGCACCCAGGGGCTGGCGAAGCGGTCGAGCGAGAGGGCCTCGTGGACGACCGTCGCCGGCTTGCCGCCGAACGTCGCGGCCGCGAGGGAGCGCGCGTAAAACGGCGTGTCCTCGAGGGTGCGGAGGAGCCGCGGCGCGGACCCCGGGTCGGCGGCGATCTCCCGCGCCATGCCCCAGCGCGTGTCGCCGAGCGGCCGCGGGGCGAGCGGCGGGAGCTCGCGCGCGCCGCCCGCCGCGTCGAACGCGGGCGAGAGGAGCATGCGCGTGCCGTCGCGGCGCCGGACGTCGTACGTGAGGGCGATCCCGTCGGATCCGAGCGCGCGCGACCACGTCCAGCGCTCGAAGGCGTGGTCGAGCGGCTCGTCGCCGGCGTTCGTGTCGAGGTAGGCGCTGCCGGAGAAGCGCAGCGCGGGGTGCGCCAGCTCGACCTCGGCCCGCGCGATGGGCGCGATGGGCGTCCAGCGGTGGAGCCCCCGCCCGTCCAGGGCGACGCTGTCGTGCGCGCCGTCCGCCGCGGGCCCGGGCGCGGACGGGCGGAGGCGCACCGTCCCCGAGAGACGGGAGGGCAGAGGCGCCGTGATCTCGTCGAAGGAGACGCGGAGCTCACCCCCGGACCACTCCATCAGGCTCGGTCCGATGGCGAGCGACCGCCGCGACCGGGAGACCGCGCCCCGCGGCCGCTCGGTCAGCGCCCAGCGATCGGCGCGCGCGCCGTACAGCGCGACGTTCATCGCGCAGTGCATGAGCGGGTCCGCGGCGCCGCGCGATCGCGCCTTGGCGTAGTACGGCGAGAAGACGCTCCCGAGCATCGCGATGATCGTGATCGCGCTCTGCCCGTCGTCGCTCACCGCGTCCAGGTACCACCAGGCGTACCCGCCGCTCGGGATCTCGAGGTCGAAGCGAGGTCCTCCATCACGCTCCGCGCCGCGAGCTGGCCGCTCAGCGCCGCCATCGGCACGCCCGCCCCCGGGTGCGCGCTCCCGCCGGCGAAGTACAGGCCCGGGAGCTTCGAGCGCGAGGCCGGGCGCGCGAAGGTCGAGTTCCACCCGTGGGACACCGGCCCGTACAGCGCGCCTCCCGTCGCCGGGAACATCCGCTCGAAGTCCGCCGGCGTCGTCGCCACCGGGGAGACGCCCGTGCTCTTCAGCGAGAGGCCGAACCGCTGCAGTTGCTGGAACACGCGCTGCTCCCATTCGTGGATCTCCGTCGATGAGGGGGTGTGTTTATCACCGGTCGCAGGGGCATTGAGGATGAAGAACAGCCGCTCTCCGCCGCCCTCGGCGCCCGGGCGCGCCCCGGCCTCGGGCCCGCCGGGCTCGTGCGCCGGCGCGTCGCCGCGGTCCTCGGCGCACACGTAGACCGTGGCGTCGCGCGGGAGCTCGGCGCGGTCGAACAGCGCGCGGAACTCGGCCTCGTAGTCGCGGGAGAAGAAGACGTTGTGCCGGAGGAGGGGGAAGCCGCTCACCTCGGCGACGAGCGCCCAGGTGACGGCCGAGAGCGACCGCGGCTCGCTCCCCGGCGCCTTGCGGGCGGCGCGCTCGCCGAACAGGCCCGCCCGCAGCGCCGCCGGGTCGGCGTTCAGCACGATGGCGTCGGCCTCGATGCGCTCGCCGCCCTCGAGCACGACGCCCGTCGCGCGGCCGCGGCCCTCCTCGATGGCGGCGACGTGCGCGCCGCAGCGCAGCGTCGCCCCGGCGCGGGCCGCCGCCGCGGCGAGCGCCTCGGCGACGCGGCTCATGCCGCCCTCGGGGAGCCAGAGGCCCTCGCGCTCCACGTGCGCGATGACGCTCAGCGTCGCAGGCGCGAGGTACGGCGACGAGCCGCAGTAGGTCGCATAGCGCCCGAACAGCTGCAGGAGGCGCGCGTCCGTGAAGAAGTCGCCGAGCGCGCGGTGGAGGGTGCGGTGCCCGTCGATCTTCCTCATCCCGCCGAGGCCCAGGTTGCCCGCCGTGCTCAGGATCGTCTTGAGCGTGGGCCGCTCCGCGCGCAGGAACGGCGCCTCCACCACGTCGAAGATCTCGCGCGCGTACCGGCAGAACCGGCGGTACCCGTCCGCCTCCCGCGCCCCCGCGAGCGCGCCGATCGCGTCCGCGGTGCGCTCGACGTCCGCGAAGAGGTCGAGCGTCGAGCCGTCCGGCCAGGCGTGGCGCGCGAGCGTCTCGGCCCGGCGGAGCGGCACGTGGTCCCCGAAGCGGAGCCCGAGCGACGCGAAGATCTCGTCGAAGACCCACCGCATCGTGAGCACCGTCGGGCCGACGTCGACGCGGCGGTCCCCGAGGACCGCCTCGCGTATCTTTCCGCCGACGCGCGGCGCCCGCTCGAGTAGCACCACGTCGAGCCCGCTCGAAGCCAGGAGCGCGGCCGAGGTCAGACCGCCGACACCCCCGCCGATCACCACGACGCGATCTCTCCTGTCCGCCATGGTCGGAGTGTACGCGTCGGAGGTAGTTTGTCTATACTTTGTTTAACTAATGTTCAAACTATTGACAAGCCCCTGAGGCTCGCCAAGACTCGCTCCCCATGGATTTCGATCGCCGGATCGAGCGCGTCCTCCTCGCCGCCATCGAGCCGCTCTCCTCGCCCGCGTCGCCGCCCGGGCTCCTGGCCGCGACGCAGCACGCCGTCTTCCCTGGAGGCGCCCGCATCCGGCCGCGGCTCTGCCTGGCCGTCGCTTCGGCGTACGGCGATCCCGCGCCGGAGGCCGCCGACGCGGCGGCGGCGGCGGTGGAGCTCATCCACTGCGCGTCGCTGGTCCACGACGACCTCCCCTGCTTCGACGACGCGCCGATCCGGCGCGGCCGGCCGTCCGTCCACCGGGCCTTCGGCGAGCCGATCGCGGTGCTCGCCGGCGATCAGCTCATCGTGCTCGCCTTCGAGGCGCTCGCGCGCGGCGCCTTCCACGCGATGGCGAGCGGCGTGACCGACGCGCGCAGGGCGGTCCGGTTCTTCGAGGTGCTCGGGGGCGGCGTCGGGATGCCGCAGGGGATCATCGCCGGGCAGGCGTGGGAGTCGGAGGCGAAGGTCCCGCTGTCGGCCTACCGGCGCGCGAAGACAGGCGCGCTCTTCGAGGCGGCGGCGACCCTCGGCGCGCTCTCCGCAGGCCAGGACGGGGCCGCCTGGGGCGATCTCGGGCAGCGCATCGGCGAGGCGTACCAGGTCGCGGACGACGTGCTCGATCTGGTCGGGAGGCCGGAGGACATGGGCAAGCCGGCGGGGCGCGACGGGGCGCTCGGGCGCCCGAACACGGCGCTGGAGCTCGGGCTCTCCGGCACGACCCGGCTGCTGCAGCGGCTCATCCAGGACGCGGTCGAGGCGGTGCCGCAGTGCCCACGAGCGGACGACGTGCGGTCGTGGGCGGTCGAGCTGGGGGACAGGCTCCTTCGGGTCTGCAGGGGGCCTTCGGCGGCGCTTCCGACCGTGAGCTCCATGTAACGGCTCGGGCGGCCTGACGTACGTCCGAGAGGGGCGGCCGCCGGGGGGACTCGGGACGTCTGAGACTGATGATCTGGAGTGGAGCTGGGTTGTTTGCGCGTCGCGGGACGGAACGCGTGAAGCTGACGTGAACCGACGTGAATCGACATGAACCGACGTGAAGGCGACGTGAACCGACGTGAACCGACGTGAACCGGCGTGAAGCCGACGTGAAGCCGACGTGAACCGACGTGGAGCAGATTCAGGGAGGGCCTTAATGCGCTGTCGCCTCGCGATAGTGGGGCTGCGCCCAGGCTCGACGAACGCGGTTTGGGGTGGCATCCTCGGCGGGCCTTTCCGCGTCTGCCGCGGGGAGCGTGGTTGTGGCGCGGTGTAAAGGCGCTGTGTCCTGCGTCCGGTGAAGCGTGGCGTGGGTCATGGGCCGCGAGCGGGGGGATTGGGGGATGAGGGCGATTCGGGAGCAACACGCCACGATCGTTTCTCGAAAGCTCGAGGCCGACAGTCCCGGGGGGATGCGCGAGGCGATCACCTCCGCCGAGCAGCTGGCGCGCGTCGCGCGCGGGCGCCTCCGCGACCGCGTGGTGGACGTCGGGAGCGCGGTGGGCACCGCCCTCCGGGGTGCGCCGAGGAGCGCGAGCTTCGTCCGGGCGGGCGCCGCCGTGCCGCTGCACGTGTCGCGGATGCTGCTCGATCGACACCAGGTCGCCGCCCACGCGCTCGCCCACCTCTACGCGGAGATCGAGGCCTGCCGCTCGCTCGCGAGCTGGGCCTGCGAGGCGGGCGGGGAGGCCAGGGCCGTCGCCGAGGCGCACGCAGGGGCGCTGCTCCTGTCGCTGCGCGGCGGCGTCGATCTGGGCGGCGGGGAGATCGCGCCGCTCGGCGACCTCGAGCTCCGCGACGACGAGGTCGCCAAGGCGATCGGCCACCCGGCGGTCGCGGCGTGGGCGCGTGACGCGGGCTCCGGCGTCGCCGTCGCCTCGATCGCGCGCGCGGCCGCCGAGCAGGGCCTCCCCGCCAGCGCCGGCGCGGAGGACGAGCGCATCGGCTGGATCCGGCACAACATGCGCGACTTCGTCGAGCGCCTCGTCGAGCCGCTCGCCCCCGAGATCCACCGCCGCAACGGGCTCATCCCCGAGTCGATCGTCCGCCGCATGGGGCAGTTCGGGGTGTTCCGGCTCGCCACCGCACCCGAGCACGGGGGCGACGGGCTCGGCGTGGCCGCCATGGCGACCGCCATCGAGGAGCTCGCGCGCGGCTCGCTCGGCTTCGGCGTGCTCACCATGACGGCCTCCATCGCGTCGGACCTGCTCGCCCGATCCGGCACGGACCTGCAGCGCCGGACCTGGCTAGCGCGCATCGCGAACGGCGAGGCGCGCTGCGCCCTCGCGTTCGCGGAGCCGGCGTACGGGTCGGACCTCGCGCGCGTCGTCACGCGCGCCGAGCGCCAGGCCGACGGCAGCTACCTCCTCATCGGAAAGAAGGCGTGGGTCACCGGCGCGTCCCGCGCCGACCTGGTGCTCACCCTCGCGAGGACCACGACGCCAGGAGGACAGGGGCAGCTGCCGCTCGGGCCGAGCCTCTTCGTCATCGCGAAGCGGCGCGGCGCGCCGGGCGCCGACTTCCCGGACGCCGGGATCGCCGGGACCGAGCTGCGGGCGCTCGGGCAGCGCGGCATGGGGCACTACGAGCTCCGGATCGAGGGGCTCCAGATCGGCCGCGAGGCCCTGCTCGGCGAGCGCGAGGGCGAGGGGATCGCCCAGATCCAGCGGGCGCTCGTGACCGGCCGCACCTACGCGGCCGCGTGCGGCGTGGGCGTGGCGCAGGCCGCGCTGGAGCTCGCGCTCGAGCGGGCGAAGACGCGCGTGCAGTTCGGGTCGCAGCTCATCTCCTTCCCGCGCGTGGCGCACCGGCTCGGAGGGCTCATCGCGCGCGTCGCCGCCGCGCGGCAGCTCACGCGCGCCGCGGCGCACGTGGCGGACACGGGGCAGCCGTGCGAGCTCACGTCGGCGATGGCGAAGCTCTTCTCCAGCCGCGTGGCCTGGGACGCGGCCGACGCGTGCATGCAGATCCACGGGGCGAGCGGCTACGCGGAGAGCTCGACCGCGGCGAGGCTCCTGCTCGACGCCCGCAGCCTCTTCTTCCAGCTGGGCCCGCACGAGGTGCTCGCGCAGGGCATCGCGCGCGCCCTGCTCGAAGGGCCGCTGCCCTAGAGCGGCGGTCACCCGCTTCGGATACGGGCCCATCTCGGCGTTTTCGGTGCTCAGCGCACCGGAGTGCGCTTCCGCGCCGAAAACACCGATCTGGACCCGTCTCCTGTGCGGGAGACCGCCGCTCTGAGTCGCGTGTGCCAGGGGCGGGCGAGAACCGCTCTAAGGCGCGAGCGACTGCGGCGGTCGCGAGCGGGCGGCCGGCGACGCGAGCCGGCGAGCGGGCATGTGCGCAGGGCCGCGACGCGCGCCCCGTCGTCAGCCGAGCGCGCCTGTGCCATGATCGCGCGGACCGATGGTCCGCGTCCGCTCTCCTCGCTACGGCCGCAAGCTCGACGATTTCACGGTCGGCGCGGTGTATGCCCACCCCTGGGACGTCACCGTGGACGAGGGGATGCTCGCGCTCTTCGCGGCCTCGTTCCAGGACGCGATCCCGACCTACGCCAGCCGCGTCGCGGCCCGGTCGGTGGGGCTCAGGGACAGGCCGGTGAGCCCGCTCTTGCTCCTCAACCTCGGGATCTCCTTCAGCGTGCACGACGTGAGCGAGCAGGCGATCGCGCACCTCGCGTACACCGACGTCCGGTTCCCGGCGGCCTGCTACCCGGGGGACACGCTGCGCGCGAGCTCGCTGGTCATCGGCAAGAAGCCGGTCTCGACGGGGGACAAGGGCGTCGTGCACGTCAGGACCCAGGTGGTGAACCAGGACGGGCTGCTCGTCTGCTCGTTCGAGCGCAAGGCGCTCGTGCCCCCTGGCCGCGTCGCGGAGCGCCCCGCGGACGCGCCGCACGCGGTCGCGCAGCCGGACGCGCAGCCGGCGCGCCTCCCGGAGGAGCTCGACGGCCCGCTGCCGCCGCCGGCGCGCCAGGGCGGCTTCGCCTGCGCGTGGGACGACTTCGAGGTCGGCGACGTGATCACCCACGAGGTCGGCAGGACCATCGGGGACAGCGAGCACATGCAGCTCGCGACCCTCCTGCGCAACTCCCACCCGCTGCACGTGGACGAGCAGTACTCCAGGTCGAGCTCCTTCGCGAAGACGCGGGTCGTCCACGGGGGGCTCGTGCTGTCCTGGGTGCTCGCGCTCTCGAGCCGCGACACGGCGGGGTGCGGCGTCTGGGACCTCGGCCTCGACGAGGGGGCGCACCCGAGCGGCGTGCTCGCGGGCGACACGCTGTTCGCCGCGTCGAAGGTGATCGCCAGGGAAGAGGCCAAGAGCGGCGCCGGGAGCGTCACCTTCCGGATCGTCGGCGTGAAGAACACGCCGCCGCGCGCCCTGATCGAGCAAGGCGCCGACCTGTTCACGCCCGAGCTCGGCAAGGCCGAGGGCAGGGTGAAGGAAAAGGTCGTGGAGATCACGCGAACGCTGCTCCTGCGCCGGCGGAGCTAGCGCGACAAACGGGTCAAAACCGCCAGAAAAGAGCCGAAATTCGAGCCGCCAAGCGCGCCGAGGGCGCCAAGGACTTGTTCTGTGCTTGGCGTCGTCGGCGCCTTGGCGGCTCATTTCACGCTCGATCGACGTGCTCGCTGTTCAGGGCGCGCGTGCGGCGGGGGGCCGCAGAATGAGGAGTCCCCGGCGGGCCGCCTGCGGCATACAATGGGCGGCCATGAGCACCGCTCTGCCCCAGCGAGGAACGGGACGGCCATGAGCACCGCTGGGAGCCGTGAGCTGGACGCGCTCCGCGCGCGCGTCGCCGAGCTGGAGCGGGAGCTGGCCCACGCCCGCGCGTCAGGTCGGAGCGCCGCCGCGCGAGGCCCGGACGCGCCGGCCAGAGACCCGGGCAGCGCGAGGGGCTCCGCCCTCGTCGAGCAGGCGCGGCGGCTGCTCGACGAGGGCGAGCAGGCGGCGCAGATGGGCAACTGGCTCTGGGAGCTCGGCCAGAGCAGCATCATCTGGTCGCGGCAGCTCTTCCGGATCCTGGGCCGCGATCCCGAGACGGATACGCCCTCGACGGAGACCTTCCTCGAGGCCGTCCACCCCGACGACCGGGAGCGGCTGCGCGCCGGCCTGCTGCTGGCGAACGAGACAGGAGAGGGGTCGGGCGCGATCGCGTTCCGCGTGCGCCACCGGGATGGAACGGTGCGGGAATGCCTGCTGAGCAGCCTGCCCCTCGTCGAGGGGGCGGGGCCGCCGTCGCGCTTCTTCGGCGCGGTCGTCGACCTCACCGAGCGCCGCCGCGCCGAGCAGGAGCTCCGCCGCAGCGAGCGCATGCTGAAGGAGGCGCAGCGCATCGCCCACGTGGGCAGCTGGTCCTACGACATCGCGTCGCGGACGATCCGCTGGTCCGAGGAGCTCTACCACATCCTCGGCGTCGATCCCTCGGTGCGCCCGACGTTCGAGCTCTTCGCGGGCCTCATCCACCCCGAGGATCGCCACCGGGTCTTCGGCGGCGCGGAGACCGCGTCGCCGCTCGGCATCGCGAGCCCCGTCGAGTGCCGCGTCGTGCGCCCGTCCAGCGGGGAGCTGCGCCACGTGCAGATGGCGGCGCAGCTGGTCACGGACGACGCCGGGACGATCACCGGGCTGGTCGGCACGAGCCTCGACATCACCGAGCGCCGGCGCCTCGAGGAGCAGCTCCTGCACAGCCAGAAGCTCGAGGCGATCGGGCGCCTCGCCGGCGGGGTCGCGCACGACTTCAACAACATGCTCACCGCGATCTTCGGGCACAGGGAGCTCGCGGTGCGCAAGGTGCCGGCGGCGTCGCCCGTCGCCGAGCACCTCACGCAGATCGGCACCGCCGCGGAGCGGGCCGCGGCGCTCACGCGGCAGCTGCTCGCCTTCGCGCGCAAGCAGCTGATCCAGCCGACCGTGGTCGACCCGAACGCGCTGATCTTGGGGGTCGAGCCGCTCCTCCGCCCGCTCGTGGGCGAGGACGTGGAGCTCGTCGTGCTGCCGGGGAGCCAGATCTGGCCCATCCACATCGATCGGGGGCAGTTCGAGCAGCTGCTCATGAACCTGGCGGTGAACGCGCGCGACGCGATGCCCGGCGGGGGCCGCCTGGTGATCGAGACGGCGAACAGGGCGCTCGGCGCGGGCGACGGGGGGTGGGGGCCAGAGATCGAGCCCGGCGACTACGTGGAGCTCACGGTCACGGACACCGGGCAGGGCATCGACGACGCCGTCCAGAAGTACGTGTTCGAGCCGTTCTTCACGACCAAGGAGCCGGGCAAGGGGTCGGGCCTCGGGCTCGCGACGTGCCACGGCATCGTGAAGCAGCACGGCGGCCACATCGGGTTCGCCAGCGCCCCCGGCCAGGGCACGCGCTTCACGATCTGCTTCCCGCGCGTGCGCGGCGTGCCCAGCGAGCAGCCTGCGAGGGCGACCGCGGCCGCCGTCGGGGGCGTGGAGACCGTGCTCGTCGTGGAGGACGAGGCGCAGGTGCGCGAGCTCTGCGTCGCCGCGCTGCGCTCCTTCGGCTACTCGGTCCTCGCGGCGCGGAGCGGCAAGGAGGCGATCGCGCTCGCGGCCGCCTACCCAGGCCCGATCCACCTGCTCGTGAGCGACGTGGTCCTGCCGGACGCGCGCGGCCCCGCGCTCTCGGCGATGCTCGCCCGCGCGCGCGCCCCGCTGCCCGTGCTCTACGCCTCGGGCTACACGGAGGACGCCCTCCTCCAGACCGATCTGCTCGACGGGGTCGCCCACTTCCTCGCCAAGCCGTACACGCCGACGCAGCTCGCGAAGGCGGTGCGCGCCGTGCTCGACGCGTCCGCGCAGGCGCGACGGGCGAAGGGCTCGGGCGGCGCCCCGCCGCCGGCTCCGACCGCCGAGCGCCTGCAGTGAGCGCGCTCGTGCGCCGCGGGAGGCGGGCTCACGGCGCCTTCGCGCGCGATCGTCGGCGTGTGCGCGCGCGTGCGCGGCGGCCCGCAGCGCGCCACGCTGGCCCCCACCGCCCGGGTGCATCTATCCTGGACGGGCGGCTTTGGCGATGAAGATCCGGGGGTCGGCGCTCATGCACACGAGGACCTACCTGCAGACGCGGTGGGGGAGCCAGGCCATGTCCGCCCTCGACGCCAAGCTGCCCGCCGCCGCGCGGGCGGTCTTCACGGCGCCCGATCTCGCGGCGCACAGCTGGTATCCCATCTCGGTCTGGAACGCGATCGCGGACGAGATCTCGCGGTGGCCCAACCGGTCCGGCGTCATCCGCGATCTCGCGGCCTACGTGGCCGAGCAGGACCTGACGCTCGCGCACAAGGTGCTGCTCAAGCTCGGCACGCCCGCGCTCGTCATGCGGCAGGCCGGCGTGATGTGGGGCATGTACTTCAACGGCGGCCGGCTCGCGCCCCTCGCCGAGGGAGAGCGGTTCTTCCGGCTGATACTTTACCTGGGCGTCGACCCGCAGTCCGACCCGGGGCGCCAGATCTGCAGAGACGCGGTGCCGGCGTGGCAGGAGAACGCGCTCCGGCTCTCGGGCGCGCGAGGGGGCCAGAGCCTCCACACGAAGTGCCGTTTCGAGGGACACCCCACGTGTGAATACGAAGTGCGCTGGCTCCGGTAGTCACCACTTGGTGCAGAAGGCGAACAGGTTCACCTGCGCCTCTTCCGCGACCACCTCGACGGGGGTGCTCCCGAACTTCGACCGGGCGAACAGGGTCTTGAGGTCCTCGGTGCTGCGGTGGATCAGCTCCCACTCGAGGACGTGGTCCATGAACGCCTTGCTCGGGTTGTTCACCCCGAAATTGCCCACGACCGCGACGCCCCCGGGCAGGAGCTTGTCGTGCATGCAATTGAGGAGGCTCACGACCAGATCGTCGCGGAGATAGTCCGTGAGCCCGATGCTGTAGATCATGTGCTGGGGCTTGAGCACCGTCCTGCCGCGGCCGTGGGCCAGCCGAACCACGTTGTCCTGCGCGAAGCTGAAGCGGTCCATGACGCCGAGCTGGTCGGCGATGCCGGCCGCGTAGGCGAGGGCCTGGTTGTCGATATCGATGCACGTCGCCTTGATGTCGGGCAGCTCGCCCCCCTCCGCGAAGAGGTCGAACAGCTCCCGGGCGGGGCCGCTCGCGAGGCTGGTGATGTGGACCGGGCCGGACGCGTGCCCGCTGCAGGCGTCCCGGATCGCGCGGCTCAGCACGCCTCTCCGGTTCTTGACGGCGCGGCAGGCGTCGATGGCGAGCCCCCACTGGTCGATGAAGCGGCCGAGGCGGCCGTCGCCCGCGGGCTCGTCGTTGTACATCATCTCGATGGTGTAGAAGTCGCCCGCGTAGCCGCGCGGCTTCGTGTAGCACCGGTCGACGGTGCGGCTCAGCATGAAGAGCGAGAACGTCTCGCGGAAGACATAGGCGCCGATGCCCTTCTCGAGGTGGCGCTCGCGCTCGATGTGCTCGCGCAGCGCGGACACGATCGTCTGGCACGCGGCGCTCACCTTCTCCTGGATCTCCGCCTCGGGCTGCTTGGCCTCCTTCACCATCCTGTCGGCGATCATCATCTCGAACTTGAACTGTTCGACCGTGTCGATGAGCTTCGGAGGGATGTTGTTGGTGCCGGCCTGGCCTGTCCTCGCGGCGTGAAAGCGGTTGACCTGCGGCACGTCCTCGACGAGGAGCGGCGGGAGCATCGCGGTGTTCTCGCGGAGGCGCTGGGCGAGCATGATCGCGAGCGACTGGTAGAAGCGCGCCGCGAGCCCGGGGACGGAGGCGAGGAGCGAGTGCACATACGGGCCCTCGATGACGTCGAGCGTGCACTCCTCGCGGGCGACGACGGAGGCGCTCGCGGCGGCGCTCTCGAGGAACGACATCTCGCCGAAGATGGCGCCGGGGCCGAGCTGGCGGAGGGCCACGCCGCGCCCGAGGTGGGCGACCTCGACCCCGACAAGGCCGCTGCGCACGATGAAGATGCCCTGCCTTCGCGAGCCCTCCTCGAGGATCTGTTCGCCCGGTCGGTAGGTGACGCAGCTCGACTTCTCCAGCAGCAGCCGCTCGTCGTCCTGGGTCAAGAACTCGAAACCTGTCGTCATGATACCTCCCGAGCGCCGCGGGCGCCCCGGGCTCGCGGAGGAACGGATCTCTCCCCCGCCGCGGCGACAGAGGCGTCCACGCGTGCGCCCCTTCTACCACGACGCATCGCGCCTCCGCTGAGGCATGGCGGTCCGCCCGCTGGCTCGGCGCCGATCGCGCCGCGGGGCGCCTCGTCGACCGCGCCGCGGTTGCCGCGGGGCGCCTCGTCGATCACGCGCCGCGCTCGCGCCGAACGCTCGTCGCGCGGTCCTTCACCGGGTCACCGCGGGGCGCAGGCCGCGACGCCGCCGTCCTCGGCGAGCACCAGCACACAGGTGCGGAGCACATCCATGCCGGCAAATCCGTCCGACGGACAGGTCGCCCGCCGCTCGCCGGGCAGAAGATCGAGCTCCGCGGCGGCGTCGAACCCCGCCATCCGGAGGCGAGCGCCCGAAAGGACGGGAACGGTGTGCCTGCCTGAGGCGGCGTAGGCGCTCCTGGCGCCGGTCGCCCGGCGCGACAGCCGCTTCCCCGCGGGTGAGACGGCGAAGAGCGAGCTCTGCGACGCCCCCGAGTCGATCTTCAGCGTGACGTCGATCCCCTCGACGCTCGCCCTGGCGGTGAGCTCGCTGCCCTGGTTCGGGCCGCCGCAGCGGGCGAGCTCCACGATGGCGGCCTCGCCGAACCGCGCCCGGAGCGCGCGCGCGGCCTCGTCGCGCGGAGCTTCGGTCATCCGGCCCTCGCGCAGGTCGAGCACGACGGCGCGGCCCGGCCCCGCCAGCTCCTGAGGCGCGACGATGCCGCCGATGCCGATGCGCTGCAGGACGTCGGGCATGCGGACGACGAGCAGCGCGGAGACCTCGACCCGGCCCCACCCGGAGAGCGCGAGGCTCGCGTTCTCGAGGCGGGACACCGCGAGGGGCCTGCCCGTGTTGTCGACGGCGACGTCGCCCGCGGTCGAGAGGGGCAGCGCGAGCTCGTCGGCGAGCCAGCGGGCGAGGACGTGGTGGGAGGCGCCGGTGTCGACGATCAGCACGGCCGGATGGCCCGCCACGACGGCGTCGATGAGCGGCGAGGGGAACGCGCGATCGTCGAGGTGGTACTGGAGGCTGGCCCGGCGCTCGGGGCCCGCCGCCGGCGCCGCCGGGCCCGCGCCCGCCGCCGGGAGGCCCGCGGGTGAGGACGCGTCGCCAGCGCTGGCGCGTGTCGACGCCGCGTTGCGCGGCGAGGCCGGCGCGGCGCGGACCGCGGCGGGCTCGGCGCAGCCGGCCACCGCGAGCGCGCCGGCCGCGGCGGCGGCCGAGAGCGCGCCGGCGGCTGCGGCGGCCGAGAGCGCGGCGAGGAGCTGCCTGCGAGCGCGCGGCACGAGCATCCGCTACTCGACGCAGCAGAGCGTCGACTGCCCTGTGGGATCCAGCGAGCCGCTGAGGTTCGTGCGCGCGGTGCAGGTGGAGCTGGTCGGCGTGCCAACGAGGTGGGCCGGGGGCGAGTAGGCGTATCCGCAGTACCGCCCGCCCTGCGAGATCTGGGCGTGATCGAAGCAGCTGTAGTCGTTGCCGAGTTCGACGCGCACGTAGTTGCAGTCGCCGCCGCTCGCGGTGCACGCGCACGACGAGCACGTCCGGGTGTCGTTGTACCCCCGGAACCAGTCGCTCTCGCGCCGCGCATAGCCGCTGCAGGTGGCGCTGCCGGACACGAGCGCGCACTGCGTCGCCGGCGAGGCCTGCCTCGGGACGCAGGCCTCGCCGGCGCCGCAGCCCGCGCCGGCGCTCGCGTGGCAGAACTTCCTGGACTCCTTCCACGTCGCCGGCGCGGGGATCGCCGTGCCGGTCGCGGTGCAGCTCTGGATCACGTCGAAGAGGCCCGCGCGCACGCCGCCCCAGTCGATGAACCCGTTGTTGATCGGCTTCGCGTCGCACGTGAACCCGACCCGCTTCGCGAGCGTGCCGCGCGTCCCGGCCTCGTCGGCCTCGCACTGCGACTCGTCGGCGTAGAGGTAGAGATCCGCCGCGCAGTCGGTGGGGTTCGGCGTGCAGCCGCAGCCCTCGCAGCCGCTGCCGGAGAGGCCGCGGAAGAGGAGCGTCTCCTTCGCGGTGAACCCGTCAGGGCACGGCTCGGTCGCGTCCACGACAACGCCGGGCTCGAAGTTCGTGGGTGCCGTCAGGCAGACCGCGCCCTCCGCGCAGTCCGAGTCCGCGCAGTCGACGGCGTCGTCGCAGTCGTCGTCGCCGCCATTGAAGCAATCCTCGACCTGCGTGCAGCCGGTCGCCGCGCTCGTGCCGGTGCTCGCGCTCGTGCCGGCGCTCGCGCTCGTGCCGGCGCTCGCGCTCGTGCCGGCGCTCGCGCTCGTGCCGGTGCTCGCGCTCGTGCCGGTGCTCGCGCTCGTGCCGGCGCTCGCGCTCGTGCCGGCGCTCGCGCTGGAATGTTCGGTCGTCCCGGCGCCATCACCGCCGCCCGCCCCGCCCGCGCCCGCGAAGTTGCGCTCCTGGACGCTGCAGGCCGAGAGGCTGACGAGCGCTGCCATCGCAGGCCCGCGAAAGTTCGTCATGCCGCCAGGATAGCCGCCCTTGCAGGCGAGGTGCAGCGTCATGTCCCGGAGGCGCGGCGCTCACCGCGAGGGGGCGTGATGGGCGAGGTGCCCTGTGACGCCGGGAGGAGAGGCCGTCACGGCACCGTGGAGCGCTGGAGGCGGCGCTCCACCTCGGCGCGCGTCGGATACGATGTCTGACACCCCTCGCGCTCGACCGAGATGCCCGCCGCCGCGATCGCGAACCGGAGTGTGGCCTCGATCGCCATCCCGGAGGCGAGCCCGCCGGCGAGCACGCCCGTGAGGGCGTCCCCGGCGCCCGTCGTGTCGACGGCGCGGGCCGGCAGGGCGGGGAGCTCCTCGCCCGACGGCAGCAGCACCGCGCCGCGCGCGCCGCGCGTGAGCACCACGCGCTCCGGCAGGTGACCGCGCAGCGCCTCGTGCTCGAGCTCGTTGACCACGGCGAGATCGAACCGGCCGACGAGCTCGGGATCGATGGCGTTGACGGGCGACGGATTGCAGATCGACAGCGCGCCGTCGGCCCGCGCTGCCGCGAGCACGCCGTCGATCGCCGCGGCCGGGATCTCGCCCTGGCAGAGCCAGACCGAGGCCCCGCACGGCGAGGGCGGCGTCACGAGCGCGTTGGCGCCGGGGATCGCGAGGATCTGGTTCTCTCCGGCCTCGTCGACGCAGATCAGGGCCACGCCCGTCGTCGCGCCGCGGTGGACCGCCACGGCGGAGAGCTCCACCCCGTCGGCGGCCAGCGCGGCCGCGCAGAGCTCGCCGTGGGCGTCGTCGCCGCGCGCGCCAGCGAGCCGCACGCGCGCCCCGGAGCGCGCCGCCGCGACCGCCTGGTTCGCGCCCTTGCCGCCCGGCGCGACGAGGAAGCGCCGGCCCAGCACCGACTCGCCGGGGCGCGGCAGCCGCGGGCCGTAGCCGATGAGATCGGCGGTGATCGAGCCGCAGATCGCGAGCAATCCCATCACCGCCGCATACCACGAACGAGGCGGCGCGCGCGTCAGTCGGCGTTCACGGCCACGGCGTCCGTCTTGCCATTGGCGAGCGCGCCGGCGCGGCGGATGATGCCGATGAACTCCTGCTGATCGCCCTTGCTGGACGCGGCGGCCCTCGCGATCTTCTCGATGTCGGCGAGCCTCCAGGAGCGCGCGTGCGGGCTGTGGCGCAGGACCTCCGCGAACCCTGCCACCGCGGACGCGAACCGGAAGTCGGCCGGCGCCGCGTCGAAGGTGGGGGCGATGGCGCCCGGGGCCATCTTGACCAGCGTCTCCTCGGCCGTGTTCGAGCCGAGCGGCGCCTTGTGGCGGAGGCGCACGACGATCGGCGCCGCGCCCTCGCCCTTCGGCGCGGGGGCCTTGAGCTCGACGTCGTAGATGGCCGTCACGCTGTGCCCTGCGCCGATCTCGCCGGCGTCCACCTTGTCGTTCCGGAAGTCCCGGTCGGCCACGTCGCGGTTCTCGTAGCCGATGAGCCGGTAGCTCTTGACGAAGCTCGGGTCGAACTCGACCTGGATCTTCACGTCGCGGGCGATGACCTGGAGCATCCCGCCGACCTGCTCGGAGAAGACCCGCCGCGCCTGCGCCTCGCTGTCGATATAGGCGTAGTTGCCGTCGCCCTGGTTGGCGAGCTGCTCCATCATGAGATCCTTGTAGTTGCCCTGCCCGAAGCCGACGGTGGACAGCGTGATCCCCTTGTCCCTCGCGCGCTTGATGGTCTTCAGGATCTCGTCGTGGGAGGTCGGGCCGACGTTCGCGTCTCCGTCGGAGAGCACGATGACGCGGTTGACGTGTCCCTTCACGAGCGTCCGCTCGGCCAGGCTGTACGCGAGATCGATGCCGCTCGACATGGCGGTGGAGCCGCCCGCGGTGAGGTCGGCGAGGGCCGCGAGGATCTTCCCCTTGCTCTCGATGCCGGTCGGCGCGAGCACCTCTCGCACGCTGCCCGCATAGGTGCAGAGCGCGACGGTGTCCCCCGGCTTGAGGGTGTCGGTGAGCATCTTCAGGCTCTTCTTCGCGAGCTCGATCTTGTCGGGCGACTGCATCGAACCGCTGGTGTCGACGAGGTACACGAGGTGCACCGGGGTCCGCTCCTTGACTGGCACGCGCTTGCCCTGGACCGCCACGCGCACGAGGTGGTGGCCCGACGTGAACGGCGAGGGCGCGGCCGCGAGGTGCACGGCGAACGGGCCTGCCGCGGGCGACGCGTAGCCGTAATCGAAGTAGTTGAGGAACTCCTCGGCGCGCACGGCCTGATACGGGGGCAGCGCGCCATCCATGATCTTGCGGCGCGCGATGGCGTAAGAGGCCGTGTCCACGTCGATCGCGAACGTCGAGAGCCGGTCCTTCGCGGGGTCCTCGACCGGGTTGACGCCGTAGTCCCGGTACGTCTCGCTGCCCTGGGGCTCGGGCGCGGTGACGGCGACGGCCGGGGGCGGGGGCGCGGGGCGCGCCACGGCGGTCGCCGCCGGGGCGGGCGCCCTCTTGGGCGCGGGCGCGCCGCCCGTCACCTGGATGCGCGCGTCCGCCCCGCGCGCGGCGCCCGCCTTGGTCGCCCGGGGCTGCGCGGGCCCGGGCGTGGGCGTCACAGGGGCGGCCGCCACGGGCGGGGCCGGCGGCGGCGCGGCCTCCGCGGGCGCGGCGTCACGGTCGACCGCGTCGATCGCCGCGGCCTCCTCGCGCTTGGCCGTGGACGCGCCGCCCTCGTCTTGCGGCGCGTCGAACTCCGGCTGCATGGCCTGCCCGGCGGCGGCCTCGGTCGGCGCGGCCGGTGCGGTCGCCGCCGTGGGGGCAGGCGTGGATCCACCGCAGCCGATGAGCAGCGCGGTGACGAGGGCGGGGGCGACGAGATCGAGGGGCCGGGTGCGCATTGAGGTGTCCTCCTTGAAGGGGATCGCGAGGGCGGATCCCTGCTGTACGTTCTCGTGGGTCGGCCATCGCCGATCGCCACACACAGGTCCTTGTGGGGGCCGCACGCGCGGCTGCCCCACAGCGCGTTCTCCACGGGCGAGACGGACCCTTCGCCGCTGTCGCTGCGTGAACGCCGCGTGTCGCCGGTCGTCCGGCGAGCCGACGAAGGGGCTCTCGCGGCCGGGGCCCGCCGTGACGGGGCTCGGCGCGTCCGAGTGCCAGGGAAACGCGGTCGTCGCGGCCGGCTTACACCCGAAATCGACGCGAGCTCGGGTCGGGTCCTCCGCCCGCCTCCCTCTCGATCTATCCTCGGGAGTCCCTGATGAGCGAAACGAGCCGCGAGCGCTTCCAGTCCACCCTGTGCCGCGCCAGGAAGATCGCCGTCCTGACCGGCGCAGGCGTCTCGGCGGAGTCGGGTATCCCCACGTTCCGCGGCGCCGGGGGGCTGTGGCGGCGTTACGAGGCGACGAGCCTCGCCTCGCCCGAGGCGTGGCGGCGCGATCCGGGCCTCGTCTGGGAGTTCTACAACCACCGCCGGGAGCGCGCCCTCGGCTGCGCCCCGAACCCGGGTCATCACGCGCTGGCGCAGCTGGAGGCGCGGTGGCGGGAGGCCGGCAGGGCCTTCACCCTGATCACCCAGAACATCGACGGCCTGCACGAGAAGGCGGGCTCCCGGAGCCCGGTGCGCCTCCACGGCTCGCTGTGGCAGGTGCGCTGTCTCTCGTGCGGGAGCGTGACCGAGAACCGCGACGTGCCCATCACCCCCGCCTTCGCGGGCAGCGGCTCCCCCGATCCGGAGGCCCCCGCCCGCCGCTTCACGGCGGCGGAGCTGCCGCGCTGCGGCTGCGGCGGCGTCCTTCGCCCGCACGTGGTCTGGTTCGGCGAGGCCCTCCAGGAGAGCGATCTCGCCGCGGCGGCCGCCGGCGTCGAGGGCTGCGATCTCCTGCTGGTCGTCGGTACGTCGGCCGTTGTGTATCCCGCCGCCGGCTTCGTCCCCATGGCCAAGCGCCACGGCGCCCTCATCGCCGAGGTCAACGTCGAGCCGAGCGCGATCTCCGGCCTCTGCGACGTCGTGTTCACCGGCGGCTCCGGCGCGATCCTGCCCTCCCTGCTCGACGTCACGCCGGCGTGAGCGCCGCGGCCTGACGGGCGCGGCGAGCCGGCGGCGTCAGCACGGCGAGGCGAGCCGGCGGCTTCAGCGCGACGCGCGGTCGGGCCGCGGCGGGCGCGCGGTGCACGCATCGCGCGGCGCGGCGCGTGCTTCTGCCGGGGTCATGGAGCAGGTCAACCGTGGGATCTCAGGGCTAACGTGGGCGGCGATCACGCTCGTCGTGATCGGCGCCGTCAACTGGGGGTTCGTTGGGCTGTTCGAGTTCGACGTGGTCGCCGCGATCTTCGGCAGGCTCAGCGCGCTCAGCCGCATCATCTACGTGCTCGTCGGGCTCGCTGGGCTCTATCTGCTCTATGCCGCGGTCCAGCTCGGAAAGCGCGAACGGGTCACCACGATGCCCTGAGGGCGATGCGCCGTGCGCCTCAGGCGCTCACGCGCCCGGGCTGGCCTGGCCGCCGAAGCCGCGCGGACGGGCGGCGGTCGCGCGCGCCTCGATGAACCGCGACACCGCGTCGACGAACGCCTCGGGGTTCTCCACCTGCGGCATGTGCCCTGTCGCCGGGATGAAGGTGAGCTGCGATCCCGGCAGCGAAGCGTGGAGCTTCTTCGCGTCGTCCGCGCTGTTGCCGAGGAGCTGGTCCGCCTCGCCCCAGACGAGGAGGGGATTCAGGCTGAGCGGGGCCCTGGAACCTCCCTGGATGGCCGCGTCGAGCACCGCCTCCAGCTGAGGTGGATTGGCGCTCTCCAGGACCTCCCGCAGGGCAGCCGGGGCGCGGCCGGGATCGGCGTAGGCGCGGCTCAGGACCCGCGGGTTATAGGTCTGCTTCCGCATCAACGCGCGCAGCATCCGGCGGGGCAGCGGCCGCGCTCCGAGCCAGCCGACGAGGCGCGGCAGCGGGGGGATGGGAACGCCGTTGACGAACACGAGCCCCCGGCAGCGGGCCGCGAACAGGGTAGCGAAGCTCGATACGACCGAGACGCCGAAGGAGTTGCCGACGCACCACGCGCTGGAGACCGCCAGCTCGTCCAGGAGCCGCTCCAGCCAGCGCGCATAGGCGTCCAGAGCGCCGAGCCCCGGGGCGTCCGTGCGCCCGATGCCGGGCAGATCGGGCGCGATCACCTGGAAGCGCTCCGCCAATCGCTCCCAGACAGGCGCCCAGTGCATCGACGCCCCGCCCCAGGCGCCGTGCACCAGCAGCAGCGGCTCGCCCTGCCCGCCCACGTGGACGCTGGCAGGGCGGCCGTCGATCGCGATCTCCTTCACCGAAACCGTGCTCATGCCCCTCTCCTGTGCGGAATCATCGAGGGGCCCATCCTGCCCGCGGCCGCCGGGTGCCCGCAACAGGAACGCACGCCGGCGCGCGCCCCCGTCCCTCCCCCCTCGTGCGTGTGCGGGCGCTGGCCGGGCGCGCGGCGGCGCGCGGCCCTTCGCGCTTGCCTCACGCACGGCCGATCGCGGTATCGTCCCCGCCGTGTCCCCCGCTCAGAAGCTCCGTGATCTGCTCGCCTCGCCCGGCCTCCTCGTCATGCCGTGCTGCTTCGACGCGCTGTCGGCGCGGCTGATCGAGCAGGCCGGCTTCTCGCTCTCGTTCATGAGCGGCTTCGCGGTCTCCGCCGCGCGCCTCGGCGCGCCCGACACGGGGCTCATCTCGTATGGTGAGATGGTCGATCAGGCGCGGGCGATCTGCGGCGCCGTCTCGATTCCGGTGCTCGGCGACGGCGACACGGGCTACGGCAACGCGATGAACGTGAAGCGCACGGTGCGCGGTTATGCGCAGGCCGGGCTGGCCTGCGTGATGATCGAGGACCAGGTCGCCCCGAAGCGCTGCGGCCACACGCGCGGCAAGCAGGTCGTGCCCCGCGACGAGGCGTTCACCCGCGTCCAGGCCGCCGTGGACGCGCGCGACGAGGGCGCCGGCGTGCTCATCATGGCCCGCACCGACGCCCGCCAGACGCACGGCTTCGACGAGGCGCTGGCCCGCGCGCGGGCGTTCGCCGATCTCGGGGCAGACATCGTGTTTCTGGAGGCGCCCGAGAGCGTGGAGGAGATGCGAACGTTCTGCCGCGAGGTGCGTGTGCCGACCATGGCCAACATGGTGGATCACGGCAGGACACCGGTGCTGCCGCCGGCCGAGCTCGGGGCGATCGGCTACAAGATCGCGGCCTATCCGCTCACCCTGCTCTCGGTCGCCGCCGCCGCCATGCGCGAGGCGCTCGCGGCCCTGCGCGCCGGCCGGCACCCCGACCCGCGGACGAGCTTCGCGGCGCTCCAGGAGATCGTCGGGTTCCCCGAGTACTACGCTGAAGAAGCGCGTTATGCGCAGCCGCCAGGGAAGGGGTGAGTCGAGCACCATGACAACGATGTCCTCTGCCGCCTCCGCCTCCGCCTCGCTCCTCGACGCGGCGCGCAGCCTCGTCCCGCTCGTCCAGGAGCACGCCCCGCGGGGAGAGCGCGAGCGCCGTTTGCCCGATCCGGTCGCGAGGGCGCTCCGGGAGTCGGGCATCTTCCGCATGTGTCGCCCGCGCGCGCTGGGCGGGCTCGAGGCCGACCCCCTCACGGCGCTGCAGGTCATCGAGGAGCTCTCGCGCGCCGACGGCGCGGCAGGGTGGTGCGCCATGATCTGCGGCACGACCGGCGCGTTCGAGGCGTACATCCCGGCGGAGGGGGGCAAAGAGATGCATGCGAGCCCGGATGTCGTGACCGCCGGCGTCTTCGCGCCGAGCGGGCGCGCCGTCGAGGTCGAGGGAGGATATCGGGTCGCCGGGAGGTGGGCGATGGCGAGCGCCTGTCATCATTGCGACTGGCTGGGCGGCACCGCGGTTGTCTTCGACGGGATGGCCCCGCGCATGCTGCCCGGGGGCGTCCCCGAGGCCGTCGTGCCGATGTTCCGCGCCTCGGAGTGCGAGATCCTGGATACGTGGAGCGTCTCCGGCCTCGCCGGCACCGGGAGCCACGATTTCGCGGTCGTGGACGCCTTCGTGCCGAGCAGCCGGTGCATCCGACTCCCGATGACGTCTCCGACCCATCCAGGGCCTCTCTTCGTGTTCCCGCTCTTCGGCTTCCTCGCGAGCGCGGTCGCGACGACCGCGCTCGGGATGGCGCGCGCGGCCATCGATGAGCTGGTCCGGCTCGCGGCGACCAAGCGGCCGAGCGGCATGACGACGTCGCTCGCGACGCGGCCCTCGACGGCGCTCGCCGTGGCCGAGGCCGAGGCCACGCTGGGCGCGGCCAGGGCCTACCTCTTCGAGGCCGTCGGCGCCGTCTGGGACGCCGCGGTCTCTGGCAGGTCGATCTCGCTGCGGGAGCGGGCGCGCGTCCGGCTCGCCGCGACGAACGCCGCCCTCGGCGCGGCGCGCGCCGTCGATCTGGCCTTCACGGCGGGCGGCGCCACGGCGCTCTACGCGGAGAGCCCTCTTCAACGCAGCTTCCGCGACGTTCACGCCGTCACGCAGCACGCCCTCGTCGCCCCGCACACGCGCGAGGTCCAGGGCCGTGTGCTCCTCGGGCTGGACACCGAGCTGCCGATGTTCTGAGGGGCCGCCCGCGAGCGGCGAGGTGGATCACGAGAGGGCGGAGCGGGCGACCGAGCGAAAGTACGCCGCAGCGAGCTTCACGCTGCGGATGAGCCCGTAGCGCACGACGACGCGCCCCGCTCTCATCCCAGGGGCAGATCCACCCAGCGCTCGAATCCAGGCCGGCGCTTGATGCGGCCGTACCACGCGTCGACGTGCTCCAGCGCGGGCCGCTCGGTCTTCAGGTTGTACCACCGCTGCGCCGCGACCCCGAGGGGGATATCGGCGAACGTGAAGTACTCTCCCGCGGCCCACGGGTGCCGTGACAGCTGCCTGTCGAGGATCCCGAGCGCGGCGAGCGCCGACTTGCGCGCGGCCTCGATCGCGCCCTGATCGCGGCGCTCTTCGGGCGTGCGCACGAGCTGCACGAGGAGCGTCCGGATCGGGGGCCACAGGGTCCCGAACTGCCAGTCGGTCCAGGCGTCGGCGCGCGCCCTGTCGGCGAGATCGCTCGGCTGGAGCGGCGGCGACCCGTAGCGCGAGAACAGATAACGCACGATCGCGTGCGACTCCCAGAGCACCAGCGGGCCGTCCTCGAGCGTCGGGACCAGCCCGTTCGGGTTGAGGGTGAGATAGTCGGCGTCCTTGACGCGACCGAACGGTCCGCCGGCGTCGATGCGCTCGAAATCGAGCCTGAGCTCGTCGAGCGCCCAGAGGACCTTCTGCACGTTCGAAGAATTCTTGTGACCCCAGAGTCTCAACATGATGTCCCTTGTCCCTCGGCGCCGCTCAGGCGGCCGTCGTCGCCGCCGGCTTCACGAACTTCGCGAAGCGCTCCACGTAGAACTCGACCGGATTCTGGATGGCGCGGACCGCGGGGCGCGCCTGCACGGCCTCGATCCACGCCCGGAGCCGCGTGAGCTCCGCGGGGATGGAGAAGTCGCGGAGGCGGCCGACGGCCGGCAGCCGCTCGAACCATGGATAGAAGGAGACATCGACGAGGCTGACCTCGGCGCCGAGCCAGTAGGGCCCCTGGCCCGACGACCTCGCCAGCGCCTCCCGCTCGATGAACGCGAGCACGTCGCCGAGCGCCTTGCGCCCCGCCGCCTCCTGGTCTCGCGTCTCGGCCCTGAGCAGCTGGGTGAACGCCGGCACGAGGCGCGTGTTCGCGTAATCGATCCAGATCCTCGCCAGCGCGCGCCTGCCCGGCTCCCTGGGCAGGAGCCGGGGCTCGGGGAAGACCTCCTCGAGGTACTCGTTGATGATCGCCGACTCCCAGATGCGGTGGCCCTCGTGCTCGATCGCCGGGACCTTTCCATAGAGCGAGGCGTCGACGAACGCCCGCGGCTTGTTCTGCAGATCGACCTCGGTCAGCTCGAAGTCGATCGCCTTCTCCTGCAAAACGAGCCGGGTGCGGTGGGCGAAGGGGCACGCCTTCGCGCTGTAGAGTCGCAGCTTCGTCATCCTGTTCTCCTTGATGGCGTGCGCCACGCGAAGAGCTCTCCTGCTCTCAGGCAGAAGGGGCGCTCCGCTCACGGGCCGTCGTCGTGGCAGGGAGCAGGGAGCGTGCCAGGGCTCTATTGCACTCTATTGCAGGAACGGATCACAATCGTTCGCGCTGGCCGCGCGCTTGCTGCGACGGGAGCAGGGATTGCTGGTGATGTGCTGCTAAAGCAGCAGTGAATCCGGCGTGGGCGTGGGAAGGCCTCTGCTGATCGAGGGTCGACCCCTGTCGAGCACCCGGGGGACGTCGCGTCCGTCGGGATGAGGCGTGCTCAGATCTTCATCCTTCCTCCTCGTGTCATGGTTCGCAGCCCGCGCCACCTCAGCCAATGGCACCTCTGCTCGAGCGGTCATCCGTCGTCCACGCAGGGGCGTGGACGTGGATCTCCTCCCGGTGTGCCGGGAGGGCGCGCTGATGTTTTCCGCCTTACTCTTCTATGGCGGACATTAGTCTGTTATGACGGACATGTCAAGGCGCTCCGTGGAAGCGTCGATGTGCTCGGCAAGAGGTGTGTGGACCGGCGTGCAACGGCGATGATCGCCGCGAAGGCCGGGATTGACCGGATGTGCGAGGGCTGTCTTCGTTGTAAGCTGTGTGCCATGACGCCTGCTCGCCTCGACGCCGGAGCACTCCATGGCTCGCAGGGTTCGAGACGTGACCGTCGCGTGGTCCGATGGCCTGGGCAAGACAGCGTTGTCGTCGTCAAGCGCATGACGGCGACAGGCATGGAGCGACGCGATGGCAGGTGAACGCCCGCCGGACCGCATCCTGACCGCTCGGCTGACGCTGCGAGCGTGGCGGCCCGAGGATGCGCCTCTGATCAGGGAGGCGATCAACACGAGCCTTGCTCACCTGCGGCCCTGGATGCCGTGGGCCGCGCACGAGCCTTCCTCCATGGAGGCGACCACCGCGCTCCTCGAGAAGTTCCGGGACGACTTCACGGAAGGACGCGACTTTCATTATGGCATCTTCACGCGCGACGAGCGCGCCGTGCTCGGGGGTACGGGGCTCCACCCGCGGATCGGCCCGGGCGCGCTCGAGATCGGCTACTGGCTCCGGGAGACGGCGACGCGCTGCGGTTACGCGACCGAGGCGGTGGCAGGCTTGACCCGGGTCGCGCTCGAGGAGCTCGGCGTGAGCCGCGTCGAGATCCGCTGTGATCCGCGGAACACCGCGAGCGCCGCCGTGCCCCGGCGGCTCGGGTACCGGCATGTGACGACGCTCGAAGCAAACACCCTGACGCCCGCGGGCCAGCCGCGCGACACGATGGTGTGGGCGCAGACGGCCGCGGAGCTCGCGGGATCGCGCCGGGGAGGCTGAAGCTCATGAGTCCATCGCCCTCGGCCGGCGCGCCGGGAGCGATATCGGACTCGGATGTTCGGATCGAGGAGCGGCCGGCGCGCCGATGGCGGAGCGGACGCCGCGGTCAGTCGAGCCCGAGCGTCATCTCGACCATCGTGCGACGGAAGCCGAACCGCTCGAACAGGCGCTGCGCGGCGGCGTTCTGCGTCGCGGTGTGGAGCACGATGCGCGGCGCGCCCAGGGCCCGGAGGCGCGCGATGACGGCCTCGAGGAGGATCGCGCCCGCGCCCAGCCGGCGCGCGGGCTCGGCGACATAGATGTCGTGGAGGGCGCCGCAGGTGTCGAGGAGGCTGTTCCAGTCGCGCGGCTCCCGGCGGCCGTAGGCGTAGCCGACCAGCGCCGGCTCGGCGCCGGTTCGCTCGGCGACGACGATCGCGGCGTCGGGGTTGGCGAGCTCGCCCGTGAGCCACCGCTCGTAGCCCGGCTCGATCGGCTCCAGGCACATGAAGCGGTGCGGATCGAGGGCGTGGTGCATGCGGACGAGCTGCGCGGCGAAGCGCGCGACCTCGGGCATGTCGGCGCGCACCGCGAGGCGGGTGTTGACGGAGGGGGTCATCCGCCAGGATAGCCGAGCGCCGAGCGCTCGCTCCGCCTCAGCGTCCCTTTCCCGCCCCCAGGCTCTCCAGCGCCTGCTCCGCGTCGCGCCGGTAGGCGTTGTCGGTCGGCGCCGTCTCCAGGAAGCGCTGGTAATGGTGGATGGACTTCTCGCGGTTGTTCGTCGCGCGGAGCGCCTCGGCGAGGAGGAAGTGCGCGTCGAACAGCCACGGCGGGGTCGAGCGGTCCGGCGCCTCGCCCAGGGCGACCGCCTGCTCCATCTCGCTCGCGGTCCCGGCCCGGTTGCCGCGCGACGCGTAGATCTTGCCGAGGCGGTAGTGCCACTCGGGGACCTTGTCGTTGGCCGCGATCGCCTTGCGCCACGCCTCCTCCGCGGCCGCCCAGTTGCCCTGATCCTGGTAGCAGAGCGCCATCGTGGCGTAGGCCTCGTAGCGGGACGGCCGCTTCTCCAGCGCGATCTTCAGATCCGCCAGCGCGTCCCGGCTCGCCCCCTGCTTCTGCAGCAGCACGCCGCGCTGCCAGTACGCGTCGCCGAGCTCCGCGTCGAGCTCCAGCGCGCGCCTCAGCGCCATCTCCGCGCGCGCGGTCTGGGCCGTCTCGTTGGCGCCCCAGCCGACGTAGAGGTGGTACTCGGCGCGGTTCGGATCGAGCTCCGCGGCGCGCTCCAGGAAGCGCAGCGCCTCGGCCATGTTCGTGCCGCGCACGAGGAGCGCGCGGCCGAGGAAGTGGTTCGCCTCGGCGGAGTTCGCGCGGTCCTTGAGCACCTCGCGCAGGATGGGCTCCGCCTGGCTCGCGTGCCCCGCCATGACCTGGGTCGAGCCGACGCGCAGCTTCAGGTCGATGTCGTTCGGCGCCTTGCGGAGCGCGTCGGCGTACATCTCCAGCGCGCGCTCGCTCTGGCCGGTCTCCTCGAACAGGAGCCCGCGCTCGAGCGCGAGGCCCGGGTAGTCCTTGTCGGCCGCCGTGACCTTGTCGAAGACCTTCGCGGCGTCCTCGAACCGGCGCAGGCGACGGTACGCCACGCCCAGCTTGAACTGGCTGCCGAGGTCGTCCTCCTTCGCGAGCGCGAGCTCGAGCTCCTGCCGGGCCTCGTCGTACCGCCCGGTCTGGAGCGCGACCTCGGCCTTGGCCTTGTGCAGCGCGGGCAGGTCCGGGAACTTCGCCGTCGCCTCCGACAGCTTCTCCGCCGCCGCCTCGTTGCGGCCCATGCTGGACAGGAGCGACGCCAGCGCCACGTACGCGTCGACGACCTCCGGGAGGTTCTCGGTCGACTTCACGGCGTCGAGGTACGCCTGCTCCGCGTCCTTCTTGTTGCCGAGCGCGAGCTCGGTGCGCCCGAGCCAGTAAGCGACCTGCGGGGCCGCCGCGTGGGTCTTCTGAAGCTCCTTCAGGAGGTCCTTCGCCTCCTTCATGCGCTCCTGCGCCAGCCACGTCTTCGCCTTGCCGAGCTGCGCGGCGAGGCTCCGGGCGTCGGCGCGGGCCGCGGCCTCGAAGCGCGCCTGCGCCTCGGAGTAGCGGCCCGACCGGTAGAGGACCTCGCCGTTGCCGATCAGGGCGCGCACCGCCTGCGGGTCGAGCTTCACCGCGGCGGCGAAGGCCTGCTCCGCCGCGCTCATGCGCGACCTCGCGAGGTGGATGGTGCCGAGCAGCGTGTACGCGTCGACGATCTCGGGGTCGCTCGCGGCGGCCCGGGTCGGGCCCTCGCCGGTGACCTTGCCGAGCAGATCGAGCGCCTCCTGCTCTCGGCCCGGGGTCTGCCAGAGCAACGACGCGATCAGGGTGCGGGCCCCGACGTGGTCGGGCGAGGCCTCGAGCGCGCCGCGGGCGCTCGCCTCGGCGCCCGCGGTGTCCCCGGCGAGGATCTGCGCCCGGGCCAGGCCGTAGAGCGTGCGGGCGCTCTTCTGGAGGCCGCTCGCGTGCTGCCACGCCGCGATCGCCTTGGGGGCGTCCCTCGCGGCGAGCTCGATCTCGGCCGCGAGGACGGCGAGGTCGATGTCGTCCTTGAGCTGCGCGGCGAGCGCCTGCGCGGCCTGTCGCGCGCGCGGGAGCTCGCCGCTGGCCGCGGCCTGCGCCGCGACGGCCAGGGAGAGCAGGTCGCTCGGATGGGAGCTCGCGAGCGTGAGCATCTCCTTGCCGAAGGCGTCGTCGACGGTCCGGTGCCCGAAGCGGATGCTCCGCGCGAAGGCGATGTACGCGGCGTAGGCCATGGTCGCCCGGTGGCGCGGCGCATCGGCCCGCGTGGCGTTCGCGTCGTTCAGCGCTCCGTTGGCGGCCGACGCGGTGTCCTTGGCGAAGGCCGCCTGGGTCCGATGGCGGAGCTCGGCGAGCGCCCCCTCGTGCGCGAAGGCGTTGAGCCGGTCGCTGATGAGGTTCACGCCGAAGGCGCCGACGTCCGGAACGAGCGCGAGCGCGCCGCCGCTGACGGCGGCGACCGCGAGCGCCGCCACGACGTAGCGCTTGATCTTCGACTTCTGCGGCGGCGCTTCCGTTGTCGCCGCGGGCTTCTCGGCCTGCGCCCCGGGACCGGCGCTCAGGTCGCCGATCTCGGTGCCCGCGCCGGTCAGGTCGACCTCGTCCCCGACGCTGGGGTGCGGCTCGCTGAGCTCGATGCCCCGATCGTCGGCGTCCGCGGGCGATTGCGTGAAGTTCGCGGAGCGGTCGGACGGATCGTAAGGGGTGGGCGCGGCGCCGGGGGCGAGCTGCGTGACGCTCTCGCCGAGGGCGATCTCGTCGCCGAAATCGGCGACGCCGAAGCCGGCGGTGGGCGCGGCGCCGAAGCCGGTGGTGGACGCGGCGCGGGCGTCGGCGGGCGGCGCGGCGCCGAAGCCGGTGGTGGACGCGGCGCGGGCGTCGGCGGGCGGCGCGGCGAGGAAGTCGGCGGGGGGCACGGCGCCGAAGTCGACGGGCGGCATGGCGCCGAAGTCGACGGGCGGCATGGCGCCGCTGCTGGGCGGCTCCGGCGCCGCCTGCGGCGGGAGGGGGCGCGGCCCGGGCGCCTGGAACGCGGCGCCAACGCGCGAGTCGTCGTAGTCCGGCGGGGCCTCGTCGAAGAGCTCGGCGCCGACGATGGTCCCCGGTCCTGCAGGTGAGCCGGCACCGGTGGCCTTCGAGGGGAGGGCGGAGCCGGCGGCCTTCGAGGGGAGGGCGGAGCCGGTGGCCTTCGAGGGGAGGGCGGGGCCGGTGGTCTTGGTGGGGAAGCCCGCGGCGGTCGGGGCAGGGAAGCCCGCCTGGGCCGCGGCCGGGAGCCCGGCGCGCGCAGGCGAGGGGAGCGGCGCGGAAGCCGGCGTGGGCAGGCCCGTGTTCGAGAACGGGGCGGGCATGCCGATGACGGCCGGGGCCGAGCTCGGCAGATCGCCGGCGACGATGGGCAGGTCGCCCGCGGATGTCGCGGGCAGCTCGGCGTCGCCGTCGCCCTCGAGAGGCAGCTCGAGCTCACCGAAGCCGAACGACATGGATCCGCTGCTGGAACGCGCCGGAGGAGCCGGGGGCGCGTCGTCGTCCAGGTCTCCGAAATCGTACTCCGGGGCCACGCGCGGGGGCGCGTCCCCGGCACCGCGGGTGCGCCCGCGGCCGAGCGGCTGCGTGGTGGCCCCGGCGTTTCGCGCGCCGAGCCCCGCGTCCCGCGCACCAGGCCCCGAGGGGGCGCCCGGCGCCGACTCTCGCTCGCCGAACCCGAGGGTGCGCCGGCTGCTCGGAGGCAGCGGCTCGACCCGCGCCGGCAGGTCGGTACCGGCGAACGCGGTCGGCGTCGCCGGGGCGGTGCGGGACTCCGCGCGCGATCGCGCCGGGAGCGCCACCGGCGCCCCGGGCGCATTGCCGTAGACGACCGGGAGATCGTCCGGGTTGAGCCCCTGCACCTCGGCGTCCGTCGGGCTCGGGAGCTCGACCATGAGATCGATCTCTCCGAAGCCGCGCCGCTGCGGCACGGTCTTGGCGTTTCGCCGATCGGACGGGGCAGGGCGATCGGGGACGTCCGGCAAGCCGATCTCGCCGAAGACCTCCGGACCCGGCGGCTCAGGAGGCGGCGCGGGCGGCGCAGGCACCGCGGGCGCTGCGCGGCGCGGCGGCGTCGGTACCGGCGCCGGCGCCGGCCCGGGGCGTCGGGGAGGCGCGACCGCGGGGAATGCGATGTCCTCCGGAGCCGCCATGGGCAGATCGGCGTCGTCGGTCGCCGCCGGGGCGCTCCGCTCCGAGAGCTGAAGGCCCCCCGCCCCGGCCCGCGGCGGGGGGGTGGGCACAGGCGTCGGCGCGGGCGCTGCGCTTGCGCCCCCCTTGGTCACCAGCAGGCTCGTACCGCACTTCGGACAGCGCATCCTGAGCCCCGCAGGGGGGACACGCTTCTCGTCGACCTGGTACGGCGATTTGCACCCGTCGCACTCGACCTTGATCATGCTTCCCGACCCGATGCCGGCGCTGCGCCTTCGCAGGCGCCCCACGCTCGTTCGGCCTGCGAAAGGCCGGGATGCCCCGACATCCGCTCTCCTTACTAGCAGGGGTTGCGGTCCTTAGGATCGCCTCTTGTGCCGGGCGCCCTCAAATCGGCGACTTCCTCGGGCATGTCGCGTGCGTGGTCCGGAAGCAGGAAGCGGACAGCGCGCAGGCGCGCGGCGGCCGGGGACGGAGGGACGCGGGGGCGGGCGGGACGGGCGGGGACAGCGACGGAGCGGCGACGCCGTCTGGCAGGCGGCGCGTGTCGCCATCGCGGCCTCGCCAAGCGTCCTCCACCTGTGCTAACGCGCTGCCGCTCATGCAGCGCTCGACGGCGGTCATCTACACGCTCTTCTTCACGGGCGCGCTGGCGTTCGTGATCACGCACGGCGGCTCGAAGGGGCGCGGCGCGGCCAGCGCGCCCGCCGACGCGGGCCCCGACGCCGCCGACGCCGCCGCCTCGCCTGCGACGGCCGCGGCCGGCGACGGCGACGCCGACGCGGGGAGCGACGCCGGCGCCGAGGGCATCGTCCAGGAGCGCGGCCCCGAGCCAGCGGGGCGATCCGACGCGGGCGTCACGCTCCTCTCGGGAGAGGCGCCGCCCTCGCTGCCGGCCGAGGCGCCGAAGAAGGTGCGCTTCGGCGTCGTGCTCGTCCAGTACCGCGGCGCGCAGGGCGCGGCGCCGACCGCGCGCTCCAAGGACGCCGCGCTGGCGCTCGCCAGGGAGCTCGCCGAGGTGGCCAAGACGGACTTCAAGGCCGCCATCGAGAAGGGCGACAAGGGGTCGACCGACGACCTCGGCTACATCCCGCGCGGCGTGCTCGAGCCCGCGCCGGAGTACGAGCTGTTCAGCCTCTCCAAGGGGGGCGTGAGCGGCCCGGTCGACACGCCGCGCGGCTTTTGGATCGCGCGTCGGATCGAGTAAGTAGAGCGTACCGCGCGCGGCGCGTCGCCGTGGACGCGAACGAGTGGAGATACCGTATGGCGACGATCGACATCCGTCGGCAGCACGCGCTCACCAAGGACGAGGCCAGGACGCGCGCGGAAGAGCTTGCGCGGGGCATGGAAGACAAGCTCGGCATCCAGTGGCGATGGGATGGCGACGTCATCCGGTTCGAGGCGCCGGGCGGCGCCGCGAAGGGGACGAAGGGCCTCGTTCGCGTCGAGGCGTCCGCGGTCCATGTGGCGATCGATCTCCCGTTCCTGCTGAAGGCGATGAAGGGCATGGTCGAGTCGAAGGTCAACGACAAGCTCGACGCCGTGCTGGGCAGGGCCTAGCCCGGCAGCCGGGCCAGGCGCCCCCCCGGTCGACGCGCGCCCCCTCCTTCTCAACCGCTCCTCGCGAGCGAGCGACCTCCACCCTCTCGCGCGCGTCACGCCGCCCGCGAGCGCGGTCTGGCGCTCGCCTGGGTGCTCAACCGCGTGCCCGACGCTGTTCGAGCCCGCTTCCCTGCCCGGCGCGCTTTACTCCGTCAGGTTCGGTTCGCTACTCTCCGCCATCGTCATGCGGTGCGCACAGATGAGACCCCGTTCGGAGGCGTCGCGAGCGAGATGACGGTTCAGGCACCCGAGGGGCAGGCGGAGAGCATGACGGCCCTGATCGCGCGGCTCCGCGCGGAGCAAGGCGAGCAACCGGAGCGGCAGCTCCAGGCGCTCTTGCTGCACGAGCTCGGCGCGCTCGAGGAGGCGCTCGGCGAGGAGCCCACGGCGGCGCGCGACTACCTCGCCGCGTTCAACGCGGATCCTCAGTTCCGCGAGCCGCTCGAGGCGCTGGTCCGCATCCTCACGCGGCGCAAGTCGATCAAGAACCTCGGCAAGCTGCTCGACGCGCTCACGCGCGCCGCGGCCACGCCCGAGGAGCGGGCGCGCTCGTTCTGGGAGCGCGCGGCGTACCTCCAGGACCACGAGCAGAACCTCGCGGCGGCCAAGGAGGCGCTCGAAGAGGCGGCGCTCAGCAACCCGGAGGACGCGACCCCCTGGCTCGAGCTCGAGCTCATCGCGGCCAAGGAAGGGGACATCGCCGGCCGGATGCGCGCGCTGGAGGCCCGCGCGGAGCTCGCGACGGACGCGACGTGGAAGGGGCTGCTCTTCATCGAGCTCGCCGACCTCGCGGCGGCGACCGAGAACGTGGAGCGCGCCTACGAGCTGCTCGACGCGGCCGCCGCGCTGGAGGGGCGGGCGCGTTTCAGGTCACAGCTCGCGCTCGAGGTCATCGCCCGGCGCGAGGAGGACCTCGGCGCGCTCGCGCGCGCCCTCGAGGGGCAGGCGGAGCTCATCGCCGACGCGCTCGACGACGAGGCGAGCGGCGACGCCAACGGCGTCCCGCGGACCATGCGCAAGCCGGAGCACGCGGCCGACGCGTGGCTCCGCGCCGCCGAGCTGACGCAGCGGGCCGGGACGGGCGGCTTCGCGTCGCTCCTCGAGCGGGCCGCGGAGCGGCTGCCCCAGTCGACGCTGCTCGGCCGGGCGCGCATCGCCGCGCTCGAGTCCGCCGGCGAGGCCGAGGCCGCCGCCAGCCTGGCCAAGCAGGAGATCGCGCGCGGCGCGAGCGGGCCCGGCGCCGCGGCCCTGTGGCTCCGCGTCGCCGAGGCGGCGGCGCTCGCGAGCGATCGCGAGGCCGCGCTCGCGGCGCTCCGGAGCGCGCTCGCGGCCGACCCGCAGTGCATCCCGGCCCGCGCGCTGGAGATCGATCTCCTCGGAGACGGTCAGGACCCGTCCGCGTTCGCGGTTTCGCTCGAGGCGACGGCGGCCTCGTACGCCAGCGAGGACGCGCGGGGGCGCGCGCTGCTCCTCGCGGCCTACGTCTGGGCGGTGCGGACGGACGACGTGGGCGCGGCGAAGGCGGCCCTGTCGCAGGCCGGCATGGCCGGCGTCCACCCGGGCGTGCTCGCGCGCTTCGGCCGCTCGTTCGCGGCCCTCCGCGGCGACGCGGCCTGGTACGAGGAGTCGACGAAGCGGCTGCTCTCGACGGGCGTCGACCCGGCCGAGAAGGCGAGCCTGTGGTTCGAGATCGGCCGGAGCCGCCTCCTCCGGGGGGACGCGAACGGCGCCGAGGGCGCCTTCGCCGAGCTCGCGAACGCCGGCGCCGACGACGGCGCCACGCCGAACGCGTGGCTCGGTCGGGCGCTCGGCGCCTTCGCGGTCGATCTCGTCCGCAGCCGGCGCGAGCGCGGCGACGAGCCCGGCGCCCCCGGCCCGCGGCGCTCGCCGACGGTCATCGAGGCGCTCGCCGAGGTCGAGGGCGAGGAGACCGCGCGCGGGCTGTGGCTCGTCGCCGCCCTGCGCAGCGCGCGCGGCGGCGATCTGGATCGCGCCCGGAGCCGGCTCCGCGCGCTCTTCGAGCGATCCGCGGACGACGAGGTCATCGCGGTGTTCCTGGCCGAGCTCCACCGGCGCGCCGGGAGCCCCACCGCCGCGGCCGCGACGCTCTCGGCCTGCGCCGCGGCGATCGACGACGCCGATCTCTCGGCGGCGCTGCACATCGAGGCGGCGATCCTGCTCTGGCGCGCCGGCGAGCGCGGGCGCGCCGTCGAGGAGCTCGAGGCGGCGCGCGGCAAGGCGCCGCGCGCCGGCGCGACGGCGCTCACCTGGGCCCTCCGCGGCCACGAGGCGAGCGACCTGGAGAGCCGGCGCCGCGCCCTCGAGGTCGCCGGCGAGGCAGGCGAGGACCCGGCGGCGCTCGCGCTGTCGCGGTTCGGCCTCGAGGTCGGCGCGGCCGAGGGCGGCGACGCCGACGAGGCGCTCGCGACGCTCGAGGCGCTGGAGTCGCAGGCGAGCGACGACCTCGCCCTGGCCGCCGCGCTCGGGCGCCTCCTCTGGCAGCCGGCCCTCGAGCAGCGCAGCGCCGTCGAGCGCGCGCTCGACTACATCGAGGAGCGCGGCGACGGCGCCGCGACGATCGCGCACGCCGAGCGCTTCCGCCTCGCGCGGACGCTGGATCACGATCGCGCGCGCACCGCGGCGCGCGCGGCGGCGTGGGCCGCGGCCGACCCGAGCCCGCACGCCGAGCTCGAGTGGCTCGGCGCCGCGCTCGGGGCCGAGGACCGCGAGGCGGAGGTCGCCGCGCGCAGCGCGCTCGCGCGGCACATGGAGGGCGAGGCCCGCGCCGCGATGGAGGCCTCGGCCGCGATCGTCGGCGCGCTCGATCAGCCGAACCTGCCGCGCCCGTTCCTCACGGGCGAGCACGCGCCCGCGCAGCTCGCCAACCTCGAGCTCGCGCTCCCCGGCTGCGATCCGCGGCGCCGCGCCGCGGCGCTGCACGGGCTCGGCGACGCGCTCGGCGAGGAGGCGCAGCTCACCGCGCTCGGCCTCGCGGGCTGGTCGGACTTCGCGGCCGGGGATCACGAGCGCGCGCTCGCCGCGTTCCGCGCGGTCGTCGAGCGGCGGCCCGACGACGTCGCCGCCTGGGAGGGCGTCCGCGCGACGTCCGAGGCGCTCCGCGACCCCGTGTCGACGGCGCTGGCCTCGGCGCAGCTCGGGGCGCTCTGCAGGGACGACGCGCGCGGCGCGGGGTTCTGGGAGAGCGCCGGGCTCCTGCTCCTCCAGCACACCGAGGCCCACGAGGACGCGGAGATCGCCTTCGATCGCGCGTTCGCGCGCGACCCGCGGCGCGGCGTCGCCTTCGACCGGCTGTTCCGCCGGGTCCGCGCGCGCAACGAGGACGATCGGCTGCTCGACATCATCGAGAAGCGGCTCGGCGTGGCGGACAACGACCTCGAGCTCTGCAAGCTGTTCTGGGAGCGCGCGCGCGTGCTCCGCAAGAAGGGCAAGCTCGACGACGCGCTCGCCGCGCTCGAGAACGTGACGCTGCTCGAGCCGGACCACATCGGCGCGCTGGCGCTCTCGGCCGACATCTCGAAGGCGCAGGGTGACCTCGGCCAGGCGGCCGCCTTCTACGCCGAGCTCTCGCGCGTCGCGAAGGCGCCGGGGGAGCAGCGCCTCATGTCGGGGATCACGGCCGTCGACGCCTACGAGAAGCTCGGCGAGCACGACAGGGCGCTCGAGGTGCTGATCGGCCTGCACCGGGCCGGGCTGTCGACGCTCGTCGTCCGCGAGCGCCTCGTCCGGGTCGCCGCCCGGGTCGGCTCCTGGGACGAGGCGACGCGCCTGCTCGAGGAGCTCATGGTCGAGCGCGACACCCCCGAGGGGCGGATCGAGGCGGCGCGCCTCGCGATGGCCATCTACCGGGATCAGCTCGGCGCGCCGCGCCGCGCCGAGCGGGCCGTCGCGAAGCTCCTCGAAGAGGCGCCGGACGACGGCGAGGCGATCGATCTCGTCCTCACGACGGACTTCGAGCCCGCATTCCGCACCCGCGTGCTCGGCCGCGCCAAGGCGACGCTGATCCAGGCGCTCGCGGTCGAGCCGCTCGACGCGGACCGGGTCGCGCTCCTCGCGAAGATCGCCGGCGCGGGGCAGGACGCGGCGCTCCGGCAGGCCACGCTCGGCGCGCTCGTCTCGCTCGTCCGCATCGACGACGGCATCTCCGCGGAGCTCAGGAAGATCGACGCCCGCGTCCCGGCGCGGCCGCAGATCGCCCTCGACGCCAAGGCCATGGCCGACATCGCCGATCCGCTCGACACCGGGCCCGTCGGCGAGCTGTTCGCGAAGATGGCCGAGACCATCTGCATGGCGCTCGGCCCCTCGCTCGTGTCGCTCGGCGTCGGCAAGAAGGACCGCATCGACTCGCGCGGCGGCCACCCGCTGCGCGTGGCGGTCGCCGAGTGGATGGGCGCGCTCAGCTTCGAGACGGACTTCGAGCTCTACGTCGGCGGCCCCAGCCCTCGCGGCGCGACCGGCGTCTACGGCCAGCTGCCGGCGCTCGTGCTCGGCTCCGAGATCACGACGCCGCTCGACGCCGCCTCGCGCTCGGCGATCGCGCGCGAGGCGTTCGCGCTGCGCCGGGGCATCTCGTCGCTCAGGACGCGGGACGACAGCACCGTCGCCTCGCTCGTCGCGGCCGCGTGCATCGAGGCGGGCTTCACGGTCCCGCAGCCGCCCTACGCCGTCTTCGGCGAGGTCTCGCGCGCCATCCACAAGGAGATGTCGCGCGCGACCCGCAAGGCCATCGCCGACGTCTGCCAGCGCATCGTCTCGAGCCAGCAGGACCCGCTCCGCTGGGCGCAGGCCGCGCGCAGGAGCATCGACCGCATGGCCGTCATCGCAGCAGGCGACGTGTCGCTGGTCCTCTCGGACATCCTCAATACCCCGCGCGAGCAGCTCGGCGGTGTCGTCGCCGAGAGCGAGCGGGCGCGCCAGCTGGTCGCGTTCGTCCTCTCGCAGAGCTACCTCGAGCTCCGGAAGAAGCTCGGCATGGGGGTCCGGTGAGCAAGAATCCGCAATCCAAGAGCTCCTCTGGCGGCGGCGGCGACGAGGGCGCGCCGTCGCAGGAGAAGATCACGGTCCCCCCGCCGGCGATGTACGGCGCGGCGGTCTCGGAGGGCGACGTCGAGGAGGCCACGCTCCTCGCGAAGATCCCCGAAGAGCTCATCCAGTCGATCCGCGGCGCCGAGGAGGGCGAGCGCTCCGGCGAAGGCGGCCTGAAGCAGCTGTTCTCCCGCGAGCCCGTGCCCGTGCCCGCGAGGCCCGCGCAGAGCGCCGGAGAGAGCGACGCGCTGCTCGACATGCTGTTCGAGGATCAGCGCGCCGATGACGCCGACGACGGGGTCGTGACCTCGGCGCCGGCGTTGCACGGGACGCGCCGGCCCCCGGCGCCCATCCCGCCGCCGCGCCCCCCGTCGCTGCCCCGCCCCGGCGCCCCGCCCCGCTCGGGCAGCAGGCCGGGCGACGTGAAGGCGTCGCTCGGCGCGGACCTCACGCCCGGCGCGCTCGGTGATCGCACGCCGAAGATCCCGCCGCCGGCCCCGTCCGCGCGGTTCACGGCGCCGCGCCCGCAGCCCGCCGCCCCGCCGCCCCCGCTGCCGCCGCCGTCGGTGCGCCGGGAGCCTGTGTTCGAGGAGGACACCGCCGAGCCGGGCGACCGCGCGACGCCCATCCCCGACGGCGGCGACTCCCCGTTCGAGTTCGCGCCGCCCAGCGGCGCCAGCAGCGGCCGGTTCGCGGAGGCGCACGCCTTCGACGACGAGGAGACGCACGGCATCGACGACGAGGAGACGAACGCCCTCGACGAGCCCGGGCCCACGACCCGGCCGTACACCGGCCAGTCGTCCGCCTCCACCAGCCGCTGGGATCAGCCCGCCGCCGACAGCGATCCCGGCGAGCTCGTGGACGAGTCCAGCCTGATCAGCGGGCCGGCCGAGCCGACCGATGAAGAGCTCGAGGACGATCTCGCGCAGACGCGCGTCGCGACCCGGAGACCCGACAGCGGCGTCGCCTTCGCGCCGCCGCGCCCGCCTTCATCGCCGCGCTCGTCGTCGCCTTCGCCGTCGCCGCGCGCGCCGTCGCCGCCGCGCCCGTTCGCGGCGTCCCACGTCCGGCCGTCGTCGTTCGTGCCGTCGTCGTCGTTCGTGCCGTCTTCACCGCCGCGCGCGTCGTCGTCGCCGCCGCGCCCGTCTTCGTCAGCACGCGTCCCGTCGGCGCCTCCGGCGGGCCCGTCGTCGTCGCCGCCTTCCCGCGCGCCCGAGAGCCTCCCGCCGCTGCCGTCGATCCCGCCGCCCGCCTCGGTGTTCGACGGCGAGCAGGACGCGAGCGCGATCCTCGTCCAGTCGCAGCAGCGCGACGTGTGGGCGGCGCGCGCCGCGTGGCTCCGCTCCGAGGCCGAGCTCATCGAGGACCCCGCGGCCCGGGCGCGCGCGCTGCTCCCCGTCGCCGAGCTCTACGTGATGGCCGGGGAGGACGCCACCGCCCGCGCCATCGCCGCCGAGGCGCGCGATCTCGCCCCGAGCCTGATCTTCGCGCACCGCCAGCTCCGCGGCCTCCTGATGCGCGAGGCAGATCTGCCCGCCGCGCTCGAGGCGCTGGAGAGCGAGACCCGCGTCCTCGGCACGCCGGCCGCGCGCTGCCACAACCTCGTGCTCGGCGCGGAGCTCTGCCGCATCCCGCTCGCGGATCCCGAGGGCGCCCACAAACGCTTCGAGCTCGCGGCGCGGATGCACCCCGCCGACCCCCGCGCGCACGTCCAACGCTTCTGCGAGGCGCTCGCCGCGCCGGACTCGGACGCGGCGGCCTCCGCCGTGCTCGCGAAGTTCCGCCTCCCCGAGGCGCCCGAGCTCGCGCCGCTCGCCGCCGCGAGCGCTCAGGTCGCAGCGCACCGCGGCGCCCCGCGGCCGGCGCGCGGCCGCGCCGCCCCCGCCACGCCGTACGAGGCGCTGCTCCGCGCCCGCGCCCTGCTCGGCGCCGGCGACCTCGCCGAGGGCCTCGCGACCCTCGATCCCCTGCGCGGCACCTCGCTCGCGCCCGGCGTCGCGTGGCTCACCGCCGCGCTGAGCGCCGCGCGCAAGGAGACCCGCCCGGCGTCGCTCGGCGCGCTCCGCAGCGTCGCCGCCGGCTCGCACGGCGGCCAGGCGCGCCGCGCCCTCGCGGCGCAGGCGATCGAGCTCGGCGACGCCGCCGCCGTGCGCGACGCGACGCTCGACGACGACGACGCCGGCGGCGCCTTCTCGCCGGCCGATCGCATCGTCCTCTCGGCGCTCGCCGGCGGCGCCGCGGGCGAGATCGACCCGTGGCTCGACGCCCTCGCCGACGAGCCCGAGTTCGCGCCGCTCTGCGCCGCGGCGAGCGCCGCCCTGAGCGACGCCGCGGTGGCCTCCGCCGTGGACGGCGCGCCCGCGTCGAGGGGCGTGCGCCCCCTCGGCGGCCCGAGGGCCCGGGCCGCCGCGGCCCTCGGCCGCGCGCTCTCGCGCGAGGCCGTCCCCGCCGAGGGCGGCGTCGACGCGAGCGACGCCTTCTCCCGCGCGGTGGTCACGTACGGCGACACCGCGCCGGAGAGCCCGCTCTTCCGGGCGCTCGCGCTCGAGCTCGATCTCGACGGCGATCGCGGCGCCCGCGTCGCCAGGGCCGTGGCGTCGCTGCGCGAGGTCGCGTCCGAGCGCGACAGCGCGCTCGCCGCCGCCGTCCTCGCGGAGATCGCGGGCGATCAGCGCGCGGCGATGAGCGATCTCGATCGCGCCCGCGCCGCGGACCCGCAGCACGAGGGCGCCGCGCGCGCCCGCGCCGCGCAGGAGAGCGGCGTCGGCGCGGCCCGCATCCTCGCGGAGCACGCGCTCACGCTCGACGAGGGGCCGCGGGCCGCGGTGCTCGTCACCGAGGCCGCGATCCGCCTGCTCGACGGCGGCGACAACGAGGAGGGCGAGCGCCTGCTCTCGCGCGCCGCCCAGATCGATCCGAAGCTCCCCGTCGCGCTCCACCTCGGCGAGCGGAGCGCGCGCGCCCGGGTGGACCGCGACGGCCTCCTCGAGTGGCTCAGGACCCGCCGCGAGGGCGCGGCCGACCCCCTCGAGCGGGCTCACGATCTCGTCCGCGAGGCGCTCCTCGTCGCCGAGGCCGACCCCGCAGCCGCGGCGTCGCTCCTCGAGACGGCGCACCGCTCGCGCCCCCAGGACATCGGCCTGCGCGAGCTCTTCGAGCGGCTCGCGCCGGAGCCGCCCGCCGACCGCGCCTCCTGGCGCGCCGAGCGCGCCGCCGAGCTCCTGCGCGCCCTCGACGCAAGCGGCGACGGCGACGCCGGCCGCTCGGGTGACGACCGCGCCGCCGTGGGCATCGAGGCCGCTCGCCTCGCGCTCGAGGCCGCCCTCGACCACGAGCGCGCCGGCGATCTCGCGCAGGCCGCCGCGTGCGCCCGCCAGGCGATCGCCGCCGGGGACAACGCGCTCGCGCCGATCGCCCTCTACCGCGCGGCCGTCGCGGGCCACGGCACAGGAGAGCTCGTCGACGCCCTGATCCCGCGCGCCCGCGAGGCGGCGGACGCGGCGGAGCGCCTCGACATCTACGAGCGCCTCGCGGAGCTCGACGAGCACGGGCGCAAGGACGCCGGCAGCGCCCTGCTCTGGCGCCGCTCGATCCTGGAGGAGACGCCGCACCACCTCCCGACGCTCCGCCGGGTCGCCTCCTACCTCATCGGCGAGGGCCGCGACGAGGAGCTCGAGCCGATCGCCCTGGAGATCGCGCGTGTCCTCGACGGCCCAGAGGCGATCGCCCACGCGCTCCTGTCGGCGCGGCTGCGCCTGCGCGTGCTCCCGTGGGAGGAGGCGCTCGAGCCGGTCCAGATCGCGTACAGGAACGAGCCCCGCGGCATCTGGGCGCTGCGCCAGATGGCCGCCCAGGCCCGCGCGAAGGCGGATCACGCCCTCGCGATCGAGGCGGATCGCCAGCTCATCGAGCGCACCGATCGCCCGTCCGAGGCCGCGGCCCTCTCGGTGCGCGCCGCCAGGGACGCCCTGCTCGCGGGCTCGATCGAGGACGCCGTCGCCTTCTTCCGGCACGCGATCACGCTCGTCCCGCACTACCTCGTCGCGCACCTCGATCTCGCCGACGCGCTCGATCGCGGCGGCGACCCGGCGGCCGCCGCCGCGGCGCTCGAGTCCGCCGCGGGCGCGAGCGTCGGCCCCGAGGGGCGCGCGCACTCGCTCTACGCCGCGGCCGTGCTCTGGCAGGACAAGGTCCAGAACGTCGCGCGGGCGCGCGACGTCCTCGAGGCGGTCGCCACGGTCGATCCGTCGTACGCCGACGTCTTCTCGCGGCTCAGGGCCATCTACATCGCCGAGGGGGCGCGCGCCGAGCTCGCCGCGCTCCTCGAGCGCCGCCTCGAGGCGGTGACCGATCCCGCGGAGCGGGTCGAGATGGAGGTCCTGCGCGGCCGGGCGCTCGCCGACGTCGGCGACGCGGCGGCCGCGAAGCGCGCGCTCGCCGCCGCGCTCGACGCGAACCCCGATCACGTCGAGGCCCTGTCCGCGTTCGCCGACGTCTGCGCCGGCGAGGGCGACTGGGCCGGCGCCGAGCAGGCGTGGATCCGCCTCGCGCGCCTCGTGCCCGAGCCCGCGAAGCAGGTCGAGATCTACCTCCGCCTCGGCGAGCTCTACGACGAGCACCTCCCGAACGCGGAGCGCGCCGAGCTCGCGTACCAGGAGATCCTGAAGCGCTCGCCGGGCGACGTGAGCGCGCGCGAGCGCCTCGTCTCGCTCTACAAGCGCGCCGGCGACGGCGCCCGTGCGCTCGAGCAGCAGAACCTCCTCATCAACGCCGCGGAGGCGCCCGAGCAGAAGTGCCGCCGCACCGCGGAGCTCGCCGAGATCTACGAGGCGATGGGGGACGCGAAGAAGGCCGAGGCCACGCTGCTCACGGCCCGCAAGACGTGGCCGAAGGACGACTTCGCCCTCGGCGCGCTGGCCCGCTACTACCAGCGCACCGAGCAGGCCTCCGCGGCGACCACCCTGCTCGATCGCGCCCTCGCCGACGCGCGCCGCGCGCTCAACACCGGCCGCTTCGAGCCCTACCTCTTCTCGACGGTCGCGACGGTCGCGGAGCTCCGCGGCCGCGCCGGCGCCGCGAGGATCGCGCGTGCGACGGTCGACGCGCTCGACGGCCGCGACGCCGCGATGGGCGGCGCGGGCAACGCCGCCGGCGCGGCCCGCCTCGACGCCCACCTCGCGCCGGAGCTCATGACCCCGGCGTTCCGGGAGCTCCTGCTCAAGACGGGCCCGCTGCTCGACGCCGCGGTGCCGTTCGATCTCGACTCGATCCGCGCGACGCCGCTGCCGCCCCAGCACGCCGAGATCACCGATCTGGCGCGCGGCATCGGCGCGGCGTACGGCCTGCCCGGCCTGCAGGTCTACATGACGGGCGCGCTCGGCGCCGTCTGCGTGCCGGCGTCCACGAGCCCGCCCAAGATCGTCCTCGGCCAGGCGCTCGTCACCTCGCCGCGCGAGGACGTCCGGGTCGCCCTCATCCACCGCGCCGTCAAGATCCTCCAGACCAACGCCTCGGCCTTCTCGCGGACGGCGCCGATCGATCTCTGGCCGCTGCTCGCGGCTTACCTGAAGGCGTTCGTCCCGACGTGGTCGCCGCAGGGCGCGGACGCCGGGCGCCTGCGCGAGTACCACGGCCGCATCGAGCGGGTGATGGCGGGCGGCGTGGATCCGAAGATCAGCGTGCTCGCCGCCGACGTCATCGGCTCGATCGGCAACCGCGCCTCGACGTTGAACACCGCGATCAACGGCTGGGGGAACCGGGCCGCGTTCCTCGCCGTGGGCGACATCAACGTCGTCCTCACGGGCATCGCCTGGTCCGGCGGCAACACGAACGCGCCTCCCGCCGCGGGCAAGGACCGCGTCACCTGGATCGGGCGCAACGCGGAGGCGCGCGACCTCATCGTCTTCGCCGTGAGCGACGGCCTGACCGAGGCGCGGGAGCAGCTCGGCTTCAACGAGTGAAGGCACGTCCCCCCCCACGATCCATGACGACGACCCTCAAGGCCAAGCCCCGCGTCTCTTACGATTGCTCGAAGTGCCCGGCCTACTGCTGCTCCATCTACGAGCGGGTCGAGGTCACGCCGCGCGACCTGCGGCGGCTCGCCCGCCATTTCGGCCTCACGCTCGAGGCCGCCGAGGAGCGCTTCACGAAGCGCTACAACGACGAGCGCATCCTCCGGCGGCAGTCGGATCCGGTGCTCGGCAGGGTCTGCCGCTTCCTCGATCTCACGACCCGCGGCTGCACCATCTACGAGGCCCGGCCCGAGGTCTGCCGCGATTACCCCGGTAGGTCGCGGTGCGGCTATTACGACGTGCTCCAGTTCGAGCGGGAGACGCAGGACGATCCCGACGTGATGCCGCTCGTGCAGATCACGTTCCGGTCCAGGACGCCGGCCGGTTAGCGCTCGATAGGGCGGCAGCGCGGATCAAGCGCGGCTCACGGCCACTCGGGCGCCTCGTCGCCCGTGTCCGCCTGCGCCGCCGCGCTCGCCTTCCTCCGCTCGTGCAGCCACTCTTCCGGTCGATCGGCGGGGTAGGTCCGCAGCGAGCCGTCGGCCGGCCCGAGCAGATCCTCCGCGCGCGCCGCGCCCGTGATCCGCTGCGCGGCCATCAGGCCCGACATCGCGGCGCCTGCCACCCCGTGGCTCAGCGTGCTCGCCCCGCACTGGTACAGCCCCGGGATCCTCGTCCCGATGGAGAACGACAGCGGGCCGAGCTGCCACCTCGTCTTGGCGGTGCCGTAGGCGGCGCCGCGGTGCGTGGCGCAGTAGAAGTCGTTGGTCAGCGGCGTCGCCACCGAGCGGAACACGAGCGCGCGCGAGATCCCGGGGATGACGTTCTCCGCCGCCGCGATCATCTGATCTCCGATCGACTCCTTGAACGCGTCGTACTCCGCCCCTCGCTCGCCCGTGCGGGTCTTCTCCCAGCGCGTGAAGGGGCCGTGGGGCACGAACGTGAACATCTCGATCGTGTGGTGGTCGCCCCGGGTCGGGTGGCCCGGGTCCTTCAGCGTCGTGATGGTCAGGAACAGCCCGTCGACCGCCCCGCACGGCAGCTGGTGCTCCATGCGCTCGTAGAGGCGCCCCACGTCCCGCCCGCGGTACCACCAGTAGTTGCCTGAGTCGTAACCCATCGACCGGAGGTCCATGTCCACCGCGCAGAACACGCTGAGCAGGCTGACCGAGTACTCCATCCGCTGGACCTTGCGGCGCTCGCGGGCGGTCAGCTCGGGCGGCAGCAGCTCTCCATAGGTGATCGCCGGGTCCGCGTTCGAGACGACGCTCGCCGCGCGCAGGACCTCTCCCCCTTCCAGCTCGACGCCGGCCGCTCTCCCTCGCTCGACGAGGATGCGCTTCACCCGCGCGCGCGTCCGCACCTGCCCGCCGAGCCGGCGAAGGGCCCTGATCATCGCGAGCGGGATGCGCTTCGCGCCCCCGCGCGGGTAGTACCCGCCGTCCATGTAATGGCAGACGATGCCCGCGTGGACCGGCAGCGCCACGCGCGACGGCGACAGCCCGTGATCGCCCCCCTGCGCCGACAGGAACGCGCGCAGCAGGGGATCGCGGATCGTCGCGTCCAGCAGATCCTCCTGGGTGCGGAGGCCCCAGCGCACGAGGCTCGGCGCCTTGAACGGCGCGAGCAGCACCCTCGGGAACTCGAGCATCGCCTCGAGCCGCCCGAGATCGTCGTTGACCCCGCGCAGCACACGGAAGTACCGCGCTATCCCCGCGGCCTCGTGCGGGAACCGCGCCGTGAGCCGGGCGATGAGCCGATCGAGGCCCTTGGGCACGTCGAGCCGCTCGTCGCCGATGATCAGGTGATCGAGCCCGTCCGGGTTGAGCTCGCAGAACTCGAGATCTCCCGAGAGCCCGAGCCCCTCGTAGAGCCGTCGCACGGCGCCTCCCGGGCCGAGCCCGCCGATGTAATGGACTCCCGGGCTGAACAGGTACCCGTTCAGCGAGAAGCTGTGCGTCCACCCGCCGGGCAGGTAGTGCTGCTCGACGACGAGCACCTTCTGTCCCGCGCGCGCCAGCGCGAGCGCCGCGGTGAGCCCGCCGGCGCCCGATCCGATCACGACGGTATCCGCGTGCCGCATGACGCTACCCCCCGGACTACGATGCTCCAGGGACGTGGTCGGCTGCGCGCTTGTGCCCTCGATGGCCCCGCCTCTTGCCCGTCGCTTCCCCGTCGCTTACCCGTCGCTTACCCGCCGTCTCGCTTGCCGGCGTCGGGCGGCGCCCCGGCGTCGGGCGGCGCCCTGTCTGCCTTCTCCATGTTCATGAGCGGCAGCGGGCAGACGACGGGCACGGCGCGCGCGGGGGTCTGCGCCGACTCGCGGAGGCATGTCTTGCCGGTCAGGCGGAGGCGCTCGCCCACCTCGAGGTCGGCCGGGCACACGACCGCCTGGGACGCGGAGACGAGATCCCCGTCGATCCAGAAGATCTCGCACCCGTCGTCGGTCCGGCGGAGGTGGTAGTGCCGCGTCGGCCGCCGCGGCGCCGGCGCGCCCTCCGGGAGCGCGGCGCCGCCGTCGCTCGCCTCCGCGACCCCGCCCTCCCTCCCGGCGTCCCCCTGGCACGCGGTCACCCCGAACGGCACCAGCACCCCGGACAGCAGCACCGGCAGGAGCCCGGCCAGCGGTCGCTGCGACGTCGGCGGCGGCATCTGGGCGCCTCCCGGACCGCCCCTGCTCACCGGGTCGGGAAGAGCAGGATGGACATCTTGGTCAGGAAGAAGTCGGCGATCAGGATGGTGATCGACGTCACCACCACCGTGCGCGTGGTCGCGTGGCCGACGCCCTCCGTTCCGCCCCGCGTGATCAGCCCGAAGTGGCACCCGACGAGCGCGATGATCGCCCCGAAGAAGGGCGTCTTGTACATCCCGCTGAAGTAATCCATGAACGTGACGGAGCCGAGCGCCGTCCGGAGGAAAAAGCCGGCGGGGATGCCGAACTCGGTCGCGCAGACCAGCATCGCCCCGCCGAAGCCCAGCACGAGCGCGAACGCGCCGAGCACGGGCATCACCACGATGCTCGCGAGCAGCCGCGGCAAGACGAGCTTCTTCAGCGGGCTGGCGCCGAGGGCGCGGATCGCGTCGATCTGCTCGGTGACGGCCATCGACCCGACCTCGGCCGCGATGCCGGCGCCGATGCGGCCGCCGACGATCACCGCCGTGAGCGTCGGCGCCAGCTCGCGCGAGAACGACAGGCCGATGATGCGGCCCGTGTACTCCATGCCGCCGAACTTCTGCAGGCCGATGGCGAACTGCACCGCCATGACCATCCCGACGAAGAGCGCCGTCACCGACGCGATGGCGGCCGAGCGGACGCCGAGCGCCTCCATCTGATAGAGGGTCGAGCGGATCTCGAGCGGCCGCTCGACCATCGACCTGAGCGCTCCCCAGGTCATCCGCCCGAACTGCCCGAGGTGCTCGACGAACCCGACCGCGTTCTCGTTGATCCGGGCGAGGAGCGGGGGGAGCGGTGGAGGGGGCAGGCTGTTCGGCGCCAGGCTCTGCGGGGGCACGCTTGTCGGCTGCAGGCTCTGCGGGGGCACGCTGGTGGAGCCCCCGCCGGAGGAGGCGGCCGGCGGGCCGTTCGAGGCGGGCGGCGGCGCCGCCACGGGCCGTTTGCGATCAGTCGTCATCGGTCATCGGTGCGCAGGGTCGAGAATCCGCGGACCATCCGCGTGAACGCCGGCTCGCTTCCGGCGTAGCGAGCGGGATCGGCGATGAGGAGCATGTCGTACACGCAGCCGTTCTTCTTGAGCACCCAGATGTCGAAGACCTTCGGCACCCCGTCGAGCTTCGCCGACATGACGGTGTGCATCGCCTCGCGGCCGTCGAACGGCACGACCTCCTGCTTCAGCACCTCGCGCTCGGTGAAGTGCAGGAAGAGGTGGTTGGTCAGCGAGACGAGCGGGATGTCCTCCTCGTTCCGGCAGCGCCCGTTGAGGGCGATGGTCGCCCCGTTCGCGTCGTCGCGGTACGCCACCGCCGCGTCCGACACATCGAGCCGCTTCCAGCTCGCCGGCGCCGGGGGCACGCGGAACGCCACGTCCGTGCCGCGGTAGACCGTTCCGTCGAACGACGGACCTCCGCAGGCGGCGAGCGCGATCGCGACGGCGATCAGCCAGGCTCGGGGGTCCGCTGCCTCGCCCGCAGAACCCGCGGCGGTGAGGCGCCTTCGAAGGGGTCGTCGCATCGCTGCGGGCCGACGCTATCACGCTTTTGCATCCTGGGCGAACCGCGAGCAGCCTGGCCGTTCCGGCGAGATGCTTCGGATCTCACCGGCTTTTTCGCCGCGCGCCGCGTACGGGTCGCCGCACCTCGGGGCGCTCCTGGTCGCACCTCGCCGTCACCAGGAGCCTCGCCGCGGCGGCGCGTCCCACGGCGGGGCGCCCCGTACGCGGCGCGCAGCGGGGCGCCGGGGGGACGGGCGAAAGTGCTGCCAGCGCTCGTGCTCGCGCCGGGCGCGCCCTGTCATGAAGACGCGGACGAGGAAGAGCCCGGCGACGAACCCCCCGAGGTGCGCGAAGAACGCCACGCCGCCGCCGCGCACGCCGATGGCGCCGAGCCCGTTCAGCAGGTTCACCACGAAGTACTCGAGGATGACCAGCCACGCCGGGAGCTCCAGGAACAGCCCGAAGATGAACCACAGGAGGAAGATCGGGTTCAGCACCGTGATCGGCGATCGCGGGTAGAGCGACGCGTACGCGGCCAGCACGCCCGAGATCGCGCCCGAGGCGCCCACCATCGGGATCGTCGAGCCGGGATCGATGACGATCTGCGCGCCCGCGGCGGCGATCCCGGACAGCACATAGAAGGCCGCGTAGCGCGCGCTGCCCAGCGCGTCCTCGACGTTGTCGCCGAAGATCCAGAGGAACAGCATGTTCCCGCCGAGGTGGGCCCACCCCGTCGGATCGTGCAGGAACATGCTGCTGAAGACCGTCCACCACGCGTCGGTCGGCGCTTCCAGGAGGTGCTCGGGGACGAGGCCCCACGCCGAGAGCAGCCGGTCGGGCGGCAACCCGGCCGTGATCAGCGATCGCATCCAGAAGAAACCGAGGACGTTGAGCGCGATCAGCAGGTAGTTGACGACCGGCAGCTTGCGGGTGGGCAGTTGGTCACGGACGGGCAGCATCGCGATCACCTTAAGCACGCGGGCCCGTGACAGCATCCGCCTGCCTTGATAGACCCCCGGCCGATGCCCGCCCTGCGCCTCCACGACACGCTGACCCAGAAGCTCGCCCCGCTCGCCCCACGGCGGCCTGGCGAGGTCCGCATGTACTGCTGCGGCCCGACGACCTACGACGTCGCGCACGTGGGGCACGGCCGCGCCGCGCTCGCCCCGGATATCCTCGTCCGCCACCTGAGGGCGCGCGGCCTCCGCGTCGTCTACGTTCGAAACGTCACGGACGTCGACGACAAGATCCTGCAGCGGTCGGCCGAGTCCGGCGAGCCCCCCATGGACCTGTCGGCGCGGATGGCTCGCCTGTACCAGGAGGACGTCGCCGCCCTCGGCTGTCTGACGCCCGACGTCGAGCCGAAGGTCTCGGAGCACATCCCGGAGGTCATCGCCCTCGTCGAGCGGCTGATCGAGCGAGGCGCGGCCTATGTCGTCGAGCGGCCCGGCGACGTTCGCGACGTGCGCGACGTCCGCGACGTTTATTACTCGGTCCGCAGCTTCCCCTCCTACGGCAAGCTCTCGAAGCGCAACCTCGACGAGCTGCGGGTCGGCGCGCGCGTCGGTCCGTGCGAGGACAAGCGCGATCCGCTCGACTTCGCGCTCTGGAAGGGGGTCGCCCCCGGCGGGTGGGGCTGGGACAGCCCGTGGGGCAAGGGGCGCCCCGGGTGGCACATCGAGTGCTCCGCCATGGCGGGCCGCTACCTCGGGGCCGGCTTCGACGTCCACTGCGGCGGCATGGATCTCGTCTTTCCCCACCACGAGAACGAGATCGCCCAGAGCGAGGCCGCCCATCCGGAAGGCGCGCCGCTCGCCTCGATCTGGATCCACAACGGCTTCGTCAACGTCGACAAGGAGAAGATGGCGAAGTCGCTCGGCAACTTCGTCAAGCTCCGCGACGTCTACGCGCGCAACGACCCGGAGGCGCTCCGTTACTTCCTGCTCACGGTCCACTACCGGGGCCCGCTCGAGTTCGACACCCACAAGCGCGACGACGGCCGGGTCGTGTTCCCCGGCGTGGTCGAGGCCGAGCGCCGCGTCGACTACCTGTATGCGACGCTCGATCGACTGTCCGCGCTGTCCGCGCTCGCCGGCCCGCCCGCCGCCGGCGAGGGCGCCGAGCCGGAGCTGCCGGCGCGGCTCCCGAAGGGGTTCGCGGCGCTCGCCGCGCTCGCGGACGGCGCGCCGGCCCGCGCCGCCGCCGCGCTCGACGACGACCTCAACACCCCCGTCGTGCTCTCGATCATCGCCGAGGTCGCCAAGGCCGCCAACGAGCTCGCCGACGCCGCGCAGCGGCGGGGGAAGGACCAGGACGTCGCCCGCGCCGCCCCGCCGCTCGCGCGCCGCCTCCACGCGGCCCTGCGGTCCTCGCTCGACGTCCTCGGCCTGCTGCAGACGCCGTCTCCGGTCTACCAGGCCCGCACGCAGGAGCAGCGCCTCGGGCTCCTCGGCACGACCCGGCAGGCGATCGAGGCGAAGCTCGCCGAGCGCGCCGCGGCGCGCGCCGCGAAGGACTTCGCGCGGGGCGACGCCCTCCGGAAGGAGCTCGAGCGCGACGGCATCGAGGTTGCCGACTCTCCCACCGGTACGACATTCCGGGTGAGCGCCTGAGGCGCGCCGCGCCCTGCGCGTTCCACCGCTGGCGCTCGCGCAGGCGGCGGCCCCCAGTGGACGAGGACCGACGGCAGATCTAGGTTTCGGCCCGATGAAGGCCCGCAGCGGTCCGCGCGCCTCGCACCTCCCGCGGACCAGAACGATGACGGACGACCATGGCTCGTGATCTCTACTCCGTGCTCGGCGTCTCGCGCGACGCGGACGAGGACAGCATCAAGAAGGCGTTCCGCAAGCTCGCGATGAAGTACCACCCGGACAAGAGCCCGGGGAAGGCCAACGAGCAGAGGTTCAAGGAGATCAACCAGGCCCACGAGGTGCTGAGCGACAAGACGAAGCGCGCGCTCTACGACGAGTTCGGCGAGGAGAGCCTCTCGCAGAACTTCGATCCCGAGCGCGCCCGCGCCTACCGCCGCTACGCGAACGCGCGGGCCGGCGGCGGGGGCCGCGGCCCCGGCGGCTTCGACGTCCAGGAGATCTTCGGCAACGCCCCCGCCGGCGGCGACCTCAGCGACATCCTCGGCGACCTCTTTGGCCGTGGCCGCGCCGGCGCGGGCCGCCGCCCGCAGCCGGCGCGCGGCCGCGGCGGCGACATCGAGCAGAACCTCACCATCGATTTCGTGTCGGCGGTGCGCGGCACGACGCTCCAGCTCCAGCGCGAGGGTGATCCCGAGCCGGTCACGGTGCGCGTCCCGCCCGGGGCCGCCGAGGGCAGCCGCCTGCGCATCCGCGGCCAGGGCGCGCCGGGCATAGGCGGCGGCGAGCCCGGCGATCTGCTGCTCAACATCCACGTCACGCCGCACCCGTTCTTCAAGCGCGAGGGCGACGACCTCCACCTCGACGTCCCCGTCACCCTGAGCGAGGCCTACCGTGGTGAGAAGATCCGCATCCCCACGCCCGACGGCGAGGTGACGCTCAAGATCCCGGCGCGCACCCAGACCGGCCAGGTGATGCGGCTGCGCGGCAAGGGCATCGCCCGCAAGGCGAAGGAGCCCGGGGATCTCTACGTGAAGTTCGTGGTGCACGTCCCCACCGTCGACGACCCCGAGGTCGCGAAGGCGATCGACGCGCTCGACGGCAAGGTGGAGGCGCCGCGCGGCGATCTCCGGTTCTGAGCGCGGCCTCCCGGCGCGGCGCGGGCCGCGCGTACGGTCCGCTCCTCGCCGTGGCCATCGCGCTCGCCGCGTGCGCCTCGCCGGCGCCGCCGCGCCCGGCCCCGCGCGTCGCCGGCCTCTCCGCGCCGGCCGCCGCCCAGCCGGGGCGTCCGCCCCGGCGGGTGGACGCCCTGGCGGCCGCCGCCTCCTCCACGGAGCCGCGCGCCCCGGCCGCGCCTCCGGCGGCCTCTCCTGCCGCGCCGGGCGCTTCCCCCGGGGACCCGTCCTCGGCGGCCGCCGAGGGCGACGCGCGCGCCGCCTCGCAGGGGCCCTCGATCGCGATCGATCCGCCCTACAAGCTCGGCCGCCACCTCGTGCCTCGCGGCCGGGCCGAGGCGGCGGAGCGGGATCGCTGGAACGCCGGGGGCAGGGGGGATCCTCCCGCGCCGCCGCCTCCGGCCGAGGGGCACCCGCTGCCGAGGATCATCGTGGACATCGACCACGTGAAGGGTCCGCTCAAGGCGAGCGAGGTGCAGCGCATCGCCCGGCGGCATCTCTGGATCCACGTCTACTCGTGCTACCGCCTGCGCGCGTACCGGGACCCGACGCTGCACGGCAAGACCACGGTGCGGCTCACGGTGAGCCGCGCCGGCAAGGTCACCGGGGCGCGCGCCACCTCGTCCACGCTCTCCGCGCCGGACGTCGTCTCGTGCCTCGCCGCGCGCGCCCGCTCGCTCCCGCTCCCCGGGGCCAAGGCCGGCTCGACGATCGTGGCCACGCTGCAGGTCTATCCGGGCGACGAGCCGGTCGAGCCTCCGCCGTCCGTCCTCGCTCCCGGCCCGGGCGAGCTCCAGCCGGACGCGATCTCCGCCGCCCTGGCCGAGGCCCTGCCCGTGTGGCGGAGCTGCTACGAACAGGCCCTCGCGGGCGCGCCGGCGCTCTGGGGCCGCCTCGCGATCCGCTTCCACGTGACCGACAGCGGCGCCGTCGACGAGGCCTTCGAGGCCGAGTCGCGCTTCCCGGACGAACGGCTCACCCGCTGCGTGCTCCGGCGCGCGCGAGCGCTCACGTTCCCGGCGCCGGAGGGCGGCGACCTGCGCTTCGTCGTACCGCTCCGGTTGTCGCCCGACCCGCAGCCCTCAGCGCCCTAGGTCCGCCCCAACCGGGACGGGCCCCATGTGCTCCGCGCTGCGACTCGCCCCTTCCCGCGCGCGGCGTGCGGTGCGAACGCTCCCGCCGCCTGCACGGTCGAGGCGGTCGCACAAGCAAACCGTGCAGCGACCCGCAACGCCAAATTGCGCCGCATGGCGTATGTGCAACTTTACGGTGGGGGAGGAGGCTCAGGTAACCCATGGATATCTCACCGGGCACCATCGTTGGGGGGAAGTATCTGCTGGAGAGGCAGCTGGCGCGTCCGTTCGTGCGGATCGCGCGCGACCGCGGCTCGGTCTGGGTCGCGCGCGAGCTCCGGCTGGGCGTTCGCGTCGCCCTGAAGCTCTTCGACCCCGACGCCGGCGCCACGGGGGAGATCCTCTGGCTCGACCGCTGGGTCCGCGCCGCCGCCGAGCTCTCGTCGCGGCACGTCGTGAGCGTGCGCGATCATGGCACCGAGGACGGCGTGGTCTACCTGGTGATGGACCTGCTCTCCGGCGAGGATCTCGCGGCGCGCCTCGTCCGGCGCGGCCGGCTCTCGCTCGACGAGGCCGCGCGCGTCGCGGCGCAGGCCGGCGACGCCCTGCAGGCCGCCCACGCCGCGGGCCTCCTTCACCAGGGACTCCGGCCGGAGAGCCTCTTCCTCGCGCTGGAGGGCGACGAGGAGGTCGTGAAGGTGCTCGACTTCGGCCTCCCGAGGGCGGTCGCGCCCCGGCTCGTCGGCGAGATCGCGGCGGAGATCAGCGCGGGCGCGCTCCACTACCTCAGCCCGGAACAGATCCGGGCGGAGCGGACCCTCGACGCGCAGACCGATCTCTGGTCGCTGGCCGCGATCCTGTTTCGCGCGGTGACCGGCCACCTCCCGTTCCCCGGCGACATCGCCAGCGTCGTCGCCTCGAAGATCCTGCTCGCGCCGGTGCCCATCGCGACGCGGCTCGCGCCGAGGCTGCCTGCCGCGCTGGACGGCTTCTTCGAGAAGGCGTTCGCGCGCGACCGGGCCCGGCGCTTCCGCTCGGTGGAGGAGATGGTGTCGTCGTTCGCTCGCATCGCGGAGCACGCGCCGCCGCCCTCCTCTGGCCTCCAGCGCCCGCCCCTGTCGGCGCGCGCTTCAGGGGTCGCCTCGGCGCGGGCGCCGGTCGCGGCGTTCGCGCAGGGGAGCGCGGCGGCCCCTCGCGCGGTCGTGCGGCCGGAGGCCGGCGCCGTGCGGCCGGAGGCCGGCTCCGAGCCGCCGACCGCGAGCCGCACGACGCCGCCGGACACGCTGCTCGGCGCGGAGAGCGCCAACGTGCTGCGCGGGCTCGCGTCGCCCGCGCGGCTGGGCTGGCTCCTCCCCGTCGGCCTCGTCGCGCTGATGGGCGTCGCGACGTTCGTCACGCTCACGCGGCCCGAGCGCCCGAGGCCTGTGATGGCCGCGACCGGCGCCAGGGCGGCCGTGCTCACGGCGGTGCTCGCCGCCGGCAAGGCCCGGGCGGCGCGCGCCGCCGCGCTCGAGGCGATCGCCTCGCCGCCGGCTCGGCCGCCGCCTCCCGAGCCTCCTCAGCGCGGCGCCCGCGCGGCGGCGACCGCGCCCCAGGTCGCCGCTTCGTCGCGCCCCACGCGGCCAGGCACCGCCACGGGGGCGGCCACCTCGGGCGCGCGCGCGCGCCAGAGCCTGCTGCACGACTGAGCGCTGCGCGCTACGCGCTCCGGACCGCGTCGTCGTCGGCGGCGGCCTTCTCGGCGGCGGCCCTCTTCTCCGCGGCCGCGTCGCTCGCCTTGCGCGCCTCCTGCGCCGCGCGGATCGCCGACAGCGCCGCGCGCGCGTCGCCGCGCGTCCGTTCCGACGCCGCGCGCGGGTCGCTCCCGTTCCCGATGCGCGCGCCGGTCATCGTCTCGAAGTAGCCCGACTCGACCCAGACGGCCCCGAGCGTGTGCGCCATCTCCGCGCCCTCCGGCCCGAAGTACCCGACCGAGCCGCCGTAGATCTGGCGCGGGCCGACCTCGAGGCGGCGGCTGACGCCGCTCGCGTGCGCCGCCGGCGCGCCGACCGCGCTGCCGCGCGCGAAGGCGGCGCGCAGCGCCTCGACGGGCGACGCGTCGCCTGCGCTCGGCCCCGCCGATGGATCGCGCTCGACGCGGACGAGCGTCTCGCCCGACGCGCCTGCCACGGTGAGCCCCGGAGCGAACGGCGACTCCGCGAAGTCGAGGAAGTAGAGGTGGGTCGACGGCGCGAGCACCCGCAGCGCCCGGTACACGTCGAACGGATCCGCGCCGCGCAGCGGGGCCCGGAACCTGCGGGCGAGCACGACCTCCTTCGCCTCGCCGGCCGCGACGCGCTCGTGCGCGGCGGCCACCTTCGCGGCGAAGTCCTCGTCGGCCACCGGCGTCTCGACGTGCTCCGGCAGGGCGTGCGGATCGAGCGCGGGGAGGCTCATCTGCTCCGGCCCGTGCGACAGCTCCCAGGCGCATCGGCTCACGGCGCCTTGCGACTGGCCGGCGATCGTCATGGTCTGCGCCACGCTGTCGAACACGACGACGGTCGCGTCCTTCATGACCCGTCCGAGGTAGGCCTCGTCGGGCCACGGCTCGACGCCGAGGAGCAGGTGCACCGCATCGTAGGCGAGGAAGCCGACCCAGGCCTGACAGACGCGGGCCGCCAGGTCGCGCGCCGTGCCCTGTGCATCCGGCGCATTCCGCGTGTCCGCCGCCGAGGCTTGCGCGAGCCCGTCCGCGAGCGTCGCGAACGGGTCGAACCCGCTCGGGAGGAGGGTCTCGGCGCGCGCCCTGTAGCCGAGGATCGCGTAGCGGCCCCAGCGCTCGCCGGGCAGGGCGGACTCGAGCATGAACGACGATCGGCCCGGCGACTGGGCGCGGAGCGCGGCGTAGGCGCGGACCGGCGTGACGTGATCGGCCGGCAGGGTACGGGTCACGACGGAGCTCATCGCGGCCCAGCCTACACGACGTTGCGCCGCGCGGAGAAGGCGGGCAAGGTACCTCGAAGGACGCGGTGCGAAGCGCGAACGCCCTCTCTTCGGCCCTCGGTTTGACTGCCTTCAGCGGCTGGCTGGCTGCCCGCGGCGGCTGGCTGGTCGCCTTTGGCAGCTTGGCGGCTGCCTGCGGCGGCGTGCAGCCCGTCCCGGAGGGCGCGAGCACCACGGTCGTCTCGCTGCGGAAGATCGACTGCGAGGCGTGCGGCGCCGAGCTCGTCGCGGATCTCCGCGAGCGCCCGGGCGTCTACTCGGCCGCCTTCGACAGGCGCCGCGCCGAGATCTCCGTCACCGCGTCGCGGTCGTTCGACGTCGCGGGGACCGTGAAGCGGCTCGCCGCCGACGAGGGGTTCGAGGCGGTGCTCGGCGCCGGCCACGGGCAGTACCTCGGCTGGGCGACGTTCCCCGAGGGCGCGGACGCCCGGACGATCGAGGACGGCGGCGCGGACATCCCCGACCTCGGCGCCCAGATCGTCCCGGGCAAGGTCACGGTCATCGACTTCGTGGCGGCCTGGTGCATGCCCTGCCGCAAGCTGGACGCGCACATGGTCACGGTGCTCGAGGCCCGCAAGGACGTCGCGTACCGCAAGCTCGACATCGTCGACTGGGACAGCCCGCTCGCCCGGCGGTACCTGAAGCAGGTCTCGAAGCTGCCGTACGTGATCGTCTTCGACACGTCGGGCGCGCGGGTCGAGGCGATCGCCGGCCTCGCGCTCGACGAGCTCGACGCGGCGATCGAGCGCGGCGCGCGGCGCTGAGCCGGCGATCGTCCGGGCGCGCGCGCGTCCACGCCGCGCGCGCGGCGGGCCAGGCGTCGCCGCGCGGCGAGCGGATCAGTAGTGGCCGAAGAGGTCCTGGATGCGCGACTCGAGCGCGACCGCGATCTTGTAGAGCGACGAGATCGACGCCGACGACTCGGCGCGCTCGATCTGCGACAGCAGCGACACGCTGAGCCCCGTGCGGCGCGCCATCTGCTTCAGCGTGAGGTCCTTGTCCTTGCGGAGGTTCCTGATCGTGTCGCCGATGACGCGGTGGAGCTGCTCCTCGGGCGTGCGCGCGAGGCCCTTCTTGCGCATGACGCGGGCGAGCACCTCGCGGAACTCGTCCACGTTGAACGGCTTCTTGATGTAGTCGACCGCGTCGAGCTTCATGGACGCGACGGCGCTCTCGAGGTTGGGGAAGCCGGTGAAGATGACGACGGCGATGTCGTTGTCGACCTTGCGGATGCGCTTGAGCACCTCGATGCCGTCGAGCTTCGGCATCATCAGGTCGAGGATGATGAGGTGGTAGCCGCCCGTGCGCACCTCTTCCTCCACGGTCGTGGGGTCGCCCAGCGTCTTGACCTGGTACCCGTCGCGCTCGAGAAGCGTCTGCATGTAGTCACAGATCGCGCGGTCGTCGTCGACGATCAGAATGCGTACAGCGGGAAGCTCAATTGCCACCTGTTCCTCCTCTCACGTCACGACCGCCGGAGCCGGCCGGTCGCCCTGGTCCGTTCTGGAAGGGGCCGCCCGTGCGGTCCCCTGCTCAAGTTGCGCGAGCAGGGGGCGAGGCCCTCACCGGCGCACCAGACGCCTCGCTCTCTGCTTCCTTTCGGCAACATCGGGATTCCAGTGACACTTTAACACGGCCTGAGCAAGTTAGGACGGGACATTTTTCTTGCGCTCCCACGATTCTTGGCTTCGTGAAACGTCCGGGGCGCCGGGGTGACCTCGAAGTGAGCGAATTCTTGCCGCTTTCTGTCATCTGGCGCTCATGTGGTGCGCGGGCGCTCCCGGGGAAGAGCTGAGAGCCCGCGGTGCGGCGGTGGAGCCCTGAGCATTTCGTCTTGACAAGCGGCTCGCTCTTGGCGATGTTGCGCGCCCGCTGTTCAGCGGGCGTTGCTCTTGGGGCAGCGAACGGGGCGTAGCGCAGCCTGGTAGCGCACTCGGTTCGGGACCGAGGAGTCGGAGGTTCAAATCCTCTCGCCCCGACTCAGTTCATCTGGGGTTTCACGAAGGGCGGCCTGATGGCCGCCTTTCGTCGTTTGGGCGTGCCGGCGGGAAGACGGGGAGCGGGGGCCTTCCTGGCCGTGGGCGCTTACGTTTACGGCTGGTCGTTTACGTCCACGATCACGATCACGATCACGCGCACGATCACGCGCACGATCACGCGCACGATCACGCGCACGCGCACGTCCACGTGGTCGTGCTCGTGCTCGTGGTCGTGCGCGTGCGCGTGCACGTGCACGTTAGGGTAGGCATGAGCGGCTGCGGTCCTAGCCCGTGCGGCCGGCCAGGTTGGCGATCACGGCCGCGAGCTCCGACGCCTCGATCGGCTTGGGCACGTGCGACTGGAACCCCGCCAGCAGCGCGCGGGTCCGGTCCTGTGCGCTCGCGTACGCGGTCAGCGCCGCCGCGGGGATTCGCCCCCCCTGCTCGGGGCTCTGCGCGCGCAGGCGACGGATCAGGCTGTAGCCGTCCTCCCCGGGCATCCCGAGATCGCTCAGGATCACGTCGGGCTTCTCGCGCTCGATCGCGGACAGCGCCTCGTCGACCGTCGCGACCGCGGTGATGCTCGCCCCCTTGCGCTCCAGCACCGTGGTCACGAGCTCCCGCGCGTCCGGCTCGTCGTCGACCATCAACACCCGGACGCCCTGGAGCGTCGGCTCCAGCTCGTTGGACAGGGGGACCAGCCCGTCGGCCCTCCGGAGCGCCGCGATGGCGCCCCGGGGCGCGAGCGGGATGTCCACCGTGAACGTCGCGCCCTTGCCGTCCCCGGCGCTCTCCGCCTTCACGGTGCCGCCGTGGAGCTCGATGAGATGGCGGGCTATCGCAAGGCCGAGCCCGAGCCCGCTGTGCGGCCGCGTGCTCGTGCTGTCGGCCTGGCGGAAGCGGTCGAACACGTACGGCAGGAACTCCGGCACGATGCCCTGGCCCGTGTCGCTCACCTGGATGCGGGCCAGGCCCTCGGCCCGGCCGAGCTGGATCGAGACCTTGCCGCCGCGCGGGGTGAACTTGATCGCGTTCGACAGGAGGTTCCACACCACCTGCTGCAGCCGCGTCTGGTCGCCCGAGATCGGCCCCGCGTTCGGGTCGAGCTGCACGAGCAGCTCGATCCCCTTCGCGTCCGCGCCGTGGCGGACCGCGTCGATGGCGGCGTTGATGATCGGCGGCAGGTCGACCAGCATCACGTCGAGCCGCAGCTTGCCGGTGATGATGCGGGAGGCGTCGAGGAGGTCCTCGACGAGCTGCGCCTGGAGCGTGCCGTTGCGCTCGATCGCCTCCAGCGCGCGGACGTGCGTGTCCGGCTTCAGCGAGCCCTGCCGCAGCATGCGCGCCCAGCCGAGGATCGCGGTGAGCGGGGTCCTGAGCTCGTGCGAGAGCGTCGCGAGGAACTCGTCCTTGGCGCGGTTGACCTGCTGCGACTCGCGGTAGAGCTGGGCGTTGTCGAGCGCGAGCGCGGCGAAGTTGCAGAGCTCCTCGGCGAGCGCGAGATCCTCGACGGTGTAGCGCCGGCTCGGCTCGGTCGAGAGCAGCGTGATCGCCCCGCGCGTCCGGTCCCGGGCGCGCAGCGGCACGATCATCGCCGAGCGGACGCCGAGCTCCCGGAGCAGCGCGAGGTACGCCGGGTCGTGCGCGCCGGACCAGCACTCGTTGCCGGGCTTCAGCGACGCGGCGCGCTGCCACGCCATGCCCTCGACCTCGGGGAGCAGGAGCGACTCGCCGCACCGGAGCACCGCGTGCACCGCGCGCGGCACCTCGGGATCCGTCGGGTAGCGGGCCGGGAGATCCCGCCCCAGCGCCTTCTTCGTGTCGCTCGCGTGCACGGCCGCGAGCCGGCCCAGCGAGCCGTCCGGCTCGACGATGTCCACCACCGTGGCGTCGGCGATGTGCGGCACCGCGAGGCGGGCGACGTTGGCCAGCGTGCTCTCGTAGTCGAGGCCCGACAGCGCGAGCTGCCGGCTCGCCTCGCCGATGAAGTAGCGCCGCTTGTCGGCGAGCCGCTTCTCGGTCACATCGCGGAAGACCAGCACGAGCCCGACGAGCTCGCCCTCCTCGCTCCGGATCGGCGCGCCGTTCGAGTCGATCGCGAGCTCCGAGCCGTCCTTGCGAAGCAGCAGCGTGGTGTCGTCGAGCCCGATGATGCCGCCGTGGCGCAGCACCTCGGTGACGGGGTTGTCGAGGTCGTGGCGCGTCTGCTCGGAGATGATCCGGAAGACATCGGACAGGCGGCGGTCCTTCGCCTCGTCGAGCGTCCAGCCGGTCAGCGTCTCGGCCACCGCGTTCATGAAGTCGATCCGCCCGGTGCCGTCGGTCGAGATCACCGCGTCGCCGATGCTCTTCAGCGTGGTCGAGAACTTGGTCTTGCTGACCCGGAGGTCCGCCTCGAGCTGCTTGAACTGGGTGATGTCGGCGAAAATGGACACCGCGCCGAGCATCTCGCCCTCCGGCGAGAAGAGCGGCGCGCAGCTGCCGAGCAGCATCCCGTGGGTGCCGTCGAAGCGCTGGAAGTGGATCTCCTCCGCGGGCACGGTCTCCCTGCGCGACAGGCACCGCGCCATCGACCAGTCGCCGCCCTCGAACGGCCGCCCGTCGGGGTGGAACGCGCGGTAGCGCCCCCAGCCCTCGACGTTCTCGGCGGTGGAGCTGCCGGCCCAGATCCGCTCGGAGGCGCGGTTCTGGAGGATCAGCTTGCCCTGGATGTCGGAGACGATGATGCCGTGCGGGCTCTCGCTGAGGAGCGCGTCGAGGAGCCCGCGCTCGTGCTGGGTGATCACGCGCAGCCGCTCGACCTCGCGGCGCAGCGCCTCGATCTCCGTGTCGACCGGCGGCACCGACGCCGCGAGCGGCGTGAGCTCGAAGGAGGCGCTCGCGGTCGGATCGAGGCTCACGATCGCACGGTCGATCTCCATGACCGTGGGGCCGATGAGCCGCCGCTGCTCCGTGGTCCTGGCCGCGTCGTACAGCAATGCCCGCGCCTGCGCGAGCGCCGCGACGATCGGCATGTCCGGGCGTTCGGGCATAGAGCTCAAGGGATCCCACGGCCGCAGGACGCGAACAAGATGCTACGTGCGCGACCTGACACGGAAATCGCGCCCGTGGACGTGAACTCCTCGCTGGACGGACTCATCCGGTGAGCCGGGGTACGCCCGCATCCCTGGAGGGCGGACGAGGTGCACCCCGGCGGGGCCGGTCGCGCGAGGATCAGCCGCGGGCTGCCTGGATCTGCTTCACGAGCTCGGGCACGGTCGCGAAGAGATCGGCGACCAGGCCGTAGTCGGCGACCTGGAAGATGGGCGCGTCGGCGTCCTTGTTGATGGCGACGATGACCTTCGAGCCCTTCATCCCGGCGAGGTGCTGGATGGCGCCCGAGATGCCGACGGCGATGTAGAGCGAGGGGGCGACGACCTTGCCCGTCTGGCCGACCTGGAGGTCGCTCGCGGCGTAGCCGGCGTCGCACGCGGCGCGGCTGGCGCCGACGGCGGCGCCGAGGACGTCGGCGAGCGGGTCGAGGACCTCGTTGAAGCGCTCCTTCAGGGCGCGGCCGCCGGAGACGACGACCTTGGCCTCGGTGAGCTCGGGGCGCTCGCTCTTCACCTGGTCGAAGGAGACGAACTCGACGCGCTCGGCCGCCGCGCTCGGCGGGACGACCGCGACCTGCTCGATCGGCGACGTCGACCCGGTCGGCTCGGCGGCGGCGAACGCGCTCTGGCGGACGCTCACGACCTGGACGGGCGTCGAGACGGTGCAGATGCCGTACGCGTTGCCGGCGTACATGGGGCGCTTGTACTTGAGCTTGCCCCCCTCGGGGAGCAGCTCGGAGATGTCGCTCGCGAACCCTGCCGAGAGCCGCGCCGCGACGCGCGGGAGCAGGTCCTTGCCGTAGGCGCTCGCGGTGCCCACGACGACGGCGGCGCCCTTGGCGGCCGCCGCGACGGTCGGCACGTACCGCTCGGCGACGTAGTCCTTCAGCGAGCTCGCCTGGGCGACGAGCACCTTGGCCGCGCCGAGCGTCGCGGCCTCGGCGGCCGCGTCGCCGAGGGCGTCGCCGATCACGAGGATCGAGTACGTCCCGCCGAGCGCCGCCGCCGCCTGCCTCGCGAACGTGACCGCGGAGTGGGTCGTCTTCTTCAGCTTTCCATCGGCGGCCTCGGCCACCACGAGAACGTCAGCCATGATCCCTCCTGCACGACCCGCCGCTGCGGGTCGGGGTCCGCGTCGGCGGCACCCTCGATGTCATCGACCTCTTGTCCCGTCTTGTCTCGCTGCGCCCCGTCAGAGGACCTTCGCCTCGTTCTTGAGGCGCGAGACGAGCTCGCTGACGTCCTTCACCTTGATGCCGGCCTTGCGCGCGGGGGGCGGCTGGAACGCGGTGTACTGGACCTTGAGCGCCTGGTCCGCGGCGAGGTCGGCGAGCTTCACCTCGGTGAGGGGCTTCTTCTTGGCGGCCATGATCGCGGGGAGCGCCGCGAAGCGGACGCCGTCGTTGTACTTGAACGCGGGCGCGGTCTTCTGGGAGTAGACGCTGGTCGGCGCGACGATGCGCAGGTCGACGGTGACGACGGCCGGCAGGCGCACGCGGAGGGTGGAGACGCCGCCGTCGACCTCGCGGCCGACGAGGAGCGCGCCCTTCTCTTCCTTGATGGTCGCGGCGAACGTGGCGAGCGGCCAGTCGAGCAGCTCGGCGAGGATCTGGCCGACCTGGTTGGAGTCGCCGTCGACGGCCTGCTTGCCCATCAGCACGACGTCGGGCTTCTCGCGCTCGACGAGCGTCTTGAGCGCGCGGGCCACGAGGTCGCCGTCGAGCTTGTCGTCGGTGACGTCGACCCGGAGGGCCTTGTCGGCGCCGGTGGCGAGCGCGGCGCGGAGGGTCTGCTCGGTCTCCTTCGGTCCGAAGGTGACGACGACGACCTCGCCCGCCCGCGTCTTCGGCGCCTTGCCGTCCTCGGTCAGGCGGAGCGCCGCTTCGAGCGCGTACTCATCGAACGGGTTCGGCTTCCACTCGAGCCCGGTCGTCTCGATTTTGTCCCCGGAAGCGGGGATCTTCACCTTGTTCGCGTTATCCGGATCGGCGACGCGCTTGAGCGGAACGAGGATCTTCACGGCTCGGTGGCTCCTGTTGCTGTGTGGTAACGCAGAGCGTAGTCCGCCTCGGCAAGGACGCGCCACGCCTGCGGCAGCCGGGCCGGCGGCCCCATGCGTGGACCCGGCGCGCGCGGCTGAAACAGCACGCCCGAGGCGGAGGGAGCCGGTCATGGCAGCGCCGACGTGGTGCGTCAAGCAGACGCGACGGCCTATTCGAAGGGCGCGGGCCCATTGTGAGGGGTCTCGCGGCGCGCGGGGAGACAGAGGTGATCCGTTGTGAGGAGGTGGCGGAGGGGGTTGGTGACGGATCGAGTGAGCCCGGAGGGCCCGGCGGAGGGGGTTGGTGACGGATCGAGTGAGCCCGGAGGGCCCGGCGGAGGGGGGCGTGATGGATCGAGTGAGCCCGTAGGGCCCGGCGGAGGGGGCTGTTTAACGGATCGAGTGAGCCCGTAGGGCCCGGCGGAGGGGGCTGTTTGACGGATCGAGTGAGCCCGTAGGGCCCGGCGGAGGGGGCTGTTTGACGGATCGAGTGAGCCCGGAGGGCCCGGCGGAGGGGGCTGTTTGACGGATCGAGTGAGCCCGTAGGGCCCGGCGGAGGGGTGGCCCCGTCAATCCATGCCGGTCGCCGGGGCTCCCTCGTCGATCGCTGGCTCGTTGGCGTCGGGCGGCGCGCCGCCTTCCACGTCGATCTCCTCCTTGCCGCCCGAGCGCCGGCGCTCGGCCTTGGCCGTCTCCCGCTGGAGCGGCGCGAGCAGCCGGCGCGCCGTCTCCTCATCGGCCCCCTCGAGCTCCAGCATCTGGAGGACGCTGCGCACCACCTTGATCCAGCGGTTGCGCGCCCGGAGCTGCCCGCCGGGCGACTCGGCCGCTCCCGGCCGGTCCTCCGCCGAAAGGTGGATCCGCTGCGCGTCGAGCTTGCCGAGCTCGTCGCCCGCGGCGAACCACGCCTGCACCGCCTTGAGCAGGTTGCCCCCCGGCGTCGGCAGCGCCCTGAGCGCCGCCTTGGACTCCGGCGTCAGCCGGTCGCGCGCGAGCTTCACCTCGCCCGCCTCATCGCTGTAGCTCGCCCCGATGAACCTGAGCCCATCCGCGAAGAGCTGATCGCGGATCTCGAGGTAGATCGCCGCGTCCTCGGGATCGTCGGCCAGATCGGCGAAGCCGGTGAGCACCGCATGGGCGCCGCGGGCCTTGCGATCATGGATCTGATCGGTCGCGACCAGCTTCCGCTGGATCTCGGAGATCTGGTCGTCCGCCTTCTTCTGCCGCCGGTGCGACTTCAAGACGCCTTCGTGCGCCTCCTCGATATCGTCGATGAGCGGGGCACACCGCTTCAGCGACACGAGGCGCGGCCTTTCGCGCTCCGGGTCGAGCCAGGCGCCGGTGATCTGGACCATTTGACGAGGAGAGAGGTCTTTGAGGGCCATGGTGCCTCCTTGGTTGTCCTCCGGCGATGCGCCGGGGAATGCACCATTCGTCAAGCTCTCAGTCCGGATGGGCATTGTAAAGGCTCTTTTGCGCGGCGCGAGATTTCGAGTCGGTCCAGGGCGCGTCCGGGAGGGGCGCCGCGGCTCGATTGCGGCTCAATTGCAGCTTATTTCGACGCGAGAGGGGGTCGAGGGGGAGCTCGGTGTTATCGCCTGTAATTGCCTTTCGCGCCGGAAGCTCGGGTGGTCCGGCGCGGAGGTCCGTTCATGTCCGCTCGCTCGGCGGCGGCTCTTCGACGTGGCTCGCCTGAAGATCGCCCCGGAGGCGTTTCCGCAGCTGTTCGTCCATGCGGGTCGCGTACTTCTCGTGGACGCCGAGCGCCGCGGCGACCTGGGCCCACGAGAGCTCCTGCCAGTACCGCAGCTCGATGAGGCGCGCCTCCCGTTCGTCGAGGCCGCGGAGCGCCCCGGCGAGCGCCTCGAAGGCGCGCGTGCGCGCGAGCGCGTCTTCCGGGTGCGCCCTGCGCCGCTCGCCCGCGTCCCCCACGAAGCGGGCGAAGACGAGCGTCCGGCAATGGCCCATGAGCTGGCCCGACGCGTCGTCGTCGTCGTCGCTGAACGGATCGCCGGTGTCGCGCACCGACTCGGCCGCGTCGAGCGCGGCGGCGGCGCCGGCGCGCCGGATCGGCACGTCGCGGGTCAGCTGCCGCATCACGGCGCCGGCGACCCGCTTCCAGGCATAGATGCCGAGGGGGACGCCGCGTGTTTCATCGAACCCGAGCCCGGCTTCCAGGAGGGCCTGGTAGGCCGTCTGCTCGCAGTCCTCGATGCCCTGGCGCGTCCGCACGCCGTAGATCCGCGCGGTCGCCCTGGCGACGCGGCGAGCGAGGGGGAGCGCCGCCATGATGCGCTCCCGAGGAGGGTGAGATGAAGGAGGAGGACGCCGGTCCCTGATCAATGCCGCCCGCCGGAGGTCCCGTCGTCGGGCGCCGCCGCCTCCTCGCTCGCGCCTCCGCCCTCGCGGGCCATCGCGCCGCTCCCGGCCGGGACGTAGCCCTTCGCCCGCAAGCGAGCGTGGAGCGGCGCCGCCGCCGGGTGGGTCAGGATGAAGACCGTGAGGAACCTGCGGTAATCCTCGAGCTCCTCGGGGGAGAGCACCCCGAGGTACGGGCCGAGCGCGTCGGCGAGACAGGCCTCCACGATGGGATCGGCGTCGCCGGGCGGCTCCAGGTCGTCGTGCTGGTCGGATGCGTCGTGCGTCATGGGACCTCGCGCAGGGGGCCCGCGTGCGTGCGGCGCCCGTTCCTTCTCCTAAATCACTGCGGGGTGGCCGGTTCAGACAAGGAAAGCGACACGCCGGGATCGATTTGTCGCGCCCCGGAAGGTCGCGGCGGGCGGCGAGCCTGGACCGTGCGCCGGGGCGAGCGGCGAGCCGGGCCTCGGTGGGGGTAACACCTCGAATCGACGTCGTTTTTCAGGAATCGACATCGCCCGTGCATTTTCTTTGTCTGAACGGGCCCCCTCGTCGTGATTTCCATCTCAGGAGACCTCGCCGGTGGTGGCACGCCGCACGTCAGACAGCTCAGGGCCCTCCGGCGCCGCAGGGGATGTGCTGGAAGGGACCCCTTACCGTGCGCTCCGGGGGCTCGGGCGCGGGGGCATGGGGGAGGTCGTCGAGGCGGAGCACCGCGCGCTCCGGAAGCGGGTCGTCGTGAAGCTGGTCCGCCGCGCGCTGGCGCACGATCCGCGGTTCGCGGACCGGCTGCAGGTGGAGGCGCGGGCGCTGGCGGCGGTCTCGTCGCCGCACGTGGTGGCGGTGCTCGATCTGGGGCAGACGCCGTCGGGGCGCCCGTACTTCGTGATGGAGCGGCTCGAAGGGTGGACGCTCGGGGAGGAGCTCCAGCGGCGCGGTCCGCTGCCGGTGGCCGAGGCGATCGATCTGGTGCGGCAGGTGCTGGCGGGGCTCGCGGCGGCGCACCGGGCGGGGGTGATCCACCGCGACGTGAAGCTCGACAACGTGTTCCTGTGCGCGCCCGGGGCGGCGGCGCCGGGCGACACGCGGGTCGCGAAGGTGCTCGACTTCGGCGTCGCAAAGGTGCTCGACGGCGCCCTGGCCGGCGCGGCGCCGGGGGCGCCGCCCGCGGTGGACGGGCCGGCGTATCCGACCGAGGCCGGGCTACTCGTGGGGACGCCGCGGACGGCCTCGCCGGAGCAGGCGCAGTGCCAGCCTGTGGACGCGCGGGCGGATGTGTATGCGGTCGGGCTGCTGATGTATACGCTGGTCGTGGGGCACGGTCCGTTTGCCCATGTCGAGGACGCGCTGGGGGTGCTGCGCGCGCACGTGCTCGAAGCGCCGGCGCTCCCGTCCCGGTACGCGGCGCAGCCGATCCCGGCGGCGCTGGACCGGGCGGTGCTGAAGGCGCTGGCGAAGCGGCCGGAGGAGCGGTTCCAGAGCGCGGAGGCGTTCGCGGCGGAGCTCGGGCGCATCGCGGGGGAGCTGGCGGAGGGGGGAGGGAGCTGGAGAGCGGGGCGGGCGCCGGAGGCGGAGGCAGGGTGGGGGCCGCAGAGCAGGGCGTGGTTCGAGGCGGTGGGGGAGGGCACGAGCGGGGTGAGGGCCGGCGGGGGCGTGGCGGGCGTGGCGGTCGAGGCGGGGGAGGCGCCGGTGGACGCGTGGCTGTTCGCGGGGCTGACGCTCGCGAGCACGGCGGTGTTCTCGGCGATCGCGGCGCTGGTGCTTCGCGGGATGGGGGTGTGGTGATGGCGCGGGAGGCGCTGAAGGCCGGGGACGTGTTCCTGGACTACCGGATCACGGAGGTGATCGACGCGGGTGGGATGGGGGAAGTGTACAAGGCGGTGGAGGACTACTCGGAAGACGTGGTGGCGATCAAGTGCATGCTGCCACGGCACCTGAAGAGAGAGGACTTCGCGAGGCGGTTCCGGCAGGAGTGCAAGTTCTATCCGAAGCTGAAGCACCCGAACATCGTGCGGATGAGGAAGGCGGGTGTGTCGCCGGAACACGTGGCGTACATCGTGATGGATTACCTCGAGGGCAGGACGCTGAGGAAGCTCTTGAACAAGGCGTACCGGCTGGACTTCCTGAGCGCGATGCACGTGATGCTGCAGGTGGCGGACGCGATGACGTTCGTGCACTCGAAGGGGATATGGCACCGCGACCTGAAGCCCGAGAACATCATGGTGGGGACGAAGGCGGACGCGAAAGGGCACGTGTGGCTCTTGGACTTCGGGATAGCGAAGTTCGCGGACGGGGGGATGAACACCGATGATCTGCCGGACGTGGGGACGGTGAGGTACATTTCTCCGGAGCAGGTGAAGCTGCTGTACACGAGCTCGAGGAAGGCGGAGCGCGTGGAGCGGGCGAGGCCGGACGGGCGCACGGACATCTACGCGTTCGGGGCGATTTTTTATGAGGTGCTGACGGGGAAGCACCTGTTCCTGGACGACAGCGAGCCTGCGACGGCGGAGGAGACGCTGACAGGGCACCTTGTTGCTGCGCCTGAGCCTGTGCACGAGATCGTGCCGGATTGCCCCGAGTTCGTGTGGCCGGTGGTGGCGCGGTGCATCGCGATCGACCGTGAGGAGCGGTATCCGAGGTTCGACGACGTGGCGCGGGACCTGCGGGGGCTGTTGAGAGAGACGGTGCCTGCGGGGCACGTGCTGGCGCAGCGGCTGGCGCGGGAGCGGATGGAGGCGGAGCGGCAGGCTGCGTTCGCGGGTGTGGCGCTGGAGGACAGCGCGCCGGTGGAGGACGAGAAGGGCGCGGCGGGCCGGGCGGGGGAGGAGGAGACGGAGGAGGCGCGCGGGAGGAGCGTGGAGGGCGGGATGGAGCGAGGGGGCGCGGCGGCGGAGAGGGGGGAGAAGAGAGGGCGGCGTGTGGTGCACGGGGAGACGGCGCCGCTGGAGCAGTTCGTGGCGCCGGCGAGCGCGCTGCCGTTCGCGCCGGCGTCGAGGGTGCCGCGGGGGCGGGGGGTGGGGCATACGGAGCCGCTGCCGGCGCTGAAGCCGCTGGAGTCGACGGCGAAGCTCGGGGGGACGTGGGCGGAGAAGATGGCGCAGCGAGCGGGGGCGGCGGCGATGCCGCAGGCTGGGCCGCCGCCGATGCCGCCGGCGGAGGTGAGGGCGGGGAGTTACGCGGGGCCGGTGCCGATGCCGCAGTCGCACGGTGGACCGCCGTCGTTGCCGCAGGCGTATGCGGGACCGCCGCCGATGCCGCAGACGCACGGAGGGCCGGTGCCGATGCCGCAGGCGTATGCGGGACCGCCGCCGATGCCGCAGGCGCAGGGCGGGCCGGCGTCGATGCCGCAGGCGTATGCGGGACCGCCGCCGATGCCGCAGGCGAATGCGGGGCCGGTACCGATGCCGCAGTCGCACGGTGGGCGGGCGCAGATGCCGCAGGCGCAGGGTGGGCCGGCGCCGATGCCGCAGGCGTATGGGGGACCGCCGCCGCCGATGCCGCCGTCGTACGGCGGGCCGGCGTCGCACGTGGGGGCGCAGGGGTATGGTGGACCGCCGCCGTTGCCGGTGATGGAGACGCAGCACGCGGTGCCATTGAGGGAGGCACGACGAGTGGCACCGCAGCCGCCGCAGGAGGTGGAGCTGCCGTACGTGACGCCGCAGCTCCTGGCGACGGAGGTGTCGCGTCCGGGAACGGCGCCGCCGATCGCGGCGCGGCCAGCGGTGCCGAGCGCGGGACCGGTGGAGGCGTTGAGGAAAGAGACGCCGACGCCGACGACGCCGGCGCCGGCGGCGCTGCTGACGCAGCCGAGGCGGGCGCCGAGAGCGTACGTGCTGGCGCCGGTGGTGGCGCTGGCGCTGACGCTGGGAGGCGTGGGTGCGGTGCTGGGGCTGCGCTCGGCGCGCGACACGGCGCCGGAGCCGGCGACAGGAGAGCCGGCGGCAACGGCGGCGGCGGCGGAGAGCGCGACGGCGAACGCGGCAGCGGCGCCGCCGGAGGCGAGCGCGGCGGCTGCAGCGCCGCCGCCCGAGGCGAGCGCGGCGGCGCCCACGCCCGAGGCGACGGCGCCAACGCCCGAGGCGACGGCGAGCACGGCCGAGGCGGCGGTGGAGGCCGGAGCCGTGGAGAAGACAGGGGCGGCAGCGGAGGTCGAGGCGCCTGCTTCCAAGGAGCAAGCGGAGGCGGCGAAGGCAGCGGCAGGGGCGGCGAAGGCAGAGCCGGCGAAGGCAGCGCCTGTGAAGGCAGCGGCGGAGACGGAGGACGACGAGGAGTTCTACCCGATGCCGAAGCGTCAGAAGCCGTCGTTTCTGAGGGTGATCGAGGAGCGGAAGAAGGCGGCGCCAGCGAAGCCGGCGGCGCCTGCGAAGCAACAGGGCGCGAAGCCAGCCGGGCCGTGCGCCACGGCGGGGTGCAGGCCGTTCTAGTGTGTGGTCGCTGAGGAGAGAGGTCTTCGATGGGCAGCAACAAGGACAGCGACGACATCCGGCAGTACCTGCCGGACCTCGAGAGCATCCGGCGCGAGGCGGATCCTGAGGTGGCGGAGCGGAAGCTGCGGCAGGCGCAGAACAACCCGGAGCTGGACCGCGCGCTGACGGAGATGCAGCAGCAGAAGCCGACGGGGCAGCCGCTGTTCCAGTTCCCGGTGGTGCCTGCGCTGGCCAAGGAGCGAACGGGGCCTCCGCCGTTTCCGGGGCAAGCGGCGCGGACGCCGCTGCCGGTGCAGGCGGTGCCGCCGCCGTTTCCGGCGCAAGCGGTGCCGGCGCAAGCTGTGCCGCCACCGTTTCCGGCGACGGCGCAGCAGTCGGCAGGACCGCAGGTGACGGCGGCGCATCCGCACGGCGCGGCGGTGCAGCACGGGGCGGCGGCGGCGCACCACGGCGCGACGATGACGCAGCGAGTGCCGGTGCAGCCGCAGGGCGCGCCGGTGCATGCGGGCGCGATGGTGACGCAGCGTGTGCCGGTGTTCGGGGGCGCGGCGGCGCCGCAGCGCGCGCCGGTGCAACAGGGCGTGCCGGTGCAGCAGCAGGGCGTGCCGGTGCAGCAGCCGGGAGCGATGGCGCCGAGCCAGTGGGCGGACCGAGCGCTGCCGCCGATCGACAAGGCGCTGCTGCCGTCGTCGTTGCTACCCGTGACGCCGCCGCCGGTCGCGGTGCCGAAGGCGCCGGCCGCCACGGAGTCGACGGGACGGCGCCGGCAGTGGATGCCGACGTGGCTGATGGTGTTGCTCGCGGTCATCGCGGTGAGCGGCCCGTTCGTGCTGGCGAGGATCCTGGGACGCGAGGAGCCATCGAAAGAGCCGGGGCCGGTGCCGCCGCCGAGCGCGGCGCCGGCGCCGAGCACGCCGGCGCCGCCGGCGGCCTCGGAGCTGCTGGCGCCGGTGGTGCCGGGACCGCCGGAGGCGGTCGAGCCAAGCCTCGACGACACCGCGACGGCGAGCCAACCGCCAGCGCCGCCGGCGCCGCCAGCGCCGGTGTCGCCTGTGCCCGCGCGGCCGGCGCGTGCGGCGCCGCACGTTCCGCAGGCGCCGGTCGCGCCTGCGCCCACCGAGAAGCCGCTCGCCGATGACGTGATGGATTGAAATTGCGTGGAGCCATGATGATGAACTGCCGAACCCTTCGAGTGTTGTTCACTGCGGCGACGCTGATCGCTGCACCTGGCATCGCTGCCGCGCAGCCTGCCGCGCCGCAGGACGCGCCCATCTTTGGCGCCGATGCGGCGAATCGCGCCGACGCGGCTTATCGACGAGCCCTGCGTCTCTACTCCGACAAGAAGTACGTGGAGGCGGAGGCTGAGCTTCAGTCGGCGTGGGAGCTGAACCCGACGTTCGACGTGGCGTACAACCTCGGGAACACGAAGTACCAGCTGAAGAAGCACAAGGAAGCGGCGCAGTACCTGTCGTTCGCGCTGAGGAACTGGCCGCTGATGAAGGCGGCGGCGAAGCTGAAGACGACGGCGGAGCAGCGGTATTCGGAGTCGCGAGCGCAGGTGGGTGCGCTGGTGGTGACGGCCGGCGTGCCAGGCGCGGAGGTGCTTGTGGACGGCCATGTCGTGGGGAAGGCGCCGCTGGAAGGGGAGGTGTTCGTCGACCCCGGCGAGCACCGGGTAGAGGCGAGGCATCTGGACTACGAGCAGGCGAGCCAGACGGTGAGCGTGGCGAAGGGAGGGACGGCGGAAGTGAAGCTGGCGATGGCGCTGGTGAACGCCGCGCCGCAGGCGTCGGCGGGGGCGACGCCGTACGGGGGCGCGGGCGCGGCGGGGGCGGGGGTTGTCGGGCCCGTGGCGGGGTCGCCGGCGATGCCGGCGGAGCCGCAGCCGCTGCCGGAAAAGAAGAACTGGGTGCCGGTGATCGCGCTGGGGGCGGCGAGTGCGGTGGGGCTCGGCGTGGGGATCGGGATGACGGTTGCAGGAAGCAACGTCCTCGACGACGTTCACGCGCAGAGGCAGTCGATCAGGAACGCTGGAGGGCAGTGCACGAAGCCGTCGGCGTCGTTCGTCGACGATTGTGCGGAACTGAGCAGCGCCGGAGAGCGCGTCGACACGCTCGGGCATGTGGCAGGCGCGGCCTACGTTGCGTCGGGTGTATTGGCCGCCGCCGCGTTGACCTATGCGCTTTGGCCGCGAGGAGAGACGAGAACCGCGGGACAGCCGCGCGTAGTGGCCACGGCGCATCCGACGGGCGCTGGCGTTGTCGTGCTCGGTGCATGGTGAAGGGCTCGGGAGAGGACGCGATGAAAACGAAAGCAAGGCGCTGGGTTGCAGCGAATGTTGTGCTTGTCCTCGCTGCGAGCGGTTGTGACGTCGTGTGGAGCGATGTGTCAGGGGATTGTGAGCTGATGCTCACCTGCGGGCACTTCCTGCCCACCGGCAGCGGCGGTGGACCGCCGAACCCCGCGTGTGAAGCGGATCCGACGAAGGACGCGAGCACAGTGACAGACGAGTGCGCAGTGTTCGCGAGCGCGACGGCGGAAGCGGGGGGAGACGGGACGAAGGCGAAGCCGTACGCGTCGCTCGGGGAGGCGGTGGCGAACGCGAAGGGGAAGCGAGTGCTGGCGTGCACGAGCGAGCCGTTCGTGGAGAGCGTGACGATTGATGCGGGGGTGGAGGTGATAGGGGGCTTCGACTGCGAGGCGGGGTGGACATGGAGCGAGTCGGCGCGGAGCGGGATCGAGGGGCCTGCGGGCGTGGTGGCGCTGACGCTCGGGGAAGGCGCAAACGGAGCGACGGTGAGGAGCTTCGCGGTGAGCGCGGCGAGCGCGACGGAGCCGGGCGGGTCGTCGATCGGCGTGGCGGTGGCGGACGTCGAGGCGGAGCTGGCGGAGGTGGACGTGACGGCGGGCGATGGGATGGCCGGGGCGAATGGTGAGACTCCGACGGAGGCGCCGCAGGCGGGGGCGAGCGCACCGGCAGAGCTGTCGAATGCGTGCAGTACCGTTGTCTTCGGCGGCGAGTCCGGTGTGACGACGTGTGAGGACGGTGAGACGCGCGGCGGCGTCGGTGGACTCGGCGGGATGATGGGTACCGACGAGGGTAATGGACAGAAGGGGGCGGATGGCGCGCCGTTGCCGGAGCCGAACCCCGACGCGTACGGGCTCGGCGGAGCTGGGCAAACTGACTCCAACTGCAGGCGCGGGGAAGATGGTTTGCCCGGCACTGACGGCGAGACCGGTGAGGCTGGGAGCGGCACGGAGCTGACTCTGGCTGACATTGCCGGAGGTGACGGCGGTGAAGGTAAAACGGGGAAGAAGGGTCAAGGGGGAGGCGGCGGCGGGGGCGCGAAAGCAGGGCTGTTCTGCGGGCCCTCTGCGAACCCGATGGTTGGTCCTGGCGCCAGCGGCGGCGGCGGGGGCGCCGGTGGTTGTGGCGGAAAGGGTGGAGGGGGCGGCAAGGCGGGCGGATCGAGCATCGGGCTCGTGAGCCTCGGGACGAAGCTTATGCTGACCGACGTCACAGTCACGGTGGGCAAGGCTGGCAAGGGCGGAGATGGAGCCCGCGGGCTAGGTGGCGCCGCGGGAGGCAGTGGCGCGACCGGAGGTACCGCTACGCCCCTTGGCGGATCCATCGGCTGCCGAGGCGGCGATGGTGGTCAAGGAGGCATGGGCGGTCCCGGTGCAGGCGGCCGAGGCGGCCACGCGGTGGGCATCGCGTATGGGGTGGCACCGGGTGCTGCGGTGACGCTGGCGAGCTTCATTGGCGGCACAGCTGGCGAGGGCGGAGGCACGGCGCCGGGAGGAAACGCCGGCGAGGCAGGCGTGAGCGGAGAATGTTGGGACTTCACAGGCAATGCGAGCTGCGGCCAGTGAAGTGCAGCAGTGCGGTGAGAATGAGTGAGAATTGTTGATAGCTGAGCGCAATGCAGAGGAGCGACGGACGAGCGCGGTGCTCTGCGAACAGCTGAGCTGAAGGAGGAGACAAGAAATGGTTGGACGCACCCCGCGCCGGGGTGATAGGGACTCTTTTGTCGCGGAGACGCGGCACGGCGGGCTGCCCGGCGCTGAAAACTTCACCACCCTGGAGTGGACTGCAAGAGGTGCGGGCGGAGGGACCGTTGGTCTGCTGACTGCTTCTGCGTCGGGCCGAAAACCCGGATACCATCCTACGGTCGCTGAAGGCAGCCCGGCAGCAGATCACTTTTACGCGGCGGGGGAGCCGCGGGGCGCGATGAGATGGACGCGCCGCTGTGGTGGTGGCCGCGGAGTGGCCGTCGCGACCGAGACCCCTCCCGTCCCGCGCGGAGCGCGGGACTTGGGAGGGGCGGACCGCGCGCAGGCCCGGAGGGCCGAGCACGGGCCGGGGGTGGGCAGCTATCTTCTCGCTGCTCTTCTGTGCTGCGCGCCAGCGCGTGCTGCGTGGGGCGAAGAGCTCGGGTCGTCGCCTGCCACGGCGTCAGACCCATATTTCGAAGCGGAGTTCGAGTCAGCGTGGGAGCTGAACCCGACGTTCGACGTGGCGTACAACCTCGGGAACACGAAGTACCAGCTGAAGAAGCACAAGGAAGCGGCGCAGTACCTGTCGTTCGCGCTGAGGAACTGGCCGCTGATGAAGGCGGCGGCGAAGCTGAAGACGACGGCGGAGCAGCGGTATTCGGAGTCGCGAGCGCAGGTGGGTGCGCTGGTGGTGACGGCCGGCGTGCCAGGCGCGGAGGTGCTTGTGGACGGCCATGTCGTGGGGAAGGCGCCGCTGGAAGGGGAGGTGTTCGTCGACCCCGGCGAGCACCGGGTAGAGGCGAGGCATCTGGACTACGAGCAGGCGAGCCAGACGGTGAGCGTGGCGAAGGGAGGGACGGCGGAAGTGAAGCTAGCGATGGCGCTGGTGAACGCCGCGCCGCAGGCGTCGGCGGGGGCGACGCCGTACGGGGGCGCGGGCGCGGCGGGGGCGGGGGTTGTCGGGCCCGTGGCGGGGTCGCCGGCGATGCCGGCGGAGTCGCAGCCGCTGCCGGAAAAGAAGAACTGGGTGCCGGTGATCGCGCTGGGGGCGGCGAGTGCGGTGGGGCTCGGCGTGGGGATCGGGATGACGGTGGCGTCGAACAACGCGAACTCGGAGGCTCGCGCGCAGAAAGACCAGATCTTTGCCGCGGGCGGAGGTTGCCTGGAGTCGCCGTCGTTCGCAGAAAGATGCACGGAGCTCCAGCGCTCGGGTGAGCGCGCAGGTCTGCTGGGGGATGTCGCGGTGGGTGGCTACATCGCGTCGGGCGTTCTCGCCGCTGCCGCCGTTACCTACGCCCTGTGGCCAGTGACGAGCGGCGAGAAGTCGAGAGCGCTGCTCGTACTGCCCGAGCCGCGGGTTGATGGCCTCGGCGTTGTGATGGTGAGCACGTGGTGAGTCGAGCCGGAGAACGAACGATGAGAACGCTTGGGCGAACCCTGCTTGGAACGGCTGTCGCTGTTGTACTGACTGCGAGTGGCTGCGATGGGCTCTGGTACCACATCGAGAACGACTGCGAGTCCATGCTCACGTGCGAGAAGTACCGGGGCAGGGGCAGCGAAGTCGTGCCTTCCGGGTGCGTGCCGAGCGAGATCGAAGGCGCCGTGGATGATGTTTGCGGCATCTTCGTGGCTTCCACCGGTAACGACGACAATGCCGGTACGCGTGCTGAGCCTGTCGCGACGCTCGCTGTGGCGCTCCGGCGCGCTGCCGAGGACGGGGTAGGGGTCTACGCGTGTGCCGAAACGTTCGAGGAAGCGGTTGAAATACCAGCGGGAGCGAAACTCTTCGGCGGCCTCGATTGCGCGAACGGGTGGACCTGGGTCGGCGAGACGGCGAAGACGACCGTGGCCCCTGGCGAAGAGGGAATCGCGCTGAAGGTGATGCGTGGCGAGGACCCGGTGAGGATCGAGGACATATCGGCGCGCGCGGCGGATGCGCAGGCACCGGGGGCGTCGTCGATCGCGGTGCTGGTGGATGGAGGGACGGCGGAGTTCGCGCGGTGCGAGCTGGTTGCGGGGAACGCAGCGGATGGGGCGGAGGGAGAGGATGCGCCGAGCGATGTGCCCGCGCAGGCCTCGCCTGGGAACGCCGGAGCGGATGCGTGTAGCGACCTCGATGGTACGCCGGGACCGGATGCGACGCTGTCCGGCGGCGCCCAGGTAGTCAACGAGTGCGGCGGCGAGCTGTCGATTGGCGGTGGTGGTGGTGATGGTAACGTAACCAATGGCACTGGCGGGGACGTCGGAGCGTCAGGCGCCCTCGGCGCAGCAGGTTCCGGAGAGCCGACGGCAGGCAACTGGAGCTGCGCTTCCGGTGGCACTGGTCAGGGCGGTGACAATGGTGCCGCGGGCGACGCCGGTCTCGCCGCAAGTGGCCTCGGCAGGTTGAGCTCGTTGGGCTACGCGGGCGTGAGCGGCGGACCCGGCAAAGCGGGCACGCCCGGGCAAGGCGGGGGCGGAGGCGGCGGCGCGAAGGGCGGCGCGGCGATCTGCTCGGGGGCCATGCCGGGAGCAGGAGCGAGCGGAGGCAGCGGGGGCCCGGGTGGTTGCGGCGGGTTGCCCGGCGAAGGCGGCGGAGCGGGAGGAGCGAGCATCGCGCTGGCGAGCGTTGAGGGGAAGGTGACGCTGAAGGACTGCATGCTGAAGGCGGGCAACGGAGGCAAGGGAGGCGCGGGGGGCGACCTTCAGCCTGGCGGGCTCGGTGGTCTCGGCGGAGTTGGCGGCGTGGGCGTGAGCGGGTCGAAGGCTGCGTGCGCTGGTGGGCAGGGAGGCCAGGGAGGCAACGGCGGCCCCGGCGGAGGAGGCCTCGGCGGGCCGTCGCTTGCGATCGCCTACCGAGGCGAGGCGGTGAAGCAGGAAGGACAGACGATGCTGCAACCGGGCACGCCCGGCGCTGGGGGGCCTGGCGGCAGCAACAACGTGTTGGAGAACGCGGGCGCGGAAGGCACGGTGGCGGCGGAGCAGGAATTTCCGTGAGCGACCGATGAGGTCGCGGGCGGCGTCGCCGGTGGCACCGCTCGTGGGGCCGAGAAGCACGGCGGAAGGAGGAACTGGCGATCGCGCGAAGCGCCATCGAAGGGGGGAGAGGTGTGCCTGCGGATGACGTGCACGGTGGCGAGCAGAACCCCGTGGATCGCTGCTACCGGCGAGCGGCGGAAAAAGTGAGGATGACCGTACGATTCTGTGATGAACCATCATAGCTGCGCGTAAACGGGTGAAAAACTTCGATTTCAAAAGAAAGTCCTTGGCGAGCTTCATGGGCGCACAGTGGGCGAGGGCGCGGGCATGGCGCCAGGTGAAAACGCCGGCGAGGTGGGCGTGAGCGGAGAATGTTGGGACTTCGCGGGTAATGCGAGCTGCGGCCAGTGAAGCGAGCAGCGCGATGAGAATTTGCAAGAGCTGAGCGCAATGCGCATGAGCGGCTGACGAATGCAGTGCTCTGCGAGCCGCTGAGCTGAAGGAGGAGACAAGAAATGATTGGACGTGCCCCGCGCTGGGGTGGTAGGGACTCTTTTGTTGCGGAGACGCGACACGGTGGGCTGCCCGGCGCTGACAACCTCACCACCATTGAGTGGATTGCCCAAGGCGCAGGCGGAGGGACCGTTGATCTGCTGAACCCTTCTGCATCGGGCCGCGAGCGCGGATGTTATCCGACGGTTGCTGAAGGCAGTCCGGCAGCAGATCACTTTGGCGCGGCGGGAGAGCTGCGAGGTGCGGCGCCGGGGCGGAGGCGTGATGGCGCTGGGCCCCGAACCGCGGTTGCCGCCGCGACCCCTCCCGTCCCGCGCGGAGCGCGGGACTTGGGAGGGGCGGACCGCGCGCAGGCCCGCAGGGCCGAGCACGGGCCGGGGGTGGGCATCGTGGTGTTGCTCTCCATCTTGCTCTGCACCCCAGCGCGAGCAGCGTGGTGCGAAGAGCTGGAAGGGGAGGTGGTCGTCGAGCCAGGGGAGCACCGTAGAGGTGAGGCTGGCGCGGTACCTGCCGGTGGGCTCGGTGGAGCCGGCGGGCTCGGCGGAGCCGGTGGCATGGGGGGCAGCGGGTCGAAGCACGCGTGCGCTGGCGGGCAGGGAGCGCAAGGAGGCAACGGCGGTCCAGGAGGAGGAGGCCTCGGTGGGCCGTCGTTCTCGATCGCGTACCGAGGCAAGGCGGTGAAGCAGGAAGGGGAGACCACGCTGCAACGCGGCACGCCGGGCGCTGGGGGCCCCGGCGGCAGCAACACCGTGGCGGACAACGCGGGCGCGGCAGGCTCGGCGGCCGCGGAGCAGGAGTTTCCGTAAGTGAGCGACGAGGTCGCGGGCGGCCTCGTCGGCCGCCAGCCGCCGCGAAGCGTGGCGGAGGCGGCCCCGACGATCGCGCGACGCGCGATTGAGGGAGCGACGCGTCTCCCGCAGGCAATAGGTACAGCGGCAAGCCGCGCCCGCTGGACTGCTTCCACCGGCGAGCGGTGGAGAAAGTGAGGACGACCGTACGATTTTGTGACGATCCGGCCTGGCTGCGCGTAAGTAGTCGAAAGATATCGATTTCTGGACGAAAACGCTTGGCGAGCCCGTTCGTGGCCGGCAGTATGCGCGCCGCTCGATCCAAGGAGCGCCCTGCCGATGCGCCGGAATTCCAGTGGAAACGACGTCTCTCCCTCCGGAAGACGCCCCAGCCCCAGCCCGAGCGGGATGGGGGAGTGGGAGCGGATGTGGGTGCGCAGGCTGGGTCTCGAGGATGTGGAGTGGGACCCCGAGCTGCACTGCGAGCACTGCATCGCGAAGCGAGCGGCCTGGGAAGCGGTGATGGAGGAGCTTGCCGCACGGTCGGGGAGCCGACCGAAGCTGCGGCTGAGCCCTGGGCGGGAGAAGATTCCACCGAGGGCGGGTAGGCGAAGCAGGCGGAGCAAGGGCCGCTGCAGGCGGCTGCTGCTGAAGATGGTGCGACTGGCGCGTCTCGTCCGCGATGATTTTTGAGCGCCTGAGCGAAAGGTCCCGTCGCGAGCTCCCAGCTCGCGCGAGCAGCCGCTGACGGCCTGAGCACGCCGAGAGGGCGCGGCGGCGGCGCGGCGCGCTGGGCGACAGAACAGGAGACCGGCGCACCACGAGCATGGTGCGCGCTGACTCGGCTCGTCCTTGCGACGAGCGTGCGAGGTGGAGGATGGTGCGTCCAACGATCGCCATCGAGGCAGGGGCGGAGGCCCTCGTGTCGAGGCGCCGTGCGAGCAACGAGGAGCGCTCCGGGGAGTTGCCTTGCCTGGGGCTCTTCCTGGTCACGGGCCGGCCTGGCGGAGAGGTCGTCTCCCGCACGGCGATCGAGATGGTGCATCCCGCTGTCGACGCAGCCAGCGTGGACGACCTTGGTGCTGGTGAGATGATTGCGCCGCTGTGCCGGGACGAAGTGCGGCTCATGATGAGCCCGCGCCGAACAGGCCGCTCCGAGGATGAACGTCCGGGGCCGGGGCCGAGCGGCGTGCAGGTGACCTTCGCCGGTGTGCTGCTCGCGCCCGGGACGGCGTATATCGCCTACGCTGGCGAACTGCACATCTACCGGTTCCGTGGGGGGAAGCTGGAGGCGCGAACGCGTGAGGATGCGGCGCTCGACGGTGGGGCGTTGGACAGATCCTCCTCGCCGGATGCCCCAGCCGTGCTGGGGCAACACGCCAGCGCGGCCACTCGCGCGCTCGGCTGCGACGCGGCGGTGGAGATGACGGCCCAGGTCGAGGACACGGAGCCGGGCGACATCTTCCTCGCGTGCTCGGGGGGCCTCTGGGGCTCGGTGTCCGAGCAGCGCATCGCCGGCATCCTCGCAGCGCACCGTGAGCTGCGGCTGGCGGCGAGCCTGCTGATGGACTGCGCTCATGAGAACGGCGAGCCCGAGCAGGCAATGTGCGTCCTGGCACGTGTTGCGGGGTCTGTGGGTTGAACTCGTCAGGAGGAGCGGTACAGCAGCGCCGGAGCGCGCGCAGGCCCGGAGGGCCGAGCACGGGCCGGGGTGGGCAGCATTCTTGTGGGCGAAGGCGACGGCGCGAAGGGGGGGCGCCGATCCTCCCGGGAGCCAGACCGGCGCCGGAGCGAGCGGAAGCAGCGGCGAACCCCGCGGCTGCGGCGGACTGCCCGGGGAGGGGGAGCGGCGAGCAGAGCCCGCTGGACTGCTGATCGCGGTGAGCGCTTCAGAAAAAATGAGAGGCGGTATGATTTCGTGGCAATTTCGGACGGCTGAACGTAACTCGGCAAAACGGCAATCCTGATTCGAAGAAACCCCTTGGCGAGCTCATTCGTTGCCGGCAGAATGGGCGCCGCCCGAATTCAAGGAGCCCCATGCCGAAGCACCGAAGGTCCCGCGGAGACGACCCTCCTCCCTCTGGTAAGCGCCCCAGCTTGAGCAAGATGGGGGAGTGGGAGCGGATGTGGGTACGGAGGCTGGGTCTCGAGGACATCGACTGGGATCCCGAGAAGTATTGCGTGCACTGCATCGCAGAGCGGGAAGCTCGCGAAGCGGCGGCGGAGGAGCTCGCGCCGCCGTCAGGGCCCAGACTGCCCGCGTCGCAGAGCCTCGTGTGGGCGAAGAACCAACGCCCGGTAGGTGGTCCCAAAGCGCGAAGCAGGCGTCGCCCCAAGCTGATGCTCGTGCCCTCGGTGCACCGCAGGAGCGAGGACGCTTGAGCGAGAGGCCCCTTCACGAAGGGGCCGGATCGAGCGAGTCGACCAGAGGGTGTGGGGGACGCCGGCTATGATGGGCTGTCCGGGAACCTGTCGTGTTGTGCCAGAACACCGCATCTCGGGCATCCTCGCTGCGTCTCGCGAGTTGCTGCGCGAGTCGCACCTTCGCGAGTCGCGCCTTCTGATGGATGGACTGCGCTCATGAGCTCGCGCTGCGAGCCCGCGCGCGCGACGTGCGCCCCGGCGCGCGTCGACAACGGCCGAGGCGCTCAGCCATGAGCGCGATCAGCCCGTGCGCGCGCCCACGCCTCGCGCTGGCTCACGCCGGCGCTCGGCTCTCCCCGGCCACGCCGGCCTCCCGCCCGAACGCCCGGCCGCAGCGCCGTCGCACGCAGGAAGCGCACCACGGCCTACCTCCGTGCGCCCCGCTCCTGCTACCCTCCTGGCCGTGGCGATAACGACCGATTTCCTCGTCATCGGTAGCGGTGTGGCTGGGCTGACCTTCGCGCTCGAGGCGGCCGAGCACGGCGAGGTGATCATCGTCACCAAGCGCGCGCGCGACGAATCCAATACCAAGTACGCCCAGGGCGGCATCGCCGCGGTCTTCGCCCCGGACGACTCCCCCGAGGCGCACATCGCCGACACGCTCGAGGCGGGGGCGGGCCTCTGTCACGAGGTGGTCGTCGAGATCTGCGCGCGGGAGGGGCCCGAGCGGGTGCGCGAGCTCATCGCGCGGGGCGCCCAGTTCGATCACGAGAACGGCCAGGTGCGCCTCGGGCGCGAGGGGGGGCACTCCGCGCGGCGGATCGTGCACGCCGCCGACGCGACCGGCCTCGAGATCGAGCGCGCGCTCCTCGAGCAGGCCCGGCAGAACCCGAACATCCGCTTCGCCGAGCACCACACGGCGATCGACCTCATCCCGCTCTCCCGCTTCGGGGGGCCGGACATCTGCGCCGGCGCCTACGTGCTCGACGAGACCGACGCCGCGCTGAACGGGCCGCGGCAGCGCGACTCGGAGCGGCCGGCGCCCAGGCACCGGCCAGCCTCGAAGCCGCACGTCGTCGAGACCTACCTCGCGCGGGCGACCGTGCTCGCCACCGGCGGCGCAGGCAAGGTCTACCTCTACACGACGAACCCCGACGTCGCGACGGGCGACGGCGTCGCCATGGCCTACCGGGCAGGCGCCGAGATCGCGAACATGGAGTTCTACCAGTTCCACCCGACGTGCCTGTTCCACCCGGAGGCGAAGAGCTTCCTCGTGAGCGAGGCGCTGCGCGGCGAGGGCGCCATCCTCCGGCTGCCGGACGGGAAGGCCTTCATGGCCAGCCACGATCCACGCAAGGATCTCGCGCCGCGCGACATCGTGGCGCGGGCCATCGACTTCGAGATGAAGCGGACCGGCTCGGACTACGTGCTGCTCGACATCACCCACCGGCCCGCGAGCTTCGTCCGCGAGCACTTCCCGACCATCCACGCGCAGTGCCTCCGCTACGGCATCGACATCACCGCGCAGCCGATCCCCGTCGTGCCGGCCGCCCACTACATGTGCGGCGGGATCACCACCGACCTCTACGGCAGGACGACGATCCCCGGGCTCTGGGCGATCGGCGAGTGCACGTGCACGGGGCTGCACGGCGCGAACCGGCTCGCCTCGAACTCGCTGCTCGAGGGGCTCGTCTTCGGCCAGCGCGCGGCCGCGCGCCTCGGCACCCAGATCGCCGAGCTCCGGCAGAGCCCGTTCCCCGATGTGCCCGAGTGGCAGGTCGGCAACGCGGTCGCCAGCGACGAGGAGGTCGTCGTCGCCCACAACTGGGACGAGCTGCGCCGCACCATGTGGAACTACGTCGGCATCGTCCGGTCCGACGCCCGCCTCCGGCGCGCCGCCCGGCGGATCTCCCTGCTCCAGGAGGAGATCCGCGAGTACTACTGGAAGCACCTGGTCACCCGGGATCTGCTCGAGCTGCGCAACATCGCCACCGTGGCCGAGCTCATCGTCGGCTGCGCCTCCGCCCGGCACGAGAGCCGGGGGCTGCACACGACGATCGACTACCCGGAGACGAGCGATCGCCTCGGCACGGACACGGTCGTGAAGCGGGGCGTCCTGCCTTATCTGCGAGGTCGATGAGCGATCTGCACGGCACCCCCGACCCTCCGCCGAGCGGCGGAGGGCCCGGTCCGCTCGCCCGGCGAGGCGGCGAGGAGCGACCGATGTCGATCCCCGGGGCCATCGGCTGGACCGTGGGCGTCACCGCGCTGTTCCTGTTCCTGCTCGGCCTGATCTCCTCCTTCCGGATGGAGCCGGCGCTCGACGGCGCGGGCTCGTTCCGGGCGGCGCCGAAGCTCGACGTCATCGGCAGCTTCGCGTGCCAGGCCGCGGCGTACCTGCTCGGGCTCTTCGGCGTGCTCCAGGTGCACGCGCCGCGCGCGTCGATCCGGCAGTTCCTCGGCGTGCGCGGGACGCACGTGGCGTTCTATCCGCTCGCGATCGCGCTCGGCTTCGCGCTCGAGGGGCCCATCGCCGCGCTCTACACGGCGATCGAGGGGCGCTGGCCGTCGGGGATCGACGACGCCGAGCTCGTCCGGGTCTTCGTCGACGCGAGCGCGCCCGAGCGGGCCGCGCTCGGCCTCATCTTCATCGTGCTCGGCCCCGCGCTGGAGGAGGTCTTCTTCCGGGGAGCGCTCGTCCGCCCGCTGCGCTGGACGCACCGCGCGCCGCTCGTGATCGCGATCACGGCCGCGCTCTTCGCGGTGGCCCACGTCGGGTGGCAGAAGTTCCTGCCGATCGGGATCTTCGGCGCGGCGCTCGGCGTCCTCCGCATCGCGAGCGGCTCGCTCTTGCCGTCCATCCTCCTCCACGGCACCTACAACGCCATCCAGTGCTTCTCGCTCCTCTCCGCGGCGGGCGCGGGGGCCGCCGACGGCGCGCCCTCGGCCGCCGGCGCCGCGCTGCCCGACGCCGCGGGGAGCCCGGTGTGGCTCGTGGCGGTGAGCTCCGCCTCCGCGCTCGTGTTGACCGCGCTCGCCTGCGTCCTCGGCCGTCGCGCCGAGGGGGCGGCCCGCGCGAGGGAAAAGGACCTCTCATGATGCCGGCGTTCGGGAGCCAAGGCGGCGGCGCGAGCCGATCCGCGCAGATCGCAGCGGGGGACGGCGAGGGCCGCTCCTCCGGGACCGTGGACGCGAGCGGCGAGGGCCGCGCTGCCCCGCGCGCCGGGGCGAAGCGGGCGCGCGTCAGCCTCTGCTTGCCAGGGGGCGGCCTGACGGGCGCGCTCTACCAGATCGGCGCGCTCGCGGCGCTCGAGGATGGCGTCGAGGGGATCGACAACCAGAGCTTCTCGCTCTACCTCGGGCACGGCAGCGGCGCCGCGGTCGCCGCGGCCCTGGCGGGCGGCATCCCGATCGAGCGGCTCTACCGCGCCCTGCTCGATCCGGTCGACAACTTCTTCCCGCTGGAGCGCAGCCACCTCCTCCACCTCGACGTCGGCGAGTGGCGGCGCGCGCTCAGCACCAGCCTGGTCGCGCTCCGCCACGCGATCGTCCGGCTCACGACCCGGGGCGACGCGACCCCGAACGCGCCGGCGCAGCAGTACCTGTTCGAGCAGCTCGATCGCTTCAACGACTCGCTCCCCGCGGGGCTCTTCCAGCTCGATCGTTACGAGCGGTTCCTCGGCGAGTTCTTCCTGCGGCGCGGCATCCCGAACTCGTTCCGCGCGATGCCGCGGACGCTGCGCATCCCGGCGCACGACCTCGACTCGGGCGAGCGCGTCGTCTTCGGCGCCGAGGGGTTCGACCACGTCCCGGTGTCGCTCGCCTGCGCGGCGTCGCTCGCGCTCCCGCTGTTCTTCTCGCCGGTGCGCGTCGAGCACCGCCACTACCTCGACGGCGGGCTGGGCCACGTGGCGCACCTCGATCTCGCGCAGGCCGCCGGCGTGGAGCTCACGATCGTCGTGAGCCCGCTCGTGCCCGTCTCCACCGCGCACCGCCCCGTCCCGACAGGGCACGGCGTGCGCGAGAGCGTGCGCGACAAGGGCATGCTCTGGATCTTCAACCAGGCGATGCGGATCGGCGCGCACGCGCGGCTCCACCAGGCGGTGGGGCGCGCGCTCGCCGAGGGCAAGATGCAGGTCCTCGTGCTCGAGCCCGCGCAGAACGACGCGCTGCTGTTCCTCCACAACCCCGCCAACCTGCGCGCGCGGCGCGCCATCCTCGAGTACGCCTACCGGACGACGCGCGAGCGCATCGCGGTGTGGATGGACAAGAACCGCGCCGTGGTCGAGGCGATGGGCTGGCACGAGGCCCGCGCGTCGGGCACGCCGGCCGGCTGAGGCGCATCGGCCGCCCGCTCGGCCGGCGAGGGCCGGTCAGCTGGCGAAGGACGAGAACCGGGCGATCGTCAGCTCGTCGGGCGGGACGCTGATGCGGGCGCGCGGGATGGCGACGCCGTGGAGGTAGCGCCAGCCCTCGCCGTCGTGGAGGAAATCGGACAGCTCGACGAACGATCGATCGACGCCCGCCTCGAAGATCTTGGCGAGGAAAAGCACCGACGCGGAGTCGCCGCTCTGCAGGCTGTCGAGGATCTGGAGGCCCCGGTACCGGTGGTGGTGGATCGTCACCTTCAGCTCGCGGAGCACCTGGTCCCTGTCGCGCCCGCGGTCGATGTGGCCCATGTGCAGCGTCCGCCAGAGGTAGGCGGTGTCTCCGACCGCGAACGCGGCGTACCGCGAGCGCATCAGCGCCACGGCGTCGGGCGCCTCGCGATCGCCCAGATGGCAGGGGGCGCAGCACTCGCGGTACGAGCGCCCCGAGCCGCACGGGCACGGGCGGGAGAGGGTCCCCGTACCAGGACGAACATCTCGGGTCATGAGCGTTCTCTACACGGGTTCGTGCCCCGGTGCAGCGCTCTGGGAGGCGTCGGGATGGGGCGCGGCGGGCGTGGCGGGGCGCGCGACAGACGGCTCACCACGGCATGGCGCGGCCTGCGGCAGGACGACCCGGCACGGCAAGGCGTGGCCCGGCGCCGTCGCGCCGTCCAGCGCCGACCCGCGCGCGTCCCTGAGCGAAGCCTCTTGCGGGGCGCCGGCGAGGACGGTAAGGCGGGCGGGAAGTATGCCCGCAGCGCGCGCTCACGCCGCGGCCCTCCTCCTGGCCCTCGCACTGGTGCTGGGGGGGTGCAAGCGCCAATACGCCATCGGCGATCACGTCCTCGTGGCGTGGGAAGGGAACGTCTACCCGGCCGAGGTCATCGAGGTCCTGGGTCCGACGAAGTTCAAGATCCACTACCAGGGGTACGACGACATCTGGGATGAAGTTGTACCTCGTGACCGGATCCGCGGCCTCGTCGAGGGCAACGTCGTCCACCCGCCGCCGCCGCCGAAGGTCCGGAGCAAGGGGCTGCAGGCGTCGCAGACGAACGTCTACAAGATCGGCGACAGGGTCCGCGTCGAGTGGCACGGGCAGATGTACCCGGCGGTCGTCACCGGCATCGTGGGGCAAGAGCGCTACCGCATCCACTACGACGGCTACGGATCCGAGTGGGACGAGACGGTCGGGCTTTCCAGGATTCAAGCCAAGTAGCGTGAAATGTTCACGCGTGATCATTTTCCCCCTGGCGCTGGCCATGGGGCCGAATTAAGAGCCGCGCCGAATTTCTGACTGGGCGATCGCAAGAGTGCGCCGCCCGGCTGACGTTCGATGCGTGCCGCACGCCCTCCACGGGCACGCCCTCACGGGTGCGCGGCGGGGAGCCTTCTGTGATCAGCGAACTGTCCAAGCTGCGCAACATCGGGATCAGCGCCCACATCGATTCGGGCAAGACAACGCTGACCGAGCGCATCCTCTTCTACACCAAGCGGATCCACGCCATCCACGACGTCAAGGGCAAGGACGGCGTCGGCGCGAAGATGGACTCGATGGATCTCGAGCGCGAGCGCGGGATCACCATCCAGTCCGCGGCCACGCACTGCTTCTGGAACGGGCACCAGATCAACGTGATCGACACGCCCGGCCACGTGGACTTCACGATCGAGGTCGAGCGCGCGATGCGCGTGCTCGACGGCGCGATCCTGGTCCTCTGCGCCGTCGCCGGCGTGCAGAGCCAGTCGCTCACGGTCGACCGCCAGATGCGCCGCTACGGCGTCCCGCGCATCGCGTTCGTGAACAAGTGCGACCGCGCCGGCGCGAACCCGCTGCGGGTCCGCGCGCAGCTGCGCGAGAAGCTCAACCTGAACCCGGTCCTGCTGCAGCTGCCGATCGGCCTCGAGGACAAGTTCGAGGGGGTCGTCGACCTCATCGCGATGAAGTCCTACCGGTTCGAGGGGGCGAACGGCGAGAAGATCGTCGTCGGCGACATCCCGGCCGAGATGGCCGACGAGGTGAAGACGGCGCGCGAGGAGATGCTCGACGCGCTCTCGATGTACTCCGACGAGCTCACGGAGGCGATCCTCGAGGAGCGCGTCACCGAGGAGCTCCTCCAGAAGGCGATCCGCGAGGCGACCGTGAAGCTCCAGATCGTCCCGGTGATGATGGGGTCGGCCTACAAGAACAAGGCGGTGCAGGTCCTGCTCGACGGCGTGACCCGCTACCTGCCGACGCCCGCCGACATCACGAACAAGGCCGTGGATCTCGACAAGGACGAGGCCGAGGTCGTCCTGTCGAGCGACTCGGACAAGCCGCTCGTGATGCTCGCGTTCAAGCTCGAGGACGGCCGCTTCGGCCAGCTCACGTACCTGCGGGTCTACCAGGGCAACCTGACCCGCGGCGGCGAGATCACGAACACCCGCACGGGCAAGCGCCACAAGGTCGGCCGGCTCGTCCGCATGCACGCGGACGAGATGGAGGACATCGACTCCGCGGGCGCGGGCGACATCGTCGCGATGTTCGGCATCGACTGCAACTCCGGCGACACCTTCACGGACGGGACCCTGAGCGTCGCGATGACGTCGATGCACGTGCCCGACCCCGTCATCTCGCTCACCGTGACGCCCAAGGACAACAAGGCCCAGGCGAACATGTCGAAGGCGCTGCGCCGCTTCACCAAGGAGGACCCGACCTTCCGCGTCGGGGCGGATCCGGAGAGCGGCGAGACGATCATCCAGGGCATGGGCGAGCTCCACCTGGACGTCTACATCGAGCGCATGAAGCGCGAGTACGCGGCCGAGGTGGTCACGAGCCCGCCGCGCGTCGCGTACCGCGAGACGATCACGCGCCGCGTCGACTTCAACTACACGCACAAGAAGCAGACCGGCGGCTCCGGTCAGTACGGCAAGGTCGGCGGCTTCATCGAGCCGTGGGCGGAAGCGCCGTTCCGGTTCGACGATCAGGTCGTCGGCGGCGCGATCCCGCGCGAGTTCATCCCGGCGGTCGAGAAGGGCTTCGTGTCGATGCTCGCCAAGGGGCAGCTCATCGGCGCGCCCGTCACGGGCGTGTCGGTCACGCTGAACGACGGCGCGGCCCACGCGGTCGACTCGTCCGACATCGCCTTCCAGGAGGCCGCGCGCGGCGCCTGGCGCGAGACGTACCCCAAGGCCGGCCCGCAGATCCTGGAGCCGCTGATGAAGGTCGCCTGCGAGGGGCCGAGCGAGTACCAGGGCGGCATCGTCGGCATCCTCATGCAGCGGCGCGGCATCATCGTCGGTTCGACCGAGGCAGACGGCTTCTGCCGCGTCGAGGCGGAGGTGCCGCTCTCCGACATGTTCGGCTTCTCGACGGTCCTCCGCTCCGCCACCCAGGGCAAAGCCGAGTTCACGATGGAGTTCTCGCGCTATGCTCCTCTTCCGGCGGCGCTTGGTGAGGAGCTCATCAAGAAGTACCGGGAAGAGCAGGCGAAGAAGGCCAAGTGAGGGGGTCGGCATGTACCGCAAAGAGGTAAACGAGCGGAGCCCCATGCGGGTCTTCGAGGGGTCGATGCACGGCGGGCTGGGTCGCGGCAACGTCGGCGTCATCGTTTCCCGGCCCGGCGTGGGCAAGACGGCGTTGCTCGTGCAGATCGCGCTCGACGATCTGCTGCGGGATCGCCGGGTCCTCCACATCTCGCACGAGAACGCGGTCGATCACGTCCGCGCGTACTACGACGAGATCTTCCACGATCTCGCGCAGTCGATGCGGCTCGAGGAGCCGGAGGCCGTCCGGCTCGAGGTCGAGCGGCACCGGCAGATCTACTCGCACCTCGGCCACGTGAAGGCGTCGGCCGACGCGCCCGAAGAGGCGGCGCGCCTGTGGGTCGAGAAGATGCTCGAGACGGTGGCGTTCGCGCGCGGCGTCGCCCACTTCGAGCCCGACGTGATCATCGTCGACGGCTTCGACGTGGCGGTCGCGTCGGAGCAGGCGATGGAGGCGCTCGGGCGGCTCGCGAAGGAGCGATCCGCCGAGGTCTGGGTCGCGGCCCAGATCGACGAGGCGGGCCCTCCCGGCAAGCTGCCTGCCGCGCTCCAGCGGGTCGAGCGCCACCTCAGCGTGGTCGTCTACCTGCAGCCGGAGCGCGACGTGGTTCGCCTGCGGCTGCTGAAGGACCACGGCAACAAGGATCTCGCCGATCTCCACCTGCGGCTCGATCCCCACTCGATGCGCGTCATCGACGAGGACGTGCGGCCCCCCTCGGAGCGGCCGAAGGACCCGCGGACCTTCCGCGTGCACTCGGGCGGCGCCAAGGGGGCCGAGGCCGAGTTCGGGGCGTGCGCCGAGCGGTACGGGGTGCAGGAGCTGAACTACAGCTTCGAGGGCCACCGGCTCCTCGAGCGCCAGCGCGGCGTGGTCGTGCTGGGGGACGACGAGCTGCGCAAGGGCGACTTCAGCCTCGTCTACGTGTCGCGGCGCCTCGGCCGCGTGCTGAGCGAGATCCCGCTCGTGCGCAACATCCTCCAGACGATCTGGCACCAGATCAACGCGGCCAGCCAGGTCTTCGTCGTGGGGACGCTCCAGGAGGACGGCACCGTGCGCGGCGGCACCGGCTGGGGCGCGGAGCTCGCGCGCCTCTGGAAGAAGCAGCTGTTCGTCTACGATCAGGAGAAGCGCGGCTGGTTCCGCTGGAGCGGCTCGGCCTGGGAGATGGCGCGGCAGCCGAGCATCACCTGCGAGAACTTCGCCGGCATCGGCACGCAGGATCTCAACGACGCCGGCCGCGACGCGATCCGCGACCTCTTCGCGCGCAGCTTCGGCGAGCCTGGCTGAGCGCCGATCGCAGGGGCGCCCTCCGCCGCGCACGCGGCCGCGGGGGCGCCGCGCTGCGGCGCGCAGCAGGCCGGCGCGAAGCGGGCCTGCTGCGCCGAGCCGCTCAGGCCGTGTGCTTCTGGATCAGCTGGGCGAGGCGCGGAACCGCCTCCTCGACGTTCTTCTTCGCTGAGCCGCGCAGCTTCTCGTAGGTGCCGCGCACCACGCCGCTCGACGACGACTTCGCCTTCTCGTCGGTGATGCTGAGGAGCGCGTCGGCGATCCGCGAGCGGTTCGACGTGAAGAAGGAGCTCGGGTTGCCGCTGCTCGTGGCCTCGGTCCAGATGGGGTCGAGCTTCTTGGCGAACTCGGGCAGGAGCTTCTCGACCACCTGCTGGATGAAGCCGGGCTTGATGCCCTTCACGGCCGCGTAGCCGGCCTTGACCGCCAGGCCGGAGAGTCCGCTCTTCGAAGCCACCTCCTCGTCGACCAGCGTGCAACAGTCGGCGACGACCTTGGATTTCTTGTTCGCATCGAGCAGCGTTTCGCTGAGACCCATTCTCGAACTCCTCCGGGCGTTTCGGAGGCCGGTCGCGGCCCCCAGACCCATGTCAGCGTGACCCCCGCGTGACCCCCGGCAGGGAGCCGCGATCACGTCGAGCGGACCGGTGGTCCGCTCCCGACCACATCGAAGCGCGGCTCTTACCACAGCGGCCCGAAGGCCGGCATCGCAAGCGCCCACCCGGGAAACCTTCGGTCCAGGACGGCTCTCGTCCGATGTCGGCCGTCCGGGATGGCACGGCAACGCCGTCACGCGCTCGATTCTCGGAAATGCAGCGCGGAGACCGCATGCATGGCCGCCCCTCGCGCGCCATACTCAAGATGTAATTTGAATCACAGTTTGGCGTGGCGGGCGCTCGCCGCTGTCGTGTCGCGAGGCCTGCGGGGGGCTCATGGACGTTACCTGCGAAATCTGCGGAATCGTCACCACGGTGTCGAGCGACGCGCGCGGCGGGGCTGCGCTCGAGTGCAGCGTCTGCGGCGGTGCGATGCTCCGTGCGCACGGGAGGGGTGCTGCAGCGCCCCCGGCGGGAGGCGCCGGCCGGCGATCGAGCCGGCCTCCGCCGCCGCTCCGGCGATCGAGCGCGCCCTCGGTGCCGCGGAGCGACGATGACCCGACGATCATGGATCTCCGGTCGCTCGCGCTGAAGTCGTTCCTCGCGACGCTTCCCGCCGCGACGACGACGTCGAGCGCGTCGGCGGCGGGCTCGGTCGCGCCGGGCAGCGGCCCGGTCGCTCCGGCGGCGGTGGGCCCGACGACCCCACAGGCGATCCGGGGCGCGGAGTCGACCGCGGCGACCGCCTCGAGCGCGTTCGCGGGCATGGCGCCGGTCGGGGTCGATGCGCCGAGCGTGAGCGATGTGATGCGCGTCCACGACGCGCTCGTGCCCGTCACGGTGCCCTCCCGGGCGCGATCACGAGCCCGCGTGCGCATCCTCGCGGCGGCGACCGTGGCCGGCGCCCTGGTGATCGCTGTCGGGCTCACGCTGATCGTCGGCCGGATGTCGCGCGCGCCGGGGGATGACGTCGCGCCGCCTGCAGCGCAGCGCGGCGTGTCCCGGGCCGGGGAGATCGCGCGCGAGGTGCGCGTGCCGGTCGAGGCGCCCGGCCCCCGGAGGACGGCGCTGCGCGGGCTCGACGCGCGCGCGCCCGCGGCCGACGAGGATGAGGCCAGCGCCGCCGAGCCCGTCACGGCGCCGCGGCCGCGCGCCGCGCCGGAGGCGGGCGCGCGCGAGGCCTCCGGGGTGCGCCCGCCCGCCGCTTCGGGCGCCCGCGCCCGGGCTGAGCGTCAGCCGCCGCCTTCGCTCGCGTCCGAGGAGGTGTCGCGGCCTCAGGCGCCGATGTCGCTCACCGACGCGATGGCTGCAGCCGTCGCCGACCCCCCGGCCCCCGCCGCTGCGGACACGCAGCGCCAGGCCGACACAAGCGAGGAATAGCGGAGCGCGGAGCCGAGGGCCCGGGGCGGGCCAATCCGTTGGTGCCCAAAATATTCCCGCGCCTGGATCGGGCGATGCATCGCGGCCCTTTGGGGCGATGCATCGCGGCCCTTTAACGGAATGCCTGTCATCCAGGCGCGCCGGCTCGCCGGCGGGCGCTCAAAATGCTGCAACGCGCCTCCCGGCGTGGTAACGGCATGCCCATGACAAAACTGCCTGCGTTGATCCTCGTGGTCTCGGCGCCCCTTGCCGCTTTCGCGGCCGGCTGCGGCTCCGATCCGCAGCCGCCGGCGAATGTCGCCAGCGACGTCGCGCCCCCTCCGGTGGCGAAGACCGCCGCCCCGCCTGCCCCGAAGCAGGACACCGAGAAGCCGACGAGCGGCTCGATCCGCATCGACGACAAGATCCTCAAGGCTTGCGGCGATCTACCGACCGCCCGCTTCGCGTTCGACTCGACGTCGATCGAGGGCGAAGCGGCGGGCGCGCTCGACGCGCTCGCGCGCTGCTTCGTCTCGGGTCCGCTCAAGGGCAAGGGGATGAAGCTCATCGGCCACGCCGACCCCCGCGGGGAGACGGAGTACAACCTGGGCCTCGGCCAGAAGCGCGCCGGCAGCGTCGCGGAGTACCTCGGCAAGAAGGGCCTCGACCAGGGCCGCATCGCGACCTCGTCGAAGGGCGAGTTCGAGGCGACCGGCACGGACGAAGAGGGCTGGGCGCGCGACCGGAAGGTCGACATCCTGCTCGCGGACTGAGCGCCGCGCCGCGTGCGGCGCCGGGCGAACTTGAAGAGGGCCACGGCCGCGCTTCCAGGCGAGAGAGGGGGCCGCGGCCGCAAACTCCACTGAACGGGGCCGCGCGCGCGGAACCCTGACGAGCCGACTCCCTGACCCGAAGAGATCGAAATGGCCTTCCTGCAAAGCGCCCCCGAGCCGGCGATGACGGTCCCGATCAAGCTCGATCCCGTCTCCCTGGTCCTCCACGCCTCCGGTCCCGTCTTCCTGGTCGTCTGGCTGCTGATCTTCGCGGCGATCCTCGTCTGGGTGATCGCCGTCCTCAAGGTCCTCCAGCTCGCGCGGCTCGCCTCTCTGCAGGCGCGGTTCGAGCAGGAGTCGGCGCACGCCCACTCGCCCGATCAGCTGTTCGCGCTCGCGCAGCGGCACGCGGACGCGCCCGGCGCCCGCGTCGTGATGGAGCTCAGCCGCCGCGTCGGGACGAGCCGGCTCCTCGACTCGATCGCGAAGCGGGCGATCGTGACCGAGACGCAGCGGGCGAGCGCGCTCATGCCGACGCTCTCGTCGATCGCGGCGGCGTCGCCGTTCATCGGCCTGTTCGGCACGGTCTACGGGATCATGGACGCGTTCCTCCGCATCGGTCAGCAGAAGAGCGCGTCGCTGCCCGTCGTCGCCCCGGCCATCGGCGAGGCGCTCATCGCGACCGCGATCGGGCTGTTCGCCGCGATCCCGGCGGTCATCGCGTACAACGGGATCAACAAGCGCGTCGACGACCTGCTCGCCGCGCTCGAGGCCGCGAGCGAGGGCTGGGTGGAGATCGCGTCGCTCTCCGCGCGGGGGATGCAGGAGTCCATCCCGCTCGCGCTCCAGCGGTCGAGCGACCGGCCCACGCCGGTGATGCCGAAGGGCTGAGGGGCGGGGCCGATCATGGGCATGTCGGTCGGTGGAGGGCGCAGGCGGCGCGGCGGCGGCGGTTTCAGCGACATCAACGTCACGCCGCTCGTGGACGTGATGCTCGTGCTCCTCGTTGTGTTCATGGTCACGGCCCCGCTGCTCACGGCCGGGCTCCGGGTCGAGCTGCCCAACGTCTCCGCCGAGGAGGCGCCGACGAAGGACACGAAGCTCGTCGTGACCGTCACGAAGGAAGAGAAGATCCTCTTCGGCGAGGACGACGCGACCGCCGACATCGAGGGCGTGCTCGCCTCGAACGGGCGCGTGCAGAAGGAGAAGGAGCTCTACATCCGCGCCGACAAGGACGCCCGCTACGGCGCCGTGGCGCGCGTCGTCGCCGCCGCCCGGGCCGCCGGGGTCGAGGGGCTGAACCTCCTCGTCCAGCCGGAGATCGAGCCGGAGGGCGCGCCGCCGCCGCCCGGGGGAACGGCGCCGCGACCCGGGGGAGCCGCGCCGCGGCGCGGAGGTGCGGCGCCGTGAGCACGGCTGCGGCGCGCGCGCCCGGACCGAGGACGCCGCCGGGGCAGCGCCGGCCGGCGAGCGACTTCCGCCCGCGGGACATCGCGCTCGCCGTCGCGGTGGCGATGGCCGTGCAGGCGGGGGCCGCCGTCGCGGTCAGCCTGGCCGACCTCACCGTGCCCGCGGCGGCGCCCGAGATCGACAAGGGGCCGAGCGTCCCGGTGAAGGTCGTGCCGGTGCTCGACATGGACACGCCGCTGCTCAAGCTGGGCGGCACGCGCGACAAGATGAAGCTGCCCGACCGGTGGGTGCGCCAGGCGCCCAAGCCGCGCGTCGAGCAGAAGGCGTTCGTATCGCCGAGCGCGGGCAAGACCGAGGCGGACATCCCGCCCCCGGAGGTCAAGATCGCCGACGCGGGCACCGCGCCGCCGCCGCCCGACGCCGAGATCGCGAAGCAGGTCGACACCGAGCTCGATCCGAAGACCGACGCCGCCCCGGCCGCCAACGTCGACCAGGAGGGCCACGAGGACGGCGTGAAGGAGGGGACCGAGACCGATCCCCTCAAGGCGCGCGCGGTGGATCTGTACCTGGCCCGCATCGCGGGGTGGTTCTCGAGCAGGTTCCGCGTGAACGGCTCGGGGCTCCCGCCGGAGGAGCTCACGAAGCACAAGCCGCGCGCGGTCATCGTCCTGTCCGACGGGCAGATGGTGAGCTACACGCTGACGCCGAGCGGGAATCCCGCCTTCGACGCGGCCGCGCAGGCGACCCTCGAGGCGGCGAAGGGGCAGGCGCTGCCGCCGCCGCCCGAGAATTATCCCAACCTCGGGCAGAAGCAGGTCAGCGTCACGTTCGTCTGTAGAGAGACCACATGCGACTAGCTCGAACCGCCCTCGGCGCCCTGGCGCTCGCCGCCGCCGCGCTCGCTGCTCCCCCTGCTCCTGCGCAGGCGCCGCCCTCCTCGGCGGCGCCGCCCAACCCGGACGAGCTGCTCGGCCACATCACCGTCGTGGCCGGCGCGACGCGCCCGCTCCCGAAGATCGGCGTCCTGCCGTCGCTCGTCTCGGACCCCGAGGACGTGACGATCCACAGCGTGGTCCGGCGCGACCTCGAGCTGTGCGGCGAGTTCGAGGTGCTGCCCGACAGCGCCGCGCCCGACGGCCTGTACCTCTCCGACAGCCCGGTGGACGTGAAGGCGTGGTCCGCGAAGGGGGTCGAGGCGGTCGTGAGCGTGAGCGGCAAGAAGGTCGCCGCTGACAAGGTCGAGCTCGTCGGCCAGGCGTTCCTGGTGAACCGCGGGCAGGCCCCGGTGTTCGACAAGAAGTTCATCGTGCCCCTCCGCGACGTGCGCTTCGAGTCGCACCGGGTGGCCGACCAGCTGATCGGCGCGCTCACCGGCCAGAACGGCGGCTTCGCCAGCCACATGACGTTCGCCTCGGGCTCGGGCTCACTGCGGCGTGTCTTCACGATCGACGCCGACGGCCATGACGCCAGGGCCGTCTCGCCGCCCGACCAGACCGCCATCGCCCCTGCGTTCGGGAAGAACGAGCAGCTCCACTACGCGGCGAGCGTGAAGGGCGACGAGTACAAGGTCTTCACGCCCGCCGGCGGCCCGCTCCCGCTGCCCGTGAAGGGCTCGGTCTACGGGATCGCGTTCTCGAAGGATCGCGCCCAGGTCGCCCTCAGCATCGGGGTGGGGTCGACGATCAAGCTGTTCTCCGGGCCCGATCTCCAGAGCATCAAGCCGGCGTCCGAGGTGGGGATGGCGCTCCACCCGGTGTTCACGCCGACCGGCAAGCTCGCCTTCTCCGGCGAGGGCAGGTACGGACAGCGCATCTACGTCGGCGATAAGGCGATCTCTCCGGACGGGCTCTTCGCCTCGGCGCCCACGTTCTGCAACCACCCCGACGGCGTGAAGGCCGTCTATGCCGTCGGCGTGGGGAAGAACACCGACCTCGTCGCCTCGGGGGAGACGGGCGGAGGCCTCGTGCGGCTGACCCAGAATCAGGGCAGGAACGGGTACCCGGCCTGCAGCCCCGACGGGCGGCTCGTGGCGTTCTTCTCCACGCGCACCTCCGGCGAGGGGCCGGGGCTCTACGTCATGCGCGTCGACGGGCAGCGCCCGAAGCGCATCTCGAACCTCCTCGGGGACTCGCTGCGCTGGGATCCTCTTCCGCCCGGCAAGGCCGTCGAAGCGAAGAACTGACGCGGGCGAGCCGCGGGGCACGGCCCGGACATCCGGCGTGTGTCCGATCGAGGGCCGCCCGCATCGTGGCTGAGCCAGGCGTTCTCTCTCCGACAACTTTTTACGTCCCGGCACGTCTGACGTGGGTAGTTCCTGCGCGCCCTCCCGCGCCGTTGCTGCGAGCGAAGGTGAAGGGAGACCGCGCTGGCAGCCCCCGCTTCCTTGGCCCACCGCGTCGGTCGCGGTTAGCCTCCGGACTGCTCAGGGGGAGAGTTGGCTGGAAAATTGCAGCGAAACTGGGACGAACCGCCCTGGCCAGCCAGCCAAGAGGAAATGGAGAAGTGCATGGTGTCGAGCCGTATCTGGACCGCCATCGCGATCGTCTGGGCCTTCTGTGCCGGTGGCTGCAGCCAGGTGGCGGCGGTTCAGGAGGCGAGGATCAGCGAGCAGGGGGGGTTCAGGAACCCGGAGCATCGGCTCGCCGCGGCAGAGGACGGGGGCTACTGCAGCGCCGAGGTGCTGCGCTGGCAGTACGATGAGCCGGCGGCGACGCTCCGCCTCGCCGATGCCCGTTTGATGCTCGACTGCTGCGGGAGGCGCGCGATCCACGTCGAGAGGATCGACAGCCTCTTCGAGGTCACCGAGCGGGACGCGCCGGACGGCGCCGGAGGTCGCTGCAGCGAGCAGTGCGCCTTCGATCTGTCCGTCGGCGTGCGCGACGTCCCGCGGGGCGAGGTCTACGTGAAGCTGCTGCGCGACGTCGTCGATCAGCAGGGCGGCCCGGCCGTGATCTGGAGCGGCTCCCTCGATCTGGGGGTCTCCGCCGGCGCGGTCGTCCTCGACGAAACCCCCGCCGAAGCCGGCTGCCAGGCGAAGGGCTCCCCGCGCCAGCGCACCAAGACGGTCGCCGCGCGATGACGCGATGAGGGGCTGAGCACACGCCCCTGGATCGCTCCGCTGCACCTCGCGTCCGCGGTCGGCAGGGGAAGCTCGTGAATGTCCCTCCGCGCACGGCAGCGTATGGCAGCGCGTCATGAGGTGGGATGATGGGGGATGGTGGAGGAGCTTGGTTGACCATGACGTTCATGGTCAGAGAATCGGGCTAACTCTGCCACTTTCGCCTGGACAAGGTTTCCAGAAACCCGTAAATCACACTCGAATATGCGTACAGCTGCTCCGGGGTGCGGCGCATGTGCGCACCTTGTGTACGTTGGCTTGCAGCTGAATCCCTAGGCGCAAGTAGCGGATACGTGAAGCGCGTTTCTAGAGGCCCTGGTTCTTTGCCTTTTGGTCGAATTTTAACCGTGTCGCGGACAGTCAAGGAAATCGGGGCATGAAGTACCTGGGGGTCTGTGGAGCGCTTGCAACGGTGGGGTCGCTGCTTGCTCTGAGCGCGTGCCTGGAGGCGGAGCCCGCGCACGTGGGGCTCGTGAGCGAGGCCGGCGGGTTCGTGGAGCCGGAGCGGCGGCTCGCCTCCGAGGGGGAGGAGAGCTACTGCGGGGCCGAGGTCCTGCGCTGGCGCTACGAGCCGTCGAGCGGCGCCCTGAAGATCGCGAACAGCCGGCTCCTGCTGAACTGTTGCGGCCAGCGCGCGATGCACGTCGACAGGATCGACAGCATCTACGAGATCACCGAGCGGGACGAGCCCGACGCGGCGAACCCGAGGTGTGATTCGGTCTGCGCGTTCGACTTCGCGGTGGCGATCCCCGAGGTCGCCCAGCGCAAGATCTACGTGCGGCTGCTGCGCGACGTCGTCGACGCTCAGGGAAGCGCGGAGCTCATCTGGCAGGGTGAGATCGACGTCCGGAAGTCGGCCGGCGAGGTGGTGCTCGATCGCGTCGCCGCTCCGGGCGAGGCCTGCAGCGGGCCCCAGCAGCCGCTCACGGCCCAGCATCCGCTCGCCGTCCAGTAGCCGTTCGCCGTCCAGTACCGCTTGCTGCTCCGACCTGGGGCAGCCCTGTTGCGCAGGAGCGCTCGCAGGTGCAGGCGCTGCGCGGCGTGCTGCGCCTGGTGATGGGCTCGGTGTCTTCGTGACGGAACACGCGCTCGATCCACCGTCCGGTGATCGAGCGACGGTCGAGCGACGATCCGGCGGTCTGCCTCAGTCGATCAGCGTGCGCGCGGGGCGGCCAGGCTCGCACTTCACGAGCGTGGCGGTCAGCTCGAGCGTCTCGGGGAGCGTGCCCTGCACCTGCGCGACGACCTGCTCGACCACGTGCTGGGCCTCGTCCAGGTTGGGACCCACGATGGAGACGACGAACGTGAGCGGGCCGGTGCGCCCGGCCGCGGCCGGCGTCAGGCTGAGCAGCAGCGTCTGGGTCAAATCGACGACCTGAAGCGCGGCCTTGCGCAGCGCGAGCATCTCGAGGATCGTCGGTCGCAAGCTCACGAGGCCGTTCTGGCCGCGGAGCTCGAAGCGCGCGATCTGCATCGGCACCTCGCCCCACTCGGCGAAGAAGCCATCCTCGTCGATCGCCTTCATCAGGTGCTCGCGCACGAGCAGCCCCGTGAGGCCGTCGCGCCGGGCGAGGTAACGCTTCGCCTTGTCGTGGTGCGGCGAGTCGGGCCCGAACGTGACCACCATGAGACGGCACTCGCCGAGCTGCACCTCGGCCCCATGGAGCAGCGAGACCTGCGCTTTGCGCTCGAAGGGGAAGTCCGCGTACGTGCCGTTCGTGCTGTTGAGATCCTCGACCAGCCAGGAGCCCGTCTGCCAGCGGAGGAGCGCGTGGGATCCGGAGACGGTCGCCTCGGCGAGGACGAGGTCCTGATCGCTGCGGCGGCCGATGGAGAGCACCGGCTTCTGCAGCGGGAACAGCGTGGCGACGCTGTCGGGCGCGTTCGTGGCGTAGGTGATGAGCAGCGACTGCGCGCCCGGCGTGAACTGCGTCTTGATGGCTCGCCCAGGCGCGGGGCCGGGATCGATGCGCTCGCGCGGCAGCTGGATCGGCGCGGTCGCGGTCTGCGTCGGGTTGAAGAACCGCATGTGCCGCGCCTGCGGGCGCATCTGCGGATCCGGGTTCAGCGCGCGGAAGATCTGCCTGATCTCGTCGTTCGTCAGCGCGGCGGGCACGTCGAACGTGATCTGCTGCTTCATCGTCTTGAGCCGCGGCTTGTAGCCGGGCTCGGGGACGCGGCAGGTCCACATCTCCCAGAGCGTCAGCGCCGCCGCGTAGACGTCGTCCTCCGGGCTCGCGCCGCCGCTGCGCAGCCGCTCCGGCGACATGTAGTGCGGCGTGCCGCCGTCCGGAGGCGCCCCCGGCTTGCGCACGGCGGCGCGGGCGCGCTCCTTCGCGAAGCCGAAGTCGAGGATGACCGCCCGATCGTCGGCGACCATCACGTTGCCGGGCTTCAGATCGCCGTGCACGAGCCCCTGCTGGTGGATCGCGGCGAGCCCCGCGCAGACGTCGGTCGAGATCTTTCGGAACTCGTCGGCGCTGAACCCGCCCGACGTCTTGCGCTTGCGGATGTGGTTGTGGAGCGTCTGCCCGGGGATGTACTCCATCACGAGGATGGGCCCCCACGGGCTCGGGGCGAGGTCGTGCACGCGGCAGACGTTCGGGTGGCGGGCCTTCTGCGCGAGGATCACCTCCTGCCGCAGCGCCTCGTCGTCGCCGGGCATGGCGGAGGCCTCGGGCACCACCTTGAGCGCCACCTGTTGCTGGGTCAGGCGGTCGAAGGCCAAGAACACCTCGCCCATGCCGCCTTTGCCGATGCTCTTCAGGACCTCGTAGCGGTCGTTGATGACCGTTCCGACGTCGATGGGAGGGAGGGGATCTTTGGTCACGGCCACGGGCGCACGAAGGGTGAGGAAGAGCTCCGCGACGGCGCCGAAGGAGACGCGCCGGGACGCCGATACGGACTGCGCGCAGGGTCGTCCATTCGAGCGCCGGGCGCAACGAGTCGTTGCACAAGCGCTGCACGCGGCCCGTTCGGCGCCGCACCGGGCCGCCCCGCCGCTCCTTCGCAGAGCCGCCGGGCCGCCGTGCGGGGCCCGCGGCGCGGGGCCGCCGTGGTCGTCGCGGCCGTCGCGGCCGTCGCGGCCGTCCACAGACGCGCGCGGCGCGCCGCGCTGTTCAGGGGAACGGCCGCGCCGTGTGGGCGTGGTTCAGCGGCCCGTGGCCCTGGCCGAGCCCCGGCGCGGAGCGCATCGCCTCGCGGAGGTAGCGCCGCGCGCGCCCGATCGCCGGGACGAGGGCGAGGCCCTGGGCGAGACCCGCGGCGATGGCCGAGGCGAGCGTGCAGCCCGTGCCGTGGGTCGCGCGCGTCTCGATGCGCGCGTCCTCGAACAGCTGCTCGCCCTCCGGCAGCCCGGAGGCGCCGGGCCCGGGCGCGGCCCGGAGGACGTCGACGACCGTCGCGCCCGGGAGGTGGCCCCCCTTCAGCAGCACGGCGCGCGGACCCATGGCGAGCAGCCGCGCTGCGGCGCTGCGCATCGCGTCCACGCTGTCGATGACCACGCCGGTCAGCGCCTCGGCCTCGGGGATGTTCGGCGTGAGCAGCGTCGCGAGCGGCAGGAGCCGGGCGCGCAGGGCGCCCTCCGCGTCGGACTTCAGCAGCCGGGCGCCGCCCTTGGCGACCATCACCGGGTCCACCACGAGCGGCGCGCCGCGGCCGAGGCGCTCGTAGACGCGCGCGACCTCGTCGATGACCTCGGCCGAGTGGAGCATCCCGGTCTTGATGGCGTCCGCGCCGATGTCGTCGAGCACGACCTCCATCTGGCGACCGATGAAGTCGGGGGGCACCGGGAACACGGCGTCGACGCCGCGGGTGTTCTGGGCGGTGAGCGCGGTGATCGCCGTCGCGCCGAACGCGTCGAGCGCGGTGACCGCCTTGAGATCGGCCTGGATTCCTGCGCCGCCGCCCGAGTCGGAGCCGGCGACGATGAGGACGCGCCCTTTCATGGCGCGCTCCGGCGGCGGGCGGTCGCGGAGGCCGGTCGGCCCCCGCGCGGCAGGTGCGCTGGGAGAGCGGGGAGCGAGCTGCGAGAGGCGCGCATGGCGAGCGCGCAGGGTGTCCTGAAATGCGGCGAGTGGCGAGGGGTTCTTGCTGGCGGCGCGAGGGGGCCGCGGGCCGCCGGCCACGGAGGTCGGGCCGGCGGCAGGTCGAGCGCTCTGCTCGCCGCCGCGAGCGGAGGCGCCCGCGCCGCGATCCCGGCCGTGCGTCAGAGGCCAGCGCGCACGATCTCACCCGACATCGGGCTCCCGGACAGCCCGCGGTTGGACCAGTAGACGAAGCCGTTGCGGAGGCGGACGCTCGTCGGCCGCGCCTGGTTCGAGGCGATGACCCGGGGGCCGCCGCCGCAGCCGTCCAGCGGGCACATCTTGACGACGCCGTCTGCGCTCATGCCCGTGCCGAGAGCGGTCCAGTACACGCCTGTGGGGCCGACAGCCATGCTGGTCAATGACGGCTCGCCCTCGACGAAGGTCGTCGGGCTGCCGCCGCACCCGGTCTTCTTGCACGCGAAAATGGTGCTCTTGGCCGCGTTCATCACGTAATGAATCCCGTCGTGGATCGCCATGACGACGCCGTGCTCGGCGTGGAGCTGGATCGCGCCGTCGGCATTGCCGGGATCGCAGAAATAGACGCCTCCGGGATCGGTGGGATGGGCCCAGTAGACGGTCGTCCCATCCATGACGAACGAACGGATCCCGTCCGCGCTCACGCAGCGGATCCGCTCGCATTGGCCGTTGTCGCACTCGAGGACATCGAACTTGTCCGAGATCCGCGCCACGCCGTCATCGCTCACGTGGATCTGATTCAGGTTGCTCGCGACGGACTCCCACACTTCCACCGGCGTTTTGAAGACGCAGCCGGCCGCCGGGCATCGGTAGTAGCGGCGCGACCCTCCATCGTTGGGGGAGCTCAGCCAGTGAACGAAATTCGGATCCACCCCGATGAGGTACGGCGTGGCGATGACGGCGTTCGCGGGAGGCCCGAGCCCATCGGCGAGGACCACCGGAGCCGGGCAGCCTGCCAGGGGGCAACGCAGCAGCGTGGAGGTGGAGAGGATGAAGACGCTCTGGTCGTCGACCGCGATCGAGTACGGGTCGTCAAGGCCCGTGGCGACGACCTCCGGGGGCAATGGTTGCGTGTCCCCTCCGCCAGCCGCGCCCGTTCCTCCTCCCCCGCCTTCGCCGGCGCTCACGCCGCCGCCGGTCCCGCTGCCGGCCGGCGATGCGCCGCCGCTGCCGGCCGGCGATGCGCCGCCGCTGCCGGCCGGCGACGCGCCGCCGCTGCCGGTCGGCGATGCACCGCCGGTCCCGCCGCCGCCGTCGCCGTCGCCGAACGAGCGCTCCGCCGGTGAGCAGGCGACTGCCAGGAAGCCGGCCGGGAGGGCCGCCGCGCCGAGCATCACGAGCGATATCGCGAAGAGCCGTTGCCGCATCGGCGACGAGTATGCCACAGGGCGCGCCGAGCGAGGCGGCCACGGCGGCGGGAGGTGCCGGAGCGCGCTGGAGGCCTCGGCGTCAGTAATGCTTGTCGAGGACCGCGGGATCCTTCGTCGTCGCGAAGACCGTGTCGCAGCGCCGGCACCTGTACTTCACCTTCGTCGGCCGGGCCGAGATCCCGAACGCGAGCTGGATGTACCCGAGGACGCGGTACTCCGCCTCGGCGCTCACCATGTAATGATCGCGACCGTGGCCGCAGGGGCACTGGACCGGCTCGGGCGTCGTACGGTCGCGATAGGGCATCGACGGGCTCGTTGGCATGGGCGTCAGCGTAGTCTAGGGGGCCCGCGGCGGACGTCGAGGGGGCGGCGCCGCGACGCCGCCTGGACGGAGGCGACCGGGCGGCGCGAGCAGGGGGGCGGCGCGCCGCGGCACGCGCTGCGTGCGGGTCCGTGCGACGGGCGCTTTGCGCCGCGCCGCGGGCCGAACTAGGAGACGCTTCCATGCGCCCCGCCCTGCACGCCGAGCGTCTGGTGAAGCGGTACGGCGGCGTCACGGCCGTGGACGGGGTCGATCTCGCCGTGCACGCCGGGGAGGTCGTCGGGCTGCTCGGGCCGAACGGCGCGGGCAAGACGACGACCTTGCGGATGCTCGCCGGCATCCTGTCCCCGGACCAGGGGCAGATCCTGGTCGGCGGCGTCAACCTGGCCGCGAGGCCGCTCGAGGCGAAGCAGCGCCTCGGCTTTCTCTCCGGGGACACGCAGCTCTACCAGCGGCTCACGCCCCGCGAGGTGCTCCGCTACTTCGGTCGGCTGTACGGCATGGAAGAGGCGGCGCTCTCGCGCCGGATCGACGCGCTCGTGGCCGACCTGGAGATGGACGCGTTCGCCTCGCGGCCGTGCGGCACGCTCTCCACGGGGCAGAAGCAGCGCGCCAACATCGCGCGCGCGTTCCTCCATGAGCCGGAGGTGCTCATCCTCGACGAGCCGACGACCGCGCTCGACATCCTCAGCGGCCGCTTCATCGTCGCGTCGATCCGGCGGGAGCGCGCCGCGGGCAGGGCGATCCTCTTCTCGACGCACATCATGAGCGAGGCCGAGTACCTCTGCGACCGCATCGCCCTCATGCACGAGGGGCGCGTCGTCGACGCCGGTGCCCTGCCCGAGCTCCTCGGGCGGTCCGGCACCACGAACCTGACCGACGCCTTCCTCCACCACGTGGAGCGGAGCCGCCCGAGCGCGGCGCGCGACACGCCCGAGCGCGCCGGCGCGCCCTCGCCAGGGGGCTGACGCGCCGTGAGGCTCGCCATCGTCTGGACGATCCTCCGCAAGGAGCTCGTCGAGTCGCTCCGGGATCGGCGCACGCTCGTGCGCCTCGTCGTGGTCCCGCTCCTCCTCTATCCGCTCTTCGCGCTCGCGATGAGCAAGCTCGTCGGCGTCGAGGCGGCCGCGCGCGAGGCGCGCCCGTCCAGGATCGCGGTCTGGGGAGAGCTCGCGGACGGCCTGCAGGCGAGGCTCTCCGCGGCGGGCAAGATCGAGCTCGCGCCGTGGGCCGGCGCGCCCCCCGACGTGCGCGAGGGGCTCCTCTCCGGGGCGCTCGCGCCGCCGGCGGGGCCAGAGCCCGCGCCGGACGACGGCGAGGCGGCGCCCCCCGAGGGCGAGGCCGAGCCGCCGAGGTGGATCGAGCCGGAGAACCCCGTGCTCGCCGCGGCGCGCGCCGCGGTGAGCGAGCGCAAGGTCGACGCGGTGCTCGTGCCGTGGCCCTCGATGGGGGCCGAGCTCGGGCGCGGCGGGAAGGGCGCCGTCGCGATCTACTTCGACTCGGTCCGCGCCGACTCGGCCACGGCGGAGGCGCGCCTCGAGGGCGCGCTGCAGCGCGCCCGCAGGGCCATCGTCGCGGATCGAGAGGCGGAGCGCGGCCTGCCCGAGGGGTTCTCGCGCGCGTTCGACGTCGTGCCGCGCGACGTCGCGGCGGACAGCCGCAAGGTCGGCCAGATCCTCGGCGCGATGATGCCGATGCTGCTGATCCTGATGTCGCTCCTCGGCAGCTTCCTCCCGGCGATCGATCTGACGGCGGGCGAGAAGGAGCGCGGCACGATGCAGACGCTGCTGTGCGCGCCCGTGCGGCCCATCGAGATCATCTCGGGGAAGTTCCTGGCCGTGTGGGTCATCTCGCTGCTCACGGCGCTCGGCAACGTGGTGAGCATGTCGCTCACGGTGAGCCGGTTGCTGCCCGACGCGATGGTCGTCGGCCCTGGCACCTTCGCGCTGACGTTCGTGCTCCTCGTGCCGGTCACGCTCCTGTTCTCGGCGCTGTTCCTCGCGCTCGCCGTGTTCGCGAAGGACTTCAAGGACGGTCAGAACGCGCTCATGCCGGCGTACCTGCCGCTCTCGCTGCTCGCCGGCATCACGGCCCTGCCGGTGGTCGAGCTCAACCCGTGGACGGCCTACGCCCCGGTCCTCAACATCGCGGTGCTGATCAAGGCGCTGTTCGTCGGAGAGGCGCCGGCCGATCTCCTCTTCACGGCGCTCGTCTCCTCGGCGCTCTATGCCTGCCTCGCGCTCCTCTTCGCGGCGCGCGTCTTCGAGCGCGAGAGCGTGCTCCTCGGGGGGCACGAGCCGGCGCGCGCCGTGCTCGGCCTGGGGCGCCGGGCCGGCGGGGCGCCCTCGGCGGGCTTCTCTCTGGCGGCGTTCGCGGGCGTCCAGGTGCTCTTCTTCTATGGCAGCCTGCTCATCGCCCGCACCAGCGTGGCGGTCCAGCTCGCGGTCTCGCAGGTCGGCTTCTTCCTGGTCCCGACCCTCGCGCTGGTCGCCGGCTTCGGCTACTCGCCGCGGGCGACGCTCGGCCTCAGGCCGGCCTCGGTCCGGGGCCTCGCCGGGGCGCTGCTCCTCGGGGTCGCGGCGTGGGCCGCGATCGGCGGCACCGTCCTCCGGTGGTTCCCCGCGCCTGAGCCCTTCGCCCGTGAGCTGGGCGAGCTCGTGCTGCTCGGCGGGCAGCCGTACCCGGTCGTCCTGCTGCTCGTCGCCGTCACGCCGGCCGTCTGCGAGGAGCTCCTGTTCCGCGGCCTCGTCTACGCAGGCCTGCGCCGCGCCGGGCCCGCGGTGGCGATCGGCGTATCGGCGCTCCTCTTCGGGCTCGCGCACGGGTCGGTGTACCGGCTCTTGCCGACGTTCTCGCTCGGGCTGGCGCTCGGCTACGCGCGCCACCGCACCGGCTCCGTTTTGCCCGGAGCGCTGCTTCACGCCCTGAACAACGGGCTCGCGGTGTCGCTCCTCTATTTCAAGCCGTCATGGGCGCAAGGCCTCCTCGAAGGAGATCTCCTGCCCTGGAGCGTGACGTTCGCGGGCATGGTCGTCTCGCTGGCCGGGCTGCTCCTGCTCCGGTCCTCGGCGCCGAGCGCGACGGAACCGGAACCGGACGAGAAGGCGAAGATGGAAGCGCGCGATCGCCACGACGCCGACGCTTCCGGGGGCGGTGGGGGACAGGGCTGAAGCTGGCGAATGCGGTGGTGGTATGTGCGAGTGCGCGTGGAGGGGAATCGCGCACCGACACCCTGGGGAGCTACGCCTGCGCTTACCGCGGCCCCGGCCGCAGCTCGAGGATCCGCACGTCGTACGGCGCGAGCTCCACGGCGTGGATCGGGGACTTGCCGCCCAGCTCGGTCAGGTGCCCCGAGGCCGCGGCGGGCTTCACCGAGAGCGGCTGATCCGCCTGGCTGACAAGGAACACGAAGCGGCGGCCATCGCGGTGGCGCAGCGTGTCCGCCGCGACGCGCGGGTCGTCCACCGTCACCGGCCGCTTCACGCCGGCGAGCTCGGCGAGCGCGTCGTAGATCTTGTAGGTCGGCTCCGGGTTGATCCGCGGGGTCGCCGCGGCGAAGTGCTCGATCGGATAGGTGCAGAGCACGACGCTGCCGCTCCCGATCTTGCGCCGCAGCAGCGCCGGCCGGCCGCGCTGGTCGACCGCGACGACCTCCGCGCCCCTCGGGCGCACGGGGAGGTAAGCGCGGCTGTGCTCGGTGCCGGAGACCGGGAACGTGAGCGTCGTGCCCGCCGCGATCGTGCCGAACTGGCATTCGAAGGTGAGCTTCGCGCGATCGTCCTCGATAGGATCGATCATCCCGTAGCGCAGCTGGTGCTCGACGCCGAACATCGCGTTGAGGTGCGCGTACCACGGACCGCGCTGCGACCCGTGCGTGCCGTGGCAGTACGACGCGTAGACGACCGCGCCGGCGGACGAAAGCCGCTCCAGGAGGTGCCATGTGGGCGCGGTCAGCTGCTTGGCCGACGGCAGCAGGTAAAGCCGGCAGTCCTCGGCGATCCCGTCCCGCTCTCGCGTCAGCCCGACCGGCAGGTCCGCCTCCTTCGCCGCGATGTAGGCCTGCCGCAGCATCGTGAACAGGTAGCTGCGGTCCTCGGCCTCCGTGAACGGGAACGCGCCTTCCAGGTACGACGGGACGATCAGCGCCGCGTCGGCCGGCTCGCGCTCACAGCCGAGGACGTCGATGTCGGAGAGCACCTTGGCGAAGCGGGCCATCTCCTCGAGCTGCGGCTTGGGGCGGCCATCGACGGTCGTGAGCCCGAAGTGGAGCTCGAAGGGGTGGTGCCTGTAGGGATCCTGGTGGATGAGATCGAAATCGGTGTTGTTCCAGCCGATCCACCCGGTGGCGCCGGCCAGCAGCGTGTTGTGGAGGACCTGCCGGTAGTAGTGCGCGGCGTTCTCGTCGGACGCGAAGGCCGACGAGACGCCGAACTCCTCCAGCACGACGGGCTTGCCGAGGAAGCCCGTGAGCTCGCAGACGAACGCCGCGCCGTAGTGCTGGCGCGCCAGGTCGTTCTCCATCCGGTACACGTGCGGGCCGAGGAAGTCGACGAGCGCGCCGAGATCGCGGACGGAGAACCCATTGTCGTTCCCCGTGACCTCGATGCCCCACGCGCCGTCGCCGATCGAGATCGGCTGGCTCGCCCCGCCGGCCCGCAGCGCCTGCACGACCAGGCTCGCCCAGCTCGTGACGTTCTCGCGGATCGAGCGCTCGCGCTCGCCGTAGATCGGCATCTCGTTGGAGACGAGCCAGCCCGTCACCGCCCGGTGCCCCGCGAAGCGCCGCGCCATCTGCTCGGCGAACCAGGCCTGCCGGGCCACCATCCACACGTCGCCGTAGAGGTCCCGCCCGCGCCGCCATGCCGGGTCCCAGTTCTCGCCGGACATGTGGCCGACGAGGAGGGTCGGGATCGTCGTGAGGCCCGCCTCGACGTGCGCCTCGAGGAAATCGGCATAACGCGCGACGCAATCCTCGTCGATCCGGTCCGGCTCCGGCATGAAGTGCGGCCAGTAAAAGAACGATCGGGTCATGGTCAGGCCGTGATCGGCGAGCACCCGGAGCTCCTCCCGGACCACGGACGGATCATAGCTCTGCCACATGAGCGGGCCGCCGCGCCGCGACCAGAAATTGGCCCCCAGCCAGGCGACCGCCTGTTGACGAACTGCGACTTTGGCGAAATTGCGGTGCATAGTCATCACGTCCTGGTCATGCAGAGCGGCGCTCTCGAACACCGTCCGTCCCCTGATCGCGGCGCGGGCAGCGCGCTCGATGCGCGAGCGGCGGGCAGGTGACTTAATCGGTTCAGTTTACGTTACTTAATCGGTTAAGTCTACACGCCCGTGCGGGGGGCCGCGCCCTCGCTCGGGCCGGGCCGGCTCATGCGCGGGGGGGCGGGGCGGTGCTGCCCCGTGTCGCGAGCGTCGGCGCGCTGCACTCGTCGTCGGTGACCGGCTCTCCGGCGACGAGGCGGAGGAGCAGCGCGGCGGCGCGGGAGCCGTGCTCGGCGATGTTGCGGCGCACCGCGGTCAGGGCGGGGTGGACGAGCTGGCACAGCGCCGAGTCGTCCCAGGCCACGATCGAGAGGCGCTCCGGCACGGGGACGCGCATCTCGTGGGCGACCGCGAGCGCGGCCACGGCCATCACGTCGTTGTCGAAGACGATGGCCGTCGGCGGCGAGGCCTCGGCCAGGAGCCGCCGGGTGGCCTGGCCGCCTGCCTCGCCCGTGTAGTCGGCGTGGACGGTCTGCACCCGATCCAGGCGCCGCTGGCGCGCGGCCGCGGTGAACGCCTTGGTGCGGACCGCGGTGTGCACGAACTCGGCCGGGCCGGCGACCCGCGCGATCGACCGGTGACCGAGCGCGGCCAGGTAGTCGACGACGGCCCGCATGGCGCTTGCGTCGTCGCTCCACACGGCGGGCAGCTGCCCCTTGCCCGCCGGCCCGCCGATCACCACCGCCGGGAGCTTCAGCTCCTCGATCAGCTTCACGCGCGGATCGTCGTCGCAGAGGTCGACGAGGATCACCCCGTCGACCCGCCGCTCGGCCCACCAGCGGCGGTAGGTCTCCACCTCGGCCACGCGATCCTCCGTGACCTTGAGCAGCAGCGCCTCGGCCTTCTCGGACAGCTCCGCCTCGATGCCGGAGATGAGCTGCATGAAGAACGGCTCGATGCCGAGCATGTGCGCGGGCCGATCGATGACCAGGCCGACGGCGCCGGCGCGGCCGTCGGAGAGCGCCCGCGCCGCGTTGCTCGGCTGCCAGCCCAGCTCCGCCGCGATGGCCAGGATCCGCTCGCGCGTCGGCTCCGACACGCCGGGCCTGCCGTTCAGCGCATACGACACCGCTCCTTTGGATACCCCCGCCCGCCACGCGATGTCCGTGATCGTCGGACGCTTCACGCATCACCTCCGCTCCAGGCGACGGAGCGCGCCTGCCGTGTGAACCCGCTCCGCCGCATGGCCCCGGTGGATAGCACGGCGGCCCGCTGGCGAGCCGAACGCCGCGCAGGGCCGAGGGCCGCGAGCGAGCGACGAGCCCAGCGCAGCCCCTCCCACACCGTCGCCCGGCCAGGCGAGGCGGGCAAGGCGCCGCGCCGGACGGCCGCGGGGCCCGGTCGGCGCGCCGGTGTCAAGCGCGGCGCTGTGTCCCGTGGGACTCCGCTGCTGGGCGGACGGGCCGTGTCGCGCGGTTCACGCCACCTCGAGGAGCTCGCGTTCGGTGATGCCGAGCAGGAAGAGGATGGCGTCGAGGCCGCTTGCGGAGAGGGACGTGTCGGCGGCCTCTCGCAGCTTGGGCTTTGCGCGGAACGCGACGCCGAGGCCGGCCCTTTGCAGCATCAGGAGGTCGTTGGCGCCGTCGCCCACGGCGATGGTCTGATCGAGCAACACGCCTTCTGCCTGGGCGATGGTCTCGAGCAGCTCGGCCTTGCGTTGCGCGTTGACGATCGGCCCTGTGACCCGGCCGGTCAGCTGTCCGTTCACGACCTCGAGTGCGTTCGAGTAGGCGTAGTCGATCCCGAGCCGCGCTTTCAGCGCCTCCGCTGCGATCGAGAAGCCGCCGGAGATCACCGCGGTCCGGTAGCCGAGCCGCTTCAGCACCCGGATGAGCGTCTCTGCGCCCTCGGTGATGGGTAGCTCTGCGGCGAGCTTCCGCAGCACGCCGACGTCGAGGCCGCGGAGCAGCGAGAGCCGCTGGCGGAGCGACTCGTCATAATCCATCTCCCCTTGCATCGCGCGCTCGGTGATCTTCGCCACCTGCTCCGCGACGCCCTTCGCGCGCGCCAACTCGTCGATCACCTCGATCCGGATGAGCGTCGAGTCCATGTCCATCACGACGAGCCGCTTGCTCCGGCGGAAGAGGCCCTCCCGTTGCAGCGCGAGATCGAAGCTGTTCTGCGTCGCGAGGGCGAGGAGGGCCTGCTTGAGGGCGTCGGCCTCCTCTTCGCGCTGGAGCAGCACCTGGATCTCCACCGACGAGAGGCGTTCGACCGACAGCCGCGCGATCTTCTCGATGTTCGCGCCGTGGGCTGCGAGTGTGGAGGCCACGTCGTGCAGCGGCTTCGCGCCGAGCTCGCGCCCGATGGCTGTCACGACGTAGCGGCTCCCGGGCGCGCGCCGCGGCGCGCCTCCGTCGAGCGGCTTGAAGTCGAGCGTCACGCCGAGCTCTTTCGCGGCGAACAGCAGCTCCTTGAGTCCGCTGCGTGTCTCGGGGAAGAGCGCGAGGAGCGCGAGGTTCAGGTTTCCGTGCACCACCACCTGTTCGATGTCGAGCAGCGTGGCGCCGATATCGCTGAGGATGCCCGTGAGCCGAGCGGTGATGCCCGGGTGGTCCCTGCCGGTGACGGTGACGAGTATCGGATCGGACGAGACTGTCATGCCGGGGCCCCCTTAACAGCGCCGCGCGGCAGGGTCGACGCCGATAGCTCGCTGCACGAAGCAAAACGATGCTTCACCGAAAGAGCGTTTGCCAAACCACCGCTCCCCCCCTTCGCGCCCCACGCCCCGGCGACTCCTGCTCCGCATGGCTCACCGCGCCTGCGCGCCTGCAGCCTTCCCATCCCCCCATCCCCCCATCCCCCACAAAGAGCCCGCGGGGGAGGAGGCTGCGCGCGCGGGGGGTGGTGGGCGGGCCCCACGAACCCGAGGGCCGGCCCGCAGCGCAGCCACACCCGTGCGGTCTCTCCCCACCCGTCCAGCTGGCAACAGCCCCCCAAAAGGCCCGAGTTCGTGGGAGGGCCCACCACCCCCCGCGCGCGCAGCCTCCTCCCCCGCGGGCTCCGTAGCTATCGGTAGCGCCCGCCCCCTCGCCCCGCCGCCGCCCGTCCGCCCCCTTTGCCGCCCGCCGCCGCCCGTCCGCCCCCCTTGCCGCCCGGACCGCGCCGGCTCGCCGGCCGCCCAGCCCGCGCCGGCTTCTCCTCGGCCGCCTCGCGCGCCGCGCCGGCGTCCCCGTCCCCCTGCTGTGCCTTGAGCTGCCGGAGCTGATCGCGCAGCCGCGCCGCCTTCTCGAACTCGAGGTTCTCCGCCGCCGCGAACATCTCCTGCCGGAGCGCGTCGATCTGGTCGACCAGGTCCACCGCGGCGCGCGCCGCCTCGGCCGCGGGCTTCGCCGGGCCCTTCGGGACGGCGTAGTAGTCGCGCGTGCCCGAGGTGGGCGACAGGTCGAGGATCGCCTTCTTCACCGTGGCCGGGGTGATGCCGTGCTCCTTGTTGTACGCCTCCTGGATCGCGCGCCGCCGGTTCGTCTCGTCCATCGCGCGCTTCATCGCCTCGGTGATGCGATCGGCGTACATCACGACCTCGCCGTGCACGTTGCGTGCGGCGCGGCCGATCGTCTGGATGAGCGAGCGCGGGCTCCGGAGGAAGCCCTCCTTGTCGGCGTCGAGGATGGCGACCAGCGATACCTCGGGCAGATCGAGCCCCTCGCGCAGCAGGTTGATGCCGATCAGCACGTCGAACTCGCCGCGCCGGAGATCGCGGAGGATCTCCACGCGCTGGAGCGTGTCGACGTCCGAGTGGAGGTAGCGGACCCGGATGCCGAGCTCCGTGTAGTACTCGGTCAGATCCTCGGCCATCCGCTTGGTCAGCGTCGTGACGAGCACGCGATCGCCGCGGCCGACCCGCTCCCGGATGCGCGCGAGCAGGTCGTCGACCTGGCCGGACACGGGGCGGATGTGGATCTGCGGATCGATGAGCCCGGTCGGCCGGATGATCTGCTCCACGACCGAGCCGGCCGACTTCTGCAGCTCGTAGTCGCCGGGCGTCGCGCTCACGAAGAGGACCTGCGCGTAGTGTTGCTCGAACTCCTCGAACTTGAGCGGCCGGTTGTCGAGCGCGCTGGGGAGCCGGAACCCGTACTCGACGAGCGTCTCCTTCCGCGCCCTGTCGCCCCGGAACATCGCCCCGACCTGCGGGACGGTCTGGTGCGATTCGTCGATGATGAGGAGGAAGTCCTTCGGGAAATAGTCGATCAGCGTCGGCGGGGGCTCGCCGGCCTTCCGGCCCGAGAGGTGGCGCGAGTAGTTCTCGATGCCGTTGCAGAACCCCATCTGCTCCAGCATCTCGAGATCGTACATCGTGCGCTGCTCGATACGCTGCTTCTCGAGGAAGCGCACGGCCCTGTCGTAGAAGTCGATGCGCTCGCGCAGCTCCTCGCGGATCGCCTGGATCGCGAGCCTGAGCTGCTGTTGCTCGGTGACGTAGTGGGAGCCGGGGAACACCGCGTAGCGATCGAGCTGGCCCACCACCTTGCCGCGGACCGGGTCGACCTCCTTGATGGCCTCGATCTCGTCGCCGAAGAACTCGACCCGGATCGCGAGCGCCTCCTCGTAGGCCGGGAAGATCTCGACGACATCGCCGCGGACGCGGAACGTCCCGCGGTGGAAATCGACGTCGTTCCGCGTGTACTGGATGTCGACGAGGCGCCGCAGGAGCTCGTCGCGGCGGATCTCGGTGCCGCGCTCGAGCTTGATCAGGAGCCCGTGGTAGCTCTCGGCCGAGCCGATGCCGTAGATGCAGCTCACGGAGGCGACGATGATCACGTCCGGCCGCGAGAGCAGCGCGTGCGTCGCCGCGTGGCGCATGCGGTCGATCGCGTCGTTGATGATCGCGTCCTTCTCGATGTAGGTGTCGCTCGTCGGGACGTAGGCTTCGGGCTGGTAGTAGTCGTAGTAGCTGACGAAGTAGTGGACGGCGTTGTTGGGGAAGAGCTCCCGCATCTCGCCGTAGAGCTGGGCCGCCAGCGTCTTGTTCGGCGCCATGATGAGGGTCGGCTTTTGCAGCTTTTCGATCACCTTGGCGGCGGTGAACGTCTTGCCGCTGCCCGTGACGCCGAGGAGGACCTGGAAGGCCTCGCCCTGCTCGAACGCGGAGCAGATCTCCTGGAGCGCGCGAGGTTGGTCACCGCACGGCTTGAATTCGGAGACGAGCTCGAAGTGTGTGGGCATGGAGCGGAGGACCCTAGTGCGGCGAGGCGCTCCTCGCAACCTCCGCGGCCGTCAGGGCCGGAGGGCGGGGTGGCCTCGCCGGGAAGGCGCGCTCTCGTCCGGCTACGGCTTCGTCCGGCTTCGTCGGTCTTCCAACTATCGGCAACCATTGGCGACCATCGGCCGAGCGGAAATTGTCGACCCACTGTCGTTCACCTGGAACGAGGGCGCCCCACGTCCCGCGCGCCTCCGTCCGGCCCACGCTCGTCCCCGCTTCGCCGCATGCGCCGCGCCTCGCCGCGCGCTCGTTGCACCCCAAGAGCGGGCTCCGCGCGCTCGTTGCACCCCAAGAGCGGGCTCCGCGTGCTCGTTGCACCCCAAGAGCGGGCTCCGCGCGCTCGTTGCATGAAGCGCGCTCCGTACGCGCGCGCTGTGCTCGTTGGCTGTGCTCGTTGTCCATACGGCCGGGCCGAGCCGAGAGCGCTTGACGTCGGCGCGGGGCCATAGGATTCTAGGTGCTGTCGCGTCGTGGTGACGTGAGCCGAACGCGGAGGTCAGGTCATGAGTGCCAACACATTGCACACCCATTGCGCCGCCGCCGTCGTTTCCGCCGCGGCCGGCTGAGCTCGTCTCCACGTCTCCGCGACGTCGCCCGCGTGCCCTGAGGGGTGCGTGTGTGCCCTGAGCGCGTGCCCCTCCCAGGGATCTGCCCTGGCCGGGCGTGCCTTCTGGCGTGACGTCCTGATCGATCGACGAGCTCCGCTCCGCGGCGGCCCCGCGCGTGGAATGGCCGGCGCGTGCGCGCTTGTGCGCCGCCGCGCCCTGTCCGTCGATCGCCGCGCGCCGAAGCTCGGGCGCGGCCGAACGCCATGGAGCGCTCGTCCGTCATGCAAACTCACCTCGATTCTCTCGTTGATCCGTCTTTGCAGCACGAAATGCGGCCCGATCTGGTCGGGCTCGGATGGACTCCCTTCTTCGCGAGCCAGCTCGCTTGTCTCAAGGATGCCGTGCAGCCTGCGCGCGTCGTCCTCGCCTCCGCGTCCAGGCATCACGTTCAGACCGCGGATGGCCCGCGCCTCGCGGTGGTCAGCGGTCGCCTCGCGCATGAGGCTGCGGATCGCGCGGCGCTCCCCACGGTCGGTGACTGGGTGGGGCTCAGGCCTGGCGACGGCGCTGGGCCTTCGTACATCGTGCACACGTTCGCGCGGAGCACGTGCCTGCGCCGCAAGGCCGCTGGGCCCACGGTGGAGGCCCAGGTGCTCGCGGCCAACATCGACAAGGTGTTCATCGTCACGTCGCTGAACGCCGACTTCAACCTGCGCCGCCTCGAGCGCTACATCGACGCCGTCCTCGACAGCGGCGCTCGCCCGGTCCTCGTGCTGAACAAGGCCGATGTCTGCCCGGATCCGGCGCGGTACATCGACGCGGCGCGGGACGTCGCCCCTGCCGCGCCGATCGCGCTCGTCAGCGCGCTCTCCGGCGCCGGCCTCGACGCGCTCCGCGCCGAGATCGGGGCAGGGGAGACCATTGCCCTCGTCGGCTCGTCTGGCGTGGGGAAGTCCGCGCTCAGCAATCGCCTGCTCGGCGCGGAGGTCCAGCTCGAGGGGGCGATCCGGGCGTCGGACGAGCGTGGCCGCCACACGACGGCTCACCGGGAGCTGTTCCTGATCCCTGGCGGTGGCCTCCTCATCGACACGCCGGGCATACGGGAGCTCGGCGTCTGGTCCGCGGGCGGCAGCGCTCCGGCCGGCTTCGACGACGTCGAGGCCCACGCTGCGGCCTGCCGCTTCCGGGACTGCGCGCATGACGGCGAGCCTGGTTGCGCGGTGCTCCGTGCCATCAAGGACGGCGATCTCGATCCCGAGCGTCTCGGTGCCTACCTCAAGCTGGGTGCCGAGCGACGCCACCTCGCCGGGCAGCAGGACGTGCGCGTGAGGATCGAGGAGAAGCGGCGCTGGAAGCAGATCTCGAAGCAGATGCGCGCCAATCCGAAGCGATAAGCAGAGCTGCCTTCCCGCCCCCGCGGCCAGCCCCCAGCGTCCCCGCCACCCCGCGTAGACACCCCCAGCAAATCCCCGCATCCCTGCCCGCGCGCACCTTCGAAACCGCTCTTTCCCATCCCTTGGAAGAGCCCTCGGGAGGGGGTGTCGCGCGCGGGGCCGGCGGGGGAAGGGCCCCACGAACCCGAGCGCCGGCCCGCATCGAAGCCACTCGCTCCTGGTTTTCCCTCACCCGTTCAGCTGGCCATAGCCGCCACAAGGCGCGAGTTCGTGGGAAGGGCCCCCCGCCGGCCCCGCGCGCGACACCCCCTCCCGAGGGCTCCCCCGCGTCCTGGAAAGCCCTCCCCCGCCGTCCCGTGTCGCGTGTCGCGTGTCCCGTATCCCGTCAGATCCCGTATTGCCGGAGCTTCTTGTGCAGCCCCTCGCGCGTGATCCCGAGCGACTTGGCCGCGTTGGTCTTGTTGTTGTTGTGCCCGCGCAGCGCTTCCAGGAGGAAGAACTTCTCGACCGCGTCCATCATCTCCTTGAGCGACCCCTTCGGCGTCCCCGCCCGCGCGACGAGCCCCTCGACCTGCCGGATCCTCGGCGAGAGCAGCTCCGGCGTCCCGAACGCCCCCGGCTCCAGCTGGATGACGATCCGCTGCACCTCGTTCTGGAGCTCCCGCACGTTGCCCGGCCAGTCGTACGCGACCATGAGCTCCATCGCCTGCTGGCTGAACCCGCCGCACGGCTTGCCGATCTCGTCCGCGTAGCGCTCCAGGAAGTGCGCCGCGAGCAGCGAGATGTCGTCGCGCCGCTCTCGCAGCGGCGGCAGGCGGATCGGGAAGACCTTGAGGCGGTAGTAGAGGTCCTCGCGGAACCGCCCCTTGGCCACCTCGTCCTCGAGGTTCCGGTTCGTCGCCGCGACGATGCGCACGTTGACGTGCTTCGGGCTCGTCGCGCCCACGGGGCGGATCTCGCCCTCCTGGAGCGCCCGGAGGAGCTTCGATTGCAGCGACAGCGGCGTCTCGGTGATCTCGTCGAGGAAGAGCGTGCCCCCGTCGGCGATCTCGAACAGCCCCTTCTTCTCCTCGGTGGCGCCCGTGAACGACCCCTTCTTGTGCCCGAAGAGCTCGCTCTCCAGCAGGCTCTCGGCCAGCGCCGCGCAGTTCTGCGCGACGAACAGCTTGTCGCGGCGGCGGGAGCGGTAGTGGACGGCGGCGGCGATGAGCTCCTTGCCCGTGCCCGTCTCGCCCTCGATCAGCACCGTGACGCGCGTGTCGACCACCTTGTCGAGCTGCCCGATCACCTTGCGCATCGCGTCGCTGTTGCCGATGATGTCGACCGCGCCCCCGCCGCCGCCCCGGCGGCGCTCCTCGCGCCCCTTGAGGAAGCTGTTCTCCTTCTGGAGCCGCTCCTCCGCGAGCACGAGCCGCTTGATGAGCCGGGCGTTCGCCACCGCGAGCGAGGCGTTGGCGGCCAGCACGAGGAGCGTCTCCAGGTCGCCGGCGTTCAGCATCCCGGGCACGCTCCGGTTGTCGGCCTGGAGCACGCCGATGATCTCCTCGCCCTTCCAGAGCGGGACGGCGAGCGTGCTGCGGATCGAGGCGCCCATCAGCGACTCGGACTGCCCGACCTCGATCGGCGCGTCGGCGGCGAGCACGGCCGCCCGCTCCTTGATCACCTTCCGGTACACGCTGCGCGTGATCGGGACCGGCCCTGCAGGCGGCCCCCCTTTGCCCGACGCGGACCGGACCCGCGTCAGCACCGGCACGAACGCCGCCGGCGCCGCGCCCGGCTCCTGGTCGTCGTCGCGCAGCACCACCGTGACGTGCGTCGAGCTCGGCACCAGCGCGAGCACCGCGTCGGCGATCTCGGCGAGCACCTCGTCGAGATCGTTCGCCGCGCCGATGCGCTTCTGCGCCGCGTACATCGCCGACAGCGCGCTCGGGTCGCGCTCGATCTTCGCCTCGGCGGGCTCGATCTCGTCGAGGCGGCGGATCGAGACGACCCGCGCGTCGTCGGCCTCCTCCGGGATCTTCACCACCATCCGGGTGACCGCGTCCCCGGAGCCGAGCTCGATGACGTCCCCCGTCTGGAGGGCGAGCGCGCTGCGCCCCGCGCCGAGCTCCAGCCGCTCGCCCCGCCGCGTCACGCTCGTGCCGTTCGTCGAGCGCAGATCCTCGAGGATCACCCCGTCGGCGCCGCTCACGATGCGCGCGTGCGCCCCGGAGACGTGGCGATCGTCGAGGACGACGCGGTTGTCCGACGAGCGCCCGAGCGTGATCAGCTCGCCCTGGAGCTCGAAGGTGCGCCCGGCAGCGAGACCCTGGGTTACCTCGAGCACGATCATGGTTCGTTCTTCAGCCGGGAAGACCCCGTGACAAGGGCCGGAGTAAACCGTCAAGACGGCGGAGACGCCAGGAAAAATCAGGAGCCAGGCGCGTCGGTGAAGCTCCGCGCGAGCTTTGCGCGAGCGTCGCGCGCGCTTCGGGCAAGCATCGCGCCCGGGTGGCGCCAATCAAGGAAAATCTGGATCCAGGTGATGTGCCCGCCTGCGTGCTTCATGCACGCCGTGCGCCCCGTGCGCCCCGACCGCGGACGGGGCGCATGGGGCTGCGGCGGTCACTGCGAGCGGGCGGTGAGGCGGTAGATGACCGTCTTGAAGGGCGCGTTGCCGGCGATCTTCTCGGGATCCTTCGAGGCCTCGCCCTCGTCGACGATCTTCTGCAGCTTGGTCGCGACCTCGGCGTCGCCCTTCGGCGAGAGGGCGTCGATGACCGAGACCGAGACGAAGCGGACGGCCGCGTTCGAGACCTTCGGCATCGCGTCGATGATCTGCTGCCGGACCTCCGGGGTGCCGAGCACGCCCGCCATGTAGGCGGACTTGATCCCCTGGAACTGCGTCTCCTTCGCCTGCGACGCCGGCTCGCCGAGCTTGCCGACGTAACACTCGAGCTTGGTGCCGCAGGCCGCGAGCAGGTCCTTCGCGATCTTGATCTCCTTCTCCATCGACTTGCCGACCGTGCCGCCGCCGCTCGTGCGGGTGCCCGCGAGCCGGTCGACGTCGGCGATCTGGTCGGGCTTCATCAGCTTGAGCGCCGTCTGCAGCGAGACGTCGCGGATCTGCGCGACGTCGTCCTCCTCGCCGCGCGCCTCGAGGCCGGTCTTCACGAGCCACGGCACGAGGCTCGCGTCGAAGAAGTTGCTCGCCGCCTCGGCGAGCATCACCCGCGCGTTGACGCCGGCCGGCGGCATCTCGAGCCCCGCGGGCGTCTTCTCGTAGGCCGCCTGGAAGGCCGCGAGCGTCTCCGGCGTCCTCGGCACCTTGGTCAGCTCGCGCGCGATGATGGCGCGCGGCACGTCCTCGGCCTTCTCGAGCGCGGCGAGCAGCGGCTGCGACGACTCCTGCCGGCCGATCGTCGCAAGGACGAGCGCGGCCGCCGCGACGTGGGCGGTCTCCGCGGCCTTCTTCTGCTCCGCGCTCGCCTTGTCGCCGGCGCCCTTCAGGTTCTCGACCTTCGAGTACTCGACGAGCTCCTTCTGGTCGCCCTGGAGCAGCGCGATCGTCGGCTGGATCGCGGGCTTGCCGATCTTCGTGAGCGCGAGGATGGCCGTCGTGGCCGCGTCCGCCTTGACCGGCGACAGCACCACCTTGAGCAGCGGCACGACCGCCTTCTCGCTGCGCTGCCACCCGAGCAGCTCCGCGGCGGTGATCTGCCAGAACAGCTCGTTCCGCATCGTGCCGACGTCCTTCGGGTCGTTGATCGGGCGCCCGATCATCGTGATGAGCCCGTCTTCCCAGGACTTGCTGTTGATGTCGACCATCGCGTCGTGCACGTCGCGCGAGATCGTCGAGCCCTTGGGCTTGCCGTGCTGGAGCTTCGAGAAGACGGCCATGAGCGGCTCGGCGGCCTTCTCCGACTTCATCGCGCCGAGGCCGCGCACGGCCCAGCGGACGTCCTCCTCGGTGGACTCGGGCTTGTAGTCCTTGAGCGCCTTGATGAGGCAGGCCTCGCCGCGCGGGTCCCTCGTGTCGGAGATGAACTTGATGAGCTTCGAGTTCGTGCGCTCGTCGAGATCGCCGGCCACGCACTTCTGCGTCATCGGCTCGATGATCTTGTCGAGGAGCGGCTTCACGGTCGGGCCGGTCCGGTCCTTGTTGTCACGCGTCATCGCGTCTTCGAAGAACTGGACGAGCCGGTTGACGGAGGCGGTGAGCGTGGCCGGGTCGTCGAGCCGCTTGACGTGCGTCTCGGGGTCGTTCTCGTCGCCGCATCCGACGATGAGCCCTGCGGAGAGCGCCATCGACGACGCGGTGGCGGCCCCCAGGAGGAGCGAGCGAAGGAGCGGCAGGATGCTGCGTGCTGAGCGGGACATGGTGTTTCCTCCGGGACCTCGGTGATGCTGCCGGCCTGACCTCGCCGTCGCACGGCGCGCTTCAGGAGAGGCGGTCAGCGGCTAGCCTTCGTTAGCCTGAGGGGACGAAAGTGGACAAAAACAGCGCGCGGCAGGGGGCGCGGCCCCCCTTCGGCCACGACGTGGCGCCGCTCCGCCATGGAAACGGCGAAGCCGACGCTATTCGCCGCCAGAGAACGTGTCAACGCGAGCGCGGCACCGAGACGAGCCGGCGGATCCCCGTGGCGAAGAGCCGGTCGGGGATGACACGGCGCAGCGCGACGAGCGCCCGTGCGTCCCGGCCGACGAGGGTCCTGAAAGGCGGCGATGCGTCGTCGATGAGGCGGAGGATCGCCGCCGCGACCGGGGCGGGCGGCGGCGCCTTGGCGGCGTCCTTCAGGACGATCTGCTCGATCGCCCTGGTCATCGCGCCGTAAGGGCCGTCGAGCGAGACGTGGGCGCCGCGTCGCTGGTTTTCGTAGAAAATTTCGGTCTTGAAGGTGCCGGGCTCGACGAGGCAGACGTGGACGCCGAACGGGGCGACCTCCCAGCGCAGCGCCTCGCTGAAGCCCTCGACGGCGTGCTTCGTCGCCGCGTAGGCGCTCACGCCGGGGAGGCCGACGAGCCCGGAGATGCTCGAGACGTTGACGATGCGGCCGCGCCCCGCGCCGCGCATCGCCGGGAGCACAGCGCGCGTCACGGCCATCAGCCCGAAGACGTTGGTCTCGAACTGCGCCCGGACGTCGCCGTCCGCCTGCTCCTCGAAGGCGCCGCCCACCGCGATGCCGGCGTTGTTGACGAGGGCGTAGGCGGGGCCGTGCTTCTCAAGGATTTCCCGGACCCTGTCGGGCGCGCTCGCCGCGGCGACGTCGAGCTGCTCGATCTCGAGCGTGACGCCCCGCGCGCCGGCGGCGGCGAGGAGCGCGCCGGCCTTCTCGGGGCGGCGCATCGTGGCGATGACCCGGTGGCCCGCGGCCGCGCACGCGACCGCGGTCGCGAGGCCGATGCCGCTCGAGGAGCCGGTGACGAGGACGAGGTGACCCATGGCGAAGGGGCGCGAGTATAGGCGAAGCGCGACGCGGCGGGGGAGCGCGGGGCGCGCGGCATGTGCGGCATGTGCGGCATGTGTGGCGCGTGCGGCGCGTTGAAGGGCCGCCGCCGCTGCGCCGCCGGGGCGGGCGCTCAGCCGATGATCATCGCCTCGCTGAGGAGCCGGCCCTCCCTGAAGCGCCGCAGGTTCCAGCGATCGAACAGGGGGAGGGAGGCGCCCTCGGCGATGTGCTGCGCGAGGAGCTTGCCCATGACGGGCGCGATCATGAAGCCGTGCCCCATGAACCCGGAGGCCTGGTAGAAGTGCTCGATCTCGTCGACCCCGCCCACGATCGGGTTCTGATCCGGGGTGAGATCGTAGCAGCCGGCCCACTGCCGCAGCACCTTGACGCTGCCGAGGAGGGGGCACGCGGCGACGAGCGCCCGCGCGTACAGGGCGAGGAACTTGTGGCTCGACCCCATGTCGAGGCCGTCGGGGACGTCCTCGTTGGAGATGCCGCCCACGATCTCGCCGCGCATCGACTGGGAAAAATAGAGGCCGTTCGAGAGATCCGCGACGAGCGGGCCGAGCCAGGGCTTGAGCGGCTCGGTCGAGCAGATCTCGTGGCGGTGCGGGTGGTTGGGCAGCTCCACGCCGAGCATGCGCGCGATCTCGGGGCTCCACGCGCCGGCGGCGTTGACGATCCGGTGCGTCCGGATCTCGCCGCGATCGGTGACCACGGCGTCGATCCGCGCGCCCTGCGTGCGGAAGCCGAGGACGTTCGTGAAGGTGGCGATGTCGACGCCGAGCTTCTGCGCGCGCTCGGCGTAGCCCCAGACGAACGGCCAGGGGAACACGACGCCGTCGTCGGGGTTGTAGCTCGCCGCCACGACGCCGTCGGTCGAGAGCTGCGGCACGATCGCGCGCGCCTCGTTGGCGGTGAGCATCCGCGTCCCGAGGCCGCACGCGTTCTGCACGGCGACGCTCTTCTCGAGCGTCCGGCGGCCCGCCTCGCTGCGCACGAGGAAGAGGTAGCCGCCCTGCCGGAACCAGATGTTGATCTTCATCTCGCGGGCGAAATCCCGGCAGATGCGGATGCTCTCCTGCATGAGCCGGATGTTGCCCTCGCTCGAGAACTGCGCCCGGACCCCGCCGCCGTTGCGCCCGCTGGCGCCGCCGCAGAGGTAGCTCCGGTCGACGACGACGATGTCGGTGACGCCGTGGTGCCGCGCGAGGTTGTACGCGATCGCGAGGCCCATGATCCCCGCGCCGATGATGACGATTTCGGCCTGCCCCCGCATCGCGCCTCAGCCGAGCTCCGACCTCGCCGCGGCGACGACGGCGGCCTGGAGGGCGCCGTTCGAGGCGATGATGCCGCGGCCGAGCTTGAGCCCGGGGCCGTTGTAGTCGATGGGCGCGCCCGAGAGGTCGGTGAAGCTGCCGCCCGCCCCGAGGAGCACGGCCTCGGGCGCGCAGCTGTCCCAGAGCTTGGCGCCGCCGCCGCCGTGCACGTAGAGGTCGACCTCGCCGGTCGCGATCCGGGCGATCTTCACGCCGACCGAGCCGCAGGGGACGACCTTCGAGATGCCGAGCCGCGCGAGGAGCGGCTCGATCTCCTTCGGCCGGTGCGAGCGCGAGACGATGAGCGTCGCGTCGGCCGGAGCGCTCACCGCCGAGACCCGGAGCGGCCTCCGGCTGCCGTCCCTCGCCTCGAGGAAGGCGGCGCCGCCGGCGCGGCCGGCCAGCGCCTCGCCCGTCGTGGGCATCACCACGACGCCCAGCGCCGCGCGGCCGCGGACCGCGAGCCCGATCATCACGGCGAACTCGCCGTTCCTGTCCGCGAACTCCCGCGTGCCGTCGAGCGGGTCGACGAAGAACACCCGCTCCTTCCCCAGGCGCGAGGCGAGCTCGTCGCCGGTCGGGACGCTCTCCTCGGCGAGGATCGCCTCGCCGGGGAACGCGGCCTCGAGCGCGCTGCAGATGAGCGCGTTCGCCTCGCGGTCGGCGCGGGTCACCGGGTCGCCGGGGCCCTTCATCTCGACGGCGAACGGCGTCGCGTACACGTCCATCACGATCGCCGCCGCGGCGCGCGCGATGCGGACGATCTCGTCGAGCTCCCTGTCGTTCTGGTCCATCCTGCTCACACCTCGATCCCGGCCTGCTTGAGGCGCGCGGAGAGCTCCGTGAGCGCCGTGTCCTGGAGGTAGGGCGGCATGCCGGCCTCGCGGACGAGCTGGTCGAGCTGGGCGACCGAGCGGGGGCCGAGCACGGCGGACGAGACGACGCGGTTCGCGAGGACGAAGCGCAGGGCCGCCGAGCGGAGCGAGGTGACGGCGCCCGTGACCAGCGGCCTGAGCGCGTCGAGCTGGCGGATGCGGGTCTTGAGCTCGTCGCGGGTCCACCGCTGGTAGCGGTGATCGTCGAGGTAGAACTCGCGCTCGGGGCTCCACTGGCCGGCGAGCAGCCCGTGCGCGAGCACCGATCGGGCGAGGACGCCCGCGCCGGACTCGGAGACGTCGCCGGCGACGTCGTGGAGGTCGCCCGGGAAGAAGGCGTTGTAGGCGATCTCGATGACGTCGACCTCGTCGCGCAGCGCGGAGCGGGCGACGTCCGCGGAGCCGGCGCTCACGCCGTAGGCGCGGATCTTCCCGGCCTGCTTGAGGTCCTTCAGGAAGGCGAGGGCCTCCTTCGATTGCATCGCGGCCACGGTGGGGTTGTGGAGCAGGACGACGTCGACCACCTCGCGGGCGAGGCGCTCCTGCGACCGCTCGAACGCGGTGCGGAGGTGGTCCGGGTCGAACCGCTTCGTCGGGGGATCGCCGTCGCGAACGGTGCCGATCTTGGTGACGACGAACGTCGTGCCGGCGCCCTGGAGCCGCCTGCCGAGGCAGCGCTCCATCTCGCCGCGGCCGTAGACGTCGGCGGTGTCGAAGAGGTCGATGCCGACCGCGAGCGCGCGATCGATGACGCGATCGATCTCGACGTCGGCGACGGGACCGTAGCCGTCGCCGGAGAGTCCCCAGGTGCCTAGGGCGAGCTCCGAGACCTGAAGGGTCGTCTTGCCGAGGGGGCGCTTCCTCACGGGCGGCGATCTACACCAGCGCCGGGAGGGCGCCACGAAATAGGGGCGGAGCTCCGGGCACGGCGCGCCGCGTCGCGCGCCCCTCTCGGAGCGGCTCGGAGCGGCGGAGCTGCCTCGGGGGCGGGCGTCCCCCGTCGCGCCTCGGCGCGCGGTGGCAGGGCGCGTCCTCCGGGGCCTCACGCGCCGGCGCGGGCCGTCGGTCCGCCACGTCCCTGCGCGCTCGGCCACGGAACGCTCCATGCCAGGAGCCAGGGAAGGGGAGTGATGCGGAAGCGCGCGGGGCGGCGCCGCCGGGGGCAAGGTCTTCAGGTGACATGTCAAGTCGAGCACCGCCGGTGGCCGACGAAGGGGGCTGGAGAGTATGGCGAAAGGGCCTAATGAGGCATCGGCGGCCGAACCCATCAGCGACCGGAGGTCGCGGCCGCCCGCGGCGAGCGCCTCCGCGCGGCGCGCGCTGGAGCTCGTCGCCGTCCGAGGCAAAGACGTGCTCGGCGTCCGCCATGTGCTCGCGGAGGGGCGCGCGCACATCGGAGACACGCCCGCGTCCATCGTGCGCGTGCCGTCGGGGGAGCTCGATAGAGCGGCCCCGGTCATCGCGGAGGTGATCGGCGCACGCTACGTGCTGCACGTCCCGCGGCGGACGCGGGCGCGCCTCCACGGCGCGGACGGGCTCGCGCGCCTCTTGACGGGCCCGGCCGACATCGAGCTCCAGGAGGGAGACCGCGCCGTGATCGTGATCGGGGCCGTCCAGATCCGCGCGCAGATCGTGCCCATCGAGATCATCTCACGCCTGGGTGCGTCCGGCCTGCGCTGGGTCGGCCTCATCGGCGCCCTCTACCTCGTCGCGCTCGGCATCTGCGCCGCGCTCGCGCCGCGCGACCGCGCCCGCCTGGACGAGGGGTCGATCCGTCGCGCGGTCGGCGAGGCCGCCGCGCAGCTGTGGGCGGAGCACGCCCCTGTGCCATGAGGCGACGGCACCGCCGAGCGGGCGCCGAGCGGGCCGTCACCGGCGGGTGAGGCCCGCGCGTGCGCGTCATAAGAGTGGTATTCTCTGCCCTCCATGCGATTCAAGATCGTTCCGCCCCTTCCGGTTCAACTCCTGCTCTGTCCGCTCGCCGTCCTCGGCTGTGGCGGTACGTCCGCCGAGCACGAAGATCCGAGCAGCGAGCCTCGGGGCGGCATCCTGAGCCTGCCGTCCGGCTGGAGCTCCATCGAGCCGGGCGGCGAGACGACGTGCTCGCGCGGTGATCCTTTCAAGTACTTCGTCCGTCCGGGCACCGTCAATCGGCTCATCGTCGAGTTCCGCGGCGGCGGCGCGTGCTGGGACGCAACCACGTGCTCGTTCGCGGGAGCGCTCTTCCAGGAGACGGTCGGCGAGGACGCCCTGACGACCGGGATCTACGATCATGAGAACCCGAACAACCCCTTCAAGGACTGGCACCATGTGTACATCCCCTATTGCACCGGGGACGTCCACTGGGGCGACAACGTGGCCACGTATGGGGAGGGGAGCCAGGCCGTCACCATCCAGCACAAGGGCGCCGTCAACGTCCGCGCGGCGCTCGGCTGGATCTACGAGAACGTCCCCGCGCCAGAGAAGATCTTCGTGACGGGCTGCAGCGCGGGCGCATACGGCGCCATCCTCTGGTCCGCGCACCTGCGAGAGCACTACAAGAGCGCGTCGGTCATCGAGTTCGCCGACAGCGGGGCAGGGATCATCACGGAGACGTTCTTCAGGGACAGCCTTCCTTCCTGGAAGCCCGAGGGCGCTTATCCCACATGGATACCTGGCCTCGACCCGGCCGAGCTGGCGCGGCTCTCGGTGCTCTACGAGAAGATCGGCGCCCATTATCCCGACATGCGCCTGTCGCAGTACAACACCGCCTACGATGAGGACCAGATCTTCTTCTTCAACGTGATGGGCGGCGGCGGCGCCCAGGCGTGGTCAGACGCCATGAGGGCAGAGATCGCCGAAATCGAGGCGTCGACGCCGAACTTCAGGTCGTTCCTTGCCGCCGGCACAGCGCACTGCATCCTCTGGCGGCCGGAATTTTACACCCTCGAGTCGCGCGGAGCGCGCCTCGTGCAATGGCTCGACGGGCTCGCAAACGGTGCGCCGCCGCCGAGCGTCGCGTGCGACGCGTGCGGCTCGCCTTGAGCGTCTCCCGGGGGCGGGCGGCGCGGCGGCCGAGGCACCGAGGGGCGGGGTGCGCGCTGGTCGGCGCCGGGCGGAGTGTGCGCGGGAGGGCGGGCGCAGGGGGCGTGGTCGCCCGCTCAGGCGTGCGCCGTCGCGGCGCCAGTTGACGCGCAGCCAGAGCTCTAGATTATGTCCGCCGCGAACGCGGGCGCGTGGGCGCATCCGCGGCGGCCCCGGAGGAAGAGCTCCGGGGGGAGACAGAGGGATCCATGCGCACGCTTTGTATCGATATCGGCGGAACGGGGATCAAGGCCACCATCCTCGACGAGCAGGGGACTCCGATGACGGATCCCGTGCGCGTGCCGACGCCCCAGCCGGCCTCGCCGGACCCCATCCTCGACCTCATCGAGGAGATCGCCCGGGCGCAGGGGGAGTTCGATCGCGTCTCGATCGGCTTCCCCGGGGTGGTGATGGAGAACGTGACCAAGACGGCGCCGCACCTCGACAACGAGAAGTGGAAGGGTTACCCGCTCGGCGAGGCCGTCGAGCGCCGCCTCGGCAAGCCTGTCCGCGTCGCCAACGACGCGGGCATCCAGGGGCTCGCCGTCATCGAGGGCAAGGGGCTCGAGATGGTGCTCACCTTCGGCACGGGGCTCGGCTGCGCGCTGTACATCGACGGCCGCTACGTGCCGAACCTCGAGCTCGGGCACCATCCGTACGGAAAGAGGGACCTGAAGTACGAGGACCGCGTGTTCGACGCCGAGTGCAAGCGCATCGGCCCGAAGCGCTGGAACAAGCGCGTGCGCAAGATGATCGAGCAGGTCGAGCCGATCTTCAATTACCGCAAGCTCTACCTCGGCGGCGGCAACGCGCGCCTGCTCGATACCTCGCGGCTGCCCGAGAACGTCGTCGTGGTGGACAACGTCGCTGGCCTGCTCGGCGGAATCAAGCTCTGGGCCTAGAGCGACGGTCACCCGCTTCGGATACGGGCCCACCTCGGCGTTTTCAGTGCTCAGCGCACCGGAGTGCGCTTCCGCGCCGAAAACGCCGATCTGGGCCCGTCTCCTGTGCGGGTGACCGCCGCTCTGCTGCGGCTCGGCATGGGGCAGAGGTGGGCGGAAGCTGCTGTATAAGGGCGGCCGCGCGCCCGGGAGCTGGCGGGGAGGCCGGCCTGCGGGGGCGTGGGTCGCGCCGGTTCCCAAGCGGGCGCGACCGTCGTACCCTGGCCCGATGAACTCGCCCGACGCACCGAAGCCCGACGCACCGCCCGCGGCCAATCCAGCGGCGGACGCCGATCTCGATCCGTTTCGCCTCCAGTCGCCGGAGACCCTCGCGAACCCGTACCCCGTGTACGCCAGGTTGCGCCAGGAAGCGCCCGTGTACTTCAGCGCGGCTTACAACGGCTGGCTCATCACCCGCTACGATCAGGTCGCGGCGGGCTTTCGTGACCCGCGCCTGTCGGCGAAGCGCTCCAGCGCCTTCGTGACGAAGCTGCCTGACGAGGTGCGGCAGCGGCTGGAGCCGTTGCGCCGCAACCTGGCGTCGTGGGCCCTGCTGCTCGATCCGCCGGAGCACACGCGCATCCGCTCGCTGATCAACAAGGCGTTCGTGCCGCGGCTCGTCGAGGGGTTGCGCTCCCGGGTCGAAACGCTGGTGAACGAGCTGCTCGACGCGGTCGCTCCGGCGGGCCGGATGGATGTCCTCCGCGATCTCGGCGATCTCTTGCCGTTGCTCGTGATCGGCGAGGTGCTCGGTGTACCCGCCGAGGACCGGCACCGGCTGAAGGGCTGGTCCAACGCGCTCAGCGGCTTCCTTGGCGCGGGCCGGCCGACGCTGGAGATCGCGGGGGGCGCGCTGAGCGCCGTGGCCGAGCTGGAGGACTATTTCCGCGGCGTGATCGCGGCCCGGCGGCAGAGCCCTGGCAACGACCTGCTCAGTCAGCTCATCCTCGCGGAGGAGCAGGGCATGATCCTCGGCGAGCAGGAGCTGCTCTCGACGTGTTGCATGCTCCTCTTCGGCGGCCACGAGACGACGAAGAACCTCATCGGCAATGGCCTGCTCGCACTCCTTCTCCACCGTTCCGAGCGCGAAGCGCTGCGCGCTACCCCGTCGCTGATCGGCCCGGCGGTGGAGGAGCTGCTCCGGTACGACTCTCCGGTGCAGTGGATGAGCCGTGTCGCGCTCGACGACATCGAGCTCGATGGCGTGCGGATCCCGAAGGGTGATCGCGCCTTCCTGGTGCTCGGCGCGGCGAACCGCGATCCCGCGCAGTTCCCCGACCCCGACAAGCTCGATTTCCGCCGCACCGACATCCGCCACATCTCGCTCGGCCTAGGCGTCCATTACTGTGCCGGCTCCGCGCTCGCCCGGGTGGAGGCCCAGGCTGCCATCTCCACGTTCCTGCGCCGTTTCCCCGACGCCGAGCTCTCCCCTGGGCCGCTGACCTGGCGCATGAACCCCGGCATGCGCGGCGTCACCGCCCTCCCGATAGAGCTAGGCCCGCAGAGCTCCGCCTCCTGACCCCTCTCCAACCCGCCTGTTCCGCCGGGAAGCCGCCGGGGAGAGGGGAGGGGGCACGCGGGGGCGAGGGGGAAGGGCCCCGCGGATCCGAGCGCCGGCCAGCACCGCAGCTTGTCGCCCCCAGATCTCCCTGTCCCGTACAGTCGGCCATAGCCACCACAAGGCGCGAGTCCGCGGGAAGGGCCCCCCTCGCCCCCGCGCGCCCCCTCCCCTCTCCCCGGCGGCCGTTGCGTCCTGGTTCTAGCTGTTGAGCCGCATCCCCGGCGCCAGCTGCCCAGGCAGCGCCACCGCCGCCGCCTCCAGCCCCGCGACCGGATATGCGCAGTAGTCCGCCGCGTAATACGCGCTTGGCCGGTGGTTTCCGCTGCTCCCGACCCCACCGAACGGCGCGGCGCTCGACGCCCCCGTCAGCGGTTTGTTCCAGTTGACGATCCCCGCCCGGGATTCCCGCCAGAACCGCTCGTAGAGCTCCCTGCGATCCGAGATCAACCCGGCCGCGAGCCCATAACGCGTGCGGTTGGCCAGCGAGAGCGCCTCATCGAAGCTCCCGTAGCGCTGCACCTGCACGAGCGGCCCGAAATGCTCCTCGTCCGGGAGCTCCTTGATCGCCGACACATCGAGGATGCCGGGCGAGAGCAGCGCGGTTCCCTCCTCGAGCCGGCGCATCTCCAGCAGCACCTCGCCGCCGAGCGAGACCAGCCGCGCCTGCGCCGCGAGCAGCCGATCCGCCGCCGCGAGCGAGATCACCGCGCCCATGAACGGCTGCTCCGCGTCGTCGTACCTGCCCACCTTGAGCCGGGACGCCGCGTCGACCAGGCGCCCCAACAGCGCGTCGCCCTCCGGCGTCGCCGGCACCAGCAGCCGCCGCGCGCACGTACACCGCTGGCCCGCCGAGATGAAGGACGACTGAAGGATATGGTGTATCGCTGCCTCGGTGTTCGCGACGTCCTGGACGATGAGCGGGTTGTTGCCGCCCATCTCCAGGGCGAGGATCTTCTCCGGTTGGCCCGCCAGCTGCCGGTGCAGCGCGTTGCCCGTGCCGGAGCTGCCTGTAAAGAAGAGTCCGTCGATGCCCGGGTGACCGGCGAGCGCGACGCCGGTGCGCCTCCCCCCCTGGACCAGGTTGAGCACCCCGGCCGGGATCCCCGCCTTCTCCCAGAGCCGCGCGGTCTCCTCCGCGACCCTCGGCGTGAGCTCCGAGGGCTTGAACACCACGCAATTGCCCGCGATCAGGGCCGGGACGATGTGGCCGTTCGGCAGGTGGCCCGGGAAGTTGTAGGGCCCGAGCACAGCGACCACGCCGTGCGGCCGGTGGCGCACGACGGCCGTCGCGTCGCCCGCCTCGGCCTGACGCTCGCCCGTCCGCTCGCGCCAGGCCATCAGCGACACGTCGATCTTGCCGATCATCGTCTGGACCTCGGTGAGCGCCTCCCAGCGCGGCTTGCCCGTCTCCAGCCCGATCACGTCCGCGAGCCGGGCCTTGTGCTCGCCCAGGACGCCGGCGAACCGCTTCACCAGCGCCGCCCGCTCCTCCAGGCCGCGATCGCGCCACGCAGCGAACGCGCCGCGCGCCGCCGCCACGGCCGCGTCGACCTGCTCCTCGCTCGCGGCGCGCCCCTCGAAGACGACCGCCTGCGTCACGGGGTTCCGGCTCGCGAACGGCTCGCCCGCGCCGGTCACCCAGCTGCCGTCGATGAAATGGGTCGACATGGTCACCTCCCTGTCGCGGAGCTCCCCCCGCGGAACACCACACGGGCTCAACAGTCCGTCCTGCCAGTATGGTTTGCGTCCACCTCGCTCCGCCAGTGTGCATCGTACCAGAGGCCGGCGCCCCCAGGGCTCGCGCGCCCCCGGACGGAGCATCGCGCCGGCGACCGTCCAGGAAAGATGGGGCCGCTCGTCGACCTCGCCAGGGCTTCGCCGCGTCATGAGGGACCACAACATCATGTGTTCCGGCGCGACTGAGCCCCAACCAGAGGGGTGTCGCTCGGTCAGTCGCTCTCTTGGTGAGAATCCAGGAGCCGAGATCTCAATGCGCCTCGTGCTCGATCGTTCCGAGTCCGCTCGTGGCGGGCGCGCGACATTCAAGGGGATGCACCGTGGCGAACAGGTGTGCTGAGCGTGATCGCGCGTTGGATCACGCTCCGGGCGCACTGCAGCAGGGCGCTCTCCACGCCCGGTGACACCAAGTCTTGACGGTCCTGTGGCTGGCGTGGAGACGTGCTCATGTCAGTTTTCCCGCCGATGCATCACACGGTGGCTATCTCAGACATCCATCTATGTGAGCTCGAGCCGACCGACGGTCTCTGGATGCGCTATCGGCAGGCGCCGTACTCCCCGGACGGGGAGATCGCGGCGATGCTCGACGCGCTCCGGGGAGAGGTCCGGAAGGGGGCGGGCGGCTCCGGGGAGCTCGGCGCGGAGCGCGACGAGCTGACGCTGGTCCTGAACGGCGACATCTTCGACCTGGATGCGCCTCGGGTGATCGGCAACGAGAGCGTGGTCCACGACCTGCCGCGCACCGCCGAGCACGCCGTGCCGGCGATGGAGGCCATCCTGCGCGATCACCCGGTGTTCGTCGCGGCCGTCGGCCGGATCGTCGCGGACGGGCACACCGTGGTCTTCGTGGCGGGCAACCACGACATCCAGCTCACGCTGCCCGAGGTGCGCGAGGCGGTGCAGCGGAGCGTCGTGGACGCGGCCATGCACGAGCTCGCCACCCGGGACGGCGGCCTTCCGGCGGGATCGACCGAGGAGCTCCGCGCGGCGCTCGCGGCGCGGGTGGCCTTCCGCGCCTGGTTCCACCGCACGCACGACGGCGTCATCGTCGAGCACGGCAATCAGTACGACTCGTACTGCTGTTATCGCTACCCGATGGCGCCGTTCGGCCGAAATCGGGGGGAGATCCAGCCGACGATGGGCTCGCTCGTGAGCCGGCTGCTCGTGTCGCGCATGGGGTACTTCAACCCGCACGTCGACTCGTCGTTCATGCTCTCCGGCTTCGGCTACCTCTCTCACTGGACGCGGTACTACCTGTTCTCTGGCCGCTCCCTCGTGCTCGCCTTCGGCGTGGGCGCGCTGCGCACGATGATCGAGCTCGTGCGCCGGCGCGATCCGAGCCGCCGGGCGCTCCGGCGCGCGGACCTCGCCGCGGCCACCCGCGAGACGGGCGCGCCTTTCCCGGCGGTGGTCAAGCATGCGCGGCTGTTCGCGCGGCCGGCCGAGGACTGCCTCGGCCGTGTGGCGCGCGAGCTCTGGCTGGATCGCCTCGGGCTCGCGGCGGTCGGGATCCTCGCGGCGCTCGCGTGCCTGTGCTGGATGCCGGGGGGGCTCGCGGCGGCGGCGTTGCTCGCGCCGACGCTCCTCGTCGCGTACGAGTGCGCCGTGCCGAAGCCCACGCTCGACGCGGTCTGGCAGGGCGTGAACCAGGCGGCGCGGTCCGTGGCCAGGGCGCACGGCGCCAAGGCCGTGATCTTCGGGCACACCCACAACCCGGAGGGGAGCTGGGAAGGCGGGGTGTTCTTCGGAAACACCGGCTCCTGGTCCGCGGCGTTCGAGGACATCGCGTGCACGCAGCCCGTCTTCGAGGCACGCCCGCTCGTCTGGCTGCGTTCCGAGGACGATGCGGGGCCGGAGGCGCCCCTGTCGGGCGGCCTCGTGATGTGGAAGGACGAGCGGTTCCAGCCCTGGAGAGCCGACGCGAGGCCGTCCGTACCGAGGAAGGCCGAGGTGGCCAAGCGCCCGCGCCCCGCCGCGCTTCGGCCCCAGGCCACGGCCGCGCTGCGCAGCTAATCGCCCGGCAGCTCAGCCCAGCACCGCCCCGTAGAAGTCGCGCGGATCCATCTGCTCGGGGAAGACCGAACAGCCGCCGTCGTTGATCTCGATCACCGTGTACCCGCCGCGCTCGAGCCGGGCCACGTCGGCCGTGAAGAAAGGGGAGCCGATGACCTGGCCGAGATGAGCGAACTGCCCCGGATGCTCGAGCGTCGAGTCCACGTCGTAATACGGCGCGTGCGCCACCAGCCGCCCCTCCCAGAACACGAGGCGGTGCTCGTCGGTCACGCGGCGCTGGCCGGGCGCCCAGCCGGGCAGCGTCGCGAGGTCGAGGTACTTTCTCACGACGAACCCCCGCTCGAAGCGGTCTCCGCGGAGCTCCAGGATCTTCTCGCACACCTCGGCGAAATCGTCGTACGTGGCCCCCTCGGGCACGAAACACGCACGATGCCAGAGCTCCTTGACCGATTTCACGTGGTCCTTGACCACCCACGGCGGCGGCCCGAGCTCCAGGGCCGCCTCCCACGCTTCCCGGATGTCTTCGCCTTCGGTCCACCGCGTGGGCGCGGTCTTGTCGCCGAGCAGCGGGACGTAATTGGGCATGTACATCGCCTCGGCGAAGCTCTCCGGATCGACGACGAGCTCCTCGCCGCGGTCCTGCATGGCCTCGTACAGGCCTGTATATTCATCTTCGCTCAACATCCACCCTCGGTAGAGCCATGTCCGGTACCGGGGACTCGGCAGCCGGCGCAATGCGCGCTCCGGCTCGCCATTCACGACGGGGTCGAGCGGGATCGCGTAAGACTCGATGCCGAGCTCCTCGGCGGCCAGCACGTCGATCTCGAAGCGATCCTCGGCGAACTGAGGGACATGGGGTCTTCCGAAGAGGATGGTGACGTCGCTCATGGAGTCCTCCGGGGTGCCGCCGCGCCCGGGTCCGGGTCGGCGCGGCGGGGCGGACAAGGTGGATCCATGTTTGCGAAGAACCAGTCTTGCGAAGAACGATCGCTTGCGAGAGGATAGACTCAACGGGCGACGAAAATCGGGTCCTCCGCCCGCGCGTCGCGCCGCCGTTCGGGCCGGAATGGTCGCCGGTTCACCACCGAAGCGAGCGCGCAGGCGCGCATGGCGGTAGCGGATCACGCGATGGCGCGGCGCGCTCGATATCGCCCCCTCGCGGCTCAGCTGCGGGGGCGGCCGAGCGCGGCTTCGATGGCCGCGCTCACCTGAGGATCGGTTTCCATGGCAAGCGCGGCCTTCAGGCGGGGCGCCCAGAGCGCGGCGTCCCGGTAGTAGACGGCTGCCCAGGTCGCGCGGCGCAGCGAGGGATCGGGTGAGGCGACGAGCCCGACCAGGAGATCGTCGGCGACCGGCGCGGGCATGAAGCGCAGCGCGTAGGCCGCCGTGGGCGCGAGCTCGGGCGAGCCCAGCTCAGCGCGGATGACGTCGAGCGCGCGGCCATCACCGCTGTTGCCGAGGGCTTCAAGGGCGAGGCGGCGCGCGGCGGCGTCGCCGGCCGCCGCTTACGCTGCGAGAAGATCGGGCACCGGATCGGGGAGGTCGGCGCCCTGATCCCCGGCTTGCTGCAGCGTGCGCGCCTGGGCGCCGAGCGCCAGCGTGGCGGCCTCGCGCACCAGGGGATCGCCGGACGAGGCCGCGGTGCGCAGCGCGTCGATCGTTTGCGCGTCGGCGAAGGAGGACTGCGCCAGGCTCACGGCCGCGTGCCGCTGTGCGTCGCTGGTCGCGCCCGGGGCGGCGAGCACGTCGGCGAGCGCGGCCGTGGCCTCCTCGGTGCCCGCCGCCCCGAGCGCGGCCGCGAGGAAATCTGCGTCGGCGTCCTTCACCCCCGGCCGCGCGAGCTGCTTGCCCGCCTCGAGCGACTGCGCTGGATCGAGGCGGAGCACGGCGGCCGATCGCGCTAGCAGCGCCGCGCGCCGCCGGCCGCGCGTGTCCGTGTCGGGCTCGCCCTTGCTCTCGACGAAGGCGCCGCGCAGATCGCCGAGCTTCGCGCCCGCCGCGCGCCGCTCGTCCGCGCGCCGCTGCGCCGCCTCGTCGTCGTCGCGGACCACCATCGAGGCGGGCCCGTAGGTCGCGATGCGCCGCTCTGCCGCCTCGACGTCGGCCGCGCGCGCCGGCCCGCGATCGACGAGGCGCAGCGCCGCCCCGAGCGCACCCGTGATCCGGGCCATCCCTTCGCCGATCTCGGTGCGGGTCGCCTCCCGCGCGTCGAGCGCCTCCACGAGCCCGTCTCCACCGACGACCATGCGCCCCTCGCCCTCGACCGTCATGCGCGTCGAGCCGCCGGCGTGGAGCGCGGCATAACCTCGCTTCGACCGCCGCACGCTCCGGCCCTCGCGCCGGTAGCTCGCGTGGAAGGTGCCGGCGGCGTCCACCTCGTCGATCTCCCACGCCTCGCCCGCGCCCGCCGTGTACTGCGCAAGCGAGGCGAGCCCGGTGAGCAGCGCCCGCGCGCCGGCGGGCGCCTCCCTGGCGAAGCGCAGGCCCACGAGCCGCCCCGCCTCGTCGTGCACCAGGAGCACCGGCTGGCGGAGCGCCTCGCGCGACACCTCGGGCGCGCCGTGCCGCTCGACGGTCGCGCCGTCGAGGCGCGCCTCCACGATCGGCGTCCCCGGCACCGGCATGAGCGACCAGCGGCCGGTGATGCGCACGTCGGCGCCGACGTGACGGCCGACCTCGATCCGCTGCGTGAGCGCGGCCGCGTACACGAGCCGCTCGACCGCGGCCCGCAGCGCGGGCTCGCCGGCGCACGCGGCCTCGAGCGCGCGCGCCCTCTCGGCCGGCTCGAGGTCGACCACCTCGTCGAAGAGCGAGGCGACACGCGCCGGATCCGGGGCGCCGCCGTTCACCCGTCCTTCTGCTCCAGCGCCTCGTGGAGGAAGGCGCGGGCGAAGCGCCAGTCGCGCTCCACCGTGCGCGCCGTGACGCCGAGCGCCTCGGCGCTCTCCTCCTCGGACAGGCCGCCGAAGTAGCGCATCACCACGACCTGCGCCTTGCGCGGGTGCGCGCCCTCGAGGCGCTTCAGCGCGGCGTCGACCGCGAGCACGTCCTCGAGGCCGAGATCACCGGAGGCCGCGTCGAGCTCCGCTGGCCGGCGCCCGCTCCCGCGCTTCGCCGCGCTCCTGCGCCGCACGTGGTCGACGATCAGCTCGCGCATCGCCTGCGCTGCGGCGCCGAAGAAATGGCCGCGCCCGTTCCACCCCGGGTCGGCCGCGCCGACGAGCCTCAGGTAGGCCTCGTGCACGAGCGCCGTCGGCTGGAGCGTCTCGCCCGGACGGAGGCGCGAGAGCTGCGCGGCCGCGAGCTTGCGCAGCTCGCCGTAGACGACCGGCAGGAGTTCGCCGGCGGCCTCGCGCCGCCCCGCGGCGATCTCGCCGAGCATGCGGGTCACGTCGCTGTCCATGCGCCCCGTCGTAGGGGAGAAGGCGTGGCCGCGAATCGGGGCTGAACGTCCACACCTGCTCGCGCGGCGGGATGAGACCGGGAATGGCGCCGCCTGGACGACGAGACGCCGAGGACGGCGCGCGTCTGGGCCCGACAGCCCCTGTCGGGTTGAGCCCAGCGCGCCCGGACGATAGAGTCGGCGCTGACCTTGGCCTTGGGGAGCAGCGCCCCGGCGCGATCCGCGGAGTGGACGACGCATGAGCCTCAGCGAGCGCGAGCAGATGGCGCTGACGCAGCCCGCATGCGGCGCGCCCGCCTCGGGCGAGTCTGGAAGCGCGCCGCCGGCCGGCGCGGCGTCGGACGTCACGTTCAGGCTGCGCGAGACCCCGTGCGCCACCGCCCCCGAGCTGCCGCCCATCTCCGTCACGGCCCCCGAGCGCCTGTCCGCGGAGGAGCGCTACGAGGATCTCGGCTGCATCGGGCGCGGGGGCATGGGCGAGGTGCGCCGCGTGCGCGATCGCATCCTGGGGCGCGTGCTCGCGATGAAGATCCAGTCGTCCGAGACGCGCGACGCGACGCCCGATCGCGCCCGCTTCCTCGCCGAGGCGCGCCTGACCGCGGCGCTCCAGCACCCCGGGATCGTTCCCGTGCACGAGTGCGGCGAGCTCGCCGACGGGCGGCTGTGGTTCACGATGAAGGAGGTGCGCGGGCGCACGCTCGGCGAGGTGATCGCCGAGGCGTACGCGGCCGGCGGCGGGAGCCTCTCGCCCGCCGCGCTGCGGCGGGCGGTCGACACGTTCCTCCGCGTCTGCGAGGCCGTGGCGTACGCGCACAGCCGCGGCGTGATGCACCGCGACCTCAAGCCCGCCAACGTGATGATCGGCGAGTTCGGCGAGGTCCTGGTGATGGACTGGGGCCTCGCGCGGCCCTCCGCGCCGCTGCGCGGGTCGCCCGGGGCCGCGGGCGCGGCGGACGTGATCGAGGCGGCCCCGCTCACGCAGCCCGGCGAGGTGCTGGGCACGCTGCTCTACATGGCCCCGGAGCAGGCGCGAGGCGAGGGCGATCGCCTCGGCGCGGCGAGCGACGTCTACGCGCTCGGCGTCGTGCTCTACGAGATCCTCGCCGGGCGCCACCCTTACGGCGGCCAGCCCGCGGCGATCTGGGGCGCGCTCCTCACCGGCGGGCTCAGGCCGGTCGAGGCGAGCGCCCCCCACGAGGTGCCCGCGGAGCTCGCGGCGATCTGCGCCCGCGCGATGGCGCTCGCCCCGGAGGCTCGCACCCCGGACGCGGGCGCGCTCGCCGCCGACGTCCGGAGCTGGCTCGACGGCGCGCGGCGGCGCGAGCGCGCGCTCGCGATCGTGGACCATGCCCGCGCGATCCGGCCGGAGATCGAGGCGACGCGGGCGCGCGCCCGGGCGCTGCGCGACGAGGCGCGGGCGATCCTCGACGGCCTGAGCTCGTTCGATCCGGCCGAGCGGAAGGCGCGCGGGTGGCGGCTCGAGGACGAGGCGGAGCGCCTGGAGCGGGAGGCGTCGCTCGGCCAGGTCGAGTGGATGCAGGTCCTCCGCTCGGCGCTGAACGAGGCGCCGGATCTCCGCGAGGCGCACGAGGCGCTGGCCGATCACTACGCCGAGGAGCTCGCCCAGGCCGAGGAGGCGCGGGATCCGCGGGGCGCGGCGCGCGCCGAGGCGCTCCTCCGGCAGCACGACCGCGGGCGCCACGCGGTGCTGCTCGCCGGCGACGGGGCGCTCACGCTGGCGACCGTGCCCGCGGGGGCGCGGGTCTCCCTCCACCGCTACGTCGAGCGCGACCGGAGGCTCGTGCCCGAGCTCGCGCGCGAGCTCGGGCCCACGCCCCTGCTCGAGGTGGCGCTCCCGCGCGGCAGCTACCTCCTCACGCTGCGCGCGCCGGGGTACCACGACGCGTGGTATCCCGTGCTCATCGAGCGCGGGCGGCGCTGGGACGGCGTCCGGCCAGGCGGGGAAGGGGCCCAGCCGGTGCGCCTCCTTCGCCTCGGCGAGCTCGGCGAGGACGACCTCTACGTGCCGGCCGGCTGGTTCCTCGCCGGCGGCGATCCGGACGCGGGGGACAGCCTCCCGCGGACGCGGCTCTGGTGTGACGGCTTCATCGTCCGGAGGCACCCGGTCACCAACGCCGAGTACCTCGCCTTCCTCAACGCGCTCGTCGCGAGCGGGCGGGAAGCCGAGGCCCTCGAGTGCTGCCCGCGCCTCTCGCTCGGCCGCGCCGCCTCGGGATCGAGCCCGGACTCGCTCCGGTTCGAGCGGGCAGACGACGGCCGCTTCCGGCTCGGGTGCATCCAGACCGACGTCCAGGAGGAGCCGAGGATGCCCGTCGCGTTCGTCCACTGGCGGGCGGCGATGCGTTACGCGGCGTGGTACGCCGCCGTGACGGGCGCGCCGTGGCGCCTCCTGAACGAGCTCGAATGGGAGAAGGCGGCGCGGGGCGTCGACGGCCGGTGCATGCCCTGGGGTGATTTCCTGGAGCCGACCTGGGGTTGCATGCTGGGCAGCCACGAGGGCGTCGCCGGCCGGCGGCCCGTCGACGACTTCCCGCAGGACGAGAGCCCTTATGGCCTGCGCGGCGCGGCCGGCAACGTGCGCGACTGGTGCATCAACGCGTGGAAGCGCGAGGGGCCCCGGACCGAAGCGGGGGTCGTGCTGCTCGATCCGGCGGACGACGGCGACGCGGATTTCCGCGCGGCGCGGGGCGGCGCGTGGTCGACGTCGCCGAACCTCTGCCGGGCGGCGGGGCGCTTCGCGGGCAAGCCCGGGGATCGCTTCGGGGGGATCGGGTTCCGGCTGGCGCGCCCGGCGCCGGGGTGAGCGGCTCAGCGCTCGGCCGCCCTGCGCTGGAGGCCTGCCCGGGCGCGCCTGGGGCGGCGTCCCCGGGCGAGGCGTCAAGCGCGCTGGCGGCTCACGCGGGCCTCATCACGCCATGGTAGTAGTACCAGGCGCTCTGAGGGTCGATGTGGCGCGGATCGTTCGACGGCGTATCCCCCACGAACACCTGCGTGAAGTTCACCTTGCTCGGGGTGTTCTGGAAGATGAGGCCGTTCTGGGGCCGATCCATCTTGTACCAGATCGCGTTGCGCAGCTCGCCGGCGCTGCCGAGCTCCACAAGGAGGCCGATCCGGCGCCCGATCGGCCCGTCCGGATCGACGGCCCAGTAGAGCGCGCTGGCCGGAGAGGTCGGCTGGTAGATGCCCTGAGTCCACTGCTGCCCCGACGCCTCCTGGTCCGTCGAGAGGACGCTGCCCCCGACGAGCCAGTCCCGGAACTCCTTGGGGTAATCCGGCGATCCCGGGTGGTTCGTGAACCCGAACGAGACCAGGGTGATCGCCCTCGACTTGAAGGCGGCGAGCCTCGACCAGTACTCGGTCTTCGCCGTGAATCCGCTGGGGGGCGTCAATCCCGACACGGCCAGGTGGAGGAGCGGGGTCCCGGTGCTCGTCTCGATGAAGCGGAGCTTCGAGTCGATGGGGATCTGCGTTTTGTCCGGCTCATCCGTCCGTTTGGGCAAGAGGTCTCCCCGCGTGACACCCAGCTCGCCCGTGCTTGATCCAGTGCTCATGGCTTGATGAACTCCTCGTCTCGTGTGTGGAACCTCGGAATGTTAACCGGTTTGTCCGGCGCGAGCGCGACATCCGGAGGGGCGGACCTCGCCGGGCGCGCGCTCGCGCCGTGGGTTCACAGGAGACCCACGGTGATGGGCTGGAAGAAGACCTGGACGCCGGTCCTGGTCCCCGCCTCGTTGCCCTTCGTGTCGCCGACATAGTCGAGCAGCGAGACCAGGCTGCCGGTCGAGAACGAGAAGAGGTCGTGGGCGTGGTTCGTGTCGAGGTACTCGTGCTCGAAGTACGTGGGGCCGAGGATCCCGGTGATCTCGCGGGGCGCCGTGTAGAGGTGGAACCAGCCGGTCCCCTCGGCGCGCGTCCAGTCGCTCTTCGTCTCGATGGCGTCGATATGGACGGACGCCCAGACCTCGTTGCCATTGAAGACGTGGAGCTCCACTTCCAGGTAGGTGCGCGGCCCGTGACCGCCGAAGTCGGCATCACCGCCGACGCGCGGCGGGACGTAGAACGGCGTCTCCGAATGAAACGTCACCGCCGAGGAGAAGGCGACAGCGTCGCTGGCCGCCGACTGCTCGACCGCGTCCGGCGGGGCGAGATCCTCTGCGGCCGGCTCTCCAGCGGGCGTCACGGCGCAACCAGCGAGCAACGAGAAGGACAACGAAGCGAACAGCGCACGCATCATGATAGAGCTCCCTTCGAGGTGTGCCTGCGCGCTCTCCTGCCGAGATAGCGGCGCTGCGCGCGGCGATTGGCCTTTCAGCAGGCGTCGTGCCACCGCGAGGAAACGAGGATCCGTGCGGGATCCGACGAGCCCTCGCGCTCCGGCGCGGCAGGTCGGGTCACCCTCGCTCGACTTGAGCAAGACCTGCGCGAGCGGCGCTTGCGCGAGCGCCGCGCGGCGGACCCTCGACAGCCTTCCCGAGCGTGGACCTCACCTCACCTCTTCCGATGGGGTGCTGTTGCTGTAAATTTTTATTGATGCTCGATGCGCGGGATCGGCGCTCGGAGGGTGAGCTCTGCATTGAAGGGGAGAGGTAAGGTGTGATATATGTCGCCCATGAAGGTTGGGGGAACTCATCTCATCACAGTTGCCGCGTTTCTCGCCTGTGGGTGCGCCTCCTCTTCGCCGCCCGCGCCCTCGACGCCGGCGAGCCTGGGGGGCGGTGCCCCGGTAGCGTCCGTCGCTCAGCCGGCGGCCCCGGCCGGCGACACCGCCGCGGCGGGCCCTGCCGGTCCCCGGAGCCGCCGCTATCCCTTGGAAGAGCTGCGCAGGGTGGCTCGCGTCGCGTCCGCGCGTTGCAAGAAGGCGAATGCGTCCTCGGACTCGGCGTGTCTCCTCACCGAGGCCACACCATTCCTCAAATACCGGCCCGAGGACCCGGATTGCCGTTACGTGTCGGGGACCGCGCTGTCCGTCGCCGAGTGCTCCGATTTCGAGGAGGGCTGCCAGAGCGTGGACGCGAAGGATCTCGACCACCAGCTCGCGGCCCTGCAAACCGCCGGCAAGGACTGCAATCGCGAGCCGACCGACTCCGAGCGGGCAGAGCTGCTGAAGCTCCTCGGCGCGAAGTGAGGCCCTGCGCCGCCGGCGCGCGTCAGCGCGTGGCCTTGCCCTTGCGCGGCCGCGGGATGCCGTAGGCGCTCAGCCGGGCCACGAAGGTGCGGCGGGGCATGCCGAGGAGCGCCGCGGCCTGCGTCTGGTTCCCCGCGCACTGCTCCAGCGCGTCGACGATCCGCCGCCGCTCGAACGCGTCGAGCTCGCTCCGAAGGCCGCCCGCGCCCTCGGCCGGGGGGACGGTGCCGGCGGGCGCGGCGGCCTCGGCGGGCCCCGCCGCGGAGCGCGCCTCGGCGGGCGCCGCCGCGAGGCGCGCCTCGACGGGCGCCGCCGCGGGGCGCGCTTCGGCGGGCGCGGGCGGCAGCGCCGCGGCGGCGTCGAGCAGGAGGTGCTCCGGGAGCAGCGTGTCCCCGCCGGAGAGCACGACCGCGCGCTCGATGACGTTGCGTAGCTCGCGGATGTTGCCGGGCCAGCGGTGCGCCTCCAGGGCGGCAAGCGTCTCGGGGGCGAACGCCGGCGCCGGGCGCCCGAGCGCGCCCGCGGTCCGATCGGCGAGCGCCCGAGCGAGCGGCGCGATCTCGGCGATCCGCGCCCGGAGCGGCGGGATCGTCAGCGCGATGCCGTTCAGCCGGAAGAACAGATCCTCCCGGAAAGCGCCCCGCTTCACCTCGGCGGCCAGATCGCGGTTCGTCGCCGAGACGAAGCGCACGTCGATGGGCCGCGGGCTCAGCCCCCCGACGCGCATCACCTTCCGCTCCTCGAGCACGCGCAGCAGCTTCACCTGGATGCTGGGCGGCAGCTCGCCCACCTCGTCGAGCAGCACCGTGCCCTTCTCGGCCGTCTCCAGGAGGCCCGGCTTCGCCTGGACCGCGCTCGTGAACGCGCCCCGCTCGTGGCCGAACAGCTCGCTCTCGAGGAGCGACTCCGAGAGCGCCGCGCAGTTGAGCCGCACGAACGGCCCCTGCGCGCGCGGCGAGCGCCGGTGGATGTGCTCGGCCAGCACCTCCTTGCCGGCGCCCGTCTCGCCCAGCAAGAGCACGGTGATCGGCGCGCCGGCCACGCGCTCGGCCAGCGCGTAGAGCCGCTCCATGGCCGGGTCGAGCACGATGGGCTGGCCCTGCCCCTGGCCCGGCGTTGCGCTCGCGGCGCCCTCGCGCGGCAGGATCACGATCAGCGTCGAGCCGAGGTTCACCGCGTCCCCGACCGAGAGCTCCATCGTCTTGCCCTGCTCGGGCTGGAGCTCCAGGAGCTTGGTCGTCGGCCCGGCGCTGCGCTCGCGGCGGAGGCGGGTCCCGTTCGCGCTCCCGAGGTCCTCGATCGCGATGGGCGGGCCGAGGTGGATGATCGCGTGCCGGCGCGAGACGGAGCTGTCGTCGATCGGGACGTCGTTCTCCGGCGACCGGCCGAGCGACACCCGGCCCTCGGCAGGCAGCGGGTGCCGCGTCACGCGGCCCCCGGCGAACACCGCGAGCTCCAGGGCGCCCTGTACATCGTTCCGGGTGGACTTCGCGGCGGCCACGGTTCTCTCCCTGTTCACTCCGCCTGGTTCTACCTCGTCGCGCCGCCCCCGTCTGCTCACGTCTCGAGCCACGCGCGCGCGAGCGCCAGCGTGCGTACGTGCGCGTCGATGTCCTCCAGAAAACTCCGCCGGTAGGCGGGATCCGCGATCTTGTCGGCGCGGGCGAGCAGCTCGCCGCGCGCCTCGCGGAGGACCTCACGGGCCGCCTCGACCTCGCCGCTCTCGTGGAGCGCCTCGGCCAGCAGCGCGGGGACCACCTCCTGCCGGAGCACGAAGAGACACGCGGTCGACCGCTCCAGGGCGAACGCCTCGCGGGCCAGCGCGGCGGCCTCCGCCGCCCGCCCCTGCCGGAGCCGGATCTCGGCGAGCAGCGAGAGGCGCACGGACTGAAAGCAGGGCACCAGCCTGGCGGCATCCCCGACGGCGCGCACCTCCTCCTCCGCCCCGGCGAGATCCCCTCGCTCGAGGCGGCATTCCGAGAGGAGCAGGCGCGCCTGCGTCATGTAAGAGAACCCGCTGGAGGCCGAGGCTCTGCGGAGCATCGTGCCGGCCTGCTCCTGCGCTTCCGTGACCCGCCGCTGCTCCAGCAGCCCCATGATCCGGAACGAGAGCGCCGTCAGCGCGACGTAGGCCGGCGCGTGCTCCACCGCGAGCAGCGCGTCGAAGGCCTGCTCGGCGAGCTCGAAAGCGCCGAGCCTCAGCTCGTTCTGGGCCGCATACAGCCACACCATCATGACGTGGAAGCGATCGCCGAGGGCCTCGATGTGCTCCTTCGCGGTGCGGCACCGCTGGAGCGCTCCCCATGCATCTCGCTCGGCGTGGGCGCACCACCACGCCCGGACCATGTCGATCGCGGCCCAGGCGATGTGATCATCCCCCGCGATCGGCGCGGCGTCCTGCTCGATCCTGTGCAGGTAGCGCCGGGCCAGGTCGGGCATCCCCTCCCAGAGCACGGCGTGGAAGGTGATGGGGGTCCAGGTGACCAGCACCCGCCGGGGATCGACGGGGAGATCCGCGGGGGGCGCGCGCTGGAGCAGGTCGCGGGCGGCCTGCCGGTCACCCGCGTAGACCGCGCCGAGGAGCGCGATCGCCAGGGCCCTCCCGTGGAGCTCGCTGCCTGGCGACAAGCTCTCCAGCGCGGCGAGCGCGTGCGCGCAGGACTGCGCCAGGTCGTCGAGGTGGAACCGCAGCTCCGACAGCAGGATATGGAGCTCGGCCAGCACCTCCCCCGCGGGCTCGCAGGCGATACCCCGCCGGGCGCGCGCGAGCACCGCCGGCACATCGGCCGCGAGCCGCGCCTTAACGGCCGCCTGCAGGTAGAACTCCGCCGCCCGCGCCGTCTCCCCGCCGCGCTCGAAATGCTCGGCCAGCACCATCGGATCCTGCTCGCCCGCCTGGAGGAGCCATTCCCCCGCGAGCCTGTGCCCGAGGCGCCTGTCGCGATCGGTGAGCATCGCATAGGCGCCCTCCCGCACGAGCGCGTGACGGAACGCGATCGTCTCCTGGCCCGCGAAGCACGGCGTCGGGCGGCGCTCGAGGATCTCGCGCTCGAAGAGCTCGGCCCAGGCCTCCTCCTCCCGCGCGTCGGGCGTCGGGGCGCCCGAGAGCGCACGCACGCCCTCGGTCCAGCACACCTCGCCGAAGACGCTCGCGGCCCGGAGCAGCCGCCGCTCCTCCGATCCCAGCGTCGCGAGCCGCGCCTCCACCATCCCGAGCACGGTCTCTGGCAACGCGCCGGCCCGCCCCTCGGCGACCGCCCGGATCAGCTCCTCGAGGTAGAACGCGTTCCCGTCGGCCTGCGCCACGATGGCGGCGACGGTCTGCGCCTCGATCGCCTCGCCGAGCGCGCTCCGGACGAGGTGCTCGGCGGCCCGGGCGGGCAGCGGGCGCAGCTGGATCTCCGAGCGCCCCCGCTCCATCCAGAGCCGGGGGAAGAGGTCGTGGACCTCGGGCCGCGCGAAGGCGATGACCACGAACGGCCGATCGCAGAGCTCGCGCAGCGCCCGATCGAAGATCCGCACCGAAGGCGCGTCCCCCCAGTGCAGATCCTCCAGCACCACCAGCATGGGCTGCGCGTCCGTCACCGCGCGGGCGTGATCGATGTACGCCTGCTCGACGCGCTCCGCCATGAGCGCCGGGCTCTGACGCGCCGCTCGCAGGAGCGGCCGGTCATCGTCCGGGAACGGCGCGCCGATCAGCTCTCCGAGGAACGCCGCCACCCGTGAGCGATCGGCCTCGGCGAGGAGGCGGCACGCGGCTCGCTCGAGCTTCTCGCGGCCCGCCGGGGCGGCCTCGCCCGCCGCGATCCCGAGCGCGTTGCGCAGCGCCCCGGCCAGCATCGCGAACGCCGAGCCCGCGCCGATGGAGTCGCCGCGGCTCACGCCGAGGTCCAGCGCGGGGTAGCGCCGCTTCAGCAGCTCCAGGAGCTCGTGGCGCAGGCGCGACTTGCCCATCCCCGCCGCCGCCGTCACCAGCGCCACCGCGGCCTGCCGATCCTCGAAGCTCCCCTCGACGGTCTGGAGGAGGCCGCGCAGCTCGCGGTCGCGGCCCACGTAGGGGCTCGGCCTGCCGAGCAGCTTGCGCGCCGCCTCGCCGACCTCGCGCTCCGCCAGCAGCCAGAGCGCTCCCCCTTGCTCCAGCACGTCGAAGCGCATGTCGAGCAACGCCATCGTGATCGCGTCGATCTGGACGCCCTCGTGGCGCTCCTCGCGCCCGTCCGCGCGGCCGGCCCGCGAGGGCGCCTCGAACAGCGAGGCCGCCCGCTCCAGCACCTCGCCGAGCGGTATGCGCCCCGTGTCCTCGGCCCGGCCCGTCACCAGCGCGACGTTCCACGCGCCCGTCGGCAGGGTCGCGTGGATCCGCAGCGCGCAGCGGGCCGCGAGCGAGGCCACGTCGGTCGCGCTGCCCGCGCCGGTCACCGTCGCCACCACCGTCCCGTCGCAGAGCTGCTCCACCCGCGCGCCCAGCGGGGCCGCGACGCACCGCACCTGCGCGAGCGCGTCGAGGGACACCGCGCTGAGCGGCACGGTCTCCTGCAAGGGGCTCGGCCGCTCGCGGACCGGCTGGATCGCCACGATCGAGATCAGCCGCTTCTCGTCCCCGGTGATCGGCGCGACGCTCCGATCCGCCGGGGTCGCGCCGCCGCTCGCGTCCCTGATCCCGTCGAGGAGCTGCGCCACGGCGGCGCCCTCGCCCGGCCGCGCGGCCGGCTCCTTGGCCAGCATCCGCGCCACCAGGTGATCGAGCTCCGCGGGCATCTCGGGCCGCAGCTCCCGCAGGCGCGGCGGCTCCTCCATCAGCAGCTTGGCGAGCAGCGCCATCACGTGCTGCCCGTGGAACGCCGGCAGCCCGGTCAGGCACTCGAACAGCACGCAGCCGAGCGAGAAGACGTCGGCGCGCGCGTCGAGCCGCGCGTGGTCCCCCCGCGCCTGCTCCGGCGCCATGTACCCGGGCGTGCCGAGCACGTTGCCCGTCTGCGTCAGCCGCGTCGCCGCCGCGTGCAGGCGCGCGATCCCGAAATCGAGCACCTTCACGCGCTCGATCGAGCCATCCACGAGGAACAGGTTGCTCGGCTTGACGTCGCGGTGGACGATCCCGCGCGCGTGCGCCGTCCCGAGCGCTTCGGCCGCGGCGCGCACGACGGCGAGCGCCTCCTCGAGGCGTAGCGCTCCGCGCAGAAGGCGCTCCGAGAGCGTCTCCCCCGCGAGCCACTCCATCACGAGGTACGGCTGGCCCGACGGCGTCGTCCCGTGGGTCACGTAGCGCACGATGTGCGGGTGCTCGAGGCCCGAGAGCACGTGCGCCTCGTGGACGAAGCGAGCCGCCGAGTGCGCGTCGGCCTCGCGCAGCAGCTTGAGCGCCACGGTCGCGCCGCTCGCCCGGTCGCGGGCCCGGTAGACCGTCCCCATCCCTCCGGCGCCGGCCAGCGCGTTCACCTCGAAGCGGCCGTCGATCACGCTGACCGGGAGCATCGAGGAGGAGCTTGCCTCCTCGCTCGCCGCCGCCGCAAGGGCGGCGACCCGATCCACGTCGGGCCAGCGAGCCTCCGGTCCGGGGCGGCTCGATTGCGGGTGATGAGGCCGATATGGTACGTCTCGCGTGATGATGACTGGGGGGTCCTTGCTCGTCCTCGCCGGCGCGTGCGCGCTCCTCGCGAGCGCGTGCTCCGGAGCGCCGCAGCCCGCCGCGGGCCCGCGGGCCGCCGGCGCCGCGAGCGCCGAGCCGGCCCGCCCCCGGGTCCCCATGTATCCGGCGGCCGAGCTGGACCGGATGGCGCGCATCGCCGCCTCCCGCTGCAAGAAGGCGAACACGCCGTCGGACGCGGCGTGTCTCCTCACGAACGCCTCCACCTTCCTGAGATACCCCCCCGGGGATCCCGATTGCCGCTATGTCGCGGGGACCGCGCTCTCGGTCGCCGAGTGCTCCGAGTTCGAGGAAGGATGCCTGAGCGTGGATCCCCAGGATCTCGTCCGGCAGCTCGATGTCCTGCAGAGCGCCGGGAAGGACTGCCAGCGCGAGCCGACCGACGCCGAGCGCGCCGAGGTGCTGCGGCGCGCCGGCGCGAAGTGACGCGCTGGCCCGAGGCGAGGGCGCCAGCCTGAAGCGCTCCAGTTCAGCGTGGGAATGTCCCGCGCGCGCCGCCTTCGCTGGATCGCCCGGCTTCGATCCGCCGGACCCGGCCGTGGACGCGCGCGTCGCGCCGACGGTGGGCGCGTAGGCGTCGATCGCGGCGCGCGCTGTCGATCGGGCGGATCACTCGGCCGCGTGATAGCAGACGTCGAGCTTGGGCCTGCGCGCGATGTCGGGATACTCGCTCGCGCGGAAGTCGGTCCTGTTGTTCGCGTCGACCAGCGCGACACCGTGGTTCGGCTGCGCGCCATCGACCCAGCCCTGCACGAGGGACGTCAGATCGGCGGTGACGAACGCGTCGGTCTGCGCCAGCGTGGTGAGGGAGGCCTCGACCGCGGGGTTGGTTCCGCTGAACCCGCCCCCATGGAGCGTCGATTCCTCCCAGGCGCCGTTCACGCGGTGCACGGTCACGACGCTGCCCGCGGGCTTCCAGGCATAGGACAGCGACAGCGTCGCCGAGGTCACGCTGGAGCCCTCCGGGATGAACGACAGATCGTAGGCGAGGACCGCCGTCGCCGGCTGGACCGCGCTCGCGCTGGTGATGAGGTAGGGATACGCGCCGTACGCCCAGCCCGTCGTCGGGCCCTCGACGAACGAGTCCTGCACGGCGCCGAACGCGCCGCGCCGCAGGCTGACGCACTCGAGGTCGCAGGCGTTGCCGAGGCCGTCGCCGTCCGAGTCGCCCTGAGCGGCGTTGGGCTCGGCCGGGCAGTTGTCGCTCGCGTCGGGCACGCCGTCGCCATCCAGGTCCGGCGCGGGCGCGACGCGGAAGCGCGCGACGCCGGGGTCATGGTCGCTGGCTTGGTCGGCGAACTCCGCATTGACATGGACGACGTCGAAGCCCACGAGCTTCGGCCCGGCCAGGTTGGCGCTGACCAGCACGTGGTCGAGCGACTGGCCATTGCCGTCGAACACGTACGTGTAGCGCTCCTCGGGCGGGAGCGTCTCGATGAGCGTCGTCAGCCCGGCGTCCTTGAGGATCCCGAGCGGCGCCGAGAACTGGAAGTCGTTCAGGTCGCCCAGGACCACGACGTTGGCGGCAGGATCGCTGTCGAGGATCTGCCGCACGAAGCCGGCCACCACGGTGGCCTGCTGCCGCCGCTGGACCTCGCTCGAGAGGGTCGGGGGCTGGAAGCGGCCGTAGAGCGGCTCGTCGCCGCCCTTGGAGTTCCAGTGGTTGGCCACCACGAACAGCGGCTGGCCGTTCCAGCGGAACTCGCCTGCCAGCGGCTTGCGGCTGCTGGCGAAGGCCGGATTGCCCGGGTCGATGCGGCCGGGGCTGTAGCGCAGCGACACGCCGCCCGCGCCGCCGAGCACCTCGTTCGGCGTCAGGGCGCCGGCGCCCGGGCGATCGACGAACTCGAGCCCGCGGTCGGTCCGGAACAGGAAGCCCACGCGGATGTTGCCGCCGGGCTCCCCGCCGTCCGTGCCGTCGGTCGGATCGATGCTGCGGAATTGATAGGTGCTGGGCCCGCCCGGCACGGCCGCGATCGCGGCGATGAGCCGCGCGAACGTGGTCGACGCGTCCACCACTCCATTGTTGGTCGGGCCGCTGTTGTCCTGGACCTCTTCGAGCGCGACGAGATCGGGGCTGCCGAGGTTCTCGACGAGGATCCGCGCGAGGCGATCGAATTTCTCCTGCGGATCGCCCGGATCGAGGTTCTCGACATTGAACGCGGCCACGTCGAGGTCGTCGGCGGTCCGCGGTCCGAGCGACGTGACCTCGCGCGAGAGCGTCGAGGTCGCCGCGGGGAGCGCCTCGTCGATCGGCAGGAGCTTGTAGTTGGCGAAGTTGTAGTCGACCGTGCCCACGATGGGCCCGGCGAACGTGGCGCCCACGTCCAGCGCCGGCGTCGTGGGCCGCAGGGGGACCTGGAGCAGGATCCGCTCCGGGTTGAAGTCGCCGGGGCTGACGACGACGGCCCCGCGCGCGCTGCGCAGGCCGGCCGCGTCGCCCGTGGCCGCGTCGCGGTCGCCCGGGACCAGCGCGATCTCCGCGGTCCCGGAGCTCGGGAACTCGCGGGTGGGGCCCACGACGGCCGGGGCGTTGATGCTCACCCGCATGCCCTCGAGGCTCTCCCAGAAATCGATGCCGTCGGACTCGGGGTCGAAGCCGTTCGCGGCCTCGACGCTGCCGCTGGCGTCGTCCTCGATGATCTGCGCCGGGGGGCGGCGCGCGCCGGGGGCGAAGCCGATCGAGACCGGGGCCGGCAGCGCGTGGCCGCTCGAGAGGACGGTGATCTGCGGGCGGGCGAGCTCGGTGACCGTCAGGTTGTTGTACGCGCTGCCGCGGGAGGGCGTGCACGGGTCCGCGCAGCCGGCGCGGTACTCCGTGACCTCGCCGGTGAGCTCGACGAGGTCGCCGACCCTCACCGACGGCGCGGCGCCGGTGAAGACGAGCAGCCCCTCGGAGGTGGCCGGATCGCCGTCCGGCGCAGGCGACTCCACGGTGAAGCCGTTGCTGCGCAGGGTCGCCACGAGGCCCGTCGTCTTCACGACCGCGCCCGAGCGCGGCGAGAGGTGCGCGCGCCCCTGGATGTCGTGGATCGCGAGCGCCTGCGCCGCCTGCGCCGTGGTGAACGAGACCGACACGTCGGCGGGCAAGGGGTCGATCGTCCCGTTGCTCCCCGGGTCCTGCTCCTGCACGCCGCTCGCCCGGACGACGAGGAGGCACGCGGCGCTCGGGGGGAGCGGCTCGGCCGGCGTGAGCGTGAAGGCGAGGGGGCCGCCGCTGGCCACGAACGGGCGCGCGCTGCCTCCGCAGGAGAGCTCGAAGGCATCCGCGACGGCCACCGCCTCGCTGAACGTCACGCTCAGGCTCGCGGTCGGGTCGGCGCCCGTCGCGCCGTTGCCGGGCACCGTCGAGGTCACCGCCGGCGGGGTGTCGCCGCCGCATTCGAGCGCGGCGGTCGAGGTGTTGCGGGGGGTAGGCGTCCCGGTCGAGAGGTCGTCGACGTTGCTGCCCGTGTCCTGGCAGCCAGCGCCCTGCCGGAGCGACGCCGTCGCGTTGGCGGTCGCCGGCGCCGGCGCGGCGCCCTCGAAGTAGCTCGCCCCGCCGAAGCCGACCAGATCCTCGATCAGCGCCTCCTGGGCCGCCGAGCAGGGCGCGGTGCCGCCGTTGCAGCCGAGGCCCGTGGCCTGCCGGACGAGGGCGACCTTGCCGGCCGAGCCGCTCATGTTGATGGGGGTCGCATCGACGAGGTCGGCGGCAGGGAGCGGCGCGCCGCTGCCCGAGCCCCCGGCCTCCTGCACGAGGAAGTACTGGCCGGGCTGCAGGGTGATCGCGGGCAGCTCCGTGAGCTGCGTCGTCGTGGCCCCGAGGGCGCCCGTGCCGCTGGCGCTCGCGTACTGGATGGACCACCCCGCGAGCGACACCGGCTCGTTCGACCGATTGAACAGCTCGACGAAGTCGTGCGTGTAGACGGCCCCAGCGTTGCCCCCGCCGCCGTACACCTGGCTGATGACCACGCGCCCGCTCGGGAGGGTGGCGGCGAGCTCGGCGGTCCCGAGCTCACCGGGCTCCGGCGAGCCGCCGCAGCCCCAGGCGGTCGCGAGCGCCATGGCCGCCGTCCATCGAACGCGGTCACGCCGAAGGAGAGAATACCCCGCGCGCGAGAGGGCGCGCGGGAACAAGGGTAACTTTAGCACGATGACACCTGTTGGCCTTCGAAGGCGATTGCAAGGAATGGCCGAAGCAGACAGCGGCGGCCACTTTCACGCTACGCTGGAACGCGCATTGTGAATGTCACGTCTCCATGAAATCGCAACTGGCCAGTCCGGCCGACCCCGGGAGCCCGGGATGCTGCGCGAGGAGGTGTTTCGATTCGAGGATAAGTTTGTCGGAGAATCGCAACAGAGACGACACGTCCTCCTGCGGTTCGCCGTCGCGTTCGTCGAGGTTGGCGTGACCCGACGGGGGTGGCGTGACCCGGCCGAGGTGGCGCGTGTGTCCTCGTGTCGCGTGGAGTGCTCGCTGAGCTGACCCCTGCCCACCCCATGGCGCGTTCGTTGTGCTCCAGCTCGCCCCATCGTCTGTCTCCGTCCTGCTTGCCTCGAGGGTGTGATACGTCCTGAACTGAACCAGGAGTGTCCTCGATGCGCATCGCGATCATCTCGACTTATACGCACCCGAGCCGACTGCTCCGCAAGGAGCGCTCGATCATGCAATCGTCCGTGCCCGAGCTGCTCGCGGCCCTGTGCCCGCCCGACGCCGAGATCGAGCTCTACAACGAGAAGGAAACGGACATTCCGCTCGACCGTCACTGGGACCTGGTGTTCTTCTCGTACCTGCACGCTTATTACGAGCACACCAAGGTCCTCTCCACGCTGTTCCGGCGGCAAGGCATGACCACGGTGGCCGGCGGGAGGCACGCGAGCCATTTCCGCGCGGACGCGCTGCAGTACTTCGACGCCGTGGTCGCGGAGGACCCGGAGGCCAACCTCCCGGCCCTGATCGCCGACTTCCAGCGGGGCGAGCTCCAGCCCGTCTACGCGCTCCCGCCGGTGCCCCCGGAGCAGATCCCCACCTACCGCTATGACCTTGTCGATTACCGGAACAACCTCGTCCGACTGCCGGGCATCGAGGCGTCGCGCGGGTGCCCCTTCTCCTGCAACTTCTGCGTTTTGACCGGGCACGAACAGTATCGCTATCGCCCCATCGATCACGTGATCCGGGACATCCGCGATCGGATGATCTTCAATCAGCGCATCCCGGGGGTGACCAACAATGCGTTCAGCTTCCTCGACAACAACCTGGGGGGCTCGCCCCGCTACCTGCGCGAGCTCTGTGAGGCGCTGATGCCCCTCAAGAAGATCTGGGGCTGCGCGCTCACGTTCAACGTGCTGCGCGACCCGGAGCTGGTCCGCCTCATGGGGCGGGCGGGGTGCCGCTACGTCTACACAGGGCTGGAGTCGCTGAACCCCGAGTCGATCAGCTCGATGAACAAGGGCCAGAACAAGCTGAGCGAGGTCCGGGAGGTCATCCAGCGGGCCTTCGCGAGCGGGATTGTCCTCTCCTTCGGGCTCCTCGTGGGCGCGGACGGGGACACCAACGACTACCTCGAGCGGGTGCCCGAGTACCTCCACGACCTCGGCGATCACTGCCCGACCTTCCTGGGCATCGTCTGCCCGTACCCGGAGACGCCCTTCTTCGCGCAGGTGGCGGCCGAGGGCCGGCTCCTTCCCGGGGTGATCAGCCGGGATCTCGATGGATACACCCTCTGCCACCGCCCGCCCCGGCTGCACCCCTCCGAGGTGATCGACCATTTCCAACGCCTGAGCCGCGCGCTGGGGAGCCTCCACAACGTGGGCCGCCACGTGTGGAATCGGCTGATGACGAGCGATCTGCCCCGTTACAAGGCGTGCGTCGTCATGTCGGCGCCCGAGGTGATGAGCCTGCGCGCGCCGCTCGCCAATCGATCACGCAGCTACATCGCCGGGCGCGATCCGATCGAGGCCTGGGACGCGGAGAAGATGCGGGAGCTCGGCCTCGAGCCGCAGCGCATTGAGGCGTCGTCCTGCAGAGCCGATCCGCGCGGCCTCGCGCGGATCCGGCCCCGCCGGGCGGGCCGCTCCAGCGCGGCCGCGTGAGGCCATGGGAGATCCACCATGAAGGGCCGCATACGCTTCATCGCGATCGCCTACTTCGTCCTGGTGCACGCCGCCGCCGTCCTCGGGCTGTTCCTGCCGATCCGGGCGAGCTTCATCGCCCTCGCCGCCGCGCTCTACGCGGCGCTCCAGCTCTCCACCGTGGTCGGCCTGCACCGGCTGCTCTCGCACCGCGCCTTCCGCTGCCCGAAATGGGTCGAATACGCGCTCGTGTCGGTGGCGATGATCAGCGGCCAGGGCAGCCCCATCGAGTGGGTGGCGACCCACCGGCGCCACCACGCGCACACCGATCGCGAAGGCGACGTCCACTCGCCGCGCCGCGGCTTCTGGTACGCCCATGTCGGGTGGATCCTCGATGATGGCTCGACCGACCCCCGCGATCCGGAGAAATACTGCCGCGATCTGGTCGGCGATCCCTACTACCGGTGGCTGCTCCGCTGGCGCTTCGCCCCGCAGGTCGCGGCGGTGCTGCTCGCGGGTCTCGCCCTCGGCTGGGCCGCGGTGCCCTTCGTGTTCTTCCTGCCGTTCGTGTGCTGGATGCACGCGACCTACCTGGTGAACTCCGTCTGCCACGCGGCCCGCTTCGGCAGCCGCGCGTTCGATACCCGCGACGGGAGCCGCAACGTGGGCTGGGTGGCGGTCCTGACCTTCGGCGAGGGGTGGCACAACAACCACCACGCCTTCCCGCGCGCCGCCCGGCAAGCGATGGCGCCGGGGCAGCACGACCTCGCCTTCCTGTTCATCCGCGCGCTCGCGGCGGTCGGGCTCGCCTCGGACATCCAGTCGAGCCCGGCGGGCGGTGAGAGTACGCACCCCGCCGCGCGGCCGAGGCGCTAGTATGGTTGGCATGAGCGATCTCGGCCCCAAGGACGCGAGCCCCGATGTTCGTGACGAGCCCGACGGCATCCTGCGGGTGGAGGTCCATGGCGAGGTCACGGAAGACCGAGCGCGCGCTGTCCTCGGCGCGATCCAGCGCGTGTCGGAGAGCGGCCGTGACGTCCTGGTGCTCGCCGACGCGCGTCACATGGGACCTGTCTCGGCGCAGGCGCGCAAGGCGGTGACGGAAGAAATGCGGGGAGCGCGCGTCGATGCGGTCGCGATCATCGGAGCGAGCTTTTCCATGCGCGTGATCATGGCGCTCCTCGCGAAGGGCGTGCATATGCTCACAGGACAGCCCTACCCTCAGCAGTTCTTCGACACGGAGGGCGAGGCGCACGCGTGGCTGCTCACTCGGCGAGACGCGCTCCGGGCCGGGCGGCGCCCGGGTACCTGAGCGACCGCGCGTGTGCACGGGGGCGTTCCAGGACAGCCCGTACGGTGACCGTGCCGTGGCAGATCGTCTGATCGCGGCGTCAGGCCTGGGGTGGGTACTCGGCGAACCGCGGCAGGTCGTCGGTGATCGGGAACCAGCTCGCCTTGGAGTCGACGAAGATGTGGGCCGCGGGGCGGATGCCGGGATCGGTGTCGAGCGTACCCGCGGGCACCACGGCGAAGCCGCGCTCGGGTGACTGGCGCGGGGCCGCGCCGCCGCAGCGCTTGCAGAACGCGACGGTGAAGAACCGCGCGTCGGGCACCTTGTAGCTCGCGATCTGCGCGTCACCGTGGATCCAGCGGAAGCTGTCCAGGGCGACGAAGACGTTGGTCGCGTGCGCGGCGCTGCGCCCGAGGCGACAGCGCTTGCAGTGGCAGCTCACCATGCGGAGGGGCGTGCCGTCGAACTCGAAGGCCACGCTGCCGCACAGGCAGCTCCCCTGGGTGACGCCCTCTTTCGGCGGGGCCACGGGGCGCGAGACGACCGGCGCCTGCATCTCGGGCCACCATTCCTCGAACTGCGGCAGGGAATCCGTGATCGTGTACCAGGGCGCCTTGGAGCCGACCCGTCCCGCGACTCAGAGCCCCGACACCACGCCCACGATCGCCTCGCTGATACGCGATAGTTCGCCTGGCTCGATGACGTAAGGCGGCATGGTATAGACCAGCTTCCCGAAAGGCCGTAACCAGACGCCGCGCTCCACGAACGCCGGTTGCACGCGCGCCGTGTCGACGGGCTGCTTGAGCTCGACCACGCCGATGGCGCCGAGCACGCGCACGTCGGCCACCGCGTCGATCGCGCGGCACGGGGCGAGCTCGCGGCGGAGCTGCGCCTCGATGGCCGAGACGCGCGCGCGCCACGGCGAGGCGAGCAGGAGCCGGACGCTGGCCAGCGCGGCGCTGCAGGCGAGCGGATTGCCCATGTAGGTCGGGCCGTGCATGAACACGCGCGGCTCGTTGCCGGCGATCGTCGCGGCCACTTGCTCCGTGCAGAGCGCGGCGGCCAGGGTCATCGTGCCGCCGGTAAGGGCTTTGCCGAGGCACATGATGTCCGGCGCGACGCCCGCGTGGTGGCACGCGAACAGCTCCCCGGTGCGGCCGAAGTTGGTCGCGATCTCGTCGAAGATGAGCAGCACGCCGTGGCGGTCGCAGAGCGCGCGCAGCTCGCGCAGGTACTGCGGGTGGTAAAAGCGCATCCCGCCGGCGTTCTGCGCGATCGGCTCGAGGATCACGGCGGCGACCTCGTGCGCGTGCCGCTCGAGCAGCGCGGCCATGCTGCTCAGGGCGTCCGGCGACCAGGGCGCGTCGAACGCCGGCCCGGGCGCTTCCGCGAACAGGTGCTGCGCGAGCGCGCCGCGGAAGAGGTGGTGCATGCCATTGACGGGATCGGTGGCCGCCATCGCGCCGAACGTGTCGCCGTGGTAGCCGGCGAGCGCGCTGATCAGGCGGCGCTTCTCGGGCTGCCCCCGCGCAATGAAGAACTGGAGAGCGAGCTTGATGGCCACCTCGACCGACACGGATCCGGAGTCGGCGAGGAAGACGCGCGTCAGCGGCTCGGGCGTGAGCGCCACCAGCGCCTCGCACAGCTCGACCGCGGGCGCGTGGGTGAGCCCCCCGAACATCACGTGGCTCATCCGCCCGAGCTGGGCGCTGATCGCCGCCGTCAGCGCCGGGTGCGCGTAGCCGTGGATGGCGGCCCACCACGACGACATGCCGTCGATGAGCTCGCGGCCGTCGGTCAGGGTGAGGCGAACGCCCTCCGCGCGCTCGACCGCGAAGAGCGGCGCGCTCGAGATGGGCGCGGCGTAAGGGTGCATCACGCAGCGGCGGTCGCGCGCGACGAGATCGTCTCCGCCAGGCATGGCGCTCTCCGATGGCATGGCGACGCGTCTAGCCCAGAACGCCCATCGCCACCAGGTCCGCCGGGCGCGCCGGCGGCCTCCGCGCCCGGCGCCGTCCCGCCGGCGGGACGCGGCCCCGGCCCCCTCCGGACGATTCCTTGAACAGGCTGTAACGTTCGGGCCCCCTCCGAGACTGTGCAGGTAGCGGGATAGCCGTCGCGGCGCCGGGGACACGTCCGGGCGCAGGGGCGCGCGCATCCATCGCACGTCGAAATACCGATGACGTCGCGCTCGAGGAGAGCCTCGCGACGATGAGGAGACATCCATGAACGGTCTGCTTCGCAAGGTCCTGCGGTCTGGCACCATGATCTCGGCCGCTGCGCTCATGTCGTCCGCGCTGCCCGGCTGCGGCGGCAGCGACACGGACGGGGGCACGGGCGGCGGGGCCCAGGGCCCGGACAAGAACACGTATGTCCTCGTCCACGGCGCCTTCGTGGGCGCATGGGCATGGGACAAGGTGGTGCCGCTCCTCGAGGCCGGCGGCAACGAGGTGATCGCCCTCGATCTCCCCGCTCACGGCGATGACCAGACGCCCCTCGCGGACGCCGGCCTGGAGGCCTATACCGACGCCGTGGCGGAGGCCATCGACAGCGCCTCGCGCCCCGTGATCCTCGTCGGCCACAGCATGGGCGGCACCGTGGTGAGCCAGGCCGCCGAGCAGCGGCCCGACAAGGTGAAGACGCTCGTCTACCTGACCGCGTTCCTGCTCAAAGATGGCCAGTCGCTGAGCCAGGAGTGGGCCGACGACGAAGGGGCCGCGATCAAGGCGTACGCGGCCGCTTCGGAGGACGGCACGACGCTGACCTTCAAGGAGGGGTGGGCCGCGAACGCCTTCTGCCAGGATTGCTCTCCGGACGACGTCGCGCGGCTCGAGAGCCACCTGCGCGAGGAGCCCGCGAAGCCGTTCGACGAGCCGATCCATGTCACGGAGGAGCGGTGGGGGAGGGTCCCCCGGGTCTACATCGAGGCGCTCAAGGATCTCGCCATCAGCCCTGCAGAGCAGAAGCAGCAGTACACGGCCTTGCCCTGCGAGCGGGTCATCTCGATCGACGCGGGCCACGCCCCCTTCATGACGAAGCCGAAGGAGGTCGCGGACGCGCTGCTGTCGCTCTGACCGGGGCGCCGGCCGCCGTCGTCCGCGCGGCGCGCCGCCCCGGATCCGCGTCGATTGATGCGGGGCTCGGCGGCGTGATACCGTGCTCCGCGTGTCCCACGACCCCTCGGCCGCCGCCGACGGCACACAGGCCGCAACGGCGCAGCACGCATCGGCCGAGGTAGGCCCGCTCCTCGCGGCGAGCGAGCCGGGCGGCGCGGCTGCGCCCGGTTGCGCGGCACCGGCGGACGACATCGCGCTCGTCCGCCGGCTGCTCGCGGGGGACGAGCAGGCCTTCGAACAGCTCGTGACCCAGCTCCACACACCCATGCTCCGGCTCGCCCGGGCGGTCGCCGGCCCCGCGGGCGCGCAAGAGGTCGTCCAGGAGACCTGGGCGGCGGTCTTCGATGGGCTCGTGCGCTTCGAGGGGCGCTCCGCGCTGAAGACATGGGTGTTCAGGATCCTGACGAACCGCGCCAGGACGTGGGGCGCCCGGGAGAAGCGCATGGTCCCTGTCTCCTGGCTGGAGGACGGAGATCTCGGCGGCGAGCCGGCGGTCGATCCGGCCCGATTCGACAGCATCGGCGACTGGGTGGCTCCGCCTGTTCCGTGGACGGAGCAGAGCCCGGAGGTGCTCTTGCTGCGCAAGGAGATAGGCGTCGTCCTCCAGCGAGAGCTCGAGACGCTCGTGCCTGGACAGCGCGCCGTGGTCCTCCTGCGCGACGTGGAGGGGTGTCCGTCCGACGAGGTCTGCGAGATCCTGGGTATCAGCGAGGCCAACCAGCGGGTCCTCTTGCACCGTGGCCGATCGAGGCTCAGGGCCGCGCTCGAGCGCTACATGACGAGGGGGTGAGCGCACATGATCGTCACGTGCTGTCAGCTGACCGAGATGATCACCGACAGGAGCGAGGGAAAGCTGTCCTCCGAGCAGGAGGAGGGCTGCGCGCGGCACCTCGCGTGGTGCGACAGGTGCCGCACCTACCTGAAGCAGATGGATCTGACGATCGACGCGCTCCAGGGGCTCCCGGGCGAGCCGCTGCACGACGACGTCCGCGCCGCGCTGTTCGCCCAGTTCCAGCGGCGGAAGACCACCGCCGACTGAGCTGGGCGCGCCGGGGGGCTGGCTGCCGGCGCCTGACAGCGAGACGCGCCGGTGCTGCACGCTCGCTGCCAGGGACACGGAAATGAGCGGTAGGGACACTCGGAGCTGACGCGCTCAGCTGGCATTCGCGCCGCGCGTCAGGAGCAACCGCGCCGCGCCTAGCGCGGGACCTCGGGGATGAACTCGGCGCCTAGGCGGAAGATCAGGAAGTCCTTGGTGACGTTGCCGCCGCCGCTACCGTCGGGCCACAAGGAAGGGGCTGCCGGCGCTGCGGTCCGGGTTCCACTCGTACCACATCCACCGAGCCTCCTTGTCGATGTCACAGACGACGGAAAACTCATTGCCGGGCTCCGGGATCGAGCGTTCCGTGTCGTTCGGTTCTCCGAATGCGACATGGCCGTGCGCAGATGCCTCGGTCGTCGCCCAGCCGGCGCTGGTCGTCTGCGGGTCGAGATCACCGCTGTTGCAGCGCGCGATATACTCGTTGATGGTCTCCAGCGTCGGCCCGTGCGAGCCGAGGTCGTAGTCCTCGCCCGTCGCGCAGACCTCCCACGCGCCGTCGCCGGTGAAGACGGGAGCGGCCCCCTCGCGGAAGAACTGGTCGAGCACGCCCTGTGCCGTGCTCTTGTCGGCGTACGTAATGATGTAAAGATAGTGCACGGCGTTCCGCACCCGTGCGGAAGGCATTGCCCCAACCCGGGCTCAACCGGCGAGCCCTGGGCTCAGAGAAGTCGCGACGGTAGATCCGTCGCCTCGGGCCGCGGTGGTCGCCTCGCTCGCCAGCGTCCTGAGCCGCGCCGTCGCCGTCGGGGATCACGAGGGGGCCCGGGTTGTTCACGAAGCGATCGGTCGGCCGCTCGACCTGCCCCTACCATCGCTCGGCATTCTGGAACTTCTACGGGAGCCCAAGTTGCGGGAGGATCTCCCTCGCCCTCGCTGGCTCAGTCACAGCACCAGGATGATGGGCGCGCTCAATATCGGTCCTCGCGAGCCTCGCCCACGGGAATCGCAGACCCCCTCCCATCTGTCAGGCGAGGCGCGGACTGCGATTGCGGCGCCCCTCGAAGGCGCGAGGTGCACGTCGTTCGCTTCCCGAACGGCTGGGCATGCGAGATCCTGTTGGACAGCACAGAAGCCATGGATCGCGGCCGCAAGCAGCGCATCGACCGAAGGGAGCGCGCGGGGCATCGCTGGCTGTGCGATCCCCGCATACCAACCCTGGGGGTGCACCGACAGGAGGGGGCGATGCGCAGAGCTCGACACGTTCGGGGTGACATCAAAATTCGCGTCGAGCCGTGCGAGGTGATCGCGCTAGCTCCCTCCCGTCTGGCACTGGAGCCCGCAGGCGTCGCGCAGGCGGCGGTGCAACCCGCGCCGCTCCGCCGGAGCCTCCGCATCGAGCGGGTGTGAGATGGTGTTGCACGCGCGAAACAAAAACGAAACATTGCGAACTGTGAACTGAATGCCGTAAAATCTTGTAATCCATGCTACGCTCATCATCCGGAGCCGATGTGGAATCATCAATGACGCAGGCTTTGGGGGCCTGATGCCCATGGCACAACGATCTGTTCCTCTGTCACGGAGAGGCTCGGCGCCGAGGCTGGGACGCTCGATCGCACTTGGGGGACTCGGCTTCCTTCTCCCAGGCCTGGCGTTCTTTGCTGCCTGTGGCGCGAGCGCACCCGAGCTTGCGATCCGCCCGCAAAATCAACCGGTGGACGGTCGACCCTTCCTGGTACTCGCTATCGGCGAAACCGTGACGGTCGATATTGACGCAGAAAATGGCACCGACGGCGACATCCATCTCTACGGGGTGAAGAGTTCGAAGAGCAACCCCGCAACCACCATGGTGTGCGTCTACAAAGGCGGCAAGCGAGACCCGTTGCAAGGGCCGGCGAATCCATTGACATGCGCATCAAAATATAAAGATGGCGGCGCTGAGCTGGAACACGTGGAGATCCACATCGCGCACGAGGAAGACGTTCAGGACGATGCCGTCCTGTGCACCGGCAAGTGTGATCGATACGCCGACGAAAAAAGATATCGCCCAATCGTCGTGGAGCGTTCAACGACGCCCTCCTCCGGGGCGCCACGCCCGACGCCCACGATGTCCTGGATCGAGCCTGGTACCGGGAGCCGGAACTCCAGCGCGTTCGCTCACGCTTGTGTCGGGCCCGGCGGAACGTACATCGCGTTCGAGGCACCGCCTAACCAGCCATTCGACATCTCCTGCGGGCCGCCGCTCATCTGTCGCCTGGTTCCGCCATCTGCGAGCTCGGCCCCCACTGCAGGTGCGCCGGCGTCATCAGGTGCGCCGGTCGCGTCAGGTGCGCCGGTCGCGTCAGGTGCGCCGGCGAGCCCTACGGGAAGCTCGGGTAATGGCACCCCGCCTCCATCCTGTTCCCAGCCGCCCCAGCGAGTTTCCCATAACGAGCAGGCTATTTTCGTCGAGCTCAACAACGATTGCATTCGCGATCTCGGTATGAACGCCGCAAACTCCACCTGGATCTGCTTGGGAGGGCCTGCGGGATGCAGCAAAGCCGGCCAGGGTATGATCGTCCACTGGCGGAAGGACGGCGTCTGCCCATGAGTCGCATCGGGCGCTGCGCCTTCCGCGGCCTCGCGGCAGCGGCCGCCAGCCTGGCATTCGGCTGCGTCCCCGGCCTCGCCAACTTGCACGCCGACATTCGCGAGGAGGTCGCGCGCGCGCGCCGCATGTTCGACCTATGTCAGGACATTGGCCAGGTCGAGTCCGCCTCGTGGACACGCTCCCGCCCGTTCCTCGGCGCCGACCGCATGGCCGTCGAGCGGGTCATCACCACGTTGACCGGAAAGGCCGGAGACTTCGATCCGCTCCAAGATGTCGAGCGTCAGCTGCGCGAGGTGCAGCGCCTCGCGCGCGAGATCCCTTCGCGCGGCGGCGATCCGGTGGTGCTCAACGATACTACGCGCTCGATCGAAGTCGTCGTGAGGCTCAGGGCGCACTGGAGTGAAGCCGAGAGACAGTTTCAGTCGCTGCGCGACCAGCTCTTTAGTAAAGCGGCTCGTGTTGATATCATCCACGATCTCAACGCGTGCGCCGAGCGCGACCTTCGGCGCACGAAGACCGGCACCCGCGAAAGCTGCGATATCCGCGGCGTAAGCAATCTCGTGGGCTGGGCTGCGGCCCAGAAGAGCAATCTAGAGACGACCTCGACATCCCTCCAGGCCGATCTCGACGCCCTGACCCGCGTATCCCGTGCGCTGCTGCTCGATATCAATCACCTCCGGGAGAGTGCCGACAGCGCCGACACCTCCCCCATCCCGCTCCGGGTGCAGGTGACCTCCGCGCTCCCTGGATCGCCGAGCCGCGTTGGGACGGTCGTCGCCCCCGAGGTGGCGGACCTCCTCGAGCAAACCAACTTCGCCGTCCGCGAGCTGACCGCGCTGGGCGGGCTCGTGCGCGACGGCCTCTCCGCGATCGAGCGAATCGGGACGATCACGGATGGCAAGAGCGCCGTCGAGGCGATCGGCAGGACGCTCCTCGATGCCGAGGCGGATCGGGTGGCCGACCGGCTGTTGCTGTCGCTCGAGCGCGCGGTGGCACGTGTCGATCGAGCCATAGACAAGCTCGACGAGGAGACGTACGGCGCCGCGTCGCAGCTGGTCTCGCTGGGGCTCACGTCGGGTGTCGTGGAACAGGCGGTGTGCGCCGTCGGGAAGGAGGCCAAGGTGGGGCTCGCTCAGGCGGGGCTGTCGCCGGGCTCGCTCGGCGCTCGGCTTTGCAAGGCCGCTGTCGGCAGTGCGAAGGACTTCCCGCCGTCGCCCATCCTGGCACGCGTCTATGAGGGGCTCATCGGCGCAGCGGCCGAGCTGCCCTGTGCCAAGGCTCTTGCGGTGGACGACCCGACCAACGCGAGCGACGAGGGCTTTCGGCGAGAGCCAGCGCCCCTCTTCTGGCCCGACGCAAAGGGTCCAGTCCACACCACCGAGAGGAACGCCAAGCACGGTGGGCCCAAAGATGCGGATCCGCGGGAGCCGGAGCGCCTCGCCCGAGCGATCGAGGCGCTCGCACGCGCGACGTGGAAGGCGCGTGTCCAGGTCGCCGAGAGCGCGCTCGCGCGCGTGATCCGGCCTTATCAGTTCGGCGAGCACACCATGCCCCGGCTGCGCGACGTTCCACCTCTGCTAGGCGCGACCCTGCTCCTCGTCGAGGAGCGAGAGCGTGATCTTCTGCGCCGCTATGAAGGTCAGCCGTTTTCGCAGTTCTTCCTTGCCCAGGAGTTCGTCCTTGCGACACGGTGGGCGGACGAGCCGGGCATTTACAATGTGGTCTGTCGAGACCAGATGGACGCAGCGTCCGCAGCGGTCGGGCATCGCGTGACGCTCCTGCCGATGCCCTGCTCCACCCTGCGAGAGGACTCGCGTCCGCCGGCCCCCAGTGGGATGAGCTCGGTCGAAGATGCCATCCGGCAGGTGGCGTGGGAGCTATGCGCGAGCAACGCGAAGATGGACCAGCGGGCCGAGGTGGAGGAGCTCTGCGCGGTCGTCTCCGACAGTCGTGACATGGATCAGGCTCGCGCCGACGCACGCCAGCCGCTGTCGCCCGTCTATTGCCGCCCAGCGGGCTACGGCGCCGCCGTCATCTCGCCTGCATTCGATCTGTGCGCGCTCCAGTTCGCCACGGCGGAGCCCGCGAGCTCTTCAAAGCTCGTGAACAACTGCAAAGACGCCATTGCCAGCATGAACCGAGCACGCGCGGGGATCGCGACGGCGGCGCAGCGGTTGGGCCAGGTGCTGGCCGGCTCGTCGAAGGACACTTACATACAGTTCGTCGGGAGAGCCTCGGCAGAGACCGTCAACAACGCTTCCGACTTCATCAAATACGCGCTCCAGGCGCAGTCCAAGGAGGTTCGGAGCGCATGCAAGACCAAGGACAAGGGCAAGAGCAAGTTTGACCTTGCCGCGACGCTCCGCGCAGGCAACGCCACGCTCATAGATGCGCTCGTAGGCATTATAACGGATAGTGCCATGAATGATGCGCGAGACTGCGGTCGCCATGACGACATGGACGCGGTATTCGAGAATGGCAACAGTTCGGCGGTTGCGGGCAAGTTCAAAATTAGCTCGTATTCAACAGGAGCTACGCCGCTCGGCCACGAGAACTGGCTCATGGCCTTCCTGCGGGACGCCCGGACCGAAGCCCGTTACCTAGCCCGTATCGCAACGCCGACCAGTCAGAAAGCAAAGACGGATGCGCTATCGGAGCTCGCCAACGAGATCCTCTCGATCTTCCGTGCCGTGGGAGCGGCACATGTGGCGCTCGAGCACGCCGAGACGCTCTGCGACCGCGCGACATGCGTCGCCACCGCGCTCGGCGAGCTCTCTTCCGTCTCCCTCGAGACCGGGAAGGACCAGTCGATCTGGCGGTCGACCAGCATCGTCGTCAGCAGGAAGGAGGAGCCCCCGACCTGCCATCACCTTCGTCATCCGGCGGGCATACGAGTGGACGCGCCGCCCGAGGAGACTATGCCATGACGTCCCGCCGAATCGCCGTCGCCGCCGCGACGACCCTGGTCGCGCTCTCGGCCCCGTTCACGGCACGGGGCGAGTCGAGCCCGGCCACGTTTCGCTTCCTCGGGGAGCCATCGATCGGCTATGGCGCGTGCATCGAGGAAGACTGCGGAAGTGGTTTGATCGCGGTTGGACTGACGCTCTTCAAATTCAGGCCTGAGCCCGCTCACATCATTCCGCGCGCCGAAGCGTTCATGACCTATCTCCCAGATCATGGTGTCCAGCATTCTCGTGTGGGCGCTGGCGGACGGGTCAGCGCCGAGTTGCCCTGGATTGAAACACACCGCTGGTCCATGGGACTCCTGCTGAATCTCTCCATGGAGGCCCGGACGCTGCCATCCACGCGCACGCCTGGGCAGGGCGAGCCGAACGCATACCTGAAGCTCGCGGCCGGGCCTCGCCTGGCAGTCCCACGAGGCGTCCTGTTCATCTTGCCCCAGATCGGAGTTGGGCGCGCCGTTTGCCCAGGAGACGACGTCTCAAAGACCGCCGCGGTCGAGCTCACGATCGGCCTCGGGATCGATCTGTTTCCACTTGGGTTCAGTACAAGGCGCTGAGGGAGCCGCGGGCGACCGGGATGCGTCGCGACGGTCGCGGTGGGGCGTTCCACTTCGCCTGCTGGAGGAACGTCGCTGTCGGGTCGACCTCCACCTGGGCCCGCGGCGCCGTCGTCTCGCGCCGGTGCGAGCCCGCCACATTCCCCATCCGCGGCATGGCCGGACGCCGACCGGATTACACGCCCCGCACGACATTTGTCTCGCGCCGCGCCGTAAGCTCCCGGATCCGCCCCGCGACCGCAGCGTGCTCCTCGGGGAAGTCGCCGCGCAAGAGCTCCTCCGCAGGCTCGCAGTCGCCGAGCTCCCTCGCCGCCTCCGCGTTGAGCAGCCGCTCGTCCGGTGCATCGGCGGCAAGGAGCTCGAGCAACCTCCGCAAGCTCGCCTCCGCCCGCGCCAAGCGCGGGGCCACCGCACCGTCCTCCTCGCCGCGTGAGCGCGGGCCGGGACGGCTGCTCGCGGAGCGGCACCGAGAGTGCCGTGGTCCAGCGGCGGAACAGGGCGTCGCGCGCCTCGGCGTCCGCGCCTGCCGCCATCGCGTCGGCGATCGCGCGCGTCCTGGGCGAGGAGCGCGGCCACCGTCGTGGCCGGGGCCCCAGCCACGCCCAGCGGGACGCCGGCAGCGTCCCGTCCCAGCTGGCGATGTGTGCGGGGAAGTCCGCGTACCGGCTGCTCCGGAAGTGGGCGCACCCCACATCGAGCCTCTGCACCGCGAACCCCGCGAAGCGCCCGCCGCCGCGCGCGCAGAGGCCGATCCGCCCGCCCGCAGTAGAGCTAGGTCCGTGGACGCCGCCGCGGGGGCGCCATACCCGCCGCCTTGCCCCGGGCCTCGGCCGCCCCGCCGCGGGCCTCGGCCGCCCCGCCGCGGGCCTCGGCCGCCCCGCCGCGGGCCTCGGCCGCCCCGCCTCGCGCCTCGCGGGACCCCGCGTCGTCCCGGCGGACCTGGACCTTGCGGCCCTTCAGCCGTGTGGCGCGCAGCGCCTCGATGACGGCGTCCGCCGCGTCGGCCGGGACCTCCACCGTGGAGAAGCCGTCGGCGATCTCGATGGCGCCGATGTCGCGGGAGCTCAGCGACGCCTCGTTCGCGATGGCGCCGACCAGATCGGCCGGCCGGATGCCCGCGTTGCGCCCCGCGCTGACGTACAGCCGGGCGACGTTGCCGTCGGTCTCCCGCGCCTCTCGCGTCTCCCGCCGCGGCCGCGCCTGCGCCTCGCCCGGGCGCCCGCGCGCCCCCGCGGGGCCGCGCGGCGCGCGGTCGTCGCGGGCGCGCTCCGGCCCGCGCGGAGGCGGCCGGAACGACGGGATCTCCGCCTCTTCCTCCTCCCGGTCCCCCTCCGTCGCGTCGTGGGCGAGCTTCACCGCCGCCGCCGCGATGTCCATCACGTCGAACTCGTCCGCGAGCCCCTCGACAACGACCCGGAACCGCTCGGCGCCGCCCTCGATGAGCGCCTCCCGCAGCGAGGCGCGCGTCAGCTCCAGGCGCCGCGCGCGCAGGTCGGCCACGGTCGGGAGGGTGGCGGCCTCGATGCGCTGCCCGGTGAGCCGCTCGACGTTGCGGATCAGGTAGTGCTCGCGCGGCTCGACCAGCGTGATCGCCGCGCCCTCGCGGCCGGCGCGCCCCGTCCGGCCGATGCGGTGGACGTACACCTCGGGGGCGCAGGGGACGTCGTAGTTGATGACGTGCGAGACATGCTCGATGTCGAGCCCCCGCGCCGCGACGTCGGTGGCGACGAGCAGCTCGGCCGTGCCGGCGCGGAAGCGGGCCATCACGCGATCGCGGTGCTCCTGCGAGAACCCGCCGTGGAGCGCCTGGGCCTCGTAGCCGCGGGCGCGCAGCGCCTCGGTTAGCTCGTCGACCTCGTTGCGGGTGCGGCAGAAGAGGATGGCCGACGACGGGTCCTCCATGTCGAGCACCCGGGTCAGCGCTGCGGACTTGTGCGCCCGCGGCACGATGTACGCCGTCTGGCGGACGCGGGGGAGCTCGCCCGGGGCCGCCTTCTCGCCCGCGATCTTGACCCGCACCGGCTCGCGCAGGTGCCGGCCGGCGATCGCGGCGATCCGCGGGGGCAGGGTCGCGGAGAAGAGCACGGTCTGCCGCGCGCCCGGCGTGGCCGAGAGGATCTCCTCCAGCGCCTCGGCGAAGCCCATGTCGAGCATCTCGTCGGCCTCGTCGAGCACGACGGTGCGGATGCCGTCGAGCGCGAGCGTGCCGCGCCCGATGTGGTCGAGCGTCCGGCCCGGCGTGGCCACGACGACGTGGACCCCGCGGCGGAGCGCGCGCAGCTGCTGCCCGAAGGGCTGGCCGCCGTACACGGACAGCACCTGCACGCCGAGCCGGCGGCCGTAGCGGTGCATCGCTTCGGCCACCTGCATCGCCAGCTCGCGGGTCGGCACGAGCACGAGCGCCTCGGGGAGGCGGGGCGGCTCGCCGCCGATCTCGAGGCGCTGGAGCAGCGGCAGCGCGAACGCGGCCGTCTTCCCGGTCCCGGTGGCGGCCTGTCCCAGCAGGTCGCGCCCGGTCAGCAGGTGCGGGATCGCCTCGCGCTGGATCGGCGTGGGCTCCTCGTAACCGAGCTCGGCGAGCACGCCGAGGAGGGCAGGTGCGATGCCGAGCGCGGCGAAGCTGGCGGACGAGGGGGTCGTCTCCACAGGGGCTCCTCATGTCATGGTCGCGCACCGGCGCCGTTGCAACCCGGCATCTGGCGCGGGGCGCAGCGCGCGCGGCAGGCGAGCCCCGCTGCCCCGATCAGCCGAGCTTCGCGGCGACGGCGCGGTACCGCTCCGGCAGGCGCGCGGCGTCCAGCCGGCCGAGGAGCGCGCGCGCGGCCTCCTGCGCGCGGGGGCTGCCCTCGGGCGCGCGGCTCACCGCCTCGAGGTAGAGCTCGAGCGCGCGCCTGCGCTCCGCGAGCGCCTGCGCGGCCCGGCCCCGGAGCTCGAGGATCTCGGCCTGCTCCGCGCAGAGCGCCGCGTACGCGCCGATCTTCTCGTGGTCGCCGAGCAGCGTGGCCGCGCCCGCGGCGTCGAGCCGGTCGAGCATGTCCCGCATCGGGCCGAAGAGCCCGTCGGCGGTGGTGCGGACGAGCAGCTCCGCCTCGTCGAGCTGGCCGGCGCGCCGGAGCCCGGCGATCCGGCCGATGGCCTCGGCCAGCTGCTCGATCATGCGGAGGATGTAATCGCGCTGTCGGAGCGACATCGGGTCTTTCGTTCGAGTCTAGAGCGCCGAGCACGTTGATCGAGCGAGAAATGAGCCGCCGAGGCGCCAGGGACGCCAAGAACAGAACACTTTCTTGGCGTCCCTGGCGCCTCGGCGGTTCGAGACCCTGCTCTTTTCTGTGGTTTCAACCCGTTGGTCGCTCTGGCCGACCGCGGCTCCGCGGCGTGCGCCGGCGGCACCAGCTTTGCTCCACCGGTGGCTCACAATGGGGGTCATCAAGGCCTAGGGGCCACCACCAGGACCGATATGTCGGTCCCCAGCGGCGGCGCTGCCTCGCCGCTCCGGCGCACGATCCTGCCGCCTTCATGGCTGGCTTTCCCGCCGAGCTCGCATGGTACGATCCGGTCATGCGCATTTCGCCAATGCTCGCGCTGCTCGCCGCCGCGTCGCTCGCGGCCTGCGTTCGTTCCCCCGCGCCCGCGGCGGCGCCCGATGACTTCGCGCCGTCCGCCGCCGACGTCGGGCCCTGGTACACGTCGGCGCCCGATCTGACGGCGATCCCACCGGGGATCGAGGCGCCGGAGCAGCGGGCCGCGCGGCTGCAAGCCAAGGCGATCCTCGTGGATGGCCACAGCGGCGTGCCCTCGCTGCTCCTCGGCGGCTCGTTCGCTCAGGTGAGCTCGGACGACGGGCTGATGGCCGCGGAGGTCGCCAGGATCAAGGCGGCGGGCGTCACCGGCGCGTTCTTCCCGATCCACGTCGGCCCGTCCGCGCCGCCTTCGTCCTCGCGGCTCGGCGGCAGCGCCGCGCGCCGCGCGCTCGATCTCATCGAAGCGACCCACCGGCAGGTCGAGCGCCACCGTGAGGCGCTGGTGCTCGTGCGCAACGCGAAGGACATGCGCCGCGCCGAGCGCGACGGCAGGATCGCCGTGATCATGGGCATCGAGGGCGGGCACGCCATCGAGAACTCCCTGCCTGCGCTGCGCTCGTTCTACCGCCTCGGCGTCCGCACCATGGCGCTCACGCACATGACCACGAACGACTGGGCAGGCTCCGCGGGAGGCGCGCTCGATGCCGGGTACGTCCGCGACCGCGGCCTCTCCCCCTTCGGTGAGGCCGTGGTCCGCGAGATGCAACGGATCGGCATGCTTGTCGACGTCTCGCATGGATCGGACAGCACGTTCCAGGGCGTCATGAAGGTGGCCAAGGCGCCGATCATCACCTCGTCCACGATGCCCGCCGCCGGCCACCGCCGCCGCAACCTCGACGATTACATGCTGCGCGCGATCGCGGAGAACGGCGGCCTCGTCATGGTGAACTCCTGGGCGCTCTTCCTGGACGAGGCGTATGCCGAGCAGTCGGCGCGCTTCGCGCAGAAGTACGGGGCGCACCTCAAGGAGCTCGGCGAGAAGCTCCCGGGCGACACGAAGGCGCTCCGCGAGGAGATCGAGAAGCTCAGGACCCAGGACGGGGAGAAGACGCCGCCGCTGTGGCGGATCATCGACCATATCGACCACGTGGTGAAGGTCGCGGGGATCGAGCATGTCGCCCTCGGCTCCGTCTTCGAGGGGAGCGAGGCGCTCAAGGAGGGGCTCGCAGGCAGCGCCGGGGCCCCGAACATCACGCTGGAGCTCATCCGTCGCGGGTACTCGGATGCGGACATCCTCCGCTTGCTGGGCGGGAACTTCGTGCGGGTCCTCGAGCAAGCCGAGGCCTACGCGGCCGCGACGGAGACAACGCTGTCCGGGGACGGCAGCACGCAGCAGCTCAGCACGGCCGAGCTGGACGAGCTGCCGTTGCCGACCCCGCTGTCGCCGATCCCGCTGTCGCCGCCCTCGACGCCGCTGCTCCCGACGTCGCGGGGGCGGGTATCGTGGGAGATCGTTCCGCTGCCCTCGCCGCCGCTGCGAACGGTCCCGCGGCCCTCGAAGGCCGGAGCGCCGGAGCCCCCGCCCTCGGAGCTCAGGCTGTCGCGGTAGCCTCTCTCCGTCGACAAGCGGTCGAGCCGTGTTTAGCGTGGCCATCCTCCGCGATGCGAACGGCGGCGCGAACCCTGACCCGGCTGCGAACACCCACGCTTTCAGCGGCGCTCGCCGCCTGCTTGTCGGGCGGCGCGTGCGCAGGGGAGCCGCCCGCGCCGGACGGCCAAGGCGGCGGCGGCCAGGGCGCCGGCGCGCACCCGGTGACGACGACCACGTATGGGAGCGCAGTGACGGGCTTCGGCGGCGCCCCGGGGGAGCTGCCGCACGCGTTCACGGTGGCCGGCGTCGTCACCGACGGCGCGGCGCCGCTCGAGGGCGCCATCGTGATGCAGGCCGGCGGGGAGCCGGCCCTCGTGACCGGCCCGGACGGCGCGTTCTCCATCGAGATCACGCGGGACATCCCGGGCCAGCCGACCGTGGTCGCGGCGAAGATCGGATACCGGACGGACGGCATTGAATTCGAGGTCGTCCCCGACGGGCCGGTGGAGATCGCACTTCGCCGCGCGTCGCCGCCGGACAACGCGCTCGGCTACACCTACGGCGATCCGGGCGACGGCGACCCGCACAACTCGACGCGGTTCTGCGATCACTGCCACACGACGCTCGTGGCCCAGTTCCTCGAGTCGGGGCACGCGCGGTCGGCCAGGAGCCCGCTCCTCCAGGCCATCTACGCCGGGGTCTCGATGGCCCACACGGACGAGGCCTCGTGTGGCGCCGCGGGCGGGCGGTGGAAGGCCGGACGCGTCCCGGGGAGCGAGGGCGGCGCCGCGATGCGGTGTTATCTCGGGAGCGGCGTGCTGCCGGATCTCAACCCGTCCTGCGGCGGGGGAGCGCAGCCCTCGTGCGACGATCCCGCGCTGCCCGAGGCCGTGCGCCCGGTGGCGTTCGGCGCGTGCGCCGACTGCCACGCCGCGGGGATCGACGGCCCCGCGGGCGGGCGAGACCTCCTCGAGGCCACCGGCATCGCGTTCGAGAAGGGCGACCACTGCGACGCTTGCCACAAGATCCGCGACGTCGATCTGAGCAAGCCGCCCGGGGTCGCCGGCGCCCTGATCGTCCAGCGCCCGCAGGAGACGAGCTCCCCCGATCCCTCGTCGAGGCTCCTTGAGGTGATGTTCGGCCCGCGGCCGGACGTGCCGAACAGGTTCATGGGCGGCAGCTACCAGCCGAAGTTCTCGGCCTCGGAGCTCTGCGGCGGCTGCCACGAGCAGAAGCAGGCGGCGCTCCTGCCGGGCGCGGCGCTCGATCCGGTCCGCTGGCCTGACGGGCTCCCGATCCATCAGACGTTCTCCGAGTGGGCCGCGAGCTCCTGGAACCGCCCGGCCACGCAATGCCAGGCCTGCCACATGCCGGGGGTCCTCTCGCTGAAGAGCAGCCTCGACGTGACGAACGAGGCGAACGCGAGCGTCTCGCTCGGCTTCGTCCGCCCGGCGGGGACGGTCCGCTCCCATATTTTCCGCGGCCCGCTGGAGGGGTCGCCGCGGCTCATCCGGGGCGCGGTCGACGTCCGCATCGACGCCTCGGCGGCGCCGGGCGAGCTCGCGGTCACGGTCTCCCTGGCCGGCGGCGCGGCGGGCCACGCCGTCCCGACCGGGGAGCCGATGCGCGCGCTCGTGCTCCTCGTCGCGGCGGAGGCGTGCGGCGCGCCCCTTTCGCCGTCGCGCGGCATGACGGTCAACGACACCGGCGGCGCGCTCGCGGAGGCGCGCGTGGGCCAGGGCGCGGCCCTGACGGGCGCCCAGCTCGCCTGGGACGAGGGCGCGGCGCGCGCGAGGGCGGGCGACGTGGTGCGGATCGTCCGCCCGACAGGCGTCTACGACGATTACATCGGCATCGGCCGCTTCGCGGACCCGTCGCTCGACGCCGCGGACAAGGGTCTCGAGGTCCGCGCGCCGGTCGGCGAGGCGCGGGTGGTCGCCGCGGGCGGCGGCGCGATCACGCTGAGCGGCGCGATCGCCGCGCAGGACGGGGATCTCGTCTACCTCGGCGCGCCCCTCGCCGCGGCCCCCGCGGACGGCCAGCCCGCGGCCGCGTTCGCCGGCGCCGCGGGCTATACCTTCGCCAAGGTGCTCGTCGATCCGGCGGGCGCGCGGCACGCGCCGCAGCACCGCGCCGTCGACATCGCCAGCGACAACCGCATCGCGCCGGGGAGCGTGGCGGTGACGTCGCACGGCTTCGCGATCCCCGCGGGCTGCTCGGCGACCGCGAACGTCACCGCCACGCTGCTCTACCGGCCTGTCCCGCTCGCCCTCGCGCGGGAGCGCGGGGCCTTCGCGCGCGATTACCTGGTCGCCTCGGCGTCCTCACCTGTGCCGCTCGACTGAGCAGCGCGGAGATCAGGAGAGGACGCGGACAGATCCCTCGCTATTGGCAGTTCTGGCGCGGCCGCCCGGGATGTGGGAGATGGGCCTGGCCCGCGGGGGCCGCGACGCATCCGATGAGCATGGCCCATTACGTCTCGGTCTTCCTCGTCTCGCTGTCGGCGATCTTCTTCGTCGTGGATCCGCTCGGCATCGTGCCGCTGTTCCTGACGATGACCGCGGGCGATCCGCCGGAGAAGGTGCGGCGCACGGCGCGGCGGGCGTGCGCCGTCGCCGGCGGGCTCATGCTGTTCTTCGCCCTCTTCGGCGGCGTCGTCTTCAAGGTCTTCGGCGTCTCGCTGGCCGCGTTCCGCGTCGCGGGCGGGCTGCTCTTGCTCGTCACGGCGCTCGACATGCTGCGCGCCCGCTCCTCGGCGACGCGCACCACCCCGTCCGAGGAGCAGGAGGGCATCGCGAAGGAGGACGTGGCGCTCGTGCCCCTGGCCATGCCGCTCCTCGCCGGGCCGGGCGCCCTCGCCACGGTGATGGTGCTGATGGCGCGCGAGGGCAACGACCCCGTGGCCATGGGGCTGGTGCTCGCCGGCGTCGCCATCACCTTCATGGCCTCCTATTTCGTGCTGCGCGGCGCGGGGCTCGTGCAGCGGGCGCTCAAGGCGTCCGGAATGGCCGTGCTCGAGCGCGTCATGGGCCTCATCCTGGCCGCCATCGCCGTGCAGTTCATGGCCGACGGGGTGAAGGAGCTCTGGCACGGGTGACGCGCGTCCGGCGTCGCCCGGCGCGTCGCCCCGCGCGTCAGTTGAGCTGGCCCGCGCGCCGCGGCGCCTGCTTCATGCACAGGACGAGCGCGTCGCGGAGCCGCGCGAAGGTGGATACCCGCGACATGTCCACGCCGTCCACGAGGAGGCCGCGCGCCACGTCGGGCCGGATGCCCACGATGATCCCTTTCGCCCCGAGGAGCTCCACCGCGCGGACCAGCGACAGAAGGATGTTCCCGAGCGAGGCGTCGATGGAGTCGACGCCGGTCAGATCGATGATCACCACCCTGCAATGGGTGTTCGACACCGCGCCGAGGAGCCCCTGCATCATCTGGTCCGCCCGGCAGAGATCGACCGCTCCGAGCACCGGCATCATCAACACGCCCTCCCAGACCTGGATGATCGGCGTCGACAGCGTACGGATCGTCGCCTGCTGTTCCGCGTTGACGGCCCTCGTGCGCGAGAGCTCCTGCGCGAGGTCGTCGAGCCGCCTCAGGTTGCTCGCCGCGACCGCCTGGGCGATCTGGACGAGCTCCTCCCGCTCCCTGAGCGCATCCCCGAGCTCCCCCAGCGCCGCCGCGATCGCGCCGAGATCGTCGCCAGGGTCCGTCCCCTCGGCGAGGGCTGCGTCCGCGTCTCCCTCCTTGAGCCGCTCGATGTAGCGTAGGATCGCCTGCGCCCGCTCACCCGGCACGACGCCCCCGGAGCATCTCGCTCTTGAGCTGCTCGTAGACCGTCTCCGAGATAAAGCTCGTGAAGCAGCGCGAGTGGACGAACTGGCCGTCCCGCTTGAAGACGCTCGAGTTGATCAGCACGTGCTTCATGCTGCCGTCCTTGGCGCGGAGGCGGGCCGGGTAGGAGGCCAGCTTGCTGGTGCCCGCGAGCGAGCAGAGGATCTGGTCTATCACGTCCTTGTCGACGTGGAAGTCGGCGACGTGTCGATTGATGTACTCCTCGCGCGTATAACCGAGGAGCTCCAGCTCGAGCTTGTTCGCCCACAGGATCTTGCCGTTCGCGTCCACCAGATGGACGCCCAGCGAAGCGTTGTCCAGGACGTCATGCCAGTCTTCCACGCGGTCCTTCGTCCCCATCGCCACTCTCTCCCGGTCGTGCTTCGACCTTGACTTGTCTGGCCCGACGAGCGCCCGAGGTGCGGTGTCCGCGAAGGCGCTGCCTGCCCGCTGCTGCTCAGGTTACAGGAGAATGGGGAGCTCGACGAGGGGAGTGGTCGTCGCGGTGGGGTCGGGCACAACTCAGGAGAGCGTGAAGGCGGGTTGTCGAGGAGCTCGCTTGTCGGCTCGATGCGGCGGGCTCGGCGGCTCGACGTCGCTACGCGGCCGGGCCGCCGCGGCGCGCGCTGGGCTCCCCACGGAAGACGTGCGCGTGGGCGCGCGCGAGGTCGCCGAAGGCGCGGGGCGCGCGGCCTGTCACGCGCTGAACGACGTCGGTGACGCGGTCCTCGGCCCCGTCGCGGATGGCGAGATCGAGGCTCACAAGGAACGCGGCGTAGGGCGATGGGATACCCGCCCGGACGAGGTACGCGCGAGCGTCCTCCTCGCCGGCGCGGACGTGGCGTATCGCCCGGCCGGCGATGCGCGACACGATGGCCGCCACGTCATCGTAGCTGAGCGCCTCCGGGCCGGTGATGACGTGAGATGTGTTGTGCGGCGCGCCGTCGAGGAGCGCGCGCGCGGCGACCTCCGCGATATCGTCGGTATCGACGAAGCCGATGCGGCCGCCGCCCGTCGCGGTCGTGAGCTCGCCTCGCCCGGCGATCGCCGCCGCGTGCGGGTGGCGCGGGTCGATGAAGTTCTGCATGAACCACGACGGTCGGAGGACGGTCCACTCCGGAGCGCGCTCGCGGAGCGCGCGGTGGACGAGGCCGAGCCCGGGGCTCCCCTCCGCCACGGGCGACGCGCTGAGCAGGACGAGGCGGCGGGCCCCGCTCGCGAGCGCGCGCTCGACGAAGGGCAGCATGAGCGCCGAGGGATCCTCGACCATCGCGGGCGCCACGAGGTACACGCGATCGGCGCCGCGGAGCGCGCCCTCGTGCGTCGCGGCGTCGGCCCAGTCGAAGCGGGCGTGCTCCACGCCGTCGCGAGCGGCGGGCGCCGTCCGGCTCGCGGTGCGGACGCGCGCGCCGGCGGCCGCGAGCCGCGCGGCGACGGCTCGCCCGGTGGTGCCCGTCCCGCCGGTGATCAGGACGAGCGGCCGATCGCTCCCTGCGCGCGCCCTCATGACGCCCCCTCGCGATGCTTGTCGAGCTCGCCGCCGAAGGCCTCGAGGACGGGCGCTGGATTCCAGTACTCGCGGTAGCGCACGACTCGGCCGTTCCTCGTCGCCACGATCATCACATAGTCCTGCTCGTAGCGTTTGCGCGCGGGCCCGATGGTCGCCGAGCCGTGCACCTCGGCGAGCGCGACGTCGGGATCGGTCGTCGGATACCGCCGCACGTCGCGGAGCTCGAGCCCGTGGAAGCTCTGGAGGATGCCCTCGAAATGGCGCCGGATGGCCGCCTTGCCCTCGAGGCGCGCCGGCGCGCCGAGCGCCGGCGCGTACGGGAACTCGACGGTTGCGTCGTCGGCGAAGAGGTCGAGCCAGCGATTCATGTCACGACCGATGAGATCGAGGAGCGCGTCGAGCGCCTGCGCGGCGTCGAGCGGCCGGGAATGCGGCAGGGGGTGCGTCATGGAATGTCCTTTCCTTTCGTGTCGACGAGGCCAGCGTAGGGGCGCCGCGATTGCCGCGCGTCCAGCTCCACGATCCGCGCGTCCACGGTCCACGGCCGGCGCCGCTCGCGCCGGCGTGGCGCGGCCCGCCGCGTGGTGTAGAGTCGATCGCGCCATGTCCGCCGCGTTCGACGAGCTGGCCCGGAGCGTCGTGCTCCGCGAGGCCGAGGTGAGGCGCTTCGCGCTCGGCGATCGCTGGGGCAAGCGGCAGCCGGCGCAGCGCGCCGCCGCCAGGGTGTACGCGGCGCTCGGCGGCGGCGGGTGGATCGACGTCGCGCGCCGGCGGCTCGCGCTCGGCGCGGGAGAGCTCGTGTTCCTGCCGCGCGCCGAGGAGCACGCCATCCGCGATCGGCCGACGACCTCGCTCGCGCACCCGGAGGCCCTCTGCCGCGGGATGCGCGCCGTGGCCGACGACGCCCTGGCCACGGAGGCCCCGCCGGAGACGCGCCTCGTGGTCGTCGACCTGCACGTCGACGCGGCGGGCGCCCCGTGGGTCGCCCTGCTGCCGCCGGCGGTGCACGTCGCGGGCGCGACGCCGGGGCTCGCGCGCTGGCTCAACGACACGCTCGCGCTGCTCGCCGGCCCGCCGGCCCTGTCGGCGGCGCTGCGCCGCTCCGTCGGCGAGGCGTGGGCGCACGCGCTCTTCGCGAGCGCGCTGCGCGACCCCGCGGCGTCGCTGCCGCGGCGGGACGCGCTCCGGGACGAGCCGATCGCGGCCGCGCTCGCGCAGGTGCGCGCCTCGCCCGAGCGCGCGTGGGAGCTCGGGGACCTCGCGCGAGCGGCCGGGCTCTCGCGATCCGCGTTCGCCGCGCGCGCGACGGCGCTCCTCGGCGAGCCGCTCGGCCATCACGTGCGCCGGCTGCGCCTCGAGCGCGCCGCGATCCTGCTCGGCGAGACGACGCTCCCGGTGAAGCTCGTCGCCGCTCGCGTCGGCTACGACAGCGAGCCCGCGTTCGGGCGCGCCTTCGCGCGCGCCCACGGCGTGAGCCCCCTCGGCTACCGGCAGGCGAGGCGGCGAGAGCACGACGGCGCGCGCACTGTCGGACGCGCAGGTTGACCAGGTGGAAGCGCTGCTGAGCGGCGCAGCTGGTATCATGTCCACGCGGATCTGAGCACCAGCTCCCACGCGCCGGCGCGCGGTGCGCGGCTTTCGGCGCGGTGTGCCCGGCGGATGCCGTATCCTCCCGCGAATGCGGCAAGGCGCGAGGATAGGTATCCTGCTCGTCGCGATGGCGGCGTGCGGCGGCGATGGCGATGATGGGGAGTCCACCGCTGGCGCCGGAGGCGCCACGCCGGGCGCGGGCGGCGCCTCCGGCTCCACGTCGGGCGCGGGCGCCGCCGGTGGTTCGTCGCCTGGCGCGGGGGGCTCCACGCCGGGCGTCCCGGCCTACGGCCGCTTCGGCCAGCCCACGACCACCTTCACGCTGCCGGAGCCGGCCCCGAGGGAGGGGAAGCTCCCCGAGATCGCCTATCCCGATCTCGCCGGGTCGTTCCCGGAGGTCGACTGGAGCGCGCTCGATCGGCTCTACATTCCTGCTGGCCGCTACCGGAGCATCCTGCTCGGCGGCCTGCCCGAGCGGAGCGCGGAGCGCCCGCTCGTGATCACGAACCTCGGCGGACAGGTCAAGGTCGGGGGCGACGCCGCCAACCACGTGTTCGTGATCAAGGGCGGAAAGGGCTGGATTTTGACGGGCCGCCACGATCCTGTCTCGAAGACCGGAGACGAGGGTTTCCGGGGGCACGCCGAGGGCGCGTTCGCCCATGGCCAGGGGACGTACGGCATCTTCATCGACGACGCGTTCAGCAAGGAGGGCCTCTCGGGGCTGGCCATCGGCGGAGGCGCGTCGGATTTCGAGCTGGATACCCTCGAGGTCGCGCGCGCCGAGTTCGCCGGCATCGTCGCCAAGACCGACGACGACGGGAAGGCCACGATGCGCAACGTGAAGATCCACGACCTCTACGTGCACGACGTCGGCTCGGAGGGGATCTACTTCGGCAGCACCCAGGCGCAGCCGCAGCATGCGTTCGAGCGCCTCAAGGTGTACGATAACCGGTTCCTGCGCACCGGCACCGAGGCGCTGCAGGTCGGGCAGCTCGGCTCGGACTGCGAGATCCACCACAACGTCATCGGGCCGGGCGCGGTCCGGTGGCGGTCGGCGTTCGACCATTACCAGGATGGCAACGTGCAGTTCGGCCAGCGCTACGGCAGCTCGAGCTTCCACCACAACATCGTGATCGGGACGGGCGATCTCTTCGTCGAGCTGTTCCCGACGCGCGTGGACGGCGATCCGCGCTCGCCGTCGGACACGGTCTCGTTCACGGACAACTACTTCGCCGACACGTCGCTGAGCGGGGTGTACACGCACGCGGTGGACACCGGCGCCACGATACGCTTCGAGCGCAACGTCTTCCTCGGCTTCCACTTCACCTATGGCGAGGTGTACCCCGACGCGGACGAGCCGGTGCAGGTCTTCGCGGTGGGCAGCAACGCGCCGAACCCGCACATCCTGAAGGGCAACCGGGTGGACGGGCCCTATCCGTTCATCAAGTGGCTCTTCGACAGCGTGCAGGCCGAGGACAATCCGACGGTCGCGGTGGAGCGGGTCCGCTTCCGCGACTTCATGGGGGGCGGCCTCGACGAGGACTACCGGCGTCTGGAGTGGTGGACCGACCGCGCGACGCTCAGCCCGGACGAGCGTGCCGTGACGTACCCCAAGGGCGCCCATGTCCTCCACCAGGGCGCGCTCTACGAGGCGCTCGCGGAGAGCCAGGGCAAGCAGCCCAATCAGCACCCCGACGTGTGGCGCGCGCTGCCCGCTCCTGCGGACGATGTCCGTTTGAGCGCCGACTCGCCGCACCAGGGGCTCGGCGTCCGCTGGCCGCCGCCTTAAAATCCCAACAATCTCCCCGTCTCCCCGCCTCCCTGTTCAATTCCTCTTTGCTAAAATATCAACAAATGAGGAGATCGGTCAGGAGCTGTTCTCTATGAAGCTCTTCTACGCTCCCACATCCCCCTTTGCTCGCAAGGTGCGGGTCGCCGCCCACGAGCTGCAGCTGGGAGACCGGATCGACCTTGTGCTTGTCAATCCCTGGTCGGACGCGGCGCTGCGATCGCTGAACCCGCTGGCCAAGGTCCCGACGCTGGTCCTGGAGGGCGGGCAGGTGCTCTTCGAGTCGGCGCTCGTCTGCGAATACCTGGATCACCTCGCGGCTGGCGGGCTGTATCCGGCGCCGGGAGAGGCGCGGTGGAGCGCTCTGCTCCGCCAGGGCATCGCGGACGGTATCAGCGCTGCTGCCGGGCGCCTCTTCGCCGACGAGCATCGTCCCTCCGACGAGCGATCGAGCAGCGTCATGCAGCGCCAGGCGGCTGCCATCGAGGCCGGCCTCGACAGGCTGGAGCGCGACGCCGGGACGTTATCGACGGAGCTCGCGGACATCGGCGCGATCTCGGTCGCCTGCGCGCTCGGCTACCTCGACTTCCGCTGGCCGGATCGAGCGTGGCGAAGCGGCCGGAGCGGCCTTTCGCGCTGGTTCGACGTCGTCGGCCAGCGCCCGTCGATGGCCGCCACGCAGCACCGCTCGCTGTGATCTCCTGACGTGGCGTCCCCAGGCGGCGCTCGCCGCCCCCGCGGGGTCGACGCTCGTCCTCTCCCGCCCGCATCCCGTCCACATCCCGTCCACGCCCGAGCCCGGCTGTGCGCTCGACGGTGGCGCTAAGCGGCGGCTATCCCGCGACGTTCCGGTTCGATGCCTGTCGAAACAGATTGACGGCGCCCCGGCGCCGCCTAGATTCACTTTGATGACCATCGAAGCAGATCCCCCGGCGCGCGATCTGGGCGTCGAGGCGCGCATCGGCGTGCTCAAGGCGCTCGCCGACGCCTCGCGGCTCCAGGTGGTGAACGCCCTGATCGAGCGGCCTCACTGCGCCGAGGAGCTGGCCGAGCGGCTGGGGCGCGCGCCTTCCACGGTCTCCTTCCACCTCCGGAAGCTCGACGAGGCCGGGCTGGTGACCAAGCAGAAGACCCAGTACTACCTGGTCTATGCGCTGCGCGACGATCTGCTCCGCCTCACGCTGAAGGAGCTCGTCTCGCTGCCCTCCGCCGCCGATGGCGCCGCGCGGCGGCGCGCGGAGCGAGCCCGGAGCCAGGTGATGCGCGCCTTCTTCCGCGGGGGCGTGCTGGTCCAGATGCCGAAGCAATGGCGCAAGCGGCGCATCGTGCTCGAGCAGTTCCTGAGCAAGTTCCAGGCGGGCCGGCGCTACCGCGAGCAGGAGGTGAACGAGATCATCCAGACCCTGTATCCCGACCACTGCACGATCCGGCGCATGCTCGTCGACGAGGGATACATGACGCGCGACGGCCTGCACTACGAGCTGATCGCGGAGCAGACCAGGACACCCGAGGCGAAGGACACGACACCCGAGGCGGAGAACAAGACGCCCGGGTCAGGGACGAAGAAGGCGAGAGGGAGCACGATGGAAACGCGCAAGGAGATGAAGCGGAAGTACCTCGAGACGCCGAAGCAGGCGGGCATCTTCCAGGTCAAGAACACGGTGAACGGCAAGGTCTTGCTCGGAAGCAGCACGAACCTCCATGGGCCGCTCAACAAGCACCGTTTCGCGCTGTCCATCGGCGCGCACCAGAACCAGGCTCTCCAGCGGGACTGGCAGCAGCACGGCGCCGACGCCTTCACGTTCGAGGTGCTCGAGGTCGTGCAGCAGAAGGACGAGCCCGGGTTCTCCGTGGCGGACGAGCTCACGCTGCTCGAGCAGATCTGGCTGGAGAGGCTCTCGCCCCTCGCGCCGCGAGGCTACAACACGGATACGCGGCTCCGCGAGTGAGGCGACGTCGCGGCGCGAGAGGGCGGCGTCCCCGGAGGCCGCCGCGCTCGCCCGAATTGCCGCCGGGGCGGCTCAAGGCCGGCGGCGCCTGAGCCGCGCGCGTGTCCCGGTGGCAAAAGCCGTGGATTTCATCCACCATGGCGGTGCATGCGGCCAGCCGGCATATGGAAGAAATCTTCAGATGTCGCCGAGCCTTCGCTCGATGGCGGCGCCCTGGACGCGAGCGCCGAGGCCTGCCTCGCCGGGGGCGGCGAGATGGGCGCCCTGATGCGCTCGATCGACTGGGCGAAGACGAGGCTCGGCCCTGTCGCGACATGGCCGATAAGCCTCAAGACCGTGGTCGGCCTCGTGCTCGGCAATCGGTTTCCCATGATCATGTTGGTTGGGCCGGAGCTTCTGCAGATCTACAACGATGCCTATCGGCCCATCCTGGGCATGAAGCACCCTGCGTCGGTGGGCGCCCCGGCGGCCGAGGTCTGGGCCGAGGTCTGGGACGTCGTCGGCCCGATGGCGCAGGGCGTGCTCGACGGGGGGCCCGCGACGTGGAGCGAGCACCTCCTGCTGCCGGTGCAGAGGCGAGGCTTCGTCGAGGAGACGTACTTCACGCTCTCCTTCAGCCCGATACCCGGCGACGCCGAGCCGGTCGTCGGCGTCCTCATCACGGTGAAGGAGACCACGGAGCAAGTGCTCGACGCGCGCCAGCTCCACATGCTGCGCGATCTCGCGACGCGCTCCGCCCAGGCGAAGTCTGCCGAGGAGGCGTGCTGCACAGCCGCGGAGATCTTCGCGGCGAACGACGCCGACCTGCCGTTCTCGCTGCTCTACCTCCTGGACGGCGACCCGGGCGACGCGCGCCTCGTCGGCGCGAGCGGGCTCGACGGATACGAGGGAGCGGCGAAGCCGGCGCGCGTCTCCCTCCAGGATCGAGGCGACGAGGCCTCGGCCTGGCCGCTCGCGGAGGCGGCGCGCACCTCTGGCGAGCTCCTCGTTTGCGATCTCGCGGCCCGCTTCGGCGCCTTGCCCGTCGGCCGCTGGGGCAGCGCGCCGGAGCAGGCGATCGTCCTGCCCCTCTCGCGGCCGGGCCAACCTCGTCCGTACGGCTTCCTCGTCGGCGGCGTCAGCCCGCATCGCCTGCTCGATGAGCCGTATCGCGGGCTGTTTCAGCTGATCACCGATCAGGTGGTGACCGCCATCGCGAACGCGCGGGCCTACGAGGAAGAGCGCAGGCGCGCCGAGGAGCTCGCCGCGATCGACAGCGCGAAGACGCTGTTCTTCAGCAACGTGAGCCACGAGTTCCGGACGCCGCTGACACTGATGCTCGGCCCCATGGAGGACGCGCTCGCGTCGCCGGAGCGCGCGCTCTGCGGCGAGCACCTCTCGCTCGCCTATCGCAACGCGCTGCGCCTGCTCAAGCTGGTCAACGCGCTGCTCGACTTCTCGCGCCTCGAGATGGGCCGCGCGCAGGCGTCCTACGATCCAACGGACCTCGCTGGCCTCACCGTCGATCTCGCGAGCGCGTTCCGCTCCGCGATCGAGCGAGCCGGGCTCGCGTTCAAGGTGGACTGCCCGGAGCTCCCGGAGCCGGTCTTCGTCGACCGGGACATGTGGGAGAAGATCGTGCTGAACCTGCTGTCCAACGCCCTGAAGTTCACGTTCGACGGCGAGATCCTCCTGTTGCTCCGCGCGCGCGAGGACCAGGTCGAGCTCGTGGTGCGCGATACGGGCACCGGCATACCCGAGCACGAGCTGCCGCACCTCTTCGAGCGCTTCCACCGCGTCCAGGGGGCACGCGCGCGCACGCATGAGGGCTCCGGGATCGGGCTCGCGCTCGTGCACGAGCTGGTGCGGCTGCACGGCGGCAGCATCCGGGCGGAGAGCCGCCTGGGCGAGGGGACGGCGTTCACGATCGCGATCCCGCGCGGGTCCGCGCACCTGCCGGCAGAGCGTATCCACGCCGAGAAGACGCTCTCGTCGACGGCGACCGGCGCCGCGCCCTACGTCGAGGAGGCGCTGCGGTGGCAGCTCGCCGCGGAGGCGCCCGCCCTGGCGCTCGCTTCGGCCGATCGTGTCGAGTCCGATCACCTCTCGGTGCCGCTCGACCCGAGCGCGCGCATCCTCCTCGCCGATGACAACGCCGACATGCGCATGTACGTGCGGCGCATCCTCGATGCGCGGTGGACCGTTGAGGCCGTGAGCGACGGCGCGGCCGCGCTCGATGTCGCCCGGCGGTCACCGCCGGATCTCGTCATCGCCGACGTGATGATGCCGGGCCTCGACGGCTTTGGCTTGCTCCGGGCGCTGCGCGCCGATCCGGTGACGCGGTGCGTGCCGGTGATCATGCTCTCGGCGCGCGCGGGCGAGGAGTCTCGCGTCGAGGGGCTGGCGGCCGGCGCCGACGATTACCTCGTGAAGCCGTTCTCGGCGCGCGAGCTCATCGCGCGCGTCGCGACGCACCTCCAGCTCGGCGAGCACCGGCGGGCCGCGGAGCGGGAGCGCGGGAAGATGTTCGCGCTGTTCGAGCAGGCGCCTGTCGGGATCGCCGTCTACCGTGGCCCCGAGCACGTCATCGAGATGGCGAACCCACGCCTGGTGGCCATGGTGGGCCATCGCGACGTGATCGGACGCACGCTGGCGCAAGCCTTCCCGGAGATCGTCGGCTCGCCGCTCCTCGAGGTCTTTCACCGGGTATTCGCGAGCGGCGAGCCGTTCGTCACGCACGACTACCGGTTCGACCTCGAGCGCGGGGACGGCGTGCGGGAAGAGCTGTACTGGAGCTTCAACCTGCACCCGATGCGCGAGCCGGGCGCTGCCGTCGCCCGGATCCTGGTCGTCGCGCTCGACGTCACCGACTACGTGCGGGCGCGAAAGAAGCTCGAGGCGGCGGCGCGGGAGCGCGAGGAGCTGCTGCGCCGCGCGGAGGACGCGCGGCGCGACGCGGAGCGGGCGAACCGCGCGAAGGACGAGTTCCTGGCGATGCTCGGCCACGAGCTGCGGAACCCGCTCGCCCCGATCGTCACGGCGCTCCACCTGATGCGCCTCCGCGCCGGGGGGCACGCCGAGCGCGAGCGGCTCGTCATCGAGCGCCAGATCAAGCACCTGACGGCGCTCGTCGACGACCTGCTCGACGTCTCCCGCATCACGCGGGGCAAGGTCGAGCTGAAGAAGCAGCGGATCGAGATCGCGGACGTCGTGGCCAAGGCGGTCGAGCTGGCGAGCCCGCTCCTCGAGCAGCGCCGGCACCACCTCACGGTCACGGTCCCCTCGAGCGGCCTCGCCGTGGAGGGCGACGTCACGAGGCTCGCCCAGGTGGTCTCGAACCTGCTCACGAACGCCGCGAAGTACACCGAGAGCGGCGGCGAGATCGCCGTCCGGGCCGGGCGCGTGGAGGGCGAGGTCGCCCTCTCCGTGCGCGACAACGGCATCGGCATCGCCCCCGAGATGCTGCCGAGCGTCTTCGAGCGCTTCGTGCAGGAGCGCCAGGCGCTCGACCGATCCCAGGGCGGCCTGGGCCTGGGCCTCGCCATCGTCCACAACCTCATCGCGATGCACGGCGGCCGCGTGAGCGCGCACAGCGAGGGCCGCGGGCGCGGGAGCGAGTTCACCATCCGGCTGCCGGCCGCGGCGGACGTGCGCTCACCCGAGGCCGGGCCGGCGCGCTGGATGGCCGGGACGCAGGCGACTCCGTCTCTCGTCGATCGACGCCGCATCCTGCTCGTGGACGACAACCTCGATGCGGTCGAGCTCCTGGCCGAGTCGCTGGGCGCGATGGGGTACACGACGCGCGTCGCCCCCGACGGCCCGTCCGCGCTCCGGATCGCGGAAGAGTTCGCGCCCGACGTCGCGCTGCTCGACATCGGGCTGCCCGTGATGGACGGCTACGAGCTCGCGCGGCGCCTCCGCGAGCAGCCGGCGGGTGAGCGTGTTCGCCTGATCGCGATCACCGGTTACGGGCAGGAGGCGGATTTCCGGCGCTCCGAGGGGGCAGGCTTCGAGACGCACCTCGTCAAGCCCATCCAGATCGAACGATTGACGTCGCTCCTCGAGGAGCCACCGGCCCGCGGGGCCGAGTGATCCACGTCGGAGATCCCCGGCGACGACACGGCGCGACCGCGCCCGGAGCGCTGTGGCGGCGCGCGCCGCGGCGAGACCGAGGCAGCTTCTGAGGGGAGGAGGAACGATGGATACGCGACGCATGCGAATTGCGAGGATGGGTGTTCTGGTCGCAGGATTCGTCGCGGCCGCGGGATGCACGCTGGTCTCGGGGGTAGGGACGCTCGAGTTCAACGGCGAGGCCGCTGGGGGAGCTGGCGGAAGCGGTGACGCCGGTGGCGGCGCTGGCGCGGGAGGCGGCGAGGCGGGCGGCGCCGGAGGCGGCGGAGGCGAAGCGGGAGGCGGCGAGGCGGGCGGCGCCGGGGGCGGCACGGGCGGCGGCGCAACGGGGGGCGAGGTCGTGGTCCAACAGTGCGTGCCCGGCGAGGGGGTTGCCGTGGGCGCCCGCGTCTGGGGTGACGCGTGGCTCAACGGGTTCGTCCTTCATTGCGCCGACTTTCAGAGCGACGGTCACACCGGTGACGGGTACGATGCCGGCCCCGTGACTGGCAGCATGACGGGCTCGCACGTCTCCAAATTCTGCGACTACCCCAGGAATGTCGTGGCGTTCAGGTATACGTACGACGCGGAGCATGTGTACCAGGTCCAGTTTGGTTGTTCGACGCCCGAGGTATGGAAATCGCCGACGCCCAGCGTCGAACAATGGCTCGATCCCATCGGCGGGACGACGGCTGGTCCGCAAGGGTACGGAGCGCAATGCGAGGAGGGCTCCGCCTATAGCTACTTCACGCTCAACGTCAGCGAGGATGGTCAATCCATACGAAGCTTCGAAGGGCCTCGCTACTGCTTAATCATGCCTTGATCCCTCGCGAGGTCGTCTCCGGAGACGCCGCTCCTCGGCGAGAGGGCTCTCCTCTGCGAGTCGGCAGCGACCGGGGGACCCCCCCGCCGCGCGAGGCGAGCTCCAGGTCTCCGGGCGCGGTCGAGCGCGGAGAGGTGTTGGTCCGTTATAAAAGAAATGTTGTCCGTTATGGTGGACATGGGCGCTGCCCCGTGGTACTGGGCATCCAACGGACGGGACAGCCATGCACTACCGACAGCTGGGTGACAGCGAGCTCCGGGTCTCGGAGCTCTGCCTTGGGACGATGACGTTCGGCGAGCAGAACACGCTCGAGGACGCCAGAGCGCAGCTCGACTACGCGTTCGACGCTGGCATCAACTTCATCGATGCGGCCGAGATGTATCCGGTGCCGACCCGCGCCGAGACGCAGGGGCGCACGGAGAGCTACGTGGGCGAGTGGCTGAGCCAGCGGCCGCGGGACAAGGTGATCGTCGCGACGAAGATCGCGGGGCCGGGCCGCCCGATCCCGTGGGTCCGCGGCGGCTCCCTCGCGATCAACCGCGCCAACGTCCGGCGCGCGGTCGAGGACAGCCTGCGGCGCCTCAGGACCGACTACATCGATCTCTACCAGATCCACTGGCCCGATCGGTACGTGCCGCAGTTCGGCGCGAGTGCCTACGATCCGGCGAACGAGCGCTCGAGCACGCCGATCGCCGAGCAGCTCGCGGCGCTCGCGGAGGTGATCCGCGACGGCAAGGTCCGGTATTTCGGGCTCAGCAACGAGACCGCCTGGGGGGTGGCGCAGTGGAGCCGCGTCGCGGCGCAGCTCGGGCTCCCCAGGCCGGTGTCGATCCAGAACGCCTACAGCCTCGTCAACCGCACGTTCGACTCCGCGCTCGCGGAGGCCTCGCGCCGGGAGGACGTGCCGCTGCTCGCCTATAGCCCGCTCGCGTTCGGCCTGCTCACGGGCAAGCACCTGGGCGGGCCGCCGCCGGGCTCGCGCTTCGCCCGGTTCGAGACCTTCGGCCAGCGCTACAGGAAGCCCAACGTGGACGAGGCGGTGCAGGCCTACGTCAAGCTCGCGCGCGCCCACGGCCTGAGCCCGGCGTCGCTCGCGCTCGCCTTCGTGCGCAGCCGCTGGTTCGTGGCGAGCACCATCCTCGGGGCGACCACGCTCGAGCAGCTCGAGGAGAACGTGAAGAGCGCGGGCGTGGTGCTCGCCGCGGAGGTTCTCGGAGAGATCGAGCAGATCCACGCCCGCTACCCGAACCCGGCGCCCTGATCTCGCCGGCCCCGGCGGCGCCGCTCGCCCGGGGCGGCGCGGCCCGACCCCCTCTGTTCGCGGGAGCGCGGCGCTCCCGGGCGAGCGATGCTGCGGCGCCGGCGGGCAGCCGCCGCGCCGGCACGGAGGGGGATCAGATGACGACGAAGCTACCCAGGCGGAGCCTGCTCGCAGGCCTGCTGGTGACGGGCGCCGCGGGCTGTGTGGGGTCGGGGGCGATGACGGCCGCGAGCGCTCGCCGGAAGGCGCCGGCCGATCCGTGGCAGGGCGTTCGGGACGAGTTCACTCTGTCGCCGGCGTGGATCCACATGACGGCCTTCCTGCTCGCCTCTCACCCGCGGCCGGTCCGCGAGGCGATCGAGCGGCTGCGGCGGGAGCTCGACGAGAACCCGGTGGACGCGCTCCATGCGCACGAGGATCTGGCGCCGGTGCGGGAGGCGGCCGCGGCGTACATGGGCGCCGCGGCCGAGGAGATCGCGCTCACGGACAGCACCACGATGGGGCTCGCGTCGCTGTACCTCGGCCTGCCGCTCGAGGCCGGCGACGAGGTGCTCACGACGGAGCACGATCACTATTCCACGCACGAGTCGCTCCGGCTCGCCGCGGAGCGGACCGGCGCGGTGGTGCGGAAGATCGCGCTCTATGGGAGGAGCAGCGCCGCGACGGCCACGGAGATGGCGGGCGCGATCGAGGCGGCGCTCACCCCGGCCACGCGGGTCGTGGCGATCACGTGGGTGCACTCGAGCTCGGGCGTGAAGACGCCGGTGCGCGCCATCGCCGAGGTCGTCGCCAGGGCGAACCAGGGCCGGGCGCCGGCGAAGCGCGTCGTCTGCTGTGTGGACGGCGTGCACGGCTTCGGGGTCGAGGACGCCACGATGGCCGATCTCGGCTGCGACTTCTTCGCCGCGGGCTGTCACAAATGGATGTTCGGGCCGCGGGGCACCGGCGTGCTCTGGGGCAAGCGGGAGCTCTGGCCGATGCTGCGCCCGAGCATCCCGTCCTTCGGAAGGGCTGCATACGAAGCCTGGCTCCGACAGCGGCCGCCGCCGCCCACGACCGCGGACATGATGTCTCCCGGAGGGTTCCACTCCTTCGAGCACCGGTGGGCGCTGCCCGCGGCGTTCGCGTTCCACCGGGGCATCGGCAAGGCCAGGGTCGCGGCCCGGATCCACGCCTTGAACCGGCAGTGCAAGGAAGGGCTCAAGGGGATGGGCCACGTCACCCTGCACACGCCGCTCGACGCCGCGCTCTCCGCGGGGATCGTGTGCTTCGAGGTGGCGGGGATGACGCCGGAGGCCGTCGTCGGGAGGCTCCGCGAGAGGAGGATCATCGCGTCGACGTCGCCGTACGCGACCTCGTATGTCCGCGTCGCGCCGAGCCTGCTCACCTCCGAGGCGGACGTCGAGGTGGTGCTGCGCGCGATCCGCGCGCTCGCGTGAGGGGCCCGGTCCGGCGAGCCATGGCCGGACCTCTTGTGGGCGGGGCGAGGGCGCCTATCGGGCGGCCTCCTCGATGCGGGCGATGTCGATCTTCTTCATCTGCATCATCGCCTGCATGACCCTTCCCGCCTTGGCCGGCTCCGGGTGCTGGAGGAGCCGGATCAAGGCGGACGGGACGATCTGCCAGGAAACGCCGAACCTGTCCTTGAGCCACCCGCACTGGCTCTCGGCGCCGCCGCCGGCCGTGAGCTTGCTCCAGAGCTCGTCGACCTCCTCCTGGGTCTCGCAGGTGACGACGAGCGAGAACGTCTCGTTGAACTTCTGGTGGGCGCCGTTCAGGGCCATGAGCCGCTGGCCGTTCAGCTCGAACTCGGCCATCACGAGCGAGCCCTTGGGCCCTGGACCCGCGTCTCCCGAGCGGAGCTCGGAGAGGATCCGTGAGCCCTTGAAGATGGACAGGTAGTATTGCACCGCCTCCTCGGCGTTGTTGCTGAACCAGAGGCACGTCTTGATCTTCTGCGTGGTGGTCATGATCGGGGCTCCTGGCCGGGGTCGGGCCCGGCGGTGAGGTGAGGGCGGCGCGGTCACCGCGACCGCGCTTTGCCTGGATGTCGGAGCACGGTGGGCCTGCTCGACATGGGGCCGACGATTTTTTCGACCCGCCGGGGCGGCCGGGTCCCGGGTCGCCGGGGCGGCCGAGGGGGGCGGGGCGGCAGCCCGCCGGGCGGCCGTCGTGGTCCGCCGGCCGCCGCTCCGGGGCGGCGCCGGGCGAGGATGAGCTCGCGGGCCGGGTGGAACGTCGTGGCGATCCGTGAGAGAGCACGCGCATGAGACACATCCTCGATGGGTCGATGGGGGTCATCCTGGCCGCGGGGCTCTGCGGCGCTGGGTGCAGGGCGTCCGCGCACGAGCCTTCCGGCATGAACGCGCCTCCCGGCGCGAACGCGCCTCCGGCGGAAGAGCCCGCCGCGCCGCCGGCGGCTGCCCCGATGGGCGAGCGGATCGTCGTGGGCAGCGATCCGTGCAAGAGCGACGCAGACTGTGTGCCCGTGTGCGCGTGCCACGCGGCTGCGTGCATCGCGAAGGCGACCGCGCCGATGTGTGATCGAGGCCTGATGTGCACACAGGAGTGCCGGCCCGGAACGATGGATTGCGGGGGCGGCTGCCTCTGCCAGGGTGGCCGGTGCGCGGCTCGCCTGATCAACGTGCCACCGCCCTGAGCTCCTTTGCGTGTGCTGGCCTGCGGATGAGCGCGTAAAAGCTCTTGGAGCCCGGCTGAAGGCCCACCAGGCATAGGCGTTAACCAACCTTCGCGCCGCGTTCTCCTACATCCGAACGTTTACGTGGACGTTTACGTGGACGTTTACGTGGTCGTGGACGTCAACGTGGTCGTGGTCGTGGTCGTCAACGATAGGTCGTGAACGACCACGACCACGACCACGTAAACGTTCACGTAAACATTTACGTAAACGTCCACGTTGGTGACTGATGGTGGAGGGAGGCGGGCTTCGTGCCCTGAGCGTGACCGAGCGAGCTTGGCTAACGCCTGTGAGGCCCACCAGGACCGTCGACGTCTGGACTCAGATGTTCGTGGAGCGGGCGCCCAGCGCCGTCCTCAGTATTTGTAAACATCGGCGAAGATCGAGCGACGCATGCGGTCGTTCATCGTCGTCTCGCGCACCCACGCGGCGATCCCGGTCCCGTTCGGGCCGAAGCCCACCGTCGGCTCCCAGTGTTCGGCGGCGTTGTCGTCCTCCAGCGCGTGGGCCTCCGTCCATCCCTGCGCGGGCGAGAGCTCGCTGGCAAAGATCGACCGGAGCGCGGCGGCTTTCTGGGTCCACACGGCGAGCGCCCGCCCGGCCCCATCCACGGCGATCTCGGGACCGCTCACACTATCTTCGTCGACCGAGAGCTTGTCGGCCGGCTGGAACGTCGTCCCCGAGAAGCGCCGCGCCCAGATGGCGCAGCCGGCACCGCATTGACGGAACACCACGCCCCCGTCACCGTCCGCGTTCATCGCGACCGCGTAGTCCGTCGCTCTTTGGCCCGCGGTATCCACGCCGGTGGCTCCGGCCCACACGCCCCCTGAATAGGAATTGGCGATCACGTGCGACACCGAGGAGGTCGAGTCGCGCTGGAGGAAGACGACCATCGCGTTCCCGTTGCCGTCCATCACGACGCGTGGGCTCAAATGATCGAGCGTGTCGTCAGCCTCCAGCGGCTTCGGGCCTGCCGCGCTGCCCTTGTGCGTCGTCAGATCGTACGTAACCACGTTGCCCAGCACGTTGAGACGCCCGTCGTCCGACTGGTACCACGCTGCCACCGCGCGCAGCATCGTGCCCACGGTCGAGACGCCGACAGCCGTGCCGTTGCAGCTGGTCGTGCTCCCCGACACCTTCACCGGTGTTTGCCAGCCCTGCCCGCCCTCGTAGATGGCCAGGTATCCCTCACGCGCCGAGGTGTCGGCGGTGTTCACGTCGATCCCCACCGCGATATGGCCGGCGGGGGTCATCGCGACCGTCGTCGAATGTTTCGAGACCCCCGAGGTGCCCTCGGCGATCGTCTCGACCGTGCCCCACCCGGCGGGCCATCCGAGCGATGCCGTGAACCGCTTGCCGAACACGGCGCCGCCCACCGAGGCCGAATACCAGACGACCACCCCGTTGCCACCGGCGTCGATGGCGACCCTGGCGTTCACGCCTCTCGTGGCCGCGTCGTTGACCTGCAGCAGCGGGTCCCAGCTGTCGCTCTTCTTGACATAGCGGCGCGCCCAGACGGTGTCCTGATCATAGAACACGAGCAGCGCATCGCCGTTGGCCGAGACCGCGACCTGCGGAAGGAAATTCGAGATCTGATTGGCCAGATCGTCATGACCGACGCGCTCGAACGTATCCCAGTGGGGCGGGGGGGCTTCGCCTCCGGTCCCGTCGCCGCCCGTTCCGTCGCCGCCCGCCCCATCGCCGCCTGTCCCGCCGCCACCCGCTCCGTCGCCGCCGGTCCCGTCGCCGCCTGTCGCGCTGCCGACGCTGCCCGCATGACCGCCGCCTCCGCCGCTCCCCACGTCATTGGAGCTCGACGACGACTCGAACGTTCGCACCTTCTGTCCGCAGGCCGCGACGAGGAGGAGCCCCAGAATGAGACCCATCCTGGGCATGGCGCCCGATCCTCCGACGTGTCCGAATTTTTCGCGCATCATGCGCGAGGATGAGATCCGAAGGCCTCGGAGATGTCAATCCCCGACCGCGCGACCTCTCCCGGCTTGGCGGGACACATTCAACCTCTCCGTCACCGCGGCAGGACAGGGCAGCAGCGCGGCCACGAGATCACCTGCGTTCCCGCGTGTTCCTCACGCGCTCGACCCCTGAACCTTGGCGTCCCAGGCGACATCGAGGGACACGGGGCCTCGGAACATGGTGACTTGCCGGAGCTGCACCGGCCGATCGCTCGCGAGGCGGAGGCCCGGTAAGCGCTGCGTGAGCACGGAGAGCGCCACGCGCCCCTGGAGGCGCGCGAGGGGGCGCACCGAGACAGAAGTGCACACCGCGGCCAAACCCGAGGTGCTCGCCCCCGTCGGGGCGCCCGGGCTCGAACCTCGCGGGGGCTTCAACGACGGCCTCATCGGGTTGCCGAGCAGATCCGTTGTGGTCTTGTGGCCCGCGAACACGAGCGCGGTCGCATCACTGACGGCCTTCGGCATGTCGAGCTGACCGCTCGGGTCCGTGGCCGTCTCCTGCTGTACCTGTTCGCGAGGAAGGCGCGTCGCGGGGAGGGCGCGCGTCGTCGACCGTCCGAGAGCTCGGTGGCAGCGGTGCTCACCCAGCTAGCAGGATCGAGAGCGCACCACCGCGGCTGTCCTCGCGAGCCACGCCACGGGATCTCTCGCGTGGTAGTCGACCCCGGGCGGCGGCGCGTCGAGCTCCGCCTCCGCGAGGTAGGTGACCGCCCCGCCTTGGGGGGCCGGGAGCTCGGTGGCGAGCATCCGGAGGACCGTCACCTGGAGGCCGAAGCGCTCGCGGGCACCCTGGACGACGGCGTGCGCATCCTGCCACCACGGCGTCGCGACCGGATAGGGCGGCAGCGCGCCCACGAGCGCGCCGCTCGCGGTGAGGACGAGCCGAACGACGCGCGGCGGGTGGGGCAGCATCGCGCGAGGATAGCGAGCGCCGGCTTCGTTCGCCGCTCGAGCGCCCGGCCCCGCGGCTCAGAGCCGCTCCGCCGCGACGGCGGCCCTGACGGCGCGCTCCAGCGCCTCGCCGTCCTCGGGCAAAGTCGACCACCGCCGGCGCCGGGATGGTGCGTTGCGTCGTCCGCGGCGGAGGAGCGCGGCGATCCCCGCTCCGCCCGCGCTGCGAGCCGCTGGCGCGGCGAGGGCGGCGGCGGCGCGAGGCGCTTGATTCCGGGAAAGTGTTGGAGTTCCTTAGCTCTCAGGGGGTCACCATGTCCGCTGAGCCCAGCCGGGCGCCGCCTGCGCCTTGCTTTCGCCTCCTGCTGATCGAGGACAGCGCCATCGCGGCCTCCGTCGTGCAAAGCCACCTCGACGCCGTGCCGTGGCAGCGCGCCGAGCTCGCGCACGCGGAGACGCTCGCCGCCGGGCTCGCGCGCGTGAACGAGGGGTGGGATGTCGTCCTCCTCGACCTCTCCTTGCCCGATGGCGAGGGCATCGAGGTGGTCGAGCGGGTGCGGGCGGTGGACCCCCATGTGCCCATCGTCGTGCTGACGGGCCACGACGACGTCCGCCTCGCGGAGCGCGCGCTCGGCGCGTCGGTGCAGGATTACCTCGTGAAGCGGGGCCTCGACGCGGACACGCTGTGGCGAGCCATCCGCTATGCGGTCAGCCGCCAGCAGCTCCTGACGCAGCTCGCGCGGGCGATGGCCGAGGCCCGCGAGAACGAGGCCAACCTGCACCAGCTCATCGCCCGGAGCGCCGATGGGGTGATCGTGCTGGATCCCTCCGGGACGGTGCTCTTCGCGAACCCCGCCGCGGAGTCGCTGCTGGGCGACGGGCGCCCCGTCGCCGGGCGGGGCTGCCCGGCGGCGCTCTGCGCCGGCGAGACGAGCCTGGAGATCGGAGGGCAGCAGGTCGTCATCGACGTTCGCTGGGTCGACGTGGACTGGCAGGGGCGCCCCTCGCGCATGGCGCTCCTGCGCGACGTGACCGGGCGGCGCCGGGCCGAGGAGCTGAGGTCACGGCTCGAGCGCAGCGAGCGGCTGGCCGCCGTCGGCCAGCTCGCGGCGGGCGTGGCCCACGAGATCAACAACCCTCTCGCGTACGTGGTGGCCAACCTCGAGCTGCTCGCCCGCGAGGTGCGGCGGCTCGCCGACAAGGGGGTCGCCACCGAGCACCTCGCCCAGCCGCTCGCGGACGCCCGCCACGGCGCTGCGCGGGTGGTGGACATCGTCGGGGATCTCGGGGTGTTCGCGCGCGCGGAGGCGAACGAGGCGATCGGGCCGACCGACGTCAACGCGGTGATCGAGAGCGCGCTCAACATCGTGCATCCCCAGATGAAGCACCGCGCGCGGGTCGTGCGCGAGCTCGCCTCGGTCGCGCCCGTGAGCGGCGCGGAGGGGCGCCTGACGCAGGTGTTCGTCAACCTGCTCATCAACGCGGCGCAGTCGATCCGGGAGGGGCGCGTCGCCGACAACGTCGTCGAGGTGCGGACCCGCGATCAGGGCCGGGAGGTCGTCGCGGAGATCGTGGACTCCGGCTGCGGCGTGCCCGAAGAGCACATGCACAGGCTGTTCGAGCCGTTCTTCACCACGAAGCGCGCGGGGGAGGGGACGGGGCTCGGACTCGCGATCTGCCGCAACATCGTGGAGTCGTGCGGCGGCACCATCGGCGTCAGCAGCGAGGCCGGCGTCGGCACCTGCGTCCGCGTCCGGCTGCCCGCCTGGGCGAGCGCCGAGCTCACCCCTCGTCGCGTGCCGCCTGCGCCCGCGCGGGATGAGGGGCCGGCGCGGCGCGCCCGGATCCTCATCGTGGACGACGAGCCCCTCCTCCTGAGCGCGCTGCGCGGGCTCCTCGAGGCGTCGCACGAGGTCGTTTGCGCGCGCTCGGGCAGAGAGGCCCAGCGGGCGCTCCGGCTGGACGCAAACTTCGATGTCGTGCTCTGCGATATCGTGATGCAGGAGGGCACGGGGATAGAGCTCCACGAGTGGCTCGAGGCGGAGCTGCCGGCGCTCGTCGACCGGGTGCTGTTCATGACCGGAGGGGGCACGAGCGAGGTGAGCAGGCGGTTCCTCTCGGCCCACGGGGGACGCGTCCTGCCGAAGCCGATCGACCCGGCGGAGCTGCTCCGGCGGATCGACGCGCTGCTGGAGGAGAGCGCGGCAGAGCCCGAGAGGATGTAGCGGCGGGCCGGGGCGGGGAAGGGGGGGAGTCGGCGCCGGTCCGGAAGGGGGGAATCGGCGCCGGTCTCCTGCGCGTCATTGACCGCGCGCCGCGCGATGCGGGCTCACGTCCCGCCGCAGGCCTCGTACTCCGCCTTGCACGCGTCCGCGCCCGCCTGCTGCACGCACGCCCTGCAGTCCGCCGCGATGCCCTGGCCGGCGCACTCCCTCTCGCACTCGTCGGCGCACACGCCCGCCGCGCAGACGCAGGCGATGAGCGCGTCCGTCTCGGGATCTTGCAGGGGATCCGTGTTCGGATCGCAGCCTTGCACGCACGCGCAGCAGATGCCGTCGCCAGGGCAGCAGCCGTCGCCGCGCCCGAGGGGACAGCGGCAGGCGCCGCCGTTTTGCTCCATGCACGGCCCGTAGCCGCTGCCGTCGGCGAGGCACGTCGCGACGCCCGGCGCGCCGATGGCGTGACAGGTGCAGGACATGGTCTCGCCAGGAGCGCAGGTTGCGCCCGTGGCCGAGCTCGCGGTCGTCGAGCTGGCGCTCGCCGAGCTTTCGCTCGTCGAGCTGGCGGACGACCCGCCGCTCCCGGTCGGCTCCGGATCGGTCGTCGAGGAGCCGCATGCGGTCGCCAGCGCAGCCGTGAACAAGCTGAGGAAAAGGATGTGTCGCATCGGCGCCCCCTATAGCGCGCCGCCCCCGCGGCCGTCGAGGGCCATCACGGCGCACCGTCGCGCTCCCTCCCCGGCGCGGAGCCTCGCGCCGCGGCACCCCGTCATCGAAGCTCGTTCGTCAATGCTCTTTACATTACTTCACGAGCGCGTCATGACGCGGAGCGCCCCGCGGGCGTGTCCTCAGCGCTGGAGTCCGTGGATCGCGGCGAACGAGCGCCGTGCTCGGGCGCCCGGGGGGCGCGGGCGGCCCCTGCATGAGAGGGCGTGCTTGCCTGGCGAGCGGGATGCCCTATGTTCGCGCCTGCTCGCGTCCCCGCCTGGGGGTGCGTCGGCGCCGCGCCGCGTGCGCCGTGCGGGGAACGCGCTGCCTGAACCGTGCGATAGCAAGGAGATGAGAAGATGACGATCTCGATGTATCAGGCCTCTGTCCCGGTGCTCGTCAGGATGCTCGGCAACCTCTCGGCGATCCTCACCAAGGCCGCCGCGTACGCCGAGGCGAAGAAGATCGAGCCTCGCGTCCTGCTCGACGCGCGCCTCGCCCCGGACATGCTCTCGTTCACGCGCCAGGTGCAGATCGCCACCGACATCGCCAAGGGCTGTGGGGCGCGGCTGGCGGCCGCCGACGTGCCGAAGTACGAGGACAACGAGGCCAGCTTCGACGAGCTACAGGCCCGTATCACCAAGACCGTCGCGTTCCTGAACAGCCTGCGGCCCGAGCAGATCGACGGCTCCGAGGACCGCGATGTCACCATCCCGACGCGCGATCAGCCGCTGCAATTCAAGGGCCTGGTTTTCCTGCTGAACTTCGTGCTGCCCAATTTCTACTTCCACGTGACGACCGCCTACGCGATCTTGCGCCACAACGGGCTCGAGATCGGCAAGCTAGACTTCCTAGGCGCCCGCTGACCCGACCGGCGGGCACCCGCTGCGGATACGGGCCCACCTCGACGTTTTCGGTGCTCGGCGTGCTGGAGCACGCCTGCGCGCCGAAAACGCCGATCTGGGCCCGTCTCCTGTGCGGGTGACCGCCGCTCGTCGTCGTTTGTGGCTGGCGCTCGTCGTCGTTTGTGGCTGGCGCTCGTCGTCGTTTGTGGCTGGCGCTCGTCGTCGTTTGTGGCTGGCGCTCGTCGTCGTTTGTGGCTGGCGCTCGTCGTCGTTTGTGGCTGGCGCTCGTCGTCGTTTGTGGCTGGCGCTCGTCGTCGTTTGTGGCTGGCGCTCGTCGTCGTTTGTGGCTGGCGCTCGTCGTCGTTTGTGGCTGGCGCTCGTCGTCGTTTGTGGCTGGCGCCCGGCTACCGCACGCGCCTTGGATCGTGCTGATGCGCCGGGAGCGGGCCGAGCCGCGTGGTGTCGACGAGGAGCGAGACGACGAGCGAGAAGAAGCGGCGGCGCGTCTCGAAGCTCGGGCTCAGGTCGGGGAGGAGGGCGCCTATCCGCCTCGCGCCGGCGTCGTGGAGGACGCGCTTGGCCATATCGATGGGCTCGATGTGGGCGGGGTAGAGGTCGCCCCCGGAGAGCTTTTGGATGAGGCCCACGTACTCGCCCACGAGCGGCGCGACCTCCGCCCGCGCGAGGGCGAGGGTGTCAGCCGAGAGGGCGCTCCCGGTGAAGACGAAGCGGAGGTCTCTGTCGTCGCAACCGGCGACGAGGGTGCAGGGCTCGCGCGAGGGCCAGGGCGGCTCGCCGGAGACGATATCGGTCGTGAGCGTGCGCCACTCCTGCCTGCGGAGCGGCGACGAGCTCGACCAGAGGCGCTCTTCGATTCGGATGGCATGGACGGGCATAGGGGCTGAGCTCATTCTAGCGCTCACGCCTCACGGTTGTAACCGCTCACCGCTGGCCATGGAGAAATCGACAGAAATCCATAATATACATATTGTCCGCATTTGGTCCGGTGCGCGATCGCCTCCGGGACCCTCGAACGCCCTGGATGGAATTCCGTGGCCATCTCTGCTTCGTCATGCCCAGCGACTGACGTGCGGCCGCCTGCTTCGACGGCTTGTTGGGGGCGGCGTCACGCCAGGATGCGCTTGGTGCACAAATCGAGCGCTTCGGGGAACGACGACATCGTCTGCTTGAGTGAATGACTCCGGGCGATGCACTCGAACGTCTCGTCGTGGAATGCAAGCAAGTAGTGTCGATACTGCTTCCACTCCTCTGGATTGTACTGGCTGTGAACCGAGTTGATCTTCATCAGCTCGGCGATCCATCGAGACCTCTCGACGACGTGCGCAGCGTACCCGACCAACCCGCGGCCGTGCAGGGGATGTCCGTGGAGGACCTCGTCATTCGGTGGGCCGAGCTTGTGGGCGAGGCATCGCTCGAATTCGACGATGGCGATCAGGCGCAGGTCGGCGCTGGTGGGATCGACCACGGTCGCATACGAGCCATCCCACGCGGGGTCAGGCTCACGCATGTTGTAGACGACGAGAGTCCTGGAGCCCGAGGAGAAAACATGCGGGAGTGGGGCGCCGACATTCCAAGGATGCTGCCAGGGGATCTCGACGGCGCATTCCTCCCCGGTCGCGCGGGCGAGATCTCGCTCGAGCGAGATGCACTTGTCGTGTGCGGTTTGGTAACGGGTCCATCCCCCGTCTCCGCGTTTTGCGGAGAGCGCTGCGGCTGCTGCAGCCGACAGCTCCTCGCGGGCGGCGTCCAGGGCGCGTGTCACGTCTTCGACCGTCATTTCGTCCACCCAACGTCTTGTCGGTGTGCCGCCGCGCGAAGCGTGGTCGGCACCAGCGGCTTGTCGGGCGGGAGACAGAGCAAGAGAGAGTACACAGGGAGGCGGGGAGAGTGCGACCAGGCAAGGCTGGTCCCGAGGGAAAGGAGTGAGCGGTAGCTTCTGAAATCGGGTTTCGCTGTCCAGCGGGTGCGAATCCCGCCCGGCCAAGGTCACGCCCGACCAGCCGGAAGCCAACCTTGCGACGGACCCCGTGAGGGGTTCGGCGATGCGTAGGCAGGTGAGTGAGCGAGCCGCAGCGTGCCAGCCACGAAATTCTCCAACGTCCGGGTGCCCAGGGCGTTCTCCCGCCTGAAGGCAACAGCGTCCTACCTCGCAAGGGCGGGAGGGGGACGCACCCGGCGGGGTAGCTGGCTGCGGCGCGCAGCAAGAGGACGGCCCAGGCACCTGGGAGGCCCTCGTCTCTCCACGAGAAACGCCGGTACGACGGGGAGCCGGTGATCCGTCCCCGGGGCGAGACATGCCGCGGATGCCCGTGTCTCGCAGCCGAGCCCAGCGGGCTCCGCAAGGAAAGGCGCATCCGCCTCGCGGTAGGCCCACAGCAAGGGGAACCGGAGCCGAAGCCGAAGGAGACGAGGGAGTCGGAGGGTCCCATACGAGCGACGACGCGGGCGAACGGAGGGCACCGGAGCCCGTCAAGCAAAGGGGACCCGTGTCGAGAGGAACTTCAGGAGGGAACCATGATCGCTGCCACGACGGCGAACACCATGTCACCGGGACTGTTGAAGGTAAGGGAGAGAGCGGAGCGAGACCCGGAAGGGGTCCTCCTCGCGCTGGCGCACCTCATCGACGAGGAAGCGCTGCAGCGAGCGTACCGCAGCCTCCGCAACGAGGCGGCGGTGGGCGTGGATGGCATCACGAAGGAGCAGTACGGGCAGGACCTGGAGCACAACGTCCGCGATCTGCACGCGCGGATGAAGTCGATGCGCTACCGGCACCAGCCCATCCGACGGGTGCACATCCCGAAGGAACGGGGCAAGACGCGACCGATCGGCATCTCGTGCACCGAGGACAAGATCGTCCAGGCCGCGGTGCGGGAGATGCTGGAGGTCATCTACGAGCCGGTCTTTCGAGACGTCTCGTACGGGTTTCGGCCCGGTCGCAGCGCGCACGACGCGCTGCGAGCTCTGAACCGGATGCTGCTCGGCGGGGTGGAATGGATCCTGGAGGCCGACATCGAGTCCTTCTTCGACAGCATCGACCGCACGAAGCTGATGGAGATGCTCCAGGCCCGGGTCGCCGACAAGTCGCTGCTGCGGCTGGTCGGCAAGTGCTTGCATGTAGGGGTCCTCGACGGCGCGGAGTTTTATGCGCCAGAGGATGGGACGGTGCAGGGCTCGGTCCTGTCGCCTCTGCTGGGCAACGTCTACCTTCACCACGTGCTCGACTTGTGGATCGAGCGCGAGGTCCAACCGCGGCTCGTGGGCAAGGCCACCCTGATCCGCTACGCCGACGACTTCATCATCGGCTTCGAGAGGGAGGACGACGCCAAGCGGGTGACGGAGGTGCTGCCGCGGCGCTTCGAGCGGTACGGACTGAAGCTGCATCCGGACAAGACCCGCCTGTTGCCCTTCGGCCGCCCGGACAACGGGCAGCCCGGGGGCAAGGGGCCGGCGACCTTCGACTTCCTCGGCTTCACGCACTACTGGCGGCGAAGCCGAGCGGGTCGATGGATGCCGAGCATGAAGACACGCAAGGCGCGCCTCCGACGGGCCATCACGGCCGTCGCCGACTTTTGCCGACGCCATCGGCACCGGCCGGTCAAGGAACAGCACGCCGCGCTCACACGGCGCATCGTCGGGCACCGCAACTACTTCGGCGTCAACGGGAACCTGCGGAGCATCGCGCTCCTGATCCGTACGACCGAACGGGCATGGCACAAGTGGCTATGCCGGCGGAGCCAGCGTGCGCACCTGAACTGGAAGCGGTTTCAAGAGCTGCTGCGGGATTTCCCGCTGCCTAGGCCGCAGATCCGCGTCCAGATCTGGACGTCCCCCTGAGCCCTCTCGGCGGAAGAGCCGGATGGTGGAAATCTCCTTGTCCGGATCTGGCGAGGGCCCCCGGGGTAGTTGACCGGGGGCTACTCTACCGGGGAGGAGAGAGAGATGTGCAGATCATGGTGGAGAGGCGAGGGAGGGGGACCATCACGACTGATCCCCATCTCTCGTCTCCCCGCCTCCCCGCCTCCCTGTGAATCTCTCCTTCTTCCTCTCTGCCCAACGAAACATCGGCTGGTCAACCGAAGCCGCCGGACCAGGTCTGTCGATCCAGGCGCTCTGGGTGACCTCACGCACAGAAAATCTCACGGATCGGCGCTGCGCCGCAAGTCCCGAGTGTCGTCCCGCGCCGTAGGGGAGATCCGTCCAACGCCGGCGGCCGTCGGAGCCTTTCCGGGATGCCGGGGCTGCGACGGGGCCGCGGTGGACCGTGCCCACGCGGTGGTGGTAGGGGAAGCTATGGCGAAGAGGCGTGCAGCATGGATGTGCGCGGCGTGGACGCTCACAGCCGGTGGATGCACCACGCTCGTGGGGCTGGACGACAGCTACCACCTGGTGGACGGAGCGGGCGGCGAGGCCGGCGCGGGCGGGGGCGGGGGCGGGGGCGAGGTGGTCGTCCCCACCGACGTCGAGCTGATCGACGACATGGAAGACGGCGACAGCGCCATCGATGAGGCGGGTGGCAGGGTCGGCTACTGGTACAGCTTCAATGATGGGACGGGCACGCAGACTCCCCCGGTCTACTCGGAAGAGAATCCCGTCGGGTTCGTCCCGGAGGCGCTCGCGGAGCCGCGCGGCGAGAGCACGATGGCGATGCACACGTTCGGATCCGGCTTCACCGAGTGGGGCGCCGGGTTCGGCTTCGCGCTGAACGGCCCCGACGGAGGCCTGCTCGTCTACGACGCGTCGGCGTACAGCGGTATCGTGTTCTGGGCCAAGCTCGGCGAGGCGGGCGCGGCGACGACGATGAAGGTCAACATCCCGGACAAGACCTCGGATCCCGCGGGCGGCCTCTGCGATGAATCGGGAGAGGACGTGGCCAATCCGTGCTTCGACGACTGGTCATCCACCGCGCGCCTCGGCACCGAGTGGGCCCCGGTCGTGATCCCCTTCGAGGAGTTCGCGCGCGGCGGCGGGGACGCCGAGCAAACCGGCGAGGACATCGATCTCACAGGGCTCTTCGCGATCGAGTTCGGGTTCACGGAAGGGGAGGATTTCGACGTCTATATCGACGATGTCGGCTTCTACCCATGATCGCCTGATGCAAGGCCTCCCGGCGGCGCGCCTCCGGGCTCGCCGGCGCTCAGCGAAACGCGTCGAGGTGATCCCGGACCCACGCCGCGAACGGCCGCGGCGGGCGGCCGAGGACGGCGGCGACGTCGTCCGTCGGCGCCGACGCGCGCCCGTCGCGCAGGAACGTGAGGCCCTGGAGGACCGCCGCGACGAACGCTTCTGGGGCGCCAGCCGCCCGCATCTTTCCCGCCGCATGCTCGACGGTGACGTCCTCCGCGGCGAGCGGGCGCCCGAGCGCCTCGGCGAGGATCGCGATCTGCTCGTGCGCGTCGAGGCCGACGGGCCCGGTCAGCGTATAGGCCCGCCCGTCGTGATCGTTCGACGTGAGCGCCCGGGCGGCGACGGCCGCGACGTCGCGCGGGTCGACGACCGCGTGCTTGCCTGTGCCGGTCGAGATCTCGATCGGGGCGCCGGCGCGCACGCTCGCGGCCCACGCGAGCACGTTCGAGTGGAATCCCGCCGGCCGGAGCAGCGTGAAGCGGCGCCCTGTCGCGATCACCGCTTCTTCTCCTTCCCGGTGCCAGCCAGACGCGATGAGGTCCTCTTGCTCGGCGCCGTAAGCCGAGAGCTTGACGATCTGCTCGACCCGCGAGCGCATCACCGCCGCGGCCATCGCGCGATCGTGGTCGGCCACCGTCGGCCCGGGCGCCGTGAGCAAGAAGACGCGTTCAACGCCTTCGAGCGAGCGCCCGAGCGACGGCGCATCCGTGAAGTCTCCGCTGGCCACCTCGACGTCGCTCCCCCAGAGCGCACGCGCGCGGGTGGGATCGCGGGTGAGCACCCGAACGTCGGCCCGGGCGGCGAGCAGCTGTGGGATCAGCGCGCGACCGATGGTGCCTGTCGCACCAGCAACAAGGATCATGAACACCTCCGTTTCGAGAGCGAAGCCTGCTGTCTCGGCGGAGCCGTCTCTTGGAGATTCCGGCACGACCTTCGACATTATCGGCGCGCGACGGCCGAGGCGGCCGAGGCTTCGCGCGCTACACTGCCGTCGTGCTTGCGCCCTTGCTCCCGTCCTCCCGCTCGGACAGCCGTGACCTCTCGCCGCGCGCGCCGCTCCGTTCCTGGGTCTCCGACGTCCACGTGATGAGCGCCGTCCCCTCGCCGCCCGCGGGGTGGACGCGGCTGCCGAGCGGGACCACGTCGCTCGTCGCGTGCTGGACCGGCGGCGAGCCGGTCGTGGCCGCGGTGGGGCCGCTTCAGCGCGCCACGTTCAAGCCCTCGGGCGTGGTGCCTCTCTATGCTCGCCTCTCGTTCCACCCCGGGGGCGCGCGGCCCGCGCTCGGCGTCGCCGCGCACGAGCTCGTCGATCGCGTCGTCCCGCTCGACGACCTCTGGGGCGCACGCGCGCGCGAGCTTCGCCATGCGCTCGCTCGCGCCGGCGGGGACCCGGCCGCGGCGGTGCGCCTGCTCGAGGACGCCCTCTGCCGCGCGGTCGGCGCGAGGGCCGACGCCCCCGCGCGCCGGGCGCTCCTGCGCCGCGCCGTCGATGTCCTCGACGCCTCCGCGCTGGCGCCCGACTCGGACGCCTCCATCCCGGCGCTCGCCCGGCGCCTCCGCGTCGCCGAGCGGACGCTGCGCGCGCTCTTCCACGAGGAGATCGGCATCTCGCCGAAGCGCTACGCGCGCATCGCGCGCATCCGTCGCGCCGCCGAGCGCCTCGCCACGACGAGCCTCGCGCGGCTCGCCAGCGAGACGGGCTTCTACGATCAGGCCCACCTCACGGCCGAGTTCCGGTCGCTGCTCGGGGTGACGCCGCGGGCCTACCTCGCCGGCGCGCGCCCGGCCGCGAGGCCCGGGTGCGGCGGCGCGAGCGCGCGCGGGTGACCTGGGCGCCGGCAGACGCGCTTCTTCTCCGCAAGCGCGGCGCATCCCGCGGCCGCGCGCCCCCCGGGATCATTCGAGGAGGTTGTCCCGCACCGGCATCCCCTTGCGGTGTTCTTCCTTGTCCACGTGCGGCGCGCGGGGCTTCGCGCCGGCGTCAGGCTTGCCGCTCGGGACCATCATCGCCCCGCCTGCGCCGGCGTCCGCTGGGGCGCCGGCGTCGCGAACCACGATGGCCTCGCCGGCCTCCGCGTCCGCCGGCGCCGTGGCACCCATCCCCTCGCCGGCGTCGGAGGCGCCCTCGCTCACGGAGCCGCTGGTCGGGGCGGACGCGCTCTGGCCGCTGCTCCCTCCGGCCGCGCCCGGCCGGTCAGGGCCGGTCCGCGCGTCGGGGCCGCTCGGTGACGCGCCCGGATCGCTCGCGCCGCCCTTGCAGGCAAGGAACGCCCCGGCGGCCATGGCGATCACGATCGACACGCCCGCCTTGAGCCGCCTCTTCAGCCGCCGCAGCCCGACCTTCTTCGGATCAGCGAACATCCGGTACCTCCGCGCTCTCCGCCGCGATCCTCGGGCGGCGCCTTAGCTGGACGGTCCTCGTGTCCCCGCAGGCAGCCTGCGCCGGCGGCTCCACGATGGGCAACGCTTCGGGGGCCGGGGCGGGATACCGGTTCTCGTCGGCGCCCCGGTACACCCCGAAGATCGAGAGCGCACTGTTGACGAGCTCGGCGAGCTCGAGCCGGCGCGGCATCACGTCCGTCATGTGGCAGACGAGGTACCAGGCGCGGAACATCGCATAAAAGAAATCGTTCGACGGAAGCCTGATGAGCCGCTTCATGAGCGGCAGCAGCGCAGGGATGGCGGCCGTGACCGCGAACACCTTGTGCAGGTTCTCGATCTGCCTCTTCTCCTCGTCGGACGAGAAGCGCAGCACCGACTCGGTGTAATAGCTGTCATCGATGAGGTCGAAGTCCCCGCTGAAATGGCCGTGCTCGACCGCGTACGCCGCGATGCCCGTCCCCGGATAGGGTGTGCACAAGGTCGCGGCGGCGTAGTCCACGTCGAGCTCGATGTTGAGCTCCAGCGTCGCCAGGTCGTCCTCGAGCGTCCCGCCCGGGATGCCGAGGATGTTGTCGGCGAAGACCACGATCCCCGCGCGCTTGAGGAGGCGGATCCCGTGGACGAGCCGGTCCATCCGGATCTGGCGCCGCAAGACGCCGTTCGCGAGCTCGGGGTTCGCGGTCTCTATGCCGACGTTGACGGTGTAACAGCCAGACCAGGCGAGGAGATCCACCATCTCCTCGGTCATCATATCGGCGCGCAGGTGGCAGTAATAAGGCAGCTTCACCTCACGACGGTAGAGCTCTCCGAACTGCCTCAGCCACTCGGCGTCGTACACGAAGATGCTCTCGCGAAAGCCGACGAACTGGAGCGGGCCCTGCTTCATCACGTGGGCGAGCTCGGCCACGACGTTCTCGGGGCTACGGACGCGCACCTTCTTCCAGCTCGAGCCGTAGTGCTCGACCAGCGATGGGTTGAAGCAGTAGCTGCAGGGGAAGGGGCACCCCCGGTTCGTGGTGAACGACTTGAGGGGGCGCCGCCGCAGGCTGTCGTCGTACTCGTAGAGCAGACGCCGCGGAGGGAAGGGGATCGCGTCGAGGTCGCGGCGCAGCCCGCGCGCTGGGTTCCTGTAGATTTTCCCCTCCGACTTGACCCAGAGGTCCCGGATACCGCGGTGATCGTCGCCTCGCGCCAGCGCGTCGCACAGCTCGACGGCGGCGTCCTCGCCCTCGCCCTGGCACACCACGTCGAGCCCAGGCGTCTGGATGACTTCCGGGTAATACGTCGCGTGCGGCCCGCCCATCAGCGACACCGCCTTCGGGTAATGCTGCTTGATGTGGTGATTGAGCCCGAGATAATACCGGTGGAGCCCGGTCGTCGCCCCGAAGGCGATGACGTCCGGCCCGTACCGCCGCACCTCGGCGAGGACGTCGTTGCCGCGGGTGCCGATGAACTTGCACTCGTGGCCCGCTTGCTCCAGACAGCCCGCCACGTACAGGGCGCCGAGCGGCTCGGCCCCCTCTATCTCCTTGACGATGAAGAGAACCTTGACCCCCATCGGCCGCACCTCCGCGAGCGTCTGTCGATTCGAACCGCGCCTGGCGCGGCGATGGTGCCACGACCGCATGGCGGAAGGAAGGCGCCTGCTCGTCCAGCGCGATTCCGGCGGCTCCACGTCCCCACGTCCAGCCCTCGAAATCGTTGGTAGTTGAAGTATCTACTGTTGGCAGTGATGTTTCGTGAGGTGTCGCGCGCCGCTACCGTCGAGGTTCAAAAACGCGACGACAGTAGATAAAATGGGTGGGTTGGTGGGTCGTTGGGGCACAAAAGTGTTCGTGATCGACCTCTGCCGTGAGCCGGACGGGACAGGTTCTGGTACATAATATCGAATCGGCGCTGTTGAGTCGCAGCGTCGGGAACCCGTGCAGGCGCCGACCCATGTGGTCGGCGCTCGCACCAACTCGTGCCTTTCTTCGGGCGCGGCGTGGAGAACACGGTGAACCCCGAGCAACACACGCATCGCTGGCCTCTCGAGCTTTTCGGCTCACAACTCAGGTACGCTGCGCCGCTCTTGCTCGCGTTCGTCGCGGCTTGCAACGGCCAGATCGGCGGGCCCGGCCAGTCCACGGGGTCTGGCACAGGCCCCGGCGGGGACGACCCTGGGACCGTAGAGCCCCCGGAAGACGTGCTGGATTCGGCGTTCTGCCAGACGCCGCAGCCCGGTACGGCGCCGCTCCGCCGTCTCAGCAATTACGAGTACGCCAACACGGTGAAGGATCTCTTCTCCGGCGTCCCGGGCGTGGCCTCCGCCGTCGACAAGGTGGTCGCCACATTTCCGAACGAGTCCGAGTCGCTCGGCTTCCGCAACAACGCGAGCTTCTTGAACGTCGGCTCGCTCGTCGCGCAGAAGTTCCTCGACGCCGCGGAGGAGGTCGCCGCCGTCGCGGCCCACGCCTCGGGCCTCGTCTCCTGCGATCCGGAGGAGATCGGCGAGATCGAGTGCGCGCGCGACTTCATCCGCACCTTCGGCGCCAGGGCGTACCGCCGGCCGCTCACGGAGGCCGAGGTCCAGAGTTACGAGGAGCGCTTCACCGCAGGATCGGACGGGTACACCTTCGACGACGGCATCGAGTGGGTCGTCTTCAGCATGCTGCAGTCGCCGAACGTGCTCTATCGCGTCGAGCTCGGCCAGGCGAGCACGGGGGACGTCACCGAGCCCACGCCGTACGAGATGGCCTCGCGGCTCTCGTACCTGGTCTGGCAGTCGCAGCCGGACGAGGAGCTCACGCGGGCGGCGGAGGCGGACGAGCTCGGCACGCCAGAGCAGCTCGAAGCCCAGGTGCGGCGCATGCTGGCCGATCCCAAGGCCGAGCGCTTGCTCGAGTACTTCGAGCAGTGGCTCGACACCGACATCCTGGGCAGCATGAACCGCGATCCGGAGGTGTATCCGGACCTCTCGCGCGACCTGCCCGCCTTGCTGCGAGCGGAGACGCGCGCGTTCGTGAAGGACCTGCTCGCGAGCCCGAGCGGCTCGATCGACGACCTCTTCGCCGCCGACTACAGCTTCGTGAACGGCGCGCTCGCACAGCACTACGGCGTGAGCGGGGTGAGCGGCGACGATTTCATCAAGGTCGACATGCCTGGCCGCTCGGGCGTGCTGACCCAGGGCATGATGCTCACGCGCGACAAGGCGACGCGCACCTCGATCGTCCGCCGCGGCCTGAAGGTGCGCACCGATCTCCTGTGTCAGATCGTGCCCGCGCCGCCCAACGACGTGAAGCTCGATCTCGAGGGCCTCGGAGAGGGGCTCTCGCAGCGCGAGCGCCTCGAGCTCCACCGCACCGAGCCGAGCTGCGCGGGGTGCCACGCGCTGATGGATCCCATCGGCGTGGTGTTCGAGTCGTTCGACGCCGTGGGCCGCCCCCGCACCACCGACGAGGCCGGCAGGCCGATCGACACCTCGAGCGCCATCTCGAGCACGCGCGACGTCAACGGCCCCGTGGCGAACGCCGCCGAGCTGGGCCAGCGCCTCGCGCAGAGCGAGGAGGCGCGCGCCTGCTACGTGCTGCAGAACTTCCGCTTCTTCTACGGTCGCGACAAGACCGCCGCCGATCGCTGCTCGATGGCGTCGCTCTCGCTCGCGTTCAAGGACAGCGGTTACAGCCTGTCCGAGCTCGTGGTCGCGCTCACGCAGACCGACGCCTTCCGCTACCGCCCCGTCATCGTCCCGGAGAAACAATGAAACCTCTGAGCCGCCGTACCTTCCTGCGTGGCGCATCCGGAGTTGCGCTCGCGCTCCCGTTCCTCGATGCGATGCGTTCGAGCCGCGCGCGAGCCCAGACGGCGCCGTCCCCGCGCCGCATCATGTTCGTGTTCCAGGCGAACGGCGACGAGACGGATCGGCGCTTCGACGCCCGCGGTGAGACGAGCTTTCAGCTCGGCGAGTTCCTCGCCCCGCTCGAGCCGTACCGCGAGGACCTCCTCTTTCTCAACAACCTGCACAAGCACTTCTACGATCTGCCGGAGTCCGAGCGGGCCGACAACCACCAGCAGGGCGGCAGCTCGCTCGCTCCGTGGAAGTCCGGCTCCGGGTCGTTCCCCATCGGCGGCACCGAGAGCACCATCGGTTACGTGGAGGGGCCGAGCGCCGACTACGCGATCGGCGGTCGCGTGCTGGAAGCCAACGAGAGCATCGCGCACCGGCACCTCGTGTACCGCGTCGGGGACAAGTGGAACGATATCTGGAACACGCACTCCCACGCGGGCCCCGCGGGCGAGCAGAACCCGATCCCGCCGGAGACCGATCCGTACGAGGCCTACGCCCGGATCTTCGCCTCCACGCCCGACGACGGGGGCGCGCAGCAAGAGGTGCTGAGGCGCCTGGCGAAGAAGCAGTCGGCCATCGATCTGGTGCGCGAAGAGGGCAATTCCCTCCTCACCCGGGTCGGCGCCGAGGATCGCGCCAAGATCCAGCAGCACCTCGACGCGATGCGCGACGTCGAGCGCGCGCTCCAGGCCGGCAACGGCGCGGCCACCTGCGTGAAGACCCCGCTCGGCGAGCGGCTCAACCCCTACGCCGACGAGAACCACGCGATCATGGGCGAGCTGTTCTTCAAGATCAGCGCCCTCGCGTTCGCCTGCGATCTGACGCGCGTGGTGCACTTCAACTGGAGCGGCAACACCAGCAACCGCGTCTACTCGAACCTGGGGCTCAGCGATGGGCACCACGACATCTCGCACAACAGCGACGACGACTCGTTCGCCAAGGTGCGCAAGATCCACAGGCACCTCTGGGAGCAGAACACGAAGCTCTACGAGATCTTGAAGAACACGAGCGACGGCGACGGCACGCTCTGGGATCATACGCTCGTCGTGCACTGGAACGAGCTCGGGCAGGGCGACAGCCACAGCATCGAGGACAGCCTGGTCGTCTTCGCGGGCAAGGCCCACGACTACTTCCGGCGCGGGCGGCTCGTGGATTTCCGCGGCGATCGCTCCTTCGCCGACATGCTCGTGAGCTGCTTCCACTACATGGGCTTCGAGGACGTCAAGAGCTTCGGCGAGGGCGTCTTGAACACCGGGGGCGCCCTGCCGCTCACCTGAGCAGGCGCCGCCTGCTCGACCTTCTCGCGAGCACGCGTCGGTGGAAAAGAGCCCTGCAGGAGAGTCGAGGCCCACTTCATGGTGGGGTGAATCAGCGTCGCGCGCTCGTGCGTCGATGGAGACCTTGCGCGGCAGCTGACAACGGAAGTTTCGGTCACCCGCCGACAACGCCGCTCGTTCTACGCTTCCGAGATCGCCTGGCCGGCCGGATGGGGGCGGTGGGAGGTCGTCGCGGTGGACCGCGAGCGCCGTGAGGTCCGGTATCGCACCGTCAACAGCTGGGAGGCGATCTATCAGCGTGCGCTGGGGGTCAGCTGGGGGAGCGCGATGGTGGCCGGCAAGCTGGCCGGGATCACCGAGCGCCTGTTCGGGGTCCCTTGCTGGGCCGAACAGACGGTGTTCGCGGCGCAGGGCGCGGCGTACGACGAGTTCCTGGTCCGCCCGACCGACGAGACCGTCGAGGCGCGGCTTTCGGCGCTCCTCGAGGCCGATCGGGGCACGAGCTCGGATCTCGCGGTCGCGCTGTCCCGGCTCAGGAACGAGGTGGCCGAGCGGGAGAAAACCGAGCTCGCGCTGCGCGAGAAGCTGGAGCTCATCCAGCAGCAGGAGACGGCGCTCAGCGCGATGGTGGCGCCGATCATCCAGGTGTGGGACGGCGTGCTCACCGTCCCTGTCATGGGAGGGCTCGACAATCAGCGCGCGTCCGCGCTGATGGAGCGGCTGCTCGGCGCGATCGTCGACAGCCAGACGCGCAGCGTGATCCTGGATCTGACCGCCGTCGAGGCGGTGGACACGAGCACGGCCGATCACCTGATCCGCATCGTGCGCGCGGTGGAGCTCCTCGGCGCCCGCGTCGTGGTGACCGGCATCCGGCCCGCGGTGGCTCAGACCGTCGTGTCCGTGGGCATGGATCTCGATCGAATGATCACGCTGCGCAACCTGCAGGAGGGCCTCAAGGTGTGCATGGCCTCCGGCGCCGATGCTGCTCCCCGCCCGAAGGCCCTGTGAAGCGCGCTCATCCCAGGTGACGGACGCGCCGTCCGCCTGCTGGAGCAGCACGTCACCTCCACGAGCTCCACCGAGCATCCGCCATCGGAGGGGCGAGCTCCTCCCACGGGCCGCGGGAGCGCTCCGTACGTTTTTCCAGGTGAGCGCTCTCTTCACGGGTGCTTCACTGGGCGGCATGTCGATCATCCAGCCCTGTTTCGATCGGTCGGTCGTCGTCCGTGGCGCTGACGCTGAGGTCGTCGGCTCTCCCGCCGCGCGGATCCAGCTCCTCGCGGACAGCAGCGCGACGGGCGGAGCCCTCTCCACCGTACGCGTGACGCTCGCGAAGGACGCGGACGGCGCGCGGCCGCACCGTCACGACGGCTCGGCCGAGATGTTCTACGTGCTCGACGGCGCCGTGCAGGTCCTCTCGGGGAGCGACGTCGTGACGACCGAGAAGGGCGACCTCCTCGTGGTCCCTCCGCGGGTCGCCCACGCGTTCGCCGCCGCGCGCGGCAAGGGCGCAGAGCTCCTGGTCGTCATCACCCCAGGGGTCGAGCGGTTCGACTACTTCCGCAAGCTGACGCGCATCGCCCGCGGCGAGGAGCCGCCCGAGACCTTGCGCGACGTGCAGGAGCTCTACGATACGTACTTCCTGAGCAGCCCCGAATGGGAGGCGGCGCGCGGGTGAACGGGGGTCCGATCGAGTCGACGACGAAGGGGATCGCGTACAAAAGGATCCTTCGGAACAGGGTCCAGTCGATCTGGCGCCAGTGCTGGGCGATCTGAAGCAGGTTGATGGAGATGGATATCGGCAAGAGCACGCCTCGCGCGGATCGCTCACCGCGCTCACCGAGCACCTCGTCGAGCTCCGGATCAGTCTTCATCTCACTTACCCCATGATTGATACCGGGCGCAGCGGATCGCTAGGGCGCGCCCACATGTCCCAATGGTGCACAGTCGGCCGCCGTGGGATTGGGGACGTGGCGGCGATTGGCGCAGCCGCGGCCTCGCCCGTTCATCACGTGCGAGGGATGATATCCATGCATGGCTTGTCCGAGCGTCACGGCCGACACCGCCAGCATGAGGCCAGCGAACGCCCAACGCCGCACCGCCGCGCTGATGTGCCTGGCGAGCCTGGCGCCGGCCAGGCTGCCAGCGCACTCGGTGATGCTGAGGGAAGCGGCGAGCGGCCAATCGACCGGCGGGTGCGGGAGATGGCCGGCGAGACCGGCCATCGTGTTCATCGCGATGACGAGGATGGAGGTGCCGATCGCGGCGTGCACGGGGGTCCCCGTGAACATGACGAGCAGGGGGACGATAGCAAACCCGCCGCCGAGACCGACCAGGCCGGTCAAGCAACCGACCAGGATCCCCCCTGCCGCGAGCACGGCCATGGGCCGCCAGCTCGATCGTTTTCTGCCTTGGTCCAGCGGAGGCGGGGGGCGATCCCAGAGCATCGCGACGGACGCGACCACGGTGGCCATGAAGAAGATCACCCGAAGGATGTGCTCCGGGATCACACCCGCGATGTGTCCGGAGAGGTACGCTCCCGTTATCGAGGCGAGACCGAAGGTGAAAGCGTACCGCCAGACGACGGCGTTCTCCATGGCGTACGGGACGACGGCGACGAGGCTCATCAGCATGACGGCCACGAGCGAGGTGGCGACCGCGCGGTGGAGCTCGAGCCCGGCGACGCTTGTCAAGAGCAGCACGGTGAGGATCGACGGGCCGGCCCCGAGGATGGCCGATACGATCCCGATGATCAGACCGAGCGCCGCTATCAGGTACATCGTCATACCGCTGCGTCGCGCCACGTCGCCGCGCCCCGGGGGGCGAGCGGAGCCCGCTCGAGCCGCGGAGGCCGCCCGCACCCGCGTACCGCAGACGGCGGTCGTGTACGGGTGTACGGGCGCACGGGTGCGCGAGTGGGCCAGCGCGCCCATGCAGAGTGGCATACTGCGTGCCCAAAGCGGCGGCGTACGGATACGTCGAAAGGAGGCGCACAATGGCTTCGGGCGAGGGCTTCGTCGTGTGGTTTACCGGGTTGTCGGGGTCCGGCAAGTCGACCTTGGCCGCCATGCTGGCTGCCGAGCTGCCGAGGCGGGGCGTGCATGTCGAGTCGCTAGACGGAGACGTCGTCCGCACGCACCTCTCGAAGGGGCTCGGGTTCTCGCGAGAGGATCGCGACACCAACATCCGCCGGATCGGCTTCGTCGCCAGGCTCGTGGCGCGCTCCGGCGCATGCGCGATCACCGCGGCGATCAGCCCCTACCGGGAGATCCGCGACGAGCAGCGGCGCGCGATCGGGCGTTTCTGCGAGGTCTATTGCGAGTGCCCGCTCGATGTGCTCGAACGCCGGGATATCAAGGGGCTCTACGCGCGCGCCCGCGCGGGCGAAATCAAGGGCTTCACCGGCGTCGATGATCCGTATGAGCCGCCGCGTTCGCCCGAGGTGATCGTTCACACCGATCGCGAGTCGCCCCGCGAGGGCCTCGCCAGGATCCTCGCCAAGCTCGAGGAGCTCGGGTATGTCCGTCCCATGGCGCAGCCGGCCGAGCCGGCGAGGGCGGGCCTCGCGCCCCCGCACGGCGGGGAGCTCGTCGATCGGTTCGTTCGCGGCGACGCCAGACAGCGGCTGCTCGAGCGCGTGGCCGGCTTGCCCAGGGTGAGGCTCGATGAGCGCGGGGCGAGCGATCTGGAGCTCATCGGCAATGGCGCCTATTCCCCGCTCAAGGGGTTCATGACGTCGCGGGATTACCTGCGCGTGGTCCGCGAGCGGCGGCTGGAGAGCGGCCTCGTCTGGTCGATCCCGATCACGCTCGCGGTCCCCGGCGAGGACGCCGCTCGTCTCTCCCTCGGCAGCGAGGTGGCGCTGGCGTCGCCGGACGGGCGCGTCGTCGGTGTGCTCGAGCTCGTCGACCGCTGGACACCGGACAAGGAGGTCGAGGCGCGCAACGTTTATGGCGCAACGGACGAAGGCCACCCGGGCGTCGCCTACCTGCGGTCGTCGGGCGACGTGTACCTCGGCGGCGAGGTCTGGTTGATCGAGCGGCCGCTCTCACCGCAGTTCCCGGAGTATCCCCGGGATCCGGCGGCGACGCGGGCGGCCTTCGAGGCGCGCGGCTGGCGGCGCGTCGTGGGATTCCAGACGCGCAATCCGATCCATCGCGCGCACGAGCACATCACCAAGTGTGCGCTCGAGATCACGGACGGGCTCCTGCTTCACCCGCTCGTGGGCGCGACCAAGGCCGGCGACATCCCGGCGGACGTGCGGATGCGTTGCTACGAGCTCTTGCTGGAGAAGTACTACCCCGCAGACCGGGTCGTCCTCGGGCTGTATCCGGCCGCCATGCGCTACGCCGGGCCGCGCGAGGCCATCTTCCACGCGCTCGTGCGCAAGAACTACGGCTGCTCGCACTTCATCGTCGGGCGCGACCACGCTGGCGTCGGGCGCTTCTATGGAACGTACGACGCGCAGCGTGCGTTCGACGACTTCCTCCCGAGCGAGCTCGGCATCGAGCCGCTCAAATTCGAGGAGGCCTTCTGGTCCACGGTCGTCGGCGGGATGGCGACCGACAAGACCGCGCCTGGAGGGCCGGAGACGCGCATCACGCTCTCGGGGACGCAGGTGCGCGAGCTGCTGCGCGCCGGGAAGCTGCCTCCTCCCGAGTTCAGCCGCCCGGAGGTCGCGCAGATCCTCCTTTCAGCGACGCAGGGGCGAGGGCACGATCAGGCAGCCTGACGGCGCCCGCCGGCCGACGCTCCGGGGCGCTCCTCGCCGGTCTCCAGCCAGTGGGCGCAGTCGGTTCCCAGCTTCTCGAGCGCCAGCCGATCGAAGCGCGCGCTCTGCTCGGGGGTGATCTCGGCGTGGTAGTCGCGGGCCGGCCCCTTGTGGAAGAACGCCTTGGGGTCCCGCATGTGTGTACCGGCGAACGGGGCCATCTGCTCGGCCCGCTCGCGCATGTAGCCGAAGGAGCAGTGCTCCAGGATCACGTCCAGCCGCAGCCTGGTCGGCTCGACGTCGATGAACTCGGCGATGCGCACGATCTGACCGCGCAGATCCTCCTTGAGCCGCCGGTAATGCACGAGGAGCACGTTCGGCTCGTCCCGGAGCTTCCACCACGATCGCACGACGTCGAACAGATCGCAGCAGCCGTACCCGTCGGTGTCCAACCACTTGTCGAAGAACTCCTGCACGCTCTCCGGAATGACGAGCCGCGTTGGATCGTTGGACCATTCCGCGTGGATGCGGTTGATCTCGTCCATGGTCTTGGCGGAGAACTGACTCAAGTAGTTGTGGAAGCTGATCCCGAGATCCTTGCCGTTCCGGCCGACGAAGATGTAGCGGGCCTGCGCGGCGATGGGCACGGCGTCCGCGGGCAAATGCGACTTCAGCACACGACGCTCGCCGGCCTCACGCTGCGCCTTCAGCATCGCCAGCATCGTGGCGTGGTCGCCGAAGCTGGAGTCCAGCCAGGGCGACGTGTCCGAGAGAGCGTCTTTCCGCTCTTCTCCGTTGTCGAGGATCTGCTGGATAATGCGCTGGGTCCACGTGGTCCCCGCCTTGAACGGGTCCGCCACGACGATGTCGCCGGAGACGAAGCCGCCCTGCGTCAGGAAGTCGCTCCAGACAAGGGAGCTGTTAAGGTAGTCCCTGACGACTCGCGTCGGCATGATCAATCTGTCGTTCGTGACCATTTGTCACCCTCCTTTGTCGCTGCTCCGAGCAGGATGTCCGGACGACGGGCTCGCCCCCACCGAGTGGCCGTCAGCCAGGTGCTCCGTTTCGATATGTGGCGTTCAAGAACCGGACCAATCCCGGCGCGTTCGGCGGGCCCCTTCGCGGGATGCTGCTCTCCCGAGAGGGGAGCGAGCGCCCTTGTGCCCGAGCACGATGGTAGCCGAGCACGAGGCTCACTCCGTAGCTGAGGCCGCCCAGCAGCGACGCGCGCTCTCCTCGGAGCGAGAGGCAGCTCGCGAGAGCGACCAAGCGCCGTTCCTTGACGGCGTCGGCGATCGCCTGGATAAGCTGCCGCATGAGATCCGCGGCGCTCGCGCTCCTCGTCGGGGCCGCGCTGGGCAGCTTCGATCGTCCCGCAGGTGCGGCCCCGCGCGCCTCGTCGCTCGCGTGGGCGAGGATGCCAGGGGCCGAGGCGTGCATCGACGCGCGGACGCTCGCGCAGGCCGTGGAGCGGCGGCTCGGGCGCGGGGCGTTCGTGCCGCCACCCGCGGCGAGGTCTCCATCGAGGGGCGGATCGAGCGCTCGCAGGAGGCCGGCGTCTGGCGGGCGACGATCCGGGTGTTCGGCGAGGGCGGGGCGGCGATCGGGTCGCGGGAGATCGAGGCCGAGCAGGTCGATTGTCGGGCGATCGACGATCAGCTCGAGCTCGTGATCGCATTGCTCGTCGACCCGGACGCCTCGTGCCTCCCGCGTGTCCGCCGGTTCCAGCGGCGTCGAGCGCTCCCTGGCGGGTGGGAGGCGCGGTGGAGGCGGTGGGCGGGCTCGGGCTCACGCCTGGGCCCGCGAACGTCGGGGCCGGCGGCCCCGCGCGCTCAGCGCCCCACCCCTGAATCACGTCGTTCGGCTTAACACGTCTTAACAGTGGGCGGCCTCGGTCCGCGCTATTCACCGTCGCGGGGGAAAACCTCGCTCTCAGGAGAATCCTTATGATCGAGAAGAGCAATCTGTCGAAGCAACCCTGTTCTCTCCGTCCGTCACGCGCTGCCCTGCCGCGAATCGGCGCGGCGCTGTTGCTCCTCGGAGCCCTCGGCGCCGCCGCATGCACAGCCGGTGCCGGCGCGGACGAAGAGGAGAGCCTCGGTGTGGCGAGCCAGCGCGGAACTTACGATCTGACGAGCAGCTACACGGGCACCGTCGGAGACACCCGCGGCTGGCTCATCGAGTGGCAGGTACCCCAGCTTCTGAACGCGTCCACGGCCTGGACCGCGGTGGGGCAGTGGTACTACAATCTAGAGTCCGGCATTTACCACAGCCCCGATGGATGGTTCGTCTACTACTTCGGAGATGACAACGGTGTCACAGGGAATCATTCGAGCTGCAACACCCAGTGGGGCTCGGGGGGCACCTGCGGCGGCTCGCTCGGCGGCCTGCAGCCCGGGCAGCAGGTCATATTCAAGTACGAGTGGTGCACGCCCGAGCGCGTCGCGAGCGTGACCGGCGCCCAGCTCTGCCTCTATGTCGACATGAAGGACGGCGCCGGCTGGCAGTTCCTCGCCCAGGACGCGCGCAGCACCGTCGAGATGTACGCGCACGACATCGAGCATTTCGCCGACGTGGGCCCGCAGTACCCCGAGCCGCAGGTCTCCTGCGAGGCGCCCATCAAGATGCTTCGCCAGCAGGTGAAGACGACCTCGGGCGCCTGGCAGAACATGTCGGGCGCGAGCACCTGGTCGTTCCACGACGCCGCGCCCTACGTCTACCAGAACAAGAACCTCAGCGCGTCGCCGTCGACCTGGGAGGCCTGCACGTCGACCGTGCCCGCGAACGACTGCAGCAGCGTGCCCGCATGGATGTCGGCGCAGGTGTATACGCCCTCCACGCTGGTGACCAACGGTGGCCACCTCTGGTCGGCGACCCAGCAGATCTGGTGGTCGCACCCGAGCTGCCCGCCAAGCAACCCGACCTCCTGGTGCCCGGCCGAGTGGGCCGACCTCGGGCCGTGTAACTGATCGCGGAGCCCACTCCCCACGAGGCGCGCTGGAGGCAACCCTGCTTTCGGCGTAGGATGCGCAGCGCGCATGCGCATCCTCCTCGTGGGGCTCTGGCTCCTCGTCCTGGCGACCGTGCTCGCCATCCTCTACCGCCGGCGGAAGCGGCGCTCACGCGCGCGTCCTCGCGGCGATAGCGCCGTCGTCATGCTCACGGCGGCCCTCGAAGCCATCCGGCGCGAACAGCCGGTTTTGCTCCCGGAGCATGTCGTGCTCGCCGCGCTCTGCGATCGCCGGGTGGCAACGGTGGTCGCCTCGGCCGGCGCGAGCGCCGCGTCCCTGCGGCGCGAGCTGGATCAACAGCTCCCGGCGCCCCGCCAGGCACCCACGGACAGCGCCGCGCTCGAGCTCTCGCCGGCTGTGAAGGCCATCGTGGATCGCGCCTGGTCGAGGTCGGCGTCGTGGGGGGGCCCGTCGCCACTCGATCTGGTGGTCGCGACGCAGTCGGCGGGGGAGGGCTGCTTCGCCGCCGCATTGCTCACGAGGGCGTGTCGCGACCTCGACCGGGCGAACCGGGAGCCGCCCCGCGCCCCGGAGCGCAGCGACCCCGCAGGCGAGCTGGTCGAGGTCGTGTTCTGGAACGACGACGTGACCAAGATGGAAGCCGTGCAGCGCTTGCTCGTCGACTGCTTCGGAATGGACGAGGTGGAGGCGACGCACTTCATGCTGACCGTGCACTTCGCGGGCTCCGCCGCAGCGGGCCCGTATCGGCCGGATACCGCTGCCGCGCTCCTGGCGCGCGCGACGCAGGTCGCGCGCGAGCGCGGCATGCCGATCCGCATCACGCTCGGCCCGGCGGCAGAGGAGATGGGCTTCACCTGGGCCACCGAGCCCACCGGGGCGGAGGAGGCGCGCGGCGGCGAGCCGCGCGCGCCTCAATCGTCCTGAGACGACCGCCGGCGCCGTCGCCTGGACGCGCGGCGACGCGGCGCTCGCGCGCACGCAGGCGGCGCGCGCCGGGTTGCCCGCGTCAGGGCGTCAGGGCGAAGCAGTAGATCCCGCCGTAGCCGCCGCCGCCGCCGACGGTGTTCGAGCCCGGCGCCGGGCCTCCCGCGTCCACGAGATTGACCCCAGGCGCGCACCCCGGTGCATTGTGGGTCGTTATCCAGTGGGCAAAGTTCAGGCCCCCGCCGGGTCCGCCGCCGGTTCCCCTTGGCCACGAGTGTCCAACCTGCGGTGTCCCCTCGGACCTGTCTCCCGTCTTGGCCGTCCAGTCCTTGCACGTCGCGTTTGCGCCCTGGAGCTGCCCCTGGGGGTTGGAGCCCGTCAGGGTGTCGTGGTTGTCGACCTCGGGTTGGGCCGGGTCGGGCTGGTGGTTGGGGACGCCGTCCTCGTTCGGCAGATCGTTCTTGATCGCCGCGTCGGCCGCGCTGGGGCGCGTGTTGAGCAGCTCCGCCTTCTCGTTCGCGACCAGCCGGCCGAGCCGGTCGTACCAGGGCCCCTCGCCGATCCGGTCGATCGCGTTGACCTGCTTCCCGTCCTCGCCTGCCGTGGCGCTCAGGAACGCGCGCCACGTCTTGCTTCCCGCGCCCGGGAGGCTCTTCTCGGCGATCGTCGCGCAGATCTTGTCCGCGCCGCGGAGACCGGCGCCCGGCCCTGTCTCCCCGAAGCGGAGGTCACCCCCGAAGCCGTCCTGGGAGCCCGACAGCTCCCGCATGGCGGCGAGGCTGGTCACGAAGAAGCTGAATTTCTCGGTCGTCCCGCCGCTCGAGGTGGATGAGGTGGTGTCGCCGCTCGAGGTGGATGAGGTGGTGTCGCCGCTCGAGGTGGATGAGGTGGTGTCGCCGCTCGAGGTGGATGAGGTGGTGTCGCCGCTCGAGGTGGATGAGGTGGTGTCGCCGCCCGAGGTGGACGAGGTGGTGCCTCCGCCGGAGGTGGACGAGGTGGTGCCGCCGGAGGTGGAGGAGGTGGTGCTGCCGCCGGAGGTGGACGAGGCGCTGGTCGAGCCGTCGCTCGAGGCGTCCGCCTCGGAGTCTGACCCGGAGCAGCCGACCACGTGCGAGAAGAGCGCGAGGGTCAGAGGCAGCATCAAGTGACGATAAGTGCGTGTCATGGTCTCCGTTTCCTTTCTCGTGTTAAGCAAGAGCGTTGCTGCCAGCCGCACCCCCGAGGCCGAGCAGGCGAGAGCCAGGGGGCCCACAACCCAGCCGAGGGGGCTCGGTGCCCCATCCGCCTGGCGAGGGGAATTTCTCAATTCGGCAAACTTTTTGCAACACCCAGATGGATATGTGGTGACGCCGCGGGATCGAGGGTCAATCTTTTTTCGCGGGCTCCTGGATGGGATGTTCCGCCCAGGAGGTCGCGCTCCGTTGCGCGTGGCGCCTTCTCCGCCGCGAGCTCGCTCGCCGCTGGTCGCACGGCGACATGGAGCTCCAAACGGACCGCGCGCGGCGCGTGCTCGCGCCCTCCAGAGCCGCTTTCCGACATCCACCGCGGTCGTGCCGGTTCGCGCCCTCTGGTAAATTTGGAGCCGAGTTCGATCCTTGGTCCCCCTTCTGGCTTACGGAGGTTCCATGTCCTCTTGTTCCCGCGCGCTCCCGCCCACGCTCGCCGCCCTCGGTGTCGCCGCCCTCGTCTCGCTGCCCGGCCAGGCGCGCGCCGAGGACGATGCTTTTGCCATGTCGGTCGGGCTCTCCGTGTCGGTCTCCTTCGGCCAGAAGCTCGCCTTCGGTCTCGGCGCCGACCTCCGCGCGACGTTCCTTATGGAGGGCAGCTTCGCCGGAGCGTTCGACTCGGGTCACATGGGATTCGGTCCATTCGCGCAGGCGACATGGCTCGATTTTTCTGCCGGCCGCTTTGCGATCGGCAGCCACGGCGGCGGCGATACCTCGGGCAACTCCGACCAGGTCGTCGCCTGCAGCATCGACGGTGAGCTCGGCTGGACGTACCGCACCCGCATCAGCGACGAGTTCCCGGCGCAGCACGGCCTCCACGTCGGCGCGATGGCCAGCCTGTTCGAGCCGGTGGTCGTCGATTTTTCGGCGCGCGCGGTCATTCCGGTGTCGGGCGAGCTGTTCGTCCCCGAGGGGATGTTTGGCATGGGTGTCCGCGCCAATCGGCCTTTCGGAGAGCGTTCCCATGCCATCGACGGCCGGCCGCTGCGCACGGCCGATGGCGTCGTGCTCCCGCCGGTGCTCGGGCTGGGCCCCGCCGCGTCGCGCCCGGCGCGGCTCGATCGCGCGACCCGGGCGGCGCTCGCGGGGGCGTGGCTGGACAGTGCGCGGGCCGAGTGCGGCTCGATCCCGGCGTTCCTCGCCCTCGCGCGGGACCTCGCGGCGGTCGGCGCGCCCGCGTCGCTCGTGGCGCGGGCGCTCGCCGCGCTCGGCGATGAGGTGCGCCACACGGCGCGGTGCAGCGAGATCGCGAGCGCGCTCGCGGGGTGGCGCCTCGGGCCAGCGCTTCTCCCGCCTCCGGCGGCGCGCGACGCGGACCGGCGGGCGGCGCTCGTGCGGATGGCGCTCGAGGCGTGGCACGACGGCTGTCTCGGCGAGGGAGCGGCGGCGGCCCGGGCGCGCCGGTCGCTCGCGGGGGCGAGGGACGAGGGGGTGCGCGTGGCGCTCGGCGAGATCGCGCGCGACGAGGCGCAGCACGCCGAGCTCGGGTGGCGCGTGCTCGCCTACTGTCTGGCCGAGGGCGGGCGCGAGGTGCGCGAGGCGGTCGGCGACGCGATGACCGGGCCGGCGCCGGCGCCGCCGGCGGACGACGCCGAGGTCGAGGGCGAGCGGAAGGACGTGCAGGCCTTCGGTCGGCTCCGGCGCGCGGAGGCCGACGCCGCGTGGGACGAGACGTGGGCGGCGGCGCGGCGCGACGGGGAACGGATGCTCGTCGCCGCGTGAGCGGCCGCGGCGAGCGCGCCTGGCCGGGCAGCGAGACGAGGGCGGCGACATACCAGTACGGCAACCCGTACGCCGAGAGAGGCATGGAGCTGCTCGACGTGAGGGTGACGTTCCGCACGCGGGTGATGCATCCCGTCGATGAGGTCCAGGAGAGCCTGCGCGGCTTCGTCTCGGTCGTCAGGAGCGCCGAGGACGCGAACGGCGCGGCGGTGGAGCCGCTGCTCGGCCTGCCGCGGGACCCGCGGATCGACGGCGTGAGCCTGCCCGTGGACACGGTGACCGAGGGCGCCGGCGCGACACCGACCATCACCTTCGAGCCGCCGGACCTGGGCGAGCCGGACAGCTATCGCGTCGTCGTCTTCCTCTACGATGACGTCAAGGACGCGGACGGCGCGGTGCTGAGCCAGCGCACCAGCGTGCTCAGCGTCGACACCACGGCGACCACGGTCGAGGTGCCAGAGGGCGTGCTCGAGAGCGGGCGGTACTACAGCGTGCAGATCACCGCGCAGCTAGGCACGCACACGCGAGAGGCGCCCTTCAAGTACCGAGGAGCGACGCTGGCCCAGGCACAGACGTACACGGGCATGTTCACGCCCTGAGGGCGGGAGATCGCCGGCGCGCAGGTGACAGGAGCCCCGGTCCACCCGGGGCTCGGCACGCAGCTCGGCGCTTGACCTTATCGCCGCCGCCATGGTGCTTGTCGTGGATCATGGCCTTGATCTTGTCGCCGCCGCGATCATGGTCATGAACCTTCACATCCACGTCGGCATGCGCGCCGGCGTGCACGTCAATGCAAGGCCCATCGGCGAAGCCCTTCACGAGGATCACGCGAGCGCGCTGGCTGGGTGAAATTGTGAATGCTCACAGCAGCGCGCACCTCGCCAGCCGAGCGGCAGGCGGGTCGATCCAAGTTGACACCGGACATGTGAACGCTCACAGTGTCGACCGGTCGTCTTGCTTTTGCTTCGCTCCGGATGGGCCGTCATGCGCATCCAGGAGACGGTCATGAAGTAGCGAGCGGTCATGTCGCTCGCGGCTGGGCTCGCGGTCCTGGCCAGTGGGGACCGTGGCTGCAGCAACGATTTCAGCGGCGGTGGGACCCCGGTGCAGCCGGCAGCGACGGGAACCCCGGAAGCGACCCGACGTATCTCGCCCAGCACCAGGCTCTCCGGGGCTGCACCATGAACATTCTGGTTGTGTTGTACGGCAGCGCCAGCTGCTCGATGCCTTGAACGAGCGGCGAGCGACCCCGACCTGCGCAAGGGCAGCGCTGAGCAGTGAGAAGATTCCAGTTTTACTTACTTAATGTGACGAGGAGGACAAGATGAGGTTCGGAATTCAGCAGAGCTTGCTTGCGGTGGCGACGGGCATCGTCGCCGTGTCGTGCGTCATCGGCCCGGAGGAGGCGTACGACGCCGAGATCGAGGAGGCAGGCTCGCTCGAGGGCGCCATCACGATCGATACGAGCGCGGTCTACACGATCGTCGGCGTCCAGAGTGGAAAATGCGTGCAGGTGGCTGGAGGCAGCACCGCTGATGCAGCGGCCATGCAGATCGCCAGCTGCAACGGCTCGACGCGGCAACAGTTCCGCATGGAATCGGCGGGCGGCGGCTACTATCGCATCCGCAACGTCAACAGCAACCGTTGCATGGACGTCGCGGGCGCCTCCACCAGCGACGGCGCCGGCATCCAGCAATACTCCTGCTGGACCGGGGCAAACCAGCAGTGGTCGTTCACGGACGTCGCCAGCGGCGTCGTGCGCCTCACCGCGCGCCACAGCGGCAAGTCCCTGGACGTCTACGGCCGCGGCACCGCGGACGGCACCGCCGTGATTCAATGGGCGTCGAACGGCGGCACCAATCAGCAATTCCGACTCACGCCCGTGGGCTCGGGAACCGGCAGCACCAGCAGCACCAGCAGCACCGGCAGCACCGGCGGCACCGGCGGCACCGGCGGCACCGGCGGCGCCGGTGGTGGCGGCGGCTCCGGTGGTGGTGGCGGCGGCTCCGCCGGCACGCGCAGCGCCGGCTGCGGCATTCCCACCTCCCTCACCAGTGGTAACCGCACCATCAACGTCAACGGCACCACGCGCCAGTACGTGCTCGACATCCCGGCGAACTACGACCCCAACAGGGCGTATCGGCTGGTGTTCGGCTGGCACTGGCGCGGCGGGTCGGCCAACGACGTCGTGAACAACGGGTACTATGGGCTCAAGGCGCTGGCGAACGGCAGCGCGATCTTCGTCTCGCCGAACGGCATCGACAACGGCTGGGCCAACTCGGGCGGGCGCGACATCGCCTTCGCCCGCGCCATGGTCGACTCCCTCAAAGCCAACCTGTGCGTCGACACGAGCCGCGTCTTCTCGACCGGGTGGAGCTTCGGGGGGATGATGTCGAACGCGCTCGGCTGTGATATGCCCGACGTCTTCCGGGCCATCGCGCCGATGTCCGGCGCCCTCTACAGCGGCTGCAACCAGTCCAACACCCAGCCCGTCGCCGTCTGGATGTCGCACGGCCTGTCCGACAGCGTCGTCCCCATCTCGGCCGGAAGGGCGGCGCTCGACGTCTTCGTGCGCAAGAACGGCTGCAGCACCCAGACGAGCCCTGTGGGTTCCAACTCGTGCGTCGCCTATCAAGGGTGCCGGGACGGATACCCGGTGCACCGTTGCGAGTTTCCCGGTGACCACCAGACGCCGAGCTTCGCGAGCTCGGCCATCTGGAGCTTCTTCACGCAGTTCTGACCTCGCGCCCCGCCGACGCGGCGGCTGAACGACCGCACGGAGACGTGGATCTCCGATCGGACCGCGAGCTCGACCCGACGGACCGCGACGGTTCGCCTCCGCCGCGGGCGCGTCAGGCGCGCCCGCGGGCGCTCGGCCGAGCCGCCCGCCACGCAACTCACCTGGAAACGGCAAGACCTGCGCACCTGGCGCGCGGGGCGTAAGCAAGTTTTGCTGACGTAGGCAATCGTTGCTCGAACGGTTCAGCGGGGCCCCGCGACGGGTGCGCGGGCGCCATCGCTGCGTCGGTGACGGGGTTGTTGCCCGGCTCGGGCAGGTCGACTGCGAAACGAATTGCCGACAGCCTCGCGGAGCTCGATCCCCGGCGCCGACCACGTCTTCCGTGAAGGTGGCACGGAGGCTGCAATGCTGCGGCCGACGCCAGCGAGAGGATGAGGCACCCTCTGGCGACAGGCGGCTCTCGGTCCAGGAGACGCGGATCTACCGCGCAGGATCGTCGGAGCCGCCCTCGGCTTGCCTCCTGGAGAGGTTTCCATGAAGAGCATTGCAATCACGATCCTGTTGGCCAGCATCGTCGTTGGAGGCTGCGCTGTCGCGGCCGACCCCGATCCCGAGGCAAGCGGGGAGGTCAACGAGATGGCCAGCGAATCGGAGGCAGAGGACATCGCGGAGGCGTCGCAGGCCTTGGACTCGAACTGCTCTGCGCGGACCTGCGAGAGTTGCGGTGGGGGGAAGTCCCGCGCAAAGACCGTGACCTGGACGAAGATGTACTTCCCTGGGACGGGGATGTACATGTGCGCGGGGCCCAGCACCGTCACCTACGGCTCGTGCCAGTTGACGTGCGAGCTTTAGGCCCAGGTTCGAGGATCCGAGCGCGGCGCCGGAAGGGCCATGGACTGACGCCGGCAGGATCCTTCGGGCCACCCTCTTCGTCACCATGACGTCCGCTCCTCAAGGAGGTGTGCAATGTTGTCAGATGGTACTCGCATGGCTGCCCTCGCAGCCCTTCTGCTGATCGCGCCGGGTTGCATGGGTCAAGCCGCCTTCGAGGGCGACCTGGCCGAGCTGACGACGCCCGAGAGATGGCTCTCGGAGGCTGCGGAGGGCTCCGCTGGGGCGGAGCTCACGTGGCTCCCACTGGCTTTCACGGAGTGTAACGGCAGCGTGAACGACTCCGAGTCCACCTTCGTCGATGACACGAGCTCTGGCGTTGTGTACTCGTCCCCGTGGTAGGCCGAGACGCCCGGGCTCGGGCTCCATATGGGGACACAGCACATCACCAACATCGGCGGGAACAAGGTGTCCCATACCTTCGACACCCCGGGCGGATGGTCATCGACGATAACGTACGGCTACCGCAAGATGAGGAACGCCGGCAAGGCGGCGATCTACTGGGACGGACAGTATTTTAGCACCATCAGCTTGTATGATCCGGGCAATGTGTACCATTGTGAGTTCACGCTGCATGACATGCCCTCCGGTGTGCATACCGTGATGGTGAAAGCCCTGAACCAGAAGGAGCCCGTCAGCGGCGGGACCTACGTCAACGTCGATTATTTCAGGCAGTACGACTTCTGAGACGGCGCGCGGCGGCCCTCGATGATGGGCTTGGCCGATAGCTCCGCTGCGCGCGCTCGGAGGTCCTCCTCCCGCCCTCGTCTCCGGTCGCTGCAGTCGCGCTGACGATCGGCGTCGCGACCGCGCCCGCTTGCGCATCTTCCAGGGCTACGATGAGCTCCGCTTCCGATGCTCTCGACAGGACGGAATCCGTGGAGCGCGCAAGAGGGCCGGCCCTCGGCAAACGTCCTTGGGCTCCTTCCTCCCCTGGCCCGAGGAGGGGGCAGTCGCTCCTCCGGAGCTACCCCACCTGACCGTCGTGGATTCCCGATTTTGTCTTGACCGCCAGGATTGCCGGCGGTACGTTGGTCTGACCAACGGACGACATGACCAGCGCTCCCCGCTTCCGGACGGTGTCCCGTTCGGCCATCTACGTCGACGTCGCCGACCAGATCCGCGACGCGATTCTCAATCGCTCGCTCTCCTCGGGCGAGCGCCTCCCGCCCGAGCGCGAGCTCGCGCAGCAGTTCGGGGTCAGCCGCGCGACGATCCGCGAGGCGCTCCGCCACCTCCAGGCGCAGGGGCTGCTCGCGTCGCGCGGCCGGACCTCGCCGATGCAGGCCGCGAGCCCTGACGCGGCCGTCGACCGCTTCTGCGAGGCGCTCACCCACGTGGTCCAGCTCCGGAATGTGTCGCTCCCGGACCTCATCGAGCTGCGCGTCGCGATCGAGACCGCCGCGATGACCCGCTCGGCGGCCGCGCCGGTCTCCGCTCACCTCGACGAGGCGCGCGCCGCGCTCGAGGCGATGGAGCGGGAGCAGATCTCCCCCACCGAGTTCCACGACGTCGATATCGCATTCCACGTCGCCCTGGTCGCGGCCTCTGGCAACCAGGCGCTCGCCCTCGTGATGGTCGCGGTCAAGGACAGCATCCGGCTCCACCTCGAGGAGGCGCTCCAGGCGCGCTCGTTCGCGGCCATCCGCCCGCGGGTGGTCGAGGAGCACCGGGCGCTCCTGCGCGCGATCGAGCGCGGTAACGCGAAGTCGGCCGCGACGCTCCTCAGGGCGCACCTCTCGGAGTTCTACGGCACATGAACCCGCTCGACGAGCTCGCCGTTATCCTGGGCGACGGCCTGGTGACGGATCGGGACATCCTGGAGGGCTATCGCCGCGATCAGGCCCTCTGGGCGCCTGGCGGCTGGCCGGTCGCGGTGGCGCGGCCTGCCTCGACCTCCCAGGTGCAGGCGCTGGCGCAGTGGGCGACCCGGCACCGCACCGCGCTGGTGCCGCGCGGCGCCGGGACCGGGGTGGCCGGCGGGGCGACCGCCAGCGACGGCTGCGTGGTGCTGAGCTTCGAGCGCATGAACCGGATCCTCGCGATCGACGAGGCGGCGATGCTCGCCGTGGTCCAGCCGGGGGTGCTCAACGGCGAGCTCAAGGCCGCCGCGCACGAACGGGGGCTGTGGTATCCGCCCGACCCGTCGAGCTACGCCGTCTCGACCCTCGGCGGCAACGTCGCCACCAATGCCGGTGGCCTGTGCTGCGTGAAATACGGTGTCACGTCCGATTACGTGCTCGGCCTCGAGGCGGTCCTCGCCGACGGGACGGTGCTCCGCACGGGCGGCCGGAGCCGCAAGGACGTCGCAGGCTACGATCTGACGCGGCTCCTGGTCGGCTCCGAGGGCACCCTCGCGCTGATCACCGAGATCACGCTGCGTCTGCGGCGGCGGCCCCCGCCGGCGACCACGCTGGTCGCGACGTTCACCTCGCTCGAGGCCTCGGGCCGGGCGGTCGCGGCGATCGTCCGGTCGGTCGACGCGTCGATGCTCGAGATCATGGACCGCACGGCCCTCCGCGCCGTCGAGCGCTTCCGCCCGCTCGGCCTCGACACCGACGCTGCCGCGATGCTGATCGCGCAGAGCGACGCGCCCGGGTCCGCCGAGCTCTCCTGCATGCAGGCGGCCTGCGAGGCCGCGGGCGGGACGGTGGTCGCTACCACGGAGGACGAGAGCGAAGGGCAGATGATGCTCACCGCGCGCCGCCTCGCGCTCACGGCGCTCGCGGAGCTCGGCACGGTGCTCGTCGACGACGTCGCCGTGCCGCTGCCGCAGCTGCCGGAGATGTTCCGTCGAATCGAGGCGATCGCCGCCGCGACGCAGACCACCATCGCGACGGTGGCGCACGCGGGCGACGGCAACCTTCACCCTCTGGTCGTGTTCGATGGAAACGACGCCGCGGCCGAGGCGCGCGCGGTCGCGGCCTTCAACGAGGTGATGGCGCAGGCGCTCGAGCTCGGCGGCACGATCACCGGCGAGCACGGCGTCGGCACGCTCAAGCGCGGCCTCCTCACCCGCCAGCTCGGCGCGGCGTCGCTCGCGCTGCACCGCCGCATCAAACACGCCTTCGACCCGGGCGGCATCCTCAACCCCGGAAAGGTGATCGACGGCTGACGTGGCGTGATGTCAGCGCAGCGCGGCGGCGCCTCGCGCTGCGCTGCGCGGCGGCGCCTCGCGCTGCGCGGCGCCGCCGCGATCAGAGCCCGGTGTAGATGGTGGCGAAGGAGGCCGCCTCGCCGCGGAGCAGCAGGCTGAGACGCGGGTTCGGCACCTTGAACGTGTGAATCTTGGCGTTCCGCACGTCGAGCACGGCGAAGGCGCCGCCCGGCGTGCTCTCCGCGAGGCCGTTCATCAGCAGGTTCAGCACGACCGAGACGCGCTTGGACGACAGCGGCTCGCCGCGGAAATACATCTTGATGACGTGGGGCGTCCCATCGATGACGAGCCCGAGCTCCGGATTGACGTTGATCTCGAGATCGCCCAGGCGGTACGTCGACGCCGGCGGCTCGAACCACGTCATCTTCGCCGAGGCGAGGAACTTGCGATATCCATTCACCACCGACGGGTAGATGCGGCGGCGCCGCTCGTCGTGCTGCGCGGCGAGGAAGCCGTCGAGCACGCTGGTGGGCTTTCCGCTCCTGTGCATGTCGACGATCGCCTCTCGCACCTGCCTGTAAAAGTCCGTGTAGAGCTCGTCCTTCCGTTCCTTGAACTCCCTGACGCCGGTCAGCTTGGGCGTCCCGGCCTTGAGAACGAAGTCGACAAAGTACGTCAGCGAGATCTTTTCCATGAAGTCTCCTGCAAAACGAAGCATTCCGGCGCGCCATCGACACGCGTCGTACGAGAGACACGCCGTCGCGCCGCGTCCTTGGTGTCTACCATGGATAGTCATCTTCGACCCGTCAGGAAAGGGATCGGTCGGACGGATATTGTCCCAACCTGTCGAGGGCGGACGGATGCGCCGCTGGTCGAAAAAGTGTTGTAATTACGAATATTTATGCGGGTGGCCGGGCGCGGCTCACCCGGCGGCGCGGGGCCCCTCCTGGCCGCGCGAGTGGCCATGACGAGAGGAGGCGCGCGCGGCAAAGGTAATCGACAGAATCCAGCTGTTCTCCAGGGGATGTCCTGTGGAGAACCCCTGTGGAGAACTGGAGAGGACGGGGCGTGATCGAGGCGTGGACCCGGTCGGACATGGTCTGTCATAACCACGTGCTCCTTGGCGCTTGACGCTGCCCGCGGGCGGAGGATGGGGCCGGAACGCCTCCGGAGCGCCTGGGCTTCCCGCTTCCTCGCGATGTGTCTTGCTCTGAACCTGTGTTTCGAGGTCGACTCGGCGCGCGCCTGGTCGCCCCGTCGCGACTGACTGAAGGATTCCTGCCCCGCTCTCCCTCGCCTCGGGCATTCCGCTTGCGTGCGGCGGTCGGCCGGCCAGACTACGCCGCCGTGCTGGCCATCGAAGCGTCCTCCGTGAGGAAGGTCTACCGCGGCTTCTTCCGCCGGAGCGGCGGACAGACGGCGCTCGCGGGCCTCGACCTCGCCATCCAGCGCGGCGCCGCGTTCGGGCTCATCGGCCTCAACGGCGCGGGCAAGACGACGTTCATCAAGACGCTGCTCGGCGTGGTGCGCCCCACGAGCGGCGCCGTGCGCGTGCTCGGCGGCGACCCGGAGGACCCGGGCGTGCGCGCCAGGATCGGGTACCTGCCGGAGCGGCTCTTCTTGCCCAGCGCATTCACGCCGCGGCAGTTCCTCGCGAGCGTGGCCCGCATGAAGGGCCTCTCGCCGGGCGAGGGCGCGCTGCGCGCGCTGGTCGAGAGGGTAGGGCTCGGGGTCGACTCGGACCGCAAGATCGGCGGGTTCTCGAAGGGGATGCGGCAGCGCCTCGGGCTCGCCGCGGCCTTGCTCGGGCAGCCGGAGCTGCTCGTGCTCGACGAGCCCACCGACGGCGTAGATCCGCTGGGCCGCGCCGAGATCCGCAGGATCCTGGGCGAAGAGCGCGCGCGGGGGGCGACCTTGTTCCTGAACTCGCACCTCCTGTCGGAGACCGAGCGCATCTGCGACCGCATCGGCATCCTCGCGGGCGGGCGGCTCGTGCGCGAGGGCGCGCTCGTCGAGCTGTGCGGCAGCGAGACGGCGTACCGCGTGCGGTTCGCGGACGGCGCCGACGCGGCGAGGCTCGGCGCGCTCGGGTTCCGACCGATCGACGGGGAGGGCGGGTGGCGCCTGGAGGCCGAGAGCCCCGCGGCGCTCAACGAGGCGCTCGACGAGGCGCGGCGCGCCGGCGCCCTGCTCGTCGAGCTGTCGCGGGACCTGCGCGATCTGGAGGACGTGCTGGCGGAGGCGCTGGGCGCGGGCGGCGCCCGCGGAGGTGTGGCGTGAGGGCGGCGCTGAGCGTCGCCGGAGACCTCCTGCGCGAGGCGTCGTCGCGGCGCTGGTTCCTCGCCCTCGGGATCGGCGTCACGATGGCGCTCGTGGTGATCGGGAGCGCGCTGCAGCTCGAGGTGGTGGACGGCGCGCTCGCGGCGACGCGCCTCTTCGGCAAGGAGCTCGGCCGCGGCGAGATCCGCTCGGTCGACGTCGCGCTCCGCTACGTCGGCCGGGCGCTTTCGTACCTGCTGTTTTACGGGGGGCTCGCGTTCGGGATCGTCTCCTGCGCCGATTTCGGCCCGAGCCTGCTGGCGCCGGGGCGCATCGAGCACCTGCTCTCGCTGCCCGTGCGGCGGTTCGAGCTCCTGCTCGGCACGTTCCTCGGCGTGCTCGCGCTCTCGCTCCTCAGCACGCTGTACGGCGCGCTCGGGATCACGGTCATCTTCGGGCTGAGGGCGGGCGTGTGGATGGCGAGCCCGATCGTGGCGGCGCTCCTCGCGAGCGTGACGTTCGCCGGCATCTACGGGGCGATGCTCACGACCGCGGTGATGGTGCGGAGCGCCGCCCTGTCCGCGGCGGTGGGGATCGCGCTGTTCCTCCTCGGCATCGTCGCGGGGTACCGCGAGCAGCTCGACTCGTTCTTCGAGCCTGGCCTGGCCCGCGGGGCCTTCCGCGCGGCGACGCTCGTGCTGCCGCGGGTGTCGGCGCTCGCCGACGCGTCGGCGGACATCGCGGTGGCGACGGCGATCAAGGGGGATGTGCTCGCCAGCCAGGTGGCAGGGCTGCTCATCTTCGGCCTGGCCGCGCTCGCGGTGGGCATCCACGTGTTCGAAGAGAAGGACTTCTAGGGTGGAGCGGCGATGCTGGACGAGGCGGCGAGCGATCGACAACGGCAGCTCCGCGGCGCCGCTGCGGGGGTGATGACCCGATGAGACCGATGAAGAAGCGGGGCGTGTGGCTCGCGGCGGCGATGGTCCTGCTCGCGCTCGCCGCGTGGCTGATGTCGCGCGGTGACAAGGAGAAGCCCACGGTCCGGCCCCGGAAGATCGAGTTTCCGCGCTATCCGAAGCCGGCAGAGGTGGAGCGCGCCAGCCGTCGCCGCACGCTGCCGCCGCTGTCTGCCCCGCCGCCCGGCGTCGAAACGCCGCAATGGAAGCGCGACCCGGTGCTCGCCGCCCTGCCCGCCGATCCGAAGCGCTCGGCCATGGTGTTCGAGATCGAGGCGCTCAAAGAGTCGCCGATCATGCAGATCTGGCTCGATTGCATGCTGTCGCGCGGCGACGAGCGCGCCGGCTTCGCGCGCTTGAAGGACCGATACGGGATCGACGTGCTGGAGGACGTGGAGCGCATCGCCGCGTCGAGCACGGGGCTGATTGTGCTCCAGGGATCGTTCGAGGGCGCGAGGTTCGAGCGCGAGCGATGGTCCACGCGGACGTACGGGGAGAGAGGCGTCCTCTACGAGGAGAAGGACACGGGCAGGGGCGTCGCGACGTGGGGGCCTGACGTCCTGATCTTGAATCCGCGCGCCGAGCCCGATCTCGTCGAGGATGCGATCGATCGGCTCGAATCGACCGATCCCGCGCAGGGATCCATCCTGCAGGAATACCAGGCCTACAGCGACGTCTATGGAGTGCTCTCGCCCGACGATCTCTCGAAGATGCTGCCGTCGGAGCAGGACCAGCTCGCCGAGCGGATCCGGGAGACCGTCCAGCGGGTGGAGATCCACGTCGACGCCTCGGAGGACGTCGCCGTCGTCGCCGAGGTCGCCGGCCCCGCCGGCCAGGAGATGGAGGACCTGTCGAAGCTGTTCGGCGCCGCGCTCTCCATGGGGCGGCTCAACGCGAAGCGCGAAGACAATGACGAGCTCGCCGAGCTGCTCGACCACGCGAAAGTGGAGACGCAGACGCGGCGCCCTCCCTGGGCGAGCAAGCCGGAGGAGCAGCGCTTCTCGGTCGACGTGGCGCTGCCCGTCGAGCTGCTGAAGAACCTCGGCCCGTGCCGTCGAGACCGGCCCGAGCCGGAGCGCGACATCAAGGTCGAGCCCGAGCCCGAGCCAGCGCCGCCGCGATGACGCGCGCAATGCCTCGCGAGCCGCGCGTCCCTGGGCGATACGCTATCAGGCCGGGGATGGCCCTGGCGATGGGGTATCAGAGCGGCTGATACAGCTGGATCAGGTTCCCGCAGGTGTCCGAGAACACCGCGATCATGACCGGGCCCATCGGGGTGGGCTCCTGCGTGAACGCGACCTGGTGCTCCTTGAGGCGAGCGAACTCGGCCTTGAGGTCCGACACCTCGAACGCTGTGAGCGGGATGCCCTGCGCGAACATCGCCTGCTGGAACGTCTTCGCCGCCGGGTTGGCGTTCGGCTCCAGCACGAGCTCGAGGTCGTCGGGGCCCTCCGGCGAGACCACGGTGATCCACCGGTACTCGCCGACCGGGAAATCGCTCTTCTTCTTGAAGCCGAGCACCTCCGTGTAGAACGTGAGCGCGCGTGTCTGGTCCTCGACCATGATGCTGTTGAGCTTGATCCTCATCGATCGCCTCGCTGAGCTGACGGTTCGGGCCGACTCTGCCAGGGCCGCCCGGCTCATGCTTCTCGAAAACTGCGAAACGCGCCCGGCGGCAGCCGGCCCATCAGGGTGAGACAGCCGGGGACGAGCTCCCACGGGAGCCTCCCCGGCACCTGCACCATCGCGCGCACGCGGCGCCGGTACGCCGACGGCGGCACGCCGATCCGCTGCGCGAACAGCGCGCTGAAGCTGCCGAGGCTGGAGAACCCGACCTCCATGCACACGTCGGTCACCGAGTGATGCCCAGCCGCCAGGAGCTGCTTGGCCAGATCAAGGCGCCGCCGGATGCGGTACTGGTGCGGGGTCACGCCGAACACCGCCTCGAACTGCCGGATGAAGTGATAGGGCGAGATCGCCACCTCCCGCGCCACGTCCTCGATCGACAACCTCGACTCGCGCACCTCGGAGAGCAGGTCCCGCGCCCGGCAGAGGTTCCTGAGCGCGTCATGTCCGAGCAGCATCGCCGGCGACAAGGATAGAGCGTGGCGGCGGCTGGCTCAAGCGACCCACCGGAGGGGCGCGCGAGGGCCTCAGAGCGCGAACAGAAAATCGACGAAGGAGCGGGTCGCGCCGTCGAGGCCGAGGTACTTCTTGCCGGCGGCGGGCTCGACGACGAGGTATTCGTCCTTGGCGTGGGCGCCAGAGCCGTGGCCGAGGCCGACGTGGCCGGCGGGGAGCTCGAGCGGCTTTCCCGTGAAGAGATAGCCGGGCCAGGAGCCGGCGAGGCGCGGCCAGATCACCGGGGCCAGGCCCGCGGCCTTGTAGACGGCGAGCTGGGTCTGGATGGGCGGCGCCTCGAGCGCGGTGTCCGTCGGGTCGTAGCTGCCCATGTTCTTGATAGCGATGTCCTTGTAACCACGCCTGTCGAGGTGCCTGCGCAGCTTGGCGAGCACGTCCGTTGCGGTCATGTCCGGCACCAGGCGGATATCCATCTTGGCGAAGGCGCGGTGCGGCAGGATGGTCTTGGAGCCCTCTCCGATGTAGCCGGCGTAGAGGCCGTCGATGTTCACCGACGGGCGCGAGACGTAGCGCTCGAGCATGGCGCGCTCGTCGAGGTCGTTCACCCACCTGTCGACCCCGAACACCTTCTTCCAGTCGGCGTCGTCCCAGCGCGCCGACAGGTCGTCGAGCAGCTTCTTCTGCTGGCTCGAGACCGGGCGCACGGCGTCGGTGAGGCCGTCGATCATCGGCTCGTTGCCGTCCGCCGAGACCAGCGTGCCGAGCGCCTGCACCAGCCGCCAGGCCGGGCTGTCGACGACCACCTTCATGCTGGAGTGGATCTCCCCGTCGCGGGGGCCGCGCCCCCACGCCTCGCCGCTCGCCTCCAGCTCGACGTAGACGATGCCCTTCGCGCCCAGAACGACGTTGACCGTGCCCGACAGCGATTGGTCCGCCGCCGGCATCATTACCCCCTGGCATCTCGCGAGCGCCTTCATCACGTCATCGTTCCGCACCACCTGCGAGAAATGCGGCGAGCCGAGCTCCTCTTCCCCTTCGGCGACCACCACCAGGTTGACCGGCAGCTTCAGGCCGGCGGCGCGCACCGCGTGCAGCGCGGCCAGGAACGCCCCCTGCGGTCCCTTCTGGTTGACGGCGCCGCGCCCCACGATGACCTTGCCGACGTCCGCCTTGTCGACAAGCCTGGCGGCGAAGGGCGGCGAGGACCACTCCTTCTCCTCCACCGGCTGGACGTCGTACATGAAGTAGAAGCCCATGGTCTGCTTCGCGCCGGCGTCGAGCGTCGCGAAGATGCCCGGGTGCCCGTCGGTCTTCATCTTCTTGACCGTCCCGAAGCCGGCGTCGCGCAGGAGATCCATCGTCAGGTCGCAGCACTCGGCGATGCCGATGTCCTGCGCCGAGATCGACGGCTGCTGGATCCAGCGCTGGATGCGCTCGATCGACTGACTCCGCTGCTCGGCGATCTCGTCGTATACCGGCGAGAGGTCGACGGCCTTGTCAGTCGCGCCCCTGGCGAGGCGGGGAAACGAGGCGAGCAGCCCGGAGGCCGCGGCGCCGGCGATGAAGGTGCGGCGATCGATGTCCAGCATGGCGCGCAGCTTAAAGCGCGCTGGCCAGGAACGGTCCTCCCCCAGCTTTCATGGACACCCCTCGTTGCGCGACAGGGATCAGCTCCTGACCTCTTCGTCCTCACCTGCTGGAGGCGGAGGGCGCTCGCCCGCGGCGACCTGGAGCTCGCGGACGATCGAGAGGAGCGCTGGACAGCAGAAGCGCTCGATCACGGAGCCGTCGGGCGCGAGCTCGAAGCTCGGCGGCTCACCGTGCACCGGGCAAGCCACTTCGGCGTACCTCGACTCGAGATCCCTCAGGACGCTCTCGTCGACCTCGCTGACCTCGCCGTTCGCGGCCGCCCCTTCGTTCGCGTAAGTTGACATGCGGCGCACGGTAGCACGAAGGGCGCCGCGCCTCGCGCGCTGCCCGGGCGCCAGGGCGGCCTCTGCCATCGACGCAGGGACGCCGGCGCCCACCGGCCTCAACCATCGAGGCGCCGTGACCAGAGCGGCCGCCCGAAATCAGGAGGACAAAATAGCAGCGCCGCCGGGCGCCTCGGGTGTTTAGGCGGAGGCCGCCGGCGGAGCTGGTCCCTGACTAAGCATCCTTCGTACCAGGTACACCCTTCGGAAAATCCCCTACTTATGTCTCGGGCGCCGATCGGGCAGGTTTCGATTCTGCGAGGAGCCGGCTTGCACGGTTGCAGGATCGCGACGGCGCTCGCCCTCTTCCGTGACCGCCCTGTCGCCGGCTAGCGTCGGGTACATGAACCGACTGCGTACTACCCCCGCCCTCACCCTGGCGCTGCCCCTGCTCGCGGCGTGCAGCGCCCCCGCGTCGAGGCCGCTGGACAAACCGGCCGCGTCGCCGGCCGCCGCGACCCCGCCGCCGCACGCCGCGCCGGGTGCGCCCTCCGGACCGGGGCGGCTTCCTTATCCGGCGACCGCGAAGCGGCCGGTGGCGAGCGAGTACCATGGCACCCGGGTCGTCGACGACTACCGGTGGCTGGAGGACGGGAGCTCCCCCGAGGTGGAGCGCTGGGTCGCCGAGCAGAACCAGCTCTCGCGCGCCTACCTCGACGCCGTGCCGGCGCGCGGCGCCATCCGGGCGCGCGTGCAGGAGATCCTGTCGGCGACCTCCGCGAACCACTACGCGCTCGACGAGGCCGGCGGGCAGATCTTCGCGCTCAAGGACCAGCCGCCGAAGCAGCAGCCTTTCCTCGTCGTGCTGAGGTCCGTGAACGACCCCGCCTCCGCGCGGACCCTCGTCGATCCAGAGGTCATCGACCCGAAAGGGCACACGGCCATCGACTGGTTCGTCCCGTCGCGCGACGGCAAGAAGGTGGCTGTTTCCCTGTCCGAAGGCGGCACCGAGAGCGGGACCGTGCGCGTCTACGACGTGGCGACGGGCAAGGAGACGGGCGACACCGTCCCTTACGCGAACAGCGGCACCGCGGGCGGCAGCCTGGCGTGGACCGGCGATGGTAAGGGGTTTTACTACACCCGACACCCTCGGCCCGGGGAGCGCCCGCGAGAGGACATGGGCTTCTTCCAGCAGATCTACTTCCACAAGCTCGGCACGCCGGACAAGGACGACAAGTACGCGCTCGGCACGGAATTCCCCCGCATCGCCGAGGTGGAGCTCACGACGAGCGAGAGCGGCAAGCTCGTGCTCGCCAGCGTGCAGAACGGCGATGGAGGCGAGTACTGGCACTATCTCCTCGACGCTTCGGGCAAGTGGACGCGCTTCGCCGACCTGCCCGACAAGGTCATCCGGGTCGTGTTCGGCGCCGACGACCGGCTCTACCTCCTGTCGCGCAAGGACGCGCCGCGCGGCAAGGTGCTGCGCCTCTCGCCGGGCAAGCTGGACCTCGCCAGGGCGGAGCTCGTCGTGCCCGAGAGCGAGGCGGTGATCCAGGACTTCTTGCCCACGACAGGGCGGCTCTACGTCCGCGATCTGCTCGGCGGCCCGTCGCAGGTCCGCGTCTTCGATCTGAAGGGCAAGGCGCTCGGGACGGTGCCGATCCCGCAGGTCTCCTCGGTGCGGCAGGTCGTGCGCACGCAAGGCGACGACATGCTCTTTCGCGGCGTGAGCTACACCGAGCCGGCGGCCTGGTTCGCGTACTCGGCCAGGGACGGCAAGGTGACGAAGACGCCGCTCGCGATGACGGCCCCTGTCTCCTATGCCGACGTGGAGGTCGCCCGGGAGGCGTGCACCTCGAAGGACGGGACCAAGGTTCCCATCAACATCCTGCGCCGGAAGGGCGCGCCCCTCGACGGGACCGCGCCGGCGCTGCTCACGGGATACGGCGGCTACGGGACGAGCATGGCTCCCGGGTTCAACCCGCTCTGGCGGCTGTGGTTCGACCAGGGAGGGGTGGTCGCGATCGCCAACCTGCGCGGCGGCGGCGAGTTCGGGGAGGCGTGGCACCGCGGCGGCAACCTGACGAAGAAGCAGAACGTCTTCGACGACTTCGCGGCGTGCGCGCAGCACCTCATCGACCAGCGCGTCACGAGCCCGGCGCGGCTCGCCATCCGCGGCGGCTCGAACGGCGGTCTGCTGATGGGAGCGCTGCTCACGCAGCACCCGGAGATGGTCAAGGCGGTCGTGTCGCACGTCGGTATCTACGACATGCTCCGGGTGGAGCTCACGCCGAACGGGGCGTTCAACGTGACCGAGTTCGGCACGGTGATGGACCCGGAGCAGTTCAAGGCCCTTTACGCCTACTCGCCGTATCACCACGTCAAAGACGGGACCGCCTATCCGGCGACCCTGTTCCTGACCGGCGCCAACGACCCGCGGGTGGATCCATGGCACTCGCGGAAGATGGCGGCGCGGATGCAAGCGGCCTCGTCGGGCTCGGCGCCGATCCTGCTCCGGGCGAGCGGCTCGACGGGCCACGGGGCCGGGACACCGCTCTCCGAGGAGATCGAGGAGCAAGCCGACGTGTTCGCGTTCCTCTTCAAGGAACTCGGGCTCGGCGCCCCGCCCGCCAAGGAGGACGCGGCGCCCCGATGATGGAACGGCCGCGGCCGCCCCCGCCCGGGGTGCGGCCGCGGTCCGGTCGCTGCGTGTCTCGCTCTACCAGCTGGTGAAGTAAGCCCACGCCTCGTTGCCGGCGGAGGCCTGGAAGCAGTATCCGCCGTTGCGCTTCGCGGGCAGGGTGATGTTGCCGCCGTTGCACGTCACGGTCGTGCCGTTGACCGCGAACGTGCGGCCGCCCGCGAAGTTGCCGCAGTTGGCGCCGCTCAGGCTCGCCGTGGTCTCGAAGCAGCGCGCGCCGGAGCCGAGGCTGCCCGAGCTGAAGCTCGCGCTCGAGAACACGGTGGGGCCCGTGCACAGGCTGCTGCACGGCGCCGTCCCGGTGCTGGGCTGGCAGACGCCGGCCACGCAGCTCAGGCTCGTGCAGTCCGCGCCGGTGACGCACGCCTGGCCGTTCGCGCAGTCGGCCGTGCACGTGCCGCCGCAGTCGACGTCCGTCTCGGTGCCGTTCTTGACGCCGTCGGTGCAGGTCGGCGCGGCGCCGCCGTTGATCACGCTCACCCCGAGGCCCTGGAGCCACGTCGTCACCGGGTAGCGCGCCGCCGTGTCGAGCCGCGTGTGCCAGTTGGTCTGCGAGGGAGCCGGGCCGCTCCAGCCGGACGGGAACGTGTAATAGGCGTTGACGCCCACGACCACGAGGTCGGTCGCGCTCTGGCGATACAGCGGGCCGCCCGAGTCGCCGGGGCACAGGCTGGCATAGGTGGTGCTGCTGGCATAACCCGGCGTGAGCACGTAGGCCGCCGCGACGTCGTTGATGGCGGTGCCAGAGACGTACGAGCCCGCGTGATCCAGGATCGAGGCAGGCGCCGCGCTGAGGTCCTGGAGCTTGAAGAGCCCGCCGCCCCCGCCGCCGGGGTTCTCGCAGCCATAGCCGGTCGCCACGACGGGATCCCCCACCGCGACCGGCGCCCCGTCCACCACGGCGGCCGGGATCGTCGGCGAGAGCTCGTTGACGACGACCACCGCGAGGTCGGGCGCGTACCCCGGGTTCAGGACGTTGACCCCGCAATCGGTCGCTCCCCCCGCCAGCGCGGCGGCGCAGACCTCGAGCCACTTCGGATGGATGTACGTCTGCTGGATCGTCAGGTTGACGTACGGCGAGATCGGGGGCGTGTTGTCGGCGCTGACCAAGTAGGAGCCGCCCGGCCCGTAGCCCGCGGCCACGGTGGCGGCGTACTCGTCATCCACGCAGTGAGCCGCGGTGAGGAAGTGACGCGGTCCGACCTTCGCCGCGGTGCACCCCGGGCCGAGGACCGTTGACGGATACTGCGATTCTAGCGCCGGCTGCCCCCCGATCAGCGCGTCGTCCGCCGCGCCGATCTCCTCGGAGGTCTCGCCGTAGCCCTCCACGCTGCAGGCGGCCAAGCACAATGAGAGCAAAGCATATACAGGTGAGCGCACTGGTTGCTTCTCCTGTCGCCCCGAAGGCCTCGACGCCTCGCGCCCCCCGCGTCGTATCGGTGCGACGGCGAGTCTTTATGTCGACGGTTAGCGACCTTCCAACTCGAATGCATCATGGACCTCATGCAAGGCGTGCATGCCGTCGCCAGATCGCCACGACCGCGCCGCGCGAGCCTGGGTCCGGAGGCGAGCCGAAGGAGCGCCGCCCGCCCCCGCGGTTCGCCGCGCCGGCGACGGCGCCCCGCCGCCTCGATGGCCGCGATCCCGGGTCGGGCGGGGCGCGCCGCCCGCTCACGGCCGTTGACTATGAACCGATTGAGTGCTCTGCTCGCGCGCTTCTTGCAGGTCTTGGGGCACGTCCTTGGGCACGTCCTGCGCCCGCCGCTGGAGGTGGTTTGCGCTGGTAGACTCCCTGGGCTCGCGCGGCCCGAGCGACGGGGTGTGAATCTTCAGTGGGAGGAGGGGTCACCGTGACGTCACGCACGATCGAGGCCGTAGCCGCATTCGCCCTGTTCGCCGTCGGAGCCGCCGCGTGCGGCAAGAGCGGGGGAGACGCGCCGTCTGCCTCGCCGTCAGGGTCGACCGCGTCGGCTTCGCCGGCGTCCGATCCGGTGACGCTGTCCTACTGGGCGAGCAATCAGGCGCCCAGCGTGGAAGAAGACAACAAGATCCTGCTGCCCGAGCTCGCCAAGTTCGAGAAGCAGACCGGGATCAAGGTCAAGCTCGAGGTCATCCCCTGGTCGGATCTGCTCAACCGGATCCTGGGCGCCACGTCGAGCGGCAAGGGCCCCGACGTCCTCAACATCGGCAACTCGTGGTCCGCGTCGCTGCAAGCGACCGGAGCGTTCCTGCCGTTCGACGACGCCGCGCTCGCCAAGATCGGCGGCAAAGATCGGTTCATCCCGGCGAGCATGTCGGCCACCGGCGCGCCGGGCCAGCCCCCCATGTCGGTGCCGCTCTACGGGCTCGCGTACGGGCTCTTCTACAACAAGAAGATGTTCGCCGACGCCGGGATCGACAAGCCGCCGGCGACGTGGGCGGAGCTCGTCGCGGTCGCGACGAAGCTCACGGACCCGAAGAGCGGCCGTTACGGCCTCGCCATCATGGGCGCGAGCTACACAGAGAACGCGCACTTCGCGTTCATGTTCGGCCGGCAGCACGGCGCCAGGATCTTCGACGGCAAGCAGCCTCGGTTCGACGACCCGGAGATGGTCGCCGGCGTCAAGCAGTACGTGGATCTGCTCGGCGTCCACAAGGTCGTGAGCCAGAGCGACGCCGAGTACGCCAACGACCCGCAGATCCTGAGGGCGTTCACCTCCGGCAAGGCGGCGATGCTCATGATGCAGAGTTATGCCCAGGCGCCGATCGAGCAGAACGGCATGGCCCGAGACGCCTACGGCGTTGCGCCGATCCCGCTGCCCGATCCGCTGCCCGGGAGCGGCAAGCGGGTGAACAGCCACGTGGCCGGCATCAACATCGCCGTCTTCGAGGACACCAAGAACAGGGACGCTGCGCTGAAGTTCGTCCAGTTCATGACGAGCCCCGAGGAGCAGAGGATCCTGAACGGCGTGTTCGGCAGCCTGCCGGTCGTGACGGAGGCCTACGCCGACGAGCGCTTCAGGAGCGCCAACACCCAGGTCTTCCAGAAGGTGCTGGCCGAGACGGCGGAGTCGATGCCGATGATCGAGGAGACAGCGCAGTTCGAGGCGCTGGTGGGCACCGCGATGAGGGATCTGTTCGCCGAGGCCGCCTCGGGCAAGGCGGTCGACGAGGCGGCGATCCGCGCCAAGCTGACCAAGGCCAACCAGCAGATGGCGAGCGGCAAGTAATGGGCGAGGGCGGCGCGCGAGGCGCAGGCGGGGAGGCGCCGCGCCTCGCCGGGGCGGCCCCGCCGGCGCCCGGCGCCGCGGGGCGGCGCGCGGCCTCGCCGGCGCGCTGGCCACGGGTGTTCCCGTACGTCCTCTTGCTGCCCGCGCTCGTCGCCGAGCTCGCCGTTCACATCGTCCCGATGCTGGTCGGCGCGTGGATGAGCTTCCTCCAGCTCACGCAGCGGTTCATCCGCAACTGGCTGAGGGCGCCGCCGGCGGGGCTCTCCAACTACCGCACGGCGTTCGACTTCGGCTCTCCGATAGGCGGTGAGCTCCTTCGCTCCTTCTTCATCACGGTCGCCGTCAGCGTCCTCGTGGTCTCGGGCTCGTGGCTCCTCGGGACGGCCGCCGCGGTCGCGTTGCAGGAGCCGTTCCGCGGCCGCGCCGCGCTGAGGACGCTGTTCCTTTTGCCGTTCGCCATGCCGATCTTCACAGGCGTCATCACCTGGAGCTTCATGCCGCAGCGCGACACGGGCATCGTGAACACGGTCCTCGCGTGGAACTTCGGGCTGGGATCGGCGATGTCGATGCTCCTCGTGGCCTTCTTGCTCGTCGTCACGGCAGGCTACCTGCTCGTCACCGGCAGGGGGCGCGCCATGCGTGAGGCCGCGTGGGTCGCGTGGCTGCGGCGCGGCGTGCTCGCGGGGCTCGCGGCCTTCACCGTCGCGCCGCTGTACGTGATGCTGATCTCCGCGCTCAAGCCGCTGCGGGACGTCCAGGGGCCCTTCACCTGGGTGCCGACGGAGGTCACGCTCCAGCCGTTCATCGACATGTGGCGGACCGTGCCGCTCGCGCGGTACTTCGTGAACAGCGCCGTGGTCGCAGCTGCCTCGACGGAACATCTACTGGAACCAGGTGATGGCCGCCTCGGTGGTCGTCAGCGTGCCTGTGGTGGCCGGGTTCCTGCTGCTCCAGCGCTACCTCGTCCAGGGCCTCACCGCGGGCGCGGTGAAGACCTGACCGGCCGGGAGGATGGCGTCGCCTCGGGCCGGCCTGGAGGGGCACGCCGGGGCGCAGGCGACGGCGCCGCTGCGAGCGCTCGACGGCTTGATGGTGGACAGCAGGGCATAGGTCCGCCGCCGCGCTGTTTGCTGTGGCCGGACGAGCGCTCACCGCTTGCGGGACGGAGCCTCTCCACGGGGCAGCGCCGCCGGCCGATGCGCCTCTCCGCGGGGCAGCGCCGCCGGCCGATGCGCCCCTCCCCGTTCGCCTCGCTCGGGCGCGCGCGCCGCGACCGTCGCGCTCCGCTGCGCCGCGGCCGCCGCGCTCCGCTGCGCCGCCCCGCGGCGCGCGGCGAGGGCCCGGGTCAGCCCCTCGGCCAGCGTCGCCGCGGTGTCGAGGCCGCCGAGGTCGATGCCGAGCTCGACCAGCGTCTGCGCCAGCGCGGGCGAGACGCCCACCAGCGTGCAGGACGCGCCGAGCAGCCGCGCCGCGGACGCCGCCCCGACGAGCTGCGCGGCGGCCCGGGCGTCGAGCGCCGGCACGCCGGTGATGTCGAGCAGCACCTGCGCCGCCTGCTGCGCGGCGATCGCCTCGAGCAGGCGCTCCAGGAGCGCGCTAGCCCGCGCGTCGTCGATCATGCCCACGATGGGCAGGCAGAGCACGCCGTCCGCGACGCGGATCACCGGGACGCTCATCGCCTGGATCGCGTCCCGCTGCGCCGCGATCACCCGCACGGTCTCTTCGAGCTCCCGGTTCCGCGCCTCCAGCGACGCCTGGAGCGCCCGCTGCTCCTCGATCAGGGCCTCGTATTTGTGCTGGATCTCGGCCGCCTCCGGGACGGCGAACTGGAACAGCACGCCCTCGAAGCCGTCCCCGGCGTCGCGCACCGGCACGCCGAAGGAGCAGACCCACACCGCTCCGCCCGCCTTGCCCGTGAGCTCCTCGACAGCGTCGGTGTCGTAGCTGATCGGCGGGATCGCGACCTCCTCGCCGCGGAAGAACCGCTCGACGTGCGGCATGATCCCGTTCTCGACGATCTGCGGGTCCTCCAGCATGTTGTAGTTCAGTTGCAAGAATGTCTCGGCTGGGGCCCGCCAGAGCGCGTCCCAGCCGGCATTGACGGCGTGGGTCCTGCCGACGGGGTGGTGGATCGACACGCTGAAGCAGCGCGCCGCCATCAGCGCGCGCCATCTGCGTGCGTCCGCCCGCAGCGAGTCCATCTCCTGCTCCATCGCCTCCAGGCGGCGAGCCAGCTGAGCGCTATCGTCGTCCCGCTCGTATCCCATATGCCGGAGTGTTCCCCGAGCGGCGCCGGGATGTCCAGCGCCCGAACCGGGCGACCACGACAGCGGCGCCTAGCCGTCGAGCTCGAGATTCATCCCGCTTTCATCTAGACCTCTCCGGGTAGACGACACGTACACGACACCATCCCCCTGGACGGCCTACCTCGAGGAGAACGAACGATGGCGACCACCCGAGAGATCCTCGATTTCTATACGCGCCCCGCGGCGATGACGTCCGGCGGCGCGCACGCGCCCCGGTTCGACGAGCTGCCGGGCGACGTGGCCTCGCTCGTGCGCGTCGTGCAAGGCCTCTTGCTTCACGTGCACTGGGCGCAGGCCTATGGCGTGGAGCTCTCCGACCAGCGCCGCGCCGAGTCCCACCTCCGCCCGACGGACCGGATGCTGGATCGCCTCTTCGCCCACGACGATCGGCCGCTCTCCGCCGCCCGGCCGCTCGACACGCGCCTCGTCGGATCCTGCCGTGATTTCACGGTGCTCCTGGTGGCCTTTCTGCGCGCCAAGGGGATCCCTGCCCGCGCCCGCTGCGGCTTCGGCGGCTATTTCCACGCCACCGACTTCGTGGACCACTGGGTCTGCGAGCACTGGAACGCCGCCGAGGAGCGCTGGGTCCTCGTCGACGCGCAGATCGACGATGTTCAGCGGGCGGCGCTGAAGCCCGACTTCGATGTGCTCGACGTGCCGCGCCACCGCTTCGTGGTGGCGGGCGACGCCTGGGCGCAGTGCCGCGCCGGAGAGGCCGATCCGTCGAAGTTCGGGATGTTCGACATGCGCGGGCTCTGGTTCATCAGCGGCAACGTCCTGCGCGACATCGCCGCGCTCAACAACATGGAGATGCTGCCGTGGGACGACTGGGGTGCGATGATCGGACCCGACGAGCCGCCGCGGGACGACCAGCTCGCGCTGTTCGACCGGCTCGCGGCGATCACCCGCTCGCCCGACGCGCGCTTCGCCGAGCTGCGCCAGCTCTACGAGGGCGACGAGCGGCTGCGGGTGCCGGCGGTCGTCTTCAACGCCGTGCTCAACCGTCAGGACAACGCGCTGACCTGACCTGCGTCGAGCCTCGCCGCCGGGCACCTCTCGTACGGGCGCGCCGCGCTCCGGCTACCCGTGGCGGCTCGGAAAATCCCCCACGGCGGCCTCGCGCGCCCTGACCGCGCTCCGGAAGGTGGCGTAACTCCAGCTCAGATCGCTCACGCTGCATTCGTACCCGTTGTCGCGATCGAACTGCTCGCTCAGCTGGAGGCGATCGGAGTGGTAGATCACCGCCTCGAGCATCCTGTCGCCCGCGTCGATCAGCTTCGCCGCGATGTCCGGATCGGCGGGATCGTTCACGCCCACCTGCGCGAAGAACTTCTGCGTCGTGGCGTTCACGAGCACGGCGCCGGGGGAGCTCTTGATCTTCGCCGCGAGCATGAAGTAGAGCTCCGCGAAGTTGCACGTCGTGAGCGCCCACGGGTGACCGGCGTCAGGACCGTGATCCGACAGGTTGCCGTCGTACGTGTCCTCGGGGTACCGCCCGATCATCGGCCCCCTGCTCCGAGGCAGCGCCGCATCGGCGTCATTGATGCGGTACCGGCGGTCGCCCTGGGCGAACGCCTCGCGCACCAGCGCGGCCGTCGAGAGCAGCACCGGGTCCGCGCAGTTCGTGGAGCCGTAGACGGCCGACATGACGACATCCACGTTGAGCGTCGCTCCCCTGCCTTCGACAGGCCTGCCGTTCGGCCCCGTGATGGACGCGTAGTACGGCTGCCCGTCGTACGTGCCCTGGTGCGTCGCCATCTGGCTGCCCAGCCACTCTGCGGCCGCCCACATGTCGTTGATGTACGGAGAGAGCCCGTGCTCGTCGGCGCGGCTGATCAGCGAGAGGAACGCCTTTCGCTGCACGGAGCGCGCATAGAAGCTGAACCCGGCCGTCTCCTCCCAGAGGTTGTGCGTCTGCTCCTTGTAGGCCGAGAGGAGGTACCGGGTGTCCTTCTCGATGATCGACCTGGCCGTGGCGAGCGCCTGCAGCGAGAGCCGATCCTCGATGGCGAGCAGGGACAGAATGCGGTGCGCCGGGCCATCCGTCTGGGAGGTCCAGTTGTCGCGCACGGTGCCGTCGATGTGGAAGCACGCCAGCGCGAACCTGTTCGCTCGCTCGGCGTTCTCCTGGCACAGCGCCGAGAACATCGTGTAATCCTCGCAGAGGGTCCGCGCCATGAAGACCGGGTTGTCGAGCGCCTCCGGAATGCAGATGGCCGCGTCCCGGATCCAGTGGTGCACATAGTCCTGGTCGGTCTGACCCCTGTCGTCCGGCAGGGACGGGGACGCGAGCACACACCCCTTGACGGACTGCATCGCGCCCTTGCTGAAGACCCAGGTCCCCGTCGCGATGTTCCGCAGGAGGAGCACTTGCATGTACTTGCTGATCGCGTCGAACGATACGGACGAGACGTCGACGCTCGTGCTCAGGTAACCGAATGAACTGGCCATGGGACCCCCTCTCTCGTGGTTTGTCCCTTATAGCGGGGCGCCGATCCGAGCGCTACGCGCGATTGCGGCGACGTGGTGTGGGAGGCCCCGCGCGAACGCCGTCTCGTTGCCATCCGTTCGCACGCCCGGGCACAGGGCTTGCCCCTGTCGTGCAGGGATCCCGCGCGCGGAGCGACGCCACGACCGGCGGCGCCGGCGCGTCGAGAGCAGGCGTGCGGCGTTCGCGCGCCGCGTCACGCGGCCAGCGGAGCGTCGCGGCGTTGTCGCCTGGTCTCCTCTGAACGTCGCGCTCCGCGAGGAGGCCCCGGGCGCCCGCCGCGCGGCGCCGCGTTCGCCGGGCCGTGGCGGGCGACGCCGATCCCGGGATGTTCGCCGTTGCGAACAATCCGCTCCGCCGCGCACAGTGGGCGCATGGTCGACCCGCTCTTCGACGATCTGCCCGCCCTCCTGTGCTTCGCGCGCGTCGTGGAGCGCCGATCGTTCACCGCGGCCGCGGCGGAGCTCGGGGTGTCGAAGTCGATGGTGAGCACCCGGGTCGCGCGCCTCGAGGAACGCCTCGGTGAGCGCCTGCTCGTGCGCACCACGCGCAAGCTCACCGTCACGGACGCCGGCATGAACCTCTATGCGCGCTGCGCGCGCGTGCTCGAGGAGGCCGCCGCCGCGGTGCGGGGCGCGTCCGACGCCGACCGGGGCCGCATCCGGCTCAACGCGCCGGTCAGCTTCGCGCAGATGTACCTGGCGGAGCCGCTCGCGCGGTTCCTCCGGGCGAGCCCGGGCGCGCACGTCGAGCTCATGCTGAACGACCGGCTCGTCGACCTCGTGGAGGAGCGCGTCGACCTGGCCATCCGGATCACGAAGCTCAAGGACTCGAGCCTTGTCGCGCGCCAGCTCGCCACGACGGCGCTGCACGTTGTCGGCGCGCCGGGCTACCTCGAGCGGCGGGGGAGGCCCGAGCAGCCGGGGGATCTCCTGCGCCACGACTGCCTGCGCTACCTCCACCTGCGCGTCGAGGACGAGTGGCGCTTCTACGGGGCCGGCGGGCGCGTCTCCGTCCCCGTCTCCGGGCCGCTGACGGCGAGCAACGGGACGGCGCTGCGGGAGGCGGCCGTGTCCGGGATCGGCCTCGCGGTGCTGCCGCGCTTCATGGTCGACGAGGATCTCGCGGCCGGGCGGCTGGTCACGCTGCTCGACGCGTTCGCGCCCCGGCCCATGGGCATCTACGCGGTGCACGCGGCCGGCCGGCGCCCGCCCGCGCGGGTGCGGCGGCTCGTCGAGCACCTGGCGGCCGCGTTCCGCGGGATCTCGTGGGCGTAGCGGCGGATCGTTCTCCCCGGAGAACAATTCGTTCCCGGGCGCGCTCTACCGTGGCGCGGCGCCGGGGCTTACTCCTCGGGTCATGGAGGCATCACCCATGAACCGTGTCGAGACGATCCTCTCCGTTCCCCGCTCGGCCGAGCTGGCCGCGCTGATGTTGCGCCTCGGGCTGGGCGCCGTGTTCCTGGCGCACGCGCTCGCCAAGCCGCTCGTGTACACGTTGCCGGGCACCGTCGCGTTCTTCGCGGCGAGCGGCTTCCCGGGCTGGACGGCGTATCCCGTGTTTCTCGCCGAGCTGCTCGGCGGCGCGGCGCTCCTCGCCGGGCTCAGGACGCGCCTGATCTCGCTCCTGCTGCTGCCGGTGATGATCGGCGCGCTGCTCGTGCACCTGCCGAACGGCTGGATGTTCGCCGGCCAGGGGGGCGGCTGGGAGTACGTCGCCTTCCTGATGATCGCGCTCGGCGCGCAGGCCCTCCTCGGCGACGGCGCGTTCGCCGTGAGCCGGCTGCAGCGCGGCTAGCGCCTCGCCGCGCCCGGTCGAGAAGGGCCGCGCGATCTGCGCGGCGGCTCGCGCCGCGTCACGGCAGGTTGGCGTCCATCCAGGCGAGCCGGGCCCGCAGGAAGTCGCGCATGACCTGCAGCTGCCCCTCCCACGTCGGCGCGGTGGGGCCGCCGAGGAAGCCCTCGCTCGACTCGATGATGCTCGACACCGGCCACTTGGCCAAGTCGCGGGCCACGGCCTGCGAGAGCGGCGCGCTCAGCCTGTTCATGCGCTCCTCGATCGCGGCCTCGGACAGGTGCGTCTGGCGAAGCGCCGTGTAGCGCTCCTTCACCTGGGCCATGAAGCTCGGATCCGCGGTGAGCTTCTGATACCAGTTGTTGACGTTCCTCGTGCCGCTGAAGCGCCAGCCGGTGTCGTTCGCCGATTGCGGCGTCGCGCTCTGGGCGCCCACCCCGCCGAGCGCGAAGTTGTAGTCCCACAGCGGCCCGGCCTTGAGCTTCTGATCGCGATCCTTGAAATAATAGGCGCTCCGCACGTAAGCGTCCACGTTGAGCGTCAGCTCGCTGATGATCAGATAATCGATGAACGAGGGCACGTCGATGTACGACGCGTAATCGCCGATCGGCGTCTGGTGGATGCTGTCGTGGAACTGCTGGATGTACTGCGTCAGCCAGGTCGCCTGCTCGTCGTTCAGGGGATCGGGATCCACGACCTCGAGATCGATCCAGCACGTGCCGCCCTCGTCGGGACGGGGACCGCCGCCGCCGAAGCTGAACGACGGGAGGGGATCCGACCCGGTGCAGGTGAGCTTCGGCTCCTCGGCGGCCGCCTGGTCGAACTTGAAGATGTAGCCGCCGCTGATGTCCGGCAGTCCCCGGTCCGTCTCCTTGAGCTCCTTGAGATCGGTGCGGACCTTGTTGTTCTTGATGGTCTCCGAGATCCAGTAGATGCCCTGGTAATCCGCCTCGCCGATGACGCGCGCATCGTAGTTCAGATAGACCTCGGCGAACTCGACCCGTGGCGCCTGGAGGCCCATGTCGCGGCCGAGGGTGTAGGTGAACGGATTACGGATCAACGTGCGATCGTAGTAGGGAGGGATCAGCGCCCAGTCCGAGTCGGCGGGCATGCCCAGCACCGGGTAGTCGAGGTCCTTGTCGTCGTTGTCCCACAGCTCGAGCTTGTACGGTGTTTGCGGGAAGTTCCGCGACGACTGACCGCGCACGTGGTACCCGCCGCGCATCGCCAGCGTGGGCAGCGACGCGATCGACGCGACGCCGTTGACCGGCTCCCAGATCATGACCGCCGCGTCGAAGTAGACCTCCTTGTCGGTCGGCTTGCCCATGCCGTAACCGTCCATGATCACGATGGGAAGATCGGAGGTCGCGTCGAAGGTGCGCGCGATGTAGAGGCCTGTGCTCACCGCGCCGCTCGCGGCGCCTCCCACGAACACCTGCGCGCGGACCTGCGTCGTTTGGGTGAGGGTCACGGGCTCACCCGTGTACAACGTGGAGGACGCGGTGGGCAGCAGCCCATCCAGCGTGTAGCGGATCTCGGCGCCCTCGATGGGGGTGGACATCCCCACCTGGATCTGATCCCTGAACGTCTGGCTGGGCGTGGAGAACGACACCTCCCCGATCAGGGAGGGGGGCGGCGCCGCGGTGCCGTTGCCGTCGCCGTTGCCGCCGCCGTTGCCGTTGCTGCCGCCGTCGCCGTTGCCTCCGCCGTTGCCGTTGCCGTTGACGTTGCCGTTGCCGTCGCCAGCCGGTGCCTGGCCGCAGGCAATGCTCAGCGAGATCAGGGCGAGCGAGATGGAACGGTGAAACCGGGCAAAGCGCCCTCGTTTGACCATGGCATGATTTTCCACTGCGACCTCATTCAGAGTTCAAGGATTCTCCATTCTACTGACACACAGGGCTGCCGCGCTATCCGTTTCGGGCGCGGTGACCCGAACGGCCTCGTGTCCATCGGCGGGGAGCAGCTCACACCTTGTAAAACGGCGCGTGTGAACGTGGATCATGGGTGAGGGCGGCGCCAGCTGGGGTTGGAATGGCGGCATGGTCGGGTGGGCAGGACGACCTCGCCGCCGAGACGCTCTCGCGCACCGTTTGCACCCCTACGCCATGATTGCGCCTCGGCCGGCGCGGGGCAGCGCCGGAGAGCATGGCCTTGCCCCCTTCTGGCTTCTCCGGATCCATGGGCGAGCCGCCGGCACGAACGTTGATTGACCTCGTGGCCGCCGAGGACGCGCCTTGCGCAGCTCTGCTGCGGCCACGCGCGCTCTCCCGCCGGCGCCCGCGCAGCGCGCGTGGGCCCACAACCCTCGAGGTCCGTCATGACCATGTTCTGCAACCAGTGCGAGCAAGCATCCCACGGGACCGGGTGCACCACGGCCGGCGTCTGCGGCAAGGACGAGGACGTGCAGTCGCTCCAGGAGCTCCTGATCTACGGCGTGAAGGGCGTCGCCGCCTACGCGCACCACGCGCGGAAGCTCGGCATGCGCGACGAGCGGGTGAACGGCTTCCTCGAGGAGGCGCTCTTCTCCACGCTGACCAACGTGAGCTTCGACCCCGAGGCGCTCCTCGAGCTCTGCATGGAGTGCGGCCAGGTGAACCTCCTCGTGATGAGGATGCTCGACGAGGGCCACCGCATGCGCTTCGGCGAGCCGCAGCCGGCGATGGTCCGGGAAGGCACCGTGGCGGGGCCGGGGATCCTCGTCTCGGGGCACGATCTCTCGGACCTCGCCGAGCTGCTACGGCAGTGCGAGGGGACGGGCGTGAGGGTGTACACCCACGGCGAGATGCTGCCGGCGCACGCGTATCCGGAGCTCGCGGGCCACCCGAACCTCGTCGGCCATTACGGCTCCGCGTGGCAGCACCAGAAGGCCGAGTTCCTGGCGTTCTCCGGGCCGATCCTGATGACGTCGAACTGCGTGCTCCCCCCGAAGGAGGCCTACCGCGATCGCCTGTTCACCACCGGCGTCACCGCGGTGCCCGGCGGCCGGCGCGTGCGCGGCGGCGACTTCTCCGAGGTCATCCAGGCCGCCCTCGCGAGCCCGCCGCTGCCCGACCGCTTCGTCCGCGAGACCGAGGTCGGCTACCACCACGAGGCGATCCTCGCCCACGCGGGCGCCATCGTGGAGGCGGTGAAGGCCGGGAAGATCAGCCGGTTCTTCCTGATCGGCGGCTGCGACGGCCCCGAGGCGGCGCGCAGCTACTTCACGGACTACGCCGCGCAGACGCCCCGGGACTCGTTCATTCTCACGCTGGGTTGCGGCAAGTACCGTATTCGCAACCAGGACCACGGCACCCACCTCGGCCTGCCGCGGCTGCTCGACATGGGGCAGTGCAACGACGCCTACGGCGCCCTCCGCGTGGCCGGCGCGCTCGCCCAGGCGCTCGGCTGCGGGGTGAACCAGCTGCCCCTCACGCTGGTGATCTCGTGGCTCGAGCAGAAGGCCGTGGCGGTGCTCCTGACCCTGCTCAGCCTGGGCGTGAAGGGCATCGTGCTCGGGCCGCGTCTGCCGGCGTTCCTCTCGCCGAACGTGCTGCGGCTTCTGCAGCAGCGCTACGATCTCCGGCTGACCGGCAGGGCGCCGTCGATGGACCTGCTGCAGCTCCACCGGGCGCCCGCGAGCGCCTGAGCGCCTGTGCGCGAGCGCTCGCGATGCGGCCGCCGTCTCGACGTCGTCCCGCGGGTGACCTAGCCTGGCGGGCCGTGAACAGCACAACCCATCGAAGAACCGCCGCCCTGGCCCGCGCGGCCCTCCTGGGGGGCGCCGCGGCGCTCCTCGGCTGCGAGGCGCTCCTCGGCATCGAGGACGTGTCGCTCGACTCGGGCGCCGGCGGCGGCGCGTCGTCGTCCTCGTCCCCCTCGGGTTCCGGCGGGGGGACGGCCGACGGAGGCGGCGGGCAGGGGGGCCAGGCCGAGGGCGACTTCACGTTCGCGATCCTGGCGGACTCGGTCGATGTCCCTTACAACGGCGTCAATTACGTCACCGTCGCGATCACCCGCATCGGCGGCTTCGACGAGCCGGTCGTTGTCGACGTGCAGGCGGCGCCCGCCGGCCTCGTCGCGGATCCGATCACCATCCCGTCCGGCAGCAGCGCGGGCAGGCTGGAGGTCGGCGCCTCCGGCGCGCTCACGCTGGGCACGACGTTCGACCTCGACCTCATCGCCACCTCCGGCCGGACGGCGCGCACCGACAGCGCGCGCGCCGTGGTCACGGGCAAGCCCGGCACGCTCGACGAGAGCTTCGGCGCGGCGGGCATCACCTCGTGGAACCTCGCCTCGGACGGCGGAGGGCTCCACGACATCCGGCAGGCGGCGTCGGGGCAGATCCTGACCGCCGGCAACAGCATCAGCGGCGTCGGCGCGTCGAAGCTCGAGGGCTTTCGCCTGCTCCGCGACGGCGCGCTCGACCCCGCGTTCGCGGGCGGCCGCGTGACGAGCAGCTTCTGCAGCTGCACGAAATACCAGGAGATCCGCGGCATCACGCGCCTCATCAACGGCACCGTCTTCCTTGCCGGCTACGCCAGCGGGGAGGCCACGGACGACATCGCCTTCCTGCGCTACCGGGACAACGGGACGCAGGACAACATCGACTCGGCCAACACGGGCAAGGGCCTGATCGATCTCGGCGGCGACGAGCACGTGGCGGCCATGGATCTGTCGGCCTCCGAGCAGCTCTTCGTGACCGGCGAGCGCGATGCGCAGCTGTTCGTCGCGGCGATCAACCCGACGTACGGCTACCTCGACAACAAGTTCGCCACGGTGGGGTGGATCGCGCCGCTCGGCGTCGGCCCGAGCGCGGGTACGGCGCTGACGGCACGTCCGGACGGCTCGGTGCTGGTGGCCGGCTGGGTCGAGGAGGGCGGCGATCGGGACATCGTGCTGGTGCAGATCGAGGCGAATGGCGCGGTCGGTGGGCTGGGAGAGCTGACGATCGCGAGGCCCGGTCAGCAGGAGCCGGTGGCCGTGGTCGTGCAGCCCGACGGCCGCATCCTCGTGGGCGTCCGGAGCACCGAGGCGGGATCGAGCGACTTCCTCGTGGTGCGCCTCGAGGCCGACGGCCTGTTCGACACGACCTTTGGAGAGGACGGCTTCGCGCTCGCCGGTCTCGCGGGCGGCGAGGCGGTCGACATGGCGCTCATGCCCGACGGCCGCATCGTGGTCGCCGGCAACGTGGGGCAGGGTGCGAACAGCCAGCCCACCCTCGTGCGCTTCCAGCCCGACGGCGCGCTCGATCCGACGTTCGGCGACAAGGGCGTTCAGGCGCTCTTCCTCGGCGAACAGGACTTCGTGCAGTCGATGACGCTCTCGACCGACGGCAAGCTGCTCGTGTCCGGCGTCCGGCAGACCTTTCCCACCCACGGCCTCGTCGCGCGGCTCTGGAACTGACGGGCCTGCGCCGGTACGACGCAGGCCCGCGGCTCCGGTGCTGGCTCAGTGCGATGTCGTGTACTTGAACTCGAGGATCGCCCCCGGGTTGTCCAGGACCGTCGTGACGCCGCCGGTCGGTCCGCTCGTGTTCCCCGCGGTGTCCGTGATGATGTAGAAGGTCTTGCGGTCCGGGCTCATCGCGAGATCGCGGTACCGGTTCGTGGTCTGGAAGAGGACGGCGGGCTCGCCCTCCACGGTCTTCCCGTTCGGGCTCAGCTTCACCTGGTACACGGCGCCCTTCTTGAGGGAGGTCATCAGGAGAGAGTGATCCCACCCGCGGATGCCGTGCCCGGCCGGGTAGTAGTGGAGCGAGGAGGGCGCGATCGTCGGCCAGCAGATGTACTGGCTGAAGCCGCACGCCCAGTCGAAGAAGACGTAGTCGTTGGGGACTGTGTAGAAGGTGAGGAGCGGCTCCTTGAAGTCCGGATGGCTGAAGGCGCTCTCCAGCTGCCGCGGCACGGACGGGGGAGGAGCGAAGTCGCTCCAGGAGAGCTCGTTGCACGGCGTCGGGCTCGAGGCCGACCAGTTGTCGTACGTGTACGCCTGGTCGTCCTGGTAGCCGGCGACGTACGGCCAACCATAGTTCTTGCCGGCCTGGATGAGGTTCAGCTCGTCGTCGCTCTTCGGCCCGTGCTCGTTCGCGTAGAGCTTGTCGCCTCGGCCGAACGTGAGGCCCTGCGCGTTGCGATGGCCGTACGAGTAGATATGGCTGCGGACCCCGTCGATCTTCGGGTTGTCCTTCGGGATCGAGCCATCGACGTTCAAGCGGAGGATCTTGCCGACGTATTTCTGCCAGTCCTGCGCCGCGACCTCGGCCGCCGTGGGCAGCTCCTGCGCGCGATTCGGGTTGCACATCCTGGCGAACTGGTTGTTCCCCTGATCCCCTATGGTGTAATAGAGCTTCCCATCGGGCCCGAACAGGAGCCGCGCGGAGTTGTGATCGTCGCTCCCCGGCAGGCCCGTGATGACGTCGACAGGGCTCCCGAGGGTCTCGGTCACCCGGTTGTACGTGTAGCGGCGGATCTTCGTCCTGCGGTCCACGGCCGGATCTGCCGCGACGTTGTAGGTGAAGGACACGTACACGTAGTCCTTCCCTTTGTGCTTGAGCAGATCCGGGTGCAGCGCCAGGGCCAGCAGCCCGTCCTGACCCCCCGACTGGAACGCCTCCGGGATGGTGATCGCGGTCTTCTGAAGGCCGTCCTCCGGCCTCACACGCACGACCCGCTTCGCGGTGCGCTCGGTCAGCCACAGGTAGCCATCCGGTCCCCAGACGATCCGCATGGGAAACGAGAGATCCCGTACGATTTCGCGCGAGGTGAAGGTCGGCTCCTCGCCGGGGCACACTTCATCGGTATCGCCGGGATCCTCGGCCTCCTCGGCGACGATGGCCTGAGCATCGGATTCGAGCGGCTCGTCCGGGGGACCCGCCTGACCACATCCGGTGAGGCTCCACGAAGCCGTGGTGAGCAAACCAACTCGAGCCAGAACAACAGCCAGGTTGCGTGAGATAAAGGGCGACATAGGACTACCTCCCTGTCTCGTTCACGGGACGTTCAAGTGTCGGTGCTAACCAGATCCCACCGCGCCACGGCGTGGCGTACGCGCTGGGTAGATCTCGGCATACAACCGGGGATTGCGAGACATCCGGTAGGGCCCTCCCCGATTAGAGTAAGGTCTTTACTATAGCAAATGTGGAGCTCGCTCGCACTGACAACGTTGAATTGCGATATCGGTGGATGACATTGTGCGTGAGCGAGCTACTGTGTCGTTCCTGGCGTGGACATGGCCGCTCCGGTCGGCTCGAAGCCCAGCGCGAGGCGCGACCCGCGTTGCGGCGAGCGTCGGCGGCGAGCGTCGGGGCAATCCACCGCTGACAGCGCGTGGCGCGGCGGAGGTGCTCTCACGAGACGAAGGCGAGCCGCCGGGACGCCGAGGAGCGCGCCCTCCTCGCTCTCGTGGCGTCGCTTGCGCCTCGGCCTTCGTGTCCGGGTCGCCGTGCCAGGACGGCCGAGCGTCGCTGCTCGGCCGAGCTCGCGATGTCGCGTGTCGGACGGCGCTCGAAGGAGCGCTGGATCTCGGTGGGGTTACTTCGTCGGCGCCGGCTCTGCGGACACGTCGAGCTTCTCGATCGAGCGCGGGGTCCCGAAGCCGGGCCCGCCGAGCGCGGCCTCGACCTTCAGATACACGTCCTGATGCCCGGAGGAGCGCGCGGCGTCGAGGAGGACGTCATTGCGGTAGAGCGTCACGACCAGCCCCGCGACGACCGACAGCGCGAGCGTCAGGCGCTGCGCCCGGCCCGTGTCGCGCGCGCGGGGCGCCGCGTAGGGCGACTCGTTGAACAACTCCGGCTCCCGCGCCGCCGGCATCCACGGCGGCGAGGTGGGCCGAGACGCCGCGAGCATCGCCGCGGGCGGCGCCTGCACCTCGGTCCGCGTCACGAGATTGGGTGAGCTGTCGTCCAGCGCCCCGAGCGGCATCGTGTCGCCGAGCGACATCGGGGCGCCGAGCGGCATCGTGGACGACATGGGCGACGCCACCGGCGTCGGATGGTCGGAGTCCATGTTCCGCCGCGCAGGGGCGCGCGGGGGCGGCGGAGGCGGGCCCGGGCGCGCCGTGCTCGGCGGAGGACCCTGGACCTGCGCCGGCTCGGGGGGCGTCGGCTCGATTCCCGCCACGACGCCGAGCGGCTGCCAGGCGGCCATGCCAGGGCGCCATATCTTCGTCGTCTCGTCGATCACGTCGAGACGGAACAGATCGTCGAGCTTGTCCAACGTGAGCACCTTGATGTCGTCAGGCGCGATCGCGACGTGCCAGAGACTCTCGCGATCATCGGTTGCCGGAACGGGCGGCGCCGGGCGCCTGGCCGGAAGGGGCGGCGGTTTCATACAAAGTCCTCCCTTGCGTCCCCGAGGATGCCACGGCGCGAGCGCACCGTACACACTGACATGAGGCGCCGCGTGCTTTCGAGACGGTGCGGATTTTTGCAATGAGTGAGGTGTGACCCGTGGCGCTGGCGGGATCCTCGCCATGCCGGTATTCTCGCCGGCGATGGCGGCGGAGCATGGAGGCAGTCATGAACATCGCGGATGAGGCGATCGCGGCCGGCAACAGCGCTGGATCGTCCAGCTTCCGACGCTGGATGCGCGTGATGCCGGCGCTCCTCCTCGTCGCGGCCGCCGCGTTCGTGGCGGCATATTACGTCCCGCTTCACCGCGCTCACGTGCTCTTGCTGGAGGAGCAGCGGAAGTCGAACCAGAGGGCCAAAGAGCTCGAACAGACGCTGAGCCAGGTGCGCGGGGAGCTCGAGGCGAAGACGGCGCAGATCGAGAAGGGCGAGGCGGAGCGGCAGCAGACCGAGGCCGCGAAGAAGTCGGGCGTCGAGCGGGTCGGGCAGATCAAGGCGGAGCTCGCGGGGAAGCTCGACAAGCACGTCAAGAAAGGGGTCGCGGCGGTCGCTGTCGCGGAGGGACAGGCGTTCGTCGCGCTTTCAGAGAGCGCGGTGTTCCTCCCCAACACGGTCGACGTGAGCCCGCAGGGGCAAGCCCTCCTGTGCCAGGTCTCGGGCGCGCTGTCCGCGAGCGGCGGCGGCCAGGCGCCGCTGCGCGTCGGCGCGGTCAGCGGTCCTCCGGCCTCGGTGCCGGCCCCCTTGCAGGCCGCCTATCCGACGCCGTGGGAGCTCTCCGCGGTCCGGGCGGCGACCGTCACGCAGACGCTCCAGGACAAGTGCTCGGTGGCAGGGGCCCGGCTGTCGGCGGTCGGGTACGCCGAGCACGACCCCGCGGCCGCCGCGCTCGGGGAGACCAAGCTGCCTCCGGGGCGCGTCGAGATCGCCGTCGCGCTGCCGGCGGCCTCCGCGGAGAAGTGACGGTCGCGCGGGCGCTGGGCGTGCGCGCCGTCACGCGCCCCCCAGGCTGGCCGCGATGATCCGGCGCAGCTCCTCCTCGACGAACCGCTGCTTCGACAGCACCGCCCGCACGCCGAGCCCGCGCAGCGCGGCCTCGCTCTGCTCCTGCGCCGCCGTCGTCAGCACCACGACCGGCACCCGGGCGAGCCTGGGCGAGCGCCTGAGCTCCGCCACCATCTCCAGGCCGCTCATGTAGGGCATCTCCAGGTCGGTCAGCACCAGGTCGGGCGGCGCCGCCCGCGCCCGCGCGAGCCCCTCCCGCCCGTCGCTCGCCTCCTCCACGCGCAGCCCCATCGACCGCAGGATGGCGCAGAGCAGCTCCCGCGCGACGGGCGCGTCCTCCACGACCAGCGCGAGCGGCTCCCGCTTCTGCTCGGCGGCGGCGGTGAAGGGCGCGTCCCGCGGCGCCTGCCGGGCGTACGCGAACAGCCGCTCCACGTCGAGGAGCAGCATCGCCTCGCCGTCCGCCGTCGGCGCCACCCCGCGCACGAGCGGCGAGGTGAGGGGCATCTCCTCCGAGCGCACGAGCGCGACGAGCCGAGGGTTCTCGTAGCCGTCCACGCTCACCGCGAACAGGCCCGCGGCGTGGTGCAGCACGAGCGCCGCGTCCCCGGGCCCGGGCGGGCCTCCGTCGCCGAGCACCGCCCCGAGCGCGTACAGCGGCGCGAGCTCCGCGCAGGCGTCGCTGGTCAGGCGCACGCGCGGCCCGTCGGGGGCGCGCAGGAGCTCCTCGTCCTCCAGCAGCACGACCGAGTGCACGGCGTGCGTCGGCACCGCGCACCGGAAGCGCCCGCTGGAGATGGGGACCACCTCCTCGCCGTGCAGGTTCTTCGGCACCACGAGCACGATCGTCGTGCCGAGCCCGGGCTTCGAGTCGACCCGTACCTGCCCGCCCAGCGCGCCGATCTCGCGCGCCACGATGTCGAGACCGACGCCCCGGCCCGAGATCGCGCCGACGCTGCGGCTCGTCGTGAGCCCGTGCGCGAACAGGTACGGGATGAGCTCGGCGTCGTCGAGGGCCGCGGCGCCCGGGACCGACGGCGCGAGCACCTCGCGCAGGCGGGCGAAGTCGACCCCGCCGCCGTCGTCCTTCACCTCGACCCGCACGGCGGCGTCGGTCTGGACCACGGTCACCGCCACCGTCCCGCGCGCGGGTTTGCCGCGGCGCGCCCGGACGTCCGCCGGCTCGATCCCGTGGTCGATGGCGTTGCGCACGAGGTGCAGGAGCGCCGGCTCGAGGCGGCGCTCCACGGCCGCGTCGAGCAGCCCCGTCCCCTCGACCCGCGCCTCGACGTCCTTGCCCAGCATGCGCGCCGCGCTCCGGGCGGCGAGCGACACCTGGTTCAGCAGGCGCTCGGTGCGCACGACCGACGCCCTCCGGACCACCTCGTCGAGCTCGCCGAGCGCGCGCCCCGCCGCGAACTCGTTGCTGGACCAGTCCGCCCGGACGGCGCTCAGGAGGCGCTCGATCTCCGCGCCATAGCCGAGCGTCTTCGCGATGCGCTCCGCGAATCGATCCACGTCCGCGCCGCGGGGGTCGATCTCGACGAGCAGCGCGCGGAGCATGCGCTGGGACTCGCGGAGCCGCCGCTGGATGACCTCCCGCTCGCCGTGGAGCCGCTGGAGCTCCTGCAGGAGCGCCCCGACGGCCTCGGCGTCGAGGGCCGCGCGGGCGGTCGGCTGGGCGGGGTCGGGCGGCGCGTCGGGCTGGTCCAGCCGCGGCGGCAGGACGCTCTCGTGCACGGAATCACACTGCGGTGCGAGCGCCGGCACGAGCGGCGTCGCGAGCTCGCCGGCGGGCGGGCCGCCGCCGCCGAGCTCCGCGCGCGCGGCGCGGAGGGTCTCCTTCACGATCTCGAGCTCGGGCGCGGCCTCGGCCTCGGGGCTCGCCGACAGGAGCCCTAGCCCCTCCAGCGCGCCGAGGAGGCTGTCACCGGTGAGCTGCGTGGGGCGCGCGCCGCCCCGCACCGCGTCGATGACGTCCTCCGCCAGCTCGGCCAGGTCGCCGCACGCGGCGAGCTCCAGCATGTGCGCCTCGCCCTTCAGCGTGTGCAGGAGCCGGCGCAGCACCTGCAGGTTGCCGCTCTGGCCCTGCTCGTAGCCGAGCCACAGGTCCGTCGCCTGGGCCACGCGGTCCGGCATGGTCCGGTGGAAGGCGGCGACGAGATCAGCCCGGCTCCTCATCCGCCTCCGCGCTCTCGGGCTTGCCGGCCGTCGCCCCCAGCGGCTTGACCCGGAAGGCCTTCGCCGTCGTCTTGAGCACGTGCGACAGCTGGAGCAGCGACTCGGCCGAGCGCGTCGCGGCCACGCTGCTCGTCAGCGTGTCGTTCACCGCCCCGACGATGTTGACGATCGCCGTCTTGACCCGCGCCGTCCCCTCGCGCTGGTGGTCCACCGCGTCCGAGATCTGCGCGGCGGCCGCGGCCGTGTCGCGGGCCAGCTTGATCCCGTCCTCGGTCGCGAGCACGGACGCGTGGGAGGCCGCGTGCATGTTCGCCACGAGCTTGCGGATGTCGCGCACCGAGTCCATGACGTGCTCGGACAGGCGGCGCATCTCGGCGGCCACGAGCGAGAACCCGCGCCCCACCTCGCCGGCCTTCGTGCCCTCGAGCGCGGCGTTGAGCGCGAGCAGGTCCGACTTGTCGGCGATGCTCTGGATCAAGGACAGGATCTCGCCGATGCGGTCCGAGTGGGAGCTGACGAGGCGCGTCTGCTCCGCCGTGTGCTGGACGCTGACGAGGCTCCGCTGCGCCATCTCGTGCACGGTGGCCGCGTCCTTCGCGATGTGATCCGCGCTGGCGGTCAGGGCCTCGACGGTCCGCCGGATCTCCTCGAGCGCCGCGTTCTGCTGGCTCGCGCTCGTCTCCTGCTCGCGCACCGACGAGAACATGCCGGCGGCGGCCGACGCGACCTCCGCCGAGGTGTTGCCGATCCGCGAGGCGAGCTCCTGGAGGCTCGTCACCATGGAGCGGAACGCGGCGAACAGCTCCCCGTCGCCGGTGATCTTGCACGTGAAATCGCCGCCCGCGACCCGCGCGGCCGTCTCCTGGAGCTCGCGCAGCTGGGTGTTCATCCGCTCGAACGCGCTGGCCATGTCCCCGAGCTCGTCGTCCGAGATCCTGAGGGACAGCCGGGCCGAGACGTCGCCGCGGGCGATCCGGTCCGCCGCCTCCTTGATGTGCGCCATCGAGCGCGTCATGCGCGCCGAGATGACCCAGGCGAGGCCCAGGCCGAGCAGCGCGATCCCCGCCGATTGCAGGGCGATGGTCCTGCGCGCGTCGGCGCGGCGCTCGGCGATCCGGTCGCTGCGCAGCCCGACGGCCAGCGTCCCGAGCTGGCGATCGCCGTTTCGCGACCGGATCGGGGCCTCGCTGACGACGACGCCGGCGTCGCCCCGGCCCCGCGCGCCCTCGGGCGCCTGCGCCGCGCCGATCGCGGCGATGCGCTGCCCCCTCGCGTCGTAGACCGCCACCCAGCTCACCAGGGGATCGGTCATCGCGGTGCGCAGGGTGTCCGGGAAGGTCTCCGGCGGCTGCTCGAGGTCCATGGCCACGCCGATGGGCTCCTTCAGCATGGTGGCGAGGATCCCGGCGCGCTCGCGCAGCTCGGCCTCGCTCGCCCGCGCGGCGTGCTCGGGGATCAGCCACAGATCGAGCGCCGACAGCACGATCGCCACCGACGCGACGAGGGCGGCGATCTTCCAGCGGATAGAGCGAAAGTTGAGCATGGCGGGTGAGGGGCGGCGATGGCGGACGCTGAACGAGGGGCGCTGGATGGGCGTTGGGAGATCGCGAGTCGTGAACCGTGAGGCGTGAACCTGCGAGCGGCGATGCGCGGTGTCCGGTGACGGACGCCGCGAGGGCCTCACTCGACGATGCGGGCGAGCCGGAGGAGCTGCGGGTCGAAGCGGAGGCCGATGGCGTTGGCGTGCTTCACGTTCAGCAGGAGCTCGGGCTTCGCGCCCGAGAGCCCCACGGCGACGGCGCAGCCGCGCTTCGTGTCGTCGCCGTCGCCGCACACGACGATGCGGACGACGGCTCCCTCGCGCGACGGGATGTCCGGGATGGCGGCGGCGAGCCCGCGCGCCACATAGACCACCTCGGCGCCGGCGGCGCGCAGCGCCTCCTGCAGCTGGGCCCTTCCGCTGTACGTCACGCGCAGGACGGATGCCGGCCGCTTGGCCACGGTCGTCTTCGCGGCCAGCCTGGAGAGCACGGCCGCCATCGCGCTCGCGTCCTCCGCGCTCGCGCCCGACTCCGCCCCGACGATCGCGAGCACGGCCGTGCCCGCGCGGCTCGCGAACCCGCTCTCGTAGCCGATCGATCGCAGGAGGATGGCGCCCCGCAGCTCGTAGGGGACGGAGGCGGCAGAGCGGCTCTCGGTGCTCACGGTCGTGAGGAGGGCCGCGGCCATCAGCATTCGAATCGTCGAGATCGGAGACACCATGTTCCGCTGGCGAGCTCTGTACGATCGCGGACGGATCCTCGACGGGCGTGGCATCAGGCGACCGCGGTCCCCACGTCAGCGTTCCTTGCCGGCGAGCCGCTTGACCAGGGCCGGCAGACGATCGAGGTGGCGCTTCGAGAGGACCGCGTCCGCCTGGACCTCCAGCTTCAGCTGTTCGAGCTCCCGCTCGGAGTGCCCGGACATCAGGATGACGCTGAGCTGCCCGAGCCGCTGGTTCTTCCGGAACAGGGTGAGCAGCCGGTCCCCACGGATGGTGGGCATGAAGACGTCGAGGACGACGACGCGCACCTGGTGCCGCACGATGGCCTGCGTCGCCCCGATGGGGGAGGGGAGCGCGAGCACCTGAAAACCGGCAGAGTGCAGCACGCGAGACACCTCTTCTCGGGCGATCTCACTGTCGTCGATCACGAGCACAGGCGCGTTTGCCGGCGCGGTCGTCGGCGTGTTTGTCGGCGCGGTTGTCGGCGTGCTCGCCGGCGAGCGCGACAGCGGGGCCGCGCTCGCCGGGGACGTCTCATCGGCCGAATCGAGCGGCGGTCTGGCCCTGGACGCAGGGGATCGGGAGCTCGGAACGCTCATGGATTCGACCAGATGCCCTGAGCTTCGCGCGTCGCCACGAAGGGCCGAGGCGCAGCGTCGGAAGCGTCGACCAGGTGGGTCACGTCGAGGAAGGTCACTGCTCCCTCGCTGGTGTCGACGACAGCGTTCGGCACGGGCTCCCCGAACACCTCGACCGCGGCGACACACCGCGTCTTGCCGGCGGGCAATCCCAGGTAGCCGCGCGCAGCGCGGCAGACGATGATGCGGAGCGGGGTAGCCGCCGGCTCCGCGAGGACGGGCGACAGGATCACGATGATCCTCCCCCGGTCCTGGAGGATGCCCATCACCCGGGGGTCGGTGCGCGGCAGCGGCAAGGGGGCGCGCCACGCGATCACCTCTTCCACCTGCCGCGCCCTCAGCGCGAAAGTCGCCGCGCCCATGTCGAAGAGCAGGAAATCGACAACGGCCCTCTCGCGCAGGCCCTTGTCCGGGGCGTCGTCGCGCAGATCGTGAACCTGGCTCATTGCTTCGGACAAGGTGTCCTCGATTTATCACAAGGGCAGACGCCGGGGAGGTGCATTCGTATCGGGCTGCGCGGTGTCAGGAGATTTCTGACGTCGGTTCTGCTGTCGCTGTCGTGCGCGCTGCCTTCCCGCGCGGGCCGCCTTCCCGCGCGGGCCGCCTTCCCGCGCGGGCCGGCGGCGTCAGTAAGACGCCTCGACCGAGGCGCCCACGTAGGGGCGACCGGTGGTGATGATCAGCCGGTGCGAGGCGTAGGACGGTGGAGGGACCTTGTTGAAGGTGAGGTTCTTGCCGAACACGGAGACCCAGACGCGCTCGATCGGCGAGAAGGACACAGCGGCGTCGAGGTTGAACGCCGATCGCGCCGCCAGCCGATCTCTGGGCGGCAGCTCGTCCGTGTCGTGGGCGGGCGCGTCCCTGGAGCCGTGGCTGTTCATGCCAGTCCGGAAGGTCGCGGCGAGCCCCGCGGTGAACCGGCTGGCGCTGTAGCTCAGGTGGCCTTTGACGAGGTGGATGGGGTAGTTCGCCCAGGTCTCGCCGTCCCAGTTGGTCAGGATGTTGAGGTCGCTCTCGGCGCCGAACGGCTTCGACACGCTGTACCAGAGGTCCCCCGCGAACCCGCCGCCGAGGTCGCCGATCGCGCCGATCTCGCCGCCGAGGGCGTCGACGTCGGCGGTGCTGTTCGAGAAGCTGCCCCACCAGCCGCCCGCGGACGGGTGCCTGGGGTTGTGGGCCACGTGGTGCTCGAAGTCCTCGGGCCGCACCTGATCCCACGACACCCAGCCGAGGGTATTCTTGTAGCGCTCATAGAAGACCGCGACGTCGAGGGCGAGGCGCTCGTCGAGCAGGCCCACGACATAGTCGAGCTCCACGAGGTGGGAGGACTCCGGAACGAGCGAGGGCAGCGGCGCGATGGGCTCGTCCTCGAAGGCGGCGTTGAATTGCTCGAGCCAGTTGAAGTAAGCGGCGTCCGGGAAGCGGAAGCCCTTCTGGTAGGACAGCTTGACGTTCTGCGTGTCGCTGATCGCGTAGGCGGCCGCGACGCGGTAGGAGGGGCTGTTCACCGGCTCGGGCTCGCGCGAGAGGCCCGCGCGGAGGTTCAGCTCTCCAAAGTCGGTGTGATCGAAGCGCAGGCCCGCCGAGACGGTGAGATCGTGGAAGGTGGCGGTGCTCTCGCCGAACGCGGCGAGCTCGGTCCACGAGAAGCTCTCCGGGGACTCGAAGGCGGTCCCGTAGAGCCGTCCCCAGCGGGACCTCTGGCCGCTGAAGCGCTTGTGGCTCGCCGACGCGCCGATGGCGATCTGGCTGTTCGGCAGCGCCGTCGTCTTGTAGACCGCCTTGATGTCCCGGTGCTCCTCGCCGAGGCCCCCGACCGGCAGGACCCCTGCGCCCGGGACCGGATTGGAGGCCTTCGCCATCTCGTCTGCGACCCAGTCGGCCGGGACGAGGGCCGTCTCGAAGGCCGAGAAGGTCGGGACCAGCTCGACCTTGTGCTGCCTGGACAGGTGGACGTGGATCTCCGGCGTGACGGTGAACGTCCGCTGCCGCACATGGCCGGTGTTGCTGTCGGACCACTGGCCCACGAGCTGCTCGCGGGTCATGGCCCTGTTCGGCGCGTTGCCCATCATCGACGTCTGCGCGTAGTCGAGCCGCAGGTCGACGTTGACGGGGCTGCGCTCGGAGCCGTAGCGGAAGCGGCCGAAGCCCTTGTAGCTCGGCTCGCCGAGGGCGTTGACGCGCGTGTGGCGCAGGAAGGGAGACGTCGTGACGCCGGCGTAGGCCTTGCCATACAGCTCCGCGGTGTTCGGCCGGGGCGCCTGGGGCAGCTCTCCTTCGTTGTCGGCGTGGCCGAAGTAGAGGAAGCAATCGGCGTTGTGCTTCTCGCTGAGCAGGCCGCCGTAGCTGACCTCCAGGGTGCGCGTGTCGCCGGAGGCATACGACGCCTTGCCCCAGAGCCCGGGGCGGGTGATCCCCGTGGGCCTGAGGACGTTGACGAACCCGCTGATCGCGCCGGAGCCGTGGACGATGGCGCCGGGGCCGAGGATCACCTCGACCCGCTCGATGTCTCCGGTGAGGGGCACGGCCAGCGTGCTCCCGATGGCGCCGAAATGGGCGCGCATGTTCGTGTTCACGCCGTCGACCATGACGAGCGTCTTGGCGTTGTTGTCGATGAGCACGCCGCGCACGCCGATGAGGCGCGAGGTGCGCTCGTGCTCGCCGATCAGGACGCCGGGCTGGTGGGCCTGCAAGAGGTCGTCGAGCGAGCGGACGGCGTAGAGCTTCAGCGTGCGCGCGTCGTAGAGGCGCGCCTGGCCGGTCGACGTCTTGCTCTCGGTCTCGAAGAAGCCAGTCGACGAGACCTTCACGTTGAGCAGCTCCTCGAGATCGAGCGAGAGGAACTGCCCCTGACCGCCGTCATCGCCGCCGGCCAGCGCCTCGCTCCCCGGGGGCTGCGCCCAGGAGGAGCCCGCCGCCCCGAGCGGGCAGAGCAGCGAGCAGAGGAGCAAAGCCGACTTGCGCATGGATTCCCCCACATTCGAGCGCCGGGCAAGGCGCACGGGATCGGGGCGAGCCGGCGTGCCGGCGGCCCGAGGTCCTGGAGCACGCCTGGACCGCCGGCCATGGCTGTACGCGGCGGCGCCAGCGGGCGCGCGCTGCCCGGCCTCCCCCACGAGTCTGCAACGGATGTGTTCGCTGACTTGCCGTGTTGCGCGAACATCCCGATGTTACACGAATGCCCGGATGCGTCAACGGCTGTCCTGAACGCTCGACGTGGAGCGTCGCGGGCCCGCCGGCGCGCTCTCGACTCTCGAGAGCGCATCTCGGGAGCGGGAGTTGCTCCCGGGGCGCGACTCGATGGGAGTCGATGTGAGAAGGTGTGGTGTTCCCCGGTGAGCGGCCGCGCGCGGGGCCGGCGTCAGCGCCCGGTGATCCAGTAATGGAAGGCGTGGAATCCAGCGCCGCGGCGCAAGGTGATCGCGATGGGGGCCGGCGTCGAGAGGCGCGCGGCGGGGAGGGGCAGCGCCCGCTCCACCCACCGTCCGCGCGGCACGTCGACGGTGCCGATCGCCTCGCCCGCCACGGAGACGGCGAGCTCGGCGCCATCGTCCGAGGCCACCCGGAGCACGAGGCGCGCCTCGGCGGGGGGTGCCGCGAGGTGGACGACGAAGCGATCGGCGGTCCGGTGGTAGCGGCCGCCGTCCGCGAGCTCCGTGCGCGTGGGGTCGAGCTCCCCTGGCGCGCTGCTCTCGGGCGCGGCGAGCGCGATCGCCAGGTTGCGCTGGTCCGCGAGCGGATCGAGCGCATAGGCGTGCGCCGCCTCGGACTCGAGGTCCGAGACGTCGAGCTCGTCGAGGATCCGCTCGCCGGGCACGGACCGCACCGGCAGCGCCCCTGAGCCGAGGAGGTCCCAGCGCGCCTCGTAGGCGATCATCGTGGTGCCGCCGAGGATGGCTTGATCCTCGACGGTGGCGTCGACCAGCGCGCGGCCCAGCACCGGCGGGCACGCCATCCAGTGCGGGTAGACGATGAAGTGGGTCGGCCGGCGCTCCGGGGGCAGCTTCTCGTAGTGCTCGAACCTGGAGCCGGCGCCGGCCACCCAGTAGCGCGCCTCGCCCTCGGTGGTCAGACCCACGACGTCGAAGGTCCTGCGGCCGCTGAAGTAGGCGAGCGCGCCCGTGTCGTTGACGCCGATCCTGGCGTCCTCCGGCAGGTGCCGCGCGGCCCAGCGGCCGAGCCAGACCTGCTGCCGATCGATGGCGCGGGCGGAGTTGGCGAGGTCGCCGATGGCCCACGGCAGCCGCGCGGCCAGGGCGCCGGCGAACGCGCCGGCGAGGAGGGGCGTCACGTAGTGGAGCGAGGGCCGGAGCCGCTGGGCGGCGTCGCCGAGCTCGCGCGCGAGGCAGGCGGCCATGACGATCCACGCCGGCGCGAAGGGCCAGACGTACCGCACGCGGTTCCAGAGGAAGCTGAGGTACGTGCAGGGCAGCAGCGCGCCGAGCGCGAGGGCGCCCACGATCGCGGCGTGCGCTGGGCGGCCCCTCCGGTGCGCTGCCACGGCGAGCGCGACGGCGCCGAGGGCGATGACGGCGGCGGAGCCCTCGGGGAGGAAGACGGCCGTCCACTGGCCGCCGTCGATCACGTCGGTCACGAGCAGCCGGACGTTGTCGAGGAGCGCGGCCCTGAGCGTCGGTCCGTCGTAGTTGGGGTTGCCGATCAGCCACTTGACGGACGTCGTCGATGAGGTCGGGTGGCCCGCAAGCAGCTGGTTCAAGGCCGGGACGACGAGCGGACCGAGGAGCGGCGCGAGGGCGAGCAGGCGCCCGGCGGAGCGCGCGGAGCGCGCGGAGTGCCAGAGAGCGTCGCTGCGGGAGGGGGATGGAGCGGAGAGGGGCGGCGCCGCGAGGGGCGCTGGAGGCACGGCGCGTGACGCCGAGAGGGCGAGCGCGATCGCGGCGAGCAGGGAGGCGAGCGCGCCCTCCGGGCGGAGCAGGGGCGCGACGAAGCCGCAGAGCGCGAGGGAGCGGGCGATCGGGGCGGTGGGCGGCAGCGCGGGCGCGCCGGGCGGCAGCGCGGGCGCGGCGCTGTCCGTGGCGGGCTCTGGCGGTGCCGGCTCGCAGAGCGCCGCTGCCAGGCGGGCGGTGCGGGTGAGGATCCAGGCGAAGGCGACCGTCTCCATCCCGCTCCAGGCGAACCACGCGAACGCGGCGAACCCGGCGCACATCGCGCCCGCGCCGGCGGCGGCCGCGGGGCCGGCGAGGGGGCGCGCGAGGCGCGCTGTCTCGACGGCGAGCGCGGCGTGGAACACGAGCCCGAGCGCCCAGACCGCATAGACGAGCGAGAGATCGCGCAGGCCGAGCGCGTGGAAGGGGGCGAGCAGCACGGGCCAGAGCAGGCTGGTGGCGCCGCTCGAGTAGCCGTCGCCTGCGACGAAGCTGAAGAAACCGCCCTCGGCGAGCCGCCGGGCGTATTGCATGTGGATGAACGCGTCGTCGAGCGGCAGGGCCGGGCTCCCGGCCTGCGCAAGGATCGCCCTGATGCAGAGCGCGCCGAGCGCGCCGCTCGCGGCGAGGGCGGGCGCATAGGGGAGGGCGCGCGCGGCGAGGGCGCGCAGCCGGGAGGGGGCCGGAGGTGCCGCCATGGGGCCCGACGCATACCACCGTGCCGCCGGGGGACAGCGATTTCCCGCGCCGGGTGGCCGGCGGATTTCCCGCGCGGGGGCGGCCGGCATTTGGTAGAGCGCCGGGGCTCCATGGTCTTCCAGCCGCGCCCGAACCACCCCTACGCCGACGCGCCTCGCTTCCCTGACGGCGACGACGTCTCCATCGACGCCTTGATCCCGGGCGCCGGCCCCGTCGAGATCGAGATCGGCCCTGGCCGCGGCGGCTTCCTGTTCGAGCGCGCGGCGGCGAGCCCCGAGGCGCGGCTGCTCGGGCTGGAGATCCGCCTGAAGTGGGCGGCGATCGTCGACGGGCGCCTGCGGAAGGGCGGCCTCGGCGGCCGCGTGCGGGCGCTCAACGCCGACGCGCGCGAGGCGCTCGCGCGGCTCCGGCCCGACGCGTCGATCGCGCGGTTTTTCCTGCACTTCCCGGATCCGTGGTGGAAGAAGCGCCACACGAAGCGCCTCGTGATGGGCCCGGCGTTGCTCGACAGCCTCGCGCGCCTGCTCGTGGACGGTGGCGAGCTCTTCGTGCAGACCGACGTCGAGGAGCGCGGCGCGCTCTACGCCGACCAGATCGGCGCGCACCCCGCGTTCGAGCCGGCGGGCGACGCGCCCGGCTCGCCGCACCTCGCCGAGAACCCCTACGGCGCGAGGAGCCCCCGCGAGCACCACGCGATCGCCGACGGGCTGCCGGTGAGCCGGCTGCGCTACCGGAGGCGGCCGCGCGCGGCCGGCGGCGCGCCGCTGGATCCCGGCCAAGACGCCGGCTGAGCCGGCTGGACGCGCTCGACGGCGCGCGTGAGGCGGATGGCGGCTACGCTGCACGTCATGCTCTCGATCCTCACGTGGACAACCGTCGCCGCGGCGATCTTCGCTCAGGCGTCCATCACGGCGGCCTGTGGCGGAGCGAGCTGTACTCGCGCGGCCAGGAGCTCCTGCAAAGCGCGCTGATATGGCGACTGGCGGTCGCGGGCTCCTTCGTTGTGTAGTCGGGCTGCGGCAGGAAGACGATGTCTCTCGGCCCACGCCGAACACCGAGATGGAGAGTGGCGACGAGGATTAGATGGAGAATGGCTGCTGAGCAGCGCCGCGCGCTGCTCAGCAGGCGTGCTCGAGCTCTGGGGATCCCCGCCGGAGCACGCACGGTGGCCGCTACGGTGCTGCCGAATCGGGAGAGGGAGCCAAGCCTGCGCTCGGAGCAGCGCCCATCGCCGCATGTGCGTCGCCGACCCTGGTCGTGGACCGACACCGTCGTGGCGTCGCAAGAGTAGGAGTTGAGCGCCTCCTCGCCCTATGAAGGACGGGGCCGGCCGGTCGGTGTTGAGGCTCATGCGCCCTGCAGCGATGCGCGCGCACCTGTGATGGGGGACGCGAGGCTTCGGGTAAAGGGCTCGTCCTGGGCTCTCCGTGCTGCCCCGAACAGAGGCTGTCGCTCTTTCGGACCCGAGATGAGAAAAAGCTGAGCCGCGCGCGCCGTCGGTAGCGACAGCGGTGCATGGGAGTCGTCGAAGCTGCCCAGAGAAAGCCGTGATGTTGGCACGACTCCACTTACCTCTTACATCTGGAGGACGACATGCATCGTGCGCGCGTGAACATGGGGATCCTGGGTTGGCTGGCGGGCGTGGCGGTCTGTTCGGTACCGATGGTCGGATGTGGCGGCGGCGAGAGCACCCAGGAGGAGACGAGCGCCACGTCAGGCTCCACCACCACGAGCACGGGTAGCGCTACCGGCGGGAACGCAGGGAGTGGTGGAGACGTGCAGGGGGGCACGGGCGGGCTCGGGGGCGCCGGAGGGCAAGGCGGGAGCGGCGCCGGCGGCGCAGGTGGCACCGGCGGCGCGGGCGGGCTCGGGGGCGCCGGAGGGCAAGGCGGGAGCGGGGACGGCGGCGCGGGTGGCACCGGCGGCGCGGGCGGGCTCGGGGGCGCCGGAGGGCAAGGCGGGAGCGGGGACGGCGGCGCGGGGGGGCAAGGTGGCCTCGACGGCTCGGGGGGACAGGGTGGGGGCAGCGAACCTCCGTGTCCCCCGACCCAGACTTTCTGTGACCCCTTGTGCGTGGATACGCAGACGGACGCCATGAACTGTGGGGCTTGCGGCACCACGTGCAAAGCGGGCTCGACCTGCCAGGCCGGCGCCTGCACATGCCCGCTGGCGGGGCAGACCTACTGCGATCCGCTTTGCGTCAACACGAACCTCGATCAGTTCAACTGCGGGTCGTGCGGCAACACATGCGGCGGTGGCTCGTTCTGCACCGCTGGCGAGTGCACGTGCAATGCGGGGCTGGCGTACTGCGATAACCGATGCGTGAATCTCAGCAACGATGAGAGCAACTGCGGAGGGTGCGGCACCGTCTGCTCCGACGGACAGAACTGCGTCACGGGTATCTGTCGCTAGTTCCGCGTCTCAGAAATCCCGCCAGAAACACCGGTCGATGACGACCGGCCGCCGGAAAATAAGCGGCCCGTCCGATGGGCGGACGTCTTGCCGCCCACGACCGCGAGGGGCGGGAACGACTCTTTCGCTACGGCGCTCGGCCACCCTTCGCGCTCGAGCGCTTCTCGGAACTGGCGGACGGGCGCATCGCCTACCGGCTCAAGGGGCCGAACCGGCGCGGCGCGCCGCGCACGCATTCGCCGCCTCGAGCCCCCGGGCGGAGATCGACGCACGCCTCGCATGGGCCGCGTTGCTCGCGCGCACCTTTGCGATCGACATCCTGCGAACGCAAAGCATGAAACCTGCGTATTCCGACGGACGTGACGGCTCGTTCCGGAGCGACGCGACGGCCCAGTCCGGCGAGGAGCGCGCCCTCGTCGCCCCGAGCCGCCTCCACCACCTCTTCCTGAAGGCCGCTTCCGAGCGCTGGCCGCGCGCGAGCGTGCTCGGGGCGCCCGGGTGCTGGCGCCCGTGATGTCGCGGCCGTCGCTCCCGTTCGCGCTCTCGAAGGACCGGTGGCGGACCATCGACTGTGACGCCGCGGCCCTCGACGCGGTGGCGCCGCCGAGCGAGCGCCCGGGGCCGGGCCGGCGCGCACCGGGCGCCTGGTCGAGGCGCATGCAGGCGAGGTGGTGTTGAAGACCCGCCTCGGCGGGAGCCGCACGCTCGACCTGCTTTCGGGCGAGCAGCTGCCCCGGAGCTGCTGACCTACCGCGTCAGGTCGACGTTGTACCTACCGTCGCCGCTCGCGGCGGTGCCCGTGATGTGCGTCGTCCCCGGCTTTCGCTCGACCTCGTTCTCATCGACGGGCGACGGCTGCAGCTCACCCGTGAAGGTGAGCGAGAGGGTGACGTCGCCCTCGAGAGCACCCGCCATCGTGAAGCGACCGTTGAGGCTCCCTTCGAGCGTACCGGTCGGAATCTTGCTGAGCTTCATCGAGAGCACAGGCAGCGTTTCGTTCGTGTTGTAGGTAATCTCGCCGTCATCGGAGTAATCTTTGAGCTCCTCGATGAGGTTCATTGTCTTGTTTGTCGAGGCACCCTGATCGACCTGCCCGCTGATGGTGATCGTGCCCGTTTTCGCACCATTCGCTGTCTGCGGCGCGATATTCGCGCTCGTGGCGGCGTTGAAGCCTTGAAAACCGAGCGTGATCGCTTTGTCAATCGAGTCATCAAGCCCCTCATAGGCGCGCTGGGCGTCCTCGTCCGAGCTGACGTCGCTCGAGCCGCAGCCGACAAGTACGATCGAAAGTGCGATGACGAATTGTGTTGTTCGAAACATTTGGGCCTCCTCCGCTGATGAATACCACGAAGGCAGCCGCACGCGTGGTCGCGCGTCGAGTCGAGGACAGAGCTCCCCCGCGAGCGGCCTAAGGCGCCGCGCTGGGTCGAGCCCCCGATCACGACAACAACATAACCCTCGGTACGAAGGGAGCAGGCGTGCGCAGCGGGGGGAACTCGCACGCTACGTGCGACGAGCGGGAGCTGGAGACGGAGAGGACGGTTCGCTCGAGCGAGACACTCACCCGAAAGGGGAGAAACAGTCAGGGCTCGCAAGACCACGGGTGCCAATGACGCGTGAGACAGGTATCCTCTCGAAGTTTGTGTAGCGACGGCGGAGAATGAACCTGATCCGTGCCGAAGCTTTCCATCTCCGATCGATCCTACCCCCCCCGCCCCGGGGCGCAGGACGCTTCTTCCGCCGCGCGGCGCGCCGCGGTCGAGTCGCGGCGCTCCGGCTCCGCGCCGCCGCCGCGGGCGACCGCGCGCTCGTCGGGAGCAGGCCGCCACGCGCCCCCCGGTCGACCAGCGGGTCCTGGCCAGGCGCGTAATCGCCGACCGGATTGCCCTGCCGCTGGAAGTCGTGGTGCTGGCGCGAAAGCCAGCGCGGCGCCTCGCCGGTGGAAGCCGCGGGTGGAGGTGTTGCGCCGGGCGCCGCCGCGCGACGCTGCTGCGCAGCGAGCAGCCGACCAGCACCGCGCTGGCCTGGGCGCACCGCGGACGTCGAGAGCGTCCTCCGGCCGCCGAGGTCCCCGCGGGGGCGTGCGCCGCTCCAGAACGGCACGCCTCGCTCGCGGCGGCGGCGGCGGAGCGCGTGCGCGCCGTCAGCGCGGCGCGAGGCGCGAGGCGCGAGGCGCGCGGCGCGAGGCGCGAGGCCGAGGCGCGCGGCGCGAGGCGCGAGGCCGAGGCGCGTCCGCCGGTGGGCTCTGGAGACCGGCTGGGCCATACTCCGCCTCGAGAAGCGGGTGGCATGGATTTCGACGTCGACTTCGCCATCGTGGGTTCGGGCTTCGGCGGCAGCGTCTCCGCGCTGCGCCTCACCGAGAAGGGCTACAGCGTCACCGTGCTCGAGTGCGGCAAGCGCTGGCGCAAGGAGGATTTTCCGAAGACCAACTGGAATGTACGGAAGTTCCTCTGGGCGCCCAGGCTGCTATGTCACGGAATTCAGCGGCTGACGCTGCTCAGGGACACGCTCATCCTCTCGGGCGCGGGCGTGGGCGGCGGCTCGCTGGTCTACGCCAACACCTTGCTGGTGCCCCCGCCCGAGGCCTTCACCAGCCCCGGCTGGCCGGCCGGCACCAGCTGGCGCGACGAGCTGATGCCCTTCTACGAGCTCGCGAAGCGCATGCTCGGCGTGACCGCGAACCCGAAGCTCTGGCCGGCCGACCGGCAGCTCCGGCAGATCGCCGACGAGATGGGCCGAGGCGACACGTTCCACGTCGCCAGCGTGGGCGTCCTCTTCGCGAGGGAGGGCGAGCAGGAAGGGCAGCGCGTGCCAGACCCGTTCTTCGCCGGCGAGGGGCCCGATCGCGCCACGTGCGTCCACTGCGGCGGATGCATGGTGGGCTGCCGCTTCGGCGCCAAGAACACGCTCGACCTCAACTACCTTTATCTGGCCGAGAAGAAGGGCTGTACCATCCAGCCCGAGACGATGGTCACCGCCATCGACGCGCTCCCGGGCGGCGGCTACGAGCTCACCCTGGAGCGCTCCACCGCGCTGCTCAGGAAGCGCCGCCGCACGCTCCGGGCGCGCGCGGTGGTGCTCAGCGCCGGCGTGCTGGGCACGGTGAAGCTCCTGCTGAAGGCGAGGGCCGAGGGCCGGTTACCCCATCTCTCCCCGCAGCTCGGCCATTACGTGCGCACCAACAGCGAGGTCATCCTCGGGGTGACGGCCAGCGACGATCGGGTCGACTACTCCCGCGGCATCGCGATCACGAGCGGCATCTACCCCGACGCGCGCACGCACATCGAGCCGGTGCGTTACCCCGCCGGCTCGGACGTGATGGGCGCGCTGGGCACGGTGCTCACCGACGACGCGCCGGGCTTGCCGCGCTGGCTGCGCTGGCTGGGGCGGCGGCTGCTCCACCCGATCGACCTGCTCTCCGGGCTCCTGCCGTTCAGGTTCGCGAGGCGCTCCACGATCCTCCTCGTGATGCAGACGCTGGACAACTACATGCAGCTCGTCTGGAAACGCGGCGGCATGACGACCCGCAGGCCGCCCGACCAGCCGAAGCCACCGGCGTACATCCCCGTCGCCAACGAGGTTGGCAAGCGGCTCGCCGTGCTGATGGACGGCACCCCGCGCAACGCCATCAACGAGGCCGTGCTGAACGTCCCGACCACCGCGCACATCCTTGGCGGCTGCGCCATCGCCGACAGCCCGGAGCGCGGGGTGATCGACCAGCGCAACCAGGTGTTCGGCCACGACGGCCTTTACGTGGTCGATGGCTCGATGGTGCCCGCGAACCTGGGCGTGAACCCGTCGCTCACCATCACCGCCATGGCCGAGCGGGCGATGAGCAAGATGCCACCGAGGCGGGACAACCCGGCCTTCACCGGGACGTCCAGAATGCTCGAGGCGGCGGCGCCCTCGAAAGGCCAGGCTACGATAAAAAGTGGTTGCGAGGCGAACAAAATTCCTTGTAGGTAGAGAATGTGGTGTGCGTGGTAGTGCGCGCCACGCAAAGGCAGGGGCAGCTTGGACTCTCGACAGAAGATCGGCGCGGTGCTCGGGGACCGTTATGAGATTCTCGCCGAGCTGGGCGAGGGCGGCTTCAGCACCGTCTACAAGGCGCGGCAGCTCGCGACGGGCCAGTGCGTCGCTATCAAGGTGCTGCAGCTCGGGTCGAGCGGCGCGGCGCAGGCGCGCGAGAAGCGCCTCGCGCGCTTCCAGCGCGAGATGCAGCTCTGCGGGCAGCTCCACCATCCGAACATCGTCAGCCTTATCGACTCGGGGCAGGCGGACGAGGACGTCGTCTATTCGGTCTTCCAGTTCGCGCCTGGCAAGGACCTCTCCCGGGTCCTCGCCGAGGAGGGCCCGCTGGATCCACGCGAGGCGCGGCACTTCATGCTGCAGATCCTCGACGCGCTCGGCTGCGCGCACGCGCAGGGGGTGATCCACCGGGATCTCAAGCCCGCGAATCTCATGGTCATTCCCACCGGCGCCCGGCGCAACGTGCTCGTGCTCGATTTCGGTATCGGGGCGCTCACGGAGGAGGCGAGCCGCGACGAGAAGACGCGGCTCACGCTGACGAACGAGTCCGTGGGCACGCCCGCCTACGCTGCGCCCGAGCAGCTCCGCGGCCAGCCTCCGACGCCGCGCACCGACCTCTATGCCTGGGGCTTGGTCTTCCTCGAGTGCCTGACCGGCAAGCGCGTCATCGCGGGCGACACGGCGGCTGACGTGATCTTCAACCAGCTCTCCGCCGATCCCGTCGCCATCCCTGCGAGCATCCTCGACCATCCGCTCGGGGACATCCTTCGCCGCGCGACCGCCAAGGACGCGGCGGCGCGCAACGTCACCACCGAGGGGCTCCTGCGTGAGCTCGAGGAGTGCGACGTGAGCGGGCTGCGATCGAGGAGCGTCCCCGTGCGCCTCCAGCGGGCCGCGCCGGACATGCTGACGGAGACGGTGGAGCTCGCCAGGCAGCTGGTCGACGGTGGGCTCTCCAAGCGGCTGGTGGAGGGCGAGCGGCGCCAGATCACGGCCGTGTGCTGCACCCTGGCGGCGTCGAGCACGGCGCAGGGACAGGTGGACACGGAGGAGCTCGATCAGCTCCTCGGCCTCCAGCAGGAGGCGTGCACGATGATCGCCCGCCGCTTCCACGGCCACGTCGCGGGCGTGCTGGGCGACAGCGTGCTGTTCTATTTCGGCTACCCGACGGCGCGCGAGGACGCCGCCCGGCGCGCGGCCGAGGCGGCGCGTGAGATGACGGCGGATCTGCTCCGGCGAAAGGAGGCGGTGGAGACCGAGCGCAAGATCCGCATCGATCTCCGCATCGGGATCCACACCGGGCTGGTGATCGCGCGCGAGCTGCGCGACCCGAAGGTCGCCGGCCTCGGTTACGTCGTGGGGACGACGCCGAACCTCGCCGCCCAGCTCAGCGCGGCGGCGGAACCCGGCGGCATCGTCGTGAGCGGCGAGACGCAGCGGCTGCTCCGCAAGCACTTCGCGCTGGAGGAGGACGGCTCCCGCTCGCTCGATGGCTCCGAAGCGCCGGTCGAGGTGTTCCATCTGCGGGAGGGCAGCGTGTCCGGCGGGCTCCGAGATGTGCCCCTCGTCGGCCGAGCGCGGGAGCTGGACACGCTGCTGGAGCGCTGGGGCCACGTCCGCAGCGGCGGAGGCCAGGCCGTCCTCATCACCGGTGAGGCGGGTATCGGCAAGTCGCGCCTCGCCCGTGAGCTCGAAGAGCGGATCGATGTGGAGGCGCACAGCTGGCTGGAGAGCCGCTGCACGCCGGACAGCGCGAACAGCGCGTTCTACCCCATCGTCAGCCTGCTCGAGCGCCTGATCGATCCGCGCCGCGAGACAAAGCCCGAGGATCGGGCGGACAAGCTGGAGGCGCTGCTCTCGCTCCACGGCTTCGACCTGTCCGAGGCGATGCCGCTCTTCGCGTCGCTCCTGTCGCTCACGCTGCCGGGGACGTGGGCGCCGCTCGACGCCTCGCCCCAGAAGCAGCGCGAGCTGACGCGCAACGCCGTGCTCTCGCTGCTCTTCGAGATGGCCGAGAAGGAGCCGGTCGCGCTCTTCATCGAGGACCTGCACTGGGCCGACCCGAGCACGCTCGAGCTGCTCGGCCAGCTCGTCGGCGAGGTGGGCTCGTCCCGCGTGCTCGCGCTGTTCACGGCGCGGCCGGAGTTCGCGCCGTCGTGGTCGCCGGCTGCAGTGCTGCAGATCCAGCTCGGCCGCCTCGGCCGGCCGGAGGTCGAGCAGATGGCCATGAAGGTCGTCGGCGGCCGCGCGCTCCCGGCCGAGGTGCTCGATGTCATCGCAGGCCGCACCGACGGTGTGCCGCTCTTCGTGGAGGAGCTGGTCCTGGCGATGATCGAGGCCGGCGCGCTGGTCGAGGTGAAGGACGAGGAGCGCTATGCGCTGGTGAAGCCGCTCTCGGAGCTGGCGATACCCGCCACGCTTCGCGACTCGCTGATGGCGCGGCTCGATCGCCTCGGCCGGGCCAAGGAGACGGCGCAGATCGCGGCGGCGATCGGGCGGGAGTTCACGTTCGAGCTGTTCCAGGCGGTGAGCCCGCTCGGAGAGGCAGAGGCGCAGGAGGATCTGGACAAGCTCTTGGCGGCGGAGCTCGTGTACAGGAAGCGGCGGCTGAAGAGCGCCGCGTACATGTTCAAGCACGGGCTCATCCGCGACGCGGCGTACGACTCGATGCTGAAGCGGTCGCGGCAGCAGGTGCACGCCAGGATCGCGAAGGCGCTCGAGGAGACGCTCCCGGAGATCGTCGAAGCGAGGCCGGAGCTCCTCGCGCACCATCTCGCCGAGGGAGACCTCGAGGAGCGCGCTGTCGACCAGTGGCGCAAGGCCGGCCACCTCGCCAACCAGCGCTCGGCGCACCACGAGGCGGCCGCCCACCTCGGCAGGGGGCTGTCGCTGCTCGAATCGCTGCCCGACTTGCCGGCGCGCGAACGCATCGAGATCGATATGCGGCTCGCGCACGGCGCCGCGCTCATCGCCGTCCGCGGCTATACGGATCCCGGCGTCGAGCGCGCGTATGCCCGCGCGCAGGCGCTCTGCGAGCGTGCTGGGAACAGCCCAGAGGTGTTCTGGGCCTTGGTGGGCCTGCACCTCCACCATCACGTGACGAGCAACCTCCGCGAGGCGGTCCGCCTTTCGGGGCTCCTCCAGCGCATTGCCGAGGCATCCGGGGAGCCGGCGCTGCTCGCCGTCTCGCAGTTCGAGCTGGGCTCGCAGAACTTCTTCCTGGGCGACTTCCGGAGCGCGCTGCCGCAGCTCGAGCGAGCCGTCGCCCTGTGCCCGCCTGACGAACGACTCTACCTCTCCGTGACCGGCGGCGATCTGCGGGTGGTCGCGCTCTGCTTCGGTGCGCTCGTGCTCTGGCACCGCGGCCGGACGGAGGACGCGCTCGCGCGCGGCGAAGAGGCGCTCGCGCTCGCGCGCGAGCTGCGGCACGCCCACACCTTGACGTGCGCGCTCATCTTCATCGGAGCCGAGCTGTTCTTCTACACCGCCGATCGGGCGTCGATGCGCTGCTACATCGAGGAGGCGATAGCGTGGTGCGACAAGCATCGCTTCCCGCACTGGAGGGTCGAGGCCGAGTTCTTCCTCGCCTGGGCCAAGGGCACCGCCGCGCTCGACGACGCCGCGCTCGACGATCTCCGCTGCACGATCGACGGGCACCCCGGCGTGGCGCGCACACTGTTCCTCGGCATCGTCGGTGACATTCTCCTCGAAAAGGGGCGATTCGACGACGCGCGGCAGGTTGCGCGGCGCGGGCTCGAAATCGCGGAGAGGTCGCTGGTGCGCCTCTGGAGCGCCGAGCTGATGCGCATCCAGGGCGAGGCGACCCTCGGCGCAGGCGGCGGCGTTGACGAAGCGGAGGCGTACCTCCGTGCGGCCTTCGACCTCGCTCGTGCGCAGGGCTCCGTCGCCCTGGAGCTGCGCGCCCTCCGCAGCCTCTGTCGCTGCTGGAGAGCGCACGGGCGAGCGGGGCACGCGCGCGAGCTGGCGGCGGCGCTCTCGGGGGGCATCGCCGACGGGCTGGATACGGCAGACGCGAAGAGCGCCAGGGCCGAGTTCGAGGCGCTCGCGCGGGCCGTGTGAGCGGGGCCCGCGCAGGCCCGGCAGGGTGGATCGACCGCCCTCATTGGAAACCGCGAGAGCGATGAGACGACGCCATGATAGACAGCCGAGTGCTCGAATCGAATCAGCTATTCATCGACGCATGGTCGTTCTGGGCAGAGCATTCGCCAGACGGCAGCGTCAGCAAGCCGGCCCCTGGCGTCGTGGCCACGTGGATGAACCACGCGTGGCCGATCTGTAACCTGATGTTCTTCGATACGGCGGTGAACGACGAGGCCGATCTCGTCGCCCGTGTCCGCGCGACGTTCGCCTGCGCCAAAGGGCTGAAGCATGGCTGGCTCCTGTTCGCGAGCCCGGACATGTTGCCTCCGGAGCTCCGCGAGCGTGCGCCGGAGATATTCGCGCAGCACGGCCTGACGCGCGCAACGCAGATGACCGGCATGATCGCGGACTCGCTCGTATCACCGCAGCGGGAGCTGCCGAACTTGAAATACGCGCGCGTCCGCGACGAGCACGCGAGGCGGTCGGTGGGGACCGTCAACGCCGAGGCGTATGGCATCCCGAGCGAGTGGGGGATCGACGCGGTGAACTACGCGTCGATGTGGCCCGACGCCGCGTTCGGCGATCTCGCCATCGTGGACGGCAAAGCTGTCTCCACCGCGACCGTCGTGCGCCTCGAATCGTGCCACTATGTCGGCCTGGTCGCGACCCTGCCGGACCACCAGCGGCAGGGCTACGGAGAGGGCGTGATGCGGCACGCGATCGAGCAAGCGGCGTTGGTGGAGGGGCCGAAGCGCGTTGCGCTACACGCGACCGAGGCCGGAAGACCACTTTATGCGAGCATGGGCTTTCGCGACGCTGCCTCATTCATCGGTTACTATCCAAGCGGGGGTTGAACATCCGCTCGCGCGACCGGAGCGAAAGGGCGAGGTGGTCGCGGTGCTCGACGAAGGGGGCAAAACCGTAGGCGGTCTTCTCCGCTGCCTGCCGCAGGTCGAGCCAGCCATCGAAGCCATGGGCGGCGAGCATCGCCGTCTCGGCGAGGCGACGATCGTGCGGCCGGATGGTGAGCCCGCGCCGCCGCGCGTCGATCTCCGCGTCGCGGAAGGCGCGCCATCGGAAGAGCTCGGCATCGAGGCCGCCGGAGATCATTAGCTCGGCCCACAGGGCTTCAGCGAACTCCTCCTCGGCGGCGATGAACGCCGTCCAGATCTCGACCAATGCGATGCGGAGCGCGGCCGACGCGACGAGCGCCGGGGTGCTGCGCTCCGCCTGCTCGCCGGATGGCGCCGCTCTCGCGCGCAGCGCGCCGAGGAGGATCGTCGCGCGCGGCGCTGCCTTGTCGATACGGCGGCACAGCTCTTCCCCGTGCCGCGCGACCACGATCGGGAGCAGGTGGTCGACGTAGCGGCCGCCGAGGAGGTGCCAGCGCGCCAGCGCTCGTTTCATGATCCGCGGCTCGGCGCCGCCGAGGGGGTCGTGCGCGCGCTCGCGGTGGATCTCGGTTCGCGCGAAGCAAGCGGGACCGAGGCGCGGTCGTGCGAGGAGGCCGGGGTCCGCCGCGATCCGCCGGGCGGTGTCGCGGAGCGCCCGCAAGGCGTCGTCGCGCTTCAGATCGTGGGTCGCGAGAAACGCTTCGATGTGTCCGTCAGGATCCGACATGAGAGCGCGCCCCAGGACGGCGCTCCATGTTCGATCCGCGTAGTACAGGTCGATGGCGGCTCGCGTGAGCCGGTCCGCAGTCGCGCGGTCGAGGCGTCCGGCGCGGACGGCCATCGAGACCGCGTGGCGGACGTTGATGAGCGCGACGGTCAGCGCGCGGTGACTGTCGTCAGGATCCATGAGCACCGCCACCTCATCGTCAGACCCGAGCACGCCGCGGCGGAACAGGCGATAGATCGCCCCCACCCCTCGCATCCCGAGCGGCCAGCACTCGGCCGCTCGCAACGCCCCCATGCTCGACGCGCCGATGACCGTCGCCCCGTCCCGGAGAACGTCGACGATCTCGCGGGGCGGCACTGCCTCTTGCTGAGAAAAGACCCCGTCGATGATAACGAAGACGGCGCTGCCGTGCTGCCGGGCGGCATAGAGGTCCCCGCGGGCGATCGGCGGGCGAAAGTCGCCCCCCGGGAGCGCCGACTCAGCATCTCGGCGGGAGATCGTGGGGCCGATGTACACGACAGGTGCATCCGGTATCGTGGGCATATCGTGTCCTTGGCTCGTCGCTGCGGCGGCGCATCATATCACAGGGAGAGACCGTGAGTAACGCGCGCCGCGGCGTCGCGGCGCTACGGCCACAGCAGATGACGCAGGCACCGGTCGCCCACCCTCCGCCGGTTGACGAGGAACGGTGAGAGGCCGGGCACGCGGACGCGCACGACCGGGATGCCGATATCGGGCCGCGTGAGGTCGGCGGCGATGACGCGCTCCATGCCCGCGCCCGCGAGGCGGGCGAGCAGGAACCCGAGATCGTCCCGGAGATCGGTGGAGGTGAAGGAGGGTACGGCCGAGAACGGCTTCCATTGGACCGGCAGCAACTGCCGCAGGCGGATGGTGCGACTCTCGGCGCGCCTGCCTGCCGGCAGAAGGTTCCAGGCGTCGCGCGCGCCGTGGATGACGCCGACGCGTGACTGGACTGCCTCGGTGATCGCGCGCAGGAGCGCGACCTCGGCCCGTGGGGCGGTTCCCGCGCCGCTGAAGGTCAGGGTCGCAACGCCGTCGGCGGTCGGAAACCGAGCGTCGGTGAGGACGGCCCAGAACGTCGCAACCCCAATATCACTGGTGATGTCGTGGATGGCCATGTGGAGGTCATGCGCGGCCAGCGCGTCGAGCCAGCCCCGAGCGCTGGCGGGCAAGGTCGCCGGATCGATCTGCGCGAGCGGCGGGGGCGGGCCCTCGGGGGCGCCGAAGAGCGCGAAGAACTCGACCTGGGCCTGCGCGTCGCGTTCGATCACCTCGCACAAGGCGTGGACGACAGCCTCGATGACGGTGCTGCCGGAGGCGAGCCCATTGGTGTCCACCTCCCGCAGCACGCCGTCCGCCGGGGGGGTCAGGGCCAGGTCGGCCGCCAGGAGGATATCGATCCCCGATCGAAGCTCGCGCCCGGCGACCCAGGTGATCGCGCGATCGGCGGAGTACAGGGTGTCGTCCGGGAGGTCAAAGAGGGCAGGGTCGACGGCGAGCGGCGAGCGGCTGCCCTCGAGGTCACTGAAACTCGCGCGCAGCGTCAGCGATTCGGGGATGGATTCCGCGGAGACGCGCTCCACAGCCTCCATCATCGCGCTGACGCGGGCCGACGTCGCGTCGCGACCCTTGCCGAGGTGCGTGGTCAGATCACGCGCGAGCGGCGTGACGGCGGCGAAGACCGGGAGGCGGAGCCTGTCGAGCGGCGAGAGATCGGACACACGGGTGATCGGGATCCGGGCGGCGATGGCGCGCACGCATCGCTCGGCGTCCTCCAGGGTCGTCACGCGATCGACACGGGGGTCGAGCTTAGGGCTCGGTGGGAAGCACCAGGGGTCTCTCATCGGCAAGGCGGTCCTTCACCCGCGATGCGTAATACGTAGCGTAATAGGTCGAGGAGCGGTGGCGGCAGGAGTGCGAGTTGCCTGCATTGCCTGCGACGATACCCGGACGGGCTCAGCGATTCCTGTATTTTCATTTTGTTTGACAGGCCGAGCCGTTCTCGGTTACGTTCACCCAAAGATCAGTGGTTCTTCTTTGAATTGGGTGCCTGATGAGCAACTTCGACACACTCTATGAAGCGGGCATGTTTCCGGCAACCGTGACAAAGGAATCCGACCTCGGTCCCGCGGATCGGGACACGATCGCCGTGCTCTCCAACGATGAGATCAGCGCGTTGATTTCTGCGTACAAGAGGCTCGATAGCACCGCTCAGCGCAAGGCTCGGACGCAGTTGCACGTGTGTGGCTTCTGAGCGGCGTTGTTGGAACGGTCGAGCACAACGGCTCGCCCAGCGACGCTGAACGCGCGTGCTCGTTGCTCATGGTCTCTCCCTGCGTCATGATGCGCCGCAGCGACGAGCCAAGGACACGATATGCCCACCATGCCGGATGCACCCGTCGTGTGCATCGACCCCACGACTCCTGGTTTTCTTGACATCTTGGAGTGGCTTTGGGTATACACGAATTGAATCTGGACCTCTGAGCAAGGGTCAATGATGAGTAACTTCGACGTGCTGTATAAAGCAGGCCTGTTTCCGGGCAACGTGACTCAGGAGTCCGACCTCGACCCCAAAGTTCAGGCGACGATCAAGAGCCTATCGCAAGAGGAGATAAGTGCGTTGATCTCGATGTTCAAGAAGCTCGATGGCGTCGCTCAGGACCAGGTCAGGGATCTCATGCGCACGGCCTCCTTCTGAGCGGCGTCGCTGGCACGGAGCGTTCGAGCCATGCAGCGCATCAGCGAGCAACTGGAAGCCCGGCGACAGCTCTACAGTGTTCGGCTCGCGGAGGCGACCGCCAGGCTCTGGGAGCACCCACAGCTCGTGGAGCGCTACCCCGTCATGCTGTTCCGGATGCACTGCATGGCGCGCGCGACGGTGCCGCTGATGGAGGCGGCGGTCAGCCGGCTGAGCTCGATGGACACTGCCGATCCGGTGGTCGCTGGTCTCCAGGAGTACTTCACGGATCATATCCCGAGAGAGCGGCGCCATGATGAGTGGATCCTGGAGGACCTCGCGGCGCTGGGGCTCGACGTGCGCGAGGTGCTCGATCGGCTCCCTCCGCCGATGATCGCGTCGATGGTCGGTTCTCAGTACTACTGGATCCATCACCATCACCCGATCGCGCTCCTCGGCTATATCGCGGTTGTGGAAGCGGAGCCTCCGACGCCCCAGATGGTGGACTCGGTCGTCGCGAAGACCGGCCTGCCCAGGACGGCGTTCCGGACCTACCTCCGGCACGCGGCGCTGGAGCCCGAGCACAATGCGATCTACAAGGAGCTTGTGGACAGGCTGCCGCTTGAGCCGCGGCATATCGCCGCGATCGGGTTGAGCATGCTCCACAGCGCGTACGAGGCCGGAAGGTCCGTGGAGCAGATCCTCGGAGCCGGCGCGCAGCAGGGATGAGCTGCCCGGCGGCATCGGCCAAGCGATGCGCCTCAAGCATGTGAGAGCGGAGCGCCGCGGTTCTCCTTCGGCAGCGTGATCACGAACTCCGTGTACTCCCCCTCCTCGCTGTCCACCCGCATCGTCCCCCGGTGCCCCTGCACCACGATCTCGCGGCTCAAGGATAGCCCCAGCCCTGTCCCTTGCCCGGGCGGCTTCGTCGTGAAGAACGGCTCGAAGAGCCGCGCCGCAGCGTCCTTCGGGATCCCCATCCCGTTGTCGCGGATACGCACCTCGACCTGCTCACCCCGGTCTGCGGTGGAGACGCTCAGCTCCGGCGTATAGGCAGCCCCGCGCTCGCGCTTTTTCTGCCGCATCGCATACAGCGCGTTATCGACCACGTTGAGGAACACCCGCCCCATGTCGAGCGCCGCCATCTCCACCGGGCCGATCGCCGGATCGTACGCCGCGACGACGCGCACCTCGAGCTCGCCGCACTGGGCTCCGGCGCGCGCGTGCCGCACGCTCTCGTCCACCACCGCGTTCAGGTCGGCCAGCGCGCGCTCACCCGACGGGCGGCGGGTGTGCTGGAGCATCCCCGTGATGATCGCGTCCGCCCGCCGGCCGTGCTCGGTGATCCGGGCCATGCTGTCGCGCAGGTAAACCAGGTTCTCCTCGATCTGCGCGAGCGCGTCAGGGTCGAGCCGCGCCCCTTGCGCATGCAGGTCGTCGCTCAGGTCCTGGGCCAACCCGGCGGCGATGCTAGCGAAGTTGTTCATGAAATTCAGCGGATTGCGGATCTCGTGAGCGATGCCTGCCACGACGCCGCTGAGCGACGCGAGCTTCGCGTCCAGCACGAGCTGCATGCGCTCCACCGTCTCGCGCTCGAGGCGCTGGTACAGCGACGCGTTCTTCACGGCGACGGCTGCCTGGCTGGCGAACGCGACGAGGAACTCCAGATCCGCCTCGGTGAAGACATGTGCCGCGCTGCGGTTGTCGACATAGAGCACCCCGATGACGTCGTCCTTGGGCTTGAGCGGAACGCACATCGAAGCGCGGATCGACTGGGTGACGACGGAGCGCGCCGCGTCGAGGCGAGGGTCGAGAACGGCATCGGCGAAGAGCGCTGCCACGCTCTTGCGGAGCACATAGTCGACGATGTTCTGGCTGAAGATCGGCTCATCGTCAGGCAAAGGCAGCGACGTCTTCACGGCGTGCCGCTCGAGCCTCTTCGTCGTTTCGTTGACGAGCAGGACGGCGCCGCGGTCCACGTCGAGGATCCGGAAGATCAGATCGAGGATCTTGTGGAGCAGGGTGTCGATGTCATCGGAGACGGGGAGCAGCTTGGCGACCTCGATCAGGATCTGCAGCCGAGCCTCCGCTCTCGGCCCGCAGCCGGGAGCGCCGGGTTCGCTCGCCTGCACGAGCTTGCCGATGATGGTGTGTTTCAGCGGGCGGATCGCCTGCGGTCGCAGCGACGGCTCCGACGAAGGAGCGCCATCTGTCGTGAAGAGCAGGTCGAGATCGCCGAGCGTGATCGTGTCGCCGCTCCGGATCTCTTTGCGCTGCACCCGCGCGCCGTTCACGAACGTGCCGTTCTTGCTCTGCAGGTCGACGATGAAGAACCTGCCCTCGGACGGCTCGATCCGCGCCTGGCTGCGGGACAGGCTCCTGTGCGGGATGCAAATCGCCTGATCCTCTGCGCGGCCAATGGCGATGGCGGCGTCTCCAATGAGGAAGACCTGCTCCTCAGGGCCGCCGGGATTGTAGATGAGCGTCGGCAAGGCTCGACCTATCGCAAGGTGGTCGTCGTGGCCACACTGACGGTCGGCGCGCCCTCTGCGGGGGAGGCGGCCGGACCGCGGCGCACCACGTTGAAGACGTTCACGGGCGGACCTCCCGGCAGGAGGCTCCTCGCGTCGGCCTGCTCGAACTCGAACAGCCCCTGCGCGGCGTCGCGGACCGCTGCATCGATGAGGATCTCCCCGGGAAGCGCCGTCCTGGCGAGGTGCGCGGCGGCGTTGACCGCCTCGCCGAGCACCGTGTAGTCGAGCCGCCCGTAGGCCTGAGAGCCGACGCTGCCGGAGAGCACCTGCCCCGTGGAGAGGCCGATGCAGATCCGCCGCATGTAGGACGAGCACTTGCCGGCGCGGTGCGCCACCGCCGCCACCTGCGTGCGGACGTCCACGCACGCGCTGAGCGCCCTCGACAGATGATCCGGCCCCTGGAACACCGTCATCACCGTGTCGCCGAGAAACTTGTCCACGACGCCCCCCTTCGCCAGGAGCTCCGGGACGATCATCTCGAAGTTGGCCCTGAGCAGCCTCATGGCCTCACCGGGCGGCATCGCCTTGGCGGCGGGGATGAACTGGAAGATGTGGATGAACGCCACCGTGGCCATGAGGGTCTCGCTCTCGAGCGCGATCGTGGGCCCTATCGCCCGGAGCCGCTCGACCAACGCCGCGCTCGTGTACTGGCGGAGGACCTTGTTCTCCTCGTCCAAGCGCGCGTTCCTCCGCAGCTCCGCGGCCTGTTTCTTGGTCTTGTCGATGGTCGCCTCGAGATCGGCGCGCTGGAGCGGCTTGAGCAGGAAATCAAATGCGCCTTGGTTCATCGCGGACCGGATGTTCCCCATGTCGCCGTAGGCGGACATCATCACCGTCTTTGCGAACGGGTTCACCTCCGGGACGTGCCCGAGGAACGTGAGTCCATCCATCACGGGCATCTTGATGTCGGTCAAGATGACGTCGATATCGGGGTGGCGCCGGAGCTCGCGGAGGGCGGACTCCCCGTTGTCCGCGAAGAGGAACTGGTAGACGCCGTCGCGGATTTTCTGCCGGAAGTGCAGCTTCATCATGAGCGCCACGTCGGGCTCATCGTCGGCGACAAGGATCTTGGTGGGACCGCTGCTGGCCTCGCTCACCGCCGCGAACGCCGTGACGAACTCGCGCGCGGACTGGAACCGCTGCGCCGGATCCTTCGCCAGCGCGCGTTCGAAGAAGCCGTCGAAGCCGGACCGCAGGCTGGGGACGACGCTCGACGGCGGCGGGGATAGATCCGTGCAGATGCTGATGAACAGCTCCCCGATCGCGTTCGTCGTGAAGGGGAGCCGGCCTGTGAGAGCCCTGTAGGCGATGACGCCGAGCGACCAGAGATCGCTGAGATGGTTCGGCACGACCGCGCGCACCTGCTCGGGGCTCATGTACGCCGGCGTTCCGATCGTCCTGCCGGCCACCGCCTGCTGGTCTTCGTCCGACCCCTCGAAGACCGTCCACACCACGCCGAAATCGAGGAGCTTCACACATTCGCCGGGCTCCTTCCGGGCGATGAAGACGTTTGCCGGCTTGAGATCGCGGTGGACGATCCCCGCGGAGCTCGCCGCCTCCAGGCCGATGGCGATCTGCCGGAGCAGGGCGAGCGTGGTCGACGGCGAGAACTGCTGCTCCCGGGCGAGCCTGCTCTCGAGGTCCTCTCCTTCGAGGAGCTCCATCACGATGTAAGGGCAATCCTCGTCGATGCCGTAATCATATACCTGGACGATGTGCTCGTTCCGGAGCCGGGCGATCGCCATCGCCTCCCGCTCGAAGCGGCGTCGCGCGGTGTCGGAGGTGAGGTGCTCGGGCGTCATCACCTTGACGGCGACCGGACGCCGGAGCACCTGATCGAACGCCTCCCAGATGACGCCCATCCCTCCGCGTCCGATCTCACGTTCCAGCGTGTACTTCCGTGCGATCGTACGATTCGACATGATCATGTGGGCGTCCGGCTCACGCGCGAAGCACGCGAGCTCGTCCGCGGTGTCTTGGCCCCGGTGCTCGGCAGTTCGTACGTCGGTAAGAAGCGCGCCGCCTCACGTCCACGTCCTTCATGCGGCACGGGAGCGTGCGCGCCGGCATCCCAAGCCACCGCGCTGCCGCCCTGAACCCGTTCGCTTGGACGCATGCGCTGCTCCTCGGTGGTATCTATATCAGGCTGGTTCGAGCCGTCCAAGAGGCATCGCCGGACCGCGCCCTTGCAGCGGCTCGGCCGCGCTCGGCGGTCGCCGTATCGCCCGCTCGTGTCCAGCAGCGAGACCGGGTGGGAATCGTCCGGCCGAGCGTTCAAGGTGGCCGGGGCGGAAGCGGTCTGGCGCAGACGACGCTTCTTCGCTGCGGCATGGGGGCCGTGTCAAGACGAGGAGCACGCCTGGGCAGATCGCGCGGCAGATCGCGCCGTGGTCAGCTTCGTTATGTTTCAGGATCGTTCCGCGCTTGCCGGAAGAATGTCGTGGTGCGAACGGAGATTGGCGCCTTGCTGCGACGTTTTTCCGCAGCGGGGCGCGCTGAAGGCGCCTCGTACGTCTCTCACGGCAGCTCCGCGAGCGGGCCCTTCCTGTACGCCGTGTCGTTCCCGAAGTGCTCGTCTTCGTAGCCGAAGGCGCGCAGGATCGATGTGTAGACGTTGTGCATCGAGACGTCGGTCTCGTACTCGGACTGGGTGGGATCCGCGCTCGCGCGCTTGTTGTAGTTGACGTGGCGGCCGCCCGGCCACCTGCCGCCTGCCTTGCCGGCGAGCAGGACGGGGATATCGCGGGGCGAATGCCCGCCGCCGCACCCGAACTCGCTCGTGAAGAGCACGACGCTGTTGTCGAGCATCGTGCCGTCGCCCTCGGGGGTGCTCTTCAGCCCGTCGAGCAGGCGTGCGAAGAGCTCCATGCGCCAGTTGCGGTTCGCGAGGATGGTCGCGCGCCAGTCCTCGAGCCTGTCGGGCTCCGCGCCGCTCGGGCCGACGTCGAGGGCGGCGTGGCCGAGGCTGTGGCCGAGGTCGGTGCTGTAGGGTTGGGGCAGCCAGCTCGTCAGGACGTCGGCCACCTGGAAGGTGGCCACCTGCGTGAGACCGCACCGGAACGCATGCAGCAGGACGTCGACCAGCAGGGGAGCGGCCTCCTTGATTCCCCCTCCCGTGTAGGATCCATATCCCTGGTACACGGGCGCTCCGCCGACATCCGGCTTCGTGCAGGCCGCCAGGTTGGAGATGCCCTCGAGCTTCTTCTCCAGGCTCCGGATGTGCTCGGCGTGCGCGTCGAGCAGGTGCCTGTCGGCCGCGCTCACGCGCCCCTTCAGGGCAGCGAGGTGCTCGCTCACGCCGTCGAGGACGCTCTTCCGGTGGGCGCGGAGCCGGAGCTGCTCGGGCGTCGGACCCGACGCGGTCTCCGTGACGTCCTGGAAGAGCCGATCGAAGGCGCTCGTCGGGTCCTTCTCGCTGGACACCTGCTCGCCCGCCGCGTTGTACAGCGGCTCTCCGTAGTTGTGTCCGTCGACCATGAGATCGATCGACGAGAACGGCGCCGGGCTCTCGCCGGCCAGCCGCTGCGCGATCACCTGATCGATCGATGGGCCGAGCGCCCTGGCGTCGTCGCCTCCCGAGGTCGTGTCGGCGCAGGTGAGCACGGTCGCGTTGGAGCAGCCGTGGTGCCCGCCGTAGTCTCCCTGGATCATCCCGGCGGCGTCGTCGACGCCGCGGAGCAGGGTGAGGTCGCCCTTGTGGGCCTCGAGCGGCGCCATCTCTTCGCCGAGGACCTCGAGCGCCGACCCCTCGCCGCCGGGCGCCCAGAGGTCGAGCATGCTCCAGGCGCCCGGCTTCCAGGGATCCCCCTTCTCCCCGGAGGAGTGACGAGACGTGATCGTGCCGCCGTGGCTGAAGAACACGATGAACCGCCTGGCCCTGCCGTTCGCGGCCCAGACGTCCCCATGGGTCGCCTCGAGCAGCGGCAGGGCGATGCACAGACCGGTCGCGGTGCGGAGGAAATTCCTTCGGCTGAAAGCGGCGCGGCTCATGAGTTCACTCCTCGATCTGGCGCAGGTGCAAGAAGGCATTGCTGGTCGTGAGGGAGACGATGAGATCACGCACGCTGCCGCCGCTCTCGGGCGTCGGCGTGGCCGCCTCGATCGACGCGAGATCCTGGTCGATCGGGACGCGCCGGAGCGCCGTCTGGAAGAGGCGCTTCGTGAGGCAGGCGCGCGCCGCGGGGCTCGCCGCGAGGGCCGCCGACATCCCGACGCCGCCGTCGACCTCCACGTCCCCTTCGTCCGGAGGGAGCGCAGGGAGGCTGCCGCGTGCGTCGATGTCGAGCAGGTAGGGTGCCTGCGCGTCCCCGCCCGCCTCTTGCGACTGCCATCTCCCGAGCGCGTCGTAATGCTCGAACGCAAAGCCGATCGGGTTGATGATCCTGTGGCAGCTCGCGCAGGCGCCGCTCGACGTCTTGGCCTCGACGTCCTGGCGGATCGTCCTGTGCACCACCTCGCCGTTCTCCTCGACGGCTCCGCCCTTGACCGGCACGTCGCTCGCGTTGGGGGGCGGCGGGCCGAGGGGGCGGCAGAGCACCTGCTCCAGGATGTACGCGCCGCGGCGGATCGGCGATTTGACCTCGAGGCTGCCGAACACGCTCAGGAAGGCCGCCCGCGTGAAGATCCCCGCGCGCTGATCGCGGGGGAGGGAGACCCACGAGAACGTGCGCTCGTCGGCGGGGCCCTCCACCCCGTAGAGCGCGGCGAGGGGCCCGTTCACGTAGGCGTCCGTCGTCGTGAGCAACGTCTCGAACCTGCCGTCCCCCTCGAAGAGCACGCGCTCCGCGAGGACCTCGATCTCGGCGCGCATGGCGGCGCGCAGCGCGGGTGAATCCTCGGGATAGATCTCGGGGCTCTTCGGCGCGCTCTCGAGCGAGGGGTGTTGGTTCGTGCCGTCGAGCTCCAGCCAATCGGCGAAGAAGCGCCTCGCCGTGGCACGGGCGCGGTCGTTCGAGGGGAGCCGCTCCGCCTGCGCGCGCACGCCCTCCGCCGTGTCGAGCGCGCCGGACTCCGCGGCATCGAGCAGCGCGTCGTCCGGCGTCGTGTTCCAGAGGAAATACGACAGGCGCGACGCCCGCTCGAAGCCCGTGAGCGGACGGACGCCGGAGGCGAGCGGCTCGCTCCCGTCCCCGTCGCGGCCGAGCTCGACGAAGTAATAGACGTTGGGCGACTGGATCATGGTCTCGAGCACGACGAGGAGGGCGTCCTCGAACGACTGCTCCTTCCGCGCCCGGGCGTACTGGCCCTTGAGCATCGCGACCTCGGCCTCGTCGAGCGTGCGCCGGAAGGCGCGGCGCCCGAACGTCCGCACGAAGCCGTCCACGCACGCCTCGTCGTCCGCGCCGCTCGTGTCGCACGGGAACACCGGCGTCCCCCACGACGCGCGCCGCGCGACGATCGCCTCCGCCGCGGCATTGAGCTTGTCGACGGCGAGCAGCGAGGCGACCTCTCCCGCGTCCGGGTCGAGGTCGAGATCGATCCCTGGATCGACGAACAGGTCGCGCATCGAGCTCGTGAACTGCTCCGGTGTCATCCGGCGCATCCCCGCTGGAGCGACGTCGACCAGCCCGCTCGCGCTCGGCGACCCGCCGCGGTCGCCTCCGAGGTCGCCGACGCAGCCCGAGAGCAGGTGGGACGCCGCGAGGACAATCGCGCCGGCGAGCGCCGTCGCGCGCCCCCCTGGCGCGGTGAATCTATCGAGAACGTCGAGGGGTTTCACGCCGTCGGGCTTCGTTCGCTTCATGGCTTCGGTCCTCGCGCGGTCGCTGAACACAGCGGGCTGGATCGCAGGGCACTCGACTCGAGCCTCCCGCCTCCCGGGAATCATCGAGCCACGCTGCGCTGCGTGTTCGCCGTCCGCCGGGGATTGGCATCGAGCGATCGCCGAACCGGGGCTTCCATCCATCGTGGAGAATCGACGAACGCATCGGCGGGATCCAGCTCACAGGCCGCATGGAGCTCATGCACCCTGTGCATATCCTACGTCATCGCCTCGAATGACGCGAGGGGCCGTTGATTGAAGAGCGCCGACAGGACCCCAGGAACCCTCGGAGGCGCGAGAAAAATCCCTTCTTGGCGTCCTTGGCGGCTCGACTTCTTCTCACAGGAGCGCCGTTGTCATCGATGGTTCGATGTAAGGAAGATGGTTCGATGTAAAGTTTGATGTAAAGTTCGATGTAAAGAACGCCCCGTCGGCGACCCTTTCGCGAAAGCGACATCCGACGCGGACCTGGGTTACATCCTGCTACCTTGGGGGCGGAAGATGCGACAACAGCAATGTCCGGTCGCATGACAAAGTGCATCGGCGTGTCATCTTGCCGCACTGAGGCGAGAAGGCCTCATAATCTGTAAAATTACAGTGGAGCTTTTATGGCCCATATCGTGGAGAATTCTGTGAGGGTTCGAGCTTGCGTGACCGGATTGCTCCTCGCCGCAGGTTGCACCGGCGAGCTTGGCGGGACGACGTATGGCGGCGGCGGTCCGGCGCCGCTCCCTCCGCCCGTCGTGAACATTCCGCCGATTCACGTCGATTGCAGCCACGTCGGAAGCGGCAAGGATTACCAGGTCGGTCCTGGCAAGGAATTCGAGGCGATCGGCGACGTCCCGCTTGAATCGCTCGTCGCCGGCGACACGGTGCGCATCTTCTGGCGTGCCGAGGGGTACCACGAGAAGATCATGCTCGGGGGCCAGGGGACGGCCGAGCAGCCCATCCGGCTCTGTGGCGTCCCGGGGCCGAACGGCGAGCTGCCGGTGATCGACGGTCAGGACGCGACCACCCGGCCCGAGCTCGATTTCCCCTTCGACGGCCACCAGGTGCGGGGGCTCATCATCGTCGGGCACAAGCATGACGACCCGTGGGAGCTCGGGCCCACCCACATCACGATCGAGGGGCTCGAGATCAAGAACGCAGCGCCCCCTCACGGCTTCACCGACAAGGCGGGGTCGGGGGTGGACTACGCGGGCAACGCGGCCGGCGTCTTCGTGGAGCGCGGCGATCACGTGACCATCCGCGCCTGCGAGGTCCACGAGAATGCCAATGGCCTCTTCATCGGCACGGCCGGTGGGGATATCCTGACCACGAACGTGCTCATCGAATCCAACTACATTCACGACAACGGCATGGATGATTACAACGAGCACAACGTTTACAACGAGGCCTCGAACGTCATCTACCAGTTCAACCGCTTCGGCCCCACGCGCGGCGGCCACGGCAACAACATCAAGGAGCGCTCGGCAGGCGTCGTCATCCGGTACAACTGGATCGAGGACGGCGCCCACCTGATCGATCTCGTCGACGCGCAGGAGGCGACCGACTCGGTCGCGTTGCCGTCGTTCCACGAGACGTTCATTTACGGCAACGTGCTCCTGCGCAACGGCTACGGCCCGTCCATGATCCACTACGGCGGGGACAGCGGGGAGACCGAGTACTACAGGAAGGGCACGCTCCACTTCTTCTCCAACACCGTCTTCGTCAAGAACGACAACTACGACGACTACGATCGCTCGGCGATGTTCGAGGCCTCGACCAACGACGAGCGGATCGACGCCCGCAACAACGTGTTCGCCAGCAGCCTGGAGCCGACCGAGCTCCGCGCGGTCACCTTCCTCGGGGACCGCGACGGCGTGGCCGCCGGGGCCCTCACCCTGTCCGGGAACTGGGTGACGAACGGGTGGCTGCCGTTCGATCCCGTCCGGGAGGTGGTGAAGGTGATCGGGCAGGTGGACGGCCTGGACGACTCGATCTTCGGCGTCGATCCGGCGTTCGCGTCGGCGGCAGACCACGATTTCATGCCGGCCGCGAGCGCGCCGCTCATCGGCGCCGGCGCCTCGCTCGACGGCCTCCCGCCGGTCGAGCACCAGTACACGCCGCACCAGCAGGCCAGGGCGCGCAACGACGGCGCGAGCCTCACGATCGGCGCGTTCGGGCGGTAGCCCGCGCCGCGCAGTCCCGCGGCGCGGCTCACGCCACGGCCCGCGGGGTCACCCCACACAACCCAGGTCGGCTCGCCCGTGAGGGATCGCGCCTTGCAGAGGGCGGCGCATGCGCTGGATCGGATGCGCCTTGCCCCGTGCATGGCGCAAAGGGTGCGTGTCCTCGGCACGTTTTGCCGGAGAGATTGCGGTACTCCTGTCGCTCGTGACCCTGCTCGCGGGGTGCGGCGCGGAAGAGGCGCCGCCGGACCTCCGGCAGCCGGCGGGCTGGGACGACGCGCTGCGGCTGCCGGATGCCGAGGATCACGACCCCGCGCCCGACGTGGTCGAGGTGCACCTCGAGGCCAGGGTGGCCGCGATCGAGGTGGTCCCGGGGCTCACGACCGAGGTCTGGACCTACAACGGGATGCTCCCCGGTCCGACGATCCGCGCGAAGAAGGGCGACCGCGTGGTGGTGAAGTTCGAGAATCACCTCCCCGAGGCGACGACGGTCCACTGGCATGGTCTGCGCGTGCCGGCGGCCATGGATGGGACGCAGCACGTGCAGAAGCCCATCGAGCCGGGCGAGGGCTTCGAGTACTCCTTCACCGTGCCGGACGCGGGCACGTTCTGGTACCATCCGCACCTTCGTTCGAGCGCCCAGGTCGGTGCGGGCCTCTACGGCGCGTTCGTCGTCGAGGATGCCGCGGAGGAGGCGCCGCTCGGCGACGAGCTGCTGCTCGTGATGAGCGACATCGGCGTCGAGGAAGACGGCTCGCTCACCGCCGCCGACGAGAGCGGATGGTTCGGCGATTACTTCGGGCGCGAGGGCGGGACGGTCCTGGTCAACGGGAAGATCCTGCCGACGGTCGCGGCGCGGGAGGGGGTTCCGCAGCGCTGGCGGGTGGTCAACGCCGCGCGCAGCCGCTACTTCCGCTTCGCCGTGCCGGGCCAGCCGCTCGTGCTCATCGGCGGAGACGCGGGCCTCTCGGAGAGCCCGCTCCCCGTGGACGAGGTGAGGCTCGCCCCGGGGGAGCGCGCGGAGCTCTACATGCTGCCCGTCGAGGGCCAGTCGGTGGTGATCCCGCTCCTCGACGCGAATCGATTCCACCTGCCGACCGAAGAGAAGCCCAAGGACCTCATGCGCCTCGAGCTGGCCGACGAGCCTCCGGGGAGCGGCGCACCGACGCTTCCCGAGCGTCTGGCCGAGATCGCCTCGATCGACACCGCGGGCGCGCAACGACAGGCGGTGGAGTTCATGGAGCAGGGCGATGCCGACGGTGCGGTGCTCGGGATCAACGGCCAGACGAACGGCTCTCTCATGTTCTCTGCGAAGACGAACACGGTCGAGATCTGGACGCTGACGAACACCACCAACTACGATCACCCGTTCCACCTGCACGGGTTCTTCTTTCAGGTGCTCGACATCGACGGCGCCGAGCCGCCCGTGCGCGCATGGCGCGATACCGTCAACCTCGTGCCTGGAAAGGCCGTGCGGATCGCCATCCCGTTCGACGACCGCGCCGGCATGTGGATGTTCCACTGTCACATCCTCGACCACGCGGATCTGGGGATGATGGCGATGCTCCACCTGATGCCGTGAACGGTCTATCGAGGGCCGCCGGGCGTCAGACCCACGCCTGCGTCGAGGGATCCCAGCGCTTCCAGGCGCCGTCGTCGTATAGGTAGAGCTCGCTCTCCCCGGGGAGGGTGCGGAAGCGCTTGCTGCTGATCTTCAGATCGCCGACCCTCCCCGAGTAGTCGGTCTGCGCTTCGCTGGCCTTGATGCTCCGCATGTCGGCGACGAGCTCTTGCCCGCTCGCCTCGACCACCACATAGCCGTGGGCGTTGCTGTTGGCGTGGGCGAGGTGCGGGTTGATCTTCGTCTCGGGCGACGTGAGCAGCGTATCGATGCTGAGGGCGAGCGCCGCGGCGCCGGGGAGCCCGCGCAGCGTTGGATCGCTCGCGACCTGGCCCGTCAGGATCTCGCGGAAGGACGCCGAGGAGACGGCGCCGCCCACGAGCTCGACGATCTTCTTCGTGGGATCGCCGCTCGGCCCGGGCGTGCCCGCGTAGAAGGCGTGGACGTCGCCGGTGATCGCCACGACGCCCCCCAGCCCGACGAGCCTCTCGAGCAGCTCGTCCCGCTTGTTGCGGAAGCCGTCCCAGGCGTCGGTGGTCGTGTAGAAGCTGCGCTTGAACTGGGCGGGGAGGGAATAGGGGCTGAGATCGACGGCGAGCTGGACGAGGCAGTACTCGTTGCCCCACACCTTCCAGGTCGCCTTCGAGCCTTCCATGGTGTCGAGGAACCAGGCCTCTTGCTCGGCGCCCATCACGTCCTCGCTCGCGCCCTGCGTCTCCTTGTAGCGGATGGCAGCGTAGATATCGAAGGTGTCCTTGGCCATGAAGTAGCGGGTGCCGATCATGCCGTACGCGTTGATCTTGCCGAAATCCACGTAGGCGATGCCCCGCTCCAGGCCCTCTTCCGCGGCGTCGATGAGCGGGATCTGCATGTCCTCCGGCAGGTCCTCGTTCGCCGCGGCGACGATCTCGTTGATGAAGGCGACGCTGATCTTCCCCGTCACCTCGGCGGGGTCGTAGCCCACGGTCTCCGCGGCCCCGAGGAGGACCGGCGCATAGATGCCGTTGCCGTAGGTCTCCACGTCCACGTAGGGCAGGGCGGCCGCGGGGACCTCCCCGAGCTCGGCCACGAGCTTCGGCTGATCGAGCGCGACCCTGCCGGGGAAAGCGTCCTCCGGGATGAGGTGATCCGGCCGGTAGCTGCGCAGATCGGTCATCACCAGGTGGACGTGCCGGCCGAACACGAAGTCGCGGTAGATGTGGAATTCGTCCGGGAGCGAGGCGTCCGGGTCGAGCCCGACGTCGTCGCCGTAATCGACGGGCTGGTACTCGAACCAGGCCTGGTTCGCGGCCTTGCGCCGGTCCGCGTCGGTCTCGTCCTGCCGGCCGTCGAAATAGGTGGCCGTGGCGCCGAAGCAGTCGTTCGAGAACTCGTGGTCGTCCCACGTGGCGATCATCGGGAAGCTCTCGTGGACCTTCTGGAGGTTCGCGTCGGAGCGGTATGTCCTGTAGAGCTCCCGGTAGTTATCGAGCGATCTCGCCGCGTGGTAGGCGCCGTCGCCGTCACCGAGGGAGATGCTGCCGGCCACGTCGGTGAAGACGACGCGGCGCCCGGTCGTGCTCTGGAAGCTCGGATCGCCGTCCGTCTCGTAGATGTAATCGCCGAGGTGGACGAAGAAATCGAGCTCCTCCTGGGCGAGCGCCAGGTAGGTGTTGTAGTACCGGCCCACGTAATCCTGGCACGACACGTAGGCGAAGCGGACCTTGACGTCCGCCTCCGCGGCCGGGGCGGTCTTGGTGCGCCCCACGCGAGACGCGTAGCTCGTGTCGCCCTTCACGTAGATGAAGCGGTAGTAGTAGACCGTGCCCGCCGCGAGGCCGCGGACCTTCACCTTCACGCAGTGATCGTGCCTCGCGAGCGCCTTCACCTTCGCCTGTCCGGCGTCGAGCGCCACCCGCTGCGCGAACCCGGCGTCGGTCGCGACCTCGACCTCGAGATCGAGATCCGCCGCGCCGTCCTGCACGCGGGTCCAGAGGACGACGCTGCCGGGGCGCGGATCGCCGGAGGCGACCGACTGGGGGAAGTACTCGGAGCCGTCCGCGAGCTCGCGCTCGTCGTCGAGCGGGTTGATCGTCTCGGGGTCATCGCCGCAGGCCGGGACGACCAGCGCGCCGGCGGTGACGAGCGTGGCTCGAAGGAAATCTCTGCGCTTCAGCATCGGGCGATCAGGGAATCCTGGAACTTTCGCTGATGTCAATCTCCTCGTGGACCCCGCCGCTTCGCGCGCTGCCGGCCACGCGTGTAAAGCGCGAAGCGCGGGGTCCGGTACGTGGGGAAAGTGTGTGTGCTCACATGGCCGAGCATTGACGTGCGTGCTCAAGTGTGGCCAAGCGTGGTCGAGCGTGTTAGAAAAGCCGTCGCGTGCTCGTGCGTCCTGTCCGAGGACCGCATTGGTCCTCGAGGGATAGATGAGCTAAGTTGAGCGTTTGTCATGCGGCGGCGGAGCACGACACCGGAGGGTGAGTCCGACGTGAGGTCGGGGCACAGCATCCCTGACCGCCCCGGCGCCGAGCGTCGCGACTCGATCCCCCCGCCTCGCATCGGGCCGCCGTCCGGGCCTGGGCGTTCCGGCCCGTCCAGCGAGCCGTCGCCTGCTTCAAGGTCTCCTTCATCGCGCAAGGTGCGGACCATCGACGTCCTCGTTCAGGGCGCGACCGTGGAGCTCTTCCACTTTTACGGTGTCGCCATAGCGCCTGCGGACATCGGGGAGAGCCGCGACGAGGCGCTCGTTCACAGCGATCCCGTGAGCACGGTCGAGTTCTCTGCGCCCGGCTTCTCCGGCCTGCTGGCCTTGTCGGCGCACCCTGGCGTGTTTCGCGCGATGACGGGGCTGCCGCCCGCGCTCGACAGCGTCGACGACTGGATGCGTGAGGTCGTCAATCAGCTCATGGGAAAGGTGAAGAGCCGCCTCGCGCGGTTCCAGATCGCGCTTCACGCCGAGCTGCCGCAGCTGCGCCGCGCGAGCGACGTGGCGCGGCGGTACCGGGGCAGCAAACAGCAGTTCTGCTATGCTTTCCGGACGTTGAAGGGCGAGGTGGTCGTCACGCTGGGCGGCGACTTCGACGAGAGCTCGCTGGTGTTCTCGAACTCGTCCCCGCTTCCGCTCGATGGCAAGGTGATCCTGTTCTGAACGCTCATGCGCGGCGCCCGCGCCGCGCAGTCTGGCTCTACTGCGGGAAGTCGGCCGGGGAAGGGAATCGCCGAGCCGCCAAGGGCGCCCGAGTTGTCGTCCTGCTCCGGAGAGGCCTGCGCCTCCTCGATCGCCTCGTCGCCTCGAGGCGCTTCTCGAGCTCCGCCGAGCGCTTCTCTGCAGCGGCGAGCCGCCCGGCGATCGCATCTTCTCCGGCGGCGGCGGGCGCCGCGGCGGCCGCTCCGGTGGCGGCGGGTGTCGCCTCCGCGGCCGCTCCGGTCGCGGCGGTCGCGGCGGGCGCTCCGGTCGGCCGCAGTGCACTCCGAGCCATCAACATTGATTTCTCCCCGCTCGCAGAGCCTTCGTTGCGGCTCCGGCCGACGTCGCGCGCGCTCTTGCGGACTCGCGAACTTCACGCGTAGCATACACAGCGACGAGGGCGTGGGGGGAACTCGACGCGCTCCGTGACGCTCCGGTGCACCACGGCCAGGTGAGACATCCCAACAGGAAAGAACGTGAATCAGGGGAGCGTACATGGTGTGCGGGCGAACGTCGGTGATGACTCCACATGTGCGCGTGTTGATTGTCATTTGCGTCATTGGCGTCATCCGCGCCGCGCGCGGGGTTCAGCTCGCCCGGTGGTCGTGCTGAGTGCGCCGCGCCGGGCGACGGGCGTTCGCGCGAGACCCCTCGTCACGAAGCACACGAGATGCGCGCGGGCGCCGCTCCGCGCGGGCCACGCCGGGGGGACGGGGGCATGCCGACATTGCGTAGCGCTTCGATTCGACTGAAGCTGTGGTCGCTCGCCGGCGTCCCCGTCGCGGGGGCCCTGCTGCTGGCGGCGATGATCGTCGGCGACGCGCGGCAGCAGGCGGCGAGGGCGGCGGGGATAGGCTCGATCGAGGACCTCGCGCAGCTCTCCTCGATCATGGCGCAGCCGCTGCACGCCCTCCAGAAGGAGCGGGCGTGGACCGCGCTGGTCGAGGGGCTGGAGGCCCGTCCTCCGGAGACGACCGACGTCGAGGGCGAGCGCCACGCCACGCCGCCGCTCAATCGCGCGGCGGAGCTCCTGCGCGCCGGCGGCCAGCTCCGGGACGCGCGGGCGGCGACCGACGAGAGCCTCGCCCAGCTCGACGCGTTCCTGGCCGCGCGCGACCTCTCCGGGCTGCCGCGCCGGCTCGCCCGCGATCTCGCGGACGGGCGCGCCAAGGTCGGCGAGCTCGGCGCGTTCCGGGGCCAGGCCGACGCGAAGACGGTGTCGCTCGACAGCGTGCTGAGGGTCTTCGGCGGCATCAACGTGAGCCTCATCCGGGCCAACGCCGGCCTCTCCGAGCTGAGCGACGAAGGCGAGCTCCTGCGCAGCATCCAGTCGATCGTCGCCGTCCACGAGTTCGCCGAGCGCGCCAGCCGCCAGCACGCGCTGCTCGCGCACGCCTTCGCGTCCACGCAGTTCGAGCCGGGCGCCTTCAAGACGCTCGTGACGCTGATGACGGAGGAGCAGCTCTATCACGAGGAGTTCATCGCCAACGCGTCGGAGCCGGCGCGGGCGCTCTACAACGCCGCCCGCTCCAACCCGCGCGTGCGGCGCGCCGACGAGCTGCGCGCCGCCGCGATCGGGTCGACCGACGAGGCGCTGGCGATCGATCACGACGCGTGGTTCGAGGCGCAGCAGGGGCGCGTCGACGGGCTCGCCGCGATCGAGGAGGAGGCGATCTCCGGGATGAGGCGCGCCGCGGCGGCCAGGGTGGCGGACACGCGGAGGACGGTGCGCGACGGCGTCGCGGTCTCGGCGTTCGTGCTCCTCGTGTCGGTCGCGCTGGCGCTGGTCCTCGTGCGGGGTATCTCCCGATCGCTCGAGGTCCTCGGCGAGGCCGCGGCCCACGTCCGGCGGACGCGCGACTACACGACGCGCGCCCGCAAGACCGCCGACGACGAGTTCGGGGCGCTCACGGACGCCTTCAACGAGATGCTGGCGGGCATCCAGGCGCGCGACGAGGTCCTCGAGGGCCACCGGCAGAACCTCGAGGCCACGGTCGCCGAGCGGACCTCGGAGCTCGAGAAGCGCAACCGGGAGATGCGCCTCGTCCTCGACAACGTCGATCAGGCCCTCGTGACCATCCACCGGGACGGCACGATGGAGCCCGTGCACTCCGCCGCCTTCGAGCGCCTCTTCGGCGTGCCGGCGCGCGACGAGCACTTCGCCGATCGCATCGCCGGCCACGATCCGCGGGCCCGCGCGTTCCTCAGGATGGGGTGGGAGGCGGCCTGCGACGATTTCCTCCCGCTCGAGGTCGTCCTCGACCAGCTCCCGAAGACATTGCACCGCGAGGGCCGCTACCTCGCGCTCGGCTTCAAGCCGATCCTGTCGGGAGAGGGCCAGTTCAACGGGGCGCTGATGGTGATCACGGACGTCACGTCCACGATCGCCTCCGTGCGCGAGGCCGAGCAGCAGCACGAGTATATCCAGGTGTTCGAGCGGGCCGTGAAGGACCGGCTCGGCCTCGTCGGCTTCGTCAACGACACGACGAAGCTCGTCGACGCGGTGAGCGCGCGGTCCAGCGGCGAGGTGGACGAGGTGATGCGCCTCGTGCACACGATCAAGGGGAACGCCGGGCTCTGGGACGTGACGAGCGTGGCGAGGGTGGCGCACGAGATCGAGAGCTTCGTCGTCGAGGAGCGCGCGCTGCCGTCCGACGAGCAGATCGACGCGCTGAGGGACGTGTGGCTGGCGTTCGTGGGGCGCGTGAGCGTCCTGCTCGCGTCGACGGCGCAGTCCTCGCGCGCCGACGTCGGCCATGAAGAGGTCGATGCCCTGCTCGCCATGGTGCGCCAGCGCCGCGACCCCGCCGAGATCGAGCGGGCCATCGCGGCCCTCCGTGACGAGCGGACCGAGGTGCGGTTCAGCCGGATGAAGGACCAGGCCGAGACGCTGGCCCGGAAGCTCGGCAAGTCGAAGCCCGAGGTCCGCATCGACGCCGGGGGCGTCCGGCTGCCCGCGTTGCGCTTCGCCGGGATGTGGCAGGCGCTGGGCCACGTCGTGCGCAACGTGATGGACCACGGGATCGAGCGGCCGGAGGCGCGCGAGGCGGCGGGCAAGCCGTCGAGGGGCACGCTCACGCTCGTCTCGCGGGTGACGGCGGACGAGATCGTCATCGAGATCGGCGACGACGGCGCGGGCATCGACTGGGAGCGCGTGCGCGAGAAGGCCGTGGCCGTCGGGCTGCCGGGCGCGACGCGGCGCGATCTCGAGGCCGCGCTGTTCGCGCCGGGCTTCAGCACGGCCGAGCAGGTCACGGACGTCTCCGGCCGCGGCGTCGGGCTCGGCGTCGCGCTCCACGAGTGCCGGCGGCTCGCGGGCCGGATAGAGCTCGACACCGAGCGCGGCCAGGGGACGACCTTTCGCTTCCGGTTCCCCCGGGAGCCGAGCGACGCCGCGGGGGTGTCGCTCACGACTGCCACGCTGCCGCCTCCGAGCGGGCGGGGCTCGCTGGTGCCTCCTCCTTCGCGGAGCGGATCGAGCCCGGGCATGGCGTCGGGGAGCGCGTGACACGGTGAGCACATCGACAATGCAGAGCGAGATATCGAGGAGAGGGGAATGAACTCGGAGAGCTGGGACCGCATCCACGAGGAGCTCGCTTCGTCGTGCGTCCATCTGTTTCGCGACAACGGCGTCGAGCTCCGGCGGCTGGACGACGGGACGTCGGAGGCGACGCCGGGCAACGCGGTGGTCTCCTTCATCGGCTTCACGGGCGACCACCTTCGCGGGAGCCTGACCATCGTCGCGCCCGTGGCGCTCATCACGCGCAGCCACCCGCTGCGAGAGCAGCGCGAGATCGACGAAGACATGGTGTGCGACTGGGCGAGCGAGCTCGCCAACCAGCTGCTCGGGCGGGTGAAGAACCGCCTGCGCCACCTCGGGCTGGTCATCGTGCTCTCGACGCCGAGCGCCGCGATCGGCGAGCACCTGCGCGCCAGGGAGGAGCAGAGCGAGGGGTTCCGGCGGCTCCTGTTCGCCGCGGGGAACGACCGGCTCGTCGTGCTCTTCGACGCGCTGGCGCCCGACGGCGCGCTGGAGCTCGAGGAGGTGAACATGCCCGAGCCGCAGCCCGAGGGCGAGGTGCTGCTGTTCTGAGCCGGATGGCCGTACACGCAAGAGGAGACACGTCACATGGCCAAGAAGATTCTTCTCGTCGAGGATTCGAGTACGGTCCGCCAGCAGGTCGGCATTCTCCTGTCGGGGGCCGGTTATGGCACGCTGGAAGCGGACAACGGCCGAGATGCGGTCGCCGCGGTCGCAGCCCACAAGGATGAGCTGGCCATGATCATCGCGGACGTGAACATGCCCGTGATGAATGGCATCGAGATGATCCAGAGCTTGCGGGACAAGGGGCTCGCGCCGGGGGTTCCGATCCTGATGCTCACCACCGAGGGGCAGCCGGAGCTCATCGAGAAGGCCCGGAAGGCCGGGGCGAAGGGGTGGATCATCAAGCCGTTCAAGCCGGATCTGTTGCTCGCCGCGGTGAAGAAGCTCGCCGGCGAGCCCTGAAGCTGCGGCCCGCAAGGGGAGACCGCTCCCCGTGCACGAAGGGGCGCGGTCTCCCCTTGCGGGCCGCGACCTCGAGCGCCGCGAAATCCTCGCTTGCGGCGGCAGAGGCCGGAAGGGCCGAATCACAACCGCTGCCGCTCCCGGACAGAGCTACCCGACGGCGCTGGACAGCGCTCGGCACTTGCGGCGCAGCGCCGAACCGTGTGACCCTCGGTGCGGAAGTTCTCCAAAGGCGCCCGAACGCACGGATCTGGTCCACCGGTTTGACTTCTGCCTGTGCCAGCCGATGAACTCGCAATTCGCCTGTGCGCCCCGCGCGTGCTCTGCCAGTGTCGAGCGCGATGAACCAGCGTGAGAACCGCTACCAGGCGCCGCGCACCCCGATCGAGGCCGTCCCCGCGGGCCCCTTGTCACGAAGCGCTGCGAGGGTTTTCGTCGCGTGGCTTCTCGGGGCCTCGCTGGTGAGGGGCGCCGCGCTCGCCTTCCAGATCGGATACGCGCTGGCAGCGTTCGGCGCAGAGAAGCATCTCGCCGGACTGCTGGCAGCCTCCGTGCTGCGCACTGGCGCTGCCCAAGTCGCCGCGTCCGCCTGCAGTGTCGCGCTCGCGTGGGAGACCCACCATGGCCTCGGCGCCCAGCGCCCGCTCTGGCGAACGTACGCGCTCCTCCCGTTCACGGCACCCGTCGCTGCGGGCCTCATGATCGCCGTGGGGGTGGGGGCGACGACCTTCGGGTACGGCGCTACACCGTGCGCGTCGTGGCAGTCGATCCGAGCGTTCGCGACGCCCGGCGATGCGCTGTTCGGCCTGGTGCAGGCGAGCGCCCTGGCGATCGTCCTCGGTGGGCTTGCGGTGCTGCTGGGGCCTTGGCTCTCGGCTCTGCGCGCGGGCTTGCTCGCCAGGATCGTTGTGGCGCTGCTCGCGACGGGGTTGATCACCGGTGCGGTGCAGGCGGCACTCGTCGTCTTTCTCTCCGCGGGCGATGACGTGGGCGTGCCCTGACATGGCCTCTTGGTTGGCAGTCGGCAAGAGTCCTGAATTTCCTGCGAACTTTGGGCTCGACGTACATAGTTATGCGCTCCTGCAGCTGCCGCAGCACTGACGCCCTGGGGCGGACCGCAAGCGGGGCCGCCGAACCCGGCAATGCAGCCGCCAAGGTGCCTTGCGGCTGATGACGAAGACGTCGGGCAGGCGCGGCGCCACGAGGGGCGGCACGCTGGTACGGGCGTGTCGTCACTGGCCACGTGACCGAGCTTCCGCGCGTCGGCCGACTGCGTCGCGAGGAGCACCTTCCAGGTGCGCCCGGCGCGCCGAGCGGGAGCTTGACACGAGCGATGTTATCGTATGGCCTGTCCTGCTCGGAGAGCCCATGAAAAAAACGTGGAAAGATGCGGTCACCTTCATCACAGGCGGCGGCTCGGGCATCGGTCGAGCGCTCAGCCTGGAGCTCGCGCGGCGCGGAGCGCGCGTGACGGTGACGGACGTGAACGGCGACGCCGCCGCGAAGGTGGCGGCCGAGGCCGGCAACGGCGCTTCGTCGCGCGCGCTCGACGTGCGCGACGAGGCGGGCATGCGCGAGGCCATCGAGGACACCGCTGCCCGCGGCGGGCGCCTCGACTTGCTCATCAACAACGCGGGAATCGGCGCCGCCGGCGAGGCGCACGAGATCCCACTTCCGCACTGGAACCGCGTCCTCGACGTCAACGTGCGCGGCGTGCTGCACGGCATCGTGGCGGGCTACCCGATCATGGTGCGCCAGAAGAGCGGCCATATCCTCAACGTGGCCTCGCTCGCCGGCCTGGGCCCAGCGCCGCTCTTCACGCCGTACGCGATGACCAAACACGCCGTCGTCGGCCTCAGCACGAGCCTGCGAATCGAGGCGGCGGCCTACGGCGTCCACGTGAGCGTGCTCTGCCCGGCCGCGGTCGAGACCCCGATCCTGGACTCCGAGAACCCCCCCGACCTGCCGGCGGTCCCGTGGGTTCCGAACGCGCGCCGCCTGCTCGAGGCCCTCGCCGGCCCGCCTTACCCGGCCGACGCGCTCGCGCGCGAGGCGCTCGACGCGGCGGCCGACGACGTGCCCGTCATCGTGCTCCCCGCGCGCGCACGCTTCCTCTGGCGCCTCGGCAGGATGTTCCCGGCGCTCGTCGAGAAGGGCGGCCGCGACGAGATCGCCAAAGAGCGAGCGACGCGAGGGTGAGCGTTCGAGCACGCGCTCGCACGCAACCCGTCCAGAACGTGCGTGGGCGATGCGCCCGGCCAGGCGGCGCTGACCGACGCGTGGGTTGGTGTCTCGGCGCCGGGCGGGGCGGGGACTGGGCTCTCGACGTCCTATCCGCTCCGCATGCCGTGCCCGCTCGCCTCCTGTAGCCTCGCTTCGAGTCCTGCCGGGCGAGGGGAGGTTGCCACGTGAAGACGATCGATGTGAAGGGGCACGGCGTGGTGAGCGTGACGCCGGACGTGTCGACCCTGAACGTGCAGTGTCGGGTCACCGCGCTCGTCGAGTACGTGACGGACGAGGGCATCGGCTACGTCAAGGTGCACCACGTCATCGCCGACGGGAACTTCGTCTTCACCCTGTCGGAAGGGAAGCGCAACAACGCCGCCTATGACTTCTACGATCTGTTCCGCGTCGAGGGCGGCGACATCGTCGCGCACTGGGACTCGCGGCGCTCCGTGCCCAGCTCGACCAGGAGCGGGCTCCCGATCTTCTGGAACACCGAGCACGTCGAAACCCGGAGAATTTTCACAGGGAGGCGAGGAGGCGGGGAGGAAGAAGAAATGAATTTCTCCCTCTTGCCGTCTCTCGCTCCCCGCCTCCCCGTCTCCCTGTGAAATTCCTGCTTTGTCTCGTGGTTTCAACCCATATGTCGCTCTAGTACTACAGCCGTACTTGGTCCAAGGTGCGGCTGTAGGCATCAAAATCGTCGAGAAATCCCTGTCCGTCCGCCCGCCTACAGCCGCGGATGGGCCGCAAGTACGGCTGTAGTACTAGCCCGACAGCCGCACCGCGAGCACCCCCCCGTCGGCCTCGAACGGGTGCGGCACGCGGCTTCACGAGATGCTCCAGGAGGCGCGAGCGCGCGGCGAGCCGCGCCCGACCGACCCCATCGTCATCGAGGTCGCGGGGCGGGCGATCGTCCACGGTCTCGCGCGCCTGTTCCTGGATGGCCACCTGCCGCGCGAGGGCGCGATGGATCTCGCCGCGGCCGTCCTCGATGTGCTCGGCGAGGGGCTCGCGCAGGGCCCCCTGATGGGTGAGCCGCGCTCGTCAGTGCAGCTTGTCCTTCGCCTCGGCGAGCTCCTCGTTGATGCGGTCCACGAACGCGTCGAGGGTCATCGGGCCCTTGCTCGCGGCTGCGGCGGCCTCGATGGCCTGCGAGGCGAGCGAGGTGAGGCGCTCGACGTAGGCGAGCTGGCCCTCGAGCTTCTCGTAGTCCCCGTCGACGAAGTACCCGCTGTCGTCCTTGACGTCGAGCTCGGGCGCATACCGCTGCTTCACGTACCGCAGGATGGCGCACACGGCGACGTGGACCTTGGGGCCGGCGAACTGCGTCTTCGTCCAGTTGTAGCGGCTCCCCTCCTTGAAGAACTCGACGCCCGGCGCCTCTGGCAAGCTGGGGACGCCTACGCTTACGCGCGGCCCTCCGCCGCGCCCCGCCTTCTCCTGCGCTGCGCGGGTGAGGTTGCGCGTGATGGCCGCGGACTCCGCCAGCGCCTGACGCATCATGTCCGCCATCTTCGAGTCGCTGAGCAGCGCGTGGTACGTGTGGTTGATGAAGGTGCCTTCACCGTCGAAGTGAAAGTGGAGAGGCTCGCATTCGCGGTGGGGATAGAGCGTGATCCCCTCGAGACCCGAGCACGTCACGCGCCGCTCGGCGACGAGCTCCTTCATGGTCTTGCTGGGCCAGCCGGCGGCCGCGGCCTTGGCGGCGAGATCCGCGACGAGCTCGGGGACGACGGTCGGGTCGCGGAGCTTGCCCGAGTACGCGATGGAGATGCCCATGGTGCCTCCTGAACGATCTCCCCTTACTCCAGCGCCGTCGTCGAGGCCAGCGCGCGCCGGGGAGGGAGCCCTCGGCCTCGGCGACAGGGACAGTGAAAGAGCCGCCGGAGCTCCCTCGCTCCGGCGGCTCCGGGCCGCCTGGGGCCGCCTGAGCCTCGACACATGACCGCGAGGCCCCGGGCTCGGCGGATCCTTCACGTCTAGAGCGGATGTCCTCGCCGGGCTACTGGCAGGCTGTCGCGCCGAAGCAGACCGCCGGATCGCCCGCGAAGCGACGGAAGTTGTCCGCCTCCGGGTGGCCCGGGAACGGAACATAGTAGTAGACGGCCTTGTTATCGAAGTCGCTGCCGTCGTAGTAGGTCTGCCACGTCAGCGCGTAAGCGACGCCGGCGCTCTTGGCGAGATCGAGGAGGTGGGTGTTGTACCAGTCCTCAGTGAGCGCGCCTCGCCCCGCGTCCGGAAACAGGCTCGTCACCTCGGCGGAAGAGAGCGCGACGGCGCCCGCCGAGCCGAGGCCGTAGTTGGCCAGGAACTCCGTCCGCAGGCTCTCATCGAACAGGGTGTCGTGCCACTTGCTCACGTGGTCTGCCGGGTAGAGCGTGAGCGACGCGCCCGCCGCGAGCTTGCTGACCCGGTGGAGGAGGTGAAGCCGGTAGGTGCCCGTCTCGGTGAGCGCGTGAGGCTTGCCCTTGGCCGCGCCGATCGCCGCGACGGCGCTCGCCATCGCCTTCATGTCCTCGAGATCTGCCGGGGACGCCGCGCGCTCGTACGGGTAATAGAGATCGATGCCGAGGATGTCGATGAGGTCGTCGCCAGGGTACGCCTCGAGGTAGTACTCCTCCAGCAGCGCGGACGGCGGCTGGCCCTCGTTCTCGAGCGCCGCGATGGCCTCCTGGGGCGGGCTCTCGTACGCCGCGCCCAGCCCGGTGAGCTCCTCGACGAGGCGGGCCCGGAGCATGTCGCGAGAGAGGCTCTCTGGATCCCTGACCTTCGCCTCGGCGGGCGTCACCGAGCTGTCGCTCAGCTTTCGCACCTTGTCCGTCGAGTACGCGAAGATCACGTTCTCCATCCCCGGCTCGCTCCGGACGGCCTCGGCGAACGTGCGGTACGCGGCGCTGTAGGCGGCGGGGCCGGTGACGGCCTGATCGTCGTCGAGCAGGGCCTGGCAGTTCCAGTAGGGCTGACCCCACCAGAACCATCCGCCGGTGTGCTCGTGGAACGGGCGGAGGACGATCGGCTTGCCGTCGAGCCCGTGCTCGCGGAAGAACTGGGCCACGTACTTCGCGTGGGCCACGAGCCAGTCGCGCGCCGAGATCCCGGCGTGGGTCCCCTGCTCGATCGGCACGTCGTTGGCGATCTTGCAGATGCACTTCAGGTTCTCCGGGATGTCCGCGCTGGAGCCGAGGGAGCGCGAATAGTACGTCTCGGCGTAGAACGGGGTGCCTCCGCCCTGGGCGTGAATCGGGACGCTCTGTCCGTCGACCGTGATGGTGGCGAGCGGCGTCTCGATGGCGTCCGCGAAGTCCGAGGTGCTGATGTCGTAGGTGCACGGGGGCGTGTGCCAGTCGAAGGCCACCATCCCGCCCGGCTGCTCCAGCATGTACGCCGCGGCGTCCGCGGTGACGTCGCGGCGATTCCAGGGGACCGGATCGAAGACCATCGCGTCGAGGGAGACGCCGAGCAACCCGGGGTTCTCTCCCACGGTGGCGCCGGCGTCCGACGACCAGCCCCGCTCGCCGCGGCTGGCGGGGCCTGCCATGCTCGAGAACCAGTCGTTGGTCGACACGAGCTGCTTGGTGCCCGGATCGTAGAGCCCCCACGTGATGGCGTTCTCGTAACCGAACCGGAACTTGCCGGCTCGAGACGACGTCCAGAGGTCCTCGAGGAGGTCGCCCCTCGGCGTGTCCGGGAACTCCGGCGTGTCTCCCGGCGCGCCTCCCGTGCCTGACGACGTGCTCGACGAGGTGCTCGACGACGCGCCTCCCGAGGTGCCCGACGACGCGCCTCCCGAGGTGCCCGACGACGCGCCTCCCGAGGTGCCCGACGAGGTGCCTCCCGGCGGCGTGTCCTCGTCCGACGACCCGCAGGCGGCCGTCAAGCACAGGAGGAATGCGGCATAAACGCGTGGACTGAGCGGGACAAGATTCATGGGTTCTCCCCTGCGAACGGTGCCAGTAACGAAGCGACAATAAAGCGTGTTAATCGGTTCAGTGTCAACGGCCATCTCACCAGGGGAGAGGTGCGCCGCACCGGGCTTCGCGCCGATTTCACCCTGAGCGCCGCCTGAGCGCCGCGCGGCGCGATGCTGCGGCGCGTCACGGCGCAGCTGGCTCACCGTGAGCGCATCGCCGGCACGTTCGGCCGGCTGCCGCCGGCGCGCCCTGTCCTGGAGCCCCGCCGGGACAGGTTCTTAACCGGTTCTTCTTTTATGGGGTTACATCCGGCGAGCGCGCTTGAGCGCATGGCCTCAGCGGCCGAGGTGGCGACCCATCCATGCGTCGCGGCGGAAGCGGTTCCTACCGCCCGCCACTTGCAGCTGGCCCGTGGCGAGCACCACGCCGGACAGCCGGACCCGCGCGCTCCTTCGTCCTCGTTCGCCTACCAGGCGGCCAGATCACCGCGCCGCCGCGGCGCGTCCGCCGTGGACCGGCGATGGCACCGCTCACACGCTGCCGCTCACCTTCGCCGTACGGGTATTCCCGTCGAGCGACGATTCGATGGTGTACGACGCTCCCTGGTAGGAGATGCTCCCGTCGTCACTCAGGTTTCCGCCGCGCAACACGTTGGCGGCGCTCTCGTACAGAAGGAAGGAGGCGTGACCGGTGGGCACCGCGCTGGACAGCGTCCAGGTGCCCTCGGCGCCGCCCGATTCGATCACGAGGTGCTGCCGAGCGCCCGACGGGTCGATGAGCACGCCGAGCGTCGAGCCGCTTCGGTCGCGCGCCGTGGCGCGGAAGTGGAGGTGGGCAGCGGTGGCGAGCAACAGGGAGGAGGCGACTGGCTTCTGGGGGATGGACATGGCGGTGATGAACAGCTCCGTTGATGGACCTTGCAAGTTCCCGTATGACGCGTCGTTCCGGGGCTGCCCGGCGGCCGAGCTCTCGCGGAGAGGGCGATCACGGGCCTGCGCCGGCGAGCGCGCTCGTCGGCTGCCAGGAGAGCCCGTCGTACCTCCGGGGAGAGCCCGAGCGGTCGAGCCGCTTGAACGTCTCGCCTGCCTTGAGGTGCCGCTGCCTGTCGCGATCGAATGGACCGCGCTGCCCGCTCGCCGGCTCGTACATGACATCGCTCTTCCCATGCACATGGAAACGCCAGCAGAGCCTTTGTTCCACACCGTCCACGACCCGCGACAACAACGCTTTCATGGCCTATAGCTCTCTGCGCTCAGCGCGCGTGCTCGCGGCGAGGAAGCACGGGCGCGGCGGGATCGGCGAGCGCGGCCTTCCCGTCCGTACCACGCACAGGGCGCGCGCCTCCCTGACGTCGGCCTCGACCTCCGCCACCATCCAAGCCCTCGTCCTGCCCCGAGAGCGGCGACGGGCCTCCGGCGGAGCGGAGCGCGAACAGCGCGCTCGGGAGGAAGCGAGGCCACGATCGCAGGTCTTCCCCGAGCGCGCGCAGGACGGTCGGCATCCGCTCGACGCGCGACGGCGAGATCGACACGAGGCCGTCGCCCGGCCTCGCGTTGCTCGGCGCGGCGGTGATGCTGGGCGTAAACACGTGGATCATCTCGACGTTCTCCCGAAGGCGGAAAGCACGCCAGGCGCGTGCATCCCGGGGCTGTGCATGAACTGCCTCGAACGTCGCTTGACGGCCGTGCTTGCCGCTCCAGGACCGACGGCCCAGACGGCATCGCCGGCAACTTCGCTGCGCGTGCGCAAACAATGTATAGCAGAAAGGACGGCCGCTGCACCACGTTTATCGGCGGAGCACCCACCGATTTCACCGGCACGATGCTTTTCCGCGGCGCGGCGCCCCGGGCCTCATGAGAGATGTCTCTTTCAAGGAGGGGAGCTCAACCCTCGGCACCCGTGGTCCCGGTGTCCAACCGGGCGACCTGGCGCCTGCCGGCCATCTGGAGGATGCCCATCCAGGCGATCAAGCGGATGACCTGGTAGCCCGGGTCGATCTCGAACCAGCGCACCGCGAAGCTCGGGCTCTGCGGGTACTTGTGGTGGTTGTTCTGGAAGAGCTCGCCGAGCGTCACGAGGTCGAGGGCGATCGTGTTGCGCGAGTCGTCGTCGCTGTTGAAGTTACGGTAACCGTAGCGGTGGCCGCACCAGTTCACGATGGCGCCGTGGAGCGGGCCCATCGTCCAGTGGAGCGGGACAAACAGGAATTGCCACCATTGCGTGGCGAAGGCGATGTAAAAGAGCGCGTAGCCCGTCCCCCACGCGAGGCGGCTGACCCACGAGTTGCCGATGCGGTCGAGCGCGCGCCACTCGGGGTAGCCGCCTAGAAAGCGCGGCTCCACCTCCGCCGTGCCGTCGCAGATGGCGTCGTAGCGCTTCGCGGTCGACAGCATCATGGAGACTGGCTCCGCGTAGTAGCGTGGCGAGTGCGGGTCCTTCGGGGTATCGCTGTACGCGTGGTGCATGCGGTGCAAAATCGCATACGCCCGGGGCACAAGGTACGAGGAGCCCTGCGTGACGTAGGTGAGGAGATGGAAGATCCGTTCCCAGCGCTTCGACATCGTGAACATCCGATGCGAGGCGTACCGGTGCAGGAAGAAGGTCTGGAAAAAGACCGATAGCGTCGAATGGGCGATCAGGATGGCGACGAATTCCATGGCTCGCTTGTACACCCAGGTTGGGCCCACATGCGGTCAGCTCACGGTCACGATTCGCGAGGTCCGTTGCCGCGTCGCTCGTGCGAGCGCGTTTTCATGCCACGCGATTTCGTCCGTGGAGGCGAGTCCGTGACGGGCGAGTTCATCGACCGGAAACAATGCTGTGCTGCCAGGCGCCGCGTCGCTCCTGCAGGTATAGCGCATCACGGCATCACGCAAGCGACGTCGCACGCCGCCTTATCACGACGAGCCGAACGTTGACCGTCAGCGGCGGCGGATCGTTCTTGACATACATGGGCGCTGCATACAGACTGTTTCAGTAAGCCATTCGAGCGTGTGCCGAAGAATTCGTCGCGCTCGGGGTCCAGGGGCCCGCAGCGGCGTCGCGCGGTGCGGGCTCATCGAGCTTGACGTGGGATAGCTCGTCCGAGCGCTCCATCGCGGCGGCGAGCTGGCGCGGCCGGCCGTCGCGCGGCGGTTCGTGCGCCGCAAGAACAGGGGGCCTCGCTGCGTCCCGCTCGTGACTGGAGCCGCGCAACCACATCGAGGTGCACGCATGCAGATCCGCTTAGGATACGAGCTGCTCTACGAATTCCCACGACCGACGCCGGTGATCCTGACGCTGAGCGTCCACTACTCGCGTGCATCGGATCTGGTGCGGCCCGATCACATGCTCACCAGCCCGTCGATCCCGGTCCGAGCTTACCGGGATGCCTTCGGCAACTGGTGTAGCCGTATCGTCGCGCCGGCGGGTCAGCTGAAGATCTCCGCCGACGCGGTGGTGAACGACACGGGCGCGCCGGACCGCGTCGTGACATCGGCCGAGCAACACCCCGTCGATGCGCTGCCCGAGGAGACGCTGGTGTTCTTGCTGGGCAGCCGGTACTGCGAGACGGATCGCCTGTCAGAGGCGGCATGGGACCTGTTCGGCCAGTCGCCCACCGGCTGGGGTCGCGTGCAGGCCGTCTGCGACTTCGTTCATCGGCACATCGCCTTCGGGTACGAGTTTGCGAGCCCTACCAAGACGGCAGAGGAGGTGTTCAACGATCGGAGAGGCGTCTGCAGAGATTATGCGCATCTCGCGATCGCGCTGTGCCGTTGCCTGAACGTTCCGGCTCGTTACTGCACCGGCTACCTGGGCGACATCGGCGTACCTCCTCCCCACGGAACGATGGACTTCTCCGGCTGGTTCGAGGCCTATCTCGGTGGCGAGTGGCATACGTTCGACGCGCGCAACAACGTGCCTCGCATCGGGCGCGTGCTGATCGCCCGCGGGCGCGATGCCGCCGACGTGGCGATCACCACAACCTTCGGCGAGAACACGTTGCGGAGCTTCCGCGTCTGGACGGATGAGGTTGTGGGCTAGCTCCGCCCGGGGCAGCCTCGCGCGGTGGCCGCGCTCATCGGGGCGGTGAGGGTGCTCGTCGTGAGCTCGCTCCAAGGCGCCGCAGCGCTGCCTTCTTCGACCGCCGCCAGAGCGATATGAAGGCGCTGCACCGCCGCGAATGTCGTCGATGCAGGAGACGGCGGTGTGCAACTTGGACGATCGGGTGGTGTGGTGATGGCGTCATGGCATTGAGGCCGCCTCGGTGCGTCCGGCCGCTTGAGGCGAGTCGGCGCACATGCCTGCTCTCGGTCAGCGTGGTAGTCTGCGCGCCTATGGACAACGCGCAGGGCGACGGTATCGATGAAGGAGACTGGGGACGACTTCACGTCACGCGCGCCTGCTGTGGTGCAGGCGTTTGCAGGAACTTCGCTCCAGAGCTCCTGGGCGAGGTCGCGCCCGCGCACTGGGGAGCCATGGACGGCGACGTCCGGCGCCGCGGCCCCGCCGTGCTCGCGGGCACCTATGAGGAAGGGGCCTTCACCGGCATCCTGCGCCAGCCCCGGAGCCGGGCCGACCTCGAGGCGGCGCGCTCGGCGGTCGCCGCCTGTCCCGTCCACGCCTTGCGCCTCCGATCGCCGCCGCCATCCGGCGCGCGGCCCGGCGCGGTCGGCGCCCCGTTCCGCGCCTGGCCGCGCCGCATCGAAGAGGATGTCTGGGCCCTCGGCCACCCCGCGCGCGAGAACGCGGGCGCGACGGCCTACTTCATCGAGCGCCCCGGCGGCGGCGTGCTCGTCGACCTGCCGAGCCCGACCGAGGCCGTCTTCCGTTTCCTCGAAGAGCGCGGCGGCGTGCGGTGGATCTTCCTCACCCACCGTGACCACACCGCGCACCACGCCGAGTTCGCGGCCCGCTTCCCTGGGTGTCGCCGCGTCCTCGCCGCCGCGGACGTGAACCCGCGCGGCGCCGGGCGCAATCCGGCCACCTCCGAGGTGGAGATCCAGCTCAGCGACCGCCTCGAGCCCATGACCCTCGACGGCTCGCCGCTCGCCGACAGCGACCTCGCCGGCGCCGAGCTCGCCGTGCTCTCGCAGCCCGGCCACACAGCGGGCTCGATGTGCCTGCTGTACCGGGGCCGCTTCCTGTTCACCGGCGACCACCTGGCCTACTCGCGCCGCATCGGCCAGATGATGGCGTTCCGGCTCCAGTGCTGGAACGACTGGGAGCGTCAGATCCGCTCCGTTCGCCGCCTGGTCGCGCTGGCGGGCGCTGGCCACCTCCGCTTCGCGTGGCTCCTGCCCGGCCATGGCGAATGGCACCGACTCGAAGGCGACGGCGGCGCTCCCGCGGCGGCCGCCGAGCTCGGGCGGGCGCTCGCGTGGATGGAGCGGCAAGCGCCTGGCCACGTCCCTTTCTTCCGGTTCATCCCCTGGCTGCAGAGCCGCTCGTACCCCGGCACCCGCCTCGCGCGCGCGGTGCACGCGATCGGCGGCGATGGCCCCGGGAGCGAGGCCTGGGTGCTGCCGCGCGCCGCCCGCCCGTACCTGCCCGATTACCGGCCGGAGAAGGCCGCCGCCGCGTGGCTGCGGGTCTCCCTGGTCGCCGTGACGGCGCTCGGGGCCGCGGCGGCCGCCGCCCGGCTCGCCGCGCGCGCGGCGGGGGCGGTCGCGAAGAGGGGGGCGTGAAGCGGCGGCCGGCGCTCCGATCTTCGCAGCGCCGGGGCAGGGGATCGAGGCGCCGCCGCGCCGGCCTGCGCGCTCAGCCGGCCGCGCCGCCTCGGTCGTCCTGTCGCAGGAGATACGCTGTCTCGGGGTTCTCCCGGCGCCAGATCACGTTGTCCATGAAATAGTGGTGGATGTTCACGAACACGAAGACGGCCGCGAAGTACGGCGTCGGGCCCAGGTCCGACATCGCTTCGCCGTCGCTCGAGCTCAGCACGAGCGCGCCGTGCGCGCCATCGAGGAGCGCGGGCGCGCCGCGGAACACGACCCACCCGAGGCCGACGGCGGTCGCCGCCAGGATCCCGAGGCGCAAGCCGGTAGGGCGCCCGAACAGCGGCGGGCCCTCGGCGTCGCGCGCCTCGTTCCGCTTCATGAGCCAGACGAAATACAGATACTGAACGGAGTGGAGCGCCGGGATCACGTACACCATGAGCCGGTCGAGGCTCGAGTAGACCGTCCAGAGCCAGATCGTGATGAGGAAACCGGCCAGCGGCGCGAGCGGCGGCAGGCGCCGCTCCATGCGCCACCTGCGCGCGAGCACCCAGAGCAGCGCGAGCGCGCTGAGCCCGAACGCGAGCCCGGTGACGGGCTCGAGCGCCGGCGGGTGCGCGAGCGACGTGTAGACCACGCCTTTCTCCTCGACCTCCCTGCCTGGATCCGCCGGGCTCGCCCACGCGTACGCCCAGGCCGCGAAGCAGTGCGCGAGGATCACCTTGCGCTCCAGGGGACCGAACCGGAACCCACGCCGCGCCGAGAGCACCGTCAGCACGCCGAAGCCCTGCTTCACGTAGTGCCAGCCCACCAGGAGGAACATGAGCTGGATCATGAAGCCCATGGACCGCGCCGAGCCGGTCGAGAGCGCCCCGATCGCCCACGCGAGCAGCGCGGCCGGGACCAGGAGGCCGGCCAGGATGTAGCGGGCCCGCTGCGCCGGGGCGAACGCGCCGCCGAACGCGCGGCGCCTCGCGTCCTTGTAGAACAGCAGGTACGTCACCGCGAAGTGAGGATCGTTGATCACGGACGCGGCGTGGAACGTCAGGAAGCCGATCGCGAGCTCCGCCGCGTCGAGCCCGACGGCCCGGCGGGCGAGCCACGCGAGCGGGAAGAGCACGAGCGTCGCGCCCCCGACGAGCAGGAACTCGGCGAGCTGGGCGCGCAACGCGGCTCGGCGCGGCGTCGCGACCGGGACTGGCAGCGTCGCGCCCGCGCTGGTCATGCGCCGAAGCTACCACACAGGGGCGCCCGTACGGCGCGCGCCGCAGATCGAGCTCCGGCCCGAGGGCGAGCTTGATGCGGTGCGCTGTCGGCTCGAGGGGGGTCGCGGGGCGCCGTGGCCTCCCTCCCTCTTCGATCAATAAATGACGAGAGCTCTCGTCACAAATAAATGATAGATCGCTCGCCGCAAATAAATGACAGATCCGATGTCGCGCCGACGCCGGCGGCATCGAGGGCGTTCGGCGCGAAGCGGGCGCCGCTCCTCGTCCAGCTGTGCTATTCCGCGATCATGCGGAGTCGATCGTGAGCCTGGGCGACCTGGTCGACGACGTCCCCGAGGACCCGCTCATCACCGGCGCGGTCCGGCGCGCGCTCGTCGCCTATGGGGCGGTCCTCCCCGCAGATGTCCTCCGTGACGTCGAGATGCTCGCCACGAGGACGCTGTTCGTGCACCCGCTCGGGATCTCGTTCGTCGCCCGGCTCGCCCCCGGGATCCGCGTCGAGGTGGACATGGGCGACGACCTCGCCGAGCAGGCGCAGCAGGGGTTCGCGGTCGGCGAGATCATGATCTCGATGATGCGCGTGCTCCGCAGGCGGTCGCGCGAGCGGGGCGAGCGTCGCTTCTTGATGCCCGAGACGCCGATGCTCATGCTGCAAGCGTTCCTGGGCTACTTCAGCCCGGACCCGGCGCTCTGGACGATGGGCGACGACGCCGTGCGCGGCGCGCTGGATCGCCTCTGCGAGGCCGTCGTCGGCCTGTTCTTCACGGGCCTCGTCGTCGATGTGCTGGAGAGCCCCTCGTCGCTCGACGACTGGGGGGAGACCGGCCGCGCGCTCTCCGCGGTGCTGCCGGCCATGACCGCGGCGCTTCACGGCGCGAGGGCCCGGCTGTCCAGGCGCGACCGGCACGCGCTGGAGACCTACGACGCCTGCGGCTGGGATGCGGCGCGGCTCGAGCGCCGGCTGGGCGGCGGCCCGGAGCCCGCCCGGCCGGCGTTCTTCGCCCTGGGCGCGGCGCTCGCCGCGGAGCTCCGCGCCTCGCCGGCGAGCTGACCCCGCGTGGTCGTGAGCGCGCGCTCCCTCGCCTCACTCCGCCCCTTCCGTTTGCCGCGCGGGCAGCCACATGCGCACCGTCGTGCCCTCGCCCGGCGCGCTCTCGATACGGATGCTGCCCTGGTGCTCCTCGATGAACCGGTGCGTCAGCGACAGCCCGAGCCCTGTCCCTTGCCCGGGCGGCTTCGTCGTGAAGAACGGCTCGAAGATGCGGCTCAGGTCCTCGGCGCGGATGCCGCAGCCGTGGTCGTGCACGTCGATCTCCACGCCGTGGATGTCCCCGCGCGGCCGCGGGCGAGCCTCGACCACCACGGCGCTGCCGTGCGGGCTGGCGTCGAGCGCATTGCCTATCACGTTGAGCAAGGCCGACTCGAGCTGCGATGCATTGACGAGCACCTCGGGCAGCGCCGATGAGTTGCCGTCCGTCTCGAGGTGGACCCTGCGCTCGCGCGCCCGCGGCGCGGACAGGTCGACAGCGCGGCGGAGCGCCGCGCGCACGTCGCACGGCTCCCGGCCGATCGGCTTGCCGCGCGCGTACTCGAGCAGCGCCGTCACGAGATCCGAGCACCGGATCGCCTGCCGCTCGATGGTGCCGAGCGCCTTCAGGAGCGAGGCCTCGTCGGGCAGGCCGTGCCCCTTCCGGTGCCGCCTGAGCAGCAGCTGGGCGTTCATCAGGATGGCCGACACCGGGTTGTTCATCTCGTGCGACAGCCCCGCCACCAGCGTCCCTATCGCCGCCATCTTGCCCGCCTGGAGCAGCTCCTGCTGCGCCTCCGAGAGCTGCTCCAGCGCCGCCGCGAGCTCGTCGTTCTTCGCCGCGAGCTCCAGATAGGCGCGGTGCAGCCGCTCCGCGGCGCGGACTCGCGCCCTGAGCTCCAGGGGGTCGAACGGCTTGCTCATGTACTCGTCGGCGCCGACGTCGAGCCCCCCCACGGCCTCCGCGCCGCTCGCCCTCGCCGTCAAGAGGAGGACAGGGATGTCCCGGAGCGCGGGATCCCCCTTGAGCCGCCTGACCAGCTCGAATCCGTCCATCTCCGGCATCATCACGTCCGAGACGATGACATTGGGCCGCTTCGCCGCGATCGACTCGAGCGCTTCCCGGCCGTTCGTCGCCAGGACGATCTCGTGTCCGGCCGACAGGATGTCCGCCAGGTACGATCTCATGTCCGGGTTGTCTTCCACCACGAGCACGCGCGGCCCCTCCGCGCCGCCGCCGGCGCCGGGCGCGCCTGCGGCGGGCGCCGGGGGCACCTCGAAGCCGCGGAGGTTGACGGACGACGGGGGAGGCTCGGAGGTGCCCGCGCCGTCGAGCGATCGCGGCGGCTCGGGCGCGGCGGTCGCCCGCCGCGCTGCCAGGAAATCCGCGGCGCGCGGGAGCCGCACGAAGAAGCGAGAGCCGACCCCGGGCTCGCTCTCCACGCCGACCGCGCCGCCCATGAGCTCCGTGAGCTCCTTGGCCAGCGACAGCCCGATCCCCGTCCCCTCGTGCTTTCGCGTCGCCGAGGCGTCGATCTGCTGAAACCGTTGAAAGAGCAGGTGTCTCCTGTCCGCCGGGATGCCAGGGCCGGTGTCCTCGACCGAGAGCTCGAACAGACCATCGAGCGCCCGCAGGTCGACGGTGACGCGCCCGCCAGGCGGGGTAAACTTCAGCGCGTTGCCCAGCAGGTTGAGCGCGATCTTCTCGAGCTTGCGCCGATCGGCGGGGACCCTCCGCAGCTCGGGATCCACGCGAATCGAGAGATCGAGCCCGCCGCGCGCCGCCGCCGGGCGAGCCTCCTCCACCATGTCCGAGACGAGCTCTCCGACGTCGACGGCCTCCCAGTCGATCTGCATCTTGCCGGCCTCGATCTTCTGATGATCCAGGACATCGTCGACCAGCCGGCGGAGCCGCCGCCCGCTGCGCTGGATGAGCTCGAGGTCCGCCCGCACCCGCGGCGAGAGCGGTTCGTCCCGGCTCGACAGGAGCGACTCGAGCGGTCCGAGGATGAGGGAGAGCGGCGTCCGGAGCTCGTGGCTCATCACGGTGAGGAACTCTCCCTTTGCGCAGGCCGCGGCGTCCGCCGCCTCCTTGGCCTTCTGGAGCTCGATCTCCATCCGTTTGCGCTCGGTGATGTCCGCGTAGATCCCGAGGATCCCCGTCACCTCGCCCCGTTCGTCGCGGATGGGCACCTTGCTGGTGAGCAGGAACCGCTGCTCGCCGTCCGGGCGCAGCAGCGGCTCCTCGACGTCGAGGATCGGGGTGCCACCCTCCATGACCTCCCGGTCGATGCGCACGAAGCACTCCGCGTTCTTGCTGCCCCATACGTCGAAATCGGTCTTGCCGACGAGGTTCTCCAGCACCTTCGTGTTGGTGTCGTTGAGGAAGTTCTGATTTCCCCCGAGAAACCGTCCGTGACGGTCTTTCCAGAAGATGGCATGGGGGACGTTGGCGATGACGTACTTGAGCACCGCCTGCTGATGGTCGAGGGGCTCCGGCGTCCATTCCTGCGCGGCGGTGCCAGTCGGGGCCTCGTCCGGCGGCGCCACACGGGGTGTCCGCGCGCGTGCTTCGCGCGTGCGACGGGCCGCGAGGAGCCTGCTGATCTTGGCAGAGAGGCGGTAGAGACGTCTCATCGTCGTATCGTCACAGGAGCATAAGGCGAGCGCGGGCGACATCAAACCTGCTCAGCACCGGGACGCCGCGGTCGAGCGCGGGCGGTCGTGTAAAAATGACACCCGAGCAGGCAGGCGCGTCGGATCCGCCGCTCACCTCGCCGCCGGGCGCTGTGGTAGCGCCCGGTGTCGGTCCCGTCGAGCCCTCCCGGCGGCGCTGGCCTGCGCGTCGCTGGCCTCGTCGCACAGGCCCTGAACGCCACCAGCCCTGCACCGGCGCCCGCGCGGTGAGCGCCGCGCTGCGGTGAGCGTCGCGCTGCGGTGCGCGCCGCGCTGCGGTGCGCGTGACAGTCACGAAACAAAGGCGCGGTGCGTCACGAGGGCGCGTCAGGCGCAGAGGAGCCGAGGGAAAGCGCTTTCATCGCCTGGTCAACGGGTCCGTCCCGCCGTTGCGCCGTGACCGAACCATTACCGCGGGCCGCTCACGACGGGTGTTATAGAGGCCGTGCTTGTCATTAGGAGGCAGCCCAGCATGATTGAGGATCCGCAGGTCATCCGCAGCGCCGGCCTCCAGCCGATCGGCATCTGGCGCAGCGGGCCCTGGCTCCCCGCGTTCACATCGACAGATTTGCGGGAGGCCGTCTCCTGCGTGCGAGAGCCGGTGCACGTGGTGCGTGAGACGCCGGAGGGGCGCGTCGGCGTGTCCCGCGGCGGCGCTGTCCTCCGCGAGGATCAGGTCAACGGGGTCCCGACGTTCCCGCTCCTCGGAACGCTGCCCGCCCTGTACCCGGAGTGGCTCGGAGACCGCTCCTTCGTCGAGGTCCACGGCCTGCGCTTCCCGTACGTGGCCGGCGCGATGGCGAACGGCATCCACACCACGCGGCTCACGATCGCGATGGCCAAGGCAGGCATGATGGGGTTCTTCGGCGCCGCAGGCCTCGGGCTGCACCGGATCGAGCAGGCGATCGACGAGATCTCGGCGGCGCTCGGCACGGACGGCCCCACCTGGGGCTGCAACCTCATCCACGCTCCGAACCAGCCCAGGCTGGAGAGCGACACGGTGGAGCTCTACCTCAAGAGGGGAGTCCGGCGGGCCGAGGCGGCCGCCTACATGGGCCTGAACCCGATGGTCGTGCGGTTCGCCTACAGCGGCGTCAAGCGCTTGCCCGACGGCCGCGTCGACCGGAAGAACCACCTGTTCGCGAAGATCTCGCGCCCGGAGGTCGCCGCGCGCTTCCTGTCGCCCGCGCCGGCCGAGATCCTCGATACTTGCGTTCGCAACGGGTGGCTCACCCGCGACGAGGCGGAGCTCGCGCGGAGCCTCCCGGTCGCCGAGGACATCACCGTGGAAGCGGACTCCGGCGGTCACACCGACAACCAGCCCCTCGTCGCGCTGTTCCCGGTGATCCTCGGCGTCCGCGACGAGCTCGCGGCGAAGTACGGGTATCACCGGCCGATCCGCGTCGGCGCCGCCGGCGGCCTCTCCACGCCGGAGTCGGTCGCCGCCGCGTTCGCGCTCGGGGCGGCGTACGTGCTCACGGGCTCGGTCAACCAGTCGTGCATCGAGTCGGGCCTGTCCGACGAGGGCAAGAAGATGCTGGCCCAGGCCGATCTCCCGGACGTGGTGATGACGCCGGCCGCCGACATGTTCGAGCTCGGCGTGCAGGTCCAGGTGCTCAAGCGCGGCACGATGTTCGGTGTCCGGGCGCAGCGGCTCTACGACCTCTACGTCGCCCACGACTCCATCGAGTCGCTGCCCGGCGACGTGCGCGCGCGCATCGAGAGGGAGCTGTTCCAGATGTCGTGCGACGAGGTGTGGGCGGGCTGCGAGCGGTTCTTCGCCGAGCGCGACCCGGCCGAGCTCGAGCGCGCCGCGCGCGAGCCGAAGCACAAGATGGCGCTGATCTTCCGCTGGTATCTCGGCATGTCCAGCAAGTGGGCGATCGCCGGGGACCCGAAGCGCCGCGCCGATTACCAGATCTGGTGCGGCCCGGCCATGGGCGCGTTCAACCGCTGGGTCAAGGGGTCGTTCCTCGAGGACCCGGCGCGCCGCACCGCGGTCCAGGTCGCGCGCAACCTGCTCGAGGGCGCGGCCGTCGTCACGCGCGCGCAGCAGCTCCGGACGTACGGCGTCCCCGTGCCGAGCGCCGCATTCCACTTCACTCCTCGCCCGCTCGCCTGAGCGCCTGACCACCTGCCGAGGTCCTCATGCATCCTTCGTCTTCGCGTATCCCGCACATCGCCGTCGTCGGCGTGAGCGCCATCTTCCCCGGCTCGCTCGATGCGCACGGCTTCTGGCGCGATATCCTGTCCGGGACAGACCTCATCACGGATGTCCCGAGCACCCACTGGCTTGTCGAGGACTACTACGATCCCGACCCGTCCGCCCCGGACAAGACCTATGCGAAGCGCGGCGCCTTTCTCAAGGACGTGCCGTTCGATCCGCTCGAGTGGGGCGTCCCGCCTTCGATCGTCCCGGCGACGGACACGACGCAGCTGCTCGCGCTGATCGTGGCGAAGCGGGTCCTGGAGGACGCGGCGCAGGGGCAGTTCGAGTCGATGAGCCGCGAGCGGATGAGCGTGATCCTCGGCGTCACCTCCGCGCAGGAGCTGCTCGCCTCGATGGTGAGCCGGATCCAGCGGCCGGTGTGGGCGAAGGCGCTCCGGGATCTCGGGTATCCGGAGGACGAGGTGAAGCGCGCCTGCGACAAGATCGCGGGCAACTACGTGCCGTGGCAGGAGTCGAGCTTTCCGGGCCTGCTCGGGAACGTGGTGGCCGGTCGCATCGCGAACCGGCTCGACCTCGGCGGGACGAACTGCGTGACCGACGCGGCGTGCGCGTCGTCGCTGTCGGCGATGTCGATGGCGATCAACGAGCTGGCGCTCGGCCAGTCCGATCTCGTGATCGCGGGCGGCTGCGACACGATGAACGACGCCTTCATGTACATGTGCTTCAGCAAGACGCCCGCGCTGTCGAAGTCGGGCGACTGCCGGCCGTTCTCCGACAAGGCCGACGGCACGCTGCTCGGCGAGGGCATCGCGATGGTGGCGCTCAAGCGGCTCGACGACGCCGAGCGCGACGGGGACCGGGTCTACGCGGTGATCCGCGGGATCGGCTCGTCGTCGGACGGGCGGAGCAAGAGCGTGTACGCGCCGGTGCCGGAAGGGCAGGCGAAGGCGCTCCGCCGGACGTACGCCGCCGCCGGGTACGGCCCCGAGACCGTGGAGCTGATGGAGGCGCACGGCACCGGGACGAAGGCCGGCGACGCGGCCGAGTTCGAGGGCCTGCGGGCGATGTTCGACGAGTCGGGGCGCGAAGACCGCCAGTGGTGCGCGCTCGGCAGCGTGAAGTCGCAGATCGGCCACACCAAGGCGGCGGCCGGCGCGGCCGGCCTGTTCAAGGCGATCATGGCCCTGCACCACAAGGTGCTGCCGCCGACCATCAAGGTCGACAAGCCGAACCCCAAGCTCGACATAGAAAAGACCGCTTTCTATCTCAATACCCAGGCGCGGCCGTGGATCCGGCCGGGGGACCACCCGCGGCGGGCGTCGGTGAGCTCGTTCGGCTTCGGCGGCTCGAACTTCCACGTGGCGCTGGAGGAGTACACGGGCCCGGCGCCGAAGGCGTGGCGGGTGCGGGCCTTGCCGGCGGAGCTCTTCCTCCTGTCGGCGGACACGCCGGCGGCGCTCGCGGATCGCGCGCGGGCGCTGGCGAAGGAGGCGGAGGTGCCCGAGATCCTGCGCTTCCTGGCGCGGGAGTCGGTGCTCTCGTTCGACGCGTCGAGGCCGGCGCGGCTCGGGCTGTGCGCGACGGACGAGGCGGATCTCAGGAAGAAGCTCGAGCAGGTCGCGGCGCACCTCGAGGCGAGGCCGGAGCAGGCGCTCTCGGCGCCGCTCGTGCACTGCGCGAGCGGGGAGGCGCCGGGGCGGGTGGCGTTCCTGTTCCCGGGGCAGGGGAGCCAGTACGTCGGGATGGGCGCGGACGCGCTCATGACGTTCGACCCGGCCCGCGCGGCCTGGGACGCGGCGGCGGGCGTCGCGATCGCGGACGCGCCGCTGCACGAGGTGGTGTTCCCGCGGCCGGTGTTCTCGGACGAGGACCGGGCGGCGCAGGAGGCGCGGCTCCGCGAGACGCGGTGGGCGCAGCCGGCGATCGGCGCGACGAGCCTCGCGCACCTCGCGCTGCTCGCGGCGCTCGGGGTACGGGCCGAGGCGTTCGCGGGCCACAGCTTCGGCGAGATCACGGCGCTGCACGCGGCCGGCGCGCTGTCCGCGGCGGACCTCCTGCGCGTGGCGCGGCGGCGCGGCGAGCTGATGGGCGCGGCGTCGTCGGAGCGGGGCGCGATGATCGCGGTCCCGCGGGGGATCGACGAGGTGCGGGCGCTGGGCCTCGGCGGGGTGGTGATCGCGAACCACAACGGCCCGAAGCAGGTGGTGCTGTCGGGCTCGGTCGCGGCGATCGAGGCGGCGGAGGAGCGGCTGAAGGGCGCCGGGATCCAGGCGCGGCGCCTCGACGTGGCCGCGGCGTTCCACTCGCCGCTCGTGGCGGAGGCGAGCGCGCCGCTCCGCGAGTTCCTGGCGGGCATCGCGGTCGAGGCGCCGGCGGCGCCCGTGTACAGCAACGCGGAGATCGAGCCGTACGCGGGCGGCGGCGACGCGGCGCGCGACCGGCTGGCGCGGCAGCTCGCGGAGCCGGTGCGGTTTGTGGAGGAGATCGAGCGGATGTACGCGGACGGCGTGCGCACGTTCGTCGAGGTCGGGCCGGGCTCGGTGCTGACGAACCTGGTCGGCGACATCCTGAGCGGCCGGCCGCACCGGGCGGTGGCGCTCGACCGCAAGGGCAAGCACGGCGTGACGAGCCTGCTCGAGGCGGTGGCGCGGCTCGCCGTGGCCGGGGTGCCGCTGGACGCGCGGGTCCTCTGGGAAGGCTTCGCGGCGCCGAGCGATCCGCGGGCGCTGCCGAAGCCGAAGCTGGCGCTGCAGATCAACGGCAGCAACTACGGGAAGCCGTACCCGCCGCAGGGGGGCGCGAAGGCGCTGCCGGCGGCGAGCCCGCCGCGGGCGGCGCAGAAGCCGGCGCCAGAGGCGGCGCGGGCGGTGGTGAGCGCGCCGCGGGCGGTGGTGAGCGCGTCGCAGCCTGTGGTGAGCGCGTCGGCGCCTGTGGTGAGCGCGCCGGCGCCGGCAGTGAGCGCGTCGGCGCCGGCAGTGAGCGCGTCGCGGCCGGCAGTGAGCGCGTCGGCGCCGGCAGTGAGCGCGTCGACGTCTGCGGTGGCGAGCGTGTCGGCGCCTGTGGTGAGCACGTCGCGGCCGGCAGTGAGCGCGTCGGCGCCTGCGGTGAGCACGTCGCGGCCGGCAGTGAGCGCGTCGGCGCCTGTGGTGAGCACGTCGCGGCCGGCAGTGAGCGCGTCGACGGCTGTGGTGAGCGCGTCGCGGCCGGCGGTGAGCGCGTCGTGGCTGGCCGCGTACCAGGAGGCGCAGCGCGCCACGGCGGAAGCCCACAGCGTGTACCAGCGCACGATGGCCGAGAGCCACATCGCCTTTCTCCAGGCCGCCGAGGCGTCCTTCTCAGGGCTTGCCGCGCTGGCGACCGGCGCTCCGTACCCGGTCGCCCCGACGACGGTGTCCGAGGTGCGGCCTGCGCCGGTTCTCCTCGCTCCGGTGCATGCGGGGCCTGTCTCGGAGGCGTCCGTACGGCCTGCAGCGGCGCCGACCGCGCGCTCCGAGGGCAGGAGCAGCGTGGCCCTGGACGGCCTGAACGGCGCAGGCGGGGAGCTCCCCACGCCTGTCGCGCTGCCGGCGCAGGCGGCGCCTGCCGTGACCGCGAAGGCGGCAGTTGCAGCGCCCGCCGTGACAGCAAGAGCGGTCACAGCGGCGCCTGCTACGGCTGTGAAGGCCGCAGCCGCGGCGCCAGTGGCAGTGTCCACGGCCGTCACCGCGCCCGCGGCCGCCGTGGTAACGCAGGCGGCGGTCGCCGCTGCGCCGCGTGTCGATATCGAGCGGTTGGTCCTCGACGTTGTCGCGGACAAGACGGGATACCCCGTCTCCATGCTCGGGCTGCAGATGGAGCTGGAGAGCGATCTCGGCATCGACAGCATCAAGCGGGTGGAGATCCTGTCCTCGGTCCGTGACCGGACGCCCGGGCTGTCGGAGGTCGACGCGTCGGCGCTGGCGCAGCTGCGCACGCTGGGGCAGGTCGTCGACCACCTCCGCGCCTCGCTGCCGGCCGCCGGGCCGGCCGCCAGCGCCAGTCCGGCTACCGCCGCGCCCGCGGCGAAGGCATCCGCCGTCGCGGCGCCTGCCGTCGCTTCTGGCGCGGCGCCTGGCGCGGCCGAGGTGGAGCAGGTGGTGATGGCGGTCGTCGCGGAGACGACGGGCTACCCGGCGGAGATGCTTGGGCTGCAGATGGAGCTGGAGAGCGACCTCGGCATCGACAGCATCAAGCGGGTGGAGATCCTGTCGGCGGTCCGCGACCGGACGCCGGGGCTGTCGGAGGTGGATGCCTCGGCGCTGGCGCAGCTGCGCACGCTGGGGCAGGTCGTCGACCACCTCCGCGCCTCGCTGCCGGCCGCCAGCGCCGGCCCGGCCGTCGCCGCGCCCGCCGCGAAGGCTCCTGCCGTCGCGGCGCATGCAGTCGCGTCCGTCGCGGCGCCTGGCGCGGCCGAGGTGGAGCGCGTCGTGATGGCGGTCGTCGCGGAGACGACGGGCTACCCGGCGGAGATGCTGGGGCTGCAGATGGAGCTGGAGAGCGACCTCGGCATCGACAGCATCAAGCGGGTGGAGATCCTGTCGGCGGTCCGCGACCGGACGCCCGGGTTGTCGGAGGTCGACGCGTCGGCGCTGGCGCAGCTGCGCACGCTGGGGCAGGTCGTCGACCACCTCCGCGCCTCGCTGCCAGCCGCCGGGCCGGCCGCCAGCGCCAGTCCGGCTGCCGCCGCGTCCGTACCGAAGGCCTCCACCGCTGCGGTGCCTGCCGTCGCGTCCGTCGCGGCGCCCGGCGCGGCCGAGGTGGAGCGCGTCGTGATGGCGGTCGTCGCGGAGACGACGGGCTACCCGGCGGAGATGCTGGGGCTGCAGATGGAGCTGGAGAGCGACCTCGGCATCGACAGCATCAAGCGGGTGGAGATCCTGTCGGCGGTCCGCGACCGGACGCCCGGGTTGTCGGAGGTGGATGCCTCGGCGCTGGCGCAGCTGCGCACGCTGGGGCAGGTCGTCGACCACCTCCGCGCCTCGCTGCCGGCCGCCAGCGCCGGCCCGGCCGTCGCTGCGCCCGCCGCGAAGGCTCCTGCCGTTGCGGCGCCTACCGGCGTGTCCGGCGCGACGCCCGGCGCGGCCGAGGTGGAGCGCGTCGTGATGGCGGTCGTCGCGGAGACGACGGGCTACCCGGCGGAGATGCTGGGGCTGCAGATGGAGCTGGAGAGCGACCTCGGCATCGACAGCATCAAGCGGGTGGAGATCCTGTCGGCGGTCCGCGATCGGACGCCGGGGCTGGCGGAGGTCGACGCTTCGGCGCTGGCGCAGCTGCGCACGCTGGGGCAGGTCGTCGACCACCTCCGCGCGAGCCTCGGTCCCGCCGCTGTCACCGCCGGCGCTGCCCCGGCGGAGCCCGCCGAGGAGCCGGCCTCCACGCCCCTCGGCCGGTGGACGCTCGTCGAGGAGCCGGCGCCCGCCGCCGGCCTCGCGATGCCCGGCCTCTTCGACGCAGGCACCCTCGTGATCACCGGCCACGACGCGATCGGCCCCGCGCTCGTCGCGGCCCTCGCGGCGCGCGGGATCGCCGCCGAGTACGCCCCCGCCGTGCCCCGCGGCGCGCGCGGCGCCGTGTTCCTCGGCGGCCTGCGCGAGCTGGCCACGGCCGACGCGGCGCTCGCCGTCCACCGCGAGGCGTTCCTCGCTGCCCAGGCGATCGCGGCGAAGCCGGCCCTCTTCGTCACGGTCCAGGACACCGGCGGCGACTTCGGCCTCGCGGGCTCGGACCGAGCCTGGGTCGGCGGGCTGCCGGGCCTCGTGAAGACCGCGGCGCTGGAGTGGCCCGAGGCGTCCTGCCGCGCGATCGACCTCGAGCGTGCCGGCCGGTCCGACGGCGAGCTCGCGGAGGCCATCGCCTCGGAGCTCCTGTCCGGCGGCGTCGAGCTCGAGATCGGCCTGCGCGCGGACGGCCGGCGCACCACGCCGCGCAGCGTCCGGCAGGACGCGCAGCCCGGGCCGCTCCCCCTCGGGCCGTCCGACGTGGTCGTGGCGAGCGGCGGCGCCCGCGGCGTCACCGCGGCGACGCTGATCGCGCTCGCCAGGGCCAGCCACGCGCGGTTCGCGCTGCTCGGCCGCACCGCGCTCGAGGACGAGCCGGCCGCCTGCCGCGGCGCCGACGGCGAGGCCGCGCTCAAGGCAGCGCTCGTCAAGGCGGCGACCTCCGCGGGCCAGCGGGTGACCCCGGCCGAGATCGGCCGGAGCGTCGCGAAGATCCTCGCGAACCGCGAGGTCCGCGCGACGCTCGACGCGATCCGCGCCGCCGGCGGCGAGGCCCTCTACGTCCCTGTCGACGTGAACGACGCGCGGGCGGTGGCCGCGGCGCTCGACGGCGTGCGCGGCGCCCTCGGCCCCGTCACGGCGATCGTCCACGGCGCCGGCGTGCTCGCCGACAAGCTCGTCGCCGAGAAGACGGTCGAGCAGTTCGAGCGCGTGTTCAGCACGAAGGTCGACGGCCTCCGGGCCCTGCTCGGCGCGACAGCGGGCGACCCGCTCAAGGCGATCGTCCTCTTCAGCTCGATCGCCGCGCGCGGCGGCAACAAGGGGCAGTGCGACTACGCGATGGCGAACGAGGTCCTGAACAAGGTCGCGGCCGCCGAGGCAGCCCGCCGCCCGGGCTGCCGGGTGAAGTCGCTCGGCTGGGGGCCCTGGCAAGGCGGCATGGTGAACGCGGCGCTCGAGGCCCACTTCGCGCAGCTCGGCGTGCCGCTCATCCCGCTCGCCGCGGGCGCGAAGATGCTCCTCGACGAGCTGTGCGACGCCTCGGGTGATCGCGGCGCGCGCGGGCAAGGCGGCGCCCCGCCCGGCGCGGTCGAGCTCGTGCTCGGCGCGGAGCCGAAGGCGCTCGCGGCCCAAGGCCACGGCGGCCGGGTCGCGCTGGCCGTCCGCGCGGACCGCGCGACGCACCCCTACCTCGGCGATCACGCCATCAACGGCGTGCCCGTGGTGCCTGTGGTGATCGCGCTCGAGTGGTTCGCCCGCGCCGCGCGCGCGTGCCGGCCGGATCTCGTCGTGACCGAGCTCCGCGACGTGCGGGTCCTGCGCGGGATCAAGCTCGCGGCGTACGAGTCCGGCGGCGAGGTGTTCCGCGTCGACTGCCGCGAGGTGAGCAACGGCCACGGCGCGGTGCTCGCGGCGGAGCTGCGCGGGCCGCAGGGGGCGCTGCACTACGCGGCGACCATCCAGATGCAGCAGCCCGAAGGGCGCGTGGCCCCGAAGGGCCCGGCCGCGCCGGAGCTCGGCCCGTGGCCCGCCGGCGGCGAGCTGTACGACGGCCGCACGCTCTTCCACGGCCGCGACTTCCAGGTGATCCGGCGGCTCGACGGCGTGAGCCGCGACGGGATCGCGGGGACGGTCGTGGGCCTCCGCGAGGCCGGCTGGGTGGCCCAGCCGTGGAAGACCGATCCGGCGGCGCTCGACGGCGGGCTGCAGCTCGCGACGCTGTGGACGCAGCACGTGCTCGGCGGCGCGGCGCTCCCGATGTCCGTGGGCGCGCTGCACACCTTCGCGGAGGGGCCGTCCGACGGCCCGCTGCGCGCGGTGGTGCGCGGGCAGATCGTGGCCCGCGATCGCACGAAGGCCGACATCGCGTTCGTTGACGACCGCGGCTCGCTCGTCGCGGAGCTGCGCGACGTGCAGTACGTCCTGCGCCCCGACACGGCGCGCGGCCAGGCGTGATCGAGGCCAGCGTGTTCGAGCCCATCGCGATCGTCGGCCGCGGGTGCGTCCTCCCGGGCGCGCTCCACCCCGCGGCCCTCTGGGACAACGTGCTCGCCGGCCGGGACCTCCTGTCCGCCGCGCCCGACGGCCGCTGGCGCCTCTCGCGCGAGCGCGCGCTCGCGCAGGAGGGGCCTTCCGCGCGCGGCGCGCGCGACGTGCGCGACGCGAAGGACCGCGCGTGGAGCGACCGCGGCGGCTACGTCACCGGGTTCGACGAGCACTTCCGCCGCGTGCTCGCGAGCGACCCGTTCCCGCGGCGGGGCGGGACGCCCGAGTCGCTGCTCGCGCTCGACCCGCTCTTCCAGTGGGTGCTCCACGCGGGCCGCGAGGCGCTGCGCGAGGCGGGCCACGAGGGCCGGTCCGACCGCGCGGGCGCGGTGCTCGGGAACCTCTCGTTCCCGTCGTCGGCCATGTCGGCGTGGGTCGAGTCGACGTGGCTCGGCGATCTCGCCGGCGTCCCGCGCCCCGATCCGCGCAACCGGTTCATGTCGGGGCTGCCCGCCCACCTGCTGGCCGACGTGCTCGGCCTCGGGGCCGGGGCGTTCGCGCTCGACGCCGCGTGCGCGTCGTCGCTGTACGCGATCGCGCTCGCCTGCGAGCGGCTGCAGGATCGCGAGGCCGACCGGATGCTCGCGGGCGCGGTGTGCCGCTCGGACGACCTCTTCATGCACATCGGGTTCTGCGCGCTGTCGGCCATGAGCCGCACCGGGCAGAGCCGCCCGTTCTCGTCGGAGGCCGACGGCCTGGTCCCGGCGGAGGGCGCGGCGTTCGTTGTCCTGGAGCGCCTGTCGGACGCGGAGGCCGCGGGCAGGCCGATCCTCGGCGTGATCCGCGGGATCGGCCTGTCGAACGACGGCCGCGGCCGCGGCCTCCTGGCGCCCTCCGTCGAGGGCCAGCTGCGCGCGATGCGGGCCGCGTACGCCATGGCGGGCCTCGATCCCCGCGAGGTGTCGCTGCTCGAGTGCCACGCGACGGGCACGCCCCTCGGCGACGCGACCGAGATCGCGACCCTCAAGGAGGTGTTCGGCTCCCGCGAGGTCCCGCTCGGCTCGCTCAAGTCGAACCTCGGTCACCTCGTCACGACGGCCGGCGCGGCCGGGCTCCTCAAGCTGCTCGGCGCCATGGCGGCCGGCGTCCGCCCGCCGACGCTGCACGCCGATCCGCTGAGCGAGGCGGTGGCCTCGAGCCCCTTCCGGGTGCTGCAGCGCGCCGAGCCGTGGGAGGGGCGGCGGCTCGCGGGCCTGTCGGCGTTCGGGTTCGGCGGGAACAATGCCCACCTCCTCGTGGAGGCGTACGAGCCGTCCTCGCCGAGGGGCCGCGCGGCCCGCGCCGCGCCGCAGGCCGCCGCGGCGGCCTCGCGCCCTGTCGACGCCGGGCGCCCCGCGCCGGCAGGCCACCTGGCCGTGGTGGCCATGGGCCTGTGCGTCGGTGAGCTCAGCGGCGTCCGGGCCTTCGCGGAGCCGCTCCTCTCGGGCCGCGGCGCGGATCCCCGCCGGGCGGCGGTCGCGCTGCCCGCGGATCGGCTCCGGTTTCCGCCGCGCGATCTGCAGCAGGCGCTCGCCCAGCAGACGCTGCTGCTCGAGGCGGCGATCGAGGCCACCGAGGGGCTCGCGCTGCCGCGCGATCGCACCGCCGTGCTGATCGGCATGGGCGCCGACACCGAGGTGTGCCGGTACATGACGCGCTGGCGGCTCGCCGAGACGGCGCCGGCGCGGCTCGGTCCGTCGGTCGACGTCGGCGCGCTCCAGGACGCGATCATCCCTGCGCTGCAGGCGGCGGGCGTCGTCGGGAACATGCCCAACATCCCGGCGAACCGGCTGAACAGCCAGCTCGACGTCGGTGGACCGTCGTTCACGATCGCGGCCGAGGAGCTGTCCGGCCCCTGGGCGCTGCGCGTCGCGTCCCGCGCCCTGCGCGCCGGCGCGGTGGACGCGGCGATCGTCGGCGCGGTGGATCTCTCGTGCGAGCCCGCCCACGCGGCTGCGCTCGAGGCGCTCGGCGTCCGCCTGCCCCCCGGCGACGCCGCCGTGGTGCTCGTGCTCGAGCGCCTCGACGACGCCGTCCGGGAGCGGCACCCGGTCCTGGCCGTTGTCGTGGACGAGCCGGCCGACCCTGGCCTCGTGCTGTCGTCCACGGATCTCGCGCCGCGGTTCGGCCACGCGCACGCGGCCTCGGGCCTGCTGCACGTGGCCGCCGCGGTGCTCGCCTGCCGTCACGGCCGCAAGCCCGACGGGGCGCCGTGGTCCGACGAGATCCGGGTCGCCGAGGTCCGCTGCGCCGGCCTCGGCGGCGGCTCGCTGTCGGTCCGCATCGGGGCCGGCGGCCCCGCCGCGCCGCTCCCGCCGCCGCGATCGGCGGAGGGGCCGACGCTGACGCTCCCCGCCCACCCGCCGGCGATCGTCGTGCCCGGCGCGGCCTCCTGTTCATCCCCCGGAGACTCCATGGAACCTGCGCCGCCTCTGCCGTCCGCTCTCGACGACCTGCCGCCGCTGTACCCCGGGCCCACGGGGTTCTCTGCCGCCGACGCGGATCGGGCGCCGTCCTGGGACGAGCCGCCGCCGGTCGGGCCGGCGGTCGTCACGGCCGTCGCCGCGAGCCTCGCAGAGGAGCCGCCGCCGGTCGGACCGGCCGTCGTCGCGGCCGCTGCCGTGGACATCCCGGGCGACGTGATCGCCGGCGCCGCGGCGTTCACCGTGCAGCTGGCGCAGATCCACAAGGAGTGGGCGGAGCAGCAGGCCCAGGTCCACCGCCGGTTCCTTCAGATGCGGCAGCGCGCGCTGGACTCGCTCGTGCAGGCGTCGTCGGGCGCGGCCGCGGTGGTGGTCGAGACCCCCTTGGCGCAGGTGCCCCACGCCGCGCCGGTCCGTATCGAGGGGCCGCGCCTGGTCGATGCGCCGCGCCTGGTCGATGCGCCGCCGCTCGCCCGCGCCGAGGCGCCGCAGCTCGCTCGCGCCGAGTCGCCGCGTGTCGTTGAACCGCCGCGCGTCGTCGAGGCCCCGCGCCCCTCCGCCGCGCCGCCCCCTGCGCCGCGTCCCTCCGCCCAGCCGGTGCTCTCCGCGGCGCCTTCCGTCGCGCCCCGCGGCCCCCGGTTCAGCCGCGAGCAGCTCGAGCACCTCGCCTCGGGGCGGATCTCCGACGTGTTCGGCCCGCTCTTCGCCCGGCAGGACGCCTATCGCCGCCAGGTGCGCATGCCCATGCCGCCGCTGCTGCTCGCCGATCGGGTCACCGGGATCGACGCCGAGCCCGGCTCGATGAAGCTCGGCACGATGTGGACCGAGACCGACGTGCGGTGGGATTCCTGGTACCTGCACGACGGCGCGATGCCGGCCGGCGTCATGATCGAGAGCGGCCAGGCCGACCTGCTGCTCATCAGCTGGCTCGGCGCGGACTTCGAGAACAAGGGCGAGCGCGTCTACCGCCTGCTCGGCTGCGAGCTCACCTTCTACGGCGGCCTGCCGCGCCCGGGCGACACGCTCGTCTACGACATCCACGTCGACGGGCACGCGAAGCACGGCGACGTCCGCCTGTTCTTCTTCCACTACGACTGCCGGATCGGCGGCGAGCTGCGCCTGAAGACGCGCAAGGGCCAGGCCGGCTTCTTCACCGACGAGGAGCTCGCGAGCTCCGGCGGCGTGCTCTGGGACGCGGACACCGCCGAGCCCGCGACGACCGCCCGCCTCGATCCGCCCCGGATCGCGTGCGGGAAGTCCGCGTTCGACCGGGCCGACCTCCTCGCGTTCGCGGCCGGAGACGGCGCGGCGGCGTTCGGCCCCGGCTTCGATCGTCTGAGCACCCACGTCAGGACGCCGCGGATCAGCGCTCCGCCCATGCTGTTCTTCGATCGCGTCGACGTGTTCGACCCGGCGGGCGGCCCGTGGAAGCGCGGCTATCTCCGGGCCACGCTGCCGATCACGAAGGACGGCTGGTACTTCGAGGGCCACTTCAAGGACGACCCCTGCATGCCGGGGACGCTCATGTTCGAGGGCTGCCTGCAGGCGCTCGCGTTCTACATGGCGGCCATGGGCTTCACGGTGGACGCGGACGGCTTCCGCTTCGAGCCCGTGCCGGAGATCCCGTACCTGCTCCGCTGCCGCGGCCAGGTGGTCCCGGCGAGCCGCGTGCTCACGTACGAGGTGTTCGTCGAGGAGGTCCACGACGGCCCGTGCCCGACGGTGTTCGCCGACTTCCTGTGCACGGTCGACGGCCTCAAGGCGTTCCACGCCCGCCGCGTGGGCCTGCGCCTCAGCCCCGACTGGCCGCTGACGAGCGCCCCCGAGCTGCTCGACGGCCACGTCGAGCCGGTGCCGGTCGCGCGCGTCCCCTGGTCCGAGACGGGCGCGCCGCCGCCGGACGGCGCCTCTGCAGACGCCGGCGGCTTCCCGTTCGATTACCGGAGCCTGCTCTCGTGCGCCTGGGGCAGGCCGTCGGACGCGTTCGGCCCGCTCTACCGCAGGTTCGACGGGGGCCAGCACGTCGCCCGGCTCCCGGGGCCGCCGTACCACTTCATGAGCCGGGTCCTGTCGGTCTCGCGCCCCATGGCGGCGATGAAGGCCGGCGCCGAGGTCGAGGTCGAGTACGACGTCCCGGAGGACGCGTGGTACTTCGACGAGAACGCGAGCCTCACGATGCCGTTCGCGGTGGTGCTCGAGGCCGCGCTCCAGACGTGCGGCTGGCTCGCGAGCTACGCCGGCTGCGCGCTCTCGACCGACGGCGCGCTGTACTTCCGCAACCTCGACGGCAAGGGCACGCTGCACGCCGAGGTCCTGCCGGCGCCGGCGCCGGCAGTGAGCGCGCTGCGCACCCGATCGCGGCTCACGAACATGTCCCGGTCGGGCGGCATGATCATCCTGTCGTTCCGGGTCGAGTGCAGCCTCGGCGGCGCGCGGGTGTACGACCTCGACACGGTGTTCGGCTTCTTCCCGAAGGCCGCGCTCGCGACGCAGATCGGGATCCCGCCGAGGCCCGAGGAGGTCGCCGCGCTCGATGAGCCGTCCGATTTCGAGGTCGATCTCCGCGAGCGCCCCGCGCGGTACTGCGGCGGCAAGCTCGGGCTCGCGCGGCCGTCGCTGCTGATGATCGACCGGATCGACGGCCTGTGGCAGGCCGGCGGCCGGAAGGGGCTCGGCCGGCTCCGCGCGCGGCGGGACGTGCACGCGTCGGAGTGGTTCTTCAAGGCTCATTTCCTGGGCGATCCAGTGCAGCCGGGCTCGCTCGGCATCGAGGCGATGCTGCAGACGATCCAGTTCTGGATGCTGCACCAGGACCTCCACGCGGGCCTCCGCGACCCGCGGTTCGAGCCCGTGATGACGGGGCACGAGCACTCCTGGCGGTACCGGGGCCAGGTGCTGCCGGCCAGCCGGCGGGTGACGGTCGACACCGACATCCTCGAGGTCGGCCGCGACGATCGCGGGCCCTACGTCATCGCCGAGTCCTACCTCTGGGTGGACGGCCTGCGCATCTACGGCGCGACGCTCGGCGTGCGGATCGTCGACGGCGCCTCGCCGCGGGCGCGGCGCGACGTCGGCTTCGACCCGCGCGCGAGCGCGCGCCGCCTCGCCTCGCTCCCGGGCGCCGTGGGCGGGAGCCCGCGCCTGCGCCCGCAGGAGCAGCCCGCGGCGAAGGCCGCGCCGGCGCCGGCGCTCGACGACGTCGAGGAGGTGCTGGACCCGGACGGGTGGGTCGCGGACCACCGCCCCACGTGGACGGTCCCGGCGCTCCCCGGGATGAGCATGGTCGACCGGCTGGCCGGCGCCGCGTTGCGGGCGCGCCCGGGGAGCGTGGTCGTGGCCGTGGAGGACGTGGTGGTGCAGCGCTGGCTGCCCGTGCCGGGGCCGGTGCGCGTGAAGGCCGAGGCGACCGGATCCGGCGACGTCCTCGACGTCCGGCTGCTCGCGTGGCGCGAGGCATCGAACCCGGCGCTCTCGCGGTTCGAGCCCGTGTGCACCGGCCGCGTGCGGGTGGCCCGTGACTACCCGCCCGCCCCGGCGCCGGAGCCGGCGCTCGACGCGCCGGAGGCGGACGATCCGTACGCCGCGGGGACGCTGTTCCACGGCCCTGCGTTCCAGTACCTGACCGCGCTCCGCCTCGGCGCGCGCGGGTCATCGGCGGTGCTGGACCCCCGGAGGGGCTCGGTGCCCGCTGGGACGCTGCACCAGGGCATGCTCGACGCGCTGACCCATACCATCCCGCACGACCGGCTGTCGCTGTGGGATCCGGGGTGCCCGCCCGCCCAGATCGCGTTCCCGTCGCGCATCCCGTCGCTCCGCCTGTACGGGCCGGCGCCCGAGTCGCCGGTGCGCGTGGAGGTGCGTTACGAGGGCCGTGACGATCGCTTCGTCTCGTTCCGGGTGCAGGCCATCGCGCAGGCCGGGGTCGAGGCGGGAGAGCGCGTCTGGCTGGAGCTCCGGCTGGTCGAGGTGCTGCTCCCGCAGGGGCCGATCGGCGGCGCGCCTCCCGGGATCCGCCGGGCGTTCCTGCGCGATCGCGCGCCGGTCGACCTCGCTGTCTCGCGCGTCGACGCGGCGTCGGGCGAGGCGCGCTGCAGCCCCGCCGACGTGCGCACGATGGACTGGATGCCCGGCACCGTGGCGCAGCTCTACGCCGCGTCGGGCGACCTCGTCGAGGCGGCGGCGGTGAAGGATCACGTCGCGCGGCGCGCGGGCGTGCACCCGTCGACCGTGTCGCTCGCCGGCGTCTCCTCGGCGCAGCCGCTCACGCGCTGGCCGTTCACCGTGGCGCGCGAGGGCTCCGAGGTCGTGGTCCGCGACGCGGGCCCGCCCGTGATCGACATCGCGCCTGTCCGCCGCTACTGGGGCGCGGCCATGGGCATCGGCCGGTGGCCGGCGGAGGACCTGTACTTCGGGCTCATCGAGCGGTTCATCCGCCGGGTGCACGTCGTCGATCCCGAGGCGTTCCGCGCCGTGAAGGGCCGGAGCCTGCTCTACCTCGGCAACCACCAGGTCGGCGTGGAGTCGCTGCTGTTCGGCATCGCCGTGTCCGGCCTGACGGAGGTCTCGACGGTGACGCTGGCCAAGGCCGAGCACCGGACGACGTGGCTCGGCACGATGCTCGCGCACTGCTTCGCGTACCCAGGCGCGCGCGATCCGAAGGTGATCACGTACTTCGATCGCGAGGACAAGGCGTCGCTCGGGAGCATCATCGCCGAGCTCGGGGCCGAGATGCAGGGGGCCGGCAAGGGCGTGATGGTGCACGTCGAGGGCACGCGGTCGCTCGAGTGCCGCACGCCGGTGCGCAAGATGAGCGGCTCGTTCATCGACATGGCGCTCGCGGTGGGCGTCCCGGTGGTGCCGGTGCGCTTCTCCGGCGCGCTGCCGCCGGAGCCGCTCGAGCGGCGGCTCGAATTCCCGCTCGGCATGGGCGTGCAGGACATCTGGATCGGCCGCCCGCTGCTGCCCGAGGAGCTCGCGGGGCTGACCTACAAGGATCGCAAGGACCTCGTGATCAGCGGCATCAACGGGCTCGGCCCGAGCAACACGGAGGAGCAGCCGTTCCCCGGGGATCCCGCGTTCGCGGCGTCGGTGGACGCGTGGGTGGACGAGGCGGGCGTCGCGCACGAGGACGCGACGGTCTTCCGGGTGCTGCAGGCGTGCGCCGATCCGACGCCGGAGACGGCGGCGATCCTGGAGGCCGCGCGCACGGGGCGGCTCGTCGCGCCCGACGCGCGGCGGGCGGACTGGCTGCGGAAGCTCGCCGCACGGCTCCTCGGGAGGCGGCTCGGGGGGTGAGCCTAGACTACAGCCGTACCTGGTCCGAGGTGCGGCTGTAGGCATCAAAATCGTCGAGAAATCCCTGTCCGTCCGCCCGCCTACAGCCGCAGATGGGCCGCAAGTATGGCTGTAGTACTAGGTGGCTCTCATCGCGGCCATCCCTGCGAGCGCGCGACAGCGCGGATTGCTTCGGCGAGCTCCGCTTCGAAGCGCTGGAAAGCCGGCAGTGCTCGCAGCGCCTCGAGGCTGACCTCTTTGCCGAACAAGTCGAAGAGGCGCTGGGGGTTTCGCCGCATTCCTCCTTCTTTCAGGAGCCGCCTCAGCGTCTGCTTGGGATCGTCCTCGCGTTCTGGCTCGGCGGGAAGCGCTGATCGCGCTCCGTTACCGAGCCAGGGCCGGAAGACCTCGGCATCGACCAGCATCCATGCCTCGGTCTCGTGCACTGGAACGCAAGGGACCGCCACGAGGTTCGGAAACGCGCACCGAGCGGCGGCTATTCCCGGGTCGATGCAGCGCCGTCGCGCAGATCTGGGATCGCCTGCGCCGTCGGCATGGATGACGAACAGCGTGCATTCTGCCCAGCGGTCGGCGATGGCGGCTGCGATTCGCTCGGCGCGCTCGCCTGGGGCCGGGTGCGGCGCATCGATCCCCAGGCTGTCCGCGACATCGCAGGCGCCGGGAAATAGCGACCGGGCGAGCGTGGACAGCAATCGATCGAGGAGCGGCAAGAGAAAGTCGTAGTCACTCGGACCTTCCGCATAGAGTCCTGCGCGGAGGTAGAGCCGCCTTCTGCTCATTCGGCAGCCTCGCTGGCTGCCGCCTGGAGGAGCGCGTCGACCTCACGCAGCGACACGACGTGCGCGCCGTCGCCCGGCGCGTTCAGCTGCCCCACCGTGCGCGCGCGCGTTACGAGCTGGCCGTCGCGTCGCACGAGGTCCATGAAGCGCAGATGCTCGGGTCTGTCCCGGAACGCGGCGAGGACGACAGGCGAGTGGCTGGTGAGGAGGAGCTGCGTCGCGGGTTGAGCTGAGTCAGGAGAGGCTTCGTCTCCTGGAGTCGTTATCTCACGTAACAGCGAGAGCAGCGTGCGCAGGCGGCCTGGGTAAATGCCGTTCTCAGGCTCCTCTACACCAACGATGGATGGACGAGGCTCGACGCGGAGCGCTGTGAGCAACGCCAGGCCGCGCAGCGTGCCATCAGAGGCGAGGCGAGCCGGGAGGCGCTCGCCGCCGGAGAGCTTGAACTCGATGCGCAGGTCGTCGTCGTCGGGTACGACATTGAAGCCGGCGAGCCCCGGGATGAGTGAGACCAGATCCGCGCGGATCTCTCCGAGCGTCGGTGCCGGCAGATCGGCAAGGATGGTGGGGAGGTTCGATGCGTCGGGAGCGAGCGCGATCGAGTCGGTGCGCTCGCTCGAGTCGCGCAGGCGCGCGGGGTCGAGCTGGAGGAGGCTGAAACGGGAGAGCTCGTCGGTGATGATGTTGATGACCGCCCTCCATCCCCTCTCCGAGTTTGTGTTCCGGAAGTCGGCGTACTCCTCGAAGAGGGCAGCGCGTTCAGCGGTCAATTCCTTCGGGAAGTCGAGGTTGATGTGGTAGGTTCCAGATCCTGTCTTGAGCGCCGCGAGCGCGGCGTGTGTTCGTGGACAGCGATAGTTCAGTCCCGCCCAGCTCTCGTATTCGGGCGCGATGAGCACGCGCCGCTCGCGTCCGTCTTCGTCCTCGTGGCGCAGGATGATCTCTCGTCGAGGCGGTCCGTCCTTGTCGGCGAGCGCGCGAAGGCATTCTCCGGAGACCACGAGCTCCTCGACGCCTGACGGACGCGCCCGACGCTCGATGACGAGCTCGTACCGATAACGGACCGGCAGCGGTGGCTCACCGTCTTGAAACGGCGCTGGCGTGCTTCGCAGCGACACCTCGACTGCGAGCCGGATCGTCTTCCCCGCCTCTCCCCCCGAGCGGCTGAACTGATCGATGACCCGCCCCCGTCCGAGCTTGAACGCCTCCTCGAGCGGCATGGATGCGAGCCGCCCCAGCAGTCCGATCGCCTCCAGCAGGTTTGACTTTCCCGCTCCGTTCGGCCCGACGAACACCGTCAGTGGCTCCAGATCGACCATGAAATCCCGCAGCGACTTGAAGCCGTCGATCTCGAACCGCGTGATCATGCCTCGACCCTACCATGTCCGCGCTGCCGTGCGGCTTGCCGGCCCGCCCCTATGCGCCGTCACGCGCAGCCCGGACGCTCGTCGCTCCGCGGCCCTGCCGGCTCGACGCCGCGGCCCCTCACCACCTGATCGCCGCCGGCTCCGCGACCCAGTTCAGGCTCCCCCCGTTGTAGTCCGGCTCCGGCCGCGTCAGCGCGTACGTCAGCACCACGCCTCCCGTCACCACCGCCGCCGCGCCCGTCCAGAACCACCACCGCGTCCACAGCGACGGCCGCACCGGGATCAGCTTGGCCGTCAGATCCGCCCGCTGCCCCGCGTGCAGATCCAGCGTCGCCGCGTACGTCTCGAACCCGTCTCGCACCACCTCGATCCTGTACTTCCCCGGCGGCCGCTCGAGGTCGATGGGCGCGAGCCCGGCCTCGCGGCCGTCCACGCGCACGAGCGCCTGCGCCGGCTCCGCGCGCACGGCCACGCGCGCGGGGAGGATGTCGAGGTGCAGATCGAGCGTGGCCTTCTCCCCTGGCCTGTAGGTCTTCTGGACGAAGGCATCCTGGCGCCCTGGCCGCGCCGCGCGGAAGAGGTGGACCCCGGGATCGAGCTCCACGGTGAAGGTCTTCTCCACCGGCGCCGCCGCGCGCTCGGCGGACCCGGGGAGCGTCACGAACACCCGGGTCCCATCGTCGGTCGCCGGCCGGAGCGCGCGCCCGTCGACGGTCAGCGGGGTGCCCGGGGGATCCAGCGTGACCGCCACCCGGACCACGAGCTGATCCAGCTCGGCGACGAACGCCCTCGCGTCGTCGATCTGCGCGGCCGCCAGGCCCTCGGTGGCCGCGAGCACGCGGCGGAAGGTGCGGCGCGCGGCGACGTAGCGGCCCAGGGCGCGCTCGCAGAAGCCGATGTTGTACTGGACGATGGGCGCGTCCCGCGCCGCCGCCGCCTCCTCGAAGGCGGCGAGCGCCTCGCCCCATTGAGCGTCCTTCGATCGCTGCACGCCGAGCAGGAACGCCGCCCTGCCGCGCGCGGTGCGCTCATCGACCGCCGGCGCCTCTGCCGCCTCCGGGGCCGGTGCCTCGGCGCGCGCGCGCCCGGCCGTCGAGAGATCGACCGCCGCCACGACCAGGCCACCCAGGATCCATCGTGTCCGCATCGTACCCCTCGTCCCTGGCCGTCTCCTCAGTCCGTCCCGGCGCAAGCGATCTCGCAGTGGGCGAGCGCGCAATCGAGCCCGGCCTCGTGGGGGGCCACCGCGTCCGGGAACATGGCGTCACACTCCATGAGACAGGCCTGGTCCGCGACGTCGCACGGGACCTTGCAGTTGTCCAGCAACGCACACTCGATCTCGTGCTGGCAAGCCGCCATCTCATCGGCGCAGTGCAGGTTCTGGCACTTGACGCAGGGGTCCAGCGGCTCGTTGCCGCAAGCGTCGTCGTCGAAGCAGAAGTACTGCATACACGCCATCCGGTGGCTGTAGGCGGCGTAGCCGGCGGCGTGCGCCTGGTAACACGCGCTCTCGCAGGGCGAGAATGCCGCGTCATCCGGGTCCTCGGCGCACGCCTTGACGCACGTGACCAGGTCCTGGCAATCCTGGTCGTCTTTGCAAGCCTGGTAGGTCTCGCAGCAGCGCTCGTCCTCGCACTTGTAACAGGTGTTCGGATCCGCCGACGGCGAGCACGTCTGGTTGAAATCCGGATCTGTCGGGGCGGGGATCTGACCGCAACCGGCGCACGCCGCGCCCGGGCCGGCGAGGCGGCAGTCGATGAAGGCCTGCTTCGCGCTCTGGCCAAGAGAGCCGGTGACGGGCGGGCACGCCTGCTCGCACGCGATGTCCGCGTCTCCGCTCGGGCCCAGCGGACAAGCGTCGAGGCAGTCGAGGTAGGCGGCGCAGCCCGGGTCGGCCGCGCAGGCGTTCACCTGGGACAAGCACGCTGTCTGCTCCACGCACGTTCCGCACGCGCTCGCGCCGTACGTGGCATCACCGCCACCGCCGCTGCCGCCGCCGGCGCCCGATCCCGTGCTCGCCGCCGCCCCCGGATCTCCGGAGGAGGAATCTCCGTCGCACGCGGGGGAGAGCGCCGCCGCGATGGCTACGGAGAGCGCGGCGAGCACTGGCCGGGTGACCCACGACATACAATCTCCTCGCGAGCGGCAGAGCGATGTTCGGGTGATTCGGGTAACGAGTGATTCGGGTGACGGGTGATTCGGATGAAGAAGCGAAAGAACCCTCTTGGCCTCGCCCCTCCTCGATGATAGCGAGGAGACTACCCCTGGGTCCTGTCGGGCGGCAACGAGAAAGGCGAAAGGCGGCAGGTGGTCGAACCGACACGCGCGCTCTCGATCCTCGTCGTGCTCGCTGCGGCGGGGCTCTCCGGCGCCTGCGGCCAGCGAGAGCGACCGCAGCTCCTCGTCGTCGTGGACACCGACGCGCCGGTCGCCGCGCAGCTCCTGGCAGACCCCTCCATCTCGCCGGAGGCGGTCATCGACACGGTGCGCATCGACGGGTTCGACGGCGCGTGGCGCCCCGGCTGCATCGATGACGTCGACTGCACGGCGAACTTCGTCCTGCCGGACCCTTCGTCCTGGCCGTTCTCCTTCGGGGTGGCCGCGCCGGAGGAGGGGAGCGCCGCGCTCCGCCTGCGCATCCGGGCGTTCCGCGGCGCCGTCGCGACGCGGGGGAAGGACTCCATCGAGGGGAGGGGGTTCTCGACCATCGATCCTCCGCCAGAGGTCGCCATCGACCGGCTGATCGAGGTCGCGCTCCCCGCGTCCGGCGTGGTGACGGTGCAACTCACGCTCTCGGCCGACTGCCTGGGCGTGCCCGCGTCGCTGCGCAAGCCGCCGCACACATGCATCGATGCCTCCAGGCGGACGGCGGCCCCATCGGAGGGGGTCCTCGTCGGATCAGGGGCAGAGAGGGGCGCGACGCGCGCCGGCACGTGGTCGCGCGCGCGGGAGGTCCCCTGCGGCGCCGCGCCCGAGGGCGCCGATGCCATCTGCATCCCCGGCGGATTCAGCGTCATCGGCCAGGCCGAGCTCGCTGGCGTCGACGAGCAGAGCTACGTCTCGGTCGTGCCGCCGCGGCCGGTGCATGTGGGCCCGTTCTTCATGGACAGGACGGAGTTCACGGTCGGCCGTCTCCGTGCGCTGCTGAACGAGGGGCTCCTCCACGCCGAGGCCGATGACCTCGTCGGGCCTGATCCGAGCAGGGCGGGGCTCGCGGACTGCCGCTGGCTGGGCGCCGCCGACGGAGCGAACGATGGATATCCCCTCAACTGCATCTCGTGGCGCCTTGCCCGGGAGGCGTGCAGAGCGAGCGGCGGTGATCTGCCGACGGAGGCGCAGTGGGAGCACGCCGCGCGGGGTCGAGGGCAGGGGCGAATCTATCCCTGGGGTGACGCGTCTCCCGCGTGCTGCACGGCGAGCGCCGGGCGCGGGACGCTGTGCCCTGGCGATCCGGGGCCGGAGGAGGTCGGCTCGCATCGGCCCTCGGCGACGTGCGGTGGCCTGGGCGACAGCTCCAGGGATGGCGTCCTGGATCTCGGCGGGAGCCTGAGCGAGCTGTGCGCCGACAAGCTGGTTCCGTACGGAGAGGGCTGCTGGAGCGCGCCCGGGATCTTCGTCGAGCCCCGCTGCGACGATGACGGCATCAACGCGCACGCCTCCCGCGGTGGAGACTGGGCCAGCGGCCCCGCGAACACCAGGCCCGCGTTCCGGAGAGGCGATGTCCTGGACTCGCTCCACGGCTTCCGGTGCGTCTACGCGGGAGGTGCGCCGTGATGGCTCGTGGCCTGTCGGCGGCGCTCGCGGCCGCCGGGTTTCTGCTCTCGGCGTGCGAGCCCGAGCCTCGCCAGTGGCTCGTCAGCGTCTCCACGGACGCCCCGGCGCCCAGGTTCGGTGATCACCTGCTGCTCGAGGTGATGGGCGAGGGCGCCATCTGCACCGGGTGCATGCGGCTCATCGGGGTGGATGGGCCGGACAGCCTGCCCGTCAGCTTCGGCGTGGTCCCGCGGGAGGAAGGCGCCGCCGTGCGGGTCCGCGCGCGGCTCTACCGGGCCGAGCAGGCGGGCCCCGACGGCCTCCCCGGCGGTCCGGCGCTGATCGACGCCGTGGCCAGGCTCCCGCCGCTCGATGGCGAGACACACGTGGCCCTCGATCTGTCCATGCGCTGCTTCGGCGTCCCGAGCCTCCCCGAGCAGCGCGCGACCTGCGACCCGGAGGCGGGCGCGCTCGCGCCGGAGCCGGTGCTCCCGCTGCTGTCCGAGGTCGAGGCCCGGCCCGAGCCCGGCTCCTGGCCCAGCGCGGCCCCGGTACCCTGCCAGGGGCCGGCGCCGGCGGGGATGGTGTGTGTGCCCGGCGGGGTCTTCCTTCTCGGGACGCCGCGACCCGGTTACACCATCGACCTCGACGAGCTGAGCCAGCCCGAGCGCCTCGTGCGGCTTGGGGCGTTCGCCATCGACGCGGACGAGGTGACCGTGGGCATGGTCCGGGAGCTCGTGGCGACAGGGCAGATCCGGTCAGAGCCGGTGGCCAGGGACCTCGATGCGCCGGGGTCGGACCTGGGCGCTTGCACGTACCTCGGCGCGTCCGACGGCGCGAACGACGCGCTGCCCGTCAACTGCGTCACCCACGCGCTCGCGGAAGAGGCCTGTTCCGCGCGGGGATTGCGGCTCCCCACCGAGGCGGAATGGGAGGTCGCGGCCGGCAACCTCGATGACGAGACCGCCTATCCCTGGGGCAACGGCGGCGATCTCTGCGCGATGGCGCTCCTCGGCAGGGGCCGGGGCAGCGGGGAGGCCGACCAGGGCGTGTTCGAGAACTCCGGCTGTCGCCCGCTCGACGCGCCGGTGCCCTGGGGGCCTGTCGCCGGAGGCGCCCCGAGCGACGTGACCGCCCTTGGCATCCGGAACCTCGCCGGGAACATGTCCGAGTGGGTGGCCGACACCTTCGCTCCCTACGCCGCGCCTTGCTGGCAGTCGGGCGGGCCGCTCCTCGTCGATCCGGTGTGTCGCGAGCCGGCCCCCGGCGCGGCGCTGGGCTTCTCTTATCGCGGGAGCTCCTGGTCGGGTTACAAGCTGGGGGCCCGGGCCACGGCGCGAAGCCATGAGAGGGCGTCGGCGTTCAACCCGGCCACCGGCTTCCGCTGCGCGCGGCCGATGTGACCGCGCTGCCGCGGATCGGGGCCGGCCGGCGACCGCGAACCGCTGCGTCCGGCCGGGAACCACGGTACGCTGCCGCTCGTGTCGGACGACCTCCAGGGCTCCCTCCCGGCCGGCAAGATCATCGCCGGGCGCTTCCGGATCGAGCGCCTCATCGGCCGCGGCGGGATGGGCGAGGTGTACGCGGCCAGGAACGTCGGCACAGGGCGCGACGTCGCGCTCAAGATGATCCGCGGCGTCGCCGACGCCGCGCAGACCCGGCGCTTCCTGCGCGAGGCCAAGGCGGCGACCGCGATCCAGCACCCGAACGTGATCGAGGTGCTCGACGTCTTCGAGGAGGACCACACGCCCGTGATGGTCATGGAGCTGCTCCGCGGCGAGCCGCTCTCCGGGCTGCGCAAGCGCAGGGGCGCCCTGCAGCTGTTCGAGGCGGCGCGCCTCCTCGTGCCGGTCGCCTCCGCGCTCCGCGCCGCGCACGAGAAGGGGATCGTGCACCGCGACCTCAAGCCGGACAACATCTTCCTCTCGGAGCCGCAGGCCGGCGGGTGCGTGCCCAAGGTGCTCGACTTCGGGATCGCCAAGGTGCTCGACCCGACCTCCATCAGCTCGGAGACGCAGGGAGGCAACACAAGCACCGGCTCGATCCTCGGGACGCCTCATTACATGTCGTTCGAGCAGGCGATGAGCGAGAAGGACATCGATCATCGCGCGGACATCTGGGCGATGGGCGTCATCCTCTTCGAGGCGCTCACCGGCCGGAGGCCGCTCGAGTTCGAGAACCTCGGCGAGATGTACACGGCGTTCCTGCAGCGCGAGGTGCCGTCGATCCGCTCGGCGGTGCCCGACCTGCCCGCGGACGTCGCCGGGGTGCTCGACCGCTGCCTGCAAAAGCGGCGCGAGGATCGGCTCGACGATCTGGGGCCGCTCGTCGAGGTCCTCGGCCGCTACACCGATCCCACGTCGGCGGGCGCGCTCGCGGGAGGCAAGGTCGTGGGCGCGCTCGCGCCGCTCGCCGCGCCTCCGAGCTCGGGAGACGTCGCGGCGCCTCCGGCCCTCGCGGCCCCCGGCGGGCGCGCGCGATCGCTGAAGAGGGCGTTCGCGGTCGCGGCCCTCCTCGTGGTGGCCTTCGTGGCGGCCTTCGCTGCGCGCCGCCTCCCGCCGCCGGACGGGCCTGCCGCTCCGGTCCTCGCCTCGGCGGAAGAAGCGGTGATGGAGCCGCCGCCCGCGGCGGTCGCGGTGCCTCCAGCATCCATGTCGAGCTCGCCCGCCCCGCCGCTTCCCGCTCGGGACGAGCCTGCGGTCGCAGGCGTCGCGCCGTCCGCTGCGCCGTCGTCCAGGCGGCCCTCACCGAGCGCGCTCGCTGCCACGCTGAAGGCGCCGGCGACGCCGGCGACGCCGGCGACATCGGCGACACCGCCGCCGCCGTCGGCGCCGACGACGCAAGCGCGGGGGATCGTCGACCAACTCCCGTACTGACGGCGAGCGCGGCCCGCGTTACCCTGCTCCCGCGCCATGGAAGGACAACGTATCGCCGGGAAGTACCGTCTTGCCCGGCTCCTCGGCAGGGGCGGGATGGGCTCGGTGTGGCTGGCAGAGCACCTGTCGCTGCGCACGCCGGTGGCCATCAAGCTCATCGACGTCGAGGCCGCGAAGAACGCGACCGCCCGGGCGCGCTTCGACCGTGAGGCGCAGATCGCCGCGCGGATCCGCAGCGCCCATGTGGTCAAGGTGCTCGACCATGGCCTCACCGACGATGGATTACCGTACATCGCGATGGAGTGTCTGGCAGGCGAGAGCCTGCGCGATCGCCTCTCCGCGCGCCGGCGCCTGACGCCGGCGGAGACGGCGAAGATCGTCTCTCACGTCTGCCGCGCCCTCTCGCGCGCCCACGAGGCCGGGCTCGTCCATCGCGACATCAAGCCGGAGAACCTCTTTATCGCGCGCGAGGATGATGGGGAGATCGTCAAGATCCTCGACTTCGGCGTGGCGAAGGTGACAGACGCGCTCGCCATCACCGGCATGGATCCCACGCGCACGGGGGCGCTCCTCGGGACGCCCTACTACATGAGCCCGGAGCAGGCGAGAGGCCTGAAGAGCGTCGATCACCGGTCCGATCTCTGGTCCCTGGGCGTCGTGGTCTACGAGTGTCTCACGGGGGAACGTCCATTCACCGCCCCGGCGCTCGGGCCGCTCATCGCCAAGATCCTGGGCGCGCCCCCGCCCGCGCTGACCGCGGCGGCGCCGGGCGCTGGCATCCCGGTGGAGGTCGAGGCCTGGATGCGGAAGGCGCTCGCCGTCGAGCCGGACGCGCGCTTCGCCTCGGCCCGGGAGCTCTCCGAGGCGTTCATGGTGGCGTCGGGCGTCGCCGATTCGATGGATCGCGGCTCCTCCGCGGGCCTCCCGGACGGCAAGCCGCCCTCGGCCGTGCGCCCCTCTGCCGGGATGTGGGAGACGGCCGACACGGTGGCCTTGCCCTCGAGCGACGGCCAGGCGCCGGTCGCCGCTGCGCCGCAGCCCCCGGTCGTCCCCCTGTCGTCGGCGACGGGGCCGGGCGCGCTCGCGGCCGCGCGCCCTGTTGCGCCCGCGCGCGGCCTCGTCTGGGCGGTCGTTCTGCTGGCGGTCGCGCTGCTCGCGGTGAGCGGCGTCCTCGCCGCGACGCTCCTGCGCTGACGGCGGTCCGCTGGACGCGGAGCGGCGTGCGACGGCGCGCCGTGCGTCAGCGGCCAGCGTGGCCCGTGGTGTGTGGTGCGCTGCCTTCGTGCTTGATCGCCCGGCGATACGGGAGATACCCTGCGCGCATGCGCCGCCTGGTCCCGTGCGTCCTCCTTCTCTCGTCCTTCGCCCTTGCGTCGGGTTGCGCGACCTACACGCAGGATCTCGATCGCGCCCGCAGCCACTACGAGGCGAACCGGTTCGAGCAGGCGCTGGCGCTGTTCCGGGTGCTCGAGCACGATCAGGACTCGTTCTCGGTCCCGGAGCGGGCGCAGTACGCCTACCTCCGGGGCATGACGGACTACCGCCTGGCCGACCTCGCGCCGCAGGGCACCGGCGTCGCCGATCCGCGCAAGGGCTACCGCGACAACGCGCGCCACTGGCTCGGGCTCGCCGCGGCGACCGAGAAGCAGGCCCCCGGCGGCATCACCAGCGAGCAGAAGAACCGCCTGACCGAGACCCTCGCGGACCTCAACCGCGACGTGTACGGCGGCGCCGAGGCGCTGCCGGAGGGGGGCGCCGCGCCGCAGACCGACGCTCCCGCGTCGCCCGAGGAGCCGCCGTCGGCGTCGGAGCCGTCGGCGCCCACGCTCTGACCGCCGCGCGCTGACGTCCCCGCTCGTCGCGCCTCGCGGGCATCGACTCGGGTGCGAGCATCGCATTGCGTGCGCGTGTCGCCGCCGTCACGTCCGCCGTGGCGATCGGGCGCGCGCGTCCCAGCAACGCGCGCAGATCCGTGCGGCGCGCGCAGCGCGCGAGCGGCCCATTGCGTGGGCGCTCGGGATGTCTGGAATAGAACGGAAAGGGGCGGGGGGTGCGCCGTGTGTGGCGCAGGATCGAGGGGCGGCGAGGGGTCGTTCGCTACGACAACCGCCGGCGCAGGGATTCGATCTCGTCCTTCGCGGCGAGCTTACGCTTCTTGAGCTGGGCAGCTTCCATTCTCTCCCCCGGTGTCAGGAACGCCCGTCGACCCAGCTGCCTGAGGCGTGAGTCGAGCTCGCGGTGACGCGCTTCCGCCATGCTCAGCCGCTGCTCCGGGCCGATTCCAGTCACCGCGCGAGGAGAGATGATCTGATGCTTCATGTGCCCACCTCCAAGGCCCCACAACGGGGCCGTGATGCCTTCGAGGGCCCACAACAGAAGCCCTCGTTCTGATCGTCGCTGGAGAGGAGAACGCCGCCGACCGAGCTACACGCCGAGACAGCGGCCTGATGAACGAATGCGAGATTACCGCAACATGGCGGATCCATGCAGGCTTTTTGTCGGGCGAGGCCATTCTGCAATTTCACAGAGCAGCCGTTGTAGTCAGGGATTGCCTTACGGCGTACAGCAATCCACCGGTGTCCCGGACGGCCGGGCCGGACTCTCCGTCCATGCACGTTGCGGAACAACCTCGAGCGTGGGGCTATTCTTCCCCGGCAATGTCGAGTTCCAGCGCCACCTCGGTCGCCCTTCTGGCCCTTGCGGTCGTCCTGGGCGGATGCACTTCGGAGGCCAACGTGCCGGCGCCGGCGCGATCGCCGCAGCCGGCCTCGGCGCGCGCGCCGGTCGAGCTCGCGCCGGTCGTCGTGTCGCCTTACTCGGACGCCGAGCTCGCGGCGGAGTTCGAGCGGGCGCGCGCGCTGCTCCTGGCCGACAGGGCGCGTGAGGCGGCGCCCCTGTTCGAGCGGCTCGCCCGCCTCGCGCCGGGCGGCGAGGTCGCGCCCCCGAGCCTGTTCAACGCCGGACTGGCGCACGAGGCGCTCGGCGACCGCGCGCTCGCGGCCGAGCGCTACCGCGAGGTCGCGCAGCGCTTCCCGGACCACGCGGTCGCGCGCGGCGCGCTCTTCCGGCTCTCGCGCGCGGCGGCCGCCCTCGAGCGGTGGCCCGAGCTCGTCGAGGTCTCGCGGCGCCTGCTCCGCCTCGGCGATCTGAGCGTGCTGGAGGCGATCGAGGCGCGCGGCGCGCTCGCGCTCGGCCTGGTCGAGCAGGATCTCGTGGAGGAGGCGGCGCGTCAGGTCGCGCTCGCGCGCGATCTCATCGAGGAGCACCGGCTGGGCGAGTCCGGCAAGCCGCCGATCGAGCTCGCGCAGGTGAGCTTCGCGCTCGGCGAGGTGCGGCGGCGCCGGAGCGAGGCGATCACCTTCGTCCCGGTGCCGGCGAGCTTCGTCGACGCGCTCGAGCGCCGCTGCCAGGGGCTGCTCGACGCGCAGAGCGCCTACACCGAGGCCATGCGCAGCCTCGACGCCCACTGGTCGGCGATGGCGGGTTACCGCATCGGGCAGCTCTACAAGGAGCTCCACCGCGACGTGATGCAGGTCCCGCCGCCGCGGAGCGCCGGCACCCCGAGGGAGAGGCAGCTGTTCGAGGGGGCGATGCGCCTGCGCTACCGCGTGCTCCTGGAGAAGGGTCAGAAGATGCTCGCCGGCACCGTGCGCCTCGGCGACCGCACCGGGGAGTCGTCGGCGTGGGTCCTCCGCGCCCGCGACGCGCAGCGCGAGATAGAGCTCGCGCTCGCCGACGAGCAGGCGGCCCTCGCGAGGCTCCCGTTCACCGAGGCCGAGCTCCTCGCCGCGCTCGATGCCCTGAAGACGGCGGCGCCGAAGCGGCCGTGAGCCCCGCGCGGGCGGCTGGGGCGGGGCCCGCGCGGCTCAGTTCAGCGTCGGCGCGCACCCGAAGAGCACGTCGAGCTCCGCGCGCACCTCGTGCTGCACCGTCGTGCAGGACGCGGGGCAGAGGATGATCTTCTTCGGGAGCACATCGTCGTCGTAATACCACCCCGGCCCCGTGCCGCAGTCCGCCGCGTCGTCCGCCTTCGGGACCTCCAGCGGGCTCGCGCCCTCGGGCGCGAACCTGACCGCGACCCGGCTCGTGTCGAGGACCGCGCCAGCGGGCGGCGCGGGGATGAGGAGCTCGCACGGGAGCGCCGACGCGCGGATCTCGGCCATCTTCGCCGAGAACGCCGTGATGTCCGCCGTGACGTCGAACGCGCGGGTCGTCCCGCCGGCGGCGGCGATCTGGTCCAGGTTGGTGAGCGTCGAGCCCTGCACAGCGACGACGTAGGTCTGGACGCCGTTGTAGCGGAGGGCCCTCTGCGCCATCTCCGCGGTGCTCGCGACGGTGTTTCCGGAGCAGCCCGAGGGATCGCCGTCGGTCGCGAGCACGACGATCACCTTGTGGGAAGGGTTCGCGTCCTTGTAGGCGGTCGCGTTCGTGAGCACCCCCTGGAGCGCCGGGCGCATGGGCGTCCCTCCGCCTGGCGACGTGCTCTGGATCGAGGCGGTGAGCTCCGGCGTGTTCACCGGCAGCTCGCCGATGGCGACAGCGAGCTCGTCGTAGCTCGTGTGGTTGCAGTCGCTCTGCCCATTGCTGCTCCGCGGGAAGTAGGTCAGCCCCACGTTCATCCCGGCCGAGGCGGCGTCGGTCACGAACGCCGAGAGCGCGTTCGTGACGCCGACCCATTTCGAGCCGAGCATGCTGCCGGATCGGTCGAGCAGGATGAGCATATCGAGCGGCACGAGCGTGGCCTCCGCGCTCGCCTGGGCGCAGGAGGACCCCTCCCCGAGGCCGCCCTCGCCGGCGCCGCCGAGCCCTCCCCCCTCGCCGAGCGACGTGTCTCCGCTCGCGCTGCTCACGCCGAAGGAGCCGCCGCCGCTGGCGGCGCCGTCCGGCGGGGGGATCGTCGCGGGCTTCTCGTCCTCGGTGGCCGCGCAGCCGCCCGACTGCGCCGCGATCCCGGCGGCGACGAGGAAAGGGGCAAACACGAAATGACGTCGGAAGGACATCTCTGCGCTCCTCTGAAAATGGGCGCGACGTGGCTCGCTGCCGCGGGGCTCCACGCGCGAAGTGGTCTGTCTATCGAGGGGTGGCCGAGCTCCGAGACGATCTCGTCAGTGTATGTAGTTCTCGATCGAGGCGCGATAGGGGCTCTCCGGTTTGTAAGCCCCGCTCGTGTCGTGCTGTCGTTGCTCTCTCTTCTTTCGTCGCTTGTCGCGGCTCTCGTCGCTTGTCGCGGCTCTCGTCGCTTGTCGCAGCTCTCGTCGCTTGTCGCAGCTCTCGTTGCTCTCGTGGCCTCGCGCGCGCGCCCGCGCGGCTGGGCTCGGCGTCTTTGCTCGTCGCTGAGCGCGCCGACCGTTCCGGGTGCTCGCGCGCCGGAACATCATGTTTCCTTGCGCAGCCGCGAAGGACGCGTAATTCCCACGAGGTGCGTCACGCTTGCTGGAAAGAGGCGAACATGACTAGGTGGATTCCATGGGTACTTTCCGCTGTCGCCCTGACGGATCTCGGCTGTTCGACTGCGACATCCGCGGGCAGCTCGGGCCCGGCGGGGGCCGGCGGCGCCGCTGGGGCGGCTGTCTCGAGCGGAGGGGGAGGCGCAGGCGGGGACGGCGCGCCGTGCCGGATCGACTGCTCGCTCGTCCCGACCTCGCAATGTGTCATGGCCGTCTGCAACGAGGCGACGCGCGATTGCGAGCTCGTCCCCAGCGCGGGTGGGGAGCCCTGTGACGACAGGGACGCCTGCACGGTCGGCGAGAGGTGCGAGGAGGGTGTCTGTCAGGGCGGGGCCCAGGAGGACTGCGGCCTCGCGCCGGACGCCTGTCACGTGGTCACGTGCGTCGACGCGGGCGGCGCGCCTCGCTGCGGGGTGGAGCCGAGGGAGAACGGGGCCCCGTGCGCGACGGAAGACCGCTGTCTCCTCGACGCGGCGTGCCTGGACGGCGCCTGCGTCGGGACGCCGCGGGACTGCTTCTTCTTCCACGTGCCGGACTCCTGTCATGTCGGTGCGTGCGACCCGGCCACCGGTGCGTGCGAGGCGGTTCCGGGGAACGAGGGGGCGCCGTGCGCGGACTCCGGCGATCTCTGCATGGTCGGCAAGACCTGCCAGACCGGCCGCTGCGAGGGGGGCGTCCCGAAGGACTGCAGCGCGCTGAGCGTCGGGTGCAACGATGGCGCCTGTGATCCGGGCTCTGGCAATTGCTATGCTGAGCCGATCGGACCGGGAGGCGCCTGCCTCTCTGGGACCGACGAGTGCAATCGTGGCGTCTGTGACGAGAGCGGCGCCTGTATTTCCATCCCCACCCCAGGGGAGTCGTGCCTCTCGCAGGCCGTCGGTTGCACGCGCGGCGTCTGCAGCGAGGCCGGGGTGTGCACGGCGCGCCCGGTTCCCGACGGCGGGGTCTGCGTCGACAGCGACTCGTGCACCGTGGGGGAGTCCTGCCTGGCCGGCGTCTGTCAGGGCGGCGCCGCCGCGGCGGCGCCGGTGGTCTATTTCCGGGATACGTTCGAGAGCGACGGGGCCGGGTGGGAGCTCGGTCCGACCTGGCAGATCGGCGCGGCGAAGGCGTCAATCGGGCAGACCTACGGGCACGCCGATCCGGCGCTCGATCACACGGCGACGTCGGACAACGGGGTGGCCGGCGTGGTCATCGGAGGGAACGCGCCCCTCGGGGTCCACCCGTACTTCTACCTGACGAGCCCGGTCGTCAACGCCGATGTCGCGGGCGGCGTGTACCTGACGTTCTGGCGTCTCCTGAACAGCGATGAGACGCCTCACATGACGAACCGCGTCGAGGTCTATGACGGCGTCCGCTGGAAGGTGCTCTTCGAGTCGGGGGCGTACCCCGGCATCCGCGACTCGGCCTGGACGAAGGTCGTCCATGACCTGACGCCCTACAAGAACGCCAGCCTGCGCGTCCGCTTCGGCTACGAGATCGGGCGGGAAGCCTTCGTCGATACCGTGTCGAGCTGGAACATCGATGATGTGGAGATCGCGAACGCGGCTTGCCCGTAGAGCCCGCGGCGGGGACGCGGGGAGGCTCAGGGACCTCGCGCCGTCGGCAGCTCGACTCCGATGTTCGAGCGGAGGCTCTGGCTCACCGCTCCACGACGGCCGAGAGCGCCGCCGTGATCGCCCGGGCGACCTCGTCGACCGAGCCATTCCCGTCGATATGGATGACCCTGTCCCCCGGGACGAGCTCCTCCGCCCGGCGGTATGCCTCCGCGAGCCGCGCCTGCAGCTCGGTCTTCTCGAACAGCTCCTCCGCCCCCCCGCGGCCGCGGCGGCGCTTCTCGGCGATCTCGGGCGCCACGTCGATCACCACCGTGACATCGGGCCTCAGGGCGTGGCGGTTGAGCTCACGGATCCATTCGACGATCGCCCCGGAGCCGGCCCCGTCCTCGCCCGCCGTCGTGGACTGGTAGGCCAGGCTCGACAGGTCGTAGCGATCCGAGATCACGACGTATCCATCGCGGAGGAGCGGCTCGATCTCGGCGCCGAGGTGATCGAGGCGATCGGCCGAGAAGAGGAGCGCCATGATCTCCGCCTGGCGGGCGCCGGGAAGCGAGATCCGGTGGGTCAGGACCTGCCGGAGCAGCGCGCCCACCGGCCCGGCGCTCGGCTCTCGGGTGACGTGGACCATGCGCCGCGCCGCCCTGAGGTGCGCCGCGAAGCGCTCGGCCTGCGTGCTCGTGCCGGCGCCGTCGATGCCCTCGAACACCACGAAGACGCCACGGCCGGCCTCCCTCGCGGGGCGCGACGCGGGGCTCTCTTGCTCGCCTCTCGTCTTCGACATCTAGCTCGCCTCCTCGCTCGGCTCCGCGACGGGCGGCGCGTCCTCCCCGAGCACGACGTTGTCGATGAGCCGCGTCGTCCCGACGCGGACGGCGACCGCCAGCAGCGCCCGCTCGCCGATCGCCGCGGAGTCGCTCCAGATCGCCAGGGACTCCGGATCGGCGAGGTCCACGTAATCGATGCTCGTCGCGGCGGCCGCGAGGCGCGCGCGCGCGGGCTCGAGGAGCGCCGCGGCGCGCCGCTCGCCGCGGGCGAAGGCGCGGCAGGCGCCGGCGAGGGCGAGCGGGATGGCGCGCGCCGCTCTCCGCTGCTCGGGCGAGAGGTAGGCGTTCCGCGACGACATGGCGAGGCCGTCCGGCTCGCGCACCGTCGTGGCCCCGACGATCTCGACGGGGAGGAACAGGTCGGCGACGAGCCGCCGGATGACCTGGAGCTGCTGGTAGTCCTTCCGGCCGAAGACGGCGACGCACGGGCCAGCGAGCGAGAGCAGCTTCGTCACCACGGTGGCGACGCCCTCGAAGTGCGCGGGCCGATGGACGCCGCAGAGCGGGCCCGCGGTCGCGCCGACGCGCACGCGCGTCTCCTCGCCGGGCGGGTACATCGCCGCGACGTCCGGCGCGAACACGCCGTCGGCGCCGGCCTCCGCGCAGGCGGCGAGGTCTCGCTCGAGCGTCCGCGGGTAGCGCGCCAGGTCTTCGCCCGCGCCGAACTGGGTCGGGTTGACGAAGATGGTCACGGCCACGAAGTCCGTCCTCCTCCGCGCCTCCGCGATCAGGGCGAGGTGGCCTGCGTGGAGCGCGCCCATCGTCGGGACGAGGCCGACGCGGCTCCCTCCTGCACGAGCCCGGTCGCACGCCACCCTGAGGTCGCCAGGATGTCGCCAAAACTCCATCATTGAACCCTATCAGACGTACGGCAAAATCGGAGCTTCGATCATGGCTGACCCGCCGTCCACCCCAGATAGCGCCCTCGCTCCCGACTCCGAAGACGACGTGGATTCAGCGCGGGTCGCCGTGCCTGCACCGCGCCCGAGCGGCCCCTCCAGCGCGCGGTCCGGGGGGAGCTCCGCCCCGTCGAGCGGCCCGGTGTCGATATCGGCATCGGCCGCGCCGGGGGCGATCCCGATCGAGGGGGACCCGACGCACTACCTGAACCGCGAGCTCTCGTGGCTCGAGTTCAACGCGCGGGTGCTGGCGGAGGCCAGGTCGCACGAGGTGCCGCTGTTCGAGCGCCTCAAGTTCCTGAGCATCTTCTTCTCCAACCTCGACGAGTTCTTCATGGTGCGCGTCGCCGGCCTCCAGGCGCAGACGCAGCGCACGATCGCGGAGGTCCCGCCGGACGGGCTCACGCCCCACGAGCAGCTCGTGGCGATCAGCGCGCGGGTCCACGCGCTCGTCGATGACGCCTACCAGCTGTGGCACTCGGATCTGATCCCGGCGCTCCAGCGCGCCGGCATCGTGATCGTCCGGCCCGATGAGCTCGACGCGACCGAGCTCAGCGCGCTCGACGAGCGGTTCCGCACGGACATCTTCCCGATCCTCACGCCGATCGCGATCGACCCGGGGCACCCGTTCCCGCACCTGCGCAACAAGATGATCAACCTCGGGATCATGTTCTCCCGGGAGCATGAAGCGCAGGAGCCCGGCTTCGCGGTCATCCAGGTGCCGCCGGGGCTGAGCCGGCTGATGCGGGTCCGCGTGGAGGGCGCGACGCGCGCGTTCGTCCTGCTCGAGGACGTGATCGCCCGCCACGTGAAGGATTTCTTCCCCTCGGGCAGGCTGCGCGGCACGTACCCCTTCCGCGTCACCCGGAACTGGGACCTCGAGATCGACGAGGAGGAAGGCGAGGACCTGCTCGAGACGATCCAGGCCGAGCTCCGCCGGCGCGATCGCGGCAACGCCGTGCGCCTGGAGATCGGCTTCGGCGAGGGCGCCGGCGCCTCGGTCCAGCGGCTCTGCCGCGCGCTCAAGGTCGACGCGTCGCACGCCGTCTACCGGGTGCCTGGGCCGCTCCACATCGCCGACCTCATGGGCATCGTCGCGGACGACGAGCGCCGCGAGTACCGGGACGAGCCGTTCGCGCCGCAGGTCCCGCCGCTCTTCCGGGACGTCGAGGACATCTTCGCCGTCATCCGGGAGCAGGACGTGCTCCTGCACCACCCCTACGAGTCGTTCGATCCGGTCGCGGAGTTCGTCTCCCGCGCCGCCGACGACCCGAACGTGCTCGCGATCAAGCAGACGCTCTACCGGACCGGCGGCGACTCGCCGATCCTGAAGGCGCTCGCGCGCGCGGCCGAGAGCGGCAAGCAGGTGACGGCCATCGTCGAGCTGAAGGCGCGGTTCGACGAGGCGAGCAACATCCAGTGGGCGAGGACGCTCGAGCAGAGCGGCGTGCAGGTGATCTACGGCCTGCTCGGGCTGAAGACGCACGCGAAGGCGCTGCTCGTGGTGCGGCGCGAGAAGGACAAGCTGCGCCGCTACGTGCACCTGTCGACGGGCAACTACAACCCGCAGACCGCGCGGCTCTACACCGACATCGGCCTGTTCACGGCGAACCGGGAGATCGGCGAGGACATGACGTCGCTCTTCAACCTGCTGACCGGCTACAGCGCGCCGCCCAAGTGGAACCGCCTCCTCGTGGCGCCGCTCGGCCTCCACGAGGCGGTGCTGGGCCTCATCGCGCGCGAGGAGGCCCACGCGCGGGCCGGGCGCAAGGCGGAGATCGTGGCGCAGATGAACGCGCTCGTGGACGTCGACGTCATCGACGCGCTCTACTCGGCGTCGCAGGCCGGGGTCGACATCAAGCTCGCCGTGCGCGGCATCTGCTGCCTCCGGCCGGGGATCCCGGGCCTGTCGGAGCGGATCCAGGTGCGCGCGATCATCGATCGTTTCCTCGAGCACAAGCGCCTGTTCCGGTTCGCGAACGGCGGCAGCGAGGAGATCTACATGTCGAGCGCCGACTGGATGCCGCGCAACTTCCATCGCCGCGTCGAGCTGATGATCCCGATCATCGAGCCCGCCACCCGCGCGCGCGTGGAGGACATGCTGAACACCGTGATGTCCGACACGGCGAAGACCTGGGAGCTCGCGAGCGACGGCAGCTACCACAAGCTCCAGCAGCCCGCCGGCGCCCCCCAGCTGCGGTCGCAGCACCGCTTCATCGAGCTCGCGCGCGAGCGGGTGAAGCTCAGCGATCCGCTGGCGCGCGGCGGCGGGCGCTTCCACATCCTCCGCATGCCCGCGGGCGCGGACGACGGTGGGCCGCGCCACCGCAAGGGCGCCAAGAAGAAGAAGGGTCTGCCCTGAGCGACGACGCGCAGGAGCGGTAGAGGCCTCCCCGCGCGCGACGTCGCGCGCGGCGAGGATCGGGCGAGGGGAGCCCTTCAGAACTGCGTCTGCAACGCGGCGGAGCCGGGGCCGAGCGAGAGCGTGGTCTGGGCCGACGCCTTGGGCGTCGCGTCGCTGACCGGCACCTTCTTCCCGCCGATGACCCAGAGCGGGATGCCCACGGCGATCATGATGCCGCCCGCCACGGAGACGAGCGCGCCGGCCAGCTGGCGGCGCCCGTCGGAGCGCGTCTCGCAGATGCCCGTGAAGCCCCCGAAATCGCAGTAGATCTCGTATCGATTGCTCGCCGACGCGAGCAGGCCCGTCCCGGTGAAGAACGCGATCGTGCCGCCGGCGGTGAGCGCGATGCCGCCCAGCATGAGGCCCGGGCTCTTCCGGCGCAGGGGAACCGGGGGCGGAGCAGGCGGGATCTCCGCCGGAGTCACCGGGTAGCCCGGCGGTAGCGGAGCGTAGGCGCCGCCGTACGGAGCGTAGCCGCCCGGGAGACCAGGCGGCGGATAGCCCGGCGAGGCCCCTGGCAGAGCCCGCGGGGCCTCCTGCGGCGGCGCCGGGTAGGGGACCGCCGGGTACGGCGGCGCGGAGGCAGCGGGCGGCGCGGAAGCAGCGGGCGGCGCGGAGGCGGCCGGCGGCGCGGAGGCAGCGGGCGGCGCGGAGGCAGCGGGCAGCGCGGAGGCGGCCGGCGGAGCGGGATGCGGGGCCGGCTGCGCGCCCGCCGTCGCCGCGGCGAGGAAGCTGGACAGCGCGACGCCGAGCGGTAGCGCGAGCGCCCGCGCGCGGGAGCGCGGCGAGCGGCCCGGCGTTCGAGCGGCGTCGGGCGAAGCATTCAAGCGAAGCATCTCGGGCGTCCTTTCATCACGGCGGTTGCGATCACTCGTGTGGAAGCTCGGCAGGCTTTTGCGCCGGCTCCGGCGGAGGCGCCGCCTCCGCTGTCGACGCCCCCGCTGCCGGTGTCGCCCCCGCTGCCGGCGTCGCCGCCGCTGTCGCCACGGGCGGGGCGGCGGGCGGCTTCGGTGCGCTGGTGCGCTTCTTCGGCGGGGCGGCTGCGGCTGCTCCGGTGGCTGATCCTGATGGAGAAGCGCTGGCAGCCGCCCCCTCTGGCGATGCGCCGGCTGCAGCACGCTGCGGGGTTGCAGCGCGCGCCGTCTCCGCCGCGGGCGGTTCGGCGGTGACGATCGTCGGCGGCGACGAGTCGACGGGAGGTGGAGCTGGCAGCTCGTCGGTCGCCGTCGGCGCGGCGAGGGACGGGGTGGACGGCTCCGCGGCGTGTGTCTTTGCCGGAGCGGCGCTCGCGGGCTCCGGCGCGGCGCGCTCTGGGGCGCGGGGGGACTGTGCGGCGAAGACGATCACCGCGGCGAGCGCCACGAGGCCCAGGAACACAAGGAGCGTGCGATCTCGCTTTGGCTTCGTCTGTGCGCTTCCGCCGCGCGCTCGCGCGGGCTGCGCCTCGACGCCGCCTCTCCGATGGGATCGATCGCCGGCGTCGCGCGCCCGCGCGGGCTCCGCGCGCGCCCGCGCGGGCTCCGCGCTGCTCGGCGCGGCGGCGCCGCGTGCGCGCGCGCCGCGCGCGCCGCGCGGGTCGTCGCCGCTTCGGCTCGCCGTCGGATCGACGCGCGCTACCGCGGGGCTTCGCGCTGTCGCGCTGTCGCCCTGCTCGCCGCGCGACGAGGGCCCCGCGCCCCCCGTGTCCACGCCGGACGCGGGCCTCGACGCAGCGCTGCTCTGCGGCGCCTTGCGCCGGCTTTCTTTACGCTGGGCGCGTGAAAGCTTCTTCGTCACGCAGCGACCGTACCGAACAGCAGGCGGGCCGCCAAGGGCCCGCGGCGTGTGTCGGCGTCCGACTCGTGCGGCGCGCGCAGGCACCCGCGCGTCCCGGGAGCCGCGCTCGCACGCCGAGCGCCCCGTCGAGCGAGATGCGCGCGGACGGCCCCCGCCGCGCGCCGCGACCCACGAGCCCTTCGCGCGGGGCCGGGACGCGCAGAACACGGCCTCTGCAGGCGCGGCGGGACCGACGCGCCCGACACGAACGATGCCGCGCCTCGGCCCGCGCAACGGACGCAACGGACGCGACGGACGCGACGGACGCGACGGACGCGAACGACGCCAGCGACGTGAACGATGCGACCGACGCGGCGGACGCAACGACGCGACGCACGGGATCGACGCGAACGAACGGCACGCCGGCGTATCCAACACGAACGGGTATCGTCCCGCTTGACATGGGTCGCCTCCTGGGTATCCTGCGCGTCCCCATCCCTCAGGTGGAAATCCGCGTCACTATGCCGACCATCAGCCAGCTCATCCGCCAAGGCCGCGAGGCCGCTCGTTACAAGACGGCCTCTCCTGCGCTCAAGTCCTGCCCGCAGCGGCGAGGCGTGTGCGTACGTGTTTACACCACGACGCCGAAGAAGCCCAACTCGGCGCTCCGCAAGGTCTGCCGCGTCAGGCTGAGCAACCAGATGGAAGTGACGAGCTACATCCCGGGCGAAGGCCACAACCTGCAGGAGCACTCGGTCGTCCTCATCCGCGGCGGCCGTGTCAAGGACCTGCCGGGCGTGCGCTACCACGTCGTCCGCGGAACGCTCGACGCGTCCGGCGCTGCCGGGCCTAGCTCCACCAACAAAGCGACCCGCAACCGCAAGCGCTCGAAGTACGGCGTGAAGCGCCCGAAGGCCTGACGGCCTCAACGCGCGAAAGCCGAGCAGAGGAACGAAGATGCCCCGTCGTCGCGAAGTCCCGAAGCGGAAGATCATTCCGGACCCGAAGTACAAGGACAAGCTCGTCGCCAAGTTCACGAACTCCCTGATGCAGTCGGGCAAGAAGGCGACCGCCGAGGGGATCCTCTACGGCGCGTTCGACATCGTGCGCGACCGCTTCAAGGAGGAGCCGATCGACGTCTTCCGCAAGGCGCTCGACAACGTGAAGCCGAAGCTCGAGGTGAAGAGCCGGCGCGTCGGCGGCGCGACCTACCAGGTCCCCGTCGAGGTCCGCCCCGAGCGTCGCGTCGCGCTGGCGATGCGGTGGCTCGTGACCTACTCGCGCGGCCGCGGCGAGAAGACGATGCGCGAGCGGCTCGCCGCCGAGCTCGTCGACGCGGCGCAGAACCGTGGCAATGCGGTCAAGAAGCGCGACGACACGCACAAGATGGCGGAGGCCAACAAGGCGTTCGCCCACTACCGGTGGTAGGTCAGCGAGGCCAGCGCAGATCCCGGATCTGCGCTGGTTCGTCATTTCAGGTCCCATCCCCAGGCGAGGAGACGCGTAGAGCGAGATGGCACGGCTGACATAAGGATCGGGTTACAGAGCCGGTCCTCTCGAGGGAGCGCGACAGCGCTCGCCCTCGCGGGACCTAGAAAAGCTGCTGCTGTACCCCGACACCCTCTCCAGGTTCAAGTGCCCGCCACAACGGAGGCGGGCCGGGCTGGAGAGGGTGTTTTGCATCCTGAGTCCGAAACCCTCACCCCACGCATCACACGACGGAGAAGGAAAAGTGGCACGCGAGTACAGCCTGGAACGGACGCGCAACATCGGGATCATGGCCCACATCGATGCGGGCAAGACCACGGTCACCGAGCGCATCCTTTATTACTCGGGTGTCAACTACAAGATCGGCGAGGTCCACGAGGGCGCAGCCACGATGGACTGGATGGTCCAGGAGCAGGAGCGCGGCATCACCATCACGTCCGCCGCGACGAACTGCTTCTGGGCGCCGGAGCAGGGCCCTGACAAGGGCGTCTCTCACCGGATCAACATCATCGACACGCCCGGTCACGTCGACTTCACCATCGAGGTCGAGCGGAGCCTCCGCGTGCTCGACGGCGCGGTGGCGGTGTTCGACGGCGGCAACGGCGTCGAGCCGCAGAGCGAGACGGTGTGGCGGCAGGCGGACAAGTACGGCGTCCCGCGCATCGCGTTCATCAACAAGATGGACAAGGTCGGCGCCGACTTCGACATGTGCGTCGACTCCATCCGCGAGCGCCTCGGCGCGAACCCGGTGGCGATCCACTACCCGCTCGGCGCGGAGGACTCGTTCCGCGGCGTGATCGACCTCGTGACCCTCCGGGCCGCCGTGTTCGACGAGGAGACGAAGGGCCAGCGCTACGACTGGCAGGAGATCCCGGGCGACCTCTTGCCGCGGTGCAAGGAGCTCCGCGAGAAGCTCATCGAGGCGTGCGCCGACGCGAGCGACAAGGTGATGGAGAAGTTCATCGCCGGCGAGATCGACCAGATCACCGAGCAGGAGATCCACGCGGCCATCCGCGCGGGCACCCTCGGCTTCAAGATCGTCCCGGTCCTGTGCGGCTCGGCCTTCAAGAACAAGGGGGTCCAGCTCCTGCTCGACAGCGTCGTGAACTACCTGCCGTCGCCGGTCGACATCCCGGCCGTCGAGGGGACGCTGCCCGACAAGAAGGACAAGGTCGTCTCGCGCAAGGCGAGCGACGAAGAGCCGTTCGCGGCGCTGGCGTTCAAGGTCATGAACGACCAGTTCGGCAACCTCACCTTCTTCCGTGTCTACTCCGGCACGACGAAGAGCGGCGTCAGCGTGCTCAACTCGACGCGCGGCAAGCGGGAGCGCTTCGGGCGCATCCTCCGCATGCACGCGAACAAGCGCGAGGAGATCGACGTCTGCTACGCGGGCAACATCTACGCTGCCGTGGGGCTCCGCGACACCCGCACCGGGGACACTCTCTGCGAGGAGAAGAACCCGATCGTGCTGGAGCGGATGGAGTTCCCCGACCCCGTGATCTCGATCGCCATCGAGCCGAAGACCAAGGCCGATCTCGACAAGCTCGGGCTCAGCCTGCAGAAGCTCGCCTACGAGGACCCCTCGTTCCGTACCTTCACGAACGAGGACACGGGCCAGACGATCATCGCCGGGATGGGCGAGCTCCACCTCGAGATCATCGTCGACCGCCTGAAGCGCGAGTTCAAGGTCGACGCCAACGTCGGCAAGCCCGAGGTCGCCTACCGCGAGACCATCTCGAAGAAGGCGACCGACGTGGAGGGGCGCTTCGTCCGGCAGTCGGGCGGACACGGCCAGTTCGGTCACGTGAGGATCGACATCGAGCCGGCGGAGCGCGGCGCGGGCTTCGTGTTCGAGAACGACATCGTCGGCGGCATCATCCCGAAGGAGTTCATCCCTTCGATCGAGAAGGGCATCCGGGACGCGATGGGGCGCGGCGTGCTCGCCGGCTACCCCGTCGTCGACATCAAGGTGCGGCTCCACTTCGGCAGCTACCACGAGGTCGACTCCTCCGGGCCCGCGTTCGAGGTCGCCGCGTCGATGGCCTTCCAGGACGGCGCCAAGAGGGCCGGGCTCGTGCTCCTCGAGCCGATGATGGCCGTCGAGGTCGTGTCGCCCGAGAACTACCTCGGGGACGTCATCGGAGATCTCAACTCGCGGCGCGGCCGCATCCTCGATATGGGGCAACGCGCGAACACCCGGGTGATCCGCGCGGAGGTCCCGCTCGCCACCATGTTCGGTTACGCGACCGACGTCCGTTCCAAGACGCAAGGCCGCGCGACCCATTCGATGCAGTTTTCTCATTACGCACCGGTTCCAGCAGCGATCCAGGAAGAGATCGTCGCCAAGCAGCGAGGTTAAAGAGACGCCATGGCCAAGGAGAAATTCACTCGTACGAAGCCGCACGTGAACGTGGGCACCATCGGTCACATCGACCACGGCAAGACCACGCTCACGGCGGCGCTCGTCAAGGTGCAGTCGAAGCGCAACCTGGCGAAGGCGATCTCGTACGCCGACATCGCGAAGGGCGGGACGGTCCGTGACGAGACCAAGACGGTGACCATCGCGGCGGCGCACGTCGAGTACGAGTCGGCGAACCGCCACTACGCGCACGTCGACTGCCCCGGGCACGCCGACTACATCAAGAACATGATCACCGGCGCGGCGCAGATGGACGGGGCGATCCTCGTCGTGTCGTCGCTCGACAGCGTGATGCCGCAGACGCGCGAGCACGTGCTGCTCGCCCGGCAGGTCGGCCTGAACCACATCGTCGTGTTCCTCAACAAGTGCGACGCGGTGGACGACCCGGAGATGCTGGACCTGGTCGAGATGGAGGTCCGCGAGCTCCTGTCGAAGTACAAGTTCGACGGGGACAACGCGCCGGTGGTCCGTGGCGCGTCGCTGCCCGCGCTTCAGGGCGACCCGAAGTGGGAGGAGACGATCCAGCAGCTGCTCAGCGCGCTGGACAGCTACATCCCCGAGCCGGTGCGCGACATCGACAAGCCGTTCCTGATGGCGATCGAGGACGTGTTCTCGATCAAGGGCCGCGGCACGGTGGCCACGGGCCGCATCGAGCGCGGCGTGATCAAGGTCGGCGACGAGGTGCAGATCATCGGCTTCAAGGACACGAAGAAGTCGGTCGTGACGGGCGTCGAGATGTTCCGCAAGCTGCTCGATCAGGGGCAGGCGGGCGACAACGTCGGGTGTCTGCTCCGCGGCGTGGAGAAGGAAGAGATCGAGCGCGGCCAGGTGCTGGCGAAGCCCGGGTCGATCACGCCGCACACGAAGTTCACCGGTGAGGTGTACGTCCTCAAGAAGGAGGAGGGCGGGCGCCACACGCCGTTCTTCACCAACTACCGGCCGCAGTTCTACATCCGGACGACGGACGTGACCGGCACGGTGAACCTCCCCGAGGGGGTGAAGATGGTGATGCCGGGCGACAACATCACGATGACGATCGAGCTCATCGCCCCGGTCGCGCTGGAGGAGCAGATGCGCTTCGCCATCCGCGAGGGCGGCAAGACGGTGGGCGCCGGCGTCGTCACCAAGATCCTCGCGTAGGAAGAGCACCATGGCTGATACAACCAAGATCCGGATTCGCCTCAAGGCCTTCGACCACCAGCTGCTCGACAAGTCGACGAGCGACATCGTCGAGACGGCGAAGCGGACCGGGGCGCACGTCGCGGGGCCCATCCCGCTGCCCACCGAGATCCGCCGTTACACGGTCCTGCGGGGGCCCCACGTCGACAAGAAGTCGCGCGAGCAGTTCGAGATCCGGACGCACAAGCGGCTTCTCGACATCATCGAGCCGACTCAGCAAACCCTCGACGCGCTGATGAAGCTCGACCTTTCGGCCGGCGTCGACGTCGAGATCAAGAGCTAGGAGTCCAGGTACCATGAAGGTTACCGTTTACAACCTCAAGCGGGAGCAGGTCGGCGAACTCGACCTCTCGGACGAGGTCTTCGGGACCGAGGTGAAGGAGCACCTCTTCTACGAGGTCGTGAAGGCGCAGCTCGCGTCCCGCCGCTCGGGCACCAAGGCCACCAAGGAGCGGAGCGCGGTCGCCGGCTCCACGAAGAAGCTCTATCGCCAGAAGGGCACCGGCCGCGCTCGCCAGGGCTCGATCCGCGCGCCGCACCACGCGGGCGGCGGCATGGCGCACGCCCTGGAGCCGAAGGACTGGTCGTACCGTCCGCCGCGCAAGGTGCGGATCGGCGCCCTGAAGAGCGCGCTCTCGCTCTTCGCGAAGGAGGGCCGGCTCATCGTGCTCGACAGCCTCGAGGTCTCCGAGATCAAGACCAAGGCGATCGCTGCCACGCTGACGACGCTGCAGGCGGATCGGAAGTCGCTGGTCGTGGACACGGCCGGCAACGACAAGCTGGTGAAGAGCCTCCGCAACCTGGAGAACCACCAGTACCTGCCGCCGGAAGGGGTCAACGTCTACGACCTCCTCAGGCACGACCACCTCATCGTCTCGAGGGACGCCGCCAAGGCGCTCGAGGCGCGTTGCCTTCGCTAGTCAGGGGAGTCCGACATGCAGCCCGAGCAGATCATCCGCCGGCCAATCATCCTCACGGAGAAGTCGAGCCGGCTCCGCGACCAAGGCAACAAGGTCATCTTTGAGGTCCGCCGCGAGGCGAACAAGATCCAGATCAAGGACGCCATCCAGACGCTCTTCAAGGTGGGCGTCGTGGACGTCAACACGCTGATCATGCGCGGCAAGGACAAGCGCATGGGGCGCGGCTACGCGAAGCTGCGCAATTGGAAGAAGGCGATCGTCACCCTCAAGGAGGGTGACGAGATCCAGTTCTTCGACGAGAAGGCGGAATAGCGATGGGAATCAGATCCTTCAAGCCGACCTCGCCGGCGCGGCGTTACTACTCGGTCAGCGACTTCAAGGAGATCACGAAGGTCGAGCCCGAGCGGTCGCTGCTGGAGCAGCAGACGTCCACCGGCGGCCGGAACAACAACGGCCGGATCACGTCGCGGTTCCGCGGCGGTGGTCACAAGCAGCGCTACCGGATCATCGATTTCCGGCGCGACAAGATCGGCGTCCCGGCGAAGGTCGCCACGATCGAGTACGACCCGAACCGGACGGCGCGCATCGCGCTCCTGCACTACGTGGACGGCGAGAAGCGCTACATCCTGGCGCCCGACGGCCTCGCGGTGGGGGCGACGCTGCTCGCGAGCCGGAACGCGGACATCAAGCCTGGCAACAGCCTGACGCTCCGCTTCATCCCGCCCGGCACCTCGATCCACAACGTCGAGGTCAAGAAGGGCAAGGGCGGTCAGCTCGTGCGCTCGGCCGGCGTGGCCGCGCAGCTCATGGCGAAGGACGGCGACTATGCGCAGGTCCGCCTCCCGAGCGGTGAGATCCGCAAGGTGCACCTCGATTGCCGCGCCACGATCGGGCAGGTGTCGAACTCCGAGCACGCGAACATCAGCCTCGGTAAGGCGGGGCGCTCGCGCTGGCTCGGGCGCCGGCCGCACAACCGCGGTGTCACGATGAACCCCGTCGATCATCCGATGGGCGGTGGTGAGGGCCGGACGAGCGGCGGGCGCCATCCGTGCTCGCCGTGGGGTCAGCTCTCCAAGGGCCTCAAGACGCGGAACAACAAGCGCACCGACGGGATGATCGTCCGGCGGCGCGGGACCAAGGGTTAGTCATGCCGAGGAGCATCAAGAAAGGGCCCTTCATTGACGGTCACCTGCTGGAGAAGATCCAGGCGGCCCAGGCGACCAATGCCAAGAAGGTGATCAAGACGTGGTCGCGCCGCTCGACGATCCTGCCCGAGTCGGTCGGCCTGACCTTCGCCGTGCACAACGGGAGGAAGTTCGTTCCCGTGTTCGTGACGGAGAACATGGTCGGCCACAAGCTGGGTGAGTTCGCCCCGACGCGCACGTTCCACGGCCACTCCGGGGACAAGAAGGCCAAGGTCGCCAAGGGCGGCCCGGGCGGTCGCTGATCGCTCCGCGTCAACCGCGAGCGCATCCGACATGAAGCGGGCAGGGTCGCAGCAGCGCCCCTGCCCGTTTCTTTTTTGGCAGCTACGGAGCGGAGCACGCGCGTCCGCGTCGCCGCGCGGGGCTCACCCGCACAGGAGACGGGTCCAGATCGGCGTTTTCGGCACGGAGGCGTACTCCTGTACGCCGAGTACCGAAAACGTCGAGATGGGCCCGTATCCGCAGCGGGTGAGCCCCGCGCGTTAGAATTGGCCGCGTAGACCGGCGAAGCTGGGGCCGACGAGCAGCTGCGTTGAGGCCGTGGCGCTCTGCGAGCCGCCAGCGCCGCCTCCGGTGAAGCTCAGGATGAGCAGGGTCGTGCCCGTGACGAGCCCGAGCGCGCCGACCACGACGCCGATGTTCGCGACCGTCTTCTGGGTCTTGCCGGCGTCGACGTCGTCCTGGCGATCGGCGGGGCAGGGGCCCCTGCAGGTCTCGTCGAGATCGCTGTACGTGCTGTTCGCCATCAGCCCGGCGACGGTGAACATCGCGAGCCCTGCCACACCCACGCCGCCAGCGGCGTAAGCGTAAGGCCGCAGATACGCACGCGGCGAGGGGGCTTCCGAGAAGGGTGGGCTCGGGCCCTCGTCGAGGAGCGCCGGAGAGCCGGAGCCGGCCTCGGTCGGGCCGCTCGGCTCGGCGTCGAGCGCGACGGTCTTCGCTTCGCCCGCCGAGAGATCGACGGTCTGCGGCGTCGAGGTGAGCTTGGTGCGCAGGACGATCTCGGTCTTGCCGGGCTTGACCGGGAACGGCTTGCCCCACCGCTCGCGCGGGACGTCCTTGCCGGCCACCGCGAGCGAGGTCGCCGCGTCCGGGTGCGCGACCGTGACCGTGACGAGGGCGATCTTGCGCGCGAGCTCGTCGCGCTCCAGCTGCGCCGTCTGCTCCGTCTGGGCATAACGCGGCTCGTCCTTCGCCCGGGACGCGGCCTCCGCCGCGACCTGATCGAACTCGAGGTACGCCTCGATGTGATCGCCCAGATCCGCGAGGCAGCGCGCGATGTAGAGGCGGGAGTTCGGGCTCGGCACGGTGGTGTACGAGGCCCGGAACTGCTCCAGCGCAAGCGCGTAGCGCTTGCTCTCGTAGAGGGCGGCGCCCTTCTTGAAGTGGTTCTGCGCCTTCTCCACCGCGTCCGGCGCGGGCGTCGCCGCGGCGCCGTCGGCGCCGGCCGCGGGCCCGGGGAGCGTGCACAAGCACAGGCAAGATGCCGCACCGAAGAGCAGCGCACGGAGCCAGGGTCGAGATCGCACGGTGTTCAGATACCCGATGGGTTGTACTTCTTCTTGGGGATGGGTTTGCCGGACGTTGCTGGCTTGGGCGCAGGCTTCGCCGGCGTGGACGTCGTCCGGGGGCGCGCGGTCGACGGTGGGCGCGACGCCTGCGGCACGGCGATGGGCTGCGCCGTCGCTGCCGCGGGCGCCTTGGCCGTCTGGGAAGGCGCCGGCGCCGCCTCGGGAGGCGTCGGCGAGGGCGCCGGCGCCGCCTCGGGAGGCGTCGCCGAGGCCTCGGGAGCGGGCGGCGACGCCGGCTCCGCCGCCTGAGGCTCCGCCGGCGAAGCGGGCGCAGCCGGGACGGCCTCCGCCGCGGCCGCGGTGGTGTCGGCCGGCGCTGCCGCGGGCAACGCATCGACGCGCGCCTTGCCGATCTCCGGACGCGAGCGCTCGTCGCCGCCGCGCACGACGAGCGCGACGGCCCCGAGCGCCACGCAGAACATCGCCGCGCCAGCCACGATCAGCTGGAGCCGCTTGCGCCGCTCCCCGGTCTCGAACGATCGGTCGACGGCCGTGACCTCGCCGACGTCGTTGGCGAGGCTCCTCGAGCCGCGCCTCGCGAGGCGTTCGCTGAGCGCCGCGGCCCGGGACGCGGGCGGATCCGCCGCCGCGAGCACCTTCGTGGCGGGCACGCCGGCCGCCGGGAGGATCCGCTTGGCCGAAGAGCCGAGCGGCTTGCCCTCGCGGGCGGCGGGCCGCGGGCTCACCGGCTCGCCCGGCTCGCCGGGCGCGACGTCGGCCTGCAGGGCGGGCGCGATGATGAGCCGCGGCGGCACACCGGCAGGCTGCGCCGGCACGGCGATCTCTTCGAACGAGATCGGCTCCAGGCTGACCGGCGGTTCGTCGTCCTTCTCCGCGGCCGGTGATGCGGCCCCTCTGCTGGACGACGGGCCGGCGCCGGCCGGCGCCGCTGCCGCAAGGGGAGACCCCGCCGCGGCGGCGGGACCGCCCTCGCGCGAGCCCGCGCCGACGTCGGCCAGGGCAGCGTGGCCCTCCAGAGGGGCCCCGGGCCGGCGCTCCGAGTTCACGGCCGCGCCTGCGTCGACGGCCGCGATCGCGTCGCGGAGCTCCTGCGCGCGCTTCGACTGGATCTCGCCGATCGCCTGCCGCACGAAGGCCGCCACGTCCTCGTCGGTCGTGGGTTCGCCGAGCGTCGACGCGACCTGATCGATGGCCCGCTGCATCTCCGCGCACGTCGAGAAGCGGCTCTCGGGGTCCTTCTCGAGCGCCTTGAGGATGATCCTGTCGAGCTCGGGGTGGATCGCTCCGTTCAGCTCGCGCGGGGGGAGCGGGTTCTTGATGGTGATGTTCTCGATGGTCGCGAGCTCGGTCTCGGCGCGGAAGGGGTGCAGCCCCGTCGTGAGCACGTACAGCAGCGCGCCGAGCGAGAAGATGTCGCTCCGGCGATCGATGGGGAGCCCGCCGAGCTGCTCCGGCGAGAGGTACGGCGTCTTCCCCTTGACGATGCCGCCAGCGCGCGTGACGTGCAGGCGCCCCTTCGACTTCGCCACGCCGAAGTCGACGATCTTCACGAACCCGGCGGTCGAGATGAGCACGTTCGCCGGCGAGATGTCCCGGTGGACGAGGTCGAGCAGCACGCCGCTGTCGTCGCGGAGCTCGTGCGCGTTGTGGAGCCCCGCGCAGATCTGCGAGGCGATGCGGAGCACGATCCGCTGCGGGATGCCGCCGAGCCGCTTCGCGGCCTTCTGCAGCGTGCCGGCCGTCTCGCCGTCGACCCACTCCATCACGATGTAGAGGACGTCGTCCTCCTCGCCGAGGTCGAGGATCTCGACCACGTTGGGGTGCCGGATCCGCGCCGCGACCCGCGCCTCGTCGAGGAACATCGACTCGAAGTCGGGGTCGTCGGAGACGTCGGGCAGCATCGTCTTGATGGCGACGATCTTCCTGAAGCCGCGGGTGCCCTGGAGGCGCGCGGCCCAGACGGCCGCCATGCCGCCCTTGGCGACCGGCATGAGGATCTCGTAGCGGCCGAGGGTGCTCCCCGGACCCAGCTGGTCGACGGCCGACGCCGCGCGACCCCAGAGCTTGTTCGGGCCCTGCATCCCGGTCGGCGTGGCGACCGTCCTGCTGGATGTCGATGCCGGACCGTTGCCGCGCGCGCCCTCCTGCGTCGCAGGCGTCCCGCTCGGCGCCGCGGCCGCCGCCGGCGGGGGCGGCGGGGTCTTCGCTGCGACAGGGGTGGCAGGCGCGGTGGCCGACGCGGGCGCGACGGGGGGCAGCGGCTGAGACGGCTCGGCCGACGCGGCCGGCGCGGGCGCAGCCGGCGGGAGGGGCGCCGGCGGTGTCGCCGGCGCGCGGCTCGTGGCCGTCGCCAGCGGCGGCGCGGGCGTGGCGGCCGCGCGTGGCGCCGGCGCCACGGCGGGCACCACGGGCGTGCGGCGCGTCGCAGCGGCCGGCGGCGGCACAGGTACCCGAGGCGTCGGAGGGCTCGGCGCGAGCGCTGGCACGACGGCGGCAGGCGATGCAGCGGCGACCTTGCCGTGCGTCTCGGGCTGCGCGGGCGACGCCGCGCGAGCCGGCGGCGGCGGGCGAGGTGGCCTCGGGGACGGCCCTCCCAGGGCCGGCGTCGGCGGCTTCGGCGCCGTCCCTTCGGCCGGCGTCGGCGTCGCCCGCGCAGCCCCGAGGGGGTCGCCCAGATCGCCCGGGCGCGGCGCGGCCGGCCGCGCGGGCGGCTGCCCCTTCGCCGTGGCCGCCCCCGTCGCTGCGGCGTGCTCGGTGCTCGCCCCGGCGGCGGCGCGGTCCTCCGTCCCCTGGCCCGACAGCTCGATCCGCGGAAGGGTCTGTGCGGGACGCCGCGGCCCGGGCAGGTCGCGGGCGGGGACGTCGTCCACCGAGCCCCACCCGGTGTCGACGCTGGCGTGCGCCGCATCGGTGCCCGCAGGTCCCGCGCCGTTCGACGCGCCTGCGCCGGCCGCTGGCCTGGCCCCGAGGCCGTTCTTCGGCGCGGCGGCGTCCTTCGTCGCCGTCGCGCCGCTCGTCGGGCGCACCTGGCTCGCGGCGATCGCGCCGCCCGCGGCCACCGGCGGCGCGCCGGGCGTCGCCGCGCGCGCGCGCGGCGACGGCGCGGTGATCGGCTGACGCGGGCTGTCGCCGCGAGGAGAGAGCGCGCCGTCGGCCGCGGGGATCGCCACGCCCACCAGCGTCATCCCCCGCGCGCGCGGCGGCGGCCGCGGCTCGTCCGCGCCAGCGGGGCTCGCCATGGCCGCCGCGATCATCGTCCTGCGCGGCTCGATCGTCTTGCCGGCCAGCCTGCTCACCGCCGCGGCCACGTCCTCATCCCCGGCGATCCGCCCTGCTCCCGCGGCCTCCAGCGCCGCGAGCATCGCCGAGGCGCTCGCGAAGCGGCGCGCGGGATCGCGCTCGAGCGCCGTCTGGACGACATCGACGACCTCGGCCGGGACGGCGCCCCCGGCGAGCCCCGCGAGCTGCGGGATCGGCGCCGACTGCACCTTCTGGATGACCGCGGCCTCCAGCTTCGACGAGAACAGCCGCTGCCGCGCGAGCAGCTCCCAGAGGACCACGCCGATCGAGAAGAGATCCGCGCGCGGATCGAGCGGGGCCTCCGCGTGCGCTGCCATCGCCTTGACCCGCTCGGGCGCGGCATAGGCCAGCCGATCGGGGTTCCTCGTCCCCATGGGCGCGAGCCCGGCGATGGCCCGCGCGACGCCGAGCCCGCCGACCCGGGTGACGCCGTCGATGCCGACGGAGACGTGGGTCGGGTTCAGCTCGCCGTGGACGAGCGGCGCCGGCTGCGCCGTGTGCGCGGACGCGAGCGCGCGCAGCACGTCGATCGCGATCCGGAGGGACACCGGCGGCGGCAGCCCCTCGGCGCCGGCCAAAGGCACCAGCGCGCCCAGCGGCTCGCCCTCCACGTACTCCGAGACGATGAAGACCTCGCCGTCCGCGATGCGGGCGTCGAGCACCGAGAGCACGTTGGGGAAGCGGACCTGCTGCGCCATCCCGGCTTCGCGGAGGATGCTGTCGGCGGTCTCGGTCTTCTTCGTGAGGTGCCGGTAGATGCGCAGGATCGTGACGGGCGGCGCGCGCTTCGCCTCGCCCTCGTCGGAGGACGCCCGCGCCAGCCACGTGGAGCCGATGCCACCGCCGGAGAGCTCTCTCAGCAGCTCATAGTTGCCGAGTCGCGAAGCAGAGCCCGCACCGGGCGGCCTGTCGAGCGCCATGGGATTCGCATGCTATCAGGACGTCAGAAGCTGGATCCAGCGTTCACGGCCGACGACTCGGCGAGTTTGGGCGTGTCCGGAGCGCCCTGTCAGGTGGATCTCGCATGGGATCCAAGCGGGCGCTGGACGGTCGGGCCAGCGCCCGCGCGTGCGGCGAAATGCCACGTGCTCGCGAGATCTCGCCGGCATGTGGGCGCTGCGCGCGAGGCCGGACACACGCCCGCGACGAGCCGCAGGGCCGCGCGGCGAGGGCGCTCCGAAGGCGCGCCACCGCTGCGCGATCATGTCCGGAGCGAGGGGCGCGGGCCCCTCTGTTCACACACAGGTGCCCGGGTGTGGGGAGCTCGGTGTGGGCCGTCCAGGTCGGCGAGCTCAGGGGCGCGACACGCTGGACACGCGGAGCGCACCGGGGTGAACGGTCAGCGTCACGAACCTCGTTCGGCGCTCGTGGCTCGAGAAGGCGCTCGCGGCGACGGGGATCCCGTGCCGGAGCGCCACGGCGACGTGGGGGCCCGGATCGACCCGGATTGCCCGCGACGGCTGCGTCACCACGCCGTCGAGCAGCAGGGTCACGCCGTCGGTCGCGCCGGCGAGGTTCAGCACGATCCTCGGCATCCGTCCCTCGAGGTCCTCGAGGCGCGCGTCGATCTCGGCGAGCACCCCCTGCGACGCCTTCCGCGCGTTCGCGTCCGCATCCGCGATCGCGCGCGCGTTGTGGTACGTCCGCTCGGCCGTGCGCAGCCGGCCGAGCCGCTCGTGACAGAGGCCGATGTGGTACGTCACGTTCGCCGTCGGCCGCCGGCGGGCGATCGCCTCGAACCTGTCCAGCGCGTCGGCCCAGCGCCCCGCGATCTCGAGCGTGAGCCCCTGCGCGAACTGGAGCCTCAGCGCGCGCGTCGTGCTGTCGTCTTGCGCGTGCAGCCAGGAGGGCGAGAGCAGCGCCAAGCAAACGAGCCCGAGCGCGGCGGCGCGCCGCCCGCGGCGTCGGCGAGGAGCGGTGATCGGTGCGGCGCTGGTCATCAGAACCCGGGGCTCGTGATGCGGGGTCGAGATGGCCCGCGCGGCGCTTGCCAGCGCGGGGGCTTGTCCCCGTAGGCCGACGAGACGTCGCCGCTGCCCGGGTCCCTCGAGGCGCGCTCGGGCGAGCCCGGCGCGCCGCCGCGGCTCGCCGCGTTCCGTGGCGGTGCGTCGCTGCTCGTCGCCTCGGGCGCGCTGGCGCCGCGCCGCCAGGCGGCGCCGCTGTCGGCGAAGGCCGTGGCCAGCACGGGGCGGAGGCTCTCGCGCGCCGCGCTCTCGGGCCCCGCGTCCGCCTGCTTCCGCAGCGCGGCCGAGCTGAGCGCCGCCGCGAGCGCCGCGGCGCCCGCGAGCCGGATCGCCAGGATCGTCCTCGCGCGGCGCGCCGCGCCCTGCGTGGCGGCACCCTGCGTGGCGGCGCCCTGCGTGGCGGCGCCCTGCGTGGCGGCGCCCTGCGTGGCGGCGCCCTGCGTGGCGGCGCCCTGCGTGGCGGCGCCCTGCGTGCGCCCGATCGTCGTCGCCTCCCGCCATCGAGGCGCCCGTGGCGCCCGGGTCCAGAGCCGCTCGAGGGCGCGAGCGGCGAGCCTCGGGGGCGCGGCGAGCGCGCTGCGGGCTCGCGTCACCTCCCCGGGCCGCGAGCCTGCGGCCGGCGGCGAGAGGATCACGATCGGCGCGGGCGCGCTCGCGCCGAGATCGTCGAGCGCGGCCTGGAGATCCGCGCGCAGCGAGGCCGCGTCCGGGTAGCGCCGCGCCGGGTCCTTCTCGAGACACCGGCCGGCGATCTTCCGGAGGCGCGGCGGGATCGAGCTCGGCAGCGGCGCGGGCTCGGTCTCGAGGATGCGCCGGAGGACCGCGTGGTGGTTGCCTCCCGTGAACGGCTGCGCGCCGCTGAGCGCCTCGTAGAGCATGACGCCGACCGCCCAGAGATCGGCGCGCGCGTCGATGGTGCGCTTGCCGAGCGCCTGCTCCGGGCTCATGTACGAGGGCGTCCCGAGTAGCTGCCCGTCGATGGTGATGGCGTCGCCCGCGCCCGTGAGCTGGCTGATGCCGAAGTCGACGATCTTCGGCACGATCCCCTCGCCGGGGACCGTCGCCATCATGATGTTCTCCGGCTTGATGTCGCGGTGTACGACGCCCTCGGCGTGGGCGGCCGAGAGCCCGCAGCACACCTCGATGAGGACGGGCACCACCTCCTCGGGCGGCAGCGGCCGGTTCGGCTGGAGGCGGTCAGCGAACGGCGAGCCCCGCAGGAGCTCCAGGGCCAGGAACAGGTAACCCTCGTCCTGGAGCTCGCCGGCGTCGACGACGCCGACGATGTTCCGGTGCTGGAACTTGCCGATGATCTTCGCCTCCCGGATGAAGCGCCCGACGACCTGCTCGTCCCGGAGCGCCGGGGACAGCTTGAGCGCCACGTCCCGGCCGATGAGCTCATGGCGCGCCCACCACACGCTCGACATCCCACCCGCGCCGATCTGCCGGATCAGCCGGAAGCGACCTCCTGCAACGTCCCCGGCATGAAGCATGTGCCCCCTTCGCCCATCGCGCGTGAGAAGCCTTCACGCCGATCGAGCAACGACAGCGGAAAGCACGAGCAAGGCCACCGGGCCGGCCGCCCGCCGTCGGCGTCGAACCGACCCCGCAGGCGGCGACGCTCGTCAGGGGCGATAGCGCTCCAGGATGTCGCTCGAGAGCTTCACGCCGAGCTCCTGGTAGCCGCGGAAGGTCAGGTGGACGCCGTCGCGCGACGCGCGCGGCGGGCGCTCGCGGTACCAGGCCTCGATCGAGCCCCTCCCGCCCATCGCCTGGTACGTGTCCCAGAACGCGCAGCCGCCCTCCCGCGCGGCGTCGCGCAGGACGTCTCGGACGACGGGCGTGCGATCCGGCGCGTCCCTTCGGTCCGTGGGCGCGAGCACCAGGCAGTCGACGTCGGGCTCGACCCTGCGGATGCGGGCGAGCAGCTCGGCGAGCTGCTTCGCGTAGAGGGACGGATCCGTGGTGACGTCGCCCGCCTCGTTCGTGCCGTACTCGATCACAACGAGCTCCGGCGAGCGCCGCGCGAGCTCGGCGGCCCAGGCGAGCTCGCTCCACCGGAGCGGCGTCCCCAGGCGGGCGCCGTTGATGCCGAGCGTGTCGAGCACCACCCCGGCCCCGGCCTCCGGATCGCGCTCGACGACCAGCCCGCAGAGCTCGGCCCCGCCCGACGGCGCGACGCCGAGCTTCACCGCGCCCACGCTCGCCAGCCGCGTGTGCTGCAGCGCGCCGGGCGCCTCGCCAGCGGCCGCGCGGAGCACCTCGCTCGGGCCGCCCTCGATCGTCACCGCGACCTCGTCGGTCGGCGCGCTCGGGCGGAAGCACACGTCCCAGAACAGCCGCGCGGAAGGCGCCGCCGAGGTGAGCGAGATCTCCGCGCGCACCGGGGCCGTCTGCGCGCCGAAGAGGATGCCCCCGAGCCCGAAGACGCCGTCGTCGGCCGGCGTGGAGCCGCCCGGGGACTTCGGGCGGGTCCGCCACTTGCCGTCGGCCGTGAGCCGCGCGCCGTTGTGGCGGTAGGCGGCATAGCCGAGGTGCACGAAGCCGAGCCCGCCGTCGCCGAAGCGCCGCTGCAGCGCGGCGCGGACCGCGCCGCTCCAGAAGTCCGCCGCGGCGTGCGAGTCGCCGAGCCAGGCGATGCGCACGTGATCCCGGCGGCGACCCTGCTCGAGCGCGCGGAGCGCCGCGAAGAAGTGGGCGTAAGCCCCGTCCTCGGGGCGCAGCAGATCCAGCTCTGGCGGGCGCGCCGGCGCGGCCTCCGCGGGGCTCGGCGCGGCTGCTTCCGGGGCGGGGGCCTCTGCGAGGCGCGGCGGGGGCGACGGCGCGGGCGGCGCGGAGCCCACCTCGGGCGCGGGCGGCGCGACGTGCTCGCGCGTCGCGCTGCAGCCGAGCGCCGCGGCCGCGAGCAGCGCCGCGAGGGCGCGCCGCGACGCGGCGGAGGGGGGCCGCGCCGGCGCTTGCCGCCGCGGGGCGCGGCAGGACGCCGCGCGGCGCTCCGGGATCTCCGCGCGGGCTGCGGGGCGGGCTGCGCCCCTCACGACAGCGGATCCTCGATGTCGGGCTCGGCGTCCGCGCCGATGTCGATCTCCTGGCGCTCGCGCCGCTCGCGGACGCGCTCCTGGACGGCGCCGACGAGCACGTCGACGTACGACTCGAAGGGCGGGCACGCGATCCCCGCGGCCGAGAGCACGAGATCCGCGTTCCGGGCGTCGTAGCGCACCGGGGTCATCAGCTGCTCGACGAACGCGCGCGGGCTGCGGACGAAGCGCTCGATCCCGGGCGTACGGAGCAGCGCCTTGGCGAGGTTCGACGGGATGTGACCGCGCGCGGCGCGGCGACCGCTCGCCCGCGCGATGAGATCGAAGACCCGCCGCGCCGACAGCGGGTGCGGATCGGTGACGTGGAGCGTGCGACCCGGCGCGAGGCGGCTCAGGCCGATCGCGTGCGTCGCGCGGACGACGTGATCGATCGGGACGATGTTGAGCGGCACGTCGCCGCGGCCGGGCATCGGGATCGCCATGTCGGCCGGCGCTGCCATGATGAGCAGCACCAGGAGGTACAGGCCGTCGAGCCGGTCGATCTCCCCGGTCGTCGCGTCGCCCACCACCGTGGTCGGCCGGACGACCGCCGCCGGCACGTGGCGCATCGCCCGCCGCACGAGCACCTCCGCGCGCATCCGCGTCTCCTCCACGGGGTTGCGGAACGCCTGGCCGGCCTCGAGATCGTCCTCGTACACCATCCCCGTCCGGTCCCCCGCGACGAACGCGGTCGATTGATGGACGAGGCACTGGAGCGAGGTGCAGGCGCGGGCGAGCTCGATCACCTCGGCCGTCCCGACGACGTTCACGGCGTGGGCGGTGCGAGGGTCGGCCCCGGCGTGGCCCACGTGCGCGAGGTGGTGGATCCGGTCGACCTCGCGGGCCAGCTGCCGGAACTCGGCGCCCGACAGCCCGAGATCCATCGCCGCGACGTCCCCCTCGAGCAGCACGAGGCGCTCGCGGTCCGCCGCCGTGAGCGCGTCGCGCTCCGCGCTGGCCTGCGCCGACGACTTCGCGAGCACGACGGCGACCACGAGCGTGCGCGGCTCCGACGCGAGGATGTGCTGCAGCATCTTCCGCGCGATGAACTTGGGGAAGCCGGTGATGAGCACCACGCTGTCGTAGCCGGGGCGAGGCATCGGCTGGAGCTTACCGCAGCGGTGCGCCTGCTCCGCAGCTTTCCGCTGAGGCCGCCTCGGACCAGCGCGGGGGTGATGGGGGCAGCTGCCACGCTGCGCGCCGCTGTCCGGCCGGGGCGTGCACCCGCGGCTGCAGCCAGGGGCTTTCGCCATCCGCGACCGCGGCCCGACGGTTCCTCGCTCGGTCGATGCGATGTGCCCGGGAGTCGCCTCCTCGCGCCTCCTCGCGCACGAGTCGCTCGGCGACGAGGACCTCGCGTGCGTCGCCCGGCGCCCGCGCGGCGATTTTGCAGGTTCGTGGTCGATCGCGGCGGGAAGGCGCTACCGTTCGGGTCGTGATCGTGCGACCGACCTCTGCCGTGCGCCGCGGCGCTGCGGCGCTCCTGGCCATCGTCCTCGGCGTGAGCGCGGGCGCGCTGGGCTGCAAATCGCCTGGCGCGCCGTCCGACGCCGGCGCTGCGGCCCTGAGCCCCGTGCCCGCGCCGGCGGGGCTCATCGCCGAGGCGTTCCTCCCGACGCCCGACGCCACGTGGGCCAAGGCGCGCGCCCTCGTCGGCGGCTCGGCGGTGCTCCTCCCGAGCAGCGCCGGCGCCCTCGCGGCGTCGCTGCTCGGCTTGCCCATCACCGTCGCGTCCGAGATCGACGGCGGGGTGCCGGTGCTCGGCGCGGCCGTGGACGCCGCGGATGGGGCGCGCCCGCGGGCCGCGCTCGGCCTCCACGTGAAGGACGGGGGACGCTTCATCGACCAGCTCACGCGAGGCGAGGGGGCGCGCTTCCGCGCGAAGCCCGACGCGGCGACCGCGATCGCGCTGCTCGAGCCGCTCCAGGGCGCGAGCCCGGTGGCCCTCGGCGTCCTCGGCAACTACCTGCTCGTCGCGGAGACGCCGGGCGACCTGATCTCCCTGGGCCCCTACGTCGCGCGGACGATGCCGCAAGCGCAGGTGCCGAAGGAGGATCTCGCGGTCGAGATCCCGAGGGCCGCGCTCGAGGGTCCGGTGCTCAAGGCGGCTCGGAGCGCCTGGGACAAGGCGCGCGGGCCCGACGGCGCGCCGCGCGCCACCGCGGTGCCGCTCGGTCCGATGATCGAGAGCGCGCTCGCGATGCTCGGCGATCTCGAGCGAGCGCGCCTCACGCTGGTGCTGGACGAGAACGCGCACCTGCGCGTCTCCGGAACGCCGAAGGCAGGGGGCGGCCCGGCGTCGAAGGCGTCGGCCGATCTCGCCGTCGGCGACGTGAAGCCGTTGCTCGATCTGCCCGCCGACTCGCTCGTCGGGATCCTCGTCTGCGATCGGGCCGCGACGCGCGCCGAGAGCGTACCCAGGCTCGTCGACGCCCTCGCCGGGCTCGTCGAGGGCGACCTCCCGGCCGCGGAGCGGGAGCGGCTCGGCGCCGCGATCCGCGCGGCGTCGGACGCGCGCGGCGACTGGTTCGCCGGCGGGCTCCGCTTCGACGGCGCGGGTCCCACGGCGTTCGTGCGCGCCGCCGTGGGCGATCGGGCCAAGCTCGAGGCCTCCATCCAGGATCTCCTCGGGACCGCGGAGCTCCCGCCGTTCAAGGCCGCGCTGCAGCGCGAGGGGCTCCGGGTCTCCGCGGGCAAGGCGGCGCTTCCGCTGCTCGACGGCGACGTGCGGCGGGTGCGGTTCGAGCGGACCGCCGCGGCGAGCGCGCCCGCTGGCGCGGGAGGGGCGCCGGCGCGCAAGGGGCCGCAGGGCGCGGGGCCGCAGGGCGGAAAGGGCGGGCCCGCCGCGCAGGGAGCGTCGCTTCCGCCCTCGTCGATCGAGCTGCTCTACCTGGTCCGCGACGACGGCCTCTTCGCGTCCGTCGGCAACGATCCGGGCGCGGGGCTCCGCAGCGTGGTCGGCGCGCTCCAGGGAGAGCGCCTCGGCGAGGTCCCGTCCATGAAGACCGCGCTGGCGCCGCTCGGCTCGGACATCGCGTTCGCGCTGGTGGTCGAGCCGCTCCGGCTCGTCGCGAGCCGCCTCGGCCAGCCGGGCGCGGGCGACACCGCGCCCGTGGTGATCGCGGCCGGCGCCGCGCCGGAGAGCGCCGGCTCACCCGCCGCGTTCTGGGCGCGCGCCGACGTCGCCGCCGCGGCGATCCGGGAGCTCGCCCGGCTCGGAGGCGCCTTTTGACGAGCGTGGCACGCGCGCGAGCGCTCGTCCTCGGCGGGATCCACGCGTTCCTGCTCGCGCTCCCCGCGGGGTGCGCGACCAAGGGGGGCGCCGATTGGGTCCACGACGGCTCGAGCGAGCCGCGGATCGCGCGCGGAGGCGGCGGCTGGCTCCACGAGCCCTCCCCGGACGACGGCGATCGCGACCGGGGCGCCAGCGGCGCTGTCGACGGCGCGCCCGGCGAGGCGCCCGGCGCGGCGCAGGCCGATCTGGGCGGCGCCGCGGATGCGGCCGCCGCGCAGGGCGACCCCGTGATCCTCGTGCGCGAGCACGGCCGGCCCGCGCGCGCGGCACCGGCGCCAGCGCCGGCACCACAGGCCGCGCAGGGGCTCGCACCCGGGATGTTCCGGAACACCTACTACGACTTCCCGAGCGAGGGCGAAGGGCCGAAGGATGCGGTCCTCTACGACGCTGCCTGCGCGCCGCTCGCGAGCGTCCCGCGCGCGTTCCACGATCAGGTCTGCGTCCAGGGCAGCGGCCGGCTCGCTTCGGGTGACACGGTAAGCTTCGCGCGGCGCGGCTGCGCGTGCGCCGATGTCTGCCCGCGCACCGGCCAGCAGGTCTGCTTCGAGCGGCTCGATCCGCGGCGGTTCCCGTACGGCCGAGGCGCGACCGGGCGTCCCATCACGCCGCTGCGCACGGTCGCTGTCGACTCGAGCGTCATTCCGCTTGGCACGTCCCTCTTCGTGCCCGAGCTCGTCGGGCTGCCGCTCCCGGGCGGGGGCCGACACGACGGGTGCTTCGTCGCCGAGGATCGCGGCATCAAGGTCGTCGGGCGGCAGATCGACGTCTTCACCGGCGATCCTGCGGTCACCGCGCGCCTCAACGCGCTCTTTCCGTCGAACCGCGGCGTGCGCCCCGTGCTCGACGACGCGCGCTGTCGCGCGATCTTCGCCGCGCGGGGGGCCTCCTGAGCGCGGTCTCCCGCGGCGTCGCCGGGGGCGCCCGCGGAGGGAGCGCGAGGGACCGTAAGGCCGGCCGCCCTCCCGCGTGAAATCCGGAACCTGGCGCGGGCGGGGAGGTGATACGATTTCCCGCCTTCCGGTGGCCGAATGACCTCACGCGGCGTCCTCCCCGAGTCCGTCATCCCTCCGCCCTCGGAAGTCACGGACGCGCCGGACGAGAAGCAGCGGGCGCGCGCCCGCCTCGGGATGACCGTCAAGAACAAGTGGCGGATCGACTCGCTCCTCGGCGTGGGCGGCATGGCCTCCGTGTACGCCGCCACCCACCACCGGAACGGCTCGCGCGCCGCGCTGAAGATCCTGCACGCCGAGTTCGCGCGCGACGTCGGCATCCGCGAGCGGTTCCTGCGCGAGGGCTACGTCGCCAACAAGATCGATCACCCCGGCCGGGTCGCGATCCTCGACGACGACATCACCGAGCAGGACGAGCCGTTCCTCGTGATGGAGCTGCTCGACGGGGAGACCGTCCAGCAGCTCTGGAAGCGCAAGAGCCGGAAGCTCCCCGTCGCCGAGGCGCTCTGGATCGCGGGGGAGGTGCTCCTCACGCTCGAGAGCTTCCACGCGGAGGGCATCGTCCATCGCGACCTGAAGCCCGCGAACATCTTCATCACGAAGGACAACGTGGTGAAGCTGCTCGACTTCGGCGTGGCGAGGATGCGCGGCGCGCCCGGCGACAAGACCAAGGCGGGCACGGCGCTCGGGACCCCCTCGTTCATGGCGCCCGAGCAGGCGATGGGGCTGACCGAGGGGGTCGACGGGCGGGCGGATCTCTTCTCGATCGGCGCGACCCTGTACGCCGTGCTCAGCGGGCAGCGCCTCCACCAGGGGCGCTCGGACAACGAGGCGTTCATCCTCGCGGCGACGACGCCGGCGCCGTCGCTCGCGCGGATCGCGCCCGAGCTGCCCGCCTCGGTCATCGGCCTCGTCGACAAGGCGCTCGCCTGGGACAAGCGCAACCGCTTCGAGTCGGCCGCGCAGATGCGGCAGGAGGTGCTGCGCGTCCTCGAGGAGGTCGGCGCGTCCGTGCCACGCCGCTCCTCGCCGACGAGCACGAGGCGCCCCCCGCCGGACGACTCGCCGACGGCCGTCGGGATGCGGGCGGCGGAGGAGCCCGCGCCTCACGACGAGCCGGGCGAGGCGGAGCCGGACGACCCCGCGGTCACGCGGCTCACCGAGGTGTTCCGCCGCATGGAGCGGCTGCTCCCGGCGGTGCGTCACTACGGCTGGACCCACCCGGACGCGGACAACAAGCTCCGCGCGACCTTCCAGGCGATCGTGGAGGCGCTGCGCGCGGATGGGAGCCTCGTCCACTGGACGCTGACGCCGTACGCGTTCGAGCATCGCCGGCGGACGGTGTGGGAGCCGTCGCACCCGCTCGACCTCGTCCCGTACAACCTCTTCGCGGCCGGCGTCCGGCGCGTCCAGCTGCTCCCTGGCATCACGGAGGACGAGCTACGCGCCCTCTGCGAGGTGCTGCTGCTCGATCCGCTGCGCGACCTCGCCCCCGAGGACGACGTCGCGGCCGCCCTGTGGGAGCGCCGCCTCGAGCACGTGCGCTACGACGTGGTGAGCGTCTTCGTCGAGGGGGACGCGGCCGATCGCGAGCAGTTCTGGCACGAGGCCGACGACCTCGAGGGCATGGCCCGGCGCGCCGCCGAGGAGAAGGCGAACCGCGCCGAGGCGGCGGCGATGGTCATCGACACCGACGCCGCCGCGCTGCGGGCCGCGCGCCGCGCCGCGAGCGCGCTCGCGCTCGACCCGGTCGCGCAGCGCGCGCTCGGCACGCAGCTGGTCATGAGCCCGGATCGCTGGAGCGAGCGCTTCGTCGAGGTCGTGGCCGACGCCTTCCTGAACGCCAGGCGGTACAAGGACGTCGAGCTCGTGACCGAGCCGATGGCCGCCTCGGCGCGCGATCTCATCCTCGCGCGCCGCTTCGAGGTGCTCTTCGGGATGCACGACGCCATCGAGAAGGCCCTCGACGCGCTCGCGCCCAGGCAGCAGGGGGGCGCGCTCGCGACGGAGCTCGCCCGGGGGATGTTCCCGCCCGACACGATGCGGCTGCTCCTCCGCGAGGCGACGCGCATCGTCACGACGGCCGCCCCCGGCGGCGCGGCGCAGCCCGCCCCCGTGGACCTCGATCTGGTCGCGCAGCGGCTCGCGCCCATCCTGCACAAGCTCGGCAGCGAGACCCTGCCCGTCGCGATGGAGGTCGTGGGGCACACCGGCCACGAGGCGCTGCGCCGCGCGCTGCTCGGCCACGTCGAGCGGACGCTGCCCGGGCACGAGGAGGGGGTCGTGGACGCGCTCATGACGCTGGACCTCGACGTGGCCCGCCCGATCCTCAAGATGTTCGCCGCGTCGCGGACGCAGGGCGCCCTGGGCGCGCTGAAGCGGCTCTCCGGGTGCGCGAACGCGGCGCTCCGCTGCGAGGCGATCGCGCACCTCGCGACGAGCCCCGAGCAGATCCGGGACGAGCTGCTCTCGCTCGCCGAGTCGGCGCCGCCCGACGTGCGCGTCGCGGCGCTCCGCACGCTGGCGCACCACCAGGTCCGCGCGGCCGGCCCGCTGCTCGTCCGCCGCGTGCAGGACAGCTCGTTCCACCAGCTCACGCTCGACGAGCGGCGCGAGTTCCTCGGCGCGCTCTACACGCTCAACCCGGCGCGCGGCGAGTCGGTCGCCGTCGAGCTGCTCCAGCGGCACGGCCTCCTCGCGGACGACGCGGCGGAGCAGACCCGCTGCCTCTCGGCGGAGCTGCTCGGCCGCGAGGCGCGCTCGCAGGAGGCGCTCGACGCCGCGCTCGCCGCCTCGAAGCGGCGGCCCTGGAACAGCCAGGCGCTGCGCGACGCCGCGGGCGCCGCCGCCGAGGCCATCGCCGCGCGCCTCGGCAAGCGGATCTCGACCGCCGGGGAGGTCCCGTGATGGCGCCCCAGGTCGACGTCATCAGCCAGAACGTGTCGGAGAACATCCGCCGCGAGCAGGCGCGCGATCTCGCCGCCAGCGTGGTGCAGGCCCTCTTCCGGCTGGTGAAGCTCTCGACGCTGCACGCGATCGACAACCAGGCCATGGTGCGGCAGGTCGAGGAGACGGTCTCGCTGGTCCAGGACTTCGGCCAGCGCTCCGGTCACAACGTCTCGATCCTGTTCACCCGCGGCTCGGTGTTCGTCTCCGGGCAGCTCCTCAAGGCGAACCGCGCCGTCTACGAGGGCGCGCTCGAGCTCGGCGACGTCCTCGGCCGCTGCGGCTACTCCGAGATCGGCGTCGCCAAGGACGTCCGCGCGAGCGATCTCTACGCCCTCGCCTCCGCGCTCGCCGAGGCCCTCCGCAGCAGCAAGCCGGCGCTCGCCGACCGCCCGGCGCCGCGCGTCCGCCTGCGCGCCGTGGACGAGGCCGTGCTCCGGCGCGAGGTGGCGATCGATCGCGAGGGCGACGAGACCTCGGCGATCGTGCGCACCTACGCGACGGCGATCGTGATCATCCGCCGGTTCTACGACGACCTGCGGCACGGCCGGTACACGCTGCGGCAGGGCGTCAAGCGCATCACGCAGCGCCTCGTCGACCTCTCCGCGAACGAGACGCCGGCCTTCCTGGGCGTCACCGCGCTGCGCAACCAGAACCACGACGACGCCGGGCGCGCCGTGAACACCGCGATCCTGAGCCTCGCGATGGCGCGGCAGATCACGAGCGACGTCGTCCTGCTCCAGCGGCTCTCGATGGCGGCGCTGCTCTTCGACATCGCCCGGCCGCGCCTCACGGGCGCCGCGACGAGCGGCTCGGGCGGGCTCGTCCCGCAGCTGAGCGAGCAGCAGGAGGCGGACGTCCCGGCGGGCACGGCGGTCGTGCTGACCGCGCTCGGCCTCGTCAACGAGCCCAGCGTGATGCGCACCGTCGTCGCCTACGAGGCGCACTGGGTGCGCCGCCAGCCGGCGCTCGGCCCGGTCTACCGCGGCCTCCGCCAGCCGACGCTCCAGGCGCGGATCCTCGCGACCGCCCGCGCCTTCAACGACCTCCTGACGGCGGCCCCGGGCGAGGCGCCGCTCTCCGCCGACGAGGCCATCGCCAAGCTCGAGCGGGAGGCGGCCGATCCGGCGGACCGCGCGGTGCTGCGGCTGCTCGTGGGCGCGCTCGGCATCTTTCCGACCGGCACGCTCGTGGAGCTCTCGACAGGGGAGGTCGCGCTCGTCGTGCAGACGCCGGCGCACCCGGCCCGGTACTCGCAGCCGCGCGTCCGGCTGGTCCTCGACGCCGCCGGCGGCCCCATCCCGCGCGCGCTCGAGGTCGATCTCGCCGAGCGGCCTCGCCAGGGCGAGACGCCGCGGCACATCCGCCGGATCGTCGCGACGAGCGACGACCCCGCCGCCGCGTCGATGCGCGCCCACGCGGCGATCCAGGAGGCGCCGCAGGTGTCGCTCCGCTCGCCGGCGCTCGCGGCGGAGTCGCCGCCGGTCCGCAACGCGCCGGCGTCGCCGCTCGGCAACCTGCGCATGCCGCCGCAGCAGCAGATCACGCGGCCCTCGTCGCCCACGCTGCCGATGACCAACGCGCCGGCGAGCCGGAGGACGCAGCCGCGGGCCAGCGACGCCGCCCGCGGGCCCGCCTCGCCGCCCGAGGCCACGTTCGGGGGGCTGCCGGACGACGGCGCGGACGCCAGGATGCTCGCGGATCTGCCGCCTGCGCCGTCCGGCAGGCTGTCTCCACCCTTGCGGTCAGGGCGCACGACGGCGCGCTGGCCCGATCCACCGCATCTGGAGCCCGCCGCGGTGGCGAGCCCAACCTCGCCCGCCCCGGGCGCTCATGGAGAGGAGTCGTGGTCGGTGCAGACAGACAGCGATCCGGACGAGGTCCCCGAGGAGAGCGCGCGGCCGCCGTCGGTGCGCACCCGCGGCTGGGGAGATCCGCCGCAGCGGCGCGAGCGCAACCCCGTGTCTGATCTGCCTCCGTCGGCGATGGCCGGTCCGATCGCCGTGCTGTCGTTGCCGGGCGACCCGCCGACCGCGGAGGGCACGCTCGCGCGCACGCCGCTCGTCCACCTGCTCGTGTACATGCTCGACCGGCGCCTCACCGGCACGACGTGCTTCATCGACCCCGACGGCGTCCGCCACGGCATCTTCTTCAGCGAAGGCGTGCCGGCCAAGATCTGGACCGGGACGATCATCGCCCCGCTCGATCGGGTGATCCTCGATCTCGGCCTCCTGGACGAGGCGACGCTGCGGGAGACGCTCCGGGACATCACCAAGCGACGGGTGCTGCACGGCCGGCTGCTCGTCGCCCGGGGCCTGCTCGACAGGGAGACGGTGTTCGGCGTGCTGCGCGAGCAGCTCGTGCGCAAGCTCGTCGCGCTCTACGATCTCCCGCCCGCGACGCGTTACGCCTACTACGACGCCCAGAACCTGCTGTCGTCGTACGGAGGTCCGGAGCTCATCGGGTGCGAGCCCCTCGCGGTGATCATGGCGGGCGTCCGGCTCCACGCCGACGATCCGCTGATCGACACGACCCTGGACCGGATCCAGAACCGGCAGCTCGGGCTCCACGTCGAGGCCGAGATGAAGCGGTTCCAGCTCCATCGCGACGAGGCGGCCATCGTGGATCTGCTGCGGATGCGGCGCATGACGCTGGCCGAGCTGCTCGCCGCCGGCGTCGCGCAGGAGCGCGTCGTGCGGCTGATGATCTATGCGCTCGCGATCACGCGGCACCTCGATCTCGGCGCGCCGGGCCGGCGCCCCGTCGGGGTCGGCGGTCCCGCCGGGCCCGGCCGGGAGCGGGCCGCTGGCGCGCCCCCGGCCGAGGCGGGGCCAGCGCCCCAGCGCGAGCCCTCCGGCGCGGCGGCGCGCTCGCCGCGCCCCACCGCGGGCTCGACGATGCCCGGTCCGCGCCCGGCGCGCGGCGAGGCCGAAGGCCGCGCACCGCAGCGGCAGCCCGACGACGTCGCCGCGCCGTCCAGCAGGCGCGCTGGGGTCCCGGTCGCCCCGCGCCGCTCCACGGCGCCACCTCCTGCCGCGGGGCCGGAGGCGGCGTCGTGGACCGGCGCGCCGACCCCGAGCCCGGTGGCGCCCTTCGACCCGCGCGCGTCCGGCGGCGATCCGGGCGGCGGTTACCGCGGCGTGGATCCCAAGGCGCTGAGGCCGCCTCCTGCGCCGACCTTCGCCGGCGCCCGCGTTGCGCCGCCGCCCCAGCAGGCGCCCACCGTCAAGATGGCGGCGGTCGGCCCGGAGGGCAGGGCCGCGCGAGGGGCGGGGCGCGCCGAGGCGCCGTCGCCTGTGCCGCCGGCGCGCGCCGCGGAGCCGGCGAAGCCGCAGGGACCGGCGGCGCTCGCGCCCGATCTCCCGCCGCAGCCGCGCGCCGCGCCGAACCCCGAGCTCGCCGCGCGCCGCGCGGAGATCGAGGCGCGCGCCGCGTCGATCGACGGCGAGAGCTTCTTCGAGATGCTCGGCGTCGCGGAGGACGCCCCTCCGGAGCGCGTGCAGAGCGCCTATTTCGCGCTCGCCAAGCGGTGGCACCCCGACCGGACGCCGGCGGAGCTCCAGGACGTCAAGCCGCTCGTCGCGCGCGTGTTCGCCCGCATCAGCGAGGCCTACCAGACGCTGAGCGATCCGAAGCGGCGCGCCGAGTACCAGAGCGCGCCGAAGGAGGCCCCGCCCCCCGCCGAGGACGAGCAGCGGATCGCCCGCGCCGTCGACGCCGCGCTCGAGTTCCAGAAGGCCGAGATCCTGCTCAAGAAGAACGACCTCGCCGGCGCCGAGGCCCGCGCGCGGCGCGCGCTCAACGCCGACCCGGAGCAGCCCGAGTACATGACGTTGTTCGTCTGGATCCAGGCGCAGCGGCGCGGCGATCCGCCCGTGCTCGCGGAGGGGGCCACGAGCGCGCACTACGACGATCTGATCCAGACGCTGGATGCCGTCCTGGAGAAGGAGCCTCGCTACGAGCGGGCGCTCTTCTACCGCGGCATGCTCCTCAAGCGCTCGGGGAGGATCGACAAGGCGATCGGCGATTTCCGCCTGGCGGCAGAGCTCAACCCGAAGAACCTCGACGCCATCCGCGAGGTCCGCCTGCAGGAGATGCGGAGCCGCACGACGAGCGATCCGACGCCCGCGGGCGGCCTCCTCGGCAAGTTCTGGAAGCGCTGACGCGCGTCAGCGCGCTGCCGCGCGCACCGCGCCGAGCGACCGCAGCGCGCGGCAGACCGTCTCGTCGCGGCAGGGCCCTATCCGCCCTGCGTGCGCCGGCCAGGGCACGTCGCGCACGCGGTGCAGATCGCGCACGTCGGGGCCCCGCCACGGGCCGAGCGCCCGGTCCACGCGCGCCTCTCGCTCGCTCGTTGCCGGCAGCGACAGCTGCACCTGCGGCACGATGCCCACCTTCTGCACCGGCGCGCCGTCGGGGAGCGCGTAGAGGAGCGTCGTGAGCCGCAGCACGCCGACGTGGGCGTCGTCGTCGAGGTATTCCTGAGCGCACCCCTTGCCGTACGTCCGATCGCCGATGATCACGCCGCGCCGGTAGCTGGCGATCGCGCCGGCGATCATCTCCGCCGCGCTCGCGGAGTCGCCGTCGACGAGCACCGCGAGCGGCCCGCTCCACCCGCGCTCCTCCGGGACGTCGGGCGAGCGCTCTACCTCGACGCCGCCGTCGCGGCGCCGCATCGGGAACAGCGGTACGCCCGGCAGGAACAGCCCGAGCGCGGCGATCGCGCCGTCGGTCGAGCCGCCGCCGTTCGCGCGCACGTCCAGCAGCACGCCCCGCGTGTCGCCCTGCGCGCGCGCGCGGAGGAGCGCCGCCGCGACCCGATCCCCGAGGTCGTCGGGCACGTCGGGGATGGCGATCACCGCGATCTTGCCATCCCCGTAGCGCACCAGATCGAGCGGCAGCTCCGAGGGCGCCGCCTCGGCCGGCTGCGGTCCGACCGGGTGCGGCGCCACGGTCAGCTCGAGGGGCGCCGCGACCCCGCGCCGCAGCAGCGTCACGCGAGCGGTCGTCCCGGGGTGCACGTCGGACAGCACGGCGAGCTGCTCGGCCTGCTCGACGCTCATGCCGGAGATCGGCAGATCCTGGATCCGGATCACGACGTCCCCGTCCTCGAGCGGCGCGAGCGCGCCGCGGTCGATGCGCACCCCGATCGCGGTGCGCGTCATCTCTTGCCAGAGCCGGGCCGGCGGGTGCGCCTCGAGATCGAGATCGTAGATGGAGACCTCCTCCTCGAGCGGCGCCCAGGCGCCGTGGGCGTCCAGCTGGGGCACATAGGCGCGCACCGCGGCGGCGATCACCGTGCGCGCCCAGCCGTCCTCGCTCATCGAGGGCGCCGCCCGCTCGCGCACGGCGTCGGCGTACCGGGCGAGCGGCTCCCCGACATGCGCGCGCAGCCCGCCGACCTCCCGGCCGAGCTTGCGCGCGAGGTCCCGGGCGCTGCGCGTCACCTCGCCGTCCTCGAACGGCGCCGACGACGCCAGCTCCCACGCCGCGGCGTGGGTCGCGGGCGGGCTGGCCAGGCCGCGCCGGTAGCCGTCATCGAAGAGCCTCTCGAGCTCGCGCGACCACCCGGCGAGCTCCTGCCCGACGCGCAGCGCCGCCGCGCACGGCCCGCTGCCCACGGGCGCCTGCAGCTCGTCCAGGAGCGCGGCGGCTTCCCGCTGCAGCGAGGCGCCCACGGGCGTGTCGGGGGCGACCGACCACAGCCCGTGCGGATCCAGCCAGTCCGAGGTCGCTTCGGCAAACTTTGCGGGATCGACGCGGAGCGGCGGAGCGGCCAGCGTGGTGCGGGCCTGGGCCACGATGGCGCGGGCCTGCTCGCAGCCGAGCGACGTCGGCGCCCCGGTCGGCACCGCGATGCCGCGGTCGAGGGCGTTCGGGTCGCAGCCGACGCCGTCGATCTCCTCGTCGTCCGGCGCGACGGTGTGGAGCAAGGGCCGCGCGATCCCGCGCCGCGCCCTCGCGAGGGGGATCTCCGCCTCGCGCGAGAGCAAGGCGAGCGTCGCCAGGCTGGCGGCGATGCACGCGACGGAGCCCGCGACGCGCGTCCTCACTGCTCCCCGGATATCACGATGCGGCGCGCGGGGGCAGGGGCGACCGCGGCGGCATCCGCGCGGAGAGCGAGCGCGCGCGCCGCGCGGGCGCCGCCGTCGCCCGCGGCCTGGGGCCTCGGCGCGCACCTCGTCCGCCTCGTTCGCCGCTCGTGCGCTGTGGATCTGGGCTCAGCGCTGCGCATTCGTGCTCCTCCGCTTTCCCGCAAAGCTTTCGCTTCCGTCGAGGGATCCGAACACGTTGCGCATTCCAGCGCAAAAAAAGGCGATTTCCTAGGGTCAATCCCGGCATCACGCCTGCATCTGCCCCGGTGCCGCCCGCCGGCCCGCAGGGGCTCGCATGCCCTCCATGATCGGCGCGCGCGGTGGAGAGCGGAGAGATCATGAGCGCCACCTGGGATCGTGCGGCATTCTCGGCTTATCGTACAGAGCTCGCGAACTACGCCACCCTGAGCCCGGAGGCCGAGCGGGAGCTCGCGCTCCGCTGGCGAGCTGGTGACCGGGACGCTGGCCGGCGCCTCATCGAGGCGTGTCTGCCGTTCGTGATGACGATCGCTCTCGAGTACCGCCGCTGGGGGCTGCCGATGGAGGACATCGTGCAGGAGGGGAACATCGGCCTCCTGAAGGCCGCGGAGCGCTTCGATCCGGACCGCGGCTGCCGCCTGGCGACGTACGCGGCCTACTGGATCCGGGCGGAGATCCGCGAGCACGTGGCGCGGGGGTACCGGATCGTGCGCCTCGGGTCGTCGAAGAGCGAGCGGCGCGCGCTGCGTATCTACCGCAAGACGCACGAGAAGGACCCGGCGGTGCTCGCGGAGCTGAGCGGCCTGTCGGAGGAGCGGGCGGCCGAGCTGCTGCCGCTGCTCATGGCGCGCGACGTCAGCCTGGAGCGCTCTCCCACCGAGGACGGCATCGCTCCGGTGGAGCGGCTCGCGTCGAGCGCGCACACGCCGGAGGACGAGGCCTGCGACGCCGACGAGCGCGCGCAGCTCTCGCGCGCGCTGCTCCAGGTCGTGAACGAGCTGTCGCCCCGCGAGCGCTCCATCATGAACCAGCGCTGGCTGACGGACAGCCCCGTGACGCTCGAGCAGCTCGGCGCCGACTTCGGCGTCAGCAAGGAGCGCGTGCGGCAGATCGAGGAGCGCGCCAAGAAGCGGATGCGCGCGCGCATCGAGGAGATCACCCGCGAGCCCATGGCGAAGAGCGCTTAGGCGCGGGGCTCTCCCGCTTCGGATACGGGCCCACCTCGACGTTTTCGGTGCTCAGCGCCCTTTCGTGCGCTTCCGCGCCGAAAACGCCGATCTGGGCCCGTCTCCTGTGCGGGAGAGCCCCGCGCCGGCGATGCGGTGCGGGCGCGTGCGGGAGAGCGCCGCGGTGGTGCTGCTGGGGACGGCGCGCTGTCGGGCGGCGATTTGGGCGCGCCTCGAGCCTGCCGAGGCGTCGCGCTAGATCTCGATGACCGTGCCTTCGCGCGCGGCGATGGTGTTCGGGAAGAGCTCGCGGGCGCGCATCTCCTTCTCGCGCACCATCGCGTCGGTCTGGTTGGGATCGTGGTGGTGCAGGACGAGCTGCTTGGCGCCCGCCGCCTTCGCGAGCTCGCAGCCCGCGACGAACGTGGCGTGACCCCAGCCCGTCTTCGGGCCGCCGCCGACCTCGCCCGAGTACTCTTCGGGCGTGTACATGGCGTCGAAGATCAGCACGTCGGCGCCCATCGCGAGCTTCTTCAGCTTCGGATCCACGATCGCGTAGTGCTCGGAGTCGGTGATGTACACGACGACCTTGCCCTCGTGCTCGACGCGGTACGCGTACACGCCGTTCGGGTGGTTGCCGCGCGCGTTGGTCACGCGCACATCGTCGTTCGGGCCGATCGTGACCACCTCGCCCTCGTAGAGGTCGCGGAAGGTCATCGCCGCGCCCATCTCCGTGAGGTGCACCGGGAAGCTCGGGTAGTCCATCTGCCCGGCCAGCGTCTCCTCGAGCGTCCGGGAGACGTTGAGGCCACCGTAGAGATGGATCTTGTTCCCGCGCACGAACGCGGGCGTGAAGAACGGGAAGCCCTGGATGTGATCCCAGTGCACATGACTGAAGAACATCCAGGCTTCGAAGGGCATCTCCTTGACCAGCTCCTGGCCTAGGAGACGGAGCCCCGTCCCGCCATCGAGGATGACCAGCGTTTCGCCGGCACGAATCTCGTAGCAGCTCGTGTTGCCGCCTACTTCGACCGTGCCTGCACCGGGCGTGGGGATGCTTCCGCGAACCCCCCACATCTTGATCCGCATCCTGCCTCGCTCGCTGAACCCCGCCCGTTTCAAGGTAGAGCTATTAGATTCCGAGCGCGGGCAGCGTCAAGCCGCCTGGTGCACCGGGAGCAAGGAAGGTCGCAGACGTGGAGACCTGGCCGGGGGAGCAGGGCCAAGGCGCCAATGTAGTCAGGGGATAGGTTGCCGGCCCAGCGGCGGGCGTGGCCTGCGGCTGGTGGGCGGGAGCGCGCGGCGGCGGGGCGGGAGCGCGCGGCGGCGGGGCGGGGGGCGCAGGTGGCGGGGCAGAGGCGCGGGCGGCGGGGCGGGGGGCGCAGGTGGCGGCCACAGGTCGGCCTGCGGGCGGCGCAGGCATCGGAGCGGCACGGCCCGCGGGCGGCGGCGGGAGGGCAGGACGATCGCGCGCAGCGGGCACGCGAAGGCCGCGGCCGATGGGCTATGGTCGGTCGCATGCCGCTCCACGCGGACGCCATCGTCGTCCTCGGCTGCAGGGTGTTTCCCTCCGGGCGCCCGGCGGCCCCCGGCGCGCGCCGCGCGGCGCGCGCCGCGGAGGCCTACCGCGCCGGAGTCGCGCCGTGGGTGATCGCCAGCGGCGGGCGCCGCTGGGGCGCGCAGGTCGAGGCGCGCGTGCTCGCCGCCGAGCTGCGGCGCGCCGGCGTGCCGGCGCACGCGATCCTGCAAGATCTCTGGTCGCTGACGACGCACGAGAACGCGATCTTCAGCGCGGCCCTCCTGCGCCGCGTGGGCGCGCGGCGCGCGGCGATCGTCACCTGCTCCTGGCACATGGCCAGGGCTCTCCAGAACTTTCACGACGTCGGGATCGACGCTTGCGGGTTGCCGGCGTCGCGCGTGGGCGAGCCGGTGGTTGCGCGCGCATGGCAGCGCGGTCACGAGGTGATCTCGATGTGGCTCGACGCGCGCGCGATGCGCCGCAGGCGGATCCTCAGCGAGAGCGCCGCCTGGCTGCTCGACACCGCTCGTCAGGGTGAAGCGTGATCATGCTGAGAAGGCGCTCCTCTCCGCTCCTCGTCCTCGTGCTGCTCCTCTCCGCCTGCACCGGGCAGCCGGCGCCGGGCCCCGCGCCCGACGCCGGGAGCTCCGCGGCGGCGCCGGCCGCCAGCGCCGGGGCGGCGGGGCGGCTCGATGCCCTCCTCGCGGCCGAGCAGCGCCGCGCCGCCCTGGAGGTGAGCCCCGCGGACCAGCAGAGCCGCGACGTCGGCGTGCGGCGCGCCGCCGCGCGGGCCCTCGCGCGCATCGGCGGAGACGCGGCGTGGCCTGGGCTCGCGCGGGCGCTCGCCGACGAGGACGACGAGGTGGTCGCGTGGGCCGCCTACGGCCTCGGGTTCTCGTGCAAGGAGCGCGAGGCCGAGGCGGTCTCGGCGCTCGTCGCGCGCGCCCTCGCCCGCGACGCCCGCCCGAGCCCCGCGGGCGCGGCGAGCGCCGCTGCGTCCGCGGCGGCGCCGAGCGGCGGCGCCGCCGCGGGGGCGCCGCCGCTCGACGCGGGCGGCGCGCTCGCCCGCGCCATCGGGCGGTGCGGCGCGGAGGCGTCGGAGCCGACGCTGGTCGCGTGGCTCGACGGCCCGCGCGAGCGCGCGATCCACGCGGCGTACGCGCTCGGCGATCTCGCCGCGATCAAGCTCAAGCTGCGCGAGGAGACGCTCGTCGCGCTGCTCAACCTCGCCTCGGGGAGCGCGGCGAGCCCGCCGGTCCCCGAGGCGCTCTACCCGATCGGGCGCCTCGAGCACGTCCCGCTCACGGTCATCCCCCGCATCCGCGACGTCGCGACCGCGCGGCTCGCGGAGGCCTCCGACGCGCGGCTCTTCGCGGTGCGCGCGCTCGGCCGGGCAGGGGAGGCGGCCGCCTCCGAGCTCGCGCGCGTCCTCTCCGCGAAGGGGGTGTTCACCGCGAGCGAGCGCGCCGAGGCCGCGCGCGCCCTCAAGCGGCTCGGCCCGCCCGGCCAGCGCGCCCTCGCCGACGCGGTCGCCGCGCTCGCCCCGAGCGCGGACCCGATCGCGCTCACGGGCCTCGTGAGCGAGGACTTCGGCGTGCTGCTCACCGCGCTCGACGCGCTCGGATCCGCGGGCGCCGCGCGCAAGGCGCTCCGCGATCTCGCCGCCCTGCCGCCGCCGCCGAGCGCGCCCGCGGCGATCCTCCGCCGCGTCGCGTGGCTCCGCTGCGGCGCGGCCCGGCTCCTCGCGGGCGGGGACTACCGCGATCCGCTGCTGCTCGGCTGTGACGTCACGGCGCCGGCGGAGCCGGGGAGCAAGCCGGACGCAGGCGCGCCGGTGCGCGGCCCGATCGGCGCCCGGGCGGTCGTCGAGGTGATCGGCCGCGACGCCATCACGGGCGCGCGGCTCGCCGCGTTCCGCGCGTACGCCGCGTCGGGCGATCTGCGCGCGCGGGAGGCCGCGATCGAGCTCATCGCCGCGCACGAGGAGATCGCCGGCGCGCCCGACCTGCTCGCGAAGGCGCTCGCCGCGGAGGAGCCGGGCCTCGTGGCCGCCGCGGCGGAGGTCATCGCGCGGCAGCCCCAGCGCGCGTCGGAGGCGCCGGGGAAGCGGAAGCGCAGGAAGCGGAGCGACGAGAAGGACGCTCTCGCGGCGGTCACGTCGCCGGCGATCGAGGCCGCGCTGCTCGCGATCCTCGACCGCCCAGGCGCGCGCGACGATCCGGAGCTGATCGGCGCGGTCGTCGACGCGGTGGGGGCGCTGGCGCTCAAGCCGGCGGAGGCTCGCCTGGAGCAGCTCTGCCGATCGAGCCACCCCACGACGCGGGCGCGCGCCGGGACGGCGCTCGGCGTGCTCAGGGGCCGCAAGATCGCGTGTGACGCCGGTCTGCCGGGGGACGCGGGCGCGGCGGGGCGGCCGGCCGTCGCCCCGCCGGTCGGCGAGGTGCCGGCCGAGGCCTCCGCGCTCGTGCGCGCGCCGGCGGTGCTGATCTTCGACACGGACGCCGGCGAGCTCACGATGACGCTCGACCCTGCGCTCGCGCCGGTCGCGGTGACCCGCTTCGTCGATCTCGCGCGCTCCGGCTATTACGACGGCAAGATCGTCCATCGCGTGGTGCCCGGCTTCGTCACCCAGTTCGGCGCGCCGTTCGGCGACGGCGCCGGAGGCCCGCCCGGCAGGCCGGCGCTGCGCTGCGAGACGTCGCCGGTCGCGTTCGAGCCGCTGCGGGTCGGGGTCGCGCTCGCCGGTCGCGACACCGGATCGAGCCAGCTCTTCGTGATGCACGCGCGCGCGCCGCACCTCGACGGCCAGTACGCGGCCGTCGGCGTCGCGGCCGGGCCGTGGGCTGCGCTCGCGGATGGGGACATCATCCGGAGCGTGAAGGTGCAGAACTGATCGCGTGCACGTGCGCGTGCGATGCAAACGGCCGTGTCGCGGCGCGGCCCATCCATGTCGGTTGACAACCGCCCCCGACCGGCGCTCTACAGTTTAGCGTGGTCATTGCCTCCTTTCTGGCCGTCGCGGTGCTCGTGTACACCTACTTCGGGTACCCGATCGTTATCGGCGTCCTGGCGCGCCTCTGGCCTGCGCAGCGGAAGGAGGATCCAGACTACGTCCCCACCGTGACGGCGTGCATTCCCGTCTTCAACGCGGCGTCGTATCTCCCGGCGAAGGTCGAGAGCCTCCTCGCGCTCGACTATCCGAAGGACAAGCTGGAGGTCCTGCTCTTCTCGGACGGCTCGACGGACGACACCGTGCTCGTGGCGCGGCAGCTGGCCGAGCGCGATCCTCGGGTGAAGGTGATCGTCAGCGAGGCGCGTCGTGGCAAGCCGATCGGCGTGAACACGATGCTCGGGGTCGCGACGGGCGAGGTGCTGTTGATGACGGACATCCGCCAGCCGCTCGTGCCCGGGGCGCTGCGCGCGCTCGTGCGGCTCCTGGCCGATCCGAACGCGGGCTGCGTCTCTGGCAACCTGGTGCTGAAGGGGTCGGCGGGGTCGGGGGCTTACTGGCGTTACGAGAACTGGATCCGCCTCCAGGAAGGGCGGTTCAGGAGCATGGTGGGCGTGACCGGTCCCATCTATGCGATCCGCCGCGCCGACATGAGCCACCTCCCGGAGGGCGTCATCCTCGACGACATGTGGGTGCCGATGCGGCTCCGCCTCGAGGGGCGTTCGATCCTGTTTGCTCCCGACGCGATCGCGTACGACGACGCCTTCGGCGACGAGCGCGAGTTCGGCCGCAAGGTGCGCACGCTGGCCGGCAATTATCAGCTCTTTTCGCTGCTCCCGGCGCTCCTCGTCCCGTTCAGGAACCCGTCCTGGTTCGAGATCTTCTCGCACAAGCTGCTCCGCCTCGTGTGCCCCTGGGCGCTCGTCGCGCTGCTGATCACGTCGACGGTCGCGTGGATGGGCGCCGAGATGAGCGGCGACGCCTCGTGGACGCTCTACGCGGCGCGCGCGCTGTTCGGCGGGCAGGTGGCCTTCTACCTGCTCGCGGCGCTCGGGGGCGCCGCGGGCAAGCTCGGCGCGCTCGCGCGGACGTTCGTGGTCCTGAACGCGGCGGCGGTGGTCGGCCTCTGGCGATACCTCCGCGGCTCGCAGAAGGTCACCTGGTAGCGCGGGGCGCGCCGGGGCTACGGCTCCAAGAGACCTACGAGCTCGTGAACGGCGCGCTGCGACCGCCTGAGGGAGAGCGACTCCGGCAGCAGCCGCTCAGGCCCCTCGGGCGGCAGCGACTGGAACCTGACCGGCGCGGGGAGGACGTCGAGCCCTGCGCGCTCGAACATGCGGAGGGAGCGCGGCATGTGGAGCGCGCTGGTCACGACCACGACGGCGTCGGCCGACAGGCCGCGGGCGATCCGCGTGGAGTGGAGGGCGTTCTCTCGGGTATCGCGCGACTCGGTCTCCAGGATGATCTTCTTCCTGGGGACGCCGAGCTCCACGAGGAGATCGGCCATCGCGCTGGCGAGCTGGGTGGGCGCGCCTCGGACGTCCTTCCCCGAGACGATGACGTGGCCGAAGCCGTACTCGCGGTAGACCCGCACGGCGGCGAGGCCGCGCTCGAGGCCTGCCGCCGACTGCCGTTCCATGGCTGGCTCGCCGAACTCGTCGGCGTCGATGCCGGCGGTGAGGATGACGAGGACCCGCCGCTCGGGTGAGCTTCCCGCGAGCTCCGCGTGCAGATCCCTCGGCACGGTGCTGATCCGGCGCGCGAGCGCGCTGGAGAGCCAGGGCGTGGAGAGGAGCCACAGCGCGAGCCAGGCGCTCCACGCGAGCGCCCGCCCGATCTTCGCCCCGCGAGTTCGGAAGCTCCAGTCGCCGCCGGAGAGCGCGAGGCCGACGCCCGCGGCGACGAGGAGCACGAGCAGGGGATCGACGAGGCGGGAGATGGGCAAGGCGAGGCTCGCCGTGAGGCGCTGGGTGGGCTCACTCTATGAAGGCGCCGGGGGGGCGATGCGAGCGAAAAAGGGCCCGTCTCCAGGTGAAACGGCGGGACGGAGCGGATCGGGGATCGTCCGCCCCGCACGACGCGCGCTTGCGGCGGTTCGTTGTGGAGCGAGGCTCAATGCCGCCGGTGGGTGCGCCGGCGCCTGGTTGCGGCGGCGAGGGCGAGCCCGGCGAGGCCCGCGGGGAGCCACCCGTCGGGGGCGTTGCCGGGCATCCGGCAGCCGCAGCCGCCGTCGTCGCTGGAGCGGCTGACGCTGCCGCCGGCCGAGCTCTCGCCGCCGGTGCCGTTGCCGCCTGTGCCGCTGCCGCCGGCGCCGTTGCTGCTGCTGGCGTTGGCGGGCGGCTCTCCGAGATCGAGCGGCGCTTCCGCGTCATCGGCCGCGACGAGGATGGGCGGCGCCTCGCCGGTCTCCTCGTAGATGGCCCGGAGGTCGTCTCCCGTGCTGTCCGTGTGGTTCTCGGACTGCAGGAACTCGATGTACTCCTTCGTCATCGACTGGTAGTAGACGCGCGCCGAGAGCGTCTGCCTGCCGAAGGCGTCGGCGGGGACGGTGAGCGTGAAGCGCGCCTCGTCGTAGTTGCGGTAACCGCCGTTCCCATCGGCGAAGTCGATCTCCTGGGTCGGCTGGGTGGTCCGCGACGGGACGAAGCCCTTCGGCGGGATGCGCGTATCGGAGATGATCATGTCGTGGAGCGCGAGGTGCTCCTCCTTCTCACCCACACCCGCCTCGCCGTCCCATCGCCCGTGCACGGCCCGGTACTCGTGGGTGGGCGGCTCGTGCTGGATCTCGCCCGTGTCCGCGTCGTAGCCGCCGAGCAGCGCCCGTTCGACGCCGTTCTCGTCGACGAGGAACACGGCGATCCAGGCGCGCCGGCTCTCCGCATAGCCTGTCGGGAACTTGTGACCGGTGAGGTTCTCGACCCGAACGGTGACGGCGATCTCCTCTCCTGGCGCGGCCTCCTGCGGTGCGTCGACGAGGGTGACCGAGGCGGCCGAGGCGAGGCTCTTGAGCGTGCCGTCGAGCGCGAGCTGGAAGGAGTCGGCGTACTCCGCGGCGCGCGCCGGGTCGGCCGCCATGACGGCCTGGATGCCCCAGTGGTTGCCGCCGACGAGGAGGTGGGCGCGCGGATTGGTTCGAAGCGGTCCGCGCTCGCCGACAGGAAACTCGCCGATCCTTCTCGGCATATGACAATCGACGCAGCTCTTTTGAGCGCTCGAGCCGCCATTGCGGAAGTCACTGGACGCCCACTCTTCGTAGGTTGTGTCGAGCGGAAACTCGATGGTGGTGGGGGTTCCGCTCGCGTCCCTCAGCATGACCTCCGGATTGGTGACTTGATGACATTGGCCGCAAAATTCGGATTCTCCAAGCGTGGGCGCTGCATCTCCAATGTGAGATTCAGACTCGACGTCCGGATATGGGCCATATACCAAAGGCGTGGCTGTGAACCCAGCAGCCGCGGGGGTGTGGTCGAACACGAGCTGAGCGTTGCTGATGATGTACGATGTCGTGATTTCAGGGTCTGACGTCGTCATCGCGCGATGACAAACGCTGCAGCTGATGCCCTGACCATCGACGATCTTCCCATCGACCGACGCCTCGGGGTCGAATCCAGAGCCATCCGGGGGGGTCGCTCTCCCGTTCAGGAACCCGACGGGAGAGTGGCATCGCAGGCAGAAGGTCCCGACCCCCGGCGCGTCCTGGTTGGCGATCGCAAGAGCGGCTTTGAAGACAGGGTCGCGCCATGCGTTGGCCATCATGGTGCCCGCCCACGTGTCTGTGGGCATGTAGTCCTGATGATCCTCCAACTCTGCTCGATGGCAGCCGGCGCAGCGCTCGGCGGTGCCCAAGTTGTTCGGTTGTGGCATGTCGTCTGGCGTCGTGCCCTTGAGGTCATCGATCCCGGCCGCCGCATCATGACTCAGCAGCCCGAGCGCCAGCACCCAACCCACCGCCAGTCTCAGCGTCTTCTGCATAGCTCGAACCCAGATCTGGTAAGCTGCTCTCTACGGAAATCAGGGACCAGCGATGGACGCCCACGCTGGTCCCTGTGGACTGCGGGCCAAGCTATTCCGGATCGATCCGGAAAATGCTGCCTCCATAGGATACGATGTACAGCTCGCCCGCAGCATCCTCGCCGAACGAAGCCAGGCCTTGGATGGTGCTCTCAGATTGTAGGTCTTGGCTGAGGGAGCTCCTGGGCGTGGCGACGCCGTCCTTCCAGGTGAGCATCCAGACTCGGTCCGTTTCAAAGTCGCCGAACAGGTACTTCCCACGAAGCGCGGGGATCCTGCTCCCACGATAGACATAGCCGCCTGTCACTGAGCCGTCGCCGCTGTCATGGTCGTACGCCACGACGGGGCGGGTGATCTCCGGCGAGTCGCAGCTGGTTGGCTGGTCATCCTTGAGGCACGTACCCCCCTCGGTGACGCTCCACCCGTAGTTCTTGTTGCCCTGGCCGCGCGGCTCGATGTTAATTTCCTCGAAGAGGCGCCCACCGACATCTCCGATGTAGAGATCACCCCTGCAGCGATCGAAGCTGAAGCGCCAGGGGTTGCGCAGGCCGTAGTCCCATACGTACGGGTCGCCACCAGGGACGTTGCCCGCCGGCGCCGTCGGGTGATTGTTGACGTCTACACGAAGTATCTTGGCGTACTTCACCTCAATGTTTTGTCCATTATTATCCGGATCGGGGTCGGAGGTGCTCCCACCGCCGTCGCCGACGCCTACGAAAAGCATCCCATCGGGGCCGAACGCGAGCATCCCGCCGTTGTGGTTACCGACCAGCACCGGAAACGAGAACAGCGTGTTTCGTTGCTGCTCCGCCTGCCCCGCCTGCGGCTGCGCCTGGTCCGGATTGGACTCTGAACGCCTGAACTCTCGGAGAGCAATCGTTCGTGACCTTGTGTTGTAGTAGACGAAGAATCTTCCGTTGGTCGCGTACTGCGGGTGAAAGGCGAGTCCGAGGAGGCCTCGCTCTTCCTTGTCGCTGTCAGGTTGATAGACCTCTGCGGTGATGTCGAGGAACGGAGCGCTCTGCAGTTCACCGTCCTTGACGAGGCGAATGGTTCCACGCTGCCCCACGACGTAGAGCCGACTGGCATCTTCCGGTTCGCTCGTCACGAACACCGGTTGAGTCAGGCCGCCTGCTACTTCCGTGAGTTTGAGCGGCGGCACCGTCCCACCCGGCTCGTCGCACTCGATCGTCCCGCTCCCGCCGGCGCCGGAGCCGGCGCTGGTCGCAGGGCCGGCTCCGGCTCCGCTGCTCGTGGTCGTGCCTGGGCCGCTGGTGCTGCCGCTGCCGCTGCTGCTGGTACCGGTGCTGGTGCTGGTGTCCGAGCCGGTTCCGCTGCTTGTGGGGGCGCCGGTCGAGGTGCCGCCGCCGGAGCCCGTTGTACCGGGACCGGATCCTCCCCCGCCTCCTCCGCCAGCGCCGCTCTCGCTCCCGCCGCAGCCACTCAGGGTGAAGCCGAGCCCGAAAAGGGCGGCTGCGATGGGCATAAAAGACAAAAGGAAACGCTTCTGGTCCATCATGCAGTAGGACACTATCCGAACAGCGCGCCCCTTGGTATAACTTTCCACCGCTTGGCGGCGTCGGCATCTTGCGGCAGGCGCCCGAACCGGCGGGCATGACTACAATGCAAGACGCTTCCCTACTGCTGTTTGGAATTCTATCGCGCCGGATTCCGTCGGCGGCGCGCTCCTGGCTGGAGCGCGTCGAACGGGTGACCGGGACCGGTGCGGGTCTCGGCGGCACGCCAGACGCGCGGAAGAGCGAGTCGTCGACGTGGTTCGATCTCGACCGCTTCCTCGCGACGTTCACTGCGGCGGTACGCGTGCTCGGCAGGGGGCAGCTCGGGCTTCACCCCGACGAGCGGGATGCCCTGGAGGCTGCCGGTGTCGCCGCGGTGGTCGATGGCCGGGCGCTGGATGAGCTCGGTCGGGTAACGATGCTGGTGCACGTTTCGAGGCGCCTGCCCGCACCGGAGCTCGAGTCGCTGTTCCGTGTCTGTTATGAGCAGGGAGATGGCCGGGAGCGGCAGGCGCTCTTGCGGGCACTGCCGCTCTTGACCGAGGCGCAGAGCTTCGTTCCGCTCGCGGTCGAGGCATGCCGAACGAACGAGCTGCCCATCTTCGAAGCGATCGCCTGCGAGAATCCCTACCCAGCTGCCTATTTTCCCGATCTCAACTTCAACCAGATGGTCCTCAAGGCCATGTTCATGGGCGTGGCGCTCGCCCGGATCATCGGGCTCGACCGACGGCGATCGGGCGAGCTCGCCCGGATGGCGGAGGATTTCGCGAGCGAACGGAGGGCGGCTGGCCGGAGCATCCCGGCCGACATAGGCTTGCTCTCTCTGGACCACGAGCGTGAGCGCGCGACGCGGATCCCCGAGTGAAGCGGCGCGCTGCGGAGGGACTCTTGAAGCTATTCGATCCCCACATCCACATGACATCGCGGACCACGGACGACTACCAGGCGATGGCCGCGGCCGGCATCGTGGCCGTCCTCGAGCCGGCGTTCTGGCTCGGTCAACCGAGGACCCATGTCGGCACATTCGAGGACTACTTCACGTCCCTGCTAGGCTGGGAGCGTTTCCGGGCCAGTCAGTTCGGCATTCGTCACCTTTGCACGCTGGGGCTCAACCCGAAGGAAGCCAACAACCCTCGTGTGGCGCAAGGCGTCATCGATCTCTTGCCCCGCTATCTCGACAAGGAAGGCGTGGTCGCGGTCGGGGAGATCGGGTTCGACGACATGACACCGGAGGAAGAGAAGTATTTCGCCCAGCAGGTCGAGCTCGCCCGAGAGCACGATCTTCCGATTCTGGTGCATACCCCGCACCGCGACAAAAAGCGGGGTACGGAGCGGACGCTCGCCCTAGTGCGGGAGCTTCGGTTCCCTGAAGAGCGTGTGCTCGTCGATCATAACAACGAGGAGACGCTGCCGCTCGTGCTCGCGACCGGCTGCTGGGCCGGCCACTCCATCTACCCCAATACCAAGATGGACGAGGACCGGATGGTCTCGTTGGTCAAGACGTTCGGTGCCGAACGGATCCTCATCAACAGCGCGGCGGATTGGGGCGTGAGCGATCCGCTTAAGGTGCCGAAGACGGCGGCGCGGATGCGCGAGAACGGGATCACGGACGAGGCGATCGAGCGGATCGTTTGGAAGAACCCCCTCACCTTCTTCTCCCAGAGCGGCCGGCTCGATCTCGCGGAGTTCGGCGAGGCGCCGGCGGTGGATCAGCGCGCCCTGTTCGAGGGCAACTCGGTCTTGCGCGGGCAGGCTCCCGTCGTGAAGAGCTGATAGAACAGGTATGCACCGCACTGTCGTTCTCAATGTCGTCGGGCTTACCGGCGAACTCCTGGGTGATGCGACGCCGAACCTGAAGCGGCTCGCTCAGGAGGGCGTGATGCGCCCTCTTCAGACCGTGCTGCCGGCGGTCACATGCACCGTCCAGTCGACGTTCACGACAGGCCTCCTCCCGAGCGGGCACGGCTGCGTCGCGAACGGCTGGTACTTTCGCGATATCGCCGAGGTGAACTTGTGGCGCCAGGCGAACCAACTGGTGACGGGGGAGAAGATCTGGGAGGCTGCGCGTCGGCGCGACCCCACGTTCACCTGTGCCAAGCTGTTCTGGTGGTACAACATGTACAGCTCGGCGGACTACGCGGTGACGCCGAGGCCGATCTACTGGGCGGACGGGCTCAAGCTGCCGGACATCTACACGGAGCCGGCATCGCTGCGCGATGAGCTCGTCTTTCGGCTGGGTGAGTTCCCTCTGTTCAACTTCTGGGGACCGAACGCGGGTATACGATCGACGGAGTGGATCGCGCGGTGCGCCCGCCACGTATACGACACGCGACGGCCAACGTTGACGTTGGTTTACCTCCCGCATCTCGACTACAACCTGCAACGGCTGGGGCCGGATCATCCGGCGATCGCGGATGATCTCCGCGCCGTGGACGCCGTTTGCGGCGAGCTCATCGAACATGTACGGAAGGACGGGGCGCGCGTGATCGTCCTGTCCGAGTACGGCATCACGCGGGTGTCCGGGGCAGTCCACATCAACCGGGCGCTCCGAGAGCAGGGCCTCCTGCGCGTTCGCGTTGAGCGCGGGCTTGAGAAGCTCGACGCCGGCGCGTCCGAGGCATTCGCCGTGGCGGACCACCAGGTGGCGCATGTCTACGTGCGTCGTCCGGAGCGTGTCGGGGCGGTGAAGGCGCTCCTTGAAGGGCTGCCTGGAGTGGACTTCGTTCTCGACGGTGAAGGCAAGCGTTCTGCCGGGCTGGATCATGCAAGATCGGGAGAGCTCGTCGCGGTGTCACGAGAGGATCGTTGGTTTAGCTACTATTACTGGCTCGATGACGAAAAAGCGCCAGAGTTTGCCAGGACGGTCGACATTCATCGTAAGCCAGGGTACGATCCGGTGGAGCTGTTCGCTGACCCCAAGCTGCGCGTCCTGACGGCTCGCGTCGCCTGGAGACTGCTTAAGAAAAAGCTAGGTTTTCGCTATCTCATGGACGTGATTCCGCTCGATCCTGTGTTGGTGCGCGGGTCTCATGGGCGGTTACTTCAATCCCTCGATCGGGGGCCAGTATTCATGTCCAGTTTTGACTCAGTCGTGTTGGGTGAAACGGTCCACGCTGCGAACGTTGCCGGGGTTGTTTTGAGTCACGTCTTTGACTGATGCGTTGTGCTCAATTTCCGAGCTTTGTAATAAAGAATGAATATTCGCCTGTTCGCTGTGGACCGGTTCCGAGGTCGATTGTTGTTGCGGTTGAGCTGCCCGTGTTGATGGCTCGCCCTGATATGATGTTTTCGCCTCTGAGATCTGTTTCTGCGATTATCGCCGTTATTGCATGGTTTGATGCGGTCGGAAACCACCGTTTCCAGAGCGTCTTCCCCTCGGGATTCAGCTTGATGGCCAGAGCAGAGGGAAAGTCTCGTACAGTCAATATCTCGTTGTCGTCGATGCGTAAGCTGTAGCTCGCATTGCCGAAGAGCGTGACATTGTTGAGCGGATCGACGCTGATGCTTGACATCGTGATCTGTCCGAGGAGCCCCCGGCTCCATCTGTGAATCCCTGAGATGTCGAACTGCGTCGCGAAGGTCATCTGATTCCGGTTCCACTCTGGAAGCTCACCGCCTCCAAAGTCGACAGGATGTTCGTAAGTTCCTGTTATCGAGCTGTTGCCGAGCGCGTCGATGCTCAGAGAAGATGGGCGAGCGTTGGTGAAGCTGCGTACCCAGGTAGGCTTTCCGGTATTGTCGATACTGGCGAGGTACATTCCACTGTCGATGGCTGACGAGAAATTGCCAAATTCTATCCCTTGCGTGAAATTCCCTGTGATGATGGCACCTTTGCTTGAATGGACGGCAAAGTCAATTACGCCTTCGTCTCCTGGACCTCCGAATTGCCGTGACCAGCCGCCATCTGCTGCACTCCAGGAGCCAGTGCTCCCGTCGATCCGCGCGATGTAGATGTCGTATGTGTCCGTGGGGTACGTGCTGAAGGTAGCGTCGTCGAACTGGATGGTCCCAGCGAAGCCTCCAGCGAGGAACACGTCGCCGTCGGGGGTGCAATCTACCTTCGGAATCCCTGCAAGAAGGCTGGGTTCCCTCTCCGGAGCTCCGTGAACGCCTCGGCTCCATACATGGACGCCATTGGCGTCGAACTTCGCGACGAATATGCCGGGGCCGATGTTGCGGTCGCCAAGGTTTATGGTCCCGCTGTTGATTCCGGCGAGGATGATGCTGCCCGATCCATCGACGCATGTAGAGGTTGATGATTGATTCATTTGGTCACCAAATTGACGGCTCCAGCGGTGATTCCCGGTGCTGTCGAATGAGGCGATGAATGCGTCGAGGTTGGATTCTTCGATTCTGTTTGCGCTAATGAGTGGCTCGGTTCCGAATTGTACGGTGTCTTTGAATTCCCCTGCTAAAAAAATGTTGTTATCTTTGTTGATGGATATCGATGTGATGCGTGTTGCGTTGTTGGTCGCGTGGACTACTCTGGACCATATCGTGCAGTCGAATCCGTCGCAGTTCTCGTCTTCGGTAGAGGCGCAGCTCTCTTGCTGCGGCAACACCTCGTCTTGGCAGGTTCCCGATGTCTCATCGCTGCTGTCGCATGTCCGCACCCCGGATCTACAGAGCCCGACATCCATAGTGCCGGGCGGGCCGCTGTAGCATCGCTCCGATATGGCAGGAGGGCATGTGTCCGTACCGCCGCTGTCGCCTGATGTCTGGCCTCCTGAAGGAGATGCGTCTTCGAAGTCGTTAAGTCCGAGGATCAGTCCGCATCCAGAGCCGGCAAAGAGGAGCACCAGAACTCCGGCACGTGCCATTTCAGCGTGTAACGTCATGTGCGTGTGTCTCCGATGACTTAACGTATTCTCCCGAATCTCGGAATGCTTCTTCGCCGGAAAAGGTGAAAGGTGCGCGCGACCCTTTTCACGTCTCCCTCACGTCCCCCTCACCACCCGCTGCATTGCCAGCGTCAGCGGAAATCCCAGCATGGCGAGCGCCGCCGCGCCGCCGGCGCTCGGCGCGCCGCTCCTCGCGATGAGCACCGCATCCAGCAGCGATATCCCTGCGATGAGCGTCACCACGGCCCGCGGGATCCGGTCCTTTCGCGTCCCCCGCAGCAGCCTCACCGCGTGGATCACGCAACCAGCGAGCGCCCCGTACGCGATCGTCCCCATCATCCCCGTGAGCGGCGCGCCGAGCGTCGCCAGGAACGGGACCGCCATGAAGCCGAGCGCCCACAGGCTGCGCACCGCCAGCAGGTTCTCCTGCTTCGCGATCGCCGTCAGCCCGATCAAATAGAACAGCAGCGCTACCCCCCCGGCGATCACCGCGCTCCCGAGCTGTCCCCCCGCCGCGAGCGCCGCCGTCACATAGACCAGCACGCGGCACACCCCCATCAGCGCCGGGCTCAGCGGGTTCCCCTTGTGCCAGGCATCGTAAAGCACGATCGCCCCGGCGAGCAGCGCGCTCGCCACGGCCGGCGCCATCCCCCGGTTCGCCACATAGGCGTGGCCGCCCACCATCAACACCCCCGCCCCGAGGAGGCCGTAGCCGACCGCAAACACCTCGCGGGCGCTCACCAGCCCGGATGGGATCGGCCGCTCGGGCCGCTCGCGCGCGTCGATCTCCCGGTCGAACGCGTCGTTCAGGAACATGCCGCCCACGTACATCAGCGACACCGCGAACCCCACCAGCGCCACTTCGGACGCCCGTGGCGCAGACCCCGACAGGGCCATGCCACAGAGCACGTTCGTCCACACCGTGGGCAGGTTCGAGACGCGGCCGAGCCGCAGGTACACCCGTGCGCGCGAGCTCATCGCCCTGCCCCCGCTCGGCTCTCCGCTCGGTGACCGGAGCTCGCGCCGATTTCGCTGTCCGCTTGCCCGGCGGAGCTCGCGCCGATTTCGCGGCCACCCCCGACCTCGCGGCCACCTCCGACTCCACGGTTCGCGCCGAGGCCTCTGCCCTCGCCGAGGCCTCGGCCCTCGCCGACGCCCACGCTTCCGTTACCCACCATTCGCTCCTCCACCCAGCGGAGCTCCCTTGCCACCGCCTCGACCAGCCCGCCGCGGCGCTGGTCGTCCGGCAGTACATCCCAGGTGTAGGTCTCTACCTCGAGATGCTGCGTCGCTGGCGAGTCTCGCAGGTGCGACAGCAGCGCCGCCAGCTCCGGCTGCGTCGTCGCGAGCGCGCCCTCGATCTCCCGGAAGATCGGCACATGGAAGTGAACTCGCCACTCCTCCGGCTCCGCCCCGGGCGGCGCTGCGGTCCCGCCGTCGAGCGCCGCCAGCGCCTCGGGCAGATCCAGGTAGCGGACGAGCTCGCCCCCGCCTGGGCCCCCACGCCGCTCGACCACCTGGTGCAGGTAGACGACGTCCGCCGCATACGCGCGCAGCCTCGCCATCGTCGCCGGCTCGCGCTCCGCCACGCGGGCGCGCAGCCCGGCGCTGAGCTGCACCTTGTGGACGCCGATGCCCGCAGCGCGGAGCGCCGCGAGCGACGCGGGGGCGTCCTCGAACTCCACCGCCATGTGGCACGCGTCGAAGCAGAGGCCGAGGTGGCTCCGGAGCGCCTCCTCGGCGTCTGGCAGGCTCATCCCGGCCAGCGCCGACAGCTCGCGCGCGCGCTCCGGCGCGAACACGTGATCGGTGAAGAAGCCGATCGCCTCGGGCGTCGTCTCGAGGAAGCAGCACGGCTCCGGCTCGAGGGCCAGCGCGATGTGCTTGCCCGTGCGGCGGCGGATCTCGACGAGGTGCGCCGCGTGCTCGACCAGCCGCCGCGCCATCGCCGCCGCGTCGCCCGGCGTGCGCACCCGCGGCCTGAACGCGCCGGGCACCGTGCTGACGCTGCCCATCAGGCCCTCGTCCGCCGGCAGCAGCTCGGCGAGGAGCGTCGCCAGGAGATCGCTGTACGCGAGCCGCTCCTCGTCGAGCCAGTCGGGCAGGTACACGCGCTCCTTCACCGGCGCGCCGTGGAACCGGCCGTAGGGGAAGCCGTTCAGCGTGAACACGTAGAGGCCGTTCCGCTCGAGAAAATCGCGGAATGCGTCGAGCTCCGCCGGCTCGGCGAGCTCCGCCGCCGCCCTCGCCGAGAGCCGCAGCCCCACCCCGCACCGCCGGCGCGCGCTCGGCCCGAGGCCCTCCGCCCCGCTGCCTCCTCCGCCGCTTCCGTCGCCTCCTCCGCGCAGCGCCCCCGCCTCCCCGCCGGCCGCGCGCGACCAGATCGCGAGCAGGTGCGTCTCGAGGCTCTGCTTCACCTCCGACCACGTCTCGCCCGCGTGGATGTTCGTGCAGTACGTGAGGTGCGGCGCGCCCGCGCACGCGAGCCTCATGATTGCGCCGCTCCGGTGACCGCGCCCGCCGCTCCGGTGACCGCGCCCGCCGCTCCGGTGACCGCGCCCGCCGCTCCGGTGGCCGCGCCCGCCGCTCCCGTCGCGCCGATCGCCGCGAGCGCGCCCCGCCTCCCGGCGCGCTCGCGCAGCCGCGCGATCGCCGCGACGATGTGCCGCTCCTCCATCGCGTGCACCTCGCGGGCGCGCCCCACGTCCTCGAGCAACGTCACCGTGAGCTCCCCGCCGAGGTGCTCGCGGAACTCGTCCAGCCCATCGAGCACGCAGAGCCGCTCGCCCCGCTCCCCCCTCTCGCACGCGCGCGTCATCGCGAGCGCGTCGTCCCACAGCGTGAAGCCGAGCGCCTCGAGCGCCGCGACCACCGCGGCCGCCGTCGCCTGGCTGCACAGGCCGGCCAGCTCGGCGTACAGCGTGTCGATCGCGATCCCGATCGCGACCGCCTCGCCGTGGCGGAGCCTGTGCTTCGTGAGCGACTCCAGCTTGTGCGCAGCCCAGTGCCCGAAGTCGAGCGGCCGCGCGCTCCCGAGCTCGAACGGATCGCCCGCGCTCGCGATGTGGTGGAGGTGGATCTCCGCCGAGCGGCGCACGAGCTGCGCGAGCGGCGCGAGCGACCCCGACGCGAGCGCGGGCGCGTGCTCGGACAGCCACGAGAACAGCCGCGCGTCCCGGATTAGCGCGACCTTCACCGCCTCCGCCATCCCCGCCACCTTGTCGCGCAAGGGCAGCGTCTCCAGGAAGCGCGGATCGATGAGCACCGCGAACGGCGGGGCGAACGTGCCGAGCAGGTTCTTCTTCCCGAACGCGTTGACGCCGTTCTTCACGCCGACCCCGGAATCGGCCTGCGCGAGCACCGTGGTCGGGATCCGCACGACCCGGACGCCGCGGTGCACCGTCGCCGCCGCGTAGCCGACCATGTCGAGCACCGCGCCGCCTCCGACGATCATCACGAACGACTGCCGATCCATCCCCAGCGCGTCGAGCCTCGCCTGCAGCGCCGCCGTCGCCGCGCCGTCGTTCTTCGCCGCCTCGCCGCCGGGCACCACGATCGGCTCGGCCGCGAGCGTGAGCAGGTCCGGTCGCGCGCCCACGTAGCGCGCGATGTCGTCCGCCAGAGACGGCCACGCCGCCGCGACGCCGCCGTCGATCACCGGCAGCACGCGGTGGCGCCGGCGCGGCTCCTTCGCGGCGATGGCGGCCGCCAGGTCGGCGTTGCTCGGCGAAAAGACGCCCTCCGTGAAGTAGACGGGGTACTCGAAGGGGACCGCGATCCGTTGCAGATGAAGCAGCATCAAAGCCGACTTTCGAGAGAGGTCATCGGTCCGTCAAGTTGGTTCCTCGCGAGGATCCCGCGTCTTGCCGCGGTACGAAAACTTCCCCTTGGCGGCGGACGACCTTCCTGCAATGCTGGCGCCGCTCGGTGAATCGCGCCGCCGTACGGCCGAGTTCACCTCGTTCCCCGTGATCGCCCCGTGATCACCGCGTGATCGCAACCCCGTACCGCCTGACATCCTCCTCAATGCAGACGCCCATGGAAGGCACAGCCCGTCCCACGAAACGGTCCTTCATGCGAGGAGTGCTTCTGACGGCAGCGGCAGGGCTCGCCCTCGCCGCGTTCTCCGCCGGGTGCGCGCCCACGTACGTCTACAATCCCGCGAACTACGCGAAGGAGTACGACCCGCGTAAGCACGAATACACGATCGGGGTGGGGGACCAGATCCGGATCAACGTCTGGCGCATGGCCGACCTGTCGAGCGAGGCGCTCGTCCGGGCCGATGGCGTCATCACGATGCCGCTCATCGGCGACGTCTACGTGGCCGGCAGGACCCCGACCCAGGTGCGCGAGGAGCTCAAGAAGCGGCTCTCCGAGTTCGTGAAGGACGAGACGGCCGTGATCACCGTCGCCGTGACCGGGATCAACAGCTACCGGTTCGTGGTCAGCGGCAACGTCGCGCGCGCCGGCATCTTCGCCTCCAACTACTTCGTCTCCGTCTCCGAGGCGCTCGCGCTCGCCGGCGGTCCCAACCAGTTCGCCTCGACGGATCAGATCCTGCTCATCCGCATGGATAGCCCGGGCAAATTCCGGCACATCCCCATCAACTACGACGAAATCGCCTCGCGCAAGCGGCCCGAGCAGGACCTCGTGCTCAAGGCCGGCGATACCGTCTTCGTGCCCTGATCGTGGCCGGCTCCTCCGCGCTTGCCCGAAAGGCCGTCCTCGGCGCGGTCTGGACGATCGCGACCGGGCTCGGCTCGCGCGTGCTCGGCCTGATAGGCACCCTCGTGCTCACCCGGTTCATCGCGCCGGATGTGTACGGCGAGGTCTCGGCAGCGTCCGTCGTGATCATGACGGCGCACTTCATGTCGAGCCTCGGGACCGGCCAGTTCATCGCGTCGAGGCCCAACCTCGACCGCCAGATGGTCTTCAACGCGACCGTCTATTTCCACGTGGCGGGCCTCATCGCCATCGCCGCCGTGTACCTCTTCCGGGAGCCGATCGCGGTGCACCTCGTCGGCGCGCCCGGGATGCTCGAGTTCATGCCGGGGCTCATCCTCGCGATGTTCATCGATCGGATCTGGTACGTCCCCGATCGCCTGCTCATCCGCGAGATGCGCTTCCGCAGCGTCAGCCTCCGGAACGCCGCCGGCGAGCTCACCTACACCGCGGCGTCCGTCTCCCTCGCCGTGCTCGGCTGGGGGGGAAACGCCATCGTGGTGGCGACACTCCTGCGCGCCGTCGTGCGCGTGGTGACCACGGTCCCGGCGGTGAAGCTCTCCGAGTGGCTGACGCCGAGCCCGCTGTCGCGCGAGAAGGCGCGCGAGCTGTTCGCCTTCGGCATCCCGCTCAACTTCGGGTCGCTGGCGAACTTCGGGGCTTCCAAGTGGGACAACCTCGTCATGATCCGCCTGTTCGGGGAGCAAGTCGGCGGGCTCTACAACCTCGCGTGGAACCTCGCCGACATCCCGGCCTCCCAGGTCGGCGAGCGCATCGGCGACGTGCTCGTCCCGTCGTTCGCGAAGCTCGAGCCGGAGCAGCGCAAGGCGGCGCTCGTCCGCGCGCTCACGCTGCTCGCGCTCATCATCTTCCCGCTCGCCGTGGGCCTCGGCGCGGTCGCCCCGACCATCCTGAACGACACGTTCTTCAACGAGGCATGGGAGCCGGCTGGCCCGCTCCTCGCCGTGCTGTCCGCGCTTGGCGTCACGCGCCCGATCGGCTGGGTCCTGTCCTCGTACATGCAGGTCTACGGCCGGACGCGGACGATCATGGTCCTGGAGTGGCTCAAGGTGGCCGCGATCGTCGGCGGCATCGCGCTGCTCGGGACGATCGGCGGCGTCCTCTGGGCCTGCGCCGGCGTCGGCGTCGCGTTCGGGGTGCACGCCCTGGCGAGCCTCTGGGTGGTCAAGCGCGCCGATGGCGTCCCGTACATGCGGCTTCTGCGCCCGCTGGTCCGCCCGCTCGTCGCGTGCATGCCCATGGTCGCCGCGGTGCTCGCCGTTCGCTACGGCATGCGGTCGCTCGACGACCTGCCCCGCGGGTGCCGCCTTGGCGCCGAGGTGGTGGTCGGCGGGCTCGCCTTCGTCGCTTCCGCGCTGGTCATCGCGCGGCAGGCATCACGGGACTTCCTCCAGCTCGCCCGCGAAGCGGTCCGCCGCCGTCGTTAAGGCGTTTCCTGAATGTCACCGACCGGCGTGACGAGCGAAGCGCGCGCAACGAGCGCAACGAGCGCAACGAGCGCAATAGACGTAACGAGCGTCGCCAGCGCAACGAGCGTGCGAACCGCAACGAGGAGCACCTTTCCCCTCCGAACGTTGGGGTCCCACGCGACACTCGAGCGAAATTGGGGGCCCTGTGGTAGCGTCGGGCCCCTCTCTTCGAAACTGGGTCGGGATCCGCATGGCGGCTCCCCTCCACCACTGGAGATAAAAGGAAATGGCAGAGACGCATCCCCCTGCGGTCGAGAGCTTCCTGGCCAAGATCAACTCCCGCGAAGCCCAGGTGGGCATCATCGGCATGGGTTATGTCGGCCTGCCGCTGGCGCTCACGTTCATCGAGAAGGGCTTCCGCGTGCTGGGCTTCGATGTGGACCCGGCGAAGGTCACCGCGCTCAGCGAGGGGAAGGGCTACATCAAGCACCTCGATCCCGCGCGCATCGCGGCGGCAGCCAAGACGGGCCGATTGGAGGCGACGACGGACTTCTCGCGGCTCGGCGAGCCCGACGCCATCCTGATCTGCGTCCCGACCCCGCTGACGGCCCAGCGGGAGCCCGACATGAGCTACGTCGTCGGCTCCGCCCAGAAGATCAAGGAGCGGCTGCGGAAGGGGCAGCTCGTCGTCCTCGAGTCCACCACGTATCCCGGCACGACCGATGAGCTCGTCAAGGGCATCCTCGAGCAATCGGGCCTGCGCATGGGGCAGGATTTCTACCTCGCCTTCTCGCCCGAGCGCGAGGACCCGGGCAACCGCGATCACAGCACCGCGACCATCCCGAAGGTCGTCGGCGGCGTCGATCGCGCGTCGCTGGTCCTCTCGCAGGCGCTCTACTCGCAGGCGATCGCGCGCGTCGTGGCCGTCTCCTCGGCGCGCGCGGCCGAGGCGGCGAAGCTGACCGAGAACATCTTCCGGGCCATCAACATCGCCCTCGTGAACGAGCTCAAGGTCGTCTACGACGCCATGGGCATCGACGTCTGGGAGGTGCTCGACGCCGCGTCGACCAAGCCGTTCGGCTTCATGCGGTTCAACCCCGGCCCGGGCTGGGGCGGCCACTGCATCCCGCTCGACCCGTTCTACCTCGCGTGGAAGGCGCGCGAGTACGGCGTGTCCACCAAGTTCATCGAGCTCGCCGGCGAGGTGAACGTCGAGATGCCGCACTACGTCGTCAACAAGCTCCAGCTCGCGCTGAACGAGCGCGGCAAGGCGCTGAAGGGCACGAAGGTCCTGCTGCTCGGCGTCGCCTACAAGAAGGACATCGACGACCCGCGCGAGAGCCCCGCGTTCGAGATCATCGAGCTCCTGCGCAAGCTCGGGGCGGTGCTGAGCTTCCACGACCCGCACGTGCCCAAGCTGCCGCGCATGCGCACCTGGCCGCATCTGCCGGAGCTCTCGTCCGTCCCCCTCAACGAGGACACGCTCAAGAGCCACGACGCGGTCATGATCGTCACCGACCATTCCGTCGTCGATTACGATCTGGTGCTGAACCACGCCGCCTTGATCGTCGACGCCCGTGGCGTCTACCGCGCGGCGAACCCCAAGGTGGTCAAGGCCTGACGGAGGGCGAGGGTGCCCCGAGCGACGCGGGCAGGCGTCGCACGCCAGCGCGGCGGTCCTGGTGACCAGGCATCCAGCGACGGCGTCCTTGCCGCGTCGCCGCTGGCCCCGTGGCGTGTCGCTCAATTCCCGCGCTGTGGGCGGCGCGCCGCGGGCGTCGCCGTGGCGCCCACGCCACGACGCGGGCGCCGCGGCGGAGCTCCTGGGTGACTCCTCGGCAACCGCGAGGGGCTCCGCGTGTCCTCGCGACCTCGTAGCCGCGTCACCTTGTAACCGCGTATCCTCGTCACCACGTATCCTCGTGACCCCGTGACGCCGTAACCCGGTAACCGACGGTAACCGATGCAGCTCTTGCCGAGCTCGCGAAATCGCGAGCATCCCCTTGATGTCAGGGCGCCGGTTCGGTACCCATCGAAGACGGTCCATGTCCACGCCGCCGCCCATGGTCGGGCCAGGTCGAACGATGTCGCCTGCAGATGACAGCCTGGGCCCTGCGCCGTCGAGCTCGGATTGGAAGGGCCACCTGGAGATCCGGCTCGGCGATCTCCCGGGGACGCGACGGCCGCTGACGGAGTCCCACATCGTCATCGGCAGGGCGCCGGGCGTTCAGCTCACGCTCGACCACTACACGGTCTCCCGGCGCCACGCGGAGCTCTTCTGCGATCCGTTCGGCCGGTGGTGGATCCGCGACCTCGGCAGCACCAACGGAACGCTCGTCAACGACGAGCGGATCAACGAGAAGGTGCTGAAGCCGGGCGATCGCATCGGGATCGGCGACTACATCCTCGAGTTCCAGCTCACGGCGCGGGCCCCTCGCGTGCCGATCGACCCGGGCGGCCTCCATTTCGAGGAGGACAAACCGACCGCGATCCGCAAGCTCGGCGAGCTCGACCCGCCGCGGATCGCGGCGAAGCACCTGTTCACCCTGATGGACCTGTCGCGGCGGCTCCTCAGCATCGAGGACGCGACGGATCGGTTCGACGCGCTCTGCCAGCTGATGGTCCGCGAGGACTTCCACGGCAGCATGGCGCTCGCGCTGCGGCTCCGGCAGAACGGCGCGCTGACGATCCTGTCCGGGCCGCACCGCCCCTTCCAGTCGCTCCGGCGCGAGGACTCCGTCGCCCCGCCGTACATCTCGCGCCGCGTGCTCGCGGCGGTGCAGGACACGCGCGAGCCGGTGCTGGCCGGCAACCTGGTGAGCGACAGCGCCACGGTCGAGCTCACGATGTCGCGCGACGTCATGGCCCTCTGGGTCGTGGCCTGTCCGCTGCGCGTCGAGGAGCAGATGATGAACCTGCTCTACGTGACCCTGCCGCCCGACTTCGGCAGCGTCGAGTGGCTCGGGCTCATCGCGCTCGCGGCGGAGGTCTACCAGCAGGCCGAGTCGGCCTGGGAGGCGCGGCGCCACGCGCAGGCGCACGCGGCGATCGAGCGCGAGCTCGAGATGGCGCACCAGATCCAGCGGACCTTCGTCCCGAAGCGGCTGGAGTTCAAGGCGCTGGACGTGGCGCTCGGCTTCGAGCCGTGCCGGTGGGTCGGGGGCGACTACGTGGACATCGTCCCGATGCCGGACGGCCGCCTCATGCTCGCCGTGGCGGACGTCTGCGGCAAGGGGCTCCAGGCCGCGCTCATCGGATCGAGCGTCCACACGATGGTGCGCGCGACGGTCGACGCCGGCCGCGGGATCACGGGCATGATGGACCGGCTGAACGCCTACCTCTGCGAGTACCTGCCGGAGCACTCGTTCGTCACGATGGTGGCCGTCGCCCTCGACCCCGCGACGGGCCGCATGGAGTGCGTCAACGCAGGGCACCCGCCGGCGCTGGTGGCGACCGCGGAGGGCGGCCTGCGGCACCTCCAGGCGGCCGTCAACCCGGCGCTCGGGGTCGGCCCGGTGCCGATGGAGGCGCACCAGAGCGTGCTCGCGCCGGGCGAGGTGCTCGCGATGTACACCGACGGGCTCACCGAGCTGCGCAACTCGTCGAAGCAGATGCTCGGCCTGCACGCGCTCGGCACGGGCTTCGCCAAGCTCTGCGCCACCAGCGCTGGCCGCCCGGTCGCGTCGATCGCCGACAAGCTCACGCACATGCTCGAGGAGTTCCGCGGCGACCAGCTGCCCGAGGACGACAGGGCCTTCCTCCTCGCGCGGCGCACCTGAGCGCGCCCCAGGCGGTCCCCTCCGGGCGGAGCACCTGAGCGCGCCAGGGGCGGGGTTCCGGCCGCCGCCGGGGAGCGCGCCCCGTCGCGCTCAGCGAGCGGCGTCGCCCGTGCCAGCCGACGCCGGCGCCTCGCCCTCCAGCGGCTCGCTCGGCGTCGGCTCCCGGCGCGGCGTGCCGGAAGGACCTGCCGAGCCGAAGGGCTGGGTCATCAAGATGCGCGAGCCCGGCGCCATCTGCCGCGGGAACGCGCCTGACACGGACAGGAGGAGCGTGTTCCGGACGACGCGCGTGTCGGGGAGCTCCGCCGTCCTCGCCTCGGTGCGCTGGTTCGCGTGCTGGTACCGGAGCGCGAGCGCGAAGTCGGGGATGACGATGACGGGGCTCCAGAGCAGCCCGACGTCGGTGAGCACCGCGAGCGTCGTCGGCCCCGTGTCGAGATCCCCCTCCGCGTTCGTCTCGAGAGGCTGCGAGAGCTGTGCGCTGGCCGAGCCCTCGACCGACAGGTGCCAGGCGGGGCGGATGGGCACGGCGGCGCGGAGCGTCAGCATATGGGAGAGCTGGATCTGCTGCAGGAAGACGTTCGGCGTGGCCGCATAGGTGTACGCGAGCTCGGCCGCGTCGCCCCGCTCGTGCAAGTAGCGCAGCGCCGCGAGCCCGCTCGGGCGCGCGAGCGACCCGGCGCCGCCCGCCAGGTCCGTCGCGACGACCCCGCCGAGGTCGAGCTGGCTCGAGAAGCGACGCCCGAGGTCGTGCTGCCAGCTCGCCACGAGCGTGCTGAGGAGCTGGTCGCGCGACGTGTACGTGTCTTCGGTCGTGGGATCGGTGTCGGTGACCGGAACGTTGTCGAAATGGGTGTAGCCGACCGAGAGCGCGAGGGCCGCGACGTCGTGACGGAAGCTTCGGTTCGCGTTCAGCGTGTTCGTCACGCTGTACGTGCGCTGCGGGCGATCCAGGAGCGGGTTGTAGACGGCGAACGTCGCCGCCTGCCCGAGCGACCAGACCGGCGAGGGCTGGAACGAGAACCCCTCGTTGAACGACCCCTGCACGAAGTTCGTCGTCCCGCCCGCGTTGCCCTGGAGCGTCGTGGTCCCCGGCGTCTGCTCGAGCTGGAACGTGTTGAGCTGGCCTTGCGACCCGGACGCCCCGAGCGTCAGCGAGGTCCTCGGCGACGTGACGAAGCGGCCGGTCCACGCGGCCACGTTCGAGTACGAGCTCGCCTCCGCGTGCCGGAAGAAGAGGCTCGTCGAGAACGTGTAGGACAGCGTCTGCGCGGTCCGCGGCGTCGTGTAGGTGAAGATCAGGCCGGGGCTCGCGGTCGCGAGGCCGTCGGCCTCGGGACCGGGCCCGGCAGGGGGCTCGGCCGCGGAGGTCACGTTGTCGGTGACGCCGATCGACCCGGTGAAGACGCCGTGGAGGGTTGCGTCCTGCGCCCGGGCGTCGTGGTGGGTGAGGATCGCGCAGCCGAAGGCCGCGACCGCAATACCTCGTCCGGAGCGCATGAGGGCTGCAAGGTAACAATGGAGCCGGCGCTCGGCTACGCCTCCCCGACCTTTCGGCGCAAGGAGGCGAACGCCGCGCGCCGGCCGTTCAGGCGTCGAGAAGGACGACACCGAGGATGGGCGCCGGCCGGAGCTGCTCGATGGCCTGGCGGATCGCCTTGCGGGTCGACTTCTTGACCAGCGAGGTCAGGACCACGCCGTCCACCGAGTCGCCGATGACGTTCAGGTCCATGCTGCCGAGCACCGGCGGCGTGTCGATGATGATGTACGAGTAGCCCGCGCGCTTGAGGCTCTCGATCGCGGTCGAGAACGCCACCCCGTCGAAGATCGGCGGCCGCTCCGTGCGCGGATCGACGGCCAGGATGTGGACGGGCGTCTGGAGGGCGAGCCTCGCGTCGGGCGACCTGCCGCCCATCGGCGCGGCGTTCCTGTCCGACGACGACTCGCCGCCGTCCTCGCCGGGCGTCACGGCGGGCGCCGCCTGATCGACGACGACCCAGGGCGCGAACCGGTCGTTGACGTGGCGCTGGAGCTGCTCCGTGAAGCAGCTCGGAGGCTCGAACCGCAGCGCCTTCGCGATGCCGGGCTTGCGGATGTTCGCCTCGACGAGGAGGATCTTCCCGCGGACGGTCTCGCGGAGGGCGAGCGCGAGGTTGATGGCGCACGACGTCTTGCCCTCGCCGGGCCCCGCGCTCGTCACGGCGACCGTGATCCCCGAGCCCGTCGGCAGCTTGCGCCGGAGCGTCCGGTAGGCGTCGGCCTGGGGCGAGTAGGGCGCGCGGAGCATCACGATGTTCGGATCCACGGCGTCCGGCATCGGCACGGGGCGCACGGTGATCTCGCCCTGGCCGCGCAGCGACTCCTCGGGGAGCAGCCCGGCGTTCTCCGGCGTGGTGGGCAGGGAGCGCAGCTGCTCGATGTGCAGCGACGGCGGCTCCTCGAACGTCGGATCCAGCGACTGCAGCTTCGCGTCCACGGCCTGGTGCGCCGGGGTCGACACCACGCGGTTGAAGATCAGGGAGGGCGGCGAGCTGAACGTGCTGGTGAGCGAGCGATCGATCGGCCGCTCGGGCGGCGGCTGATGCTGCGGCGGCGGCTGATGCGGCTGCGGCACCTCGCGCACCGTCACCTCGCGCGTCGCGGGCGGCACCACGCGATCGAAGACGAGCGAAGGAGGCGAGGGGAACGCGCCGCTGAACGATCGCTCGAAGGACGGCGCTCCCCCGGGGGGCGCCGACGCGTCCCGGACCCCCACGTCGCGCGATGGCGAGGCGATGACCCGCTCGATCGGCACCGGCAGCGCCGGCGAGCTGCCCGGCCTCCCGCCGCTCGACACGAGCCCAGGGCTGCTCAGCGTCGCGCTCAGATCGACGACACGCGCGATCGCGGGGGATGAGCCTTGCCGCTCGGGGCCGGGCGGCAGCGCGGGCGCGGGCATGCCGAGCACCGTCGCGGCACCCGGATGCGCGCGGTGCTCGCCGTGGTCCGCCGCGGGACCCCCGAGGAAGAGCGCCGTCGCGGGCGACGGCCCCCTGAGCGGCTGCTGCGCGCCGGGGTGGGCGCCCGGCGCCTGCGCGGCGCCGAGGCGCAGCCCCATCGCCTGCGGGTGCTGCGCCGGCGAAGGGGGCAGATCTTGCCGGATGGTCGGCGAGTCGAACGCGGCGCTCGGGTCGTCCTGGCTGGCGCTCGGGCGCTCCGCCGAGACCACGTCCTCCGCGTCGTTCGCGAGGCGCAGGACGCGGGCGATCATCTCCTCGCGCACGTCCGGATCCGGCGCGATCGAGCGCCAGTTGCCGACCACGTTGCGGAGCCGGCGCGCCTCGATGACGAGGGCGCGGACCCGCGCGGTCTGCTCCGCACGGCTCAGGAAGTCGCAGACCTGATCGAGCGCGCGCTCGAGGGAAGCGACCGGCGGGGGCTTTCCCGGCTCAGCTCCGCCTGTCTCAGCCACGGCGCCCTCGGGGCGCGCGCGCGGCGGGCGGCACGACGACGAGCACCGGAGCGAGCGCCATTCGATCGATATCTTCCATGTCGTAAACCCGATCGTCGAACACGATGCCACGCGCCGCGGCGGCCGCGATGCCGGCCGCAACGGACAGGAACAGCCCGCCGATGGCGATGATCAGCCGCGACGGGCTCGACGGCGCGCTCGGCCGGTACGCCGGGTCGAGCACCTCGATCTGCGCCGAGTAGCCGCCCTGCTCCGAGCTCGCCGCGATCTCCGCGCGGAACGACTTGCCCTCGAGGTCGGAGAGGCGCTGCTGCGCGCGCGCCTTCTCGCGGCTGAGCCGCGACCAGTCGGTCTCGGTGTTGATGATCTGCTTCGCCGCCTCGCTCGCGTCGGCCGCGTTGCCCTTCTTCGCGCCCCTGCGCGCCGCGATCTCCCGCTCGAGAGCGGCGAGCTGGGACTTGATCTTCGCCTTCTCGGCCTCGTCGGTCGCGGGGACCTCCACCACCGGCTCCGGCGGCAGGATGAGCGCCTGCTCGGCGCGCCGCAGCGCCGCCTCGGCGTTGGTCACGCGGGCCACCGCCGCCCGGACGTCGGGGTGCTGCTCGGTGAATCGGGACTGCTTGTCGGCCAGATCCCGCCGCGCGGTGGCGAGCTCTTGCTCGGCCTGATCCCGCTGCCGGGTGAGCGCGGGGGAGGGCACCCCGGCGGCGCTCGCCGCCGGCTGCTCCGGCTTGCCGGTGAGCCGGCTGCGCAGGCGGGGCACCTGCCGCTCGAGCGCCTCGAGGGTCGGGTCGGTCCCGGTGGCGCGCCGCTCCCGCTCGCGGATGGCGGCGCCGCCCTGCGCGCCGCCGGGCGTGTTCTGCTCGGCGGCGAACTCGGGGTGCTCGGCGAGGAACGCCGCGAGCTCGGTCTCGGCCTTCTCGACGTCCTGCTCGGCGCGCTTCAGCTCGGCGTCGAGGAACTCGTTCGTCAGCTTCGCCTGCGACCTGCGCATGCGGGTCGTCTCCTCGACGAGGATGTCCGCGAGCCGCTGCGTCACCTCCTGCGCCTGCTCGCGCGTCTCTCCTTCGGCCGAGATCGCGAAGGTGTCCTGCGAGCGGGCCTTGAAGGTGATCTTGGCGCGGAGCCGATCGACCGCGTCGACCATGCCCCGCTTCTCGAGGACCTCGGGGAAGAGGTTGAACTCCGTCACGACCTTCTCGAGGTTGGAGCGCGCGAGCAGCGTCTCCTTGAGCCGCGCGGAGAGGGTGCGGAGCGGGTCGGGGCCGTCGGGCCCGAGGTACGTCGCCTTGACGCCCTCGCGGTAGAAGATCACGGTCTCGGAGCGGTACGCGGGCTTCCTCGACTGCACGACGAGCACCGTGAAGCCGAGCCCCGCGATCGCCACCAGCACCGCCACGTACCAGTGCGCCAGCGTCCGGTTGATCATCGCGCTGACGCTGGGCGGCTGCGGACCTGCTGCAGGCCGCGCTGCCGCGTCGGCGGGGATCGCCCCGAGCGCCTCCTGGGGCGGGGTAGGCCCGGAGAGCTGCTGGTTCATCTTCTTGTCCATGGTCCCCGCTCCTCGAAGGTTGCCTTGCTCCGCCCGGTCCGGAGAACGCGCACCCCGGTCTGGCAGGCTGGTTGCCTATGGTAGACGTGCGCCGCGCGAGCGCCAGCTTGTTGCACTCGGCTTTGCCCGCCGCGCGCAACCCCACGCCTAACACGCCCCCAGCACGCGCAGAACGCGGAACCAGCGCCGCGGCGACGGAGGGCACCGTCCGGGCGACTCCAGCCGCTCAGCGCCGTCCGCGCGGCACCTGACGCGCGGCGCTGCCACCGAAGCCGTTGTCGACGGGCGGGCCGGGGGCCGGGGTGGCGGCGCGCGCGCCGCCACCGTGCGTCATGTGGGGAACACCCGATCGAGGCGCAGCAGGCGGAAGATCGCGCGCGGCTGATCCCTCAGCCCGACGATGCGCACCTGGCCGCCGTTGGCCCGTACCCGCTTGAACAGCGAGACGATGACGCCGACGCCCGAGCTGTCGATCAGCCGGAGGGACGAGAGCTCGAGCGTGATGTTCTGCCGGTTCTCGGCCACCAGCTCGTCCACCAATGTCCTGAACTCCGGTGCGGTCACTGCGTCGAGGGTCCCCTCGAACTGCACGACCGTCTCACTGCCGTTATCGGTCCGCGTATAGCTCATTGGATTTTGATTCCCCCTGCGGCGCGGGTCGCGCCCGAACGGGAGACGCTCCGCATTCGAAAACTGCTCGTCCGATGCCCTGTCGCCCCGGCGAAATCGGCGTCGGAATGCTCTTGTTCGTTGCTGCCTTCACCCCCGTCGCCGGCAATACACGAGCTGCCCTCCCTCCGTTTCACAAGACGGAGGACATTCGGGCTGCCGGGACAGTAGTCGACCTCATCCATGAACGACTTGATGATGAAGAGCCCCATCCCGGACTCGGGGAGGTCGTCGATGGGAGGGTTGTCGATGGCCGCGGGATCGAAGCTGCATCCCGTGTCCATCAAGCGGATGATAATGCCGTCCGCGTCGGATTCGATCTCGATATCGACGTCGCCCGGCGGGCCAGCGCGGTATCCGTGAATCGCGATGTTGTTGAACGCCTCGCCGAACGCCGAGACGGTCTGGTCCTCGAAATCCTCCTGGGTGAGGCCGGGCGACCCGCCCTCGACCCTCCCCGGCGCGGCCATCTTGCATGCGGCCGCCACCACGCGGAGGGCGAGGTGGCGATAGGTCAACGAACCTGGTACGCGGAGTCGGATCACGCCCAAACCTCCATCCGAGCTTGTACCCTACCACGTTCTCGACTATGGGAGCCACAAGGTAAACAGTGACACCTGGCGTTCGTGTAGCGAAACGTGCGATCGACATCGCGGGCTCGCTCGTGGGTCTCACGCTGACCCTCCCGCTCTACCCTCTCATCGGCGCGGCTATCTACCTCGAGTCGCCCGGGCCGATCTTCTACATGCAGCGCCGTGCCGGGATGCTCATCGGCACGGAAGTGCGGGACGGCGTGGCCTACCCGCGGTTCGTCGAATTTCACATGCGCAAGTTTCGTTCCATGCGCGTGGATGCCGAGAAGTTGACGGGGGCCGTGCTCGCCCAGCAGGACGATCCGCGCATCACCCGGGTCGGCCGCTTCCTGCGCAAGACGCGCCTCGACGAGATCCCGCAGTTCTGGAGCGTGCTCATGGGCGACATGAGCATCGTGGGGCCGCGCCCCGAGCGCCCCGAGCTGCTCGTCAACCTCGCGCTCGCCATTCCCTTCTTCGAGGAGCGGATGCGCGACATCAAGCCGGGCATCACGGGGCTCGCGCAGGTGTCGCTCGGGTATACCGGACGCGCCCCTGCGGAGAGCGAGGTCGCCGCGTTCGAGGCGACGCTGACGAACCCGTTCGGCCTCGAGGAGGCGGAGGGGGCCGAGGCCGACGACATGCGGATGAAGCTGCTCTTCGACCTCGCGTACGCCGCGTCGCTCGAGAAGCTCTCGACGTTCCTGCAGATGGAGCTCTCGATCATCGTGAAGACGCCGCTCGTGATGGTCCTCGGCCTCGGGCGCTGAGCGGGCGCCGCGCCTCCGGACCCCGGCGCCATGGCGCTCGCGCCGCTGAACCGGGGGCGCTCCCCGCGGCTCTGCTAGGCCCTCTTGCTGAGCACGACGATCACGAGCACCAGGGCGAGATCGGCCAGGATGAGCCGGTAGACGTCGCGCTTCTCGAGCCGGATCGAGAAGTTCGGATCGACGCTCCTGATGGCGGAATACAGCGCCCCCGCCAGGCCGAAGTAGATCCAGAGCACGTAGTGGTAGGTGAACGAGAGGAAGAAGATCCCGACCATCATCCCGCAGAACCCGGCCATGATCGCCATGGACCAGGCGCGGATCGCCGCGAACTGGGCGCCGTACTCGTACCGCTTGAGCGCGACCAGCGAGATCTTGAGGGTGAGGTAGATCATCGCCGTCCACGCGAACATCCCGAGCGGACCGAGCTCCGAGAGCGCGAGGAGGTACGCGTTGTGCGCGGTGAGCCAGTGGTGCTCCGTGAACTGGCGGAAGCCCGCGCCCATCAGCGGGAACATCCGGTAGATGTTCAGGCCCTCGCCCAGGATCTCCGTGCGCTCGTTCGCTGACTCATCCGCCTCGCCGCCGCCGCGGCCGCCGAGCAGCATGAGCGGCGCCGCGCAGATCGCGCCGAAGATCGCGCCGCGGATGCCGTACTTCTTGACGAAGTAGACGCCCAGCACCGTCGCGAAGACGAGCTGGCCGCCCCGGGATTGCGTGAGGATGATCGCGGTCGCGATGAGGAGGAGCGAGCCGAAGACCATGAGCGCGCGCGTGAAGGAGCGCTTCTGCTCGAACATCGCGAAGCTGAACGGCAGCACGATGCCCGCCGTGAGCGCGAGCTCGTTCGGATCCTGGAGCACGCCGCGCCAGCGCACGCGGCCGTTGATCGTCGACGTCTTGAAGAGGCCGACGCGCTCGCACAGGTACTCGACCTCGGGATCGGCGCCCGGCCCCTCGCGGCAGTCCAAGCGTTTCTCGCAGGACCGGCCGTCGGGGATGCCCGCCTCGCCGCGCGAGCCTCCGATGGTCTGCGTCATCGCCAGGCACTGAAACGAGGAGAACCCCTGGTGGATCGCGACGCCCGCCACGAAGAGGCCCATGATGAGCACCGTGGCGGCGAGCTTCTGGAACCCCTTGAAGCCCTCGGGGCTGTGCCCGATCAGGAAGAAGAGGACGAACGTCACGCTGATGGAGACGAACCCCTCGGAGAACTCGCCAGGGTTCCGGAAGCCCAGCGTGAGCACGCACCAGAGATAGACGACGATGGCCCACCGGAGCTGCGGGGTCGCCTTCAGCCTGACCTTGCCCATGGCGAGGTCGAGGCCCATGCCCATGAAGGCGAGGGCGAGCCAGAGGTACAGAAACGGCAGGCTCTCGAAGCGCTCGTCCCACTCCTGAGGCCTGCCGTAGATGAAGACGATGAGAAGGATGACCCCGGGGAGCGCGAGCATGTCGAGGGTCCTCGGCGGAGACGCCGTTCGGGTGGTTTGGGACGTTCCGGAGGATCGCGGCTCGCGTCAAGCGACTTGCGCTCGCTCCCTCCGGCGTGGTTTCCGGGCCCTCGACGCTACGTGCTGAGGCCCACGCGGCGCACGGCCTGGTTCAGGAACGGGACGAACTCATCCGCGGCCCTCGCGTTGCCCGTGCTCGAGGGGTGGTGGTCGGTGTTCCCCTCCGAGCCGTGCAGGGAGAAGTTGGACTCGCCCTTGTTCGTGAGCACGTCGTAGTAGTCGAAGACGACGACGTTCTTCTCCGGATAGCCGCTGAGCCAGCCCTCGGGCGACTTGACCCAGTTGTTGAACGAGCGGGCGAGATCCGCCTGGCGCTGCGCGATCTCGGCGTCGGAGGGCTTCCCGAGGAGCCGCTTCGCGGTCCACTTCCAGGCCGGCTCCTTCGAGCGTTTGAGGATGTTGGCGGGGGCGGTGACGTAGACGAACAGCGTGTCCTTCCGCTTCGCGAGGTCGGGCAGGATGGACGTCAGCGTGGCCTTCGCGTTCCAGACGGTGAGCTCCGGGCCGGCCGGGTTGCCGGGGGCGGAGCCCTCGCCGACGAAGCGGTTGTTGGGATAACAGGACTTGAAGACGACGATCCGGTTCACCACGCCGTCCGGGTGCATCTGGTCGTTCAGCGCGACCCGGAGCACCTTGTCCATCTTGTCGCGGAACTTGGGCGCCCAGTCGAAGAGGTCGGTGTTCTCGCCGATCTCGCTGCCGTAGGAGGCCTCGTGGACACGGTAGCCCTGCGCGGTGAGCTTCTTCTTGAGCCCGCCTCCGTTCGGGTGCGCCTCGTAGACGCACGACGCCTTCTCCTTCTCGGCGCCCGTCTCCGTGAGGAGCTGGCCGCCGCACGAGTGATGGATGAACAGGAGATCCAGCGGGGTATCGGGCCGGGTGCTCGCGAAGCCCGACAGATCGAGCGAACCGGCCTTCGCGATGGGGCCGGTCGCGGCCGGCGCCGTGCCCTCGATGGGGATGAACAGGGCGCCCAGCGCGACGAGGAATGCGCCAGCAGAGACGAGTCGCTTCTTGCTCATGACATCTCCGTACAGGACGTGGGCAAGGAGAATGGATTATTGCAGCGCGCCACGCCGAGGACAAGCGGGCGCGGAGGGCGTCATCGTCGCATTCGCCGTTTGTCGTTTACCGTTACCGTTACCGTTACCGTTTACCGCTTGCGACACGGCGCTCAGAAGGTGAGGACGCCGCCTTCGTCGGCCTTGGCGGCCGAGCCGGCGCGGATCGTGATCTCGTCGCCGCCGCCCGCGGGTTTCCTGATCACCTCGTAGGATGCGCCGGGGGAGAGCCCCGTGACGACGTGCTTCGTCACCCCAGGGAGCGAGGTGAAATGCACCTCGGACACAGCGCCGAGCTCGACCGGGAACAGGACCAGGGTGCCCTTCACCGCCGCGCCAGCGAACGGCGTCCCTCGCTTCGTGCGCACGAGCGTCACCGGATCCGCCGTCGCGTTGCCGGCCGCGCCCTGGAGCACGTGCAGGAAGCGCGTTTCCTTCGGCATCGGGGCCGGCGGCTCGACCCGCAGGGTCGCGAGCATGGTCTCGTTCTCGGCCGGCTTGGTGTCCCAGGTGCCCGTCGGCTTGTACGGCTCGGCCACCACGACGGCGCTCTCCGGCAGGACCGTGGTCACGAAGAGCTTCTGCCCCTTCGCGGTCGTGGCCGTCGCGAGCTTCCCCGCGACCTGCGCAGCGCTCGGCGTCTGCATGAAGAAGCGCTTGAAGCGCCCCTCCTTGCCCGTGGCGGCGCGGTCGTAGAGGACGAGGTGGTCCGGCTTGAGCCACACGAGCGAGCGGCTGACGTGCGTGACGTCGCGGATGTTCTCGTACTCGGAGTTGTAGAGCGGGGTCGCGTCGCCGAGGACGTAGACGTAGTCCTGCGCGAAGCTCTTCGCGAGCACCCTGGGATCGCCCGTGTGCACGAGCGGCCACTGGGACCCGCGCCGCCAGAGCTCGCCGCGGTTCGGGTCGTCGTGGCGGCGGTTCCTGTCGTTCTCGACCGTGAGGGTGTTGTGCTGCTCGGAGTTCCCCATGAAGGCGCCGTACCCGACGCGCTCCTTCGTGAGCCACTCGCCGCCGCGGTAGAAGCCGAAGCTCAGGCCGTCGCCGTGCTGGTGGTCGATCTGCTCCCAGCCGAGCTGGAACTGGAGCCACGTGGCCTCGGGCCCCCAGCTCGTCCTCGCGAAGACCTGGCCGAGGCCGGGGCCGAAGTGCGTGAGCGGGGTGGAGGGGCGCGGGTCGGTCGGGGTGACCGCCGGGTCGAGCAGGAGGAAGTACATGATCGAGTGGCGCTTGTGGACCTGGCCGAGCTGCGAGCGGGCGCGCCGCGCGAGGGCCGCGGCGCCGCCCGGGCCGGCGTGGATGGCCATCCAGCGGAGCGCATTCAGGCGCTCGGCGTTGCCGCTGTTCTCGGCGTGGAGGCCGAGCGCCGTGAACGGGTCGATGTGATCCGTGTACTCGTAGCGCTCCCCGTCGCCCGTCCACGCGGCCTCGTGGGTCGGCCCGAGCCGGCCCGCCGGCGTGGCGGGGCTCAGGCTGTGGAGGTGGGCCGGGATGAACTCGTGCCAGAACGGGTTGCCGTCGAGGTGCACCTGCGGGCCCCACTTCGCCGGATCGGCCTCGCCGGCCGTCTGGATGGCGAGCAGCGTCTCGCTCACGTAGGCCAGCGCCGCGGGGCCGTACTGGAAGCCCTCCGGCGGCGCGCCGCCGCGCGCGTCGTTCCGCAGGATGCTGTCGGTCATGTAGAGCCACGCCCCGGTGACGTTGGCGAAGTAGTCCCTGAGCCGCGGGTAGGTGCCGCTCGGCTTCGGATCCGGCGGATCGTCGGCCTCGTCGAACGCGAGCGACAGCAGCGTCAGGTTGCGCATGTGCGACGTGAAGTAGTTGTTCACGGCGTACCTGCGCTTCTTCGGCTCCTTCAGCATCGCCGGGTCGTTCAGCTTGCCCACGGGCTCGGGGTGATCGTGGCTCGTCGTCGACGACTTCAGCTGCTCCTCCGCCCAGCGGAGAAAGACGGGCCGTATCGCCGCCTTGTCCTGGGCCGAGAGGTACCCGTAGATCCAGTCGACCGTGAGGCCGAACGACTCGCCGGCCCAGCGGGCGCGGTCGCCGGTCGAGAACCTGCGGACGAAGGGATCCTGCGGATCCCCCTTGTTCACGCGATCGACGATATAGAGAAGGATCTTGCGCGCGCGGGCGGCGTGGTCATTGCGGGCCGCCTCGTCGCTCGAGACGAGCGACATGAAGGCGAACAGCTCCGCGTGCGCCTCGCAGTAGATGCGGGCGTGGGTGCAGTCGCCCTCCGAGGGGATGTTGCCCTTGTCCATCGCCGCCGCGGCCTCGGCCGTCACGGCGGCGAGCTCCTTGAACAGGGGGTTCGCCTGCGTGGCGCGCGCCCGGAGCTTCGGCAGGTCGGCCGCGCGCACCCAGAGCCGCGGGTGCCCCTTGGCCGGCGTGGCCGGCGGCGCGGGCGGCCCGTCGAAGCGCGGCGCCGCGACCGCGAGGGCGGCGGTGGCGGACTGGGTGCCCTCGCCGCTGTGGACCGCCGGGGGCCCCGGGGTCTGCCGCCGGTCGCAGCCGGCGAGGAGACCCGCGAGGCCGAGCGCGAGCCCGAGCGACGCGAGCGGCCGCGAGCCCGTCATGTCGCGCGTTCCTTGAGGTAGGTGAACGTCCGCTGGAGGCCCTCCTCCGTGGAGACCAGCTGCTTCCACCCGAGCGCCTTCAGCTTCGTGTTGTCGAACCGGTTCCCCTTCCACGAGGTCGCGCTCTTGTAGGGCGTGAAGATGGCCGGCAGCTGCCCCTTCGAGTAGGCGTGGTAGCGCTCGACGAGCTTCGATATCCCGGCGAGGGCGAAGTAGGGCACCGTGAGCGAGCGGATCGGCTTCACCTCGCGCTTGTAGCGGGCGAGGTAGACGTCAGCCGTGGGCAGGTCGTCGTCGTGGACGTTGTAGACCTGCCCCCGCGCGACGTCGCTCCGGCCGGCGACGGCGATCGCCTCCGCGCAGTTGTCGACGTACGACAGCGGCAGGATGTTGCGGCCGCCGAGGTGCAGGAACACGCCGAAGAGGCTCATCCCGACGCGGCTGGAGAAGGCGTTGCCCCCGGGGCCGTAGATGACGCCGGGGCGGAGTACCGTCAGCGGGAAGCCGTAGCGCCCCTGGTACTCCCAGAAGAGCTTCTCCTGCCGGAGCTTCGCCTGCGAGTAGAGATCGCGCTGCGCGGGCCGCGTCTCCAGGGGCGTGTTCTCGTCGACGATGTACCCCCGCGGGAGGTCGGCGACGCCGTAGACGCCGAAGGAGCTGACCAGGACGACGCGCGGCGATCGGCCGGTGTGGACGAGCGCCTCGAGCAGGTTCTTCGAGGCGACGACGGTGCTCAGGAACATGTCCGCGGGCGCGCCGCCCATGGCCGCGGCCACGTGGTAGACGACGTCCACGCCCTCGACCGCGCGCTCCGCGGCCTCCTTCGTGGCGAGGGAGCCCACCGCGATCTCGAGGGGGACGCCCCGCCGCTTCTCGATCTCGTCGAGCCGCGAGCGGTTGCTCGCGGGGCGGACGAGGCAGCGGAGGTCGGTCTCGCCGTGGGCGAGCAGCCGGTCGACGAGGGCCGATCCGAGGAAGCCGTTCGAGCCGGTGACAAGGACTTTCATGTGCGCGCCTTCTCCTGCGGGACCTGCCGGAAGATCTCATCCATCATCCACGCGACCCGGATCATGTCCCGGTACGAGATGGGCAGCTCCGCGCCCCGCGTGATGCTGTCGTAGAAGAGGCCGATCAGGCGGTTCAGCCCCGAGAAGAAGTGGAAGTCGCTGCGGGCGAACCGCACCACGTTCTTGCCCCCCTCGCGGAGGTACGAGAGGGCCTGATCGAAGGCCGGGACGACGCGCCCGATGGCGCTCGGCAGCTTCGGCGACGCGTCGAGGGTGACCGTGCGGCTCGTGAAGTCGACGTGGAGCGTGTTCTTCGTGCCGTAGACGCGGAGGAAGTGCCCGGGCGGCCGCGCGTGCGACGAGAAGGTCCCGTAGGCGCTGACGCGCGCGCCCTGCACCGTGACGCGGAGCTCGTCGAGCATGTCGTCGCGCGAGTCGCCGAACCGCTTCTCCCGGAGCGCGTAGGCGGTCGCGGTGACCTTCGGCTGCTCGTCGTCCACGAACTCGACGATCTTGTTCAGCAGGTGATCGACGTTGTTGTGGAACAGCTTGCCCGGGAGGCGATGGACCCAGTGCGAGCCGTCGCCGAGGAGCGCCGTGCCGAAGGGGCCGGCGAGGTTGTAGCCGAAGCAGCTCTCCACGTGGACGGGATCGCCGATCACGCCGTCGCCGACGAGCCTGCGCATCTCGATGGCCGGGGGATCGAACTGGTACTCCCAGCCGACGGTCATCTTCTTCCCGGCGGCGGTGCAGAGCTCGATGAGGCGCCGCACGTCCGCGAGGTTCAGCGCAGTCGGCTTCTCCACGTAGACGTGGGCGCCGGCCTCGATCGCGCGCCGGGCGAGGAACAGGTGCGACTGCGGAGGGGTGGTGATGTGGACGACGTCGGGCTTCTCGACGTCGAGCAACCGGTCGAACGAGTCGTAGTGGCTCGGGATGCCGTAGCGCACCGCGATCTGCTCGGCCATCAGGAGCTCCAGGTCGCATACGGCGACGACCCGAGCCCGCTCCGGCATCTTCTGGATCTCTTCTATGTGGCCGTCGGCGATCTTGCCGCAGCCGACGATCGCGATTTTGAGGGTCATGCGGCGGCGGAGCGTACCGCAACGTGGCAGCCGAGAGCTAGGCTCTCGGCCGGCCCGCGGCCAGCGGGGACGCCGCGGCGCGCGCGTGGACGCACGTGGACGCGCGTGGAGGAGCTTGATGACGGTCGCGGCGGCCTCGGGTAGGCTGCGCGGCGCAGCATCAAGAAGGGTGGTGATTCGTGCGCGTGCTCCATGTTCTTCATACGTCGCTGCCTGTCATTGCGGGGTACACGATCCGCAGCGACTACATCATCAAGCACCAGGCCGAGCACGGGATGCGGCCGGCGGTGGTGACGTCGGCGCAGCAGGGGTCCGGGGATGCGCTGAAGGACGAGATCGGCGGCATCTCGTACTGGCGGACGCGCGAGCCTACCGGCAAGAAGCTGCCGCTGGTCAGGGAGCTCCAGCTCGTGCGGGCGCTGGAGGCGCGCGTCGAGGACGCGATCCGGGAGTTTCAGCCCGATCTCGTGCACGCGCACTCGCCGATGCTCGTCGGGCTGCCGGCGCTCGCGGCGGCGCGCCGCTTCGGGCTGCCGCTCGTCTACGAGGTGCGCGATCTCTGGGAGAACGCCTCCGTCGACCGGGGCAAATTCAAAGAGGACTCGGCGCCTTACAAGATCGCGGCTGGCCTCGAGACGATCGTCTACAAGTACGCTGACGCGACGGTGACGATCTGCGAGGCCCTGAAGGGCGCTGTCGCGCCGCGGGTGCGCAGCGCGGACGCGCTCCACGTGGTGGGCAACGGCGTCGACTCGGACAAGTTCGCGCCGCGGGAGGCCCCGCCCGGCGCCTGGGAGCGCTTCGGGCTCGCCGGGAAGAAGCTCATCGGCTACGTCGGCACCTTCCAGCCGTACGAGGGGCTCCAGACGCTCATCGCGGCGATCGGCGACATCGCGCGGGAGATCCCGGACGCGCACGTCGTGATCACCGGGGCCGGCGGCCAGGAGATGGAGCTCAAGGCGTTCGCCCGCGAGCGAGGGGTGGAGTCCAAGGTGACCTTCACCGGGCGGGTGCCGCACGACGAGGTGTTCAACATCTACGCGATGGCGAGCCTGCTCGTGTATCCCCGCGTCCGGACCCGGACGACCGAGCTCACGACGCCGCTGAAGCCGCTCGAGGCGATGTCCATGGCCCGGCCCGTGATGGTGAGCGACGTCGCGGCCATGGGGGAGCTCGTCCGTTATGGCGAGACCGGGTTCGTCTTCAAGGCGGGCGACAGCGCCGATCTCACGAGGCGGTGTGTGGAGGCGCTCAAGGACCCGGCGCGCCTCGAGCAGGTCGGCAAGAACGCGCGGGCGTGGATCCTCAAGGAGCGGCAGTGGCCCACGCTGCTCTCGCGGTACGAGACCATCTACGAGCAGGCGATCGCCGTGCGGCGCGGACAGGGCAAGTCGCGCGTCGGCGAGCCGCGCGCGGCGTGAAGGGCGGCGGCCCCAGCCCGGGCTTCCCACGGCCGGCGGCCAGCGTCGCTGCCGCGTGAGCGTCGCGATCCCTAGGCGCGTCCTCGCGCGATCCGGGGTATGATCACGCGGCCCCATCCCGCCCCTTCGGGAACTGGCAGGAGGTCTCTCAACGTGTTCGAGATCAAAGTCGACCGGAACATCGCCATGGTGGATTTCGTCCTCGAGGGGCGTGTCCGCCTCGAGGAGATGGAGAACTTCGTCAGCGAGCTGAGGAAGGCGTGCGAGAGCCTCCAGGGCCGGGGGATCAAGATCAAGGCCGATGTCCGCGGGTTCAGGCCGATGTCCCCCGATGTGGCGGAGAAGATCCGCGCCGTCCAGGAGTTCGGCCTGGAGCTCGGGGTGATGCGCGTCGCCGAGATCATCGAGAGCGACATCGTCGCGCTCCAGCTGAACCGCGTGGCGCGCGAGAGCGGCACGGACAAGGTCCTCCGGCGCTTCTGGGACGAGGACGCGGCCCACGAGTGGCTCCTCCACGGTGATCCGGAATGAGCGGCGGGCACCCGCTTCGGATACGGGCCCATCTCGGCGTTTTCGGTGCTCAGCGCACGAGAGTGCGCTTCCGCGCCGAAAACGCCGATCTGGACCCGTCTCCTGTGCGGGTGACCGCCGCTCGGCGGGGCGGGGTCGGAGAGAAGGGCTAGAAGAGGGGCGGCGGGTCGGAGGGGTGCGGGGGGCGGTACTGCTTCAGGATCTCGGCGACGGCGTCTAGCGGCAGGGCCGGCGCGTGGTGTCCGCTGTGGCCGGTCATGTCGACGCCGCCGAACATCGCGTTGAGGATCGCCTCCTCCACCACGTCGACGGTGGCCTCGTAGAGCGCGTCGACCTCGGTGTCGAGGACGAGCTCGGCCATGTGCCGGCCCGGCGCGAGCGGGTGCACGCTGAGCGAGCGGCTCGACCGGGGGGCGCTCCACTGCTCGGTGGGGACGCGAGGCACCCGGTTCGCGGTGCTCCAGGCGAGGACGATCTCGCCCGAGTTGTTGGCCGCATACCCGCCGGTCCGGCCGATCGCGAGCGCGGCGCGCCGCGCGAGGCGCGCGAGCTGGCGGTGGATGAGCGGGGCGTCGGTGGCGACGAGCACGATGATCGAGCCGGCGGGGCCCCGCCGCGGGACGTGGTTGAAGCGGTCGCTGATGAGCCGCCCGACCGGGACCCCATCGACGCGCAGCAGCTCGCGATCACCGAAGTTCGACAGCACGAGCGCCCCCACGAGGGCGTCGACCCCGCCGACGGGGACCGACCGGCTCGAGGTGCCGATCCCGCCCGCGAAGTGGAACGTCTGCATGCCCGTGCCGGCGCCGACGCACCCCTCGGCCACGGGGCCACCCCGGGCGTTGTCGATCGCCTCGTCGACGTCGGCCTGCGTCACGTGGCGCCCCACGGCGTCGTTGAGGAAGCTGTCGTCGCACTCGGCGACGACCGGGATCACGACGTCGTAATCCTTGCCGATCTTGGGGTGCTTGCGCGAGAGCCACGCGACGGTCGCGTCGAGGACGCGGCCGACGCAGAGCGTGCTGCAGAGCAGGATCGGCGTCTCGCAGAGGCCCCACTCGTTGATCTGCGAGAGGCCGGTTACCTCGCCCGCGCCGTTGAGCACGTAGCTCGCGGTGAACACCCGATCGAGGAAGACGTCGCCGTCGGCCGGGACGACCGCGGTCACGCCCGTGCGCACCGGACCGAGGCCGGGGACGAGCTCGCCTTCGCCCTCGATCTTGGTCACGTGGTGGACCCGCACCCCAGGGACGTCCGTGATCGCGTTCTCCGGACCGGTCGGAAAGCGGCCGATCGCGACGCCGAGATCGCGCAGCCGAGGGCGCCTGAGCGCGGCCGAGGGCGCGCTCATGGACCGGCGACCTCGCCGCTCGCGACGGAGACCGTGTCGGAGAGGGGCGCGGGCTCCGCCGGGAGCGGCGCGGGCCCGGCGAGCGCGGGGCCGGGCGCGGCCAGAAGGCCCGGATCGGCGGCCGGCGAGGCGCCCGCCGCGCTCGCGGAGGGCGCGGCGGCGCCCGCCGCGCATCACGGTGAACGCGGCGGCGCCCGCCGCGCTCGCGGTGAACGCGGCGGCGCCCGCCGCAGGCGGCGCCGCGGTGAACGCGGGCCGCGGCGCCGCGGCGGCCCGGGCGTCGCGGTAGCGCTTGAGGCAGCCGGCCAGGATCTCGCCGATCAGCATCCGGTAATCCATCCCCGCGACCTTCGCGATCACGCAGAGATCGCTGAAGTCGGGCGTCAGGCCGGGCAGCGGGTTGATCTCGATGACGTACACCCTGCCGTCCTTCGCCATGCGCAGATCGACCCTGGCCACGTCGCGGCACGCGAGGGCCGCGAACGTGTCGCGCACGACCTTCTCGACGCGGCGGAGCTCCGACGGCGTGAGCTGCGCGGGGCACTCGAAGCGCACGCGCGGCGTGTCCGATTGCTTCTCGTCGTAGCCGTAGACGGGGTAGGCGGGCGGGTCGACGAAGACGACCTCCATGGGCGGCAGCACCTTCGGCCGCCGCTCCCCGAGCAGGCCGACGGTGAACTCGCGGCCCGTGATGTACTCCTCGATGAGGGCCGGCTGGTGGTAGCGATCGACCAGCTGCTTCGCCGCGGCGCGCGCGGCGGCCTCGTCCTTGACGACGGACGCGGAGGTGATCCCCTTCGAGGTCCCCTCGGCGTTGGGCTTCACGATCACCGGGTAGCGGAACGGCTTCAGCTTCTCGCGCCCGGTCGTGACCACCTGCCACTCGGCCGTCTCGATGCCGGCCGCCCGCAGGATCTGCTTCGTGAGGCCCTTGTCGAGGGCGAGCGAGAGCGTGGTCGCGTCCGAGCCGCTGTACGGGATGCCGAGCAGCTCGCAGAGCGCCGGCACCTGCGCCTCGCGGCCGCGGCCGCGGAGCCCCTCGGCGATGTTGAAGACCACGTCGACCCCGGAAGCCGCGAGCGCGCGCGGCAGGTCCGGGGTCGCCTCGAGCGGGACCACGGTGTGGCCGTAGCTCTCGATGGCGCTCGTGATCGCCTGGATCGTGCGCGGCGAGTCGAACTCGGCCTCCAGGTCGTGCATCGCGCCGGGGCCCACCTTGTCGGCCGCGGCCGTGTCGCTCCGCTTCATGTTGTAGGTGAAGCCGACGCGGAGCGCGGTGCGCTTCGCCCGGCGCGGCTGGTTGCTCTCCAGGAGCGGCAGGAGCCCCCGCCGCTTGCAGGCGCTCCTCACGATGGCCCGGATCACGCCGTCGAAGTCGACGCCGCGCTGCGCCGCCGCGACGAAGACGCTGGCGCCCGGCTGGAGGGTGGGCAGCCCGTCGACCTCGAGGAAGTGGACGTCGTGGCCCTGGCTGCGCGAGGCGGACGGCGTGACCCGGAACTCGCAGCGGGCGTGATCCTTGAGGTCCAGGGCGCGCACGACGCGCGCCGTGATGGCCCGGATGCGCTCGATCGTGGCCGCGGGCAGCTGCGCGGGCCGGCGCGTGACCTGCTCGGGCTTCGCGTGCTTCAGGTTGAAGTCGTACACGTTGTAGCTGCCCGGCACCTGGGGATCGATCACGAACTCGATCGGGGTGAGGACGCCCTCGGGGATGCCGGTGCCGCTCGAGCGCGCGCCGTTCGCCTCCTTGAGGCCGTCGACGAAGGCGCACGCGACGTCGATGCCGGCGATGTAGTGCTCGACGAGCAGGCCCGCCTCGAAGCGCGCGAGCTGCCGCTCGACGACCTCGGCGAGGTGGTGCGCGTCCTCGCAGACGCTCCACTCCCGGAAGATGCCCTTGGAGGAGCCCTCGAAATTCGGCTTCACGATGACGGGGAAGCTCACGTCGTCGAGCGCGCCGCTGTCCAGGGTGGTCCGGTTGACGAGGCGGGCGCGCGGGGTGGCGACGCCGTAGCTCGCGAGGACGCGCTTCGTGAGCGACTTGTCGAGCGCGACGTTCAGCGTGTAGGCGTCGGAGCCGGTATACGGGATGCCGAGCTCGTCGAAGAGCGACGGATAGAACGCCTCGCGCGTCTTGCCCTTGTGACCTTCGGCCGTGTTGAAGATGAGGTCCGGCTGGAGCGCCTCGAGCCGGGCGAGGACCCGGGAGGCCGGGCCGCTGACCTCGATCCGCTCCACCTCGTGCCCGGCTCGCTCGAGCGCGCCGGCGATGGCGGCGATCGTCTCCGGGCTGTCGAACTCGGCTTCCTCGGCGGAGCCCGTGATCTTCAGGTTGTGCGTGAGCGCGATGCGCATGGTCTCTCCTGTGCCGGTCGTCCGGGCCGCGGCTCCCCGGTGCTCTGCCGGAGGCGCACGCGCGTGCGAGGTTACGGCCAGCGGGCGTGATTTGCCGGGGAAAAAGCAGGAGAGCGCCGCTGGGGGCTCCGGGGCTCGGCGGGCTCCCGCTCGCGCGGAGGTCGTGCTAGCGACCCCGTGTGGATCGTTTCGCCGCACACGACGCCGACCGCTCTCCGCCGCCCGAGCCTGGCCTCCCTTACGAGGAGCTGAACGAGCCGCAGGCGCGCGCGGCCAGCCACGCGGCGGGGCCGCTCCTCATCTTCGCCGGCGCGGGGAGCGGCAAGACCCGCGTCATCGTGTACCGGATCGCGAACCTCATCGTCACGCACCGTGTCCCGCCCTACCGGATCCTGGCGGTGACGTTCACGAACAAGGCGGCGACCGAGATGAAGCGCCGGCTGGAGGGGCTCATCGGGCCCGACATCGTGAAGGACCTCTGGGTGGGCACGTTCCACGCGGTGTGCGCGCGCCTGTTGCGCCGGCACCACGAGGCGGCCGGGCTCGACAAGAACTTCATCATTTACGACGACGACGATCAGCGGGCGGTCATGAACCGCGTGCTCAAGGAGCTCAACCTCGACGATCGGCGCTATCCGCCCCGCCAGGTGCTCTCGCGCATCCACGCGGAGAAGCAGGAGGGGCGGGGGCCCGCCGAGTTCGAGCGGAAGGGCTACTTCGACGACGCGATCGCGCGGTGCTTCGAGGCGTACGAGCGGCACCTCAAGGCGGCGAGCGCGGTGGACTTCGACGACCTGCTGCTCGCCGTGCTGCGCATCGCGGAGGACCCGACGAGCTACGCCGGCGAGGACCTCCGTGGGCGCTTCCGGCACGTGCTCGTGGACGAGTTCCAGGACGTGAACCAGGTGCAGTACCGGCTCGTCCGGGCGTTCTGCAAGAGCCACGACAACCTCTGCGTGGTCGGCGACGACGACCAGAGCATCTACCGCTGGCGCGGCGCGGACGTCCGGATCGTCCGCGGCTTCCGGCGCGATTTTCCGCACGCGACGGTGGTGAAGCTCGAGCAGAACTACCGCTCCATCGGGCACGTCGTGCGGGGCGCGCTCGGCGTGATCCGCCACGCGTCGGATCGCGAGCCGAAGGAGCTCTGGACGGCGAACCAGGACGGCGCGCCGATCGACGTGGTGGCGGCGGACAGCGAGCACGACGAGGCGGCGTGGGTGGTCGAGTGCGTCCGCGAGCTCATCGCGGAGGGCGTCTCGCCGAACGAGATCGCCGTGTTCTACCGGATCCACGCGCAGTCGCGCGTGCTCGAGGAGGTGCTGCGCGAGGCGCGCATCCCGTACCAGATCATCGGGGGCACGCGCTTCTTCGAGCGGGCGGAGGTGAAGAACCTGCTCTCGTACCTCCGCGTGATCGCGAACCCCAAGAGCGACGTGGATCTCAACCGCATCATCAACGTGCCCGCCCGCAAGATCGGCCAGAGCACGGTCGACAAGCTCATCCAGGCGGCGGACCTGCTGGGCGTGTCGCTGTTCGAGGCGATCGATCCGCTCCTGGAGGGGCGGGTGCCGCCGTCGGCGATGCCGGGGGGCCAGCTGCCGCCGCTCGCGTCGGCGGCGAAGCGCAGCCTGCTCGGCTTCCGCGATCTGATCCACGGGCTCATGACCGAGGCGAAGAGCGCGTCGCCGAGCGCGCTGGCGGAGGAGGTGCTCGCGCGGTCGGGCTACGCCAAGGCGCTCGAGCAGGAGGACAGCGTCGAGTCGGAGGCGCGGCTCCAGAACCTGCGCGAGCTCGTGCAGTCGCTCGTCGACTACGAGCAGGAGGCGACCGCCGCGGGCGACGAGGCGACGCTCGCGGGCTACCTCGAGCGGGTGAGCCTGGTGTCGGACGTCGACGCGCTCGCGGACGTGCCCAAGGTGGCGATGATGACGATCCACGCCGCGAAGGGGCTGGAGTTCCACGCGGTGTTCCTGACCGGCATGGAGGAGGACCTGTTCCCGTTCCGGAGCCAGGATCCGAACCGCAAGGGCGACATCGAGGAGGAGCGCCGGCTGGCCTACGTCGCGATCACGCGGGCGCGCGAGCGGCTCTGGATCACGCACGCGGCGCGGCGGGCGATCTTCGGCCAGACGCGTTACGGCTTGCCGAGCCGCTTCCTCGCGGATCTGCCGCCGGCCTCGGTGCGCCCGATCGCGACCCCTGCCAGCATGATGGCGCAGCGCCGGGTCGAGGGCGGCTTCGGCGGGGGCGGCGGGTACGCGGCGCCCGGGCTCCGGTTCGGCGGCCAGGAGCGCTCGTGGGAGGGCCGCGAGCGGAGGCCCGGGGCGCAGGCTGACGAGCGGTTCGCAGGGGCGCGGTTCTCGCGGGAGGGCGAGCCGGCGAGGGGGGCCATGGCGCGCGGCATGGACGTCCCCGACCGGGCGCCGGGCGAGCGGTACGTCGAGCGGGAGGCGGTCGACCCGGGCGCCGAGGGCGGCGAGGGGCTCGCGTTGCGGCGCGGGATGCGGGTGTACCACGAGCGGTTCGGGCCGGGCGTGGTCGAGAGCGTGGATCCCGGGGCGGATCCGATCGCGACCGTGAAGTTCTCCGGGTGGGGGAAGAAGCGGATCAAGGTGGCGTTCCTGCGCGCCGGGCCGTGAGAGGGGCGGGGCGCTGGCAGCGCGTCGACCGGGGACGGCTCCGGCCGCGCGGGGAAGCGCCGCCCAGCGGCCGGGCCCCTGAGAGGGGCCCTGGAGCGACCCGGTGTCAGCGGCTGGACGCGGCCGCGGCGGTGGACGTGGCGAGGCGCCGAAAATGCTCGATGCCGAGGAGGTTGCACAGGGTCTCCAGGTGCTGCCGGCGCGCCCTGTGCTCGTCCAGCAGGCGGGCGACGGGCTCGTGCCCGAGCAGGTCCACGGCGATGCTGTCTCGCGAGAGGAGCACGTCGCGCGCGTGGTCGTGGAGCGGCCCCGCGAGCATGTCGGCGCGCATGGCGTCCGCCGAGCGGCGCTTCTTGCCCGAGCGGCCGCGCCACGCGCTCGCCGCTCGCCAGAGCTCGCCGGTGACATAGAGCAGATCGCGCGCGAGCAGGCGCGTGAGCCCGGGCCCCTGGAGCGGAAGCAGGGAGTTGTCGTTCACGAGGATGCCGCGCGCGGACGGCAAGAAGCGGCGCACGATGGCGTCGTGGAGGCCCGCGTGCGTGCCAATCGGGGAGGGCAGGCCGAACGCCAGCCGCACGACGGACGGGCTCGCGTACGGGGAGAAGGTCTTCCACCAGGCGAAGCGCGACGTGATCGCGCCCCAGCGGCCATACCGCTCGAAGAGGTAGAATTGATCGAGCACGTCGTGGAGGTCGGGCGAGCGCCGGAACATCGCCTCGACCACGGAGCGGGTGCGCTCGCGGACGGCGGCCAGAGGATCGGGGGAGCGAAAGCTCAGCGCCGTCGGGCGGCGCCACTTCCGGACGAAGAAGGCCGTGACGTCGTCCGCGTCGGCGCGGGCCACCCGCGTGTACTGGCCGGGGCGAGCATAGTAATAGCCACGGAAGATCTCGCCTCCGCCCCCTTCGAAGCCCAGGGGGCGGTCGTCCCAGCTCGGATACCTGTCAATCGCGCGCTTGGCGCTGGAGTCGCCGTTCATGTGAAACGCGATGAGATCCGCGTGACGGCTGAAATCGTCGTGGACGGGCAGATCCAGCTCGCGGTGCTCGTGGCGCACGCCCACGAGGGCGGCGATGCGCCTGGCCACGCGCACGTCGAGGCTGTCGGTCGCGCCGGTGGTCTTGGCGACGATGCGCTCCGCCGGCACGATCGACGCGACCAGCGCAAACGCCGCGCGGCTGTCGATGCCCGCGGTCAGATCGGCCCGGACCGTGTCGCTGCCCGCCGCGGCGAAGCGCGTGTTCTCGCGCATGGTGTCGACGATCCGGTCGATCCGCTCCCGGACGGCGGCCGCGTCGCGGGCGTCGATGCGGCGCTCGAACAGCCCGAGCGGCGCGGGGAGCCGCTCCAGGCGGCCGCCCCGCAGGCGCAGCCAGCGCGCCGGATCGCCCGGCTCGACGCGCGCGAGCAGCGGCCGCCCGCCGATGGACCAGTCCGCGGTGATGATCGAGCACGCCGAGGCGTGGTCGATCTCGACAGGGCACGCCCCGGTCGCCACGAGCGCGACGTCGTGCGGAGAGACGTAGAGGGCCCCGTCCGCGTGCAGGGTGCGCAGCGCCCGGCGGCCGAGCAGATCCGAGATCACCGAGGCCGTGCGCTCGGCGCGGTCGACGACGATGGCGGAGAAATTGCCATCGAGCGCAGCCACCGCGTCCCCGCCGCCCGACGTCCAGGCGCGGAGGACGGCCCTCGCGGGCGCAGCCCTGGATTCGCCCTGCAGCTCGCCGAACAACAGCACGGCGTGCGTGTCGGTGACCACCTGATCGAGCAGGGCGTGCCGCGCCCCCGGCTCCGGCGTCTCCGGCGTGAGGAGCGCCCACCCGCCGCCCACCTCTGGCAGGACCTCCACCGTTATCCGGGGCTCCGGGCCCATGGAGGACATCCGCTCGCCGACGAGGCGCGCCGCGCGGCGAAGAAACGCGCCGGGATCGCGGTCGCTCGCGTCCGGCAGGTTGAAGGCGGCGATGAACGAAATCAAGGTATCCTCACCTGATCTGTGGTGCCCGCCCAGCAAAGCGGCTGATGGCGAGCGGCCGCGACGAGCGCTCCGCGCGCGAGGGGGGCCAGCGACGGGGAGCGCTCATGCGCGCGCGAATCTAGCCGGAGCTCCGCCATGGCCGCAAGCGACGGCCGAACTGCCGAGACGACGCCGCGCGGCCTCTCGTACGGAGCGCGCTGGCCGGGGAAGACGGCATCCCGGCTCCCACCCACCCCCGTACGAAGTCCCCAGGGCGGCGAGCAAACAACGCTCCTCGACCTAGATCCACACCTCGCCCAGCAGCGGCAGAACACCTAATCTCACGTCGCGCGACGCCCGGCCGAGGCGCTCTGCCAGGCGCTCTCCCTGCATCGCGGGGAGCGCGACGGCGGGGCGATCGAGGGGCAGAAAGAAATTGTCCCAGTGAGAGAAGAGCACCGCGCGCGGCGACAGGGCGCGCGCGACGCGCTCGGGGAAAGCGCTCGAGGCGGTCCAGCCGGCCACGCAGAGCAGGAGCAGGTCGGGCTCCCTGCAATCGAGGCCCGCCTCGACGAGCTCCGCGCTGCCCAGATGGACGATGCGCCGGTCCGCGACCCGGATCTCCACCGCAAAGACGGCGCCGCACCGGTAACGCTCGGCCCGGAGCGGGACCTGGTCGCAATCGGAGATGTCGCCGGGGAAGGGGACGCGGCCGAGCAGCAGGCGGGCGTGGGCGCTCGGGAAGAAGCGCAGCTGGAACGGGCCGACCTCGCCGACCACGGGCTCGCCGCCCGGCGCGCGCTCGACGTCGCGCACGCGCGCCGCGGGGACGCCGGCGGCGCGGCAGAGCGCCGCCGCGGAGCGCGAGCCGAAGACCGTGGCCCCGGTGCGGAGCGCGATCTCCGGGATGTCGAGCGCGTGATCGAAATGGGTGTGCCCCGCGATGACGGCGTCGGCGCGCGGCGCGTGGCGCGCGATGGCGGCCACGTCGGGGGCGAGCCGGCCGACCACGCAGCGGCGGAGCGAAGCGCGCGTGAGGTAGGGATCGATGAGCACCACCGCGCCGGCGTGCTCGATCGCGAACCCCGCCGTGCCCAGCCACCGCACCCGGACCTCGCCCGCCGGCGCGAGCGACCGCGGAGAGAACGTGTCGGCGATCATCGGCGCGGGCTCTTCCGGCCGGCAGATGGGGTGAGTCGTTGCGGCGTGCTCATCGAGATCGGATCGAGATCGAGCTGTACGCCAGTGTCCGTGTTTCCGGCGACCGAAGCTCGTCCGCTCGGTTACGATTGTCGGTCGTGGCAGACCGAACGCGCGCCGGCACGATCGCCGCCCTCGCCGCGCTGTACTTCGCACAGGGCATCCCGTTCGGCTTCCAGGCGACGGCGCTCCCCGTCTTCCTGCGGGCGAGCGGCGTCTCGCTCTCCGGCGTGGGCTTCGCCGGAGCGCTCGCGATCCCGTGGGCGGCGAAGGCGCTCTGGGCGCCGCTCGTCGACCGCTACGGCTGGGAGCGGCTCGGCAGGCGCCGCTCGTGGATCCTGCCGCTCGGGGTGCTGCTCTCGCTCACGTGCGCGGCCGCCGCGTTCGTCCCGCCGTCGCGCCACCTCGGCGCCCTGCTCGCGCTGGTCTTCCTGATGAACCTGCTCGCGGCCACCCAGGACATCGCGGTCGACGGGCTCGCGATCGACCTGCTCGGGCGCGGCGAGCTCGGCCTGGCGAACGCCGCGCAGGTGGTCGGCTACAAGGTCGGCATGCTCGTCGCGGGCGGGCTGCTCGTCTGGGCGAGCGCCTGGATCGGCTGGGGCGGTCAGTTCGGGGCGATGGCCGCGCTCGTCTTCCTCTCGGCGCTGGCCTCGCTCGCGCTGCGCGAGCCTCCCGTGAGCGAGGTCGAGGCGCACGCGCGCCGGTCGCTCCGCGAGGTGCTCGCGGCGGTCTTCGCCGCCCTGCGGGCGCCTGGGGCGCTCTGGGTCGTCGCCTTCCTCGGGACCTACAAGCTCGGCGAGGCGATGGTCGACATGATGTTCAAGCCGTTCCTCGTCGACGCCGGCTTCCCCCCGCACCGGATCGGCCTCTGGGTGGGCACGTACGGCCTGGTCGCGTCGATCGCCGGCTCGCTCGCGGGAGGCCTCCTGTCGCACCGGATCCCGCTGCTCTCCGCCGTCGCGGTGACCTCGGCGCTGCGCACCGTCGCGATGGCGGGCGAGTGGTACCTCGCCGCGGCGGGGGCGCCCACCGCGGAGGCCGTCGTCGCGGTCACCGTGGCCGAGCACCTCTTCGGCGGCGCCCTCACGACGGCGGTGTTCGCTTTCATGATGTCGCGTGTCCGGCGGTCGGTCGGAGCGACGCACTACACGCTGCTGGCCAGCGTGGAGGTGCTCGGCAAATCGCCCGCTGTGTGGCTCTCGGGCGCCGTCGCCCAGCGGCTCGGCTATGCAGGCCTGTTCGCTCTGGGGACCGTGATCTCGGTCGTCTTCCTCGGGCTGCTCTTGCCGCTGCGGGAGCGGAGAGCGGGCGAGGGGTGAGCGGGCCCGGCCGTCCCATTTTGCCCCAGTGACCAATTTTGCCCCAGTTCCGTGACGTGGCGAAATTGAATCGTGGAGGCAAGGCGGACGCCGAGACGCCGAGACGCCGAGACGCCGAGACGCAGGGGACAGAGGAGACAGAGGAGACATGAAGAATTTTTGCTCTCTCCTCTTCCCTCGGCGCCCGCGGTGCCCACCATGGCTCTTTTTGTCACGAGATCAGGGGACAGCCTTTTTCGTCGCGGCGCTGGCTGGTGCGAAAGACGATGATCCGCGCCCCCATTTCATGATATAACCAGACAGCGCTACGGCTGACTGCTGCAAGAATCGCTCGTGACCGCGCTCGCCCGACTTCGTCCATCGATCGCCCGGCCGGCGACGACCCTCATCCCCCAAGAGGGGTGAGATTCTCCTGGGGGCCAGGGAGCTCGAGGTCGGCCACGATCCGGGAGGCGAGCGCCTGGTAACGGCACGTCCCATTGTGCCGTCGTGCCGCACGCGCTGGTTGACGAATGACTCCTTCAGCGCTCCGCCTTCGGGCAAATGGAGCACCGTATCAGCATCGCCCGGTTTGGAAGAAGTATTTTCTAAGTCCACCGCATGCGGCAGCTCGCCGCACGCCGCGGCGCCGCTATGCCGGCGCCGCAACGAGGAGCTCTCCCATGAGAACCGCCTATCTGTCGATCTCTGCCTCTGCGCTCGCATTCGCCTTGATGATCTCCGGCTGCGTGGCGGCACCCGAGCCGCACGACGACAACGACGAGGCCATCGGCGAGGGCGCGGCGGCGCTCGTCTCCTGCTCGGTGCTCCCCTCCGGCAACATCGTCACGAACGGCAGCTTCGAATCGCCGGACGTGTGGCCCGGCACGTCGACGATCTACAACAACGGCTCGATCACCGGCTGGCAGGCTGCCTATGGTCAGATCCAGGTCTATGACCACTCGAACGGCCAGAACCCGGCGCACGGCGAGCAGCACGTCGAGCTGGACGCCTCGAACTCGAGCGGCATCTATCAGAACCTCACGACCGTCCCGGGAGCGATCTACCAGCTGCGGTTCGCCTTCGCCGCGCGCCCCAACACGAGCGCGAGCCAGAACGTGCTGGGCGTCGTCTGGGGCGGCCAGCAGGTGGCCACGCTGACGACCGCCAGCTCTTCATGGGTCTATTACACCTATACCCTCGTGGCCTCCGGCACGACGACGCGCCTCCAGTTCAACGATCTGGGCCCCTCGAACGGCGAGGGGACGCTCCTCGATAACGTCACCGTGGTCGCCGCCGATACGGATCAGGACGGGGTGTTCGACTCGTGCGACAACTGCCCGGCGCTGGCCAACCCCTCCCAGGCCGACGCCGACGCCGACGGCATCGGCGACGCCTGCGAGCCCCCCCCTCCCGCCGAGCCCGTGTGCGTGGTCGTGCAGCGCGGCACCTACGGGAGCGTGCAGGACGCGCATATCCAGCCCGGCGTCTCGTGGCCGTACGGCGATTACCCGTATGTCGTCATGAACACGTTCCCGGAGGGCGTGCAGCTGGGCGTGCTGGCCTTCGATCTGTCGTTCATCCCGGCGGGCTCCGACGTCGAATCCGCGACCCTCTCGCTGTCTCACACGTGGAAGGCGAGCGCCAGCACCATCGAGCTGCACCGCGTGAACGGCCCCTGGCAGGAGTCGACCGTGCACGCCGGCAACTTCCCCGGATACAACCCGGCCGTCGAGGCCTCGATCACCACCGTCGCCCAGGCGGGCGCCGTCGTGACCGCCAACGTGGCGGCCCTCGTCCAGTCCTGGGTGGATGGTTCCCCGAACCACGGCGTCGCGCTCCACGACGTGAACGGTCGGACCGATATCCGATCGAGCGAGCAAACGAACATCGCCTCCCGGCCGAAGCTCGAGGTCTGCTACACGCCGGCCCAGTAGCGGGGGGGCTGGCCGAGGTGCGGGGCACGCCGGGTCACGATCTCCCGGACGTCCCGGGCGATCTCGGGATGTCGCCACGTCGCGCCTCCTTCGTCACCCAGGCCACGCTCGTTTGCCGAGAACCTGACGCCGCGCTCCGCCTTTGATAGCAAGCGGAGCCGCGGTGATCTCGCGCAGGAAGCTCGTCCTCGGTCTCGCCGGCGCCGCCGGAGCGGCCGCCCTCTCACGGGCGCTCGCCCCGGGCGCGCCGCGCCAGATCGCGGCGCGGCGCGCCCTCAAGCTCCCGATCGCGCCGAGCGGGTGGCCCTTTCCAGGGGCCCGCGTCGTCGCCCCCTCCGCCGTCTTTCCGCCGGATTTCGGGGTCCGTCGCATCTACCTCGACGCCGGACATGGCGCCCCCGGCAACACCGGCAACCTCTCCTGCTTCTGCGTCGACGAGCAGGACTTCACCCTCGCCGCGGCGCGCGCCCTCGCCGAGCGGCTCAACGCCACCGGGCGCTTCGAGGCGCGCGTGGGCAGGGCCGGCGACCGTCCGTTGCCCTACGCGGAGCGCGTCGAGGACGCCGCCCGGTGGGGCGCCGACGCCTTCGTCAGCCTGCACTCGGACGTGCGCGGCAGGATCGAGACGTGGTCGCCCGGTCAGGGCCGCCAGTGCCCGCTCAGCCTCGCCGCGCCGGGGTTCGCCGTCCTGTGGTCGGACGAAGGCGATCCGGCCCTCTGCGCCCTCCGGCTCGCGCTCGCGCGCGGCTTCGCGAGGCGCATGGAAGAAGCAGGCCTGTTGCCCTACGACGGCGCCGCGTACAGCGGCCTGTACGAGCCGGACACCGCCCAGCCCGGCGTCTTCCTCGACCGGCGCCCCCCGGGACAGCGCATCTTCGTGCTGCGCCGCCCTTCCATGCCCTCCATCCTCGTCGAGACCCACCACGCGCTCGACGCCCGCGAGGCGACCCGCTGGACCGAGCCCGCCACGCTCGACGCCTTCGCCGCCGCCGCCGCCGCCGCGCTGGCCGATGCGCTCGGCGGCGCCGGCGCGCCGGCCAGCGCGCTCGGCGGCGACGGAGCGCCGGTCTCCCCGCCGCCCACCTGAGGCGCGTCAGGACGCCCGCGCGTGCGGCATCTCCTCGGGCGCCTCCAGGCGGATCGAGCGGAGCCGCAGGCAGCGCGCGAGCGCCTCGTCGAGCGTGTTCACCAGGTAGAACTCGAGCGAGCTCCTCACCTCGGCCGGCAGATCGTCGAGATCCGCCTCGTTGTCCGCCGGCAGCAGGATCTCGAAGATCCCCGCGCGGTGCGCCCCCAGCACCTTCTCCTTGATCCCCCCGATCGGCAGCACCGTCCCGCGAAGCGTGATCTCCCCCGTCATCGCGATGTCGCTCCTGACCGGCCTGCCCGACAGGGCGCTCACCAGCGCCACCGCCATCGTCACGCCCGCGCTCGGCCCGTCCTTCGGTACCGCCCCCGCCGGAACATGGATGTGAACGTCCCGCCGCTGCAGCCGATCGGACGGCACGCCGAGCTCCGCCGCGTGAGCGCGCGCATAACTCAGCGCCGCGCGGCCGCTCTCCTTCATGACGTCGCCCAGCTGCCCCGTGAGGACGAAATCGCCCTTGCCGGGCATCACGCTCGCCTCGACGTGCATGATGTCGCCACCCATCTGCGTGTAATACATGCCGGTCGCGACCCCCGGCTGATCGTACTGGAGCCTCCGCTCAAGGCGCATCCTCGCGCGGCCGAGCAATTCCTTCACGTCGTCGTCGGCGCCCACCACAGCCCGCTCGATCTCGCCGGCCGCGATCCGGCGCGCGGCCTTCCGCGCCAGCGCGCCGAGCGTCCGTTCCAGCTGCCGCACGCCCGCCTCGCGCGTGTAGCCGCTGATGATCCCGCCGATCGCCGTGCCCGTCACGCGCAGCTGCTCCTCGCGCAGCCCGCACTCCTTCCGCTGCCGGGGGAGCAGGTACTTCCGGGCGATCTCGTGCTTCTCCTGCTCCGTGTACCCGGCGAACAGCGCGGGCTCCATCCGGTCGAACAGCGGAGGGGGGATCGTCTCGCGGAAGTTCGCGGTGCAGATGAACAGCACCTCGGACAGGTCGAACGGCAGTCCGAGGTAGTGGTCGACGAAGCCGTCGTTCTGCGCCGGATCCAGCACCTCGAGCAGCGCCGCGCCAGGATCGCCCTGGTAGGAGGCGCCGAGCTTGTCGACCTCGTCGAGGACGATCACCGGGTTCTTGGAGCCGATCCGCTTGATCCCCTGGAGGATGCGGCCGGGCATCGCGCCCACGTACGTGCGCCGGTGGCCGCGGATGTCCGCCTCGTCGCGCGCACCGCCCAGCGAGACGCGGACGTACTTGCGCCCGAGCGCCCGCGCGATCGACTCCGCGATGGACGTCTTGCCGGTCCCGGGCGGACCGAGGAAGAGCAGGATCGGCCCGCGGGAGATCGCGCGGCTCCGCTCGCCCTCGCTCCTGGCCTGCTCCAGGCGCAGCTTCCGGACGGCCAGGAACTCGAGCACCCGGTCCTTCACGTCGCCCAGGCCGTAGTGATCCTCGTCGAGGATCGCCCGCGCGCGATCGAGATCGACGTGGTCGTCGGTCCGCTGGCTCCAGGGCAGATCCGCCACCCACTCGAGCCACGTCATGAGGACCTGGGCCTCCGGCGACGTCTCCCGCCCCATGCGCCGCAAGCGCGCGAGATCGCGCCGGGCCTCCTGCAGGATCTCCGCCGGCAGGTTGGCCCGCTGCAGCTTGTGCTCAAGACGTGCGGCGGCGTTCTCGTCGTCTTCCTCGCCGAGCTCCTTCTGGATCGCGCGCAGTTGCTCGCGCAGGTAGATCTCCCGCTGCCGCTCGCCGAGCTCCTCCTCGACGGTCGTCCTGATCTTCTCCTGGGTCTCGACGATGCCGATCTGCCGGTAGAGGTGCAGCGCGAGGCTGCGCATCCGCTCTTCCGTCGAGAGGATCTCGAGCAGCGCCTGCTTCTCGGGGGTCGGGAGGTCCAGGTAGAAGGCGATGTGGTTCACGAGCTCGGCCGGGCCGTACATGCTGCCGACGAACTGCTTGAGCACGTCCTCGGGCGCGCCGCGGTGGCGGCCGTACTCGACGGCCCGCTCGCGCACCTCGCGGGAGAGCGCCTCCAGGGCGCCGTCCTCCTCTGGACGGAGCGGTAGATCGGCGAGCTCGATGACAGGCGCGCGGATCACGCCGTCGACCTCGGTGTAGCGGGGCGCGGCCGCCCGCCGCTCGCAGTAGAGCACGAGCTGAAGGCCCGACCCGAAGCGCTGCACCTGGGTGATGCGGGCGATCACGCCGATCGAGAAGAGGCCGCTCGCGGTGGGCTCCTCGGCGGCGTCGCGCTGGGCGACCGCGAAGATGCGCTTGTCTTCTCCCTCGACCCGGAGGGCGGCCTCCACCGCGCGGAGCGTCTTCAGCCGTCCGACCGTGATGGGCGTCGCTATCCCAGGGAAGAGGACGGTGTCGCGCAACGAGAGCACGGGCAACGATCGGCGCTCGGGCATGGCCGGCCTTTGTGCGAACCTCATGCCATGAAGGACCGTACCGAAAACTCCTTTCGGCGCGGAAGCATCGAGAATCGTGGTCAGCCGCGCGCGGAGCGGTGGTAGGGTCGGCCGGCGATGCCCGCGGACACCTTCACGTTTCAGGCGGACGATGGCCGAGAGCTCTTCGTGTACCGCTGGCTCCCGGACGGCGGGGCGCGCGGCGTCGTCCACGTCGCGCACGGCATGTCGGAGCACGCGGGCCGCTACGCGCGCCTCGCGCAGGCGCTCTGCGCCGACGGGTGGGCCGTCTACGCGAACGACCACCGGGGCCACGGCGCGACGGCGCGCGGGAGCGACGAGCTCGGCTTCTTCGCGAGCCAGGGCGGCTTCCAGCGGGTCGTCCGCGATCTCGCGCAGCTCATCGCGCGCGCGCGCGGCGAGCACCCCGGCCTGCCGATCGTCCTCTTCGGCCACAGCATGGGCGCCGCCCTCGCGCAGGAGGTCCTGATCGAGCACGGCGGCTCGATCGACGGCGCGGTGCTCTCCGGCGCCGCGGGCAAGGCGAACGCGCTCGTGGACGCGGGCCGGCTCGTGGCGCGCGCCGAGCGGCGGCGGCTGGGCGAGCGCGGCAAGAGCCAGCTCCTCCAGACGATGAGCTTCGACAGCTTCAACAAGCTGTTCGCCCCGACGCGCACGCCCTTCGACTGGCTCTCTCGCGATCGCGCCGAGGTCGACGTGTACATCGCCGATCCCCGCTGCGGCTTCCCGGCGACGACCTCGCTCTGGGTCGACCTGCTCGACGCGATGGCGGCGCTCGCGCGCCCCGAGCGGCTTTCGCGCATCCCGAAGGACCTGCCCCTCTACGTCTTCTCCGGCTCCCGCGACCCGGTCGGTGGGTTGCTCAAGGGCGTCACCCAGATGATCGAGGCGTACCGCGCCGCCGGTCTCCGCAGGGTCGCGCAGCGGTTCTACCCCGGCGGGCGCCACGAGATGCTGAACGAGATCAACCGCGAGGAGGTCGTGCGGGACCTGCTCGCGTGGCTCGCCGCCGAGGTGGCGGGCGAGGCGAGGGCGCCGGGGAGGCCCGCGCAATCGGGCGCAGGCGCCGCGCCCGGCTGACGGCGGAGGCCGGCATGGGCAGCAAGGGGCGGCCGTACCGCACGCTCACCATCGATGGCTTCGAGGTGCTCGTCGGCCGCGGCGACGAGGACAACGACGCGCTCACCTTCGAGATCGCCGAGCCGCACGATCTCTGGCTTCACGTGGCCGGCGGCACGCCGGGCAGCCACGTGATCGTGCGCAACCCCGAGCGCGTGGAGGTCCCGCGCGAGGTGGTCGAGCGCGCCGCGGCGGCGGCCGCGTGGTACTCGAAGGCGCGGAGCGCCGCCAAGGTGGAGGTCCACGTCTGCAGGGCCGCGGACGTGAGCAAGCCGCGCGGCGCGCCCGCCGGGCTCGTTCAGCTCGCGCGGTGGAAGAGCGTGCGCGTGCGGCCGGAGATTCCGGTGCGCTGAGCACCGAAAACGCCGATCTGGGCCCGTCTCCTGTGCGGGTGACCGCCGCTCTAGCGCCGGGGCGTGGTGCGAGGTCGACAGCGAGGCGCGCAGGGGCGAGCGACGGGCCGGTACGCCGTCGTGGGGGATCCGCTCAGCGCTCGTTCGCGATCACGCACGCTCCGGCCTGGCAGGAGGCGGTGAGGCCGGAACACGGCGCGACCAGACACGCCACCTCGTCTCCCGGGCACTTGGGCGCGGACGTGCCCGTGGGGACGGCATTGCAGTTGCAGCCTCCACAGTAATTGTCGACGAGGCTGCAGTCGGCGTCGGTCACGCACGGGCGCTTCGGGGCGGGCACGCACGCGGCCCTCCCCTTCCGTTCTTCGCAGACAAACCCGTCCATACAGCGGACGACAGCGCAGGTGAGGCGGCCGCTCGCGGGCCCCGCGAGCTCATCCGCCTGCTCGGAGAGGGTCTCCCCCTCGGCGCCATCGAGATCGCCCACGGGCGGGGCGCCGCACGCGGAGAGGAGCGTCGTGAGCGCCGCGGTCGTCGCGAGCAGCGCGCAAAGGTGCATCTTCATCGAGCGCAGGTTCGTGTCGTGAAACATGATGTCTTCTCCCATCATTCTGGTGAGGGGCGAGCCGCCGCTTTCACCCGGGGGGGCCGGGCGCCTCGCCGTCGTCGATAGCGGAGTATGCGCGACGCGCGCCACATCTGACATCACGTGTCTTTTTCTTCTTCGCGGCGTTTCACCATGGCGGCAATCTGGCAGCGGCAGCTGCTCGCCAGGCGCTCGCGAAACAGCTAGACTGTCGCTGTGCAGCTTCGCATCGAAGGGGATCGATTGACGCTCACCCTGGAGGGCGCCGAGCGGCTCTGGGCCGTGAGGCTCCGGCCCATCGTGGTGCCCCGCGAGCACGTGGCGCGGGCGGAGGCGGCGCTGCCGCCCTCCACATGGAAGGAGATCCGCGCGCCCGGGACGGCCCTGCCGGGGGTGATCAAAGCGGGGACCTACTTCACCGCGCACGGCAAGGAGTTCTGGTACTGGGTGCGGACCCGGAAGGAGCACCCGCTGACCATCGAGCTCGAGGGGGAGTGGTATCGGCGGCTCGTCCTCACCATCGACGACGCTGCCGGCTGGGCGGAGCGGATCAACGCCTGGGCCAGCGGTTGAGCCCTCCGGGCTAGAGGGCTGAGGCGGCGCGCCGCCCGCGCGCGGCGGCAGCGCGACGGCGAGCGGCCCCCTGGTCGCGAAGGCCGATCTCGGGCTCCCAGGATCCGGCGCGGATCGCGGTCCGGGAGCGTCCGTGCGATTTGTGACGGCTGGCGGGGGCGCAGCGCAACCCGAGGGAGACGAGCTCCTTTCCATCACCCGCAGAGGACCCATGACCCACGCGTATCGACTTGCTTTCTTCTCGATTCTCGGCTTGCTGGTCGCTTGCAACTCGACGGATCCCGATGTCACGTCGGGCGCAGGCGCGGCCTCTGGGGGAGCCACCGGAGGCAGCGGCGGAGGCGCAACCACGGGCGACGCCGCGACGGGCGGCGCCGGTACCGGCACCGGCGACGCCGCGACGGGCGGTGCCGGTGCGGGCGACGTCAGCGCGGGCGGTGCCGGTACGGGGGGAGTCGGGGGCTCCGGCGGGACCGGCGGATCAGCGACGCCGGTGGACGCCGCGGCCATGGTCCCCGACATGGGTATCGGGGCCAACATCGGCAACACGCTGGAGAACACCACCGAGTGGGAGACGGGCTGGGGCCAGCCGCTGATCACCCGGACGTTCATCAACGGCATGGCCAGCCACGGCATCAAGACGGTGCGTGTGCCCGTGGCCTGGGACACCTACGCCGCCAACGGCACGATCGACGCCACCAAGATGGCCCGAGTCAAGGAGGTGGTGGGCTGGATCGAGGCCGCCGGAATGTACTCGATCGTGAACATCCACTGGGACGGGGGCTGGATCTACAACGAGGACAACGCCGATAAGTACAAGCTCACCGACGACGTCAAGACCAGGTTCGCGTCCTACTGGACCCAGATCGCCACGGCCTTCAGCGACGTCGGTCACAAGCTGATCCTCGAGGGGATGAACGAGGAGGGGAACTACTGGGTCAACGGCGTTCACGACGGCGGGACGCCGGACTACGCCGCTCTGAACGAGATGAACCAGCTCTTCGTCACCACCGTGCGCGAGCAGGGCGGCTACAACGCGAGCCGCGCCCTGCTCATCGCCGGCTTCGTGACGGACATCGACAGGACGTGCGTGAGCGATTTCAAGGTGCCGGCCGATCCGGCCGGCACGAAGAGCCTCTTCCTCTCGATCCATTACTATACGCCCTACACCTTCTGCGGCCTCGACACGGTGGAGAGCTGGGGCTCTCCCAAGACGACGTGGGGCACGGAGCCCGAGAAGGCGGAGCTGAAGAGCAAGTTCGACACGCTCGGCGCGTTCAGCGCGCAGCGGAGCCTCCCGATCATCCTCGGCGAGTTCGGCGTCACGCTGGGCACGAACTACCCCCGTGAGCCGGCGTCGCGGACGCTGTGGATGCGGTCGGTGGTGGAGGCCGCGACGTCGCGCGGCATCGTTCCCGTGCTGTGGGACACGGGGACGGACATCAAGCGCACGGACGGCTCGTTCTCGACGGAGTGGCAGGCCGTCGTGAGCGCCGTCAACCGGTAGTCGGCGCCGCTGGCGCTCCGGCGCAGGGGGCGCGGCAGGCGGAGCACCGAGGAGGAGCTCCCCTGCACCACGAGCAGGGTACGAGCCGGCCTCGTCGGCCCCGCGCGGCGCCTCGTCTGTTCGGGTCGAGCCGCCGGACACATGCCGACCGGAGTGAGCTCGTCACGCGGCTGCTCCCGGCAGCCCCGAGCGACGCGGACGCGGGCGACGTGCGCCCCCTCGCCGCCGGCTCCCTCATCCCCGAGGAGGGACGCGCCGTCGCGCCGGCTTTCCTCGGCGCGAGGCCCTCGCCTTCCAGCGTGCCGCGGAGCACTTCACCGCCGCGCTCGAGGCGGCGCCGGCAGGCGAGGGCGAGGCGCACGGAACAGGACGACCGGCGGCTCGTCGCCGGCGCTTCGAGGGGCTCCTCGACGCTGATTGACAATGCCCCGGCGGCTCCCGCATCCTGACCACCCCGCGACCCCCGAGGCCTTGAGCCGCAGGAGATGCAATGAGCACCGTCCTCCACCGTCTGGAACAGTGGGCCAACGAATCTCCTGACGCGCCGGCCCAGCGCTTCAAATCTCAAGGCGAGTGGAAGACGCTCACCGCGCGCGAGTACCGTGACCGGGTTCACCACCTCGCGCTGTTCCTGGAGTCCAGGGGCTTCGACGCGAGCCAGGTCGGCGCGATCCTCTCGTACAACTGCCCGCAGTGGGTCCACGTCGACCTGGCGGCGCTGCTCGTCGGGGGCAAGTCGGCGGGCCTCTACCCGAACTCCACCGCGAAAGACATCCAGTACATCCTGAACCACACCGAGGCGACGCTGCTCTCGGTGCAAAACAAGGAGTACTTTCAGAAGATCTCCGGAGAGAAGGGCGAGTATTCCGTCCCTGACAGCGTGAGTTGGATCCTCGTCTTCGATGGCGACACATCGATCTCTCCCAAGGCGATCTCGTACGAGCAGGCCCTGGCCGAGGGACGCGCGCTCGCGGGGCAGCCGGGCGCGAAGACGTTCGCCGACTACCTGGCGAAGATCGACCCCAGGGCCGGCGCGTTCCTGATCTACACCTCGGGCACGACGGGCAACCCGAAGGGGGCCATGCTCTCGCACGACAACCTGGCGTACACGGCCGACATGGCCGTGAAGTACTGGAACCTGCCGTTCGCGCGCGGCACGATGTTCTCGTTCCTCCCGCTCTGTCACATCGCCGAGAAGCTGCAGTGCGTCGGGGCGGGCCTTACCCAGCGCTACACCGTCAACTTCTGCTCGAAGTTCGAGAACGTCTCGAGCGAGCTCCCCGAGGTGCAGCCCACGCTGCTGCTCTGCGTGCCGCGGCTCTGGGAGAAGATGATGGAAGGCGTGATGGCGAAGGTGCGCGGCGGCAAGGGCGCCAAGAAGAAGCTGGCCGAGTGGGCGCTCGCCGTGGGCGCCCGCGTGGCCCAGGCGAAGTACGCGCAGCGCGCGCCGAGCGCGCTCGACGCCTTGCAGCTCAAGCTCGCCGACAAGCTCGTGCTGGGCAAGGTGCGCGCGGCGCTCGGCCTGGGCAAGGCCGAGGTGCTCGCCTCGGGCGCGGCGGCGCTCGCGCCGCACATCTCGACGTGGTTCCGCGCGCTGGGCCTCGAGATCCTCGAGGACTTCGGCCAGACCGAGTCGACAGGCGTCATCTGCATGACCGAGCCGGGCATCGAGAGCGCGGGCACCGTGGGCAAGCCCGTGCCGGGCGTCGAGTTCAAGCTGGCCGAGGACGGCGAGATCCTGACCCGCGGCCGGCACGTGTTCGTGGGTTATTACAAGGACAAGGCGGCGACGGAGGCCGCGCTCGAGGACGGCTGGCTGCACACGGGCGATCTCGGCGAGTGGAACGACCGCGGACAGCTCAAGATCCGGGGCCGCAAGAAGGAGATCCTCAAGACCTCGGGCGGCAAGATGATCGCGCCGCTCCCGATCGAGGAGAGGCTCAAGGCGGCGGAGATCATCAGCCAGGTGTGCATGGTGGGCGACGGCCGCAAGTACCTGTCGGCGCTGATCACGCTGACCGAGGGCAAGCTCGCCGAGCTGAAGGAGCGGGGCGCCTTGAGCAGCGACGCCGCGATCACGAGCGCCGAGGTGGTAAGCCAGGTGAAGGTGCACGTCGACGCCCTGAACGCGGAGCTCGCCAGCTTCGAGCAGATCAAGCGGTTCACGGTCCTCGGCCGCGAGTTCTCGGTGCAGGACGGCGAGATGACGCCGACGCTGAAGATGAAGCGCAACGTGATCGAGCAGCGCTTCCGCGGGACCATCGACGAGATGTATCCCGCCGAGTGAGCGGGGGCCGCGGGCCCCGCCGGCGGGCGGCCGGTCGGCGAGCGCGCCGCGGCGCTCGCCCGGCCCTGGACGAGGCGCCCGCGCGGCGAGGCGCCCGCTCGATCAGAGAATGTCGGGCTGTCGCTCATCGCCGGAAGAAGTGATGCGCGCGGCCCTTTCATGTGGGAGGGAAAAGCCATGAGTTCACCGAGAAGTCACCTCGTGCTCGTGCCGGGTTTTGCGGGCTTCGATATCCTGGGTTCGATCGTCTATTACAGCGGTGTCACGGAGATCCTCCGAAACACCGATACCGGGCCGTACCAAGGCCCGCTCTCGGTGCATTGCTTCCCGAACCTGCCCACGGCGAGCGTGGACACCCGCGCGCACGCGCTGCTCCGCTGGCTCGCGGATCGGTTCAGGCAGGGGGTGTTCTACGGGGGCGCGGGCCGCGGCCAGCGGGACTGCGTCCACCTCGTGGGCCACTCGACCGGCGGGCGGGACATCAAGACGCTGATGCTCCTGCTCCTGGCCGAGACCGAGCAGAAAGGGTCGGTCTACGGCGTCCCGGTGGAGCGCATCCTCGAGAGCGTCTGCTCGATCCAGTTCCTCTCGACGCCGCACCGAGGGACGAACCTCGCCCACGTCCTCCACCGGAGGCAGCCCCTCCTCACGGGCCTGGCCGGGGCCCTCCACTGGTGGCTCCGCCTGGCTGGCCCGAAGGACGCGAGCTCCGCGGCCCGCCGCGCGAAGACGCTCTTGCAGGTGTTCGGCCAATCGGACGGCATCGTCCGGGCCGCCCTCGACACGATCGAGCGCTTCCACGCGCTGCCGTGCGACGACCTCGCCAGGGCCGAGGCGCGCGGCGAGTACTTCAACGTGCTCCGCTGGCTGCTGCACGTCGCCGAGGACACCGAGGCCTTCGAGGATCTCGATCCCCTGCCGCTGTCAGGCCGGCCGCCGCGCGAGGAGCGCTGGTCCAGGCATGGCCTGTCCGCGCGGGGTATCGGCGCCTGGCCGCGCGAGCTCGCGGCCTCCATCAAGAGCGCGAAGCAGACAAGGAAAGCCAGCCTCCTCGGGGCGGAGCTCGAGGAGGAGCTGAGCGCGTACTACGAGCAGCGGGGCATCGCGCTCCGGTCGATCGTCACCCGGGCAAAGCGCGATCCCGGCGGCCCGTTCCTGGGCGCCTTCGGCATCTTTCACGGCATCACGGCCAACATCAAGGAGCCGAAGGTGGTCGAGGCCCTCGGGCCGCCCTGCTCCGTGCCACGGTTCGACGACCCGACCCGGACCGAGTCGCTCGATCCGGAGATGAACGACGGGATCGTCAACTGCGTATCGATGGTCTATCCCGACACGAAGCGCAGCTTCCTGGTCGACGCCGACCACGCCGACGTGATGGGCCATTATCGGTTCATCGCCCCGGAGGACGGCGACGGAGCGGACCCGAAATACGGCGGATACGACCTGTTCCAGTCCCGGTCGACCTTCGATCAGGCGGAGTTCGACAGGTTATGGAGCAGCATCGGGCAGTTTGCCATGAACAGCGACAGGTGCGCCGCCGCGGCGCGCCGCAGCTCGGCCGTCGCCCCCGTGGAGGCGCCGGCGGTGTCGCCGGCCTCGGTGTCGCCGGCCTCGGTGTCGCCGGCCTCGGCGCCGGCGGTGACCCATTTCCGCGCCGAGCCGTCGGACCCGGAGGGCGGCGCGTAGTCGCCCCCCATCGCCGGGGGGCGCCCAGGCCGCCTTCGTGAATCAGGCCTTCGCGAGGTAGGCCTCGAGCTCGTCGGCGCCGCCGACGTGCTTGCCGTCGATGAAGACCTGCGGGGTCGTGCCCTTGCCGCTCACCGCGCGCAGGCGGCGCGGCGAGGCCGCCACCTCTTCGTAAGGGATCTTCCGCGCGTCGAGGAGCCGCTTCGCCTTGGCGCAGGAGCCACAGCCCGGCTTCGTGAACAGCAGCACGTCGTGCGGCGACTCCGACGACGGATCCAGGTACTTCAGCATCGTGTCCGCGTCCGACACATCGAAGGGATCCCCCTCCACCTCGGGCTCGATGAACATCTTCTTGATCACGCCGTCGTCGACCAGCATCGAATAGCGCCACGAGCGCTTGCCGAAGCCGAGGTTCGCCTTGTCGACGAGCATGCCCATCTTCTCGGAGAACTCCCCGTTCCCGTCGGGCAGGAACTGGATCTTGTCCGCCTCCTGCGCCTTGCACCACTCATCCATCACGAATGCGTCGTTCACGGACACACACGCGATCGTGTCCACCCCGCGCCGCTTGAACTCCTCCGCGAGCTCGTTGTAGCGCGGCACGTGGCTGCTCGAGCAGGTCGGCGTGAAGGCGCCCGGCAGCGCGAACACAACCACCTTCTTGCCGGCGAACACGTCCTTGGTGGTCACGTCCTTCCACTGACCGTCGACACGCGTACGAAACGTGACATCCGGAACGCGCTGCCCTTCGAGGTTCTTCAGCATGACTGACGTACTCCTCCCGTGCTCTTCTCGTTGCCATCCGCGACGGCAACCGTGTCCAGCGTCGTGCGGCGCTCCACGCGGCGCTCTCGGGCCGGCGAGAACTTAGTCCCCCGCCTCGACGCCGGCCAGCGGCGACGGCGAGCCCGACCGCGGGCGCGCCGCGATGGCGAGCCCGGCCGACGGCCGCGCCGCGATGGCGAGCCCGGCCGATGGCCGCGCCGCGATGGCGAGCCCGGCCGATGGCCGCGCCGCGATGGCGAGCCCGGCCGACGGCCGCGCCGCGAAGGCTGCTCGCCCGGGCGACGGCGACCGCGCCAGAGGAGGCGCCGGCAACCCGAGCGCCGCCGCGGGGCGAGGCGTCAGCCGCCCCGCGCCAGATCCACCGCGCGCCAGAGATACCAGCTCGCCACCGTGCGGTACGGCTTCCACCGCGCGCCGCGCTTCTCGAGATCCGCGCGCGCCGGCGGCTCGGGCCGCTTGAACGCGAGCGCGAAGCCCTTGCGGATGCCGTAGTCGTCCACGGGCAGCACGTCCGGGCGGCCGAGGCGGAACATGAGGAGCATCTCCACCGTCCACCGGCCGATGCCGCGCACCCGCGTGAGGCGCTCGATGATCGCCTCGTCCTCCATGCCGTGGACCTCGGCGAGCGTGGGGAGCTCGCCGTCCTCCGTCTTCCGCGCGAGGTCGCGCAGCGCGAGGAGCTTCGCCTGCGAGAGGCCGGCGCCGCGGAGCTTCTCGTCGGAGGCGCGCAGGAGCTGCGCGGGCGTCGGGCCCTCGTGCGCTCGCGGGAAGAGCGCGCGCACGCGCGCGAAGATGGTCGCGGCGGCCTTGCCGGTGAGCTGCTGGTAGACGATCGACTCCGCGAGCGCGAGGAAGAGGCTCGACGTCCTGTCGATCCGCATGGCGAACGGCCCGACCGCGTCGATGACGCGCGCGAGCGCCGCGTCGGACGCGCGCAGGTGCTCGACGGCGGCGCCCGGATCGAAGCCGAGGTCGCCGCCGGGCGCGGCCTCCGGAGCGCCGCGCGCCTGGCCGCCCTCGATCGCGAGGAGGCGGAGCTTCGTCGTGACGCCGCCGTTCGCGGAGAAGCCGCCGGCCTTGCCGCCGGCCGCGAGCACGCGGTGGCATGGGACGATGATCGCGAACGGGTTCCGCCCGAGCGCCTGCCCCACGGCGCGCGCCGAGCCGACCGCACCGAGGCGCGCCGCGACCTCGCCGTACGTCAGCGTCGCGCCCGGCGGGATGGTGCGCGCGACCTCGTAGACGCGGCGATGGAACGGCGGCACCCGGTCCATGTCGAGCGCGACGGCGGACAGGTCGCTCGCCTCGCCGCGCAGGAGCGCGACGATCGCGTCGATCGCGCGCTGCACCTCGGGCGGCGGCGCCGCCGCCCGGGCGCCCGGGAGGCGCTGGAGCAGGCGCGACCGCGTCTCGGGCTCGCGCGCCTCGGGGAGCTGCAAGGCGGCGACGCCGCGCTCGCCCCACGCGATGCCGCAGCGGCCGATCGCCGTGTCGAACAGGAGGAATCCGTGTGCCGTTGCTGTCATGGAGGTCCTCGCGGGCAGGTGGGGGCGCCCGCGTCCGGCGGCCATCCTAGGAGCGCGCGGCGAGGCGATCTTGGAAGATCTTGCGATCCCCCCTCGCCGCCTTCCGGAAGCCGCGGGGCGAGACGCCGGCCGCGCGGTGAAAGGTGCGGACGAAGTTGGAGAGGTCGCCGAACCCGACGTCGAGCGCGATGTCGGTGATCGACCGGGCGCCGTCGGCGAGGAGGCGCGCCGCGCGGCGCAGGCGGGCGCGGACCAGGTACTGGTGCGGGGTCACGCCGACGACCTTCCCGAAGACCCGCAGGAAGTGGAACGGGCTGAGCCCGGCCTCCCGCGCCGCCCCCTCGAGGTCGATCGGCTCGTGCGCGTGCTCGTCCAGCCAGAGCGCCGCCTCCACGGCGCGGCGGCGGTCGCGCGCCCCGGTGTCCGGCGGCCTTCGCTTCCGGCCGGAGGCGACCTCGACGAAGCGGGCGGCGAGGAGCACCCCCACCTCGTCGACGCCGATGTCGCTCCTGCCCTCGGCGGCCGCCTGCGCGAGCTCGCCGAGCACCATCAGCTCGGGCACCGGCGGCAGGCCGCCGGCCCGGAACGCGCCGGCGCCGTCGCCGAGGGCCTCGACGAGCGCCGGCGCGAGCTGGAACGACAGGCACTCGTCGCCGACGACGTGCTCGTGCGAGCACGTGTACTCGTCGCCGGGGTGGCCGACCAGGAGCGACCCGGCCACGAGCTCGAACACCTCCCCCCGGACGCGGTAACCGAAGCTGCCCTTGCGCACGTAGGAGACGGAGAAGCCGCGGTGGAGCTCGGCGAACGGCGCGTCCCCGGGTCCGGAGCGGCACCGGTAGTCGACCACCGAGATGGCGTCGCCCCGCACCAGCGTCGTGACGTCCATGGGTCACCGAATGTATCCGCGGCGGCGAGGCCGAGCAACGCGCCCCGCGCCCGTGCTGCGCCGCCGCGCGGCGCCGCGCCCGTCGTCAGCGCCGCCGGAGTGGGTCGGCGACGGCCTCGCTCACGTACTGACGGCGTCTTGATCGGACACGTTGAGCGTCACCCCTGCCGGATCGGACGTCGCGGCGGCGCTCTGGGCGGCTATCGCGATCTCGGCAGGAGCCAGCCATGCGGGCGGGGCGCCCGGCACCTCGACGCCGACGACGACACGCACCGCCGCGAGCGCTGCTGCCTCCGCGAGCGGGAAGCTGCGCCGCCAGACCAGCGAGCACGATTGCCGGTCGCCGTCGACGTGCAGCGTGTCCAGCACGAGATCGAGCGGCTGCCCCTCCGTGACGCCGAACGCGGAGAGGCCATGGACGCGCGCGAGGGCGCGCGCCCCGGGCAGCCGCGTCCGCAGCGCTGCGAGCGTCGGGTGGAGCCCCGCGAGCACGAGCCACTCGTCGCCGGCCAGGGCTTCGACGCGCTGATCGGGGGGGGCCGCCTGGAAGTAGCTCCAGTCGAAATCGTCGGGGATCTCGAGGATGGGCCCCTCGAGCGCCTTGTGGGGCGTACGCCCGAGCAGCCGCCTGCGCGACGGCCACACGCTGCCGAGCGGCGCGAAGCCCGCCGGGCGGTCGCGCCGCGAGGGATCCAGGACGGCCGGGCGATCGGTGCCGAACGGGTTGTCGGCCATGCCGATCCCCCCGAATGCGCGCTCGTAGGCGAGCGGGATCGCCTTCTCCGCGCCGCTGGGCTCGATCGAGAGCGCCTTGTCGAGGATCGGGCGCTCGCCGGCGAAGAGCGCGAGGCGCACGGAGAAGGGCGCCGCAGGCGGGCCCGGCGGCGCGTGCGCGTGGCCCGTGAAGAACACGTCGATGCGCGCGAGGTAGGGCGCGAGATCGCTCGTCAACCGGACGCTGCGGCCCGGGTGGTTGTGATGGTGGATGTCGGCATCGATGATTTTTTGCGGCTCGACCGGGATCATCGGTGCGCCGTCGACGAAGGCGAAGGTCGCCTTGGCGATCACCGTGAGGTGGAGCCGCCCCCGCGCGCGCCACATCACCCCCGCCGCCGCCGTTCCGGAAGGCGCAGCAATCGCGCTGGGAACGGGCGGGGCCTCGGGCTTCACCGCGCCATGAGAGCACCGGCGCGTCGCGAGGGTCAAGCCTCGCCGCGCCGCGAGCCGCGACACTGACGCGTCGCCCGACGTTCGCCTCTCCGCCCGTCGAGGAGGTTCATCGGCCTCGCAGCGCGGGTGAAAGCTGCAGAGTCCGGCGACGACCGCAAGATCCGGATCGGGCGAGTCGTCCTATCCATCCATCGGTGTCGAACCTCGCGCTCGGCGAACGACGAGCTCCCTTCGTGCCGGCGCGGGAGCGCACGAGCGCCGGCCCCTCCTCGCCTGCGGGCGGGGCCTCAGGCCGTGTCCTCGAAGCCGGGGAGCGGCTCGTAGTCTTGATACGGGTCGTCCTCCTCGCCGGGCTCGGCGCAGGCCGGCTCGTCGCCGTCCTCGCCGGCGCCGCCGGTACCGTGGAGCAGCCCATCGAAGGGCCCGGCGAGGGGCTCGTCCTCGTCCGCCTCGAGCAGCGCGTCCATGCCCTCCACCTCGCCGGTCTCCAGGTAACGCTCCCACGCGCCGGGGTGATCCCGGGCGCAGAGCGCCGAGAGCGCGGCGACGCCGAGGCGCACGATCGGCTTCCCATCGGTGCTGCTGCGGGGCCGCGCCCTCAGGTCGCGCGGGGCGTACACCGTGAGCTCGAGGGGCGCCGCGTCCGCCACGTGGTAGTGGACGTACTCTCGGAGCTCTCCGCCCTTCTGGATCGTCACGCGCTCCCGGTCGAACGTCCAGCCGAGCGCCCGCACGTGCCGCTCCAGCGCCTCCTCGTCGGCCGGGAACACGTGCAGATCGACGTCGCTGCCGCGGCGGATATGGCCGGTGGAGACCGAGCCGATGAGCCGCGGCGAGAACGGCGCGAGCGCGCGCATGGCCTCCAGCGCCACGATGCGCAGCGCGAAGAGCCGGCGCGTCCGCTGGTTCCCCTCGGCGCGCTCGGCGAAGAGGAGCAGCGCCTCGCGGATCTCGCCGTTCGAGGGCAGGTCCGCGGGCCGGTAGCGCGCTCGCCGCCCCTCCACCCGGCCGAGGATCCGCTTCGCGGCCATCCGCTTGGCGGTGAAGTACTGGTCCACGCCTTCCTCGTACATGAGGCGCGCCGCCTCCGCGGCGATGCGGGCCCGCAGCCCGCCGAAGCGCTCGGCGCTCATCGGGCCACCCGCGCCGCGCGCGCTGCCGGCGCCTCCGCCGCCCGCGCCGGCGCCTCCGCCGCCCGCGCCGGCGCTTCCGTCGCTTGCGCCGCCGCCGCCCGCGCCGGCGCCGCGGCGACCGCCGGCTCGAGGGCTTGCCGCAGCCGGAGCATCGCGCCGCCGACCACCCGGCCGCCCCGCGGCGCCCCGAACAGGCGCTTCTGCACCACCTGCTGCGCCACGCCGAGGCGGCGCGCGATCTCGCCCTGCGAAAGGCCGTCGAAGAAATACGCCTCGACGACCTCCCGCTGCTTCGCCGTCAGCGCGGTCTCGACCGCGTCGCGCACCGCGGCGCAGAGCCGCGCTCGCCCGGGCGGCTCGGCCTCGCCGCCCCAGAGCCGGCGATCGTCGCCCCAGCGGTCGACGTCGTCGCAGAGGACCTCCCGGCGGACCTTGCGCTCAGGCGAGCGGCTCCTTTCGCAGGTCATCGGAGGGTGCGGGCTCGCCGCCCATCGAGAGCAGGGTCCAGTCTGCGCCGTCGAGCAGGAGCTCCACGGCGGCCTCGGGGCGGAGCACGGTCGCCTCGGGCGAGCGGCCGCCGACGTCCCAGCGGCGGAGCCGCGCGAGGTCCGCGAGCGCCTTCGTGCGCCGCAGGCGCCGCTTCGTCGCGCCGGGCGCGCGCAGCAGGTGGAGGTGGTGCCGCACGAGCCAGACGATCCGCGGGCACACGAGCTCCGCGAGCACGTCGGCCCCCTCCTCGGCGTGGTCGGCGCAGGCGAACGCCTTGCCGACGTCGTGGAGCAGGGCCGCGGCCCAGAGCGAGCGATCCGCGGTCTCGCGGCGGGCGAGGTCGAAGACCTGCAGGGAATGGAAGAGCGCGTCGCCCTCGGGGTGCCAGCGCGGATCCTGCGGCACGCGGTCGAGGGCGAGGAGGAGATCGAGGAGGTCCTTGTGCATCGACGGGAGGGCGGTCAGGCCGCCCGCGGGCTGCGGGCGAGCGGTGCCCCTTCACCCTGGGGCGCGGTCACACCCACCGGGAGGCCCCGCGCGCCGGGCGAGCCGAAGCATAGCGCGGGCGCCCCCTGCGCCAGGGCTCAGGGAGTGAACAGGGTGGCCGATCGCTTCCTCGGCCCGGTGGGCGGGTGCGCGACCGTCTCCGCGGTCTGACGTGTGCCTGGGGCTTCCAGGCGGACCAGCCTGAGCACGGTGCCCCCGACGATGATCTGGCCGTTTTGCGGGAGCAAGGCGCTCGTGATGCGCTGATCGTCGATCTTGGTCCCGTGCGTGCTCCCCTGGTCGATCACGCGCACCTCATCCGCTCCGACGACGATCGTCGCGTGCTTTCGCGACACCTTCGGATCATCCAGGCGGATGAAGCAGTCGGGCTCTCGCCCTACCGTGAACTCTCCAGGGTGGAGCACGAACCGCCGACCCGCGAGGGGCCCGTTGCACACGAAGAGCTCGTGGGTGATCGAGGTGTTCCCGCCCGACGCCGGGATGGTGGGCCGGAGCGGGGCCTTCGCGATGCGCAGCCGCCCCTCGTACTTCTGCGTCCACATCTGCGGGGTTTGCCGGCCTCCCTCGGCCTTGATGCTCGCTTGCACGTACTCGCAGAGCTCGTGGACATCGACGTATCCGTCTCGGTCCAGATCGGCTGTGCCGGTCGACAGGCCCTCGACGATGTGGCGCGTGAAGATCGACTGCGGGGGCACCCCCACGGGCTGGTCAGCCTGCCACGCCAGCTGAACCGACGTCGTGGCGGAGATCACGACGCGACCCGAGCCGTCTCCCATGAACGTCCCGGCGATATCGACGCTGTCCTGCTCGCTCTTGGCGGAGTTCTCGTACGCGCCGCTGTAGCAGCAGTCGAGGATCAGGACGATGCGCTTCGCGGGGCACTGATCGATCTGGCGGCTGATCCACGCCGCGTCGACCGAGGTCGCGCTGAAGAGCTCTTTCTCCGTGTCGTGTGTGGCGAGGTGGAGGTGACCCCAGTCGTCCTTCAGGCCATGACCGGAGTAGTAGAGGACGAGCAGATCCTCCGGATGGCGGCGATGGAACAGCGCGCCGATGGCCTTCCGGACCTCGAGCTGGCTGCCATCGACGCAGAGCTGGACGCGAAAATCGCCGATGTCCGGGTTTCCCATCGTGTCGGCGAGCTTCGATGCGTCGAGGGCGGGCGCCTGGAGCGAGCGCAACCTGCCGTCCGCGTACATCCCGTTCGCGATGATGAGCGCGATGCGGTCCCGTCCGCCCAGCACAGGATCTCTGTCCATGGCTGTCATTTGATTGTGCTGATGCGGCGCGCCAGGTCGAGCACTTCCTTCTCCCCGAGCGGCTTGTCCGAGGTGAACTCGACCTCCAGGCCGTTCTTCCCCCGGATGCGAATGCGGCGCCTCGGCGCGCGGACGACCCACTCATTGACGAGCTGAATCACCTGGGGAAGCACGGCGGGGAGCGCGGCGAGCGCGATGGCGCCGACGGTGAAGGCGTCTCCCTTGGCGTTTCTGGGGAGGTGGCCTTCAACGGCGCGCCGCGGGGTCGCGCCTGCGGTGCCGATGTCGCGCATCAAGTTCTCGAGCATCGCATCCAGCTGGTCCGCCTCGACATCGGCGTCGTGAAATTTGAACTGCATGTCCATTGGCCATGCACCTCCTCGCTGTTACGAGTCGCCGAGGAGCGTATCAGCGCTCACTGGCAGGTGCCAGCCGCGCGGGCCGGCGAGCCCGCGCGCGGCGCGCGCCGCCATCCTCGCTCTGCGAAGCGCGCCTGAAGCCCGCTTCGCGATCGTCCAGCACATCTCCTATCCATGCTGATCCATCCGTGCGAGCCCTGGCGGATCCGTGCAGGCCGGTCAGCCGCGAAGGTGCTCCTCGTGCTTCGTCGTGACTGGAAAGCCATCAAGATGGCGTCTTCATGATCGGCTATCCTGCCCCTCGTGCTCTCCCGCGCCCGCCCCTCCGATGCCGCGATCCGCGCCTTCCTCGCTCGCCAGGCGGGCCGGCCGCTCTCGTACGCGGAGGTCGGCTGCACCGGCGCCGGCGATGGCCGCCCGCGGCCGCCTGCCGGCTTCAACGTCGACCACCACCGCGCGGTGCTCGGCCAGGGCACGGCGCTCTTCGACCGCGCTGTCGAGGCGATGCGGCGCTGGGCGCAGTTCCGGCTCGGCTGGGTCGAGCTCTGCTATCCCGATGCTCCCCTCCAGGCCGGCGTCACCGTGGTGATCCTCGTCCGCGTGCTCGGGATTCACTGGCTCAACGCGTGCCGGATCGTTTCCACGGTCGATGAGGCGAGCGGCCCTGTGCGCCGGTTCGGCTTCGCCTACGGGACGCTCGAGGAGCACGGCGAGCGCGGCGAGGAGCGCTTCCTCGTCGAGCACGACGAGCATTCCGGCGAGGTCGCCTACGACATCTTCGCCGTCTCCCGGCCGAACCACCTCCTCGCCCGCCTCGGCTATCCCTACGCGCGCCGGGTCCAGGGGCGGTTCGCCCGCGACTCCATGGGTGCCATGCGCAGCGCCGTGACCTCGCCGCCGTGAGGCGCGCCGGGAGCGGAGCGGGCCCCGTGACGGGACCCGCGCGCCGAGCGCCTCCTCACCACATCACGCGAGCGCCCGCACGGCCAGCCGCCGGCACCCGGAGTCGCATCTTCCGCAGGACGGCTCGTTCACGTTCGAGGGGCGCGACCACCGGATCGTGCACATCCACCGGGAGGCCGGCCATGCTCGCCGGGCGGGCGGAAGCGTAACCTGAGTGGCGCGATCACTCCAGCTCAGATCTCGATGAGCTGCTCGGCAACTTGCGGAGGTATTGTCGGCTTGGGGTGGCAACGGCACGCCGCTCCGGCGTCGACCGGAACCCCTTGATAACGTTCGAGCGTCTGCCGCGCGAGAGCCACCTGTTCGTGGAGGCACCGTGCCACGCGGCGCACCTCTTCCGCATCGTCCAGCGCGTCCGATGCCGCCAGGCGTCCGACCAGGCGCGACAGCCCCTCGATCTTGGGCGGTGCCTCGAGGACCAGCTTGCGGCAGCGCTCGATGAGCTCGCGCCTCGCGGCCCTCCTCTGGACCTTGAATGGGTCGTTGATGCTGTAAGCCACCTCCGTGTATTGGCCGCTGCCGGTCTTCGGAGCCAGCTTGTCGTCCTGCACCTCGAAATGATCCGCCCAGGCGCTCGTCGTCGGATTCAAAAGGACGTTCCCGTTCCCGTCGTGCAGCGGTAGGTTCGACCTCGAACGGTTGCACCAGCGACACGCGTACAGGCAGTTCGCATAAGTGTTGGACTGGCCAGCGTCCTCGCTCTGAGGGACGACATGCTCTACGGTGGTGAGGCCGGTCGAGCCTATCCCGTACTCGATGAGGTCCGCCTCGTGCAGCATGCAAAGGGCGCAGGTGAAGCCGAACTCCCACCGCAGGCAAGGACGGAAGGCGTGATAGCCGCGCTTCGACCGCGCCGGTGCAGGATCATGGCTTCGTGAGAAGGGGGTTGTCGGCGGCCTGGTCACGGGAGGTAAGATCTTCATACTTCTTCAGGATTCCTCTCGCTTCTTCCAGCAGCTGGAGGGCATCTTCGGACGGCGCCGGGCGTGTTGGCCGGTAATAGGCTGACATCAGCTCGGCGTACTTGCGCTGCATCTCTACAAGCTCGTCGAGTGCCAGCTGGAGCCGTGCCGCGACGTCACCGTCGTTCGGGCGCGCGTTCCGCTCGTGCATCAGCGCGGCGATGTGATCGTGCTGCGCCCCGGTCTGCTCCTCCAAGGCGTCGATCCTGCGGCGCAGTTCTGCGCGCGCGTCGTCGGCAGGAGCTTGGCCCGCAGAGAGCAGCTTTGGCCGTGGCAGGCTCCAGCACATCATGCGCTCCGTCACTCTCCGTCGCTCTATGAGCAACTCAGCGGTTGCCGTGCTCATGGCTCCTCCTCCAGTCGAAGCGTCTTCCTGACCTCTGGCGGCACCTCGTCGACCCTCACGTCGCCGTCCCAGAAGAGCCGCGCCAGGCCGGACATCTCCCCGACACGCTCGAGGGTCTCGTGGAGTCCCGTGGCCTCCAAGAGCGGGCCGACGCGGGCTCGCGCCATCGAACGGAGCGCGTTCAGGCCCTCAGTGTCTCGGTTCACGACTGGCTTCAGGGTCGGGACTCGCGCCCGCTGCCGTGCGACGTACTCGAGCGCCGGCAGGATGTCGTTCGGATCGCGGCTCGTGACCAGGAACGGATTCGGCTCCCATTGGATCGGTCCCGCGTGCCACGGCGGGTAGTCGTCGGGCATCGGCTCTTCGCGGAGCAATGTCGATACCAGCACCAGCGCCTCGTGCGGGAAGCCCCAGATGCCTGGCGGGAGGTCAACGACCACGTCAGTGAGGGCTGGCATCTGCTGCGCAAGCCCGTCGAGGGTCCAGGCGAGGCTCCTCGCCCAGTCGAATGGCTGCCCGAAGAACCACTCGACGCTCTGGATCACATCGTCATGCGTGGACGATGACGGCAGGTAGAGCACTCCGTCCTTGTCGCGCTCGTGACGCCATAGCAGCGCGTCCACTCGCGCCGGCCGCTTGGTGAGGAACGCGTAGTTCAACGGGTCGTTGAGGTAGGGCGGCGGGTGCGGTCGGTCCTTCCAGGTCTGCCCTTCGCGTCGCAAGGCATCCCGTCGCTGCGCGCGCCGCGCCCGTGTCTCCTCGACCGTGAGCAGCTCCCCGGTCGGCAGCGCTTCGAGGTCGATTGAGCCGTCGTCGAGCAGCGTGACGGCGGGCGCGCGCAGGCGGAGACCATCCGCAATCGAGGTGCCTGTGAGGTCGCAGTCTACAAGAACGGGCACGCGGCCAGGGCGGTCGAGGAGCTTGGCGCAGACGATCGCGAGCGTGGACTTCCCTACGCCGCCCTTGACAGAGCAGAAGGTGTGCAGATGTATCGTCCGCCTGCTCATGGAGCACTCTCCCGCAGGCCGAAGGCGCCGATCACCTGGTCCATGCGGGAATCTTCGCGGAAGGGCGAGCGCTCCGCAAGCCGCAGCAGGAGGGCGCCCCCGACCTTCTGGGCGGGGGGCTTGCCATGGACCACGAGGCGTCCGAGCCCACCGGCGGCGAGCGCGACGACGTCGGCGCCGCGCTCGCCCGCTGCGGCGAGCATGGTCTCGGTTGCCTCCTCCACGCGGGCCGGATCGCGCGCAGCCACGCCCAGAAGGTAAGAGCCAAGCGCGGCGGGAGCCGACGGGGCGCTGACGTGCTCGATTGTCAAGACGCGCGCATCGTCCTCCAGAGAATCCACACCGGCGGCGAAGAGGCGCACGAACCCCCACCAGCGCAGCTCCCGAGCTCGGGGGCCGTCGACCATCGCGCGCAGCTTCGTCTCCAGGAGCGCGCGCTCCTCGGCCGCAAGAGCCTCTGCGATGTTGGCTGCAGCAAGCACCACCCGATGCGCAAACGAGAAGGCTGCTTCGTCAGATTTTTCTAGGTTCTGCGGGTCCTCCGGGAGCACATCGAGTCGGCGCATACGCGATTCCTGGCTCAGGTCGACGAAGCGCCCGAGGTTCAGGCGCAGAAGCGCATTGAGTGCGAGATCGGGTATGTTTCCAGGGGCACCCCACCCGAGCACCGAGCCGAGCTTCGGGCCCAGGTAGACGCCGCGCGCGAGCGCAAGGAGCTTGTCCTCCAGTGCCGGCGAGGAGACGCTCCGTAGCTCAAAAGTGTTCTCTCCCGGTTGCTGTGCATGGAAGAGCAGGGCGAACTCCTCCATGGTGCTGAGCGCGTGGAGCACGGCAGCGAGGCGATGGTCGAAACGGTCGCGACCGAAGCCGAAAGGATCGAGAACGTCACGTTGCTCCGCCGGCGGTGGCGCCTGTGCAACAAGGCGCCGGATGCCATCGCGGCGTGCGCCGGGGGAGACGGCGCCGAGCTGGAGACACAGCCACTGGAAGAGCCGCCAGGTGAGCCAGAGGTCCTCACGAAGCGGGAGAACCGCCGGGCGAGCAATCCGCTGCACCACCTCGCCACATATGCGGAGCAGGGGACCTTCCGCGGCGCCAAGCGTGTCAAGCTCGGGCGGCTCGCTCACCTTGTTGAGGAGTCGCTCGAGGCGAGCAGGGAGGATTTCTCGAAGGTCGACCTCCCCCTCGGGCAGCTTGACGAGCGGGCGGCGCATGGCGGTGAGGCGGAGAAAGATGACATCTCCGGCCAGGCGGGCGATCGGAAACTCATCAGGGTGGTCGAGGCGGTTGAGCGCGACATCGATATGCCGCTCAAAATCCTCATCCGTGTGGTCTAGCCACCATCGAATTGGTGCGTAGGATAGGAATCCGGGGATCTCGCTCGCCATGAGGAACAAAACGCCTCGATCCTCACGAGTCGACCAGCATCCATCGAGGCGATTCTTGAGGAGGTCCGGGAGCGACGCAGGTAGGGGCTCGTTGGGCTCGGATAGAATCGCGAGGAGATCGTGGATGCGTGGGCGCACACCGCCTGCGCCGACGCGCGTCTGACTCCAGGCGCGAATGAAGGGCGGGTCATCACGAACGAGGCGAAATAACGCGGATACAGATCTCCGAGCGTACTCTCGCAACGCGTTCCCATTCGTGGGTGCCCGCTCAATCTCTGCGAGGAGCTCGTAGAGCGCACCGTCATGCCGCCCCTGGAGGACCTTGAGCTGCCTCGCGATTCCGCGTCGAGCGTCCCCTGCCGTCCTCAAGAAGGCCGCCTCAACCGGTGCGCGCACAGGCAGAACGTCGCCATGGCCGGGGATGGTCATCTCATAGGAAATGCTCCGAGCATTGAGCGCCGCTGTGGCATCGGCGGTGAGAATGGCGGCGCCGTGCTGGAGTATCTGCTCGAAGTTGAGCCGCTCGCGCCTTTGCGTCTCGGCATGCTTAACGGCGACACCGCGCTGCTCGAGCGGGCGCTCTTTCCAGGTCGCGGAAAGAATTGCCAACGCTTCGTCGCCCGCGTCGATGAGAGACACGATGTTGCCGGGCTTGCTCATCTCGGGAGGATGAGCGAAGCCGAGCGTCAGAGCGTCCATCATCAGCTCTCCATCTCCTCCCCGCTTGTCGAGCAGGAGCCACGTCTCCCTGACGGCGCGGTCGTGCGCCGCGCGTCGCGCCGCGTTCTCGCCCGTCCATTCCCTGATCGTGTCCCAGAGGCGAGTCGCAGAGCCTTCGTGGTCTGTTACATAGCCATCCTCGTCCGGTTTCCACGCAGCCAGAGGATTGCCTAGAAGCTTCAAGAGAATAAATTGCAGCGTTTGCGCGAGCGAGTCGCTCATGGACGCTGCTGTCGTGGTCTCTTGGCGGACGAGCAGCACGCGAGCGAGGGCGGCTTGTTCCGCTGCCGAGCGACCCGCCGCCGCCGAACCATCGTCGTTGCAGAAAGCTCGAAAGATGCTCCCCGCGTACGTTTGAGACAGCCGTATGCTGGCAAGCTCTCCGCCGATGTGCCCCGGTTCCCTTGCCATCCATTCTTGATTGTCGAGGATCCGCTTTGGCTCGCTCTTGTCGAGCCCGCGATATCGCCGCTCCAGCCGCAGGATCTCGGCGGCGGACAGCGCGTCGGGGAAGCCCAGCTCGGCGAGCTTCAGCAGCCGTGTATCGGCGTCTCCCTCGCGATCGAGAAGGCTCCTGACGAGCGCCGGTAACGTGATGTCTCGCGCGGCGGCGGGGCTCACACGATCCATCAAGGCCTGGTACTCGTCGTCGCTCTTCCATGCCAACACGTCCGTGACGCCCGGCACCCCGAGGGCGTTGGTTCCAAAGAAGTCGGCCGAGAGCCTCCACCAGGCGGGGTTCTGCAGCACCGCATAGCGATATGCCAGCGTTTCTCGAAGCGGCTCCAGGACGAGGTCTTCTCCCCATGCCAGGTCTGGATCTCGCAGCGCCGGCAGGACGTCCATGGGGGGCTCGCGCTCCTCCTGGATCCACCCTTCCGCGAGCAGGGCGTGAACCCTCTCCGCCAGCTTCTCCGCTCGAATCGCGTCCGCCCGGTCGTCGCGCTCGAGCTGGAAGTGGGCCCTCGTGCGCGGCCCGATGCAGAGCCGCTCACGATGGGCTCGGAAGACCGAGACGAGGACGTCTTCCTGAAAGAGCCTCTCGATAAAGTACCAAGGCACCAGGATCCGCGCAGGGAGCGGGTCCGGCATTGCAGCGGTGGGCTCCGATCCACCGGGTAGGTAGGGCTCGATGCGATCGCGCTGCGCCGCGTCGATGCACCCTTCGTCGTGCAGGTATCTAAGAAATGCCCGCGGCGAGATGCGCTGTGCATCGACGCGGATATCGTCATCGATGATCGCGGCGCCGCTCTTCCGGACGGCCGCCCTGTCGTCGTACGGAGCGCCGGGATCGGCTTCCAGCGCCGGCAGGTGCTCGATCTGGCGGAGCAGCGTCTCGAGCTCGGCGAGTTTCTTCGGGTTCGCCGTGATCCGGAGCTCGGCGAAGTCTTCGCGAATGCGCTTACCGGCGCGCGTGAAGAGGACGAGCCGGCCGCTCGAGCCAAGAGAGGAGCGCAATGCGCGGGTCAGGTCGAGGACCTCGAGGAGCAGCAACTCCAGATCCGAGACCAGTATCGTGGCGCCATCGAGACGGAGCGCGGGGGGCTGGTCGCTGAGAGAGACCGGCGGACAGAGGAAGCCCGGGGTGGTGAGGTGCCTCCGTTCCAGGATGCGCGTCACGAAGAGGGCGAGCTGAGTGCCAGAAGCCGCGAGTACGGTGGATGTAGGAACGGCACCTCGTCGGGTGAGCTGCGATACGGTCTCGATGTAAACTCTTCGCTGCTGAAAGAAGTCGGCGAGCTCCGAGGCAGGACGGGCTTGAAGGAACCCAGCTTCGACCAACCGATTGTAGTCAACGGGTTCCCTGTCTTCGGGCAGTTCTCCGAGCAAGACGAGGAGCTGGAGCCGCAGGAACTCGGCCCTGGCGTCCGCCGGGAACCTCTCCTTGACGCGCGCCGCGATCTCCTTGATCCGCCGCGCTTGTTCCTCATCGAGCGCGCCTGCGAGTCGCTGCAGCGAGCCGACGGCGTAGAGCGCGTCCAGGTCGAGGCGATCGCGCTGGTCCGTGTAGAGTTTCCAGGCAACCGCGGCGGCTTCCTCCAGTTGGTGTATGCGGAAGAGGAGTTGCGCATGACGCACGCGGGACTGAACGTCCTCGGGCCTGTGCTCCACATAGCGTCGCCATGCCTTCTCGGCATCTTTCGCGCGGCTGGTCCGCTCTGCGGCGATGGCGCGTGTACGCAGCACGCGCGGGCGCTCGTCAGCGAGATCCTTGACGAGTTCCCACGCGGCCTCGGGCCGATCGTTGACCAGAAGTTGCTCCGCGAGGAGCAAGCGGCACCCCTTGCCGGGGAGCTGTTCGTAGGCGAGCTCCGCATGGCCCAGCGCGTCCTCCGGCCGGCCCTGGCTGGCGCAGAGCTGCGCGGTGATGTGCTCGATGGGCGCCCGCGCGGGGAAGTCGCGCACCAGCGCCAGCGCCTCATCGAACGCGCGCTCGAGCTCGCGGCCGACAGCGCGCAGCTCCACGCGCGAGAGGCGCTCACGCCACGGATGGTTGGAGGGATCGGCCGGGAGGGCACGCAACGCCTCCTCCACGTGGCCGTTGCTGGCGAGGCGGAACGCCAGGCGGCGGCGGTCCTCGTACGCCTCCTCGCCGTCGTTCCCGCCTCGTGCCGCATAGCGCTCCGCCAGCTGGTCATCGTCGTACGTGATCCCGCGGAAGACCTCTTCGGCGCGATCCAGGTCCCGGCGTGTCGCGGACGGCAGCTCACGGTCACGGAGGGCACCAAAGTGCTCTTCGAGCGCTGCGATGAGGTCCGCGCGTTGCCCGACGGGGACCGGCAAGGCCCCGGGGGGGTTCTCGAAGATCGTCCTGACGAGCGCATCGGTGAGCGCGATTGCTGCCAGGGCGGTGCTGAGCGCGTCGTCGTCCCCGCTCTTCAGCACTTCCATCGCGATCGCTGCGGCGCCCGCGAGGTCGTCGCGCGAGAGCAAGGCCATGGTCGCGTCCAGCCGGATCGGCGCAGAGGGCCGTAGATCCGGCGGGATCTCGCCGCGCTTGATAGCGATCCTCTGCCTGATATCCGCGATGCGGCCGCGCTGCTCGGCGTCTTCCAGCGCATCCTTGCCGGCTAGCAAGACCTCTGCGCGGTTGAGATCGCCGACGAGCGCCGCGGCTTCGGCGAGGTTGAGTTGGGCCTTGACGGACAAGAGGTCGGCGTCGATCGTGTCGAGCAGTCGCTTGGCCTCCTCCACCTCCTGCATGTTGAGGGCGATGGCGGCAAGGTTCAGGCGGTAACGCGAGACGCGCCGCTCCAGCTCGACGGAGGCCGTATCCCCGGCCGCGGCGAGCTTCTCCTCCGATCGCCGCAGCATCTCTAGGTAGAGCTCCCGCGCCTCGGCGTAGCGCCCTGCATCGAAGAGCTTCGACGCCTCCTGGTTGATCTGCTCCAAGGAGGCGTCGAAGTCCTTCTCGTAGATGGAGAGCTGCTGCCGGAGCATGCTCTCTTTCAAAGGCTTAGGCCCGCCCCTGACCGTTGTGCTCACCTCATCGGCTACGCGTCTGGCCCTCTCGCTCCACGACGCAGCGGTCCGCTCCAGCTTCTCCCACGGTTCCCGCAGTCGGGGGACGACCGGGCCGAAGTCTCCGGCGTGGTGCTCATTGACCCATTTCTGGATCTCGTCCGCCGCGCCCCGCGCGAGCGCAGCACGGAGCCCGTCGAGCGGGAGCACCTCCTCGGGTAGCATGACCTCGCGGGTCAGCTGCCGGACACGATCTAGGTTCGATTCTCCCTCGATATCCTGCATCAATCGTTGCAGGCGACGCTGGCGGGCGCTGATGCCTTTGGGGATCTCGGGCGGTGTTGCTGCGACGAACGCCTTCACGGCGCGGAGCCGCTGCCGTGTGTTCTTCTCCGGCTCGTCGAGCACCGCGCCGAGCCGCTGGTACCACTCAGCGTGCGCGCGATCGACGCCGGAGTAAACGAGCGACGCCGCCGCGTAGGGGAGGATCGGAGATGTCGAGGCATGGCGCGTCGACGCGCCTGCCGCCTGGTGGCCAAGGTCGATATCCGCAACGACGACTCCCTCTTCTCCAGGTTCCAGGTACCCTGCGTGCTCGGGGAAGATGCGGAGATCTTGCTCGCGACCCTCGTCCACGTAGATGCTGCTACCACCGCCCGGCGCATGGTCGGCGTAAAGCACCGGGCGACCCTTGCGCCGGGCCTCTTCTTGGGCTTTGGCGTCGAACTCGGGGAGGGTGTGCTTCCCGGTGAGGCTCGGCGCGGCGATGAGCCTGCACTGCGAGAGGTGTGGGCCGACGTGCTCGCGGTGAGGGTCGCTCTCGCGTTGCAGGAGGTCCAGGCAGATGAGCACCCCGAGCGGCCCGCCGAAGCTCTCGGGCAGGTCGATCGGGGCCCAGCCATGTCCCGGTTGCAGGAAGCGGAGCTCCGGCTTGGCAGGGTGGAGCTTCGGGATCAGCGCGAGCAGCCGGCCGCCGTGCAGCACCGGGCTCACGGCGCAGTTGAGCAGTTCGTCGTGATTTGCGGTGCTGCCTAGCGACTCGTAGATTTTCTGATCGAGCGTCGAGTCGTCGACATGATGCGTTCCGGCGACGACGACGGTGTCCGGCGCCGCCCTGGCGATGTTCTCCAGCAGCGCGGGCGGGATGCTGTACTCGGGGAAAACGAGGATCTGCACGCTCCAGGCGCGGCACGCATCGAGGATCGCTTCCACCTTGCGCTTCGTCTGCGCGAGGTAGGCCTCGCGAATCCGACGCCTGAGCTCCTTGAGCGGGCGCTGGAGGTGCAGCGGCGCGCTGCTCTCGCCCACCGGAAGCAGGGACGACACCTCCCGGCTCGGATCGCCGAACGGATCCTCCAGGGCGCTGGGGCTGGGGACGGGGACCACCGGATGATAATCGAGCTGGACCACGCCCACCCGCACATGGCTCGCCGCCGCGGCCCGCTGGAGCCCGCTCGTCTGTCCGTCTTTTCGTAGTATTTCCAGAGAGTTGCTCATGGCTGCGGCTGCGCTGGCCGCCGGATGGTAGCCCCGGCCCGCCGAGGGGGCGAGCGACGTGTGCTCGCTGCGATCGTCCCGCCCACCGGCACCCGGACCCGCATCCATCGCAGCGCCCTGAAGCCCCACAGCACCCGGATCCGCCTTCGCAGCGTTCCCCGGGAGCAGGTCGACGCGCAGGTGAGGCTGCGCGGCGGCTCTTGGAAGTGAAAAATCATACAAAAATTCCTGCGGTGCCTCCTCCGGAAGTAACCCAGCATGCAGATCTGCCTGCGGAGCCTCCTCCGTAAGTAAGACATCATGCAAATTTGAGTGCGCGCGCCCCTCCCGATGAAGTGCAGCATACAAACTTGCGTGCGGCGGCCCGCTCATGTGCGCGGGCGCAGGCGACTCTGGATGATACCTCACCAGATTACAGGCGATGACCGGCCGCTTTCGCTCGTGATGACCGCTGCTTATGGTCCGCGATATGGCGAGAACGAAAAGCCGACAAGAGAGTGCCCCGCCGGCGGATGCCGCGGGAGACGAGCAGACCCGGAGCTACGAGGCCCTTTACAGGCAGTACCTGCCGATGGCAGCGGAGATCCCGGAGGCCGAGGTGCAGGGGTGCCGCGCCGACCCGCGCATCGTGCTGGTCAATGTGAAGCGCGGCGTCGCGGCGGTGTGCGGCACGAGGAAGCAAACCCAGGCCGTGAGCGAGCACCTGCCCAGGATCCCTCTGAAAGAGGTGCTGCAGCTGCCGGACATCGCCAGGGCGCTCCTCTTCGCCTCGCGCGAAGCGCTGCCGCGCACGGCGAGCCCGAGGGAGATAGAGCGGGCGCTGCAGGAGGTCGGCGGCCCGCGCGAGGAGCTGCTGACGCAGGCGGAGCTCTTCGCCCGGCGCGGGCTGCTCGACAAGGACCGGGTCGCGCAGATCCGGGCCGGCTCCGGCAAGTACGATATGGCCCGGGACGGGATGGAGCTCGCGGCGCTGTTCCTGCGGCACGCGAGCGCCCTGAAGGGGCTGCACCCGTTCACGCGGGAGGAGATCGAGAAGCTCGGGCGCACGAGCGAGTGGCTGCTCGAGAACCTGACCCCGAACGGCGCGCGGGTCGAGGTGAAGAAGAAGGAGAGATCGCCCGCCGAGGACGCGCGAGATCGGTTGTGGACCCTGATCGTGCTGCGTCACCAGCACCTCCGGAGGATCGGGTACTATTTCCACGGCGACGACTTCGAGCAGATCACGCCGCGCCTGCTCGCGCGGGCGCAACCTGCTCAAGGCGGGGGACAGCAGCAGGACTCGGAAGCACCCGCTCCGATCGACGGCGACGAGGTCGAGCAAGGCACGGTCGAAGACGAGGCTGTGTAGCAGGGGAATCCGTAGAGCGACAAACGGGTTGAAGCCCCAGAAAAGAGCGGGAATTCGAGTCGCTAAGCGCGTCAAGAACGCCAAAATTGTATTTGTTCTTGGCGTCCTTGGCGCCTTGGCGGCTCATTTCGCTCGATCAATGCGATCGGTGTCCTAGGGTCTAAATCGATGTTTTGTGGGTCGCGCGCACTGCGCGCGATATCCGATATGATCGAGTCGCCTCTCTCTATTGTATTTGTATTTGTTCGATGTTCCCTCCGAGCGAGAGAATAGAAAGAGGGGACTATAGCAAAGATGATTATCTTTGGGGCGCGCGCGAGCACCGGAAACCTAGATTGTGGAGGCGCTCCGTCTCGATGAGCCCATGGCGATTCGCCGCGCGCACCAGCGAGGCGTCGGTACTGGTCCAAGCACCCCCGCGGATGGCACGGAGTGGGTTGCTTTCGGGATTCTTCTCCTGTTTTTGGGGGGCCTCAGGGATTGTCTCGCCTTCTGCCGGTCTTGCCGGATAGGGAGCATACCAGTCGGCGACCCATTCCCAGACGTTCCCTGACATGTCCAGCACGCCAAATGGGCTCTTCCCGTCCGGGTACTCGCCTCCCTTGGCGGTTTCGTCGTCTTTGTCGTCGTCTTCGTACATCTGCTTCCGGTTTTTGCCGAGGCGCGCTATCATGTTGCTGCACTCGCGTCCACAAGAATTCAGCAATTCCTTTCCCGGCCGGGCGTTGCCCCACGGGTATTCCCGCCCGTCCATGCCACGTGCTGCGTATTCCCATTGCGCTTCCGACGGCAAGCTTCCGCCCGCCCACTTGCAGTAGTCCGCTGCCTGGGTCCACTCCACGCAGTTGATCGGGTGAAGGTCTTTCCCCGCTCGGTTGGCGTTGCAGAACTTACTCCAAAACTTCTGAGTTTCTGGCGAAGCCCCGGTCCACTGGATCGTCGTTTCCGCCGGCTTGCAATGCACGGCGTTCCGCTTCTCCTCCGTGCATTGCCGGTAAGCGGCGACTGTCACTTCCAGCTTGTCAAGGCAAAATGCGCTAATCTTCACCTGATGCGGCGGCTTCTCATCGTCGGCACCGTCGTTCGAGCCCATCGTGAACGTGCCCTCATGGATCAGCACCATGCCATCCGGACAACGGGGCTGCGGAGGCGGCGGAAGCGCCACGCTCGCAGGAGATGTCGGCCCGCTCGCGGTGGGCACCATGCCCGCCGGGGTGATGGCCTGCTTTGGTCCTTTGGACCCGACGATCTCGCGCACGTGCGAGGCAAAATGGGCCATCACCCCCGCCGGCTTCGGCGGCAGCATGAGGAGCACGATCATCGCCGCCACCAGCCCGCACGCGCTGACCACGCCGGCGGCAAACCGCGCCCGCGAGCGGCCGCGCGGAGCTTCCTGGGTCGCTGTCTCGGTCTCCGGCAGGCGCGCGGGCACGGGCGCGGTCGGGCGCGTCGCTTCCCGGAGCGCCTGGCAGAACGCCAGCGCATTCTCGAATCGGTCGTTCGGAGCGAGCTCGATCGCCCGCGTCAGCACCCGCTTCACGCCGTCGTCGCACGGGAGCGCCTGGATCACCAGATCGGGCCTGCGCATCGTGTGCTGAGGCAACGAGCCGCCGTGCAGGCAGAAGATCGCCGTCATCCCCAGCGCGTACACGTCCGAGCGCGCATCGGCCTCTTTCGCATTGGTCATCTGCTCCGGCGAGGTGAACAGGAACGTCCCGAGGGCGCCGGTGCGGGTCCCCCCCGTGGTGTCGTTCGCCGCCACGAGATCGAAATCGGTAAGATGTGGGTTGCCCGCTCGGTCGAGCAGGATGTTCGCCGGCTTCACGTCCCGGTGCACGATGTCTTGCACGTGCGCTAGGCCGAGCGCGTCGCCTACCCGCAGGATCAGCGACACGGAGGCGTGGGACGGAAAGCGCTTGCTCTCTACGGCGCGGTGGAGGTCCTCTCCGTCCACGAGCTCCATGACGAAATACAGATACCCACCATCCTCACCTTGCGGCGCGAGTACCTTCACCACTGCCGGGTGCGAGAGACTCGCCATGATTCGCGCGCCGCGGAAGAATCGCTCTCGGCGCGATCGGTCCCGCGCCTGGTCCGCATGCAGCACCTTGATGGCCACCTGCGCGCGGCGCTCGCCGTCGAGCGCCGCCCAGACCGACCCGAAGCCGCCGCGGCCGAGCTGGCGAAGGAGCAGATACCTCCCCTCTCCCAGGGCGTCCCCCGCGCGAAGGCGGCCCCCCTCGCGGAGGCGCCGGCGTAGATCGAGGATCTCCCGATCGCTCGCCACCGTGCTCGCTCCTGCGCACGCGAGCGCCGCGCGACGAGCGCGCGCTTGCGCGAGGCTCTCCGACAGCGCGCGGATCTCGTCGCTCTCGTACGCGGGCTCCGGCGCGCCCGCCAGCGTCCCCGCGGGCTCGCTCGTGCCGCGCAGGATGGTTCGTAGCGCGCCGACGATGGACGCCCAAGCGGCATCGTGATCCGGCCAGCTCGTGACGGGCTTGCCGTTCGGCGGGAGGACCGAAAGCCCGGACAGCGCCTGCGCCGCCCGGTCGAATGGACGCACAAGGATCGGGAACACCTGGACGTTTCCCGCCCGCGCGCGCGCGAGCGCTGGGATCATCTCGTTATTGTGCAGCTCATCCGACGCGAAGTACGACGCGCTGACGAGCAGGAGAACCACCGGCGCGGCGCGGAGGTGCTGTTCGATCTGTTCCTTCCGAGCATCCCCTCCGGCGAGCTGTCCCTTGCTCCAGGGACGAATCAGGCCTTCTCGCGTGAGCGACGAGAGGTGCTCCTCCAACTCCTGGAGCAGCGAAGCGTCGGGCTCTGCATGGGAGATGAAGACGTCGAACGGTCTCACCACGCCGCAAGGATAACCCGACCCGTGCGGCCGTGGAACACTATCGCCCCTCACCGCTGCTTGGGCATGCTGGTTGCACGACGGATCGAGACCCTACGTTTGCTCGACAGGGGCTGGACGATCACCCAAGCGGCGGAGGCGACGGGAACCTACTGCGGCGACGTGCGGCGCGTTGCCAACTGCTTCCTGGAGCGCGGCGTCGAGCACGCGCTGAGCGAGGAGCCCCGGCGACGCCGCTCCAAGCTGCTCGACAGCGCGCAGACCGCTGCGCTCATCGCGATGGTCTGCGGTCCGCCGCCCGACGGGCGGCACGATGGACCGTCGCCCTGGCTGACGACGAAGTCGAGCGGAGAAAGATCGTGTCCAGGGAGTGCCTCGGCCGCAACCGCATTCCCACGCTCGCGGCGCTCGGGGCTCGCGTACAACAGCGGAACGCAGCTGCGGACCGAGCTCGCCGCAAGATCGACTGGACGTTCACCGTCCGCGACGCCGAGCGAATCTTCGGGTCTGACTGGTTCAACAGAATCGTGGCAAAGCACTAGCCTCGACTCGGTCGTCGACGGCATGGCCCCGCCGGTCACGCCCTCTCCTTCACGAACTCCACGAGATCCGACAGGCTCGCTCCCGTCGCGTCGGCGCTCACGCCCAGCTCCTCGGCCGGCAGGCCCAGGCGGTTGACCCAGAACGTGGGATAACCGAACCACCGGGCCCCCGCGGCGTCCCAGCCGGCGAACGCGACGAACGCGATCTCCTCGCGCGTGAGGCCGAACGCGTCGAGCGCCATCCGGTACGCGCGAGGATCCGGCTTGTACGTCCTCGCCCCATCCGTGCTGAGCACGTGCTCGAACAGGCCCCCCAGACCGGAGCTCTCGATGGCGGCCCCGAGCATCCTCGGCGTGAAGTTCGACAGGAACGAGAGCCGGATCCCCGCGTCCCTCAGCGCCCGGAGCGCTGGCAGCACGTCAGGCCACGCCCGGAGATCGAGGTACGCGCCGAGGAGCCGCGCCCGCTTCTCCTCCCCGAGATCGAGCGCCAGCGCGCGCTCGGCGAACACCAGCGCATCCGAAGTCACCTGCCAGAAGTCGGCATACTCGCCGGACGCGACCCGGAGCCACGTGTACTCGAATTGCCGGGTGCGCCACGCCTCGCTCAGCGACGCCCCCTTGCCAGGACAGAGCTCCTCCGCGAGCGCCGCGATCGGCCGCGGATCGAAGATCGGAAAGGCGTCGAAGGCGACCGCCTTGATCTTCGATCCCGCCGCCGGCCGCGGCGGCGCCGGCCCGTGCTGCGCGGCACAGGAGGCGGTCCCGGCCGGGGCCGAGCCCAGGAAGCCCGCCGCGGCCGTGCCGGTCACGCGGTGGAGAAACTCACGACGATTCGTCAACATGCCAGCCTCCATCGGATCATCGGACGTGAACCACGCGACCCGCGAGAGCGCGAGTGCGCGAGTGCGCGGGTGCGCGAACGCGCGGGTGCGGGAACGCACGCGGCAGAGCATGCGCGGTCCGCCGTTGCCCGGGGATCCGCCATCGACGTAGACTCGCCATGCACCTTTGCATGGCGCGGAGCGCTCTCCGGCAGCAGCGCCCCGCGCCCCGGAGCCATGCTCGACTGGGACGATCTGCGCTACTTCCTCGCCGTCGCGCGGCACGGCAACCTCTCCGCCGCCGCGCGCGTCCTGAAGGTCACCCAGCCGACCGTGGGGCGGCGCGTCGCGGCGTTCGAGCGGCGCCTCGGGGCGAGGCTCTTCCAGCGCTCGCCGTCGGGGTTCGCGCTGTCGGCCGCGGGCGAGAGCGTGCTCGGCCACGCCGAGCGCATGGAGCAGGACGCGCTCGCGGCCGAGCGCGCCGCCGCCGGACGCGACGCAGGCCTGAGAGGCCACCTCCGTATCACCGCGTCCGAGTGGCTCGCCACGCGCGTCCTCGGGCCGCTGCTCGTCCCGTTCCTCGCGCGCCACCCCGCCATCTCCGTCGATCTCATCGCGGACGCGCGCTGGCTGAGCCTGCCGCGGCGGGAAGCGGACATCGCCCTTCGCGCCGCCGCGTTCGAGCACCACGAGGTCTTCCAGCGCGAGGTCGCGCGGATCGGGTTCGGGCTCTATGCCTCGGAGGCCTACCTCGCCGACCACGGCCCGCCGGACTGGGGCCGGCAGTGCGAGGGCCACACCCTCGTCACCATGAACGACGAGCCCCCGGCGATCGCCGACCTGTCGTGGGTGCGCGCCGTCGCCGCGAAGGCCCGCGTCGCCGCGCGCACCAACGGCCGCGAGCCCCAGGCGACGATGGGGGCCGCCGGCGTCGGGCTCGTCTGCCTGCCCCGCTACCTGGGCGACGCGACCGCCGGCCTCCGCCTGCTCTCGCCGCCCTCGCCGCCGCCAGGGCGCAAGCTGTGGCTCGGGGTGCACCGCGACACGCGCGGGGTGCCGCGCGTGAAGGCGCTCGTCGCGTTCGTCGCCGACGCCCTCGGGCCGCTCCGGAGCGCCCTCGACCCCGGCGCGCGGCCGCGCGCGTCAGGCGACGAGCGCCCCCGCTACCGGCCCTGATCGCCCTGGCACGCCCTGAGCTTGTCGAACGGCGCGTCGCACGTCTGGGGCAGGAAATCGGTCCTGCACTCCGGATCGCGCCCGCTCAGGCAATCGAAGAGCGACGCGATCGACGGCGCGAGGAACGTGCAGGGGATCCGGTCCGCGGAGATGACGGTCTCGCCCATGCAATCGAAGAAAGGAGCGGTCAGCGCGTTGCAGGGGCGCTGCTCGGAGAGCAGGTCGGCGCAGCGCTCGGGACACCGGAGCTCCGGACACGTGACGCCGTCGAAGAGCGAGCAGAAGAAATCGCACGAGGCCCTCTGCTCCTCGACGGAGGCCCCGCCGGAGCTCGCCGATGGCGACCCCACGGCCGCGCCAGCACCCCCGGCGCCGTCGGAGCTCCCGGGGAGCCCGTCGACGACGACCGCCCCGCCGCAAGCGCCCGCCCCCGAGAGCGCGACGAGCGAGGCCAGGAAAGCGAAGAGCAGCGGCGTTCTCATCAGGGCATCCTAGCGCGCGGCAGGCACGGCAGGGGCGCGCGTCGAACGCCCCCGCACGCCCCGCACGTCCCCGCCGCTCACTCCACCGCCTGCGACTGCTCGATCGCGTCCTCGCGGCGCTCCCGGCGGTTGCACGCGAGCACCTTCTTGCGGACGCGCACCGCGTCGGGCGTGACCTCGACGAGCTCGTCGCCGTCGATCCACTCCATCGCCGTCTCGATCGTGAGCAGCCGCGGGCTGGCCAGGAGGACGTTCTCGTCCTTGCCGTGGTTGCGCACGTTCGACAGCTTCTTCTCCTTGATGACGTTGACGTCGGTGTCGTTCGGCCGGTTGTGCTCGCCGATGATCATCCCCTCGTAGACCTCGACGCCGGGGACGATGAAGAACATGCCGCGCGGCTGCAGGTGGTGCAGCGCGTACGGGGTCGACACGCCGGCGCGATCGGCGACGATGGCGCCGGTCGGGCGGCGCATCATCGGGCCGCCCCAGGGCGCCCAGCCGTCGAACATCGTGTTGAGCAGGCCCGTCCCGCGCGTCGCCGTCAGGAACTCGCCGCGGAAGCCGATGAGCCCGCGCGACGGCACCCGGAACTCGAGGCGGGCGCGGCCGAAGCCGGGGTTCGTCATCTTCACCATCCGGCCGCGCCGGCTGCTGAGGCGCTCGGTCACGATGCCGACGTAGGTGTCCGGCACGTCCACGACCACGAGCTCGAGCGGCTCCATCACCTCGCCGTCGATCTCGCGCGTCACCACCTCGGGGTTCGAGAGCTGCATCTCGTACCCCTCGCGCCGCATCGTCTCCACGAGGATCGCGAGCTGGAGCTCGCCGCGGCCGAGCACCACGAACGTGTCGGGCACGTCCGTCGGCTCCACCCGGATCGCGAGGTTCTTCATCGCCTCGCGCTCGAGCCGCTCCTTCAGGTGACGGCTCGTCAGGTACTTCGACTGCTTGCACTTGCCGGCGAAGGTCGACGTGTTGACGCCGATCTTCATCTTGATCGTCGGCTCCTCGACCACGATGCGCGGCAGCGCCTCGGGGTGCGCCGGATCCGCGATCGTGTCGCCGATCGTGACCGCGTCGATCCCGGCGATCGCGATCACCTCGCCCGCGACGGCGCTGTCGACCGCGACGCGCTTCAGCCCCTCGTAGGCGTAGAGCATCTTCACGTAGCCGCGCGACTGGCCGCCCTCGGCGAGGAGCGCGACGTCGGCGCCGGACCGGGCGGTGCCGCGGACCACGCGGCCGACCGCGAGCCGGCCCACGTACTCGTCGTGGGTCGTGTTGCAGACGATGACCTGGAGCGGACCGTCGGGGTCGCCGGAGGGGCCGGGGACCCGCTCGAGGATGGTCTCGAAGAGCGGCTCGAGGTCCTTCGCCTCGTGCTCGAGCTCTCGCTTCGCCTGGCCGAACTTCGCGATCGCGTAGAGCGTCGAGAAGTCCATCTGCGCGTCGCTCGCCTCGAGGTCGCAGAAGAGGTCGAACACCTCGGAGAGCACCTCGTGGGCGCGCGCGTCGCTCCGGTCGATCTTGTTGATGACCACGATGACCGGGAAGCCGCGCTGGAGGCACTTCGAGAGCACGAAGCGCGTCTGCGGCAGCGGGCCCTCGGCGGCGTCGACGAGGAGGAGCGCCCCGTCGGCCATCATGAGCGTGCGCTCGACCTCGCCGCCGAAGTCGGAGTGGCCGGGCGTGTCGACGATGTTGATCTTGACCCCGCGGTACCGGATGCTCGTGTTCTTCGCGAGGATGGTGATGCCGCGCTCCCGCTCGAGGTCGTTCGAGTCCATGACCCGCTCGGCCACGACCTCGTTCTCTCGGAAGGCGCCCGACTGGCGGAGCATGTGATCGACGAGGGTCGTCTTCCCGTGGTCGACGTGGGCGACGATGGCGATATTGCGGAGATCGTTACGGGGCATATACGGCGGCGGCCGTGTAGCACGCGACCCACGGAGGAGCGAGCCCATCCTCGCTAGAGCCCGAACGTTCGGCCTGCACGGCGGCCGCGCGTCGACGCGCTCGGATGGAGAGCGCGAGGCGCGCGCGTGGCGCAGGAGCGGCGAGTGCCGAGCGGGCGAGGGGAGCGCTAGCGATTGACAGCCGAAGGCGCACGGCCATAGGGTGCGCGCCGTGCTGGTGCCCGGGCGTTCGCCTGGGCCGAAGAGGGAACCCGGTGAAACTCCGGGGCTGCCCCGCAGCGGTAAGCGAGAACGACCTCCACCCCATGCACTGGCCCGCCGAGGGCTGGGAAGCGGTGGACAGTAGGAATCCGGTCAGACCGGAGCGCTCGCGAGCCCGAAGACCTGCCAGCGCCCGGCGGCGGGAGACATCCGGCGCCGGTTCGACCTGGGAGCCTCGAGGGAGGCGGTGAGGTCCGAGCCGGTGCAGCTCTGCCTCTGCCACGTCCCGGATACCGAACCGCCCCCCGCGTCGCCTTCCGGTCGCCCGCGGGGGCGAGAGGTCGGTCCAGCGCACCGTGCGATGGCCAGCCATTTCGTCCTCGCGGAGCTCGACGCGAGCGGCCCGAAGCCGCTCCGCGCGATTGCGGCGAAGGAGGACACGAATGCTGCGCGAGACGGTCACGACGAGCCACGGGCACCGCCATCCATTGCATCTGCTCGCCGCGTTATCCATGGTGCTGGCCGCCGCGCGGCCCGCGCGCGCCGAGGGCGACGCCCCCGAGGCGCCCGCTGCCCCGCCGGAGGCCGGCGCTGCAGCGCCCACCGGCGAGGGCGCGCCCGCGGGCGACGCCGCGATCGAGGTCACGATCCAGGCGGAGAAGCCGGGCAGCGAGGCCGCGTCGCGCGTCTCCGTCGGACACCGGGAGCTCGAGCTCAGGCCGAGGCTCCGGCCGGGCGACATCCTCGAGTCGGTCCCCGGGCTCTTCGCCGTGCAGCACGCGGGCGGCGGCAAGGCGAACCAGTACTTCCTCCGCGGATTCGACGCCGATCACGGGACCGACGTCGCCTTCTTCGTCGACGGCGTGCCCGTCAACATGGTCAGCCACGGCCACGGGCACGGCTTCACCGATCTCTACTTCATGATCCCGGAGCTCGTGACAGGGCTCGACGGGTACAAGGGGCCTTATTACGCGAGCATCGGCGACTTCGGTACGGCGGGCGCCGTCAACCTGCGCTTCGCCGAGAAGCTCGAGGAGAGCTATGCGCAGGTCAGCCTGGGGCAGTACGGTATCCAGCGCGGCCTCGTCATCGCTTCGCCCGATCTCGGCGACACGTGGCGCGCGGTGGCCGCGGCGGAGATCTACCGGAACGACGGGCCGTTCCTGAGCCCGGAGCGGCTCGAGCGCTTCAACGTGTACCTGCGGGCCACGCACGATCTGGGCAACACGGGGAAGGTCCAGATGACCTGGATGTCGTACGGATCGACCTGGCACGGCTCCGGCCAGATCCCCGCGCGCGCCGTGTGCGGCGAGGGCGAGCAGGGCGGCCTGAACCCGCCGCCGTCGGCGTTCGGACAGCCGTGCATCGACCATTTCGGCGCCGTGGACCCGACCGAGGGCGGGGCGACCGAGCGGCACATGGCGTCCGTCGCGTACTCGACCGCGTGGCGGGACGCCGATCTGAGCGCGCTGGCCTACCTCGTCCGGTACCGCTTCACGCTGTACTCGAACTTCACGTTCTTCAGCGAGGACCCGGTCCGCGGCGACCAGATCGAGCAGAACGACGACCGCGCCGTCGGCGGCGCCGATCTCCGGTTCCGCAGGCAATACGAGATCGGCGGGGCGAGGTTCACGACCTCGCTCGGCGCGCAGATCCGCGCGGACGCGATCGACAAGTCCCTCCACCACGACGAGGCGCGCGAGCGGATCGAGGAGAAGAGCAGGACCCACGTCGACGAGAGCCAGATCGGCGTTTACGTCGAGCAGGACGCCCGGCTCCGGCGCTGGCTCCGCCTCGTGCTCGGGGCGCGCGCGCAGTGGATCGACGTCAACGTGGACGATCCGGGCGAGGACCTCGAGGCGGCGGGGAACAGATCGAGCGGCGCCCGGGGACAGATGCAGCTGCTCCCGAAGCTCACGGCGATCGTGTCGCCCGCCGAGGGGGTCGATCTCTTCGCCCACTTCGGGCGGGGCTTCCACTCGAACGACGCGCAGGGCGCGGTGCTGGGGGAGGGCGCGGCGACGCTGATCACGCCCGCGACGGGCTACGAGGTCGGCGTGCGGGTCGCGCCCTTGCGCGGGCTGTCGCTGAGCGGGGCCGCTTTCCTGCTCGACCTGGACTCGGAGCTGGTCTGGAGCGGCGACGCGGGCGCGACCGAGGCGTCGGGGCAGACGCGGCGCTACGGAATCGAGATCGGCGGGCGCTACCGGCTCCGGAGCTGGCTCTTCGCGGACGTGGACGCGACCTTCACCCGCGCCCGCTTCCGCGAGAACGCCGGCAACGCGAGCGCGGTCGCCCTCGCGCCGACCCAGACGCTGACCGCGGGCGTCGGCGTCCGCCCGACGCTCGGCGCGTTCACGCCGTTCGCGGCGCTGCGGGTCAAGGCGATCGGCGCGCGGCCCGCGACCGAGGACGAGTCGCTCACCGCCGAGGGGTTCACGGTCGTCGACGCCAACGCCGGGCTGCGGTGGAAGAACGTCGAGGTGGCCGTGGACATCCAGAACCTCTTCGACACGACGTGGCGCGAGGTCCAGTTCGCGAGCGAGTCGCGGCTGCCGTACGAGCCGGCCCCGGTCACCGGGATCCACTACTCGCCGGGGTGGCCGTTCACCGCGATCGGGCGGGCGACGCTGTACTGGGAGTAGGCGCCGCGCCGGCTCATGTCCGGCGGAGGTCCTCGCGCAGCGCGTCGAGCGACGCCCGGAACGCGGCTTCGCTCACGGCGGCGCCCGTCGCCGCGGGCAGGAGCTCTGCGAACATCTGCCAGGCTTCCCGGATGTCACATACCCTGTGCGGATAACGCTGACGGGCAATGAGCGTGAGCCCTGTCACGACGCTGCGAACCATCGCCGCCTGGAACCCCGAGCCCTCGAAGACGACCGCTGAGCACCTGATATATGCGCTCGCCTCCGTGAGGAAGCCCGCGATCGCCCTGCGCGCGGGCGCCGGCGGCAACGACGCCCCGCTCTCGACGAGCGTGAGCAGCCCTATGCCACGCGCGTGCTTCTTCGCGAACTCCGCGCACGCGTCCCTCAGGTGGCGCGCGGCGTCCTCGGTCGTCTCGCGGCGCCAGATGACGCAGAAGATCCGGTGCCAGGAAGCCAGGACGTAGTCCGGTTGTCTGGTGACCAGGTGCCAGGGGTCGGGATGCATGATCATGCTCGTTCCGGAGCGGTCGCAGCGGAGATGCTCGCGGGTGCCTCAGGGTACACCGGCGTCTCTTCGCCCGCGACACGCACACCAACTCGAGCGTGAGCCACCGGGCGCCGGCAACGGATCGGCGGCGCGCGCTCTCGGCGCTGATGGGCAAGACAACCCCGGTGCCTTCGAGGTTGGGTGGATCGCACTGGACACGTTCGATGGCTCCACAATCGATGAGTCCGTCGTGACACGCTCGAACCGCTCCAGCGGCCGGCGGTGGCCCTGCGCGGCCGCCGGCGGGCGCTCTCGACGCCGGCTCATGGGCCATTGCTGTGCTCGTCACTCGCCGCTGCCGGCCGCCACGATGACGGCTCGCAGATGCGGAGAGCAGGACGGGAACGGAGAGCCTCGCCGCGTGGCAAACGTGCACCCATGCTGTAGGCTGTGCCGCATGGATCCGACGGGGCTCGGCGCCGATCTGCAATTCCGCCTGCTGGTCGAAGGGGTGAAGGACTACGCCATCTTCATGCTGGACACCGAGGGGCGCGTGATCTCGTGGAACGCCGGCGCCGAGCAGATCAAAGGATACTCCGCGCAAGAGGTGATCGGCTCGCACTTCTCGCGCTTCTATCCGGCCGAGGCGATCGAGCGGAAGTGGCCGCAGACAGAGCTCGCCGAAGCGCGGCGCGTGGGCCGCTTCGAGGACGAAGGCTGGCGCGTGCGCAAGGACGGCTCGATGTTCTGGGCGAACGTCATCATCACGGCCCTCCGCGGCCCCGACGGCGAGCTGCGCGGCTTCTGCAAGATCACGCGCGATCTGACCGAGCGCAAGCGCCAGGAAGAGTCGCTGCGGCAGAGCGAGGAGCGCTTCCGCACGCTGGTCGAAGGCGTGAAGGATTACGCCATCTTCATGCTCGACCCCGAGGGCAGGGTGACCATGTGGAACGCCGGCGCGGAGCGGATCAAGGGATACTCCGCGCAAGAGGTGATCGGCACGCACTTCTCGCGCTTCTATCCGGCCGAGGCGATCGAGCGCGGCCGGCCAGAGGCGGTGCTCGCCGCCGCGCGGCGCGAGGGCAGCTTCGAGGACGAAGGCTGGCGCGTGCGCAAGGACGGGTCGTCGTTCTGGGCGAGCGTCCTCGTCACGGCCATCTACGGCCCGAGCGGCGAGCTGCGCGGCTTCTCCAAGATCACGCGCGACCTGAGCGAGCGCAAGCGCCTGGAGCAGATGGAGTCCAACGCGCGCCAGATGGAGGAATTCGTGGCGATGCTGGCGCACGAGCTGCGCAATCCGCTGGCGCCGATCGCCAACGCGACCAGCGTCCTCAAGCTCGAAGGCAAGGACAACGCCCAGGTCGTCTGGGCAGCCGGCCTGATGGAACGGCAGCTCGGTCAGCTCGTGCGGCTCGTCGACGACCTGCTCGACGTGAGCCGCATCACGCGCGGCAAGATCGCCCTGGAGTCCAAGCGGATCGATCTCGCCGACGTGGTGACGCGCGCGGCGGAAGCGTCCCGGACCTGGATCGACGCGCGCGAGCAGACCCTGGAGCTGCAGCTGCCCGAAGGGCCGCTCGCCATCGTTTCGGGCGACCTGGCGCGGCTCACGCAGGTGGTGAGCAACCTGCTGCACAACGCGGCGAAGTTCACGCCGCCGCGCGGCGCGATCCGGGTCACCGTGGAGGCGGACGACGCGCACGCGATCCTCCGTGTCCGCGACAACGGCGTGGGGATATCGCCCGAGCTGCTGCCGCAGGTGTTCGATCTGTTCACGCAGGGGGATCGCGGCCTCGATCGCGTCGAGGGCGGGCTGGGCCTCGGATTGACGATCGTGCGCCGGCTGGTCGAGCTGCACGGCGGGACGGTCCAGGCGCTCAGCGAGGGCCCCGGCCGCGGCAGCGAGTTCATCGTGCGATTGCCGCGGCTGACGCGCCCCCTCGCGACGCCGACGGCGGGCGCGCCCGCGACGAAAGCCGGGCGCAAGCTGCGCATCCTCGTCGTCGACGACAACCGCGACTCGGCCGAGAGCATGGCGCTGCTGCTCAAGCGCATGGGCAACGACGTGCACGCCGTGTTCGACGGCCCTTCGGCGCTCGAGCTCGCGGCGCAGCTCCAGCCGGACGTCGTGCTGCTCGATATCGGCATGCCGGGCATGACAGGAGTTGACGTCGCGCGCGCGCTGCGTCGCATTCCGGGCCTCGCGGGCCTATCGCTGTTCGCGATGACCGGTTACGGCCAGGAATCGGACCGCCGCATGACGCGGGAGGCCGGGTTCGACGTGCACCTGGTCAAGCCGATCCGCGCGGAGGTGCTGAAACAGCACCTGGCGGACATCGCCACTCGTCCTGGAGCCGGCTGAGCGCCTCATCCCGTCGCGTGTCCCGGAGGCGGCGGCGGCTCCGCCGTGGCGTCGCCGGGCGCCCTCGCGGCGAGCGGCTCGCCGGCCCGCTGTAAGCTGCGCCCGGCCGCCCCGTTGCGAAGAGGTGCGCCGCGGCGATCTTCGCCGGGGCCTCCTCAACGAGGGCTTCCATGCCGTTCTCCGTCCACACGACCCACGCCGCGGCGCGTTGGCGCCTGTCCGCGGCGTCCGCCCCGCTCTTCCTGGCGCTCCTTTCGCTTCTCCTCCTGGGCTGCGGCCCCCGCCTCGTCCCGTTCACGCACGAGCTCCGGGTGCAGCGCGACCTGAGCGACAGCGACGTGAAGAACCTGCAATTCTACGTTTCGCACCCGATCGCGCTGCGCCGCGAGCTCACGGCCGAGAGCTCGCAGGTGACGAGCAGCCACAAGCTCCTGCTCGTCTCCGGGAAGGTCATCGAGGAGGTCGTCGTCGAGGAGCGCACGCCCGGCGTGGTGGTCGCCGCTCGCGGCGGCGCCCTGTCGGTGAGCTTCGAGCCCGGCGCGTCGCTCACGTTCTCCGCGGGCCCTGAGCGCTTCGAACCCGCGCCGCCCGCGCCGTCGTTCCCGGGCTTCGCGACCCCGCCCGATCCGTTCCCCGGCAACGCGGAGCCGCTCCTGGCCAGCCCGAGCGCGGCCGGCGACGGCAGCGGCCCCGGCGGCAACTACTGGCTCGCGGCAGGGCCCGGCCGCGAGATCCGTTACCAGGGCAAGGTGTTCTCGGCCATCGAGGACAGCCTGCGGGCGCACCTCCTGATCGACGCCGACGCGCTCGAGGAGGTCGTCGAGCGGCGCACCGTCCTCCCGGGCGTGCGCCTCCCCGGCCGCTGACGCGCGGAGGCGCGCCCCGCCGCGGGCCGTCGCACGTCGGGGCGCGCCGTTGCGAGGGCGCGCGCGCTGCGCTTCCATGCCGCCCGCCCCGTGACCATGCCGCCGCCGCCCCCGCCCGCCGCGCTCCGCGCCCCGCGCGTCCGAGCAGAGCTCGTCGCGACCGGCTGGGAGCTGTTCTCGGCGCTCCTGTTCCTCTCCGCCGTCGTCCCCGCCGCCCTCACCACGCCGTGGCCGGCGATCCTCCTGCTCGCTTCCCTGGCCGCCTCGGCCGCGCTCTCGGGCGCGCTCACCCGCCGCGGCGACCGCGGCTTCGCCGTCGCGGCGGCGATCCGCGCCCTCTCGTGGCCGCTCGCGGTCTTGCCGCTCGCGTTCCGGGGCGCCCCGACCGCGCCCCCCTCCTGGCCAGGCCCGCTCGGGATCGGCCGCGCGACGCCGCCGTCGTGGCTCGGCCTCCTTGTGACCGCGGTCGCCTTCGGCGTCATGGCGGGCGGCATGCGCCGCGCGATCTACCGCGCCCTGCTCCGCGAAGGCGCCGTCGAGGGCGGCGCCGGAGACGCCGCCTCGGCGCGCGCCCTCGCCGCGGCGCTCCGGCCGAGGCTCGCGGAGTCGGCGGTGACCGCGGGCATCGTCGGCGGGCACGTCATGCTGCTCTTCTGCGTCGCCTTCCTCCGCACCCAGAGCCAGGTCGTGTTCCAGGCGTGGTTCGAGGTCGTCCCCCTGCTCGCCCTCTCGGGCACCCTCGGCTTCACGCTCGCCGTGCGCCCCGCCACGCGCCCGATCCTGACGGCCCTCGCGGCCGGCCCTTCCGGCGCCCGCGCCCTGCTCGGCCGCGGCCTCGCCCGCGCCGAGCGGCTCCCCGACGTGCTCGCCTCCTTGAACTTCGCGCTGTGGCTCGGGTGCACCGCGATCGGCATGGCCTACGTGCGCGTCGGCGCCACCTCCAGCGTCGCCGACGCGCTCATGCAGCTCGGCTTCGGCGCCCTCTTCGCCTTCGGCGTCTCGTTCTACCAGCGCGCCTGGCACAAGGACTCGGTCGCCCGCGCGGTGGACCTCCTGCGCGCCTGGACGGGCGCGCCCGAGCACGGCGGCGCGCCCCCGACGCCCCTCCGGCGGCGCATGCTGCGCGACTTCGGGCTGCCCCTTTTGTTCACGGGGCTCCTCTCGCTCTTCTCCTCGATCGGCCTCTACCGCGCGCTCGCCACCGGCTCGTCGTTCGACGAGGACTTCAACGCGATCACCGCGCTCTTCGCCTCGCTGTCCCTCCTCGGTCCTCGCCGCCCTCGGCGTCGTCGCGCGGGCGGCGCGCGAGCTCTCCCGGCCGATGGCACAGCTCGCCCGCGCCGCCGACGAGGTCGCGCGCGGCGAGCTCGACGCCGTCGTGCCGCGGCTGTCAGGGCCGAAGGAGGTCGTGGGCCTCGGCGAGAGCGTCGAGCGCATGCGGCAGGCGCTGTCCCGCACGATCGCCGAGCTCGAGGCCGAGCGCGCCGGCCTCGAGGAGAACGTCGCCGCGCGCACCGCGGAGCTCACGCGCGCCCTGTCCGAGCTGAAGCGGACGCAGGCCGCGCTCATCCAGGGCGAGCGGCTCGCCTCCATCGGCGAGCTCGTGGCCGGCGTGGCGCACGAGATCTATAACCCGCTGAACGCCATCGCCGGCGCCGCCCAGCCGATCGAGGAGCGCGCCGCGGAGCTCCGCGCCGTCCTCGACGCGTACCGCGAGGCGGAGCGCGATCTCCCGGGCGAGCGCCGCCGCGCGCTCGAGGCGCTCCGCGAGCGGCTCCAGACCGAGGCGGCGCTCGACGATCTCGCCGGCATCTCGACCCTCGTCCACCGGGCGGTCGAGCGCAGCGTCCGCATCGTCACGAACCTGAAGAGCTTCTCGCGCGTCTCGGGCGAGCCGCTGCCGGTCGATCTGCACGCGGGGCTCGAGGAGACGCTGCTCCTGCTCGGCCCGCGGCTCCGGCAGGCGCGCATCGAGGTGATCCGGCGCTACGGCGAGCTGCCGCCCGTCACCTGCCGGGGCGGCGAGATCAACCAGGTGTTCATGAACCTCCTCGTCAACGCCATCCAGGCGCTCGAGGCGCCGCCGGCGCCCGCCGCGCCGGCAGAGGAGGGGGCCTCCGGCGGGGGCGCGGCGCCGCGCGCGCCCGGCGAGCCGGCGATCTGCATCGAGACCTGGGTCGACGAGGACATGGCGGCCGTCGCGATCTCGGACAGCGGGCCGGGCGTTCCGCCGGACCTCGCCCAGCGCATCTTCGATCCGTTCTTCACAACGAAGCCGCGAGGGCAGGGGACCGGCCTCGGGCTGTCGATCTCGACCGAGATCGTCCGGCGGCACGGCGGCACGCTCGCCCTCGCGCCAGAGCCAGAACCGGAGCCGGAACCGGAAGAAGAAGACGGCGACGGCGGCCGCGGCGGACACCGGTGCCGCGGAGCGCCGGCCTCGGTCCACGGCGCGCGCTTCGTCTGTCGTCTGCCCCTCGATCCTCGCCCGGCGAGCGCCCGTCCGCAAGGCGATACCCCTCCTCCCGCGCGGCCGTCCGCGGAGGCGAGCCCGCCCGAACGGCCGTCCGCCGAGGCGAGCCCGCTCGCTCGGCCTACGCGCGGCTTGGCTTGACGAGACGAGCGCGCCGTCGGCGCCGGTCTCCCACCCCACCTCCACGCGGAGCTCGCACGATATTCATCGCAACCCGACCGCGGGCCCGTAGACCAGCTGTTTCAAACCGGATACGTTCAGCGAGCGATCCGACTCACCGCACAGCGCAATAGGGCCCTGAGAGACGAGAACGGCTCTTCTGGGGAGCGCTGAGGAGAAACGAAGGCACCATGGAGCGCGCGATTCAGCGACCGGCAGGTCCCAAGGCTTCGAGCACCGATCCGTTGATCGGGAAGGTCGTGGCCGGCAGGTACCGGCTCGAGGCACGGCTTGGCGAAGGCGGCATGGGCGTCGTTTATCGCGCCCGCCACGTGCTGATCGACCGGGTCGTCGCCCTGAAGCTCATCCGGCCCGATCTCCGCGGAGAGACCCACCTCCGCGCGTGGATGCTGCGCGAGGCGCGCGCCGCAAACCGCGTTGATCACGCCCACATCATCGATATCCACGACATCGGCGAGACCGAGGAGGGCGAGCTCTATCTCGTCATGGAGTACCTCGTCGGCACGCCGCTCTCGGCGGAGCTCGCGCGCGGCCCGATGCCGATCGCGCGATCGGTGGACATCCTCGAGCAGATGTGCGCGGCTCTCGCGCGCGCCCACGACCTCGGCGTCGTGCACCGCGATCTGAAGAGCGACAACATCCTGCTCACCCACCGCGGCGGCCGGAAGGATTTCGTCAAGATCCTCGACTTCGGCCTCGCCGCCATCGCGCGCGACCCGCGCCTCGCCCCGAAGGGCGCGGTCTTCGGGACGCCCGAGTACATGTCGCCCGAGCAGGCGCGCGGCGAGGAGGCGACGGCGCAGTCCGACCTCTACGCGCTCGGCGTGCTCTTCTTCGAGATGCTGACCGGGCAGCTCCCCTTCCGCGCGAACGACCGCGACACGCTCCTCGAGATGCAGCGGACCCACGCGCCGCCGCGGCCCCGCTCGATCCGCCCCGACGCGCACGCGCAGGGCGAGGCGATCGTGCTGCGCCTGCTCGAGAAGGACATCCGCAAGCGCTACCGCGACGCCCACCACCTCCAGGAGGAGCTGAAGGCGCTCCAGCGCGGGCTCCCGGCCCACGCGTGGGAGGTCGAGGGGAGCGACGGCGTGCCGGTGCCGCCGCCGCCGCCGCCGCCGCAGAGCGCCGGCGTCATCGAGTGGGCGAGCCGGGCGGCCCTGTTCTCGCGCATGGTCTCCCGCGCCTACCCGTCCGGGCAGGTGCCGCAGGAGGTCCAGAACGGCCTTGCGCAGGCCTGGGACCTCGCCGCGCGCGCCAACAAGCTCGAGGGCGAGGTCGCGAGCCTCACCCGCAAGCTCGAGGCGCTCGAGCGCCGCGGCCGCGCGCTGCGCGCCGAGATCGGCCGCAAGGTCGAGGAGCTCGCGCACGAGGAGTCGCGCGTGATGCGCGAGGCGATGGCCGACGGCGAGGACGTCGAGAAGGTCCGCGTCGAGCTCGCCGCCGCCGAGAAGCTCGCGCTGTCCGCGCGCCAGCTGGCGGACGGGGCGGCCCGCCAGGGCAACCACGATCCGCTCATCTACGAGCGCGCGGGCGCGGCCGGCGCGACCGCGCAGGCGAAGCGCGAGCAGCTCGGGCGTTACGAGCACAAGAAGAACACGCGCGAGGCGAACGCGCGCGACCTGCGCCGCCAGATCGACGAGCTCCGCGCCCAGCTCGCCCGCTACGCCGAGGCCCTGGAGGAGGACCTGGCGCAGGGGCGCGAGCGCGTCGCGGCGCGCACGCGCGAGGGGCTCGCCTACGAGAAGTCGTTCAGCGAGGCCTCGAACCTGCTGCTGAGCCACCTCCGCAACAAGCCGGAGTGTCGGGACCTCGTGGCGGAGCTCCTCACGTCCCACGCCAGCCCTGGCGCGGACTCGGGCTCGGATCAGCGACTCTCCGGCTCGGATCGCCGGCTGAACAACGCGACCGAGCGCAACTGAACACGGACGAGGACAGCTGAACACGATCGAGCGCAGCTGAAAGCGTCCGAGCGCAGCTGAATGCGACCGGACGCGACAGCGTGTGACGGCGTTCGGTCGGGCGCGCTTCTTTCTTTCACCATCGTACGTAATCTCCCTACGTGATCTCCTGACATCGCGCCGCTGACAGGCCCTCTCGTCGTGGGCGCGCATCGCGCCCTCTCGACGGCGTCTCGGGTGCATGGTAGCTAGCGCGCGCCTCGGGGGTCCGGTCACGGTGGAGGCATGCCTGGCAGCTCTGGGCACTCCGTCACCCTCCGGTCGTCGAGGGACGAGGCTGTGCTGAAGCGTCGGCGTTAGAGCAAGAGCCCCTCCGGCAGCGCGCCGGTCCCCTTCCCCTTTACGCAGGCGGCCAACCCCTCGGAACCACGAAGCAGCGAGCGGCGATGGCGCCGTCCTCTGCCTCGGATTTTGCGATGGAGGCACACCGTCCATGAACGTTCTCCGGTCCCACAAGGCCTGGCTCGCACCGATGCTGGCCGGGCTCGCCGCGCTTGCCCTGCTGCTCAGCGGCGGGCTCGCCAGCGCCAGTGAATCCGATCTGGTCCTCCCCGACCTAGGCACTCAGTCCTTCGGTGGCATCGACGGCCGCACGCTCCTCATGGGCGGCATCGGCGTCTGCGCGCTCGGATTCGTGTTCGGGCTCGTCATTTACTCGCAGCTGAACAAGCTCCCGGTCCACCGCGCGATGCGGGAGATCTCGGAGCTCATCTACGAGACCTGCAAGACGTACCTCGTCACGCAGTTCAAATTCATCCTGGTCCTGGAGATCCTGATCGGCGCGGTCATGGTTCTCTACTTCGGCGTGCTGCGTCACATGGATGCCGCGAAGGTCGTGGTCATCCTGCTGAGCAGCCTCGTCGGCATCGCCGGCAGCTGCGGCGTCGCGTGGTTCGGCATGCGCATCAACACGTTCGCGAACTCGCGCGCCGCGTTCGCGAGCCTCAAGGGCAAGCCGTTCCCGACGTACGCGATCCCGCTCAAGGCCGGGATGAGCATCGGCGCGGTCCTCATCAGCACCGAGCTCATGCTCATGCTGGTGATCCTGCTCTTCATCCCGGGCGACTACGCGGGCCCGTGCTTCATCGGCTTCGCCATCGGCGAGTCGCTCGGCGCCTCCGCGCTCCGCATCGCGGGCGGCATCTTCACGAAGATCGCCGACATCGGCTCGGACCTCATGAAGATCGTCTTCAACATCAAGGAAGACGACGCGCGCAACCCGGGCGTCATCGCCGACTGCACCGGCGACAACGCCGGCGACTCGGTCGGCCCGAGCGCCGACGGCTTCGAGACGTACGGCGTCACCGGCGTCGCGCTCATCTCGTTCATCCTCCTCGCCGTCCCCGATACGGCCGTCCAGGTCCAGCTGCTCGTCTGGATCTTCGTGATGCGCATCGTGATGGTCCTTGCGAGCATCGGCTCGTACCTCCTCAACGAGGCGATCGCGAAGGGGTCCTACGCCGACGCCGACAAGATGAACTTCGAGGCCCCCCTGACGCGCCTCGTCTGGCTGACCTCGATCGTGTCGGTCGCGCTCACCTACGCCGTGTCGGCGTTCATGATCCCGAGCCTCGGGGGCGACACGACGCTCTGGTGGAAGCTCTCGTCGATCATCACCTGCGGCACCCTGGCGGGCGCCATCATCCCGGAGATGATCAAGATCTTCACCTCGACCGAGTCGCGCCACGTCCGCGAGGTCGTGACCGCGTCGCGCGAGGGCGGCGCCTCGCTGAACGTCCTGTCCGGCCTGACCGCCGGCAACTTCAGCGCGTACTGGATGGGCCTCGTCCTCGTCGTGCTGATGGGCATCTCGTACTACTTCTCTGCCCAGGGCCTCGGGCAGCTCATGATCGCCGAGAGCGTCTTCGCCTTCGGCCTCGTGGCGTTCGGCTTCCTCGGCATGGGCCCGGTGACCATCGCGGTCGACTCCTACGGCCCGGTGACCGACAACGCGCAGTCGGTCTACGAGCTCTCGCTCATCGAGAACGTCCCGAACGTCGAGGCCGAGCTCAAGAAGGATTTCGGCTTCACCCCGAACTTCGACAAGGCGAAGCACTACCTCGAGGAGAACGACGGCGCGGGCAACACCTTCAAGGCGACGGCCAAGCCGGTGCTCATCGGGACGGCGGTCGTCGGCGCGACGACGCTCATCTTCTCGATCATCGTCGTGCTCAGCAACACGCTGGTGAAGAACGCGGCGAACCTCACGCCCCAGGAGCGGTTGAAGGAGATCATGGGCCTGCTCTCGCCGCTCCACCCGCCGTTCCTGCTCGGCCTCGTGACGGGCGGCGCGATCATCTACTGGTTCACCGGCGCGTCGACCCAGGCGGTCTCGACCGGCGCCTACCGCGCGGTCGAGTTCATCAAGGCGAACATCCGCCTCGAGGGCGTGGAGAAGGCCTCGATCACCGACAGCAAGAAGGTGGTCGAGATCTGCACGCAGTACGCGCAGCGGGGGATGTTCAACATCTTCCTCGGCGTCTTCTTCTCGACGCTCGCGTTCGCCTGCCTCGAGCCGTTCTTCTTCATCGGCTACCTCATCAGCATCGCGCTCTTCGGGCTCTATCAGGCGATCTTCATGGCGAACGCCGGCGGCGCCTGGGACAACGCGAAGAAGCTCGTCGAGGTGGAGCTGAAGGAGAAGGGCACGCCGCTCCACGCGGCGACGGTCGTCGGCGACACCGTGGGCGACCCCTTCAAGGACACCTCGTCTGTCGCGATGAACCCGATCATCAAGTTCACGACGCTGTTCGGCCTCCTCGCGGTCGAGCTGGCGATCGAGATCGACCGCGGGACGAGCCTCGTGCTCGCGGGCATCTTCTTCGTGCTCTCGATGGTGTTCGTGTACCGCTCCTTCTACGGGATGCGGATCAAGTCGGACGAGAAGGCGACCGCCGCTGCGGGCGCCCGCGCCACGGCCTGAGCGAGGCGCCTCCTCTCGCGCTCGGCGCTCCCCGCGCCCTTTCGCTCCCCTCTCGCACGCGCTGACCTCCCCCGCCGCCCGACGCCGCTCCGCGGTCGACGGCGCGCAGGGGAGGGCCTTGCGCCCAGCGCGCCCGCACTATAGTGACCCTTCATGCGAGCGCTCTGCCCCACTTGCGGCCTCCATCACGAGGTAGTCCGGGTCCTCGAAGACGGGCACGGCGAGCAGCGCAAGGACGTCTATCAGGTAGAGCCGCTCCTCGGCTGCGAGCGCACCTGGATCTCGGACAAGGAGCTGCTCGAGGCGCGCGCGCGCTTCGGCCAAGACGTCGTCGTGCCCGACGAGGACGACGAGTAGCGCGGCGACGACGGCCGCGCGGCCATGGCGCCTGCGCGGTCATGGCGAGCAAGGCGGCTCCGCCGGTCCTCCCAGGGATCTTCGCCGTGGTCCCGTCGCGTGGCCGCCGGGTCGTGTGGTGCTCATGACACGCCCGATCGAGGGTCAGGGGATCTCTGACAACAACTTGTCGCGTGAGGGGCATTGGGGCGCCACCGTCGCCAGGCATCGTCTGCGGCCATTACCCGGCGGAGACGAGGACATGATGACGAGGCGGACCCTGAGGACGGCGTTGCTTCTGGTGCTCGCAGGCGGTCTTGCCGCGATCGGGAGCGGTTGCGGCGAGGATGGCGCGAAGGGCGCGCCCGGGGCGCCCGGCGAACAGGGCGTACCGGGCAAGGACGGCGCGAACGGTGAGCCGGGGCAACCAGGGGAGCCCGGTGAGCAGGGGGAGCCCGGTGCGCCCGGTGAGCAGGGGGCGCCGGGGGCGCCTGGTGAGCCCGGGGCGCCTGGCGAGCCCGGGGCGCCTGGCGAGCCCGGGGCGCCTGGCGAGCCCGGGGCGCCTGGCGAGCCCGGGGCGCCTGGTGAGCCCGGGGCGCCTGGTGAGCCCGGGGCGCCTGGCGAGCCCGGGGCGCCCGGCGAGGACGCGCCGGTGTGGAGCAACGCCGCGAACCTCGCGCACTACGTGAGAGAGCGCGTCGCGCTGTTCGCCACCGGCAACTTGCCCGAGGGCGAGCAGTTCCCGCTCCGCGCGGCCGCGACCGACACCATCCGGGCGCTCGCCGGCGTGCGCTCCGACATCGTTGTGACCTGGCTCGATCCGCTGACCTTCAGCACCGCGCCGGAAGCGCCCCGCTTCGGCGCCAACAACGATTACACAGCGTTCTTCGGCGAAGGGTGGGCTGCCACCGCGGGCGACGCGCCGCAGTGGAACGGCTCCGCCACCGCCGGGTGGCTCTGGGTCAACCACGAGTACGTCTCCGGGCGGAGCCCGACGGTCAGCTCCGCGCCGACGGGGCAGCACCTCACGCTGGCCCGGCACCTGCGCAAGCTCGGCGTCCTCACGAATGATGTCGAGTCGAACGTCTGGTCGCAGGCGGACGTCGACACCTACATTCGATGGGAAAAGAAGGAGGTCGGCGGCTCCTGGCTCCGGACCGTGCAGGACCCGGCGACGGGCGCATGGTCGGTCGACCGGAGCGCGACCGCCGTCCGCTACGACGCGACGAGCAAGACGCTGAGCCGCCTCGCGGGGCACGAGCTCTCGAGTCCGGGCCACGACGACACGACCGGCGCGGCGCTCGCGGGCGGGCTCGTGGCCGGCATCATGGGCGACTGCGCCGGCGGGCAGACGCCGTGGGGCACGGTGATCACCGCCGAGGAGAACGTGCAGGACTACTACGGTGATCTCGAGGCGAGCTGGTCTGGCGATCAGCGGTTCCTCACCGGCCGGGGCTTCGACCCGGGCGCGCCGGTGAGCCCTGTCTTCGAGGCGAGCACCAGCGCGGAGTTCGGGCGCATCTCCGATCCGAACGGCCGGCAGCCGCGCGACCATTACGGTTATCTCACCGAGATCGACCCGGGGCAGCCCGCGGGCGAGTACGACGGCAAGACCCAGGCGGGCACGGGCCACAAGAAGTTCGGCTTCATGGGCCGCGCCCGCTGGGAGGCCGCGACGTTCGCCGTCGACGACGCGTGGAGGCTCGCGCCTGGTCGGCCGATCGTTGTCTACGGGACCGACGATCGCCGCGGCGGCCGCATCTACAAGTACGTGACCAGCGGCAACTACACGGCCGGCATGACGCGGGCGGCGATCCGCGCGCTGCTCGACGAGGGCAAGCTCTACGCGGCGCACATGGCCGGGCTCGACAACACGACAGGCAACACCCTGGTCGCGACCCACGCGGCCCCGACCGAGGCGGCCCCGGGCACGGGGCAGTGGATCGAGCTCTCCGTCGACAGCGCCGACATCGCGCCGAACGCGGCAGCGCTCGGCGACCCGGCCAAGACGGTCGGCGACGCGCTGCGCGACGTGAGCTGGAACCGGATCGGCGGCTTCCAGACGGATTACGACGTCTGGCGCGCGCTGTTCACGGTGAGCAACAAGGTCGGGATCATGGAGCTGAACCGGCCCGAGGACATCGAGTGGAACCCGCGCGATCCGAGCGGCACGCCGCGCCTCTACGTGGCGTTCACCAACCACACCGGGCAGACGGCGCTCGATCAGGGCGGCGCGGTCTTCGATCCGGCGACCCACGCCACCCAGTCCCCGAAGCGCACGGACGCGGTGGGCTCGATCTTCGCCCTGGAGGAGTCCGACCCCGCGAACCCGGGCGCGTCGACCGAGTTCCTGTACTTCGAGGTCTGGCACGGCTCGAAGGGGCAGGGCGACTTCGACGCCTCCTGCCCGGACAACCTGCTGCTCGACCGCGATGGCGGCGTGTGGTTCGGCACCGACGGCAACTTCGGCGTGGCCTCGCACGCGGACGCCTTCTACTACCTCGATCTGGACCCCGCCCACCGCGCGGGCCAGCCGGGCGTGACCCAGCCGAGCTTCGGCAAGGCGTTCCGCGTCGTGGGGCTGCCGAGCGACGCGGAGGCGACAGGCCCGTCGTTCACGCCCGACATGGGCACGATCTTCATGTCGGTGCAGCACCCCGGCGAGAACGCCTACAGCACCTGGCCGAAGGGCGACGCCTCCCTGTCGAGCGTGATCGCGGTCACCTTCCTGCCCGAGTGAGCCCCCCGATGCCCGCCCGCCGCGCGCGCTTGCTGTCCGCGCCCCTGGCCTTCGCGGCGGTGTCCGCCGTCCTCGCAGCGGGCGCGCGCTGCGGCGGGGGCGGCTACGACCCGCTCGCCACCGCGGCCGCGCGCGCCGGGCGCGCTGGCAACCCCGAGGCGTCGATCCCGCCGATGTGTTACGCGACCACGGCCGGCGGCGCGAACGGCTGCTGGACGTGCCACACGATCGGGATCGGCCCGAACACGCTCGCCGATCACGAGCTCCAGCGCGAGTACGCCTTCTCGGACGCGGCCCGGAAGAACCCCTGGACGAACCTGCTCGAGGACCTCTCGGCCGCCGCCGCCCGGACGAGCGACGCGGAGATCCTCGAGTACATCCGGGAGGACAACTACGCGCCGCTGCGCGAGGCGCTCGCCGCGCGCCGGGATTACCCGGGCTACGTGCCGGATCTCGACCTCGGCGCCGGGCTCGACGAGGAGGGCTTCGCGCGCGACGGGAGCGGCTTCCGCGCGGTCCGCTACAAGCCGTTCCCCGGCAGCTTCTGGCCCACGAACGGCAGCGCCGGCGACGTGTTCCTCCGGCTGCCGGCCGCGTTCCGCGAGGACGCCTCGGGCGCGCCGTCGCGCGAGGTGTACAAGCTGAACCTCGCGCTGCTCGAGGCGGCGATCGCGTCGCCGTCGCCCCTGCCGAGGGAAGGCGCGGCCGGGCCCGCGGACGCGGCCGCCGGGCGGGAGGTGGAGCCGGTGAGCGAGATCCTCGCCGGCTTCGATCTCGACGGCGACGGCGCGCTCGAGCCCGCGGTGACGCGCGTGGTCCGCCTGCCCGCGCGGTACGCCGGCGGGGCGGCCGGCGTGCCGGTGCGGGCGTGGCTCTACCCGCGCGGGGCGGAGCTCCTGCACTCGGTGCGGTACCTCGACCCGGATCGCCCGGCGCTGCTCGCCGCGCGGATGAAGGAGCTGCGCTACGCGCGCAAGGTCGACGAGCCGGACGACTGGGCGATCGCGCGCGCGTACGAGCGCGAGGCGGAGGAGAAGGACGAGGGGCAGCCGCCGTTCCACCCGGGCGGGCCAGAGGTCGGCCTGCGCAACGCGTTCGGCTGGCAGATCCAGGCGTTCATCGAGGACGAGCAGGGCCGGCTGCGGCTGCAGACCGCGGAGGAGCACCGGGCGTGCATGGGCTGCCACGGCGCGGTCGGGGTGACGGTGGACCACACCTTCTCGCTGGCGCGCAAGGTGCCCGGCGCGGCCGGATGGCGGCACCAGGACCTGCGCGGCATGCCCGACGTGCCGCAGGCCGGCCACGCGGAGCCGGAGGTGCTGACCTACCTGCGCCGCGCGCGCGGGGCCGACGACTACCGCGGGAACGCGGAGATGCTCGCCCGCTTCTTCCCGGGCGGCGCGCTCGACGAGGCCGAGGTGCGGCGCGGCGCGCCCGGCGGCGACCGCGATCTCGCGTACCTCGTCGCGCCGTCGCGCGAGCGGGCCCTCCTGCTGGACAAGGCCTACCGGGCCCTGGTCCGGATGCAGCGCTTCGAGGCGGGGCGGGATGTGGCGCTCGGGCCCGCGACGGGGATCCTGCGCGTCGTGGAGGGCGAGTCGACGGGCCTCGGCGAGGCGCAGCGCGTGTACCTCGACGGGCGGGCGCACCTCGCCTGGTGAGGCCTGGGGCGCCGGCGCCCCGGGTGAGGCGCCCGGCTGGCCCGCGCACGCTCAGTTGGGCGCGAGCGGGCCCGGCGTCTCGGGCGGCTGCTCGGCGAGCGGCCGGTTGCGCCCGTCGACGCGGAGCACGCGCGGCGTGTGCCGCCGCGCCTCGGCGTCGTCCATGTCCGCGAACGTCGCGATGATCACGAGGTCGCCGGGCTGATTGAGGTGCGCCGCCGCGCCGTTGATGCACACGACGCCCGAGCCGCGCGCCCCCGCGAGCGCGTACGTGGTCAGCCGGGAGCCGCGCGTCACGTTCCAGATGTCGACCGCCTCGTACGGCAGGATGTCGGCGGCCTCCAGGAGGTCGGCGTCGATCGTGACGCTGCCCTCGTAGTGCAGATCCGCGTGGGTCACGGTCGCGCGGTGGATCTTGCTCTTGAACATCCGTCGGTTCATGCGTGATGCCCTCTGCCCTTCCCGGCGAGGGACGGCGGCGCGCGCCCCGGGTCGAGCGCGCGCCGGGTCGAGCGCGCCCGCGGGTGAGGCGGGCCTCCCTCGCCAGGGAAAGGACGGGCTACCTCATGCGCGCAGCCGGCGGTCAGTCAAGGAACAATCGCTGCCGCAGGAGCCGGCCGCCCGCCAGGTGGATGGCGTCCTCGTCGGGCAGCGGGTCGTCCGGGCCTGGCAGCGCGTCGGGGTGGCCGACCACCAGGACGACCTCGCAGGGACCCACCGCGACGTCCCGGAACAGCTCCTCGCGCGTGCCCGAGATGCTCGCGCCGCCGACGCCATCCAGCGCCAGCTCCACGGGCCACGGGCGCGCGCTCCCGCCCTGCACCAGGAAGGCCCTTACCGCGACCGGCGCTGGCACGTGCGTGCCGGGCGAGAGCGCGATCGTGAGCCTTTCGCCCCTGCCGACGTGGCGCGGGGTGCCCGGCCCGCGAGCTCCCTGCTGCGGGCCGTCGCCGAGGGTCGTCGTCGCGAGCGTGTAGTCGGGGAGCGGGGCGGCGCCCGGCGCGAACGGCGCGGGCCGCAGCGCGAGCAGCGACACGAGCGCCGCCGACACGACCCAGCCGACCACGCCGACGGCCGCCCGGGCCCGCGCCGTCGGAGTCGTCCGCCGCGCGCTCCGCCGCTCGACGACCAGCTCGGGGTGCGACAGGCCCTTGCGCGGCGGCCTGGCGAGGGCGTCCGCGCCGTCCTGCGCGCGCTGGGCAGGCTGCCCGGGCGCCGCGCTCGAGCGCGCATCGCGCGGCGGCTCCGATGTCCCGGGCGGCACCGATTCGCCGTCGATCGCGCGACAGACCGGCGCGTCCGTGGTGGACGGCGCGCTCGTCCCGCTGAGCGAGTCGGCGTCCGCGCCGAGCGGCGCTGCATCGGCGACGTCGCTCGCCTCCTCCGCGTCGCAGTCCCACTCCTCGGGGCACCGGAAGCGGATCCCCGATTTCCGATCGACCGCTGGGCGCGCGAGCGGAGACGGCGCGGGCGCACCGCCGCTCGGCTCCCGGAGCTGGGCGACGAGCTGGTCGGCGAGCCGGGCGCGGGTCTCGTCGTCGAGGGGCGGCCGGACTTCGCGCTCCTCCCGCCCGGCGCTCGAGCGCGCCGCGGTGTTCGCGGCGTCTCCCGGAGCGTCTTGCGCGTCCTCCGGGCGCGTCTCTTCGGCGAGCCTGCGCCAGCGCGGATCGGTCGTCGGATCCCGCTGTGCGATGCGCGTCAGGGCGCGCAGCAGCTCGTCGTCGTCCATCAGCCGCTCCCCGCGTCGCGCCACGCGGTACAGCGCTCGACCTGCCGGCACCGGCTCAGGAGCGCGGGCGCAGCACGGGGGACCGGAAGGGGGGGGCGCCGCTCGCCGAGCGTCAGGGTAGGCACCCCGTCGCTCAGATTCGCCTCGTGGATCAGCGCGAGCGGTCGCTCGGGCATCTGATTCCCTTCCCCTGGGGATCGAAGAACCCCAGTTTGCTATTCACGTTATCCGGTTCTCGCCTCGCCCGTCAATGGAGCTCGGGGCGCTCCCGGGGGCTTCTCCCCCAGCGGCTCTTGGCGTGAGGCGTGAACATGGCTGTCAACGTGAACGTAAACGTGGACGACACGCGATCGCATTGCGGACGGCGTTGAAGTTTTCTCACAATTACGTCTATTTCTTCGGTTTGGCCGCGCTGGTCGCCTCGGCCGCCTTGGTTGTCTCGGCCGCCTTGGTTGCCTCGGGCGTCAAGACACGCACGGTGTCACCGACAATCTCCAGCGCTGCTGGTTTTCCGCCGTAATGCGACGCCATGCCGACGTCGATCCGCCAGATCTTGTCGCCGCAGGCCGACGTGGCGCCGTGCCTCTGGACCGTGTGGCCCACGACCATGCGCTTCGCGGACATCGCCGCGAGGGTCTGGTCCAGCGCTGCGCAGGGGGGCGACCCCGGGCTCGGCGGCGGATCGCTCGAGTAGAGGCGCGCCCACACCGGGCTGTCCTCGGCCGCGATCACGGCCGGCGCGGAGGGGCTCTTCCCCTCCATCCACGCGCGCACCTCGCGGTTGATCCGCGAGATGCCGTAGCGCGTGTGGGCCGGGAGCACGCCGCCGTGCGTGAAGACGGTGTCGCCGACCGCGATGATCACGTCGCGCGCCGCGAGCTTCCTTGCATAGAGACCGCCGGGGGCGAACGCGGCGGCGCGGGCTCGCGCGGGGGGCGGCACCGGCGCGAGGCGGGGGCCCGACGCGTCGAGCCCGGGCACGTCCTCGAAGTCCTTGAAGCCGCCCTCGGTGACGTAGCGGAAATCGAGCTGGACGTTCATGACCTCGTGGTTGCCGTTCAGCGCGTACACGGCGCCGCCGGCGGCGCGCGCCTCGACGGCGAGGCGATCGAAGAGGTCGACGATGGTCTGCTCGTCGTCGCCGCGGTCGAGCTCGTCGCCCGTCTGCACGAGCACGAGCTTGCCGCCGATCCAGCGATCCGCGCCGTCGATGGCGCCCGCGATCCGCAGGGCCGCGCGCGTCGCCGCGAGGTCGCCGTGGACGTCGCCGATGGCGACCACGCGATCGGCGGCCGGGTACGCGTAGGAGCGATCCGCGTCGGGCGGCGGCGCAGCCGGGGCTCCCGTCGAGCGCGGAGGCGGAGAGGTGGCGGCGGGGCTGTGCGCCGTCGAGGCGGGTCGGTCGGCGTCGCAGCCCGCGGCGAGCAGTGCGGCGAACAGCGCGGTGAGGCGGAGAGCGGCTGACATCGGACGCGATCCTCCGGGGGATGATCGGGGGTGTACCATGGCGAGCGGTGGACGCGCCGCGGCGCGCCGCGGCGGCACCTCGACGCGCGCGATCAGGCCGGGAGCTTGGCGGAGAGGAATGATTTTAGCTTGATCAGATTCTTCGCGTCACGGCTGAAGCTCGGGGCGGTGTAGCTCGACGCCCAGCCGGTGATCTCGTGCATGAACGAGGCGCGGACCTGCTCGTCGCTCAGGATGTCGTCGACGGTGCGGCCGCGCGCGGCGCCCTTCTCCAGCGAGCGCACGTAGCCCTTGAGCCGGGCGTAGTCGCCGCCGAGCAGCTCGGCGATGAGCTCCGCGTCGCGGGCGAGCCGCGCGAGGGCCGGCGCCTGGTCGCGCAGCTCCGGGCTCTCCGCCGCGGCGAAGGACGCGGCGACGCGCAGCACGAAGGCGTCGTCGAGGAAGCCGAGATCCTCGATGCCGTCCGGGATGAGGTCGAGCGACTTGAAGAGGTAGTTGAGGCCCCCCGCGAGCGAGCGGCGCGTGGCCTCCGGGCTTTCCGGCGAGGCGAGCAGGCCCGCCAGATCCGTGGCGTCCGAGGCGAGACTGCGCAGCCACTCGGGGAACGTGTCGAGACAGCGGTCGTCGAGATCGGTCATGGGATCCTCCCGGCGGGAGCGCGAGCGTAGTCCGAGGGGCGCGGCGCCGTCCACGCCATCCATGCAGGCGAGGCGCTCGGCGCCGCTTCGGGCGCCGGGCGCTGCGACCAGGACATCGTCGCGGCTTCCCTGCGCACGCGCGCCTTTCCCGCGATCGCGCGGGCGGCGCGCCGCGGCCCTCGGCTACGGGCGCGCGCCGCCGGCCGCGCTCGCGCTCTTCGCATCCATCGCCGGCCGCCAGCCGAGGATGCGCAGCGCGTTCTGCGCGAAGATCTTCACCACGTCCTCGCGCGACATGCCGCGCTGCCTGAGCCGCGCGGCGAGCGCCGGCAGCGCCGACGCGTCGTCGAGCCCCCTCGGCGGGACGATGCCGCCGTCGAAATCCGAGCCGATCGCGACGTGATCGACGCCGGCCACGCGGACCATGTGATCGACCTGCGCGACCACGTCGTCGACGTCCGCCTCGCTCGTGCCGTTCACGAAGGGGGCGTGGAAGTTGAGCCCCGCGACCCCGCCGCTCCGCGCGATGAGCCGCAGCTGCTCGTCCGTCAGGTTGCGCGGCCGGTTCGCCACCGCGCGCGCGTTCGAGTGCGTCGCGACGATCGGCGCGCCGTGCGCCGCGGCGATCGGGACGAGATCTGCGAACGCGGCGTCCGAGATGTGCGAGACGTCGATCAGGGCGCCCTGATCGTAGATGCGCTCGCAGAACCGCTTGCCGAGCTCGGTCAGCCCGTACGCCGCCGGCTCGCCGGTCGCGGACGACGAGAGCCGCGTGTTCTTCGCGTGGTTCGGGCTGATGAGCCGCACGCCGCGCGCGATGAAGCGGTCGATCTGCGCGATGTCCGCCGCGAACGCGCCGGCCCCCTCGATCGAGAGGAAGGTGCTGATCTTCCCCGGCTCGGCCCGCGCCGCGCCGAGCGGGAGGAGCACCGGGTTCGCGGCGATGATCGCCTCGATCGTCGCGAGGACCGCGCTGGCGTCCTCGATCTGCGGGCCCTCGGGGCGCGCCTGGTCGGGCAGGTAGATCGGCAGCACGATGCCGAGGTAGTGGCCCGCGACGAGCGTCTCCCTGCGGGCGTGGCCTTCGCCGAGGCGCCTGTCGCGCCCCTTGAAGTGGACCTGCCAGGGCACGTCGACGTGCAGATCGACGACCGGCACGGGGGGCTCCGCGGGCGGGTCGCCGAGCGTGGGCCGCGGCGCGCCCAGGGCGCCGGCGGCGCAGGTGACGGCGAGCAGGGCGCGGACGCGGGCGCTTCCGTTCACGCGCTCACCCGCTCACCAGCACGCCCAGCGCGAAGCCGACCCCGAGGCACACGAGCCCGATGAGCCCCACGAGCCACCAGGCAGCGCCCTCCGAGCCCCCGCCCTCGGCGGCCAAGGGGACCTCCACGACCCGCACGTCGTAATGGCCGCCCGTGAGCGTCGGCACGCCGGCGGGCTGCTGCGCGCTGATGTGGGTTGGCCTGGCCGAGAAGGTCGCCGTGGGCGCCACCGACGGGGACGCCTGGGCGGGCGGCGCCGTCATGCGCGGCGGGGGCACCGTCGGGACCCTGGACGCGACCGGCGGCACGCTCTGCACCGGCTGCGTCACGTTCTGCGGCGGCTGCGCCACGTTCTGCGGCGGCTGCGTCACGCTCTGAAGCGGCTGCGGCGGCGGCAGCGAGGGCAGCTGGTGCGTCAGCGCGGGCGACGCCGGCGCGTCGGGCCGCGCGCTGGGCGTCGCGATGCCCGTGCGGTGCGCGATGGCGCCCAGTGTCTGCGCCATCTCCTCGGCCGTCTGGAAGCGCCCGGCCACGTCCTTGCAGAGGGCGCGCTGGAAGAAGAGGCCCCAGGCCGCGAGGTGGGGCGCGACCTGCTCGATCGGGCGCACCTCCTTGGCGAGCACGGCGGTGAGCCGCGCGAACTCGTTCTCGGCGGGGAACGGCTGCGTCGCCGTGAGCATCTCGTAGAAGATCACGCCGACGCTCCAGAGATCGGCGCGCGCGTCGACGCCCTGCGCGTTCTTGATCTGCTCGGGGCTCATGTAGCCGGGCGTCCCGAGCAGCGTGCCGGCGCGGGTCTTCAGGCCCATTCCGCCGGCCGCGTCCATCACCTTCGCGATGCCGAAGTCGAGCACCTTCACGCGGAAGCCCCCGCGCGGATCGCGGATGAGGAACAGGTTCTCCGGCTTCAGATCGCGGTGGATCACCTTGTGGCTGTGCGCGGCCATGAGCGCCTGGAGCACCTCGTGGATGATCGGCACGGCCTGCTGCGGGGGGATCGGGTTGCCCGTGTCGATGTACGCGGCGAGCGGGACGCCCTGCAGGAGCTCCATGACGAGGTAGGGCGTGCCGTCCTCGGCGCGGGTCGCCTCGAAGACCGAGGCGATGTTCTGGTGGACGAAGCCCCTCGTCGCCTCCGCCTCGGCGAAGAAGCGGTGGAGGACCTGCTCCTCCTGCGTGAACTCGGGGTGGAGCACCTTGATCGCCCGCTTGCCCTCGCCGCGAAGGCCCTCGGCCTCGTAGACCGCGCCCATGCCCCCCTCGCCGAGGAGACGCAGGATCCGGAAGCGCCCGTTGAGCACGGCGCCCACGAGCTGATGGGAAGGGCTCGATGGGTCGATCACACGCGGACTCTACCAAAGCTTGAGCGCGGCCAGCTCGCCGAAACCTCGGCGGCGCTTGGCTTCCGGTTCCGCCGGCGCGGGTGTCAGGGCGCGGCGTTCGCCACGGCCGAGCGCGCGGCCGGGCTCGCGGGCAGCGGCGTCCGCAGGGCCTCGCCCGGCTGAGCGCCGGCGTAGAGGAGCTCGTAGACGGCGAGGCTCGTCATCACGCGCTTCGTGTAGAGCCGCGTCTCCTCGTACGGGATGCGCTCGACCCACAGGTCGAAGCTCTGCGAGGGGCGCTCCGCGATCCATCGCTTCGGCGCGCCGCCCCCCGCGTTGTAGGCGGGGATCGCCAGCAGGGGGTTGTCCGAGAACTGGCCGCGCAGCTGCGAGAGGTAGCGGCAGCCGAGCGCGATGTTCACCTCGGGGCGCTTCAGCGCCTCGGCGCTCCACGGCAGCCCGAGCGGCTTGGCCATCCGCTTCGCGGTCGGCACGATGAGCTGCATCAGCCCGAACGCCTGGGCCGGCGAGGCCACCCTCGGGTCGAAGGCCGACTCCTCGCGCATGATCGCGTAGGCGAGGGCCTCGGGGATCCCGCTCCGCTTGGTCTCCGCGGCGACGAGGCCGGAGAAGGGGCGCGGGTAGGCGAGCTCCCAGGCGCCGCGCCAGCGCCCGACCGGGTAGTGATCGACCCACTCGCCCGCGAGCTCGACGGCCGCCGGCGCCGCCATGGCGGTGCGCAGGATGCTGTACGACTGCGGCAGCGCGCCCGAGCGCGCGAGCAGGAACGCCGAGGCCCACATCACCTCGCGCGGCGCCGTCTTGCCGCCGACGCCGAGCAGGTCGAGCTCGCGCCGCGCGAGCTTCGCTTCCCCCTGGCGCGCGAGCTCGACCGCGCGCGTGAACGCGGGCCGCGCGAAGAGCGGGCTCCTGAGCTCGGTGTACGGCGCGCTCGCGTCGCGCTCCAGGGCCGCGGACAGGGCGCGCTCAGCGGCGGCCGGGTCCACGTCGGCGAGCCGCGCGTGGGAGAGCGCCATGTAGAAAGAGAGCGGGTAATCGCGGATCACCTGCTCGAGCAGCGCCTTCCCCTTGTCGGGCGAGCCCGTCTCGATGTGGGCGCGCCCGAGGTAATAGGGGAGCCTGCCGGCGGCGTGGTACGCGCGTTCGTGCGGGAACCGCTCGAGCGCGCGCTCGAGCGGCCTGACCGCGCCCGCCCAGTCGCCGCGCTCCATCTCGAAGAGCGCGAGCTCGAACAGGCCGTCGGCGACCATGTCGCCCGACGGGTAATCGTCGGGCATGGCGGTGAGCAGCTGCACGAACTGCGCCTGGTCCCCGAGCCCGAGCAGCGCGCGCGCGCCGAGGTAGCGCGCGTCGTCCGCGAGCCGGTGATCCGGGTATTCCTTCTCGAGCAGCGCGAAGCGCGCGGCCGCCTCGGCGTGCCGATCGACGCGGAGCGACGCGCGCCCGGCGTTGTAGAGGGTCTCGGGCCGCCGCGGGGCGGGCGCGCTCGCACCTGCGGCGGGCGTCACGCCTGCGGCGGCGGGCGCGCTCGCACCTGCGGCGGGCGTCACGCCTGCGGCGGCGGGCGCCGCGCTTGCGGCGGCGGGCGCGGCCGGCCCGCAGCGCTCGATCGCCGTGCCGAAGAGGTCGGCGGCCTCGGCCCGCCGCCGGAGGCGCCCGAGCGCCTCGCCGCGTGCGGCGAACGCGTCGCAGGCGAAGGCCGAGGGCGCCTGCGCCTCGGGGAGGGCGATCAGCGCGTCGGTGACGGCGAGCGCCTCCTTGTCCTGGCGCGAGGCGAGCAAGGCGCGCGCGCGGGCGAGCAGATCGGCGGGGCCCAGGTCGAGGAACGGCTTGCGCCGCGCGAACGGCAGCGTCGACAGGGCCTGGTCCTGGATCTCCTTCGCCTCCCCGGCGCCGGCGCCGCCCGGCGCCTCGTCGATGACGCGCCGGGTGACGCGGATCGCCTCCTCGGCGTGGTCTTCGCTCGGGTGGCGGAGCAGCGCGCGGGCGAAGCGGAGCGCCTCGGGCACCCACGTCGACGCCGGCCAGCTACGGGCGAGGTACGCGCGCCAGCGCGCGGCCGCGCCCTCGATGTCGCCCTTGTCGGCGAGCGCGCCGGCGACGATGCGATCGAGCTCGTCGGCGATCGCGACGTCCGACGCGACGGCGCGCGCGCGCTCGAGCGCCGCGTCGGGCTGCCCCGCCCTGGCGAGGAGATCGGCCGCCGCGAACCTCGCGTGATCCGCGAGCGGCCCGCCCGCCGCCGCGGCGGCGTCGTACTCCTTCGCCGCGCCCACGGGATCGCCCGCGAGGGCGCGCAGCCGCCCGAGCTGGTAGCGGAACGCCGCCGCGTCCGCGGGCGGCAGGGGCGCCGAGAGCGCCTGGGCCATCGCCGCGGCCGCGCCTGCGTACGCCTCCTGCTCGACGAGCTTCTGCACCTGCGCGAGCCGCGGGTCGTCGAGCACGAGGGTGAGGCGCTCGGGGTCGAACGCCGGCGCCTCGCCCGGCGTGCCCGTGACGACGGGCCCCGCCGGCGCTGCGGTCGGCGGGGGCGCCGGCTGCGGGCAGAGCGGCGGGCAGGCCGCCGCCCCGCGCTGCGCAGGGGGCGCGCCGGCGCACGAGGCGCCGAGCGACGCGGTCAGCGCGAGCGTGGCGGCCAGCGCGAGCGCGGCGGCCCCGGAGCGGGCATCCAGCCTGAACATGCCTGCACCATACTCCGGATCGCGCGGTCGCACAGCGATCGAGGCGAGCGGCGCGCCTGAGAGCCGCCGGCGCGCCCTCTCGTGAGCTGGCGCGCCGGCGTTCGGACGTGGTGTGGAAGCGTGCGGGGCAGCGACGCGGCGTTACTTCGCCGCGTCGCAGGCGAGGAAGACCCGGATGGCCTCGATCGTGTCGTCGGAGAGCTTCACGCCGATGGGCATCCCGTCCGCGCCGTTCGCCCCGCCGATCTGGATCTCCTCGAAGATCTCCTCCGCCTCGGCCCTGACGCTGGCCGGGTCGTCGACGTTGACGTCCTCCGGAGCGTTGATGCGCGACGCGCCCACCGAGGTCGTCAGATGACAGGGCACGCACTGATCCTGGAGCGCCTGGTAGCCCGCCTCCGCCTGCGCGGTCGAGTCGGGCGGACATTCGCCGAGCGACGAGCCCCCGGAGGTATCGCCGCCGCCGTCGTCGCCGCCGCAACCATGGAGAGCGCCAATGACAAACGGCGCGAAGCAGAGCAAGAGCATCGTACGAACGGGCATCAAAGCACCTCAACAGCTTGTTTAGGGAAGGAGAGCGAGCCGGAGTCGAGCCTCCGGCCATGCAGGCCAGCCGGGCGCTGCGCGCCGATGGTGCCTGGGGCCGCGCACCGGGTCAACAAAGACGGACCGGCGTGGACTGAAGGAAACCGGGGTCGTCCGAGGGGGCGACCTCGTACGAGTTCGAGGCGCCGTGGGTCTCGTCGGCGGCAGCCTCGTGCGAGGGGAGGCGCCGCCGGCCCCGTTCGGATGGGGCGGCTACTGCGGCGCGTTCGGGACCGGCGTGTCGCGCTGGATCTCGGCGCCTATCTTTTTTCGCAAGCGCATCCTCACGTCGCTCGCGGAGCGCAGCCTCCCGGATGTCATGCGGTGGTGCTCGGGCCGATTTCAGGCGCGTGCGCCGCCTCGGCGCTCGCTCTGGGCAGCTCGAACCAGAAGATGCTCCCCTGGCCCACGACCGTGCGGAGCCCCACGCGGCCGCCGTGCGCCTCGGTCAAGCGTTTGACGGTGGCGAGGCCCAGGCCCAGGCCCGGCACTCGAGCGCCCTGCGCTCGGACATGAGGCTCGAACACCATCTGCTCGAGGGCTGGCGCGACGCCGGGCCCCGTGTCCTCCACCTCGATCCGCACAGCCTCTCTCCCGTCGAGCACCCGGATCACGACGCGACAGACCGCCGCGTCGCCGAGGTACTTGAGCGCGTTGCGGATCAGGTTGGCGAGGATGCTGGTCAGCACGCCGGGGCTCGCGGCCACCGCGCACGGGGCGAAGGGCTCGACGCGGAGCTCCGCGCCGAGCTCCACCGCGACAGGAACGAGCTCGACCATGAGATCGTCGATGATGAGGTGCACCTCGGCGCGCGCGCCTGGCTCCGGACTCGCGCCCGCGCGAGCGAACTCCAGCAGCCCGTCGGTCATGCGCTTGACGCGAAGGATGGCCTGCCGGCCCCGTTCGAGCCCCTTTCGTGCCGGATCTCCCTCGTCGAACCGCCGCAGGGCGAGGTCGAGCGAGAGCGCGACCGCGCCGAGGGGGCTGAGCACGTCGTGCGCGACCCGGCCGGCGAACTGCTCGAGCTCATCCGCTCGGCGCTCCAGGACCACGCCCTGCTGGCAGAGCAGCCTCACGTGGCGCCGGATCTGCACCGCGGCCGCCGCGCAGGCCAGCAGCGCGAACGTCACGCTCGCCGTGTTGAGCACGAACGCGACCCGGCGAGAGCGACCGCGGTTGGCTGCGATCTCGGTCGCCAGACGACCTGCGTGCCGTGCGTTGAGCTCGATGCTGGCCATCACGGCGTCGTTCGTCGAGTTGAAGTCCGCCCGCAGCGCGCTGTCCACGAGCTTGCTGGCCTCGTCCGGATGGCCGTTCGCCACCAGCGAGAGGACCCGATCGGTGTCCTGATCGAGCTTGCCGAGCGCCTGCGCGACGGTCTGCCACTGCTTGAACTCGCCCGGATAGACGGGCATGCCGAGGTAGACGTCGATGCTCCGGGATAGATTGTCGCGCGCCTCGTCGAGCTCGTGGCGGTCGCGCGGGCGCCCCAGCGCGGCGTCGTTGACGAGGTCGCTCAGGAGCGCCTGGATATGCCTCAGCTCGGCGCGCGCGGTCGCCAGGTGGATGATGCTCGGCGTGGCGTTCTCCGCCAAGCTCATGGCCACCGCGTCGATCGCGGCGGCTCGGTGCTCCGCGTAACCAGCGGAGATCACGAAGCTCGCGATGGCGACGAAGAAGGCCGCAAACAGCGACAGCAGGATAGACGGCAGCCGCTCGAGCATAAGAGAAGACTTCGCTCTCGTGGGATCCTTCCGCCGTCGCATCTCCATGCGGGATGCTGTTCCGCCGTCCGCCCGAGCGCAACGTGGGAAGTACGCCGGCGCCGCGGCGGATCACCCTCGCTGCATCGGCGGATGTCCCCCGGGCTCGTGTCGAGGAAGGACAAGATAACCACGGTTACGCTGGTGAGCGCAGTGGGGCCCTTGGTGCCCTGAGCGCGATCGAACGAGCTTGATGAACACCGATGAGGCCCCCGGAGAGGGTGTCCGTGGGGCGGCGCAGCGCTAGCTCGCCCGCCGCCGCTCCAGGTGCGTCTTCATGGCCTTGAGATCCCCGTGCACCGCCTTCTTGAAGCTGCCAATGAACAGCCGCCCCAGCGTCTCCATGAACCAGCCCATCCCGGCGATCTCGCCTTCCATCTTGAGCAGCGTGCCGGCGCCCTCGGGCTCGAAGACATACCGGAAGCGGTAGGCCCCCCGCCCCGTGGTGCCCTTTTGCCCGTCGACGAAGAGGTCCAGACGCCTGCCGGGCTCCGCCGCCGTGACCTCGAACAGCTCGGTCGATTCCTTGCCGAACATCTTGCGGGTCTCACGCCACATCGCGCCCTTGCCGACGACGGCGCCCGTGAGCTTCTCTACCCGCACGAAATTGGGCATCCAGTCGCCGAACGCGTCGATGTCGGTCGCGAGCCGGAATACGTCCTCGGGCGATGCGTCGAAGCGCTCTTCAATGGTGAACAGGAGCGGCATCTCGTTCTTCTCCTAGGCTTTCCCGCGCGCCGTGCCATCGTGCCGGAACCGATACTTCTCCGTCAACGAGCGCGTCGAGCGCGCGCCGCGGCCGAGACGCTGGCGCCCCGCCGTCTCGCATCGTCCGGCTTCCGTCCGAGCTCCTCGCGCGGCCCGGATCCGGCGTTGCGGGCTCAGCCCTTCTTGCCCGGCGGCAGCAGCATGCCCCGGTTGCCGGTCGCCCCCTGCATCGGGCGGTGCAGGACGATCTTTCGCCCCGCCTCGCGCCCGTGCGCGTGCGCCGCCGTCCGCTGGTTGCCCGCGTGGCGCAGGTGCTGCACGTGCGGGTGGCGCGTTCGATAGTAGCCGTCCAGATCGGCGTCCCTCACCCAGACGAGCCCCTGCTCCGCGGACACCTTCCGCTCCGCGTTCAGCTTCTCGAGGAACCCGAGCATCACCCCGGCCTGGTAGGTCCGCCGGTCCTTGTTGCCCTTCACCCCTTGGGTCCGCTTGTGCTCGTTCCACAGCTGCTCGGCCGTGTGGTGCAGGAACGCGTGCACGTAGGCCGCCATCTCCAGGTTCGCCGGCGTCCCGCAGATCTCGAGGACGCTGCCCCGCTTGCCCTCGAGCGGCACGTAGACGGGCACCCAGATCGCCTCGACGAAGAAGTGCTTCCCCAGGATGCCGCCGACGATCCGCTCGGTCTCGCCCACGCGCCCGCTCGGCGCGCCGAGGTGGCGGAAGCCGTACTGCCGCGCGGCGCGCGCCTTCGCGACGTCGAGGTTGTACTTCAGCATCAGCCGCTGCGCGGCGCTCATCGCCGCCTGCGCCTCGTTCGCGTTCGGGCTGTCGGCGAGCGCGAGCAGCCGCGCGATGCGATCGAGGATCCGGGCGTCCACGCTCGCCTCCGACGCGCCCGCGTCGCCGCCGCGCGCGACCCCGCCAGGATCCGCCGGCGAGCGCCCCGCGACCGGCATCCCGGCCGCCGTCCCGTCGATGCCGAGGCGCGTGCACACCTCGCGGAACGCCGGCCCGTGCGCCGCCTCGTCCCTGACGCCCAGCACCTCGTGCACGTACTGGTGCGCCATCTCGTGCTTCAGCACCTCGATCACGACGCCCCACGGCTGCGTCAGGACGAGCGGCCGCGAGATCTCGATCGCGCGCGCCTCCGAGATCCACCGCCCGAGCCGGCTCGCGGCGTCGGACAGCTCGATGGACGCCGAGCGCAGCTTCCGCCGGAAATGCGTGTAGTTCAGGCTCTGGTAGGCCGCCATGAGCTCGCGCACGAGCGCGGCCTCCAGCTCGGCGCTGAGCCTGGCCGCCGTCTCGAGCGGCGGCTCGGGCGCCGGCGCGCCCGGCGACGGCCGCGCCTCGGGCTGCGCGGCGGCCTCGGTCGACGCGGGTTCGGCCGGCGGCGCCGCGGCCCCGGAGGCCTGCTGCGCGCCGCGCATCCCGTTCAGGAAGAGCTGCTCCGCCATGCGAACGCCTCCATGGCACGCCTCGCGCGGCGGTCGAAGGGTTTTCTCGCCTCCCGGGCGGGCAACCCCGGCCGGCGCCGTCACCTCCATGCCACCGAGCCGCCTCAGAAACGTTCCCGATACGCCACGTCCTCGGTAAACTCGGGCGCCTCCGTGCTCCGCTCCAAGGCGCTCAACCATCCTCCGCCGGTCGAGGCCGACGCCGCGAGCCGCTCGTCCCGCGGCTTCGCCCGCGATCTGGGCGCAGATCGCGCCGCGGCGCGCGCGCGGCTGCGCGCCGTCGCCCGCGCCCGCCGCCGCTACGGCCGCCTGTTCCTCGCCCTCCCGCTGCTCCTCATCGTGATGGCGGACGTCCTCCTCCGCGGCGATCGCCTGCTCGATCTGGGCGGGAAGCACATCGCGAGCTACCTCGGCGCGATGGTCCAGAGCGCCGCGCTCTGGGGGCTCCTGCTCTTCGCGGCCTCGTCGCGGCGGGGCGCGTCGCGGTGGCTCGCGGCGCTGCTCTTCGTGACGCTCGCGACGCTGTCGCTCGGCGGCCAGCTCTACTTCCACCGCCAGTACGCGACGTACCTCAACCTCGACGCCACGCTCTTCGGGACCTCGCTCTCGGCCAGCCTCTTCGGCCAGCTCCGGGCCGACGGCGAGAACTTCTTTCGCTCGGTCCTCCCGCCGCTCCTGCTCGCGATCGCGCTCGTGTGGCTGGGCCGGCGGATCGTGCGGCCAGGCCGCACGGCGTGGGCCCGCGCCGCCCGCCTCGCCGCGCCCGCGGTCGTGGTGGCCGCGTTCGTCCTGCCGTGCTCCTACCGCACGGTGCAGGCCTCCACGCCCGACGTCATCTACTTCCACGCGATCGGCGGCCTGCTCAAGGAGCTCGCCGGCGTCCAGACCACGGCGCAGGTGCGCCCCGGGCTCCGCACGCCGCCCTCGCTGCCGCCGGTCACCCCGCGGCCGGGCCCGCGGCGCAACGTCCTCTTCATCCTGACCGAGAGCGTGCGCGCCGACGCGACGTGCTCGGCGCGCATGCCCGTGGCCGCCGGCGAGGCGCCCGTCGCGTGCCCCGGCACGCCGCGCATCGACGCGGCGGTCCCCGACCGGCTGCCGCTCACGCAGATGCGCTCGAACGCCTCGACGACGGCGATCGGGCTCGCCGTGCTCTGGTCCGGCCTCCAGCCGGTCGCGACCCGCGAGGCGCTCCACACGGCGCCGCTCGTCTTCGACTACGCGCACGCCGCCGGCTTCGACAGCGCTTACTGGACGAGCCACCACATGATGTTCGCCAACTCGCGCCTCTACGTGCAGGACCTGCCGGTCTCGCACCAGTGCGGCGCGACCGAGCTCGATCCGCTCGCCGACATCGATCTCGGGGCCGACGACCGGCTGCTCTCGGCGCACGTCCGGTCCGAGGTGCTCTCGCTGCGCGAGCCGTTCCTCGCGGTCGCGCACTTCGGGAACACCCACGTCCCCTACCTTGTCGACCCGGAGAATGCGCCGTTCCAGCCCGCCCTCGAGAGCAAGGCGCCGGACGACAACGAGGCGTACCGCAACTTCTACAGGAACGCCGTTTACCGTCAGGACGCGGCCATCGCGGACCTCATCCGCTTCGTCCGCAGCTCTCCGGTCGGCGAGCGCACGGTCATCGTCTTCACGTCCGACCACGGCGAGGCGTTCCGGGAGCACGGCCAGCTCGGCCACACGGGCTCGATCCTCGACGAGGAGATCCGGGTGCCCGGATGGATCGACGCTCCGCCGGGCACCCTGACGGCCGCGGAGGAGGGCGCGCTGCGCGCGGCCCGGGACGAGCTGGTCTTCCACACCGACGTGGCGCCGACCCTGCTCGACCTGATGGGCCTCTGGGAGGAGCCGGCGCTCGCGGGGTACCGGGCGGCGATGGTCGGGCACAGCCTGCTCCGGCCGTCGCCGGGGCCGGCGGCGCTGGCGCTCACGAACTGCACAGGGATCTGGGGCTGCGCGTTCAAGAACTGGGGGATGATGCGCGGCAACATGAAGCTCGAATCCCGCGCCTGGGACACCGCCTGGCACTGCTACGACGTGCTCGCCGACCCCCGCGAGCAGCGCGATCTCGGGCCCGCCGCCTGCGGCGACCTGCCCCGGCTCGCGGACGCCCTCTACGGCGGTCCCGCCGGCAGCGTCGACGTCCCCGCCCACCTCCGCGACCTCGCGGTCGGGCCTCGCCACGACTGATCCGGATGACCCAGGACATCGACCGACAGGGCGGCGCGCTCGCCGAGCCGCCCGCGTCCCCCGCCATCAGCCTGCCCGCGCACGCGGACGATCGCGCCGCCCGTGACCGCGTCCGCCCGCGCATCGCGCGGAAGGCCGCGCTCCGCCGCGGCCGCCTGATCAGCGCTGCCCTCCTGGCCTCGCCGGCGCTCTGGATCCTCGTCCTCGACGTGCTGCGCCGGGCCCGCCACATGACCACGTTCGATCGGCCGCACGCCGCGGGGTACGCCGCGACCGTGGCGGCGTCGCTGGGGTTCTGGGGCCTCTTGCTCTACGTCGCCTCGGGCCGCCGCGGCGCGGCGCGCGGCGCCGTGGGCGCGCTGTTCGTCGCGCTCTTCACGCTCGCGTGCGGCGTGCAGGGGGGCTTCCACGCCCTCTACAACATCTACTGTTCGGTCGACTCCCAGATCCACTCCCAGTCGATCCCCTGGTCGATCGTGGGCACGCTCCCGCTCGGGCACCCGAGCGTGATCGCCCATTTCGCGGTCGCGCTCGGGTTCGCCCTTGGGGTGCTCCGGCTCTCTCGGCGGCTCGTGCGCCCCCGGCGGCTCCGGCGGCGCCTCGCCGCCGCGGTCGTGCCGCTCGCGCTGGCCGGCGTGGCGATGATCCCGGTGAGCTACCGGGTGATCCAGTCGTCGTCGGCCGACATGATCTACTTCCACGGCATCACCGCCCTGGTGAAGGAGCACCTCGGCGTCACGAACGACTCACCGGATCTTCGGGTGCAGCGCCGCCGCCCGGAGCGCGTGCCGCGGCTCGCTGCGCGGCCCGCGCGGCCGCGGAACGTCGTGCTCATCCTGCAGGAGAGCCAGCGGGCGGACGTGACGTGCGTCGCGTACGACCCGGCCTGCGACAAGGCGACGCCGTTCTCCAACGCCGCCGCGCCCCGCCGCATGCCGCTCCTGCAGATGCGGGCCCACGACTCGACGACGGCCATCTCCATCTCGAACATCTGGTCCGGCGTCCCTCCGACGGAGAGCCTCGAGGTGCTCGGCGCCGCGCCGCTGCTCTGGGACTACGCCCATGCGGCCGGGTGGGACACCGCGTACTGGACGAGCCAGAACCTCATGTTCGGGAACGCTCGGCTCTACGTGCAAGACATCCCGGTCTCGCACCGGGCTGTCGCGACCCAGCTCGATCCGGGCGCCGACCTCGATTACGGCGCCTACGATCGGCAGCTCACGGATCGGGTGATCGAGGAGTGGGACGAGCTCGTCGAGCCGTTCTTCGCCGTCGTCCATTACTCGAACGTCCATTTCCCTTACGTGAGCGATCCGCTCCACTCACCGTTTCAACCGAGCGAGCTGACGAAGGCGCCCGAGAAGAACGAGCACTTCAAGAACTACTACAAGAACGTCGTTTACCTGTCGGACATGGCGGTTGGCCGGCTCATCGAGCACATCCGCGGGACGCCGAGCGGCGAGCGCACGGTCATCGTGTACACGTCGGATCATGGCGAGTCGTTCCGGGAGCACTGGCAGCTCGGCCACACGAGCTCTCTCTGGGACGAGGAGATCCTCGTCCCGACGTGGATCGACGCGCCGGAGGGGACGCTCGCGCCGGAGGAGCGGGCGAGCATCGAGGGCGCGAAGGACACGTTCGTGTGGCACCTCGACCTGGCGCCGACGTTCCTCGATCTGATGGGCCTCTGGGACGAGCCGGGGCTCGATCCGTTCCGCCGGCGGATGATCGGACACCCGTTGACGCGGCCGGAGCGCACGGTCGCGCCGATGCCGCTCACGAACTGCACGTGGGTGTGGGGGTGCGCGTTCCGCAACTGGGGGATGATGCAGGGGCCGATGAAGATCGAGGCGCGCGAGTGGGACGGCGAGTACCACTGCTTCAACGTGCTCGAGGACCCGCTGGAGCTGACCAACCTGGGAGAGCAGGCGTGCGCGCCGCTTCCCGACCTCGCGCGGGGGCTCTTCCACGAGATGCCGAACGTCACGCCGCCGGGGAGGCCGAAGGTCGACTGGGGCGGGTGAGCCTGTACGGGGCGCGGGCGGCGCGGGGTGCTACGCGCCGAGGCGTCGCTCGAGGTCCGCGACCTCCGGGCACAGGGAGCGAATGCGGCTGTACCGCGAGGCCGCTTCGCGGGCCAGGAGCCCGCGCCCCTCCGCCGGCTTGAGCAGGACCCCGCGCTGCTCGGCGAGGGGTTGATAGTAGTGTTCCTTCGGGTTTTCGTGGGCGCGTACTGCCTTCCACGCCCACTCGGAGGGCAGATCGTGTCCGGCGAGGAGCCACACCTCGATCTCTTGCCAGGCGTTCTCGGCCAGAAAACGTTTTCCCGACGGAAGCGCGGCGCTGGCCAGCGACTCCAGTCGATCGAGGGCCTCGCGCCGTCCCGGTTTGCCGTCGCGATCGACGAGGAGCAGGAAACACTCGATCATCGCCTGGTAGCGCACGAGGATCTCCTGGAGGCGCTCCCACCGGAGTGCCTGCTCGACGCCGCCGAGGAGCGGATCGCGGCAGACTAGCACCTTGGCTTTACGGCCGATCGCCTCGAACATCTTTGTGACGATGGGCTCGAGGACGCACTGATCTTTGCGAAAGTCCTCGGGAATGACGAGTACACGATAGCTCACTGGGCGGCCTCGCCCGCATCGTCGGCCATGAGCTCTACCATGTCTTCCAGCCACCCCGAGGCGTGAAGGCGAGCGAGGTCCTGGGTCTCGAGGACCCGCTTCAGGTCGGGAAGGTCGATCACCTTGCGCACGCTGGACTCGTCGGCGCCGCGGAGCCGGTAGATGAGGAGGGCGCTCTCCCTCGACTCGGGGCTGAGAAAGCCGAGGAGCTGGGGCGAATGGGTCGTCGCGATGACCTGGACGTCCCTGGTGCGACATTGCTGCTCGATGAGCTGCACGAGCAGGTGAAGGCGCGTCGGATGAATGCCGTTTTCGATCTCCTCGAAGAAATAGAAGCGAGCGGTATCGGTGTCGAGCAGCGCGGCGAGGATCGCCAGAAAGCGCAGCGTGCCGTCCGATGCGCTGTGTGCGGAGATTTTGCGGCCCCCTTGCTCTACGAGGTGCACAAGGATGCGTCCGGCGAAGTCCTGGGGAAAGTCGAAGTCCACGACGTCGAGCGGCGTGAGCGCGCGGACCCATTCGAGGAGCGTCGACATCCTATCCGGGTCCTGGCAGATCGACTGCAACACAGAGGAGAGGTTTTCGCCCCGATCGCCGAGTACCTGCCTGCCCGGTAGCGAGGGCAGTCGCGCCGCGTCCGGTGAGAGATCCAAGAAGCGCATCGAGCGCAGCGTCTGCAGCGTGCTTCCGGCAAATCTCTGGACCATGGGCTGCTTCTCGGCCTTTCTTGCGACCTGCAGGATCGCCGGCGAGCTCGACAGCACGGGCAGCGCTGGCCCCATTCTCCGATAATTCCCCCCTCGACTCAGGTGCACGATCAGATGCTCTTCGTCTTGCTGCTTCGGTGGATTGTCGGATGGGTGGGAGTCGAAATACATTCGCCTACCCGAGTAGAATAATTCGCGAGCCACCCGCGGTGCTGCTCTCGCGCTCTCGATTGCGACGGCGATCTGGTACCTGAGCCTCCGGACTCCGCGCCGGAGGACGGGATGGATCGGCACCCGAAGCGTAGTCTCGATCGAGAACTCCGATCCTCCTCCGAAGACGACCTCCCTCGTGCCGCCGCGGAGCCCCTTCCACTGAAGCTCGCCGCCCTCGCCGTACTTCTCTCCCAGGATCTCCGCGAGCGAATAGCCGCGGCCGACGCCATGGAGAAAGCGGAACGCATCGCGGAGGTTGCTCTTGCCGGAGGCGTTCGTCCCGACGAGCAGCGTGAAGGGGCCCAACGGGATCGCCGCCTTCCGGAAGCTCTTGAAGTTCTCGAGCGTGATCGAGGTCAGCATGGGCTCTCGGCGTGGAGTGTAGCCGCCGCGCTGCCCGTCGTTTCACTGAATCGCTCGACGGCGCGCCTGCGCCCGGAGAAGCGTGCGGACTCTGGACGGGACGGGCGGCGCGCGTTCCAGGCCCAGCATGCTCCGCGGCACGCGAGGATGAGCCCGCGCGCGGCGCTCAGCCCTCTCCCAGCAGCGCCGCCTGCACGGCCCGGAAGCGCGCGCTCTGCGCCGCGCCCTTGCGCCACGCCAGGTGGATCGTGTTCCGGGCGCCCCGGCGCCCCTTGCCCGGCCGCGGCCCCACCACGACGACCTGCTTCGCCGCGATCGCCTCGGCGATGAAATAGTTCGGCAGGACCGCGATCCCGACGCCCGCGATCGTGAGCGCCAGCATCTCGTCGAGGCTCGTGATCCGGCAGGCGATCTTCGGCGGCAGCGGGGCTCTCTTGCCGAACGACGCCCGCCACCACGCGGCGTGCATCGCGAGATCCGCGTCGAAGACCACGAACCTGTGCTCCGCGAGCTCCCGCGCGGTCTCCGGGCGGCCGCACGCTCCCAGCATTGCGGGCGACGCGACCGCCGAGAACTCCTCGATGTAGACGGGCCGCGCCTCGATTCCCGGGGTGTCCTCGGCGCTCACGAGCAGGCTCAGATCGTCGTCCCCCGCGAGCAGGCGCCGCGCGAGCACCGAGGGCACGTCGAAGCGCACGTCGATGACGAGCTCGGGGTGCTCGCGGAGGAGCCGGGCGAGCCGGGGCCGCAGCCACATGCGGGAGAACGGGCCCGGCCCGCCGATGCGCACGGCCCCGCGGACCTCGCGGTGGTCGTCCGACGCCGCGGCGAGCGCGTCGTCGATGCGCGCGAACGCCTCGCGCAGCGCGCCGACCAGGCCCTCGCCCGCCGGCAGGAGCCGCGCGTTGCGCCCGACCCGCTCGAACAACGGCACGCCGAGCTGCGCCTCCAGCGCCTTGATCTGGTGGCTCACGGCGGACGGCGTGACGCGGCGGCGCCTCGCCGCCTCGGCGAACGTGGGCGCGACGCCGGCCTCGAGCAGGGTGCGGAGCAGCTCGTAATTGATGAGCATGGCTCATCTATAGCGTGAGATCATCTCGCTGGTTTACATCGACTCGGAGGCCTAGGTTCCTCCCGTCGCCGCCAGCCCGAGCGCCTCGGGCGCGAGGGGCGCGACCGCAACGGGCGCAGCAGCGCCCAGAGGAGCGAGACGCCATGAACGCGAGGGTTCTCTTGATCGTCACAAGCCACGCTCGCCTCGGCGAGACCGGGCAACCGACCGGGTTCTGGCTCGAGGAGCTCGCCGCGCCGTACCGCGCGTTCGTCGAGGCCGGGGCGGACGTCGACATCGCGTCGCCTCAGGGCGGCAAGCCGCCGGCCGACCCGAAGAGCGCCCAGGATCCGTCCGGTGCCGTCCAGGCGTTCCTCGAGGACGAGCGGGCGAAGGCGAAGCTCTCGTCGACGCTCCGCATCGACGGGATCGCCGGTGACCACGACGCGTACTTCGTCGTCGGTGGCCACGGCGTGATGTGGGATCTCGCCGAGGACGCCGCCACGGCGAGGCTGCTCGGCCGCGCGTTCGATCAAGGCAAGGTGGTCGCCGCCGTGTGCCACGGCCCCGGTGCGCTCGTGAACGCCCGGCTCGCGAGCGGCGAGCCGCTCGTGAAGGGGCGGCGCGTGAGCGCCTTCTCGGACGAGGAGGAGCAGGCCGTGGGCCTCGCGGACGTCGTCCCGTTCGCCCTCGAATCGCGGCTGCGCTCCCTGGGCGCGCGCTACGAGCGAGGGCCGGTATGGAAGCCGTTCGCCGTCCGGGATGGCCGGCTCGTCACCGGGCAGAACCCTGCGTCCTCGGCGCTGGTCGCGCAGGAGACGCTCGCGGCCCTCGCCGAGCAGGAGCCGAGGGAGAGCGCGCGCTGAGCGGGCGCCGCGCTGGACCGAGGCCCGGCGCCGATCGGGTGAGAGAGCGCGTCGCGGTCCCACGCCGCGGAGGTGGAGCGAGCTGGCAAGGTCGAGCGAAGCGTCGCGACACCTCGCTCGGAGGCGCTATGCTCGACGCGTGCCCGCTGCACAGAAGCCACGCCCGGCCACCGTGGCGGATCTCCTGGCCATCCCCGAGGAGCAGCGCTTTCACGAGATCATCAACGGCGAGCTCGTGCAGAAGGCCGTCCCTTCGTTCGAGCACGGCGACGCGCAGTCCGCCATCGTCGCGCACGTGAAGATCCCCTTCCAGCGGCGCCCCGGGGGCCGCTGGCCAGGAGGATGGTGGTTCGCCACGGAGATCGAGGTCGAGTTCATGCCGGACCAGGTGTACCGGCCTGATGTGGTCGGCTGGCGTCGCGAGCGCGCGCCGGAGCGGCCCAGCGGGTGCCCTGTCCGGATCCGGCCCGACTGGGTCTGTGAGGTGCTCTCCCCGAGCAACGCGCAGAACGACACGGTCAAGAAGATGCGCGTCTATCATCGCTGTGAGCTCCCCCATTACTGGATCGTCGATCCCCGGGAGGAGACGCTGACCGTGCACCGGTGGACCCCGGAGGGGTACCTCTTGGCGCTCCGCGCGGAGCGCGGTGAGCGCATCAGGGCCGAGCCGTTCGATGCGATCGAGCTTCAGGTCGGCGTGCTCTTCGGGGACGAGCGCGAGGACGACTGACGGCCCCCCCGCCGCCTCCCGCGGGGGAGGGCCGCCGCGGTCACAGGTCGCGGAGGTCGAGCGATCCGATGAAGTCGGACTTGCCGACGTCGAGCCCGTTGTGCCGCAGGATCGAGTACGCGGTGGTGGCGTGGAAGTAGAAGTTGGGGAGCGCGAACCCGAACACGAACTCCGGGGCCTTCATGCCCTTGCCCGGCAGGAAGAAGAGCGGAATCGTGCGGTCTTCCGCGCCCTTCAGCTGCTCCGGCTTCACCGCCTTCACCTGCTCGATCGCCTTGCCGATGCGCGCGCGCAGCTCCGCGATCGTCTCGTCGCCCGTCTCGAGCTGCGGCAGCTCCGCGCCGGTGAGGAGCGCGCCCAGCCTCAGGGGCCAGGCGATGACGTTCTGGATCTGACGCCTGAGGTTCCACTGATCGGGCGCGAGCCGCGCCGCGAGGAGCACCTCCGGATCGAACTTCTTCTTTTGTGCGTAGGCCTCCGCCTTGTCGAGCCAGACCAGCACCTGGCCGAGCATGCGAGTCATCTGGGGGAACGAGCTGTCGTAAAGGCTCATGATCTTCTCCTCGTCAGCAGGAACAGCCGGCGCCTCTGGTCCACCCGCGGCCTCCGCGCGTCAACTCCGCGCGCGCCGGCCGCGGTTCACGTCGCGCGGCCGCCTGGAGCGGCAGTCGAGCCTGGTGGTGCGCTTCGAGGAGACGTGACGAGCCCGGCGGAGCCCCGGGCGGCGGCGGGGCTCGCCGGGGCTCCGCAGGCCGCACGTGCGCCGCTCAGTCGATCCGGTGGAACACGCCCGCTGGATCGAGGGTCCACAGCTTCGCGCCTTCCGCGCCGCCGTCCGGCGTCCGGACGTGGATCAGCCGGATGCCCTTCTGCTCCAGCTCGGCGAGGATCGCGGGATCCAGGCCGGGCTCGAGGCGGGGCTCGAAGATGAAATCCTCCGAGAAGTTGTGGTGCTGCGGGTGGTACGTCTGCGCGTGGTAGCCCCTGAGCACGATCGGTGCGCTCGTCAGCCCCTCGATGCGCGTCTCCACCCACTTGTGGAGCGGCGCCGTGTACCCCGCCGTGGGGCCCGTGGGGGCCGGCGGCCAGTAGAACGAGGTCTTCACCGAGACGCCGGACGCCCACGAGAGCGAGCGCTCCTGGAGCAGCGCGCCCGCCACCGGGGGGCCGTCCGCGGGACAAGCGTCGAGCTGCACCACCTCCGAGGGCACCTCGAGCGGCGTCCCGTCCCAGTCGAGCGCCGGCACGGGCGTGGCGTAGGCGGCGCTCAGCATCATCCCGACGTCGCGCAGCGCGACCAGCGGGCCCAGCGACGGCGGCAACAGCTCGGGCACCGGGGAGGTCGCGAGCGCATAGGTGATCTCCGAGACCCCGGCGCCGTCCACGAAGGAGTCCGTGGCCGTCTCCTCGGCGTACGCGTGGGACGCGGCCGGCCACGCCGCGGGGCTGCCCGAGAGCGTCGCCACCGATCCACCGGAGAGGTAATCGAGCCGCGTGTCCTCGTTGAAGAGCGTGCTGCCGAGCGCCGCCGGCGTGAGGAACCCGCTCTTCGCCGAGAGCCTCGCGCGCACCTTGAGCCGGTGCTTCGCGAACACGTCGCCGAACTCGCCCTGGAAGGTGCAGACCTCCCGGGGCTCGTCGAGCAGGAACGGCGTGAGGCTCGGCGTCGTGTCCGGGAGCGCGACCTCGCGCACCTGCTTCACGACGAGATCTCCGGGCTTCATCTTCTTGAACTCGTAATCGAGCAGGAACGACTTCCTGCCGGGGTTCAGCTCGCTGAACCGCGCCTCGACGCGGCCGAGCAGCGCGGCGAGCGCGAGGTAGTCGTCCTCCCATTGCATGACGTGGCCGCCGAGCGGGACGAGCGTCGAGCTAGACAGGAGGTAAACGGAGGTCTGCTGGTCGAAGAGGCTCGCGGTCACGACCTCCGGCTGCGCTCCGCCTTCCGGGTTGGTGACGGACGTCGCCCCGAGCTGCGTCACGATCTTGATCTGGTCGTTGACCAGCTCGCGCCGCTCGAGCGTCGCGACGCCGTTCGCCATCTCGTCCTCGTCAGGATAGGAGTGATGGACGAGGACGCCCATCCCGACCTCCGCCTCGTCGACGCCATGGAGGAGCCGGGCGAGGAAGGCGTTGTCGTTGTAGAAGCTCGCGTACACCTTGCGGATCGCGCGGAACACGCCGCGCTCGCCGGCCTCGCCGGCGTCGCACAGGCTCGGCCCCTCCTGGTCGGCGTCCCGATCGTCGGCCAGGCAGCCGCTGTAGCTGTCGTAGAGGCCCGCGCCCGTGAAGACGGCGCTGTCCTCCACGTTGGTCGAGCTCCGGAACCGGATCTTCTTCGTGGGCGTGAAGCCCTCGAGCGCCGCCTCGATCGCCTGCCGCTGCCCCGCCGAGAAGGCGGTCTCCCCGGTGATCCGCGCGCGGATCGCCGCGAGATCGGCCTTGAGCGCCAGCATGTCGGGCGGGTAGCTATGGCCCGCGAGGCGCTCCGCGATCTCGGCGCGCAGCATGCGGCCGCCGGGCATGATCTGATCGAGGAAATCGTCCCAGAGATCGAACGAAAGCGCGACCGCGACGTCGGAGCTCTCGGGGATGGCGTCCCGCAGCAGGCCATAGTTCGCGGCCTTGCCCCCGAAATGGACGATATCCGCGGGGCCGAGATCCTCGGTGGACCCGGCGTAGGCGCCGAGGGGCTCCTTGGGCTGGATCCCGAGCTCGCCGGGCCGCTTCAGCGCGAGCAGCTGCTCCCTGTCCGCCGGCGCGATCCCTCCGGCCTCGAAGAGCACGGCGCGGCAGATGGCCCCGTATTGCAGCGAGGCCCGCAGCGCGACCTCCTCGCCGTCGAGCGCCTTTGCCGCCTCGGCGGCGGCCGGATCGCCGAGGTAGACGAACGGGATGCCGAACGAGGTCGCGAGGAGGGCGGTGTGCGCGTTCGGCGTCGCGGGCGACAGCGAGACGATGCCCGCCACATAAGGCACCTCCGCAGGGATGGAGTCGGTGAGCAGGATGTCCTCGGCCCGGAGCTCGCCGCTCGCGTAGGCGGCGTCGATCGCGTCCGGCGGGACATAGCGCAGCCGGCCCACGGCCCAGCCCGTCGCATAACACGCGTCGCCGTCCAGCCACCGCTCGACCGAGCTCACCGGGAACCCGCTCGCCTCGAAGAACGCGCTGTTCTCCGCGGCCGACGCCGCTTGCTCGTACGTCGGGAAATAGAAGGGCCGCGTCCCCTCGGGCGCGATGACGCTGTCCTTCACGAGCTCCAGGACGACGCGCGCCACCTCGGGATCGTAGGCGTCCTGGCGGACGAGCTGGATGCCGTACTCCGGCACGCTCTCCGGGGTCGGCGGGAAGATCACGGCGCCGAGGATGGCCTTCTGCCCCTCCTCGTGCAGCGAGACCTGGTCGAACTCGTCCCGCGACATCTCGAAGAACGGGTCGAGCCGCGCCGTGGCGAACTCGCCGTGGAACGGGAACTTGTTGCTGTCCTGGTAGTAGACCTTGGTGGGATCGTGCATCAGCACGGTGAACTTCACCCAGCCCGGCGTCTGGAAGGTCGCGGGCCAGGCGGCGAAGGGCTCGAAGGGGAAGGTGATCTGGTTCTTCCAGTCCTCCGATGGCGTGATGTCGATCGGGTAGGTGTCGACGGGCCATGACGCGCCGCCTCCGGCGCTCCCGCCGTCCCCCCCGCCTTCCCCGCCTTCGCCGCCCGCGCCGCCTTCGCCGCCGGTGGCGCCCCCGCTGCTCGTGGCGCCGCTGCCACCCGCGCCCGCCGACGAGTCCTCTCCGCACGCGGCGAGCGTCCCCGCGCCGAGGAGCGCGAGCGCAAGACAAGCCGGTCGACCGATTCGTTGAAGTCTCATGAACAACATCGCGGTACAACTGCCGTGCCATCGTGCGGCGAGCGGCATCTCAGGGCTGCGCGGCGGGGCGTCGCTGTCGCGCGCGTGGCGCACGCAGGCACAGCCGCACGGGCGCGGCGATGGCCGCTCGCGCGGGTCCGCTCGCGGCTACCCCGCCGATTTTTCTTGGGGTTTCAACCGGTTCGGCGTTCTACGATGCCGCCATGACCGAGCGGAGAGCGGCGCTGATCGTCAACCCTGCTGCCGGCCACGCGGGCGATTCGGTCGAGTCGCTGCCTGCCCGGCTCCAGCGCGAGTTTGCGCTGAGCGTCTACGAGACGAGCGCGGAGCGCTCTGCCGCCGCCTGCGCCGACGCAGCGCGCCGCGAAGGTGCCTCCCTGGTGATCGCGGCGGGCGGTGACGGGACGATCTCCAGCGTGGCGTCCGCGCTCCTCGGGGCCGATGTGTGCCTGGGGGTCCTGCCGCTGGGAACGGCGAACTCGATCGCGCACTCCCTGGGCATCCCGGCCGACCTGGAGGGGGCGATCGACGTGCTCGTCCACGGCGAGCCGACGCGCATCGACGCCGCCCGCGCCAACGGGAAGACCATGATCCTGCTCTCGGCGGTCGGGCTGCACGCCGACACGGTCGGCGAGACCCCGCAGGACGAGAAGCAGCGCTGGGGTGTGCTCGCGTACATCCGCACCGGGCTGAAGAAGCTGATGAGCCTCGAGCCGTTCGTGGTCGAGATCGAGACCGAGGACCAGCGGATCCACTGCCGTGCGGTCGCGGTGACCGTCGCGAACATGGCGCCTCCGCGCACGGTGCTGGCGCAGGGGCCGCCCGTCCTGTCCCCCGACGACGGGCGGCTCGACCTCACCATCGTGTCGGCCACGACGCTGGTGGAGGCGGTCGCGACAGGGCTGCACCTCCTGAGGACCGCGATCGACGGCGAGCCGGCCGAGCGCGACAACATAGGTTTCCTCGCCGCCCGGCGGGTCTGCATCACGACCGATCCGCCCCAGAACGTGCTCATCGACGGCGAGGAGGCCGGGACGACGCCGCTCGTGGTGGAGTGCCTCCCGCGCGCCCTGACGGTCATGGCGCCCCGCCGCGAGGAGGCCCGTGAAGCGCCGCCCGCCGCGGAGGTCGAGGTGAAGCTCGCGGGGTTGCCCGAGCTCGAGGTCGAGCCGAAGCCGTGAAGCGCGCCCGGGCCGCGGAGGCCCGAGGCCAGAGGACCGGGGCCGGTTCGTGGTCGTTAACGACCACGACCACGTAAACGACCATTGTCCGGCGTCGCGGCGCGGCGAGAAGCATCGTGACGGCCTCGTCAGGGGAGGAACCGGAGCCGCCCGGCGTAAGGAAACGTGGCTCTGCCGCCGCGGCAGGGCTCGATTCTTGATCTTTCATCGGGAGCGCAGAGGAATGCGAACGACGTTCTGGGCTGGTGTGGTGGGGGTGTGCTTGGCCTGCGGCGTCTCGGGGCTGGGCTGCGGGGGCGACGACGACGAGGCGAAGCCCGGCGACGCGGCGGGTCCGGCGGGGGGCGGGGGCTCCGGGGCCGCGTCCTGCTCCGGACTCGACACGTCGGCGCTCGTCAGCGAGCTCTCGCCCGCGGAGGTCGAGCAGGCGTGCAAGGGGTATCGCCGCTGCAGCGCCGAGCAGGTGACCGTCGAGTACGTCTGCCTCATGCAGGGCGTGCTCGGCGCGGCGTACGGGGACGACGCCGGGACCAGCGACGGCGAGCTGCAGGCGAAGTGCTCCGAGCTGGTCGAGGCGTGCATGGCCGACCCGAGCCAGGCAGAGCAGCTTTTGGAGCAGGCCCTCATGGAGGTCGACGCAAAGCCCTGCGGCCAGCCGACGCAGTGCACGGCCACGATCGCGGAGATCGACGCCTGCGCCGCCGAAGTGCGAGCGTACGCGCGCGATGTGCTCCCCGAGTGCAGCGCGCTCACCATGGCTTTCTACGAGCAAACCGACAGGGGCGACACCCTGCTCGACGGGGCTTGCGGCAAGCTCGGCGCCGGCTGTTTCCCTCTCTTCACGACGCCAGTCGCAGAGTGAGCAGACCGCGCCGGACGCGGCGCGCCGCGCGCTCCCTGCTCCAGCGCGGAGGGCCGCTCTGGCGCGCGGCGCAGCGCCGGCAGCGCGGCCGGCCGCGCCTTTCCCCGGCCATCCCGGCGCGATGGACGTGATAGACGTGCGCCATGAGGCTGACCGAGCGAGCCATCGAGCTGCCGGCGCTCGCGAGCGCCCACTCCCATGCTTTCCAGCGCGGGATGCGCGGTGAGGCGCAGCGGCCGGGGCCGTCGGGGGCGGACGACTTCTGGTCGTGGCGCAGCGCCATGTACGCGCTCGCCGAGTCGCTCACGCCGGAGTCCATTCATGCGATCTCGAAGGTGGCCTATCGCGAGCTCCGCGCCGCGGGCGTGCGCACGGTGGGCGAGTTTCATTACGTGCACCACCAGCCGGGCGGCGCGCCCTACGCGGATCGCACGGTCCTCGCGGACGCGGTGATCGAGGCCGCCCGCGAGGAGGGCCTCCGGATCGCGCTCCTCCGGGTCGTCTACGCGCGCGCCGGCGCGGGCAGGGCGCCCGAGGGGGCGCAGCGGCGGTTCTCGGACGCCTCGCTCGACGCGGCGCTCGCGGACGTCGAGGCGCTCCGGGCGCGCTACGCGGGCTGCGAGGACGTGCGCGTCGGCGTGGCGCCCCACAGCGTGCGCGCCGTGCCCCCGGCGTGGCTCGGCGAGATCGCGCGGTACGCCGCGGAGCGCGGGCTCATGGTGCACATGCACGTGGCCGAGCAGCCGGCCGAGATCGACGCGTGCCTCGCCGAGACGGGCCGGCGGCCGGTGGAGCTCCTGGCCGAGCGCGGGGTCCTCGGCGATCGCTTCGTGGCGGTGCACGCGACGCACCTCGCGCCGCACGAGCCGGCGCTGCTCGGCGCGGCGAGGGCGTTCGCGTGCCTGTGCCCGACGACCGAGCGCGACCTCGGCGACGGACTGCCCGACGTGGGCGCGCTGCGCGCGGCGGGCGCGCGGCTGTGCGTCGGGATCGACAGCCACGTGATCACCGATCCGTTCGAGGACATGCGCGGCGTCGAGCTCGGCGAGCGGCTGCGGACGGGCCGCCGCGTGACGCTGCGGGGCGAGGGCGGGGCGACGCCCGCCGAGGCGCTCTGGGAGATCGGCTCGCAGCGGGGGGCGGAGGCGTGCGGGTTCGCGGATCCCGGCGGCAGCATCTCGGTGCGCCGGGACGCGCCGGCGCTCGCGATGGTGCGGGAGGAGCGGCTGCTCGACGCGGTGGTGTACAGCGGGAGCCCTTCGATCGTGGAGGGGAGCCCCGCGCCCCCGGGCCCGCCTGCGCATTGACGGAGCCGAGGCGCCCGCGCGCCTCGGCGCCGGGGGATCGAGGCAGGCCCGGGCCGAGCGGGCGAGCGTGAAGCGCGCTCACACGGGGTGGTGGCGTGGTTTGTGAGGAGCCGTTCCCTGCGTCTCGCCTGCGTCATGCATGGGAAACGAACGGCGAAGCAAGGAATGGCTCGACTGGATGCCCCTGGCGGCGCTGCTGCCGATCGGCGTCGTCTTGCTCCTGAGCCTCCACGAGATCCAGGACGTCCATCGCAGGAACATCGCGGCGACCCTGCAGGCCGTGCTCTCGACGACCCGCGAAGGGCTCTTGACCTGGGCGCGGCAGGCGAAGGGCGCCGCGGGGTTCTGGGCGAACGAGCCGAGGATACGGCGCGCGGTCGCCGCCCAGGTCGAGGTGCGCCGCGGCGATGGATCGCTCCGCGATAGCCCGTACCTCCAGGATCTGCGGCTGGAGCTGGGGGGCATCGTCGAGCGGGAACAGTGCCTCGGCTTCGACGTCATCGCGCTGGATGGCACCCACGTCGCCTCGGATCGCGATGAGCTCCTCGCCACGAAGACGCTGAGCGCCCACGATCCGGACACCATCGCCGCGGCCCTGCGCGGCTCGACCGTCATGGGTACTCCTTTCGCCATGCGGTCTCCCGTCCTCGGCAGGGTCACCCCCGTCCTCGTCGTCGCGGCGCCGGTGCGCTCCGTCGCCGGGGAAGGGGAGATCATCGCGGCGCTCGCCTTCCGCATCGATCCCGGGAGGGAGCTGACGCAGATCGCCCATCGCGGCCAGGTCGGCGCGGCAGGGGAGACCTACGCGTTCGACAGGCACGGTCGCGTCGTCACGGAGCTCAGGTTCGCCCAGAACCTCCGCGACATGGGCCTCCTGGCGGCCGGCGAGCGCACGAGCCTCAACGTGGAGATCCGCGATCCCGGGGGCGAGGCGCCGGACGGCTCCGCGCGCCGCTTGCCTCGCATGGAGCAGCCGCTCACGCGCATGGCGACCAGCGCCGTCGCGGGGATCGCCGGGGTCGACGTCGAGGGATACCGCGATTATCGCGGCGTCGAGGTCGTCGGCTCGTGGCTGTGGGATCAGGAGCTCGACCTCGGCCTGGCGACCGAGATCGACAAATCAAGCGCGTACGGCGTGTACGGCGTGACGCGCCGTGTGGTCCTCACCGCCTGCGGCGTGACGCTGCTCGCCACGCTCGTCCTGACGATCCTGCTGCAGCGGCGCGCGAAGGACCTGGCCACCGGCGTGCAGCGCGAGCAGGAGCTGCGCAGGGAGCTCGAGGATCGTGTCCGTCGCCTCGAGTGCGCCGAGACGGAGCTGAAAGAGGCCATCCGCGTCCGCGAGGAGTTCCTGCGGTTCGCCTCGCACGAGCTGCGCACGCCGCTGACGAGCCTGCGGCTCCTGTACGAGCACATGCTGCGATCGCGATCTCAGCCCCTCATGGTGACGCTGGGCTCGAAGGACATCAGCCGCTTCTTGAAGGTGTCCTCGCGGGAGCTCGCCCGGATCACCCAGGTCATCAACAACATGTTCGTCGTCGCGAGCTTCGCGACCGGCCCGCCGGCGCTGAACCTGGAGAGGACGGAGCTCAACGAGATCGTGCGCAGGACCGCCCGGCAGGTGACGGAGCAGCTCGAGGCCGACGGGTGTTCCCTGGAGCTCCAGCTCGATCGATCCGTGTTCGGCTACTGGGACGACGCGCGCGTCGAGCAGGTCATCACGAACCTCCTGTCGAACGCGTCGCGGCACGGCGCCGGACAGCCCATCTCGCTGTCGGTCGTCCGGCAGGCCGGCTTCGCGGTGATCTCCGTGCGCGATCGCGGCGTCGGCATCACGCCGGAGCAGCGGGACAGGCTCTTCGAGCCGTTCCGGTGGACCCCGGAGGCGCACAGCGGGCTCGGCGTCGGGCTCTACGTCTGCAGGCTGATCGTGTGGGCGCACGGCGGGGAGATCCTCGTCGAGAGCGAGCCAGGTCAGGGCACGACGTTCCGCGTCCGGCTGCCGCTCCCTCCGGAGATCGACGGAGGCGACGCCGCCCTGGCGCCCGAGGGCGAGCGGAAGCCGGCGGAGGAGCGGAGCAACGGAGGGACGGAGTAACGGGAGCAAGCGAGCGGCGGGCGCTCATCCGATCGCGCCCGCGATGAGCTGCGCCGCCCTCAGGAGGACCGCCACGACCGCCCCGACGTTCCACGCGCGCGCGAGCCACCACTGCACCTCGGCGCCGTTGATCCACGGCGGCACCCACGCCGGCGGCGCCAGCAGATCGGCGACGGTGAGGACCCGCTCGCGCTCCTGCGCCGCGCGGTAGCCGCCCTCGCCGCCTCGGACGTGCTCCTCCGCCCGAACGAGGGCGAGGAGCCGCGCGCCGCGCCCCTCCGGGAGCAGCGCCGCGCCCGCGCGCAGCGCCTCCGGGGTCGCGGGCAGCTCGACGGCCCGGCCGCGCTGCGTGAGGCGGAGCGCGCCGTCCCCCGCGCGCTCGACCCGCCCCCGGACCCAGCCCTCGGAGCGCTCGCCGCGGAGCACCGACGAGAGCGACGCGAGCTCGGGATCGGGGCCCAGCCGGGGCGCGCGCTCCCCCGGGAGCACGCGCGCGGCGAAGAGCCAGAGGGCGATCGGGAGCGCCGACAGGAATGGATTCAGCGCGAGCAGGCTGGTCACGCCCGCCACCCCGTCGAGCACCGGCAGGGCGATCACGCCCGCGCCCGCGAAGGCGCCCACGGCGATCGTCGCGCCGAACCCGCCGACGACGCCGACGGCGACGTTGCCGATCGCGACGACGCCGACGGCCACGTTGCCGATCGCGATGAAGCCGCGCGCGACGTTGCCGATCGCGATGAAGCCCGTGACGACGTTGCCGAACACGAGGAACCCGTTCGCGATGTTGCCGGCGTCGACCCAGCGCGCGCGCTCCGCGGCGCTCGCCTCGCCTCCGCCCCGGAGCGGCCAGCTCATTCCGTCACCTCGAACGAGGCGCGGCCGACGAGCTGGCCGTCCTCGGTCTCGACATCCACCGTCCAGTGCCCTGTCAGGCGGCGCGGCAGACGCCCGCCCACGAGCTGCGACTGGAGCCGCACCGCGCCCTCCGGGCCGGGCACGCGCAGCGTCTCCTCGGGCGCGCGGAGGACCTCGCGCCCCTCGCGCCGCCAGACGTGGAGCAGCCGATCGCCGTCGCCGCCCGGCACCACCACGTCGGTCACCGCGCGGAGCTCGCGGATCACAGAAAAATGAAGTGATTTCACGGACATGGCGAGCCGCCCGTCCGGGAGCACCGAGGGGCCCACGGCCGCGGAGGACAGGTGCATCGGGACGGGCGGGATGAGCTCGCGCGTCCCGTAGGCGAGCCCGACCCCGGCGGCCATCGCGACGACGAGGAACACGGCGCCCATCCGGCTCCAGAGGGCCCCGAACGGCAGGTGCAGCGTGCAGAAGCCGAGCACGGACACGAGGGCGGCGGAGAGCAGCGTGTACAGCGTGCGGGTGTCGGGGAGGAGCGCGGGGATGACGAGGTTCAGGCACGCGAACAGCGTCACCCCGTAGAACACCGACGCGAGGGTCTTCCAGCGCATGAGCACGCGGTCGAAGACGAGGTCGAGCGTCGAGAGCACCGCGCAGGCGGCGAGGAGGAGGACGAACCACCGGTTCGGCGCGTCCAGGCTGGCGCTCTTCCAGTAGAACGGGAGGAGGAAGAAGAGCATGCCCTGATAGAGGTTCTTCAGGACATAGGTCATCACGAGGAAGCGCAGCCGGGCGCCGCGCCACGCCGTCGCGAAGTCCTGGCGGGCGCCGGTGCCGAAGAGCCGGAAGAAGAGGAGCACGAGCAGCCAGGCGACGCTGACCGTGACCGCGAGGAAGCGCGCGTGCTGGAACCCCTTCTGCGCGAAGGTCACGACGAAGGCGCCGAGGCTGAGCGCATACGCGGTGTGCAGCCACCAGAGCTTCTTGTGGTGGCGCTTGAGGAAGGCGCGGGCGGACGATCGGAGGTCCCCGGGTTTGCCCTCGTCCTCGGCGTTCAGGTCGACGTAGGACGCCTTGGGCTCGGCCTTGACGGTCGGCGCGTTGTCCTCGTCCGCTGCCGCGCCGCGCGCTTGCCGCTCGGGCATCTTGAGCGTGCGGTCGTCGTGCTCCCCGCCCGGGGTGCTGGCCCTGGGCGGCATGCGCAGGGTGGCCTCGTCCCCGGCCAGGACGCCGGCCCTGGAGGGCATGCGCAGGGTCGCCTCGTCCCCGGCCAGGGCGCCGGCCCTGGGCGGCATGCGCAGGGTGGCCTCGTCGGTCGCCGGGGGTCGGGCCTGCCCGGCCGCGTGGGGCGGGGCGTGGCCCGGCGAGCGATCGGGCTCGTCGCCCGGCATGTACATGATCGTGGGCGCCTCTCCGAAGGCCTCCGGGACGCGCGTCTTGTGGACCTGCGTCGTGGCGCTGGAAGGCGGCGACGGCAGAGAGGGCGCGTTCGCGTGGGCCCCGGGGGCCGGGGCGTCAGGGGAGCGCGGCGCGTGCTGTTTCATGTCCGGCCCGCAGCGTACCCGACGGGCGGTCCACCTTCGAGCGCCGCACGAGCGGGCCGGCGCGGCCGGCGCTCGGTGGCGCGCAGGGCGGCGAGCGCCTGGACGGGGCGCGTGTCGTCGTCCTGAACAACCCCTCATGGGTCGGCATCTTGCCGGGAAACTGAACAGGGAGACGGTGAGATCGCCGGGATTGTACTCCCCGTCTCCCCGCCTCCCTGTGAATTCTCCCCCCGAAAAATTCGAGGGGATGCTTCGGGTGCCCGTGGTTGCTCCGTTCAGGGACGGCTGTCGGCCGAAACGATGCTCAGGGCCCGGCGCTCACTCGATCGAGACCTTCACATCGGCGTTGCCGCTGCTTTGATAGCCTTCCACGACCAGCGAGACCTCATAGAAGGTCCCGAGGGACAGCCCCTGCTTCCCCCACGCGTCGAAGTGGTTGCCGACAGTGATGGTTCCGCTCGTGCGCTTCTGCTGCCGGACGCTCCAGAACTGATAGAAGGTCGCCGTGCCATCGATGGAAGGTTGGTTGACTCGCTGGGTCTTGTAGATGTCGTAGGTACCTCCGTCGCTGGAGACGGTGCCCACGAACCCTTCTCCGCCCGGCGGACGCCAGGTGCCCCAGCTATCGATGATGTAATACTCGATGAGCGGGTTCCTCGTCCACCCGTAGACACCCAGGTAGGAATTGCCGTTCGGCCGGTAGTCGGCCTCGTAGGTGACGACATTGTTCTTCCCGCCCGGCCTCACGCCTTTACGGCCCAGCAGGTTGTTGATGTTGTTCCAGTCTACCCTGAAGCCATCCGCCGTGTTGACCAGGCACCCGTTTCCTCGGTCCTTCCAGTATTCGAAGGTGAGCCCGCAATGCATGCCTGTCCTGTCGCTGCAGACCTCCAGGTCGGCTTCCGTGCACCGGGTAGGTGTGCCGGCCCCGGTCGTGGCCGTGGTGCTGCTCGCGGTCGTGCTGCTCGTTGTCGAGCTGCTCGTTGTCGAGCTGCTCGTTGTCGAGCTGCTTGTCGTCGAGCTGCTTGTCGTCGAGCTGCTCCCGCCCCCGGACCCGTCCGAGCCCCCGGTCCCGCTCGTGGTCGACCCGCTCGTGGTGGTGCTGCCCGTGGTCCCGCTCGTCGTCGACCCGCCCGGGCCCACCGTGGTGCTGGTGGTGCCGGTGGTGCCGGTGGTGCCGGTGCTGCCCACGGTGGCGCCGCCCGTCCCAGACGAGCCGCCACCCGCCCCGGTCTCCCCAGAGGAATCGTCCGGCCCTGCGCAGCCGATGGCAACGACTCCCAGGACCATAGTAAAATGTTTTAACAAAGTTAAACTCACAGATCCTCCTTGGCGAGATGGTTCAGTTCCCTGCAGCCGATCTCGTGATCATGGCTAGCATCAGGACTCGGTGGCGACAACGACCCGTAGAGCCCTTCCAGCCGCTGTTCCAAGGCCCGCCCTCGGCTCGATCCGGTTAAGCTGCGGACGAGGTCGCACAACCGCCCCGGTACGGTGGGTCTGCGAACAGCTGCCGAGGCACGCGCTTCCCCCCGTCACCCTGGATCCCTGACGCGCTGGAGCCTTGACGCGCTGAGTCGCGTGAAACAGCGCAAGAGAACTACATGGGGGCGGGAAGTTGGGATCGGCTCGGGTCCCATCTTCCACGCTCCGCGCCGTCATGCTCTACTGTTGCGGTTCTCGGGAAGACGCTGCCTGTTCGGCGCCTTGCCCGGCCGGACAGGTCATCGGCCACCTGAGAGAGCTGTTGAGACCTCTCACCGTGAAGCGACCGGGCGCCGGCGCTCGGGGACGGCCCCATGATGACCAGGACGTCGAGAACCTCGTCCCTCCTTGCGATCACCCTGGTCCTCGTATCGGGCTGCGGTCGTGATTCGGCGGCTCCCTCGGACGAGGCCGGGTCGAACGGTGGAAGCGGCGGCGCGCCCTCGACCGGAGCAGGAGGAGCGGCGGGCCCTGGCGGGGCGCCGGCGGGCCCTGGCGGGGCGCCGGCGGGCTCCGGTGGGGCAGGGGCGGCGAGCGCGGCTTCGGCCAGCGGCGGCTCGTCGGGCGCGAGCGGGGGCTCACCGAGCGAGCCTCGCCCCACGGTGACCGCCGCTCCGGGCACGGAGCTCGTCCGGGTCGACACGAGCGTGGTGCACCAATCCTTCGAGGGCTGGGGCACGAGCTTGTGCTGGTGGGCCGATCACGTGGGCGGATGGCAGGAAGCCAAGCGCAACGCCGTGGTCGAAGCGGTCGTCGATCCGGTGAATGGCCTCGGCTACAACGTCTTCCGCTACAACATCGGCGGCGGGGAGAACCCGTCCCACGAGCACATGAAGGAGCACCGCGAGATGCCTGGATTCCAGAGCGCCGACGGGACCTTCACGTGGGCGAACGACGCCAGGCAGCGCGCCATCCTCCTGCGCATCGCGGAGCGCGGAGCGGATCTGATCTTCGAGGCGTTCTCCAACTCTCCCCCCTACTGGATGACGAACAGCGGTTGCGCCTCGGGCAGCAGCGACGGCAAGGACAACCTCAAAGCGGACCATTACGACGACTTCGCCCACTACCTCACGGAGGTCGTCCGCCACTACAGGGACGAGCACGGGATCACCTTTCGCACGCTGGAGCCGCTGAACGAGCCCTTCGCCGACTGGTGGAAATCGAACGGCTCCCAGGAAGGATGCCATTTCGACCGGGCGAGCCAGGAGAAGATCATCCAGGAGGTGGCCAAGCAGCTGACCAGCAAGGGCCTCGGCGAGACGGCGGTCAGCGCGTCGGACGAGAACAGCATGGATGACGCCGTCCGGAACATCGGCGCCTTCGGCGCGGGGACGCTCGCCGCTCTCCAGCAGCTCAACGTCCACTCCTACGCCGGCAGCCAGCGCAGGGAGCTCCGGCAGCTGGCGACCAGGCTCGGCAAGCGGCTGTGGCAATCGGAGTCGGGGCCGCTCGGGCAGAACATCAGCGACGACACGGACGCGGCGCTGTTCATGGCGGAGCGCATCATCGACGATCTACGCGACCTGAAGCCGGAGGCCTGGGTGGACTGGCAGTCGGGCGATCCGTCGCGCAGCTGGGCGAGCTTCACGCTGAACGACCGCGAGCAGTCCTTCGCGCCGATCAAGCGCTTTTACATGCATGCCGGCTTCAGCCGCTACATCCGGCCCGGCGCGCGCTTCGTCGACGTCGACAGCGAGGACATGGTGGCCGCGGTCAGCGCCGGCGGGGGCTCTCTCTCGCTCGTGGTCCGCAACGGCGATCGCAGCGCGAGCCGCGGCTACACGCTCGATCTCACCCGGCTCCGCGCGGTCGGTCCCGCCGCGGAGGTGCACCGCACCTCGCGCACGGAGGACCTCGAGCGGCTCCCCGACATGGCGATCGAAGACTATCGCCTGGTGGTCACGGTCCCGGCCTTTTCCGTCACCACCTTCGTCATCCCGATGCCCTGAGGCTCCCTAGGTCGCTGAGGCTGCCGGCCTGGACCGTTGCCCAGGCCACCTGTCCGTGCCGTCAATCGACCGGATAGCCCCGCCACATCCAGCGCAGCGTGTCGGGGAGCGTCTGCCTGATCACTCTCCCGTCGCAGTGGCCGGCGCCCTTCGCGTAGACGAAGCGGTAATGATACCCCTTCTCCTTGAGGACCGCCGCCACGCGCTGGTTCGCCATCACCCAGTTGTGGTGGCTGGCTTCATCCCTGGTGCTGCCGAGGTCGTTCTCGCCGACCTGCAGGAAGACGCGCAACGGCTTGGGCGGGCTCTCCCGGATGAGCCCCTCCGTGTACTCCCAGGCGCCGTCAGGATACTCGGCCTCGGTGGGCGCGATGGGGTTCTGCTGGTCGACGAACGTGCCGGCGTAGGTGACGATCTTGCGGTAGGTGTCGTGGCCGAACCAACCCATGGTCAGCGCCGCCGCCCCGCCCGAGCTGCATCCGTACGAGGCGCGGCCGTCCGGGTTGCTCGTGAACTTCAGGTTGGGGTACGCGGCGTGGACGGCCTGGTCGTTCTTGACCGCCTCCAGGAGCTCCGTATCTACGAACCTCTGATAGGCGTCCGACATGGTATCGTATTCGAGCCCCCGCTCGCTGCCGTACGAGTCGCCCCCTCCGCTCGCGGCAAAGATGGCGATGACGCTCGGGAAGCGGTTGTTCGGGTCCGCGACGAAGTTGTTGATCGTGTTGATGATCTCGTTCCTGTCGCGCGCGTCCTGGACGACCATGAACGGCGCCTCCGTGCCGTCGACGTACGTCGCGGGGATAGCGACCTCCACGCGGCGGTTGAAATCCCCCTTGGCGTTGTCGTTCAACGTCGGATCGTGGCCGGTGAAGATCTCGCTCTCCCGGGACGACAGGGAAAACGTGAACGTCCGCCCCTGGGGAACGCCGTCGATCCTCTTGATCTCCGGGGCGTCCCGGTAGTCAGGCCCGATCTCGAAATCGCCGTCGCCTTCGGTGCCGACCGGATCGACCGTCCCGCCCTGTCCTCCCCCGCCGCTCGGGTTCGGGTCGTCCGTGCCGCCCGCGCCCGAGGTGCTGCCGCCGCTGCTGCTACTCGAAGAACTGCTGCTGCTGCTGCTCGGAGCGCTGCTGCCGCTGCTGCTCGAAGCGCTGCTGCTTCCTTGTCCTCCGCTGCCGCCCGAGCCGCCGGCGGCGTCGTTGTCGGACCCGCAGGCAGCGATTGAAAGCGCGACAAGGAGCGAGATACTGCATGGGATCGAGCGGGTCATGGATCCTCCTGGGATTGGATTGCGTTGCTCGCCATACGCGTGTGCGGCACGGACGTCGGGCCGGGGCGCTCGCGCGCTGGTCGGCGGACGTGCAGCCGAGGTGACGTTCGCGTGAGCGCGCAGGCGCCGCGAGGCCGCGCGGGTGACCGTCGACGAGCTACTCGGTGGTGAACCGGAAGACGGCCGTCTGCGCGTAGCGCTGGCCGGGCTTGAGGATGACCTCGTTCTTCCAGGCCGGGACGTTGATCGAGTTCGGGAACTTCTGCGGCTCGAGGCACAGGCCGCTGTACTGGCCGTAGACCGCGCCGCCCTTGCCCTTGATCGACCCGTCGAGGTAGTTGCCCGTATAGAACTGGATCCCCGGCTGATCGGCCTCGATCGTCAGCACCCGACCGGTCTTCGGATCCTTGACCCGAGCCGCCTCGCGGAGCTTGTGCGGGTCGCCGCTGACGATCATGTTGTGGTCGTATCCGACCGGCTTGCCGCCCACGGCTTCCAGGTCCCTGCCGATCGGCTTGGCGGCGGTGAAATCGAGCGGCGTCCCCTTCACCGGCTTGATCTGGCCCGAGGGGACGCCGGTGGCGTCCGGCGGGGTGTAGCTGTCGGCGTGCAGCGTCAGCTCCTGGTCGGCGACGGAGCCCGAGCCGTGCCCTCCCAGGTTCCAGTAGCCGTGGTGGGCCATGTTGACGATCGTGGTCTTGTCGGTCGTGGCCGACATCTCGACCCTGAGCTCATTTTTGTTGGTGAGCGTGTAGGTCGTGGTCGCGTTGACCGTGCCGGGGTATCCTTCTTCCCCATCCTTCGACACGTACGTGAGCGTGATGGACGGGCCGTCCGGCGTCTCGGTCGCTTCGGCGTCCCAGACGACCTTGTCCCAGCCTTTCTTGCCGCCGTGCAGCGTGTGGGCCCCGTTGTTCGCGGCGAGCTTGTAGGTCTTGCCATCGAGCTGGAACTGCGCGTTCTTGATGCGATTGGCCACGCGGCCGACCGTCGCCCCGAAGTAGGGGCTGCTCTTCAGGTAGCCGTCGAGGTTGTCATGGCCGAGGACGATGTCGTCCATCTTCCCTGTCTTGTCGGGGACGTGGAGCTCGGTCACCGTCGCGCCGTAGGTCATCACCTTCGCGACCAGGCCGTTCGCGTTCGTGAGCGTGTAGAGGATCACCTCTTTGCCATCGGCGTTGCCGAAGGGCGCCTTGGAGATGGAAGCGGGCTTTGCGTTCACGGCTTCACCACCAGGTGGCTCGGATCTGGCGGCGGGGGCCGCTGGAGCGGCGTCCGTCGCGGGGGCCGCAGGCGGCGCAGGCGGCGCTGCCGCAGGGGGCGTGTCGACGGCGTGCGCGCCGCCGCACGCGCCGGTGAGGCACGCCGTCATCGTCAATCCGAACCACGATCTCGTCCTACCCATCACCATGCTGTTCCCTCCGCCACGATTGTCTCACCTGGATCGGCTCCACCTGAGCGAGCCCAGCGCGGGCGAACCCCCGCGATCTCGCCACCGCTCGCGTCCGCGACGCCCGAGCGGAGTCGGTGCAGAGATCGATCCCGATACAGATACAAAGGACCAAGAGTCCGGTGCGCACGACGGCTACCCGGGACAAAGCGGAACGGCGCCTGAGACGAAATTGTGAGCGTTCACATTGCTCGTGTCAACTCAAATGAACCGGCGCGAGGCAAGGCTCGGTCCCGAAATTGGGATCCACATCGAACAATACCGTGACCCTGCGCCCGCCCGGTTCGCCGGGGCCCGCCCGGGTTTACTGGACCTGGATCGTGAACTCGTCCGCGAGGCGGCCGTTCACGTCCTTGAAGTACGCCGTCGCGCGCTTCGGATCCCCGCCGACGTGGAAGCGGATGAACAGGGCGCCATAGGCGGCGGTGCCCGACATGACCACGTTGTTCTTCTTCCACTTGTTGCTGGCGTAGTAGGAGGCCCACCACGTGTCGTCGTCGTGGCTGGCCGCGTCGTAGTCGCGGATGCCGACGCCGGCGAGGCCGGAGACGAACACGAAGTTGCGGCTCGGGCCGAGCTCCACGAGGTCGTAGGCGCCGGTCTTGCCGTGGCCGGTCGCGGCGTTGCCGACGTCGGTCAAGGTCAGCGTGCGCGAGTAGGAGTGCTCGTGGCCGGTGGAGACGATGGCGCCGGCGTTCATGCACTCCTGGTACGCGCTCCAGCCGACCTCGTTGCCCTTGGTGCCGACCTGCATGTCGTTCTGGTTCTTGTGCCAGTTGCAGATGGACCAGATCGAGTTGTCGGCGGCGAGCGAGTCGCGGATGAAGTCCACCTGGTCGGCCGCGTTGGCGGCGCAGGTCGACCGGAGCTCGCTCGTCCCGACGCAGGACTGGATGATGTGCAGCCCGCGGAAGTTGCACGTCGACTTGACGCCGAGCTCGCCGGTGCAGTTCATCGACGGCACGGCCGCGTGGCGAGCCTGGATCTTGCTGGCGTAGCCGCTCGTGCCGCCCCAGGCCGCGGCGTCGTGGTTGCCGATGACCGCGAAGTAAGGATAGTTCGCGCCGAGGATGCTGTTGATCCGGTTGTCCCACGCGGTCGGGTTGTTCGCATAGTCGAAGTCGCCGTTGTGGATGGTGGCCGCGGCGCCCTCGTTCTTGATCAGGTTGAGCACCGCGTCCGAGTTGCCGTTCGCGCCCTGGTCGCCGATGAAGGCGATCAGGAGATCCGGGTCGGTCGGCGTGCCCGCGCCGCCGCCGGGCGCGCCATACGTGATCGTGAGCTTGGGCCGCTGCGCCACCGTGGCGTGCTCCGAGGACGCGAAGTCGATGCCATCGGTGTTCGACGCGCTCGCGATGAGGATGCCGTTGTTGGAGGTCCCGTCGACCCACGCCTGGACGAGCGCCACGCCGGCCGCGTTCAGCGTGATCGTCCTGGCGCCGGCGCTGCCGGTGACGCTGCCCACGAGGCTTCCGCGATCGGTCGAGCCCATCGCGCCCGCGGTGGCCCACGCCGTCGTGGACGTCGCGTTGTTCCAGGTGACCTGCGACTCGTTCCACGAGCGCTTCACCTCGTAGACGCTGTACGTGTTCGCGGAGCCGTCCGTCACCTGGAGGGTGATCGACGCCGACTGGACGATGCTCCCCGCGGGGATGCCGGAGAGGGTCCATTTCAGCAGGCAAGATTTGTCCACGCCCGAGCCGTCGTCGCCGTCGGCCTCGCACGTGGTGGCTCCGCCGTAGTTCGTGGTGGCGGCGGCCTGCCGGAGGGTCGCGTCGGTCGAGCCGGCGTACGACGAGCTCGGGAGCGACCCCTGCTGGAAGGAGACCGTGGTCAGCGTCTGCCGCGTCTCCAGCACCTCCTCGATGTACTCGTCATTGGCGCCGCAGGCATGGATGACCGCGAGCGCCGGCAGGGCGGCGCAGAGGGCGCCCTTCGAACGTCTCGACCAGCTCGTCTCTCGGTGTTCGTGTGTGCCAGCGTCCTCTCGCGTGCGCGAATTCTGCATGAGTCTGTCTACCCTTTCTCCTGATCTCGAACGTAGGTGTGAGCGAGGCACGGGCAGGTTAGTGGAGGCGATATTCCTTTGGTTGATACAATTCCATGGAGATCGTGTTCAGTTTTGGTACACTCGACCGAGCGTTTGCCTGGTGCTGCGCCTCGCGCGCTCAGCAGATCTCGCCGCTCGCGATGGCAGCTCAGTAGAGATCGCCGGCGCACCGGAGGGCGAAATTGCCGGATGCGTCCTGCGTGCAGATCGGTGCGGTGGTGCACTCCCTCTTGTCGCTGCTGCCAGCCGGCTCGACCACCTCGATCAGGCAGGCGCAGGAGGGCTCCGGCGCGCAGGCGACGGCGACCGCTTTGCAGGAGCTCTGCGGCGGAAGCCGGAACAGCTCGTCGTGTTGATCCTCGATGGTCTGGCAGTACTCGCCGTCCGATCGGCAGAAGTAGCTTCCGCAGGCGAACGTCCCCGGCGGCGCTGCGCCCGCGCACTCCTCGCCGTTGCCGACGCTCACGCCGGCCCGCGCGACCTCACAGGCGTTGGCGTAGGGGCGCCCGTCGCAGGCGCAGATCTCGCGCGGCGTGGCGGTGTCGCACGACGTGGGCCGCTCCTGGCAGATACCGTAATTCCCCGGGACGACGCCGCCCTCTCCGCAGTCGCCTGGCGGGTAGTTGCAGTACTGATCCGCGGCACAGAACACGCCGCCGCAGGGCCCTCGGGCCGCGCCCGTTCCGTCGTCGCCGCCATCCCCGCACGCCGCGACGAGCGCCACGAGCGCGCCGAACGCGGCGAGCGCGCCGAATGTCCCGAGCCCCACGCTCGCCGTCGCGCTGGTGCCCCGTTGCACCGCGCGATGCTTCACGGCACGTCGCATCTCTATGCACGGTGGAAGATCCATGCCGCTCCCTCCTCTCACGTGGCCATCGGGCGATCCTGCATGGCCCGCGTCGTTCGGCGGGCGGGAACGTAAAGGAGCTGGACGGGCCAGTGTGCAACAAGTCTGTGTCGGCGAAGGCGCGGCGCTGCGATCGGAGCTCCGGGATGCTGGGCCGATCGGCGGCCTTGCCCCCACCGCGGACCAGGGAGGCCTCCACGGGAGCGTCAGGGCGAAGACACCCGCAATGCCGTACGACGGGCTCAGCACGACCGAGCTCACCCCGCGTGCGGATCGCCATGTCGCGCTCGACGAACACGCGGGGGTGCAGGGTGCACCCCGGCATGCGCGCGTTCACGCTCGGTTGCCCTCTCCTCGTCGCGACTTCATCTTGGACGGCCAATCGCGCCTTGATGAGCGAAGCTGTGTCGCCTGCGGCGTGCAGCCCGGACAGGTACAGAGGCATTCACGAATGCCTCGATCTCGGCGTCGATGGCACGGTTCGGCAGGAGCGCGGCGCTTGACGCGCGATGCAGCGCCGTGGCAGTGCTGGTCGCCGGGGAGGCTGTGGTGTCGCCAGTTCCACGTTGGTCGCTCAGGGCGTTGATCCCGCTCTGGATGTTTCTGGCGTGCGTGCTCGCGTCGGGCGGGTGCCAGTGCGTCTTCGGCGAGCCGCTCGGACATCGACAGGCCGGTCTCCGAGAAGGCGAGCCCGATGGTGTTCGACATTGACGCCGACGGCCTCGACGATCTCGTGATTCCGGACATCGTCGCGGGGTCCAGCACGCCGTCGCATCCGATCACCGCGTGGGGGGTGGCGCAACCTCGGGCCGCCCGCCTCGCCGTCCTTTCTCGCGGCGCTGGAGCTCGCCTTCCTCCAGGATTGGCTGTTCGTTGCCGATCCGGATGGACCGTCCGACCCGGCCCTTCTTCAGCCCGAGCTCGGGACGGTGCTCGATTACAACGACGATGGGCAGATGGACGTCTTTCTCCACGACGTCTTCGACACCTAGACGACATGGCACGTGCTCCTGTCCCAGCCGGACCGGACCTTCGATGCTCTTTCGCTCCGGCTGGCAGATGGCCATGGCGCCGGTGCGCGAGCCTCGGTTGCGGGCCCGTCGGCAAGGGTGCTGCCGCAGGCGGCGCCGAGTAGGGTTGACGCCTTCCGAGCGGGTGCGATGCGGATTCACGCCTGCTAGAAGCCTCGGCGAAGGTGACGGATCGCGCCGCTTCGGCACGGCAAATTCGTCCCTGCGCGGCGCGGTTTGCGTCGCTTTCAGGGCGCGGATCCCGGCGCTCGCTGCCCGATCGGAGCGCCTCGGTCACTCCAGATCTGGTCGCGCCCTGCCCATGCCGATGGCCCACGCCATCGTGTAACGCGCGTTGATCTCGCACCGGGGGTTCCAGCGCAGCGCGCCGCGCTCGTCCTCCCAGCGGAAGGCGTCGATCCCGAACGGCCCGAAATAGCCCGCGCCGGCGAGCGCCTGCCCCGCCTCGAGCGCGGCCTCGACGAGCCCCCGGCGCTCGCCGTCGCCGAGGTCGCCCTCGCCGGCCAGGGCGGCCCCGAGGTACGCCCCGTTCGCGTCGCAGCGCTGGACACACGGGTCGCCGAGGCGCACCGCGCCACCGCGGCCGACGTGCCCGTGCAGCGAGAAGTCGCCGCGGCGCTCGACCCACGGCTCGACCTGCAGGCCGCTGTCCGGCGACGCGGGGTCGAGCGACGCGGCGGCCCAGGGCCGCGCGTCGGGCGGCAGCGCCCCGCGGGCGACCCGGCGCCGGCCGCGCCCGGCGAACCCGAACGGCCGCTTGAGCAGCCAGTGGCCGGTCGGCGTGGGCTCCGCGATCGCGGCCTCGAGCTCGGCCAGGGAGGTGACATAGCGCGCGCCGGGCAGCGTCTGGCCGAGGTCCGCGCAGAACCTCCGGTGGTTGGCGCGCCGGAGCACCTCGAGCGGCGGCGCCTCCGCGAGCGCGACGCCGGCGCGGCCGAGGAGGCGAAGGGCGCGGGGCGTGGGGCACCACGCGCGGCCGACGAGCGGCGTTCCAGGAGGCGCTGGCGGCACGAGGGGCGAGGAGAGCTCGGGGCTGAGCAGGACGTCGCCGGGGCGCAGCAGGGCCGAGACGCGGCCGGCGAGCTCGGGAGCCCGGCCGGCGACCGCGGCGCGCGGGGTGTACCCCGCGGGGCGCGCCAGCTCCTCGTCGGCGTCGAAGTTCAGGACCCAGGCGCTCGCTCGGTCCATGAGGCCAGCGCGTCGAGGAACGGCTCGGAGAGGCCGGAGCGGCTGCGGTCGCGGCGGTTCATCGGCTCGCCCCGCATGAGCAGCGGCGAGAGGGGCGGCGGGATGTGGCGCACCCACGCCTCGAAATCGCTCGGCCCGCGCTGCGCGACGTCATCCGGCCCGCGATGCGCGGCTTCACCCGCGGTGGCCGGATTGCCTGCGGCAGACGTGGAAGGCGGCGCTTGGCCAGCGCTCCCGCTCGCCTGCGTGAAGCGGCGGAACCAGCGGACCCCGAAGCGCACGTGCGGGATCTCCTCCGCGCAGACCCGCTCCGTGAGCGCGGCGCCCTCGACGTCGCCGATGGCGCGGAAGCGCTCGGCGAAGCGCGCCGTGTGGTCGAGGTTGCCCCCCTCGAGGCCCATGCCCATCACGGCCACGAACTGCGCGGGCGACGCGGCGGCGGGCACCCGCGTCCAGAACCAGTCGCGCACCGGGAAGTCGCCGAAGCGGTGGCCGATCGCGGCGAGGTACGCGGCGTAGAGCCGCATGTGGCGCACCTCGTCGAGGGCGATCCGGACGAGGCCGCCGCGGAAGGCGCGCGGCGTCTCGGGGAAGGCGAGCAGCGCCCAGGCCATGAGCTCCGCCGCCTGGAGCTCGTGGTGCAGGAACGCGTGGAAGAGCTGCGCACGGCGCGCCGGGTTGCGCAGCGCCTCGGGCCCCGGGCTCTTCTGCGCGCGCTCCGAGATGCGCAGCGCGGCGGGCCGTCCAGGTCGCTCGAGGCGCCTCGGCGGGGCTGGTGCGGCGCCCGACGCGGACAGCGTGGCATCCGACTCCCAGAGCGAGGGCACGGGCGGCGGAGAGAGCTTGTGCTCGAGGTCGGTCGAGAGGACGTAATCCCAGGCCCAGCGCTCGACGGTGCCGGGCGGCGGCGGAGGCGGGTCGCTGGGCGGCGTGGCGGGAGACATCATGGCACGGCGGGGCAGGGGGGACGCCGCTCCCTACCACAGCTCGACGTCGCCGGCGGAACGCCGTGGCATCCGCCCGGAGAGCGCCCCCATGGGGGCGTTAAATATGGACTGTTGTTGAAGTTTATTCCGGCCTTCCCGCCTCCGTGGCGGCATCCGGCACGCTCTCACCGGGCGCACCCCGGCCGCGGGCAGCGGGGACGGCATGTCGGGCTACCTCGGTGCCGGTGGGTTTGCCTTCCGCACCGAGGGGTCGTGGTCGCGGCGCTCTCGTGGCGTTGACGGGACGCTCGCGGTAGCGCCTGCGATCCGCCTCGCCCGGGCCGCGCGCGCCGGCAGGAACTGCTGCGAGGGGGAGAATATTCCCCGATCCTCGCGGCTACCGCCGCGCAGCGTCGGGTCGTCGCGCTCGCGATGTCACGATGACAGAGGCCTCGGTGACTCGACGACATTTTGCCGGGGAATAGGCCGGAGCCGCGACATTTGCGCGGAAATGGCCGCCCGAGCAGCGTGGCTTACGCCTTGCTCCAGGGAGATCGCATGAAGGCGGAGCGGCGTTCCCAGGCGGTCGACAGGAAGCGCGAGGAGCAGACGGTGCTGGTCATCGGGGGCAGCGGCGGCATGTCGAGCCGCTACCGCGATGTGGTCGAGAAGCACGGCTGGTCGCTGCGCCATTACGAGAACCGCGTGCCGCCGGGCGCGCGCCACGGCGTGGGGAGGATCGCGCTCATCGTGATCATGGTGACGATGGTCTCGCACGCGCTGCGCGATCAGATGCAGAGCCTCGCGGCCGATGGCGCCCCCGTCGTGTACCTGCGCAGCGCGTCCGTCTCGGCGCTGCGGGCCGCGATCGAGCAGCGGTCCGCCTGACACCACGTCGCGCCGCCGCGAGGAGAGGCCCTCTCCCCCGGAGCCGGCGTCGCGCCTCCTCTCCTGTCCTGTCCTCTCCTGTCCTCTCGTCTCCCGACCCTCCTCGAGCATGTCTGTCCCGCGTTCCGACGCTCGCGCTGTCACGGTGACAAGGGCCTTTGTGATTCGAGGACAATTTGCCCAGGAATAGAGTCCGATAACGAGGATTTTGCCGGAAATGGCGAGCTGGAGAGCGTGGCTTGCGCCTTGCTCCAGGGAGATCGCATGAAGGCGGAGCGGCGGAGTCAGGGGAGCGACAGGAGGCGTGAGGAGCAGACGGTGCTGGTCATCGGGGGCAGCGGCGGCATGTCGAGCCGCTACCGCGATGTGGTCGAGAAGCACGGCTGGTCGCTGCGCCATTACGAGAACCGCGTGCCGCCGGGCGCGCGCCACGGCGTGGGGAGGATCGCGCTCATCGTGATCATGGTGACGATGGTCTCGCACGCGCTGCGCGACCAGATGCAGCGCCTCTCGGCGGATGGCGCCCCCGTCGTGTACCTGCGCAGCGCGTCCGTGTCCGCGCTGCGGGCCGCCCTCGAGCAGGCGGCCGCCTGACGGGACGCGCCGCGCCCGCGCGAGGCGGGGCCACGCAGCGCTCAGCGCACGCCGACGAGGCGCTGCATCAGGCGCTGGAACTCGGGGACCGAGAGGTCGATGTGCTCGACGACGCGGCCGTAGAGCGTGGCCGTGGGCACGTTGCGGCCGTTGAACTCCTTCTCGAGCTCGGAGAGCTTCCACAGGATGATGCGCTCGGCGCGGGTCAGGCCGTCGCGCACGTCCGGGAGCTCGTCGAGCGGGGATCGCCTAGGGGGCATGGTCGGGCTCCGAGATCTGGCCTTCGTGGGCCGCGCTCACTGCACGACGCCGAGCACGCGCTGCTGGCGCGCGAGCTCCGCCGCGTTCTTGAGGGCCTCGAACAGCTCGCGCGACGCCGGCAGCCCCCGGATGACGAGCTCGGGATCGCTCGCGTCCTTCGTGAACACGCGGATCTCCGCGACGTCGAGCAGCCGCTGCATGAACGTCTGGCGGAGGTCGATGTCGAGGACCCGCCAGAGCTGCAGGGTCTCGATCCGGCGCGTGAGCAGGCCGGCCTCGTAGTCGATCGTGCGATCGGTGATCTTGTAGCGGAGGCTCTTGCGCTTCCAGTGCAGGATGCCGAGCCAGATGAGGCCCACCAGCACGAGCGAGAGCACGCTCGCCGCCACGTAGGACCAGAACCACGCCTTCCAGCTCGGCGTCCCCTCGAACAGGACGCGCGCCGCGCCCGGCGCGGGGGCGAGCGCGCCGCCGGCGTGGGCGAGCGCGCCGCCGGCGGGGGCGGCGGGGGCGAGCGGCGCGGCGGGGGCCGCGGCCGCCGACGCTCGCTCGTCGAGCATGCTGCCGCAGAATCGGCACTTGATCGCGGCGTCCTGGATCTGCTCCGCGCAGAAGGGGCAGGGCTTCACACCGACGATTGTAGTCTACATCCCGGGCGCGAGATCCACGGCAACCGGCGCCCGGCGCCGGAACCACGGCGCGCCCGATGGGGGCCGGGAGGCGATGGCCCTCACCGGTCCCCCCTGCCCCAGTGTTGACCAAGCTTCGCGCCGCGTTCCCCTACATCCGAACGTTTACGTTTACGTGGTCGTGGTCGTGGTCGTGGTCGTGGTCGTAAACGACAGGCCGTGAACGACCACGACCACGACCACGTCCACGTCCACGTAAACGTCCACGTAAACGTTCACGTTGCCCCTCTGCTCTCGGCGGCGAGCGCCGCCTTGCCCGCGCGCCCCAGCCGGCGGATCGCCGCCTCCCTCCGCAGGGCCGCCCCCCTGTCGGCCGCCTCCTCGACGTGGACCAGCGCGAGCGGCCCCCGTCCGCGCGTGTACCGCGCCCCGCGCCCCGCCGCGTGCTGCGCGAAGCGCGCCTCCACATCGCGGGCGATCCCCGTGTAGAACGACCCGTCTCCGCAGCGCAGGATGTAGACGTGCCAGCCCGCGGTCACTCCTTCGGCCCCTCGTTGTAGCCGCGCGGCCGGTACTTCGGGTCCACTCCGCCGTGCGTCGCGCCGTTGTCGAGCGTGTCGATCGCGAGGTACGCGAGCCACGTCCCGGGGTGCTCCTCCGCGAGCCGCCGGAGCTCCGCGTCGTGCGCCGCGAGCCGCTGCTCGTCGTGCAGGCACTGCAGCGCGAGCGCGATCAGGCTCAGCTCGTTCGGGCCGAGCTCCATGCCGCGCTGGTAGTGCGGGAACGCCTCGTCGGGGCGGTGCATCCGGCAGAGCGTGTCGCCCGTGTACACGTGCGCCATCGGCCACGTCGGGGCGAGCTCCATCGCGATCTTGCTCTCGGCGAGGCGGGCCTCCAGGTCGCCGCGAGCGCCCTTCATCACCGAGTAGTTGAGGTGCGCCTTGGCGCTGTTCGGGACCGCCTCCTTCGTCGCCGCCCAGAAATCGAGGTCGTTGCGGTAGTCCATCGCGTGCCGGTAGGCCTGCGCGCACTGGAAGCCGAAGAACAGGACGAACAGCGCCGGCGTCACCCACGCCCTCCACGACCAGCGCGCGCGCGGCGTGAGGGTCGAGCCCGCGAGCGCCTCGTGGAGCCACGAGAAGGCGACGGCGAGCACGAGCGACGAGCCGATGGCCGGGAAGTACCAGAAGCGCTCGGCGCGCACCGTCGGCAGGACGACCGGGATGTTCGAGTGCGGGAAGTAGCTCACCACGACCCAGGTCAGCCCGATCGCGGCGATGCACAGCCCCGCGTAGCCGCGGCGCAGCGGCACCCAGGCGCTCCGGTCCGCCGTCGCCGGGCAGGGCAGGGGGCGCGCGCCCTCGACCAGCAGCCCGAGCCCGAGGAGGAACGCGGGCAGGAACGGAAGCGGCCAGAGCACGAGCGGCAGCGCCCGGAGCAGCGGCACGCGCCCCGCCGGGCGGAGCACGTGCCAGTCGTACGCCGCGAGCGCCGCCGCCGCGATCGCGAGGAGCGCCCCCGCGAGGAGCAGCGGCCACCTCCGCGACGTCGCCTGGCCGCCGTCCACAAGGAAGGCGGCGCGCACCGAGCGCCGCTCGCGCCGCTCCAGGTGCTCGCGGCGGAGGGCCGCGATCCAGAGCGCGAGCGAGCCGAGCGGGGGCAGCACCATCATCGCGGCGCCGGCGACGCTGCCGAAGAAGACAAGCCTGTCCGGCACCGGCTCCTGCGGGTACGAGTAGTCGCCGCTCAGCGTCCACGGGAACACGATCTGCGTGAGGCCGCGCCAGTAGACGCGCAGCGCGCCGGCGATCCGGTGGGGCGTGTCCGCGGCGCCGAGCGGGTTGTTGAGCGGATCGCGCGGCAGGGGCGCCTGGTGGAACCAGACGAGCGCGTCGTGGAGCGCGCGCTTCACGAGCGGCGCGCCCTCGGGGAGCGGCGCGGCGAGCTCGGCCGGCATGGGCGCGGGGAACCAGCGCCGCCGGAGCTCGACGTAGAGCACGAACGCCGCGCTCGCGGCGAGCAGCGCGAGAAGCGCCCGGACGAACCGCGCCGGCCGCGTGGGGTGGGTGAGCGGCGCGGCGATCAGCGCGGCGAACGGGACGAGCGGCACGCAGACGAGCGCGCTCTCCTTGGAGAAGAGGCCGAAGAGCACGGCCGCGAACACGCCGAACGGCATCGCCCACGCGGGCAGCGCGAGGGCGGCGAGGGCGGCGATCGCCCCCATGCCACCGAGCACGTCGGCGATGCCCACGATGCCGCTCACCGCCTCGGTGAGCACCGCGCAGCCGACGAAGAGGAGCCCGGCGAGGTACGCGAGCCCGCGCCGCCGCGTGAGCCAGAACGTGACGCACGTGAGCAGCGCGCCGTTCACCGCGTGGAAGAGGACGTTGTAGAAGTGGTGGAAGAACGGCTGCTTCGTGACCGCCCAGATCGTGCGCCAGAGGAAGTTCGGCAGCGGGCGGTAGGAGCCGACGCTCCGGTCGGGCGGCAGCCCCCAGAAATCGCGGTGGATCGCGTCGAGGAAGCCGATCCCGCCCTTCGCGTTCACGTACGGGTTGGCGAGCAGCGCCTCCTGCTCGTCGAAGATGTAGTTCGTCGACGGCGCGCGCGTGAAGAGGATGACGGCGACCAGCGCGAGCGGCGCGATCGCGGAAAGGAAGGTCGGGTCGAGCGCGAGGAAGTAGTCGCGCACGCGCCGCGCGGCGTCCCCGAGGAAGGACGGCGCGGGGGGCGGCCCTGCCGACGGCGGCAGCCCGGAGGACGGCGGCGGGCCGAAGGACGGCGGCGGCCCTGCCGATGGCGGCGCCCCGGAGGACGGCGGCCCGTACGGCGTCGTCGTGTCGTCGTCGAGCGCGCTGGACATGGGGTCGCGCGCGGCGGCAGGGGGCGGGGGCGGATAGGTCACGCCGCGCCCTCTCAGCCCTTCACGTCCGGTGGAGCGCCCGGCGCGCCGTCCGGCTCGGGGATGGACCAGATGTCGCCCCAGAGCGGCTGGCCGCCGTCGACGCCGTAGACCGCGCCCGTGATGAAGTCGTTCTGGTCGCTGGCGAGGAAGACGATGAGCCGCGAGACCTCCTCGGGGGTGGCGAGGCGCTTGAGCGGCGTGGCGCGCCGCGCGAGCTCGAGCAGCTCGTCGCCGTACTGCGACGTGCCGCTCGACCGGATGTTGCTGCCGGGCGCGACCGCGTTGATCCGGATGCCCAGCGCCGCCCACTCGACGGCGAGCGAGCGGGTCAGGTTCTCCACGCCGGCGCGCGCGGCGCCCGTGTGCGCCATGCCCGGGAAGCCGCGGCTCACCGACGCGGTGACGTTCACGATCCGGCCGCGGCGCGCCGGCAGCATCGCGCGCCTCGCGACCTCGCGCGTCATGAAGAAGGTGCCGTTCAGGTTGTTGCGGACGACCGCCTCCCAGCCCTTCGGCGTCAATTCGCTGGCCGGGCTCGGGAACTGGCCGCCGGCGTTGTTCACGAGGACGTCGACGCGGCCGAATTTCCCGAGGACCTGCCCCACGAAGGCGGCGATCTGCTCCGGCTCGCGGATATCACACGGCGCGGCGAGCACGTCGTCGCCGGGGACGCCGTCGCCCGCGAGCGTGCTCGCCGCGGCCTCGAGCTTGTCGGCCCGGCGGCCGCAGAGAGCGACCTTCGCGCCGAGGTAAGCGAGCTCACGCGCGCACGCGAGGCCGATGCCGCTGCCCCCGCCGGTGACGATCGCCACCTGGCGTTCGAAGAGTCCTCGGGCGAAGATCGAGCGCACCTGGGTCACGCCCCGCGTTTACAACGGCTCAGCGGGCGCCGCCACACGCTGGGCGATCCGGGGTGGTTCCGGCGTCCCAGGCAGAAAGGCCCCGGCGTTCGGGGGGCGCTTGCCCGATCACCCACGAGGCCGAGGACCTCTCTACCGGGGGGCGCATCGCCGTCAAACAGCTCCTGATCTGGAAGCGCGCGGAGTGGAAGGCCCTCGATCTGTTCGAGCGCGAGGCGAGGGGCCTCGCGAACCCTCACCCACCCCAGCATTCCTGGCGCGCAGGAGGCGCTCGCAGCGCTCGACCGGCCCGCGCGCTGAGCGCGCCACGACCGCGGGGCCCGCTTGACGATCCGCGCTCCGGATCGAATGGCAAGAGGGGAGGGAACACCGATGTCGATCGAGCTCAACCACACCATCGTCCCCGCGCACGACAAGGAGGCTGCCGCGCAGTTCTTCGCGCGCATGTTCGGACTCGCGGTGGACGCGCCGTTCGGGCCGTTCTCCCCCGTGCGCATCAATGGCGGGCTCACGCTCGACTTCGCGGACCGGGAGACGTTCGAGCCGCACCACTACGCGTTCTTCGTGGATGACGCGGAGTTCGACCGGATCTTCGAGCGCGTCCAGCGCGCCGGCATCCCCTTCAGCGCCGATCCGCACGCGAAGGAGATGGGCCGGATCAACCACCGGAAGGGCGGCCGCGGCTTCTACTTCCGCGATCTCGACGGGCACGTCCTCGAGGTGCTGACGCGCCCGTGAGCTCGGCTTTGCGCTGCGGGCCCGTTCATTCGCACGGCCGCAACGTCTTCATGAGGCCGTCGATCATCGGCTGGAGGCCGAACTCGAACACGCGATCGAGGTTGAAATCGTACCCGCCCGAGAGCTCGTCCAGCAGCCTGGCGAAGCTCGGATACGGCCCCGACGTCGCGATCGCCAGGAGCGCGGCCCCCTGCGATTCGTTCCACTGCGCTTCGGTCATTCCCGTGGTGGCCTCGGCCTCGCGCTCCGACTCGAGGTTCACGGCGACGCCGCGAACGTAGCTGTAGAGCGTCATGTGCGCCTCGAGCCGGGTCGCCGCGTCGATCCCGGGGGCTTCCATGGCACGCAGGATCCACTCGGCGTGCGCGATCACGTTACGCAGCGCGACCGGTCGCGCGAGCGGCAGCACGTGCGCGAGCCATCCGTGCCGCCGGTACAGCGCCCACTGCGCGCGGGCAGCGCGGATCAGGGCCTCGCGCAGATCGCGAGGAGGCGACCTCGGCAGCGGGTGCTCGCCGAACACCGCGTCGATCATGAGGAGCACGAGCGCGTCTTTCCCCTCCACGTACCGGTAGAGCGACATCGTCGGTACGCCGAGCTTCGCGGCGACACCGCGCATGGAGAGGGCGTCGAGCCCCTCGTCGTCGGCGAGCCGGATGGCGGCCTTCACGATCCGCTCGCGCGTCAAGGCGCCGCCTCGCTCGGACGGCTCACATGCCGCGCGATCACCCTCGGCCACCACGTGGCCCGAGCGCGGTACCGATCGGATGAGCCCCTCGTGGCGCAGGGTCGACAGCGCCTTGGTGGCGGTGGCGAGCGCGACGCCGAAGGAGCGGACGATCTGGCGCGTCGAAGGGATGCGATCGCCCGCTCGGAGCCGCCCGGATGCGATGCGCGCGCGCAGGTCGTTCGCGATCTGCAGGTAGGGCGGTCCGTCGGCCGACTTGCGGCGGTTCGTCGGCGCGCTGCGCTTCACCGGAGGCATGGTGACTGTACTAGCACAGATGGTCGGTTGAAAGCGCGCGCGATGCTTCCGGGGCGCGGCGCGCGACCGCGGCTGTTCTAGCCTAGAATATTAGCCCATGGCGCCGTTCGTGGGGTGCCGGGCGCCGCCGTCGTCGCCATGCTCGTGCGTACGTCGTACGCGCTCGGATGCGTACGTCGTACGCAACCTTCCCCCCGAGGTCCCCATGTCGAACGGCACCGTTCTCGTCTCCGGCGCAGGCATCGCAGGCCCCGCGCTCGCTTACTGGCTCTCGCGTCGCGGGTTCACCCCCACCGTGGTCGAGCGCGCCCCCGCCCTGCGGGCAGGAGGCAACGCCGTGGACTTCCGCGGGCCGACGCACCTGCGCGTCCTCGGCGAGATGGGGGTGCTCGACGCGATTCGACAGCATCAGACCCACATGCGGGATCTCGCGATGGTGGACGAGGCCGGCCGGCGCCTCGTCACGCTCCCCGCGGCGTTTGCGAGCGGCGACGTGGAGATCGAGCGCGGCGACCTCAGCCGCATCCTCCACGAGGCCGCGAAGGACGCGGCCGAGTTCGTGTTCGGCGACAGCATCGCCTCGCTCACCGACACGCCGGACGGCGTCGACGTCACGTTCGAACGCGGCCGGCCGCGGCGCTTCGACCTGGTCGTGGGCGCCGACGGACTGCACTCCCGCGTGCGCGCGCTCGCGTTCGGCGACGAGTCGAGGTTCCTGCGCTTCCACGGCCATTACGTGGCGACATTCGCCGCGCCGAACCACCTCGGCCTCGATCACCAGGGCCTCATCTTCAGCGAGCCGGGGCGGGCCGCCAGCGTCGCGAGCGCCCGCCGCCCCGAGGAGGCAACGGCGCTCCTGATGTTCGCCTCCAGGCCGCTCGACCACGATCCGCGCGACGTGGCGCAGCACAAGGCGATCCTGGCCGAGCGTTTTGCGGGGATGGGGTGGGAGGTGCCGCGTCTGCTCGAGGCGATGAGGCAGAGTCCGAGTCTATATTTCGACGCCGTGGGGCGGATCGACATGGATCGCACCTCGCGCGGTCGCGTCGTGCTCCTGGGCGACGCCGGCTACGGCGGCACCCTCGGCGGACAGGGGACCGGGCTCGCCGTGGTCTGCGCGTACGTGCTCGCGGGTGAGCTCGCCGTCGCGAAGGGAGACCACCGCGCCGCGTTCCAGCGTTACGAAGCGCGGATCCGTCGATATGCCCGGCGCTGCCAGCAGGGGGCGAAGCGCGTCGGCTCGTTCTTCGCACCGCCGACCCGCGTGCAGCTCGCGCTTCGCAACGCGATGTACCGGGCGCTCACGTCGCGCCCGCTCTCCCGCTGGTTCGAGAAGATGGTCACGAGCGCCGCCAGCGACCTCGTGCTCCCCGTGTACCCGGCGTGACCTCCTCGCCGTGTCTCGATCGGCTGGAGTCGTCGACGCACGGTGTGGAGGCCGAGCGCGCGGTCCCGCGACTTCGGTTCGCCGTGCCACGCTTCCTGGTATCGTGCCCGAATGGACGAGGACGAAGAGCTTCGCGAGTCCGAGAACCTCGAGCAGATCGTCCGCGCGTCGGCGGGCGACGCGGCGGTGCATGTGACCGACGGAGAGAGCGTCGACGACGTGCGCGATTACGGCAGGGTCCTCGACGCGCTCGACGCGATCTCGGGCGGCGTGCTCGGGATCACCGCGCGCCGCTTCGAGGAGGGCGCGACGCGCACGATCGTGCTCGATCGGGGCGCGCGGGCGGCGATCGAGCTCCGCCTGGAAGGCGATACCGACTGGATCGACCATCCGGCGCTCGTCGAGCAGCTGGATCGCGCGCTCGAGGCGGACGGCGCGCCGGGTCGCTTCTATGCATTCTGTTCCCGATCGTGGGGACAGGAGGTCGGCTTCGCCTACCTGCCGAAAGCCGAGGGCGAGCGCATTGCGGAGCTCGTCGCGGCCCGGGAGGACATCGCGATCTTCGAGGACTTCTTCCCCAAGGGGCGCCAGACAGTCGACGAGGACTGACTCGGCGCGCCCACCGATGACCTGACCCGGCTGCGCGGCAAGGTGGCCATCGAGAACACCGGCGGGCAGCATTTCTAACCCTTCGAGTACGAGCCTCCGGACGACGGGCGAGCTGACCAAGGACGCCAAGATAAGATTCTCTTCTTGGCGCTCTTGGTGTCTTGGCGGTTCGAAATTCCGCGATCCTCAGGCAAATGCAACCCGTCTGTCGCGCTAGCGCGGGACCTCGGGGATGAACTCGGCGCCCAGGCGGAAGATCAAGAAGTCCTTGGTGACGTTGCCGCCGCCGCTGCTGCCGGGCCACATGAAGGGGCTGCCGCCGCTGCGGTCCGGATCCCACTCGTACCACATCCACCGAGCCTCCTCGTCGATGTCGCAGACGATGGAGAACTCATTGCCGGGCTCCGGGACCGAGCGCTCCGTGTCGTTCGTCTCTCCGAATGCGACATGGCCGTGCGCAGACGCCTCGGTGGTCACCCAGCCGGCGCTGGTCGTCTGCGGGTCGAGATCACCGCTGTTGCAGCGCGCGATATACTGGTTGATGGTCTCCAGCGTCGGCCCGTTCGAGCCGAGGTCGTAGTCCTCGCCCGTCGCGCAGACCTCCCACGCGCCGTCGCCGGTGAAGACGGGAGCGGCCCCCTCGCGGAAGAACTGGCCGATCACGCCCTGTGTCGTGGACTTGTCGGCGTACGTGATGATGTAGAGATAATGCCCGGCGTTCGCGGACGCCGCCGGCACGGTGTACGACTCCGGCCCGTTGCCTATGGGACAGGAGAAGATCTTCCCGGCGAGGTTGTTCTCGATGCCTCCGAAATAGTTCAGGAGCCCGTCGCCGGTCCCGTAGCCAAAGCCGTACGCATTGTCGGCCGTGATGATCACGCTCACCGCGGTCGAGAGCCCGGTCCCTCCGCCGACGCCGGCGATCTCACCGAGACCGTTCTCGTCCTCCCCGCCCGCGCCCGCGCCCCCGTTACCGCCGCCGCCGCCGGCACCGGCGCCGGAATCGCCAGGATCGGTGCCGGCGTCCGAACATCCGGTTGCATGAAGCGCGACAGCAAAAGCCCAAGCTGAAACAAGACGTAAATTCATTCCACCAGGATCGGCGAAGTCGCGCCCTGCGTAAAGGCCTCTCGGTGAGCACGAGCGCGCCGTCCGGGCGTCGCGGGCCATCTGGCACGATTCCGACGCTGCCCTCGCCGGGGTGCGTCCCGCCTCCCGGAAGGAAAAGAAGGTCACGCAGGCGGCTTGGTCCGCCTCAGCCCTTGTTCCCCGCTCGCCGCTCGAATCGAAGCCTGAGCACCTCGTCCTCGAGCTCGTTCGCGATCGCCATCGCCCGCCGCCTCGCCTCCGCGCCCTCGTCGCCGCCCACGATCCGCGCCAGCATGTTCAGCGCCATCGCGCGCATCCGCATGTGCCCGCCGTCCCCCGCGTGCCGGCACGCCTCGCGCGCGAGCGCCGCGCCTTCCTCGGGGAAACCCTGCTTCCACCGCGCATACGCCAGCCCGTTCGCCCGCCGCGACCGCGCGAAGGCCGGACCGTCCTCCGGGATGCGCCGGTAAAGCGCCTCCGCGGCCGCCGGATCCGGCTGCTTGCCGCCCCAGGAGCGGTTCCGCTCGAAGGCGCGTTGATCGATCCACCGGGCGAACAGGCAGGCTCGGTCGCTGGCGGGCATCGGCAGCTCGAAGAGCGGCGCGATCTCGTCGAGCAGGCCGGGCACGCGCGCGACGTCATCACGGCTCGCCACGAAGGCCTCTGTGAGCAGGGCCTCCACCCGCGCCTCGGGCGGGGCCTTTCCGAGCAGCGGCCGGATGCGGGCGAGGTGCGTCCTTCCGGCCTCGCGGTCGTCGCCGCGCAGCGCGCAGGTGGCGTGGGCGAGGGCGAGGAAGACGTGGGAGGTCGGATCCTCGTTCACCGGCGGTCGATCCCAGAGACGCAAGAGGTCCTGGGCGAGGGGCAGGGGCAGGTCGGTGAACCGCGAGTGATAGGCGCCCATCCAGCGGGCGCGCTCCGTGAGCGCGTCCGGCAAGCCGAAGGCCGCGAGCGCGCGCGCCCCCCACGTCCCGCCGTCCCGCTGGCCGCGCGTCCGCAGCCGGCGCAGGGCGCGCTCGATCGAGGTCACGTCGTCCTCGTAGCCACGCAGGGAGGAGAGCCGCTCGGCGACCGCCGTCAAGGAGCCGTGCTGCGCGACGAGCCAGGCGACGTAATCCTCCCAGGAAAAGCCCGCGGGAGCGGCCTGTCCGGTTTCGTGTCCGGGCATTTTCTTCGCGCCGATCCTATCAAGGTCCAGCAGAGAGGAGCACGGACATGGGAAAGGCCCCCGCGTTTTTCCTGGTGATCGATCTGGAAGCGACGTGCGACGAGGAGGGCCGCATCCCCGAGCGCATCATGGAGATCATCGAGATCGGCGCGGTCCTCGTGGACGGCGCGACGCTCGAGCCCGTGAGCGAGCTCGCCACCTTCGTGCGCCCGGTCATCCGGCCGAGGCTCACGGAGTTCTGCACGAAGCTCACCACGATCACGCAAGCAGACGTCGACGCCGCGCCCACGTTCCCCGAGGCCATCGCGGCGCTCGGGCGCTTCGTCGGCCAGCGGGAGGCGCTCTTCTGCTCGTGGGGCGATTACGACCGCAAGCAGTTCGAGATCGACGCGGCCCGCTGGGGCGTGCCCTTGCCGCTGCAGGGGCACATGAACATCAAGAAGCGCTTCTCCGCGGCGCTCGGGGTGACCCAGCGCTACGGCATGGCGAGCGCGCTCGAGCGGCTCGGACTCCCGCTCCACGGGACACACCACCGCGGGATCGACGACGCGCGCAACATCGCGCGTATCCTGCCTTACGCAATTGGCCGCGTGCCGATCCCCGAGGCAGGGCCCGCGGGCTGAGTCAACCCTCGCGCGCCACGCGGATCGCCTCCGCGATGCCGGCGGAGGTGAGCTCGGGGTCGTTCAGGAGCGTCGCCGCCCAGGTCGCGAGCTCGCCGGTCGTCCGGAAGACGTTCGGCGCCCGCCCCGTCTGCAGCAGCATCATGACGGAGCGGACCGAGGCGGCGATGAACCCCTCCGACTCGACGAGCGTGGCCGTGCCCCTGAGGGTCCGGGAAGGGGAGCTCGCCGCCCGCCGCATCGCGGCCCGGCTCGCCTCGTCCGGCGGCAGGGTGTGCTGAAGGGGGAGGACGACGACGAAGGCCGCGCCGCCCGGCTGGTCCGCCGACCAGCGAGCGAAGAGCTCTCGCGAGCGATCGATCCCGACCGCGGTGGCCTCGCCCCGCCAGATCAGCAGCATGAGCCGCCGCCACACCGCGACCACGTACCCGTCCGTGCGCTCGAGTAGCTCGGCCGTCATCGGAGGAGGACGGACCGTTATCATTGTGGCGCATTGTCGTTCCGCCGGGGGGATGGTCGTCAAGCCCATGCCCATGATTCGGCGCTCGCCGGACCCGGCGGACGCGGCTACGCCAGGAGCCCGTCCCTCTCCAGCCGCTCCGGCCGCTCGATGGCCGCCCGGGCGTCGCGCCAATCGGCGACCGCCAGCAGCGCCCGCTCGGCCGTGGTCCCCCTCAGCGTCTCGAGCAGCGGGAAGCGCGTGGCCGGGCCCACCATTCTGGGTCGGGCGCCTTGGTGAGCCGGCTTTGGTGTGCTGCATACCAGCGGCGGCGGGCCTCCGGCGCCGCGCCGGGGGCGCGCGACGAACGGCACGTGACGAACGGCACGTGACGAACGGCATGTGACGAACGGCATGTGACGAACGGCATGTGACGAACCGCATGTGATGAACAGTGCGCGACGAGCTGCGCCCGGCGCCTGACACCCACCCGCACGCGAGCCCAAGAGCCACATAAAAAGCTCACGCGGCAAGAAAGGGCCTAGACAGGCGAAGCGAAGATTCGTTATCTTGAAAAATGGTCCCGTGCGCACTCTGCATCAAATCTCGTCAGACACTCCCGCGTACCTGATCCGATCGTGTTCGTCCCTCGGCCTCCGCGAAGGGCCGGCGAGGGCTGCTGATCCGGCTGAGCGTCGCGGCGTGCCGCCGCCGCACGCGCCGCGCGGGGCACGCCGCGACCCGCGGACCGCGAGCTGCGCACTGGCCATCGAACTCGATGAGACATCGATGCGACAGACCACGCTCGTCTCTGCGTTCCTCCCCACAGATCGCGAGACGGCGCGAGACGACGCGAGGCGCCCAAAAACGTCACCGCACGACCCAAAATTGTCACCGCGCAACTCGATGTATTTTTCTGATCTGTCTTCAAAAAGATCTGGACACCTTCGTAGTCGAGTTGCTATCTTGAACACTGTCACCTTGCGCATCCGCCCTCTGATCGAAGCCAGAGCACCCGCGTACTTGATCTGATCCTGATCAACCCGCGGGGGCTCATTCCGACCGGAGCCCGCGAAACCGACCTCGCCTGACCCGTGTGTCATGGCGCCTGCTATTCGGATGACGCTCCAGCAATGGTTCACCCGTGAGGACCTCGAGGAGCTACCAATGAAGCAGATCGCAATCGCATCTTCTGCCGCGCTCGCCACGCTGTTCATCGCCGCCACCAGCCTCGCCAACACGACCGCTCCGTCGCCCACGTGCACCGTGATCAAGCGGGGTGTCCTGGGCGACATCTACAACGCGGAGATATGGAGCCTCGCCCCGAGCTACCATGTCCCGTCCCCCTTCGAGGTCAACACCGGGTACTCCAGCTCGGTCGGAGAGAAGCGCGCCCTGTTCCGCTTCGATCTCAGCCCCATCCCCGCCGGCTCTCTCGTCACGTCGGCCAAGTTCTACGCCCTGACGTACACGAGCACCGCGAAGACCGTGTACGTCCACCAGGTGCTCGCCCCCTGGAGCGAGGAGCTCGTCACGTGGAACAACTTCGGCGGTATGGACCCCGCCGCGTTCACCTCGTTCGTGCCCAACGTCACCGGGTGGAGCTCGGTCGACCTCACCGGGATGGTGCAGCAGTGGGTGAGCGGGACGGCGCCGAGCTACGGGATCCTCCTCGAGGAGGGCGCCAGCGGCAAGACGTCGTACAAGGGCAGCGCCCACACCGACATGGGTTACCGGCCTCTCCTCGAGGTCTGTTACACGGCCCCGAAGGGCTCGATCGGCGACAAGGTGTGGTTCGACGCGAACGCGGACGGCATCGAGGACGCCTCCGAGCTCGGCATCTCCGGCGTCGTCATCGACCTCTTCGGCGACGCGAACTGCGATGGCGTCGCCGACGGCGCCCTGCTCCAGACGGCTGTGACCGGCGCGAACGGCGTCTACCGCTTCACCGAGCTCGACGCGGGCTGTTACGTCGTCGACGTCGACGACGCGACGCTCCCGCTCGGCCATATCCTGACCAGCGACGACGAGCCGCTCGGCGTGTCCCTCGACGCGGGTGAGAACGTGGCCAACGCCGACTTCGGCTACGTGACGTACTCGTCGATCGGCGACACGGTGTGGCTCGACAGCGACGCCGACGGGCTCTACGAGCCGGAGACCGGCGAGCTCGGCGTCAACGGCGTCCGTGTCGAGCTGTTCCAGGGAAACCAGCTCATCGACTTCACCATCACCGGCACGAGCCCCTACACCGGCCAGCCCGGCTTCTACCTCTTCGACACGCTCCCGGCGGGCACCTACTCGGTGGTCATCACGCCCGACAACTTCATGGCGAGCGGCCCGCTCGCTGGACAGGAGCCGACGGCCGACCCCGACGGCGGGCTCGACAACGTGGGCGTTGTCTCGCTCGGCTGGGCCCAGGACCTGCTCGACGCGGACTTCGGTTACCAGCTCTCCTGCGGCAACGGCGTCTGCGGCGGTGACGAGAGCTGTTCCACCTGCGCCGTCGACTGCGGCGTCTGCCCGCCCCAGTGCGGCAACGGCACCTGCGAGGCCGGCGAGGACTGCGGGAGCTGCAGCGCCGACTGCGACGTCTGCCCGCCCGCCTGCGGCGACGGCACCTGCAACGGCAGCGAGAGCTGCGGCACCTGCGCGGACGACTGCGGCACCTGCCCGCCGGTCTGCGGCAACGGCACCTGCGAGGCCGGCGAGGACTGCGGCAGCTGCTCGGACGACTGCGGCGCCTGCCCCGCGGTCTGCGGCAACAACGTCTGCGAGAACGGCGAGGACTGCTCGACCTGCACCGGCGACTGCGGCGCTTGCCCCGCGGTCCCCGGCAACGGCGTCTGCGAGGCCGGCGAGAACTGCTTCGAGGTCCCGAGCGACTGCGGCATCTGCCCGCCGGTCTGCGGCAGCGGCGTCTGCGAGGCCGGTGAGACCTGCTCGAGCTGCGCGGCCGACTGCGGCGAGTGCCCGCCGGTCTGCGGCGATGGCGTCTGCAAGGCCGGCTCCGAGGACTGCTCGAGCTGCGCGGCCGACTGCGGCGCCTGCCAGTGCGCCTCCCCCGGCACCGGCTCCCCCGGCTACTGGAAGAACCACGAGAGCGCCTGGAAGGTCTCGCAGCTGACCATCGGCGGCAAGACGTACACCAAGGCTCAGCTCCTCGACATCATCAGCCGTCCGACCAAGGGTGACGTCACCTACATCATCGCGAAGCACCTCATCGTCGCCAAGCTCAACGTCGGTATCGGCAACCAGTCGAGCTGCATCGAGGACACCATCGCCGCGGCCGACGCCTGGCTGAAGAAGAACCCGCTCGGCAGCAATGTGAAGGAGGGAGGCAAGAACTCGCCCTGGGCGACCGGCGAGCCGCTCGCCACGAAGCTCGACAACTACAACAACGGCCGCCTCTGCGCGCCGCACCGTGACTGACCGACGCTCGGCCGATAGCCGGTGATCGGCCGGCACGACGAGATCTCCCTCAAGGCCAGCGCCCGCCCCGAGCGAACCGCCTCAAGCGCCACCTGCGCTGGCCTCCTCCCCCTCCTCGGCCGCTTCCCCTCCCGCGCCGCTCCCTCCCCGAGCTCCTCCTTACCGAACGTCCTGGTCCGCGATCGGCAGCCTCATCGCGCGATCGCTCCGCGACCAGCAAGCCCTGCGAGGCGTGCCGCTGCACCCTTGACGCCCTCCAATCGACGAGGAGGCGACCCTGAGGTCGAGTGCTTGAGGAGATGGTGGCCTTCGACGACCGTGTCGCTCACTTCTCCAGGTTGCGCTTGGAGAAGGTGTCGTCGTTGATGCCCTCGTTCACCTTCACCTTCTTGCGCGTGAGCGTGGTGGTGAGGTTCTTGGTGTGGTCCACCATCTTGAGGGTGCCGGGGGTGCAGACGTCGCCGTCGCAGGAGTAGCCGGTGCGGGTCTCGGTCTTCACCAGCTTGCCCTCGTTGTTGTAATACTTGAGCTCGCCGGGGACGTTCTTGTCCTTCGTGATCGTCATCTCGATCTTGGCGTAGGAGGTCGTCTGGCCGCTCCTGGGGGTGAGCGTGAGCTTGACCTCCTTGCCGCTGGAGGAGCTGACGACCGGCGTGTAGCTGCCGTACTTCTGGGTGGCCAGGTCTCCCTGGCTGAAGGCCATGCCGAAGGCGCCCTGATCGCTCGTGTGGCTGGCGATGCGGCGGACTTTGCCGAAGGACGGCAGATAGACGTACATCTCGGTAGGAGAGAGGATGAGGACCTTGGTGCCTTTGAGGTCCGCGGGAGCGGTGAACTCGGCGAGGCGCTTCTCGCCCTTCATCCACACGTTGATGCCGACGGTCTTCTCGGGTTTGCCGCCCTCCGTCGTCTTGGCCTCGTATTCGAGGTAGAGCGTCTTGGCCTTGTTCATGGCCGCTTCGGTCGCTGCCAGGGCCTTGTCGGCGGCGTCGTCGGCCAGCGCCGCGGGGGCGTGCGAGAGACCGAGCGCGACCGTGGTGGCGAGGATGGAAACGAAGCGCGAAAACCTCATCGGGACCTCGGAGAGCTGGGGGCCCGCCGCTTGCCGGGGCAGAGCCGCCGTCGTTGATCAGGGCAGTGGAGACTGGGGGCGGTGGCACCGATATCGAACAGAGTGTGGGCGCCCTCGGCATCGTAGAAACATGGCGTCCGCAAGGTCAATCCTGCTGTTTTCGCGCCTGCCGCCGTGGCCGCGCTACCGGACACGTCGGAGGAGGTGGGAGCGGACGCCTCCATGAAAGACGAGCACGGCCGGCGAACGGCTGGACCTCGGGCGGCGCGTTCGCCGCGGCGAACCGCTTCACCTTCTCTGACCTGGGCAGCCCGGGCGCGGGCGTCGACGCCGTCGACGTGAACTACTACGGCGCGGTCGGCGTCGCGATCCCCGGCGGCTTCTTCGATGACGGCGACATCGTCTACACGCCTTGAGGAGGCAGCTCACCCCGCCGTCGCTTCGAGCTCGCCGAGGATGAAGGTCGCCGCGACCGCCGGCTCGAAGAGCTCGGCGCGCACGGCGCGGTACTGCGGGTCGGCGAAGAACCGCTCCCGCGCCGCGCGGTCGGGGAACAGGAGGGTGAAGACGCGGTTGATCCGCTCATCCCCCTTCAGCACGCGCGCCACGACGAAATCATGGCCGAACGCGCCGCCATGGGACAACAGGATCGGCATCATCCCGGCGCGGTAGCGGGCATAGGACGCCTCGTCCGTCACCTGGAGCCCCACCAGGAGCACGTGCTGCCGGCCCTCAGCGCCCATGGGAATAGCCTCCATCCACGTCGAGCGTCGTGCCGGTCACGAAGCCGGCCCTGGCCAGGAACAGCGCCGCTTCCGTCGTGTCCCGCACCTCGCCGACGCGCCGCAGCGGGTGGATCGACGCCAGCGAATCGGCGCCTTCGCCGATGAGCGGCGTGCGGATGATGCCGGGCGCCAGCGTGTTCACGCGGATGTTGTGGGCGGCGAGCTCGGCGGCCAGCGAGACGGTGAGCGCGTGGACGCCGCCTTTGCTGGCCATGGCGGCCGAGGCCGGCATCCGCGCCATGGCCTGCTGGACGAGCACCGTGCCGATATTGATGATCGAGCCCCCGCCGCCCTCGATCATCAGCGGCACCGCCGCCTGCGTCATCAGGAACGTCCCCTTCACGTTGGTGGTGAAGAACCGCTCCAGGTCCTCCTCCGTGCTCTCGAGGAACGGCTTCGCGCCGAAGATCCCGGCGTTGTTGATCAGCACGTCGACGCCGCCGAAGCGCTCGCGCGCGGCTCCGGCGACGGCCCGCGCCGTGGCCCGATCCCCCACGTGGCCCGGCACGGCGACGACGCGCGCCCCGCCGTCGAGGCTCCGCCGCGCCTGCTCGAGCTTCTCCGGGTCGCGGCCGTTCATGACGACGCTCGATCCCTCGGCAAGGAAGCTCCTGGCGAGGTCGAGGCCGATACCGCTGCTGGCGCCCGTGATGATGACACGATCGATCCTGGTGGACATGGAGTGTCGCTCCTTTCGCGCCCACAACCTAGGACCGCCCCTCGAACCAAGAAAGTGGTATGTTTCTATCAACACCATAACTACAGGTTTTGATCCCGCGGGCCCGCCATGACCTACGATCAGCTCGTCGCCTTCCTCGCCGTCGCGGGCGAGGGCACGTTCAGCGCCGCGTCCGCGCGGCTGCACAAGTCCCAGCCGGCCGTGAGCAAGCTGGTGCGCAACCTCGAGCGCGAGCTGGGGATCGAGCTGTTCGATCGCCGGGAGTACCGCGCCACGCTCACCGATGCAGGCCGCCTGTTCCACGAGCGCGCCGCGGCGGTCATCGAGGGCACCGAGGCGCTGCGCAGCTTCGGCATGCGCCTCTCGGGGAAGGTGGAGCCGATCGTGCGGCTCGCCGTCGACGCGGTGACGCCGCTCGGCCCCATCATGGACATCTTCCGGGGGCTCCAGGCGCGTCATCCCCTGGTGCGCATCGAGCTCGGCACCGAGCGGCTGGCGGGCACCGCCGACGCGCTGCGCGAGGACCGCGCCGATCTCGCCGTTGCCACGAAGCTCGGGATCGACGGCTCAGCGGTGGAGGCGGCGCGCTTCTGCGACGTGCGGGTGATCCCGGTGGCGCGCTTCGATCACCCCCTGGCGACCAGCGGCGCGCCGATCCCGCCCGCGCTGCTGCGGGCGCACGCGCAGATCATCCTGCGCGACAGCGCGAGGGCGAGCGCCTCGCCGTCCCTGAACGTGCTGGAGGGCGGCCTGCGCTGGACGGTCACCGACGTCGCGGCGAAGAAGGAGGTCATCCTCGCGGGCATGGGCTGGGGCGGGCTGCCCGAGCACGTGGCCGCCGGCGCGCTGGCGGCGGGCGAGCTCGTGGCGCTGCAGGTCCCCGAGTTCGAGGCCGACACCATGGAGCTGTTCGTGATCCGCCGCCGCGACCGCCCGCACGGCGTCGTCGCGCAGGCGCTCTGGGAGGCGCTCGGGCGCTGCGGCCACGGCGCCGGGGCGCCCGCGGCGGACGGGAAGGCCCCGCGCCGCCGGAGGACGGGTTGAGGGCCGCGCCGGCCGGACCTCCGGCGGCGGAGCGCGCTCGCCAGGCGGGTCGACGCCATGCCCGCGAGCGCCGGCCGACCGGCGCGCTGCTGCCGGGTCACGCCTCATACCAACCATGCATTGGACGGTATGAGGCGTCCAGGGTTTATTCCTCCGCGCGGTGGTTCAGCGGCTCACACGCACGCGCACGCGCACGCGCGAGCCGCTCGCCCGAGGAGGATTCATGTCGATTCATTCCGAGCATTCCGAGCAGATGAACAACGATGTGATGTGGCGACGCGCATCGCGGATCTGAAGCCCAATCCATCTCCGTGACCGTGGCTTCGCGAAACTACCCATCCGGTGTGAACGCTCATCTCGAGAAAAATTGCAGCCGACAAGAAGCGCCGTGTTCGTGTGATTTTCGCTGCAGAGCGGAACGTGTGCGCGCCGGGAGCCAACACGTCCTGAAGAATCAAATCATGTCGCCGTTACTGGAATCACGGCGTCGCCGGGACGGTCCCGACGGCTCCTGTGCGGTCGAAGGGGAGGGGTCCGCTCTCAATTTTCTGGCGATTGAAGAGCGCTTGTTGTCTAATCGCGGGACTTCAGCGCTCCCAGCGCTGGTGAGGAGCGACAACGATGTCCAGACCCTCGCGTCACCAGCCTGCGCGCCGTCGCGGAGGCGCTCGGTGGGCCGCGCCGATCGCGCTGGTCCTCGCCGGCGGCTGTACGGGATCCGTGGGTGAGCCGGGCGCGGATTCCGGCTCCAGCTCCGGCTCCGGCAAACCTGGTACCGACGATCCCATCGGTGTTTGCCAGGACGACACGGTGTACCCCGGGCGAGCGCCGCTCCGGCGGCTGACGCGCTTCGAATACAACAACACGGTTCGCGACCTCCTGGGGGACACGACGGAGCCCGCCTTCTCGCTGCCGAGCGAGGATATCGGGAACGGCTTCGGCAACGACGCGGACACGCTGTCTGTCTCGAGCCTGCTCGCCGAGCAGCTGGGCACCATCGCGGAGGGCATCGCCAAGCGCGCGACCGCGACGCCGGAGGCGCTCGCGAGGCTCGCGCCCTGCGCGGGCGACGTGACGGCGGCGGGGGAGGAGGCGTGCGCGCGCACGATCGTCGAGGACCTCGCGGCGCGCGCCTATCGCCGGCCGCTCCAGGCCGGCGAGGCGGACGAGCTCCTCGCGCTGTACAGCGCCGGGCGAGAGGACGCGACGTTCGCCGCCGGCATCGCGACGGTGATCGAGGCGGTGCTCCAGTCGCCCGATTTCCTCTACCGCGTCGAGTGGGGCGCGCCCGATCCCGCGCGCCCGGCGCTCCGCCGGCCGACGGGCGACGAGATGGCGACGCGGCTCTCGTACCTGTTCTGGGGCACGATGCCCGACGAGCAGCTGCGCTCGGCCGCGCGGGCGGGGGAGCTCGCGACGAAGGAAGGCGTGCGCTCGCACGCCGAGCGCATGCTCGACGACCCACGGGCCCGGCCCGTCGTGCGGTTCTTCTTCGACAGCCTGCTCCCCATCAGCAGCCTCGCGGATCTCGAGCGGGACGCGGAGGCCTTCCCGACCTTCTCTCGCACGATCGGCTCGCTGATGCGTGAGGAGACGCAGCGGTTCCTCGAGCAGGAGATCTTCGAGGAGGCCGGCACCTGGCCGTCCATCTTGACCGCCCCGTACACGTACATGAACGGCCCGCTCGCGGCGTTCTACGGCGTCTCCGGCGTGACGGGCGATGCGTTCCAGCGCGTGGAGCTCGATACGACCCAGCGCCTCGGGCTCCTCACCCAGGCGGGGGTGATGGCCGGGACGACGCACTCGAACATGACGAACCCCGTGGTCCGCGGCTCCTTCGTGGTCCAGAAGCTGATGTGCCACGTGATCCCGCTCCCCACGGGCGACATCCTGGAGAAGGTGAAGCCGCCGGACCCGTACACCGGCAAGACGGCGCGGGAGCGCTTCAGTCAGCACAGCGAGGATAAGGTCTGCGCGACGTGCCACCAGTTCATGGATCCGGTCGGCTTCTCGTTCGAGAACTACGACGCGGTCGGGCTGTTCCGCACGACCGAGAACGACGTCGCGATCGACGCGAGCGGCTCGGTGCCGGGCACGGAGGGGACCGTGAGCGGGCCGATCGAGCTGGTGCGCAAGCTCGCCGAGACGGAGGACGTGCAGAGCTGCTTCGCGACGCACTGGATCGAATACGCCTACGGACTCACGCTGCGCGCCGAGGACAAGTGCACACGAGAGGCCGTCACGGCCGCCTTCAAGACGTCCGGATACAACGTGAAGCAGCTCCTCATCGAGCTCACGCAGACGGACGCCTTCCACACCATGGCTCCCCGGGAGGAGTGACGGCCATGTCGACGTTTCGCTCGACGTTTCGCTTGAACCGGCGTGCCTTGCTGCGAGGTGCTGGCGGCATCGCCATCGCGCTCCCGTGGCTGGAGATCATGGGCACCGAGCCCACGGCGCGCGCGCAGGCCGCCCCCGCGAAGCGCTTCCTCGCCGTCTACACGCCCGGCGGGACCGTGAGGGACCGGTGGCGGCCGACGGGCTCCGAGACGAGCTTCACGCTGAGCCCCATCCTGGCGCCGCTCGCGCCGGTGCAGAGCCGGCTGCTCGTCGTCGACGGCCTCGACATGAAGAGCGGGATCGGCGAGCAGCACCAGGCCGGGATCATCGCCTGGCTCACGGGCACGCCGCAGGACGGCGCCGCGGGCCGCGCCTACGGGAGCGGACCGTCCATCGATCAGGTGATCGCCGCCCGGATCTCCGGGGGGCAAAAGGCGAAGGCGAGCCTCGAGATCGCAGTGCGCTGGGCGACGGGAAAATCGCACGGCCTGCTGTCTCCGATGAACATCGCGAATTTCGAGAACGACGCGCCGTACAGCCCGATCCCGCCGCGCATCGATCCGGTGGAGATCTTCACCGATCTCTTCGGCACGCTGAACCCCGGCGCCGGCAACGACGCCGCCCGTCGCCTCGCGCGAAAGCAATCGATCCTCGACTTCCTCGACCGGCGCTACTCTGCCCTGTCCTCGCGGCTCGGCGCTGCTGACAAGCAGAAGATCGATCAGCACCTGACGAAGCTCCGCGAGATCGAGGAGAGCCTCAGCAAGGTGCCGACCGCGACGGGCGCCTGCCAGGCGCCGGCGATGGTCGACACGTCCGACTACAACCCGCGCACGGGGCGCAACTCCGCCGACAACGGCTCGATCAAGGACACGTCGACCGACGCGGCGATCCCCAAGGTCGGCAAGCTGATGACGGACATGCTGGTGATGGCGCTCGCCTGCGACATCACCGCGGTCGGCACGCTTCAATGGAGCGACACCGAGGCGAAGCACACCTTCCCTTGGCTGAACCTGAGCGAGCACCACCATTACTACCAGCACGACGGCGGCTTCAGGGAGGACGAGTGCGAGCTCATCTGCAACTGGTATTCGAAGCAGCACCTCTATCTCCTGCAGGAGATGGAGAAGGTCGACATGGGCGGACACTCGCTGCTCGACGAGAGCGTCGTCTTCTTCGGCTCCGAGATCGCGGATCCGCCGAGTCACAATAAGACGAACATGCCGTTCCTCCTGGCCGGCGGCGGCGGAGGTTTGCGCACCGGGCGCTGGCTCCGGTACAAGAACCTCCCGCACAACAACCTGCTCGTCTCGATCTTGAACCTGTTCGGCGACCCCCGGACCACGTTCGGCACCCCGGAGCACTGCACCGGGCCGCTCACGAACCTGACGTCATAGCGCCAGAGCGACAAATGGACTGAAACCGCCTGAATAGGGCAGGGTTTCGAGCCGCCAAGCGCGCCAAGGACGCCAAGACGCCAATTTTTCATTTCTTGGCGTCCTTGGCGTGCTTGGCGGTTCATCTCTCGGTGGATCAGGCTGAGCGGCCCGCTTGAGCGTCCTGCGCACTCCTGGTGCTGCAGCGTCGTGCAATGAGGGCGAGACCGAACAGGGCGACGGTGAGCCCGATGTACGCGGACCTGCTGCCAGCGCCGTGAGCGCTGCATTGTGCGTCGTCGCTCGTGTCGTCGGTCCCATCAATTCTGCTGCTGCCGGCGGCCACGCTGGAGGTGTCGCCGCCCCCGCCATTCTCTGCTCGGCCACCCGCGGCCGGCTCCGCACCGCCATTTCCGCCCGCGTCCGGCTCCGCGCCGCCGCTGCCGCTGCCGCCCGCGGCCGGCTCCGCACCGCCATTTCCGCCCGCCCCGGGCTCCACAGTGCCGCCTTCGCCCGCACCGAGCCCTGCGCCGCCGCTTCCGCCCGCGCCGCCGCCTGCGCCGGGCCCGAGCGAAGGCTCCCAGCCGAGCAGCCGCGAGACGACGCGCCGCGTGCGCGCAGCAGGGCCGAGCTTGTCATAGCTCAGGAGGAACCGGCCATCCTCGCCGCGGGCCAGCATCGGCGCATTGCACGCGTCATCCACGAGCAACGCCTCCATGCCCGGCGTTCCGTCGGGGGCCACGGCGCGGATCCGGAGCCGGTGGGTCTCCGCCTCTTCCCACACCACCTGGTAGCTCGCGCCGTCCCAGGCCACGGCCGCCGCATGACCAGCGCTCATCGGCGAGATCAGGAATGCTTCTCCCCGCCAGCCGCCCGTGCCGTAGATTCGACCCTGCACCGGCCCATCACCGCCCTCTGGCCAGCCATCGGCGGACTCCGTCCAGACAACGAGTGTGTCCGTGCCGTCCGTCGCCCCGGCGATGGCGGCCGGTGCGCTCGACAGCAGGAAGCCCTCCCCGACGTCTCCCGTGCGGCTCACGGGGACGAGATGCAGGCCCGCTTTCAAATAAGCCACCAGGTAGCCCTGCCCGGCGCGGAGCGGCGTCGCGTGCGACTCCGCCCCGACCGAGGGCACGATGGGGAACACCGGGCCAGCGCTCCCCGAAGCGTCGAGCAGGCGGCCCGACGCGGTGAACACGAAGGGCTCCTCCGCGGTCCTCTCCACGAAGGTCACCAGATAACCGTCGCCGTTGCTCGCGACCGACGGCGTCGCCGACAGGTGGAGCGACGAGACGGCGACGCTCTCCCCGAGCGCGCCGTCGCCCGACACCCGCCGCACGTGATCCCCGCCGGCGCCGAGCGCGCTCCAGGTGAGCACCGACGCGCCGCCGCCGTTCGAGGCCAGATCGATCGCGAAGGCGCTGCTCGCGAGCTCGATCCCGACCGGATCGACGACCTCGCCGGCCGCGCTCACGCGCACCGCGCGCGCGGCCATGTGCTCCCGGTCCGGGTCCGGCTCGTCGGTCCAGGCGACGAGGTAGCTCTCGCCGGTCCAGGCGACGCGCGGGGCGCCCTGCCTGTTCGGCAGGGGGCTGAGCCCGAGCCGGCCCGCCGCCAGCGCGAGATCCGGGCCGATCAGGCTGCCCTCGATGCCGTGGCCGTGGAACGCGAGCAGGAAGCGCGAGCCGTTCCACGCGAGCGCGCTCCGATCCGAATCCAAGACGGAGCGAGGCGACCCGTCCGCGAGCCTCACGTCGTCGGTCCCCTGCACGACGCCCTCGGCCGAGACGCGGGCCCCGTACATCGCGCGACCGTCCCGCTCGTCGGCCCAGGCCACGAGATAGCTGCTGCCGTCGAACGCCGCGGCGGGGGCTCCCGTGCCCGGGCTCGGCCGCGAGATCGGGAAGTCCCTTGCCGCGATCGTGCCGTCCGCGCGCAGCACCGCGCCCCGGATCGTGCTCGTGGGATCGTCCCGTACCCACGTGGCCAGGAAGCTCGTCCCGCCGGACGCGAGCGCGACGAGCCGCGCGTTGCCCGGGTCCTCCGAGAGCTGAACGCCAAAGGCATCGAGCGCCGTCCCATCGCTGGCCACCCGCGCCGCACGGATGGCCCGCGCGCCGCCGCCGGCGACGTCCTCGTCCCAGGCCACGACGGAGACGTCCGCCCCGGCGCCGACCGCCGGCCGCGACGCGCGGCCGCTCGTGGAGAGGGCGCGCTCGGCGCCGGGAACGGCGCTGCCGCTCGGGTCGACGAGCGTCGCGCGGACGTCGTCGGCCCCATCGTCGGCGAGGCTGAGCCAGGCGGTCACGAAGCGCTCCCCGTTCCACTCGACCGAGGGATACACGCCCTCGGCCGACGTCGAGATCGGGAAGCTCGCCGGCCCTTCGAGCGTGCCGTCGGGTCGCATCACGCGGCCGCGGATGGTGATCCGGGCGTCGTCGCCGTACTGGCTCCAGGTGACGAGGTAGCGGCCTCCGCCGTACGCCACGCTGGGCAGGTACTGGCCGGCGGACTCCTCGCCCAGATCCAGCCAGTCGAGATCGAGCGCGTCGCCGCGCGCGCCGACGCGGACCGCGCGGATGCGCGACAGATCCTCGAAGACGACGACGTAGCTCGTCCCGTCGGTCGCGATCTCCGGATCGAACCCGGCGTCTTGCTGGACGGGCACGGGCGGCTCCGTCCCGATCTCCGGGCCCACCTCCGGATCGAGCAGCGCCGGATAGCCGCTCTCCTCGACGACCGAGGCGGGCACGCGCAGCTCGATGTGGCCGTCCGCCCAGCGGGCGGGCACCGGAACGCGGCGGCCCGACGCGTCGATCCACGTGCCGTGGCCGTACACGAACCGCTGCCCCGGCGGGGCGCCGAGGACGAGGCCGCGGGCGTCGCTCGCGACCGAGGGCGCGGCGTCCGTTGCGCCGAGCCGGGCGCTCACGCGCACGACGAGATCGCCGCGCCCCCCGGGCCGCTCGGGGAACCGGAACGCCTGCTCGGCGTTCATCTCGTGGTTCTTCCACAGCTCGCTGCAGGTCTCGAACGCGCGCTCCGCGCCGCCGTCCGCCGCCATGCGCACGCGCCCCTCGCCGTTCACGCACTCGTGGCCGGCGCGGGCGATCGATCGCGTCGCCAGCGTGAGCGCGCTCCCTGGCTGGAGCTCGCCGGGCGCGCCCTCGAGGAGAGGCCCGCGGAGCGCGCGGCGGCGCGCCGTCAGCTCGGCGGCGGTGCGCGCCTCGGCGAGCGCCTGGAGCTGCCTCGCTCGCCCCCTGCGCGCCGCCCTCGCCGAGGGCTTCGCGCGGATCCGCGCCGCGCCGCCCTCGAGGTCGATCCGGTGGGCGGCGCCCTCCGAAAAGAGCCCTTGTCGCGTGGATCGAAAGCTCGCCCGCGCCCTGCTCACGATCCGCCCGAGCTCGACCGGCGCGGCGCCGCTCGGCCGGAGCGCGCGCTCCGCGGGGCGCCCGGCAGGACCAGTCCCCGCCGCCTGCGGTCCAGGCGCGCTGCACGCCGAGGCGCACCCCGCCATCAACAGCAACCATGCCCGACTCGAAGCCAGCGTCACGACGCACCTCCTGACGGCCCTGTCGGCCGACGCGCACCCCGCCGTCCTCCGATGGATGAGCCAGCGGGACGGTAACAGCGTGTGAGCGTTCACGTCGATCGCGGACCACGACGAGGTCATGCGACGACTCGGGTGTTGTGACCTGGCCAGATCGCCGAGTCGGCGAGATCCCGAGGATGCTGTGCGCTTGACGGGGGCAGGGTCGTGAAGATCGCCGGCAGGCGGCGGGCCAGACCGAGCTGGCCCGCCGCTCTCACTGCGCTCTCACTGGAGGATGGCCGGGGACGGATTCCCCGTATAGACCTGCGAGCAGCGGGGCTTCTTTGGGTCGGACGGGCAGCGGAGCCCCTGGTAGAAGCTCAGCGTGTTCGCCAGGGGGGCGTAGCCGCTCGGGACCTGGAGCTTCGACACCGAGCCGAAGTAGGCGAGGCACGCGTCGCGCCACCAGCGCGCCTCGTAGTGCTGGATTTGCAGGAAGTCGCTCACGTCACTGAAGCGCTTGCCATCGATACGGCCCTCGACGGACTTCCATGTCTCTCGCATGACCCCCACCTCATCGACGCCCTGGCTGTAACGATGGACGAGCTCCTCCCAGACCGTCCTGCCCGACTTCAGCTTGTCTTGCCAGCCGACGCGGTGGAAGAAGAGCACGAGATCGTCCGGCACCGTGTCCCGGCTCCCGAACGTCTGTCCCACCTGCGCGGCGTACTGGGCAACAGCGTTGCTGCCCGACGAGGTGCGGTTGAAGCCGATGCTGTTCGCGTCCGCCTTGTGGTAGTAGACCGGGTTCCACTCGACGCGGCTCAGGCTGTTCAGCCACGGCCCAGGCCCGTAGTGATGGTCGTTGCCCATGATGTGGACGAGGCCGAGGGGCGTCATGTAGTCGACGAGCGCCTCGCGTGACTGCATCATGATCTGAACGACCGGCTCGACGACGACGGGGTCGTTCGAGAACGTCTGCCGGACCCACTCCTCCGCGATGGCCTCCGAGGAGAGGTCCGGGTTCCACGCCAGGCGCCCGTACACGTACCAGTTCGCCTGGTTCATCTGCGATCCCGTCCAGTTCGTGTCGTCACCCACGTTGGCGACGCCTGAGATCGCCGTGGTCGCATACTTGTGGAGGGTGCCGTCGATGACCCGCGCCACGGTCGAGCCCTCGCCGCCCGCGTAGGTGTCCGCCTTGAGGACCTCCTCGAAGAGCGGGCCGAGGTAGGCGAGGTGCGTGTCCTCGCCGAGGTACTCCTTCGTGATCTGGAGCTCGAGGGCGAGGGGCGTCTTCGGCATGGCCCCGAACAGCGGATGGAACGGCTCCCGGGGCTGGAAATCGAGCGGGCCGTTCTTGGCCTGCACGAGGACGTTGCTCTTGAACTTGCCGTCCAGAGGCTTGAACTCCTCGTAGGCCTGCTTGATGCGATCCGGGGGGCTCGTGTCGGAGTAGACGAAGGCGCGCCATATCACGATGCCGTCATGCGGCGCGAGGGCGTCGGCGAGCATGTTGGCGCCGTCGGCGTGGGTCCGCCCGTAGTCCTGCGGCCCTGGCTGCCCCTCGGAGTTCGCCTTCACAAGGAAACCACCGAAGTCGGGGATCTGCTGGTAGATCTCGTTGACCTTGTTCGTCCACCATTGCTTGACGCTGGCGTTGGTCGGATCGGCCGTGCTCAGGTTGCCGATCTCGACCGGCGCGCTGAATCGCGCCGTGAGGTAGACCTTGATGCCATAAGGGCGGAAGACGTCGGCTAGCGCCTTGACCTTCGTGAGGTACGACGGCGTGAGGACCTGCGCGTTGGCGTTCACGTTGGTCAGCACCGTCCCGTTGATGCCGATGGAGGCGTTGGCCCTCGCGTAGTCCTTGTAGCGGGGAGAGAGCGTGCCGGGCAGCGCGCTCCAGTCCCAGATGGAGCGGCCCGCGTAGCCGCGCTCCACGCTGCGATCGAGGTTGTCCCAGTGGTTCAGGATGCGATGGCCGATCTTGGGAGAGCCGGTGAGCGACAGCTTGTCGAGGGCGCTGTGGCTCTGGACGTGCCGGAGGAGCGCGAAGGTGCCATAGAGCACGCCCACCTCGGTGTTGCCGGCCACGGCGATCACCGGCTGGCCTCCGATGTCGGCGGCCTCGACGAGGTAGCCCTCGGGGCCCAGGGCGCCGAGGCGCGCTGCGAGCGGCAGGCCCTTGATGACGTCCGCGGCGGCCGTCCCGATCACCACGGCGCCCGGCCCGTCGACGGCCGCGCCGGTCGCGACCGTTCCACCCGTCAAGCCGCTCAGCCCTTTGACGAGCTCGGCCTCGGCGATGTCGAGGCTCGCGCCGGTCCCCGACTTGACCACGCGCTTGAAGGCCGCCTGATACTCCGCGAGGCGCCCCGGAATCGGCACCTTCGGGTACCTGAGCCAGAGGTCTGCGCCCGTCTCGTCCGGCAGGGCGCCCGGCGCGGGGTACTCCTCGTCGGAGCCCGACATCCCGCCCGTGCTCCCGGTCGATGTTCCCGTGTCCCCGCCACCCTGGCCGACGGAGGCGCCGCCGCCTGTACCGCTGTTCGCACCGCTGCTCGCGCCGCCGCCCGTGCCGGTGGCCCCGCTGGGGCTCCCCGCCGCGCTGGAGCCGCCGCTGCCGGTCACCTCGTTCGGCTCATCGGTGCCGCTCGAGGAGCAAGCGCCCGCGAGCGCCGCGCTCAAGAGCCCGGCGACGAGGAGCGGTACCCTCAGGATCTTCATCGGATGAGGCCGTCTGGTGGGCGGCCGATCCGCGCGAGGTGACATCTTGTTTTCCGAAGGAGGCGCCATCTGAATCAGCCTTTCCATGGAGGGGGCTTGGGAAAGAGGGTGAACAAACCGATTCGCCGATCTCGAGGGTGAATCTCGACGCCCGTCAAGGCCTAAACGCGCCGTGCAAGACTGCAACGCACCGCGGCTCCGCCATGCCTTGCTCACCTCGTCAGAGGTCGCTTCTCGTGCCGTCGTGCGCGAAGTGTCCAGCGCTCCTGCATTTCTGGCGGGGTCCGAGCAAAAAACGTCAGGAATGCGGACTGAAGCTGCCAATCGACCGCGATCGAGGCGTCTTCCACTGGGAATGGTGAGCCGCCGTGGTTCCGCCCGAACTTCGGCTCGATCTCCGGCAACCGGGTGACGTCCTTGCCAGCGGCCCGGCCCGGCGCCACATCGTGGATCGGCGCCGGGCCGCGCGGCGGCCGTGGTATGCCATCGCGGTGTCCAGCGCCGCTGATCCCTCGGCTCCTCCGCCGCCGCCGCCCGCCTTCGAGGCCAGCGACTACAGCTGGCTCGTCGGCTTCGAGGGCGACTGGCGCGACACCTGGTGGAACCGTGATTTCGTCGAGCTCATCGCCCGCCGGCTCCGGCTCGGCGAGGTGCGCGCTGCGGTCGATGTCGGCTGCGGCGTCGGGCACTGGGGCCGCACCCTCCTGCCCGTGCTCCACGGCGACGCCACCCTGGTGGGCGTCGATCGTGAACCCTCCTTCGTCGCGCGCGCCGCCGCCGAGGCCGAGGCGTGCGGGGTGGCGGCGCGCACGTCGTACGTGGAGGGCCTCGCCGAGGCCCTCCCGCTGCCCGACGCGAGCGTCGATCTCGCCACGTGCCAGACGGTCCTGATGCACGTCGCCGACCCGCTGCGGGTGCTGCGCGAGATGCGCCGAGTCCTGCGCCCCGGCGGCCTCCTGCTGGCGGTCGAGCCGAACAACTTCGCCGAAAAGGCCACCGCCCTGGTCACCGCGCCCGGCCTGTCGCGCGCCGACTGGCTCTCGCTGCTCGAGCTCGAGGCAACCTGCCAGGACGGCAAGCGCGCGCTGGGACAGGGGGACAGCTCCGTGGGCGAGCGGCTGCCAGGGCTATTCCGCGAGGCAGGGCTCGGCGATCTGCACGTGTGCCAGTCGGACAAGTGCGCCGCGCTGATCCCGCCGTACGAGACGCCCGCGGAGCGCGAGGAGCTGCGCCAGGTGCTGGCGTGGATCGACGGCGGCATCTGGCTCGGAACGGGCGGCACCCGCGACCGGGTCCACGCCTTGTATCTGGCCGGCGGCGGCGATCCGGCGCAGTTCGAGCGGCTGTGGGCGATCGCCATGCAGGAGGCGCGCGCGTGGAAGCAGGCCGCGCTCGCGCGCACGCTCGACGGGGCGCGCGGGGTGACGTTCTACCTGGTGTCGGGGCGCAAGCCGGCGTGACGCCCGGCCTCGGACCGGCGTAACTTGACGATGGCGACGATGGCGACGATGGCGACGATGGCGACGACGGCGCGCGCCCAGGCAGCCTGAGCGACAGCGGCACGATCCGGAGGACCGACTCGGGGAGATGGCTGCCAGGAGCGCTGGCTCCTTGGAGCTGCGTTTCCGATTGGCTCTTGCTTTCTCATGGTGCCCCGCCCCACCGTGGGTATCCGCATGTGAGTGGCTGTCCGACGAACACCGTGGTTGCAGGCATGAGGTCGGCAAGGTTTGCGAGGCGTTCATGATCAGGCGCACGCTGGCCGGGAATATTGACCTCTACCAATTGAACGAGGGTTCGCGGGCGTCTCGCTGGTGCACGTATCCACCTTGAGCAGAAGCCCGCGACTCGGCCGTTCTTATCATGGAGAATCTTATGCGTATCACTCGCTTGCTTGGCTGCGTTTCCGCTTCGTTCGCGTTCGGTCTGCTTGCGTGCGCCGTGGAGCCCATCGAGGAAGAGGACCTCGACACGCTGGACGGCGCCCTCGACAGCGCTGACGGCTCGATGTCGGCGGATATCGCGATTCAGTCGGACTGGGGGAACGGCTACTGCGCGAACGTGAGGGTGACGAACAAGTCCCGCTCCCCGGCCACCACCGGGTGGAACGTGGGCGTCCGGCTCAACGGCTCGACGCTGGCCAATGCGTGGAACGTGACCTCCGTGTCCTCGAACGGGCAGTTCACCGCCACGAACGTGACCCACAACGCAGCGATCAAGGAGAAAGGTTGGGTGGAGTGGGGGTTCTGCGCAAACGGCAGCGGGCGGCCCGCGGTCGCGTCGGTCGCCGGCAGCGGAGGCACGATCGTCGGCACGGGCGCGTCCTCCTCGTCGAGCAGCAGCGCGAGCTCGTCGTCGAGCAGTAGCTCGTCGTCGACCAGCAGCTCGTCGTCGAGCAGCAGCTCGGGTGCGGGCGGCTCGGGCGGGGCCGGCGGCTCGGGTGGTGCGGGCGGCTCCGGTGCGGGCGGCTCCGGCGGGTCGGGCGGCTCCGGTGGCTCCGGCGGGTCGGGCGGGAGCACGGGCGCGGTCGAAGACAGCGGCGCGAGCTGCCCCAAGCCGACGTTGCCCGCCGCCTCGTCTCTCCCGGTGTTCGACACGCATCACGATCCGTTCCTGAGCTTGAGCGGTTCACGCATCACGAAGAAGTCGGAGTGGGCGTGCCGGCGCGCGGAGATCAAGTCGCAGGTCGAGACGTATGAGTCCGGATCGAAGCCCGTGGTGTCGAAGGACAACGTCACGGGGCAGTTCTCGGCGAACAGGCTGACGGTCAGCGTCAACGACGCAGGGAAGAGCGCCTCTTTCTCCATCAACATCAGCCGGCCTTCCGGCGCGCCTGCTGGTCCGATCCCGCTCGTCATCGGCATCGGTGGCAACAACCTCGACACCAGCGTGTTCACGCAGAACGGCGTCGCGATGGCGACCTTCGACAACAACGCGATGGGCGCGCAGAACGGCGGCGGCTCGCGCGGGACGGGCACGTTCTACAACCTCTACGGCAGCAACCACTCGGCCAGCTCGATGATCGCGTGGGCCTGGGGCGTGAGCCGGATCATCGACGCGCTGGAGAAGACCCCGGGCGCCAACATCGACCCGAAGCGCATCGCCGTGACGGGTTGCTCGCGCAACGGCAAGGGCGCGCTCACGGTGGGCGCGTTCGACGAGCGCATCGTGCTGACGATCCCCCAGGAGTCGGGCGCCGGCGGCTCGGCGAGCTGGCGCGTCTCGCAGGCGGGCGCCAACGCCGGGGAGAACGTGCAGACCCTGTCCAGCGCGGCCAGCGAGCAGCCGTGGTTCCGCGCGAACTTCGGCTCGACCTTCGGCAACCGGGTGACGTCCTTGCCCTTCGACCATCACATGGTCATGGGGCTCGTCGCGCCGCGCGCGCTGCTCGTCATCGACAACAGGATCGACTGGCTCGGCATCAACAGCACCTTCACGGCGGGGTCCATCGCCCAGCAGATCTGGAAGGGGCTCGGGGTGCCGGACAAGATGGGTTACTGGCAGACCGCCGCCCATGCCCACTGCGCGTTCCCGTCCTCGCAGAGGGCGGCCCTCGATGCGTACGTGAAGAAGTTCCTCGTCGGCGGCGGCACCGCGGACACCAACCTGCTCAAGGGCGACGGGGCGACGGCCGATCTGAACAGGTGGATGAAGTGGACGGCGCCGACCCTCCAGTAACCGCTCGGGGCGACGGGGCGCCTCGCAAGGGGCGCCCCGACCGGCGTCGTACACGCACTTCAATTTTCTTGCGGCGCGCTGGATGCGTGGACGCGCTGGACGGACGATTTTGGTCCAATCCCTCCCGTCCTTGTGATCCAATCGGAGAACCCGCCGCGGGCGGCGCAGCCTGCGCCGTCCCCCTGCGCCCGACCGCGCCTGCCCATGGCCGAGATGCGTCTCGGGGCCGTTACCAGAACGCCATGAAGAAGGTGTCTCAGATGCGAACGCACGGTAAGAACAGAACAGCGCTGCATTGGGTGCTCGTGATGGGAGGCGCGCTGCTCGGCGTGCTCGAGAGCGGCTCGACCGCGATGGCGCAAGCCGAGGGCTACTTCACGAGCTGGCAGGCGTTCGAGCCGACCAACCCCGAGATTGTCCAGAACGGGGGAGACATCGCCGCGGTGGGGTGGGCAGAGCGGGGCGACTACGACGACGTGATCATCAGCAACACCCTGGCCGGGGTCCCCACGGGGCTCGAGACCAGGGGGTGGGGCCTGGCGACGCTGGACCCCGCGCTCGACTGGATCAGCAGCAACGGCTATGCGCTCGATTACCTGTTGATGGACATCGAGGGGGACACCCAGACGCAATACGATCTGCTCCTGGACAACGTCGACCGCGTTCGAACCGACCCAGACGCGGATATCTCAGGGGCGTACGTGGGCAACTATGGCTACTACCCTGGGATGAGCGTCGATACGTCCGGCGCGTGGCCCTGGAATGTCGGTGAGCAGTTCAAGATCGATCGAGAGAATATCTACTATACGTCAGGCATCAACGTCGCGATGCCGGTGGCGTACAACTCGAGCCAATCGGCGTTGCACATCGCCTCCTCGATCAATGGCGTGCCTTATGTCGGCGGAACGGCGCCCACCCAGATCTCCGCGATCTTCTGGCAGGGGATCGAGACGGTGAGCGTGGCGGCGCGCCACCTCCCTGCTGGTGATTTGTTGATCCCCTATATCGCGGACTTCGTCAACAAGCCCAACTATGGTGTGCCTCAGTCGCAGGTCCTCCTGCCGACGGACAACATCGCGCAGGTCCAGCACTACCGGCTCCGCGGGGCGAATGGGTTCAGGACGTGGGAGGTCAACGTCAACCAGACGGGGGCGACCACCTACTACTATCAGACGTATGGCAACGTCGTCACGGCGACGCTCGCGTTCACTGCCGACATGGCTGACGCATGGCAGGCGCTGGACGGCGTGTTCGCGCGGGACGGCGAGCTGCGCACCCTCAACCTGGCGACCAACAAGAACGCCGGCATCGAGTGGTCCGGTGTCCAGAGAGGGGGCCGCGTCGATGTGCTGGTGAGCAACATGAACACCACGACGCAGCACGCCGACTGGTCTCATGTGGCGGCGTTGCCCTCCCAGTCCCCGGACGTCGCTTACCACGACCACGTGCGCCTTCAGTATGAGGCCTGCACCATGGATCGCGAGGACTACGAGCAGCACGTCTTCGGCAACGCGATGAACAACCAAGGCGCGAACAGCTGGTCGGGGGCGAACCCGGACAAGTTCGCGATCGGCTCGCCGCCGGGGAGCGGGAATGACTCCGAGCAGAGCATCGTCTCCACGGGCGGCTACAACGGCAAGGTAGCCTGGTCCGCGTTCGATGGTCCGAGCTTCAACAGCACGGACAAGGTCGTCTACTCGGGTTTCCTCTACAATGCCATCTCAGGCGTCGCGTTCGAGCCGATCAACGTGGCCGGCGGGAGCCCGACGGGCTACGCAGTCCCTGCCTACCAGGGGCCGACCGTCTCCATGGCCTGGGGGGCGCTCCGTCTTCGTTCCGGCTATGACGGCGGAGATGTCTATCAAGCCGTCAACATCCCCGCCACGATGGGCAAATGGCTGGAGGTGAAGATGGTCGTCAACCCCACGGTGGGCACCGGTCTTGGCTCGCTGTACGTCCGCAATGTGACGGACGGGCAGAAGGACTTCACGCGCGTCGTCTTCGACAACATCAACACGACCGGCGTGACCGAGCGGGTTCTGGTTGTGCCGCTCCTCATGGGCGTGAACAAGAACCCCTCCAATTTCAACGGGTTCATCGTGGCGGCCTACGGCGACGGCAACGCGGTGGATGACCTCTCGATGGGGTACTACGTGCCGCAGATGAATGACAATTTCGACCATTATCAGTCTGGCGTCGCCATGGACAGCCAGGTCGTTCCGCAGCTCGTGTGGAAGGGTCCGGCCTCCGGCGGGCCGGGGCAGCTCACGGCTTCTGCGCCGTACGGCACCGGTAATCCCTCCGCGCTCGCGGTTCGTCCGACGGGATCGAGCGCGGCCAGCGCCTGGTGGGAGACCGAGCTGACCGACCACGACGCGAGCGACCTGACGGTCTACTCCGGCCAGCTGTACGGCACCACAGGGGTCTACTTCGCTCCTGTCAACACGGTCGCCAGCGCGAGCAACGGCCTCACCCCGAACAACTACGTCGGGTTCCTTGTCCAGTTCGAGCAGGGGGAGCTGCGCCTCCGGGGGTCGCGGGACAGCGGTGAGCTGTACAAGGCGACCAACTTCGCGCCGGCGTCGGGCAAGTGGTACGACATTCAGGTGCAGGTCGACCCGAGCCGCGACATCGACGGCGTCGCGGGCGGTGACTTCGGGGCTGCGCGTGTCTGGGTGAAGAACCTGACGGACAACACCGCTCCGGTCCTCGTCGATTTCGACAAGATCTCCACGACCGGCGTCGTGGAGTCCTTGCTGGAGGTGCCGCTGTTCCTGAACGCGACGACCAGGAACCCGTCCAAGTGGAACGGCTGGGAGATCGGCGGTATCAACTCGAGCGTTCAGGTGGATAACCTGCGCTCGGCGTTGTACCCGTATCTCGATTTCGTTGGCCGAAATCAGTATATCGCCGATTGAGGACCCGTCAGGGCGGCTCGGAGCGGCGTGGGCGCTAGGCGCTCGCGCGGGCCCCTCCCTGGCCCGGGCGCCCTCCGCTCAGCCGCTGTCCGAGGAGGTGCTTCGCGCGCTCCGCGAGCCGCAGCTCCTCCTGCCGGACCTCGCTGAAGAAGGCGGCGAGCTCTTGATCACCCTGCTTCTTCGCATCCTGGATGTACTGTGAATGGGTCTCCGCGCCCTTGAGCGTATGGTAGAGCACGCTGACCAGGTTGTAGTCCTTGTCCGGGACCACGCTGCTCTCGCTGCGGCCCTCCTGTAGACCAGCGCCCTGCTGCCCCTGCGCGCCCGCTCCCTGCTTCTGCTCGGTCGCCATATCAACCTCCTCGACTCCCCCCACCGGGGCCGAGCAATGCAAGCGGGAGACCGCGCGGCGGGGAGCCCCTGTGTCGAGGGGGCCGCGCGAGCGGCGCGGTCGCTCCACCCCGCTCGTCGCGTCCTGCAAGAGCAGGCAGACGCCCGCGCAGGATCGCACCACCCTGCGCGATCGCGCCTCCTCACGCGGAGAAGGCCGCGAGCGCGCTCGACGCAGCGCGCGCCAGGCCATCACAACAGGCACGGCTCAGCTCGCAGGCCACGCTCCCCGGGGCGCCTGCCGGGCTGATCCTGGCGGGCTCACAGAAGGCTCCTCCTCTCCCGCATTCACCTCGCGACCGCGTGTCACCCGCGTTGTTCTCTCCGCTCTGGTCGGATCTTCCGGCGTGTCGGCGGCTGCCGAGACTGCCCATCGTGGACATGTGGTGATCGGCCCCACGGCAGCGAGAACTCGAGCGGCTCCAGGCCGGGGCGAGCTGATACGCTGCGCCTCACGCACCAGCTCGCCCCTCTGAGCCCTCGCCCCATCCTTCCATGAAATCACGATCTCGCGGCTTTCCTCTCCCTCTTCACACCCTCGCTCCGGCGCTCGCGTGCGCCGCGCTCGCGGCCGCGGGATGCGGCACGGACGCCGCCGGGCCGAGCCAGCCGCGGGATACCGGCGTTCATCCGCGGCTCCTCGCGCGCCCGGAGCACCGCGACCTCCTGCGCTCGCGCGTCGATCGCGAGCCCTACGCCTCGATCCTCGCCACCCTGAAGCGCCGCGCCGACCGCGCCTACGAGGAGGAGCCCGACCCCGCTTCATGGGACCACAAGACGAACGGCAACAACGCCTCGACCGCGCAGGCGAATGCCCTCCTCGCCTGGGCCTTCGAGGACCGGGCGGCGGCCGACAAGGCGCGCGAGTTCCTGCGCCGCCTGGAGACCGACTGGGACACGAACACGGTCCTCGACATGAACATCCGGATGGCGAAGATCCTCATGGGGTACACGAACACGTGGGACCTCCTGAGCGCCACGCCGTGGTTCCCCGACGAGGAGTCCGCCCAGGCCGAGAGCAAGATCACCGACATCACCGGTCAGTTCTTCGCCAAGTACCTCGAGCAGGATTTCTATCGAGATCTCCTGTTGCGCCCCGCGCAGAACAACCACCCGATCCGGACCGCCGACGCGGTCGGTTATGTGGCGCTCGCGTTCCCCGAGCACCCGGCGGCCGCGACCTGGTGGAACTGGTCGATCTCGGAGCTCGATTACCTCTGGGGCCCGGACGGCCAGTACGTGCAGCCCGACGGCGGGGCGTCCGAGGGCCCGTATTACTCCGGCTTCGCCTGGGGCCCCACGGCGGCGTTCTTCATCGCCCTCGACAACGCGCTCGAGGGCGAGGTGGCCTTCACCCGCGACTGCCGTACCCGCTCCGACGAGGACCCGTGGGCCGGACATGGCTGTGTCGACGGCGAGCAGGGCGCGCTGGAGGTGCCGCTGCGCGGCGGGCTCTTCACGAAGGCCGTCGACTGGTCGCTCTCGCTGCGCCTCCCCTGGGGCAGCCGGCCTCCGGTCGACGACGGCGTCTTCACCCCGTTCAACGGGAGCCCGCTGCTCACCTCCTTCGGCGGGAGCGGGGAGTACCTGTGGGACTGGGAGCAGAACCGCGATCCCCAGGCCATGGAGTTCGGCGCCGACCTCATCGCCCATCACCTGCTCTACGTCGACGACGTCGTGGCCCCCGAGGCGCCGCGCTTCCTCACGCGCTTCTTCCCCGACACCGGCCACGCGGTGTTCCGCTCGGACTGGGGCGACGACGCGCGCTGGCTCCTGCTCCTCGCGGAGCACGGCTCGGCGCGGAAGGCGATCCACGACCACGTGGACGGCACGTCGTTCTCCCTCGCGGCCTACGGAGAGTACCTGTTGATCGACGCCGGCTACTACAAGCCCGATTCGCTCGACAACGCCAAGACCAGCCAGTCGCCGTCGCACAACGTGATCCTGATCGACGGCCGATCCGCGCCCGACAAGGGCCTGTTCAACGATTTCGGCGATGCGGACGCTTTCCTCCGGAACACCCACGACGGCGACGCCGTCGATTACGCGGAGGCGCACCAGGACTACCAGGACACGCACGTCGAGCGATCCGTGGCCTTCATCGACGGCCGCTACTTCGTGGTCGGCGACCGCCTCTCGACGTCGCACCCGGCGGCCCGCGCGCACGCGTGGCGGCTGCACGGCTACGCGGGGCTCACGTCCGGCGGCACCTTCGAGCTCCTCCCCGACGGCGGCCGCTGGGAGCGGGCGCGGGCGGGCGTCGAGGCGCGCGTGCAGTCGACGTCTCCGGGGCTCGCCGTCGTGGAGCCGCCGTACACTCCGCTCACCGCGCCGCACGTCCACGAGTTCGAGGAGGACCGCAAGGCCGCCGACCACGCCGTCATCGACGCAGCCGTGCAGGCCGAGGCGCCGGGGTTCCTGGCGGTGCTCCTGCCCTACAAGGTCGGCGTGGACGCGGGCCCCGACGCGCCGCTCCAGGCGGCGCCGATCGCGGCGGAGCCCGGCGTCGTCGCGTGGCAGATCGAGAGCGAAGGAGGGACCGACGTCGCTGTGCTGCGGAGCAAGGGAGCCCCGGAGGCGCTGGCGCTGCCTGGGGGGCAGGTCCTCGAGACCGACGCGGAGCTCGTCGTGCTGAGGATCGAGGGCGAGCGGCCGTTCGCGCTGATGGCGCGGGGGACCAGGGTGCTCGTCGACGGGAGCCCCCGCGTCACCGCGCCCGACACCACCAGCCTCGCCGTGGAGGAGTGAGATGCCGCCGAGAGCGCGCCTTCCCATGCCGCGCACGTCGCGCTTCCGCGCGCTGCTCGTCGCTGCCGCCGCGTGTGCCGCCGCAGCCGGCGGGTGCGCGGGGGACCCGGGCGCCGGGCAGCCGGCCAGCTCCGGCGTAGCGTGCACGCCGACGTCACCATCGGCGGAGGACGCGTTCGCGCGCGAGCGCGCACCCGACTCGGAGAGCATCACGCTGGCGCGCGCCATCGCCGACCGCTGGATCGCCGAGCACCCGGCGGAGTCGCTCTCGTGGGACTGGGGCGAGGGCACGGTCATGCTCTCGCTGGTCGAGCTGTACCGCGTCACGCAGCACGCCCCCTACCGGGACTACTACCGGCGCTACATCGACCGCCACCTCGAGTACGGCTACGAGATCACGACCAGCGACCGCTGCCCGCCGGCCATGGCCGCGCTCGCGCTCCACGAGGAAACGTGCGCGGCTCCCTATGCGAAGGTCGTCGATGACGTGCTCCGCTACCTCTACGAGGAGGCCCGCCGGACGGAGCAGGGCGGCATCAACCACCTCGGCGTGTCGCCGCTGTTCGAGCCCACCCTCTGGGTCGACTCGCTGTTCATGTTCGGCAACGTGCTCGTCCGCGCCGGCGAGCGCTCGGGCGAGGCGCGCCCGCTCGACGAATTCTCGAATCAATTCCAGATCTTCGCGTCGCTCCTCCAGGACGAGCCCGGGCTCTTCCTGCACGCGTACGACTGGGCGGCGCCGCAGGATCCGGGCGTGTACTGGGCGCGCGGCAACGCCTGGGTCACCGCGGCCGGCTACGAGTACCTCCGCGTGCGCGCGGCGCGCGGCGAGCGTGACGGCGCCGTGGCCGGGGTGCTCGAGCGGCAGGTCGCGGCGGTCCTGGGCGCGCAGGACCAGGACAGCGGCCTGTGGTGGACGATCATGAAACGCCCGGGCGAGATCTACCTGGAGACGAGCGCGACGGCCCTCTTCGCCGTCGGGCTCGCGCGCGGGTTGCGCCACGGCTTCCTCGACGCCTCGGTGCGCCCCGCGATCGACCGCGCCATGGCAGGCGTGCGCTCGCGCATCGAGGAGGACGCCGCTGGGCGGCCGGTGGTGACCGGAATCTCGGGGCCCACGACGGTGGGAAAGCTCGAGGATTACGCGGCGGTCGAGCTCCGCGACGACCTCTCGTACGGCGTCGGGGCCGTGATCCTGGCGCTCGTCGAAACGTCCGGGCTGTAGCGCTGCCAGCGCCACGCTCGCCGTGGCCTCGGCGCGCGACCGCCGCGCTCCTGCGCCGCGGTTGCCTTGCTGCTGCGCTTCGCCTACGCCTCAGCGCGTCCGCCGGCCTTCGCTGCGCGATGGCCCGAGCGACGAGAGCGGCGCACCCTGGTGCGTCACGCGCGGGTCAGGCGAACCGGGCTCGCGCGGGTCGCGGCCGTCCCGCGGACGGCGCGCAGGCCACCGCCGAGGACCCTCATGTCTGCACTCGTGAAGCTCGACGCGATCACCAAGGTCTACTGGATGGGCGAGGTGGAGGTGCAGGCGCTCCGCGGCGTCTCCCTGGAGCTCTCGCGGGGCGAGATGGTCGCCATCATGGGCGCCTCGGGGTCGGGCAAATCGACGACCCTGAACGTGATCGGCACGCTCGACCGCCCCACCGGCGGCCGTTACCTCCTCGACGACGAGCCGGTCGAGGAGCTCGACGAGGTCGAGCTGGCGCAGCTCCGCAACCGCAAGATCGGGTTCGTCTTCCAGTCGTTCAACCTCCTTCCGCGCGACACCGCCCTCGCGAACGTCGAGCTGCCCATGGTCTACGCCGGCGTCCGGCCGGCCGACCGGCGGGCGCGGGCCGCGCGGGCGCTCGCGCGCGTCGGCCTCGAGGACCGGGCGCACCACCTGCCGAACCAGCTGTCCGGCGGCCAGCAGCAGCGCGTGGCGATCGCCCGCGCGATCGTCAACGAGCCGCCGCTCCTCCTCGCGGACGAGCCGACCGGCGCGCTCGACTCCGCCACCACCGGGCAGGTCATGGAGCTCTTCTGCGCGCTGCACGCGCAGGGGATGACGGTCGTCGTCGTGACCCACGACCGCTCGATCGCCGACTACGCCACCCGCGTCGTCACCTTCAGGGACGGCGCCATCGTCGAGGACACCGGCCCTCGCGGCCGGCGCGTGGACGTCCCGCCGCCGGTTCCTGGACCGTCGTCGTCGCCTCCTGGACCGTCGTCGTCGCCTCCCGGAGGCCTCTCGTGAGCGCCCGGCGTCGGCGGCGGCTCTGGCCGTGGCTCGTCGGGGCGCTGGCGCTCGCCGGGGGCGGCGCCGTCGTCCTCGCGAAGGCCGGCGGCGGCCCCGCGCCCATCGATCCCGCGCTCGTCGTGACCGCGAAGCGCGGCGACCTCGCCGTCGAGATCCTCGAGACCGGGCGCATCGAGGCCCGCGAGCAGGTCGAGCTCAAGTCCAAGGTCGCGGGCCAGGTCGCCGAGGTGCTCGCGGACGAGGGCGCCCGGGTCCAGAAGGGCCAGCTGCTGCTCGTGCTCGACCCGACCGACTACGAGCGCGAGGTCGCCCGCGCCGAGGCCGAGCTCGCCCGGGCCAGGGCCGCCGCGGGCTTCGCCAAGCGCGTGGTCGCGCAGCGGACCGCCGGCGTCGAGGCCAGCGTCGTCCCCGCGCAGGAGCTCGACACGGCCAAGCACGACCTCACCGAGAAGACCGTCGCCATCCGGCTCGCCGAGGTCGCGCTCAGCGCCGCCAGGGATCAGCTCCGGTACACGAAGATCGCCTCGCCCCTCGACGGTACCGTCATCCAGCGCAACATCGAGCCCGGCGAGGTCGTCACGCCGGGGGTGCAGTCGACCTTCAACGGCAAGGCGCTGCTCACCGTGGCCGATCTCTCGACGCTCGTGGTCAAGGTGGACCTCAACCAGATCGACGTGGCCAAGGTCGCGCTCGGCCAGACGGCGACCCTGACGCTCGACGCCCTGCCCGGCAAGACGTACGCCGCCAGGGTCACCAAGATCGCGCCCGCCTCGGTGAAGCTCGAGGGCCGCGAGGTCGACGTCTTCCCGGTCGAGGCCGAGCTCACCCAGATCGACGGCCTCATCAAGCCCGGCATGACCGCCGACGTGCGCATCCGGCTCGACAGCAGGCCGGGCGTGGTCTCCCTGCCCATCGAGGCCGTCGCCGACGAGGGCGGCAAGCAGCTCGTCACCCGCGTCGTCGACGGCCCCGACGGCAAGCAGACGACCGAGAAGGTCGAGGTCGCGCTCGGCGCGCGCAACGATCGCGACGTCGAGATCGTGAACGGCGTCCCGGAGGGGGCCCGCGTGCTCATCAACCCGCCCTCGGCGGCCGCGAACGAGACGAAGATGTGAGGTGGTCCGCCTACCTCGCGATCGCCGCGAAGGCCCTCTCGGCGCACAAGCTGCGGTCGCTCCTGACCGTCCTCAGCATCACCCTGGGCGCCTTCGCCATCGTGCTCATGACCTCGCTCGCGGAGGGCGGCCTGCTCACGCTGGGCCACGGCATCGAGCAGCTCGGCGGGGCGCGGCTCATCCTCGTCGCCCCGAAGGCGCCAGAGCGCGCCGAGCGGAAGAAGACGATGTACGTCACCGGCTTCACCCGCCGGGATCGCGATCGGCTCGCGCGCGGCGTCCCCCACGTCGCCGAGCACACCATGTATGCCATGCTCGGCTCGCGCGACGTCACCTCCGACGAGGGCAAGGAGGATCGCACCGACTTCATCGCGGCCGACAGCGGCTTCCTCGCCGCCTTCCGGATGCCCATCGCGCGCGGCCGGACGTTCTCCGACGAGGAGGACCGCCGCCGGGCCCGGATCTGCGTGGCCGGCCCGAAGCTCGCGGCGCGGCTCTGGCGCGGCGACCCGATCGGCCGGTGGGTGACGGTCGGGGCCCTGCGCTGCCGGGTCATCGGCGTGCTGGCCGACGCCGATCGGATGGGCGTCAACTTCGGCTTCAGCTGGGTCGACCTGCTCGTCGCCCCGCTCGACACGGCGGCGGACGTCGAGAAGGCGGTGAGCACCTCGGCGCTGCTCGTCATCAAGACCGATGACGTCCGCAACAACGACCCGGTGAAGCGCATCGTCAACGCGCTCCTCGTCGACCGCCACCACGGCGTCGACGACTTCACCCTCCTCGATTTCAGCAGCATCATGCAGAAATTCGAGGCCATGTTCGCCACGATGAAGGCGATCGTCGGCCTCATCGCGGGCGTCGCGCTGCTCATCGGCGGCGTGGGCGTGATGAACATGATGCTCGTGAGCGTGTCCGAGCGCGTGCGCGAGATCGGCATCCGCAAGGCGCTCGGGGCGTCGCCGCGCGACATCAGCGCGCAGTTCCTGGCCGAGGCGGCGCTGCTCTCGGGCTTCGGCGGCCTGCTCGGGGTCGCCGGCGGCGCCGCCGCGGCCGAGCTCGCCTCGGCGGTCATCCGCCGCTTCACGCCGAGCTGGATCGGCGCGGTCTCCATGCCGGCCGTCGTCGCGGCGCTGCTCGTCTCCTCCGGCGTGGGCGTGATCTTCGGGTGGCTGCCGGCCCAGCGCGCGGGGCGGCTCGATCCCGTGGCGGCGATGCGGCGATGAGGCTCGACGATCTCCTCCACTCGACGCGCGCCGTGGTCGCCGACCGGACCCGCGCCGCGCTCACGCTGCTCGGCATCATCATCGGCACCGGCTCGATCGTGCTGCTCGCCTCGCTGCTCGCGGGCGGCGAGGAGGCGCTCCTCCGGGCGAGCCAGCAGGCCGTGGAGGCCGACCTCATCCAGGTCCACCCCGCGGAGGTGAGCGTCGGCGACAGGCGCCGCACCCGGCGCGATCTCTCGCGGGACGACGCCCGCGCGCTCGCCGCCTCGCGCGCCCTCGGCGGCGCCTCGGCCCTGAGCGAGTCGGTGCGCCCGGCCGAGGCCCGCGCCGGCGGCAAGAAGAAGCGGATCTCCCTCGTCAGCGCCGTGCCGGCGGCGCCGGCCCTCTACGACCTGGAGCTCGCGGCGGGCCGCTTCCTCGTCGAGGCGGATCTCGCGGCGCGGCGGCGCGTGTGCGTCGTCGGCCACGAGGTCTGGGCCGAGCTCTTCGGCGGCCCTCCGGCGCGGGCCGCGCAGGCCGAGCCCCTCCACATGACGGCCGACGGCCACGTGTGGACGGTCGTCGGCGTGCTCCAGGACCGGCCGATCCTCGGCTCCACGGACGACACGAACATCTGGAACCGCAAGGTCCTCGTCCCGGAGACCACCTACGACGCGCTCTACGCGCCGTCGCACAGGACCGACCGCCTGTACGTCCGGCAGGATCCGCTCGTCACCGTCCGGACCCCGCTCGCCGCGCTCCGCGGCGTCATCGACGCGACGCTCCAGCGCCGCCATCACGGGGTCAAGAACTTCAGGATCGAGGACGAGGACAGCCACGGCCAGGAGCGGCTCGTCCTCGACATCATCAAGATGCTGCTGCTCAGCACCGGCGTCGTCGCGCTGATCGTGGGCGGCATCAACATCATGAACATCATGCTGGTGACGGTCACCGAGCGGACGCGCGAGATCGGCATCCGCCGCGCGGTCGGGGCCTCGCCGCGCGCGATCCTGCTGCAGTTCCTGTGCGAGGCGGCGGCCGTCTCGCTGCTCGGCGGCGTGCTCGGCGTGCTCTCGGGGCTCGCCCTCTCCTGGCTCGCCAGCGCGCTGCTCGCGCGGATGGTCGGCCGCTGGGCGTTCCAGGTCGAGCCCTGGTCGCTCTTCCTCGGCCTCGGCCTCTCGGTCACGATCGGCGTGGTCTTCGGCTTCTACCCGGCCTGGCGCGCCGCGCGGCTCGACCCGATCGAGGCGCTCCGCTCGGAGTAGCGCCGGCCGGCGGCGCGACGCCGGCGCGGTCCACGCCGGTCAACCTCGGATGAACACCCAGACCGCATCGTCCTGCTGTCGCGCGGCCGCTTTGTAGAACAGCGAGACGTCGACGTGCCGTGTCTTGTGAGGGAAGTGGAACACGAAGCCGAAGGTGGCCTTGAGCTCGCGCTGCTCGACCCCGGCCAGGAAGCGGCCGTGGAACGCCTTCACCCGGCTGCAGGGCGCGATGTCGGTGAAGAAGTTCTTCCCTATCACGTCCTGCCGATTCCGGCGCGCCTGACGTTCCTCGTAGAGGTTGTAGGAGAGCACCGTGCCCTCGCGATCCAGCCGGATGATCCCGAAGGGCTGCGCGTCCAGGCCGCGTTCATCCAGGTTGAACACCCCGATATCGAACTCGAACTCACCGGCTGTGGACCGCTCCTCCGAACCCATCCAAGAACCTCCCGACGCGCGCTGCCCCCGACTGACGCTCGCCAGGGTAGGGGACGCCGCGGAGCGCGACAATCCGGCGCGACCGCATCGGGCCGTCGGGCAGGGGAGGGGGGGCCGCCCGGGGTCGAGCCGCCCTTCCCGCGCGCTCGCGTGGCGGAGCCCGGCGCGGTGGGAGCTCGCGCACGATCCGACGTGAAGCCGCGGTCTCGCGGGAGGCGCCTCGCGGGAGACCGGCGCTCTGTTGCCGCTCTGCTCTGGATGGTGCAGAGGGGGGGCGGAAACCGCGGTAGAGGAACACGATGAGCGGCCTGTACGAGCTCCTTGCGAGAGAAGAGCTGCTCCTGCTCTTCACCGTCATCCTGCTCGGGCTGGGGCTCGGCCGGCTGGAATATCGCGGCTTGCGGCTCGGGATGGCCGGCGTCCTGTTCGCGGGCCTGGGGCTCAGCGCCTGGCTGCACCCTCTGGGAGAGCTGGAGCTGGCGCCGCAGATCAAGGAGCTCGGCCTGCTGCTGTTCGTGTACTGTGTCGGCCTCTCCAGCGGTCCCGGCTTCTTCGCCGCGTGGCGCAGCCGCGGTCTGGGGATGAACCTGGCGTGCGCCGCGGCGCTCGCCTGGGGGGCGCTGCTCGCGTGTGTCGCGGGCTGGCTCTTCGGGTTGAACCGCGCGCAGATCGCCGGCCTGTTCTGCGGGGCCCTGACCAATACACCGGCGCTCGGCGCCGTCAGCAGCCGGCTCTCCGGCACCGCGCTCGAGGCGATCCCCGCGCTCGCCTACTCGCTGACCTACCCGGCGGGTGTGCTGGGGGCGCTCCTGCTCGGACGTGGCTTCGCGAAGTGGCGCCGCGACGAGCTCGCCGGCGAGGTCGCGCGGCAAGCCGCGTCGCGCGCCGCGATCGAGTCGAGGAGCGTCGAGGTCACGAACCCCCGCGTGCTGGGACATTCGATCGGGGAGCTGCGCGTGCGCGACGAGTTCGGGGTCGTGGTCTCCCGCCTCCGGCGTGGTGAGGTCGACTCGGTCCCGAACAAGTATACGGTGCTTCACGCGGGTGACGTGATTACGGTGGTCGGCACCCTGGCGTCGATTCAATCCGCCATCGAGTTCTTCGGGAGGGTCGCGAGCGAGCGTCTGGAGCTGCGCCGCGACAGGGTCGACATGCGCCGGGTCCTCGTCTCGAAGCGCGAGTTCGTCGGGCTCACGCTGGGCGAGCTCGACCTCGCGCGTCGATTCAACGCCCAGGTGACGCGCCTGCGCCGGGGCGACCTCGACTTGATCCCCTCCGACGAGCTCCGCCTGGAGCTGGGGGACCGCCTTCGCGTCGTGGCGCCCGTCGAGCGCCTGGGCGAGCTCAGCCGTTTCCTCGGCGACTCGGAGCGCGAGATCGATGTCGATTACGTCGCGCTGGCGGTGGGCCTCTGCGTCGGCCTGCTGTTGGCGCGGGTGCCCATCCCTCTCTTCGGGGCGTCGATCACGCTGGGGACCGCCGGAGGGCCGCTCGTGGCCGCGCTGATCTTCGGTCGCCTGGGGCGGACCGGCAAGCTGATGTGGGCGCTGCCGTACGAGGCGAACCTGAGCCTGCGAGAGATCGGGCTGCTCCTGTTCCTGGCGGGGGTCGGCGTGAACGCGGGGGGCAAGCTCGCGGGGCTGATGAACCGGGAGGGCCTGGCCATCCTCGCGATAGGCGCCTGCGTCACCGTGACGACGAGCGCGCTGGCGTTGGTCCTGATGCGGCGCTGGGGCGGGGCGGGCGTCGTGGCGGCGCTCGGAGGCGCGAGCGGCGTGCAGACCCAGCCGGCCACGCTGGCGGCGGCCTTCGAGCTGTCCCGGCGCTCCGAGGAGACGTACGTCGCGTACGCGCTGGTGTATCCGCTGGCGATGATCGGCAAGATCCTCATTGCGCAGCTGCTCGCGGTGCTGGCCTGAGGTCGTCCCTCGACGACGCGTCGTCAGCGCGCGGCGCACCGGGTCGCGACGTAGCAAGATTCACAGGGAGGCGGTGAGACGGGGAGTTGAATCCCATTCATTTCCCCGTCTCCCCGCCTCCCTGTTCAATTATTCTTCTCTAAGAGTGGGGGTTGTCCTCCTCACGTCGTCGCAGCGGCCTCGGTCGTTCCGCCGCCGCCCGCGCTCTGCTCGGGATCTCGCTTCGCGTGCGGGAAGCGGTCCATGCGGCTGAGCACGGGGAAGCCGAGGGCCCACAGCGCGGCGACCACGACGGTGGCGCTGCCGCCGAGGAGGATGGCGGGGAGCAGGCCGAACCAGCTGGCGGTGAGGCCGGACTCGAACTCGCCGAGCTCGTTGGAGGCGCCGATGAACACCGCGTTGACCGCGCTCACCCGCCCTCGGATGGAGTCGGGCGTCTCGAACTGCACGAGGATGTGGCGGATATAGACGCTCACCATGTCGCCTGCGCCGACGAGGAACAGGGCGATGAGCGCGACGGTGAAGCTCCGGGTCTGCCCGAGGGCGATGGTGGCGAGCCCGAACACCGCGACGCCGCCGAACATCCAGCGGCCCACCTGGCGCGTGATCGGCCGGAAGGCGAGGACGCCGGCGGTGATCGCGGCGCCCGCGGCCGGCGCCGTGCGGAGCAGGCCGAGGCCGGTCGGGCCGGCGTGGAGCACGTCGCGCGCATACGCGGGCAGGAGCGCGACCGCGCCGCCGAACAGCACCGCGAACAGGTCGAGCGAGATCGCGCCGAGCACCGCCGGCTTCGACCAGACGAAGCGCAGCCCCTCCAGCACCGCGCTCCACGACGTCGGCTCGGCGCGCCTCGCCTGCCGGGTCGCGCGCACGAGGCTCATGAGCACGAGAGAGACGAGGAGCAGCGCCCCGACGGTCGAATACACGATCTTCGACCCGGCGAGGTAGAGGAGCCCGCCGAGCGTCGGCCCGACGATGACCGCGACATGAAAGCTCGATGAGCTGAGCGCGACCGCCTTGCTGAAGCTGTCCTGCGGCACCAGGTTCATCAGGATCGCCTGCTGCGCCGGCATCATGAAGGCGCGCGCGCTGCCGAACAGCACGAGCACCGCGAACACGGGCCACACCACCGTCAGGCCGGACACCGTGAACGCGAGCAGCAGGAGGGAGCAGAGCAGCTCCACGGCGAGGCCGACCGTGATGATGCGGCGCCGGTCGAACCGATCCGCCGCCTGGCCGGCGAAGAGGATCAGCGCGAAGAAGGGCGCGAACTGGGCGAGGCCGATGAGGCCCAGATCGAAGACATCGCCGGTCAGCGCGTAGACCTGCCAGCCGATCGCGACGCTCTGGATCTGCACCGCGACCGCGGAGAGCAGCCTCGCCGCGAGGTAGAACGCGAAGCTCCGGTGGCGCAGCACGCCGAGCCCGGTGAGGTTGTTGGAAGACATCTCTGCGCCTGCGGCGGCCCTGGTGGGGCGTTGTGGACTCTCGCTCGACCACGATGAGCAGTAGGGCATGTCGCGACCGAGTCCAGGAGTCGCGCCGCCGTTATCAGCACACGCGTCGTGTGCGATGGGCGATTCGCAATTCGCCACGGGTCATGAATCGCAACATCCGTACCAAGATCCCCGCGCTCGCGGTGGTCGTCGGGGAGGCGCGCCTCGGGCGCGATCGGGCCGCGAGCGCGCCGAGAGGTCGCGGTCGCTGCTGCTCCAGCAGCAGCCGGTGGTGCTCGGCTGCGCCGCCACGAGCAACGCCCGTGGCGAGCGCGTCAGCCCTGCGCGAGCCGGGCGAGCGCCTCGCCGGTGACGCGGTGGACGGTCCACTCGTCCATCGGCTTGGCGCCGAGCTTCCGGTAAAAGCCGAGCGCCGGCTCGTTCCAGTCGAGCACGGACCACTCGAAGCGCCCGCAGCCGCGCTCCACCGCGAGCTTCGCGAGGTGCACGAGCAGGGCCTTGCCATGGCCACCTCCGCGGTGCTCCGGGAGCACGAAGAGGTCCTCGAGGTAGATCCCGGGCTTGCCGAGGAAGGTGGAGAAGCTCTGGAAGAAGAGGGCGAATCCCACCGGGGTCCCCTCCGCTTCTGCCAGGACGACCTCGGCTGCCGGCCTCGGGCCGAAGAGGTGCGCTTCGAGCTCTCTCTCGTCGAAGGTGACCTCGTGCGCGAGCCGCTCGTACTCGGCGAGCATCCGGATGAGGCGGGCGATGGTGGGAATGTCGGCGGCGGTGGCGGGGCGGATCATGGCGTCTCTCGGGCGCGTCATACCGCATCGTCGCGCCGCGGTGGAGGGAGTAGGCTCTCCGCCTGCATGACCATGACGACGCCGCCCTCCGCCGCCGGCCCGCGCTGGCTGTACCTGCACGGCTTCGCCTCGGGCCCGAGCTCGACCAAGGGCGTCCGGATCGCCGCGCACTTCGAGGGGCGCGGGGTGGCCGTCGAGCGGCTCGACCTGCGGGTGCCCTCGCTCGAGCGGCTGCGCCTGAGCGCGATGATCGGCGCCGTGAAGCAGGCGATCGGCGGAGAGCGCGACCGGGCGGTGGTGATGGGATCGAGCCTCGGCGGCCTCACCGCGTGCCGCGTCGCCGAGGAGGACGCGCGGGTGTGCGCGCTGATGCTGCTCGCGCCCGCGTTCCGGATCATGGAGCGATGGCGGCTGCGGCTGGGCGAGGAGGGCTTCCGGGCGTGGGAGGAGCAGGGGTGGCTCGAGGTCGACGACTACGCGGAGAAGAAGCGAGCCCGGGTGGACTTCGGCTTCGCCGCCGACGCGGCCGAGGTGGATGAGCGCTCGGGGGGCTGGCCGGACGTGCGTGTGCCCACGCTGATCGTCCACGGCCGGAGCGACGAGGTGGTGGACATCGCGCTCTCGCGGACGTTCGCCGCGGGGAAGCCGCATGTCCGGCTCATCGAGGTGGACGACGGCCACGAGCTCGTCGCCTCGATCCCGCGCATCCTCCGCGAGGCGGACGATTTCCTGCGCCATTTCGTCGGCGGCTGACGAACACCCGTGCCGCCAGGACCGCGGGCGCTGAGCGTCTGTTCAGCGCGTTCAGCTCGATACGCCGGTTGGCCGTCCCCTCAACAGCCGACTGGCATTCTATGCGAGAAGGGCACAGCTATCAAGAGCGAAGCGCCCCGCTTACAGATCGCGTGCGACCGGCCGCGGATCGGCCGCGGTCGAGCGATCGGAGGAGCGAATGGCGACAGCGACGGCCACGGGGCGCACCGCGCCCGTCAACGACATCGAGATGTACTACGAGCTCCGCGGCGAAGGGCCGCCGCTCGTGCTGCTCCACGGCTTCACCGGCGGGAGCAGGGATTGGGCTCACGTGTTCGACCTCGCGGAGCTCGGGTGTGGACACACGGTCATCGCCCCGGATCTGCGCGGCCACGGCCGGTCGACCAACCCGGCGGGCGAACTGACCATCCGTCAGTGCGCCTCCGACGTGTTCGCCCTCCTCGACCACCTGGGGGTGAAGGCGTTCCGGGCCATCGGCCTCAGCTTCGGCGCCAAGTGCCTCCTGCACCTGGCCACGCAGCAGCCGGACCGCGTAGAGTCGATGGTCCTCGTGTCCGCGACACCGTACTTCCCCGAGCAGGCCAGGGCGATCATGCGCCTCGTCTCCGACGAGGGCCGCTCGGAGGAGGAATGGCGGGACATGAGGAGCCGCCACGCGCTCGGCGACGCGCAGATCCGCGCGCTGTGGAATCAGCCGCGCCGCTTCGCGGCCAGCCACGACGACATGAGCTTCACGCCCCCCCACCTGTCGACCATCACGGCGCGCACGATGATCGTGAGCGGCGACCGCGATCCCCTCTACCCGGCCGAGATCGCCCTGGAGCTGTACCGCGCCATCCCGCGCTCCTGCCTGTGGATCATTCCAAACGGCGGACACGGCCCCATCTTCGGCGAGTGGAAGGAGCCGTTCGCCCGCGCGGCGATGGCGTTCCTGCGCGATGATCCGGGCGAGCAGCAAATGATCCGGGCATAACGAGGGAGACGCGCGCCGCGCGGCGTCACTGCGCCCCCTCGGCGCGCTCCTCCACCGGCGCTTGCGCGCCGAGCTTCGGAAGCCGGACGTTCAGCGTCTTCGTCTCTCCCGGCTCCACGTTGACCATCAGCGTCTTGGAGGCATGCCCGGGGGCGGACAGCACGAAGCGGTGTGCCTCGCCCACCGTGAGCCCCTCGATCCTCGTGCGATTGCCCTTCCAGAGCTTCCCGTCGACGACGACGTTGGCCGGCGGATCGACCCAGAGCACCACCGTCGCCGTGAGCCTGTCCAGATCGGCCACGATCTCCTTGAAGCGCGCCTCGTCGCTCAGCTTCACGGCCGTGCGGTACGGCTTGTATCCGTCTCTCGTGAGCTTGATGTGGAGCTCGCGCCCGAGCGGAAGCCCGTGGAGCTTGGCCGGCGTGGCGACGGGGTGGCGCTCGCCGTTCACCCATAACGTGCAGCCCTCCGGCTTGCTCGTGACCTCCAGCGAGCCCTTCGCCTCGACCGGCGCGGGCGGCTCCTGGCGGCTCGCCTGGGCGTCGTGGACCATCGTCATGAACTCGGCGTGCCGCTCCGAGAGCTGCCCCTGCATGTAGAGGAACCCTGGCACGAGCGCGAGCGCGCTGGCGGCCGGGATGAACGCCGCAACACCTCCCTTGCCCGCGAGCGGCGGCGGGCTACTCAAGCTCGTCGGGCTCGTGCTCGTCGGGACGCCGCTCTGGGAGACGGTCGCGCCGCCGCTCATCTCCAGCGACCAGCGCTGCTGCTGCGCCGCGATCACGTCGATGAGCTGCCTGACGCCGAGGAGCGCCTCCTTGTGGCGAGCGAGCTTGTCCCGGAAGAGCGACTCCATCCATGCCGTGAGGCCCATGGGCGAGGCGGGGATGCGCTCGTCGCGGATGAGCTCCTCGATCGCGGCGTGCATCTCGCGGGCAGACTGGTAGCGATCCTCGCGCCGCTTCTCGAGCGCGCGCAGGACGATCTTCTCCAGCCCCTTCGGGTAACCGGGCTTGATCGCGCTCGGGAGGGGGTACTCCGAGCCGTGGATCTGGAGGAGCGTCCGCATCTGGGTCCCTCCCTTGAACAGCCGTCTGCCCGTCGTCATCTCGAACAGGACCACGCCGGCGGCGAAGATGTCCGCGCGATGGTCGATGCGATCCCCCGCCACGTGCTCCGGGGCCATGTAGGCGAACTTGCCCATCAGCACGTTCTCTCTCTGCTCTTCGACGTCGCCGAGCTCGCTCCGCGCGATGCCGAAGTCGACGATCTTCACGTCGCCCGTGTAGCTCACGACCACGTTGCGCGGCGAGATGTCCCTGTGGACGATGCCGAGCGGCGCACCGTCGAGGCCGCGCTTGTCGTGGATGTACGCGAGCCCCGCGCAGACGCCGAGGATGATGCTGAGCGCGTGCTCGAGCGGGATCCCTCCCGGGTCGCGCTCCGCCGCCTCGCGCACGATCGTGCCGACGTCCTCGCCGTGGATGTGCTCCATCGCGATGAAATACGTCCTGTCCACCTGCCCGGCGTCGAACGTCTGGACGATGTTGGGATGCGAGAGCGTCGCCGCGATGCGCGCCTCGTGGAGCAGCATGTCGATGAGCGACGGATCCTGGTTCATCGAGGGCAGGATGCGCTTGATCACCACGAGCTTCTCGAAGCCGAAGGACGAGCGATGCAGCGCGAGGAAGATCTCCGCCATGCCCCCCGCCGAGAGCTTCGACAGGAGCGTGTATTTGCCGAACTGTTTCGGCAAGAGCTCAGGTGCGTTTCCGGCTACGCTCGACGGCGCGCCGCCCGCGGCCAACGCGGTACGCTCTTGCATGAGACATTCTCCTGGTTCCAGTGGACGCTACGGCAAGGCCAGCGCAAAGGGGCCTCATGAGGAGCGCTCTCAGGCGAGTCTTACCATGGAGCGGTCATGAGATGTCAGCTTATTTGAGCTCGTCCGCCTGAAACGGCGGAGCGCGAGGCGGCGCGCGCGAAGCACTCTGCGGAAACATGAGCGATACGAATTCGTTCCGATGCTCGGGTAATGTCTCCCTCCTCGCCCACGGAGAGAGAACAATGGCGCAGGTTTCCTCTGAGCTCCTGGCACCGACCCGCCGGTTGACGCGCCTGTACGTCAGCGCGCTCGGCGCCGTGGCGCTCTTGTCGGTCGTGGCGCAGCTCCTCGTGCAGCACGCGTTGAACCAGCAGACGAGCGACGCGCACGTCGTCAACGTGGCCGGGCGCCAGCGAATGCTCAGCCAGCGGCTCAGCAAGGCCGCGCTCACGTTCCAGGTGACCACCGACCCCGGTGAGCGCAAGGGCCGCGCCGACGAGCTGGCGCAGGCCATGGCGCTCTGGGAGCGGTCGCATCGCGCGCTCCAGCAAGGCGATCCGGGGATGGGATTGCCGGGGAAGAACACGCCGGAGGTGACCCGCATGTTCCAGGCGATCGAGCCGCTGCACCAGAGCATGCTCCGGGACGGGAAGGATCTGCTCGCCGCGGTCGGCGCCGGCGGCGAAAAGCCGGTGGAGGCGGCCGCCATCCAGCCGATCGTCGCCGCGATCCTCGCCGCGGAGCCGGGCTTCCTGAGCGGGATGGACCGGGTCGTCTCTCAGTATGCTCACGAGGCGACCGCGCGGATCGAGCGGCTCCGCCTCGTCGAGCTGATCCTGCTGTGTGTGACCCTGGGGGTCCTCTTCCTCGAAGGGCTCTATATCTTCCGCCCGGCGGTGCGCGAGATCCGAAGGACGATCAGCCACCTCGCCCAGGCCAGGGGGCACCTCGACAACACCGTCCAGGCGCTCCGGGCGATCGCTGGTATTGGACAGCCGTGACGCTCATCGGCTCTCCGTGACCGCCCGTCCGACCCTCGCCGCCGCCGAGCGACGTTCCGAGGGGGGAGGGTGGCGGTCACAGCCAGCCGCAGCCGCCGTCGAAGTCGAAGGGCGGCGTGGGCTCCGTGGACGACTGCGATGCACGACAGGCCTCCTCGATGTTCTGTCGCAACATCAACATCAGGTTGTTGTCGTCCTGGATGTCCCTGTCCGAGTACTTCCCGAGCCACCCCCCGACGGACGGCTTCATCATCTCGATGACCCCGAGCGAGCGCCGGCAGTCGCCCGCCTGGTAGAAGTCGAGCGCGCCGCGCAGCGCCAGGTACATGTTCAGCATCATGTACGGCTTGCCCGAGCTGCCGTCGGAGATGTTCCACCACCTCGATTCGGGGTTCTGCCCGGGAGGCAGCGCGTTGAGCAGCGTGGTGTCGACGTTCTGCCCGGCTCCGTCCTTCGCCGAGGTCCAGCCTGCCGTCACCTGGAAGGCCGCCTTGTCCGGCCCGATGTCGTCGGCGAGGGACGCGTCGGCGAGGAGCTCCACGAACAGACCACCACCGCCGCCGCGGCGGCTGCCGCCCACGTCGGTCGCGCCGTCGCGCTGGCCGATGAACAGCGCCGGCATCTCCAGGGCCGCCCCTGCGGCGCTGGCGGTCGCCCGCGTCGCCCCGTAGATGCGCCCCACCTTGTAGCCGGCGGACGGGGTCACCTCCAGGCTGAAGTCCGTTGCCAGCGGGAAGAGCGTGGTCTTCCCCTCCTCCGAGAGCAGGCCGCCGAGGTCGCCCGGGCTCAGCGCGTAGGCGTACGTGCCCGCGCCCATCGAGCCCAGCGCCGACGGGATCTTCACCAGGAAGCTCTCGCCCACGCCGATCACGCCGAACGCCGTGCCGTTCTCCACCAGCGCCTCGCCCAGACCGAGGATGCGGTCGGGATCGGTGATACCGCTGGTCGCGTGCCCGCTCGTGAGCAGGAGCACGCGGTGCGCGCCCTCGAAGCCCGCCGCGTCGCCCTCGTCGAACGCCTTCTCGGCGGCGGCGATCCCCTCGTAGAGGCCGACGAGCTCGCCGGCGCCGCCGCCGAGGCGCTCGTCGGCGATGAGGCGCGCGAGCTCCGCCGACTCTGGCGCTGCGAGGAAGGCGCGGCGCTCGACCCTCTCGCCATAGCGGATGACGCTGACGCGGTCCTCGGGGCGGAGGCTTTCGAGCAGCCCTCCCATCCCCGCGTCCAGCGCGCTCTCATCGATGCCGGCGAAGCGGCTGTTCTCGACGGCGATCGCCAGGTGGACCGGCGGCCTGTCCAGGCTCGAAGGGTCGACCGCGGTGTTCATCGCGACGAAGGCCATCGTCCAGTTGCCCTCGTTGAAGCGCGGCGCCACCGCGAGGAACGGGTGAACGCAGACGTCCTTGCCGCAGTCGGCGTCGGGCAGGTCGATCGCGTGCTCGGCGAAGAACCCGACCGGATCCAGCGTGTCGAGCGCGGGCACCTTCCCCGCCTTCACGAGCGCGCGGAACTGCGAGATGTCCTGTGCCCCGCCCTGGGCCACGTTGACCGAGCCTGCGGGGACGTCGCTGCCCGCGCCCTCGCTGCCGTCGGTGCCGCAACCGACGGCGGCGGCGCAGAGGCCGAGTGAGACCAGCTTCATCTTCGACGACATATGACCTCTCCTCATTCGTAAACAATCAACAGGTCCGCGGACGCGCTGGGCGTCTGGTACCCCGCGTCGCACTCGTCACGCCCGGCGAGCACGCGCTCGGCGCGGCCGACCCGCGCGCGGAAATCCGGCCCTTCGAGGGCGTCTCCGGGGCCCAGCAGGGTCTTCTCGCCGCCGCTCTGCACCGCCACCACCGCGTCGGTGACGTAGGCGCCGCAGCTCAGCCGGTCGCCCTCGCACCCGGTCGCCTCGATCGAGGCGGCGAGGTCCGCGAGCTGGAGCTCGACGACGTTGTGATAGACCTCGAGCCGCTTCGTCGAGTCGATGGCCGAGACCTCGAGGTGGTCGCCCTTGTCGAACCATTCTACCGTTTCGCCCGCCGAGAACGGGAAGTCTTCGATCGGAATGCACAGATAGTGAGTCAGAGAGGTGACGCTCGGGTCCGGCTCGCCGCCGCCCTCGCCGCCGGTGCCCATTCCACCTTCGCCGCCGCTGCCGCCAGCTCCGCCAGCACCCGCGCCGCCAGCGCCGCTGCCGCCAGCTCCGCCAGCACCCGCGCCGCCGGCGCCGCTGCCGCCGGCTCCGCCAGCACCCGCGCCGCCAGCACCTGCGCCGCCGGCGCCGCTGCCGGCTCCGCCAGCACCCGCGCTGCCTGTGCCGGCGCCGACGCCGCCCCCCGAGCCATCGCCGGGGCCGAGCCGCGGGTAGTTCATGGTCAATTCGATGCAGCCGTCCGACAGTGCATCGATGTTCGCGATCTCGCCGACCACCTGCTTCGACCAGGGGCCGGCCCACTGGAAGGACGATTGAGGCGCGCCAGCGCACACCGAGGGCACGACGTTCGTCTGCAGCGCGCCCTGCTTCACCTGTCCGGGCGCCACCACCGTGTTCGGCTTCAGCGCGACGCGCCCCGCCAGCATCTCCGTGTCCTCCCAGAAATCGCTGTTGCCGTTCACGTTCTGCGGAATCAGGACGAATCGCAGGTCGGACCACCATGCCATCACAGGCCGCATTCCATCCGTCTCGAGCAGCACCACCTCGCAAGGCTCTTCCGAGGCCGGCACCGTCTCCTCGAAGTTGCCTGCGGCGAGGTGGGCCACGGCTCGGTTGAGCGGGAGCGTGTCCTGCGGGTCCAGCCGGTACGTGATCCCGAGGTTGAACGCGCTCGGCCCGAACATGCGTGTCGGATCGCCGGAGGTGACGGCAGAGCAATCGATCGACGCGTCCACCCAGCGCACGCGAACGTCCACGATCCCGGACGTGGCATTGATGAGATAGGCGTCCGTGGAATAACCCTCGGGGGCGGGGGTGCCGGTCGCGACGCAGGCGACGGCGGACGCCCCGAGGATCGCGCGCTCGAGCACCCAAGCGGTGCGCGAGCCCTCGCCGGCGCTCCGGGCCGAGAGCTCCCGGCTGGAAGCAGCGCGCGCCGAGAGGCGCCATGCCGGGACGAGCACCACGAGCGCGGCCAGGTCCGTCGGATCTTGCCAGATACGCCACGTGATCCCCGCGAGCCCCACGAGCCCCACGAGGAGCTGTGCGGCAGCGGCCGAGAGCTTGATCGCCGCGAACGGCGCGACCACCGCCGCGAACGCCAGCGCCCGCCCGCGCGACGTGCGCGCGTCCACGAGCGCCGCTGCGAGGACGGGGGCGACCACGAGGCCGGCGAGGTCGCTGAGCTTGCCGGTGAGGGCGCCTGGCAAGAGCCCGGCCCCTTTCAGGAGGTGGTCGTTGACCACCAGGAGCGCCAGGGCGCCAAGGAAGAGGGGGTGGCGGAGGACCGCGAATCGAGGCGACACAGATTGTCGTGACCGCGACACCAACGTCAGGGCATCTGCGGGGCCGCCGGCGTTTCGCCGTGATGAGTTCAGCATCGCGGCGAGCCGATAGCAGCGCGCGTGCCACTCGCCGCGGGCGTCGGGGGAGCGCCGTCGCGTCGCGGCCGGCCCCTGCCGGCGTGCTACAGCACCCCATCGCCCTCGCACCGCCGCGAGCCGGCGTCTCTCCTGCCCGGCTCGTCCCGGCTTTCTTCGGAGCTCTGCGCGCGCGATGCGATCCTGCCTGCTACTGCCCGCCTTCTCTCTCCTCGCGTCCCTCTCCGGGTGTGGCCCTGTCGACGGTGAGCCGTCGATCCCCGCGGAAGCCAGCGATTGTCCCGCGCTGTTCGGCGAAGACTTCACCGAGACCCGCGCCGTCGACATCGGCGACGCGTCGTCCGGGACGTTCGTGCCCTACGCCGACGGCGCCAGCGTGCGACTGATCCTCGGCAATCAGGGCTCGATGATGATCACGCCCTGGGTCCAGGTGGAGGCTCTGCCCGGCGACGCAGAGGAGACGTGCCATGTGGTGCGCCTCGCGAACGAGTTCGAGGGCCCGCTCGCCGACGATCCCCGCGGGCTCGCCGCCGCGCAGTTCAACGTCCAGTTCATCAAGACCGGTCCTTTCCTGGTCTCGGACGGCGCGTTCTACCACCCTTTCGCGTGGGACCGCGAGACCCTCGAAGGGCAGAAGCTGGGGCTCACGGTGACCGTGCGCGGCGACGGATACGAGGGCAAGAAGGGCGTGGGCATCGTGCTGGAGTGAAGAGCCCCGGCCACCGAGCCGCTGCTCACATCGAGCATGCGATGGCAGGTCCGGTCCGTCGCGACCGGCGAGCGCGGCGATTCGCCCTCACGTCCTCGAATCGTTGTGGTGCGCTTTCCCTGATGGATGGCTCATGGCGTGCCGAGAGCCGACGATGGTTCACATCGACGGAGCGGTTCGCCGTCCTCCGCCTGGGAATGCGACGCCCGGGTCGCGAGTCGCTGGAACGGTCGTCCCGGAGGCTGCGCGGAGGTCGCGACCTGGCGGAAGGGTCGTTCCAGAGGCGGCGTGAAGATCGGGACCTGGTGGAAGGGTCGTTCCGGGAGGCGGCATGAAGGTCGCGACCTGGTGGAAGGGTCGTTCCGGAGGCAGCGCGGAGGTCGCGATCTGGCCGAAGGGTCGTTCCGGGAGGCGGCGTGAAGGTCGCGATCTGGCGGAAGGATCGTTTGGGTGGCGGTGCGGAGGTCGCGACCTGTCCAAGCCGTCGTTTTTTGACCAGCGCCCAGGTCGCGATCTCTCCAGGATCCTGTCGGGGAGGCGATGTCCAGGTCAGGACCTGGGCGCTCCTGTAAAATTACGCCATACCCTTGGTCGCGACGTCCTTTCCTCCGGCTGCGCGGCGCTACCGCGCGGCGCACCGGGGCGCGACGTAGCGGCCGTTCGGGTCGGCGTCGACGAACACGGTGCCCACGTCGGAGAGCTCGAAGCTGACCGATCTTGCGTCGATCGCCGTGATGGTGAGCCTGCCGAAGCCCGTGTTGCCGCCGCCGCTGACGGCCCCCGTGCTGCTGCAGTCCGCGCGAGAGGACGTCCCGTAGATCGTGAGATCGCCGCTCGCCGTGTCCACCTCGCCCACGGCGAGCATCGACTCGGGCATGCTGAGCTCGAGGTCCCACCAGTCGCTGCAGGGCTCGTACGTGGGGTTCGCGTCGGGGTCGCGGCACGACAGCGCCAGGGTGGCGACGCGGAAGGTCACGGTCGAGTCGCCGAAGACGATCGCGCTCACAGCGCGCCCACCGCCGCCCGAGGTCGCCGGCGACGGCGCGACCGAGCTCGTCGTCGAGATCGGGCCCTCCGGGCCGTCCGGGCTGCCCGCGCCGCTCGTGCTGCCCGGGCCGCTCGTGCTGCCCGGGCCGCTCGTGCTGCCCGCGCCGCCCGCCCCGTCTCCTACGCCGTCCATGATCACCGCGCCGCCGCACGCGCTTTGGACGAGCAGCGCGAGCGAGCCTACCGCCATTGAGATGCATCGAGGTGAGCGCTTCATCGTCGTATCGTATCGCCCTCCGGCCGGCGATCGCAGACGAGGGCAAACCTCCGTCGCGAGCCTCCGTCGATGGACCGGCCGGGGGCCACCTGTGCTACTGTCGACCACAGCAGGCTCGGATGGCGGCACGCCCCCTGGCCGGGCGTGAAGCGCGGAGCTCTCATGAAGCCACCTGTCGTCGAAGGAGACGTCATCGCCGGCAAGTACCGGGTCGATCGCGTCGTGGGCCGAGGCGGCATGGGCATCGTGGTCGCGGCGAGCCACCTGTTCCTCCCGCAGCGTGTCGCGATCAAGCTCCTTCTCAGCACGGAGAGCCCGGCGCTCGTGCAGCGGTTTCTCCGCGAGGCGCGCGCGGTGGTCCGCCTCAAGGGCGAGCACGTCGTGCGGGTGTTCGACGTCGGCGAGCTCGGCTCGGGCATCCCGTACATCGTGATGGAGTACCTGGAGGGTGAAGATCTCTCCGACGTGCTCCGCGCCCGCGGCACGCTCAGCGTCGTGGACGCGGCCGACTACGTCCTGCAGGCCTGCCTGGCGATGGCCGAGGCGCACGCCGCGGGCATCGTGCACCGCGATCTCAAGCCGGCGAACCTCTTCCTCACGACGACGCCCGGCGGGGCGACGCTCATCAAGGTCCTCGACTTCGGGATCTCGAAGGAGGTGCCGGGCAGCACCGAGGGCGTCGGCGCGTCGTTGACGCAGACGCGCGAGATGCTCGGCTCGCCCATCTACATGTCCCCGGAGCAGATGCGGTCGTCGCGCTCGGTCGACGCCCGCTCGGACGTGTGGGCGCTCGGCGCGCTGCTCTACCGGCTCCTGGTAGGGCAGCCGCCGTTCGAGGCCCCGGCGCTCGCCGAGCTCGTGCTGCAGGTCGCGAGCGCCGAGCCGATCCCGCCCACCGCGCTCAGGAGCGACATCCCACCGGCGCTCGAGGCCGTGATCCTCCATTGCCTCCAGAAGGATCCGGCCCGGCGGCCGCAGACCGTGGCCGACCTGGCGCGCGCGCTGGTGCCCTTCGCGACGGCGGGCGGGCAGGAGCGCGCGGAGCGCGCCGCGCGGATCCTCGAGGCGGGGGCGCAGGCGACGCCGCCGCCGACCGGTTCGGTGCCGCCGCCGCGGCTCGTGACGGCCAGCGGCCCTCCGAGCGCCCCGTCCGGCGCGATGGCGAGCCTCCTGCCCACGACGCGGGGGCTCACGCGGACGTCCGCGCGGCCCGGGTCGCGCAGGATCCTCGGGGCGGCGCTCGGGGCGGTCGTGATCGCCGTGCTCGCGCTCGCCCTCTGGGGCGCCGTCGCGCTGCCAGGAAGAGCGCCGGAGGCGGCGGCCCTGCAGGCCGCGGCGGCCTCGCGGGACGACACGGCGCCGCGGCGCGCGCAGCAGGACACCGCGGCGCGCGGCGCGGATCCGCTGATCGCGCCGGAGCTGCCGCCGGCGGTCCGTGACGCCTTGCCCCCGCAGCAGCCGTCGGTCTCCCCGGTCGTCGCGCCGGCCGCCGACGCGGCGCCCTCCGGGGCGGCGCTCGAGGGCCGGCGCGCGCCCCCGGCCACGAGCGCATCGGCGACGCCGAAGGCGCCGCCTTCGCCCGGAGGGACGAATCCCTTGGAACCACCGCTCAGATGAGACAGGAATCACCGGCCTCCGACCCGTTGCACCCCGCATTCCAGCCGGAGGCAGGCGAGGCGCCGGCGCGTTCGCGCCGCCTGGCGACGGGGCTCGCGCCAGCGGTCGCCATCGTGGTGCTGACCACGGCCGGCGGCGCGGCCGCGCAGCAACCCCAGCCCGCTCCGGCGGCGGCTCCTGCGCCGGCGGCTCCTGCGCCGGCGGCTCCTGCGAAGGCCGCTCCCGCGCCGGCGGCTCCTGCGCCGGCGGCTCCTGCGAAGGCCGCTCCCGCGCCGGCGGCGGCTCCTGCGAAGGCCGCTCCCGCGCCGGCCCCTTCCGCGCCGGGCGAGGCTGCTTCTGCGCCCGCCCGCGAGCGGCTGAGCGGTGAGGCCAGGGCCGATTACGAGTCCGGCAAGGCGCTCTTTCACAACGGCGACTTCGCCAGCGCCTTCCTCAAGTTCCAGAGCGCCTACGAGAGCTCGAAGGACGCGCGCCTCCTCTGGAACATGATCGCCTGCACGTCCAAGATGCACCGGTACAGCCAGCTCCTTGCGCTGGTGGAGAGGTTGAAGCAGGAGGACCGCGGCGTCCTGCTCCCGGAGGACTGGGCGACGATCGCCGAGGTCGAACGGAAGGCCAGCGCCCTCGTCGGTCACCTGGACATCGCCGCGAGCGAGCGGGACGCGGAGGTGACGATCGACGGCGAGCCGATCGGGAAGACGCCGCTCCCGGGCAAGGTGATCGTCGACGCCGGCACCAGGCGAATCCGTGTCTTCAAGCCGGGGTTCAAGGAGCACCTCCGCGCGGAGAGCGTGGCCCCGGGCGCCCGGCTGGCGCTCGACGTCCGGCTGGCGCGGCCGATGAACGGCGGCAGGCTCTCCATCGTTGCCTCTCCGGGCGATCGCCTTGCGCTCGACGGCGAGTTCCTGGGCGAAGGGCAGTGGGAGGGCATCGTGCCGAGCGGCCGTCACGCGGTGAGGGTGACGGCGCCGGGGAAGGTGCCCTACCAGGCCCAGATCCTGATTCAGGACGAGGCGCTGAGCAGCGTCCGCGTCGGCCTGGTGCCGGCCGAGAAGCCCGGCGGGACGCCGTCGTGGATATGGATCGCCGGCGCCGGGGCGCTCGTCGCGACGGCCTTGTCGGCCGGCCTCCTCCTCTTGCACGATCACAATCCCGCGCAGGTGGGGACGGTCGAGCAATCCATGGGAGCGCCCCGTCCTACCGGATTCGGAGGCCGCTGGTAAGCGGGCCTGTCGTGGTCCGCGGCGCTGGGCCGGAGTCGGCGGGGCGGGAGCTCGTGCTCGGCGCAGAAGCGGCTGATCTTCGTGAGCCGCTGTGGGTTCGCCCGGGCGGCATAGCCGTCGTGCGCCATCGGGTGGTGCGCTCGCGCGCTGCCATGGGCGTCTGGTCCGCGCGCCGCGGTGAGGCGCCGCCCCGCGCGGCGCCCACCACGGCGTGGGCCCCGCGCCGCCTCGGGCGGCGCCCCGCGCCCCTCGGCTCGTCACACCCCCACGAGCGGTCCTGTGCAGAAGTCCGGGTCGCCGAACGTGTCGGCCTCGATGCCCATCGCGTGGAGCAGCGACAGGAGCAGGTCGTTGTGCGCGACCTCCTTCTGCTGGACGACGTATCGGCCCGTCTTGAAATGGCCTCCCGCGCTCCCGGCGAGGACATAAGGGATGTTCTTGCGCAGGTGATTGCCGTCCGCGTGCTCGTTGGTCCAGAAGATCACCGTGTTGTCGAAGACCGTGCCGTCGCCCTCCGGCATGCTCTTCAGCCTGGCGATCAGGTACGCGAGCTGCTCGGCGTAGAAGCGGCTGATCCTGGTGAGCCGCTCGCGGTTCACCTGATCGGCGTAGCCGTTGTGCGCCATCGGGTGGTGGCCTTCGGTGATGTCCGGCCCGAGGAAGCTCAGCACCTTGGTCGTCGCGGAGTTCGTGAAGTGCAGGCTCGCGACCCGCGTCAGATCGCAGGCGAGGGACATCGCGATGAGATCGAGCTGGAGCCGGCAGAGCTCCGGCATGCTGGCGACCTTGTCGACGTCGAGATCCGGCGTCAGCGCCGGCGCGGCGCACGCCGGCGAGGCCGGCGCCGAGCCGCGATCGAGGCGCGACGCGATGTCCTCCACCGACGCGAGGTGCCCGTCGAGCTTCAGCCGATCCGCGGCGCCCAGCCGCTTGCGCAGCCGGTCGTAGTCCGAGGCCACCTTGCCGAGCACCGCCCTGCGCTGCTCGGTCTTCCGCGTCGCGTCGGCGGGCGCGACCGACAGGTCGGAGAAGAGCCGGTCGAACGCGGCGTACGGGCTGTTCTCCGGCGGCAGCGGCTGCGCCGGCCCGCGGTACGCGAGGCGCGCGCCCACGGTCGCCCCGTACACGAGCACGCCGAGCTCGAGCGACAGGAACCTGGTCTTCGTGCCGATGTGGTTCGCGATCTCCTGGTCGAGCGAGATGCCGTCGGCCCAGCCGCACGACAGCCCGGCGTCGCCGGGGAAGTCGCCCTCCTGCATCGCGCGCGCGGTCAGGCACTGCCCCGTGCCCTTCTGGTGCGCGTCGCCCGGCCCCGTCAGCGCCGACAGCGCGCTCACGTTGCCGAGCACCAGCAGATCCCTGTTGTGGTCCTTGAGCGGCGCGAGGATGGGTGACAGCTCCTCGCCGTCCCGGAACGTCGAGGACGACGGCCAGAAGTCCGGCGGGACGGTCCCGTTCGGCGTGTAGAGCACGATGAACCGCTTCGGGAACTCGAGCCCGAACGCGGCGCGCCCCGCCTGCTCCGACGCCGGCGCGAGCCGCTTCGAGCAGCCCATCGCCTCGAGGAACGGCAGCGCGAGCGCCGCGCCGCCGAGGCCCCTGAGCACGGCGCGGCGGCTGAGTCGGAACGGCTTCATCACGGCTCTCCTCCCGGGGCGCGCTCCGAGGCGCCCCCTGCGTCGTCTCCCACGTTGATCTCGCGCCGGTAGCGGAACGCGTCGGTCTGGGTGAGCGCCACGAGCAGCGCCCTGATGTTGTACCGGGACGCCTCGAACGCCTCCGTCGCCTGCGAGAGGCTGCAGGCGTCCTCGCGCTGCTCGGCGCGGCCGTAGCCGAAGCGGAACCACTGCTTCACGACGCACGCGCGCACCTGCTCGCTCTCCGCGAGCCGCCGCGCGAGCTCGACCGCGCCGTCGAACGGCCCGTCGATGTCGGTCTGCGTGAGCTCGCCGCTGGCGTCGACCGGGATGCCGTTCTCGGCGTCCCGCCAGCGGCCGAGCGCGTCGTAGTGCTCGAAGCCGAACCCGATCGGGTCGAGCAGCGCGTGGCAGCTCCTGCAGCCCGGGTCGGACACGTGCTGCGAGAACTGCTCGCGCGTCGTCTTCGTCCGGTCGACCATCGGCGGCTCCGGGACCACGTCCGGCGGCGGCGGCGGGATCTGGCAGAGCAGGCTCTGGCGCACGAACCGGCCGCGGTGCACCGGCGAGGACCGGTTCGGCTTCGCGTAGAGCGAGAGCAGCCCGGCGTGCGTCAGGAAGCCGGCGCGCTGCGACGGATCGAGCTCGACCCGCTCGAACGCCTCGCCCTTCGGGCCCCCCTCGACGCCGTAGAGCTCGGCGAGCTCCCGGTTCATCACCGAATAGGACGCCGTGAACAGCGTGCTCACGCTCGCGTCCTCCTCGAAGATCGCGTGATCCAGGAACGCCTCGGTCTCGGCCTGGAACAGCGGCAGGAGCTCGTCCCGGTACTCGGGGTAGAGCTCCGGGTCCCTCCCGCCCGCGGCGATCTCGTCGATCTTCGAGAGCCCGAGCCACTGGCGGTGGAAGTTCTTCACGGCCTCGCGCGCCCGCGGATCGTCCAGCATGCGCCGCGCCTGCGCCTCGATCTCCGCGGCGGTGCCGAGCGCCCCCGCCTCGGCGGCCGCGAAGAGCGCGTCGTCGGGCATGGTGCCCCAGAGCAGGTACGAGAGCCGCGAGGCGATCTCGTACGAGGTGAGCGGCACGACGTCGCCCTCCACCGGATCCGGCATGCCGAGCTCGACGCGGTAGAGGAAGTGCGGCGACTGGAGCATCGCCTGGACGACGAGCGAGAGGCCGGTCGACGCGTCGTCGGGCGTGTCCCCGAGGCCGAGCCCGCGGTCGAAGAGCGCCGCGAGCTCGGCGATCTCGTCCTCGGCGAGGGGCCGGCGGAACGCCCGCTTGCCGAGCGACGCGATGAGCGCCGCGATCTCGCCGCGGCACGCGGCGCCCGCCGCGGCCCCGCGGCACGAGGGCGCCTCGCCGAGCAGCTTGCCCGCCGCGCGCGCCGCGATGCCCTCGGCGGCGGTCATGTACTGCTCCGCGAGCAGCGGGCTCACCACGAGCGCCGCCGCCTGGTTGTTGAAGCCGAGCGACTCCTCCTCGGGCACGAAGCCCCTCGCAGGGTGGCTGTCGTCGCCGAGGAGATCGAGTATCGTATTGTCGTACTCCACCCGTGTCATGCGGCGGAGCGGCGACTCGCCTGGCTCGATGGAGGCGCAGAGCGGGGCGGTCGCCTCGCCGCCGTCGTCGTCGTCGTTCGCGGGGAGATCGCCGAACTGCCCTGAGCAGGAGGCGAGGAGGAGCAGGCCGATGGGCCAGCGGAGAGCTCTTGGTTCAGCCATGGTGCCTCGTCGGCGAGCGCGAGCAGGGCACGGCGCGTTCCCCTCCGTGCAGCGTGCGCGGCGCGGCCGTGTGTGCGTGGCGCGCCATCTCGCCATCTTCAAGGAGCGTATGGCAAACCGTCGCTCCCGGATAGGAGCCGCGCTCGGAGCGGCCGAATCAAGTGGGAGCACGGGGCCGATGTGATCATCCCGTGCGCGCGTGTCTTACGGCGTTGCCGCGGACTCCGGCCTTCGAAGGCGGCTCGACCTGCGGTGTACGGAGCGACTATGCTCGCGCCCAATGCAAAGGCGAACGCTCGCCTGTCCTGTCTCCCCTCTCTCTCCTCGGGCGCCGCGGCGCCGCGCGCGCCGCTCTTCTGCGGCCGCGCTGCTCGGCGCGGCGCTCCCGGCGCTGTCGATGCTCCTGGCGCTCCTCTCGCCGGGCTCAGCGCTCGCCGATCCCAACGCGGCGTCCAGCGCCGATCGCGCCGAGCGCGACGAAGGCGCCCGCCCCCCCGCCGCGGGGACCGCGCTCTTCAGCGCGGGTGTCGATCTCGAGATCGCGGGTCGTACGCTGTCCTATAGCGATCTGCTCTCCGACAACCTCCGCACCTACGAGGTGCTGGGCGTGCCCATGCCGTCCCTCCGGGGCGAGCTGTACCCGTTCGCGCGGAGCGGCGTCCCGGTGCTCCGCGACCTCGGCGTCGAGCTCTCGTACGCTCGCGCGCTCGGCCTCGACTCGGAGGGCGCCGGCGGAGCGAGCGTATCCACCTCGTGGAGCCGGCTCCACGCCGGCCTCCGGGGCCGTTACCGCCTCGCCGGGCAGGACGGGCCGGTCCTGTTCGCGGGCGGCGGACTCCGCTGGACCGACTTCGATATCGAGTCGACGGGCGACCCGTCGCGCGACGCCGCGTCGGTGTCTTACGTCGCCTTGCGCGTGGGGGTGGACGGGCGATTGCCGGTCGGCCCGGTCGCGCTGGAGGCCGGGGGAGGGGTTCAGGCGCCCCTCTCGATGGGAACCCTCGCCTCTCATTTCCGCGCGCCGAGCGCCGGAGGCGTCGATTTCCGCGTCGCGGTCGCCGCCCCGTTCGCGCCGGGGCTCGAGGCGCGCGCCGGCGCGTCGTACGCGCGGTTCTTCTACGATTTCGACTCGGAGCCAGAGGACACGTACATCGCGGGCGGGGCGCTCGACCAGCTCTTCAGCGTTCACCTGGGGGTGGCTTATCATGGGGAGTGAGGTGCGCTCAGCGCGCGCGGCGCGCGCCGGGTCTGCCCGTCGCGGCGGGCGCTTCACGGCGGCGACGGCGGTGACGGCGGCGGCGCTCGTCGCGCCGGCCTTGCCGCTGCTCGCGGGGTGTCCGGGGACGATCGACGATCAGGAGCGGTTCGACCGGCGGCACGGCGGCGGCGGCCCGCAGGCCGCGTGCGCCGACGTGCCCGCGGTGTTCGCCGAGCGGTGCGGCGGCGGGGGCTGCCACGGGCCGGGCGAGCCGGCGGCCGGCCTCGACCTCGTCACGCTCGGCGTCGGCGATCGCGTCGCCGGCCGCCCGGCCACGAACTGCGCCGGCGTGCTCGCCGACCCCGATCGGCCGGAGGAGAGCGCGCTCTACGTGCGGCTCACCGACGCGCCCTCGTGCGGCGCGCGCATGCCGCTCGGCGGGGCCCCGTACTCGTCCGAGGAGATCGCGTGTGTCGCCGCCTGGATCGCGGAGCTCGCGCCGGCCGCGTGCAGCGGCCTCGACTGCGGCTGTCCCGGCTGCGTGTGTACGCCCGGCGCGCAGGAGGCGTGTTACACGGGCCCGAGGGGGACGGACGGCGTCGGGCGCTGCGCGGCCGGCACGCGGGCCTGCAACGCGGAGGGCACGTCGTGGGGCCCGTGCATGGGGGAGGTCCTGCCCGCGTTCGACGCGTGCGACACGCCCGACGACGAGGACTGCGACGGCGCGACGCCCGCCTGCGAGGACGTGTGGAGCCGCGGCTTCGGCGACGTGAACGGCCAGTACGCCCGATCCGTCGCGTTCGACGCGGACGGCAACGTGATCGTGGCCGGCCAGCTGGAGGGGACCGTCGATCTCGGCGGCGGCCCGCTCACGGCCACCGGCACGGACGCCTTCGTGGCGAAGTTCGACAGGTTCGGCGCGCACGTCTGGAGCAAGCTGTTCCCCGGCGACGGCAACCAGTTCGCGATGGCGCTCGCGGTCGACGCGGCGGGCAGCGTCCTCGTGGCGGGCCGCGCCTTCGGCCGCGTCGATCTCGGCGGCGGCGAGCTCGCGTCGCGCGGGAGCGACGATGTCTTCGTCGTCAAGCTGGGCGGCGGCGGCGAGCACATCTGGAGCAGGATCTTCGGCGGATCCGGCGCGGATCGCTGCGACCGCATCGCCGTCGACGCGGCGGGCAACGTCCTCGTGGCGGGCGGCTACCACGGCGTCGTCGACTTCGGCGCCGGCGAGCTCACGAGCGCGGGCATGCGCGACGCCTTCGTGCTGCGCCTCGCCTCGGACGACGGCCGGACGCTCCTCGCCATGCGCGCCGGCGGCGAAGGCGACGATTACGCCCACGGGATCGCGGTCGACGCCGACGGCAACCTGTTCGTCGCGGGTCATTTCGAGGGATCCATCGATCTCGGCGGCGATCCGCTCGTGAGCGCCGGCCTCTCCGACATCTTCCTCGCCAAGCTCCGTCCTTCCGGCGACCACGTCTGGAGCGCCCGGTTCGGCGGCGCCGAGGCGGACGAGGTCCACGACGTCGCGGTCCACCAGGCGACGGGCGACGTGGCGCTCACGGGCACGTTCGCGTCGACCATCGACCTCGGCGGCGATCCGCTGGTGAGCGCCGGCGGGCGGGATCTGTTCGTCGCCAGGCTCTCCGGCGCCGGCGCGCACCTCATGAGCCGGCGCTTCGGCGACGACGAGGACCAGCTGCTCACCGATTTCGAGACCGGGGCGCGCGCGAGCGTCGCGGTGGACTCCGCCGGCAATCTCCTGCTCGCGGGGTCGCTGTTCGGCTCGGCGGACTTCGGCGGAGGGCCGCTGGCGAGCCGGGGCAAGACCGATGTCTACCTGGTCAAGCTCGGCGCCTCGGGCGATCACGTGTTCAGCAAGCTGTTCGGCGACGTCCAGACGCAGGTCGGCCTCGACGTGGCGGCGGGCTCGGGCGCGAGCGTGCTGATCGCCGGCCGTTTCTACGGCGCCATCAATTTCGGTCAAGGGGTGCTCTCGAGCGCAGGCCAGGGCGACGCGTTCGTCGCCAAGCTCTCTTTGTAAATACCGTTCTCGTTGCAAATGCCGCGCTCGGCAGCGATGAGCGCTGTTTGCCCATCTCGTCTGCCCGGGTTCACCCAGGCGCGTGGCGATTTGCCTCGCTGGGGCGGCATGGCTGTTCGTTCATCGCTCGTCTGGGCACGTTGCTCCCATTCCTTGCCTCGTTTCCAGCTTTCTCGGAGTGGCATGTTTTCTGCTCGAAGCCGCTCGACCGCGCGGCGAGATGCTCCGCTGATTAGGAGGATTTCCATCGAGCCGAGCGGGCGAGTCCGAAGGAGCAGAGGTATGCGCATCCTGCTTATCACCAAGATCTTTCCGAACGCGACGAACCCGGGACAGGCGCCGTTCAACCGGCGGCAGTTCGCCGCGCTCTCGAGGTATTGCGACATCGACGTCTTCGCCACGATCCCCTGGTTTCCTGGAGCTTCCAGGTTCTCCCGGTGGTCTACGTCGAGCGACGCGCCTCGCGAGGACGTGATCGAGGGATTGCCGGTGCGCCACCCGCGATTCCTCTATGTGCCCAAGGTGGCGCCGTATCTCAATGGTCCGCTCTATGCGGCGTCCATGCTCTTCGAGCTGGCGCGCCACCGTCCGGCGCCGGACGTCATCGTCGGCTCGTTCGCCTATCCGGATGGATTCGCCGCGGTGTGCCTCGCGGAGCTGCTCGGCGTCCCGGCGGTCGTCAAGGTGCACGGCTCGGACATCGACGTGCTCTCGCAGCAACCGGCGGTCAGGCCCTTGCTCGAGTGGGGTCTCCGGCGCGCGACCCGCGTCGTCGCCGTGAGCAAGCAGCTGGCCGAGGGGGTGCACGCGCTCGGCGTCCCGCGCGATCGCATCGATGTCGTCATGAACGGCGTCGATCGCAGCGTGTTCTACCCGCGCGACCGGGGCGAGGCCCGCGCCGCCCTGGGCCGCCCTGCGGAGCGCCGGCTGCTGCTCTACGTCGGCCACCTGCTCCGCGACAAGGGCGCGCTCGACGCGATCGCCGCGTTCGAGCGCATCGCCGCCGCGCACCCCGACATCGACCTCGCGCTGATCGGGAGCGGCGCGGACGAGCAGGCCTGCAGGTCGGCGGCGGAGCGGCTCGGCGGGCGCGTCCTGATGACCGGTCGCCTGCCGCACCACGAGGTGGCGCGCTGGGTCGCCGCCTGCGATGCGCTCGTCCTGCCGAGCCATCACGAGGGCACGCCCAACGTCGTGATCGAGTCGATCGCGTCGGGCCGCCGGGTGGTCGCGACGCGGGTCGGGGGCATCCCCGACGTGATCACGGGCCCCGAGCTCGGCGAGCTCGTCTCGCCCGGCGATCTCCCCGCCCTGGCCGGCGCCATGGCGCGCGCGGCGCACGCGCCCTACGATCCCGAGCGGATCTCGGCGCTCGCCGGGTGCAAGGGGTGGGACGAGAGCGCTCGCGCGCTCCACGACACGCTCGTCCTGGCGCGGAGCGAGCGGCTCTCGCCAGCGCCCGCGCCGCTGCGCGTGCCCGTGATCGACAAGGGCCCCGCGCTCCAGGCGGACGCGCAACCCCCTGCGTCCGTGCGACGGGCGCCGCCCCCCTCGCGGCGGTTCCCCGACGGCGCGCAGCTCGGGGCCGGCCAGGCCTGAAGGGCCGCGCGCTCGCCCTGGCCCCGCCTCAGGCCACGGGCACGGCCTTTTCCGGCCGCAGGCGAACGGTGGGGCCGGGATCCGGGGGCGGCGGCTCGGCGCGCGGCATCGCGGCGCGCGCCGTCCAGAAGCTCCTTGCGTCGTCCGGCGTCCACGCCGGCGCCGGCTCGCATGCGTCGAGCGCGGCGAGCAGCTCGCGCGCGCTCTGGTAACGGTCGCCTGGCCGCTTGGCGAGGCACCGCATCACCACCTCTTCCAGCTCCGACGACAGCGGCCAGGGCGCGCGAAGCGACGGCGGGATCGGCGGCATCGTCAGGTGCGAGTAGACGAGCTTGCCGAAGCTCCGGCCGTCGAAGGGGGCCACGCCCGTCAGCAGGTAATAGAGCGTGACCCCGAGCGAGTAGATGTCGCTCCGGGCGTCGACGGCGCCGGCCGAGATCATCTCCGGGGACATGTACGTCGGCGTTCCCTTGATCACGCCGACGTCCGTCATGCTCGCGTCTCCCTCCAGGCTCACCTGCTTGGCGATCCCGAAGTCGAGCACCTTGAGCACGTCCTGCTCGTCCCCCACGCGCGTGATGTAGAGGTTGTGGGGCTTGATGTCGCGGTGGATGACGCCCGCGTCGTGCGCCTCCGCCAGCGAGAGGCAGGCCTGCCGCGCGAAGTGGACGACCCGGGCGGGCGGCATCGGGCCGTGATCGCGCACCAGGGTGGCCAGGTCGGCGCCGGCCAGGTGCTCCATCGCGATGTAGAAGATGCCGTCGCTGCTCGCCCCGAAATCGAAGATCCGGATGGTGTGCGGCGACGTGAGCCGGCTCGTCGCGCGCGCCTCGCGCTCGAAGCTGCGCACGTCGCCCTCGGACTTGCTCTCGCTGCGGAGCAGCTTCAGCGCCACGTCGCGGCGCAGCGACTCGTCCCAGGCGAGCCACACCTCGTTCTGCCCGCCCCGGCCGACCGGCGCCACGAGCCGGTAGCGGCCGAGCTTGCGGGCCTCGTAGACCTGCTGGCGCGCCGACCAGAGGCCGTGGCTCGCCGCCGACACCAGGATCGCGGTGGCGAGCACGAAGATGTAGTTGCAGGCGAAGATCACGAGCGACCGCGGCGACGTCCACTGCGCCGCCAGCGCCGGGTCGAGGGACGCGCCAGCGCCCATGATGATGGGGAAGCTGAGCGCGACCGGGATCGTCATCCGGAGCGATCGCGAGAAGTGCGTGGGCAGGATCGTCGCGTCGACGAGCATCACGATCGACAGCCCGTGCATGTAGTTCCAGGTCAGATCCCCGAACTCCAGTGCCATCACGGAGATGAGCCCCCCCGTGCTCCACACCGCGAAGACGTGCGCCGCGTCGAGGAGCTCGGCCGAGGTCTGCTCGCGCCGGGCGAGGAGGTACAGCCAGAGCAGGATGACCTCGCCGAGCAGCCGGTAGAGCAGCAGCCGGGTGACCGAGGCGCTCGGAAACACGGCGAGCACCACGAACACGTCGAGCGCCGCGAACGTGGGCCAGGTCACGAGCGCCGTGGGGAGGCCCCGCGCCATCGCGCGGCGCTCGTCCGCCGAGCTGATGCCTCGAGGTCCCTGGGATCCCGTCGAATGGAAGCTGCTCGAGGCGGTCATGGTGCGGCGCCGGCCGTATCGCAGGCCATTGGAGCCCTGCGCTGGCGCGGAGTCAAAGCGCACGTCGCCCGTCTGGAGGAGCGAGAAATGACGCATCGCACGTGTCGCACGCAACGTACGTGCGGCGCGCATCGCGCGCATCACACACGTCGTACGCGTTGCCCACGTCGTACGCACCACGCGCGCGCCGCCCGGGCGCGGCGCGGCGAGCGCGCTCCGGGGTTCCGCCGGCGGGGCGTCCGTTGTAGACGCGCTCCGCGCTCGCGCCGAGACCCCCGCCATGGCGGCGATCTCGGCGGCGATCCGCGGGGAAATGGGATGAAGCAGAGACGTGCGCTCGTGATCATCGCGGCCCGCAATGGCGTGCTCGCCGGCGCGGCCCCCGCGCGGGCGGCCATGGGCCCGCGCGCGATCCTGGGATGGGCCCTCTCTCGCGCGCGCGGCTGCTGCGGCGCGCCGGTGCGCTGACGGCCCGTGGCCAAGATCGGCTACTACGTCCATGGGCGCGGGCGCGGGCACGCGAGCCGCGCGCTCCCGATCGCGGGAGCCCTCCGCGAGCTCGGCCACGAGCTCCGGATCTACGGCGGCGGCCAGGCGGCGGACCTGCTCGGCGCGCTCCCGGAGCACCGCCTCGTGCGGCCGATCCACCGCGGGCTCGCGGGCGTGATCGAGCTCCCGCGCCGCCTGGCGAAGGAGATCGTCGAGCAGGCGGGCTTCCGGCCCGACGCCATCGTGAGCGACGGCGACGTCCCGTCGCTGCTCGCCGCGCGCGCGCTCGGGATCCCCGCCGTCGCGCTCGGCCACGATCTCGTCTTCTCGCGCTGCCGCCTGCCCGAGGGGCTGCCGAGGCTGCGGGTGCTCGCGTGCCGGCGCACGACGTGGGCCTCCAGCCGGGCGCGCCGCGCGGTCGCCGTCCACTTCCTGCCGATCGAGCCGGAGACGCCGGGCACCCTCGTCGCGCGGCCCGAGCGCCGGCTCGCCGCCGCGCGCGCCGGCGAGCCCGGGGCCGTCGTCTGCTACTTCAGCGAGTGCGACGCGCGCCGCGTGCTCGAGCTCGTCGCGCGCGGCGGCCGGCGCGTCATCGCGTTCGGCGACCCGGGCCTCGACGTGCCCGGCGTCGAGGCGCGCCCCTTCGATCCGGGCGCGTTCCTCGGTCACCTCGAGGGCGCGTCGGCGGTCGTGACCACCGCCGGCAGCAACGTCCTCGCCGAGTGCGTGCTCGCCGGCAAGCCCGTGCTCGCGCTCTACGACGACCGCCACAACGAGCAGACGCTCAACGCGCTCCTCGCCGAGCGGGCCGGCGTCGCCGTCGCGAGCTCGCTCGCGGCGCTCTCGCCGGACGTCGTGGCGCGCTTCTTCGATCGCTGCCGCGCCGCCGACTTCGCTCGCATCGACCTGGAGCGCGCGCTGCCGAGCGCGCCTTCCGCCGTGCTCACCCTGCTGGAGGAGGCGTGCGCGGGCGCCTCGTGACGAGGTGCATCGCGGCGTTCGCACCTCGCGCCGTGGCCGAAGTCGACACAAGCGGCATGAGCTTTGCTAATTACGCCCACCGCCGACAGGCCGATCGGCCGACGAGGAATGGCTGCTGTGCCGAGCAGCAGGCCGCGCTCGCGGCCGCAGCGCGACACGGCTGTCGCGGGCGCGACACGAACGCCCTACCGCCCGTCACGCTGCGCGCCTCGGTCGGTCATCGACCACGGTTCGCGCCGCTTCTCCAGGAGCAACGAAGATGACGATGGATGCAATTCTGCCGCTCAGCGACCACCGGAGCGATCGCGCGCCGCACGAGGCGATCGCGCCGGCGCGTCACACGCCGTCGACGGGACCCGCGCGGGGAGGGCTCTCCTCCGTCAGGGTGCAAGCGGCCATTCCAGAGAATCCCTTCGCTGCCCTCTCCGGCGCCAACGGGCGGCCGCTCAAGGTCGCCATCCTCAGCGATTTCACGCGCATTCCTTACGCGAATGGCGCGGTCTTCCAGACGCGGGCCCTGTATCGCGCGCTCAACACCTGTGGTCACCAGGCAACACTGATCGGACCTCGGGATCCGGATGCCTCGGCCGACGAGATCCCTCCCGGCACCGTCGCCTTGCCCAGCCTGCCGCTGCGCACCTACCCGGGGGTGCACCTGCCCATCCCCGTGGGATCCTCGGTGCTCGATCCGATGCGGTGGGATTTTGACATCTGCTTTGCGCAGACCACGACCCTGCTCGTCGAGTTCGGCATCTGGCTGCGCAAGATGCGCGGCATCCCGCTGCTCTGCGTGAACACGACGCACCTCGCGGCCGCGTACGACGTTCTCCTGCCGGAGCGGGTCTCCCGGATCGGCGCGGTCCACACGGTGCTCCACAAGACGCTCCGCGCGCCGATGGAGCGGCTCTTCGTGGACCTGTACAACCAGGGAGACGGCCTCGTCGTGCTGAGCGAGGGCCTGCGCGATTACTGGCGCGAACGGGGCGTGACGGTGCCCATCCACGTCATCCCGCGGATGGTGCCCGAGGACGTGTTCGAGCGCCCGCTCGGCCCCGACCCCTACGTGCAGCTGCTCGAGGAGCGCGGGCTCGACCCGCGCGGCCCCCGCCTCGTCTGCGCGGGCCGCCACACCCGGGAGAAGTCGCAGCACCGGCTGATCCGCATCTTCGCCGAGCACATCGCCCCGCACGAGCCGCAGGCGACGCTCACGCTCGTCGGCGACGGGCCGGACAGCGCGGCGTACGCCGCGCTCGCGCGCGAGCTGGGCGTCGCGCGCCGGGTCATCTTCACGGGCGAGGTGCCGTACAGCCAGATCTCGGACTACTACCGGCACGCGAACCTCTTCCTGCACGCCTCGCTGAGCGAGACGTTCGGGAACGTGCTGAGCGAGGCGCTCTGGTGCGGCTCCCCGACGGTCGCGTTCGCCGACGGCATGGGCGTGAGCTCGCAGATCCAGAGCGGCCACAACGGCCTGCTCATCGACCCGGGCCGCGGGCCGATCGCCGAGGAGAGCGCGAACGCCGCGTTCGGCAAGGCCGTGCTCGCGCTCACGCGCGACCCGCTCGCCGCCGCGCGGCTCGGGAGCGCGGCCGCGCAGCGGGCGCGCGAGCGGTCCTCGCCCCTCGTCGTGCAGCGGATGCTGGCGAACGCGTTCGCGCACGCGCGCGAGCACGCGAGGCAATCCAACCTGCGCCCGCTCGTCGACGGGCCGAAGGCGCTCCAGTGGCTGGAGACTTTCCGGCACTTCCGCACCTGGATGGGCTTCACCGGCGGCCTCTTCGCGTTCGGCCACCTGCGCCCCGCGGCGGCGCCGCGGCCCAAGGGTATCCAGCCGTCGTTCTGCGCCTAGCGCGCGTGGTAAGACCGGCCCGAAGCCGGCCCGCACGCGGCCGCTTCGAGGTGTTCCCGGTTTCGAGGTGTCCTTCGAATGCTCCTCAGGATGATCGGTGCGCTCGTCGATATCAGCGGGCGCCGTCCCTGGCTCGTCATTGCGCTCGCCCTCCTCTCCATGGCAGGGCTATGGGGGTACGCGTCGCGGCTCGAGCTGCGCACGGAGCTCCGCGAGCTCTTGCCGCGCGACAGCCCGGCGTTCCAGGCCTACGAGCGTCAGGCCCAGCGCGTGGACGGTGGAGCGCAGCTCATCGTCATCGCCGAGTCGCCGGATCGCGGCGCGAACGAGCGGTTCATCGACGCGCTCGCGGAGCAGCTGAACGAGCCGCTCCGCAAGCGCGCGGCCTGCGCCGCGTCGTGCGGCGACGACGCCTGCCGGGCGGCGTGCGGGCCGCCGGCGCTCATCCGCTACGTGGAGTCCGGCACGAAGGAGGTCCGCAGCTTCTTCGACGCGAACAAGTGGCTGTACGCGAGCGTCCGCGAGCTCGAGGCGGCGGACGAGGCGATCGAGCTGGAGCTCGCGCTGCGGAGCGGCCTCATCGAGGATCTGGAGGCCTCCGGGGCGCCTGGAGGTGACGCGGGCGCGGCGGCGACGCCGGCGCCGGCGCCGGCCCAGAAGGGGCTGTCGCTCGACGAGACCTGGCAGGAGCTCCAGCGGCGCCTGAAGAAGATCGACGAGTTCCCGAGCGGCTACTTCGCCACGCCCGACGGGCGCATGGTCGCGCTCCGCATCGTCTCGCGCAGCGCCGGCATGGGCGATCGCCGCGCGGCGGAGCTCCTCGACCAGGTGACCGCGCTCGTCTCGCGCCTCGATCCTGCGGCGTTCCACCCGGCCATGCAGGTCGGGTACGCGGGCGACATCCCGAACGCCATCGCCGAGCAGAAGTCGCTCGTCAGCGAGGCGGTGTGGGCCACCGTGATCGCGCTCGTGCTGATCGTCGGCGGCGTGATGATCTACTACCGCTCGCCCTGGTCGCTCCTGGTGATCCTGCTCCCCACGGCCTTCGGCGCCAGCGCGGGGTACGCGTTCGCGACCCTGACCTACGGCTACGTCAACACGGTCGGCGCCTTCCTCGGGGCGATCATCGTCGGCAACGGGGTCAATTACCCGATCGTGCTCCTGTCGAGGTACCGCGACTTCCGCGCGCGCGGCATGCCCGCGGACGAGGCGCGGCGCGAGGCGGTCATCAACGCGTTCCGCGCCGAGCTCGTCGGGGCGAGCGTGGCGGCGATCGCCTACGGATCGCTCACGATCACGCACTTCCGCGGGTTCAGCCAGTTCGGCACGATCGGCTTCGTCGGGATGATCATGGTGTGGGCGTCCATCGTGCCGCTCGTGCCCGCGACGCTCGTCGCGATCGAGCGCATCCAGGCGAGGCTCCCGCCCTGGATGCGCGATCCGCCGCCGCGCGTCTCGGACGAGGGCACCGCGGGGCCCGGCGCGCGGGCGCTCGCGCGCGTGACGTCGCGGTGGCCGCTCGCATTCCTCGCGGTCGCGCCGGTCATCGTCGCGCTCGCGGCGTGGAAGCTCCCCGCGTACATCCAGGACCCCTGGGAGTACAACTTCGCGCGCCTCGGCTCGAAGAGCTCGCGGGAGAAGGGCGCGGGGAGCTGGTCGCTCAAGGCGTCCGAGGTCTTCGGCGGGAAGATGAACGTCGCCGGCGCGATGATGCTCGCCGACACCCCCGAGCAGGTGCCGGCCATCAAGGCGCAGATCCTCGCGAACGACGCGAAGGATCCGCAGGGCCAGCTCGTGGCCGACGTCGCGACGATCGCCGACGCCCTCCCCGGCACGGCCGAGGAGCAGCAACGGAAGATCGAGATCCTGGAGCGGATCCGGGACCGGCTGACCCCGCGGGTGCTGAAGGCCCTGCGCCCCGAGGAGCGGGAGCGCGTCCTCAGCATGAAGCCGCCGGAGACGCTGCGCGTCATCGGCCCGAAGGACCTGCCCGACCTCATCCGCCGCCGGTTCGAGGAGAACAACGGCGTCGTGGGGACGGTGTTCTACGTGAAGTACAAGAACAACGTCTCGTTCTCGAACGGCAGGAACCTCCTGCGGATGGCCGACACGACCGGCAACGTGGTCCTCCCCGACGGGACCCACGTCGTCACGGCGAGCAGGCCGACGGTCTTCGCCGAGATGATCCGGTCGATGGAGCGCGACGGCCCGCTGGCGACGGCGGCCTCGTTCCTCGCGGTCACGATCGTCGTGGTGCTCGCGACGGGCAGCATCGCGGGCGCGCTCGCGGTCCTCCTGGCCCTCGTGCTCGGCGTGCTCGCGACGGCCACCGCCATGGCGGCGCTCGACGTCAAGATCAACTTCCTGAACTTCATCGCGCTCCCGATCACGTTCGGCATCGGCTGCGAGTACCCCTTCAACGTCTTCGATCGCGCGCGGCTGCTCGGCGGCGACGTGGCGCTCGCGCTCAAGCGCTCGGCCGGCCCCGTGGCCCTCTGCAGCTACACGACCGTGCTGGGCTACGGGTCGCTCGTCTTCGCCGACAACCAGGCGCTGAACTCCTTCGGCTGGGTCGCGGTCAGCGGCGAGGTGGCGTGCGTCGCGACCGCGCTCCTGTTCCTCCCGGCGCTGCTCCACGTCATGAACCGCTCGGCGCGGATGCGGCGCTCGTGGAAGGGCGGCCTCCTCCTGCGCGGGAGCAACCATTCGTGAAGATCCTCGACGTCGCGGAGTTCTTCTCGTCCCGCGGGGGCGGCGTGCGGTCGTACCTGGAGGAGCTCGTGCGCCAGGGGAGCCGGCGCGGCCACGAGATCGTCGTCGTGGCGCCCGGGCCGCGCGACGAGGTCGTCCCGCTCGAGCGGGGCCGCATCGTGCGGGTGGCCGGCCCGCCGATGCCGTACGACCCGACCTACCACGCGCTCCTCCGGCTCGGCGCGGCGCGGGCGATCATCCGCCGCGAGGCGCCGGACGTCGTGCAGGCGAGCGCGCCGTACACGGCCGCGCTCGTCGCGGCGAGCGCCCGCGAGGTCCCGCTCCGCACGTTCGTGTACCACTCGGATCAGATCAGCACCTACGCGGCGCCGCTGCTCGATCGGGTGCGCCCGCGCGCGGTCGCCCGGGCGATCGAGGGCGCGCTGTTCGCCTGGCCGCGCGCGCTGTCGCGGCGGTTCGACGCGACGATCGCCCCCGGGACGTTCATCGCGGAGCAGCTCCGCAGCCACGGCTGCGAGCGCGTCCACCGCGTCACCTTCGGCGTGAAGCGCGGCGATTTCGGCCCCGCCCGCGCGGACGCGGCGCTGCGCCGCGGCCTGCTCGGCCGGTTCGCGGACGAGCCGTCGGCCGCGCTGCTCCTCGTCGCGTGCCGGCTCGCCGTCGAGAAGCGGGTGGCGCTCGTGATCGACGCCGCGCGAGAGCTCGCGGCGCGGCGCCCGGTCGCCCTCGCGGTGCTGGGCGACGGGCCCGAGCGGGCGCGGCTCGAGCGGCGCGCGGCCGCCCTTCCGCAGGTGACCTTCCTCGGCTTCGCCAAGGACCGCGCCACCTACGCCGCGCTGCACGCCAGCGCCGACGTCTTCGTCCACGGGGGCGCCGCCGAGACGTTCGGCTTCGTGCTGGGCGAGGCGCTGTGCTCGGGCCTGCCGCTCGTCGTCCCGGCCGCCGGCGCCGCGCTGGATTTCGTGCAGCCCGGCGCCGCCGAGGTGTACGCGCCGCGCGCCTCGCCGGGCGAGGTGGCCGCCGCGATCGAGCGGGTGCTCGCGCGCCCGCGGGAGGAGCGCGTCGCGGCGGCGCGGGCCGCGGGGGAGCGGCTGCCCACGAGCGACGAGCACTTCGAAGCGCTGTTCGCGCTCTACGCGGACCTGCTCGAGCGCGGGGTGCGCGGCGGGGGCTGACGTCGTGGACGCCAGCTTGCCCTCGAGAGGATCGATCGTGCGCCCCTTCCTGCTGATCTCCCCCGCCTTCGCGCCCCAGACGAGCGTCGGCGCCTTCCGCTGGGTGAAGCTCGCGCGGCACCTGCCGCGCCACGGCTTCCGCGTCGCCGTCCTGTCGGGGACCTTCCCCGAGGATCCGCGCGACGACGGGCTGCTCGCCGCGCTGCCGCCCGAGGTCGAGGTCTTCGACGAGTACCTCGATCCGGCCGTCCTCGCCGCGGGCGCCGCGCTGCACGCCCTCCGCGCGCGGGCGCCGCTCCCCGCGGGGCGCGCGGGGCCGCTCGTCGGGCTCCGCCCGTTCCAGGCGATCACCGACCGCTGGATCGCGCACGCGCCGCGCGGGGCGCGCGCGGCCGTCGCCCTGGCCCGCCGCACCGGCGCGCGGGCCGTCGTGGTGAGCGCCGGGCCGTACTCGGCCTGCCCGGCCGGCCTCCACGTGAAGCGGGCGCTCGGCGTGCCGCTCGTCCTCGACATGCGCGACCCGTACTCGCTGCACGAGACGGGGAACGGGCCGCCGTCCGGCCTGGCCGAGCGGGCCCGGCGCGCCATCGTCCCGCGCCTGGAGCGCCGCTGGCTCGAGGGCGCCGACCACGTGATCTTCAACACGCGGGCCGCGCTCGAGGCCTACCGCGCGCGCTTCCCCGAGCTCTCGTCGAAGTCCTCGTTCGTGCGCAACCACTTCGATCTCGCGCTGTACGCGCCGCCGCCCGCGCCGGAGCCGCCCCGCCGCTTCGTCGTGCTCCACCTCGGCACGATCCGCGAGGAGGCCTCGGCAGACCAGATAGGCGCCGCGCTGCGGCGGTTCATCGACCGCGAGCGGCTCGCGCCCGAGGACGTCGTCCTCCGACAGATCGGCCGGATGTCCGACCACGATCGCGCCTGCTTCGAGCGCATGGGGCTCACGCCGTACATCGAGGCGCTCCCCCCGGTCCCGCAGCGCGACGTGCTCGGCGAGCTCAGGCGGGCGCACGTGCTGCTCGCGATGCTCAGCCCCCACGTCGTGCTGCGCGTCTCGGCCAAGACCTACGACTACGCCGCGTCGGGGATGCCCGTCGTCAGCGTGACGGCGAACCGCGAGGTCGAAGAGCTCCTCTCGTACCGGAGCGACAACGCGCGCGTCGCGCCGGACGACGCGGACGGCATCGCCGCCGCGCTCGCGCGCCACCTCGCGCGCTTCCGGGAGACGGGCGCGCTGCCGGTCCCGGCGCCTCCGCCCGCGGCGCTCTCGTCCGAGGCGGCCGCGGCCAGCGTCGCCGCGATCCTGGACCGCGTCATCGCCGACGCGCCCGCCCGCCGCGCCCGCCAGCCTCCTTGAATACGGTAGTCCGGCGGGGAGGGGGCCGTCGCGCAACCAGCGCCGACCCTCGCCCTGCCGTCAGGCACTAGACTGGCGCGCGCCGCGCCGCCTTCGCGGCGCCATCCCCCTTCCTCGGAGCTGTGCATGCGCTTTCTCCACCCCGAGCATGACGAGAGCCTGGAGCTCGCCCTCGAAGACGTGTTCCTGACACCCGGGTACTTCGCCGGCGGCTCCCGCCTCGAGACCGACCTGCGCCCGGCGGACTTCCCTGGCGGCTCGCACCCGATCGTCTCGGCGAACATGAACGCGGTCACCGGCAAGCGGATGGCGGAGACGATGGCCCGCTTCGGCGGCCTCGGCGTGCTCCCGCAGGACATGGATCTCGACACGGTCGAGCGCATCGTCCACCACATCAAGCGCGCCGACCCGCGCTACGACACGCCCCTCTCGGTCTCCCCGCGGGCCACGCTCCGCGACGTGCACGGCATCATCCGCAAGCGATCGCACGACATGGTGGTCGTGGTCGACGACGAGCGGCGGCCGATCGGCATCGTCACCCACGCCGACCTGCGCGACCGGGATCAGTACACGCCCGCGTCCGCGCTCATGTCGTCGCGCCTCATCACCATCCCGGCCGGCACGCCGAACCGGACGGCCTTCCTGCTGATGGAGGACGCCCGCGTGAAGGCGGTCCCCGTGCTCGACGGGGACGGGCGGCTCCACGGCGTGCTGACGCGCGACGACGCCGTGCGGCTCGAGCTGCTCAAGCCGACGCTCGACGGCGGCGGCGAGCTCATGGTCGCGGCGGCGATCGGGATCTCCGCGCAGGCGGCTCAGAGCGCCGCGCGCCTGCTCGAGATCGGCGTGTCCGCGATCGTGCTCGACACCGCGCATGGCCACCAGCGCCGGATGATCGAGGCGATCCGCGCCGTGCGGGGCGCCGTCGGCGACGCCGTCCCGCTCGTGGCCGGCAACGTCTGCACGGCGGAGGGCACGCGGGCCCTCATCGAGGCGGGCGCCGGCATCGTGAAGGTGAACGTCGGCCCCGGCGCGATGTGCACGACGCGCATGCAGACCGGCGCCGGCCGCCCGACGTTCTCCTCGGTGCTCGCGTGCGCCCGCGAGGCGCGCCGCCACGGCAAGCGCGTCTGGGCCGACGGCGGCGTCCGTCACCCGCGCGACGTGGCGCTCTACCTCGCCGCCGGCGCCTCGCGCGTCATGGTCGGGACGACGCTCGCCGGCACGTACGAGAGCCCGGGCGACGTCATGGAGGACCGCGACGGGCTGCTCTACAAGGAGAACTACGGCATGGCGAGCGCCCGCGCGGTCAGCGAGCGCACCGCGGACCTCGACGCGTTCGAGCGCGCCAAGAAGGCCTTCTTCCGCGAGGGCATCTCGACGTCGCGCATCTACATCCACGAGGGGCGCGAGAGCGTCGGCGCCATCCTGATCGAGATGATCACCGGCGTGCAGTCGGCGTGCACCTACGCCGGCGCGGCGAACCTCGACGAGCTCCACGACAAGGCCGTCATCGGGGTGCAGACGCTGGCGGGGTACGGCGAGGGCAAGCCGCACGGAATCGAACGGCGTTGACGACGCGGCGTTGACGACGCGGCGTTGACGACGCGGCGCGCGACGCGCTCATCGCGCCATGCTTCCCATGCGCGCGAGCCGCGGCGCGGGATGACGGAAAGGTGACGTGACTTCCACCCGGGCAGCGACGAACCTCCGGCTGCTTACCGTCGAGGTCCTCCATGCCGAACGCACCCGCTCCACGTTTTTCCGCCGCGCGCCGCGCCGTCCGCCGGTTCGTCGGCCGCACCTGGTTGTCCGTGTTCGGCTGGCGCATGGAGGGCATCACGGAGCTCCCGTCGAAGGCGGTGATCATCGCGGCACCTCACACCTCGAACTGGGATTTCCCGTTCACGCTCGCGGTCAGCTACGTGCTCGACCTCGAGTTCTCCTGGCTCGGCAAGCACACGCTCTTCGAGCCGCCGTTCGGCTTCTTCTTCAAGTGGCTCGGCGGCGTCCCCGTCGACCGCCGCGACCGGAACAACCTCGTCGCGGCCGTTGTCGACGTGCTGAAGGAGCGCGACGAGCTCATCCTGATCATCGCGCCCGAGGGCACGCGCTCGCGCACGAAGCGCTGGAAGACGGGCTTCTACTACGTCGCGCTCGGCGCCGGCGTCCCGATCCTCCTCGGATACCTCGACTTCCCCCGCAAGCGGGGCGGGATCCTCCACGTGTTCCACCCAACGGGCGACATCGAGGCCGACATGGCGGCGATCCGCCGTCTCTATGAGGGCATCGAAGGAAAGCACCCGGAGCGGATGAGCGAGATCACGCTCGGCGCCAGGGGTGCTCCGGCGAACGGGGCCGTCCAGCACCCCTGAGCTCGGGTCGAGGGCGCGCGAGCCGCCTACCCGCGCGGCCGGGGGGGCGCTCGTCAGCGCAGGGACGGCGCGCGAACCGACGAGGCGGGCCCCGCCGTGATCCTCGTCGTCAGCACGCCCGCGAGCGCCCATTCGAACGCGGAGCGGTCGGTGTACACGTTGAAGCGGCCGCCCGTGGCGAGGTTGGCGACCGTGACGCCCATGGCGACGAGCCCAGGCCGCACGAGGATATGGACCTCCTTCAGCTTGCCGGGGTTCCGCAGGTGCCACGCCGTGAGCCTGGCCCGGACGTCGCTGTCATAGCCGGTGCCGAGCTCGAAATCGTCGAACACGACCGGGAGCACGCCCGCCTCGACGAGGGTCTCCAGGTGCCTGATCGCCGGCTCGATGAGATCGAGCGACGCGTACCCCTCGAGGCGCCTCGTCACGACGTCGGACGCCGGCGTTCGGACATCGAGGACTCCCCGCCCGGTCGACCAGCGATCGCCCCGAGCTCCGAGCCGTGTGTGTGCCAAATCCATCTCGATTTCGAGACTTTAGTCGATGGGCGGCGCGCCGCCACGCGATCCGTCCGATCCGCGCCGTTCCCCGACGCCGGGGGCCTGTGCTGCGCTCGCGGACGGCGCCTCGCCGGCCGGGCGCGCGAGGCGGCGGGGTTTCCGGCGCGTCGAGCACGTCCGGCGGGCCTGGCCGCCTCCTGCTGCGTCGAGCGCCGTCGGCGTGGCCGAAAGCGGCTATGATGCCGCGGCTGTTTCGGCCGCCGGCCGGTGCTGGCGGTTCGCGAGGCGTCTTCGCCCGCAGCAGAGGGACGAAGGAGGAGCTACCGAGATGAGAGGACATGTTTCCAGGGTGCTGCGGCTCGCTGTCGTGGCGTTTGCGTGCGCGCTGATGGCGGGCTGCGGCGGCCCGCTGCGCTACACGCCGCAGGGCATCGGGAAGGCGCCGGGCGCGGACGCCGTGATCATCGCCGACGTCAACTTCGACGCGGCCATGACCCGCCTCGACATCAACGCGAAGGATCTCCCGCCGCCCGATCGCCTCGACTCGAGCAGCACGGCCTACGTCGTCTGGGCGCGCCCGGACAGCGACTCGCCCTGGCAGCGGATCGGCGCGCTCAACTTCGACCCCGATGCCCGCACCGGCAAGCTCAAGGACGTGAGCGTGCCGCTCACCCGGTTCGAGCTCGTCATCAGCCTCGAGAAGACCGCCAATCCCGAGTCGCCGTCCTCGGAGCTCATCTTCAAGCAGGACGTCGAGTACTGACGAGACCACGTTCTCCGCCGGGGGTGCATCTTCGCAGCGCTGCTCGAGTCGCTCCCGGCGTGCGCGTCGCGGCCGTCTGGCGCGACCCGCGGCGCCAGCGACATCGCCGTGCCGCCCGCCGCCCCCCTCGTGATGCTGTCGAGGCGTGATGGTCGCCCGTCCCATCGAGGTGGGCGCCGGCCGTCGGCCCCGGTCCCGAAGTTTCGGCGCCGTCCGTCGCTCATCGCGTGAATGCCCGCGAGCGCCGGTGCATCGAAGCGCGGTGAGTGAAGATTCTCCTCCTGTCGCAGTGGTATCACCCCGAGCCCATCGCGCGCCCGCATCTGCTCGCGGAGGCGCTGGCCGAGCGCGGGCACCAGGTGACGGTGGTGACGGCGTTCCCGAACTACCCGCATGGCCGCACTTATCCAGGGTACCGACAGCGCCTCTGGGACGTGGAGCACGCGAGCGGCACCAGGGTGATACGCCTCCCGACCTACCCTGATCACAGCCGATCGCGCGTGCGGCGGACGCTCAACTACGCGAGCTTCGCCGCCTCGACAGCGCTGCTCGGGACCGCCCTCTCCGGGCCGGCCGACGTCGCCTGGGTCCACAACCCCCCACCGAGCCACGCCATCGCCGCCTCCTGGCTCGCCGCGCTCCGCCGGATACCGTGGATCTATGAGGTCCAGGACCTGTGGCCCGAGACCGCGGCGGCCTCGGGCATGCTCGACAGCAGGCTCGTGTTCGCTGGCATCGATCGCGTGAACCGCGCCCTCTTCCGGCGCGCCGCGGCGATCACCGTCATCAGCCCGGGGCTCGAGCGCGAGCTCTCCCGCAAAGGCGTCTCCACAGACAAGGTGCACCTGATCCCGAACTGGGCCGACGATCGGATCTACAGGCCGGTGGAGCCCGACCCAGGGCTCGCGGCGGAGCACGGGTTGTCAGGGCGGTTCGTCGTCCTCTTCGCCGGCAACATGGGTCCTGCCCAGGCCCTCTCCAGCGTGCTCGACGCGGCCGATCGGCTGCGCGACCTCACCGACGTGCGGTTCGTGATGGTCGGGGACGGGAACGACGCGCTCAGGCTCCGGCGCGAGGCTGAGGCGCGGGCCCTCTCGAACGTCGTCTTCATCGGCCAGCAACCCCACGAGCGCATGCCGCATTTCTTCGCGCTGGCCGATGTGGTGCTGTCGCACCTCCGGCGCGATCCGCGCTTCGAGATCACGATCCCCTCGAAGATCTCGGCCTACATGGCCGCGGCCAGGCCGGTGCTCGTCGCGGCGGGCGGGGATCCGGCGGATCTGGTGCGGAGCAGCGGGGCGGGGCTCGCCTGCGAGCCCGAGGACCCGGCGGCGCTCGCGGACGCCGTGCGGCGGTTTCACGGCATGACGCCGGAGGCGCGGCGCGCGATGGGGGAGGCCGGCCGGCTCTATTTCCTTCGCTGGTTCACGCGCGAGCCGCTCGTGCGTCGTTATGAGGAGATCTTCGCGCGCGCAGCGGGTGAATCATCGTCGTGAGGACGCCGGCGCCCTCGGGCGCCGGCGCGAGGCTGTGGGTACCGAAGGCCGCAATGCACCGGGGCATTGCGGCGGGCAACGTTTCACGGGCGAAACGACAGGCACAGCGGTGGGCACCATGCAGGATTACAAGGACCGGCGGATCATCGTGACCGGTGGGGCTGGCGCGATCGGCGGCTCGCTCACGGCGGCCCTGGCCGACGCGGGCGCGGAGGTGATCGTGGTGGACGACCTCTCCTCCTCCTCCCGCTGGGGCGTCCCGGCGCGGCGCAACGTGCGCTTCGTGGAGGGGAGCGTCGTTGATGACGGCTTGCTCGCGGCGGTGTTCCGGGAGCGGCCATCGCATGTCTTCCACCTCGCCGCGCTGTTCGCGAACCAGAACTCGGTGGACAACCCGGAGCGCGATCTCGAGGTCAACGGCCTCGGCACATTGCGGGTGCTGCAGCACGCGCGGCGCAGCGGGGCAGAGCGCGTCGTCTTCGCCTCGTCCGGGTGCGCGCCCTACGGCAGCGACCCGCCGCGGCCCGTCCACGAGGAGCACCTCGCGCTCGATGTCCACACGCCCTACCAGGCCACCAAGCTGCTCGGCGAGCTCTATTGCAATTATTTCTGCGGTCATTCGGCCGGCAACGATGCGCTGAGCACCGTGCGGGTCCGCCCCTTCAACTCGTATGGTCCGGGCGAGGTCCCCGGCCGATACCGCAATGTGATCCCCAACTTCGTCTACTGGGCCCTGCGCGGCGAGCCGCTGCCTATCACCGGGACGGGAGAGGAGACCCGCTCGTTCACTTACGTGGGTGACATCGTCGATGGGTTTCTCCGGGCGGGCGCCGCGGCGGCCGCGTCGGGGGAGGCGTTCAACCTGGCGTCGGGCGAGGAGATCGCCATCCTCGACGTCGCGAGAGCCATCAACGAGTTGACGGGCAACCGCGCCGGCGTCCGGTTCGTCGGGCGCCGGGCGTGGGATACGCAGCGCCGCCGGGTCGCGTCCACCGACAAGGCCCGTCGCGTCCTCGGTTTCGAGGCGCAGACGGGCCTGCATGAGGGGCTCGCGCGCACCGTGGCGTGGTTCCGCGAGCGCTGGGCCCAGATCGAGGCCGACGCGCGCTTCTAGGGACATGCGCGTCGCGCTCTGGGGCCCCCTCCCGCCGCCCGCCGGCGGAATCACGCGGTGGATGCGGAACTACCTCGACGCGGCGGCAGCGGCGGGCATCGAGGCGGACGTCATCGACACCTCGCCCCGAGCCGCCTCGAGCGATCCGACGAGCAGGCTTCGCCCCGCGCGCGTGGTCCGCGCGGGCGAAGCGCTGGCGGCGCTTCACCGGCTGCTCGCGCGACGCCGGCCGGATGTCGTTCATCTGTGCACCACCCTGTTCTGGGCGACCGCGCGCGACGGCCCCGCGGTGGAGCTGTGCCGTCGCGCGGGGGTGCCGGCCGTGCTCCACCTGCGCCTGTCGCCGCAGATCATCGCCTGGCATCGGGCCCTGCCGTGGCCGGCTCGGCAGGCCGTGCGCGCCGTGCTGGGCCGCGCCACGGCCGTCATCACGCTCTCGGAGGAGCTGCGGTGTTACGTGCAGGCCTTGGTTCCAGGGGGTCGCGTCCTCCGGATCGCCAACCCGGTCGACACCGACGTCTTCCACCCCGCTGCCGCGCCGCGCTCGCCCGGCCAGCCGCTGCGGGTGCTCTTCGCGGGGCTCGTCACGCCGCAGAAGGGGGTCCTGGAGCTCGCGCGGGCCGTGCTGGCGGTCGGGGGCCTGACCCTCGCGCTGGCGGGGCCTCGCGACGCAGGCGGCGCTGCCGGCCCGTCCCGCCGCCTCGACGAGGCGCTCGCGGAGCTCGAGCGGCAAGGCCGCCTGAGCCTGCTCGGCGAGGTGCCCGAAGGCGCGATGCCCGCGGTCTACCGCGACGCGGACGTCTTCTGCCTGCCGAGCCATGGCGAGGGGCTGCCCAACGCGTTGCTGGAGGCGATGGCCAGCGGCCTGCCCTGCGTCGTCACGCCGGTCGGCGCGGTGCCGGAGGTGATCCAGGGCGAGGGCGGTCGGGTGGCCCTCCTGGTGGCGCCGAGAGACGAGGACGCGCTGCGGGGCGCGCTCCGCTCCCTGCGCGACGACCCTTCCCTGCGGGCGCAGCTCGGCGAGGCCGCGCGCCGGCGCGCCGTGCGCCGCTATGCGAGCAGGACGATCATGGCGGAGTACGCCGCGCTGTACGCGCAGCTCGCGGCGGCCGACGCCTCGCGTCCCGAGCCCCGGGACGAACATCACGGCTGCGCGGGGCCGTAGACCGCGCGCCGCGATAGGGGCTCTCCCGATCCGTTTGGCTGCTGGCGTCCTCTCGATTCCATATCAGTCTAGTGCGCCGATGATTGACCGCCTGCGCGTCCGTCAGGCTCGGATCGAGCCTTGAAGGGACGTCGCCGTTCCCGCCAGAAGCGGAGGAATCGAGGTGTCAGTGCGAGCGGACCTCTCCAGAAGCGCTCCGTTCACGAAGGTTCTGTCGCCGCTCGTCATCGCTGCTGCTTTGACCGCGGTCGACTGCGATCGTCCCCGGCAGGCGCCGGGGCCTGAGACCGGCGATGGCGGGAACGGCGGGAACGGCGGGAACGGCGGAGGCGGCGAGGGCGGCGGGGGCGGAGGGGACGGAGCGCCTTGCCTCACGGCCGCGGACTGCCCCGGGGTCGACGGCGCGTGTCGGCTGCGTACCTGCGAAGGCGGCCGGTGCGCCCTCGACGACGCGCCGCGGGGAAAGCCCGTGGGCGAGCAGGTCCTGGGCGACTGCAAGGCGCGCGTTTGCGATGGGCATGGCGCCGTGATCGAGCTCGACGACGACCAAGACGCCTTCTCCGACGGAGACCCGTGCTCGGCCGACGTGTGCGTCGCGGGGGCGCCGAAGAACCTCCCGGCGCCGGCGACCACGGAGTGCGGGGGACCCGACGCGACCGGAGCGCGCTACTGTGATGGGAACGGCGCTTGTGTCGAGTGCCTCGTCGCCGGCGACTGCCTGAGCAACATCTGCGTCGAGAACAGCTGTGTCGCGCCCGATTGCGGCGATGGCGCGATGAACGGCGCCGAGACCGGCGTCGACTGCGGCGGCTCGGATTGCGTGCCGTGCGCGGATCTCGAGGACTGCCTCACCGGCGCGGACTGCCGGAGCGGGATCTGCGCGGACGGCAGGTGCCGCGCGTCGTCGTGCACCGACGGCGCGACGAACGGGGCGGAGACCGACGTCGACTGCGGCGGACCGGCGTGCTCGCCTTGCGCCACCGGCAAGGCGTGCGCCGCGGACGGCGACTGCCTGGGCGGCCGCTGTTCAGGGACGACGTGCCTCGCGTCGTGCACCGACATCGCCCGGAACGGGGCGGAGACCGATATCGATTGCGGCGGCCCCGCGTGCGTCGGGTGCGCCGCCGGGATGCGCTGCGCCGTCGGGCGCGATTGCCTGAGCCACGTGTGCAGCGCGGCTGGCACCTGCGCCGCGCCGGTCTGCGGCGACGGCGTGGTCAACGCCGCCGCCGAGGCGTGTGATGACGGCAATACGAGCAATACGGACGCGTGCCTCACGACGTGCGTCGCCGCCTCGTGCGGGGACGGCTTCGTCCGCGCCGGCGTCGAGGCGTGCGACGACGGAAACGCGAGCAACACCGACGCCTGCCCGACGAGCTGCGCGCGCGCGGTGTGCGGGGACGGGTTCGTCCGCGCCGGCGTCGAGGCGTGTGACGACGGGAACCGGAACGCGGGCGACGGGTGCAGCCCAGGGTGCCTCCTCGACGGCTGCGGCGACGGCGTGATCCAGGCCGGCGAGGAGTGCGACGACGGCGACGCCGACAGCGCCGACGGCTGTCCTATCTCCTGTCGCCTCGCGAGGTGCGGCGACGGCTTCGTGCGGGACGGCGTCGAGGGCTGCGACGACGCCAACACGTCGAGCGGCGACGGCTGCAGCGCGGGCTGCGTCGTGGAAGCGCGGTACACCTGCCGGGGCACGCCGAGCGTGTGCACGTACTCGAAGGAGCGCAACTGCGGCGACGCGGCGGACGATGACCTCGACGGCGAGACGGACTGCGCCGACCCGGACTGCGCGCTCGGCTGCGAAGCTGCCGACGGCGCGTGCTCGCCCGGGCAGGTGCTGTGGGTGCAGTCGTCCACGGACATCCCCAAGGCCGTCACGGATCGCGCCGTCGCTGCCAGCGTCCTCCCTGTCGTCTCGAGGGGCGCGATCCGGCGCGTGACGCTCGAGCTCGACATCGCGCATTCGTTCGACGGAGATCTCGATATCTCGCTGACCTCTCCGGCTGGCGCGACGGTCGATGTGTCGAGCGACAACGGCGGCTCCGGCGACAACTACCGGAGGACCGTCTTCGACATGGGCTGCGCGACCGCTGTCACGGGAGCGATGGCGCCGTTCCGCGGCTGCTTCCGCCCGGAGTCATCGTTCGCGGCCTTCCTCTCGGGGCCGGCGAACGGCACGTGGACGCTCCGGGTCGGGGACGACGCCGGGTCCGACTCCGGTACGCTGATCGCGTGGTCGCTCGCGCTCTGCATCGACCCGTGATCGCAGGGCGGCGCGGCCGCGCGCGAGCCGCCTGCCACGCTGTCCGCCGCGCGCGCCGCGAGGGCTGCAGCCATGGTAGGCGCGGCCAGGCGCGGCCAGGCGCGGCCGCGCCCGGCCGGCGCGATCGGCCGTGCCCGGCCGGCGCGATCGGCCGGGCCCGCCTGGCGTGGTCTCCCGTACCGGCGGCCTTCGATCCATGCCAGGGTGCGCTCGTGCCCTGGGTCCGCGCATCGCTTCGAGGTCAAACCGTCTATGCTCGCGCCGACGCCGCCGGCGCCCTGGTCGCGGAGGAGGGCGGCGGCGTCGAGATCCGCTACAAGCCGCACGACGGCCGCAGGTACAAGGCGCGCGCCGACAACCTGACCGTGGTCGACCCGAAGGTGTTGCCCGACGACACCTGTGGGCCTGCGGAGGCGGTCGTGAAGGCGCGCGCCGGCGAGCAGCCCGAGGGGGGCGCGGCCGCCCCGGCGCCGGCCGGGCGCGCGCAGCGCAAGGCGCCGGCGCGGGGGGAGTCCGGCGCGGCGCCCGTCCCGGAAGGGGCTGTCATCGTCTACGCGGACGGCGCGTGCTCGGGGAACCCGGGGCCCGCGGGGCTCGGCGTGGTGATCATCGACGGCGGCCGGCGGATCGAGCGCAGCGAGTTCCTCGGCACCGCGACCAACAACATCGCCGAGCTGACGGCCATCCTCCGCTCGCTCGAGGAGGTGGACGAGCCGGGGCGGCCCATCGTCATCCACACGGACAGCCAGTACTCGATCGGCGTGCTCCAGAAGGGGTGGAAGGCGAAGGCGAACACCGAGCTCATCGCCTCGCTGCGCGGCGCGCTCGCCGCGCGGCCGCGCGCGCGCCTCGTGTACGTGCCGGGGCACGCCGGCGTGCTGCTCAACGAGCGCGCCGACGCGCTCGCGCGCGAGGCCGTCCGCGAGCGCGCCTCCCGTCGGACGGTGTACCCCGGCTCCGGCTGAGCCCGGGGCAACCCGGCCCGCGCGGGGCCGGAAACGCGTGGAACCGCCTGGGGCCCAGTGGTAGAGGCGCGCGATGCGTGTTCCGCTCCGCCTCGCCCTCGCCGGGCTCGTCGCCGCCGCCGCCTTCGCCTCGCCGCTCGCCCACGCGGTCGTGAGCGAGCGGATCGTCGCCGTCGTCGGCGATCGCGCCATCCTGCTCTCGGATCTGCGGCAGCGGGCTCGCCCCTTCCTGCTGCAGATCCAGGCCAGGGTCCCGCCGGGCGCGCAGCAGGCGGCGGCCGAGTCGCAGGTCTTCCGCGATCTCCTCCAGAAGATGGTGGACGAGGAGCTCGAGGGCCAGGCCGCCGAGAAGGCCAATGTCCGCGTGACCTCCGAGGAGATCGAGAACGCCTTCCGGAACATCGCGGCCGCGGAGCAGATGACGGTCGAGGAGCTGTTCCGGACGGCGCGGGCGAGCTCGGGGCTCACCGAGCAGGAGTACCGCGACGAGATCCGCCGGCAGATCCTCGAGGGCAAGATGCTGCAGCTCCGGGTGAAGGGCCGCGTGCGCATCACCGAGCAGGACGTGCGGTCCGCCTTCGATCGGCTGGTGCGCGAGGAGCGCCGGCGGCGCGACTACCACCCGGCGTGGATCGTCCTGCGCGTCCTGCCCGGCTCGAGCGCCGAGGCGGTCGAGGAGCGCCGCGCGCTCGCCGCGGCGCTCGCGGAGCGCGCGCGCGGCGGGGAGGATTTCGCGGCGCTCGCGCGGCAGTTCTCGGACGACACCGCGACCCGCGAGGAGGGCGGCGACCTCGGGGTCCGCGCGCCGCAGGGGACGCAGGCCGCGGTGACCGGCCAGCGCCAGGTGATGGCCCCGGAGCTCGAGGCCGCGCTGATGGCGATCGAGCCGGGCGGCGTGGCCGGGCCGATGCGCGCGGGCGACGCGTTCGTGATCATGAAGCTCCTGAGCCGCCAGCCGTCCCGCTTCACGACGCTCGAGGCGGCTCGCCCGGAGGTCCTCCAGCGGCTGCAGGCGGAGATCATGACGAAGGCCAAGCAGAAGTGGCTCGACGACCTGAAGCGCGGGACGCACGTGGAGGTCCGGCTCTGACGCGCAAGGGGGAGCGGGGCGCGGTGGGCGTGGCGCGGGGGGGCAGCGCGAGCGGCGGGGGAGATGCGGTCGTCCCCGAGTGCACCGCGTGCGGCACCTGCTGCTTCTCGGCCCTGCCGGAGTACGTCCGGGTCTTCGGCTGCGACCACGATCGCATGGACGATCGCGCGCGGGGGCTCACGCACTTCATCGGCAACCGCTGCTACATGCGCATCGAGGACGGCCGCTGCGCCGCGCTCACGCTGGACGCGGAGCACGGCCGCTTCCTGTGCTCGATCTACGAGGTGCGGCCCGACTGCTGCCGCGCGCTCGAGCGCGGCAGCGGCGCGTGCCTCGGCGAGCTTCACGAGAAGCGGGAGCGGCCGCTCCTCGCGCTCGAGGCGCTCCGCCGCCGCGCGGGCGGCGCGAGCGGCGAGGGAGACGCGGGGGGCGCAAACGGCGCGGGGACGGCGGGCGGCGCCGTGTAGGCGCGGCCGGCGTCGCCGTCAGGGCGACGCGTCCCTGTCCGGAACCGGCGGCGCGCCCGCGTCGATCGCGCTGCGATCGATCCGCATGCTCACGTCGAGCGTGACCGTCTGCCCCTCGGAGACGGTGATCGTGCGCTTCTCCTCGGGCGCGTTCGGGTGCCGGAACGTGACGTAGTGCCGTCCGGCCTGGAGCGGGATCGCCCGCGCCATCGGCGTCACGTCGATGAGCTCCCCATCGATGACGACCTCCGCCCACGGCCTGGCGAGGACCTTCAGGTAGCCGCGCTCCTCCGAGCGCGCGCCTGGCTGCCTGGCCTCGGCGCTGGGCGGCTCCGCGGCGTCGTGCTGGCGGAGGCTGAGCTCGATGAGCGCGCCGCCCGCGACGACCAGCGCGAAGATGCCGACGAGCCGCCCCACGTCGGGCGCGAGCGACGGCGCGCTGCGCTGCGCGACCGCGGGGCGCGCGGAGGGCGCCTGCGCGGGCGGCAGCTCGTCGCCGCCGAGCTTGGCCGCCGCGAGGGCCCTCGCGATGAGCGCGCGCGGCTGCGGGTGGCCGCGCTCCGCGAGCTCCTCGGCCAGGGCGTCCGCGACGGCGCGGCCGCTCTCGTAGCGCTGCTCCGGCTCTTTCTCGAGGCACCGGAGCACCACGCGCTCCAGGCCGCGCGACACGTCGGGCACGAGCCCTCGCAGCGGCTGCGGCGGCGCGTTGCGGATCCGGTGGGCGACGGCCCTGCCCTCGACCCACCGGTCCTCGTCGCGCTCGCGCGGCGCGCCGGGCGCGCCCGACGCGCGGTTCGACGTGTGGTTCGACGTGTGGTTCGACGTACGATTGGCGTCCTCCGGCCCCGCCTTCGGCTCGTCGAACGGGCGCACGCCGGTGAGCATCTCGAACAGCACCACGCCAAGCGTGAACACGTCCGCCTGAGGCCCGGGCTCCGCCCCGAGGATCTGCTCCGGCGCCATGTAGTCGGGCCGCGCGAACGTGTCGCTGCCCTCGAACGGCTCTGGCAGTGAGGGTTGCCGGCCGTCGGACGCCGCCGCGAACTCCAGGATCTTCACCCCGCCCGCGGGCGTGACGATGACGCGCTCGGGGCGCAGCTCGCGGTGCACGACGCCCCGCTCGTGCGCGTGCCCGAGGCCGCGCGCGATCTCCAGCGCGATGGCCGCCGCGGCGCCCTCGTCGAGGCGGCCAGCGCGCGCGCACAGGGCCGCGAGCGTCGGCCCCGAGAGCGGCTCCAGCACGAGCCATATCCGGTCCTCGTCGCGCTGGAAGTCGTGGATGTCGATGATGTTGGGGTGCCGGATGCGCGCGAGGATCTTCGCCTCGCGCTCGAGGCCGGCCGCGAACGCGCTCGCGGCCGACACCGTGGGCTTGAGCGTCTTGATCAGCGCCGCACGGCCGAGCCCCGCGTGCTCGGCCCGGTACGTCACGGTGAGCGCCCGCGACGAGACGGCCTCGCGCAGGATGTACGGGCCGAGCTGCCTCTGGTCGGCGTCCACTTACCGCTGTCGGACGCGGAGCGTGCGCCCCGTCATCGCCGCAGGCTGCGGGAGGCCGAGGATCTCGAGCATCGTCGGCGCCACGTCGCAGATGCGGCCGCCGGACCGGAGCACGATGCCGGGGTCGTTCTTGTTCAGGTAGTAGAGCGGCACCGGGTTGAGCGTGTGGGCGGTGTGCGGGTTGCCGTGCTCGTCCTTCATCTGCTCGCAGTTGCCGTGGTCCGCGGTGATGATCAGCGCGCCGCCGGCCTCGCGCACGGCGTCCCCGATGGCGCCGAGCCCCTTGTCGACCGCCTCGTTGGCATGGATGGCGGCCTCGAGGATGCCGGTGTGCCCGACCATGTCCGGGTTCGCGAAGTTCACCAGGATGAAGTCGTACTTGCCGCTCTTGATCGCGGCGACGACCTCGTTCGCGACGCCCGCCGCGCTCATCTCCGGCTTCTTGTCGTAGGTGGCGACGTCGCGCGGCGAGGGCACGAGCTTCCTGTCCTCGCCCGGGAACGTCTCCTCGCGGCCGCCGTTGAAGAAGTACGTGACGTGCGCGTACTTCTCGGTCTCCGCGCACCGGAGCTGCGTGAGCCCGGCGCGGGAGATCACCTCGGGGAACGACTCGGTCACCTCGTCCTTGGGGAACGCGACCGGCAGCTTCAACGCCGCGTCGTACTCCGTCATGCCGCTGTAACAGTGCTCCTGGAAGGCGAAGACCGGCTTGCCCCGGTCCGAGAGGAGCTCCAGCACCTCGGCCGGCAGGTTCCGCCGCGTGAGCATCGCCGAGATCTCGCGCATCCGGTCGGGCCTGAAGTTGACGGCGAGGCCGACCTCTTCTCCCTGCCACTCCCAGCGGGGCTCCTGCGAGGCGAAGTCGGCCACGAAGTCGCCCTTGATGCCGTTATAGTCGCCGATGCGGACGGGCTCGACGAACTCGTCCGTCTTCCCGGCCGCGTACGACTGCTGGATCGCGTCGAACGCCGTGTCGGCCCGCGGCGCGTCGCCGCGCACGATCGCGGTGTAGGCCTTCATGACGCGGTCCCAGCGCTTGTCGCGGTCCATGGCGTAGTACCGGCCCGAGATGGTGCCGATGACGCCGACGCCCTGGAGCGCCTCCTCGATCTTCTCGACGTAGCCCCACGCGCTCTTCGGCGGCGTGTCGCGGCCGTCGAGGAACGCGTGCAGGACGAGGGGCACCTCGTGGAACTTCGCGAGCTTGATCAGCGCGAGGAAGTGGTCGAGCGACGAGTGGACGCCGCCGTCGGAGACGAGCCCGAAGAGGTGCACCCGGCACTTGCGGTCCTGCGCGATCCGGAACGTCCGGTCGATGATCTCGTTCGAACCGAGCTTGTTCTCGGCGATCGCGACGTCGATGCGCGAGATGTCCATCAGCGCGATCCTCCCCGCGCCGAAGTTCAGGTGGCCGACCTCGCTGTTGCCCATCTGCCCCACCGGGAGCCCGACGTCCGGGCCGCTCGTCCCGATCAGCGTCTTCTCCGAGTCGCGCTTGATCGCGTCGAGGTTCGGCATCGCGGCGAGGGCGATCGCGTTCTGCTCCTTTTCTTCGCGCTCGCCGAATCCATCGAGGATGCAGAGGACGAGCGGACGGGGGCGTTGCGTGGGGGAGGGAGCTGCTTCGCTCATGGCGGCGGAATCTACAACGAACCCGCGGCGATCGGAGGGGGGCTGCTCACGGATTTTCGCCGGGCGAGCCGCCGCACGCGGCGTGCATGCTAACATCCGACCATGTCTGACTGCGCCCGTCGCGCCACGTACCAGGATGTGCTTGACACGCCGCCGAACCAGGTAGCGGAGGTCCTGAACGGCGTCCTCCACGCGACGCCGCGGCCCTCCGTGTCCTCCCGCAATGTGACGTCGGTGCTCGCGGGCGAGCTGTACCTGCCATTTCGTCGGGGCATCAAGGGGCCTGGCCGGTGGGCGCTGCTGGTCGAGCCCGAGCTGCACCTCGGCACCGATCCGGACATCGTGATCCCTGACATCGCCGCGTGGCGCCGCGACCGGATGCCGCAGATCCCGATGCGGAACGCGGCGATCTTCCTCGCGCCCGACTGGGTGTGCGAGGTGATCTCGCCGTCCACCGAGGCGCTCGATCGCCGCGACAAGATGGAGATCTACGCGCGCGAGCTCGTGGCGCACTACTGGCTGATCGACCCGCGGCTCCGGCTCCTGGAGGTCTACCGCATCGACGGCGGGCGGTTCGCGCGCGTGGGGACGTGGGAGGGTGACGTCACCGTGCGCGCGGCGCCGTTCGACGCCGTGGAGATCGAGCTCGGCGTTCTTTGGCAGGAATAGCGCAGGAATAGCGCAGGAATAGCGGAGGAATAGCGCACGAATAGCGCAGGATCCGCCGTCGCCGGTCGGCGTCGAGCCGCGCGCCGGGCGAGGTGCGTGAGCTCCGCTTTATCGTGATTGTCACCCCGGGATCGGGAAAACGACGACCGTCCGCCGGATGCAGCCGGGGCGTGCGGCTTGCATGGTGTCGAGGACACACTGCCATGCTCTGCGCTCGTCATGAGCAGCGGTCACACGGGGGGTGAACATGAAGCGCATCAACATCATCGGCCTGCTAGCCGCGCCGCTCGCATGCCTCGGGGCAGCGCAGCTCGCCTCGGCCGCACCCACGACGCCCGTCGAGGAGCTCGTCCTCATCGCGGAGACACGAGCTCCCGTCGCCGCGGATGCGGCCGGCGCTCGTCCTGCACGCCAGCGGCCCTGGTACGGTCACTGGTACCCGTCCTGGTATGGTCATTGGTACAGGCCCTGGCATGGGTACTGGCACGGTCATTGGCACGGTCATTGGCACGGTCATTGGCACGGTCATTGGCACGGTCATTGGCACGGTCATGGTCATTGGTATGGTCACTGGCACGGTCATTGGCATGGTCTCTGGTACGGGCACTGGCGGTGACATGACCGGCGGCCTTCCGACGGGAGGCCTCGCCCCCTTGGCCGGCGGACACCCGAGGGAGGGCAGGACGAATCGCTGAGGGCGCCGGCGCCGCGGCAGGAGAGCGGGACGCGCGGCCCTCGCCCCGTCTCGCTCGTGTCCGTCAGGTTCGCGGGCGCTCGCAGGCGGGCACACCCGGAGGGAGCTGCATGGAGGGAAAGCGGAACTGCCGGAGTCACGCCGCAGCCCTGGTCGCCGTCGTGGGCCATCTAGGCCTCGTCGTCATGGGGGCTCTCCAGATCCATCCTGAGGGAGACGGCTGGCTTGCGCGGGCGCTCGCGGTTTACGGCGCGCTCTCCGGGGCCGAGAGCGGCTATGCCTTCTTCGCGGACGGCATCACCCCGCTGCCCAGGGCCAGCTTTCACGTCTCGGATGCCGGCGGTGCGACCCTCACCGACGCCCTCGAGTCGGGCGCCAGCCGCGAGACGGAGATCCGGATATTGAACCTCATCACGCCTTTCTTGAGCGTGGAGGACCCGACGATCCAGCGCTCGATCGCTGCCTCGTGGGCGGGCAAGGTGCTGGCGAGACACCCCGCGGCCGAGAGCATCCTCGTCCGACTGGAGACGTGTGATCTGCCGTCGATGCGGGAGTACCGGGAGGGGAAGCGGTCCAGCTGGAACCTGCAGTACGAGGCGAAGTTCATGATCCGCTCGAAGCTCCGGGCCGCCCGAGAGGCGAGCGGGGGTGCGCGGTGAAGGAGCCCTCGATCGGCCTCCGCGGGGCGGCGGCAGGCGGCGAGCCCGCGCGCGTCCTCCGCGTGATCGAGCGCTTCGCGCTGGCGCCGGCCTCGGCGGCGCCGCTCGCGGCCCTCCGCATCGGGCTCGCGGCCGTGCTCTTGCTTCAAGCGGCGCTCGTCGCGCCCGCGCTCTTCGAGCTCTACGGCCGGTCCGGGATCCTCCAGGGGCCTCTGCGCGACGTGTTCGCGAGGACCGATCTGCCACGCATCGGCTGGGCGGTGGAGCTCCTCGCCCCGCTCGGGATCGGGGAGGATCCGGTCATCCTGGCCACGGGGGTGATCTACGTGGTTGCCCTCGCCGCGCTCCTGGTCGGTTGGTGCACCAGGGCCGCGGCCTTCCTGGCGTGGCTCACCCACCTGATGCTGGTGACGACGGCGAGCTCCACCGCCTATGGCGTGGACAGCTTCGCCAGCATCTTTCTCTTCTATCTCCTCTGGATGCCCTCGGAGGCCGCGTTCTCCATGGATCGCCGGCTCGGGCGCGCGCGGGGAGGGCCCACGCCGGCAGCCCGGCTCGGGTTGCGCGTTGTGCAGCTGCACCTCTCGTTCGCTTACCTCGTCAGCGGGCTGGGAAAGGCAGCGGGCGAGCCGTGGTGGGACGGCGAGGCGATCTGGCGTTCGGTCATGTTGCCCGAATACAGGCAGTTCGACCTCTCGTGGCTCGCCGGCGCCCCCTGGCTCGCGGCCGTCGCCGGGTGGGCGGTGCTGCTCGTGGAGATCGGCTATGGCTTCCTCATCTGGCCGCGCCGCACGCGGCTGCCATGGGTCGTCGCCACCGTGGCGCTGCACGCCGGGATCGCCTTGTTCATGGGGCTCCTCGTGTTCGGCGCCCTCATGGCGGTGCTCACCATCGCCGCGTTCGCGGTGCCGAGCGAGCCCTCCGGGCCGGCGGCTCCGGCTGGCGCGGCGCCGGGGTGATCCTCGCGTCCCCCCTTCTGGCGAACGGCGCTCCCGGATAAGCTGTCGCAGGTCCAATCATGTCGAGCGGCCGCCGAGGCGGCGCCCCCCGCGCCGTGGCGATCCCGCTGGCCGCGCTGCCGCTCGTGCCTACAGCTTGAGCTTCATCCCCTCGTGGCTCGCCACGAAGCCGAGCCGCTCGTAGAAGCGGTGCGCGCGCAGCCGCGCCTTGTTCGAGGTGAGCTGAACCCGGAAACACCCCCGCCGCCGCGCCTCGTCGATGGCCCATCGCATCATCGCCTCGCCGATCCCGCGGCCCCGCAGGCTCGGGTCCACGATGACGTTCTCGATCTGCGCCACCCTTGCTCCGCGGTTCGCCACGTACTGGATGATGGTCATGTGGAACGCGCCGGCGACGCGCCCCTCGACCTCCGCGACGAGCAGCGCGTTGTTCGGATCTTCCGCGATGGCGGCGAGCGCCTCGCGGTAGCGCGGATCGAGCGGCGGGCCGGGGTGGTCCGTCTTCGCGTTTCCCTCGTCCGGGATCGAGAAGAGATGGACGATCGCCGGCAGGTCTGCCTCGGCGGCGCGGCGGATGGCGGGTACGAGCTGCGGCTGGCTCATGCACGCATCCTGCCACAACCCATGGCGGTCTCGCACGGAATCACGGAATCACGGAATCACGACAGGAGAAGGGCAGGGGAGCAGAGGGGCAGAGAAACAGACGATCAGAAAAATAGAGATGCCGAGAAGCAGCGGCGCAGGGAGCAGGAAGCGTGAATGAAAAGAACCGCGGGATTTCTTCCTTTTCAGGCCCGTGCGATTCGCCTTCATGCCAGAGTGTGATCTAGACACAAGCGATCAAGCCGTGCAGAGTCGACGCACCATCATGTCGACCCGGAGGACCGTGTAGATGCGCGTAGTCAACACAGCCGACATCCTCGCGATCGAGTCTCTCAAGGCGGATGAGCGCACCCTGCTGGGGCTGTTCAAGGAACTCCGGAAACATTCGGAGCTCTCGGCTTACCTGCCCGAAGTCTGCCACCTGTCCTTGAGATGGGTACGCCTCCTCGAACGTCAGCCGCTCAGGCCTCGTGCGCTCCTCGGCAAAGGCATGATCGTCGTCACCGAGGGCTCGGGCGAGGTCATCGGTGACTCGCCCTGCCGCGTCCAGGCGGGAGACGTCGTGATGGTCCCTCCCGGCGGGCTGCAGGGGCTCGTGGGCGGCGCGCCGGGCGGGCTCTCCGCGATATCCATCCATCTCGAGGAGCTCGACGAAAGCGAGCCTCGCTGGGACACGCCGTGTCTGTGCGCGGCGCTCGGGCGGGAGGACGGCGCGGACGAGGCGTCCCCGGATCGCGCCGTGTCCCCCGTGGATCTGCTCGTCGAGGAGAACGAGGTCCACGCGCGGGAGTTCGCGGGCAGCCCCTTGATGCAGCTCATCCGGTCCGAGCGCGCCCTCCGGGACGACGTGAAGCGGCGGATGCTCGGCGCGCTCCAGATCTGGTCGAACGCGTTCCAGAAGGTCCTGTGCGCCAGGGTCGTCTTCGAGTCGCACCCCGGGGCGATCGCGATCGCCGAGCGCCACCTCGCCGACGAGGTCGGGCACAACCGGAGGCTCTCCAGGATGCACGACCCGCGGAGCTCGCCGTCCTGGGACCGCGGCATCGCCGCAGCGTCGTCCTGGTTCATCGAGCGGATGGGCTCGGCGTCCACCGAGGAGCGGACGGTCCTCGTCCACTTCGTCATCGAGCGCTGCGCCGACGTCCTCCTCACGGCGGCCCAGCAGATCTTCCCCGACTCGGACTACTTCGCGACGCACGCCGAGGTGGACGCCGAGCACTTCAAGCTCGGGTACAGCCTCCTGAAGGGCTTCCCCGGCCTGGACCTCGGCCCGCTGCGTGGCGCGCTCACCGAGGGCTGGCAGATGATGAACCTGATCTGCCAGCGCATCAGCGACATCGCTGCGGGGGACGGCGACGCGGCCGCCGAGATGCCGGCGGGCGGCGCGAGCCCCGGCGAGCTCGCCCGCGATCCTCGGCGCGAGCTGACGGCCGTGCTGGATGGCCTCTGCGGCGGTGTGATGTGAGCCGCTGAAGCGCCAAGGGAGAGGGAGAGCCCCTCGCTCTCTCCTCTCCCTCCCGCACCTGGCGCGCGCGCTCTTCGCGCGCTTCGTGACGCGCGGCGCGCCGCGCGCCCGGCGCTAGCTCGAGGCCTTCACCACGTCGGTGATGCCCTGCACGCTCTTCGCGCTCTTCGCGAGCATCTCCTTCTCTTCTGCGGTCAGCGGCAGCTCGACGATCTTCTCGATGCCCTTGCCGCCGAGGATGACCGGCACGCCCATGAAGATGTCCTTGTAGCCGTACTCGCCGTCCAGGTAGGCAGCGACGGGGAGCAGCCGCTTCTGGTCGAGCAGGTAGCTCTCGGCCATCGCGACGGCGCTCGAGGCGGGTGCATAGTAGGCGCTCGTCCCCATGAGCTGGACGATCTCGCCGCCGCCCTTGCGGGTCCTCGCGATGAGCGCGTCGAGCTTCTCCTTGCTGATGAGCTCGGTCGCGCGCACGCCGTTGATCGTGCACGCCGACGGGATGGGCACCATGTCATCGCCGTGGCCGCCGAGGACCATCGCGCGCACGTCCTTCACGGACACGTTCGCCTCGCGCGCCAGGAACAGCTGGAAGCGCGCGCTGTCGAGCACGCCCGCCATGCCGAGCACGCGCTCGCGCGGGAAGCCGGTGCGGCGCTTGAACTCGTAGACCATCGCGTCGATCGGGTTCGAGATGACGATCACGAGCGCGTTCGGGCAGTGCTCCTTCGCGCCGTCCGCCACGCTGCGGATGATCGGCAGGTTCGTCGCGACCAGGTCGTCACGGCTCTGGCCCGGCTTGCGCGGGATGCCGGCCGTGACGATGAGGACGTCGGCCCCTGCACAGTCCGCCCAGCTCGAGGTGCCCTTGATCGAGGCGTCGTAGCCCAGCACGGCGCCGTTCTGCTCGAGGTCGAGCGCCTTGCCTTTCGCGAAGTCCGTCTTCTGGGGGATGTCGAACAGCACGACGTCCCCGAGCTCCTTGCGCGCGATGAGGGCCGCGAGCTCCCCGCCGATGTTGCCGGCGCCGATGAGGGCGATCTTTCTTCGGTTTGCCATGGGCGGCCCTATTACCACCCCCCCGGCCGGAGACCAACGGGGCTCCAGGGCGGGCGCGGGGGAGGGAACTCGGCCGGCGCCTTCGAAACCTGTCGACTCGGCCCGCGAGCCCGGGTAAGCCGCGCCCCATGGTCACCGAGGACGATCTGCGCACCGCGCTCGGCAGGGTGCTCGAACGCACCTCGCTCGCGGGCCCCTTCGCCCGCTACGAGGGCAAGGTGCGGGACTGCTACACGACGCCGGACGGCCGCCGCCTGCTCGTCGTCACCGACCGCATCAGCGCCTTCGATCGCGTGCTCGGCACGCTGCCGCTGAAGGGCCAGGTGCTGAACCGGCTGTCCGCCTTCTGGTTCGAGCGCACGCGGAGCGTCGCCCCGAACCACATGATCTCCCAGCCCGACCCGAACGTCCTCGAGGCGATCGAGTGTGTGCCCCTGCCGGTCGAGATGGTGGTGCGCGCCTACGTGACGGGCGTGACCTCGACCAGCATCTGGACGCACTACGCGCGCGGCGAGCGCGTGTTCTGCGGCCACCGGCTCCCCGAGGGCCTCCGCAAGAACGAGCGCCTGCCGCGGCCCATCCTGACGCCGAGCACCAAGGCGCCGAAGGGCGGGCACGACCTCTCCGCCTCGCGCGAGGAGATCCTCGCCCTCGGCACGATCGACGCGCGCGACTTCGACGCCGCCGCCGAGATGGCCCTCGCGCTCTTCGACCACGGCGCCCGCGCGTGCGCGGAGCAGGGGCTCATCCTCGTCGACACCAAGTACGAGTTCGGCAAGGACCGGGACGGGAACATCGTCGTCATCGACGAGATCCACACCCCCGACTCGTCCCGCTTCTGGTTCGCCTCGTCCTATGGCGAGCGCTTCGCGGCCGGCGAGGACCCGGAGTCGTTCGACAAGGAGTACGTGCGCCGCTGGCTCGCCGCGCGCGGCTTCCAGGGCGACGGGCCGATCCCCTCGATCCCGGACGAGGTCCGGATCGAGGCGTCCCGCCGCTACATCGAGGCGTTCGAGCGGATCACCGGGGCGGCGTTCGTCCCCGACCTCGAGGACCCGGCGGTGCGCATCCCGCGCAACCTGGGGGCGTTCGCGCCGTAGCCCTCGCCCCGGCGCGGGGCCGGCGGCTCAGGCCTCGGGCGCGACGAGCTTCTTCGCCCAGAGGATGGCGTCCTTGCGGGCGCGGCCGACGACGAGGTGTCGCGCCAGCACGGCCGAGCGGCGGAAGCCGTTCGCGAGGAGGGCGGCGCACAGCTCCTGGTCGTCCGCGGGGGCGAAGGTGAACGTGCTCACGGCCTTCTCCTCGACGAGGCGCTCGCAGAGCGCGCCGATGGCCGCCGTCGTGGCGAGCCGCTCCGCCTCATGGCGCGGCGGGCACAGGATCTCCAGGAACGAGTTGCCGAAGCACGACTGCATCTCCCACGCGGCGTGCAGCGTGAAGCCGCCCCGCGCGGACAGGACGTAGCCCGTCCGCACCGCGTCGCGCCCGAACGGCTCGAAGCCCGTCAGCGCCCGCCCCGCCCGCTGCGCGGCCGCGACCGCGCGCCGCAGCTCGACGCCGCTCGCGGGCGCGATCTTGATCGCGGGCAGCGGCCGCCCCTCGGCCTCCCGGAGCAGCCGCCTCGCGCGGGCGATCGTGCGCTCCGCGAGCAGGACCGCCGGAGAGGCCGCGACGTCGTCTCCCTCGCCGCCCTCCTCTCCGTCGCCGCTCGCGCGCAGCCGTGACGTCATCTCGGACACGACCGCCCCGAGGATCCACGCGTCGCTGCGCTTGTAAAAGCCGGGGATCGACCCCTCCCGCGTGAACCCGAGGCGGGTCCACGTCGACACCTCGTCGCGCTCGACCAGCGTGAAGATCTTCTCGACCCCCTCGCGCTTGGCGGTCGACAGGACGAAGCTCCGCTTGGACGGCGTAGGTCCCGCGCGGAAGTCGACGATACGGAGCGTCCGGTGCCGTCGATTGACCAGGAGACAGAGCGAGACGGAGTCGTTCCGGAACAGGAGCTCGTCGACACCGCTGCTCGCCGAAGACAAGTTTGTCGCTGCCATACCCCCTCGCGCTCGGCGCAGACGTGACGCCTCGGATCAGATGTTCATTGCAGAATTGCAAATTGCAGATCTGCAACGCCCCGTAGCAGCCGAGGCCCACAGCGTCAACGATGTCGGCGGGATCGCTGTGAGGAGGGGCTCAGGGGGTCGCGGCGAGCCGGCTCGCGTCGGTCGCCTTGACCCCGAGGGCCACGAGCGCCTCCTGGAGCCGGGAGCGCTGGAGGGAGATGCGGGTCGGCATCCCTCCGGAGATCTTGAACGTCTCGAGGAAGTTCACCCCGCTGTCGAACCGGGCGGCGAAGGTGATGCTGTCGTTGTCGACGACGACGGAGATGGGCGCGCGCTCCTGCCCGATGAGGAGGAGCAGTGTCTTGTCGTAGGCCCCGCCCCGCTGGGAGGCGTCGACGAGGACGAGGCCCGGCTCGACGCGCTCGTAGCGGAGCGCGATCCGGCGCGTCTCGGCTTCCATGGCGGCGAGCTCGGCGCCGGCCTGGTCGATGGGAGTCCAGAGCGACGGGTCGGAGAGGCCTGACGCGAGGTGCCGGACGATGAGGCCGAAGAGGGCCTGATCGCGGGGGCGGGCGCGGAGCGCGCGGTCCATGCGGGTGGCGGCCGGGCCCGGGACGCCGATGCGGGTGTCGATGGCGCGGGCGTCGTCGTCGCAGCCGGGGTAGGGCTCGACGCCGCCGCGCATCCACTTCGCGCCGCTGGCGAGGCCGTCGAAGTCGACGTGGCAGACGAGGGTGTCGACGCGCCCGGCGCGGGCGACGAGCTCCGGCGTGATCATCTCGGGGCAGGCGCCGTGCTCGGCCTTGGTCGACAGGACGAAGCGGGGGTCGCCGGCGAAGCGCGCGTGGTGGGCGCTGTCGTGGTGATCGACCCAGGCGGCGAGCCGCGGCCCGAGGTCCTGGATGAGGGGGAGCGTGACCGTCTCGAAGCTCTTGCCCCCCGCCTCCGAGGCGAAGGCGATGTCGAGAACGGCGACGTTGCCGCGCAGATCGCGGGCGCGGGGGAGCTTGCGGGGCGAGGCGAAGGCGAGATCGAATCCGTGCATGGCGTGGCTTCCCGGGGAGGTAGGTACCGTCCAGCCGGGCGACCCGGCGCGTGCCGCGGCGGGCGCCCTGCTCCATACACCCGAAACGGTGGAAGCGCTGCGGCGGAGGACCTTTCTCGGGCGAGGCCTGAATGATCCGCTAGGATGATCCGACCAACGGCAGGGGCGGCTCGGCGTACCGGGCGGCCCCGCAGTGAGTGCGCCGCCGCGCAGAGCAGGCCGGCGGTTCCAGGGAGACTCGACAGGTGGGGACCGCGCTCGGGCTCGCCACGCGAGCGGGGCTGCCGTCCTGTGTCGGAGGAAGTGGATGAGAAGCGACGTTCTGGGACTCGGTCTTCTGGCTCTTGGGGGGGTGCTCTGCGCGGGGCTCCCGGGCACGCCGGCCGTCTCCGAGGCGAAGGCAGAGCCCGCCCAGGTGGTGGTGTCGGCCGCGCAGGTGACGGGGGCGGCCGCGCAGGCGACCGCGACGGTCGGCCAGGCGGTGTCGGGGCCGGCGTGCAAGCTGAAGGGGACGGCGCCGGTGCCCAAGGGCGCCCGGCTGCATGACGCGCCGAGCGGCGGCAGGACGGTCGCGAGCTTCACCGGCGCGCTGGTCCCGATGACGCTGAGCGCGATCCCGGCGGATCCGGCGGCGGGCCGCGCGCGGCTGAGCACGTCGGACAGCTCGCCTGCGCTGCGGATCGACGGCTACATCGCGCCCTCGGACGTCGCGGTGTTCACGACGCGCGACATCCCGGTCATCGCCGGGCACGTGTGGATCTCGAGCGCGCAGAAGGTGAAGCTCGTCGCGGCCACGGGCGACTCGCTGCGCGCGGAGCTCTCGATCTCCGGGTCCGAGAGGCAGACAGCGAAGGCCTCGGCCCCCTGCGACGCCTTCGCGCTGCAGCGCGGCGTCCCCACGAAGATGGAGATCCCCGGCAGCGCCCGCGGGTACCTGATGAAGACGTCGACGATCGAGCTCTTCGATCGACCGGACGGCGACGTGATCTTCACGCTGCGGATGCTGGAGGGGACGGCCCAGCTCTTCTGGAGCACCGAGGCGAAGTCCGGCTTCGTCCACCTGATGTCGCGGGGCGACCTCACGATCGACGCCTGGGCGCGCCTCAAGGATCTCGAGCCGCTGAAGAAGGGCGAGATGATGGACCAGTACATCCCGCCGACGACCGCGGTGGCCGGCGCGCAGCTGGCGCTCGACAAGGCGCCGCCGATCGTGAAGGCGACGAGGGCGATCCCGGTCCGCGCGCGGCGCGACGAGAAGGAGAAGCCGATCGGCGAGATCGAGGCCGGCGCGGAGATCTACCTGCTCGAGACGGTGGCGGGCTGGACCAACGTGCTCCCGAAGGCGCTCGGGATGACGCCGCCGGACGAGGGCGGCTTCTGGATCCCCGCCACGGAGACGCCGAAGTAGCGAGGGCGCGCGGGCCCGCCGTGCGCGGCGGGCCCGCCCGGACGACGCGCCGCAGCGCCGGTCCGGGTGGGAGCGGCGCTGTGCTCGAGGCGCCAACTCTCGATCAACTCTCGAGCGGTTTCGCCGCGCCGGGCGACTAGGATGGCGCGCATGTCCAGATCGCCGTTTCGTTTCCGGCGGCCTCGCCTTGGCGCCGCGGCCGGGGTGATCGCTGCCTCCGCGGCCGTCGGTGGCAGCGCCGCCGCGCAGGCCGCGCCCGTGGTGCTCCCTCACGCCGCGGGCCAGCAGGCGCTCGCTGTCCGCATCGATCCGGGCGGGGTCACTGCCCGCGCCTGTCCAGCTGCGGCGGCGTGCGCGCCCGACGGCGGCAAGGTCCTCGCCGTGCCGTCCGAGGTGGCGCCGCTGCTCGGCGGCGCGCGCGTCGTGCCGGTCACCCTGGCGGACGGCAAGCGCCTCGCCAAGATCGAGGCGCCGGCCGGGGGAAAGCCGGCGGGCGCCGGCGCGCCGGAAGGCGCGGGCGGCAGCTGGGTGATGCTGCTCGCGGCGCCGCTCGCGGGGAAGGGGACGGAGCCGCTCGTGCTCTGGAGCGGCTGGACCGGCGTCGCGACCGGGGAGCACGGCGAGGGGCGGAGCGACGCCGTGGTCGTGGAGCCGCTCGGCGGCAGCGGAAGCCGTGTGCTCGTCGGGCAGCTGCGAGACGACGTGACCCTCTGCGGGCGGCCGGCGCTGGTCGGCGCGAGCGAGGTCGATCCCCGGACCATGACGCTCCTGAAGGGGGCCAGCTTCCAGAACCTCTCGGCGGAGGAGCGGCGCGCCGCGGGCAAGGTGGTCGCCGAGCGCCGTGACGCCGACGCGGCGGCGGCTGCGTTCCGGCTGCTGCGCCCGACCGCCGCGTCGAGCGCGGTCGGCAAGCGCTTCGCGGAGATCGCCGACGGCGATCCGAAGACCGCGTGGTCCGAGGGCAAGGCGGGCGCGGGCCGGGGCGAGTTCGTGTCGTTCTCGTCGGCGGACGAGGTCGGGATCACGGGCCTGGGTCTGCGCATCAAGCCGCCCGACGGTGTCGAGGGCGGCGCCGCGCCGCGCACGCTCTTCGTGGCGACGCCCGACCGGCTCTTCCAGGTGAGCCTGCCCGAGGACGCGTGGCTCAAGGAGTCCGCCGGCTACGAGGTGAAGCTCCCCGAGGAGATCAAGGCCTCGTGCATCGCCGTCGTGCTCGACGACGCGTACGCGCCGGCGGGGGCCGGGGGCCGCGGCGCGCCCGCGGCGCCGGAGGTGCGGGTCACGATCGCCGAGGTCACGGCGCGCACGGCGTTCGACGGGCAGGGCCCGGCGGCGCTCGTGGGCGCGCTCGCGGGCGGCGGCGAGCGATCCAGGGCGGCGGCGGCGCTGCTCGCGCGCGGCGGGCCGGACGCGGTCGAGGCGGCGATCGCCGGCTACGACAGGCTCGACCCCGCGGGCAGGCAGCTCGCACGGGGCGTGATCGACACGGCGTCCTGCGCGGTGCAGATCCCGTTCCTCACCGCGCGGCTGGCGTCCGGCGCGGCCTCGGCGGCGCAGCTCGCGCCCGGCGCGGGATCCGCGGGGCGCGCGTCCGGGTTGGCATCGGCCGCGCCGGGGCGCGCCGCTCGCGCCGCGCCGCCCGAGCCCGATCCGGAGCTCCACCACGCGCGCGATCGCATCCGCCGTTGCGGGCGCGCGGCCGCGCCGGCGCTCGCGGAGATCGTGAAGTCGGGCGCGGCCGCGGCCAGGGTGGCGGCGGCCCGGGAGCTCGCGCTCGTCGCGCCGGCCGAGGCGATCCCGGCGCTGCTCGACGCCCTCGCCGGGGCGCGCGGCGCGGCGCGGAGGGAGCTCCGGGCCGCGCTCGCGCTGGCGGCGCGGAGCGAGCGGGCCGCTTCCGTGGTCGAGGAAGAGGTGCAGATCGAGCGGCTCCGCGCCCGGCCGGAGGACGCGCAGCTCGATCTGCTGCGCGCGCTCGGGCCGGCGCTCGGGCGGGTGAAGGGCGGCGGGGCGGCGTTCCAGGCGCTCGCTTCGGCGGGTGGCGCGCCCTTCGAGCGGCGTTACCTGCTGCAAGCGCCGGCCGCGGCGCTCGCGCGCGCGGGCGAGGCGCCGGCGGAGGCGTACCTCCGGGCGTCGCTCCGGAAGGACGGGGACGCGCACGTGCGCCTCCGCGCGGCCGAGGTCGCGGCGGACGTGCCGTCGCTCGCACAGGACCTGCTCGCGGCGGCCTCCGATCCGGACGCGCGCGTGCGCGAGGCGGCGATCGTGGCGCTCGCGCGCGCGGCCGCTGCCGGCGCGAAGCTGCCCGCCGGCGCGGCCGACGCGCTCGCGGCGCGGCTCACCTCGGACCCGTGGACGTTCATCCGGGGCGGCGCTGCGCTCGCGATCGGCGCGATGCCGGCGACGCCGGCGGGCGACCGGGCGCTCGTCGGGGCGCTCGCCGACGGCTCGCCCGAGGTGCGCCGGCACGCGCTCGACGGCCTCGGCGCGCACCGCGCGACCGCGCACATCGAGGCCGTGCGCGACCGGGCGGAGGACAAGGAGGAGGACGTCGAGGTGCGCGCGCGGGCGATCCTCGCGCTCGGGGCGATGTGCGACGCGAGCTCGGTCGACCTGTGGACGCGGCTCGCGCTCAGGGCGAAGGCGCCGATCGGCGAGCACGATCAGCGGCTCGGCTCGGCGGCGCTCGCGGCGCTCGGGTCGGTGCACCCGGCGGATCTACCCGCGCGCCTCAAGCCGCTCCTCGACAAGGACACGCCGCACGGCCTGCGCGAGGCGGCGAGGGCCGCGCTCTCCGCGGCGCCGCAGTGCCGCCGCCGCTGACTGAGAATTGAAGGCCGGCCGGGGGGCGGCAGGCCGCCAGCGATGCCCCTCGCTCTCCGCTCTCCTTCGGTTGGCCAACGAAACGCATGCTCAACCTTCACAAGCTGGTTCGGGACGCGCTTCTGGACGACGCCACGCACTCCCCGACCCTGCGGGCGTGCCTCGAGCGGGACGGGGCGCGCGCCTTTCGCTACTTCGACCGGATCCTGCGCAGTCGTGAAGCCTACGCCAGGGTCGGTCTCAACCTCACCGAATTCTCTTCGCTGCTCCCTCTCGATATCTCCAGTCTGTCCACCCCGCTCCTGGTTTGTCTCGCCATGCAGCGCGACGGCTACCTGCGCCAGCGCGCCGTCTCCGCGCTCGCCGTCCGCGTGGAAGCCATCTCGCTGGCTGGCGTCGCAAACCGGATCGTCGACCCCGTGCCCCAGGTCGCTGAACAGGCGCGCGATGCCTGGGCCTCGCTGCTGGCGTATTCGAGCGTCCAGCACCTGGTTTGGTGCCTCCCGCTCATCGACATGGTCATCAAGACGCCACGGGGCGCGCGCTCCAGTGTTCTGCAAGACGTCGATGGCTTCATGTCCCGCTTCCCGGACATGGCCGTCGCCGAGCTCGATCTCGCGACCCGCTCGCCAGACCAATACTTGCGCCTGAGCGCGTTCACTCACCTCGCTCGCTTGTTCCCGAGCGAGCTCACCCCGCGCCTCGCTCAAGCCCTCGAGGACGCGAGCCCTCCCGTCCGACGATGGGCAGGACAGACCGCGCTCTCCGTCGTTCCACAACATGAGCTGGAACCTCTTCTTCGGCTGATCGCAGACAATCGCAGCCCGTCGCTCCGACTCCTGGCGTTGCGTGAGTATCGTCGGCGCGCGGACGCCGACCGCATCGAGGCCGCATGCCTCGACGGCAACGCCAATGTGCGCTTCTACGCTCGGCGCTACCTCCGCAAGCTCCATAGGAGCGTCGACCACCGCGACCGCGCGCTCTCGATTCTCACGAGCTCCGCCGGCCAGACCGCGCAGCTCATCGGCGCCCTCGCGGTACTGTCAGAGTTCGGACGCGAACAGGATCGACCGCTCATCGAGACGTTCGTGAAGGACAAACGCGCAAGGGTCGCCGCCGAAGCAGCGCGCACGCTTCGACTTCTGGGATAACCCCCTTCCGACCATGGCTGTTCCCTCGTGAGGGCGTCAGCGCTCACCTCACGACGCGCCCTGCCCGCCGCGGCAGCACCGCGCGCGCGCGCGCGAGCCACTCGACGAGCGACGTGGCGTCCGGGGGGACCGCGTCGAGGTCGGCGTCCTCCGCCACGCGCACCATGGCGGCGCCGTCGCCCGGCATCATGCCCTTCGCAGCGAGCATCGCCTGCGCCCTGAGGGGCGACATCTCCTCGGTCGCCTTCTCGCCGAGCAGCGCGAGGATCCAGCCGCCGAGCGCCGGCGCTGCCACGCCGCCGATCACGTCGGGCGGCGAGGACAGGGCCGACGAGACGCGCCGGATGCCCTCCGCGATCGCCTCGCGGCGCGCCGGATCGCGGTCGATGTCGCGGGCGAACGCGAGGATCTCGCACCCCGCCTCCTGCGCGTCGAGCGCCGCGCCCAGCACGTGGTGCGTGTCCTCGTGGGCCGCGCCGCGCGCCTGGTACTTCCGGATGCTCTTCCACTCGCGGGCGCCGCCGACGACCCATCCGCTCGGCTGGACGCGGGAGAGCAGCGTGAAGAGCACGCCAGGGTGCTTGTCCGACTGGTAGGCGGGCGCCCCGGCGCGGCTGCCCAGCTCGCTCTCGCCCTCGCCGACAAGGAAGACCCGGATCCGCTCGGGCGCCTTCATCACGGCCGCGGCCCTCCGCCGAGGAGCGGCGCCTCGTCACCGCCGTTGGCGTAGCTCAGCCAGAGCTCCCCCAGCGCGTACACCCTGGACCGATCCTCGAAGCCCGGCGTGTCCAGGATGCGCGTGGCCCTCATCCCCCGCTCGCCCGCGCGGGTGATGACCGTGACCTCCTCCGGCTGCAGCTCGTTTACCACGAGCGGGCTGTGCGTCGCGAGGAGGACCTGGGTCTTCTCGGAGACGAGGCGCAGCGCGCGCATCACGTCGGCGATGCGCGCCGGGTGCAGCCCGTGCTCAGGCTCCTCGACGAGGAGCAGGGGCGTCGGATCGAGGTGCGGCAGCGCCGCGAAGGCGAGGTAGTAGAGCATGCCCTCGCTCATCAGCGACGCCGGCACGACGGCGCCGCCCTCGAGCTTCACGCCGATGGCCTTCGTCGTGGAGCTCGGGTTGGCGAGGTGGAGGCTCTTCACGCTGGGGAACAGGCGGGTGAGCTCCTCGTTCAGATCGACGTACGCCGACAGGTCGCGGCTGATGACGGCGTCGTAGACGGCCGGCAGGCCCGTGCCGCGCTCGTCGGCGAAGCAGAGCGGGTGCCCGTCGGGGATGAGCGGGTGCGGGGCCCTCAGCGCGTCGGGATCGAGGCGGAGCATCTGGGCCCCGCGCAGCGCCTGGACGATGTCCAGCGCAGGGCGCTCCGGGCTGGGCGCGCCGCCCGCGTCGTCCCCATCGGCGTCGTCGAGCAGGGAAGGGGGCTCCAGATCCCTGGGGAACGACATGGACCGGACTCGCCCCCCGGCGTCGAGCTCCACGCGCCACGTCGTGCTCGCCGCCGACACCTCGAACACGGCGCCGTCCGGGGCCTTGCTCGTGGGGCCGGCGCGCCCGAGCGTGTCCAGCGACGGCGCCCCGAGCGCCCGCTCGAGGACGGAGGAGAGGGTGCGGAGCGCCCGCAGCACCGTGCTCTTGCCGCTGTCGTTGGGCCCGATGAGCGCATGCAGCGGCGTCAGCTCCAGGATCGCGTCCTGGACGCAGCCGTAGCCCTGGATGCGGAGCTGCTCGACGTAGGGTCGGTCCATCGAGATCGACCCCAGCATAGCCGCTCGCTCGGCAGCAAGGAACTTGGCCCGCCCTCGCCAGCCCCTCTACGCAGCGGTCATGCGCCGCCTCCCGTCGATCGCGCTCGCCGCCCTCGTCGCGCTCGCCGTCCCCGTGGCGAGCGGCCTCGGCGAGCGGCACGCCAGCGCCAGCGTCGCCTATGAGTCGCCTTACACCTTCGAGCAGACCTTCGGCACGGCGCTGCGCCTCGTGCGCGTCGATCTCGGCTTCAAGCTCGTCGAGAAGGACGTCTCCAATGGCTACCTGCTCTTCGAGTACCGGAGCCCGGAGAGCGGCGGCAGGGTGACGCAGGGGGCGATCGAGGTCGTGGACGGCCGCGCCGGGGTGCACGTCGCCGTGCAGCTCCCGGCGATGCCGCAGTACCACGAGCAGGTGCTCCTCGACGGGCTCGTCAAGAAGCTCGCCGACGAGCACGGCGACCCACCGAAGAAGGCGCCCGCGGGCGGGGGCGCGCCTCCCCCTGACGCGGGCGCGCCTTCGCCCGACGCGGGCGCGCCCTAGCCGCGCCGCACGTACTCGAAGTCGACGGGCTTGCCCTTGAGCCCCTTCGCCGGCGCAGCGATCCAGTTCGCCATCTGCTTCGGATCGAACACCGGCTTCTCCATCAGGCTCCGCACGTAGGCCTCGTCGCTCGCCGTCGGCAGCCACGCGTCGCGCCGGCGCTCCCACGCCTCCTTCGAGAGCGGGTTGCCGTCGACGTCGAAGTGCAGCCCCGCGTAGATCCCCGAGCTCCGGTGGAAGCGCCGGCTCGGCAGGCTCAGCTTGAACGACACGCCGGACGCCTCGATCACCCGGTTCATCTTGTCGATCCCGCGCTGCGAGTCGGCCACGTACTCGTCGCGCAGCACCTCGTTCATCGCGTTCCTGAGCGGCACCTCCTCGCGCCGCCAGCCGGTCACCGCGCAGCCCCCGGCGGCGGGCACGTGCGGCACGTGCGGCACGTGCGGCACGTCGATCACGTACACGCCGTCGAGCGCCCGGTGGTCGTCGTACGACGCCTCCTTCGCGCGGCCCTTCACGCTCGAGGCGAAGAACGACGCCGCGTTCGACGAGATCTCCCCGCCGAAGAGGTCCAGCGACAGCGAGTACCAGAGGTTCAGGTACTTCTGCACCGTCGGCAGATCGATGCCGCCCTCGGCGCGCGCGTCCTCGTTCGCGTTGCGCTTCATCAGCTCGCACGTGCGCTCGACGATGCGGAGCAGGCCCGTCTCGCCGACGAACATGTGGTGCGCCTCCTCGGTCAGCATGAACCGCGTCGTGCGCGACAGCGGATCGAAGCCGCTCTCCGCGAGCGCGAGCAGCTGGTACTTGCCGTCGCGATCCGTGAAGTAGGTGAACATGAAGAACGAGAGCCAGTTCGTGCACGGCTCGTTGAAGGCGCCCAGGATCCGCGGCTTGTCCGGGTCGCCGCTCCGCCGCTCCAGCAGCGCCTCCGCCTCCTCCCGGCCGTCGCGGCCGAAGTGGCTGTGCAGGAGGTACACCATCGCCCAGAGGTGCCGCCCCTCCTCGACGTTCACCTGGAACAGGTTCCGCAGGTCGTAGACGCTCGGGCAGCTCTGGCCGAGCAGCCGCTGCTGCTCCACGCTCGCGGGCTCGGTGTCTCCCTGCGTCACCACCAGCCGCCGCAGCATGTTCCGGAGCTCCCCCGGCACCTCTTGCCACGCCGGCTCGCCCAGGTGGTCGCCGAAGCCGATCGTCCGGTCCGCCACCCGATCCGCGAGGAAGATGCCCCAGCGGTACTCCGGCATCTTCACGTAGTCGAAATGCGCCCACCCCTCGTGATCGACGCTGATCGCCGTGCGCAGGTAGATGTCGTCCGCCTGGAAGCCCTCGGGCCCCGTCTCCCGCCACCAGTCCAGGAACTTCGGCTGCCACGCCTCGAGGGCGCGCTGCAGCTTCCTGTCCGACGCGAGGTCGACGTTGTTCGGGATCCTCTCCGAGTTGACGACCGCGCTCATGTCCGCCTCCAGTCGAATTCGGGGCGCTCCGGCCGCCCGTACACCGTCAGCGCGCCCCGCTGGCCCACCGCGTTGGGGCGCTGGAAGATCCAGTTCTGCCAGGCCGACAGCCGCGAAAAGATCTTCGTCTCCATCGTCTCGGGCCCGCAGAAGCGCAGGCTCGCCTCCATCCCGGTCAGCGCGTCGGGCGACAGGCTCACCCGCTCCTCGATCGCGAGCCGCACCTCGTCGTCCCAGTCCATCGCGTCCGGCGCGAAGGTGCAGAGGCCCTCCTCCAGCGCCTCCTCGGCGGACAGGAGGCCCGTCTTCTCCTTCAGCGCGGCCACGCGCTCCGGCGCGCCGAGGAAGCGCGACGCGAGCCGCGTCAGGCCGTTCGACATGACGAGCGGACCGAAGTTCAGCGAGCTCAGCGCAATCGACGCGGGCGACGCGGGCGCCCCTGCCTGCCCCTCGTCCCCTCCGCCGTCCAGCATGTAGGAGCGGTCCGCCGCGAGGGCGAGCTCGAACAGGCTCCCCGCGAAGCAGGAGCCCGGCTCGATCAGCGCGAACACGCTGCGCGCCGTGAGGTCGAGCCGCTTGAGCACGCGCCGCATGTGGAGCAGCACCTCCTTCACGAACCAGTCGTCGCGGCTCGCCCACAGCGCCTCGTCCGCGGCCCGCACCGCGGCGGGAGAGCCGGACGTCCGCAGGAGCACGAGGCCCACCGTCGGGTGGTTGAAGCGGAGGTCGAGCAGCGCGTCGTCCAGCTCGCGGAATGCGCGGAGCGCCCACAGGTCCGCGCCCGCCCGGCGCATCCCGGCGGCGTCGGTCAACACCTCGCGCCCTTCGCCGTCCGGCCCGAGAACGCGGATCTCCGCGGTCCTCGCGGCGCGGTCCACCTTCATCGACACGTGGCGGTAGTCGCAGGTGGACACGTCGCCCGCCGTGGCGCGCCGCGCCTCGAGCGGCGAGAGCCTCACCCCGGGCCCCGCCCTGTCCGGCGTCGCCGCCGCGAGCTCGGCGGCGCGCTGGGCCACCGCCTGCTCGAAGCGGCTCTTCGGGATCGATCGATCGACGAGGCCCCACTGCTCCGCGCGCTTGCCGCGCACCCCCTCGGCCAGCGTCGAGAACACGTCCGCGAGATCGCGCCGCACCTTGCGCTTGTCCACGAGCCGCGTGAGCCCCCCGGTCCCCGGGAGCACGGCGAGCAGCGGCGTCTCCGGGAACGAGACGGCGCTGCCCCCGTCGTCGGCGAGGAGGATCTCCTCGCACGCGAGCGCGAGCTCGTAGCCGCCGCCCGAGGCGACGCCGTTCAGCGCCGCGAGGTAGCGCTGCCCGCTCTCGGAGCACGCCTCCTCGAGCGCGAGGCGCGTCTCGTTCGTGAACTTGCAGAAGTTGACCTTGAACGCGTGCGTCGACGACCCGAGCATGTAGATGTTCGCGCCGGCGCAGAAGATCCGCGGCTGCGCGCTCGTCACGACGACCGCCTTCACCTCGGGGTGCTCGAAGCGCAGCCGCTGCACGATGTCGGCGAGCTCGATGTCGACCGCGATGTCGTAGCTGTTGAGCTTCAGCTGGTAGCCGGGCCGCGCCGCCGCGTCCTCGTCGACGTCCATCGCCACGCGCGCGATCGCCCCCTCGAACGAGAGCTTCCAGTGCCTGTAACGGCCTGGCTCCGTCTCGAAGCGGAGGGGCGCGTCCTCGCCGGACGCGCCGTCTTCCCGGGCCCTGGTCTGCGGCGCCGGCGCCGCGGAAGGAGGAGAGGTGGTCGCTTCCATACCCGACGAGCCCACCACCGCGCCGGGGTTCAGTCAAGCAGTATAGTTCTTGTTGAGCCGTCTTTCATGAAATATAGTGCATAGACGAGATGGCGTCCCGTCAGACATCGCGCAAGGCGCGCGCAAGCCAGGGGCCGGAGGCCGGCGCGGTGGGCGCGGAGGGCGTCGCGGACGGCGCGCCGCCGATCCTCGCGCGCCTCGGCGGTCGGCTCCGGCAGCGGCGGACGGAGCTCGCGCTCACCTTGCGCGAGCTCGCCGAGCTCGCCGGCGTGAGCGAGCGCTTCCTCGTGCTGCTCGAGAGCGGGCGGGCGAACGTCTCCGTGGTGCGGCTCGAGGACATCGGCCGCGCGCTGGGCACCTCGGCCGCCGCGCTGCTCTCGGCGGGCGAGCTCGGCGAGGAGGCGCCGCCGCGCGGCCGGTCGGCCGGCGAGGCGGGGGAAGGGGCGGGCGAGCCCCTCGTCGCGCTGCTCGGCCTGCGCGGGGCCGGCAAGACCACGATCGGCGGCCGCGCTGCGGCGCGGCTCGGCGTGCCCTTCCTCGAGCTCGACGCCCTCGTGGTCGCGCGCGCGGGGATGAGCCTCGCCGCCCTGTTCGAGATCCATGGAAACGCCTACTACCGGCGTCTGGAGCGCGAGGAGCTCGCACGGCTCGAAGGCGCGCGCGCCCACGGGATCGTGGCCACGGGCGGCGGCCTGGTGACCGATCCGGCGACCTTCGAGCGACTGAGGCGCTGCGCGGTGACGGTGTGGCTGCGGGCGACGCCCGAGGACCACTGGCGCCGCGTGGTCGAGCAGGGGGACGCGCGGCCCATGGCCAACCGGGCCGACGCCATGAAGGAGCTCAGGGCGCTCTTCCAGGCGCGGCGCGCGCTCTATGAGCAGGCCGACTTCGCGGTGGACACGTCGGCGCTCGGTCTCGCGCGCTCTGTCGATCGCGTGGTCAAGATCGCGCGTGAAGCTGGTAGAAGGAACGCGACGCGCTCGCCTTGAGTCGGGGGCGCGCTCCCCCTCCTCCCCATGTCCATGCCGCGCCTCAAAATTCTCTTCGTGGTGTCCGAGTGCGTCCCCTTCAGCAAGACAGGTGGTCTAGCCGACGTGGCGGGCGCGCTGCCGGTCGCGCTCGCCGCGGCCGGTCACGACGTGCGCGTCGTGATGCCGGCGTACCGTGCCGCCAAGCGCTACCTCGCCCGCCAGATCGCGCTTGCCGAGCAGCAGCCCGCAGGCAGCGAGGCTGTCGCCGCGCCGGCCGTCGCCGCGGCGGCGGCCGCCGGCAACGGGCTCGCCGCCGCGGCCCCGGTGGCCGACGCGGCCCCCGCGGCCGATGCCGCCCCGCCGGCCGACGCGGCCCCGGCGGCTGACGCCGCCCCGCCGGCCGACGCGGCCCCGGCGGCCGACGCCGCCCAAGGAGGAGACGGCGAGCCCCCGGCGGATCGCTTCGTGCCGCACCGGCTGCCGCTCTCGCTCGGCGTGCCCCTCGGCGGCGGCGAGGCGTGGACCGCCGTCTGGGAGACGCGCCTCGATCCCGGGGCGCCCGGCGCGCCTGCGCCCCGCGTGTACCTGCTCGAGCACGACGTCCTCTACGATCGCGACGGCATCTACGGCGACGCGCACGGCGAGTTCGGGGACAACCTCGCCCGCTACGCGCTCCTGTCGCGCGGCGCGCTGCAGCTCTGCCACGCGCTCGAGTTCTGGCCGGACATCGTCCACGTCCACGACTGGCAGTCGGCGCTCGTCCCGCTCTACCTCAACGTCCTCGAGCACCGCTCGCCGCTCGCCCGCGCCGCGTCCGTGCTGACGATCCACAACCTGGGCTACCAGGGCTGGTTCAACAAGGGGCAGCTCCACACGACCGGGCTCGGGTGGGATCAGTTCCACAGGTTCTGCCTGGAGGCGTACGACAGCATCAACCTGCTCAAGGGCGGCATCTACAACGCCACGCTCGTCTCCACGGTCTCCCCCAGGTACGCGCAGGAGATCCAGACGTGGGAGGGCGGCGAGGGGCTCGACGGCGTGCTGCGGGATCGGGGCACCGACGTGATCGGGATCCTCAACGGCATCGACGATTCCATCTGGAACCCCGCGACCGATCCCCACATCGCGGCGCCGTTCTCCGCCGAGGATCTCGGCGGCAAGCGCCTCTGCAAGGCGGCGCTCCAGCGAGAGATGGGGCTCGAGGAGCGCCCCGACGTCCCGCTCCTCGGGCTCATCAGCCGCCTGGCGACCCAGAAGGGGATCGACATCCTCGCGGGCGCGCTCGACCACATCCTCTCGCTCGACGTCCAGCTCATCGTCCTGGGCTCCGGCGAGCGCTGGGCCGAGGACCTCTTCTCGCGGATCTCCGGCGCGAGCGACCGCTTCCGCGTCTACGTCGGCATGAACGAGGGGCTCGCCCACCGCATCGAGGCGGGCGCCGACCTCTTCCTGATGCCGTCGCGCTACGAGCCCTGCGGGCTGAACCAGATGTACAGCCAGCGCTACGGGACGCTGCCGGTCGTGCGCGCCGTCGGCGGCCTCGACGACACGGTCGAGAACAACGTCACGGGCTTCAAGTTCGAGGAGATGTCGTCGAGCGCGCTCGGGAACACCGTCGCGTGGGCGGTGCACCTCTACCGCGCCGACCCGGCCTACTTCCGGTCGATGCAGCTGCGGGCGATGAAGAAGAACTTCGGCTGGGCGCAAGCCGCGCGGCAGTACGAGGCCCTCTACCGCCTCGCGATCGCCCGCCGCACCGGCCGCCCGTTCTGACCGCGCCCGCGCCCCCGGCGGAGGCGCGGCGCGATCGGCGCGTGCCCCCCTCGCGGGGAGCGCACGCCTCCCTGGCGGGGAGCGCGCCCCGGGCGCGTCACTCCTTTTCGGGGGCGGCCGGCGCGGCGGGTGCGGCCGGCTGCGCGGTCCCGGCGGCCTCGCGCGTCGCCGCCTGGCTCTTCGCCATGAGCGAGCGGGAGAGCGCGCGGTGCTTCCCCTCGATCACCGACACGAAGCTCGTGACGACCGGCAGGAACAGGGCGGGGGAGGTGATCCCCTTGTCCGTCAGCTTGGGCTCGGCCGCCTTCACGTCGCGGATGAAGCCGGCGAGCGCGGGCTCCATGATCTTGGCCCACGGGTCGGTCTGGTGGGTCGAGCCGTACGTCTTGAGCGCGGCCGCGGACGTCTCCAGCTTCTGGAGCGCGGCCTTCTCCGCCGCCGGATCGACGTTCTTGCTGGTGAGGATCAGCATGAGCGCGCGCGCGTCCTCGAGGGCCGTGATCGCCTCCTTCTGACCCTCTTCCGCCTTCGCGAGGTCGGGCAGGTGCGACGCGTGCCACGCGGACACCGCGAGGCCGAGCTTGTCGGAGTGCGCGTCGAGCTTCTGGAAGTCGGCGAGGAGCTTCGCGTGGAGCTCCTTGCCCTTCGCGAAGCTGTCCTTCTTGTACTCCTCGCGCTGGTAGTAGTTGGCCGCCGCGGCGATGTTCTTCGCCAGCTCGGTCGCGAACGGCGCGTACTCGGCGAGCGCGGCGTCGACGTCCGCCATGGCCGGCTCCTTGAGGCTGAGGGCGACGGTGCAGGCGCGCGCGTTGCGCTCGTGCGGCGCGCGCGCGCTGAAGTTGATCGGCCGGCGCTCGTCCGGCTTGCCAGGCGGGGTCGGTGCGCCCTTGGCGGCGGGGGCGCTGGTGCCGCCCGGCGCGGCGGCGGTGCCGGGCAGGCCGGTCGTCTTCGGCGCGGCGGCGCCGGGCAGCTTCGCGGGGAGCGCGCCCTTCGCGGCGTCTCCGGCCTTCGCCTGATCGTCGTTGCCGAAGCTCGGGATCTTCTTCTCGCTGGGCTCATCCTTGCCGAGGCTCGCGAGGTAGGCGTCGCGGGCCTGCTTCAGCGAGAGCGTCCCGAAGTAGCAGACGTCGACGCGGTACTCCTTCATCGACTGCGGGTCGACCTTCGCCATCGGCGACACGGGCGTCCGCAGGCTCGCCTTTCCCTTGTTCGTGTTCGCCGCCGCGGAGCTTGCCGGCTCCGGCTGGGGAGGGGGCGGGTCCTCCTTGCAGCCGGCGGCACCGCTGGCGACGAGCACGAGCGCGATAGAACAGAGAGACCTGACGGAAATCATTCGGTGTGCCTCCTCGGCTGGCGCAGGAACGGGCGCATCATGCCTAAGCCGGCGGCGCTTGCAACACCCGGCCAGGGGCGAGAACTTGCGGCCCTGGTCGGGAAAACCCCGCCCCCGGCCCAAAACACGCGACGCCGCCCGGTTCTTCCAGGCCTCCGCCGGGGCTGTCCCTCCCCGGCCTCCGCTGTGGCTGACGAAACGTTCCGGGTCTAATGTCCGCCGCGTGAAGCTGCGAACCTTGACCCTGGACGAGCTGACCATCGACGACGAGCGCTCCTTCCGGCACGTCGCGCTCTACGACGATCTGAAGCAGGCACTCCGGCGCGACGGGTACCGCTTTCGCGTGCCCGAGGGCGAGGCGAGCTGGGATCGCGTCGTCTTCTTGAACCTGACGTTCTGGAGCCAGAGCGAGCAAGGCGACCTGATCGCCGGCGACCACCTCGCCGCCGACGTCGTCGCGCACGTCGCGTGGCACCACCTCGCCCACCGCGCGCTCACGGCGGCGGGCGCCGGCGCTCCGCCCAGCGCGGAGGCGCTCCTGCTCGCCGAGGCCATCGCCAGCGCGTTCGATCTGTACCTCGTCGGGCGCCTCCTTGGGCACGCCCCCAGCTCCGACTTCCTGGCCACGCAGGTGCCCGCGATGGCCGAGGCGGCCGACGCGGCTGGCCTCTCCGACGCCGGGTTCGAGGCGCTCCTGGAGAGCGTGGCCGGGGACCCGGAGCGCGCCTTCGAGGACCTCCGCGCCCTGCTCTTCGACGTCACGACGGCGCTCGTGCGCTGCGATCGCCTGAGCCGCGCCGCGGAGATCCTCGCCGGCTTCGACGCCCACCGGTTCGCGCCGCTCCTCCACCACTACGAGCTGTCGAACTGGATCCTGTCGACCCGCGCTTCCGGGTCAGCCCCCGCCCCCGATCCGGTCGCGCGCGCCGTCGACACGGCGCTGCGGAGCGCGCCGGTGTCGCTGGACTGGTTGGAGCAACGCTGGGTGCGCCCGCCCGCGCCCCTGCCGGCGCCCGCCGGTGAGCCCTCCGCCTAGGTGAATCCAGCGGGATCCGGCGGAATCCCGCGCCGCGGAGCCGGGCGGAGCGGGCGAGCCCAAGGACGACCGCCCTGGTCACCTGTGAAGAAGATTGCGCGTGCTGGCGAGCTGCGCGATTCTCTTCTCAAGGTGCAACTCGCCTGCTCTCTCTGCAGGACCTACGTGGAGATCGGTGTAGGACGCGAGATGCGTCCGTCCTTGCCGTTTGTCTGCAAGACGTGTCGCGCGAAGAGCAAGCAGTCCGCGTCCGAGAGGGGTGAGCCACGGTCTTCCCCCTCGGGCGTTCCGAGCTCCGCGAGCGGACGCGACCGGCGGGAGCCGTCGAGCGAGCCGGAGCGCGCGAAGCCTTCCTCCGGGCGCCGCTCGGAGAGGGGGGCCGGGCTGTCGAGCGATGTGCTGGACGCCGAGACGACGCTCCCGGGCGCTGGCATCCAGCGCCGGCTGGTGGAGCCCGCGGGCGAGGCGGAGCGGCGCGCGGCGCCGGCGGCGGGGCGCAGGCGGGGGCTCACGCTCGCGGAGCGGATCGCGCAGCAGGAGCTGGACGCCGCGCCCGAGTCCAGCCCGAGGGCGCTGGATGCGTTCGACGCGGCGGCCGAGGCCTCGCTCGAGCACGCCGTCGTGACGCCGGACGGCGGGCTGGGGCGGCGCGAGGTCCCGGCGCGGCATCGCACGTTCGCCGGCCTCTCCTGGGACGACACGCCCCGCGGCGGCGCGGCGCCGACCGGCAGGAGCCCGTCCGCGCTCCCTCCCGCCGACTCGGATCCCGTCTCGATCCAGGACCTCGCGCAGATGCTCTCCCCGGGCGTCGAGCCGCCGTCGCTCTCGTTCGGCTCGCACGCCCTCGAGGAGGAGCGCGCGAGCCAGCCCGCGCCCGCGCTCGAACCCGCCGCGGTGCCTCGCGCGGCCCCGCGCACGCCGGTCCCGGCGCGACCGCCGGCGCGCCGCGAACAGCGCACCACGGCGCCGGTGGCGCGGCCGCGGACCGCTGCCGTCCCGCGCGCCGGCGGCACCTCGCGGCCCGTCGCGCCGCCGTCGGAGATGCCGCCGGCGCCGCTCTCCGAGATACCGTCGGCGCCGCTGTCCATCGACGAGGGCCGGCCGTCGTCGCACCGCTCGTCGCCCGAGCTCCGGCTCGAGGACGTGCAGGCGATGGCGGCGCTCGCCCCGCCGCCCATGCCGCCCGCGCGGCGCGCCCGGTCCGGCCCGAGCGCCGCGCAGCCCGCCGACGCCTCTCCGGCGGACCTCGCCTTGTTGGGTTCGCTCGTCCCGTCACCGGCCGCGGGCCCGCCGCGCGCCGCCGAGGAGCAGCGGCGAGGCCGCGCCAGATCCAAGGCGGCCGAGGCGCAGGGCGCCGCGGAAGGGCCGCGGGATCAGGGGAACGACGAGCGGCCGTCGCACGAGCCGCTCGCGCTCACGAACCTCTCTCCGCGGTCGACCGCCCGCGCGGCGGGCGACTGGCCCGGCCAGACCGAGCCTCGCGGGCGCGCCGAGCGCAAGGAAACCTCGGGCCTGATCGACCTGCGCAGCATGGCGCCGCCGCCCGGCGAGGAGGGCGAGGCGCGCCGCAACGAGGACCGGGCCGATCAAGAGATCCTGAGCATCAACAGCGGGCTGTTCGATGACGCCGCCGCCGGGCGGAGCTCGGACTCCTCGTTCCCCTCGCAGCCCGTCGAGCCCGAGCTCCTGGCCGTCGAGGGACACACGTCCTCCGGGGAAGAGACGCCGGTGCGCACCTCGATCACGGCCGGCTCCGTCGTGTCCGAGAAGCTGCGCGCCCTCTCGACGCCGGCATCGCGGCAGAACATGGCGCTCGCCGGCTGGGTGACCGTCGTCTTCATCGTGTTCGGCGCTGCGCTCTACCTCGCGCAGGCTCACGGCCGCTCGTCCAGCGCCGCGGCGACCCAGAACGCGCCCGCGGGCAGCGGCGCGCTCGTTGAGTCGCCGCCTCCGTCATCCGCCGCGACGGAGCCCGCTGGCCAGACCGCCGACCGGGAGCCGTCCCTCGATGACGAGCCGGTCGCGGAGCCGCCGGCCGCTTCTCCCGGCCCTGCGGAGCAGGCGCTGGCCGCCTCCGCCGGCCCTGCCGGCGAGCCAGCTGCACCGTCGCAGCCCGTGCAGGCAGGGGCTACTCCCGGCGTGGCACCCGAGCCGACCGCCGCGCCGGCAGCGAGCGCCGCGCCAGCAGCGACCGCCGCGCCGGCGGCGAGCGCCGCGCCAGCAGCGACCACCGCGCCGGCGGCGACCGCTGCGGCGGCGGCGACCGCCGCGCCGCAAGCCAGCGAGAAGCCTGATGTACCCGAGCGCCCTGCCCGGGCAGCGGCGCCGAGCGAGCCCGAGCGCACCAAGCCGGCGGGCAAGCAGCCGCCGCCGGCGCCGCTCCTTCCGGCGAAGGACGAGCCAGCGCGCTTCGATCAGAGCGCGGCGTCCAGCGTCCTCGCGTCCGCGGCGGCGGCCGCCGCCGGGTGCACCGGCGAGGGCCTCACCGGCACGGCCCGCGTGGCCGTCACCTTCGCGCCCACGGGGAAGGCCATGTCGGCGCGCGTGGAGGGGGGCGACCTGGTCGGGACCGCCACCGCCGGGTGCATCGCCGCTGCGTTCCGTGACGTCGCGGTGCCGCCTTTCGAAGGAATTCCGGTCACCGTCATGAAGCAGGTGAAGATCCGCTGACGACGGGTCGAAAGCTTTCTATCCTCCCGCCGCTGTGCTGGTCGCGCTTCGGGTCAAGAACTTCATCCTGATGGACGCCCTCGAGCTCCGGCTCGAGCCCGGGTTCAACGTGCTCACCGGCGAGACGGGCGCGGGCAAGTCCATCGTCGTGGGCGCGCTCTCGCTGGTCCTCGGCGGCCGCGCGAGCGCCGAGCAGGTCCGCCCCGGCGCGGACGAGGCCGAGATCGAGGCGCTCTTCGACGTGCGCGGCTCCGATCGCGCGATGGCGATGCTCGACGCCGCCGGCATCGCGAGCGAGGGCGAGCTCGTGGTCCGCCGCGTGGTCCAGGCGACCGGCCGCTCGCGCGCCTACCTGAACGGCCGCCTCTGCACCGCGGGCGAGCTCCAGGCGCTCGCCCCGGAGCTCGCGGATGTCGCCTCGCAACACGAGAGCGTCGCGCTGACCGATCCGTCGACGCACCTCGGCTACCTCGATCGCTTCGGCCGCCTCGTGCCTGCGCGCAGCGAGCTCGCGGCGGACGTCAGCGCGCTCGAGGCGCTCACCGCCGAGCTCAGGGCCGCCCGTGAGCTCGAGCGCGGCCGCGGCGAGCGCGAGGCGTTCCTCTCCTTCCAGCTCCAGGCCATCGATGCGCTGTCGCCGCGCCCCGGCGAGCTCGCCGATCTCGCGGCCGAGCGCAACCGGCTCCGCCACGCGGGCCGCCTGCACGACATCACGCGGCGCGCCGCGTCCCGCCTCGATCAAGGGGACGACGCGATGTGCGACGAGCTCGCGCGCCTCGCCTCGGAGCTCCGGGCGGCGGCGGAGATCGATCCCGCGCTCGACGATGTCGCCCGCGCGGTCGACGGCTGCTGGACGGAGCTCAGCGAGGCGGCCCGCCAGATCGCCCGCTACGCCGAGCGCGCGGAGGCCGACCCGGATCGCCTCTCCGAGATCGAGGATCGCATGTACCGCCTCGAGGGCCTGCTCCGGCAGCACGGCCCCACGCTCGACGACGTGCTCGCCGCGCGGGCGCGCCTCGCGGCCGAGCTGGAGCGCCTCTCGGGGGTCGAGAGCCACGTCGCGGAGCTCGAGCGGCGGCGCGACGCCTTGCTCGCCGTCGCCGCCGAACGCGCCCGCAAGCTCTCGGCGAAGCGGCGGAAGGCCGGCGAGAAGCTCGGCGCCGCGATCTCCTCGGAGCTCGCCGATCTCGGCATGGGCGGGGCGCGGGTCGTCGTGGACATCGAGCCGCACGGCGGCGACCGCGCCGAGCTGGTCGTCGACGGCGCCCGCCTCGGCCAGGACGGGATCGACCGCGTCGAGTTCCTCATCTCGCCCAACAAGGGGATCGAGCCTCGCCCCCTGCGCCGCATCGCCTCGGGCGGCGAGCTCTCGCGCGCCCTGCTCGCCCTGAAGCGGGTGCTGGCGGAGTGCGGGCCCGCCGGGCTCTACGTCTTCGACGAGGTCGACAGCGGCGTCGGCGGCGCCGTCGCCGACAAGATCGGGCGCGCGATCGGCGACGTGGCGCGCCACCACCAGGTGCTCTGCATCACCCACCTCGCGCCCATCGCGGCGTTCGCCGGCGCGCACTTCGTCGTCGCCAAGGAGAACGCGGGCGGCATCGCCAAGAGCTCGGTCACGCGCGTCGACAAGAAGGACCGCATCGCCGAGGTGGCGCGGATGCTGTCGGGGGCGAAGGTCACCGGCGCGTCGCTCAGGGCCGCGACGGAGCTCATCGAGGCAGCACGCCTCTGACGCGGGCGCCGGCGTCCCGGACGTCAGCTCCGCGCGAGCGCGTAGTCGTTCAGATCGACGCGGATCAGGTCCTTGAGCCAGGGGTGCACCGTGATCGCGGTGCGGTAGAGACCCTGGGCCATGCGCCGGTAGCTCGTGTGACCCTGCTTCGCCGAGCGGAGCTCGATGACGTGGAAGAGCTCGCGCAGGTTCAGCGTCCAGAGGGTCCTCACGCGGAAGCCGAGCGGCACCGCGTACTGCGACTCGAGCGGGTAGCGCTCCTCCATCGCGTTCCACGCGTCGCGCGCGGCGAGCATCGCGTCCTGGTAGGCCTCGGCGTGGCCGAGATCCGAGAGGGCCTGCGGCGTCTCGAAGCCGAGCCGGCAGGTGAGCCGCTGCGTCGCCGGCGTCAGCATCCTGTGGCGCTGCAGGTCGCGGTACGCGCCGTAGTCGAGCATCAGCTCGAAGGTCATCGTCGACGCCTCGAACGCGCGCGGCGGCGCGTCGTACGGGCCGCGCTTCTCGCACGCGGCCTTCGCGATCCCGATGAGCTCCGGCAGCGTCGCGCGGTGGAGCGCGTCGCCCAGGTTGTAGGCGTGCACGCCCGGATCGCTCCCGTCATACGCGAGCGCGAGCGCGACGCGCTCCAGCGCGTCCTTGTCGTAGCGCACCAGCCGGACAGGCTGGTTGATCACCATCGTCGCGCTCACCCCCTCGTCCGGCGGCGTGTAGACCCGCTTCATCGCCGCGGCGACGCTGGCCTGCAGCGTCTGCCGGAGCTCGTTCGGCGCGGCGTACTTCACGAGCGTCGGGGTCACGGCCAGCGCCGCCGCGTGCATCTCGCGGGCGACCCTGCGCACCTCCTCGAGCGGGTGCGACAGCATCTTCGTCAGCAGGACCTCGAGCGCCCTCGCGTTCGCGGTGAGGCCGATGTTCGTCCGCGTCCCCGCCGGCAGGAGGCCGCGCAGGAGATCGCACGCCTGCGCGCGCAGCGCCCCCTTGTAGGCGGCGTCCGACATCTTCTCGGGCTTCGGCGAGCGCGCGCCGAGCCGCTCGGTCACCCTGGGGACGAGGTCGAGGTAGGTCGCGAAGAGCCGCTCGCTCGAGGCCTTGTATTTCGCGGCGTGCTCGGCGTCGAGCTCCGGCAGGTCAACGAACGAGTGCTGATCGAAGACCACGTAGCGCGTGCTCTTCTCCGTGTACGAGCCGAGCCGCAGGTCCTCGATCACCTTGGACGCGACGATGCTGACGTTCTCGATCGCGAGGTGCACCACCGCGTGCTCGGCGACCGACGCGTGGCCGTAGCCCACGACCCATTTCTCGTGGAAGCTCCGCGCCTTGTCCGACGCGAACGCGAGGCCCCGGCGCGGCCGGCCGTCGGCCTCCGGGGCGACGTCGAGCTCCTCGTCGCCGAGCAGGCGCGCCAGGTTGGTGCGCAGATCGTCCCGGCTGCGCGAGTAGTACGCGAACAGGACGGCGATGACTTCTTCCGGCAGACCCGACAGCGAGAAGACGTCGGCCGTCAGGCTCGACACATACGGCGCGATGCGGGCACGCGACGCTTCGTCCAAGGCCATGCCCCTGCTTCTACTCCCAATCGCAGGCCGGACGGTCGACAAAACTCGGTTTCCGATCGACAGATCCGGGCCACGCCGGCGCACCGCCGCGCCGGCCCTCGCGGCCGGGGCTGGCCGGCGCGCGCGGTCCGGGCGCGGCGCGAGTTCGGCGTCGTGCGCGAGTTCGGCGTCGTGCGCGAGTTCGGCGTCGTGCGCGAGTTCGGCGTCGTGCGCGAGTTCGGCGTCGTGCGCGAGTTCGGCGTCGTGCGCGAGTTCGGCGTCGTGCGCGAGTTCGGCGTCGTGCGCGAGTTCGGCGTTGTGCGCGTCGTCGAGCGCGCTCTGCGTCAGAGCGCTCGCGCCGCGGAGACGACGAAGGGATCGGGGAAGATCTCGCTGTTCGCGAGCGGCCGGTTGCGGCGGGTCAGCACCTCGCAGCCGTTCCTCGTCACGACGATGGTGTGCTCGAACTGCGCCGACAGCGAGCGATCGGCCGTCAGCGCGGTCCACTTGTCTTCCTGGATCTCGACCTCGTAGGTGCCGAGGTTGATCATCGGCTCGATCGTGAAGCACATGCCGGCGCGGAGGCGGGCGCCGCTGCCGTACTTGCCCACGTGCGAGACCTGCGGCGCCTCGTGGAAGCGCCGCCCGATGCCGTGCCCGACGAAGGCCCGCACCACCGAGCAGCCCTCGCCCTCGGCGAACTCCTGGATGGCGGCCCCGATGTCGCCAAGGCGCGCCCCGTCCCGGACCTGGGCGATGCCGAGCTGCAGGCTGCGCCGGGACACCTCGGTCACGTGCTTCGCCTCGGCCGAGGGCTTGCCGATGTAGAAGGTCGCGGACGTGTCGCCGTAGAAGCCGTTGTAGATCGTGGTGACGTCCACGTTGATGATGTCGCCCGGAACGAGGACGCGATCGCACGGGATGCCGTGGCAGACCACCTCGTTGATCGAGGTGCAGACGCTCTTCGGGAACCCGTGGTAGTTGAGCGGCGCGGGGTAGCCGCCGCGGCGGATCGTGTCCTCGTGGACGAAGGTGTTGATGTCCTCGGTGGTGATGCCGGCGCGGATCATCTCGCCGACGCCGAGGAGCGTCTCCGCAGCCATCTGTGAGGCCGTGCGGAGGGCGTCGACTTCCTTGACCGTCTTGATGCTCACGTTGCTCACGGCGCAGACAGCTCCCCGAGGACGACGGCCTCTTTGACGGCCGCGGCGACCTCCGCTGTATCAGGTGAAAGGTGCCAGTGGATCTCCGGCTCGCCGGCCTCGCCGGCGAAGCGCCGGATGAAGGCGATGAAGGTGAGCCCGCGGAGCCGCGCGTCGATCGCCTTTGCGACGCCGAACGCGCGGCTCTGCGGCCGGATGTGGAGCTCGAACGCCCGGTCCGGCGCCCGGGGTGTGGCCAGCGGAGGGTAGCCGACCTGGATCCCGAGGTGGTAGGTGCTCTGTTCGCCGATCGAGTCGACGGTCACCGTGTTGACGCGCACCCGCGCGACCACGTCTCCCGTCTGCGCCCTCTCGCGGAGGAACGGGTCGGATCTGGGCGAGGGGCCGTCCAGCGAGAAGCCCACGGCGGCAGGCTCGATGTTGTCGTCGAAGACCTCGCGCGCGCGCCCCTCCCATGGGGGCAGGCCAGCCTGGGAATCGACGGACGCCGCGGGGCGCTCGTGATCGGCGACACAGCCGCCGGCGGGGCCAACGGTCGCCAGCGCGGCGAGCGCAAGGCGCAAAGGTGCAGCACCGGCGGCAGGCATCATCCTTGGGGCCAGAGCTCGTAGCACGTCGGCCGGTCCCTGTCAGGACCCGGCACACACTGGCAACAGGCGCTGTCGAGGCTGTTTTGCCCTCGTCGCGATCCGCCGCGCGCTCGCTCTCCATCGATCCGGCCGAGCGATCGTCCAACGGCGGTCGACCCCGCTCGGTGCGGAGAACCTATTCTCCTGTCCTACCGCAGGTGCTAGCGTTCTCCGGCTTGCCGGGCTGGGTTTCCTGGCTTTTGCGATTGCACAGAGCGCAGGGACAGGGCCTGCGCCGGCTGGAGGAGGAACATGAAAGCGAAGAGGCTCCTGGGAGCGGCGCTGGCTCTGGGGCTGGGCCTTGCGGCGATCACGAGTGCGACCGTGGCGGCTGCCCAGCAGAAGCGGGGGACGAGCGGGGCGTCTGCCGCGGCTCCTGCCAAGCCTGCCGATACGCCGGTGACGAAGAAGACGATCGCGCTGACGCCTCCGGGCATCGCCTGGGGGATGACCACCAAGCAGGTGGCGGCGGTCATCGACAAGATGCTCGATGAGGCGTACGTGCCGCGTTACAAGGCGGTCTCGCCCGGCGTGAAGATGAGGGCGCTCGACGCGGAGCTCGCCGAGGAGAAGAGCGCGTTCCGCCGCAGCCGCATCGACTTCGGCGGGTTGCCGACCGGCATCGACGCGACGCCGCTCAAGGGCGAGTACACCTACCTCAACAAGGAATCGATGATGACGCTGACCCGCGAGAGCGGGAAGCGGTACTTCTTCTTCATCCAGGACAAGCTCTGGAAGATCATCGACGAGCACCCGCTGGGCGAGAAGGCCGCCCGCGGGAAGGACTATGCGTCCGCCGTGGTCAAGCTCGCGACGGCGTTCGGGGTGCCTGGCCGCGTGACGCCGCCTGCTCCGGACAAGGGCCGCTACGGCAACGAGGTCGACTGGAAGGACGCGGCCACGCACTTCCGTGCGATCGAGCGGAACGACTCCGAGATCGCGTTCGCCTACGAGGACCTGGTCACGCTGGGCAGCCTCGATTCGCTCCGCCCCAACAAGCCGGTCGACGCGAACGCCATCGACCCCGCCGTCGCCTCCGCCGTCCGCAAGGAAGAGCCCCCTCCCGCCCCGCCCCCCTCCGCCGACAAGCCCGGCAAGAAGTAGCCCTCCCCCGTCCCAGTAGCGCTTCTCCCTCCCCGTCCCAGTAGCCCGCCTGAGGCGGTCACCCGCACAGGAGACGGGTCCAGATCGGCGTTTTCGGCGCGGAAGCGCACTCCAGTGCGCTGAGCACCGAAAACGTCGAGATGGGCCCGTCTCCGCAGCGGGTGCCCGCCTCAGGCCAGGGAGGCGCCGTCGGGGACACGCATGCCGTTGGTCACGATGACCCGCGCGGACGGCGCGACGGCGAGCACCGCTGGCTCGATCACCGCGCGCGCGGTGAGCATGGCCCCGGGGCAGCCCGAGCACGCGCCGGCCAGGTGGAGCGTCAGGTGATCGGGCTCGACGGCCACGATGTAGAGCTCACCGCCGTCGGCTCGGACGAGCGGCGCGATCACCTCGCGGCAAACCTTGAGAAGCTGATCGATGGAAGCCGGCATGGGGGTGAGCTCGGCAGCGCGAGCCAGTCGCCACAGCCTAGCACGGTAGCGCTCGATAAGGAGATCTCCCCCAGGCCCGCCGCCGGCCGTCGCAGCACCCGGGCCGTCGCCAGGGGGGCCGGGCGCGCTCAGAGCGTCGAAACGAGCGCGGCGACGCCGGCGTCCGCGGCGAGCTCCGGAGCGCGCTGCGCCGCGGCGCCGAAGGTGCGGCCGGCGATCTCCACCGTGCCGCTCCAGGGGCCCGAGGCCGTCTTCGCCGGCAGGTCCAGCTTCTCGAGCGCCTCGGTGTTGACGTCGGGCGTCACCGGTCCGCCGTACGCCTTCGCGCCCTTCCACGCGAAGACGTAGAGCAGCGGCGTCGACTTCAGCCCGTCGCGCTTGGCGATCTCGGCGATGTCGCGCTTGGCCGCCTCCTGCAGCCGGTACGCGTAGGCGCGGAACGACCAGCCCGTGACGAAGAGGCCCTGGAGCTCGCCGCCGCTCCGTGTGACCGGGTGCACGGCGACCCACTGGAGATCTGGGCCGTTCCTGACCCCGCGCATCTCCTGCATCTCCCCGAACGCCTCGACGACGCCGCTGCCCGGGGCCAGCACCTTCCTGAGCTCGGGGAACGAGGCCAGGACGGACCTGTTGGCGAGCATGTCCGGATCGGCCTCGCTGCGCAGCACCGTGCCGCTCGGATCGGCGAACGAGAAGAAGGTGCTCTTCGCGAACTCGAGGTCCTTCACCGAGGCGCGCGCTCCCGCGATCGCCTTCTGGAGCCCGAGCAGGTTCGCGCCCGGGTCGGTGTCCACCAGCGCAGCGAGCTTCTGCGAGCCCGCGGGGAGGCCCGTCCGCACCTGGCCGACGTCCTCCGCGACGATCGGCGCGAGCTTGCCGCAGAGCTCCGCGGCGTGCTTCTGGGAGGTCTTGCCGTCCTCCTGACACGCGCTCCCGAGGGCGGCGGCCAGCGCACAGGCGAGCACGGCAGGCTTGCTTTCGCTTCGGGCGAAGGTGGAAGAGCGCATCATCGAGAACGACTCTCCGAGGCGAGCGGAGTTCCGGCGGCCGGGACCATCACGCCTCACAGGGTTTCCGGGGTTACAAAGATGATCTCGACCCGGGCGTTGCGGGCGCGCTCGCTGCCCCCCGGATCGACGACCGGGGACGCGGATCCCGCGAGGAACGGCGCGATGGACGGGCCCGCGGGCGCCCCCGCGGCGGTCGCGCCTTGCGCCGGACCGAGGGCGCGGACGACGGCATCGGCCCGCGCCGCCCACGCGGGCTCTTCCCTGGCGTGGATCTCCCGGTCCGTGTGCACGACCACGGCCACGGGAAAGGAGGGGTGCGCCGTGGCGACCAGCGCGAGGTCGCGGAGGCGCGCCTCGCCGGCCTTCGTGAGGGCGTTGCCGGCGAACAGCCCGCGAAGCGTGACAACGATGCCGCGATCGTCGCGGACGGGCGACCAGGTGCCCGCGGCCGAGAGCTCCGCGAGGAGCGCGTCACCGGCGCCAGGCGCGCGGGTCACCGGCGTGGCGGCGCGGCGCGCGGCCGTCAGCGCGGCGAGGCAGCCCGCCCGGGCGCGGGAGGCCTGGTCGATGGGCGCCGGGATGGCGCGGGTGGAGGCGCTCGCCTCGGCGAGCTCCGCGTCGAGCTTCTTGATCGCGGCGGTCGCCCCCTCGAGCTGCGTCGCGAGCTCGGCGCTGCCGGGCTGGGGGCCGGCGGGGCTGGCGCTCGCGGGCTGGGGTCCGGCGGGGCTTGCGCCTGCGGGCTGGGGGCCGGCGGGGCTTGCGCTCGCGGGCTGCGAGCTGTCCTGCGGCGCCGGTGCGATCAGGAGGCGCGCCGCGCCGCACAGCAAGCGGGCCTGGAGCGCGAGCGAGCGCGCGGCGGCGAGGCGCGCCTTCTCGCGATCCGCATCGGCCTTGCCCGACGGGACCACGGGCTGCGCGTCCCGCGCGACCTTGGTCCGCATGTCGAGCGCGTCGACCTCGGCCGCGACGCGCGACTGCTCGGCCTCGAGGCCCGCGAGCGACGCCTCGCCCGCGGAGCGCTGCGCCTTCGCCTCGGTCTCGGCCGCCTCGGCCCGAGCCACCCGCGAGAGCGCGTGCGCGTGCGCGTGCGCCGCGATGGCCTGCTCGCCCAGGATCTGCGCCCCGGATCGATCCTCGCTCTCGAGCGCGGCGAGCGCGTCGCCGCGCAGCTTCTCCGCCCGCGCGAACGCGCCCGGCGCGTGCCGCTTCGACTCGGCGGCGACCGCCCCCGCGCGGACGTGATCGAGCTCATCGAGCACCGCTGGCCGCGGGATCGGCGCGCACGCGCCGAGGAGCACCCCCGCGACGGCGACCCCTGCGAGGCGGCGCGCGCTCAAGGCGTGCCCTCCTGGCCCACGGGAGCCGTCGCCTTGCCGGCGCCGCCCTTGGGCCCGGCGCCTGGCGCCGCGGTGGGCGCTTGTTCGGCCCCTCGCGCTCCCCGCGTCGCCGCCTTGGGCGCCGCCCCTCTCTTGCCGGCCTCGATCCGCTGCGCTTCGACGTTCGCCGCTGCCCTGGTCGCCTCGCGCGCCTCGGCCTCGATCCGCTCGAGCTCCGCCGCGGCGCGGCCTCGCCGCGCCTGCGTCTCTTCGAGCAGCGCGCGCGCCCGCTCGAGCTTCGTCTCGACCTCGCGCGCGCGCTTCGCGGCCTCCACGGCCGCCGCCTCCGCCGCGGCGGCGCGCAGCAGCGTCCTCGCCGCCTCCGCCCACTCGAGGGCCACCGCGTCGAGCCGCCGCGCGTTCGTCGCGTCGCCCGCCGCGCGCGCGCCGTGCGCGCGCTGGAGCGCGCGCTTCGCGTGCGCCATCGGCTCGGCCACGACCTTCGCGGCGCCCGGCGAAGGCCCGCTCGCCGCGATCGGCGCCCCGACAGCGGTCTCCTCGCCGCCGGCGGACTTCTCACCGGCGACGGCCGTGGGCGGGGGCGCGACGCGGCCCTCGATCTCGCGGAGGATCTGCGCCGCCTTGGCGCCGTCGCCGGGGGGCGGCGCGGGCACCGTGGCGAGTGGCTTCTCTCCTCCGCCGTGCGCCAGGGCGTCGGCGCTGCCGAGCGTGGCCGCGAGGGCGAGGAGCAGCGCCTGGCTCCACCGGCGCTGCCGCGCGTCACGGGGAATGGGGCGGGAACGCACGTCCGCCAGGTAGCAAACAGGGCTTCCGCGAGCAAGCGCAGCGGCGCAGCGGCTGTAGGGACGCGCGCGCGGCCGACGCGGGCGGCGCGCGTCACTCCGGCAGGAAGTTGCGGATGGCCCAGTCGATCTGCTGCTGATGCCGCTCGACCAGCGCCTTCGCTCCGCCCGCCTCGTGGAGGAAGACGCGATCGTCGTTGACGAAGACGGTGAGGTAATAAAGGTGCGCTTCCTTCCCCTCGTCGTGCCCGAAGCGCAGCTGGACGCCCGGCAGGCCGTTCCGGGCCTTCACGTCGGTCTTGCCGAGCAGCGCGTAGCCGCCGCCCTCGCGCAGCCGCTTCTCGATCACGCGGGACCAGAAGGCGAGGTCGCCCTTCGGATCGTTGTCGAACGCGCGGATCCCGATCACCAGCCCCTCGGCGGTGGTCGCGCGGTACTCGTCGTCGCCATAGCGATCTTCGAGATCGACGAACCCCGGCGGGGTCGCGGGGGTGAAGGGCCGGCCGCAGGCGAGCAGCGCCGCCGCGCCGATGAGCGTGGCGGCGAGGGCGAAGGCGTGGCGAAGGGAGTGGTTCATCGGAGGCGCCCGGTTCACAGGTTGAGGAGCCGCGAGAGGCCGAGCTCGTTGAGCCAGTCGATGGGGAGCCGCGGTCCCGACGGGGCGAGGGGCTCCGTCGAGCGCGGCTGGAAGGACACGGTGAGGGTCGAGAACGCGATCTGATCGCGCAGGAACTTGAGCCGCCCCTCGAGGCGCTCTAGCTCGCTGGACACGCGCGCGAGCTCGCGCTCCAGCTGGATCGACTCCTCGACCTTCGCGGCCTTCTCGAGCAGCTTCTCCAGGCGATCGCGCACGGCCCGCGCGTTCCGGATGCGGATCGCGAGGTCGAAGAACTCCTCGGTGACGTCCTGGGCGACGACGTTGCGCTGGAGGATGTCGCCGAGGTCCGCCAGGCGCTTCAGCGCCTCGTCGAACCGGGCGGCGGGGACGCGGATCGTGATCGTCCGATCGTCGCGGCGGGCGAGGAAGCCGCCGAGATCCCGCGCGAGCGTCTCGACCTTGGCGAGCGACGCGCCCACCTCGAACACCGCCATCCCGATCTCCGCCGTGTAGACGAGGAGGGGCGCGCGCGCCGCGCTCACCTCGCCGGCGGCCTGGGGCGCGGCCTGCGGTGCGGCGCCGGAGGAGGTCGGCGCCGGCTGCGGCGTGGCGGCGGTCGGCGCCGGCCTCGCCGCCGGGAGCTGAGCGCCGCCGCCGGGGGCCGGCGGCGGCGCGGCCTTGGCGAAATCCGCCGCCACCGGCATCTCGGCGTCGTACGACTCCTCGCGCACCGACCCCGAGTGCGTCGACTCGCCGGCCGTCTGCATGACCCGAGGAGGCATCCCTGCCATCGGGGCCGGCGCCGCTCCGTACGCCGGCGAGCTGGAGGCGTCGCGCGCGGCCGACGAGGCGGAGCTGCAGGCGGCAGGGCCGGCGAGCGAGGCAAGGAGAGCCCAGACGGGCAGCGTTCTTCGCATGGTTCCTCGGAGCATGGAGCCGGTGGCAGACGCTCAACGCGCCGCCTGGGCCGACCTTACACCAGGAGCGCCTCCAGGCGGCACCTACGGCGCCCCGGGCGCGCGGCGGAGCTGGCGCGCCCAGTACGAAACGCCCGCGGCCGCGCCCGCGATCGCCGACGCGGCGAGCATCGCGGGCAGCGCCGAGGGGAGCGCGATCGCGGTGAAGACCGCCGCGAACTGCACCACCGTCGCGAGCTTGCCGGGGATGTTGGCGCTCGCCGCCGACAGGCGCGCGCCCTGGAAGCGGCGGCTCACCGCGATCCAGAGCGCGAGCGGCAGCTCGAGGAGCTCGCGGGCCAAGAGCGCCGGGATGCCCCAGAGGGGGAGCGCGCCGCTCGCGAGGAGCGTGCCCACCACCGCGAGCGCGAACACCTTGTCCGCGATCGGATCGACGATCGCCCCGGTGGGCGTCACCTGACCGGAGCGGCGGGCCAGCCAGCCGTCCAGCACGTCCGTCAGGCCCGCGCAGCAGAGGACGGCGAGGGCGAGCGCGGGCCGCGTGGCCACGATCGGGAACAGGGCCGCCAGCGGCAGCCGGGCCAGGCTCACGAGGTTCGGCGGAAGCGCGAGATCGCGCGGAGACAGGGTCGACATGCGAGGAACTCCACGCGCCGCATGCGACGCAGAAGCCGGGGCCCTGACCCACGTCGAGCGCGGTCGAGCCCGCCCTAACCCAGTCGAGCGCGGCCCTGCCCGCCGCGCCCCGGCCGGCAGCCGCGCCGGCCCGCCCACCGCGAGGCGCCGCGGAGGATCAGCTGGCCACGCGCACCGTGAGCACGGGGACGTTGCTCCGCCGGATCACCTGCTCGGCGACGCTCCCGAGGAAGAGGTGCGAGATCCCCCGGCGGCCGTGCGTGCCCATGACGATCATCGCCGCCCCCTGCTCGTCGGCGGCGGCGAGGATCTCGGTCGCAGGGTCGCCCTCGCGCAGCGCCGTCGAGAGCCCCCCTGTCTGCGCCGAGAGCTGCTGGACCGCGCGCGACGCGGCGGCGCTCACCTCGGCGTGGAACCCGGGCATCAGCGCCGGCTCGAGCCCGGGGTACGTGTAGACCGGGAGCTGGTAGACGTGCAGCAGCACGACCTGGTGCCCGAGCCTCGCGCCGAGATCCCTCGCGAGCTCGATCGCCTTCATCGAGGCCGCCTCGAAGTCGACGGGCACCAGTATCACGTTCGCGCCTTCCTTCATCGCGCTCTCCTCGCACGCGGGACCGGGTGTCCCGTCGAACTTCGAACTTCGACCGACGCTGACCCCCGGGACGCTTTCGATGCCGGCGGAGGCGCGTCGCGCGCATCTTGGATCCAAAAATCGGCCACTCCCAGGAGAAACTGTTCGATGGAAGCCGCGCCGACGCCCTGGGCGGTACGCGGCGCGCGGGGGCGCTCGGGCCGATCCGCACGGATCCTGGCGGCAAATCAGGCGTCGCGCGGGCGCGCAGCGGTGAGCGCGGCGGCGCGACGGCGCGGCCGCGATCTCCTGGCGGACTGCTGAGGCCGCGTGCGCGCACCGTCGAGCGCGACGGCGCAGCCGACATCGTCGGCAGGGGCGGGCGCCGCGGGCTAAGGCTCGCCGCCGGGGCGCGCGCGCTGCGTCGCGGCGCGCTGGCTCTGCCGGGCGCGCACGAGGGCGCTCCGGTTCGCGCGCACGAGCGAGGACAGCAGCGAGCACTGCGCCTTCCGCCGCGCGACGTAGGCCGCGTCGCGCGCGATCGTCGAGCGCGGGCGCTCGCGCGCCACGCGCTCGGCGATCGCGAGCGCCTCCTCCGCCTGCCTCAGCTCGGCGATCGCGAGCGGCGAGAGCGGGTTGTCCTGCGCCTGCACGACGGCGGCGCGCGCCGTCAGCAGCTCGGGCGGCGGCGCGGCCGCGCGCGTCGCGCAGCCCGCGAGCGCGAGCGCCATGGCGAGCGGGGCTCCGGCGCGCACGCGGGCCCTACTCCTTCCCCTCGGCGAGCGCGCTCGCCTGGTCCAGCGTGCGGCCCGCGGCGTCGCGCAGCCCCGCTTCCCTCACGAGGAGCGCCGCGAGCTCCGCGTCGACCTCGGCCCGCCGCAGCAGCCAGCGCGCCCCCTCCACGTCGCCCACCGAGATCCGCCGCCGCGCCCGCGCGAGCTCGCTCCTCGCCAGCGCGAGGTGCATGGCCGCGCGCCGGTCGGCGCTCGCGCCCTCCCGCTCGGCCGCGCGGAGCGCCGCGCGGGCGCCGGCGAGCTCGGGCGGCGGCGCCGGCGGTCTGAACGCGGCGCACCCGGCGAGCTCCAGACAGGCGATCACGAGCGCGGTTCTGGCGAGCATTTGCGTGGATTCCCGATCTCGCGGCGCCGGTGGCACCGTCGCTCCCGGCGGCGCGCCTGGGATCGCGCTGTGCATCGGGCAGGCCAGCCTGGCCGGCGCGATCCGTGCGCGCGGGCTGCTCGCTGCCCGCGGACGAGCCGGGCTGATCTGGCCCATGACCCCGAGCGCCGTCGCCGGCGGCGCCGCCGCCGGAGCACCGCCAGCTTCTTGCTCTTCCGGGGCACGCGACCGCCGCGACGACCTCTCCTGTCGCCGCTGCCCATTGCGCAATGGATTGCGCTGTTGCGCATCCGACGACGGCGCCCGAGCCCCCGCATGCGACCTCTTGTCGCGAGCGACGCCCCGGGATCGACAGCCCTCGTTGCAATGATCCACAAGGACCATCCGAGCGAGCCGGCAGCGATGGTCATGCCGCTGTTCGTCGAGCGGCGCCAGGGACATGGAAATGAGGAGCAGGGACAGGGAACAGGCCGACAGGGACAAGCGGCAGCGCCGATCCCGACCGGCGGTGTTCTCGACAGGGACACGGAGATCGCTGCCAGGGACACGTCGTGAAGCGCCAGGGACACGTCGTGAAGCGCCAGGGACACCCCGGAGGGTCTTCGCGTGTCCCTGGCGCCGTGTCGTCCAGGCACGGGACGTGGATCCCTGTCGCCCTGCCGCGAAGCTCCCGCATCTCGCGCGCTTCATGACCCGCTCTCGGCGGCTCGTGGTGCGAGAGAGCGGGAGTCTCGGGCTCAGGTCCTTGTGGAGGGGAGTCCGAGCCAGGGCTCTCCGGAATGGATGCCCGGGATTGCCGCTCCGGACGGGGTGTCCGGCGCCGCGACCCAGGGGAGGTCGAGATGGCGAAGAAGACGAGCGATATCGAGCGGTGGTCGGACGTCGTCCAGCAGATGAACGCCGGCAATCTCCCGGCGATCACGGTGCCGTTGCACGTGCTCTTCGGGGAGGCGGTCGACGTGGCGAGGTTCTGCGACAAGTACTGGAAGACACAGGTCGATGCCCAGAAGCGGGTGACCCGCCTGGGCCTCGAGTCGGCGGTCCCGAAGGACGGCAAGAAGGGGGACGCCGCGCGCTTCGGGCCGAGGACGGCAGAAGAGATCCTCTCGCTGCAGCGCGCCACGCAGGAGGCACAGACGCGGTATCTCCTGACCGTCGAGAAGAACGAGAGCCCCCGCGAGCGCGGGAAGTTCCTGCTGGGGGAGATCTCGGCGACGCTGCGCTTCTATTTCGACGACGGCGTGGACGACGCGAGGGACGAGATGCTGGCCCGCATCGACGCGGCGCACGCGGAGGATCCCGACACGGCCGACGCCCTGGCGAGCGCGCTGGACGACTACGCGCTGCTCGGGGAGAAGCACCGCGACGCGCTCGACGGGCTCGGCGGCTTCGACGCGGCTCACCTCGACGAGGCGCGCGCCGTGGCGGCCGAGCTGCGGAGCCGGCCGGCGCAGGCGGAGGCGATCTCCAGGCAGGCGCAGGACGCGCTGCTGCTCCGCAACAAGCTGGCGACGCTGCTCGTCGAGCGCATGGGCCTCGTCCGGAACGCGGCGCGCTTCGTGTTCCGTGGCCAGCCCGAGATCGTGCGCGAGGTGACGAGCGCGTACGAGCGCCGCAAGCGCGCGGCGGCCCGGCGGGCCAAGGCGACGGCGGCCCCCTCGCCGGCAACGCCAGCGCCGGCGGCGCCTTCGCCAGCGGCGCCGGCGATGCCGCTGGAGGGCTGAGCGGCAGGCGAGGGGCTCGCCTCGCCGCGGCAAGCGATCCAGAGCGCGATCGCAGCCCGTGCCACACGCTCGAGCGACGCTGCCCTACAGGGAAGGGAGGCTCGGCGCTTCTGCTGAGCTTCCCTGTGGGGACCCCCGATGGTACGCTGCGGTCATGAGCGCGCTGCGAGCCAAAGTGCACGGCGGCCGGCTGATCCTCGACGAGCCGACGAGCTTTGCCGAGGGGACCGTGATCGAGCTCGTGGTGGCCGACAACGACGATCTGGACGGAGAAGAGCGGGCTCGTCTCGACGAGGCGCTCGAGGTGTCGCTGGCGAGCGCGCGCGAAGGCACGATCGACGCGGACGAGTTTCTGACGGAGATCGCGCGCCTCGAGCCGGCGCGCGGATGAAGCGAGCCCGTATCCGGCTCACCAAGGAAGCCGTCCGCCAGGCGAGGGAAGCGGCCGCATGGTGGATCGAGAACCGACCTGCCGCTCCTTCCCTGTTCCGCGAGGAGCTCGCGGCCCTGCTCAGCCTGCTCGGAACGGCGCCCGAGGCCGGATCACCGCACGCGCACCGGCGGATCAAAGGCGTTCGCCGCGCTCCGCTCCCGACGTCGCGCTATCTGGTCTACTACATCGTTGACCGCGAGGGCGGAGAGGTCCTTGTGCTCGCCGTCTGGAGCGCCCTGCGCGGGCGGCCACCGCAGCTCTCGCTGGAGTGAGCCGCAACGGGTGCACCCCACGCACGTCGGCGCGACCCTCGACGTCCGTTCTCCCGGCCTCCCGGCGCCGTAGCGCCGGTCTAGCCACGGTGGCGCACCTCCGCGTCAACGCGACGCTCCGTGCGCGAGAGCGTTGCCCCCCGGGCGCCTCCGCCAGCTCCCTCGAATAAACGCCCCGCGCCGGCCGTCTTCCGTCTCCGCCGGCTTCTTTCTCAGCGCTCGCTGCTTCCGCTACTCTGGCAATCGCTGTGCCGCCCGTCGACCCCAACCTCCGCACCACGATCGTCCACGCGTTCGCCGTCACGGTGGCGGATCCGTCCAGCCTGGTGCGCACCACGTCGCGCGGCGGGACCGACGACCCCGCGAAGAGCAGCAGCCGCGGCCCCTCGATCCTCCCCGAGGTCGGCCAGATCGTCGGCGGGCTCTACCGCCTGGGGCGCCTCCTTGGGCAGGGCATGTTCGGCAAGGTGTACGTCGCCCAGCGGATCGACGTCCCCGAGCACCAGGTCGCCCTCAAGCTCATGCCCCGCTCGCTGTACGCGATGCGGAACGTCGAGCGAGAGCTCGTCATGCTCGCGACCGTCGGGCACCCGCACGTCGTCCAGCTGAAGGACCACGGCATGAACGCCGACTACGTGTGGCTCACCATGCCGGTCTACGAGGGCGAGACCCTCGCCCAGCGCCTCGAGCGCAGCCCCCTCGCCCTGCGCGAGGCGCACGACATCTTCCTCGCCGTCGCGCGCGGGCTCGAGGCGCTCCACGCCGCCGGGCTCCGGCACCAGGACGTCAAGCCCGACAACATCTTCCTCGCCAGGTTCGCCGGCCGCGTCCACCCCATCCTGCTCGACCTGGGCGTCGCCGCGGAGCGAGAGGCCTCCTTCTGCGCCGGCACCGCGCTCTATGCCTCGCCCGAGCAGCTCCGGGCGCTGAACGGGTTCCCCGGCGCCGTGCCGCTCTCCGAGAAGATGGACACGTACGGGCTCGCCACGACCCTGCTCTACTCGCTCGTGAACCCCAGGGACTTCCCGGGCGAGTCCGCGCAGAGCCGCACCGAGCTCGCCGAGTCGCACGACGTCCGCGCCGACAAGCCGCTCGCCGACAACGCGCTGCCAGACCTCACCGGGCGCCCGCGCGAGATGTTCCAGGCCGCGCTCAGGCGATGGCTCGCGATCGATCCGAACGAGCGCCCGTCGATGACCCAGCTCGCCGAGGAGCTCGACGTGCTGCTCGAGCCGGAGCGCGAGGCGGAGCGCGAGGCGGAGCGGCTGCGGCTCAAGCAGAAGACGTCTTACCTGCGCGCGCGGATCGCGGCCGGCGCGATGACCCTCGTGGGCTGCGCGGTCGTGCTGCTCGGCTTCTCGAAGCGCGAGACCCTGCGGCTCGCGAACGAGCTCGAGCAGGCCCGCCAGCGGGGCGCCGAGTCGTTCGACAAGCTCGACACCTGCGTCGCCAGCCACCAGATCGCCCAGTCCGAGGCGATCGCGTGCCGCGGCGCCCGCGATCAGGATCGCGCGGAGTTCAACGCGACGCTGGCCACCCTCCAGAAGAGCGGCTCCACGTCGGAGGCGGAGCACGCCCGCGAGATCCAGGCGCTGCACGCGACCCAGGCGGCGCGCCTCAAGACCTGCGAGGACAGCGCCGCGGCCGCGCAGAAGGCGGCCATGGACGAGCGCGAGCGGCTCGCCGAGGTCGAGAAGGCGCGCGCCGCCGTCACCGCCGAGCGCGACGAGGCCAGGGCGCTCGCCGACCAGCGCTCCGCTGAGCTCGCCAGCGCGGCGCAGCTCCGGGCCGCGTGCGACGCGGAGCGCGCCAGCTGTTTCGCGGAGCGCGATCGCCTGAAGGCCGACCCGTACGAGCCGGACGAGCCCGCCGCCCCGCCGCCCGCGCACGCGCCGCCCGCCGCGAGCGGCGCGCCGCCGCAAGCGCCGCAGGCGCCGCAGCCGGCGAGCACGGGCGCTTCCCCCGCCGCAGGCGCTCCGGCGACGCCAGCGACCCCGGCGGCCCCGGCGACGTCCGCCGCGGCTCCTCCTTGATCGCCGTCGCTGGAAGCGCCGGGAGGCGGCGCACGTCGCTGCCGCCAGGCCACCTCTGCTTGTGGCGACCGCCCGGGGAGGCTATCCGTAGGTCCAGGGAAGGCGAGGGCCATGGGTGACATTTCTCGACGTGAAATGCTGCGTCGGCTGAGCGCGGCGGGCCTCGTCCTCGGGGGCGCGGGCGGGCTCGCGGCGGCCCGGTGGGACCGCGGTGGCAGCGCCGCCGCCGCCGCCGAGCGCCAGCAGACGCGGGACTACCGGCTCCGCGACGCGCCCGACGGGTTGCCGGAGCTCGTCGTCGCCCGCGCCGGCGCCGAGGCGCTCGCCGGGGGCGCCCCGGACCCGGCCGCCCTGGTCCGGAAGGCGGTCGACGCCCTCGGCGGGATGCGCCGCTTCATCTCGCGCGGCGACGTCGTGGTCGTGAAGCCGAACATCGGCTGGGATCGCACGCCGATCCACGCGGCCAACACGAACCCCAAGGTCGTGGCCGAGGTGGTGCGCCTCGCCTACGACGCCGGCGCGAAGAGCGTCATCGTGACGGACGCCTCGTGCAACGAGCCGAACCGCTGCTTCCAGCGCTCCGGCATCTGGAAGGCCGCCTACGACGTCGGCGGGGAGGTCGTCATCCCCGCGGCGCACCGCTTCCGCGGCATGCGCCTGAAGGGCGAGGTGCTCGACGACTGGCCCGTCTACACGCCGCTCGTCAACGCGGACAAGGTCATCAACGTCCCGATCGCGAAGCACCACAACCTGTCCAAGTACACCGGCGCGATGAAGAACTGGTACGGGGCGCTCGGCGGCCGGCGCAACCGCCTCCACCAGAACATCGACGTGTCGATCGCCGATCTCGCGACGTTCATCCAGCCGACGCTCACGATCGTGGATGCCGTCCGCGTCCTCATGCGCAACGGGCCGCAGGGCGGGAACGTCGCCGACGCGAAGGACATGCACACCGTGATCGCGACGATCGACCAGGTCGCCGCCGACGCGTACGGCTGCCAGCTCATCGGCCGCAAGCCGGAGGAGATCCCGTACCTGAAGATGGGCCACGACCGTGGCCTGGGCACCATGCACTGGCAGAACCTGCGGCTCGCCGAGGTGTAGTACTCATGGCAAACCTCGATCCGACGCCGGCCGCGCCGGCGCACCGTGAACCGGCGGCAGGAGCGGCCGTGGCGCCCGCGAAGGCGAGCGCGGCGCCGCCCGCCGGGCCGAGCGCGGCGCCCGCCGCCGCGCCCGCGAAGGAGGCCCGCTGGGCCGCGCTGTTGGGCACGTTGCGCAAGGCCGGCGCCATCGTCCGGCCCGCCCCGAAGCGCCGGCCCGGCTCGGGGCTGCCGGCGCGCAAGGTGATCCAGGTGCTCGTCTGGGCGCGCCGCGCCGTGCAGGCCGGCTGCCTCGGGCTGTTCCTCTACTTCCTGTTCCAGACGGGCTTCCGCGGCTCGTTCGCCTCCGCCGAGGCGCGCGTGCGCCTGCCGCTCCCCGTCGAGGGCTTCCTCCTCGCCGACCCGTTCGTCGGCGCGATGACCCTGCTCTCGACGCACACCGTCTACCGCGGCCTGCTCTGGTCGCTCGGGATCCTCGCGCTGACGCTCGTCTTCGGGCGCGTGTTCTGCGGCTGGATCTGCCCCTTCGGCACCCTCCACCATTTCTTCGGGTGGATCTTCCCGTCGCGCTACGGCAAGGGCGGCAAGCGCGTCGAGGCGAACAAGACGTACACGCGGCAACGGGTGAAGTACTACCTGATGTACGCCTTCCTCGCGGCGAGCGCGACCGGCAGCGTGATCGGCGGGCTGTTCGATCCGATCTGCGTGGCGGTCCGGGCCATCGGCCTCGCCGTCATCCCGGCCGCGCAGTACGTCGCCGCCGTGGTGACGGGCTCCGCGGCCACGACCGGGAGCCGGCCGGTGCAGCTCGCCGCGGATCACGCGCAGGATTTCCTGGCCGCGAGCGTGTGGCAGACGAAGCAGTTCTACTTCCACCACACGTGGTTCGTCGGGATCCTGTTCGTCGCGATCCTCTTCATGAACCGCTTCATCCCGCGGTTCTGGTGCCGCGTGCTCTGCCCGCTCGGCGCGTTCCTCGGCGTGTTCGCGCGCTTCGCGCTCTTCGGGATGCAGAAGGATCACGCGAAGTGCACCGACTGCAACCTGTGCCTCGTGCACTGCCAGGGCGCCGACTCGCCCCAGGGCGGGGTGAAGTGGCGGCAGGACGAGTGCCACATGTGCCTCAACTGCGAGAGCGCCTGCCCCGAGGACGTCATCAAGTTCCGCTTCCTGCCGAACCGGAAGAGCGCCCTCGTGACGCCCGACACGGGCCGCCGCACCGCCCTCGCGACCGCCGCCGCCGGCGCGGTGATCATCCCGACGGCGCGCATCGCCGACGTGCTCGACGCGAACTACGACCACCGCGTCATCCGGCCGCCGGGCTCGGTCGAGGAGCGCGAGTTCCTGGAGCGCTGCATCCGGTGCGCCGAGTGCATGAAGGTCTGCCCCAACAACGCGATCCACCCCGCGTTCTTCGAGGCGGGCATCGAGGGGCTCTGGACGCCGATCGTCATCCCGCGCATCGGGTACTGCGAGCACTCCTGCGTCCTCTGTGGCGACGTCTGCCCGACCGGAGCGATCCAGAAGATCACCGAGGAGCAGAAGATGGGCGTCGGCCAGAAGCCGATCTCGATCGGCACCGCGTTCTACGATCAGGGGCGCTGCCTGCCGTGGTCGATGAGCGTGCCGTGCATCGTCTGCGAGGAGTTCTGCCCGACGTCGCCCAAGGCGATCTGGGTCGAGGAGGTCGACATTCCGAAGCGCGAGCCGGTGGCGGCCGAGCACGGCAAGGAGCCGCCGATGAAGATGGTCCACGTGCAGCGTCCGCACGTCGATCCGTCGCTGTGCATCGGCTGCGGCGCGTGCGAGAAGGTGTGTCCGGTGCAGGACAAGCCCGCGGTCTACGTGACCAGCGTCGGCGAGACCCGCTCGAAGACGAACGTCATCCTTCTCGAGGACACGGACTACAACAAGGCGTCTTGACCGCGCACGCCGGCTCCGCGCGGCGGGACCACGACAGGAGGCAGCTCGGGTGCGCACGCTTCGCTTCTACGGAACCTTCTCGCTCGCCGCGCAGCTGGCGCTCGCGGCGCTCGCCGGCTGCGGCGAGCGGTTCACGGCGGCCGGCGCGAGCGCCACGTCCACGTCGTCGAGCGGCGGCGAGGGCGGCGGAGGCGGCGCCGGCGGCGACGGGGGCGGGGGCAGCGGGGGAGCCGGGGGCCAGGCCTCGTCGTCCGCCGCTTCGGGCGGGGGCGGCGAGGGCGGGTGCGGCGCGTGCAAGGAGGGGGAGTTCTGCACGGCCAGCGAGACGTGCGTCTCCTGCGCGGCCCGCGGCGGCGTGCTGTCGTTCGGCGCGCTCTCGGAGATAGAGGTGGTGGGGGCGGTGCCCGCGTTCCCGCGCGTGCGCGCGGAGCCCGGAGAGGGCGAGGCGACGCTCCGGCTCGTCTACACCGCGAAGTTCGGATCGGACGACACGAAGATCGCCACGGCCACCGGGCGGCCCTGGACGGCTGGGGAGGTCGTCTCAAACTTCCTCGTCGACGACGCCGGAGGCCAGGAGTCGGGCCCGCTGCTCCTGCCCCTGGACGCGCCCTCGCCGCGGGCCGGCTTCCCCGCGGGCTCGCTGCTCTTCGATCGCCTCCTCACGGCGCCGGGCAGCCTCCCGCAGCTGTTCGTCGCGGATGGGCTGGAGGCGACCCAGGCGGACGCGCTCCCCGCGCTCAACCCGGACGGGGGGAGCCGCTCGGTGGCGGTCGCTCACGGGCAGCGGCCCTCCTACCGGTACTGGTTCATGAACAGGCCCCAGGACGCCGGCGGGACCACGAGCCGGCTCGTCACGAAGCGCGCGGAGGACGCGGAGGTGCAGGTGCTCGACATCCACCTGCCAGGCGACTGCCCGGCGCGGGGAGACGACCTCGCCCCGTGGGTGACGCCCGACGGCCGCCTGCTCTTCTTCCAGGCGCCCTACAGCGCGCGCGGCGAGTGCGAGACGGCGTCGGTGCTGCGGAGCTTCTACGTGGCGCTCGGCGACGACGGGCTGCCCGTGGACGATCAGCCGGCGAGGATGCTGCTGCCGAACCTGAACCCGAGCGTCGCCATCATGACGCCGTCGCTGTCCCCGGACGAGTGCACGCTCTACCTGGCGTCCGACAAGGACGGGCAGCAGAAGCTCTTCGCCGCCTCTCGGCGGTAGGCGGCGCGGCGCGCAGGCCCCCCTCGGGCCTGCGGCCGCGCGGGCAGGCAGGGGCTCACTGCGCGCGGAAGCCCTCGGCGGGGCGGAGGCGCGCGGCGTAGAGGCTGGGGACGATCGTGGCGGCGAGGCAGATGAGGATGGCGATGCAGCCCGTGATGATGAACTCCTGCGGGCGCGCCTGGACGGGGAGGCGGGAGATGAAATAGACCTTCGGGTCGAGCGGGAAGCCGTACACCAGGAGCCCCTTGCACACCGCCACGCCGAGCAAGAGGCCCAGCGTTGTGCCCGCGACGCCGATGATCCCGCCCTGGTAGAGGAAGATGCGCAGGACGGCGCCGTCCGTCGCGCCCATCGCCTTGAGGACCGCGATCTCCTTCTTCTTGTCGAGCACGACCATGATCAGCGTCGCGATCACCGTGAACGCGGCGACCACGATGATGAGCGCCAGCACCGCGCTCATGCCGATCTGCTGGATGCGCAGCGCCGTGAAGAGCCCGTGGTTCAGCTCCTCCCAGTCCATCGTGTAATAGAGCCCGCTGCCGAGGAGCTTGCTGATCTCGCGCGCGATGCCGCTCGCGTTGTCGATGTCGTCGACCTTCATCTCGACGCCGGTCACCGTGTCGCCCTGGTCGTAGAACGCCTGCGTCTCGTAGAGATCGGCGTACGCCAGCTTGGTGTCGTACTGCTCGAAGCCGGCCTCGAAGATCGCGATGACCCGGAATCGCTTGGCGACCGGCGGCTTGATGGCGCCGTTCGCGAACGAGAAGCCGATCGTGGGCGAGGTGACAGTGACGCACTGGCCGAGGTCGAGCGACAGGTTCTTCGCCAGCGCGGCGCCGATCACGATGCCCGGCATCCTGGCGATCTGCTCCTTGTCGGCGCAGGGGTCCGGATCGACCTCGGGCGGCAGCTCGTCGTCGTCCGGGAGGACGCTGCCATAGCCGCCCTGGGGCTCGATCGCGCCCCGCGGGGCGCCCTCGGCGATCGCGACCTCCGCCTCCTCGGCCCCGGCGCCCGGCGCGCCTTCCGCCTCGGCCGCGCGCGCCGTCGGGGGCGCGAGCGCGGCGTCGCGCGCGGCCGCGGCGCGCTCGTCCTCGAGGATCCGCGCCTCGTAGGCCTTCAGCAGATCGATCTCGGCGCCCGCGTCCGGCGCGAGCGCGCCCCGCGCCCCGGCGTCCGGCTCCAGGAGGGGGACCTCGGGCAACGACGGCACGGCGCGCTCGGCGGGCTTCGAGCCAGGGCGCCGCAGCCCGGTGAGATCGCCGCCCGGGAGGATGTGACGGGGCAGGTCGAGCACGGCCGTGGAGGCGCCCTCGGCCCCCACGCCGAGGCTCCTGGCCGGGTCGACCCCCTTGACCAGGACGCCGGTCGCGGTCGCGTCGCCGTGCGTCAGCATCATGGGGTTGATGCTGAACGGCGCGACGCCGACGACGCCGGGGACCTTGGAGACCTGCTCCATGATCGAGCGGTACTCACGGAAGTCCGTCGAGTACTTGATCACCAGGACGTGCGCGTTGACGCCCAGGACCTTCTCGCGGAACTCCGCCTGAAAGCCCCCGGTCACGCTCATCACGGTCGCGAGCGCCGCGACCCCGAGCGCGACCCCGAGGATCGCGAACGTGGTGCCGACCGAGATGAACGCCCGCTTCTTGGAGCCGAGATATCGCAGCGCGACCTCGATAGGGTAGCTCATCGCGGTGCCCTCCTAGCAGAACGCGGCGCGCGCGGCACGCTGGGCCGCCATCGTCGGCGGCGGGCCGACACGCCGTCGACGCGCGCTCGCCGCCGCCTTTCGCGCGCGGGGTCCGCATGATCTCGCTTCCCGGACCGAACGCCTGCTAGAATCCAATCCTGTCGCAGCTGCCGGCATGTGGCGTGCACTTCTGCCCGCGAGCCTTTCATGAGCGCCACCAAAAACGAGCACCACACCGCGCGCAGCAGGGTCTTCAACGCCGAGGAAGGCGCGCTCGAGGAGCCGCCCCCGTCGCGCCCCAAGAGCGCGGCGGGCGGGCCTCGCTCGTCCGGTGTCGCGGCCGCGTTCGCTCCCTCCTCCACGGAGCCGAGCGGCGCCGACGACGACGTGCCGGTGGAGGTCGAGCTCCGCCCTTCGTCGAGGCCCTCCAGGGCAGGGTGGGTCGAGGGGCCCGCGAGCGAGGTGCCGCCGAGCTTCCGGGCGCCGCCGCCGCTGCGCCAGATGGCCCCGCGGTTCGGGCGGCAGAGCGAGCCCGACGCCGACGAGATCAGCGGGCGAACGAGCCCGGTGCCGATCAGCGAGGGGGAGCCTTCCCTGGAGATCCCGCCGCCGGACGAGGTCGAGCCGCGCGAGCGGCGGCCGCCGGGCGCCAAGGACCCTTACATCGGGACGACCTTCGATCACCGGTACAAGATCGAGCGGCTGCTCGGCGAGGGCGGGATGGGGTTCGTCTACCTCGCCCGCCACAAGGTGATCGACAAGCGCGTCGCGGTGAAGGTGCTCCGCGCGGAGCTCGCCAGGGACCGCGAGATCTTCGAGCGCTTCGTGCAGGAGGCCCGCTCCGCGTCGAGCATCGGCAACCCGCACATCGTGGACATCTCCGATTTCGGCGACCTGCCGGACGGCTCCACGTACTTCGTCATGGAGTACCTGGAAGGCGTGAGCCTGGCGCAGCTCATCGACTCGCCGAACGAGCTGCCGATGGAGCGCATCTGTCACATCGCGCTGCAGCTGTCCGCGGGGCTCGCCGCCGCGCACGACGCCGGCATCATCCACCGCGATCTCAAGCCGGACAACGTCTTCGTCGTCGCCCGCGGCAGCGATCCGAACTTCGTGAAGATCCTCGACTTCGGGATCGCGAAGGTGTCGACGAGCACGACGACCAAGCTGACGCGCGCCGGCGCGGTGTTCGGGACGCCGCACTACATGTCCCCGGAGCAGGCCGCGGGGGCGCCCATCGATCACCGGACCGACATCTATTCGCTCGGCGTGATGCTCTACGAGCTCGTGAGCCGCCAGCTCCCGTTCAACGCCGACAACTTCATGGGGATCCTGACGCAGCACATGTACAAGGCGCCGGTCCCCATCCGCGCGCTCGTCGGCGGCCCCGACTGCCCGCCCGGGCTCGAGGCGGTGATCCTGAAGTGCCTCTCCAAGAAGCCGGAGTCGCGCTACCAGACCATGAGCGATCTCCACGCCGACCTCGAGCAGGTGAAGTGCGGGGGCGTGCCGGGCGCGGTCGCGGAGATGATGGCGCGGTCGGGCGGCTTCAACGTGCCGCACGATTACTTCAAGACCTCGAAGGTGATCGTCCCCGCGACGCCGCCGTCGCCCCCGCGCTCGCCCTGGCCCCGCTACGTGTGGGTCGCCGGGGCGGCGGCCGCGGTGGGGATCGTGACGGCGATCTTCGTCATCGGCGCGAGCGGGTCGGCCAGGGACAACGCCCAGAAGGCGCAGAAGCCGCCTGTCGAGGCGCCCGCCAGGCCGGCGCCCCCCGAGCCGCCGCCCGTCCAGAAGACGGTGGTGGCGCTGGCCGCGGTGCCGGAGACGGCGGTCGGCTACCGCAACGGCGTGGAGCTGAAGCTGCCGGCGAGCATCGACGTGGAGCAGGGGCAGACGGTCACGATCGACATCCGGGCCGAGGGGTACCAGCCCAGCACGGTGGTGCTCGACGGCACCGAGCCGAGCAAGCTCGTGAAGCTCGAGGCCGACGAGAAGAGCGGTCCGAAGGCGAGGCCCGGGGCGGGGCGGCCGCCGGCGGTGCCGACGACCCGGACCCCCAAGAACCCGGATGTCCGGGACCCCTGGGCTCACCCGAAGAAGTGAGCGCGCGCTCGGCGGGGGCCCTGCTCGCCGTGCCCCGTGATAAGCCGCAGGCGTGACCCGGATCGATCACCTCATCGAGGCCGTCCCCGAGGACGTGCTCGGCATCTGTCGCCGCCTCCGCGAGCGCGGCAAGCGCGGCTGGATCGTGGGCGGCTGCGTGCGCGACCTGCTCCGCGGGCAGGACGCCAAGGACTGGGACGTCGCGACCGACGCGCGGCCGGAGGAGGTCGTGGCCGCGTTCCGGAAGGTGATCCCGACCGGGATCCAGCACGGGACGGTGACCGTCCTCGTGCGCGGCGTGCCGTACGAGGTCACGACCCTGCGCGGCGACGGGACCTACAGCGACGGCAGGCGGCCGGACCGGGTCGAGTTCGTGGACGACATCACCGCCGATCTCGCGCGGCGGGACTTCACCATGAACGCCATCGCGATCGATCCGGTGGACGGGCACCTCATCGATCCGTTCGGCGGGAGGAGCGATCTCGAGGCGAAGATCATCCGGGCGGTCGGGGATCCGGGCGAGCGGTTCGCCGAGGACGGGCTGCGGGTGCTGCGCGCGGCGCGCTTCGCCGCGACGCTGGAGGGCACGCTGGACCCGGAGACCGAGCGCGCGATGGGCACCGCGCGGTCGCACCAGACGTTCCGCTGCGTGAGCGCGGAGCGGGTGCGCGACGAGTGGCTGAAGGCGATGCGCGCGCGCCGCCCGAGCGTGGCGTTCGAGATCATGCGCCGGACGGAGCTCTTGGCGATCACCTGCCCGGAGATGATCGAGTCGGTCGGGTGCGAGCAGAACCGATGGCACGCCTACGATGTGTGGGGGCACGCGATGGCCTGCCTCGACGCGTGCAAGCCCGAGCCGATCCTCCGCGTGGCGGCGCTGATGCACGACATCGGGAAGCCGAGGACGCGCGAGTTCTCCGAGAAGACGAAGGACTACACGTTCTACGAGCACGAGCGGGTCGGGGCCGAGATGGCCGACCCGATCCTCACGCGGCTCCGCTTCTCGAACGACGAGCGCGCGCGGATCGTGGCGCTCATCCGACACCACCTGATCTGCTACGACGACACCTGGACGGACGCGGCGGTGCGCCGCTGGCTGCGCCGGGTGACCCCGGCGCTGGCGCCGGATCTCTACGAGATCGGCGTCGCCGACGCGCTCGGCAAGGGGCGCGAGGCGACCGAGGACATCGCCACGATCGGGCGGCTCCGGGAGCGCGTGGACGCGCTGCTCGCCGCGGGCGCGGCGCTCTCCGCCAAGGATCTCGCCGTGAACGGCAATCGATTGATGAAGGAGCTCGGCATTCCGCCGAGCCGGCTCGTCGGCGAGCTCCTGGAGCGCCTCGTCGAGCTCGTCACCGAAGAGCCCGAGGCGAACACGCCCGAGCGCCTGCTCGCGGCGGCGCGCGAACTCGTCGCCTCGAAGAGCGCAGTCTAGCGCTCCCCCCCTGCCGCAAAGCTGCGATTCACGTCGCCGAGCGGCCGGGGGGAGACGTCAGGATGGCTGTGCGCCGCGCTCGCTGCGTGTACCCGAGGGTGGTCTCGCAGGCTGCCCCGGGGCCGCCTCGTCGTGCGGCGCTCCGGTTCACCCGCCCTCGGCCATGTCCTCGCTCCTTTGGTGAGCCTGTCCCAGAGGGCGAGTCGAACGGTCGTGGACAAGGTACCTTGACCGACAACGGTGGTCGGTTGTCTACCTCATGTCGGTCTGGATTATTTCATGCCGATCGCGTCCACTGGGACGTGAGTCTGGTAACATCGGTCGTTGCGCATTGTCGCGTTCCCCAATCTGGAGGTCATTTTGAAGCTCTCGACGAAGACGCTTGTTGGGCTGGTTGGTCTGGGTTTGCTTGCGGCGGCGGCAGCCATCGGTGGGTGCTCCGGCGGGGGTGGTGAGGCGAACCCCGGCAATAGCGGCTCTGGAAGCGGCAGCGGCAGCGGCGGCAGCGGCAGCAGCGGCGAGACGTCCGGGAGCGGGCTCGGGGACGGCGGTGGGTTCGATGTCGACGCGGGGCCCGTGGACAGGGACGCGTCGCTCAATGGCGATACGGCGTGCGTCGCGACCCGATTGCAGGCCGATTACCAGCAGCGCCCGGCCGACATCATCTTCATCATCGACAACTCGGAGAGCATGAAGGACGAGATCAACAGCGTCCAGCGGAACATCAACCAGAACTTCGCCTCGATCATCGCGGCGAACAAGGTCGATTTCCGCGTCATCATGCTCTCGAGGCACGGCAGCTCGGACGTGGAGCAGTCGGTCTGCATCGAGGCGCCGCTCGGCAGCGGGAGCTGCTCGCCGGTCCCGTCGGCCCCGAACACCAATCCGCCGCACTTCTACCAGTACAACCTGGATATCAGCAGCCTCGACTCGCTCTGCATGGCGATCGACACGCTGAACGGCGCGATCCAGCCCAGGGGAGAGACCGCGTCGCCCGGATGGTCGCAGTGGCTGCGCGAGGAATCGCTCAAGGTGTTCGTCGAGATCACGGATGACGGCGTCGACTGCACGACCAAGTCGCTCGGCGCGAGCAAGACGCTCGTCGACGAGGGGGCTGACATCAAGCTTTACGACCTCGACGACGATGAGCCGGCGAACAGGAACGTCGCCGGCGGCACCCTCTCGGCAGAGACCTTCGACGCGGCCCTCACGGCGGTCGCGCCGCAGTTCTTCGGCTCGAAGGACGCGCGCAACTACAAGTTCTTCAGCTTCGTGGGCATCAAGGAGAACGACCCAATCACCGCCCCCTGGCCGCCGGAGGCGCCAGCCACCTGGGAGCAGTGCCGGCCAGACTCGGTCGATCCCGGGACGACCTATCAGGTCCTCAGCGTCATGACCGGCGGGCTGAGATACCCGATCCAGCAGCACGCCACCTACGATGCCGTGTTCCAGGCCATCGCAGACAGCGTGGTCTCGGGCGCCAAGCTGTCGTGCGAGATCGAGGTGCCCAAGGCGCCGGACGGGCACTCGATCGACCTGAAGACGGTGCAGATCGAGTTCACGCCGAGCGACGGCGGGCAGAAGAAGACCTTCTCCCAGGTGAAGAGCCTCGAGGAGTGCGCCGGGGCGTCCTCGTCCTTCTACATCGAGGAGGGGCACATCAGGCTGTGCGAGGACACGTGCGCCCTGGCGGCGCAGGACAACACCGCGGGCATGGAGCTGCTCTACGGCTGTTCGGTCAACCCGAACTGAGCGAGGAGGCGCTCCCGGGCGCGACACCCCGGGAGCGCCGCCATGGCGGGGCGTCCGGCCGAGCGAGCGCTCCCCCTGGAGGGATCGCGGGAGCCAGGCGCCCGCGCCTGCTACCCTGCGCGAGAGGCAGATGCGGGTCGATGTGGCGTGCCGTGCCGGCCACGGCGGGAGCGAAGAGCCCGAGACGGTCACCCTGGGGGAGCGCCGCGTGCGGGTGACGGAGATCCTCGACCGGTGGCCCGGGGGCGATCACCTCTACTTCAAGGTGCGCGGGGACGACGGCGCACGGTACATCCTGCGGCGAGACTTCGAGATCCTCGTCTGGGAGCTCGAGGTCTATGAGGCCGCCGAGGACGAGAGGGGGACCGGTCAGGGGTAGACTGGCCGGCCGCGCACGAACGCGCGTTGGACGGTCGCGACGGTCGCGTCGGACGCGAAGACGAGGTGGTTCAGCGTCTCGGCCTCGCCGAGCACGTGCTCGGGGAAACGCACGGCGATGAAGTCCGCCTCCTTGCCGGCGTCGAGGCTGCCGACGACGCGGCCGAGGCCCACGGCGTCGGCGGTGCCCTGCGTGGCCATGACGAAGAGATCCGCCGGGGTCAGGCGGTCGCCGAGGCAGAGGGCGTTGTCGAAGGCGCTCGACATGCCGCGGCGCATGTCGAAGCTGCGGCCAGCGCCGACGTCGCTGCCCAGCCCGACCGGGACCGCGCGCGCGCGCGCGTCGGCGAGGCGCATGCGGCCGCTGCCCAGGAAGAAGTTCGAGTCGGGGCAGTGGACGACCGAGGAGCCCGTCTCCGCGAGGCGGTCCCACTCGCGCGGCGAGAGGTGAATTGCATGCGCGAGCAGGGCGCGCCCGGTGAGCAGGCCGACGCGGTCGTAGACGTCGACGTAGTCGCGCGCCCAGGGGTGCGCGCGCAAGGTGGCCTCGCCCTCGGCCGGGTTCTCGGCGACGTGCGTCTGCACGAGGAGGCCGTGATCGCGGGCGAGCCGCGCGGCCGCCTCCATCAAGGGACGGGAGCAGCTCGGGGCAAAGCGGGGGGTGATCGCGAACTCGAGGAGGCCGCCGCCCGCGCCGTGCCAGCGCTGCACGAGATCGCGGGCGGCGGGGATGGCCTCGTCGTGAGGGACGCGGAGCGCCTCCGGGCAGCTCTGGTCCATGAGCGTGAGGCCGGCGATGCCGCGCAAGCCGGCGGCCGAGAGGGCGCGGAACAGCCGGTCGGTCGCGCCGGCGCACGAGCTGGAGAAGACGACGCAGGTGGTCGTGCCCGACGCGAGCAGCCGACCCGTGAACTCGCCGGCGACGCGCGTGGCATAGGCCTCGTCGCGGAAGCGGGCCTCCTCGGGGAAGACCGACCGCTCGAGCCAGTCGAGCAGCGGGCCGCTGGCGCTGCCGATGATGCGCGTCTGCGGGAAATGGACGTGCGCGTCGATGAAGCCCGGCATCAACACCGCGGGCCGCAGGTCGAGCACGGGCCCGCGGAACGCGCCCGGGGCGAACGGCGCTGCCTGGGCGATCCGACCGTCGCTGCCGACCACGAGCAGCGCGTCGTCGATGAATCGGACCGGAGCGCCGTCCGGCGACGCGGGGATCGGGGTGAGCAGGCGACCGCGGTAGGCGCGCGGCGACTCCAGCGGCCGCGCGCTCATCGGATGGCGATCTCGCTCCGGCGGGCCCAGCCCATGAGCAGCTCGCCCCCGCCGTTCTTCATGACGAGGGCCCACGCGCCCGACTCGCGCACGATCATCACGATCTCGCCCGCGGCGATGGCGCCGACCCGGGCGCCGTCCGCCCGCGGCTCGTCGAGCAGCGTGATGCCGCGCGAGGCGATGCCCGCCTGGAGGCGCGCGGGCCCGCCCGGGTCGTCCTCGTCGTCGAAGGCAGGGCCGTCGTCGTGAGGGGATGGCCGCTCGTCGGAGCCAGGATCGTCGTCGAACGGGAAACGAGGATGGACCTGCGCGCGCCGGTCCGCCGGGGAGCGCCCATCGAGGAGGTGCGCGAACCGGCCAGCGCTCTGCATCGGCGAGCGATCGCCGGCGACCGCCCGGAACACGACCGGCGCCGCCGGGAGCAGCACGACGGCGGCGGCGGCGAGGAGCACGAGCCCGGTCAGCCGATCGAGCCGGCGCGCGCGCGGCAGGGCTGGCGCGGCGCCCGGCGGCTCCGCCCGGGCAGCGAGGCGCGTGCCGGCGTGCTCGGCGCGCACGTCGCGGGGGCCAGGCGAGGCGCCCTGTCCGGCGGGGGGGTGGTCCATCAGCGCAGAGGATACGCGCTGCGGCGAGCGCGGTCGACTGCGCGGCGGCGCGAGCTCCGATGACGCTCGACCCGCCGCGCCGGCGAGCGCGTCAGCGGAGCTCGCGCGGCAGCGGGGCGGCGGCAGGATCGCCGGAGACGTCGCGCTCCGCGGGGACGCCGATCGTGGCGCCGTGGTCCGCGCAGCAGCGGAAGCCCTGCTGGTAGAACATGTGGTTCTCGTCGTGCGAGCGGGTCGAGGGGCGGCAGCGCGTGCGGACAGGGCCCCAGTAGCCGCCCTTCAGGATGGAGGGGCGCTCGCCCTCGCGGACGGAACGGGTCCACTCATCGATGTTGCCGGTCATGTCGTAGACGCCGAAGGGGCTCCGGCAGCGGGGCTGGACGCCCGCCGCCATGCCCTGCCAGAGCCGGTCCATCTCGGCCATGGCCGCGGGGCCGCCGCGCGGGCGCAGCGCGGTCTCGATGTACGGGCGCCATGCCTGATCGACGACGCAGGCTTCAGGCTCGCGGACGTAGCCGTAGGGGTAGGGGCGCGCCTCCTCGCCCTCGCAGGCGAACGTCCACTCGGCCTCGTCGCAGAGGCGCTTGCCCTCCTCGGCGCAGAGCTCGCTCGCCTCGTAGAACGAGACGAGGATGAACGGATAGACGCCCTTCTGGTTGGGGTACTCGTAGCGATCCATGCAGAAGTGCATCGGCTTCGTGTCGAGGTCCTTCGACATCGAGAGCCACTTCTCGCGATCGAACTCCGCGCACCGCTCGGGGTAGTCCCTGCTGATCCAGTGCTTGCAGGTGGTCCGCTGCATCTCGTCGATGGAGCGCAGGTCGCCCTGGGCCTTCGGGGCGGGGTCGAGCTTCATGAGGCCGGAGACCTCGACCATGCCCGTCGGGCAGGTGCCGCGGGTGCCCTCGATCTGGTCGGTGGCCTCGCGCGACTCGGCAGGCGACGAGGCGATCTGCCAGTGGCGATCGCGCACGAGGCGCCACTCGAACCGGAGGCGCCGCGGCAGCGAGCCCGTGATGGCGCCCGCGCCGAGCGTCAGCGGCACCGACGGCGCCTCCGCGAGCCGCACCACGAGCAGCGCGAGCGAGGCGAGGCCCAGCGCGAAGCCGACGGCGACGGCGGCGCGCAGCGCCCTCGCGCGGGGGGGCGCGGGCTTCCGCGTCGAAGGGGCGAATCGGTGCATGATCCCTCGCAGTAAACTCTACTGCGAGGGAGACTCGAAGGCAGACAACTTTTCGCGGAGCCGCCCGAGGTCGGCCTCGAAGCGCCGCTCGCCGGACAGGTCGCGGGTCTCCCGGGGATCGCTCCCGAGATCGAAGAGGAGCACCCGGTCCTGCCTCTTCCGCTTCCGCTCGATCACGAGGAGCTTGAGTTGCCCGTCGATGACCGCGGCGCGGCGGGCGGTGCGGGCGAACACCGGTCCTCGGGGCGCGCGCTCGGCGCCCGTGGCGATCGCGGCCAGGGAGGCGCCTTCGACGGCCGTGGCCTCCGCGCCGCCGACGTCGAGGACGGTGGGCGCGATGTCGACCGTGCTCACCGGGTGCGGGTAGCGGCCCGGCGCGGCGCCGGGGAGGGCGATGACGAGGGGGACGCGGATCGCCTCCTCGTAGAGCTCGACGCCGTGCCCGACGGGGCCGTGCTCGCCGAGGCCCTCGCCCTGCGAGCCGTGGACGATGATCGCCGTGCGGCCGGCGCGGGGGCCCCTCGCCACGGCGTCGAGCAGGGCGCCGAGCTGCCGGTCGACGTAGGCGATCTCGCCGTCGTAGGCGGCGGTCCTGCCGGCGCCGAAGCGGATGCCGGGGTGGGCGAGGTAGCGCTCGTGGGCGTCGAAGAGGTGGAGCCAGAGGAAGATCGGCTGGGTGCGCTGGGCAACCCCCTCGAGGAGCGCGATGGCCTTCTCGACCGCGAGGTGGCCTGTCGCCTCGCGCTCCGGGTGGGCGTCGCCGTAGACGGTCTCGAAGCGGTCGAACCCTTGATCGAAGCCGCGCTCCTGGCTGATCCACGTGAACGAGCTGACCGCGGCGGTGAGGTAGCCGGCGCGCTTCATGCGCTCCGCGAGGGTGTCGTTCTCGGGCAGCAGCGTGGGCCACTCGCGGCGGTCGCGCGCCGCTCGGTTGAGACGGCGGCCGGTGACGAGCGGCGAGATGGCCCGCTGCGTCTCGCTCGAGACGGCGTAGGCGCGCTCGAACAGCACGCCGCGGGCCGCGAGCTCGGCGAGCCGCGGGCTGGTGTCGCGGCCGTAGCCGTAGGCCGACGTGTGGTCGGCGCGGACCGTGTCGAGCGTGACGAGGAGGACGTCGGGGCGCGCCGGCGCGGCGGCGGGCGCGGGGGACGCAGGCGTGGTCCCGGCGGGGGCGATGGTCTTCGTCAGGACGGCCGGGACGACCGCGCCGCCCTCGTCGCGCGCGGCGGGCGTGGAGGCGGCGCGCACATGCGCGGCCGTCGTGGCGCCGGCAGGAGCGGCCGGCGCGGCGCCGGAAGCGGCGGCAGGCGGGGCGGCGGCGGCAGCGGTCGTCTGCGCGCCGGCAGGCGAGCCCGCGACGGCCCTGGCGGGCAGGGGGGCGGCGCCCTCGTGGGCCACGTCGCTGCAGTCCTGATCGATGCCGTCGCCCGGCGTTTCCGGTGCGCCGTGGTACCGGGTGGGATCGCCCTCGTCGCAGTCGAGGCCGCCGAAGTGCGAGCCCATCCCGTCGCCGTCGCGGTCGGTCCACTGCTCGAGCGCGCTGAAGAGGGTGGCCGCGAGCCCGCCGCCGGCGCGCACGGCCTGGCCGAGCGGGGGGAACGACTCGATCCGGGCGGTCGCGGTCATGAGGACCAGGGCGGCGAGCGGGACGCCCGCGATTCCGGCGACGCGGCCGACGGCCGCGCCGAGGTCGACGCTCGAGACGAGCGCGGTCGCCACGAGCGCGATGGCGCCGTCGACGATGGCGGCGCGCACGGCGGCCCCGGGGTCGCCTGTCGTGCTGGCCGCGTGGGCGGCGAGCGGAGCGAACGCGGCGACGAGGGGCACGACGCCGATGGCCGTGCCGGCGACGGCGAGGAGCCACGGCCTCACGCCGCGGGCGGCGAGGCGATCGCCGAGCGCGACGAGGCGCTGGGTGACGAGCGCCGCAGCCGCGACGCCGGCGAGGCCGAGGACGCCGAATGTCGCGCCGGCGAGGCCTCGGTGGTGGGTCGTCGCCTTGAGGAGGGCGGCGAGCGCGGCCAGCACCGGGAAGGCGACGCCGATCCAGAGCGCGACGCGGAGGACGGCGAGCCGCTCGCCGCCCGCGCCGACGATGCCGCGGAAGCCGCGGCCGGCCGCGCGCGAGAGGATGAGCGCGAGCGTGACGAGCGGGAGCAGGACGGCGGTCCCGACGAGGAGCCCGTCGAGGAAGGACGCGCCGGCGCGGGCGGTGCGGAGCGCGGTCGGCACGGCGGAGAGCGAGGCGACGCCGAGGCCGAGCACGCAGGCCTCGCCGAGGCGGGTCGTCCAGGCGCTGCGGCGCGGCGGCGGAGGGGCCGACCGCCCCGGCGGGGGGACGGATCGCCCCGGCGGCGCGCTCTGCCGGGCGGGCGGGCCGCTCTGCGATCGCGGCGGGACGCTGTCATGAGAGCCGGCGGCGCTCGGCGGCGGCGGGGGACCTGGTTCGGCGGTGATCATGGGCACGCAGGGGGGGAGGGCCGCGCGGGCGCCTCGCGAGGGCCTGTCGCGCCTGGCCGCGAGGTCGTGCGCCCTGGAGAACGGGGCCTACCATCGGTGTACCGGGCCGCAAAGTATCCTGCGGGAGCGGACGAGCCGGGGGCGCCGGCGGCCGGCAACCCGGAAGCGATGCGCTCGGTGTCGAGGCTGCGCCACGCGAAGCCGGCAAGATGGCTGCACGGGTGCGCCGGGGGCCTGCGCGGCGCCGGGCACGTGCCCGCTGGCGGGCTCCGCGCGGGTACGGCACGATGGTGGAGCCGTGTCGCTCCCCGCGCGCAAGCTCGCCACGATCGCGGATCTGCTGGCCGTCCCCGAGGCGCAGCGCTTCCACGAGATCATCGACGGCGAGCTCGCCCCGAAGGCGATGCCTTCGCCGAAGCACGGCGGGGCCCAGGCATCGCTCGCCGGGATCGTGTTCCGCCCCTACAACCGGCGGCCCGGCGGTCGCTGGCCAGGAGGGTGGTGGTTCGCCACCGAGGTCGAGGTGCAGCTCGAGGAGCACGAGGTCTACCGCCCCGACGTGGCGGGCTGGCGGCGTGAGCGCCTGCCCGAGCTGCCCGATAAGACGCCGATCGTCGTGCGGCCCGACTGGGTTTGCGAGGTGCTGAGCGTCTCGAACACGCGCAACGACCTCGTGAAGAAGATGCGCACATACCACCGGTGCAAGGTGCCCCATCACTGGATCGTGGATCCAATGAACGAGGTGCTCACCGTGCATCGCTGGATGGATGACGGGTATCTGAACGTGCTCACGGCAGAGCGGGGCGAGCGCGTCAGGGCAGAGCCGTTCGACGCGATCACGTGGTCCGTCGGGGCGCTCTTCGGGGACGACCCGGACGAGGACGAGCAGTAGAGCGGCGTCTCGACGCCTGGTCCGGACGGCGCAGCGGCGGACACCGTCGGAGATGTGCGCCGGCGCCGCCGCGACCCCGGTTCTCCTTGCCCAGGCCCCCCCGGCGACTTGTATCGTCGCAAAGACGCTGCCCTTGCTTCACCAGCCGCCCTGTCCTTCATCCCCTCCAAGGAGCTCTTCATGACGCTGCTGCGACGTCGCGCCTCCGTCTCCGCGCTGATCTTGCTCGCCTTGTCCGCCTGCGGAGGCGACGATGCGGTGAGCGAGACAGGGCTGTCGTGCGGTCCAGGCACGAAGGCCGCCGGCGGCGTGTGCGTGCCTTCGGCGACGAGCCCCGGTGTCGTCTGCGGCGAGGGCACCGAGGACGTCGACGGCGCGTGCGTGCCTTCGGCGACGAGCCCCGGTGTCGTCTGCGGCGAGGGCACCGAGGACGTCGAGGGGGAATGCGTCCCGACCGCGCTCCAGTCCGGGCATTTCCTGAGCCCGCTGGTGCAGCTCCAGAGCTTGCACGAGGTCGGGAGCCACACGGATGAGGTCCGCGTCCGCGACGATGACTTGCTCCTCAATTGCAGCTACACATTCAACGTCATCGATGCGGAGGACCCCGCCGACATGGAGGTGCTCGCGGGGGGGCTCAAGCACACCATCCCCGGCGACACCCGCACGCCGGGCTGCAAGCACCTCGCGTGGGACGATGATCTCGTCTTCACCACCCACCTCGGCAACATCCGGAACCCGGCGTTCCTGAGCGGCTGGGACATCAGCGATCCCGAGGCCCCGGTGCAGCTCCCCGTCCTGCAGGAGGAGGGGATCAGCTACGAGGGAGTCGACGTCGCGAACCACAACATCTTCGTGGGGCTGCACGGAGATGGCCTCGGGGTCTACCGCTACGACGGCGCGGTCGGGTTCACGCGGGTCGGCAGCCTGGGTGGATTCACCAATGCGTGGGGGGTCGCGGCGCGGGACAACCATGTCTTCGTCGCCGACGGCGTGGACGGGCTCGTCACGGTCGACGCGACGGACCCGACGGCGCCGGTGGAGCTCGGGCGCGTGGCGACCGGCGGCCAGGCGAAGGGCGTCGTCGTGGACGGCGACTTCGCTTATGTGGCGGCGGGCTCTGCGGGCGTCGCCGTCGTCGACATCTCCGACCTCGCGCGCCCAGTCGTCGTCGGTCGCGCCGAGATGCCCGGGACCCCGCTCCGCCTGGCCTACTCCGATCGCCGCCTCTTCGTCGCCGCGTGGAACGACGTGCGCGTGTACGACGTGTCCGCGCCCGCCGCCCCGACCTTCATCGCGGCCGTGCGCATCCCGAGGGCGTTCGAGTACGACGATCCGGATCGCGAGCTCCCCACGATGCGCACCTTCGGCGTCGCCGCCCGGGGTCAGGACGTGTTCATCGGCACCTGGGAGAACCCGTATTCCTACCGCCTCGAGCCGGACCGCCTCGCGCCCAACATCCGTCTCCCGGAATCCGCCGCGCGGATCGATTTCGGCCCGGTCGCGGTGGGGGACACGAAGACGCTCCCGCTCGAGGTCACGAACCAGGGGACGGCGCCGCTCACGCTGGTGGACAACTGGGTCAGCGGCTCGGCGTTCAGCGTCGAGCCGCGCCAGGCCCGGATCGCGCCCGGCGAGACGATCGAGCTCAACGTGACGTACCTCGCCTCGGCGACGGACCAGGAGATCGGCTATCTCCACATCGCCTCGGACGACCCCGCGGCCCCGGTGCGGAAGAGCTATCTCGTCGGCAACGCGCCCGGCGTGAGCGTCGGGGCGCCCCTGCCCGCGACCACGGGCACGATGCTGGACGGCACGACATGGACCTCGGAGGAGTCGGCAGGGGGCGTGCTTCTGCTCACCTACTTTGCCACCTTCTGTCCGGTCTGCGCCAACCACCTGCCGGACACCGAGGAGCGGTTCTGGCTGAAGTACAAGGACCAAGGCCTGCAGATCGTCGCCCTCAACCCGAGGGAGCCGGTCGATCAGATCGGCCAGGTGCAGGCGTATTGCGACAACATCAAGGTCAGCTTCCCGGTCGGGCTCGAGGAGACTGCGAGCACCTACGCCGCCGTGACATCCAATTTCCCCGGCCCCAACCCGTTCCCGGTCGACGTGATCGTCGGCAAGGACGGCATCGTCCGGTACGCCAGCCACGAGTACGACCCCGACGCCATGACGGCGGTCATCGAGCAGGCGCTGGCCGAATGATGAAGCGCGCCCTGCTCCTGGTGGTCGCGCTGATTGCGTCCGCTTGCGACGGAGGCGGCGGCTCGACCAGCGGGGCGGGGGACGCCGGCGGCGGCGCAGCGACCGGCGGCGGCGCAGGAGGCGGCGACGCAGCGACCAGCGACGGTGGTGGCGGCGGCGCGGCGGGAGGCGGCGGCGCGGCGGGCGGCTCCGGCGGCGGCGGCGCGCCGGCGGGTCTGGGCGTGACCGGCGTGCTCGCGGACGAGGCGGGACAGCCCATCGGCGGAGCCACCGTGCTGTTTTGCAATACAGCGGTCTGTTACTCGGACCGATCGAGGGCGGATGGTCGCTTCACCTTTCGTTGCGACGCGGAGCCGCCGGTCGACTTCGTGGTGAAGTCGATGGAGGACGCGGGAACGACGCCGCGCCGGGGAACGACCATGTTCCCGCTGCGCTTCACCGACGCGGTCACCGTCGACGCGGGATCGCTCTTCGTGCCGCACCTGCCCGCGGGCGCCGTCCTTGGGCCGAACAGCGACGATCCGCAGGTCCTGGAGGTCGGCGACGGCCTCCAGCTCACCGTGAACCGCGCCGCGCTCGCGACGCCGCTCGGCGAGGCCCTCCACGACATCGCGGCCCGGAGGATCCCGCCGGAGCGCGTGCCACCGCTCCCGGATCTCGGCGGGGAGGAGATCGTGGCGGTCTACGCGCTCTACCCGTTCGCGACGACCAGCGACTCGCCCGTCGGGGTCCAGGCCCCCTCGGACCTGGCGCCAGGGACGCCCGTGAGGTTCCGGACCATGAGCGAGTACGACGGCAAGCTCTCGGCGCCGGTTGCCGGTGAGGCAGACGGCTCGGTCATCAGGACGTCGCCCGGCTCCGGGATCGACGAGCTGACCTGGCTCGTGATCTCCAGGTAATGCGTGTGCGCTCTCCCGGGCTTCTCCTCGAGCCAGCCACCCAACGATCTCTTTTATGCGATCTTCCGCGCCTTCTATCTCGTCGGTCACATGACCGATGTGCCGATGTGATGGGGCGGCTCGAGGCGCGCGCGGAACCCGCTTGACGCTCGTCGCGCCCGCAAGCTATGTTCCCCGCATGCCCCGCGCGCTCCCCGCGTCCTGCGCTCGCCGCTGTTCCGAGGCCTTCGTCCTCGGCGGCGCGTCGTGCTCGGCCGTCGAGGTGGGTTCGTGCGTGGCAGGGCTGCGCTGGTGGCGCTGGTGCTCTACCAAGGCGGGCCCTTACCACGGGTAACGCGCCTCCCTGCGGGGAGGACGACCTGAAGGAAAGAAGAAAGAGGGCCCGCCGAACAACGGTGGGCCTTTTCGCTTTTGTCCGCTATGCAGGGCGCCGCAGCGCGACGCCCGAGTCCCGAGGATCCGTGTCTGCCAGAACAGCCGTGAAGATGAGGAGAGAACCATGATGCATGCAGTCATCGATGCGCTCTGCGCCGGCGTCGACCTCTCCGCGGAGCAGACCGAGGCGCTGTTCCGCGACCTGATCGCCGGGGCGCTGACGGAGATCGAGCTCTCCGCGCTGTTCGTGGCGCTCAAGGCGAAGGGCGAGACCCCCGCCGAGATCGCGGGCGCGGCGCGCGCGCTCCGGGGGACGTCGGTGCCGTTCGCGCGGCCGGCTTATGTCTATGCCGACTGCTGCGGCACCGGCGGAGACGGGCAGTCCACCGTGAACGTGTCCACGGCCGTCGCCTTCGTCGCGGCCGAAGCAGGCCTGCCGGTCGCCAAGCACGGCAACCGCTCGGTCTCCTCCCAGTGCGGCTCCGCCGACGCGCTCGAGGCGCTCGGCGCCCGGCTCGACCCGCCGGCCGAGGTCTCGCGCCGCGCCCTCGATGAGGTCGGCTTCTGCTTCCTCTTCGCGCCGCAGTACCACGCCGGGCTCCGCCACGCGATGCCCGTGCGCCGCGCCCTCAAGGTGCGCACGATCATGAACCTGCTCGGCCCCCTCGTGAACCCGAGCGCGCCGCCGATCCAGGTGATGGGCATCTACGATCCGGAGCTCGTCACCCACGCCGCGCGCACGCTCGGCATGCTCGGGTGCCAGGCCGCGCTCGTCGTCCACGGCGGGGGGCTCGACGAGGTCGCCCTGCACGCCCCGACGCGCGCGGCCCGGCTCCGCGATGGGGTCGTCGAGGAGCTCTTGATCGACCCGGCCGACGCGGGCGTCGCGCCGGCGCCGATCGAGGCGCTCCGGGGCGCCGGCCCGGCGGCGAACGCGGCGTGGCTCCGCGACCTGCTCGCCGGGCGCGGCGCGCCCGCGCACCGCGACGCCGTCGCGATCAACGCCGGCGCGCTGCTCTGGATCGCCGGGCGCGCCGAGGGGCTGCGGGAAGGGACGGCCCTGGCGCTCGAAGCGCTCGGCTCCGGGCGCGCGGCGGAGCGGCTCACGCGCTTCGTGGCGCTGAGCCGGGACGGGGCCCAGGAAGCGCGGAAGGAGGCGAAACATGGCTGAGCAGGGCAATGTGCTCGCGCGCATCGTGGAGCGGAAGCGGGCGGACGTGGCGGAGCGCGAGCGGCGGACCCCGCTCGCCAGCCTTCGGGCGAGCGCGCCGCCCACCTCGCGGAGCCTCCGGCGCGCGCTCTCCGCGCCGGGCGCGCGGTTCGTCCTGGAGTGCAAGAAGGCCTCCCCGTCCGAGGGCCTCATCCGGCCCGATTTCGACCCGCACGCCGTCGCCGCCGCGTACTACGGCGTCGCCGACGCGGTGAGCGTGCTGACCGACGAGCCCTTCTTCCAGGGCAGCTTCGAGATCCTCCAGGCCGTGCGCGCGGTCGTGGACGTCCCGATCCTCTGCAAGGACTTCGTCGTGACGCCCTACCAGGTGATCGAGGCGCGGGCGAACGGCGCGGACGCGATCCTGCTCATGCTGTCGGTGCTGGACGACGCGACCGCGCTCCTCTGCCTGGGCGCCGCCGAGGCGCTCGGCATGGACTGCCTCGTCGAGGTCCACGACGAGGCGGAGCTCGAGCGCGCGCTCGCGCTGCCCGCGCCCGTGATCGGCATCAACAACCGCGATCTCAAGACGCTCAAGGTCGATCTCGCCGTCTCGGAGCGGCTCGCCCCGCGCGTGCCGCGCGATCGGATCGTCATCGCGGAGTCGGGCGTCGAGTCGCGCGCCCACGTGGAGCGGCTCGCGCCCTCGGTGGACGGGTTCCTCGTCGGCACGTCGCTCATGCGCAGCCCCGACATCGCGGACGCCGCGCGCGCGCTGGTGACCGGCCGGGTGAAGATCTGCGGCCTGACCCGGCCCGGGGACGCGCGCGAGGCGGAGCGGCTCGGGGCCCGCTTCGGCGGCCTCGTCTTCGCCGAGACCTCGCCGCGGCGGGTGACGCGCGAGCAGGCCGAGATCGTGGTCGCCACGGCCGCGGGGCTGCCCTTCGTCGGCGTTTTCCTCAATCAATCCGTGGATTTCGTCGCGGATACGGCGCGGGCGATCGGGCTGCGCGCCGTGCAGCTCCACGGCGACGAGGACGCCGCGTTCATCGAGGCGCTGCGGCGCGCGCTCCCCGAGGGGTGCGAGGTCTGGAAGGCGGTCCCGATGGCGCCGTCCGGGGAGGCCGCCGGCGCGGCGGGCGCCGCGGGCGCGGGCGACGACGGCGCGGGCGCGGAGGTCGAGCGCAGCGCCGATCGGCTGGTCTTCGACACGCGCACGGCGGAGGCGCGGGGAGGCACGGGGCGGACGTTCGCCTGGAGCGCGATCGACGGCCACCCGGCGCGCGCCCGGAGCCTGCTCGCGGGCGGGCTGAACCCGGACAACATCGCCGCGGCGCGCCGGGTCGGGACGTGGGGGCTCGACGTGGCGTCGGGCGTCGAGCGCGCGCCCGGCGAGAAGTGCGCCGACCTGCTCGTGCGCCTGTTCGACAGCGCGCGCGGCCCGTCGCGCCACGACCGTGACCCCGCGGCCCCGGCGGACCGCGCCTCCCCCTGACGGCAGCTCTCACGACGCACAACGCACAACGCACCACCGACGATCGAGGCAATCACCATGCAGCAAAGCGGCCGCTTTGGCGCCTTTGGCGGCGCCTATGTCCCGGAGATCCTCGTGCCCGCGCTCGAGCAGCTCGAGCGCGCGTACCTGGAGGCGCGCGGCGATCCGTCGTTCGCGGCGGAGTTCGACGCCTTGCTGACGACCTACGCGGGGCGACCGACGCCGCTCACCCTGTGCCGCAACCTGACCGGCGATCCGCGCGTGAAGCTGTACCTCAAGCGCGAGGACCTGCTCCACGGCGGGGCGCACAAGACGAACCAGGCGCTCGGCCAGGGGCTGCTCGCGCGGCGCATGGGCAAGCGGCGGCTCATCGCCGAGACCGGGGCCGGCCAGCACGGCGTCGCGACCGCCATGATCGGGGCCCTGCTCGGCATGCCCACGCGCATCTACATGGGCGCGAAGGACGTCGAGCGGCAGCGGCTCAACGTCTTCCGGATGCGCCTCATGGGGGCCGAGGTGGTGCCCGTGACCTCGGGCTCGCAGACGCTGAAGGACGCCCTCAACGAGGCGCTGCGCTACTGGACCGAGAGCTACGAGGACACGCATTACCTGATCGGGACGGTCGCCGGGCCTCACCCGTTCCCCACGATCGTGCGCGATTTCCAGTGGGTGATCGGCCGCGAGGCGCGCGCCCAGATCCTGGAGGCCGAGGGGCGCTTGCCCGACGCGGTGGTCGCGTGCGTGGGCGGCGGCAGCAACGCCATGGGGATCTTCTCCGAGTTCATCCCGGACAAGGACGTGGCGCTCGTCGGCGTGGAGCCCGCTGGCCACGGCCTGTCGACCGCCATGCACGGGGCGACGCTCCTCAAGGGCCGCCCGGGGGTGCTGCACGGGTCGGAGACCTACATCCTCCAGGACGAGCACGGACAGGTCGCCGAGACGCACTCGGTCTCGGCGGGGCTCGACTACCCCGGCGTCGGGCCGGAGCACGCGCACCTCATGACGTCGGGCCGGGCGACGTACGTCGCGGCGACCGACGACGAGGCGCTCGACGCGTTCCAGCGGCTCGCGCGCAGCGAGGGCATCATCCCGGCGTTCGAGTCGGCGCACGCGATCGCGCACGCGCTGAAGATGGTGGCGGAGGCGGCGCAGGCAGGGCGCGAGACGGTGCTCGTCGTGAACCTGTCGGGCCGCGGAGACAAGGACATGGAGCAGGCGCAGAGGCTGCTCGATCCCGGGAGGTCGACATGAGTCGGGAGACGGTGACGACGCGCTACGATCGCGCATTCGAGCGGCTGCGGCAGCGCGGCGAGGGGGCGTTCATCCCCTTCCTGATGCTGGGGGATCCGGACCTCGCCACGAGCGCGCGGCTGCTGCGCGCGGCCGTGGAGGGCGGCGCGGACGCGATCGAGGTCGGGATCCCGTTCTCGGATCCGATCGCGGACGGCCCGACGATCCAGGCCGCCGCCGTGCGGGCGCTCGAGGCCGGCGTGAGGCCGGGCGACTGCATCGAGCTCCTGGCGCGGTTCCGGGCGGAGGCGCCGGAGGTGCCGATCGGCATCCTGACGTACGCGAACCTCGTGAAGCACCGCGATCTGGCGGGCTTCTACGCGTCGGCGGCCGCGGCCGGGGTCGACAGCGTGCTCGTCGCCGACGTGCCGGTGAGGGAGTCGGATCCGTACGTGGCGGCGGCGCGCGCCGCGGGGGTGGCGCCGGTGCTGATCGCGCCGCTGAACGCCTCGGAGGCCACGCTGCAGCGGCTCGCGGAGCGGTGCAGCGCGTACACGTACTGCGTGACGCGCAAGGGCGTGACGGGGGCGGACGAGCAGCTGCGCCTGGGCCACGGGGCGCTCTTCGAGACGCTGCGCCGGTTCGGCGCGCCGCCCGCGATCCTGGGGTTCGGCATCTCGAAGCCCGAGCACGTGCGCGACGCCCTCGCCGCCGGGGCGTTCGGCGTGGTCAGCGGGTCCGCGGTCGTGCAGCGGGTCGCGGCGAACGTCGGTGATCCCGAGGCGGCCGCGCGCGCCGTCGCGAGCTTCGTGCGCGAGATGAAGGCGGCGACGGCGCGCTGAGCGCGCCCGCCGGATGGCGTTCCACCCGCGGAGCCGGTCAGGTTCACGGCGGAGCGCCGTCGCTACCGCGCCCTGCGTGGCTCGCCTTTCGGGCGGCGAGCCGAGCTCACCGGCACGTGACGCCGCACATCGTCCCCGAGAGCGCGACGCAGCTCTCGTCCCACCCGAGCGTGCAGCAGAAGCTGTCTCCGTCCTCTCCGCACACGGTCTCGACGCAGCTGTTGCAGGTCGCGTCGAGGGGCGCGCCTTCCTCGCAGAGGTCGTGGGCGCACCCGCAGGCCCGCCCGCAGGCGGCGGTGAGGCCAGCGACGCAGTGGGTGTCCCACGCGCTCATGCAGCACGCCGGGTCCTCCGCGCACAGCGCGGTCACGCACGGATCGCAGCCCATGAGGAGGGGCGCTCCTTCCTCGCAGAGGTCGTGGCTGCACTCGGCCGGCGGGCACACGCCGCAGTCGGTGGCGCACGCCTGGCAGTTCTCCCTGTCGGGCTCGCACATGCCGTCACCACAGACCGGCGGGCATACGCCGCAGTCGTCGGTGCACGAATCGCACGTCTCGCCGGTGTCACACCGCAGGTCGCCGCACGCCGTCGCCCCGCCCTCTCCACCGCCGCCCGTCGAAGCGCTGCTCACGGAGCCGCCGCCAGCGGCGTCGCCTCCGCCGCCCGTCGAAGCGCTGCTCACGGAGCCACCGCCGGCGGCGTCGCCACCGCCCGAGGCGCTGCTCACCGAGCCACCGCCGGCGGCGTCGCCACCGCCCGTCGAAGCGCTGCTCGTCGAGGCGCTGCTCGTCGAGGCGCTGCTCGTTGAGCCGCCTTGCCCGCCCTCTCCGCCGCCGCCCGCGGCATCGCCGCCAGCCGAGGCGCTGCTCGTCGAGCCGCCTTGCCCGCCCTCTCCGCCGCCGCCCGTGGCATCGCCGCCAGCCGAGGCGCTGCTCGTCGCGCCGCCCTGCCCGCCCGCTCCGCCGCCGCCCGTGGCATCGCCGCCAGCCGATGCGCTGCTCGTCGAGCCGCCTTGCCCGCCCGCTCCGCCGCCGCCCGTGGCATCGCCGCCAGCCGAGGCGCTGCTCGTCGAGCCGCCTTGCCCGCCCGCTCCGCCGCTGCCCGCCGATCCGCCGGACCCGCCTTGCCCGCCGGACCCACCGGCGCCGGACGTGCTCGCCGCGCTGCTCGGCGCGGCGCTCTCGTCGTCGCCGCAGCCGGCGATCGTGAGGGTCGATGTCAGGGCGAGCAAAGCACACATGCGGAGTGAACGGTTCATCAGGGGAGCCTCGTTATCATCATGCGTTGTGAGCCGCCTCGCGCGCGAGGCCGCCTGTCAAAAGAGCCCCACGGAGAAGTGGAGTGCACCGTCGATCTCATCGAGCTCCTCGCGCGGATCCAGGTTGAAGCCGTAGTCGAAGGCGAGGGGGCCGATGGGCGTGTTCACCCGCAGGCCGGCGCCGAGCCCGTAACGCAAGAGCCGCGGATCGAGGTTGACGTTCCTCGCCCTGATCCAGAGGTTGCCCGCGTCGAGGAAGAGCCCGAGCTGGAGCAGATCCGTCAGCGGAATGCGCAGCTCGGCGCGGGGGTTCACCATCACCGTCCCGCCGCGCGGGATATCGTCGGTCGATACCTCGGCGTCCCCGCCCAGCGCCTCTCTCGCCTCCTCGAGCCCGTCCTCAGGATACAGCGACTCGGCCAGATGGGAACGGAGCGAGTCGACGCCGCCGAGGAAGAACAGGCGATCCGGGTACGTCCCGCTCTCGGCCACGAGCGGCTGAATATACCCTCCGGACAGGCTCAGGGCGAGGGTGAGCCGCGACCGCGGCGCGAGGGGGATATAGCCCGACACGCGGCCCGTGAATCGCAGGAAGTGGCTCTCGGGGAAGCTCGATTGGGCCCGGACCGAGGCGAAGGCGTCGAAGGCGTCGACGTGCTCGACGCCGCCGGAGAGGAGGAAGCCCCGGGTCGCGGCGAAGGGGGTGTCCCGCGTGTCCCAGGACGCGTCGATCCGCTGCGCCAGGGCGATCGTCTCGCCCTCGGGCATGCGCAGCTGATCGAGGATATCCCGCTTGTCGGCGCCGACGGCGCCCGGGAAGAAGCCGACTTTGTTCAGCTCGGTCGACAGGGCGAGCTGCGTCGTGACGGCGCGCCGCGGGCGGTAGGTGATCGCGGGGATGATCGCCGTCTTCGTGACGCCGAAATCCAGCTGGTTGTCGCGCACGTTGATGCCCGCGAGCGACATGCTGACGAGCGGGCCGAGGCCGATGTCCGGGAGCGTGACCGAGACCGCGATGCGGCGCTCCAGCTGGTCGTCGATCTGGAGCTCCTCGTAGTGGCGGCTCGCCGCCTTGTCCACGATCATGAACTCGAACAGGTAGCTGAGCTGGACGCCCATCGTGAGGCCGATGGCGAGGCCACCGATGTTGCGGTGTCCGTACTCGAAGGCGAGGCGCGCGCCCTCGCCGGTCGAGAACCCGATCTGCGGGTTGAGGTACTGCGGCAGCTGCTCGACCACGTGGATGACGACCCGCTTGTTCTTCTGCGGGACGTCGGGATCCTCGAGCGAGATAGACACGCTGGAGAAGGGGCCGAGCGTGGCGATGCGCTCCTCGCTCAGGCGGGCCTGCGACTGGCGGAACGGCGCGCCCTCGCGGAGCAGGACGCGGCGGAGGATCAGCTGCTCGTCGGTCCGGACGGCGCCCTTGACGACGATGCCGGTGACGAACACCCGATCTCGCTCCGAGACGATGAACCGCGCGCGGGCGCGCGTGCGGTCGGGCGAGGGCTCGATGGCCGTGCGGACCTCGGCGAACGCGTAGCCCAGGTCGCGGTAAGCATCCATGATGCGCAGCCGCGCGGCGTCGAGCGCGAGCGTCGAGAGGGGCTGTCCGACCTTCAGATCGGCGAGGTCGCTGAGCCAGCGCTCGCTGAACGGCCGCTCGTCGGCGCAGAGGGCGCGATCGCGCTCGCTCAGGCCGGCCTGACCGCAGAAGCCCTTGTTCCCCTCGAAGGCGAGATCGTAGAGCTGGGTCTGCGGGCCGGGGTGGACCGGAATGCGGAGCGTCACCTCGGGGGAGCACGCGATGTGCCGGGCGGCGTCGGGGCGGCACGTGAGGGCGGCGGGGACGGGCGGCTCGGGGAGGGGCAGCCCTTGCGCGTCGGTGAGGCACTGGGCCGTGACGCGCTCGGCGACCGGCTCGGGGATGCAGGCGCCCGGCGGGGAGCGGCGCGAGCAGGTGGCGCGGAGCACGGAGACCGGGCCGACGACGGCGTTCAGGTAGCCCTTGCTGAAGTAGAGATCGCGAAGGTGCTTGAGGGCGCGCTCGTAGGTCTCCTGCGCGTACGTCATCGAGGGGATGAGCTCGACCGGCCTGGCGCGACCGCCGGCGCCGCGGGTCGGGCCGAAGAGGTCCGAGATGCCTCGCGGGTCGGGCATCGAGAAGGCGTCGGCGCCGGGCAGGTCCTCCTCGAGGAAGCTCTCGATCTCGCGGCCGAGGTCGTCGGGGCTGAGGTCGCCCGTGAGGCAGGGGAAGACGCGCTTCGTGACGCGCACCTGGTCGTGCTCGCGGACGGTGAAGGTCAGGTAACGGACCGCATCGTCGGGCTTGCCGCCCAGCGAGGGGGTGATCTCGGCGTCGAGGAAGCCGCGCTCGACGTAGAACGCGCGGAGCCGATCGGTGAGATCGTTCGTCTTCGTCTCGGTCGTCTCGCCGAGATCGAGCGCGGCCTCGAGGGCGTCGTCGTCGAAGGCGCGGTTGCCGTCGAAGACGGGGACGATGCGCGCGCCGGGCTCGAGGTAGACGTAGAGGTAGTTGTGCGGGCCGACCGCGAGCACGCGGTGGGAGACTTCGGCGTCGTGAAAGCCGCTCCGGCGGAGCAGCTCGGCCATCTCGCGGTCGGCCTCGGCGAGGGCGGGCTCGTCGACGCGGGCGCCGACGCCGAGGCCGTAGCTCTGCTTGAGCGAGCCGAGCTCCCGGTCCGCGCGCGGCGCCACGACGAAGACGCGCTCGGAGACGACGCGTGGAGCGCCGGCCTCGATGTCGAGGGCGAGGACGACCTGGGAGGGCTCGTCGGTGTCGACGGCGCGGATCGTGACGGCGGCCGCGGGGTAGCCGTGAAGCGCGTAGAACGCGCGGATGCGGGGGCTGATCTCGGCCAGCGTGGCCGCGGTGATCTCGCCGCCCTCGGCGATGCCGGCGGCCTCGAGGGTGTCCTGCCGGTCGAGCGCGCCGCCGGTGATCTGGACGGTGGCGATGCTCCGGCGGGGGACGACGACGATCCGGAGCGCGGCGCCGTCCGGCACGAGGTACGCCTCGGCCGACGCGCGGGCGAAGTTGCCGGAGGCGAGCAGCTCGCGCATGGCGCGGCGCGCGGCGTCGGGGCTGAGCGGCTCGCCGAGGTCGACGCTCGTGACCGGCGACACGATCTGCCATCGGTCGCCCTGCGCGGTGACATCGATGCGGACGATCGGCTTGCCGACGAGCTCTCCCAGGGCCAGCGGCTGGCCGAGCGACGGCACGTCGGTGGCCTGGGTGCCGGCCTCGCCCGAAAGCACGGCCCGTGCCGGAGGTTCGGCAGGGGCGAGGCTGGCCTGACCGGGGTTGAGGTTGGCCTGACCGGGGTTGAGGCTGGCCTGACCGGGGTTGAGGTTGGCCTGACCGGGGTTGAGGTTGGCCTGAGCCGGACGTGCCGGGGTCGGGTCGGCGTGCGCCGGGACGGCGATCACGCCGAGCGGCAAAAAGCCGAGCAGAAAGGGAATGAGGGTGGAACGGAAGCGAGCCATCAGGCGCGGAGCGCCGGGGGATGAAACGGAAATGAACCGGCGCCGGCGTGCACGACGGACGCAGCGTAGCCCGGTTGGGCGCTGGATGGGCAAGAGGCCGCCCGCGACGCCCCGATGTGCGAGACGCGGGGCTCTCGGCGGGCAGAGCTCGTGCTAGCGTCGCCGCCCGTGCGAGGCACTGGATGAAGGACCTGGCGATGCTCGTCGGCGCCGTGGCGCATGACGCCAAGGTGGTGACGCTGTGGGAGAGCCTGCGCGAGCACTTCCGCGAACATGGAATCCTGATTGATTTCGCGCTGTTCTCTACGTACGAGCGCCAGGTCGAGTCGCTGATCCGCGGGCACATCGACGTCGCCTGGAACAGCGCCGTCGCGCACGTTCGGGTGAAGCGGCAGACCGAGGGCCGGTCCCGCTCGCTCGCGATGCGCGAGATCGATCGCGACTTCCACAGCAAGCTCCTCGTCCGCCGCGACGCCGCCGTCGGGGCGCTCAGCGATCTGGAGGGCAAGGCGCTCGCTGTCGGGAGCGTCGACTCGGCGCACGCGCGCATCCTGCCGCTCCACTTCCTCCGGCAGGCGGGCGTGGCCGTGGAGAAGATCCAGCTCATGCCGTTCGAGGTGGACGTCGGCAAGCACGGGGACACCGCGACGAGCGAGGTCCAGGCGCTCGCGGCGCTGCACGAGGGCAAGGCGCAGGCGGCGGCGGTCGGGGACGCGGTGTGGCTCGCCGAGCAGGCGAACGGCCACATCGACCTCCGCCGGGTCGACGTCCTCTGGACCACGCCGGCCTACGATTTCGCGATGTTCGACGCGCTGCCGGCGCTGCCCGAGGCGAAGGCCGAGGCGTTCCAGCGCGCGCTGCTCAGCATGACCTGGAAGAACCCGAAGCACCGGCGCATCTTCGAGCTCATGGGCCACAGGCAGTGGGTCTCCGGCCGCGACGACCGGTACGGCGCCCTCGATGCGGCGCTCGCCGCGGCCACCTGAGGGCCGCGGATCGAGCGCCGCGGGAGCGCCCTTCGAGCGCCATCCGCGGCGCGACCGTCACTCGAACTCGAGCCGCCACCTCAAGTCGGCGCCCACGTTGCCGAGCGGCGAGCTCGAGGCGTCGCTCGAGTTGTCGTACGACCCCTGGAGGCTCATCCGGTCGCTGAGCTTCACCTCGACGCCCGCGCGCACCTGGCTGCCCTGCGAGAGCCCGGTCGTCACGTTGGCGCGCACCGCGTCCGTGATGCGCTTGCCGATCGTCACCGTCGGCTCCGGGGCGCCGTTCTTGGACGAGTAGCCGGTGCCGAAGCGGAACTCGTCGATGAGGGGGACCATCGTCTTCACGGCCTTGTCGGCGCCCGTCAGCGACGAGAGCGCCTCGAGGCCCATGGTCTCGCCGAGCGACGACACGACGCCCTGGTTGAGCTCGGCGCGCGTCATGCCGAGCGTCAGCAGCAGGACGATGTCCTCCTGGCTGAGCGGCGGATCGCTCGTCAGGTTGAGCTGGAGGTTGTCGGCGTCGCCCTGGGCGTGCAGCTTGATGCGCCAGAGCCCGCTGGAGTTCGCGCTGCTGCCCGCGGCCGCCGGCGCCGCGGGCTCCGCGCCCGACGTCGCGTCCGCCGCGGCAGAGCTCGTCGACGTGTAGCGGCGGTACTCGCTCTCGGCGCGCACGTCGACCTTGGGCGCGATGCGGAACGGATCGTCGAAGCGGACGTAGCCGTCCCGGACCTCGAACTCGGTGCTGCGCAGCATGAGCTTCGAGTCGGGCAGGATGCGCAGCGTGCCGCGCGCGCCGAAGCGCTGGTTCGTGCCCGAGAGCGCGAGCCCGGGCTGCGAGACCTCGAGCCGCATGTCGGCCAGATCGTTCGAGAAGCGCAGCGGGTTCGGCGAGGCGACGGTGACGTCGAACCGGACCACGTCGGCGGCGGGGTCGTAGGTCTGCACCGTCGTCCGCTGGCGCCCCGTGAGATCGCCGAGGTCCATGCTCATCAGGATGGGGCGCGTGTAGCTGAACGACGTGAGCGTGATCTTCCCCTCGACCCGCGGCAGGTTCTTCTCCCCCGACGCGTCGTCCTCGACGCCGGGCCGGAAGCTCGCCGTCAGGTTGGCGTTCGCGGTGAGGTTCACCCCCTCGGCGACCGGCAGCTTCACGCCGGTCGCCACGATGGATGCCTGCGCCGTGCCGAGGGTCAGGCCGCGCACCGGCATGTGCCCCACCGCGGTCACCGTGCCCGTGCCGACCCGCGCGCTCGCCTTCGTGAGGCGCACCTGGTCGCCGCCGATCGCGATCTCCACGTCGATGTCGTCGAGCGACACCGGCAGCCCGACCACGTCGAGCTCGCCCTCCTTGAGCGTCGCCGAGCCCGTGTAGCGCAGCCCCTGGAGCGGCCCGGCCACCTGGACCTCGGCCTGCACCATGCCCCGCGCGTGCCGGATCTGCGGGATGTCGGCGCTGAGCCGCGACAGGTTCGTCGGGCTCACCCGGATCGCCATGTCGAGGTCCGGCGCCGTGAACACCCGCTTGACCTCGCCGGACGCCGTGAACGCGGCGGACAGGCGCGAGGCGGTGTGCGCCTCGAGGTGGAGCTCCGGCACCTTCAGCGTGTTGCCCGCGAGGCGGATCGGGCCGCTCGGGCTCGTGAGGTGGACCCCCTGGCCCTCCCGATCGAGCTTGAGCGCGTCGACCGTGAGCGTGAGCGCCGCCTGCCGGAAATCCGTGAGGGGGAGCCGCTCGATGTCGAGCGACCCGGTCATCGTGCCCTTCGGCGCCGCCGCGAGCGCGGCGCCCGGGATCAGGTTCGCGAGCGTGCCCAGGTCGAGCGCGTCCATGCGCGCGTCCCCGTCCACGATCTTGCGCCGCTGGCGCGTGACGCGGAGCCCCTTCAGCGCGACCTGCCCGCCGAAGAGCGAGCCGTTCGCGACGAAGGAGCCGTCGGGGAGGTCGCGCTCATACTCCGCCGGATCGAACGGCGCGCCCTGGGGGTTGCCGCAGATCGGCGTCCTGCCGATGATCTTCGGCGGCTTGTCGTTCGGCACGATCGTGAGCTCGACCCGCGAGGGCGGCAGGCTCGCGTGCGTGCGGCGGATGCCGACGCGCGAGACGTGCACGTCGGCGAAGCCGGCGAGCCTGCTCACGGTGCCGCCCAGGCTGGCGACGACCGACACCGAGCCGTCGAACTGCGAGGCCGCCGCCCCGAGCCCGTCGATCCGCGAGAGCGGGAGGCCGCTCGCGATGACGCTCCCCTTCAGCGCGCCGCCGTGCGCGACGGAGGCGCTCGCCAGCACGGAGCCCGTGCCCTTGCGCAGCGACGCCGAGCGGACGTCGAGCCGCATGCCGTCCGCGCCGGCGGCCTGGTCGTCCCAGATCATGTCGAGGTCGATCTCGCCCTCGTCGAAGCGCTCGTCGAGCAGCTCGACGCCGGTGAGCCGCATGCCCGCGTTCACGGCGAGGTAGCCGCCGCCGCAGCGATCCTCGGGGCCGCCGAGCGCGAAGTGGGCGCGGGCCGTCCCGCTCGCTGTCGCCTTGTAGTCGGCGAACCGCGGATCCTTGTCGAGGCGGAGCACCTCGAGCAGGTCGCGCGCGGCGAGGTGCGGCGCCTCGCGCGTGTCGACGGTCGCGTCCACGACGACGATCCCCGTCGAGCTGTCGAGCGGGCGGCCCTTGGGCAGGTTGCCGGCCGGGTCGAAATCGACCTTGATCGACGGGACCCGGACGCGGCTCGCCCCGTGCCGGACCCGCGCGTTCTCGAGCGTCAGGGCGAGCGGCTCGAACGCGACCGGCGAGGGCTCGAGGTCGCCGATGGGGAAGCCGCCGAACACGAACTTCTCGACGCCGATCTCGCCGGTGAGCTTCGGGTGCTCGTAGGAGCCGTGCATCGCGGCCTTCATCGTGGCGACGCCGGCGAGCTCGAGCGCGGCGAGCGGGGAGATCTCGGCGAGGTCCACGCGCGAGCCCGGGTGGACCTCGACCCCGAGCTGGTCGTTGAAGCCGAGCGAGACGGTGGTCCTGAGGTGCGAGCTCGGCGTGTCGATCGAGAAGCCCGAGAGCACGACGGCGTTCGGCCGCACCTGGAACGAGCCGCGGACCGTGCCCTCCTTGACGCCCATCAGGCGCTTGCGGGCAGGGTCCTTCGTCGGGTGATCGAAGATCTCGAAGCCGTGCGTCTGCACGGCGAGCGGGCCCTCGAGGGAGAGCGGGGACAGCGTGCCGCCGAAGCGATCGAACCTCCCCTCGCGCAGCGTCCACGCGACGTGCGCCTGCGGGTGGACGGCGAGATCGCGGAGCAGGCCGGGCAGCTCGACGTTGGCGAGGTCGATCGGCCCGGCCTGGAGCGGCACGCCCTTCTCGAACGGCTTGATCTCCGCGCTCGAGATCTTCAGCGTGCCGTCGGCCCAGGCGACGTCGGCGTCGGAGAGCTGCACGGCGTCCGGGGTCGTCGAGACCTTGCCCGCGAGGCGCGTGACGAAGACCCTGCCGTCGAGGCCCGGCCGGTCGAGCAGGAGCGTGCCCTTGACGCGGGGGAGCGAAAGGCCGAGCGGCGCGGACGCCGCGTCGTACTCCGCGTCGACGTCGAGCGACACCGAGCCGGACGCGGGCGGCAGGTTCACGAAGCGGTGCACGATCGGCACGGGCAGGCGCGCCCGCACGCGGCCCTCGATCCGGTGGGGCATGCCGTCGCCGAGGCCGACGGCGCGGAGGGCGCCGAGCTCGAGCTCCACCCGGCGCCAGTCGCCGTCCTGGAGCGCGCAGGGCGGCGCGGTGCCGGGATCCGGGTCGAAGTCGGCGGCGCCCTCGAGGATCAGCCGGCGGACGAGCGCGCGGCCTGGCTCGACGCGGACGCGCGTGTCGAAGCGGCAGACGACGTCCTCGTCGACGCTGTCCTCCTCGGCCTCGTGGCCGGGCGCCGGGTGCGTGCGGACGACCGAGACGAGGCCGGAGCGCATCGCGATCTCGAACGCGTCCGACGGCTCGGCGGAGACGTCGACGTCGACCTCGGTGGCCTGGACGCGGACGTTGTCGATCGTCAGGTCGACCCGCGCGTCGGTGATGGCCACCGAGGAGAGCGGCGCGCGGTCGAGGCCGCCCCCGCCGCCCCCGCCGGTGCTCGGGAGGGTGAGGTTCCGGAGCTCCCCGTCCTTCAGCACCGCGCGGACGCGGGGGCCGATGATCTCGACGTCCCCGGCGTCGATGTGCCCCGCGAGCAGCGAGAACAGGCGCGGGCGGATGGCCACGCGCTCGAGCTCGAGGAACGGCGCGCCGCCGTCCGAGGAGTCGACGACGAGCCGGTTCAGGCCGACCATGAGGGGCCAGGCCTGGACGCGCACGTCGTAGCGGGCCGTGATGCCGAGCTCGCGCTGGAGCAGCGCCGCCGTCTCGCGCGCCGCCCAGGCCCGCACCGTCTCGGTGCGCACGAGGAAGCCGAGCGCGAGCGGGATCGCGCCGATCAGCGCGAACACGGCGCACAAAACGCGCACGGCGAGGCGCCCCCAGTCCCTGCGGGCGCTCGGCGGGGAGCCCTTTCTCCTCGTGCCGTGCATCGGGCGCAGCTTAGCTGAAGCGCGGTCGGACGCTTACGTGGGCGGGGTGATCCTGTGACGGGAAAATACCGGTGCGTGCGCGTCGCACCCGACCGGAATCGTGCTCCAGGGTGGAACGCCGCGGGGGCGCCGTGCGAGGCGCGCCGGGCCGGGTCAGCCCGCGGTGAGCTTGCGGTAGCGGAGCTTGCGGGGCTCGGCCGCGTCGGCGCCGAGGCGGCGCTTCAGGTCGGCCTCGTAGTCGGCGTAGTTGCCCTCGAACCAGACGACCTTGCTGTCGCCCTCGAAGGCGAGGATGTGGGTCGCGATGCGGTCGAGGAACCAGCGGTCGTGGCTGATGACCACGGCGCAGCCGGCGAAGTTGAGCAGCGCCTCCTCGAGCGAGCGGAGCGTGTCGACGTCGAGGTCGTTGGTGGGCTCGTCGAGCAGGAGGACGTTGCCGCCGCGGCGGAGCAGCTTGGCGAGGTGGAGGCGGTTGCGCTCGCCGCCGGAGAGATCGCGGACCTTCTTCTGCTGGTCGCTGCCGGCGAAGTTGAAGCTGGCGACGTACGCGCGCGAGTTGACCTCGCGCTTGCCGACGAGGAGGCGATCCTCGCCGCCGGAGATCTCCTGCCAGACGTTGTTGTTCGGGTTGAGCGCGTCGCGCGACTGGTCGACGTACGCGAGCTCCACGGTCTCGCCGAGCTTGAGCGCGCCGCCGTCGGGCTTCTCGAGGCCCATGATCATGCGGAAGAGCGTGGTCTTGCCGGCGCCGTTCGGCCCGATGATGCCGACGATGCCGCCGCGCGGGAGCGAGAAGCTGAGGTCGTCGATGAGGACGCGGTCGCCGAAGCCCTTGCGGAGGTGCTCCGCCTCGACGACCACGTTCCCGAGCCGCTGGCCGGCGGGGATGTGGATCTCGTTCTCCTCGACCTTCTTCGACCTGTCCTCGGCGAGCAGCGTCTCGTAGGCGGCGAGGCGGGCCTTGCTCTTGGCCTGGCGGGCGCGCGGGGCCATGCGGACCCACTCGAGCTCGCGCTCCAGGGTGCGCTTGCGCGCGCTCTCCTGCTTCTGCTCCAGCTCGAGGCGCTTCTTCTTCTGCTCGAGCCAGCCGGTGTAGTTGCCCTCGTACGGGATGCCGGCGCCGCGGTCGAGCTCGAGGATCCAGCCGGCGACGTTGTCGAGGAAGTACCGGTCGTGGGTGACCGCGACGACGGTGCCGGGGTACTCGTGGAGGAAGCGCTCGAGCCAGGCGACGCTCTCGGCGTCGAGGTGGTTGGTCGGCTCGTCGAGCAGCAGGAGGTCCGGCTTCTCGAGGAGGAGCCTGCAGAGGGCGACGCGGCGGCGCTCGCCGCCGGAGAGCTTGGCGACGTCGGCGTCGGGCGGCGGCAGCCGGAGGGCGTCCATGGCGCGCTCGACGACGCGGTCGATCTCCCAGCCGTTCGCGGCCTCGATCTTGTCCTGGAGCGCGGCGTACTCCTCGAGGAGCGCCTCCATGTCGGGGGGCGACTCGCCGAGCTTCGCGCCGATCTCCTCGAAGCGCTGGACGAGGGAGCGGACCTCGTGGACGGCCATCTCGACGTGCTCCTGCACGGTCTTGCCGGCCTCGAGCTGCGGCTCCTGGGGGAGGTAGCCGATGCGGGTGCCGTCGGCGGGCTTCGCCTCGCCGAGGTACTCCTTGTCGACGCCCGCCATGATGCGCAGCAGGGTGCTCTTGCCGGCGCCGTTCGAGCCGAGGACGCCGATCTTCGCGCCCGGGAAGAAGGAGAGCCACAGGCCCTTCAGCACCTCCTTGTTCGGGGGGTGCACCTTCCGGACATCCTGCATCGTGAAGATGAATTGAGGGGCCACGTCTTCGCCTGCCTGTGCGTGCCCGGCGCGCCGTGGGGCTCCGCTCGGCCTTCGAGCGGGCGCGGCGCTGGCCGGGCTGGGGGGAGAGGCCGTATGCGAGATCGCCGGCTGACGGTCAAGAGGGCGTCGAGGCGGCTGTAGGCGGGCGCGCAGGGCGCGCGTCGGGACGGACGCGGGCGGACGGAGCTAGGCGCGCCGCGCGCCGCGCCCGAACGCCTGCTTGAGGGCGGCGAGGTCCTCGCGGCCGACCTCGCGCGTGACGACGAGGACGGCGAGGTACACGAGGCCGACCAGGATCGCCTCGCCGAGCACGGCGATCTTGCCGAGCCACGGGAGCTGCGCGCCGACGGCGATCGCGGCGAGCAGCGCGGCGCCGACGCGGAGCGCCGTCCGGGCGGCGACGAAGCCGCCGGCGGCGCGGTGGAGCAGGACGCCGCCGGCGATCGCGGCGGTGACGAGCGCGAGCGAGGTGGCGACGGCGGAGCGCACCAGCATGTCGGGGCCGAACGCGGCGCGCGGGACGGCGATCGAGCAGCCGGTGGCGACGAGGAAGACGGTGGCGGCCGTGAGGGCGGCCGCGACGCGCTCCCGGTGCAGGCTGGTGAGCGCGGCCGAGGCGACGCCGAGGACGGCGAACGCGCCCATGCCGAGGGAGAGGACGCGGAGCGTGTCGCCGCCGCGGCTCCAGATCTCGACAGGGAAGGCGAAGCGCAGGACGTGCGGGGCGAGGCCCGAGATCGGGGCGCAGAGGAGCCCGGTGAGCAGGAACGAGAGGCGGACGCCGGTCATGGCGTAGCGGCGGACCGCGGCGCGGTCGTGCTCGGCGTGCGCGCGGGCGAGCATCGGGAAGAGGATGAACGTGACCGAGAGGAGCAGCTGGTACGGCAGGAACGCGAAGAGCTGCGCGCCGCGGTAGACGCCGATGAGGTCGTCCGCGGCGTTCGCGCCGAGCGCGAGCCCGCTCGTGGCTTGCCCGAGGAAGCGGCGGAGGAGGAAGAAGTCGGTCTGGAGCAGGAGGTTCAGGAACGTCTGCGAGACGGCGAGCGGCAGGAGGAAGGCGGCGTGCTCGCGGATCGAGGGGCCGGCGCTGCCGCGGCGGCCGAGGCCCGTCCTGGTGAGCGCGAGGGGGACGATGACGCCGGCCGCGGCGACGAAGCCGGCGATCGCGCCGAGGACGCCGCTCTGGCCCGCGCGGAGGAAGAGCAGGGCGAAGACGGCGATGCTCGCGGTGCGGAGCGCGCCGTAGCCGACGTCGAAGGCGGCCTGCGTGACGAAGCGCCGCTGGCCGTTGAGCGCGCCGACGAGCGGGGCGTAGAGGCCGTAGAGGAGGACCACGGCGGCGGCGAGCCGCAGCGGGGTGGCGACGTGCGGGGCCTCGGAGAAGTCGGCGATGGCGCCGGCGAGGAGCGCGAAGCCGGCGGAGACGACCACGGCGAGGAGGGCGTGGAGGGCGAGCGTGCGGCGGAAGGCGGCGGCGACGTCCGCTTCCGCGACGCTGGAGACGGCGCGCGAGACGCCCTGGATGCCGGTCGCGACGATGACGTTGTTGACGACGCCGACGCCCGCGAGGACGACAGAGACCGCGCCGTAGCCGTCGGTGCCGAGCAGCCGCGGGAGGATGAGCTGCTGGACGAAGCCGAAGAGGATGAACGAGACCTTGGCGCCGGCGATGGCGAGGCCGCCGCGGCCGGCGGAGCGGGCGGCGGAGGGGGCCGGGGCGTCCGGCGGCTGCGGCGAGAAGGGCACGGCGGCGCGCTGCACGGCGGCGTTGTCGCAGAAGCACGCCGGGCGGGCAATCTCGCGCGGAGCGGGCGAGCACACCGGGGCGTCACGTAAACTTCAGCGACGGTGCGGATTCGCTTGACGGGAAGGCGTCGCTGACTATCCTCGCGCCCGTCTCCGACGCATTCCAGCTTAGCTCAGTTGGTAGAGCAGGCGGCTGTTAACCGCCGGGTCGCTGGTTCGAGTCCAGCAGCTGGAGCCATTCCTCTCCGCTTGCGAACTTCGCAGCGAGGCGCGGCTCACGGAGCGCACCGAGGTACATGCCTCGGGGGCTCTGTTACTTCTCCCGCGCCCACGTTCCGCATGACGGGCCTCGCAGGCCGCGCCGGTTCGGTGGTAGACGGTTCGGCCAATGAGGACGCTCCTTCGGCGCCCTGGGCTCTGGATCCTGATCGCGTTGCTCGCGGCCTTCACGATCGTGATGGCGGTGCGCGCGCGCGGACCCAAGGTGAAGGTCGCCGTGGCCGCTCGAAAGGATCTCGAGCAGCGCGTCGTCGCGAGCGGACGGGTGAGGGTGCCGACGCGCGTTCAGGTCGCGGCGCAGGTCTCCGGCCTCGTCGTCGCGGTCGGCGCGATCGAGGGGCAACGCGTGAAGGCGGGCGATCTCCTCGTGCAGATCGACGACGCCGAGGCGCGCGCGGCGGTGTCGCAGGCGAAGGCTGCCGTCGACCAGGCGAGCGCGCGCGTGGAGCAGCTCCGCCGCGTCGGCGCGATCGTCGCGACCGAGGCGCTCCGTCAGGCAGAGACGAACCTCGAGCGCACCGAGGTCGAGCTCGCGCGGGTGCGAGAGCTCTCGGCGTCGGGGGCGGTCGCTCAAGCCGAGCTCGACAACGCCCGACAGAGCGTCGAGCTCGCGCGCGCGCAAAAGGTCGCGGCGGAGGCGCAGCGCATCGCGTCGACGCCGATGGGCGCGGACTCCCGCGTCGCGCTGACCGCGCTCCTCCAGGCGCAGGCGCAGCACGTCGGCGCGACCGTTCGCCTCGCGCAGACGCGGATCGTGGCGCATCAGGACGGCGTCGTGCTCACGCGCTCCGTGGAGCCCGGCGACGTCGTGCAGCCGGCGCGAACGTTGATTGTGCTCGCCGCGGACGGGAGCCCGCAGCTCGTCTTCCAGCCCGATGAGCGGAACCTCGCGTGGATCGCGCTGGGGCAGAAGGCGCGCGCGTCCGCGGACGCCTATCCGCAACAGGTGTTCGACGCCGAGGTGAGCTACATCGCGCCTTCCATCGATCCGCAGAGGGGCAGTGTCGAGGTGCGCCTCGCGGTGCCGAGCGCGCCAGCCTTTCTGTTGCCCGACATGACCGTCTCCATCGATCTCTCGGTCGCTCGGCGCGAGAGCGCGCTCGTCGTTCCGAGCGACGCCGTGCGCGACGCGGCGACGCCGGCGCCCTGGCTGTTCGCGGTCGAGGACAATCGCCTCGTGCGCAAGGACGTGAAGCTGGGCATTCGCGGAGAGGGCGCCGTCGAGGTCGTCGAGGGCCTCGGCGAGGGGAGCGTCGTTGTGCTGCCCGACGGACGGATCCATGCGCCGGGCCAGCGCGTGCGCGCGGAGCTCGATTGAGATGCCGTTCGAGTGGTTCGTGGCGCTCCGTTACCTGCGCGACGCGAAGGGGCAGACCGCGCTGATCCTCGCGGCGGTGTCGGTGGGCGTGAGCGTCATCGTCTTCCTCTCCGCGCTCATCAACGGCCTCCAGGTGTCGCTCATCGACAAGACGCTCGGCTCGCAGCCGCACATCACGCTGCAGGTGCAGCGCGAGGCGGCGCGTCCGCTCGTCGACTCCTCGGACGATCGCGACGATCGCGCCGTCGCGCGCTCCGTGCAGCCCGCGCCGCAGCGCCTTCGCTCCATCGACCAGTGGCCGCTCGTCATGGCCGACGCGGAGTGCACCGCCGGCGTCATCGCCGCGTCGCCGGCGATCGTGGGCGCCGGCTTCGCCGTCCGCGCCGAGGCCAAGAACGCCGTCGTCGTGCGCGGCGTCGATCCCGAGCGCTTCCTCGCGATCATCGACGTCCGGAAGCGCATGCGCGCGGGCCGGTTCGACGTCGCCGGGGGCGACGTGGTCATCGGCGCCGTGCTCGCGGACGAGCTCGGCGTCGGCGTCGGCGACAAGATCCGGATCACGACGACCGAAGGGATCGACGATGTCGTGGCGATCACGGGCGTCTTCTCGCTCGGCAACGAGGCGGTCGACAAGACGTGGGTGATCACGTCGCTCCGCAGGGCGCAGACGCTCTACGCGCTCCCCGGCGGCGCGACCTCGATCGAGCTCAAGGTCGCCGACGTGTTCGCCGCGGAGACCGTCGCGGGCGAGCTGCGCGGGAGGACGGGGCTGAAGGCGGACAGCTGGATGAAGATCAACGCCGAGCTGCTCACCGGCCTCTCGGCGCAGAGCAGCTCGAAGAGCATGATCCAGTTCTTCGTCGTCCTCGCGGTCGCGCTGGGAATCGCGAGCGTGCTCATCGTGTCGGTGGTCCAGAAGTCGCGCGAGATAGGCGTCCTCCGCGCGGTCGGCACGTCGCGGGGCCGCGTCCTGCGCATCTTCCTGATCCAGGGCGCGGTCCTCGGGCTCCTCGGGTCGTTCGTCGGATCGGCGCTCGGGGCGCTCCTGTCGAAGCTCTTCGAGGGCCTCGTGCGCGGGCCCGACGGCGCCCCGAAGTTCCCCGTGCAGCTCGATCTCGAGCTCTTCGTGTTCGCGACCGCCCTCGCCATCGGCGTGGGGCTCCTCGCCGCCGTGCTCCCCGCGCGGCGCGCCTCGATGCTCGATCCGGCGTCGGCGATCCGCAATGGCTGATCCGCTGCTCGTCGTCGAAGGCGTGGTGAAGGAATACGGCCAGGCCGTCGTCTCGCGCGCGCTCGACGGCGTCGATCTCCGGATCGAGAAGGGCGAGTTCGCCGCGCTGATCGGCCCGTCGGGCTCGGGCAAGAGCACCCTTCTCAACATCATCGGCCTGCTCGACCGGCCGACGCGCGGGCGCGTGGTGGTCGACGGCAAGGACACGACGGGGCTCGACGAGGCGAGCCTCACCCGGCTTCGCGCGCGGACGCTCGGCTTCGTGTTCCAGTTCCATCACCTCTTGCCGATGTTCACCGCGCTCGAGAACGTGATGCTGCCCGCCTGGGGCGACGAGGGATTCCCTTCGTCGGCCATGAAGGAGCGCGCGGTCGAGCTGCTCGGAGCGGTGGGGCTCGCCGACCGGATGAACTTCAGGGCGACCGCGCTCTCGGGCGGCCAGCAGCAACGCGTGGCCATCGCGCGTGCGCTGTCGCGCCGACCGCCGCTCGTCCTCGCCGACGAGCCGACAGGGAACCTCGACACCGAGTCTTCGGCCGAGGTCTTCGCGCTGATGCGCCGGTTCAACCGCGAGCTCGGCACGACGTTCCTCGTCGTCACGCACGATCCGCGCATCGCCGAGCAGTGCGAACGCGTGATCGAGATCGTCGACGGGCGCATCGCCAGCGACCGCGCATGAGGGGCATCCAGGTCCGCACCGGGACGCAGCACGGGGCCTCGCGAGCCGCTCCTCGAGCGAGCGGACGATGGTCGGGCGCGGCGGTCGCCCAGCGGCCTTGCGCGGACTCATGATTCTTCCTCGTCGGACGTGTCGTGTTCGGACGGCGTCGCCCGTGCGAGCAGGTTCTCGATGCGGCGCTTGAGGAGCAAGTCTTCCTCACTCGTGCGTGAGACCTCGGCGACCCCGAGGAACCGGAGCATCCCAGGGAGGACATGAACGGCGGTTGTGTGCGTGGATGTCCAGGCGCCGTGCTGGACCGGGGCGGCCGGCGGACGAGAAGGGCTCATGCTCAGAATTACGGGGCGTCTCTCGCGGCCGTCACAGAATCGGGCCGGGCCGAGGCCCCCTCCGGCCCGATGCGGCCCGCTCCGACCCGGTGCCATGCCAGCTCGGACGAGGGGCGATCCCCTCGACCGCGTGGGATGCCCGACGGGAAGGGGGCATGTGCGTGCCGGGACAGCGTTCGCGCTCTCTCTTTCCCGGCGGGCGTGCGGCGGTCCTGCCGGGATCAGCGTGCCTCGATCCAGGGTGCTCAGCTCGTCCTGATCGTGAGCTCGTTGCCGCGTCCCGCGTCGAACGGGAGCGGCTGGGAGAGGTAGCCGTTCTGTGGGTTGCGCACGTAGTCGATATAGCCCGAGGCCTGCTCGAACGCGTTCTCGCCGATGATGATCGCGCCAGGCTTCAGATGCGGCTCGAGCAGCTTGAGGACGTCCAGATAAAGGGTGAAGGCGCCGTCGAGCAACACCATGTCGATATCATCGCCGACACCCGACTTCAGAGTCTCTCGAGCATCACCGACCCGGAGCTCGACGATACCGGACAGCCCGGCGGCGGCGACGTTCGCCCGCGCCCGCTCGACTTTGCTGGGCACAAGGTCGGTCCCGATCAAGCGGCCGCCGCCCATGTCGCGCAGCGCGGTCGCCAGATAGATCGTGGAGATCCCCATCGAGGAGCCGAACTCCACGATGCACTTGGCCTTGCATGCGCGGGCACACATGTAGAGGAAACGCCCAAAATCCGGGGAGACGTTGAGGAAATTCTCCGCGAACCCGCGATACGTGCTCTTCAGATCGCTGGCTTCGTCCTTGAGGAGCTGGGTGATCCTCTCTTCCCTGGTGGCCGCCTCGCTCGCTGCGCTGGCGGCCAGCGGCGCGTCGGCCGCCTCCGCTTCCCGATGAAGACGCTCGAGGACCTCTGCGACCTGGCCGTCGCTGATTGAATTCATATCTATAATCCCTTTCCTTCTGAATGAACGGCCATGCGTGCGACGCTTGGTCGTTGACTGGGTGACCAGGCGATTCCTTGCGACCTTGATGACCTTGCGTGATGGGTACCGTTTGACAACCGAGTCGTCCAGGACGATATTGGGCTCGATTTGAGACCTGCTGAGCATCGGTGGGGGGCCGCGGCCAGCCCTGGGATCGAGGACCAGACCGATGGAACTCCGTCACCTGCGCTACTTCATCGCCATCGCCGAGGAGGAGAACTTCCGGCGCGCGGCAGAGAAGCTGCACGTATCACAGTCGCCGTTGAGCCGTCAGATGCAGCAGCTCCAGGAGGAGATCGGCGCGGAGCTCTTCGCGCCATCGGGGCGCGGCGTGAAGCTCACGCCCGCCGGGCGGCTTCTCCTGGACAGAGCGAAGACGATCCTCTCAGACGTGGACGCCGCCGCGAAAGAGGCGCGGGAGACGGCCGAAGGCCAGATCGGGACGGTCACGATCGGCTTCGAGAGCGGCTCCGCGTATGTAGGGCCGCTCTCGACGATCCTCACGCGGTTTCGGGAGCAGGCGCCTCGAGTGAACGTGGAACTCGTGCCCATGAGCAGCGCGCAGCAGTGGGACGCCTTGCGCGCGGGGCAGATCTCGCTCGGCTATGGGAACTACGTCCCGGATGACTCCTCGCTCCAGAGCGTCGTGCTTGCCCGGCATCGCTTGGGGATCATCGTGCCGGAGCAGCACCCTCTGGCGACAAAATCCATGATCAAGGTCAAGGACCTGGCGAACGAGCCCATGCTCATGGATCCGCGGAAGAGCAATCCTCGTCTGTATGACGACATCATCGCCGCCGTTCGCGCGCGCGGCGTGACCCTGAACGTGGCTTCGGAGATCCTCGACGGAGAAGCCCTGTTGACGCTCGTGGCGAGCGGCTTCGGATTGACCTTCGGCGCGGAGCCCGCGGCGCCCTTCCTCGCGGTCGGCACCGCGATCTGGAAGCCGGTCAGCGATCTCGGCCTGGAGATGCGCAACATCGCGATGTGGCGGCCCGACGCGCAGTCTGTCCTGCTCCGACCGCTCGTCGACCTGGTACGTGAATTCGGCGCCGCGCTTCGCGATCGGGAGATACGACCGCGCAGACAGGAGAGCGAGCGCCGGCGGCGGCGGCGACGCGGCTAGAGACAACGGGCCGAGCGCTTCGAGGACATGGGTCGATGACCCGACTCACTGCTCGCCGCCCTGCGCACCCTGCTTCTTGACCACGCTGATCTCCCCGTCCGCCTCGAGGCAGGCAGAGCGCACCGTGGTGATGTCCGTGATCCCTTGCCTGCGAAGGGCCGCCTGCAGCTCCTCCTCGGTGACCATCTCCCGGCGCATGTTCTCCCACTGCGGGCGGCCATCTCGGACGAGGGTCGTCTGCGTGTCGCGCAGGCAACGCCGGAAGAAGGGGACGCGGAACTCCAGGATATCGAGCACGTAGCCCCAGGCGACGATGAGCGCGATCATGAGCAAGGCGTCCGCGGGCGAGCTCGAGCCGCCCATGATGCCGTCGGCGGCCATACCACCGATGAGAATGAGGGCGAGCATGTCGTTCGGTGAGAGATGCCCGGTGCGTCGCTTGGGGATGACGCGGATCAGGATGACGAGGGCGAGATAGACGAGCGTCGTGCGCAGGGCGATCTCCCAGAGGGGCCTGGAAAGACCAAAGTTCCCTTCCATGGGCGTCCTCCCGCCAGTGCGGCCACGCGCGTCAGCGCGCGGGATGGAAGCCGGGAGCGAGGTTCGCGGCCGCCCAGCGCGCCAGCGCCGCGAGCTCGACGCAGCGGTGCAGGTGTCTCATCTCGGTATTGCTGGGCATGGCCGCCTCCTTCGGGGCACGGGAGCACTGCTTCGCTCGCGCTGGAGGGGCCCTCGCAAGAAAGGGACCGCTCCAGACCGTGTGCCGCGCGGGCGAGGAGGGGGTCGCCCGGTGCGCTGTCTGCTAAATTATTGTATTTGTTCGATTTTATGCTAGTTCAGCGCTCTGGTTCACCGTCGGTGCCGAGCGCACTATAGTGCTGCACGTGGCCCGGCAGCCGACGAGCTAGCAGGGCCGATCCTCCCCCTTCCAGGAGCCCAAGCTCTTCCAGGAGTAAACGATGACCGTGAAAGCCTTTGGTGCCCATGCCGCCGACAAGCCGCTGGAGGCGCTCGACATCTTTCGTCGCGCCCCAGGCGACCACGATGTGCAGATCGACATCGCCTACTGCGGCGTCTGCCACTCGGACTTGCACACCGTCCGAGGTGAATGGGCGGGCACGCTCTATCCGTGCGTTCCTGGGCACGAGATCGTGGGGCGGGTATCCGCTGTGGGTGCCCAGGTATCTCGCTTCAAGAAGGGCGAGCTGGTCGGCGTCGGTTGCATGGTTGACAGCTGCGGCCGCTGCGCGTCCTGCGCCGAACACCTCGAGCAGTACTGCGAGCGGGGCATGACGCTCACCTACAACTCTCCGACCCCGGACGCCCCCGGGCACACGCTGGGCGGCTACTCCCAGCGGATCGTCGTCAACGACAAGTACGTGGTGAAGATCAGCCATCGCGAGGAGCAGCTGGCGGCCGTGGCCCCGCTGCTCTGCGCCGGCATCACCACCTATTCGCCGCTCCGGCACTGGAACGCCGGGCCCGGCAAGAAGATCGGCGTGGTGGGCATCGGTGGGCTCGGCCACATGGGCGTCAAGCTCGCCCACGCGATGGGCGCGCACACCGTCGCGTTCACGACGTCGGAGTCGAAGCGGCAAGACGCCAAGGCCCTCGGCGCGGACGAGGTCGTGGTGTCGCGCAACGCGAGCGAGATGGACGCTCACGCCGAGAGCTTCGACATGATCCTGGACACGGTCGCGGTGAGCCATGACCTCGACGCCTTCACGAGGCTGCTCAGGCGGGACGGCGCCCTGGTGCTCGTGGGCGTGCCGAAGGACGCCCACCCGTCGCCCGCCGTCTTCAACCTCGTGCTCAAGCGCAGGACGATCGCCGGGTCGACGATCGGCGGCATCGCCGAGACGCAGGAGATGCTCGATTTCTGCGCGGAGAAGGGGATCGTCGCCGACATCGAGGTGATTCCGATCCAGCGGATCGAACAGGCGTACGAGCGGATGCTCAAGAGCGACGTCAAGTATCGCTTCGTCATCGACACCGCCAGCCTGGCCGCCGGGCCACGGGGGTAAAGCCACAGGTCATCGTCGAAGCTGAAGGGCGGCGCTAGCCCCTTCGCCTCTTCCGTGGCTCGCGGCGCTGCCCGGCACGCCCGCTCCGCGCCGCCGTCTCTTCCCCGCCTGCCACGACCTCCCGCACGCTGTCGCGCAACCAGCGGTGAGCGGGGTCCGCGTCCAGCCTCGGGTGCCACAGCAACGAGACGGTGATCTCCGGCGCGGCGAAGGGCAGCGCGAAGCTGAACAGGCCGTCGCGCAGGCTCCTGGTGTGGTGATCCGGAACGGTGGCGATCAGGTCGGTCGCGCGCGCCAGCGCGATCGCCGTGGCGAACCCGCCGACGATGGTCACCACCTCGCGCGCCAGACCGAGCGCGGCCAGGCTCTCGTCGATGCGCCCCTTGGCCACGCCGCGCCGCGAGAACACGACGTGGCGTCCGGCGGCGTAGCGCGCGGGCGTGATCTTCGCGCGGCCGAGGGGGTGGTCGCTGCGCACGACGCCGATGAAGCGGTCGCGGAACAGCGCCTGGGTGCGCAGCTCGGGGCTGGTGTCTTCGTCGACGACGCCCGTCTCGAGGTCGACGGCGCCCGTGCGCAGCGGCGCGCTGTCCTTGTCGGGCTTGGCCACGAAGCGCAGCCGGACGCCTGGCGCCTGGGCGCCGGTGCGCTCGATCAGGGCTGGACCGAAGCTCTCGACGAAGCCCTCGCTGGTGCGCAGCGTGAAGGTGCGCACCAGGCGCTTCAGGTCGAGCTCCTCGGCCGGGCGCAGGACGGCCTCGGCGCCCTGCACCAGGTGGCTCACGCGCTCGCGCAGCTCGAGCGCGCGCGGGGTCGGCACCAGGCCGCGTCCAGCGCGCACCAGCAGCGGGTCGCCCAGGGTCTCCCGCAGGCGCGCGAGCGCCCGACTCATCGCCGACGGGCTCAGGCGCAGCCGTCGGGCCGCGCCGGTGACGCTGCCTTCGGTGAGCAGCACGTCGAGCGTCACGAGCAGGTTCAGATCAGGCAGCGACATGCCACCAGGCTAGCAGAGGTCGCGGCGGACCATGGCGTCATACGCACATATACTTTGCGACCGTTGCGCGTTCCGCAATCCGTGCCGGCGCTCTAGCTTCGACGTCGAAGCGCGGATCACCTCGATTCGAGCCGAGCCGGAGGCCACCCATGACCGAGAACGCCCTTGACCTGTTCGTCCATCGCACCCGCGCCAGCTGGGGACCGCTCAGCAGCGACCTTGTCGCCAGCTGTCGCGATCACCTGGAGCAGCTGGCGAAGGCGCACGCCGCGGAGCCCTGGCTCGCGGCGCTGCACGAGGAGGCGCCCGCGTCCAGGGAGCTCTACCGGGATGCGGAGCACGGCTTCGTGCTTCAGGCCCACACCGAGCAGGCCGGGCTCTACCGCCCGCCGCATGACCACGGTCGCAGCTGGGTGATCTACGCCCTGCAGCGCGGAGAGATCGCGATGTCCACCTACGCTCGCGTCGAGACCGGCGCCGGCGTCCAGCTGGTCAAGCGTGACGAGACGCTGTTGCGCGCCGGACAGGCGCAGCTGTTCTTGCCGGGAGACATCCACGACACGCGCTGCGTCGCCGGCCCGGCGCTGCTGTTCCGCTTCACCGAGCGCGATCTCCGACAGGAAGATCAGGTCGCGCGGCGCGTGACCCGCTATGTCGAGCGCAACGGCGCCTGGACGGTGGGAACATGATGGCGCTGCGCACCTCGATCGCTGGCGCGCCCCTGCCGAGCGAGGCGCCCGATCAGGCGGCCTCCGGTGTGCGGGGCCCGGCGCGCGCGGAGGCGATTGCGTGCGTGCTCGCGGCCATGGTGCTGGTGGTGCTCTCCGCGGGCATCGCCAACGTGGCGCTGCCTGCGCTGGCGCACGCGCTCCAGGTGACGCCCGCCGCGTCGGTGCGCGTCGTCAGCGCCTACCAGCTCGGGCTTGTGATGGCTCTATTGCCGTGCGCCGCGCTGGGCGAGAGCCTGGGCTATCGCGCCGTGTTCACGGCGGGCGTCGGGCTGTTCACGGGCGCGTCGGCGCTGTGCGCGCTGGCGCCATCGCTCCACTGGCTGGTCGCCGCGCGCTTTTTGCAGGGGCTCGGGGGCGCCGCCGTGATGGCGCTCGGGGTGGCGCTGCTGCGCTTCGTGGTTCCGCAGGCGCAGCTGGCAGCCGCCATCGGCTGGAACGCGCTCGCCGTGGCGCTGTCCTCGGCCGCGGCGCCCACGGTCGGCGCCGTGCTGCTCTCGAGCGCGAGCTGGCCCTGGCTGTTCGCCGTCAATCTTCCGCTCGGCGTGGCGGTGCTGCTCGCCTCGCGCGGCCTCCCCGAGGTCCCCGGCACGGCGCGGGCGCTGGACGCGACGAGCATGGCGCTGAGCGCGGGGGCCTTCGGCGCGCTGATCGCGGGCGCGGAGCTGCTGCCGGCGGCGCCGGCGCTCGGGGCCGGCTTGCTCGCCGCGGCCGCCCTGAGCGCGACGCTGTTGCTCCGCCGCGAGCTGCCGAAGGAGGCGCCCCTGGTGCCGCTCGACCTGCTGCGCAGCCGTTCGTTTCGCGTCTCGGTGATCGCCTCGGTCGCGTGCTTCGCGGGGCAGACCTCGGCGCTTGTCGCGCTGCCCTTCTATCTGCGGCACGGCTTTGGCCAGGAGGCCCTGACCACCGGGCTGCTGATCACGCCCTGGCCGCTGAGCGTGGCCCTCCTGGCGCCCGTCGCCGGCCGCCTCGCCGACCGCATCTCGACGGCCTGGCTGTGCGCGACGGGCGCGGGGTGTCTCGCGCTGGGGCTCGCCGCGCTCGCGCTGTCGCCGGCGCACGGCAGCGCGCTTTCGCTGGTGCCGTTCGTGGCGCTCTGCGGCGCGGGCTTTGGCCTGTTCCAGGTGCCGAACAACCGCAACATGCTCCTCGCGGCGCCGCGCGCGCGGAGCGCCGCCGCGGGCGGCATGCAGGGCACCGCGCGGCTGGCCGGCCAGACGGCGGGCGCTGTCGTCATGACCTTGCTCTTCACGCTCATGCCAGTAGATGCCGCGCCGCGCATCGGCCTCGGTATCGGCGCCGTGCTGACGCTGAGCGCCGGGATCGTCAGCGCGCTGCGCGCTGGCTCGCACCGCAGCCATGACGGTGGGAGGATGGGCAGCTGAGAGCCGCGGTGTCCGAGCTCTTCGAGCAGAGAGCGCCGCGGGCGAGAAGGAGGGGCGCCGGCTGGCGCCTTGACCCACCTCGGGCACGGGCGTATCCGATTCTGAGCAATGCTGACGATCCGTCGGGCGCAATGGGTTGCTCTGGCGAGACCGCCGGACGATCGGCTCGCGGAGCAGCTGGCGGCGATCGCGGCGCGCCACTGGGCGGAGGCGGCGGCGCTACCGGCGCCGGCGCGCCTCGAGCGCGTGCGCGCCGCCGTCGATCGCGCGCGCGCCCTCGGGATCGACGACGATCGCGACGTGGGCCGCTTCGTCATGATCGACCTCGCGCTCGGCGCGGGGTTCGAGGTTGAGCGGGCCTGGGCGCGGGCGATCCTCGCGGACGAGCGGCTGCCGATGGGGGATCGCGTTGCGCGGCTGAAGGCGCGGGCGCACGGGGAGCTCGGGTGAGCGCCGCCCTCCGCGCCGCGGCCGGGCCGCGGTTCGATGTCGGCCTCGAGCCGCTCGGCTTCGAGCACGCCGCCGCCATGCAGGAGCTGCTCGCCGGCCCGGCCGTGGCGGGCCCGCTGCGGCTGCCGCACCCGCTGCCGCCCCGGCACGTCGAGCGCGAGGTGGTGGCGCTGCGCCACCACGAGCGCGAGGGGACGCGGGCGAGCTTCGCCATCGTCGTCGCGCGGTGGGTCGCGCAGGCGGCTGGGCAGGCCGCGGCGCCCGGGGGCGCGCCCGTGGTCGCGGGAGGCTGCGATCTCTGCGCCATCGATCGCCACGGGCGCACGGCGGAGATCCGCTACTGGCTGGGCGAGCCGTTCTGGGGCCGCGGGATCGGGCGCGCCGCCGTCTCGGCGCTGCTCGGCGAGGCGCGGGCCCGCGGGCTCGGCTCGGTGACGACGTTCATCGCGCCCGGCAACCTGCGCTCGCGCCGCCTGGCCGAGGCGCTGGGCTTCGAGCGCATGTCACGGAGCGACGCGGAGGAGGCGCCCGGCGGCGCGCCGCCGCTGCTCGCCTACGGCCGGGCGCTCTGAGCGCGGGGGCACGAAGATGGAAGAAAGAGAACCGTCCCTCCCCGCCACGCGATACAAGTCAAAGAAGCGGGCAAGGAAGCAGGGGCGCTTCCGGCCGCCGACCGTCACCGAGCTCGGCCTCCTGGACTTCGAGCTCTTCCTGCAGTCGGCGCCTTCGAGCTGGCCCGACGCCGCCGCCGAGCTGAAGCTGCTCGACTTGCTCCGTCTGCGCACGCGCTACTACCGGTGGCGGTTCGTGACCGACGAGCAGTCCGCGCTAGAGACCTCGACCGACGAGGTGCTGCGCCTGGTGCCGAGCAAGAGGGGGCCGGAGACGACCTGTTCCGTCATCGAGAAGGAGAAGGAGATCGAGGGGGACGACGCCGCGAACAAGGCGCAGCGGGAGTTCAACGATCTCGGACCGCCCGCCGCCGGCGACACGCTCCTCCTCTTGGCCGCCATCCAGACAGGCAACATCCAGGCTGTCGAGGAGGTGATCAATGGCGCCGATCTCTATCTCCCCTGCGCCTATGCCCCCTGCATGCTGGGGGACCAGGGCATCTGGGAATTCGCGACCGCCATCGACTTCTACATGTCGCCACGGCAGGCCGCCTTCGTCGAGTACGCCTGCGCTCTGCTCGCGTCGGCCGACCGTCAGACCGTCTGCGCCAAGCTCGCCGTCCCGAAGATCAAGCATGCGCGCAAGGAGATCCTCGACCTCCTGCTCGCGCACGACAGGACCGACGTGTTTCCGAAGCCGCTCCTCGCGCACACGCTGAAATTCGACCTCGCGCACGCGGAGTGCCTGCTCGAGAGCCCGTGCTGGACCCACTTCGGAAAAGACCCGACGAGCCAGCCCTCGTCGAACGTCCGGGACTTCGTGCTGCTGCTGACCGGCATGCTGGCGGGGCTCTGCCTCGAGCTCAACGAAGCGCACCTTCATCGGAGCTGCGGCGTCGAGGACCTGCTCGAGCGCCTGCTGGCCATCGATTCGGTCTGCGAGATATGCATCGGTGCGGTCTACGGGCAACAGCCGCTGAGCAACCTCGGGCAGCCGCCGCTGAAGGCGCCCACGGCGCTGTCGCCAGCGTTCGTAAACGAGCTGTTCCGCCTGCAGGCCGACGCGGCCGGCCTGGCCCGCGCGCTGGATGCGGGGTTGAGAGAGGAGCTCGGGCTGCCGCCGCCGATCCCGCCGGGGCGGCGGGAGGATCTCTGGGGAGCCGCGAAGCGCAACCTCTGGGTCTACCTGCCGCAGCTCGCGCCGCACCTCAAGGGAACCGAGAAGATCTGGTCCGTCATCTTCACGCCGAATGACGTCCCCGGCCAGATCATGAAGCTCAAGGCGCTGGAGCCTCCCAAGGATCCGTCGCTGGCGGAGACCCAGGAGCTCGCGATCACGATCGTGTCGAGTTGCCTGCTAAAGAAAGGCGTTATCGACCTCGCCACCCTCCTCGAGCTCCGGAGCAAGCTTCCGGCGAACCCCAAGGTCGAGCTGATCATCATGAACGTCCTCGGCCTTGGCCAGAGCCTGCAACAGACCATGGAGGAGGCGCTGGCGGCCGCGCACGCGGCCCGCACGCACCCCAAGGTGTTCGGCGCCCCCGCCGACATCAAGAACAAGTACGACCGTACCGTGTGCGGCACGAAGCCGGTGCCGCCCGACGTCGAGTACTACGGTCTTGACGGGCTGGCATGGGACGCCAAGCGGCTCGGCGGCAATCAGACGGAATGGGGCGACACGCAGAAGAAGGGGTTCGCGAGCACCAGCAACGTGCCGTGCGCCCTCCTGCTCGACGCGACGTATGCCAACCAGCGGCGTTACCAGCGAGCCTGGGCCGAGATCTTCCGCGACGTCGCGCGCGGCAAGCTGCGGCTCTACCGGATGGTCAAGGGCGAGCGCCGGCCCGCGCTCCTCGAGATCTCGGTCGACATGATCTGCGAGGCCCGCGGCGCGCAGGTCCTCTCTCCCAGCCCGGTCGGCTTCCTTCACGATCCTTCATGCACCTTCGGGGCCTTCGTCGTCGACGACTGGCTGAAGAGCGGCAAGCTCCAGGGAAACACCGTCACGGTCGCGAAGATCGCCAAATCGAACCCCTGGGTGATAGCCACGCTCGATCGTCTGCTGTCGGGGCAGCTCGTCTGGTACGACTTCTTCTCCGACCACACCCGCGAGCTCCCGCTCGGCGGCGGGCGGCACATCTGCCTCGAGGTCTCGCTCAGGTCGGTCCCCGAGATCGTGTACCTTTGCGCCGGGAACGCCGCGCTCGCCGAAGAGGTGAGCTCCTTCTGGCGCATCATCTGGGTGGTCGACCAGCACCGCTTCTTCATCACGTTCACGCATTACGAGCGGTGGTGCCTGGGCCGCGGCGCGACGGCGCAGCCGCTCCCGATGCCCGCTTTTTTCGAGCTCGAGGGCCCTCCGCCTTCCGCGCTGCCCGCCGCCCCGACAGGCACGACCTTCGCGAACGCGCTCGGCACGTTCGGCGCCGGTCTCACGTGAGGCGGCGCTTGTCTCGCCGCCCGTGCCACGAAGCGTCGGGATCACGCAGGCAGGTGTCAGCGCCGGGGGCGCTTGAATCGCTCACGCGAGCGCTCGGCCTCTCCTCGGATGACGCAGCCCTCGACGTGATCGTTCACCAGCCCCATCAGTCGATGAACTCCGGCGCCGCGCCGGACCAGCGGCAACGCGCTCGACCGTCGGGCCCCACGATCGTCGCGGCGCTCAAGGCGCGTCGCCTCGCAGGAACCCGAGCCATCCGCTGTTATCCACGAGCGGTGGCCTTGGTCGTGTACTCCGCGAACAGCTCGCTGAGCGCCCTCGCCATCGCGCGCATGCGCGGCACCTGGCGCAGCTCTCGATGCATCACGACGTAGAACGGAACCGACGGACCCGCGGCGTCGAGCGCCACGGGCTCCAGACCCGGAACATCGACGCCGGCCGCGTGCACGACGATGCCCATGCCCGCTCGCGCTGCCTCGAGCCGCGTCTCCACGGCGTTTGAACGAAGCGGGAAGTTTTGCGCGCCGCGCTCCACGAGCCAGTGGAAGGGGCCGAGTCCCTGGGTGATCCGCTCATCGACGATGAAGCGCTGCCCTGTGTAGTCGTCTCTCGTGACCAGGCGTCCGGGCAGATGCGCCGCCAGGTAAGCGGCGCTCGCGTACAGAGCCGGCTCGACCTCGCCGACGCGCTTCTCGATGAGCACGTTCGAGGCCGAACGACCCCCGCGGAGCCCGATGTCGGCCTCGCGCTCCGCCAGATCGACGAGCCGCGACTCGACCGACACCTCGACGATGGTCGTCCGGTCCTGCTCCCAGCATCGCCGCGCCGCCTGGGCCGCGACGGCGCCAAACCCCTCCGGCACGGAGAGGCGCACGGTGCCGGCTCGCTCGCGATCGTGCGCCCCGAGCGCTTGCTCGAACCCGGCGGCGATGTTCACGAGCGCGAGGGCCTCGCGTTCGAGCCGCACCCCGTGGCTCGTCCGGTGGACGAGGGAGCGCCCGAGCGCGCGCTCGAGCGTCGAGACGCGGCGCATGACCGTGGAAGCCGACATGCCGAGGCGCTGCCCGGCCGCGAGGAAGCTCCCGCGGCGGTGGACCTCGAGCAGCACACGACAATCGTCCCAGTCCATGGGACGACCCTGCCATCTCGGCGGATCTTCGTCCATGCAAAACCGGTTTGCATCAGCGCAAAACATCCGTGGCGCAGCGCGGGTTATGCTGTCTCCATGAAAATGGCAGTTCTCGGTACAGGAGCCATCGGCAGTACATTCGCTTATCAGCTGGCGAAAGCCGGCCACGAGGTCACGGCCGTCGCGCGCGGCGCGCGACTGGATCGCCTGCGGGAAGATCGCGCCATCGTTCTGACCGATGGCGCTCGCGCCCCTGTGGCCGTCGCCGGCACCCTCGACCCGAGCGTCCCGTACGATCTCGTGCTCGTGACGGTGCTGGCGCCTCAGGTCGACAGCGTCCTACCCGCGCTGCGACAGAGCGCCGCGAGACACATCATGTTCATGTTCAACACCTTCGAGCCGCTGGATCGACTGCGGGACGCGGTGGGCGCCGAGCGCTTCTCGTTCGGCTTTCCCGGCGGCGTGCTCGCGCATCTCATCGACGGCAAGCTGCGGAGGCGCATCCTGCCCGGCACCACCGTGGGCGATGCAGCCTGGGCGAAGGTGTTCGGCGCTGCAGGGATCCCGACCGTGACCAGCGCCGATATGCACGGATGGTTGCGCTCGCACGCCGCCATGGTGATCCCCCTCATGTCGATCGGCGTCGTCGTGGCGCACCGGAACGCCGGCATCACCTGGCGTGAGGCGCGCCGCTACGCCGCCGCGCTCGCCCAGGGGTTTCACATCGTGCGCGGCCTGGGCCACGCCCTCGAGCCCGCCGTGCTGGCGCTGTTCAGCCGTCTGCCGCGCACGCTCACGACTGGCTTGTTGTGGCTCATGAGCCGCACCCAGGAGCTCCGGAAGCTCGGCGCGCTCGGCGCCGCGGAGCCCCGGATGCTCATCGACATGGTGGCGACCGCGGCGCCGCATCAGGCCGCCGAGCTGCTGGCGATCCGCCCGTAGACTGGAGCTAGTCGCGATCGGCCGGCGCGCCGCCCGGAAAGTAGTGGCGGTAGGGTCGGCCGCCCTCCACGGCGCGATCGACGGACGGGCGCTCGCGCAGGCGGCGGTAATAGGCGCGCAGGTTCGGGCGGTCGTCGAAGGGGTGGACCCAGTCGGCGTAGAACAGCGACGGGGCGGCGGCGCAGTCGGCGAGGGTGAAGGCATCGCCTGTCGCCCAGGTGCGGCCGGCGAGCTCGCCGTCGAGCCAGGCGTAGACCTTGTCCAGGGCGGCGCGGGCCTGAACCTCCCCGTACTCATCGCGCGGGTTGGACTGCATCGCGCGGATGCGGTTGTTCACGATCACCTGCATCATGTTCATGACGTAGTTGTCGAAGATGCGGTCGAACATCCGCACCTGGAGCGCGGCGTCCGGATCGCGCGGGATCAGGCGGGCAGGATCCGGATGCGCCTGGTCGAGCCACTCGACAACGATGGTCGCCTCCCACAGGGCGAGGTCGCCGACCCGGAGCACGGGGAACTTGCCGAGCGGCCAGAGCGCCGCAAGCTCGGCGCCGGCCTGCGGGTTGGAAGGCTCCAGCAGGCGCAGCTCGTAGGGGACGTCCTTTTCATGGAAGGCGATGAAGGCCTTCTGGGAGTAGGACGAGAAGGGGTGGGCGTAGAGGATCGGTGTCGTCATGGCGGCCTCAATGCTTCGCGCCCCTCGCCAGCTCCTCGCCGAGCGCGTCCAGCATCTGGAGCCAGCTCGGGTGCGCGCCGGTCCGGCGAGCGAGCGCCTCGCTCACGTTCTGCTCGAGCCTCACGAGCGTCCGCCCGCTTCGCTCGGTGAAGGTGATCGACACGAGCGTCTCCTCGGGCCAGTCCCGATCGTGCCCCTGGCTCTCGGAGGAGACGGGATTCCCGTTCGCGTCGGCGATCCGCAGGGTGAACGCGAGCCGCTCCGGCCGCACGACCTCGCGGTAGACACCGATGGTCCAGCAATCGCCGAACTGCGGGTTGTGGATGCACGAGTGGAAGCCCCCGCCCGGCCGGACGTCGATCCGCGCGAAGCGGAGGGTGCACCCCCGCGGCGCGAACCAGCGCGCCAGCAGGTCGGGGTTCGTCCACGCGTCGAACACCACGTCGCGCGGAAAATCGAACGTGCGCTCGATGAGGACCGTGGGCTCATGAGGTGTTTGAGAAAATTGCATCGTGACGTGATCACCCTTTCTTTGGGGGATGGAGCTCGTGCAGGAGGTCGTCCAGGCGGCCGAACGCCTCGTCCCAGTGCTGCCGGTACTGCTCGACCCAGCTCGCCACCTCCCGCATCGGCGCGGGATTGAGCTGGCAAACGTTCTGCCGCCCGTCGCGCCGCTTCTCGATCAGACCCGCTCGTTCCAGGGTCGCCAGGTGCTTGGAGATGGCCTGTTGCGAGATCTGAAACGGCTGCGCCAGCTCGTGCACCGACGCAGGCCCCGTCTTGAGCCGCACGAGGATCGCGCGCCGGGTGGCGTCGCTCAGGGCGGCCAGGGTCGTGCTCAGCGAATCCACAACCATATGGTTGTGGATCGACGCCCGGAAGTCAAGCGAAGGACGAGGTGCAATCAAATGGTTGCACTTCGTCGAGCGGCTCGGTATTGTGCATCCAGGAGGTTGCACATGGCATCAACGGAGACATCAACGGACAGGATCGAGAAGCGGGTCACGCTGCGCGCGCCCGTGTCACGCGTGTGGCGGGCGATCGCCGACGCCCGGGAGTTCGGGCGCTGGTTCGGGGTCGAGCTCGAGGGCGAGTTCGTCGCGGGCAAGACGCTCACCGGCATCTTCGACGAGGAGCTCAACGAGGCCGCCATCATGGACTACCAGAAGAGCCGCGGTCTCCGGCCTTCGAAGGTGAAGCTCCCCGAGAAGGGCGCGGTGTTCTGCACGGTGGAGCGCATCGAGCCGGAGCGGTACTTCAGCTTTCGCTGGATCCCGTATGGCATCGACGCCGAGGCCGACCCGGACAACGAGCCGACGACGCTCGTCGAGTTCCGCCTCGAGGGGGTCGCTGAAGGCACCCTGCTCACCATCGTGGAGTCCGGCTTCGACCGTGTGCCAGCGCATCGGCGCGAGCGCGCGTTCCGCATGAACGAGGGGGGATGGGCCGCTCAGGCCGAGAACATCGCGAAGTATGTCGACAGCGTGTGAACCGGCGATCGCTGACGTCTTCTTCGCCCTCGGCGACGGGACGCGGCTGTCGGTGGTGACCCGGCTCGGGGCCGGAGGGGCGCTGTCGGCGACCGCGCTCTCCGACGGAGCGAAGGTGACGCGACAGGCGATCGTGAAGCACCTCCGGGTGCTCGAGGGCGCGGGCCTCGTGACGCACGAGCGGCGCGGGCGCGAGGTCCTCTACGCGCTCGAGCCGCGGCGGATCGAGGAAGCCCGCGTGTTCCTCGACGGCATCTCCGCAGGCTGGGATCGCGCGCTCGAGCGGCTGCGCCGGATGGTCGAGGAGCCGTCGCCTCCGCCGCGGAAACGGGAAACGCGATAGGGGAGCGGCTTGCAGCGCAAGCAGTCCTGTGAAGCCGCCGAGCGCCGCCCAGAACCTTGACGCGGACGCCGGCTGTGGCCCGAGCCGACCTCGACACCGGGGCGCTTCGCGCGATACTGAGAGGCATGACCATCGTCGCCCTGACGGTACCCGACGACCTCTGCGCAGCTCTGCAGGTGCCGGCCGAACGGCTGGCGTCCGAGATCGCCTTCGCCGCCGCGATCCGCCTCTACGAGGAAGGTCGGGTGTCGCTGGCCAAGGCCGCCGAGATCGCATGCGTGGAGCGTTTTCGCTTCGCAGCCCGGCTCGCGGAGATCGGCATCCCGACCGCGGCGTTCGACCCGGCCGATGTGGATGTTGCCACGACGGCGGCGAGATGACGCTTCCGGTCGCGGTGATCAGCGATACGGGGCCGCTGAGCTACCTTCACCGCCTCGGGCGCCTCGAGCTTCTGCAACAGCTCTATCGCCGCTTGCTCGTCCCACCTGCCGTCGTCGCAGAGCTCAACGTAGGACTTCGCCTGGGCAGGGATCTGCCCGACGTGACCACCCTGGACTGGATCGAGCTGCGATCGCCCCCCGCTCATGCGCTCCAGGGGATCGACGGGCTTGGCGCCGGGGAAACCGAGGGGATCGCGCTCTCGCGGTCGCTCCCTGGGTCGCTGGTCCTTCTGGACGACGGATACGCGCGAACTGTTGCGGCATCCCTGGGCTTGCACATCACCGGAACGGCTGGCGTCCTTGTGGTCGCGAAGGAGCGCGGGCTTCTCGACCTGGTCCGTCCGGAGCTGGAGCGCCTGCAGACGTTCGGGTTTCGCCTGGCCACACCCGTCTGGCGCGCGGTGCTGGAAAGAGCAGGAGAGGCGGGCTGACGGCGACGCCGGGCAGGCGAGCTCCAGCGCAGCATGCCGCGCACCCGCCGAGGTGCTGGGCCAGCGTTGACCATCTTGCGAACGGTTCGTATAGTTCGCCGCGTGCGCCATGTGATCCAGCCGCCCGCGCTCGACGAGGCCGGCCTCGAGCGGGCGCTGGAGCGGCTGCGGCGCACGGTGCGGCAGCGCGGCCTGAAGGGGTCGTCGGTCCGCGACTCCATCGCGCGCGCGGCGCTCCTCAGGCGAGGGCACTTCTCGGTCGACGACCTGCTGAAGGAGCTCCGCGAGAGCGGCGTCGTCGATGCCCACCCCGCCACGGTCTACCGGGTCCTACCCCTCCTGGTTGAAGCGGGGCTCCTCCAGATGACGCTCGTGTCGAAGGGCGACGGCGCGCGGTACGAACGAGCGTTCGAGCGTGAACATCACGACCATCTGATCTGCACACGCTGCGGCAAGGTCGTGGAGTTCGAGTTCGAGGCGATCGAGGTTCTTCAGCGCGATGTCGCGGAGAGATTCGGCTTCCGCTTGACGGGCCACGTCCACGAGCTGCTCGGGATCTGCAAGGATTGCAGCGCTGCCGGCGTCGAGGGCTGACGCGCGAGAGGCGCCCTGCCGACGCCGCAGCGCGACCGGATCACCGGCGTGCCCGACCGCGAGGCAGGCGGCGTACATGAGCAGCGACCCGGACACCGCCGCCAGGTAGCCAGGCCACTCGATCCAGCCGGCGCTCAGGGCGACGAACGCGCCGACGAAGCCGAGCATCGCCGCGCAGCCGGCCACGGCGACCCACCGGCCAAGGCGCTCCATGGCCGCGCACGCGAGCTCCCGGACCCTTCCGCTGAACGTCCCCCAGGGCCCGTCCAGCGGAAGGGCCGTCGAGGCAGCGCCCGCGAGCGCCCGGGCCCTCACGCGACACCTCGCCTCACGACGTTCAGCACCTCGGTCGTCTTCCTCGCGTGGAGCTCCGCGGTGGCCTCTCCGAGCACGGCCCACAGCGCCTCCAGGCTGGAATCGTCGAGCCGGACGGAGACGGGGCCGAGGTGAATCGAGATACCCCCGCAGTCCAAGCACCGCTGGACGTGCGCGACGCCGTTGTACGCGAGGGTTTCGTGACGACAGTCCTTCGGGTTTGACAAGTCGACCTCCCGAGCCAGACCTTAACGCGAATGATTCTCATTTTCAATATGGATGCGCGGGGGTGGCAACTGCTCGCTGGGGGGGCGACTGGGGGCGACTGACGGACGGATGGCCTCGCGATCGGAGATCCGGCCGTGACAGATGGTCTTCGCTGCTCCTCGCTGAATTTTCAGGCTGAATCCGCGCTCCGGGAGGGCGGCGCGTCGCCCGCGCTGCGCGCCGGGGCGACGAACTCCTCCACGAAGGGCGACGCCGGTCGGGCGGAGAGCTCCTCCCAGGTGCCGGTCTGCGTCACGCGCCCTGCCTCGAGGACGGCGATGCGATCTCCAAGGAGCCGCGCGTCCGTGGCGTCGTGCGTGACGACGACGGTGGGGATGGCGAGCGTCCGCAGGTAGTCCGACAGGAACGCCCGGACCTCGCGGCGCGAGTGGACGTCGAGCGCGGCGAGCGGCTCGTCGAGGAGCAGCGCCCGCGGGCTCACCGAGAGCGCGCGCGCGAGCGCCACGCGCTGCTTCTCGCCGCCGGAGAGCGCCTGCGTCCGCCGGTGGGCGTGCGCGGCGATGCCGAGGTCGTCGAGCATGGCGTCGACGACCTCGGCGCTGGCCGCGCGCCCGCGCCGCGAGGGATCGCTCCGCACCGCGAACGCGACGTTCTCGCGGACGCTGAGGTGCGGAAACAGCGCGTAGTCCTGGGGCACATAGCCGATCCCGCGCTGCTCGACGGGCACGTCGATCCCGGCCGCCGTGTCGAGGAGCACCGCCTCGCCGACCTCCACGCGCCCTCGCTCCACGGGGAAGATGCCCAGGAGGAGCGAGAGCAAGGTCGTCTTCCCGGCGCCGTTCGGCCCCACCAGGACGAGCGACCCGCCGCCGGTGTCGAGATCGGCCTCGATGCGCAGGCGCCCGATGCGCGCGGTCACGCGGGCGCGGAGGCGCTCCGCCGCCATCACGGCGCCGCCTCGGGGCGCTCGGCCTCGGTGGAGCGCCGCAGCACGGCCCGCACGAACAGGAGCAGCGTGAACGCCACGACGACGAGGACCATCGACAGCGCCTGCGCGGCGCGCAGCTCCGACTCGAGCGCCGTGTAGATGGCGAGCGGCAGCGTCTGCGTCCGCCCCTCCAGGTTGCCGGCGAACATGAGCGTCGCGCCGAACTCGCCGAGGGAGCGGGCCCAGCTCATCGCGGCCCCCGCGGCGAGCCCAGGGGCCGAGAGCGGCAGCGCCACGCGGAAGAACACCCGGAGCGGCGACGCGCCGAAGGTCCGCGCAACCACGAGGAGCCGCGCGTCGACCCTCCGGAACGCGCTGGTCGCCGCCTGCACGAAGAACGGCGCCGAGACGAACACCTCGGCGACGACGACCGCCGTCGTCGTGAACGAGACCGACCACCCCGCGGGGTAGAGCCACCCGGAGAGGAGCCCGCGGCGGCCGAAGGCGAGCAGCAGCGCGACGCCCGCGACCGCGGGCGGGACGACGATGGGCAGCTGCACCACCGCCTCGACCGCGCGCGAGAGCCGCCCGCGCGAGCGCGCCAGCGTCCAGGCGAGCGGCGTCCCCAGGACGACCACGACGGCGAGGCTCGCGGAGGTCGTCAGGAGGCTCAGGCGCAGCGCGGGCCACACGAGGGGGTGGCGGAGCCCCTGCGCGACGTCCCCCGCCGTGGCCGTCGCGAACAAGGCCAGGATCGGGACGGCAAGGAAGGCCACGAGGACCGCGCCGACCGCGGCCAGGGCGACCCGCTCCGCGCGGAGGCGCCCGCTCACCGAGGCGCGCCGCCCCCGGAAGGCACGAGGAACCCGGCGCGCCACAGCGCCGTCCGGCCGGCCTCCGACGTCACGAGGTCGACCCACGCGCGCGCGAGCCCGGGGTGCGCGGCGCCGGACACGACGGCGATCGGGTACTCGGCCAGGACGTTGACCTCGGGCGGGATCGCCACGACGACCACGCCGTCCTGCGCCGCCTGCGCGTCCGTCCTGTAGACCACGCCCGCCTGCGCTTCCCCGAGGCGCACCTTGGCGAGCACCTGCCGCACGTTCGGCTCGCGCGAGACGACCTTGGACTCCACGCGCGCGCGGAAATCCGCGCCCAGGGAGGCCGACGCGCGATCGAGGATCTGGAGCGTGTAGCGGCCGATCGGGACCTCGGGGGTGCCGATGACGATGCGGGTCGCGGCGGGGAGGTCGGCGAGCCCCCGGACGGTCGCGGCGCTCTCGCTCGCGACGACGAGGACGGGCTCGTTGCGCGCGAAGACGACGGGGCCGGCGGCGCGCTGGGACTTCACGAGCTCATCCATGTGGCGCTGATCCGCCGAGGCGAACACGTCGGCGGCGGCGCCGTGCTCGAGCTGCGTGCGGAGCTCCTGCGTGCCGGCGAAGTTGAACGTGACCTCGACGCCCGGATAAGAGCGCTTGAAGTCCTCTCCCAGCGCGGTGAACACGTCCCGGAGGGAGGCGGCGGCGAAGACGACGAGCCTGTCCTCCCGCTGGGCGGACGTCGGCGAAGGCCGCTCGCAGCCGCCGAGGACGGCGAGGCACGCCGCGAGGATCAGGAGGGGGAGGGCGCGCACCAGCTGTCGTCGGGGGCAATTCATCGGGGAGACTCCTGGGGTCCGTCGTTCCATGGCGCGGTTCGCGCCGTCACGCCGCCCGCACCTCGGCGACCCGCTCGCCCGCCTGGCGAGCGTCGTAGGCGAGCGCCGAGAGCTCACGGCGGAACTCCCCTGAGACGAGGACGTCGAGCAGGCGCTGCACCCTGCCGTCATCGAGCCCCTCGCGCGGGACAGCGAGGTCGTAGCGCTCCTCGGCCAGGGGCACGAAGCCGAGCCCGAACGCCATCGCCGCGTCGCGCGTCGCGACGCCGGTGTCCGTCGCGCCCATCGCCACGGCGCGCGCGACGTCGAGGTGGCCGGCGACCCGCAGGTGCGGCTTGCGCGCGAGCTCGAGCGGCAGCCCCTGGCCGCGGACCTCGCGCTCGAGGAGCCGCTGGGCGCCGGCGCCCGCCTCGCGGCCGGCGAGGCGCAGGCCGGGGAGATCGAGGTCGGCCGCGCCGCGGATGCGGCCGGCGTCCTCGCGGCGAACGAGGAGGCCCGCCTCCCAGCGCGCCAGCGTGATGAGGACGATCGGCTCGGCGTGCCCGAGCCGGCGGACGTCGGCGACGTTCGCCTCGCCGGTGCGCGCGTCGACGAGGTGGACGCCCGCGACGTGGGTCCGCTGCCGGGCCAGCGCCTGGAGGGCCGCGGTGCTCGAGCGGTGGAACCAGAGGAACCGCCCCGGCCCCGGCCTCGTGTTGAGCCGGTCGGCGAGCAGCCCGAGGCCGGCCGCGCAGCCCATCACGACGACGTTCTCCTCGACCTCGGCGAGCGCCCGGAGCGGCTCGACGACGGCCCTCCCGCGCCGCTCGCCGGTCACGATGCCGTCCGCGGCCACCCGCACCGCGTCCTGCTCGAGAGGGTAGGAGACCCAGCGATCCGCGATGCGCGCGACCGCGGCGCGGCCCAGCGCCGCCGGAGCGTCGGTCTCGGTCGCGAGGTCCGCCACCGCGCTCGGCTCTCCGAAGAGGACCTCGACCGAGCAGTCGAGGGCGCTCGCGAGGCGCAGCGCGACGTCGACCGCCGGGGTCGCGCGGCCCGCCTCGATGGCGCCCACGCTCTGCCTCGTGAGGCGGGCGCGCTCGGCGAGCGCCACCTGGGACAGCCCGCGCGCCTCGCGCCGCTCGCGAACCCGGTTCGCCGCTCGGTCCGTCATGACGCACACACTTTACACCGAGGAACGCTTTCTTGTCATCGGTCGGCGGCCTTGACATGCCACTCGCCCCCTCGACAGGTCGAGTCGCCCCGCTCGTCGCGCATTGTCCTGCCACGCTCCCGCTCGCCGCCGGAGCGCGCCTCGCCGTGCGGCGCGGCGCCGGGGCGCCTTGCTCTTCGCGCAACGCGGCCTAGCCTTCGCGGAGTGGCTCAGCCCCACGGATCCGCCGACGCCCGTCGAGAGGACGGAACTTCGGTCATTCCGACGCGGACGCGCTTCGAGGCCACGGCGAGGATGGGTTACGCCATCCTCACCCTGCTCCTGGCGCTCGGCATGGCGTTCTCGGTGCGGCGCTTCTCGTCCGTGGCCGAGGCTCAGATCGATCGGCTGCGCGCCAAAGAGCACGAGATCACGCTCGCGGAGCGGCTCCGGTGGAGCAGCGAGCTCATCGTGTCTCACGGCAGGGGCTACCTCATCTCCGGCGATCGCGAGCTCCTCGAGCAGGCGAAGAGGGCCAGGGCGCGCTTCGACGAGCACGTCGGCGCGCTTCGCGACCACGCGCTCAGCCCGACCGGCCTCGAGCGGGTGGCCGAGGTCGAGCAGGCGGCCAGGCACCTCGTCCGGGTGCAGAAAGAGCTGCTCGCCGCCCGGCAGCGGACCGACGATACGAGCGACCTCGTGCGCCGGTTCGACGAGGAGCTGAGGCCGCGTCACCGCGATCTCGAGGGCTCCCTCACCCGCCTCGTCGAGTACAAGCAAGACGTCCTGAAGCAGCTCTACGACGACGCGAAGGCGGAGCGAGCCCGGCTGGAGCTGTGGCTCGAGGGCCTGCTGGGCTTGCTGGTGCTGGCCGGCCTGGGGATCGCCTGGTACTTCACGAAGCTCCTCGGCGGCCCGTACAACAAGGCCCGGGAGGCGCGCGACGCCGCGCGCATGGCGCTGGCGGCCCGCGACGAGCTCATGGGCATCGTGGCCCACGATCTGCGCAACCCGCTCGGCGCCATCGCGCTGAAGGCCGCGTGGTTGCGGCGGGGCGCCGACTCCGAGCGGACACGGCAGCAAGCGGAGTCGATCGAGCACGTCTCGCTGCGGATGGAGCGCCTCATCAGGACGATGCTCGACGTGACGACGATGCAAGCCTCCAGGTTCTCGGTGACGCCGAAGCCGTTCGCGGTGGAGGATCTCCTGCACGAGACCATGGAGACGTTCGGGCCGCTCTCCGAGTCGAAGCAGGTCCGGTTCGAGCAATCCCTGAAGGAGCCAGGGCTCGTGATCCGCGCGGAGTGGGAGCGCGTGCTCCAGGTGCTGTCGAACCTCCTCGGCAACGCGCTGAAATTCACGCCCAAGAGCGGCCAGGTGATCCTCTCGGTGGACCGGGACGGGGCGATGGCCCGCTTCGCCGTCCTCGACTCGGGGCCGGGGATCCCCCCCCAGAACCTCACGAGCATCTTCGAGCGGTTCTGGAAGGACGAGACGCCCGGGAAGAAGGGCACCGGCCTCGGGCTCTACATCGCCAAGGGGATCGTCGACGCGCACGGCGGCCGCATCTGGGTGGAGAGCGAGGTCGGGCAGGGCGCCCGGTTCTACTTCACGCTGCCGATCGCCGAGGCGGCGGGACACGAGGCGCCCGCGGCGGCAGAGGCGCCCGCGGCGGCAGAGGCGCCCGCGCCCGCGGCGGGAGGCGAGGGCCGCCCGCGCGGGTGAGGCGTCGATCCACGTGGCGCCACGTGGCGCGCGGCGGCGCCCGTGCCGCCCGGCGCTTCACGGCTGCCCGCCGGCCGGCGCGCCTTCCCGGACGCGCGCGTAGAGCAGCACATCGCCGACCCGCCCGTCCTTCACGACGTGGCGGCGCATCCGCGCCTCGAGCGCGTAACCCGCCTTCTCGAGCACGCGGGCGGACGCCCCGTTCCAGTCGAAGACGCCGGCCTGGATGCGCTCGAGGCCCAGCTGCTCGAAGCCGTACCGCGTCAGCGCGATCACCGCATCGGTCGCCAGCCCGCGGCCCCAGTAGGCCGCGCCGAGCCAGTAGCCGAGCTCCGCGGTGCCCCGGTGCACGTCGTCGAGGCGCTCGAGGCCGATGCCGCCGGCCGCCTCGCCGGCGACCACGATCGCCAGGGCCTCGCCGGGCCGCGCGCGCGCCGCGCAGTGCGCGATCCAGCCCTCGGCGTCGCCGCGCGTGTACGGGTGCGGAAATCGATCGCGCAGGTTCGCCCAGACGCGGCGGTCGTTCGCGTTCTTCACGAGCGCGTCGACGTCGACCGCCGCCCAGGGACGCAGGGTGAACGCGGGCATCTCGAGGATCATGGGGTCGTTCCCTCCGGTCGAGCCTCGCCGGCCCGAGCCTCCGATCGATCGAAGAGCTTCACGAGGATCTCGCTCCCGATGCCGGTCGCGACCATCCGCTCGCGGCGGTTCGAGAGCAGCGCGCCGAGCCACGGCAAGGCGCCGCCATCCCCGATCGGGAGCTCGAGGCCGTCGTCCCGGCGGACGTGGAGCTGGATGAACGGCCCGGCGTAGTAGCCGAGCCCCTGCAGCCGGGCGAGGTCGTAGGCGACCTCGACCTCCGGGCGTGCGCGGGCGAGCGGCTCGCTCACCTCGGCGACCCAGCGCTCGGCGCGCGCGAGGAGCTCGGGGCCGAGCCCGAGGGACCGCGCGGCCCCCACGAGATCCGCCGCGCGGCGCGGCAGATCGACGCCGGCCTCGCGCAGGGCCGCCTCGGACGACCCGGGCTCGTGCGCCTTCGCCCGCCGCGCCATCGCGTCCGCGTCGACGCCGCGCGCGCCGAGGCTCGCGCGGACCAGCGACGTGTCGGAGAGCACGACGCGCAGCCCCGCGGCGCGGAAGCCCGCGCGAGGCAGCGCGCGGACGAGGTCCGCCCAGACGACGAGGTGCTCGAGCAGGGCGCGCCGCTCGCACGCGTCGTCCTCGCCGCGGCCCGGCGAGCGCGCCGCCGTCGCGAGGGCGAACAGGCGGAAGTGCGGCGTGAAGCCGGGCTGGGTCGTGGGCTGCATGCGCAGGACGCGCTGGCTCGCGCAGAACCGCAGCGGCTCGCCGCCCCGGGTCCCGCGCCGGCGCCGCGCCGCGTGCAGCGCGAGCCCCGTCGTGGGATCCGCGGCGACCTCGGCGAAGCGGACCGTCGCGAGCACGTTGTTCGGCTCGACGCCCGCGCACGCCGTGGCGCCGAGCGGCCCGATCGGGGCGAGATCCACCGCCTCGAAGCCCGCCGCCGCCGCGTACGCCGCCGCGTCGAGGGCGTGCAGCCGCCGCGCATCGGCCGTCGAGGCGTGCGTCATGGGCGCGCGCTCCGCGTGGTCGAGGACGTCGGCGAAGCTCCGCCGCAGCGCGCGCCGGCGCAAGCAGTGGAGCAGGAGCGTCGTCAGCTCGTTGCCGGGGAGGTCCTCGGCGAGGAGCCGATCGAGCGGCTGACCTGCGTGCGCCTCGGCCGCGCGGCGGGCGATGCGCGACGAGAGCTCGCCCGTCTTGTCGCCTTCGAGCGGCCGCAGCGGGGGAGCGGGGGGCTGCTCGCGGGCGGTCGACAGCGTCGGGTCGTCGGCGGTGGGCATGGCTGGCTCCTCGTCGACACGGTGCCCTGGATCTGGCACCTTGGAAAGGTCCAGAACAGCCGGTTTCGATGGTGCCAGCGCGCTCCACCTCCCACGCCGCCCACGCCTTCCTCCACCTGCAGCGCGGCGCGCCGGCGACGCTGGCCGCCCAGCTGGTCGAGCAGCTGCGCCGCGCCGTGCTGGACGGCGTCCTCCAGCCCGAACACCCGCTCCCGTCGTCCCGCGAGCTCGCGCGGGAGCTCGGCGTGTCGCGCAACACCGCCGTGGCGGCGTACGAGGCGCTGGCCGCGGACGGCACCATCGTGGCGCGCCCTCGGCGGGCGCCGGTCGTCGCCCACGTGCCGGCGCGCGCGGGGTGGCAGGGCGCTGCCCGCGTCCAGGCGGCGGCGGCCGCGCCGCGCACGTCGAAGAGCGCGCGGCGGCTCTCGGCGGTGGTGCCCCCCGACAAGCTCGACGCGCTCCTCGGCAGCCGCGCGCGGTCGCGTCCGTTCGGCGTCGGCCTGCCGGACCTCGAGCTGCTCCCGTGGCGCATCTTCGAGCGGTGCCTCGCGCGCCGCGTCCGCTCGATGTCGGCGGCCGACGCGCTCGACCACGACCCGCGGGGCGCGCCGCTGCTCCGGCGCGCCGTGCTCCACCACATCGCGGTGGCCCGCGGCGTGCGCGCGACGGTCGACCAGGTGTTCATCACGGAGGGATCCCAGGCCGCGGTGGACCTGTGTTGCCGCGCGCTGCTCGACCCGGGCGACGCCGCCTGGGTGGAGGACCCGGGGCCGCTGGCCCTCCGCGCGGCGGTGCGCATGGCGGGCGCGCGGCCGGTCCCGATCCCGGTCGACGAGGACGGGCTCCGGGTGCACGCCGGCGCGCATCGACGTCGGGGCGCTCCGCGCGCGCGGGTCGCCTTCGTGTCGCCGGCCTACGCGTTCCCCTCGGGGGCGCGGCTCACGCTGCCGCGGCGCATCGAGCTCCTGTCCTGGGCCGCCAGGGCGGGTTCCGTGGTCGTCGAGATCGACTACGAGGGCGAGCTGCGGTTCGACGGCACCCCGCTGCCCTCGCTCCTCAGCCTCGACCTCGAGGGCGTGAAGGATCGCGTGATCCACGTGGGGACCTTCAGCCGCTCGCTGTTCCCGGGCCTGCGGCTCGGCTTCATGATCGTGCCGCCCGCCCTGGTGCGCGCCGTGGCCCTGGTGCGCGCGGCGTCGACCCGCGCGCCGCCCTACCTGCTGCAGGCCGCGCTCGCCGACTTCATCGACGAGGGCCACTTCGCGCGCCACCTCCGGACGCTGAAGCAGGCGACGCGGCGCCGGCGCGACCTCTTGCTCGCGGAGCTCGGGCTGCTCTTGCCGAGCGCCGTCGGGGCGCGGGCGCCCGCGGGGGGCTCGGTGCTGACGCTCGACCTGCCCGCGGGCGCCGACGACGTCGCCATCGTCCGGGCGCTCGCGGCGCGGGGCGTCGACGCGCTGCCGCTCTCGCGCAGCACGGCGGCGCGCGCGCCGCGAGCGCCCGGGCTCATCCTGGGGTTCGGCGCGCACCCGGAGGGCGCGCTCCGGGATGCGGCGCGGACGCTGGCGGCCGTCGTGACGCAGGCGATCGGCGCGGGCGAGGCGAGATGAAGCGCCGGCGGCGCGGCGGGATCAGCGGCCGCCCGCGACGTCCAGCAGCGAGCCCGTGCAGTAGGACGACTCGCTCGAGGCGAGCCACAGGATGGCGCGCGCGACCTCTTCGGGGCTGCCGGCGCGGCCCAGCGGCAGGCTCGCCTGGAGCCGCTCGACGCGCCCTGGATCGCCTCCGCTCGCGTGGATGTCGGTCGCGATGATCCCCGGCCGCACGGCGTTGACCCGGATGCCCTCGGCGGCGACCTCCTTCGCGAGGCCGATCGTGAGCGTGTCGACGGCGGCCTTCGAAGCCGCGTAGTCGATGTACTCGCCCGGGGAGCCGAGCTGCGACGCCCGCGAGGAGACGTTCACGATGGCGCCTCCCCTGCCGCCGCGGAGCGTCGACATGCGCCGGACCGCCTCGCGCGCGCACAGGAAGCTGCCGACGACGTTGGTCGAGAGGATGCGCTCCACGCGCGCCGCGGTCATGTCCTCGAGGCGCGCCTGCCGGTCGAGCACGCCCGCGTTGTTGACGAGCGCCGCGATCGGGCCGAGGTCGCGGTCGACGGTCTGGAACAGGCGCACGACGTCCTCTTCGCGGCTCACGTCGGCCGCGATCGCGAGGGCGGCGCCGCCGTGCGCGCGGATCTCGTCGACGACGCGCGCCGCGGCGCCCTCGTCGCGCAGGTAGCTCACGGCGACCGTGTAGCCTCGGCTCGCGGCGAGCAGCGCGGTGGCGGCGCCGATCCCGCGGCTGCCGCCCGTGATGAGCATGATGTCGGCCATGGCGTGGGAGCCTACGCGAGCCCGCGGCGAGGCGGCGCGCCGTCAGGCCCGCGGTCGCGCCAGAGCAAGCCGCTTGAAAACCGGAGAAATCAACCTGCAAGCCGCAAGGGGCGCCAAGGCGACATGAGAATGAACCGCCAAGTCGCCAAGGACGCCAAGAAGACATCAAGATCCTGGCGTCCTTGGCGACTTGGCGGTTCGACTTCTCGCTTGGTAGTTCAACTTCTTGCTGTTTGCATGCGGCTTCAACCCGCTGGTCGCTCTAGACTCGAGTCTGGTCGCCGCACCCACCGCGCGCCGCGGCCGCTCCCCGATGGCTCCGATCCGCCTGTGCGCTGCCGCTTCGCTCACCGTCCTCGTCGCCGCGTGCGCCGGCCGGACCACGGCGGTTCCTCCGGCCGAGTCCGCCTTTCCGCCTGGCCTCCCGACCCCCTTGCCGGAGCGCGCGCCTGCCGCGCGGGAGCCCCAGGCGTCACCGCCTGCTGCCGCGGCCGAGGCCGTGGAGCCCGCCTGGGCGCCGCCGATCGTGCACACCCTGGCCGTGCTCACGGTGACCCGCAGCGTGGAGGCGGTGCTGTGGCCCGAGCCCTTCGCCGACTTTCGCGCGGAGCGATGGGGATACCACTATGGCGAGGCGCTCACGAAGCCGCCGCTCTTCGACGCCGCTCAGCCCGCCTTCCGGTGGGATCACGACCCGTGGCCGATCAACGTGGTCGGCCACGGCCTGCTCGGGAGCGAGATGTACCTCAGGGCGCGGATATGCCGTTTCGGCGCCCCGGCCGCGCTCGCGTTCGCCATCGCCGGCACCCACCTCTGGGAGTACGGCTACGAGGCCAACGGCGTCCGGCCCTCGGCGCTCGATCTGGTCTACACGCCGCTCGCGGGGGTCCTCCTGGGTGAGCTCCGGTTCGCGACCTGGCGCGCGGCGGGGAGCATCGAGAGCGCGCCTGCGCGCCTGATCCTGCGCGCGCTCATGGATCCGTTCGGCGAGATCGAGCGGGGCGCCGGGGTCTTCGGCTGCTAGGCCCCGCGCCGCGCGAGCGCCTTCGGTCTTCGTGGTGCCGCCACGGCGCGTGCACGACCCCGGGGCGAGCCTCCCACCCCTGCGAGGTCATTCAACACCCTCTCCTTCGTCGGCGAATCTCGTAGGCGCCCATGTCGGGAGCGGCTCCCGCGACGCGCGGATTCCCGTCCAGATCCGTCCGCGGCAGGCCGCGAGTGAGGAGCCCGGCATCCCGGGCGGGCGAGGAAGCCTGGAGGTGCAGATCGCCGTCAGCAGGGGCCACGAAGAGCGGATCCTGGTCGATGTTGCCCGCGCCCGGATGGCCGCCCATCACGTCGCTGTAGGTGATCACGACCGTTCCGAGGCTCGCGATCTCCGTGGGCGAGTCTCCCCAGAGGATGGAGTTGAGCACCGTTGTGGTCCCGGAGGCCACGTAGATCCCGCCGCCAGCCGAGGGGAGCTCGAAGCCCTGGGCCTGGTTTCCGTAGAAGGTGCAGTGCGTCACGTCCAGCGCGCCGTTCGCGTAGATCGCGCCGCCTTGCGCCTCGATTTCGTTGAGGCCGCCCGCGCCGTTCGCCGTGTTGGCGAAGAAGACGCTGTTGGTCACGCGCGCGGTGCCCGTGGCGTTGATCGCTCCACCCCTCGTCGCGGTGTTGTTCGCGAAGAAGGAGTCGAGCACCGTGAGGTCGCCGACGGACGAGATTCCGCCGCCCAGGTTGCCGGTGACGCTCGACCGGAGCATCGCCAGGCTCCCGCTGACGCTGATGACGTGCTGCTGGCGTGCGTCCGAGTCGTTCCCGTCGATCGTCGAATCGGCTAGCTCGACGCTGCTGCTGGAGGCGCCGAGCGCGGCCCCGCTGAAGTCGCTGACGTTGCCGGAGAAGACCGAGTCAGAGACCTTGAGCTCGCTGTCGGAGGACCAGATCCCGCCCCCGCTCCTGCCGAAATTTCCCTCGAAACGGGACTCAACCACCTTCGCGCTGCTGCCGTCAAGGACGGCGAGCCCGCCCCCTGATGGGTTGGCGAAATTGAAGGAGAAGATGGATCGCACGACCTTCACCTCGCCACCGAGCGTGATGCCCATCCCACCGCCCTGTCCGCCGACGCTGCTGTTGGAGGCCTCGTTGTTGAGGAAGCTGGCGTCGTGGAGGGTCACGTCGGCCCCCTCGATCCACAATCCACCTCCGTTCCCGGACGCGAGGTTGTTCCGGAAAACCACCCTCTTGACCTGCAGACTGCCCCCCTGGATCAGCATCCCGCCGCCATCCGGGCTGGTCGCGTCGGTCATGCCGTTCTGACAGGTGAAGCCCTCCACCCGGCTGCCATGGGGGACGTCGACCAGCGTCAGACACCGGCCGCCCGGCCCGAGGCTCGGATCCACGATCGTCGCGTCCGGCCCGGCGCCGATCAGCGCGATGGACTTGCCGGTCCACGCGATGGATTCGTGGTACGTGCCCGGCGCGACGCGGATCCTGTCGTGGTTCCCGGCCGCCTCGACGGCGGCCTGGATCGTCCGGTAGTCCTCCGGCACGTCGATGGTGCGTGCGCGCGCAGCGCGCGACCCTGCGACCACGACAGCCAGCGCGACGAGCGCTGACACGGCTCTTCGTTCCATGCTCATCCTCGGCCCCCTCCGTGAGAAAGGAATGCAGCGCGCGCGGAGGCGTCTTGGGCGTGGATCCGTTCAGCATCGCACGCAGCCCTTCCGCGCCTTTCCAGTTTGTCAGCTCGCGGTACGAGCACCATGCGCATTTTCCTGGTTCCAAGAACGCTCCCACCCGACATCGCTCAGCGCTTCGTCAAGTCCTCTCTTCCGCGTAGCTCGTTGTGGGAATTCCCACCCTGCGCTTCGTGACCGGGGTGGGCATCGGAGGGGCGGCAGCGCAGGCGAGCGCGTTGGGGCATGGCTCGTCACCTCCGCGACGAGCTCGTCGGAGGCGGCGGCGCCTGGGACACAAGGATCAGCTCCGCCCGCCTCCCCGCCGGCTTCAAGGTGACGCTCTACGACGTGCTCTGGAGGGATTCGACCCAGTCGCGCGTGCTCACGGCAGACGGGGACGTCAGTGACATCGGCCTTGACGAGATGACCTCGGGCTTCACCATCGAGCGCCGGCAGGAGCGAGCGCCACGCGCCGGTCGTGGACGGCTCGTGGCGCGTCACCCAGACCTCACGTTGGTGGGATCGCGTGAGCTGCCTCTGGTTCGGCGCTCTTACTCGATTTCTACGCAGATGGCATCACCGAGCTCGCGAGAGTCGGTCGCGCGGACGCCGCAGCCGTAACCTACACCGTCGATGGAGCCCCCTCCACCGATTCTCGCAATCCCCCAGTACCCGACGTGAGTGCATATCTCATCCGAGTAGGCGGAGGCGGTGGCGAAATCCACGTGCTCGAAGCCTTCCAGGCACTGATCCCCGCCTCTCACCACCGCGAAGGTCGTCCCGTCGATGTCAAAGAGCTGGTAGTTGGGCTTGCAGAGGATGTAGTCCAGCTCGCGGGTATCGCTGCCATGCTGCTGGCAGTTGTTCCACGGGCCATCTATCGAGCTCCCGTCTGCGATACGAAAGACCCCTGAATAGGGGAGCTCATCGCAGCGGGTGAGAAACGTCCAGAAGGCGTCGAGCGGGGTCAGCGGTGTGTATCCTGCGGGGCAAGATTCTCCTTCGTATACTCCGAACTCCAGCGCCTGAGCTTGAGCCGGTGCGCTCAGCGAGATGCCTCCGGCGACAAGGCCGCAGACCAGGGCGCCCATGGGCATCGTGTGATAGAAGTGTTTCATTTGCTTCCTAATGTATTGTTATGATGCGTTGTATTTCCAAGCCAAGCGCGTGGTCGGGCGCAGGGATTCATTGGTGCATCTTGCTCACGCCGCAAGATATCCCGCGGGCTCCGCAGTGAAGAGCCCGCTTTGTGCTTCATCGGCCAGCGCGGAGGCATCATTCTCAGAAGCGGAAACGCTGTCAACGTGTAAACGATCGTGTCGTTTCGTGGATATCTCTGATCGAGGTGGAAATGGCAATCTGATCCCAGTCACCCGATCAGTGGAACAGGCCTTGCCTTGACTCGGGCTCTGCAGTGCGCTCGTGGGTCCCAGAGCTATGCGAGACGCGGGCCGCGCGATCCTCGCGCCGGGATCATGTCCAGAGTATGCGGCGACACCGTGGGCGACGCCAGACAGCGGGCTGGAACGGCGGCGTTCGAGAAATGAAACAGTGCTATCGAGCGCGGGGCGCCGTCTCCGCGCAGCGTCGCGCCGTACCCTGCGTGGCCATCGCCCCGCAGGTGACCGGTGAAGCCCTGCAGCAGCGCAGCTGGAGGCTTCGCCCTCCAGTTCGACTACCGCTTTGAGCTCCTTGCGCGCTGATGTTGCGCGAACATGGCGAGCGCTCGTTCCGAGTGGCTGGCCTCCAGCATGTTGATGATGGAGTGGGCCGCCTGGATCATGTTGAGGAGCGCTCTCTTGGGCACGTCCCACGAGCGCGCGAAGGGCTCCGAGCTCCCGCCAAGGTCGATTCGTGTGAGGATCGCCACGACGTCCCCGCGATCCTGCAGCACCAGGTCCTGGAAAATCTGCTCGCGGTGATCCCGTCGCAGCGACGCACGGACCTCAGCATCGAGCAGGGAGACGTCGACGTGTTCGCGCGGAATCATGTCGATTGTGACCGGGCGCAGCGCGCCGCGCCTCGGCTGCGCGAGTCCATCGCATCGCTCCAGCGCCGTGACGAAGCCTCTCGGCGGGGCGTAGGCGTGCGCCGAGACGTAATGCACGATCTTGTCCGGGGCGGCGTAGACAACCCCGTCGCCCAGGAGACGGATCTCCTTCGAGCCGAGGCCATCCGAGTCATCGCCACAGATACCGCAGGGATGGAAACCTCGGGTGACGTGATAGCGTGAGGCTCGGCAGAGGCGATCGAGCTTCTCAACCAGCGGCGTGGTCAGCGCGCCGCGGGGGTACTCGTGCGGCGGCTCGAGCCATCCTACAGCGAGCTCCGGGAGATCGAAGGCACCGTCCTCTGGGTCCCACATCCACGTGTAGAGCTCGATCGGCTCCAGCGATGGTGGACCGTTCTGGTCCCACGCCACAGGGGCGAAGCCGTAGCGGTAGGGGGCAAGATCCGGGAAGAACGTCATTGCAACTCCTGCCTCATGCCAGGATATCTGCCCGGCGTCAACGTTTGGCCGCGGCGGGAGGCCGTCGGCTGGAATGGCGTGTCAGAAAGCTACTCAAGCGTGACTTTTACAAAGGTAGACCGACTGGCGATGTCGCGCAACGCTTGGACAAACTGCCCATCGCGGAGCGGATGCAATGACTGTGTGTTGACGAGCTTGAGCTCACACTCGCCCGGCCACCCAGGACCGCCGTTCAGGCCGTCCCAGAAGGCGTCGAGGTTCCGGCCAAAGTACGCCGCACCTTCCGGCTCCGCCGCAGTGACGTACGCGGACCAGAAGTCTGCTTCGGTCTGGACGGTATCGCAGTCAACAACGATGGTTCGCATGCCTTCGAGCCGCTCTCACGTCACGGCCTGCGGGCTTCGCCGTCGCTCTGGCGCCCGCTGCTGAATGACGGTATTGGGGATAGAAGATGCATCCTGCCTTCGCCAACATCCGATTCGGCCCCTTTGCGAGCGCCTACCACGCGGCAGCGATCACCCCGGAGCTCAAGGAGGCGCTCGGCGCATTTCTGGAGAACGAATTGCTGCCGCAGGTCGAGCAGCCTTTCGAGTCGACGAGCGGAGCCCTGGTGGCGGCCTACGACGCCGAAAGGTACTGCGGCCCGAACAGCGCGGTCCGCGACATCTATAAGTTTGAGTTCACGTTTCATCGTTCGTCGGGCGATGACACGATCCAGGTCGAGCTGGTGTTCCGCCCGCAGGCCAGGGCGTTCTCCGCAAGAAAGAACCGGCCGCTCTACCTCTGGACTCCCGCCCGCCGCGATCGATACCACGCGGAAGGCCGACAGCTCCAGCACCTCTGCGGTCGCATCGCGAGGCACGAGGGCGTGGAGGCCGTTTGCCCCTTGTGTTCGGCGGTGCTCAGCGTCCACGATTCGCCAAACCTGTTTGATGTGAGCTGCCCGAGCCGCTGCTTCAAGTACAACGTTCACCGAGATCCGGCGGATGGGCAGTTCCTGCACGGTCACTTCTTCCGGAAGGAGCCCGGTGATGTCTGACCCCGCTCCTGTCGGATGTCGGGCAGCTGGTACACGCCGCCGTCCTGACGCCGATCTTCCTTGTGGTGAAGGCATGAGACGCCGGACGACCACCGCCGTTTCCGACCGACGATGCCGATCGTCGCGAGCCTTCGCCGGCAGCGTGTTGAGGCCTGGACACGATCGCGAGCGCCCCGGTGCGCCGGCCTGGTATCGTGCCCGGAATGAGCATCCGGCACAGCGCCGTCTGGGGACGAGGTCGCCTGATTGTCATCGCGGGATCCGAGGGGCACGTGCTCCGCTCGGAGGACGGCGGCCAGCGCTGGAAGAGGGTGCAGACGCCCACCCGCCAGGACCTGAGCGCGCTCGCGGGCACCGGCGCGGCGCTGATCGCCGCCGGACACTCCGGGACCCTGCTGTCCTCGCGCGATGACGGGCAGCGCTGGTCCGACGTGGGCTGCGGCGCGACGGCGGACCTGCGCGGGGTCGCCCTGCGGGACGACGGCGAGGCCATCGCGGTGGGGCTCGGCGGGACGGTGCTCCGCTCCGGCGATCACGGCCAGACCTGGGGAGCCGGGCCGAGCCCCGGAGACCTCTGCCTCGAGGCCGCCGCGGTCGACGCCGAGGGCCGCTTCCTCGCGCTGGCGCTCGAAGGACAGCTCGCCACCCTGCAAGGAGCGACATGGACGCGCCACGAGGTCCCGGGCAGGAATCCGAGGGCGCTCTGCGCGCGAGGCGGGCTCGTGATCGTGGGCGACGGCGACGGCCATGCCCACGCGAGCCGGGACGGGGGCGCGTCCTGGGAGTCGCATTCCACCGGGACCGGGCGCTCGATCAAGGCGCTGTGGCTCGGCGCCGCTGGCCTCGTGATCGCGTCCGGCGAAAGCGGCATCCTGGCGGTCAGCGAGGACGAGGGCCGCACCTGGAGGCGCACCGCGCTCCGGTCCGATCAGCACCGCTGCGCGGCGTGGGGCGATGACGAGGGCGCGATCTGGTGCGTGGGAGACGGCCCCGCCGCCCGATCCCTCGATGGCGGGAAGAGCTTCACCAAGGTGCCAGTCCAGGCAGGGGACGCGCCGCTCGATGGACCCTGGGAAAAGGTGCCAGTCCGAGGGAAGTTCCGGGGTCTCTGGGCGCAAGGCCAGGGGAGGGTCGTGCTGGTGGGCGACGGGGGCACCATCGCGCGAACCCACGACGGCGGCCAGACCTGGGAGAGGAGCGCCGTGGAGGACGCCGGCGCGCTGATCGCCGTGTGGGGCAGCGGCGAGACCATCCTTGCTGTCGGCGAGGGCGCCTCGCAGATCCGGACCGAGGACGGCGGGCGCTCCTGGATAGAAGTGGCAGGCAAACCCGGCGGCGCCTCGGTCCACGGGCAGAACGGGACAAGGGCGTTCGCCGTCATCGATGGCCGGGTCTGCCGCCTCATCGCGGGCGGTTCACGATGGCTGGAGCTGGAGGCCCCGCGCGAGCCGCGCCTCCGCGCCGTCTGGGCAGGGCCGGAGCAACGCGCCGTGGCGGTCGGCTCCGGCGGGACCATCGTCCGCACGATCGACGACGGCGCCACGTGGGAAGCCGCGGAGAGCGGCAGCTCCCGCGATCTGTCCGCGATCTGGGGCAGGGGCGACGAGCTCTTCGTGGCTGGCGGACCGGGCGTCAGCGACGTGCTGCGCTCTCGAGACGGCGGCGCGACCTGGGCGGTGCTGGCCCAGGTCTCCGGCAGCCTCACGAGCCTCTGGGGAGACGACGCCGGCACGCTGTGGGCGTGCGGCGCGCGCGGCGTGCTCCTGTGCTCCAGCGATGGCGGCCACACCTGGCGAGGCGAGGCGTCCGGCACCTGGGGTACCCTGTTCGAGGTGCGCGGAGACGGGGGCGAGGTGTGGGCGCTGGGAGAGAACCTCCTGCTGCGCAGGCGGCATCGGGCGCCGACAGATTAACTGCCCGCACATTCCTCAGAAATACGCTCGAAACAGAGCGATTGCTACATCAGGGAGAGCCTCCTCGACGCGCTCGGTGAGGGTGGCCGACGCGACTCCATGGCACCGCGCTCTTCCCTTCGGCTCAAGATCGTCACCTCCGAGACGACAACGCACACCCACTGTCCTTACTGCGCCTTCCAGTGCGGCGTGGTCATGACGGATCGCGCGGACCACGCGGGGGTGATCGACGTCCGACCGGACGACGATTTCCCCGTCAACCGGGGGCAGATGTGCATCAAAGGCTTCACCTCCGCGGCGCTGCTCGATCACCCCGAGCGGCTGACGGTGCCGAAGATCCGCGGGCGCGCCGGCCGCCTCCTGCCGGCGCGCTGGGACACGGCGCTCGATTTCGTCGCCGAGCGGCTCCTCCGGCTGCGCGAGCTCCACGGCCCCGCGGCGCTGGCCGCGTTCGGGAGCGGCGCCCTGACGAACGAGAAGACCTACCTCCTCGGCAAATTCGCCCGCCTCGCCCTCCAGTCGCCGAACGTCGATTACAACGGCCGCTATTGCATGTCCTCGGCGGCCGCGGGGCAGAACAAGGCGTTTGGCATCGACCGCGGCCTGCCGTTCCCCGTGTCCGATATCGCCCACACCAAGGCGCTCCTCCTCTGGGGCGCGAACTGCGCTGAGACCCTGCCGCCGATCATGCAATGGATCTTCGCGCAGCGCGACAACGGCGGCGCGCTCATCGTCGTCGACCCGCGGCGCACCGACACGGCGCGCGCCGCCGCGCTCCACCTCCAGCCCACGCCCGGGTCCGACCTGGCGCTCGCCAACGGCCTGCTCTACCTCGCCCTCGAGGAGAAGCTCATCGACACGGCGTACATCGCCGCGCGCACGGACGGGTTCGACGATCTCCGGCGCGCCGTCCTCTCGTACCACCCGGCGCACGTCGAGCGGCTCACCGGGGTCTCCACGCAGGATCAGCTCAAGGCCGTGCGGCTGCTCGCCGAGGCGCCGAGCAGCATGCTGCTCTCCGGCCGCGGGCCGGAGCAGCAGTCGAAGGGGGCAGACACCGTGCTCTCCTTCATCAACCTGATGCTCGCGCTCGGCAAGGTCGGCAAGCCGTACAGCGGCTATGGCTGCCTCACCGGACAGGGCAACGGCCAGGGGGGCCGCGAGCACGGCCAGAAGGCCGATCAGCTCCCCGGCTACCGGCATATCGAGGACGCGGAGCACCGGGCGGCCATCGCCCGCGTCTGGGGCATCGACCCTGCCGAGCTGCCGGCCAAGGGGAAGAGCGCCTACGAGCTGCTCGACGCGCTCGGCCCCGAGGGGGGTATCCGCGCGCTCCTCGTGTTCGGATCCAACGTGGCTGTCGCGTCGCCGAACGCGCTCAACGTCGAGCGGCGGCTCGCCTCGCTCGATCTGCTCGTGGTCTGTGACGCTTTCGTCAACGAGACGGCCCGGGACGCCCACGTCCTCCTTCCGGTCGCCCAGTTCGCGGAGGAGGAGGGGACGATGACGAACCTCGAAGGGCGGGTGATCCTGCGGCAGAAGGTCCGCCCCGCGCCCCCCGAGGTGAAGACCGATATCGAGATCTTCTGCGAGCTCGCGCGCCGCCTCGGCGCGGGCAGGCACTTCCAGTACACGTCCGCGGAGCAGGTGTTCGACGAGCTGCGCCGGGCGACAGCGGGCGCAAGGGCGGACTACAGCGGCATCACCTACGACAAGATACGCCGGAACCGAGGCGTCTTCTGGCCGTGCCCGTCGGTCGAGCACCCGGGGACTCCGCGCCTCTTCGCCGAGCGGTTCCATCACCCGAACGGGCGGGCGCGGTTCCACGCGGTCCACCACCGCCCCGCCGCCGAGCTCCCCGACGACGCCTATCCGTTCTACTTCACGACGGGCCGCTACAAGGAACACTACAACTCCGGCGCCCAGACGCGCCGGGTCTCCAAGCTCGAAGAGGCCAAGCCCGAGCCGAAGGTCGAGGTCCACCCCAGGCTGGCGGCGCGCCTCGGCGTCGTCGAGGGCGACTCTCTGCTCGTCGAGAGCCGGCGAGGCGCGGTCACCTTCCGGGTCGCGGTCGTGCCTTCGATCCGGCCGGACACGCTCTTTGCTCCGTTTCACTGGGGCGGCAGGAAGGCCGCCAACGTCCTCACCGTGCCGGCGCTGGACCCGACCAGCCGGATGCCGGAGTTCAAGGTGTGCGCCGTCAGGGCGCGCCGGGTCTCGGAGTCGAACTGATGCGAAGGAAGGACCTTGTCATCGTTGGCAACGGCAATGCGGCGTGCCGCCTGCTCGACGAGCTGATGTCGCGCGGCGCCAGGGACCGCTACGACATCACCGTCTTCGGCGAGGAGCGGGGCGGCGCCTACAACCGCGTCCTGCTCAGCAAGGTGCTCGCCGGGGAGGCGCCCGACTCCATCGTCACGAAGCCCCCCGCCTGGTACGAGCGGAACGGGGTGCGGCTCGTCAGCGGCACCTCCGTGGCGCGGATCGACACCGCGTCGAGGGCGGTCGTGGCGGCGGACGGCGCGCGCCAGCGTTATGACGTCGCCGTGCTCGCGACCGGCAGCCAGCCGCTCGTCCCGCCGCTCGAGGGCATGACGACCTCGGAGGGCGATCTGCGGCCGGGCGTCTTCGTGTACAGGACGATGGACGATTGCGTCCGGATGCGCGGCTGCGCGCGGGCGGGGGACAACGCCATCGTGGTCGGCGGCGGGCTCCTCGGCCTGGAGGCGGCCAAGGTGCTGAGCGACATGGGCCTGCACGTGACCGTCATCCACGTCGCGAAGAGCCTCATGAACGCGCAGCTGGATCAGATGGGCGGCGACATGCTCGAGCAGCACATCGAGCGCTGCGGCATCTTCGTCCGCACGGGGCGCACCGTCGAGGCCATCTGCGGGGAGGAGGCGGTCGAGGGCTGTCGCCTCGACGACGGCAGCGTTCTGCCGGCGGACATGGTCGTCCTCGCGTGCGGCGTCCGGCCTCGCGTCGACGTCGCGCGCGCCTCCAACCTGCCCATCAACAAGGGCATCGTCGTCAACGACACGATGGCCACCCAGGTGCCCGGCATCTACGCGATCGGCGAGTGCGCGGAGCACCGGGGCAGGCTCTATGGCATCGTGACGCCCATCTGGGAGCAGGCCGCCGTCCTCGCCGACGTCCTGACGGGCGCGAACCCGCAGGCGCGCTACCGGGGCACGAAGCTGTATACGCGGCTGAAGGTGGCGGGCGTCGACGTCACCTCCATGGGCAGCACCGAGCCGGAGCTCGAGAGCGACGACGTGCTCCAGGTCGTGGAGACGCGGAAGAGCACGTACCGGAAGCTGATCCTCCGCGACGGGCGATTGCTGGGCGCCCAGTTCGTCGGCAACACCGCGGCCGCGGCCACGCTGGTGCAGCTCTTCGATCGCAACGATCCGCTGCCCGCCGATCCTCTGGAGGCGCTCTGCCCCGGCGGCGGCGCGGGGCCGGCGGCGCAGGCCGAGCGCGTCGTCTGCACCTGTCACAAGGTCAGCGAGGCGACCCTCCGGGAGGCCATCGAGGGCGGCGCCTGCTCGCTCGAGGCGGCGTGCGCCGCGACCAAGGCCGGCACGGGGTGCGGCTCCTGCCGCGGCGAGGTCGCGCAGCTCGTGGCCCGGCACGCGCCCTCGCCGGAGGTTGCCGGCGGCCGCGCCGTGGCCGTCGGATAACGTGGAAAACACGCCGCGGGGAGCCGAGCGGCGCGGACGGGCCCTTGGCGCACGAGGATCCGCCCCGCTATAGACCGCGGCGCATGCACCGCACGCCGCGCGAGCGCCTCCACGAGCTCTTCACCAAGGTCGACGCGTTCTTCGCGAGCGCGAGCGCCCGCCACGGCGAGCGGATGGCCTGCCGCACCGGGTGCAGCGACTGCTGCCGGCGGCGGTTCTCGGTGACGTCGATCGAGGCCGACGCGATCCGCGAGGCGCTCGCGGCGCTCCCGGAGGCCGACCGCGCGGCGCTGGCCGAGCGCGCGCGGGCGGGCGATCCGGGCGTGTGCCCGGCGCTCGACGGGGAGGGGAGGTGCGCGATCTACGCGGCGCGGCCGCTCATTTGCCGCACGCACGGCCTGCCCATCCGGTTCGCGCCGGCCAGCGAGCGCGCGCTGCCGGTCATCGACGCCTGCCCGAAGAACTTCGTGGGAGAAGACCTCCACGCCGTCGAGGCGTCGTCGGTCCTGGACCAGACGACGCTGTCGACGGTGCTGGCCGCCCTCGACATGGCGCACGCCGACGCGGCGGGGCAGCCGCGAGGGCAGCGCGTCGCGATCGCCGCGGTGCTCTCGGGCGAGGGGTAGCTGCCGCCGAGCCGCCGGCCTGATGAAGAGCCGGTCCAGATCAGCCGACCGACGGTCGCCGGCGCCATGAGGCTCCCGGCCGCGGCCTGCGTGCGCTCGCGGTGGCACAGATCAGGCAATGGCACAGGCCAAATATGGCCCAACTATCTGGCTCAATATGGGCCAGTTGCTGAGCGGATGCCTATAAAACGCGCTGATTTGCGGGAAATCCAGGTTGGCCCGCGGATTGCTCTTAGGTGGTGGCCCACTCTGGACCGGTGGCAGGTCATGGCGCACGCCGCCGTTGGTCCGGAGGGGCAGCTTACTGGAGGATAGAATGACCAAGACGATCAGAGGGTTCGGGTCGGTGGCGGCGGCTGGCGTGGTGTTCGCGGCCTTGCTCAGCGGTTGCGGCTCGCAGGGGGCCGATCGCGGGCCGGACGTCGGCTCGATCAGCTTGCCGCTCGCGGCCGATGCGCCGTCTGGAGCGCGGTATCGGCTCCGCGACGCCACGTTCGAGATCTCGAACGGTTATTACTACTACGAAGATGAGAATACCTCAGCCATGGCTGTCACCGGTGGTGGCTACGGAACTGTGGTGACGGTCAGCAGCGAGGATCAGGATCCGGACGCGAGCTCCATCCTCGTCGATCTGGAGCAGGGAGGGTACGGCGTCAGGCTCCTTCCGGGCTGGCACTTCGAGAAGGTCGAGGACGGCACGGTGACGGATCCGAACGTGGAGGCCACGCTGCTATCGCGGCAAACGGTCTACGTGTATGTCTCGCCGCATTCGACGACCTGGGCCGAGTATGCGTTCGGCATCGGGAGCAGCGAGCTGTGGCTCAACGGCAAGGTGAACCTCGGCGTCAGCGTCTACGAAGATCCGGACGACTACTACTACGGCGGAAACGTAACTTCGGGCGGCCCCGGGGGCGCCGGCGGCGCCGACTACAGCTCTGGCTACAGCTCGGCGGGGGTCGGCGGCAGCGGCGGTTATTAGCGCGGGCGCGAGGACCTGAGCGGAGCGAGCGACGCCATCGCCCGTCAGCGAGGGCTGCACTGCACGACGCAGAAGGCCGTGGCGCCCTTGGCGCGGGCGCTCGCCTCGCACGACATCTTCGCTTGCTGCGACGCCAGGAAGCGGTCCTTCGCCGAGCCGTTGCCGAACACCATCTGATAGTTGCACGCGCCCGCGAAGCCGCACACGCGCACGGACGCGCTCGCCGTACACCACCAGGACGTCCCGCCCGCCGCGCCTCCGTTGCTCGGGCTTCCATTCGAGGAGCCCTCGCTCGGGGAGGCGGGCGTCCGCGCCGCTGTCGACAGAGGCGCCGGCGCCTCACCCGTCTCGCCGCCGGCAGCAGGCGACGGCGCCTCGCCCGCGGCGCGGTCGCCGGTGGACGGGTCTTCGCCCGCCGCCTCGTCGGCCTCCTGGTCGGGGCGGAGCGGGGTGCTCGTCGACGTGGGCACCACGGGCGAGACGCCGCCGGCGGTCGACAGGCCGGAAGGCGTGGTCTCGACGACGGTTTGCTCCGGCGATGCGCTCGCCACCAGGTACACCGCGCCGCCGATCACGAGGATGGCGCCCACGCCCAGCGCGAACAGCCCGCCGAGGACGATGAGCACGATCACGAGCGGCGACAGGCCTGACTTCGGGCGCTGCGGCGGCTGCGGAGGGTAGTAAGGCGGCGGCTGCGGAGGGTAGTAAGGCGGCGGTTGCGGAGGGTACTGAGGCGGCTGCTGCGGAGGGTACTGAGGGCGCCCTGGACCGAACATCCCGCAGTCATAGCGCAGCGGAGCCGTCCGCGCTGCGTGAGACGAACACCCACGCTGTCGGCGAACGAGCGATGTCGCGTCTCGCTCGCGCCGGACGAGCCCGCCCGCAGGGGCGCTGTCCGCGGTGGTGTTGCGCCGGAGCCGCCGGAGCGGCGCTCCGCGGCCCGCTCACACCCAGCCGGTCGTGGCGCGCAGGAGCAGCCCGAGCCCGAGCGACGCGCCGTTCGCGAGCGCCGAGGCCGCGATGGCGTGCGTGGCAGGCAGCTCGCGCAGCGCGAGCCGGTAGACGCCGAGCTCGAGCAGCACCGCCCAGAGCTCCGAGAGGGCCAGTCGCGCCGTGGCGCCGATCGCGAGCGCGGGGAAGATGAACCACACCGCCGGGTGACTCGCGAGGTTGGCGACGGCGACGAGCGCGGCGCGGCGGGCTCGTGACCGCTCCGCCGCGCCGAGCAGCGGTGAGGCGACGGCGAGCTCGATGAGCAGCGTGAACGCGAACGCGCGCGCCCAGGCGGCCACCAGCGGATCGGTGAAGACGCGGCTCATGGCGCGGCCGGCTGCGCGGCGATCTCCGGCCCGCCGCGCTCCACCCCGCGCGCGCGCCCGGACCGCTCCTGGCGCGCCTCCGCGGCGCGCCGGCCGACGTCGCCGCGGACATAGAAGTACGCGAGCAGCGCGAGCTCCAGGTACCCGTGGAAGGAGGCGAGCGAGAGCACCAGGTTGCGCGCGCCGAGCGCGCCGCGCAGGGCGCCGAGCAGCACCAGGCCGGCGAGGACCGCCACGGCGGCGAGCCCTGCGTCCCCGAAGTCGCGCCGGAGCGAGCGCGCGGACATGCGGAAGGTGGTTGTCCGCTGGCCCGGGTGATCTTCCTGGGGAATGAGCAGCAGCCAGACCGCGTAATGGACGGACTGCAGGAACGCATAACATGCGGTCAGCGCGACCGCGGAGCGGGTCGGCAGCCCGGGAGCGAGCCAGTCGCTCGCCAGGAAGAGGTGCAGCCCGAAGGCGTCGAGCCACCCGGCGCGCAGGGTGAGCGAGGTCATCGCCCCGCTCGCGAGGAGCGCGGTCCCGGCCAGCACGAGGCCGAGCGGCCAGACGACCGCGCGCGCCCGGCGGCGGAAGAGCGCGAGCCACAGCGCGAGCGCGACCAGGTTGTGCGCGTGCGCGAGGACGAGCCGGAAGCCGCGCGGCGCGGCGAGCGCCGCCGCCGACAGCGCCACGGCGGCGGCGGCGGCGAGCGCGGCGCGCCGCCACGCGCGCGACGCGAGCGCGCCGGCGACGACCGCGGCGCCGAGCCAGGCGGCGAGCACTGCGTGCTCGGCGCGGAGCAGCGCCGCGGCCGAGCCGAAGAGCTCCTGGGCGCCCCGCAGCCCCACCAGCGCGGCGCAGGCCGTCCAGACGACGCCGCGCCACCACGACGGCAGCCCGCGCCGCAGCACGAGGTAGCGCACGTCGGCCGCGACGTGCAGGACGCCGAGCAGGACGGGCCCGAGCACGAGCAGCGCGCTCGGCGCAAAGACCGCCATGGTGAAGGCGCCGAGCGCGTTGGCCGCGGCGAGGGTGGCTATCCTGCGATCGGGGCGCGCCACGACCGCGATCGCGAGCTCGCTCCGGCGGAGCAGGCCGAAGAGGCGCCGCCGCGCGCCGTCGAGCGGCGCGACGCCGCGCTCGAGCAGGCCGGCCACGCTCGCGGGCGGAGGACCGGGCGCGCGCACGGTCGAGGCCCGGTTCAGCGGCGCCGGCGCGCGGTCACGAGCGCCGCGGCGCCACAGAGCAGCATCAGCCCCGCCATCGCGCCGCCCGAGGCGGCGCCGCTCATGGCGCAGCCGCCGTCGTCCGACGACGCCTTGTCCGCGCCCGCGCTGCCGGCCGACGCCGAGCCCGCGCCCGTGGTCGACGTCGAGCTCCCGCCCGAGGAAATGCACAGATTGCAGTCGTATTCCATCGTGGTGAGGCCGCCGTCCTCGCCCGGCAGCGTTCGCTGGCACTTCTGCTGGGTGCACGTGCCAGGCTCGTTGTAAGCGAGCCCCGCGTTGTTACAGCTCGACCCCGGCGTGTCGCACGCGTCGGGCGGCGGGATGTCCGCCCGCGCTGAAGAGGTGAGGAGCGGCGCTGCGAGCAAGGCGGCGATCGCCGCAAGGCACGAGGGCTTCATCATCCCGCCACTCTGTGCTTTTCTCCGGAAAACTTCAAGAGCGGTGCCGCCGATCCACGCTCGTGCACCTGGCCCTTGCGAGGAAAAACTACCCGGGTGATACCGAGACGGTCAGATACTGCCCGGTAAAAATATATGGACACCAACATCGAAGTCGAAGCGCCGTCCGCGCCGCGCGGCGTGCACGACATGACGCAGGGCAAGCCGCGCGCGCACGTCGTGCGCGTCATGCTGTTCATCCTGGCGGGCATGGCGATCCAGACCCTCTATGGCCTGATCGACATTTACTGGGTGGGTCGCCTCGGGAAGGAGGCCGTCGCCGCCGTGGCGGTCTCCAGCAACCTGATGTTCGTCTCCCTGGCCGCAACGCAGATGCTCTCGGTCGGCTGCGTGGCGCTCGTCTCGCAGGCGGCCGGAAGAAAGGAGCACGGCGAGGTGCAGCGCCTGTTCAACCAGGTGCAGAGCCTCGCCACGTGGGCGGGCGCCGTCTTTCTCGTGCTCGGCCTCGCGCTTCACCGCACGTACGCCGAGAGGCTCTCGGGAGACGCCATGACCGCCGAGCTCGCCAAGAGCTTTCTGCTCGCGTTCATTCCGGCGCTCGCGCTGCAGTTCACGATGGTGGGGCTCGGCTCGGCCCTGCGCGGCATCGGCGACATGAAGCCGGGGCTCGTGGCCCAGACCGCGAGCGTGCTGCTCAACATGGTCCTCGCGCCCTTCCTCGTCTTCGGCTGGGTATCGGGGCGCCCGCTCGGCGTGTTCGGCGCGGGCCTCGCCACGCTCCTCGCGACCGCGGCCGCCGTCGTGGGGCTCGCCGTCTATCTCCTGCGCGGCAAGACCTTCCTTCGCCTCCGCCTGGCCGACTGGCAGCCTGATCTCCCCACATGGCGAAGGCTGGTGGCCATCGGCTTGCCCTCGGGCGCGGAGTTCTTGTTGCTGGCCGTCACCATGGGCGTGATCTACGTGGTCACGCGCCCCTTCGGCTCGGAGGCGCAGGCCGGGTTCGGCATCGGGCTGCGGCTGATGCAGGCCGGCTTCATGCCTGCCGTGGCGATCAGCTTCTCCGCCGCGGCGGTCGTCGGCCAGAACTACGGCTCCCGCGCCTACGCGCGCGTCCGCGAGACCGCGCTCGAGAGCGTGAAGCTCGTGCTCGGGTTCATGCTCTTCTTCACCCTGGTCTGCCAGGTCTTCCCCGCGCAGCTCGTCGCGCTCTTCTCGCCCGCGCCGGACGTCATCGCGGCCGGCGTCGACTACCTCCAGGTGACCTCCTGGGGTTACTTCGCGAGCGGCATCGTGTTCGTCTGCGCCGGCGTCTTTCAGGGCCTCGGCAACACCTGGCCTTCGCTCGCCGCCTCGGGGACGCGCGCGGCCGCGTTCGTCCTCCCCGTGCTCGTCCTGAGCGCGCGCCCCGGCTTCCGCATGCACACCATCTGGCTCGTCTCGGTCGCCACCACGCTCGGCCAGCTCGGGCTCCAGCAGATCCTGCTGCGGCGCGAGCTCGCCCTCAAGGCGCCCGTGTCGCCGTGACGCGCCGCCGGGGCGGCGCAGCGCCTGGCAGAGCGCGCCGGCCACCGCCTCAGAAGAGCACGCGCTCGACGCCCGCCGCGTCGAGGAGGTAGTCCCTGGACGCCTCGAGGCCGGCGCGGAGCCGGCCAAAGTTCACGCCGACGAGCTTGCCTCGCCACTTCCTGATGCTCCCCGCGACGATGACCGTGTCCACGTTGCTGCGGTCCATCAACGTCACCACGGCCCCCGGTACGTTGTTGAGCGGCGCCACATTGATGGCATCCGCCCGCAGCAGGAGGATGTCGGCCTCCTTGCCAGGAGTCAGCGTGCCGACCTTGTGGGAGAGACCGGCCACCCGGGCTCCCTCGACCGTGGCCAGGCGAATGACATCGCGGCACGTGAGGAGCTCCGGCAGATCTGTCTCTCCACTCAGCGCGCGTTCGTTGATGAGCGCCCGCTGAAGCGTGAAGACGGTCCGCATCTGGGTGAAGAAGTCCGCGGTCATCGTGCACTCGACGTCGGTGCTCAGCGCGGGCTGGACTCCATGATCGAGCGCGGCCTGGATCGGCGGCATGCCGTGCCGCATGGTCATCTCGATCGGAGCCGCGATCGAGACGTTCGCGCCCGAATCGGCGATCGCCTGCCAGGAGGCCTCCGAGATGGCGCTGGCGTGGATGAACTCGAGATCTGGCCCCATCAGGCCCTCGCTCTCGATCTGCTCGATGAGCGTCCCCTGGCCGATGCTTCCGACGAGGTGCGTCACGATGGGCAGGCCGTGCTGGCGCCCGATCGCCCAGGTATCGCGCCACGCTGGGTCGAACACCTCCCCGCCCATCGCCAGGGTCAGGAGCTGGTCGGTCGAGGAGAAGTACTGGCTCTGGATCCGATCGAGATCGTTCGGAAAGATGTTGCCGGGGCCCGCGCCCGGCGAGTACACGAAGAGCGCGCGGCGGCCCGACTCCTGCAGCCCATGGATGACGGCATCGGTGTGCTCCGGCGTGTGGCCCACCTGGGACGTGTCGACGACCGTCGTCACCCCGGCATCCAGCTGGCTGAGCGAGGAGGCCAGTATGGCGAGGAAGGCGTCCCGCGGCCGGAAGACCGGCGTGAGGGTGAAGTGGATGGTGTCGAGGTAGTTCTTCGCGCCGTGCGGCAGCCCGTCGTTGGCCAGGAGGCCGTCCGAGAGGAAGCTCCGCAGCGCGGTCTGGTACTGGTGGTGATGGGTGTCGACGAACCCCGGCATCACGATCGTGCCCGTCGCGTCGATGATCTCCGCGCCCGGGGCGTGCAGGTGCGGCCCGACCGCGATGATCTTCTTGCCCTGCACGAGCACGTCGCCCTGGGCGAAGTCCCCCACGTTCGGATCCATGCTGAGCACGGCGCCGCCTCTCAGGATGTAACGCCGGTGCGGGGCGCCGGTCCCGTGCGGCATGTCATCCTCGTGCTCTGCCCTCCCCATCGCCGCCGCGGGTGTCGAGAAGGCTGCCGCAGCACCGAGCGCTGAAGCTCCCGCCGCGAGAAACCGGCGACGAGACGAGCCGGCCTCGCCTGGCTCTCCGTCGTAGTTCGAGTCGTTTCCACAGAGCTTCTGGCACATACCAAGTTCCTCCTGCTCAGTTCACGCGTCCTTCTGTCGTGCCCCCGCCTCTCGAGACACCGACCGCCGCGCTCTGGTGGGCTGAGCAAAGCAGAGACTAACCCGGTGCGGAAGCCAGCGTCGAGCCTCGTGAGATGCGATGCGGCGCGGAGGTCGTGCGCCTTGTGCCGTTGTGCCGTTGTGCCGTTGTACCGTCGCACGGTCGCACGGCATCGAGCTGGAAGGCCGGATGGAGAATTTCACCCGAGATGCCGTATTACACAGCGAATCTCCCGGTGGTGACTACAGAGGGGTATCGAGTGTGATGATGCGGTCGCGGCGATATCACCTGCCCAGCGCCGTCATCTTCTCGTTGACCCAGCCGTCGCCGGCGAGGGGGTGCACGCCGGCCCCGTCCCGCTCGAGCGCGATCCCCATCGAGAGCAGCCCGCTCTTCACGAGGAAAGCCCCCCTGGGGGTCTGCCCGTCGGACTTCGTGAGCCGCCCGCGGATCGCGAGATCGCCCCCCTTTGCCTCCAGCAGCCTGAAATCGACGCCGTCGTCCGCGCGCCTCACCTTGGCGGATGCCTTGAGCCCCTCCATCGTGAGGAGCCCTGCGGCCCAGCCGGGAATGGCATCCTCGGCGTCGAGCAGCATCACGGCCGGCCGCGCGTCCTTGCATTCCACCCGGATCGCCGCCTCCATGAGCCCCCGCCTCACCTCGGCGTCCTCGATGTCGATGTGCGCCCACCAGCCAGGGACGGCCTCGCCCTCGTGCTCGATCGCCAGATCCTCGATGTCGATGCGGCCCTTCCGCAGCTTGGCTGTCGGATTCAAAACGTCCGCCGCGTCGAGCGTCATGCGCGCCGCCACGTCGCCCTTCACCTTCGTCTTTTTCCACTGCAGGGCGCCGTGCTTCAACAGCAGGTTCAGCGAGCCCGTCCCCCGGCCCAGCGGGTCGACCTCCAGGCTGCTCCGCAGGAAGGCTGCGCCGCCGGTGAACCGCGGCGCGTCCGGCGCGGCGCCGTCGGCGTTCAGCCAGCGCAGGTCCGGGATCGCCGCGGCGACGACATCCACCTTCGACGCGAACCCCGGCTGGAGCCGCAGGAGGTGGAGCTCCGGGGCGTCGAAGGCGGCGCTCGCCCTCTCCACGACGATGGGCGGCAGCCCGCTTCCCGGGCGCTCGAGCGTCGCGCGGGGCAGCGTCACGGCGAGGCGCGCCGCTCCGCGCTCGTCGACGCGGAGCGCCGCGCGCGCCTCGACGGTCGCGCGGAGCGACGCGGTGGAGGCCACGAGGTGGCTCGTCTCGTAGGACGCGGTGCTGCCCGGCTCGACGCTGCCCCGGTTCACGACGAGGTTCGTCCGGAGCTCTCCGCTCCCGTCCTCGAGCCGGGGTCCGGCGCCATCGCCCGCGGGAAGGGGGATGAAATCGAGCCCTGGCAGCTGCGCGTCGAGGCGGACGCGCGCCCAGGCTGTATCGAGGACGTCGAGCCCGTCGACGTCCCGCGGATCGAACGTGCTCATCGTCACGTCGGCGTCGGCGTCGAGCCGCGCGACGACGCGATCCGCGACGTGGACCTCGCCCGACCGGAGCTCGAGGGCGACGGGACCGACGCGAACGGCGCGGAGCGGCTTGTAATAGAACCCTCCCCGCACGCGACCGCCGCCGGCGTACCGGACTTGCTGGATCCAGACCTCCTTGAGCGTCGTGTCGATGCCTTCCAGGTGCACCGTCCACAGGTTGTAGCCCTCGTCCGAGCTCTCGAGATCGTGCTTCGGCGGCAGCTCCGGCTTGAGCGGAGGGTTCGCGAACTCCGGGATGGGCGGCAGCGCCTCGATGTGCGGCGCCTCCAGATCGCGCTCGCTCGTCGGATCCACGAGCATCCGCAGCCGGAACACGAAGCCCGTGGCGCGGATGTCCTCCGCATAGAACTTCTTCCGGAGGAGATCGGTCAGGTGGATATCGACGTCCGCTTCGTCGAGCTCCACCGCCCACTGAAGCACGCTGTCGGAGCCGCTGAGCCGGAGCTCTTTGACGTGAACGACGCCCGGCCAGAGGCTCCACGCCGAGCCGTAATAGAGCGAGGCGTCGACGGGGTTATAGCTGACGAGCCTCGCGATGAGCCCCGTGCTCAGCATGACGTTCACGACGACGACGTAGCCGAGCCAGAGCGCGAGAGGCAGGATCAACAGCGCCTTCAGCGCCCTCCTGGCCCGTGGCCCGAGCCGCCCGCTGAGCGCAGGTGGAGACTTCAGCGCGGCAGCTTCGTGCGGGAGCGCGTGCATGAGCGCGTGCATGAGCGCGTGCATGAGCGCATCGATCGCACGCGCCATGCCGCGAGCTGAGCCGCGGCGCGAGGGGGCGGGCTCGAGGCTGGCCGTGGCGATCTGCCCCGTTCGTGGCGAACGTCGACATGCGCCCACCGCCGGGGGGCCCGAGCTCGCGCGGACGTGCCCAGAAATGGCCTGCCGCGAGCGCTCGGCCCCCGTCGGACCCGACAGGCACCCGGCTTGCTAACCCCGCAAACGCCGGCGCCGGCGAGCCTGTCGCTCCGGCGCCGCTGGAGGTCCGCTGGAGCCGATCTTCCAGCTTCCAGCCATCACCTGAGGTCATCATGAACCACACTGTCCATCACGACCTGAACGACGAAGAAGCGAAGAGCGCCGTCCTGCGGGCGATGGCGAAATATTGTGATCGATACGCGGAGTACGCTCCCTCCATTTTCTGGAGCGACGAGCGGCGCGCGGATCTCGCCCTCTCCTTCAAGGGCTTCACGCTCTCCGGGCGGCTCGAGCTCCGGCCCAGGGCCGTCGACTTCGCGATCGACATGCCGCTGCCGCTGCGCATGTTCAACCGGATGGCGATCGCGGCGATCGACGCCGAGGTGAGGCGGTGCATCGATGACGCGCACCGCGATCGCGCGCGGCGGCGTGCTCCGAGCGCGGTCGCGCAGGAGGCGCTCTGAGCGGTCCGCGCCATGAAGAGCGGAAGCGCCACGACCACCCATGAAAAGCGCCGCCCTCGGAGCGCTCCGCGCCGCGAGAGGCGCGGAGCGGCGACCGGCGTCGTGCTCCGCCGGCGCCGCGTCAGCGTGTCGGTCGAGTCCGTCGAGACGGTCGAGCTCGCCCGCGCGGACGGCGAGCTCGCGGGGACAGGGCAGCTCACCCCGTCACCGGTCGAGTCCGCCGAGTCGGCCGGGCTCCGGTACGTGAACGACGGCGAGCCGGGGATCTCCAGGCGAGGGGCGGGCAAGGGCTTCCGTTACATCGACGTCGACGGTCGCCCCGTCAAGGACGAGGCGACGCTCGCGCGCATCCGCCGCCTCGCGATCCCGCCCGCGTGGACCGAGGTGTGGATCTGCCGGAGCGAGCGCGGGCACATCCAGGCGACAGGGCGGGACGCGCGCGGCCGGAAGCAGTACCGGTATCACCCGCGCTGGCGCGAGGTCCGCGACGAGACGAAGTACGACCGCATGCTCGCGTTCGGCGCGGCGCTCCCGGCGATCCGCGCGGCGAGCGAGCGGGATCTCGCGCTGCCTGGCCTGCCGCGCGAGAAGGTGCTGGCGGCCGTGGTGCGCCTGCTCGACGAGACGTCGATCCGCATAGGGAACGACGAGTACGCGCGCGACAATGACTCGTATGGGCTCACCACGCTCCACGACGAGCACGTCGAGATAGAGGGGAGTCTCATCAGGTTCCAATTCAGGGGCAAGGGCGGCAAGGAGCACGCGATGACGGTGCGGGATCGGCGGCTCGCCCGCATCGTGAAGCGCTGTCAGGACGTGCCCGGCCACGAGCTGTTCCAGTACATCGACGGCGAGGGCCGGCGGCAAAGGATCCATTCGGACGACGTGAACGAGTACCTGCGCTCGGTCGCGGGCCACGACTTCACGGCGAAGGACTTCCGCACCTGGACCGGCACCGTGCTGTGCGCGTCGTTCTTCTGCGAGATGGAGATCGCGAGCTCGGTCCGCCAGGTGAAGAAGCGCGTGGCGCAGGTGATCGACAGGGTGTCCGCACGCCTGGGCAACACACGCGCGGTCTGTCAGCGTTGTTATGTCCACCCCGCCGTGATCCGCGCCTACACGGAGGGCGCCCTGCAGTCCCTGATCGACGCCGAGGAGGCCGTCGCGGACGGGGCGCTCGCGGCGCTCCGGCCGGAAGAGGCGAAGATGCTCCGGATCGTCCGCGGCTTCGGCGAGCGAGAGGCCGTGCCGCTCGTGACCCGCCTCCGCGAGAGCGTGCGCTCGGCGCGCGCGGTGAACGCGCGGCGAGCCGGCAAGAGCGCGAAGCGTGCCCCCGGGGAACGACGCGCCGCGGCCTGAGCCGCGCCGCGGCGAGCGCCGCAGCAGGCGCGCGGGGATGGGCCTCGCCCCGCTGTTGCCGACGAGTCTGCCGTGTCGTTGCGTCACAGCGTGATCGTTTCGCTGTGGCATCGTGCCGCGGACGCGACGGGCGCTGCTGCTGGGGTCGCGAGCGGCCCGCGATCTCCCGCCGGGTATGCGCGCGGTACGGTTCGTGTTGTGCGCAGCTCCTTGGAAACCAGCGCGCGCGGCGCGAACCCTCAGCCAAGGAGGTCTGCATGGCGAGCCAGAGGTTGATCACCGGGATGGTGCGAGCACGTGGGGAGGCCGAAGACGTCGTCCGGCGCATCCTGGACAGCGGGCACACGCGACGGGACGTCTGCGCCATCGTGAGCGAAGCGACGCGCCGCCAGCACATCTTGCGCTCGCGCGCATACGGTGCGGCCTCGCACGGGAGCGCGCTGACGTCCGTCCTCGCCGCGGCGAGCGCGGGGCTCGTGGTCCCGGGGCTGCGGCTCGCGGTGGCCGGCCCCATCGCGGTGAGGCTCGCGGACGCGAGCTCGGCGAGCGAGACGGCCAGCCTGAGCAGCGTGCTCGTCGACGCCGGGATCCCCGAGCAAAGCGCGCCGGAGATCGAGAGGCGGCTCAAGGAAGGCGCGATGCTCCTCGGCGCCCTCGCGCGCGACGAGAAGGACGCCGCGGCGCTGCGCGCGATCCTGCGAGACCCGGGCAACGGCGATTTCTGCGGCACGGGCAAGGGAGCCCGCGTGTTCGCCGCGCTGTGAGCCGCCGGCGCTCAGCGCTCTGCGTCGCCGCTGAAGGGAGCCGCCAGATCGATGAGCTCGCTTCATGCCCGCGAAGTCCCGAACATTGGAACGGGACTTGAAGGGAATGAAAGAGTTCAGCCGAGACTGATGCAGTACGAGGCGAACATGTACCCCTGAGGCACCGGGGGGCGCGCGCCTCCCCGCAGCGGCGACGATCCCTGGCGATCGCGGCTCCTGCGTGGACGTAGGGCGTGGTGGCCCACCTTGGGAGGTAAGGAGGAGAGGAATCGGGCGTTCACCAGACATCTCAGGAGAGTACCCATGGAACCGGTCGCATTCGCAGACGAGAGCGTGGGCCTGGACGGACTCATCGACGATGACTCGATCGAGCAGCTCAAATCGTTTTGCCGCGGCGAGATGTCCGCGGTCGAGACCTACCGTCAGGCCATCGCCGCGGCGCGCCAGGGCTGGGTTGCTCACCACCTCCGGCTGAACCTCGCGTCGCACGAGGCGCGGGTGAAGGTGCTGCGCCGGCGGATCGAGGAGCTCGGAGGCGACCCCCCGGCGAGCTCCGGGCCATGGGGCGCGTTCGCCAAGGCCGTCGAGGGGACCGCGCTGGCGCTCGGCCACAAGACGGCGCTCTCGGCGCTGGCCGAGGGGGAGGAGCACGGCCTGAAGGACTACCGGAACGACATCGAGGAGCTCGACACCGAGTCGCACGCCCTGGTGCGGGACGTGATCTTGCCGCAGCAGGTGTCGACGCGCCGCTCGCTCGCGGATCTCAAGCGGCAGCTGCCGTGACGCGCGAAGCCGTCGGCGGATTGTTCGGGCGGGCCCCCCGTGCGATACTTTCGGGCGTATGGGCAGGGCTGCGCTGGACATCACCCGACTGAGCCGCGACGAGCAGCTCGATCTCCTCGACGAGTTGTGGGCGAGCCTCGGGCGAGACCCTGACGCGCTGCCTCTCAGCGACGCCCAGCGCGTCGAGCTCGATCGGCGCCTTGATGAGCTCGAGGCCGAGGGGCCGGTCGGGCTCACCTGGGATGAGGTTGTCGCCCAGGCACGCGCTCGGTCACGGTGAGGCCGTACCTCGTTCGGCCCACTGCTGCGGTGGACATCGCGCGGGCATATGCCTGGTACGAGCGACAGCGCGACGGGCTAGGAGAGGAGTTCCTCGTGGAGAACCGCGCGGCGATGCAGGCGGTCGTCGAGGCGCCGACGGCCTACGCTGTTCTGCACCGCCAAACACGGCGAGCGCTCGTCCGGCGCTTCCCCTATGGGCTGTTCTTTCGTCTGATGGATGACGTCGTCGTCTTCGTCGCGTGCTTTCACACGCGCCGAAGACCCGAGTCATGGAAGCGGAGAGGCTGAGGGCAACGTCGGTGTTGGGACGGGGGTGAACTCCCCCGCTCAGCCCTTCGCGTCGTACCCCGCCTGGAGCAGCTTCGCGATCGTGGAGAGCTGCATGTTGGACGTTCCCTCGTAGATCTTCCCGATCTTCGCGTCGCGGTAGAGCTTCTCGACAGGATAGTCCTTGGTGAAGCCGACGCCGCCCATGAACTCGATGCAGAGCGACGCCGTCCGCTCGGCCACCTCGGACGCGAACAGCTTGGCCATCGCCGCCTCCTTCACGAACGGCTGGCCCGCGTCCTTGAGCCGCGCGGCGTTGTAGACGAGCAGGCGCGCGGCCTCGATCTCCATGGCGACGCGCGCGTACTGGAACTGCACGCCCTGGAAGCTCGCGATCGACTGCCCGAACTGCTTCCGCTCGCCCATGTAGCGCATCGCGTGGTCGAACGCCCCCGCGGCCAGGCCGAGCATCTGCGCGCCGATGCCGATCCGGCCCTCGTTCAGCGTCTCGATGGCGATCTTGTAGCCCTTGCCGACCTCGCCGATCACGTTGCCCTCCGGCACCTCGCAGTCCTCGAGGACGAGCTCGCACGTGCTGGAGGCGCGGATCCCGAGCTTGTTCTCCTTCTTGCCTACCGAGAAGCCGGGGAAGGAACGCTCGACGACGAAGGCCGTGATGCCCTTGTAGCCCTTCGTCGGATCGACGTTGGCGAACACCAGGAACACCGAACTCTCGTTCGCGTTCGTGATCCAGAGCTTGCGGCCGTTCAGGATCCAGCGGTCGCCCCGGCGCTCGGCGCGGGCCGCGAGCGCGAACGCGTCCGAGCCGGAGCCCGCCTCGCTCAGCGCATACGAGCCGACCCAGTCGCGGGAGAGCCGCGGGAGGTACCTCTCCTTCTGCGCCTCGCTGCCCCAGCGGAGGAACGCATTGGCCACCAGGGTGTTCTGCACGTCGACGAGCACGCTCACGCTCGGGTCGACCACGGCGAGCGCCTCGATCGCGAGGATCGCGCTGAAGAAGCCCGCTCCAGAGCCGCCGTACGCCTCCGGGATCTCGATGCCCATGAGGCCGAGCTCGAACAGCGGCGGGAGCAGATCGCGGTCGAGCGCGCCCTCTTCGTCCATCGCCGCCGCGCGCGGCGCGACGCGCTTCCTGGCGAAATCAAGCACCGAGTCGCGGAAGAGGCGCTCCTCGTCGGAGAGCTGGGTGAGCGGGGGGTGGGACACGACGGTTTCTCCTTGTGGGCCCATGGCGCAGCGCGGCGCCGTGGCGGCGTCGCCCCACTATGCTACGCGAGGGCCGCCAGCGAAAGCCGTTCGAGCGCGCCCCGCCCCCGGCGTCGCCGCAGCGCAACGCAGGCCACGCCGCGCCGGCGACGGACGGCGCGCGCGGCCACGAGCCGCCTCATCCGTTGTGTCGTCGCTCGCTTCGAGGTCAGGATCGTCCAGGCTGCTACGCGCGTTGCTTCGCCTGGACGCTCACGCGCGCTTGCCCGCGGGCGCGTCGCGCCGGCGGCACCGGAGCAGCCTGTGGGCGAGGCCGAGGTGGTCGGTCTCCGCCTCGACGACGAGGCCTGCCTCGTCGATGCAACGCCGGATATCGGCGGCGCTGTACATGCGGCTGTTGCCGTTCGCGAGGCACGTGAAATACAGGGAAGAGCCGTGAAGACAGTGGACCGCCACCTCGTTCGTCTGCCGATCCCAGAACGTGTCGAGGATCCAGAGCACCGTCTCGTCCCCCATGGCTGACGCGGCCCGCCGGAGGATCTGGACGATGTCCGGCTCGGAGAAGCACACGAGAAACTGGCTCATCCAGATGGCGTCGAAGCCTGTCGGGAACGCCTGGCCGTGATCCAGGAAGTCGATGGGGGTGCCCACGATCCGGCCGAGCAGGCCGTGCTGTTCGACGTTGACGCGCGCGTCCTCCAGCTGGCCCGGAAGGTCGAGCAGCGTGACGCGCACGTCGGGGTCGTGCGTGCAGCACTGGATCGCCCACCGCCCCGTGTTGCCGCCGATGTCGAGGAGCGTCCTCGGCCTCCGCTCGAACACGAGGGGAAGCGCCTCGGGGAACGCGGAGTCGGAGTAGAGGTGATCGAACGCAAACCAGCTCTCCCTCACCTTCGGCGGGAGCGCCGGGAGCGCCTCATAGACCGTCGGCCACTCGCCAAAGACCTTCAGGCCAGCCGGCTTGCCGCCCTCGATGGCCTCGTCGAGAAAGCGCATGCCCTCGTAACAGACGTCATGGATGAAATCCATGTTGATGCGGGTCATCCTGTCATTCTCGACGATGACCCCGACCCGCGTGATCTTGTAGCGCTCGCCACGCTCTCGCGGCTCTGCGTGGACGTTCGCGCCGCTCGCGTCGCCTGCGCGCTCCACCAGACCGAAGCTCAGGCTCGCCTCCAGCAAGGTCTTGGCCGCATAGGCGGAGAGGCCGGTGGCCTGGGCGACCTCGGCCGGTGTCCTGCCGCGCTTGCCAGCGCGCTGGAGCGCCCGGAGGACGCCGCGGTTTCGCATCACCCGCGCCACCTGGAACATGACGGGCGCAAACGCGATGCGCTGGGCGGCGAGCATGGCGTCGAGGGTGGGATTCGGGGCGGGATCGTTCTTCATCGAGCTCCGGTCGTCGTGGATGGGGTCGAGGTTAGCGTGCACCCTAGCGCTGGAGGAGCAAGACGAAGCCGCAAACGCCCGTGAACAGCAGCGCGCACTCTGCCCGACCCTCGTCGGCGAGCGAGATCCCCGTCACGCCGCAGAGCATGCCGAACACGAGGCTCGCCACGCTGAGCCGCCGCCGCTGGTCGATCGACCGGACACGCGGCGGAGTGGGCGGTCTCGTGCGGTACGGGCTTGCCACCCCGTGATGATACCACCAGCGCCGGGATCACAAGGACGCCGCCGCGATGTCGAACAGCTCCTCGTCGGTGAGCGGCAGCGGGTTCGCCTTCATGCTGCTCGCCGCCCTGGCCTTCGCGACGAGCGCCGGGAGGTCCGCCTCACCCATGCCGTAGCGCCGGAGCCCCGGGATCGCGAGGTCACGGCAGAGCTCGCGGACCCAGGCGATCCCTTCCTCGGCGCTGGCTCCGGCGCGCCCCGTGACGAGCGCGGCCAGCTCGTCGAAGCGCGGCAGCGCGCGGTGAGCCGGGTCGCGCGCGCGCAGCGCCCGCAGGTTGACCTCCAGGACGGCGGGTAAGAGCGCCGCGCACACCGCGCCGTGCGGCGCGTCGAACATGCCCCCCGCGGGCCCCGCGAAGCCGTGGACGGCCCCGAGGCCGGCGTTCGCGAGGCAGAGGCCGCCGAGCAGGCTGGCGATCGCGAGGTCGTCCCGGACCGGCGCGTCGGCGCCCTCCAGGACCGCGCGGCGCAGCGAGCGCGCCGAGCGGCGGATGCCCTCGCGCGCGAGGCCGTCCGTGAGCGGGTTGCTGCGGCTCGACAGGAACGGCTCGATGAGCTGCGAGAGCGCGTCGAGCCCGCTCGAGGCGAGCACCCCGGGCGGGGCGCCCGCGAGCAGGTCGGGGTCGACCACCGCGAGGCACGGCAGCATGTGCGGGCTGCGCAGGCTCGCCTTCACGCCGGCCTCCCGCGACGCGAGCACCGCGTTGCGCGTCACCTCCGCGCCGGTGCCCGCGGTCGTGGGGATCGCCACGAACGGCACGGACGGCCTGGAGAGCGCTCCCCCCTTGCCGATGACCTCCAGGTAATCGAGCGGGTCGCCGCCGTTCGCGACGAGCGCGGCGATCGCCTTGCCGGCGTCGATCGCGCTGCCGCCGCCGAGCGCCACAACGACGTCGCACCGCTCGGCCGCGGCCCGCGACGTCCCCTCGCGGGCGATGTCCACCGTGGGCTCGCCCGCGACGGCGAAGCGCACCGCGGCGACGCCCGCCGCGGCGAGCCCGGCGAGGAGCGGCGCGGCGCGGCCGGGATCCTGCCCGGTGACGACGAGCGCCCGCGTCCCGCCGAGGCCCCGCACGGCCGCGGGCACCTCGGCGACCTTGCCCGCGCCGAAGGCGATGCGCGTCGCGGTGGCGAACTCGAAGGCGGGTTCATGGCCGGGAGGCGTCATGTCAATACCCCGCGTCGTCAGGGAAGACATTGACGTATTTCCGGCTGGTCCGCGGCTCGGCCATCATCTCCGCGACGGTGTCCCGCCACCGCTGGTAATGCGCCGTTTCCTTGTGTGCGGCGGGCGCTTCCTTGGTCCTGTAGACCTCGACGAGCACGAACCGCGCGGGATCCTCGGTGTCCTGGACGACGTCGAACCGGGCGATCCCCGGCTCCTTGACGCTCTCGCGCGCGTTCTCGAGCGTCGCGCTCCGGAAGGCGTCGACGAGCTCGGGTCTGACACGTACATGCACATGCACGACGAACAGGCTGTTGGACATGCGCGCAATCTAGCTCGGGCGCGCTGCCGCAGGAACCCGGCTCGCGTCGCGGCCGGCTTTCCGGGAGAGCGCGCGCAGGCCGCGCGGGCTCGGCCGAGCGCGTCGCCTCCGGGCGGGGGGCGGCGGCGGGGGGCAGGGCGGGCGCGCGGGTGGCGGCGCGGCCGGCAGAGCGCCGTCGCTCCCTGCGTGGACTCCCGACTTGGCTCGGCCGGTTCGCGCACTACGATCGTCGTGACCCGGCGTGCGGCTCGGCAAGCGTCGAGTGCATGAGCGCCGCGAGCGAGGAAGGTCGATATGGCGGATCCGACCACGGAGAGCCCGCAGCCCGATGCGGCGCGCTCCATCGCGCTGCATTCCATCGAGTTCAGGTCCGATCACGGTCTCCTGAAGGACTGCAAGGGGGAGAGCGGCTGGAGGAACGAGGGGGCCCTGTGCCCACGGCCGGAGTGGACGCCGGGGGGCTCCGTCCCCCTCTCGATCTCGATGGGGCGGCACATCGTCGTCCGGCTCGAGCTCGCGCAGCGCGACGCCTACAGCGCGGCGGCGGCCGAGATCCGCGCCGTGGGGCCGGGGGGCATCGTCCTCGAGAGCCGCGGCAGCGGCGCCGTCGCCGCGCCGCTCGATCTCTTCTCCTCGCGGCAGATCGGGAGGAAGATCCAGAAGTTCAACCTCGCCCTGAGCTGGTCTGCTGGGGCGGGAGTTGCCGTGTCGCCCGCCCGGACCTCGAACGTCGTCTATGTCACGATGGGCAGGCCCCAGACCGACAGACAGGATGTCTGGCAGGAAGATGGGGTGACCTTGAAGCGGATGGACAGGGCGGTCTCCTGGATCGCGCCGATGGATACCCTCAATCCCCACGAGATCGTGGAGGGGGTCATGGCCAGGTTCCCGACGTACACGCTCTTGCCGAGCCCCAGGGTGCCCCGGAAGTACCATCACCCGACGTACATGAACAACGAGGGCGGCGCCTGGCCGATGACCGATTACGTGGAGGAGAGCGGGGAGTGCCAGGCGATCGTCCGCCTCCTCCGCGGCATGCTGCGCCAGCTCGGGATCCCGGGGCGGACGCGCATGATCGTGGTCTGGGGCGACCCCAACGTGGGCGGCGGGCGCAGGGCGCTGTCGGCCGATGTCGAGCAGAACCCGTGGGCGGGGCTCGACGCCACGAAGGTCGAGGGCGGCCGCGTGTGGCGCGCCGCGCTCGTCGACGGGCCGGTGGAGGTGGGGAGGACCTATCCGGCGTCCCATACGCGCATGCCCGACGGGTCGCTCAGCCCCGGGCTCAACCGGTACGAGGCGTCCCTCGAGTTCTCCCACGGCGGCGTGACCAGGTATTACGCGGGGGGCGCCGGCGTGTTCGATTCCGTGGAGCCGATGCTGGGCGTCTTCTGGGGGCTCATCTGGTTCAGCTCGGCGCCGGACGACGGGTACCGCGTGGAGCAGATCGTGGCGACGTACAGAAACGGAGGCTGGGGATGAGCGCGGACGCATTTCACAAGCAGGACGTCGACGCGAAGATCGCGGGGTGGCTCGCGGCCGTGGCGCGCGTCTCGCCGGAGGGCTTCACGCCCGTCGAGCGGTTCGACGACGTGCCGGCCCAGGCGCGCGCGGAGTCGTTCTACTGGTGCGACTCCATCTTCCGGGACGAGCTCAACCCGCACGGCGAGGCCGTGAAGGCGCGCCACGCGTTCCATGCCGCCACGGACGATACGCCCGACCTGCTCCGCCACGAGTACGCCGCGGGCGGGCTCGGGCTCACCGTCATCGAGGGGCGCAACTTCATTCTCGTCCAGGTCGATCGCGCGAGCCTCGATATCCTCTCTCTCTGCGGTCCAGACCGCGCCGCCGCCGTGCGCCGGGTGGCGGAGGCGCTCTTCAACACGGGCGTGGAATCGAGCGCGGTGGGCATTCCGGTGACCTCCGGCCCGGCGGCCTGCCCGGACGCCGCCGGGACACAGGAGCTCGAGGAAGGGACGGTGTTTTCGAGCAATCCGGCCGTGGACCCGGATCTCCTCACCTGCTGGAAAGACCGCACGGAGTGCGGTGTTCAGGGCGGAAGGCTCTACTTCCTCTGCTACAAGAAATCATCCCAGCGCGTGGGGTTCGCGAACGCGTGGCAATGGTTCGACGACCGGAGGGCCGGGGTCGGGTGAGGCGGGGGTAGGCGCGGAGCGCGGGGACGTGCGGGGACGTACGAGGACGCGGATCACCGCTGCGCCGGTATTGCGTCTCCGCGCCGCGCGCGGGATGTTGCGCGCGTGGCGGGACCACAGGCACCCAGGATCTTGATCTTCCCAGGCGGCCCCTCGGGCGCTGCGCAGGCGCTCGCCGCGGCGCGCGGCTATGTCGCGGTCCCGGCGCGGGACGTCGAGGCCGGGCTGGATCTCCTGGCGACTCAGCCGTTCGACGTGGCCGTGCTGGCGGACGAGGGGCCGCTCGAGGGCACGCTCGCGCTCTGCCGGCGGCTGCGCGCGGCGCCCGGGGGCGATCGCGTGGCCGTGGTCGCCGTCACCGGCAGCGCGGGCGCGACCGCGGCGCTGCTCGAGGCGGGCGCGACGGTCGTTGCGGCGGCGCTCGAGCCGTCGATCGCCATCCAGCTCGACGCGGCGGTGTGGTGGGGGCGGCGGCCGTCGGCGCACGTGGCCGACCGGGCGCCCGCGGAGCGCGCGCTGCTCGAGCGCGCCGCGCGCTCCTTCGGCGACGCGTCCGCGGAGGTGATCAAGGCCGCGGAGGACGCGCTCCGGACGAGCGAGGAGCGCATGCGGCTCGTCGTGCGCGCCACGAGCGACGCCTTCTGGGACTGGGATCTCTCGTCCGGGCGCGTCACCGGCAGCGAGCGCATGCGGAGCTTCTATGGCACGGGCGGCGCCGACATCGAGGAGGACGCGGCGTGGTGGTTCGAGCGGGTCCACCCCGAGGATCGCGATCGCGTGATGAACGGGCTGCGGCGCGCGATGGAGGGGGACGAGGGCACGTTCGAGCTCTGGTACCGGTGCCTGCTCGCGGACGGCAGCTACGCCGACGTCCACGACCGGGGCATCGTGCTGCGCGACGCGACCGGCAGGGCGTACCGGATGCTCGGGGCCGTGTCCGACGTCACGGAGCGCCGGCAGATGGAGACACGGCTCCAGCTCGCCGATCGCATGGCCTCGCTCGGCACGCTCGCGGCCGGGGTGGCGCACGAGATCAACAACCCCCTCGCGTACATGGTCGCGAACGTCGATTTCGCGCGCAAGGAGCTCCGCGCGAAGGGGGCCGGCGCGCGCCTCGACGCGCTCCTCTCGGCGCTCGACGAGGCCGCGGAGGGCGGCTCGCGGGTACGGCACATCGTGGGCGGCCTGAAGACGTTCTCGCGGGCCGACGACGGCGAGCTCGGCCCGGTCGACGTCGACCCGGTGATCCAGCTGGTCCTGCGGATGGCGCAGCAGCAGATACAGAGCAAGGCGCGGCTCGTCCTGGAGCTCCGCCCGGTGCCGGCCGTCCGCGCGAACGAGGCGCAGCTCGGCCAGGTGATCCTGAACCTGCTCGTGAACGCCGCCCAGGCGCTGCCGGAGGGGAAGGTGTCGGAGAACGAGATCCGGATCTCCACCGCCCCCGCGCCGCCCGGCCGCGTGTGCATCGAGGTGTGCGACACCGGGCCAGGGATCGCGCCGGATCTGCAGAGCCGCATCTTCGACCCGTTCTTCACGACGAAGCCCATCGGGGAAGGGACGGGGCTCGGGCTCGCGATCTGCCACGGCATCGTGACGAGCTTCCGGGGCGAGATCGGCGTCGAGAGCGAGGTCGGCAAGGGCGCGTGTTTCCGCGTGCTCTTGCCTGTCCACGACCGTCGCGCGGGGACAGGAGAGGAGCGCGACGCCGCCTCGGGCGGGGCCTCCGACGAGTCTCCCGAGGAGGCCGCTCAGTAGGCGCTCCGCCGTCCTTGGCGGACGGGCTCCGACAGGCGGCGCGCCGTCCGTGCTCCGGCGCGCCGCGGGGCCGCTCCGCGGGACCGACCGCTTGCCAGGGCCGCGGCGTTCGCTCAAGTTGCGTCACCGGCCCCATGAACACTCGATCGGTCAGGGCCGCAGCTGGGCTGCTCGGCGGGGCGGCAGAGGAAGCGCGCCGCGCGGCGCAGTCCGGTCGTGAGGTTCGGTCATGATCGAGAAAACGGGCCGCATCCTGGTCGTCGAGGACGATCTGGATATCAGGAGCATTCTGACGCAGCTCCTCGTGTTCGAGGGGTACGACGTCGAGGAGGCGGCGGACGGCGCCGAGGCGCTCGCGCTGCTGCGGCGGGACGCGCCGCCCGCGCTGATCCTGCTCGATCTGATGATGCCGGTCATGGATGGATGGCAGCTCCGCGCCGAGCTCCAGCGCGACCCGGCGCTGGCGTCGATCCCGGTGGTGATCGTGTCCGCCGACGTGCGGGTCGAGCAGGAGGCGTCGCGGCTGCGCGTCGCGGGTCTGCTGAAGAAGCCGCTCCAGATCGAGCCGCTGCTCGAGCTGGTCCACCGCATCTGCGGCGCGCCGGCGTCATGAGCCGGGCCGGGCGCGCGCGCCCATCGAGCGAGATCGAGCGCCAGCGCGGCGCTCAGGCGGCCCGGGGGCCCTGATCAGGCTCCGGGGCGCGGCGCTGCCTGACCGGCAGCGCCCGCGGCGGGCGCCTTCCCCTCCGCGAGGCGGCCGGCGCCGTGCTCGTGGAAGTACTCTTCCAGCCGCCTGTCGGCCTCGTCCCCGAAGAGGAGCTCGCACGCCTCGCGGAGGCCGGGCGACCTCGCGAGCGCCTCGCGGCGGAGCAAGAGCGAGATCTTCGTGCGCCGCCGCAGGAAATCATCGAGCTTCGCGATCATCTCGTGCTTCGCGGCGTGGGCGACCTCGCAGCGCAGGTCGTCCGCCCCTTCGAACAGCGGATCGGCCATCCTCGGATCGCGCTGGATGTCCTCGAGCAGCCCGAGCGCCTGCGCGCCATAGCGGCGCCATAGCCGCGTGCTGAGCGCCTCCGACGCGCGCGGCGGCGTCAGCGCGTCGAGATCGAGGGCGCGCGCCCTGTGAAAGAACTCTTTACGAAGCGCCTCGCCCGGCTCGCCATACCAGCGCTGCGCAGGGCGGGGCAGCGCGACGCCGAGCCCCCGCACGGCGGCGCAGACCTCGTCGCCCACGTTGATGCAATCGGTGAGCTTGCCGCCGAAGATGCTCACGTGGGCCTGCGCCCCGTCCACCTCGAGGGCGTGCTTGCGCGAGAGCTGCAGCCAGTCCTCGCCCTCCCCGCCGCCCTCGACGGCCAGGGGGCGCACCCCGCAGCGCTCCGCGATGACGTCGGCCTCGGTCAGCGGGCGGGGCAGGTTGAGGCGCTTGTTGATGTTGGAGAGCACGAAGCGCCGATCTTCGGGCGTCACCGCCGCGCGCGGGCCCTCGACGCGGGTGTCGGTCGTGCCGATGCACGTCCTCGAGCCCATCGGGATCACGAAGAACAGCCGGCCGTCGTCCGCGAAGAACGTGAGCACCCGCCGGCTCGCGGTGAGCCGATCCACGATGAGGTGGATGCCCTTCGAGAAGATGTGGCGGTGCCTCGTCCGCTGGCCCGTCAGCTCGTTGTGCGCGTCCACGAACGGCCCGCAGGCGTTCACGAGCACCCGCGACCGGATGGAGATGTCCCTGCCCGACAGGACGTCGCGGGCGCGCGTGACCCACGCGCCCCCCTCGCGCCGCGCGCCGAGCGACTCGACGTAGTTGGCCGCCCGCGCGCCGTGATCGAGCGCCGCGCGCACGAAGCCCCAGACGAACCGCGCGTCGTTGTCGACGAGGTACGCGTCGGAGTACTCGAATCCTCCGTCGCAGCCGTCCAGGTTGACGATCGGCTCCTCCCGCGCGATCGTCCGGCGGGACAGCAGGCGCGGGATGCGCGTGAAGAAGCTGCCGATGATCCAGTAGAGCCAGGTGCCGAGGAAGAGCTTGAAGAGCCCGTGGCGGAAGCCCCGCTCGTGCGCGGCGTAGAACCGGATCTCCTGCACCGACGACGGGTAGCTCCTGAGGAGGAGGTTCCTCGACGTGCAGAGCTTCCGCACGAGCGGAAACTCGAAGCTCTCCATGTACTTGATGCCGCCCCAGGCGAGGTTCGACGACTCCTGGCTGGTGAATCCGGCGAAGTCGCCCCGATCGATCAGCGCGACCTTCGCCCCCCGCGCTGCGAGGGCCGCGGCCGCGACGGCGCCGTTGATCCCGGCGCCGAGGACGAGGACGTCGAACGTGTCGCGGCTCAAGCTGTCGATGTTCGTGGCCCGCAGCATCGATGGCGATCCGGCGAAGGCGCGGCCGGCGCGCGCCCCATGTGCTTTATCACGTCCCCGCCGCCTCGGGGCGGCGGACGGCGCCCGACGCCTCGCTCAGCCCATCAGCCCATCGGCCCAGCTGCCGTCCTCGCCGCGGTACGCGTCGGGGGACGACGCCGACGGGATGCGGCGCGGGCTGCTCTTCGCCGCGGCGGCGTGGCCGGTGTGGAGGTGCTGCCAGCGCGCCATCTTGGTGTAGACGCCGCCCCGCCGCAGGAGCTCTCCGTGCCCGCCGTGCTCGACGATGCGGCCGCGCTCCATCACGAAGATCTGGTCGCAGTCGACGACCGTGCTCAGGCGGTGGCTCATCAGGACGATCGTCCGCTTCCCCTTCAGGGCCTGCAGCGCCTCGCCGATGGTCCGCTCGTGCTCGGCGTCGAGCCCGTCGGTCGGCTCGTCGATCACCAGGATGGGCGCGTCCGTCAGCAGCGCGCGCGCGATCGCGATGCGCTGCCGCTGGCCGGCCGACAGGTTGAGCCCGCCGTCGGCGATGGCCGTCCGGTAGCCGTCCGGCAGCGCCTCGATGAAGCCGGCCGCCCCCGCCATCTCGGCCGCCCTCCGGATCTCCGTGTCGGTCGCGGAGGGGCGGCCGTACGCGATGTTCTCCGCGATCGTCGCCGGCAGGAGGATGCTGTCCTGGAGGACGAGCGCGATGTGCCGGCGCAGGTCCGCCACGCGGACCGCGCGCGTGTCGATGCCGTCGAGCCGCAGCGCGCCGCAGGTCGGGTTGTGGAAGCGCGGCAGCAGGCCGAGCAGCGTCGTCTTGCCGGCGCCGACCGAGCCCACGAACGCGACCATCTCGCCCGGCCGGATCGTCGCGTCGAGCCCGCGCAGCACCGGGTGGCCCGGGCGGTACTCGAACCCGACGCCATCGAGCGAGAGCGCGCGCGGCTGGGGCGGGAGGGGGGCCGCGTCGTGCCTGTCGGCGACCGCCTGGTCGCGGTCCAGCACCTCGAAGACGCGCTGCGCGCCCGCGACGCCGCCCTGCACCGCGGCGCCGGCGCCGGTCAGCTTGCAGAGCGGGTCGTAGAGCATGCCGAGGTATCCGAGGAACGCCGTCAGCGCGCCGAGCGTCATGCCGGCCTCGCCCCCGCTCGCCCGGGCCTGGACGATGAGGGTGCCGCCGTAGCCGAGCACCAGCGCGCCGCCGAGCCCGAGGATCGAGCCCATGGCGAGCGTGTGGCGGAGCTCGTCGTGGTGGAGCCGGAGCCACGCCTTCACGCTGTTGCGCAGCGTCGTGTGGAAGCGCGCCTCCTCGTCCGCCTCGCGGCCGAACGCCTGGACGAGGCCGATCGACGCCATCGAGCGCTGGACGGACGTCGCGAACTCGCTCTCGACCTCCTTCGCCTCGGTGCACTTCTTGTGCAGCACGCGCCCGAACCTGGCGTTCGTGAGGAGGAGCGGCGGGACGACCGCGAGCGCGAGGAGCGTGAGCTCCAGGCTGCGCGAGGCCATGATGCAGATCATCACGGCGAGCGTCAGCGCGCTCCCCATCACCGCGACCGCCACGTTGAGGATGCCGTGGAACCCGGAGGCGTCCTGGTTGAGCCGGTAGAGGGCGTCCCCCTGCGGCTGCGCCCGGTGATAGCCCATGTGGAGCGCCTGGAGCTTCCGGTACACGTCGCGCCGCACGCGCGTGAGCCCGCCATAGCCGATGCGGAACGTGAGCAAGGCGCGGCCCATGCCCACGAACTCCTGCGCCACGCGGAGGACGAGCGTGATCGCCGCGAGCCCGAGGACGCGGCCGAGCAGGCTGTCCGGGAGCGGCGCGAGCAGGAGGCGATGGACGAAGTCCCCCGTGCGCGGGCCGGTCGAGATGAGATCCACGATCACGGCGACCGGCCACACCTGGAGCAGGCTGATCGCGATCGAGACGCAGACCAGCACGGCGAGCGCCCCGAGGCGCGCCCACTCGCTCTTGAAATAGGCGCCCACCCGGAGGAAGAAGCGGACCCGCTCCGCGCCGGCCGGCTGGCTGGGCGCGGCGCGCGCGGCCGTCAGCTGCGCGGTCGTCCGCGGGGCATGCCTCGAAAACCTGACCCTGCCTTCGCGCCGAGGCGAAGGATGATAGTGCTTGCGGTGAGCCGGTGCGCTCATGGTTCGCTGAGCTCTCTCCTGTCTACGGCTGAGGTGGTCGTGGGCGGCCCATCTCGGGCCCGGCCTGACGATCCATCGGTTACGACCGGTAGCGAGGTATCGCCGCTGGTGTAACAGCCCAACGCGGACGCGCTCTACGTGAGTACCCGAGAAGAGGCCGGCGCTCGCTGATTTGCTGCGCGGTTGTCCGGGACTCCAGGGCCGGTGACGCCGGCGCGGCCAACGGCACAGGCCGACGGCGCGGCCGGCTCTCCGCGCCTACCCGCGAGTCCGGCTCTCGAGCAGCGCGAGCCCGCGGCCGAGGGCGCGCGCCGGCGCGAGGTCGAGCTCCGCCGGCGCGTGATCGGCGCTCGCCCGAGGCGGGCCGTCGCGCTGCGCGGCCCTGCTCGTCGGATCCATCTCCGCGCGGGCGGGGGCCCGGACGAGGACTCCATGGCCGGCGAGGGAGGCGAGCGTCGCCTGGAGCGTCGCGCGCTGCGCTCCCTCGACCGCGGACGGCGAGCAGAACACCGAGGCGACCTTGCCGGCGAGATCTCCCGAGGGCAGCCTCGATCCGTCGAGGAAGCGCCGGATCTCCGCGCACATCGCGCCATAGCGCGCAGGCGAGCCGATGGCGATGCCGTCCGCCCAGAAGAGGTCGTCTTGCCGCGCCAGCGGGACGGAGGCGAGGTGTTCCCGCGCGGCGCGGATCCGCTCATTCGCCGCGCTCCACCGGTCCTCGATCGCCGTCAGATCGGCGACGCGCCGGAGCCGCACGGTCGCTCCGGCCTGCTTGGCGCCCTGCGCGACGGCGGCCGCGAGCGCGGCCGTGCCGCCATAGCGAGAATAGAAGATCACGGCCACGTTCATGCCGAGCGCGCATGCAGCCCTCATACCGCCGTGCTCCGATGGCCGGAGCGCTCCATGCCGTATCCGATGAGCTCGCCGCGCGCCCCGTCATGGCATCGTCGAGAACGGCATGAGCGGCCCGCTGGCAGGCCCTGCAGCCGTGGATGACGCACGGCGCAGAGCGCGCGGCGCGATTCAAATTGCGCGTCGCGGCCCCACGTTTTATGGCTCCTTTGATGGTCCGGAGCGGATTGCGCAGCGGCGGCGGCGTCGATGTCCCGTGCGCCCCCGGAAGGGGGGGCGGCGCGGAGCGGGGCGATCCGCCGGCCTCGGCGCCGAGCCCTCCGGGCGCGATGGGGCGGAGGCTCGCCGAGCAGGGCCCCTCCCGGCGGAAGACGATCTTCATCATCGAGGACGATCCAGGCGTCTGCGATGCGCTCGTGACCGTCCTGCGCGATGAGGGATACGATGTGATGACGGCCGGGGACGGCGCGGACGCGCTGGCCAGGCTCCGCGAGGGGCCGACGCCGGCGCTCATCGTGCTCGATCTGATGATGCCGGGGATGGACGGATACGCGTTCCGCGCAGAGCAGCTGCGCACGCCCGCGATCTCCGACGTCCCCGTGGTCGTGCTGACGGCGGGGGCGGCGCCGCGGGCCACGGAGCTCGGATCGGTCGACATCCTGAAGAAGCCTGTCGATCTCGTCGCGTTGCTCGACGTGGTCGGTCGCAACACCTGAGTCGGCGCCGGGACGCCCGAAACAAACATCGCCGAGAGCGCGGCGCGACGGGCGCGTTACAGCGCTCGTTTCCGCTTGCCGGGGCGGCGGTGCGTGCGTCATACGCAGCTCACCGCACGCGGTCGACAAGGGGCGTGATCATGTCGATGGCCCGGCGAAGCATCCTTTGCAGCGTATCCATGTTCAGCCTCGCTGCGCTCCCCGGATTGTCGGGCGGCTGGGGCGCCGCGCCGGACGGCGACGCGCCGTTGCCGGCGTCGGGGGACGCTCCGTCGCCGGCCAGCGAGGTGTCGAAGACGGTATTCCAGCACGGCGTGGCGAGCGGGGATCCGCTGCCCGATGCCGTCATCCTCTGGACGCGCGTGACGGCGGGGAAGGCGGGCGCGGTGGCGGTGACATGGCAGATCGCGCTCGACGCCGGCTTCACGCGGATCGTGGGCTCGGGGGCGCTCCTGACGGACGAGGAGCGCGATCACACGGTCAAGGTCGACGCCGGCGGGCTCGACCCAGGGAAGACCTATTATTACCGGTTCATCGCCCTCGGCGGATCGTCGCCCGTCGGGCGCACGAGGACGGCGCCGCGCGGCCGCGCCGGGCGGCTGCGCTTCGCCGTCGCGTCGTGCGCGAGTTATGCGCACGGGCTGTTCCACGGGTACAGGCACATCGCCGCGCGCCTCGACCTCGACGCGGTGATCCACCTCGGCGATTACATCTACGAATTCGGCGCCGGCCAGTACGGGAGCGCGCGGCATTACGAGCCAGCGCACGAGATCGTGACGCTCGCCGACTACCGCGCGCGTTATGCCCAGTACCGGCGCGACAGGGACCTCCAGGCGGCGCACCAGCAGCACCCGTTCATCACGGTCTGGGACGACCATGAGCTGGCGAACAACACCTGGAAGGGCGGCGCGGGGAACCACGCGTGGCCTGCCGAGGGGGCGTGGGAGGAGCGCAGGGCGGTCGCGCAGCGCGCCTACGCGGAGTGGATGCCGATCCGCGAGCGCGGCGAGGAGCTGCGCTGCGCCGGCCGGATCTGGCGCGCGCTGCGCTACGGCGATCTCGTCGACCTCTTCCTGCTCGACACGCGCGCCTGGGGGCGCGACCGGCAGGCCGACCCGGGCGATCGCGCGGCGATCGAGGCGCCGGCGCGGACGATCCTCGGGCGCGATCAGGAGGCGTGGCTGCGCGCGGAGCTCGCGGGCTCGACGGCGGCGTGGAAGGTCATCGGTCAACAGGTGCTGATGGGCCAGCTCCCGCAGGACCTGAACACGGACGCGTGGGACGGGTATCCGGCGGCGCGCCAGCGCTTCTTCGAGCTCCTCGACGAGGAGCGCGTGCGCGACGTCGTCGTGCTCAGCGGCGACACCCACGCGTCGTGGGCGATCGATCTCGCGCCGGCGCCGCTCGATCCGGCGCGCTACGACGCCGCGACGGGCCGGGGCGCGCTGGCGGTCGAGATCGCGGTGCCGGGGATCACCTCCCCGTGGCTCACCGAGGAGCAGGCCCGGGCGGCCGAGCCGTTGTTCCTCGCGAACCCGCACGTCCAGTACGCCGACCTGTGGCGCCGCGGGTACGCGATCCTCGACGTGACGCCGGAGCGCGTGCAGGGCGCGTGGTTCCTGTACGATGCGCCCGAGCGCCCGCAGGTCGACGAGGTGTTCGCCGCGGCGTTCGCCGCGCGCCGCGGCGAGAGCCACCTGCGCCGCGAAGAGGCGGCGGCGCTCGCCATCGACGACCCGCCCGAGGCCGCGCCTCGGGTGAGCTGACCTGGAGCCGGCGTGCGGCGGGCCCGCGAAGCCCGTGAAACCACGCGGATTCTCCGCCGGCTGGTGGTACGATCCGTCCCCGCGATATGCCGTACGGGCGTTCTGCTGGTCCTTTCGCGAGCTTCTGGCTCGCCGTCGCCGCGATCGGGTGTGCGGGCGAGCGTCCGTCGCAGCCCGAGGGGTGGGACAGCGCGGTCGCGCTGCGACCGGCGCGCGATCTCGACGCCAGGCCGGGGGTGCTCGAGGTCGATCTGACGGCGCGCGTCGAGGACGTGGAGATCGTGGCCGGCAAGAGGACGCCGACGTGGACCTACAACGGCGGGCTCCCCGGCCCGCTGCTGCGCGCCCGGGTGGGAGATCGCGTGATCGTGCACCTCCGCAACGAGCTGCCGGCGCCCACGACGGTCCACTGGCACGGCGTGCGTTTGCCGGCGGAGATGGATGGCGCGCCCGGGCACAGCCAGCCCGAGACGCCGTCGGGCGGCGGCTTCACGTACGACTTCGTGGTGCCGGACGCGGGGCTCTACTGGTACCACCCGCACGTCGACTCCGCGGTGCAGGCGGGCAATGGCCTCTACGGCCCGCTGCTCGTCGAGGATCCGGACGAGCCCGCGGCGCTCGGCGACGAGCTCGTGCTCGTGCTCAGCGACATCACCGTGCGCGAGGACGGCTCGCTCGAGGACCCGGAGGCGGGCGGCAACCTCGGCACGCTGTTCGGGCGCGAGGGCGACATCCTGCTCGTCAACGGGCGCGTCAACCCGGTGATCGGGGCGCGCGCCGGGCTCAGGCAGCGGTGGCGCATCGTCAACGCGGCCAAGTCCCGCTATTACCAGCTCCTGATCACGGATCACCGCTTCACCCGCATCGGCGGCGACGGCGGGCTCCTGGAGCACCCGGTCGAGGAGGACAGGATCCTGCTCACCCCCGGAGAGCGCGCCGACGTGCTGGTGACGCCGCGCGGGGCGCCGGGCGCGACGCTCTCGGTGCGCTGGGTGCCTTACGATCGCGGCTACGGCGCGACCTTCGGGAGGCCCGAGGTCGAGGCGTTCCGGCTGCGCCTCGCGGACGAGCCCCTGGCCGAGGGCGATCCGCTCCCCGCGATCGCGCGGGGCATCGAGGCGCTCGACACGGCGGCGGCGAGGCGCGTCGATCTGCAGCTGACGCGGGAGGAGGGCCCGGGCGACCTCGTGATGGGCATCAACGGCGTGCCCTCCTGGGAGGCGGAGCCGCTCGTGGCGGCGGTGGGCGAGACCGCGGTGTGGACCGTCGAGAACACGATGGAGTTCGATCACCCGTTCCACCTGCACGGCTTCTTCTTCCAGGTGCTCGGCGCCGATGGCCAGCCGGTGAGGCCGCTCGCGTGGAAGGACACGGTGAACGTGCCTGTCGACGGCGCGGCGCGCTTCGCGGTGCGTTACGACAACCGGCCCGGCATGTGGATGTTCCACTGCCACATCCTCGATCACGCCGACGCGGGCATGATGGGGATGCTGCAAGTCGTACGTTGAGCGCGTTGAGCGCGTTGAGCGCGGTGAGCGCGGTGAGCGCGGTGAGCGGCGGCGGGGGAAGGCGGCGATGCGCGCGGAGCGGGACGCGGGGGGCGGGCGGCGCGCGGTTGGATTGATAACAGCGCTGTAGAAAAACAGGGGCTCTGTCGGTATCTCGCACAGCACAACACCTCCGCCGCGGCGGGCCGGGGCTTCGAGGCGCGGAAAGGCATGATCCCGAGACGGGGACGCCCTGGATCGGGTAGGATGGGAGCGTGGTGGATCTCGATGTGATCTCGGACCGAACCTACGTGGCTGCGGGGGCGGACTTCGCGTTCGTGATCACCCGGCGGGGGCGGGTCGTCACCAAACGCGTGCCGCGCGACATGCCCAGGGAGGGCCGCAGCCAGATCGTCGAGGCGGCGCTGAGCCTCGGGGAGCGGGGGCGGCTCGGGTGCGTCGAGCTGCGGCGCGAGGATCTGGTGCCGTACGGGGGCGCGGCGCCCGTCGACGTGTACTTCGGCGTGGCCGCCGAGGCGATCCTCTGCGTGGTGATGCCCACGTGGGCGGACCGGCGGGACGTGGCGTCCGCGATCGAGCGCGGCCTGCGTGCCATCGACGAGGGGACCCCGGCGGCGCCGCAGCCGATCCGGGGCGCGCCGCGGCGCACCCGGTCGCGGCCGCGGGGGGAGGCGGTGCCTGCCTCGGCGCGCCGGCCGGTCGGTGAGGTGCGCGAGGTGCCGCCGGCCATCTGCGGGGCCGCGGTCGTGTGCGAGGCGCCGGCCCCGGCCTCGTGGCGCCCGCCGCCGCCGTCGCCGCCGGCCCGCAAGCGGAGCGCTGTCGCGGGGCTGGCCCTCCTCGCCAACGGGGGGCCGCCGCGGTCGCTGGCGCGCCCGGTGGCGCTGCGCGAGGCGCCGGCGCCGCCCGGGGCGCCGGCGCGGCCGGCCGGGTCGCTGCCGGACATCCGCATCGGCGAGGCGGCGCTCGGGCGCGAGAGCCTCGACGCCATCGGGCGAGAGCTCGGCGGGGCGTGGCCGTCGGCGCCCGAGATCCGGGTCGATGCGGCGCCGGCGGGGGAGGGGGACGCGGCGGCGGCGATCGGGGTGGAGATGCCGGAGCCGGCGCGGGCGGGATCGATGCCGGAGGCGGTGCGCCTCGAGCTGGTGAGCATCAGCCGCGAGAGCCTGATGGAGATCGCGGCCGAGGAGGGGCGCATGGCGGCGGCGGGGCCGAGGCCGTGGGTGCCGCTGGTGCGGCCCGCGCAGGTCACGCGGCCGTGGGAAGAGCCGCCCGAGGAGGCGGGGCGCATAGGCGAGGCCTAGAGACGATACCCCGGATCGCGGGGGAGCTTGCCGTCGACGCGAAGCACCTTGACGTCATTGCCCGCTGCAGACGCGCGAACGAAGCCGATCGCTCCGTCCACCCTGCCCACGATCCAGACGACCGTAGCCGCGTTCGGCACGCCTTTCGGCGGACCGGATTGGCCACGAATCTTGCGATCGATCCAGTAGAGACCCACCTCCTCGGGTGACATGCCGAGGACCGCCTCGTCGAAAGCGATGCGCTCTGGAGCGGACCTGGGATAGGTGATGGGCACCAGCAGCTTCCCGTTCACCATGACCTGGCTGCCCATGTACGCGCGCTTCAGATCTCCGAACGAGATCCCCTCCGCGGGGAAGCTCTTCGAGACGACGATCGCCAGAGGTCCCAGGTCTCCCGCGCCGTACGTCTCCTCCGGCGCTGCCGTGACCACCGCCGCGAACACCAACGCGCACGACGTCAAGAGGGTTCTTCGAGCGATCATGCTAGAAACTCCACGCGGCCTGCGTGATGAACTGATCCAGATCGATGCTCTTCTCTTTCAGGTAGGGCATCCATACATGCACGCCCACGACCTTCAGCACGACGTTCTCCGTGGGGCGTATGTTCAAGCCCCCGACGATATCGCACGCCTCGTACACGAAGCTGGATTTGCCCGTGCGATCGTATTCGAAGCCGAACCAGGGCATGATGCCGTACCAGGGCAATCGATAACCCGTCTGAAAGTAGAAGCCCCAGCCACGGTTGTCAGGGGTCCATGTCCCTGGCGTAAGGCCGGCAGGCCGGTGGTCGTCGTCGTAGCGTACATCATGCATGATGTACTCGGACTGGAACAGGAAGCCGCCCCAGGTGTACTTGAGATCTGCGGCCAGGCCGAGCTCGTCGTACCTCGCGGTGACCGGGAAGCTGGTAGCGAACGCGCCGTCCTCCAGCGTCGTGACCTGCCCGGCGTCGGTGTAGCGGCCCTTGTAGCCCGATGTGCCGACGGCGACGTTGCCGAACGGAGTGTCTTGCCGTAGCCAGAGGCGCCAGCCAACCGCCTTGTTGTTGTCCAGGTCCATGTAGCTGTCGACCGGGCCACGGCCATTGGACAGCGTAAGGTGGTACCCTATCTGCGTGTCACCGATGCCATGACTTCCATGCGCTTCGATGCCGGTTTGTCGCTGGGGCAGCCACTCGGAGCCGACGATATAGGGTCGCGTGACGCTCAGGATGACGGGTGTCCCGTGGTCCACGTTCCAGATCCCATACGGGGTAAGCCACTGTCCGAGCCGGACGTTGAAGAGAGGATGGGCGGCGTATTCGAGCCACGCGCGCTCGATGATCACCCCGCCCACCTTCTTCGGCCGATTGAAGTCGGTGTAGTCTGGAAAGGCAGCGCTGATACGGGCGCTCTGGAACGTCGCCGGGTCGGTCACGATCGCCCCGTCCGGCAGGTAAGTGAAGCGGAGCTCGATCAAGGAGCGGAATTTCTTGCCCAGGTTCGAGTCGAGGTAGACGTTGAGATTGCCGACGTAGAACGTCGGGTTCGGGCCCACTCCGGTCAAGGCCCCGGAGGTCTTCTCGTCGCTGAGCAGCGTGGCGAAGGTGAAATCAGCGAAGCCGTAGACGCTGAGCTTGGTCTCTTCGGAGGTGAGCTCCTCCGCGACTTCCTCGCCGGCCAGCGCTTGAGTGAGCGATTCTCCGCCGGCTCCCGGCGCAGCGCCCGCGTCGACCGGGCCGGCAGCCCCTGCCTGTGGTCGAGGCGCCGCGGCGCTCGAAGCCGGGCTGGCCGCCGGCGAAGGTGTGTTTGCTGCGCCCGGCTCTGCGCTCGCGGCAGGTTGAGCCGGAGGCGCCGGCTCCGGAGGTTGAACGGCGCCCGAGCCGTCCGGTGCCGGAGCCTGTCCGGAGGGGGCCGCCGGACCCGTGGCCTCCGCAGGCGTCGGAGCTGCTTGTGCCGCCGCGTACGACGACCCGAGCAACAGCGCGGAGGAGACGGCGAAGGCAAGGTGAACGGGCACGCCGCGGAGCTCAATGGATCGCGTCTTCAATTGGGGCAGCTCCCTTCCGCGACGCACTGATATTGCTCGATCCCATAGGCGGTAAGGTCGCAGCACACGGTGCCGGTGAAGCAATTGTTCGGCGAGAGCGTGCAGCCTTGGACCTGACACCTTTGCGTCAGATGGATATTGCAGTACGTGGCCTCGGTCCCCGCGCAATCCGCGTCGCCGGCGCAGGGCTTCCCCGCGCCGATCGGCGGCCGGCGACAGTAGGATGGGGTGACCGTGAGGTCGCACATGTATCCACCCGCGCAGTCGGCGGAGCCCTCGCATCCCTGGCTGGTGCAGTAGCCGCTGGTCCCCGAGACGGCGTGGCAGTAGTTGTACGTGGCTTCGGGGCAAGGCGTCGTCGCGGTGTCGCACGCCGCAGCCAGGCCGGCCGGGGTCGCCGTGCATGGCGCCCCGGCGGACGCCCTGCTGAACCCGGTCGCGCATTCGCACGCCCCTGTCGCTCCGGTCACCTCGTTCTCGCCACACGCCGTGCAGGACGCCGCGGCGTCGGCGCGGCCATATCCGGCTTTGCAGACGCAGCCGCCTGGCCCGACCTCCTCGTTCTCGCCGCAGCGCACGCAGCCCGCCGCCGTCGCAGCATGACCCTCGGCGCAGACGCAGACCTCAAAGTACTCCGACTCGGCCCTGATGGTCTGGCCAGGTCCACAGGGCTGTTCGCTGTCGTACACGCAACCAAGGAACGAAAAAGCAACGGTATTGGCCATCAGAAAGACTCGACCCCATCGGCGTGACGCCGAGGGGGGAGGTCCATGCAGCAGTCTCGCAGACATCACGCTCATTCCTTGTTGTTGGGTTCGTTACACAACCTTCGAACGAAGAGCTTGCAAGAGGAGCGAACCTCTCTGTTGTCGAGCCCACCGGAGGGCAGCTCGGCTGTCGTCGTCGTAGCTGGTCTACCCAGATCCCAGCGTGCCCGTCCACTGCGGCCATGCCCCCGAACCGTCCGCACATGGACGATGCTACAGAGATCGGCGGCCAGTGGAAGACGCAATCTGTGCACCTGGGACGGCGGCTCGGCGCAGGGCGACCCGAGCTCGCGCTGCGCTCCGCGGAGCTGCGTGGCCTCTTGCAGGCGTCAAGCGGGACCGGCTGCGCGCAGGTGTGAGCGATCGCGCTACACGTAGGGCTGTCGTCGGCGCCGCCTCGATCTCGGGCGCATGACGTGACGCGAAGCGCGTCGAGGTGACGGGGCGCGGCGGGCGCGCTGGCGCCGCCGCCGGGGCGCTCAGGGGCTCATCGTGGCGACGAAGACGTCGGCGCCGGCCGCGTGGGGGATCGGCCCGGTCCCGAAGTCCGTCGGTCCCTCGGCGGCGCCGGTGATGGCGATCGTGCCGTTCGGAGAGACGGTGATATCGTTCGCGCTCGCGTCGAAGCTGCTCGTCCAGAGCGCCGTCCCGGCCGCGTCGAGCCTGGAGAGCCCGTCGCCGGCGATGACGATGCCGCCGGAGCCATCCAGGGCGATCGCATCGCCGAACGGGATCGAGCGGCTGAAGACATGCTCGCCCGCGGCGTCCAGCTTGACGAGCACCGGGCCCTCGGGGAGCACGCCGCCGCCGAAGTCGACGGTCCCGTCGGTGTAGGCCGTCAGGAGGATCTCGTCGTCGGCGGTGAGCGCCAGCGCGAGCGCCGACGCTCCGAGCTCCGCCTCCGAGGGATCCGAGGGACCGAACTGGCGGCTCCAGACCACGCCGCCGGCCGGGGTGAGCTTCTGGACGGTGAACCCGTGAGGGCAGGGGCAGGACGGCTGACCGGAGATGGACGCGCTCGTCGTGATCACATCGCCAGCGCTGTCGACCGCGAGAAGAACGTTGTCGCTCTGGTGCTGGTAGTCGTTGTGGGACGGGATCGCCGTGGCGAGCGGTTGAGTCCAGAGGATGTTTCCTGCGGGATCCAGCTTCGCCAGGGAGGGAGTCGACGGGGGCAAGAGCGGGGCAAACGCCACATAGGCACTCCCGAGGGCGTCGACGGCGAGCCGCCCGAAGAGCTTGTAACCGAACCAGTCCGACGCGACGGACCTCTGGCTCCAGATGTGATTCCCGTCGGGGTCGAGCTTGGCGACGAAGATCGCTTCTTCCCAGCCCGACGCCTGGAGCGCGCAGCCGCCGAAGCTCACGGCCGACATCCCTTGCCAGTAGTTGCCGGCTAGCAACACATTGCCACTTCCGTCGACGGCGAGGGTGCGGCCGGTCTCCGGCAAGTCGCTGCCGAAGCGCTTGCTCCAGAGCAACGCGCCGGCGGGATCGAGCTTGAGGAGGAACACGTCCGTGTCGCCTGCGCTGGTCAGCGGGCCGGCGCCGAAGTCGACGGTACCTTCGAAGGTGCCGATGACGTAGTAGTTGCCTGCGGCGTCGCTCGCGATGGACCAGCCGACGTCGGCGCCGGCGCCGCCGTATCCCCGCGACCATGGTGGCTGCGGAGGGCAATGGGGCTCGCCGTCGCAGCTCTCGTCCTCCGGTGTCACACAGACCTCCGCGGCGGGCGTCACCTCGCCGATGCAGGGCCCATACCCGGCACCCTCGGAGAGGCATGTCTGCGTGCCAGGAGCGCAGCGCCCGACGCCCCGGGTCCCGGCGGGGCCGGTGTAACATGCGACGACCGAGCCTGGCACGCACGTCGCCGGCGGGTCGCCGCCGGCGGAGCCGCCGCCGTCACCGCTCGATCCTGCTCCGCCGCTGCCGCCGTCATCGTCGCCGCCGCTCGCCGGCGGGTTGAAGACGGCGACGTAGGCGTCGTTGGCACCTCCATAGGGAATCGGGCCGGTCCCGAAGTCCACGGGGCCACGCGCGAGACCGGTGACGGCGATCGCGCCGTTCGGGGACAGGGAGATATCCTTCGCATCTGCATCGAAGTCGATCGACCAGAGCTCCGTCCCGCTCGCGTTGAGCTTCGCGAGGCCGCGTCCGGCGACGACGATGTCGCCGGCGCGATCCAGCGCGATCCTGTCGCCGAAGCGGACCGAGCGGCTGAAGATGGGCTCGCCCGCGGCATCCAGCTTGAGGAGGACGGAGCCGGCGGGGAGGGGCCCGCTGCCGAAGTCGACGGATCCATCCGTCGTGCCCGTCACGAGGATCTCGTCCGCCACATCAATCGCCACGGCGTGCGCCGTCACGCCGCCGCCAAACACAGGGTCCGTGCTGGATTCGAACTGTTGCACCCAGAGCGGCTCGCCGGTCGGCGTGTACTTGGAGACCACGAACCTGGTTGCTATGCCCTCGAAGCTCACGCCGTGGGTCACCACCGCCACGGGGTTGCCGGAGCTGTCGAGCGCGAGCCGCGCGTCGCGAACAACTTCTCCTGGCAACCTCTCCCTCCAGAGGGTGGCCTTGCTCGCGGCGTCGATCTTGATGAGCTGGGCGTGCTCCCACTGGAGGTACAAGACGTACATATCGCCGCGTGCATCGACGGCGATCTGCTCGACGGAGTGCACCGCCGGAAAATCGTAGGGACCATGGCTCCAGATGTGATTGCCGTCGGGATCGAATTGGGCCACGAAGAAGGATATCAACGGGGCGATGTCTGAGACGGGGAGGGCACACCCGCCCAGATCGATGCTCGAGTGCCCGTACGCGTCCATGTACACGCCGGTGAGGAAGACGTTGCCGTTCTCGTCGACGGTCACGGCGCCCCCCCGCTCGTCGCGCTCGGTCCCGATGTGCTTGCTCCAGAGCACCGCGCCCGAGGGATCGAACTTGATAAAGAGGATGTCCGCCTCTCCGGCGCTGGTCACGGGGCCGGTGCCGAAGTCGACGGTTCCACTGAAGGTGCCCGAGACGTAGTAGTTGCCCGAGGCGTCGCTCGCGACGGAGAAGCCCTCGTCGACGCCAGGGCCGCCGAAGCCCCGCGCCCAGGCCGGCGGCTGAGCACAGTGGGGCTCGCCGTCGCAGCTCTCGTCCGCCGGCGTGGCGCAGCGCTCTCGAGCGGGCGTCACCTCGCCTGCGCACGCGCCGTAGCCGAAGCCGTCGGGGCGGCAGGTCTGCGTCCCGGAAGCGCAGCGCCCGACGCCCTTCGTCCCAGCAGGACCGGTGTAGCAGGCGACGACCGAGCCTGGCACACATGTGCCCGGCGAGCCGCCGCCACCGGTCGAGCCGCCGTCGCCGCCGCCACCGGTCGAGCCGCCGTCGCCGCCGCCACCGGTCGAGCCGCCGTCGCCGCCGCCACCGGTCGAGCCGCCGTCGCCGCCGGTGCCAGCTGCGCCGCCGGTGCCAGCTGCGCCGCCGTCGCCGCCGGTGCCAGCTGCGCCGCCGTCGCCGCCGGTGCCAGCTGCGCCGCCGTCGCCGCCGGTGCCAGGCGCGCCGCCGTCGCCGCCGGTGCCAGCTGCGCCGCCGTCGCCGCCGGTGCCAGCTGCGCCGCCGGTGCCGCCGGTGCCAGCTGCGCCGCCGGTACCGCCGGTGCCAGGCGCGCCGCCGTCGTTTGATCCTCCCGCACCCTCTGTGACGCTGCTGCTGCTCGCCCCCGGAGAGCCGTCGCTGCCGCCTGTGCCTCCTGCACCGCCGCCACCCCCGCCGCGTCCGATGGGCTCGCACGCGGTGAGGCCAACCAGGGCCGTGATTGTCAGTGCGGATGCTGCCCGCAGGCAACCCTTGAGGCTCCAACCAGGACGCGCAATGTGTTCGGCCATGGCCGCTTCGTTGCTCGACATGAGCCGCATATTCATCAGGCCTTCACGCAAAAGCGGATCGACCTCTCTCTGGCCCTGCGACCCCCCGTCCCGCGACGCTGACGTGTCCTCCTGGGAGCGTTCGACACAGCTCGGCGACAATGGGTTGACCAGGCCAGAGGCGCCGCCATGCGCGGAGCCGCGGGATGCATGATGTTGACGTCGATGCCGCTCAGACCGCGCACCCAGCCCCGCTGGCGGGGCGCTCGGGGCGGTCGGTCCTCCTGAAGCGAGAAGCCACTGGACGATTTTTCTTTTGAATGAACCTGTGTACTCTTTCACCTCAAAACCTGCCTTCGCACCTCGAGAACGATGACCTGATCCCCTGCAAGCGGATCAGGACAGGCAATGACGTCTCTGACACGGAAATGTGGAACATGATTCATAAAATTGCCGTTTCAGCGGCGCGCTGGTGGCGAGGGGCAGTCCAGTGTAAAGCGAATTTTCTCATGGAGAGGCACAGCGCATGAACCAACAAGCTCGAACCGCTTTCTCGGTATTGCTCGTGGCAGCTTCGATGGGCGCGGCCGGGCCGGCCTATGCCGGCGTGTCCGTCTCGGGGAATGTGACGCCGGCTGTCGCCGACCCGGGCGACCCGTGGGATCTCGGGGCGAATGCGCTGGTGGTCGGCAGCGCGCTCAACGATGAAGAGCCGATGGGAGAGGTGATCGTCAGCCACCAGGGGACGTTGATCAGCGCCGGCGCCTCGGTGGCGGCGGTCCCCTACTCCAGCGGCAGGGTCCAGGTCATCGGATACGGCTCGCGGTGGATCAACCATGGGCAGCTCGCGCTCGGGCTTCGCACAGGCGCGTCCGGCTCGCTCCTCGTGCGGCGGGGCGCCCAGGTGACCACCGACGACCTCGTGCTCGGCGTGCGCGGCTACGCGGCCATGGGATACGTGCTCGTCGAGGGGTACGACGCCTCCCTGACGAGCCACACGAACGCGTACATCGGCCGCTCGGAGGAGCTCAGCGTCCTCGAGATCAAGCAGGGAGGGAGCTTCTTCTCGAACAACGTATTCATCGCGACGTGCCAGATCTGCCAGGGCGACGTGAACGTCACGGGCTCCGCGACGAGGTGGGTCAACACGGGCGAGTTCGTCGTTGGCGCGAACGGCGGCGCGAGGCTGCGCATCGAGCAGGGGGCCCAGCTCTTCACCGCGAACGCGCAGATCGAGACCCGTCCCGGCGGGCCCTACAACTTCGCGAGCTCGGCGATCGTGAGGGGCTGGGACGCCACCTGGACCAACGAGGGGCTGCTGCGCGTCGGGGCCGCCGGCCATGGCGAGCTCACGGTCGGCGCTTATGGAACCCTCGTGACGGAAGAGACGGAGATCCGCTCCACGTACGGCCACGGGTTCGTCCGGGTGAACGAGCCCTACGCGTCATGGCGCAACAGCGGCGATGTGACGATCTACGCGACCTTCTCGATTTCCCCGTCGCTCCTCGTCGACGGGCGAGGCAAGGTCAGCATCGGCGGCCTCCTCCGGATCACGCCCTTGTTCGAAGGCGCAGCGCCTGGCCCGGAGCCCATCGTGCGCCTCACGCGCGGGGAGCTCGCCGCGGGCGCGATCGAGATCCAGGCGCGCGACTTCGACTTCGCCGGCGGCCGTCTGAGCACTGGCAGCTTCGTCGGCGATCTCGCCAATACGCAGGCCGGCGTGCTCTCCGTGGGAGAGGTCTACGCCTCGACGGACGTGGCCGGCGATTACAGCCAGGGCCCGAGCGCGACGCTGAGCGCCACCGTCGCGGGCCCGGGCGCCGCGCCGCTCCTGGTCGTGGACGGCGACGTGAGCCTCGATGGTGTGCTGGAGGTGGTCCCGGCGGACGACACGGCGCCGTTCCAGGCCGGGGACACCGTCGTTCTGCTCGACTGGAGCGGAGAGCTCACAGGGACCTTCGCCGACGTGCACATCGCCCTGCCGCTCGCCCCCGGGCTCGCCTGGGATACCTCCGCGCTGTACACGACCGGAGAGATCACCGTCGTACCTTCCGCCTGAGCGGAGGCGCGGTACGACGGGAGCTCAGTGGAAGCACACCTCGAGCGAGGGGCGGTCGCCGAGGATGTCGTGCTCGCTCGAGCGGTAGCTGGTGAGCGCCGTCAGGTCCTCCTCCAGGAGGAAACCGTGGTTCGGGTGCGCGCCGTCGACCCACGCCTGGACGAGCTCGGTCAGGTCGACGGTCGCGACGCCGGACGACGCCCCGAGGAACGTCGCCTCGACGGCCGGCTCGAAGCTGTCGGCGAAGCTGCTCCAGGTCACCGTGGACTCCGCCCAGGAGGCGTTGATGCGGTGCACCCGGATCTCGCCCGTGCCGGAGCTGTAGAGCGTGGTGCTGAACGTGGCCGACTCGACGGTGGCCCCGTACGGGATGGAGTCGAGCTCGAAACGGTACAGCGCGTTCTTCTCCGCGCCGTTGCTCAGGCCCGTGTGGACATAGGAAGAGCTGCCCTCGTTGTAGCTCGGGTACAGCGCCCAGATCGCCGTGTCCGCCACCTGGCCGAAGGTGCCCCGCTGGATCGTCACGCAGGGGTCGCACGCGTCGCCGCGGCCGTTGAAGTCGTAGTCTTCCTGGCCGGGGTTCGGCGTGTCCGTGCAGTTGTCGCAGCGGTCGCCCACGCCATCGCCGTCTGCGTCGCTCTGGTCCGGGTTGGCGTAGAAGTAGCAGTTGTCCGGCCCGTTGCAGATCGTATCCGAGTCGAAGTCGTCCGACCCCGGGCCTGCGCAGCGATCGCACGCATCACCGAACCCGTCGCCGTCTGCGTCGCTTTGGTCCGGGTTGGCGGTCGCGTCGCAGTTGTCCTCCCCTTCGCAGAGCCCATCGCCGTCGCTGTCGTCCGATCCCGGGCCCACGCAGCGATCGCAGGCGTCACCGAAGCCGTCGCCGTCGGCGTCGCTCTGGTCCGAGTCCTGCCGGTCACGCGCCGGAAGGCGCGCGTGAACGAAATGGCCGACCGATTGCCTTCGCCACGGTCGCGAATTTCAGCATGCCCTCAACGGCTTCGACAGCAGGGCCCTCCCGGCTTTCAGACCGACCGAGGCTTCGCCCCGGGGGCATCGGCGCGCGGCACCTCCGGGAGTTCCGGGGCATCGAGCCCCGCGAACGGATCGCGCCAGGCGTCGAGCTGCCACAGGCGCGCGTGCCAGGCCGCGACGCGCGGGTAGTCCGAAAGCGGCAGCCCGGCGAGATCCGCGAACGGAAGCACCGACGCCATGCGAAAGTCTGCATACGAAACCGCGCTCCCGACGAGCCAGTCCCTGCCGCTCAGGACCTGTTCGAGCAGCGTCGCCGCTTCGGCAAACCCCGAAAGCCCCTCCGCCACGAGGTCGTCGCGGATGGGACCGAGCCCGTAGCGCTGCTTCGTCACGCGCTCGAAGTGGACCTTGTCGCACGCGGCGACGAAGTTGTGCGTGCCCCAGCTCAACCAGCGGATCATCTCCGGTTGCGCGGTGCCCGTGCGCCAGAAGTCCGAGCCCGTGAGCTGCGAGAGGCGGCACGCGATCGCGTCTGTTTCCCAGAGCGACTGGTCCCCCTCGACCAGGATGGGCACGCGCAGGTTCGGATTCAGCGCTCGAAACTTCTCCTGCTGTGACGGGTCGAGAGGAGCCGCGTGCACGTAGTCCACGGGTGCAGCGAGGTGGCGCGCCACGGCGACGGCGACCCGTGGATTCAAGTTTCGGCTGAAGTAAAGTTTCATGGATCGTCCTCTCCTGCCAGCTGGCTGTATGCGCCGATGAGGTGCCGGCGCCGGGCATTCAGACTGGAAAGCGCTTCTTCTGTCATCCGGGCCCGCTCGGGGCGGGGCAGCAGCAGCACCTGCGCGACACGTTCGTTGGTGGACATAGAGGAGGTATCACATGGCCAGTCCCTCTGCGACTGCGACGAGGCGGGGCCCTCCCGCAGCCGGCGCTCCCCGTCCCTGAGCGGCTCGTGGCGTGCCAGCGGCAGCCTGGCGAGCGGGCGGGGAGCGGGCCCGACAACTTCCTTCACAACCACGCCCTGGCCCGCGCCGAGATCGCCCGGCTCCGCGGGGGAAGGACCTGGAGGCCACCCGGCTCCACGAGCAGGCCATCGCGGCGGCGCGGGACGGCGTCCGGGAGCCGCCGCGCTCGCCCGAGCGGCGACGGGCCGGTGTGACGTCACCAGGTCCGGGGCGCGTGCGTTGCCGGATCGCCGGGGGGTCGGTGAGCGTAATCGTGGATTGCTTGACAACCTGATGGTCCTTCGCACGATTCGTCATCGTGGGGGAGCATGCGTACCGGACCCGACGATCACACGGAGCCAGGCGCGCCCGTTGTCGACCATGCCCGCCACCCGGGGCCGGGCGAGCCCGCGCCCTCGGAGCCCGCTGCGCGCACGGGTCTCGGGCCGCACAAGGCCGCCTCGGGCTGCCCGCCCGAGCAACGTACGGACGATCTCGGGACGAAGAGCCCTCGGCCGGGGAGCGGCCGGACAGCCCAGCCGAGCACGGTCGCGACCGACATCCCGACGGACATCGCTCGCAAGTGGCAGGAGATGACCGATCTCCTCGCGGAGATCCTGCGCGTCCCGGCCGCTCTGATCATGAGGATCGAGCCGCCGGACATCGTCGTCTGCGTCTCCAGCGAGTCGAAGGGGAACCCCTTCGCGCCCAACGAACGAGCGCGCCTCGGCTCCGGGCTCTACTGCGAGAGCGTGCTGAAGAGCCGAACGCCGCTGCTGATCCCAAACGCCCTGAAAGACGAGCAGTGGAAGTCGAACCCGGACATCGAGCTCGGGTTGATATCCTATCTCGGTTTCCCGATCTCCTGGCCCACGGGGGATATCTTCGGAACCATCTGCGTGCTGGATGACCGCGCGAACCATTACAGCAAGGCCTACCAGGCGCTCATGGAGCAGTGTCGCGACGTGATCGAGATGGACTTGAAATCCATCTTCGCCCTCGATGCTCGCCTGACAGAAGAGGCCCGGGCGAAAGAGCGGCTGGAGCAGCAGGTCGCCGAGCGCACCGCCGACCTGCGCCACGCCAACGCCCAGCTCAGGCAGAAGATCGCCGAGCACGAGCGGACGGAGGCGGCGCTGCGGAAGGTCGCGGAGGAGTGCAGGTGCGCGGAGGAGGCGCTGCGCACGAGCCAGGAGCTCCTGCGGGCCATCATCGACAGCTCGACGGCCATCGTCGCCGTCAAGGACATCGAGGGGCGCTACCTCCTCGTCAACCGCCGCTTCGAGGAGCTGTTCGGCGTCGCGCGCGAGGCCATCGTGGGCAAGCGCGACGATGACGTGTTCTCTCGGGAGCACGCCGAGGCGCTCCGCGCTTTCGATCGGCGGGCGCTCCTCGCCGGGACGGCGCTGAAAGACGAGGAGGTGATGCCCGAGGACGACGGCGTGCACACCTATCTCACCATCAAGTTCCCTCTGCGCGACGCCGCCGGCGTCCCGTACGCGGTGGGCGGCATCTCCACGGACATCACGGAGCGGAAGAAGATCGAGGCGGAGCGCGCCCTGGTCCTGGAGCACGAGCAGAGGGCTCGGACCGCCGCCGAAGCAGCGGTGCGGATGCGCGACGACTTCCTGTCGATCGCCTCACATGAGCTCTATACCCCCATCGCGGGCCTGAAGCTCGCCGTGCAAGGCTTGATGCGCGAGGCGACGACGCTCCCCGCCGGCGCGACGAAGCTGGCCAGGATGGCCGAGCGGCAGTGCCAGCGGCTCGTGAGGCTCATCGAAGATCTGCTCGACGTGGCTCGGATCCAGGCAGGCAAGCTCGATCTGAGGCTGGGAGACGTCGATCTCCGGGCGCTCTCGCGAGAGGTCGTGGAGCACTTCGACGTGGAGCTGAAGCAGGCGGGAAGTACAGTGAGCTGGCGGGCAGACGCTCCCGTGGTGGGCATGTGGGACAGGGCCCGTCTGGAGCAGGTGGTGACGAACCTGGTGCTGAACGCCATCAAGTATGGGAGGGGCAAGCCGATCGAGATCAGCGTCGCGGCCGAGGGCGAGGTGGCCAGGCTGGTCGTCGCCGATCGCGGCATCGGGATCGATGCGAGCTGCGCGCCGTACATCTTCGAACGCTTCGAGCGAGGCGTCTCGGCGCAGCACTACGGCGGTCTCGGCCTGGGGCTGTACATCAGCCGCCAGATCGTGGACGGCCATGGCGGCTCGATCCGGGTCGAGAGCGAGCTCGGCGCGGGGGCTGCCTTCATCGTGGAGCTGCCCCTGCGCCGGCGGCGCGACGCGCTGCCGACCGAGGTGTCTGCGCCGACGGGAGGTCCCGATGAGCCCGCGGGATGATCCTCACGACGGTGTCTTGATCGTCGACGACGACAGCGGATTTCGCGCCGTCGTGGAGGAGCTCTTGCAGGCATGCGGCTACGAGGTCGTCTGCGCGGAGAATGGCGCGGTGGCGCTGGATCTGCTCCGCAGCGGCCTCCGCCCGAGCATCATCCTGCTCGACCTCATGATGCCGGAGATCAACGGCTGGGAGTTCCTCGCGCTCAAGCGACGGGAGCCCGCGCTGGCGGACATCCCGGTGGCGATCCTGTCGGGCGTCGACGCTCTGGAAGCCAAGGCAGCCACCCTGGACGTGTGCGCGCTGCTCAAGAAGCCGATCGATCTCGACGCCCTTCTCGCCGTGGTCGCGAAGACACGATGAGCTCGCGCCGGGGAGCTCGTTCGGCGCTCGAGACCTCCTCCAGCGACGGCGTCGACCCCGGCGAGAGCGTCGCCGCCTCGGCAAACCCCGAGAGCCCCTCCGCCACGAGGTCGTCGCGGATGGGACCGAGCCCGTAGCGCTGCTTCGTCACGCGCTCGAAGTGGACCTTGTCGCACGCGGCGATGAAGTTGTGCGTGCCCCAGCTCAACCAGCGGATCATCTCCGGTTGCGCGGTGCCCGTGCGCCAGAAGTCCGAGCCCGTGAGCTGCGAGAGGCGGCACGCGATCGCGTCTGTTTCCCAGAGCGACTGGTCCCCCTCGACCAGGATGGGCACGCGCAGGTTCGGATTCAGCGCTCGAAACTTCTCCTGCTGTGACGGGTCGAGAGGAGCCGCGTGCACGTAGTCCACGGGTGCAGCGAGGTGGCGCGCCACGGCGACGGCGACCCGTGGATTCAAGTTTCGGCTGAAGTACAGCTTCATGGATCTTCCTCTCCAAGGCCCTGCGATCACAGGCCGCAGATGGCTGTCGCACAGATAGACATGCTGCGAGAAGCTCGGCGGCGGGGCGCCGGCCGAAGCGGGGCTCGTGACATGAGGAGGGGGAGCACCAGCACGCGGACTTTCATCCTGATCACCTGTCCGTTTCGTTGCGGGGAGGCGGCGAGGCCCATTGCATCGTCGCAGGGCGGACCGAGCAGAGGAAGTAGCGGGCCCGCTGAAAGCCAATGTCTTCGCGAGGACCCGGATCGAGAGCCAGCGGCCACTTGGTCTATTCCTGTTCCTGCAATTGCGGTGATAGCCAGCCGTCGATGGTTGTCGTCATTTCTCGTGCGTGGCTCAGCCACAGGAAATGGTCTGCCGGAAACGTTTCGATCTTCACATGAACCCCGCTTCCCCGCAGCGTTTCGGTCGTGCGCTGGATGTCGTCCAGCGGAAACCGCGTGTCCTTCGTGCCTGCAATCAGAAGGACGTTCGCCCCCAGGTTCGGCTGCACGACCTCGCCGATCCCGGAGACGAGGACGAATCCGCGGAACTGCTGCGCTAGCTCTGGATCTTGCAGGATCGCAGTCGCGCCAACGGCGCCGTTCGACAGGCCGATGAGGAAGATACGCGCTCGATCTACCTCGGCGGGCAAGTGCTTCGTGACGAGAGCGCTGACCACCGACTTGCCGCGCGGTGTCCAAAATGCGCCCGTATAGTCGAGGAAGGGCGCAACAATGACGAACCGATCGCCGAACGCCTGGTGGAGCACCCGTAGATAGGCCGTGAGTTGACCGCCGAAGCCGTGCAAAAATACGATACATGGAACGGCCGTTCCGCTGCTTGGAACGTGCTCGAGGTGCCTCAAGGCATGGGATGAGGACTCGACGAGGACAGCATTCGGCCAGGGGCGCGATGATTCCGAGTAGGCGTTGCGAAGGAGCTGGTCGAGGTGATCCCTCTCACGACCCTTGACGAACCCCAGCGACTCCGAGAAGTACAAGCCAGCCAGGACTGTCTCCCGCTCGTCCGCGAGCCGGCTGAGCCATGGAGGCGACGCATCGCGACGACCTTCGTCGACGAAGCGAAATTCCTGAGGCGGAGGTACAGCGCGGAATCTGACGACGACGAACGTCGAAACACCCATCAAACACAGCGCTGTCGTCGTGATCCATGCGACCCGCCTGGCGCCATCGGGCGGAGGTCGTACCATGGTCGTCAGGCAAATCGCCACCGACAGCGCCCCGAGGGTCAGGGTGGAGGCCGTCACGCCGTTTGCGGCAACGAAGAGGAGCTGAGCGGCAGCAAGCAACACCAGTGCTATGGCGCCAAGAATGCGCGCGACAACACGCCCGCGCCCGACCGGCTTCATGGCAGCTATTTCGCGATCGATGTCGTCAGTGGGGGTCGCCTGCCACATCCGTAGATGCCCTACACCTGCGGTTCTCTTCGTCTACCCAACCATCCGTCGATGGGTCAACCGAAGCCGCCGGCCCAGGTCTGTCCAGATCGTTGCCTTTCGTGGTCTGCCCAACGAAAGGTCTCACAGATCGGCTCTGAGCCGCAAGGCCCAAATGCTGGCCAGCGCCAGGCGCCGCTCGTCAAGCCGCTGCCGCTATCGCGCGAGCTTCGCCCTCACTCCACAGCACGCGAAGCAGAGCGAGAGCGTACACAGGGAGACGGGGAGGGGAGAGAACTAGAATCCCATCTCTCGTCTCCCCGCCTCCCCGCCTCCCTGTGAATCCTTCCTTCTTCCTCTCCGCCCACCCCGATCAATTCATCCACGCATCGACGATGAGGCCGCCCTGAGGTCACCTCTCGCTGTCGAGCATCGCCATCATGGGCGCGGGGTAGCGGGTGCCGGCGATCTCCTCCGCGGGGACGGCGGCCTCGAGCTCGGCGAGGTCGGAGGGCGAAAGCGCGATCTCGAGGCCGGCGAGGGCATCGTCGAGCTGCTTCCGCGTGCGCGCGCCCATCGTCGGGATCACCGTGACGCCCTGCGCGGCGCCCTTGGCGCGGACCCAGGCGACGGCGAGCTGCACGGGGGTGACGCCGCGCCTCGCTGCGAGGCGAACGAAGGCGTCGACGAGCGCCTGGTTCTTCCGGGCGTTCTCGCCCGAGAAGCGGGGCATGTGGGCCCGCAGGTCGCCCGCGCCGGCCGGCTTGCTCCCGGCCAGCAGCCCGCGCGAGAGCACGCCGTACGCGGTGACCGCGATGCCGAGCTCGGCGAGCGCGGGGAAGATCGTCGCCTCGGGGCCGCGGCTCACGAGCGCATACTCGATCTGGAGGTCCACGATCGGGTGCACCTTCGCGGCGCGGCGGATCGTCTCCGCGCCCACCTCGGAGAGGGCGATGTGGCGGACATAGCCCGCCTTCACCATGTCGGCGATGGCGCCGATCGTGTCCTCGATCGGGACCGCCGGGTCCAGGCGCGCGGGCCGGTAGACGTCGATGTAGTCGACGCCGAGGCGCGACAGGCTATGGGCGAGGAAGCTCTTCGTCGCCATCGGACGGGCGTCGAATCCCAGGAAGGTGCCGTCGGGCGCGCGCAGGCCGCCGTACTTCACGCTGAGCACGGCCTTGTCGCGCCGGTCCTTGATGGCCCGGCCGACGAGCATCTCGTTCTTGCCCATGCCGTAGAAGTCGCCGGTGTCGAGGAGGCTCACGCCCCGATCGAGCGCCGCGTGGATGGTCGCGATGCTCTCCGCGTCGTCGCTCTCGCCGTACCAGCTGCCCCCGCCCATGCTCATGCAGCCGAGGGCGAGGGGGAAGATGGAGGGGCCAGTGTTGCCGAGCTTGGTGGTGTTCGTCGTCGTCATGCCGTCACCCTAGGCACTCGCGTTTCATTGATCCAATGAATAGTATGTATTATCTACATGTCTGAAATTTATGGGATAAACCTCGACCTGAACCTGCTCCGCGTCTTCGCCGTCGTCGCCGAGGCGGGCAGCGTCACGGAGGCGGCGAGCCGGCTGTACCTGACGCAGCCGGCGGTGAGCGCCGCGCTCCGGCGCCTGACCGCGACGATCGGCGCGCCGCTCTTCGTGCGGAGCGGGCGCGGGGTCGCGCTGACGAGCCGCGGCGAACGGCTGCGCGCGTCGCTGAAGCCGCACCTCGGCGCCCTGATCGAGGCCGCGCTGGCGCCGCCGGCCTTCGACCCGAAGACGTGCGAGCGCACCCTCCGCCTCGGGCTCTCCGACACGGCCGAGGTGTGGCTGCTCCCGCCGCTCTTGCGCGCGCTCGAGCGCGAGGCGCCGCGCATGCGCGTCGTCGCCGTGCCCGTGCAGTTCCGCACCGTGGGCGCGGCGCTCGCGGGCGGCGTCGACGCGGCGATCACGGTCGCCGACGATCTACCTTCGAACGTCTGCCGGAAGCGGCTCTTGAAGACCGGCTTCACCTGCCTGTACGACCCGCGCCACGCGCGCCTGCGCAAGCTGACGGAGGCCCAGTACTTCGCGCACGATCACGTCATCGTCTCGTACAACGGGGACCTGCGCGGCTTCGTGGAGGACCTGCTCGGCAAGACGCGGAGGATCCGGTGCTCCGTCGCGAGCTTCTCCAACCTGGGCGCGCTGATCGACGGCACAGCGATGCTGGCGACCGTGCCCGAGATCGTCGCCGACGACATCCGCGCCGTCAGGCCGCACCTCCGGACCAAGCCCCTGCCGTTCGAGGTCCAGCCCGGGTACATGGATCTGCTCTGGCCCGCCGCCACGGACGACGACGAGGCGTGCAAGTTCGCGCGGGAGAAGATCGTCCAGATCGCGCGGCCGCTGAGCAAGGGATGACCGGCCTGCCCGAGCGCACGGAGGAGCGCTCCGGGGGCGGCCGAGCGCGGCGGCGCGAGCGGAACTCTCCGGGGCCGCGTGGCCTGACCGCTGGGCCGTCCCGTGCGTGTCGGCTCTTGCCCTGTGAAGGCGCGAGGGCACGCCGATGCTCGGCTCATCGATCGCGGTTGGCGCGGTATGCGAGGCCGTGTAGGCTCGGCTGCGTCGAGCGCCATGACGGATGAAGCGACACTCTTGAAGGCGGTCCTGGACGCGCCTGACGACGACGCTCCCCGGCTCGCCTACGCCCAGTGGAGCGACGGCCAGGGAGATGCCGTGTCCATCGCGCGGGGCGAGCTCATTCGTGCTCAGATCGACCTCATGCACACGGCCCCGGAGGTCATCAAGACCGGCCGCGCGTTCGGCCTCCAGCACCGGATCTGGGAGCTCATCGAGCGCCACGGCGCCTCGTGGGCAGGGGCGATCGCGGGGTCGGTCGACGCGTACCACTTCGTGCGGGGCTTCGTCGGCTGGATCAAGCTGAGCGCTCGGCGCTTCCTCGACCATGGCGATAGCATCATGGCGCTGGCGCCCGTCCAGCACCTCGATCTGACGGACGTTCGCGACGTCGACGAGGCGCTCTTCGACTCGCCGCTCTGGTCCCACATCCGGTCATTGTCGATGGACGCGTGTGGCCTTCACGACCTGCACCTGCAGATGCTGGCCGCGTCGCCTCACGTCACCAACCTGCGCTGGCTCTCGGTGGCAGACAACCACTTGACCCTCGCCGCCGCGGAGGCCCTCGCCGCGTCGCCCTTCCTCCGCGACCTCCGGTATGTCGAGCTTCGCGGTAACCCGACCGACCCCGTGGAGCGCCTCGGGTACGACAGCGGCATCGTCGTCGCGAGCTGGATGCCCCCGGAGGGCAAGAGCCTCGAGGCGCGCTTCGGCCATCAGGCGTGGTTGCATCGGGAGGTCATTCCCGGTCGATTCGAGGTGTAGGCGCGCTGGACGCGCGCGGGAGCCATCGAGGCGTTGGCCGCTTCGCGGCGGCTGCGCGCGAGGTCTACCCTGCTACCGGGTAGGCGAACTCCAGCTGGGCCAGCCTGGCATCTTGGCTGTTACAGGCATCCCGGAGCTGCTGCAGGTTGCTATAGCCGTTTCTGGTGTTGCGCTCCGCGATGATGCGCGCCGCGAGAACGTCGCCCACGACCCCGGCGAGCTCGCCGGGGGTCATCGTGTTGACGTTCCTGTTCGGGTGATCCTCGAAATAGCGGTTCGCCAGCGCGGTGTTGACACCACAGATGATGAAGCCGTCGGGCACCGCCGACACGGGCAGCGTCGCGTGAAAGATCCACATTCTATCCTTCGGCGTGTTGCCGTGGACGTTCCGCGTGCCGATTCCGTACCCGGGATAGTTGTTGCACGCGGCTCCGAGGATCCGCACGAGGTGGTCTGCCGTCTCGAGGGCGACCAGCCGGCCTGCCTCCTCCACGGCCTGAAAGACCAGGTGATGAGCGAAGGAGCGCGGGTGCCCGACCGCGTCCGTCTCCTGCCCGTTGGGGATGACCAGGCGATCGTACTCGCGAGACTCTACCACCTCCAGCCCGGCGACCTCCTGCTCGTACTCGTTCGACAGTGTCCAGCGGGCCTCCTGGGCGTTCAACGGGCTCCGGTTGGCCCACCAATCACGGATGTTGTTCTCCCCCTGCGCGGCCGCCAGCCGCACCTCGACGGCCTCGTCGGCTGCCGCGGCACTGGCCAGGATGGCGCCGCGCCCCATGCGGGCACGCCTGGAGGAGGCGATCAGGTCGTCCTCACCGTCGATGCCGACGTCCCGGCGTCGCGCCGGCTCACGCGCGACGTTCGTGTTCGGGTCTTTCAGGAAGGTGATGTTCCTCGGGTTCTCGAAGATAGCCATGAGGCCCGCGCGGCCGAACCAGTCGAGGGCGCATTGCCTGTTTCGTGCCTTCTCCGCCGCGTTGAGGCCCACGCCTCCGCCGGCGGTGACACAGACCCTTTGTCCAACGTTCCACACCACCTCATCCCGGATCGCGTCCACGCCGTTGAGCGTCCTGCGATTGCGCCATCGCTCGACCAGCGACCAGACCTCGGGGCTGAGCCACGGGGGAGTCCGCGCGCCCGTGGTCTCGGCGCTGTCCCCGTCCCGGGGCGGCATGACGAGCGGGCGGCCCGGGCCGGTGCAGATGTCGATCTTCGCGGCGTAGACCAGGCGGGCCGTCCCGTTCGCTGGATTGTACAAGCACAGACGATATGGAGCCTCGCCGTCTGCGAAGGCCGGCCACGGGTCCTGGATTCGCAGGTTGATCGCGTCGCGAACCGCGCCGCCGCCCTCCTCGGCCGCGATCCGGGCGTCGATCGCCTCCATCCCCGCGCGCGTCTGGATCAGCCCGACCCACTCCTCTGCGACCCCGGCGCCGAGCGTGTCGAACTCTGCGCTGATCTGCGCGCCGAAGTGCTGGGAGTCGAGCCCGCCGTCGATCGCGTTCCCTCCCACGGAGGGTTGATTGGCGAACGCCGGGAAGCTCAGGAGGTGATTCGGTTGGCCCAGGCCGTGTTGCAAATACCTCGGCCAGGGGTTGGGAAAGCCCACATGGAGGACCGGGAGCTCGCCGAGGCGACCCTGCCCCCACGCGGACTCCACCAGCGTGCGGTGGTTGACCACCGCCATCGGACCTCGGCCGACGATCACATAGTAGACGGTGGGCAGCAGTACATTGACGACGTTGAGCCCCTCGAGGCCGGCCTCCACGTCTCGCGCGTCGTCGTCGGGCTCGTCCTGGACGAGACGGCGCTGTTCCGCCTCGTCGTCGACGGCGCCGGTCCCGCAGCAGCACCCCATGGTCAACCTCCCGATGTGCGTGTTTGCATGAGCCTGTCGAGCCTCGTGTAGCGGCGGAGGGTCTCGATGGCCCTCTCGTGGAGCTCGCATCCCCGCGGCGCGGGACCCGAGGCGGCGGCGGTGGCGAGCGCCTCGCTGGCCCAGGGGTGAAACGGATCCCGGTCGAAGGCGCTGCCGAGCAGGAACATGAGCCCGAGGTACACGATGACGGCCGGCCCCGCGGTGAGGCCGTGCTGCCTGGCCGCGCTCCGCGCGCCCTGGATCAGCCGCTCCACGGAGTCGTCGCCGAGAGCGTCGTATTTCCGGCGATACAGCTGCCTCAAGAAGCCGCGCAGCCCGTCGTCGCTGTCGTCGTGGGCCGCGGCGATCTCCTCGAAGCCGCGGGCGTCCGACCAGGCCAAGGCGCGCCTGTAATACTCGCCGCTCCGGCCGACGATCGGCTCCATGCGCCGCGCCGTCTCGCCGAGCAAGCCGGTCATCGCGTCGGCGCGGCTCGCGCGGGCGCTCTGGCGGAGATGCTCGCCTGCCCAGGGGAGCTGTGGATCTTCGTCGAAATGGCTCCCGAGGAAGACCATGAGGCCCACGAAGGGGCGGATGTCCACGGCGTCTCGAAAGCCGTGGCGGGCGGCGCGAGCGATGCCGACGTCGATGGCGCGGCGGCTCCGGGGATCGGTCAGGACGACGCAGTGCTGCGGATAGCGCCGCCAGAGGTAGCTCAGGACGTCTTCGCGGAGCCTCGTATAGGCGGGGCTGCCGGGCGCGGGGAGCTTCGTCGAGCGCACGGCTCAGGCCCCGGCCCAGGGTTCGGGGGCGCCCGGGCGGCGCTCGTGGTCGGAGGCAGCGGCGGGCATCGGCTCAGCTCGAGCTGGTGTGGCGCTCGGACAGCGCCGATGCCGTGGCCTCGTCGGGCTTGCCCGTGGCCTCGAGGTCGTGGTCGCTCTGGAAGCGCTTCAGCGCGGCGATCGTGGCAGCGTCGAGCTCGCCATGGCGCGGACCGCTGTAATAGCCGAGGTTGGCCAGGCGTGCCTGGATTCCGTCGACGTCTCGGGAGGGGTTGAGCGTCCGTGGAGCGATGTTGTAGACGTGCACGTCGTCCCCCTCACCCACCGTCAACCTCGCGCGCGGCATGTCCGGGGGGACGAAGGCCTCGACCAGCCCCTGGGCGCTCGTCGTTCCCTCGATCTTCCGGTCGCCGTACGTCAGGACGTAGGGGAGGTTCGCGAGCGGTTTATCCATCACGAGCAGCCGCAGGCGCAGCTTCGCGGGCACGCCCTTGCGACGGAAGGTGTGCTTTGCGCCCGTCGCGGCGCTGACCTCTCGCAGCGTCAGCGCCGGGACGTGGACCACGTCGCCCGGTCGGAGCACGAAGGGGCTGTCGCGAGACTCCTTCAAGGCGGCGTTCTCGGGGTGCGACCAGAGCGTGTTCCAGAAGAACCCGTTCTCGAAGGCGATGCTCGACATGCACTCCCCTTGCTTGACGATGTGCTTCTTCGCGGATCCCACCTGGACCTCCTGCCACGCGCCAGCGTCGATGATAGACGCGCGCACCGGAGGGCGTCCACGGCGGCGCGCGGCGGCCATGTCGTTCACGGCGAGGCGCGCGCGCCGCTAGACCGCCGCGCCTCGCCACCGCGAAAGCCCGGCGGCGTCCTCGATGACGGCCTCGAAGCCTCGGAGCTTCGCCGGATCGAGGAACCCGACGCGCAGCGAGAAGCCCGGGTCGTCAGGGCGTCGGTAGAGCAGGATGCCCGCGTCGTGCCGCTCGAACAGGAGGCAGCGCCGCGGATACGGGAGCCGCGTGAACCCCAGCCGCTCGAGGATGACGGCCACGTCCTCGGCGCGCGGAGGCGCGCCCGCCGGCCCGCCGGTCGAGAGATATTCGGCGCGGTGAGGGAAGATCGGGAGGTGGACGTTCGTCATGGCCAGCACGAAGAGCATCTCCCGGAGGCTCACGAACCGCCGGGTGAGGCGCGTCGTCCACGTCTGCTCGCCGAAGGCGAAGCGGACGACGTGGCAGTCCTCGGCCTCGGACGGGGCGTCGAGATCGAGGAAGTAGTGCTGCCCGTCCGGGGACACGTCGCCGAAGACGTAGAGAAAGCGGCGCGGCGGCATCCATGGAGCGAGGGCGTAGAGGTCTGCGATCTTGGAAGGGTGGTACTCGTGAAGGCCCTCGAGGAGCGGCCCGCCCTCGGCGCCCATCGCCAGCGCGAACGCTCGGTAGAAGCCCGGGCAAGGGCGGCCGAAGCGGTCCTCGAGCTCGTCGAGCCGCCAGCCGTACACGCCCTGGACCCGGCCGCGGTACCCCGGCGCGTAGCGGTCGAGGAGCGAGAGGAGCTCTTCCATGGCTCAGGAGCACTCCTCTTGGTTCTTGCAGAGCATCTCCGGGATGAGCTCCTGGCAGGTCTCGCACGAAGGCACCGACTCTTTGTGCCGGAACTCCTGCAGGTTCCTCGATTTCTCTCCGTCTTTCGTCTTCGTGTACGTGACCTTGACGGTCACGCCGAGCGGCGAGTACCACTTCTCCGACATGGTCTTGACCTTGTGTCCCCCCGCGCCTCCTGCCTCGAGGAGCTTGGGAGCGGCGCAGTCCCAGGCGTTGCGGTTCAGCCTCTCGAGGGCGCCCTTCTGCCGGTCGCTCTGCGTGAAGCCGTCGACGAGCACGAACTTCCCGGTGGCCTTCACGGCGTCGCTGAAGCCGGGCGTGACCTTGCCGGAGGCGGCCGCGAGCATCTTGGGGGCCTGGCTGCACTTGCAGATACACGCCCCGATCATATAGGGCTTGGTGTACGTGCCGGTCCTCTCGTCCTCGCCGAGGACAGGGGGCTTTGCCCCGAGCTCGTCGTTGATCTTGCGGAGCTCTTTCGTGAGGTCCTCGGTCGCGACCTCGGCCTCTCGCCTGAGGGCCTTGATCTCGTCCCGCTTCGTCGTCACCTTCTTCTGGGCCTCGTTGTAGCTCTTGCCGAGCTCGGCCTTCTTCTCCTTGGGCGCGTTGTCGAGGTCCGTCTTCGCGGAGGCCGCAGCCGTCTCCAGCTGCTTCAAGGACACGCTCTGCTCATCGATCTTGCGCTCGAACACGGCCCGCTTCTCCCGCCGTTGCTCCACGAGAGCGAGGTACTTGCGCAGGAGCTCCTCTTGCGCGCGGAACTTTTTCTCGAGCTCCGCGAAGAGGGCGAGCAGCGTCTCGACGACCGCGCTCGTCTCGTGGACGCGGTGGTTGTCCAGCGCCTGCCGGCACACCACGCACGGCGCGTCGTCGCCGTAGGCCAGCCCCGTCTGCCCGTTCGAGATGAACGCGGTGTTGAACGTGTTGCCGTTGTGCATGGTCGGGTCGAGGAACCGGACCACGCCCTTGCCCTCCACCTTCACGTCCATGCTCGACCCGCTCCAGGTCAGCTTGCCCTTGATCTTCGACGAGATGACGCCCCCGGCCGACCCCGGCTCGTCGCCCGTGCTCGTGCTGAGCTCCGAGCTCGCGAGGGCCACGGGGTTGCCCGCGATCGCCGTCTGCTTGCTCCCCTTGGCGAGCATCGCGTCCTGCGCCGTGTTCACGAACGGCGTGGGCACCGGGCCGGCCGGCGTGGGCACCTTGCAGACGTCCGGCGGCGCCGCGATGTGCGTGAGCCCGTCGCCCTGGTGCAGGACCAGGCGGCCGTTCGCGAAGACGTTGCTCATCGCTCCTCCCTTCCTCGGGCCGCGACGGCCCCTTCCACCACGCAGGCCCCCACCCGCCCCCCGCGGCCCGGCGCGCCGTCCGCGCTGCCGTACACGAGCGCGCGCGGCGCCTGCCCCGGAGGGAGCGCGCGCCGCCGCCGCCTCTGGAGCGCCGCGGCCAGCATCACCGGCGCGGCGCCCGCGCCCGCGTCGCCCAGCCACTCGCCCGCGGCCGACAGCGCGAGCGGCTCCGGCATCAGCGCGGCGTTGCGCAGGTACGCGCGCGAGAGCTCCGTCGCCCAGAACGAGTCGCCCGGCTGGCAGCTCATCACCTCGTCCACGCGCCGCGCCCCCGCCGCCGCGTCCCCCCGGAGCGCGCGGAAGACGCCCGTCAGCCCGTCGGCCGCGCTCGGCACCCGCGACGCGAACGGGGCGGGCTCGGCCCCCAGCGCGACGCCCAGCACGACGCCCAGCGCGTCGAGGCCCATCGTCGCCGCCGCGCCGGGCCGCGCCAGCACGACGAACCCCGCCGCCTCCCCCGGGATGCGCCCGTCGCGGTTCTCCGCGCCGAGGTGCAGCCGCGCCGCCGAGAGCGCCGCCAGCGAGCCCGCGTCGCAGAGCGAGTCGACCGCGCCCACCACAGCCAAAGGCCCCGCCCGGCCCGCGCGCAGGTCCTCGATCGCCGCGGAGAGCGCCTCGAAGAAGCCCGCGCGCCCCGCCTCGTAGGCCCCGGCGAGCTCGAACGCGCCGCGCGCCCCGGCGCGCGCCGCCGGATCGCGCCTCGCCAGCGCCGAGAGGAGCGGCTCCCGCGCGATCTCCGCCCCGAGCCCCGGCTCCGGCAGCCCGAGGTAGAGCGGCGCTCGCCCGGGGAGGGCCTCGATCCGTTGCCGCAGGCCGTCGAGCGCGGCGCGGCCGAGCTCGATCATCCGCTCCGTGCGGGTGGACGTCGGATCGAGCGTCGAGAGCCGCGACGCGCGCACGGGCTGGCCGGCGCCGTCCCGCACCGAGGTCTCCGCGAAGCGGGCGAGCCCCGCCCGCATCGACGCGAGCGTCATCTCCGCGGTCGTCCCGACCGGCGTGCACAGCCCGAGGCCCACGACGCGCTCGCCGCTCACGGCGCGTTCTCCCACGGCTCCAGCAGGCGGACCGTGGTGGCCTCGTGCCCGGCGAGCTCGCCGTGGGCCACGAACGTCGCGCGGTAGATGAGCGAGACGCGCCGCTCGTCCGGCTCCAGGTAGACCGAGTCGAGGGTCATGAGCCGCCGCACCACGCGCCGCGCGAAGGCGCACTTCGCGACCACCCGGCACACGGGCAGCGAGAACGCGAGCGGGCCGTCCGGCGAGACGCCGTCGAGCACGACGGGCTCGCCGCCCCGGAGGTGCGGCGAGGCAGAGAGGCCGCGCGGCGCCGCCTGGAAGAAGCGCTCGTCGAAGTCGGCAGGCCAGAGCGGGGCGCGCCGCTCGATCCACGCCGCGTCGTACGTGCCCCCGAGGGCGAGGCGCGGCTGCCAGCTCCGGGCCACCGGACCGAAGCCGCACGGCGGAGGCCGGTCCGACCAGCGCTCGATGGGCGCGGCGGGGTCCTCGATGAACGGCAAGGGGCGGTCCTGCGCCTCGCGCTCGCTCGCGTGGAGGCCCATGCCCACCGGGTTGCGCGCGTCGTATGCGCCGGCCGCCGCCCCGCCGAAGCTCTGCTCGTAGCGGAGCGGCATCGACCGGAAGGGCTCCGGGATCGAGGCGGAGAGCCCCGCCACACCGCGCTTCCAGACGCGCGCGCCGAACACCAGCGCCCGCTTCTCGAGCCGGCCGACGCGGATCGCGACCGAGGCCGTGGCCGCCCGCCGTCCGCCGGCGGTCCATGCATGGCCATGGAGCAGCACGTCCGTGAGCGGGCGCGTGTACGCGGCCTCCGATTCATAACGAAGGCTCGACGCCCCGGGCTCGCCCCAGTACGCGTCGGCCGCGCGCGGCGCGGGCTGCTCGTCGCAAAGGCGCAGCGGCCCCGCGGCGGGCCGTCCCGGCGCAGGCAGGACGAAGCTGCCGGCGGCGACGACGACGAGGCACTCCGCCCCGTCCCGGGTGAGCGACGGGAAATCGGCGGCCGCGAGCGGGGTGAGGTTGTCGAGGGCGGGCATCCAGCCAGTGCGCGGTGAGCATTTCATACCCGTCTGGGCAGCACAAGCAGCTCGACATCGCGCCGCAGGGAACATGTATCATCGGAGCGCTCGCGCGCGCGCGCTCCCGTGCGCTCGCCTTTCGGGAGGAGCGGGGCACGTGCACACATTGCAGATCGAAGGGGTCAGCGCAGATCTCCGGATCGTCCATTTCGAGGGACAGGAGGCGATCTCCGAGCTCTTTCGGTTCGATATCACGCTGGTGAGCCTCGATGGCGACATCGCCCTCGGCGATGCGGTCGGCAAGCGCGCGTCGCTCACGTTCCGGGCCAACGAGGACGTCCGCCACGTCCACGGGATCATCGCCCATTTCGAGCTGGGAGAAGAGGGGAGGAGGCTCACCGCCTACAGGGCCGTGCTGGTGCCCGACGTCTATCGCCTGCTCCACCGGCGCGACAGCCGCATCTTCCAGGAGCTCTCGGTCCCCGACATCCTGAAGAAGGTCTTTGGCGCCGCCGGGGTCGCCTCCGACGGCTGCCGCTTCTCGCTCCGGAAGAGCTATGCGACCCGCGAGTATTGCGTGCAGTACCGCGAGAGCGACTGGGCCTTTGCCTGCAGGCTGATGGAGGAGGAAGGCATCTCCTACTGGTTCGATCACGACGCCAGCGCGCACGTGCTCGTGCTCTGCGACGCGCCCTCGGCCCACCCCCCGATCGACGGCGAGGCGACGGTCGTTTTCCGCCCGCCGCTCGGCGCGCTCATCAGCGGCGAGCACGTCTCCCGCTTCCGCTATGCCGAGCAGCTCCGGCCCGGCAAGGTCACGCTGCGCGATTACAACTTCAAGAAGCCGGATCTCTCGCTGGAGAGCTCCGAGCAGGGCGAGCGCGACGACGATCTCGAGATCTACGACCACCCCGGCGACTACGATGCGCCGGGCGCGGGCCGGGAGCGCGCGCGCGTCCGGCTGGAGGAGCTCGCGGCGAGGCGCCGCACCGCCGAGGGCGAGGCCGTGTGCCCTCGCCTGCTCGCCGGCCGCACCTTCTCGCTCGCCGAGCACCCGAGCGACGACATCAACCAGTCTTATCTCCTCGTCCGCGTCGAGCACAGCGGCCACGAGCCTGCGATGGATGCCGTGGCGAGCGAGGGCAGGTCGCCCTGTGAAACCCGGTTCCAGGCCATCCCCGCCGCCGTCCCGCTCCGCCCGCCGCTCATCACGCCGAAGCCCTCGATCAGGGGCGTCCAGACCGCGATCGTCACCGGCCCCGCGGGCGAGGAGATCTACACGGACGAGCACGGGCGCATCAAGGTGCAGTTCCACTGGGACCGGCAGGGCAAGCGGGACGAGCGCAGCTCGTGCTGGATCCGGGTGAGCCAGGCGTGGGCCGGCGGCGCGTGGGGAGCGGTCATCCTGCCGCGCATCGGCCACGAGGTCGTCGTCGACTTCATCGAGGGCGACCCGGATCGCCCGCTCGTCGTCGGCAGCGTCTACCATGGCGCCAACGTGCCGCCGTACCCGCTGCCCGCCGAGAAGACGAAGAGCACCCTCAAGTCGAACAGCTCGTCCGGCGGCGAGGGGTTCAACGAGCTCCGCTTCGAGGACCGGAAGGGCTCCGAGGAGATCTTCCTCCACGGCCAGAAGGACTGGAACACCGTCGTTCGCAACGACAAGACCCAGGAGATCGGCCGCGACGAGGCGCTCCACGTCGTCCGCGACCGGACGAAGCGCGTGGACAACGATCAGCGCGAGGCGGTCGGCGGCCACAAGACCATCGAGGTCAAGAAGACGCACACGGAGAGCATCGGGCAGGACGAGCGCCTCGACGTCGGCGGCGACCGGAGCGTCTCGGTGTCGGGCGCCCATACCGAGTCGGTCGGCAAGGACCAGTCGGTCGACGTGCGCGGCGGCCAGAGCGTCTCGATCGGCGCGTCGGCGTCGATCTCGGTCGCCAAGAGCAAGACCGAATCCGTCGGCGAGGCGAGCGACGAGACGGTCGGCAAGAACAAGTCGGTGAGCGTGGACGAGGCCTACGCCATCACGGTGGGCAAGGACATGACCGTCACGGTCAGCAAGAGCGCGAAGGATGAGGTCGGCGAGAACAAGGCGATCATCGTGGGCAAGGAGCTGACCATCCAGGTCGGCGACGCGCGGATCCTGATCAAGAAGAGCGGCGACATCGTTGTGCAGGGAAAGCAGCTCGTCGTGAAGGCCGACGGCCCGATCCAGGTGGAAGGGCAGAAGCTCGCGGTGAAGTCCGGCGGCGACGTGAGCGTGCAGGCCTCGGGCAACGTGAGCGTCAAGGGCGGCAAGATCGGGATGAACTGAAGGCGAGCCCGGTCGAGGCCCGCGGGTCGAGCGGAGGAGGGCGCGTGGAGAAGCGAGCGAGCGGTGGGGGAGGGGGGGCGGCGGTGGCTGGATGAGCTCGACCCTGGAGGCCTCGCTCTGCGAGGAGCACGCGGACCAGGCGGCGTTCCTGTGGCTCGTCCGGGACCGCGCCGCCCGGAGCGCGGCTTATGACCTCGATGACCTGGCCGAGCTCGACGACCGGCTGGAGGCGCACCTCGACGGGCTCAGGGTGGCGGGAGACGCGGGCTGGCAGGCGTGCCGCGCGCTGCTCGAGCGGGCCGAGGGGGGCGAGGTGTTCGGCGCGGCGGTCGTGGCCGTGCATCGCTGGGACCTGCGGGGGCTCGCGCGGGTCCTCGACGTGGGCGGCGGCGCGCCGGACCTGTCGCGGGGCATCGCGTCGGCGCTCGGGTGGACGCCGATCGAGCGCGTGCGGCGCCTCCTGCCGGGGCTCTCCTCCGGCCGGTGCCCGCCGGCGCTGCAATGGCTGGGGATCGCGGCGTGCGCGGCGCACGGGGAGGACCCGGGCGCGCCGCTCGGCTACGCGCTGCTCGCAGGCGACGCGCGGCTGCGCGCGCGAGCGCTGCGGGCGGCAGGGCAGCTCGGGCGGGTCGACCTGCTCCCGGAGGTGCGCGCGTCGCTCCGCTCCGACGACGAGGCGTGCCGCTTCTGGTCGGCGTGGGCAGCGGCGCTGCTCGGCGAGAGCGCGTCCGCGCAGGTGCTCTGGGAGCTCGCGGGCGGAGACGGGCGGTTCGCAGCGGCGTCGGCGAGCATGGCGATGCGGCGGATGGACCCGGCCGCCGCGTCCACCTGGCTGCGCGCGCTGGCGAGGTCCGCGCGGGACCCGCGGACGGCGGTGGCGGCGACGGCGGCGCTTGGCGACCCGGCCGGCGTGCCGTGGCTCCTGGAGGTCGCGGCAGATCCTGCCCTCTCGCGCCTTGCGGGTCAGGCCATCGCGCTGATCACCGGGCTCGATCTGGCCGCAGAGCACCTCGCGAGGAGGGCGCCCGACGGGCTCCGGGCGGGACCGACGGACGATCCGGACGACGAGGACGTGGCGGCGGATCCGGACGAGGACCTCGCATTTCCCGATGTCGCCGGCGTGGCCGCCTGGTGGCGCCGCCGCGCGGCGGAGTACAGGCCGGGGACGAGGTACCTGCTCGGGCGGGCGATGACGCGAGAGGGGCTGGAGAAGGCGCTGCGGGGAGGCAACCAGGTCGCGCGCGGGGCCGCGGCGGTGGAGCTGAGCTTGCGGGAGCGAGGGCGGAGGGTGTTCGAGGTGCGGGGGCCGGGCTTCGCGCAGCAGGAGGCGCTCGGGCAGCTCTGGTAGCGAGCGCTGCGCGTGGCGGAGAGGGCGGCGCGCGCCGTCCTCGCGCCGGGAAGACGCGGTGTGGTACTGGGATGGACCGTGCACCGCGCTCGATGGCCCGTCGCTATCACGTCGCTGGGCCGCGCCTCGGCGGCGACGCTGGTCTGGCAGCTGCGCGGGCAGCGGTTCGTGACCGCGGTCGTCAAGGCGACGTTCGGGCTCGTCGCCGAGGGCACCGTGACGCTCGGCGAGCCGGATCCGATCGTGCCCGGCGAGGTTCCGGATCCCTCGGGCGTGGGGCTGCGCGCGGCGGGGGATCTGGCGCCGTACCTGCGCGAGGCGGACGTGCTGCTGACGGGGCACGCCGAGGTCCCGCCGACGGTCGCCGGCGAGATCACGGTCCGGCTGGCCGTCGTGCAGGAGGGGGCGCTGCGGCTCGACCGATGGTTGGCGCTCGACGGGCCCGCGCCGGGGGGCGAGGGGCAGCGGCGCGTGCGGGTGGACGGGATGGGGCCGCTGTCCCGCCGCTGGCCACGGCGCGAGGCGCTGCTCGGCGCGGCGGATCCCAGGCGGCTCGAGGGCGTGGAGCTGGAGGTGCCCGAGGGGCTCGACTGGGCGTACTTCCAGGCAGCGCCAGCCGAGCAGCGGATGGAGGGCCTGCGAGGGGACGAGTGGGTCGTGCTGGGAGGCATGTTCGCGCAGCGGCCGCGGCTGCGGACGCAGCTCGCGGGCGCGCGGGCCGTCGCGCGGCTGTTCCGGCGCGAGGGGCGGGCGCCGCGCGAGGGAGCGGCGCTGGCCATGCGCGCCGACACCCTGCAGATCGACGCGGATCGGCGGTGCTGTTCGGTGGTGTGGCGAGGCTACACGGCCGTGGCGGGCGAGGATCTCGCGGCGCTCCGGATCGTGGCAGGCGTGGAGCTGCCAGGCGAGCCGCTGCGGTGGGTCGACCCCTTTGCGCAGGAGTCGGGGCGATCGGCCACGCCGTCGGCGGTGGCGCCATCGCGCGCGGTGCTGCCGCTGCCCGCCGCGGCGGCGCCCGTGATGGAGCAGGTCGAGGACCACCCGCTCGAAGGGACGATGGTCCCGCTGAGCGCGCGCGCGCGCCGTCCAGCGACGCCGTTCGAGGCCCCGTCCGTGCTCCCTCCGGCCCCGCAGCCGGCCGGCCCGGCGGCGCCGCGGGCGCCCAGGATCCAGGACCATCTGCTCGAAGGGACGATGGATCCGCTGAGCATGCGCGTCCGCCGGCCAGCGACGCCGTTCGAGGCCCCGCGCGAGCTCCCTCCGGCCCTGCCGGCGCTGCTCCAGGCACCCGCGCCCGCTGACCCCTCGCGGCCCGACGTCGCAGCCCCGCCGGGGCCGCTTCTAGGGCTCGCTGCCGAGCCTGCGGGCCTCGGCGACGCGTTCCTCTCCGCCATGGCCGAGGCGGGCGCCCTGCCCTGACGAGCGCGCGCCAGGCGCCGTACGGCCGCTTTCAGCGGAGCTTTTCTCGCGGAAAGCCAGGCTGTATGATCGAGCGAGCCCGGGAAGGAGCATGGTGGTTTGAAGCGGCTGCTATCGCTGGGTCCGCGGCGCTTCGCGATCGAGCCCTCCGGCGGCCGCGAGGATGGCGCGGACCTGCTCCACGCTCGCGCGAGCGCGGCCGCCTGGCTGCGCCAGCTCTTCGCCGAGCCCCACAACCGCCCGACGCTCCGGCGGCTGCTCGATGACGCCGCGCCGGCCAGCGTCGTCCACCGCCTGGCCGACGCCGACGTGCTCGACGCGCTGAGCCGGCTGTTGATGAGCGGCCGGGTGCGGCTCCGCGAGGCGCCCCTGCCCTGGCTGCCGTCCTACGGCGGCGACGCGGCCGACGCCGAGGAGCAGGCGCCGGCCAGCGCCGCCCCGCGCGCGCCGAGGACCGAGCTCACCTGGATCGAGATCCGTCTCCTCGGCGAGGATGACCGGCCTATCCCGTACGAGCGCTACCGGGTGGAGCTGCCCAACGGCTCGATCCGGGAAGGATCGCTCGACGACGAGGGCCGCGCCCGCCTCGACGGCATCGAGGCGGGCGCGTGCCTCGTCACCTTCCCGGCGCTCGACCAGGAGGCCTGGGAGCGCGTGGGATGATGCTCTTCCCGCCTTCTGGTTCCACGTGGAGCGCTGCCTGCTCCGGTCCCTACGCCCCCATCGCTCCGCGCGGCTGCCGCGCCGCGGCCGTCGCATAAGGCGGCTCGCGGCCGGCGCGCACGGCGGCGAGATCGGCGCGCATCGTCCTCGCGTCGGGATAACGCTCCTGCTTGAGGAAGGCGAGGGCGCGGTCGACCACGGCGCACAGGCCGGGCGGCGCCGTGGGGGCGTGCATCGCGAGGGGCGGCGCCTTCTCCGTGGCGACCGCGATGAGCAGGCGCGCGTCGTCCAGGTTGCCGTGGATCGTGCGGCCCGCGAGCAGCCGGAACATCGTCGCTCCGAGGCCGAACAGGTCTGTCCGGCCGTCGATCTCGCGGATGAGGCCCAGCGCCTGCTCTGGCGCCATGTAATCGTCGGTGCCGATCGACACGCCGGTCGCGGTCTTCGTCATCTCCGGCACCCCGGCGACGTCCTCGAGCAGCGGGTCGAGGACGCGCGCGAGGCCGAAATCGAGCACCCGCACGCGCCCGTCGTTGCCGATGTGGAGGTTCTCGGGCTTGAGATCGCGGTGAACGACGCCGTGCTCGTGCGCCACGATCAGCACGTCGAGCACCCGCTCGCCGAGCGCGAGCACCTGGCCGACAGGGAGCGTCCCGTGCCGCGCCATGCGGTCGAACACGGTCTCTCCCTCGAGCACCTCCATGGCCATGTAGACGAGGCCGTCGTCCGTGGCCCCGGCCTCCAGCACCTGGGGGAGCCCGTCGCAGAGCGGCGCCACGGCGGCCAGCGCGCTCCCGATCGGCCCCTCGCGCAAGAACCGCTTTCGCACCGCCTCGATCTCGGCGAGCTCGGCGTGCAGGACCTTGAGCGCCGCCACGCACCCGTCAGCCCGGCGGCAAAAGAAGACGCTCGCCATGCCGCCGACCCCGAGGACGCTCTCCACCGCCCAGGGGCCGATCCACGTGCCGACGCGCTGCTCCGCCAGCTCCTCTTCGGTCACCATGGAGCGATGCTACCACCGGCGGCTGCCCGCAGGGCCCCGTCCCGCAGGGTCTCGTCCGCGTCCCTCTTGCCGGGCCCTGGCCGCGCGCCTCTTGCCGGGCCCCGTCCGCGTTCCTCGGGGCGAGTACTGCGCTCTTGCGGCGGAGAGGACAAGCAAAGGCTGGTGGTCACGTCCCCGACTGAGCGAGCGCCTGGACCGCTCGCCATAGCTGGGTCACCACGTCGCGATCCAGGCCGACGGTGGAGAGCTTCTCGAGGCACCCGGCGCAGACATGACCGGCCTGGAGCTTGATAGCCACATCGGCCTTCTGCTGGCAGAGGTCGAAGAGGCAGGCGAGGGTCTCGGTGTGCAACAGCTTCGCGGGCTCATAATCGGCGGAGAGGGCGTGCAGCCCGTAGAGGAGCAGCTCGTAGGCCACGAAGGACGCGGCTGGCAAGGAGATGAGCTGATCCAGGCCGGCCAGCGAGATCACCGCCGTCCGGTATCCCAAATGCCAGTGCGAGAACCAGCGGTCCAGCAGGGGCTGCTCCACGAAGACCACCTTGAGGGCGCCGGGATCCAGCGAGTCCGCATAGGCGGCCAGCTCGTCCTCGCCGCGCTGCGAGAGCGGACCGGCAGGGATCGGAGCCCCCTGGAACGGCACGTCCACGTCGAAGGCCGGGGCGCCCTTCACACCGCCGAGCGCCTGGGATGCCGTCCGGAGCAGCGGGGCCAGCCGGGCATCCGTGGGGACCCCGAGGACCCGAGGGCCGGGCCGGGCGCGGCCGCGCCCGCCCATCTTCATGGCCATCGTCGCGTCGTAATAATGGTTCTTCTTGCTCAGGGAGGACATCGGCCTGGAATAGGCGTCTCGCTCGGCGTCGAGCCGGTCCGCTTCGGCCCGGATCTCGGGATCCCCGTCGGCGTAGCCTCGGAGCCGGCTGGCCGCGTCGGTCAGCGCGGACGCGGCTTCCTTCCACAGGCGATCGTCGTTGAGCCCCAGGGCCACCCGGCGAGCGCGGGCGGCGTCGAGCGCAGCCGCGGCCCGGAGCACCTCCGGATCCGCCGGCTGGGCGCGCGCCTGCTCCTCCGCGACCCGAGGCCATGCCAGCGTCCAGGGCTCCTTCGACAGCGCGCCGTCCCGGTCCGCGAGCGCGACGTCGATTACGAGCGTCTCGGCGATCGCGCCGGCGGGGAAGCGCAGCCGGAACATCGGGGCCAGCACCATCCCGCCCGGGAGCGAGCCGAGCGAGAAGGAACAGGTCCCGCCGTCGCGGGTGCAGGGGTAGTCATTGAGCGACTCCACCTCGACGCCCCCGGGCGCGCGGATCACGAGCGCGGCGTCGCGGGCGACCACGGAGAGCACCTCGCCGATTTCCCGGCCGACGAAGCCGGGGAGCTCGTCGGCGCGCGCGGCGAAATAGAAGTTGCCGCCGCCCTCCTCGGAGAGGCGGCCCAGGAGGAACTCGTTGAAGCCCTCGCCCAGGCCAATGGTGCTGGTGGTCACCCGGCGCAGCCGCTGGGAGCGGGCGCGGGAAGTCAGCTCGTCGGGCGAGGTGATCCCGTGGTTGGCCTGGCCGTCGGTGAGCAGGAGGACGCGACCGATGGCATCCTCGGGCAGGTGCGCGCCCACCTCGGCGCAGCCGCGGAGCCAGCCGCCGCCCAGGTCGGTGTTGCCTCGCGCGATCACCGTGTCGAGCGCGGCCTCGGCGCGCAGCCGCGCCCCGGGTGTGGCGTCGGTGGAGGGGATGGGCACCTCGACCTGGTGGTCGAAGGTGACCACGCTGAAGCGGTCGCCGGGCTGGAGGGTGCGGATGGCCTGGCGAGCAGCTTCCAGCGCGAGCCGCAGCTTCTCGCCGGACATGGAGCCGGAGCGGTCAATCACCAGCGAGAGGTGGACAGGCTTGCGGGCCTGGCCCCCCTCGGGTCGGGGTACCGTGATCTCCACCCGGAGCAGTCGCTCCGAGGGCTCGGCGGGGAGCCATGGTCGATCGGGGCGGGCGTTGAACATGGCACCATGGCACACCCCGCCCTGGGCTGCCGTCAACGGGTCGATGGCTTCCGCAGGCCGGCAGATCGCCGCATCGCCGCATCGCCGCGCGCCGAGCTTCACGCCAAGGAGACTCCCTCGATGCCCGCCATGCACTCGCTCCCGCCGGTTCATCGCCCTCTCGAGGACGCGCTCGCGCTCGGCCCCGCGCTGCTCGCGCGCGCCCGCACGGCAGAGGCGGCGCCCTGGCTCGCCGCCAGCCTCGTCGAGGGCCCCGCCGTGGTGCTGGGCGCGGTCCAGCGCGCGGCGCGCGTGGTCGACCTCTCGGCCTGCGCCGCGCGCGGCGCGAAGGTCCTTCGGCGCGCCACGACGGGCACCGCCGCGTTCCTCGGCGGGCGCGGCGTCGTGTGGACCCTCGCGCTGCCGCACGCCGCCGCGCTCGCGCCCGACGCCACCGCCCGGACGCTCCTCAACCGCAACGTGCGCGGCTTTCTCAAGGGCTTCTCCCGCGCCGGCGCGCCCGCGCATTACTTCGGGCGCGAGTGGATCTCGCTGCAGCACCGCCCCGCCGCGCTGCTCGGCCTCGACGCCACGCCGGACGGCGCGGTCCTCATCGAGGTCTTCGCGGGCCTCGACGCGGCGCCCGCGATCCCCCCGGAGCTCGCGGCGCCGGACGAGCGCGTCATCGACCGCTGGCTGGGCAAGGCCCCGGCCGCGCTCTCCGACGTCCTCCCGGCGCGCCTCTCGCTCGAGGCGCTCGCGCGCGCCGTCGTCGAGGGGGTCGCCCTCCGCGCCGCGCTCCCGCTGATCGACGGCGGCGAGGCGCCCGAGCTCGCGGCCGAGCGCTTCCAGCCCGTGACCGCGCCCGACGACCCGGTGCCGCCGGGCGCCTCCGCCGCGGCGCTGGCGCGCGTGCCCATCGGCTGGATCGAGGCCGCGGCGCTCGCCGACGTTCCGCACGTCCCGCGCGTCCCGCGCGTCCCGCCGGCGCGCGCGTGGCTCGGCGGCGACGTCCTCACGGCGCGCTGGCTCCTCGACGCGCTCGGCCGGGGGGATGCGCCGGCGCGCGGCGAGGACGTCGACGCCGAGGCCTCGCCGCTGGAAGGGGCGACTCTCGCCGACCTGCGCGCGCTCGCGCGGCGCGCGCTCGCCCTGGGCCGCGCGCCCGGGGGCTGATCCGCCTCAGAGGCCTCAGAGGGACGCCTGGCACGGCGCGAGCTGGCTCGCCAGGGGCCCGAGCGCCGCGCCGGCCGCGCCCCCGGCGAGCAGACCCGCCAGCGCAGGGCGCGGGCGAGGATCCGGATCGGGGACATGCCGCCCTCCGTCGAGGCGATAACGCCATCGGGGACCCCGGGCGACGAGATCGGCGATCGCGAAAAGGAACCGGTCGATGTCCGCCGCGCTGGTGCCGACGCCGAAGCTCGCCCGCACCGCGAGGGGCACCGCCGCGCTTCCGCTCGCCTCCGGCGCGTGATCCCCGGCGAGCGCCGTCATGAGCGGGTGCGCGCAGAACGACCCGTCCCGCACGCCGATGCCGTGCTCGGCGCTCAGGGCCGCGGCGACCGCGCCGGGATGGAGGCCCCGCACATTGAACGTCACGACGCCGATCCGCGGGCTCTCCGGGCCCCACATCGCGAGGCGCTCGACGCCGGGCACGGCGCAGAGGCCGCGCGTGACGCGGTCGAGCAGGCTCGCCTCGTGCGCCGCCACGGCGGACATGCCCACCTCGGAGAGCGCGCGGCACGCCGCCGCAAGCGACACCGCGCCGACCACGTTGGGCGTGCCGGCCTCGTGGCGGGGCGCGCCGTTCGCCCACTCGACGCCGTCGTGCGTGACGCGCCGGACGGCGCCGCCGCCGGCGAGGTAGGGGCGCGCGGCGTCGAGCCAGTCGCCGCGGCCGACGAGCACCCCGCCGCCGAAGGGGGCGTAGAGCTTGTGACCGGACAGCGCGACATAATCGGCCCCGATCCCGGCGAGCGCGATCGCGCGGTGCGGCGCGAGCTGGGCCGCGTCCACGGCGAGCCGCGCGCCGTGGCGATGGGCGACCGCGGCGAGCTCCGGGAGCGGCCACAGCTCGCCCGTGACGTTGCTCGCCCCCGTCACGGCGAGCAGCCGATGGCGTGAGCACGCGCCGCGCAGCGCGCCGTCGGCCCGCGCGATCGCCTCGTCCGCGCTCGCGGGCACCGGCAGGACGACGGATCGACCGCGCCGCCACGGCAGCTGGTTCGCGTGGTGCTCCGACGCGAACATCACCACCGTCGTGTCCTCGGGCAGCGCCGCGGCGAGCAGGTTGAGCGCGTCGGTGGTGTTCCTGGTGAATACCACCGTGTCCTCGGCGCGCGCTCCAACGAAGTCCGCCACCTCCTGGCGAGCGGCGGCATAGAGCTCCGTCGTCACGGTGGACGCGAACCCCGCCCCGCGGTGCACGCTGCTGTACCAGGGCAACAGCGCCGCGACCGCGTCGAGCACCGAGCGCAGGCACGGGGCGCTCGCCGCGTAATCGAGGTTCACGTAGCCCACCTGCTCGCCAGTCACGAGCGGCACGGAGAGGTCCGCCCCGACGACGGGCAAAGGGAGCGCGCCGAGGGCACGCGGCGCCGGCGCGCCCGCGTCAGGGCGCGAATTCACGATGGAAGCGATCGACATATCACCTCACGAGTCCAGGGGACTCCGGGCGACCAGAGTCCGCGCTTGCCCGCCGCACATGCGGCCGGCCAGGTCGTCACCCGGGACACCCCACCGCGGATCGGAGGGTTGTCGGCCAGCGAGCCGGGGCTACGCGCTGGCGCTCATGACCTGCCGAACCATTACCGCGATGGTCGCCTCGTGGCAAGGCCCGGCTCGACCTCACAGCCGCCCGCTCGGCTGCGACCGCCGGTACGCTGGTTGCATTGTGAATCTCCGGGGCAATGCGATGCCGCACATGGCGGCTCCGGGACAGGGCCCTCACGGCCGACTCTGCCGCACGAGGCGGGGTGCGACCGTGAGCCGTCCGTCCTCCAGCGCACCCCGAGAGAACCCATGAAGACACCCAGACTCCTTCTCGCCCTCTTCCTCCTTTGCGCCTCCTGCAGCGCCTGCAGACCGGACGAGAGGCTGGCTCCGGTGGGCCACGGCGGCTCGGCGCCGGGCGACGCAGGCGCCGAGCCGGACGCCACCGAGGGCGGCGCCGAGGGCGACCTGTTCGCCCGGCTCCCGGAGATCGCGCCGACGGCCACCGGGCGGCGGGGGGCGGCGGCGACGGTCGATCTCCGCGGGACGCTGGCCGCCATCGAGATCCTGAAGCGAGGGGGGAACGCCGTCGACGCCGCGGTCGCCGCGGCGGGCGTGCTCGGCGTGACCGACCCGTTCTCCTGCGGTATCGGCGGCGGCGGCTTCATGCTCGTCTACCTGGCCGGCGAGGACGAGGTGATCGCCCTGGATCACCGGGAGACGGCGCCGTCCCGGCTCGAGGCGAGGTCCTTTTATGAAGACGGGGCGCCGATCGCGTTCAACGAGCTCGTCACGAGCGGCCTGTCGGTCGGCGTGCCCGGCACGGTGCGGGGCTGGAGCGAGGCGCTCCGCCGCCATGGAACGCTCGGGCTCGGAGACGTGCTGAAGCGGGCCATCCAGGTCGCCGAGGCGGGGTTCGACGTCGACCAGACCTTCCTCGACCAGACCCGCCGCAACCTCGCCCGATTCCAGGCGATCACGAGCAGCAAAGCGCTCTTCCTGGGGCCCGGCGGCGAGCCGTGGCCCGTGGGCACGATCTTCAAGAACCCGGATCTGGCCGGCACCTACCGGCTCATCGCCGAGGGCGGAGAGAAGGCGTTCTACGAAGGGCGGGTCGCCGAGGCGATCGTCGCCGCGGTGAAGTCGCCTCCGGTCGAGCCCGGGAGCGCGCTCGACGTCCGGGCGGGGGTCATCGAGCTCTCGGACCTCCAGGGCTACGAGGCCCGCGTCCGCCCCGCGCTCTCGACGACGTACCGCGACTATACCCTCTACGGCCTGGGCCTCCCGAGCAGCGGCGGGATCGCCGTCGCGGAGGCGCTGAACCTGCTCGAGGGGTACGACGCGGCGACGCTCACGCCGGTCGAGGTGCTGCACCGCTATCTCGGCGCCTCCCGGCTCGCGTTCGCGGATCGAGGCGCCTTCCTCGGCGATCCCGAGTTCGTGGACGCCCCCGTCAAGGGGCTGCTCTCGAAGGACTACGCCGACGCGCGGCGCGCCCTCATCGACCTCGCCGAGGCCCCTTCGGCGGCGGCGCCGCCGGGCGATCCCTACGCATTCCAGAGCGATCCGAGCCCCGCGCCCGGCCGCGCCCCGGCGGCGAGCGGCGGGGACGCCGGCCCGAGGGACGCTTCCGACAACGAGACGACGCACATCACGGTCAGCGACGCCGCCGGGAACATCGTCTCCTATACCTGCACCATCGAGTACGAGGGCGGCAATGGCATCGTCGTCCCAGGGTACGGCTTCCTGCTGAACAACGAGCTCACGGACTTCAACATCCCGCCCGACCCGAGCTCGCCGCACCCCAACGCGGTCGAGCCGGGCAAGCGCCCGCGCAGCAGCATGAGCCCCACGATCGTCTTCAAGGACGGCAAGCCCGTGCTCGCGCTCGGCTCGCCAGGCGGGTCCACCATCATCACCACCGTGCTGCAGATCCTCGTCGGTCATATCGATCTGGGCCTCCCCATCGACAGCGCGCTCGCGGCGCCGCGCGTGTCGCAGCGCAACTCGGGCGACGGCGCCACCGACGCGGAGACCGCGTTCCTGAGCACCCCGGAGGCCGAGGGGCTCGCGTCCCTGGGCCACGTCCTCTCCGACGCGGGCACGATGGGAGGCGAGATCGGCGCGGCCACCGCCCTGCGCTTCAACGGCGATGGGACCGTGACCGCGGTCGCCGAGCCGGTCCGGCGCCACGGCGGGAGCGCGATGGTCGAGCAGGAGCGGTGAGTCCCCTCAAAATGAGGCGATTTGTCAGGGCGCCGGGGGCCACGCGCCGATCTGCGCCAGCGCGGTGAACCAGTCCTCGAGGTGCCACGTCCGCGCGATCCGGCCCTCCCGCAGCGCATGAAAATCATGGCACGGGATGCTGATCTCCCGCCCGCTCGGCGCTACCCCCAGAAAAGTGTCTCGATGGGTCCCCGTGAGGACAGACCGGACCGCGGCCCGGCCTGGCTCCTGGAGGATATCCAGCACCGTGAGCTTCACGTCGGGAAAGGCCTTGAAGAACGCGCGCAGGATGGGCTTGATGCTCTCCGGGCCTACCCCTTGACCGGGGGGCAGCGGGATGTCCTCCCAGTCCTGGGTCACCGCCTCGTCGATGAGCTCCGGCCGCCGCTCGCTGAAGGCGCGGTAGAACGTCAGCAAGGCCGCGCGCTCCGCCAGGGCCGCGGCCGTGGCAGGGGCGATCGGAATGACGGCATCGATGTTCGCCATGGTTGCCTCTTCTCCATCGGGTGTGACGGCGGACTGACCCCCCGGACAGCAAGGGCGTCCCGCTTCGCAATGCGCGCGCCAGCTGGCGGCCATCGTGCCCGCCGGCGCACCTCCCCGCCGCTCGTCCGAACGAGGCGCACAGCGCGCCGCCCTGGGGAGAGCGGCAGGGCGAGGCATGCCGCACGCGCCGGTGCTGCCGCAGCAGCAGTCGATAAGTAACGCTGATGCTTTAGCAGCAGCGGCCATCGCTTCCCCCAATGGATCGCTGACGCCGATTCCGTCCACGCATAATCCATTGCGGTCGCTCGGCATTGATGTCGGTGAAGCAGGGCCGAAATCTGCACGACAGGTCCAGACTACAAATCAGTGTGTCGAGACGCCGGGGGCGGCGAGGGGCAGCAGGCTGTGCGGCACGTTCCTTGTTTACCTGGTCGCGAGTCGAGCGAAGGTGTCGGCGCCCTCGGTAGTCCGGGGAGCGGTGATTGGCTCCGCGCGCCGCTTTGGGTCGCTCGCCGTGGCAGCATTTCGACGCTCGCTGTTCGAGCGCTGCGTCGACACGCCTGCTCCGGGGAAATGGCACTATGAAGGCTCAGATCGTCGATGTTGTCAGCTTCATGCCGGAGCGCCGGGTCGTGAACGAGCCGCCCGAGGGCAGCTCCGAGGACGCGCTGGCGGACAACGCCTTCTTCAGCGGGGTTCACGAGCGGAGGTTCGCGTCGCCGGATTACCTCTCCGAGGACCTCGGCGTGCGCGCCGTCGAGCGGCTCCTCGAGAGGACAGGGATCCTCCCCGAGACGATCGATCTCCTCGTGTGCTCCTGCATCTTCTCCGACACGTTCTGGCCGGGCATCGGCCCCGCGATCCAGCACCGCGTCGGCGCCCGGCAGGCGACGATCCTCAACATCGACACGAGCTGCTCCTCGTACCTGTCGGGGCTCAACACGGCCCGCGCCTTCATCGAGTCGGGCCAGTACAAGCGCGTCGTCGTCGTGACGGTGACGAACTTCATCTCTCGCCTGCCCGAGTTCCAGAAGTCCCGCAGGTCGTCCGTGCTCGGCGACGGCGCCTCGGCCACGCTCGTGGCGCCCGGCGCGGCGTCGATCCTGGCCCGGTACGAGCGCTCCCACGGCGAGCACTACGGCCTGTTCCGCTTCGAGCCCGACGTCGTCGACGGGCAGTTCAAGAACTACTGGGAGCGCGGCTGCGGCCCGATCACGGTCAATTTCTCGAGGGACATGGTCGAGGCGATCCGCACGAACGCGCTCGGGCTCGTGCCTGACGCGGTGGGGCGGTGCCTCGCGGAGGCCCGGCTGTCGCCGAGCGACGTCGACCTCCTCGTCACCCACCAGCCGAACGAGACGTTTCTCAAGGAGTGGCGCGCCCGGATAGGGATCCTCCCTCCGCGCACGCACGACACCCTGGCGCGTTATGGCAACCTGTTCCAGGGCTCGATTCCGGTCACGCTGGCGGACGCGCTGGAGAGCGGCCGCATCCGGCGCGGCGATATCGTCGCGCTCGGGACATTCTCGAACGGCGGAGACTTCGTGAGCTCGATGGTGCTGCGCTGGCAGTAGTCGCCCGAGGTCCACACACGGAAGGTACACGCTGTATGAAGTTGGCCGACGCGTTGGTCCAGATGCTGAGGGATTGGGACGTTCGATACGTCTTCGGGGTGAGCGGCGCGAACATCGAGCACCTGCACGACGCCATCCATCGGCACGGGCAGGGGAGGCTGGTCTCCGTCCTGGCGAGGACGGAAACGGGCGCCGCGTTCATGGCGGACTGCAGGGCGAGGGTCCACAGGCGCCTCTCGGTCTGCTGCGCGACGTCGGGCGGGGGGATGCTCAACCTGGCTGTCGGGATCGCCGAGTCCTACGCCGAGGCGGTCCCCGTCCTCGCGATCGTCGGCCAGCCCCCGACGTCGCTCGAGGGGCGGGGGGCGTTCCAGGACTCGTCGGGCATCGGCAACTGCGTCGATGCCGTCCTGCTCTGGCGCTCGATCTCGAAGTACGTCGGAAAGATCAGGAGCCCACACGACTTCTGGCCGATGCTGCGCGATGCGGTCGTGGCGGCGACGTCGGGCCGGCAGGGCCCGGCCGTCCTCCTCGTGCCCCGGGACCTCTATGACCAAGAGGTCGGCCCGCCCCCGGTCGACTGGCCTCCCGATCTGCCGAGCTTCTGCAGGTCGCGGCCGATCGGGATCGGCGAGGTGATGCCGCTGCTCGAGGCCATCCGCAGCGCGCGCCGCCCGTTGCTCCTCATCGGCCAGGGGGCGCGCCGCTCCGATGACGCCGGCGCGGTCGAGGCGTTCGCGCGCGCGGTCGGTCTGCCCGTGGTGACCACGATGTCGGCCCGCGCCGATTTTCCGAACGACGACCCGCTGTATCTGGGGACCGTCGGCGCGGCGGGACACCCGTCGGCGCACGCGTACCTGCGCGACGAGGCGGATCTCATCATCGCCGCGGGCGCGACGCTCGACGTCATGACGCGCGCCGCGGTCGAGAAGAGCTTCAAGGACAAGCGCTTCGCCGTCATCGACGTCGATCCCGAGGCGATCCACCGCATCCTTCAGCCCGAGATGACCCTGTATGCGGACGTCGGCCGCGCCTTTCGCGCGCTGCTCGATCTCCTGGAGAGGCGCCCGATGTCACCGCTCCCTCCGGTCGAAGGGTACACGCGGCGGTGCTACGAGCCCCGCCTCGCGCCGGCCATCCCGGGCGATGACCCGGGCGCCACGGGGCCCGACACGCTCCTGCAGAGCGAAGCCCTGGCCATCCTGGCGGGGTACCTGCCGGCGAAGGGCCACGTCGTGCTCGACGCGGGCAACTGCGCCGCCGCGGCCATGCACTACCTCCCCGTCCCGGAGGGCTCGACATCGACGATCGCGCTCGGGATGGGGGGAATGGGCTACTCGATCCCCGGCGCCATCGGCGCGCAGCTCGGCTCGGAGCCCGGGACGCGGACGACGGTCATCTGCGGCGACGGCTCGTTCCTGATGCTCGGCCTGGAGGTGCACACGGCCGTCGATCTCGGCCTGCCCATCCTGTTCGTCGTGTTCAACAACGCGATGCACGGGATGTGCGTCACGCGTCAACAGCTCCTCTTCGAGTCCCGGATCGAGGCCGTTCGTTATCCGGAGGTCGATTTCGCGGCGCTCGCGGGCGGGCTCGCCCCGGGCGGCCGGCTCTGGGTGGGCTCCGCGTCCACGCCGCAGGAGCTGCGCGACCGCCTGAGCGACTATCACGACAACCACCGCGACGTGCCTGGCGTGCTCGACCTGCGGCTCTTGCGCGAGGAGATCCCGCCGTTCGCGCCGTTCCTCGGGGCGGACGCGCCGACGATACCGACGTCGGCGTTCGCAGCATGACCGCGCCCGGAGGCGTCATCGCGCGGCGATCTCGAGCGAGCTCGTGCCCCCTGGAGTCGCGAGCGGCCGTGTCGTGTCCGATGGCCTCGATGGATCGAGTCGTATTGATGTTGAGTGATGTCCATTGTTGTTGTTCGAGGTCCAGTCATCATTGGTTGATTGCCGGCGCTGGCGTCGGCGACCTGAGGAGGCTTTGATGGTTCTGCGTGGTTCCGTGAGTTCCCTGGTGCTCGCTTCCGTTTTCACCGCCGGTTGCGCCGTGGAGGCCGTCGATCCCGAGATCACCGCTGAAGCACGGCAGGAGATCCGGGGGTTCAGCGTCAGCTTGTCGAATGTCGTCGAGACGATCGGCCTGGAGCTCGTCCCGACCGACGAGGCAGATGCCCTGGTCCCGGACGAGTTCGTGCTCGCGGGCGAGGGAGGGCCCGTCACCCCCATCGTCGTGAGGACGTCGCACGCCGGCGGCATCTCGGTGAACGGCGGCACTCCCACGCCTGGCTCGGTCGTCCAGATCGGCCTCGCCGTCGCCCCGCCCGACGGGACCGGGGACGTCAACAGCTACACGCTCTGGTATTACACCGACCACGCGCTGCTCGCGTACAAGCTCCTTCAAGCCGGCTTCCTGGCTCAGTACGTGCCGTCGCTCGAGTACGATCTCGCGCTGTCGGGCGGCGTCGGCGACCTCCACGTGCGCGTGCCGTTCCCCGGCTTCCCTCGGCTGGTCGTCGACGGGACGGTCGCGGCGCCCAGCGGGCCCTCGGCGCCGTTCGTCGCCAACTGGTGGGTGTCCACATGGCGCGGCCCCGTCAAGCAGTCGACGGCGATCCCGGACCTCTTCTTCGGCGGCGCCGACGCCACCCTCGAGACCCGCGCGCAGAGCCCGCTCGGGGCCCTGATCGGCGGCTCGACGGCGGAGTTCTCGGTGCTCGACAGCTACAACGAGTTCTCGACCGCCGATGTCACCGTGGGGCTGTCGCCGTTCTAGAGCGGGGCGCAGGCCAGCGTACGACGTGATGTGATTGTGATGTCGAACTTGAAGGAGAGCACGATGACCGCACATGACGACAGAGGGCCGTGGAGCCGATCCGGGCTCGTGAAGAACGGGGTCTCCAGCAGGGAGATCCCCGGGCTGTACGTCTCCGAGGATCACTCCATCGAGGAGTGCGTGAAGCACCTGGAGGGGATCACCAAGCCGACGTACTCGCACGACGAGATCTTCGGCCAGTATTGCCACCTCGGCGAGTACATCCATGTCCCGGTCGAGGTGGCGTTCGAGTACGCGGCGAACGTCTACAGCCTGGAGGAGTGGACGTTTAGCCTGAGGAGCCTCCACCACATCGGCGGCGGCCTGTACAAGGGGAAGGAGTTCCTCGCGAAGGACACGTCGATCTACGTTCGAGCCGAGGCCTACCCGGACAGCCGCGTCGTCGATTACCCCTGCGCCTGGGACCAGGGAGACGAGCTGTGGATGCGGTATCACTTCCGCTTCGTCGACGCGAGGCCCACCATTCGCAAGCCGGGCACCATCGTGCTCTGGACCAACGTGAAGCACCCGTATTACGACAGGGCCACGGAGGATCTCCCCGACTACATCAGCAAGCCGCGCGCGCGGACGGACCGGGCCTGGGTCGGCGACATCTGGCCCCATTTCGACGCGATCCACAAGATCGAGATCGCCAACTTGAAGGCCATCCTGGAGCACCGGTACTCCAAGCTGTAGCGCCGCTCGCGTCTTTTGCTCACCGCGATGGCGAGGCCGGTCCCATCCCCGTGCGCTCCTCTGCTCGCGTTTCTTTGGCGGCCTCGCGACGGCCGCCGCGCGCGCCACCGGCGGTGGGCCGACGGCGGGCCGGCGGCCCTCACACCGTGATAGGAGATCTGTGAACTTCATGCATGAAAGGCGCGGTGTCTGGGCCGCGCGGCTGGCGGCGGCCGCCAGCGTGCTCCTCCCGACCTCGGCCTTTGCCACCGGCTCCGGTGTCCTGACAGGCACGGTCCTCGATTCGTCGACGAGACAGCCAGCCGCCGACGTCGTCGTGACCGTGACCTCCCCCGCGCTTCAGGGAGAGCAGCTGGTCGTCACCGACCCTTCCGGCCAGTTCCGGATCCCGAACCTGCCGCCGGGCACGTACACGCTCCGGCTCGACAAGGACGCGTACCGGCCGTACAGCCGCGGCGGCATCGAGCTCCGCGTCGACAGCACCATCCGGGTCAACAGCGAGCTGCTCCCCGAGGCGCTGAAGGCCGAGGAGATCGTGGTCGTCGGCAGCGCGCCGATCGTGGATGTCGGCTCGAGCGCGACCGGCGTGAACGTCGGATCGGAGTTCGCGAGCCGCATCCCGCTCATCCCCACGGGCGCGAAGGGCGCGGCGACCCGCTCGTTCGAGGCGCTCGCCGACGTTGCGCCCGGCGCGAGCGCCGACCGGTACGGCGTGTCGATCAGCGGGACGACGTCGCCGGAGAACCAGTATGTGATCGACGGCCTGTCGGTGAACAACCCGGCCTTCGGCGTCATCGGGACGCCGCTGTCCGTGGAGTTCATCAAGGAGGTCAAGGTGATCACCGGCGGGTACCTGCCGGAGTACGGCCGCGCCACCGGCGGCTACCTCGACGCGGTGACGAAATCGGGCTCGAACGAGCTTCACGGCGCGGTGTTCTTCAGCGTCACGCCGGGCCTCTTCGAGGCGTCGCAGACCGGGGTGCAGAGCGCGGCGAGCACGATCACGACCGACACCCGGCTGTCGTCGCTCCGGGACGCCGGCGTCGAGATCGGCGGCCCGATCCTGAGGGACAGGCTCTGGTTCTTCGCCGGCGTCTCGCCCTCGGCCGCGAGCTACCGCCTCGAGCGCGAGCTGCGCTTTGGCCGGTCCGACCCGATCCCCGGCACGCAGCGGGTCTACTACGCCACCCAGCAGAGCGTCCAGTACCTCGGCAAGCTCACCTTGTTGATCGATCCGGACAACACCGTCTCGCTGTCGGTCTACGGATCACCGACGACGTCCGGGGGCGACGGGAACTTCGGCATCAACCCGAAGGACGGCACCGTGGAGCTGAACAACAGCTCCAGCAACAACGTGATCAACGGCAGCTTCGGCGCCCTCGCGCACAGGTACGTGTCGAGCGCGACGGACGCCGCGCTCAAGTGGTCCTCGGCGTTCCAGAACAAGACGTACCTCCTCGACGTCACGCTCGGCGTCCACCACGAGGAGAACGCGATCCGCGCCGCCGACGGCACGAGGATCGGGAGCGGCAAGGGGCTCTCCGACATCGCGCAGGTCCACTGGCAAAGGAGCGATCCGGGGTTCCACTCCATCAACGATTTCGAGCCCTCCGAGGCGACGCGCGATTGCGAGCCCGCGGGCACGCAGGCCGCCGAGCGGTGCCCCGTCGCGACGTACTTCAGCGGCGGGCCGGGGGCGCTCAGCGAGACGACCCTCGACCGGTACCAGGGCAAGGGCGTGTTCACGGGCCTGTTCACCGCCCTCGGCCACCACATCGTCAAGGCGGGCGTCGACCTGGAGCTGATGCGTTATGCGTCGTCCCGCGGCCACTCGGGGCGCAACGTCTTCGCCGAGACGACCGATGGGGGCGCGTTCACCGGCTTCCGCCGGCTGGGCTTCATCGCCAACCCGGACGACGCGGTGCCGCTCGACAGGTTCGAGACCGTCTCGAAGTCGACCACCATCGGCGGCTTCGTGCAGGACAGCTGGAGCATCCTCGACCAGGTCACGCTGAACGCGGGCGTCCGGTACGACGCGCAGCTGCTCTATGGAGGCGACGACAAGCTGGCGATAGCCCTCCCCAACCAGTGGTCGCCGCGCGTCGGCGTGATCTACGACTTCACCCAGGCCGGCCGCTCCAAGCTGTTCGTGAACTACGCGCGGTTCTACGAGAGCGTGCCGCTCAACATCATCGACCGCGCGTTCCCCGGCGAGCGGCAGGTCTTCACGCTCCACGCCGCGGCGGCGTGCGACCCTCGGGACCGCGCGCAGCAGCGCGGCGCGTGCGACCGGAACGAGAACCTGATCCCGACGAGCGCCCCGTACAGCCCCAACCAGAAGTGGCGTGTCATCGGGGGCGACGGAGGCATCGATCCGGACCTCGAGCCGCAGTCGACGGACGAGATCGTGCTCGGCGGCGAGCTCGAGATCTACCCCCGGCTGCGCGTGGGGGCGCAGTACACGAAGCGCTACCAGAACCAGGTCATCGAGGACATCAGCCGGGACGAGGCGCGGACGTACCTCATCGGCAACCCCGGCTACGGCGTCGCCAAGGATTTCCCGAAGCCGACCCGCGACTACGATGCGGTCACCGTCCACGCCGAGAAGGCCTTCGCCGACGCGTGGCTCGCGCAGGCGAGCTACACGATCTCCTACCTGCGCGGCAACTGGGCCGGCCTCTTCCGCCCCGAGACCGGGCAGCTCGATCCGAACGTCAACTCGGACTTCGACCTGGTGTCGCTCCTGCCGAACCGCACCGGGCCGCTCCCCGGGGATCGGAGGCACCAGATCAAGGTCTTCGGCGCCAAGGACTTCACGATTCATCACCGCGTGATCGTCAGCGTGGGCGGGACGTACCGGTCCGCCTCCGGCGGGCCGACGAGCCACCTCGGCTCGCACCCGCTCTATGGCCCCGATCAGGTCTACATCCTCGAGCGCGGGAGCGGCGAGCGCCTCCCCTGGGCGCATTCCGTCGATGCCCACGTCGGCGTGGGCGTGCAGCTCGCCAAGGAGAGCACGCTGAGCGTCACGGTCGATTCGTTCAACGTCTTCAATTTCCAGGCGGCGACAGCCGTGGACCAGCGGTACACGGTGGCCTCCGTCCTCCCGATCCCGAACGGGACGAAGGGCGATCTCGGCCAGCTCAGGAACGTCGATGGCTCGGCGTTCAACCCGGTCAACAAGAATCCGAACTTTGGAAAGCCTGTTGCGTATCAGGCGCCGCGCACGTTCAGGATCGGCGCCAAGGTGACCTTCTAGGGCGATGGCCCCGAGAGACACACGATTATGAGACGAATCCTCGGAACATCTCTCGCGCTCGCCGCGCTCTTCACGCTCGCCGCGTCCTGCGAGCAGCGGCGGGTCGCGTGCACCGCGGCGCACGGCGGCTTCGCGGCGAAGTACACGCTGAAGCCCGGCTCGAAGCGGGGCGAGGGCGCCTGCGACACGCTGAAGGGGGAGATCATCGGCCTCGAGAAGTACAACCCACGGCAGGCCGGGAACCCGCAGCGCCCTGATCCCACGAGGGCCCACCTCGCGGTCCGGGCGTCGGGGATCGCCTTTCCCGCCTTCGCGGCCCAGGGCGCGCAGGTGGAGCTCGGCCCGACCGTGCTCGACGCGCTCGGAGACTTCGCCTCCGTCGATCCCGATGACAACGACGTCTGCGCGGTCCCCTCGTTCACCGAGTCCACGCTGAGCGTCCCGGCGTACGAGGAGCCACCGCCTCCCGGCGCGCCGGAGGGCACGCCGCCCGCGCAGCACCCGGCCGTCGAGATCAGCTATGCATGGAGCAACTTCCGCATCTACGTGACGGCCGCCTACCCGGGCACGCAGATCGTCGGCGATCTGACCTACACGCAGGACGGCTGCTCCGCGTCCTACAGCGTCGTGGGCCTCTATCCCGCGGTGGAGTGCGCGCCCGGCGGCGTGCCGGATCCGAGCCTCTGCGATCCGCACCCCGATCTGGCGAACGGCCGCGCGTTCGGCTCCGGGATCAACCCGGACTTCGCGGACCGCGTGACCTGCGACGCCGAGACAGGCCTCTGCGTGCTCACGTCACTCCCGGAGGAGCTGCGATAACGCCGCTCGCTTGCGACTTTGCGTCTTCGCGTCTTTGCGTTGAAATCTCTCGCCGGATCCCTGGCGGGCGGAGCTCGTGGAGGGCAGCGCGCGGCGCCCCGCTGGACTCGCTCCAGCGGGGCGCGCTCCTCACTTCACGCCAACGACGAACGAATCCGACCCGATGAGCTTCTCCGCGCGGACGTCGCGGAAGCCTTGCTCGCGAAGCCAGCCCGCGCAATCGGCGCTCGTGTAATCGAACCCCTCGGGCGTCTCGAGGAGGATGGTGAGGCTCATCATGAACCCGGCCACGTTCTCGCGGCGCTCGTCGTCGATCATCGCGTCGTAGACGACGAGCACGCCCCCCTCGGAGAGCGCGTCGTACGCCTTCTTGATGAAGCCCCGTTTGTCCGCGAGCTTCCACCCGTGGAGGATGTGACCCATGGTGATCACGTCCACCTTGGGAATCGGGTCCTTGAAGAGATCGAACACCTGGAAGCGCAGCCGATCCGCGAGCCCGTGCTCTCGGACATAGTCCTCGAAGACCGGCTGCACGGGCGGCAGATCGAGCCCGATGCCCGTCACCTGCGGGTGGGCCAGCGCGACCTGGACGGGCAAGCCGCCCTGGGCCGTGCCGACATCCGCGAACGTCTTGTAGCGATCCCACGGGAACTTCGCCGCGAGCGCCCGCGCCGACGGCAGGCTGAGCCCCGTCATCGCCTGCGTGAACTCACGATATTTCTCGGGGGTCTTGGAGAGCCACGTGAAGATGTCCTCGCGCGCCCCGATCTCGTTCTGCGGCGCGCCCGTGCGCAGCGCCTCGCTGAGCGAGCCCCAGATCCCGTAGAGCCGCGCGTTCGACATCTCCAGCATCCCGCCGATGTACGATTTCTTGGTCTTGTCCAGGTAGAGGTCCGCCTCTCGTGTGTTCGAGTACCGGCCGTCCTCCCGCCGCAGCAGGCGGAGCGCCACGAGGGCGTCGAAGAAATCGCGCGCCGCGCGGGGGTGGATGCCGATCCGCTCGCGCAGCGTCTGCCAATCGAGCGGCTCTCTCGCGAGCGCCGTGAACACGCCGAGCTCGACGGCGCTGAGCAGCGTCTTCGATTCGGCGTAAGCCATTCCCAGCCGTACAATCGCGTTGTGATCGATCTCTTGCGTCATATGGATCACCTGTGTTCGTGCTTCGGGGGCACACCAATGTATTGCATATAAGGATCACAGGCGCTCTCGAAAAGTCGGGATCATTGCTGTCATTTCTTCGCGACTCTCGCCCTCTGGGCCCTTGGTTCGCGAGGTGGCGAGCAGACGCGGTCGTGTCTGCGCAGTTCAACTGGATTCACGCGAGTCGAATCCGCTCTGGAGGCTGTATGAGGTTGAGTAGACTGGTTCATGTGGGCTGGATTGTCGTCGCCGCGCTGGCGTACGGCGCCTGCCGGGAGGACGATGCTTCGAGCCCGGCGCCCGCCGCCGGCGCGCCGGCCTGCGCTCACGTCGACGCCGAGCTCGAGGCGAGCTTCCACGCGCTGGCCAGGCTGGTCGCCGCCGAGACCTACCGCGCCGAGCAGTTCGCGAACGAGGACGCGTTCGTCGCGAGCATGCAGGCGATCGTCGATGACCTGAACGCCCAGGCGCAGCAGTTCAACGAGGGTCAAAGGACCCACAGGATCGAGCCGTGGGAGTGGAAGGTCGAGAGCGGCAACGCGGCGGAGCCCAGGTACTACTGGGTCTTCGGGTTCCGTCTTGGCAATGGGCCCCGGAAGATCTCCCTGAACACGCACTTCGATACGGTGTCTCCGGGGGACACCGACGTGTGGGAGCCGTTCGTGCTGACGAAATCGAGGGGCGAGACCAAGCACGGCGGCGAGCAGGAGCTGTGGGTCGGCCGCGGCGCCATCGACGACAAGGGGCCGGCGCTGGCGACGTTCCTCGTGCTCAAGGACATCGCCCGGGCCTACGACGGCAGTCCCCTGCTCGACGACATCACGGTGGAGCTCATCTTCGATACCACCGAGGAGATCGGCGCCATGTCGATGCGGCGCTACCGCGAGGAGAACGCCGGGGAGGCGGCGGACCTCGAGATCATCTTCGACACGTTCTGGGCCGTGCGCGCGGAGAAGGGCATCGAGCGCCCCGTGTTCACGGTCCCGCGCGAGGCGCCGCCCACGGCGGGCGTGTGGATCGACTCGCTGAACACCCCCTCCGGCCCCGTCAACCAGCTCCCCGACCGGGCCGAGGCGATCCTCCGCGGCGATTCACCCGCGGCGCTCGAGGAGCTCGCCCTGCACATCGAGGCGGACTACGCCGATCATCCGTTCGACGATCCGTCGTACAGGCGGGCCGAGCTCACGGTCGACACGTCCGGCCTGCCGGACGCGCTCAAGCTGACGACCCTGGTGGCGGGCGCGCAGCACGCGTCCGTGCCCCAGGAGAACCGCGCGAACGGCGCCAATCCGCTCGTGTCGCTCACCAATTTCCTGGGCGCGCTCGCGGAGGAGCAGGTCCTCGCCGACAACGACGTCGCCCGGATGTGCAGGTTCATCAAGTCCACCTGGGGCACGAAGACATTCGGGGAAACTCACCCCGAGCTGCTCGAGCGCCACGACGAGGTGTTCACCGAGGGCAACGGCACCACCTATGCGCTGACCCGGCTGTACACCGAGCCGTCGCCCGGGGCGATCACGCTCCACCTCGACGTCCGGTACGCGATAGGCCACCACGGCCAGCCGTGGGACGGGGAGAGCGAGGGGCTCCTTTGCGGAGACGCGAGCGAGTTCGCCGGTATCTTCGGGCAGATCGTCGACGAGTTCAACGCCACCTCCGGCGGCGCGCCGATCACGTTCGAGACCGTCACCCGGGTCGCGCCGGACATCCGCCGGGTCGACGGCCCCACCTTCAGCCGGATCAGCCGCGCGTTCGAGGAGGTGACCGGCAAGCCCGCGCCCGCGGTGGCCATGGGCGCGGGCACCGACGCCAAGGCGTACGTGAAGGCGATCGCCGCGGGCGCGCTGTTCGACACCACGTTCGGCGCCCCGGTCAATTACCATGGAATCAGGGAGGCCGCGCCGGTCCGCGATCTCGCGCTGAGCACCAAGATCCTCTGCGGCGTCGTCGAACAGGAGATCAAGCAAGCGAAGGAGCAGCACCCGGAGCCGGTGGCTGGCGTGTGCGAGGCCTCCTCTGCGCGCAAGCGCTCCTCCGCCGTGGACGACGGCCACGACCATTGAAGGCGCACCGCCAGGAGAGCGGCGCCGTCGCGCCGCTCTCCCTCACTGGAACGACGCGGCGAAGGTGGCGACCGTCGTCTCCGGCTTGCCGAGCTCCTTCCAGGTCGCCTCCGCCTGGAACGGCTCCGGCGCGTTGTTGATCGCGTCGGAGATGTGCCAGACGTAGTTGAACGTCGGAGAGAACAGCCCGAGCACCTTGAAGATCCCGAGCGGCGCCGCCCCCACGGCGAGCTTCTCCTTCGTGTAGTGCTTGGCGAACTGCTCCGCCGCCTCCTTGATGGTGAGCGGCTCGGGCCCCTGCACGACGTACTCTCGCGACGCGTCGCCGGGCAGCGCGAGGGCGCGCGCGACCTGCTTGCCGTAGTCGCGCGCCGAGATCCAGTACGCCTTCTCGCGCGCGCTGCCGGCGAGGTTGATCCGGCTGCCCTGGCGGCTCCGGTAGGGGATCGACTCGATGAAATTCGACGGGAAGAAGACCGTGCTCGGGATCCCGCTCTCCTTCAGGATCGAGAGCGCCTCCCGCTTCATGTCGAAGACCCACCAGCGGAAGCCGTCGTATCGGTGCAGCAGCGAAGACAGGTAGGCGATCCGCTTGATGCCCGCCTCGCGCGCGGCGGCGACGATGTTCTTCATGCCCTCCGACTCGACGCGCCACGCGCTCGCCGATGCGGTGATGGGCACCGCCAGGCTCACATAGACGATGTCGTGCCCGCGGAAGGCCGCCGCCAATCCCTTCACGTCGCTCACGTCGCCGGCGACGAGCGTCACGCCCGCCGGCAGCCGCTTGCTCGCGCGGGTCGCCTCGGGGTCGCGGACGAGGGCGGTCACGGCGAAATCGGCGGCGACGAGCTCCTGGGTCACGGGCGCGCCGAGCATGCCGGTGCTCCCAATCACGACGATGCGAGGAGAAGCGCTGCTCATGAAGATCTCTCCTGAGGTCTCGGGGGTACAGCGGTACCCATGAACGGTCGTCTCGGCGCGCGGCGCTGACTGCACGCCGCGCCGGGTCCGCTCCGGCCCGCCGGCGGAGGCCGGAGCGCCGGACATGCGCGGATCTGTAGCGGCCAGGCGCTGGCGCATCCATGCGATTTTGGCTCGATCCCTTTCGAGATCGTCCACCGCGGCGGCGGATTGATGGACCGTCTCGGGTCCTCTATCCTGGCGTGGATCGCATGGACCTCCTCAGCGAGATCGTCGGCGAGCTCCGCCTCGAGAGCGTGTCGTACTGGCGGCTGGAGCTCACGGCGCCCTGGGCGCTCCGCTTCCCGGCCGGCGGGCGGGGCATCCACATCGTCACGCGCGGGAGCTGCTGGCTCGAGGTCGATGGAGGGCGGGCGCCCGCCGCCGTCGCGAGCGGCGATCTCGTCGTGATGCCGAGCGGCCGCGGGCACGTGCTCCGCGACGCGCGCGGGCCGCGTAAAGCGAGCCTTATCGAGGAGCTCGTCCGGGGCGCGTCGCCGGGGCGCGCGATCGAGCACGGCGGGGCCGGCCTGCCGACCACCATCGTGTGCGGGCAGTTCCGCTTCGGCACCCTCGGGCACCCCGCGCTCGAGGCGCTGCCGCCGGTGCTCCACCTGCGCGGCGACGAGCGGATCGGCCCCTTCATCCAGGCGCACACGCAGTGCATCGCCGCCGAGGTCAGCGCGCCGGCCGAGGGCGCGGCGATCGTGACGGCGCGCCTCTCGGACGTCCTGCTCGTGCAGGCGCTGCGCGCGTACCTTCGCGACGTGCCCGCCGACGAGCGGGGGTGGCTGCGCGGCCTCGCCGATCCGCAGATCGGGCGCGCGCTCGCGCGGATGCACCGGAGTCCGGAGCTCGACTGGTCGGTGCCCGCGCTGGCGCAGGAGGCCGGCATGTCGCGGGCGGCGTTCTCCGCGCGCTTCTCCGAGCAGATGGGCGTGTCGCCTGGCAAATACCTCGCGGACTGGCGCATGTACCGCGCGAAGGTCCTCTTGCGATCCGGGCCGGCCCTGGTGGCGGAGGTCGCCGCGGCGGTCGGCTATCGCTCGGAGGCCGCGTTCTCGTTTGCCTTCAAGCGGCTCGTGGGCTCATCTCCATCAGCCTACCGGGACGACCATCGCGCCGCCAATGTTGCAACTGCAACACGCGAACAGCAGCCGCTGCTGCGCCCGCAGCAGTCGCGCCTCGATCGCGGCGCCCTCGGTCGCCGTCTTGGCGTGCGGCTGAAGCGGCGTCTCCCGTGATCGGCGGCCGCCGGCCTCGGCGCGGAACTTGATAAGTCGAGGCCGCCGGCGGGGGAGCGTGGCAGTCCTGGCGCGCCGCAGAGGGCCGGAGCCGTCGCGTCCGCGAGCTCCCGCCTCGATCGGAGGAGCAGAACTCTCATGGCCACCCGTGATGTCGAGCAGACGCCGCTCACTCCCTACCAGTGGCGGCTCCTCGCGTTCCTGAGCGTCGCCTCGTTCTTCGAGGGCTATGACCGACTGGCGATCACGCAGATCCTGCCGAACCTCGGCGCGGAGATGGGGCTCTCCGCGAAGGGGGAAGGGCTCCTCATCGGGGTCATCAGCTTTGGCTCGATGCTCGCCTTCCTCCTCGTCCGCAAGGCGGACCACTGGGGCCGGCGGCGGCTCCTGACGATCACCATCGCGGGCTACACCTTGTTCTCCCTGCTCACGGGTCTGGCGCCGAACGTCTTCGTGTTCGCCGGCTGCCAGCTCCTCGCGCGCGTCTTCCTCGTCGCCGAGTACGCGGTCAGCGTGGTCTACGCGGCCGAGGAGTTCCCGAAGGACCGGCGCGGGCTGGCGATCGGCCTCATCGAGGCGTTCTCCAGCCTGGGCACCATCACGTGCGCCGGGCTCGTCCCGCTGTTCCTCTCGACCCCTCTCGGGTGGCGGACCATCTACTTCGTCGGCGCCATCCCCCTCGTGCTCGTCGCGCTGGCCCGGCGCGGCCTCCGCGAGACAGCGCGGTTCGAGCGGCTCGCGCTCGAGCGGAGGCACGAGGAAGCGCAGCCGTTCACGCGCATCCTCAGCTCCGAGTACCGCGGGAGGATGCTGAAGCTCGCGCTGATCTGGGGGCTGATGTTCGTCTGCGTCCAGAACGCCGTCACGTTCTGGAAGACGTTCGCCACCCGCGAGCGCGGGCTCACCGACGGTCAGGTGGGCACCAGCATCATGATCGCAGCGATCGTCGCCATGCCGTTCGTCTTCACGTCGGGGAAGCTGCTCGACGCCGTGGGCCGCCGCAAGGGCGCGGTGATCGCCTTCGCGCTCGCGTCCGCCGGCGTGTTCGGCGGGTACTCGCTCCGCTCGCACGCGGGGCTCACGGCCGCGCTGGCGCTGTGCATCTTCGGCGGGAGCGCCGTGCTTCCCGTGCTGAACGCGTACACGACCGAGCTGTTCCCGACGCACCTCAGGAGCGACGCGCTCGCCTGGTCCAACAACCTGCTTGGCCGGACCGCGTACATGCTCTCCCCGGTCTTCCTGGGCATTGCGGCGGAGCGCGTCGGCTGGGGACCGGCCATGTCGGCGACGGTCATCTTTCCGCTGATCGCGCTGGGGCTCATCCTGTGGTTCCTCCCGGAGACGCGGGGCAAGGAGCTCGAGGAGACGGCGCGCGTCTGACTGCGCACCGCGCGCCGCGCTTTCCATCGAAGAGACGAAGAAGGAGCTTTGGCCATGAGCACGCACGATCTCAAGTCGCTGTATCGGGAGTACGTCGAGGCCGTCTGGCACCGGAGGAACGTCGCCGCGGCGGACGACTACTTCACCGACGACGTGGTCGACCACGCGGCGCCGCCGCAGCAGGGGCCTGGGCTCGCCGGGCTCAAGGCGACCTTCGCGATGTTCCTCGAGGCGTTCCCCGACTTCCACATCACGATAGAGGACCTGATCGCGGAGGGGGACAAGCTGGTCGCCCGCGTCTCCTTCACAGGCACGCACCGCGGCGCGTACCACGGCATCCCGGCGACGAACCGCGCGATCGCGTCCGGCGGAACGCACATCGTGCGTTACGTCGGCAAGAAGGTGGCCGAGCACTGGGCGCACAGCGACGATCTGCGCACACGACAGCAGCTGGGTCTCCTCCCGGCGCCCGGGCAATAGGCCTCGACCATGTGCGCCGCGCTGGATGCCCTCGGCGTCCGTGATGGCGATCATGTCGCTGGTGACCGCCGAGCTGGATCGGCCGGGCCCGGGGAGCGAGGAGCTGGTGCACCACCTGTTCGACGCCCTGCTCCTGTAGATCCTGCGCGCGTGGGCGGACGGCGGATGACTCTGCCCTGGGCTCGACATCCGAACGCACCCGTGCGTCGCTCCTTCAGGCTTGCTGTGCGTTGTTGCTGCGCACATCCTTTGCTTCCCTGCTACATGCCTCCCTTCCAACTGCCTTCGACCTCCATGAGCTCCCGGTCGCGGAGCTCGCGCGCCTGGTCCCCGCGCGATCGCTGGCGCTGCGGAGATGGCATCTCCACTCGAGGCCGCGCGCTCCGGCTGCAGGCCTACCAGCGCCTGCCCGCCCGAATGCCACAAGAGCCGCGGCCGCGAACCTCATGGCGAAGATCCGGGGGCGCCGGGAAATCATCGCGACCGACAGGGACCAGATGCGTGCCTGCTGCAAATTTCTACTGGAGATTCCGTCTGCTCTCGTGGTAGTGTGATCCTGCTCGGGGGAGACGCCCTGCTGGCAGGTGGAAGAGGGGGAGTCGTGCTCATGCGCGATGGCACGGCTGCGCCATGTCCGCTGAATCGGATCGAGGGGGGCAACGATGCTTCGGAAGAAGATTCTGCTGGTCGACGATTCTCAGACCATCCTGCGTATCGAGCAGGTGGCGCCGAGCAAGCACTGAAGATCGTCTTCCGGACGAGCGACGGCGCCACCTCGATCCAGCCTCTGTGAGCCGCATGAACAGCGATCGCGACGAGCTGCTCCAGACGTTCACGCCGGAGGCGCACGAGCTCCTCGACGAGATCGAGCGCGCGCTGCTGCAACTCGAGACCGGCCGCGACGCTCACGAGGTCCTCCAGCGCGTCTTCCGCGCCACCCATACGCTCAAGGGGAGCGCCGGCTCGGTAGGCCTCGGCGGCTTGAGCGATCTCGGGCACGCCGCCGAGGACGTCATCGAGGCGCTCTGCCGCGGCGAGGTCTCGCTCTCGACGCCCGTGGTCTCGCTGCTGCTCGAGACGGTGGACGCAGCCCGCCGGCTCGTTGCCGAGGTCGAGCGGGGGCGGGCCGAGCGCAGCACCTCGTACAGAGAGGTCGTCGCGCGCCTGGAGGAAGCGCGGCGCGGAGGGCTGAAGGCGAAGGAGGACGCGGGGGCGACGAGCGCGCGCCGCGCGACCGAGGACGACGCGGAGGGGGCGACCGGCATCAAGAGCATCCGTGTCGCCGTCGAGAAGCTGGATTGCATGGCGGATCTCATCGGAGAGCTCACCCTCGGCCGGAACAGGATCGCTCGGACGCTCCGCGCGGTGCGCGGCGACGCCGGCGCCGCGCTGCGCGACGAGATGGAGGAGCAAGATCGGCTCTGCAAGGAGCTGGAGGAGGCGGTGCGCGCCGCGCGCATGGTGCCGGTCGGCCCCTGGTTCCGGCACTACGAGCGCACGGTGCGCGATCTCGCCCACGCCCACGGCAGGCAGGCGCGCCTCCTCGTCGTGCACGGCGACGTCGAGGTGGACACGGCCGTGGTCGAGCGGTTCCGGGATGCCCTGACGCACATCCTGCGCAACGCGATCTGTCACGGCATCGAGCCGCCCGAGGCGCGGCGCGCCGCGGGCAAGGACCCCTGCGGCACGATCACCCTGCGCGCCGCGCACGAGCGGGGCGGCATCGCGCTCCGGATCTCCGACGACGGCGCCGGGATGAGCCGCGAGCGCATCGCCGCCCGCGTCTGCGCGCTGGGGAGGCACCCGGAGCCCGAGACGCTCCCCGATCATGAGCTCTTCAACCTCGTGTTCGAGCCCGGGTTCTCCACGGCGGCGGAGTCGTCCCTCCTGGCGGGGCGCGGCATGGGCATGGATGTCGTGCGGCGCAGCGTGGAGTCGATCCAGGGTACGATCCGGATCGAGAGCCGCGAAGGGCAGGGCACGTCGCTGTCGATCCAGCTCCCGCTCACCCTGGCCACCATCGAGGGGCTCTCCGTCGGGATCGGCGGCGAGCGGTACGTGATCCCGCTCCGCGCGGTGCTCGCCTGCTGCGATCTGCCCCGCGGCGCGCTCGCGCACGGCGGCGCCCGGGGGCTCATGATCCGGCGCGGACGCGCGCTGCCGTGCGTCCGCCTCCGGGCGCTCTTCGGGCTCGGCGGATCTCCCCCGCCGGATGAGCGCGTCGTCATCGTTGCGCACGACGGCTCCGAGGCCGGCCTCGTGGTCGACCTCCTCGACGGCGAGGGGCGCACGGTGGTCAAGCCGCTCGGCCAGCTGTTTCGGCGCGTCCGGGGCGTCACCGGCTCGACCATCCTCGGCGACGGCAGCGTGGCGATGATCCTCGACGTCGACGCGTTGCTCGGCGGCGTCCTTGGGGACCTCGGCCCGGTCGACGTCCCCGACGAGCGCAGGGCAGCGCCATCGGCCGCCGGAGGCAGCCCAGGATGAGCCGGCGCCCCGGCGCGCAGGGCGCCCGCTCGCCGTCTCTCTCCATGGAGGCGTCATGATCTCCGACGCGTCGAGCCCCGTGTCTCAATACATCTCCTTCGTCATCGCGGGGGACGAGTACGCGGTGAACATCCTCCGTGCGCGGGAGATCGTCGAGCACAGCGTCACATCGCGGGTCCCGATGATGCCAGCGTGCATCGTCGGCGCCATGAACCTTCGGGGCAGCGTCGTGCCGGTCATCGATCTCGCGGTCAAGCTCGGGCTGCCGCCGACGAGGGTGAGCCGGTGGACGTGCGTCCTCATCGTCGAGACCGAGCTCGACGGCGAGAACACCCGCCTCGGCCTGCTCATCGACGGTGTGGGCGACGTGCTCACGCTCTCCGAGGACGAGATAGAGCACGCGCCGGCCTTTGGCGCGCAGGCGCGCGTGGATCAGCTGCTCGGGATGGCGAAGGTGGGCCAGAAGCTCGTGCTGCTGCTCAACATCGACCGCATCCTCTCGCCGGCGGAGCTCTTGGCCTCGACGACGCCCGGCCCCTCGGCCCCCGGGGCCCCGCCGGCGCTCCCAGGCAGCCACGGCGCGCCGGCCGGCGGAGGGGACAGGCCATGATCTCGCTCGCCGAGCTGGGCCCGCGCGCCCTCAGCGACGAGGAGCTCCCGCTGCTCCAGAGGCTCGTCGAGCGCGCCTCGGGCATCGCGCCATCCGTTTATTTATCGGCTCCTGCCCCCGGTGGGCTCGAAGGAGGCCGCACCACATCTAGCCCGGAGCATGCATCATGCTTGCGCATATCGGAGTAGGCCGGAAGCTCTACCTCGGCTTCGCCGTCATGGTCGTCATCGTCCTCGGACTGGCGGGCACGGCCTACCAGAGGTTCGCGGAGCTCGACGAGGCCCGCTCGTGGGACCAGCACACCTACGAGGTGATGCTCACGACGAGAGAGATCATGGGGGCGCTGCTCGACTCCGAGACAGGAGAGCGCGGCTTCGTCATCACCGGGGTGGAATCGTTCCTGGAGCCGTACCGCAGCGGGCGAGAACGGTTCGAGCAAAGCCTGAGCCGTGCCCGGGAGCTCACCAGGGACAACCCGCGCCAGCAGGTGCGCCTCGAGAAGATCGACAAGCTCCATGACGAGTGGCTCTCCTCCGTGCTGGAGCCGGCCATCCAGCACCGCCGCAGCGCGGACGAGGCGAAGGCGCTGGCGGATCGCGCCGTCGAGGAGGTCAGGCGGGGGCGCGGAAAGAGCCTCATGGACCAGATGCGCGGGGCGCTCAAGGAGATCGACGACGAGGAGATCTCCCTCCTCGGCCAGCGGCAGGCGGCGACGAACGCGCTCGTCAGGACGATGTACGTGACGCTGCAGATAGGAGGTCTGCTCGCGGTCGTCGTCGCCGCCGTGCTCGCCGTCGTCTTCAGCAGGATGATCCTCTTGCCGCTCACCCAGGCGGTGTCGATCCACCAGCGCATCGCCGGGGGCGACTTCACGGGCGACGTCAGGGTGAAGAGCTCCGACGAGTTCGGCCAGATGCTCGGCGCCGTGAAGGCCATGTCGGAGCGCCTGGCGGGCCTCATCGGCGAGGTCCGGAGCGGCGCGGTCTCGGTCTCCTCGGTCTCGGTGCAGCTATCGGCGACGGCGCAGAGCCTGTCGCAGGGCACCAGCGAGCAGGCGGCGTCCGTGGAGGAGACGATGTCCAGCCTGCAGCAGCTGAGCGGCACGATCGCGAAGAACGCCGCCAACTGCAAGCAGGTCGAGGAGACGGCGCACCGGAGGACGAGGGACGCGGAGCAGAGCGGTCAGGCGGTCCGGGAGACGGTCGAGGCGATGAAGGCGATCACCCAGCGGATCGTGATCATCGAGGAGATCGCGTACCAGACGAACCTGCTCGCCCTGAACGCCGCGATCGAGGCGGCTCGCGCGGGCGAGCATGGCAAGGGCTTCGCCGTGGTCGCCACGGAGGTGCGGCGGCTGGCCGAGCGAAGCCGGGACGCGGCGAAGGAGATCGGCTCGTTCGCCGCGTCGAGCATCGTCGTCGCGGAGCGCTCGGGACAGCTCATCGCGGAGCTCGTCCCGTCGATCCGGGAGACCGCGGAGCTGGTGCAGGGCGTCGCCGTGGCATCCAAGGAGCAATCGAACGGCGTGGCCCAGATCAGCGGGGCGGTGGAGCTGATAGAGCAGGCCACGCAGCGCAACGCGGCGATCTCCGAGGAGCTCGCCAGCACGGCGGCCGAGCTCTCGGCGCAGGCGGAGCAGCTCCAGAACGTGATGGCGTCGTTCCGCCTCGCGCAGGAGAGCGAAGGCGACCCGGGCCAGCGGCCTGCGGCGCCGGGGCGTTTACCGGACCGCCGCGGCGGCAAGGCGCTGTGGAGGCCGCCGCAGAAGGGCCCCCCGAGCGGCGGCGCATCGAGCAACGGGCGCGTGCCGCACGCCGCAAGCGATCAGGATTTCGTCCCCTTCTAGAGTGGCGGTCGCCCGCTTCGGATACGGGCCCACCTCGACGTTCTCGGTGCTCAGCGCACTGGAGCGCGCTTGCGCGCCGAAAACGCCGATCTGGACCCGTCTCCTGTGCGGGTGACCGCCGCTCTGCGACGCTCCTACCAGGCTCAGCTGAAAACCGCTCTAGCGCGGCGGCTCGGGCACGAACTCGGCACCAAGCCGGAAGATCAGGAAATCCTTGATCACGTTGTCGCTGGCGTTGGGCCAGATGAACGGGCTGCCGCCTGTGCGGCTCGGGTTCCACTCGTACCACATCCACCGGGCCGCCTCGTCGATGCCGCAGACGATCGGGAACTCGTTGCCGGGCTGCGGGACGTCCGTCGCGGTGTCATTCGCCTCGCCGAACACGACATGGCCGCGGTCGGACACCTCCGTCGTCACCCAGCCGGCGCTGGTCGTCTGCGGATCCAGGCCTCCGCCGTTGCAGCGCGCGATGTGCTGGTCGATCGTCTCCAGCGTCGGCCCGCGCGAGCCGAGGTCGTAGTCCTCGCCGGTCGCGCAGACCTCCCACGCGCCGTTGCCCGTGAAGACGGGCTCCGCGCCCTCGCGGAAGAACTGGCCGATCACGCCCTGCGTCGTGGACATGTCGGCGTAGGTGACGATGTAAAGATAGTGCCCGGCGTCCGCGGACGGCGCCGGCACCGTGTACGACTCGGGCCCATGGCCGACGGGACACGAGAAGATCTCGTCGGCCAAGGCGTTCTCGATGCCGCCGAAGTAATTCAGGAGCTTGTCGCCGGTCCCGTAGCCGAAGCCGTACGCGTTGTCGGCCGTGATGATGACGTTCACATCGGTCGTGAGCCCGCTCCCCCCACCGACGCCGGCGATCTCGCCGAGCTCGTTCCCGCCAGCGCCCCCTGTGCCCCCGCCGCCGGAGCCGGCCTGGGAGCCGCCGGAGCCGCCGGAGCCGCCGGCGTTGCCGGTTCCAGCATCCGAACATCCGGAACCATGGAGCGCGACAGCGAGAGCCAGAGCAGGAGCGAGACGCAGGTGCATTGCACGAGGATCGGCGAAGGCGCGACGTGCGTAAAGCCCCCGTCGCGGCGCCCGTTCGCGAGATCCCGGCGTCGCGCGCGCACGCGGCGTCCACCCTCACCGGGGCGCGTCGCGCTTCTTGAACCACTTGGAGAGGTAGCGCTCTTCGAGGTCGATGAAGGCTTCGCGCATCATGGCCTCGTAGACGATGGCCTCGAGGACCCCGGGGCGCGGGGCGGGGGTCTGCTGCTGGATGAGCCCGGCCGGGACCCGCCGCGAGATCTTGTAGCTCGCGAGCAGCGGCTCCGCGTCTCCGGGCAAGATGAGCTCCGTTTTGAACAGGAACTTGAGCCCCATGATGATGATCTGCGGCTTCTTGCTGGCATGGGCGATCCCGGACGACTCGACGCGATAGCTCACCACGAGGGAGGGGGCGGTCACGGTGAGCTGCTCCTCGGCGGCGCCCTCGAAGGGCGGGCCCGGCTCGAAGGTGACGAGCTCCGGCTCGAACCCCCGCGCGAGCCCCTCCACCAGGGCCGACGCGGTCCGCTTCTCCTGGGGATCGAGGCGCGTCGCATCCACGTAGCGGCTCGGCAGGGACGCGGCGCCGCTGAACATCGGGATCTTCCTGACGATATCGTCGGCGCGCTCCAGGTCCTGCGACGGAAGCCGCCGGAAGCGGACCTGGACGGCCGGGCCGCGGAGGCCCTGCGGCGTGCTCCTGGGCCCCACCCGCTCCGCGTAGGCGAGGAGCCGCCGCACGAAGTCCGCGTTCTGCTCGCTCCCTTCGGGCATCTCGCTCTTGTACCGATCGAGCGCGCGCGCATAGAGCGCGTGCCGGGCGTCGTTGAACGCCTTGTCCAGGCCGTGCTTCGGGTAGCGCTCCGCGAACGCCAGCAGCGCAGCGAGCGTACCCACCTCCCGCGCCCGCTCGAGCTCCGCGGCGAGCGCGGCGTGGCGGGCCGCGGCCACCTCGGCCTGGATGCCCGTCCTGGGGTAGGCGCGGAGGAAGTCGTCGATGGCCTCGACCGAGCCTTTCGCCACCGCGAGGCGCAGCTCGGCCCGTGGCAGCAGCACCTGCGAGACGACCTCCGCGTGGCCGCGGCCGCGCGCCATGTAGCTCTGGTACGCGGCGACGTCGTCGCGCTCCCGCGCCGCCGCGTACATCCGCGCGTCGCTCATCCGGTTGCGGAGGAAGAAGAGCCCCAGGCCGAGGGCCACGCCGACCGCGGCCGCGAGGAGCCATGCATAGCTGTGCCACCCCGGGACCTCGCGCGAGAGCGGGATCGGCGACGCGAACGGGCTCTGGATGGCAGGCGGCTCGAAGGGATCGAGCCGGCGCAGCTCCGCGGCGTCGGGCTTCGCTCTCATGCGGCTGCACGCCGCTTCGACCTCCCGGATCACGTCGTCCGAGCGCGACGGGTCCTCGAGGGGAAAGGCGTGCTGCGTGCCGCCGAACGTGAGGACCACGGCGCCCCGAGGGCCCGCGGAGACGCGCGAGAGCTCCGCGAGCGAGAAGACCCGGAGCCTGTGGTCGCGTGCGTCGACCAGGTTCGCGGGGAAGACGAACAGGCCGGGCGCGAACGGCAGCGTGACCAGGTCGGCGTTGTAGGCGAGCGCCCGGAGCACGCCGATGACGGTGGTCGCGGCGAGCAGCACGTACGCGGCGGCCGCCGACCTCGGGTGGAGCGCGAGAGCGCTGTTGACGTCGCCCAGGCCGGCCGCACAGAGCCCCGCCAGCAGGAGGCCCGAGGCGGCGCTGACCGCGAGCCAAGCCACGATGGTGCGCCGAGTCCCGAGCCGGCTCACGATCGGCGCCGGCGCGAACCGCCCGCGGAACGCCTCGATCACGCCGTCCTGGATGGTACGCGGAAGCTTGTAGAAATTGATCTCGTTCATCGCGCTGCTCCCACCCGGCGCCGGAGCGCGGCGCCCTTCCACGCCTCGACCTGCCGATCGACTCTAATGCATTTCGCTCCGAGCTCCGAGAGCGGAGATGGCAATTCCTTGCAGCAGGAGCGTGCGGCGATGCGTCGACTTCTGCTCCTCTGGCACTTATGCAGTCTCGCCGGCGCCGGCGCTGGCGCTGCGATGCGCTGCAGCGATGACGAGCCCCGGAGGGCTCGAGCGCCCAGCGCCAAGGGCGTGTCGCTGATGCTTGGCGGAAGGCTTACAGGATCTCGAGCTCGCCGAAGCGGGGGAGGGGAGCGCCGCCAGGACCGGAGTGGTGAGGCAGCGGGCTCCCTGGATCGGGATGGGTCATCCGGCCGCCTGCCAGCACGAGCCCGCCGCCATTCCGCGAGCGGCCGCAATGCCGCGATCGATCAGCGCGATGAACGCAGCGTTCGCCTTCTTCGCGGAGCCCCCTCGCTCGAACACGCGGATCGCTTCGCCGTACGCCGTGCGCCACGTCAGCACGACCATGCCGGCGACGAGCCGCGCGAGGCCATCGGGCTTCGGACCGGCGAGCTCGACCGCGAGCCCCTCGATCACCTCGTCCCCGATCTCGCGGAGGCGCGCCTTGAGCGACGGGCTCTCCGCGACGACGCGCCACCAGCCGACCGTCTGACTGTCGATGCGAGCGAACGGATGCTTCTGCTCGCACAGCCTGTCGACGAGGCGGCGGAGCGCGTCGATCGGCGGCTGCCCTTGCGGCCTCCCGCGGATTGCCTCGCGCAAGAGCAGCTTCACCTCGTCCTCGCGATCCAGGAGGAGGTCCTCCTTGCGCGCGAAGTAGTTGAACACCGTCATCTTGGAGACATTTGCGGCGGCGGCGATCTCCTCGACCGTCACCGCGTCGAAGCCGCGCGCGAAGAACATCGCCGTCGCGACGTCGGAGATCCGCTGCCTGGTCTCGCGCTTCTTGCTTTCGCGGAGCTCGCCCATGGATCAAATAGTAGACCGAGATAAAAATTTTGTCTTGCTAAAAATTTTACCGAGTATAACATTCACGTATGACGCACGATGTGGTCATCGTAGGCGCTGGCCCGGTCGGGCTTTTCCTCTCGATCGAGCTCGCGACCGCGGGCGTGAGGCCACTCGTGCTCGAGCGGCTCGCGGAGCCCGACCGCACGATCAAGGCCGCCGGGGTCGGCGCGGTGGCCGCCGAGGCGCTGGAGCGACGCGGGCTCGCGCGTGCGCTCGACGACGAGCGCCGCGCCACCATGGCGCTGATGATGCCGGCGCTCAAGGCGCGCTTCGGACCTGGACCGATGAAGCGGCCGGGAGGCCATTTTTCTGGCCTGTTCTTGATCGACCCGAGCCTCCAGCGCGACCCGGAGCGCCACATGCGCCTCGTGCCGCAAGAGGCGCTCGAGAGGATCCTGATCGCGCGCGCGACGGAGCTCGGGATCGAGATCCGTCGCGGCGTCACGGTGGAAGGTTTCGAGCGGGACGACGACGGCGCGACCGTGCAGACGAGCGCGGGCCCGCTGAGCGCGAAGTACCTCGTCGGCTGCGACGGCGGCCGGAGCCGCGTCCGCAAGCTCGCCGGCTTCGAGTTCCCCGGCACGGATCCGACCATCACCGGTTATCAAGCCGTCGTCGAGCTCGATGCGCCCGAGAAGCTCGCGACGGGCTGGCACCGAACGCCGCGCGGCCTCGTCGCGTCCGGACCGACGCCGGGGCGCGTCTTTACGGCGGAGTTCAACGGGCCACCGCCCAACCGGGATGCGCCGATCACGCAAGCCGAGGTCGAGGCGGCGATCCGGCGCGTGAGCGGCGCCGACGTCAAGATCCTGTCGATGACGATGGCGACGCGCTGGACCGACAACGCGCGGCAAGCAACGACCTACCGGATGGGCCGTGTCCTCCTCGCCGGGGATGCCGCGCACGTCCACTCGCCCTTCGGCGGCCAGGGCCTGAACCTGGGCCTCGTCGACGCCGCGAACCTCGGCTTCAAGCTCGCCGCGGCGGTGAAGGGGCGCGAGCATCTCCTCGACTCGTACACCGCAGAGCGCCACCCCGTCGCTGCGCGCGTCCTCGAGAATACCCGCGCGCAGGTCGCGCTCATGCGTCCTGACCCGCTCACGAGCGCGCTCCGCGCCATCGTGAGCGACCTGATGAAGCTGCCCGAAGGCAACCGCTACTTCGGCGAGATGCTCACGGGCGTCGGCGTTCGTTACGACCTCGGTGACGACGACCCGCTCGTCGGCACGCTCGCGAAGGATCAGCTCCTCACGCTCGAAGGCGGCAGCGAAGAGCGGCTCTATGTGCTGATGGAGAAGGGCGGAGGCCTCTTCATCTCGCCTTCGGAACGGTCACTCCCGCAAGACGTGCACCATGCACGCACCAAGGACGGCCCGTCGATGCTCGTCCGACCCGACGGCTGCATCGCGTGGACAGACGCGTCGTCGACGTCGCTCGACGACGCGCTCGCGCGCTGGTTCTGAATCGGAGCGACGCGCGCGCCGCCGCGCCGCCGCGCCGCCGGCACCCTGGTTCGGCGGCCCGAGCTCGGGCAGGCCGCCCCATGGCCCTGCGAGGTGGCAGAGTCCGAACCCGCCTCCAGGGCCACACGCCTCGCCTTCATCTGGTTTTTCGTACCGGCGACACCCGGCCTGGCCTATCGTTCTCGACCATGCGCCGGTTGGCCCTGCTCTTCGGCTCGTGCACCGTCCTGCTTCCTCTCGCTTGCGGCCCTGCGCAGCCGCAGGGGAGCCCGGGAGCCCCGCTGAAACCCCTGGGTTCCTCGGCGGAGGCGGGCGCGGCGAACCCCGCGAGCGAGACGCCTCCGCGCGCCGTGAAGCCGCGAGGCGACGTCACCGTCACGCTGCTCTACACGACGGACGAACATGGCTGGCTCGAGGGTTTGTCCGCGGACGGCGTGAGCCGCGGCGGCGCGGCCGAGCTGCTTGGGAGGCTCGTGAAGCACGAAGGGCACTGCCCGGGGCCTGTTCCCGCGGGCATCGACGCGGCAGGGGCGCTCGCGCCCGCCGCGCCCGAGGATTGCACCTCGCCGCGCACGCTCCTCCTCTCGGGCGGCGACAATTTCACCGGCCCCGCCATCTCGACGTATTCCAACGGCGTGTCCATGGCGAGCGCGATGGGTCGCATGGGGTATGCCGCATCGGCGTTCGGCAATCACGAGTTCGATTTCGGCGTGCCTCAGTTCTCGAAGCTCCGTGACCTCGCGCGACTGCATTACCTCGCGGCGAACGTGAAGATCGACGACGCGAGGCTCGCGGGCGAGCTCGCCATCCGGCCTTACGAGGTCTTCGAGCGCAAGGGCGTGAAGATCGGCGTCGTGGGGCTCGCCGCAGCAGATACGCTGAAGGCCGCGATGGCCGAGCGCTTTCGAGGGATCACGTTCGAGCCCACCGAGGCCTCGCTCGACAGAGCGATCCACGAAGCGCGGGAGACGGGAGCGGCCGACGTCGTCGTCGTGACCGCGCACGAATGCCCCGACGAGCTCGTGCCCATCGTGAAGAGACACCCGGAGTGGCAGCTCGCGTTCGTCGGAGGGGGCCATTGCCACAGGAAGATCGACGCGCGCGCGGGCGACACGCCCGTCATCACCCCCGGCTGGCGCCTGCACCAGTACGCCCGCGTCGCCATCACCATCAACCCCAGCAATCCCCCGCGGGCCCGCGTCGTCACGATCAGCCATTCCATCGTCGACGTGGCCACCGATCCGCAAGCCCCGCCGGATCCTCCGCTCGCGCGGCTCGTCACGGCGTGGAAAACGAAGGTCGACGGCGCGCTCGGGAAGGTGATCGGCTATTCGGAGGGAGGGATCGGCCCGGAGGAGGCCGTCGGCAAGATCGTGAGCGACGCCTGGCTCCACGAGGTGGGCGGCGACGTGGCGATCATGAACCGAGGCGGCGTGCGACAGACCATTCCACGGGGGCCGATCTCGCACGCGACCATCTGGAGCGTGCTCCCGTTCGACAACCGCCTGGTGAAGGTGTCTATCGACGGCGCGTCGCTCGCGAAGGACCTCGAGGCGACGTCGTTCATCATCTCCGGCGCGAGGAGGGCGCCGAACGGAAGCTGGTCGGTGGGCGGCAAGCCGATGGATCCGAAGAAGCGCTACACGGTCATCATCAGCGATTTCATGTACGGGGGTGGTGACGGCGCCGTGTTCGCAGCGCGAGATCCGAAGGCCGTGGGGACGGGGCTCTCGTGGCGAGATCCGGTGATCGCGTGGATCGAAAAGAAGAAGAGCGCGGAAGGGCAGCCGCTCGAGAAGAAGCTCGACGAGAGGCCGGCGGGCCAGCAGAGATGATCGATCGGACCTGTCGGGGACACGCTGGAGGCGCGGATCAGGTGCTGGTGCTCCCTCTCGCGACCGTGGGCGGAGCGCCGAACGAGCCGTTCAAATCGCGCGGACGCTGGGGTATGCTGTTGCCGGGATGCCGAGGGATCCGTCCCGTCGCGCCGCAAGGGCAGCGCTCAGCGCGAGCTCGCTCGCCGCTGCGCTCGTCTGTTGCCGGGGCGAGGCGCTCGCGCAACCGGCGGCCGATCCTCTGCCGGAAGAGCCGGCGCCTGTGGCGCAGGGGCCGGGCCGGGCGCCGGGGCTCCGGGGCGGTGCGCCGCTGTTCCACCTCGGCGCGCGCGACAACGCGCTTCGCACGAGCCGGTTCGGCTGGACCACCAGCGCCACCACCAACGTCTTCGGCCTCGACGGCGGGCCTTACAGCGAGGACGGCGAGTACGCCGGCATGACCTTCTCGCTCGTTCCCCGCTACTCGTTCGTGAGCACGAAGGAACACTGGGCCTGGGTGGGCACCGACATCGCCCTGAACGTGCCCCTGTCAGACGGCGATGTCCCCGGAGAGGCCCCCGTCACCCTGGCGGACCTTCCCCTCCAGGCCGCGTACACTTACACGATCTTCCAGGACGACAGGGGCCTCGCCCTGCTCGCCGGGCCTCGGCTCGGCGTCGCGCTCCCGACGTCGCCGGCGAGCCGGTACACCGGAGTCTACGCGCGCACGCGGCTCGGGCTCGATGTGCTCGCGAACGTCCCCCTGCTCCATGGAGAGTGGTTGAACGGCGTCTTCTTCTCGGCCGGCGGCGTATGGGAGCACCTGTTCTCGCAGGCCACCACGCCCGTGAACGGCGACCCCGTCAGACCTCGTACGTCCCCGTCGGGCGAGGTAGAGCTCGACGATCGGCTCTCGGGGGACTTCCTGCTGCGCGATCAGCTCTCCATGCGAATGAGCTTCTGGGTCAACCTCTGGGGCGATCTGTCGCTCGGCAACACGTGGGGGCTCGTGGCCCGATTCCGTGATGCGCCGTTCGATGAAGGCTGCGTGCAGACCGTGCTGACGTGCGTGCCCGTGGAGTCGCGTGGCTCGTCGGCAACGACCGGCACCACGTTCGAGGTGTCGCTGAGCTACCCGGCCGAGGACATCGCATGGTTCGAGCTCGGCTACGACAACACCGCGCCCAGCCTGGGGGAGGACGGGCAGCACCGCTCCGTGTTCTACAGCCCTGGTGCGCAGCTGTACCTCTCGATGACCCTGTTCCTCGATAGCCTCTATGCGAGGGCGACAACCCCGTCTGCAAAGCAGCTGACCGCTGCGCGCTGAGTCGGCGGATCCTTGGCGAGGGCGCCTCGCTCGGCGCGCCGGGCGGCGGCCAGCACCAACGCGGCTGTCCGAGCGGGCTCAGGCGTCGAGCGAGCTCACGGGTTCGCGTAGAAGTAGTAGACCGCGCTGTAGTCGACGCGCGCCTCTGCGCCGTCGTGCGCCTTGTCGCAGCCGTCTGCCGGAGCTTTGCCGCCCACGGTCTGAACGCGCTGAATCCACGCGACGGGGCTGAGCACGCCTTGCCCCTCGGTCGACTTGATCTCCAGGAGCAGCCAGGGGATCGCGGTGGTGTCGGGGGCATCGACCTTGGCCTTCATGGCGCCAACGATCTTGCTGCCGTCCGCCGCTTCCCACGTCGGGCCGCCGTAATGCTTGCCCAGCGCCTTTCCTGCGTCGTCGGAGAGCGTCGCGTCAGGGGCTTTGAGCGTCCATTCGAATTTCGCCTTGGGCTCCTTCTTCTTGCCGCACACGTAGATCTGTGCGCCCTTGGCGTTCGCCTTCAAGACGAGGTTGGCCGTGCTCGGCGCCTTGATGGCATCGGGGGTCTCGGGGGGCGCTAGCTTGGGGACGCTCGCGGTCGCCGCGGGCTCGGCCGCGGGCGTCGTTGGCAAAGGCGCCGGTGCCGGCGGCGCGGGCGCGACGGGCGCGGGAGCTTCGGCGCTCGCGAGCGGCTCGCTCGGCGGCGGGCTCGAGGCGCTCGGCGTCGATCCCGCGCAACCACAACCAACGACGATGAGCCCAATCGCATAACGCGCATTCATGATGAATTCCTCTCCGATCGCGGCGGCACAGGGGGCCAGGAAATCCAAACGCGATCCGGAAGTCAATCTCCTCGCGGTGGCCGTCCCACCGTACAGCCCCGCTGCATGCGTTGGCGCAAATTTCTTGACAAGTAGAAATGGATTTGCGCGGACTATCTTCCCAATCGCGGTTCATTGCAAGGTGATATCCAAATGCGCACACACGGCGGATTTCTGGCATCGGCGTTCGTCATCTTCTGCAGCTATGCCTGCGGGGACGTTCCATCCGATCCGCCCGTTGGTCAGGGCGGCGCCGGGGGGGGCGGCGGTCAAGGTGGCGCGGGCGGTGTGGGCGGCGTCGGCAGCACGGGCGGGAGCGGCGGCGCAGGCGGCGTCGGCAGCACGGGCGGGAGCGGCGGCGCAGGCGGCGTCGGCAGCACGGGCGGGAGCGGCGGCGCAGGCGGCGCAGGCGGCACGGGTGGGAGCGGCGGCGCCGGCGGCGCGGGCGGGAGCGGCGCAGGCGGCGCGGGCGGGCGCGGCGGCGCAGGCGGCGCCGGTGGCGCAGGCGGGAGCGGCGGCCATGATGGCGCAGGCGGAGCAGGTGGGGGCGCGCCTCAGGCTGCGGAGACGATCGATTTCGATGTCGTCAGGTTCTATGCAACCGGATCGAGCTATGTCGGCACCCCATTCGCGCTCGCGGACCTCAATGGCGATGGACTCGTCGACGGCGCGCTGGCGCTGCGCAGCGCGAACCGAGTCGCGGTGCTCCTCGCCGATGGCAAGGGTGGGTTTCTTCCTCGGACAGAGCACGTCGTGAATGGTGCGCATGACGTCGCCGTGGGCGACGTGAACGGCGACATGAACCAGGATCTTGTCGTCACGCTCCTGAGCGCCGACGCTGGCGTCCGCGTCCTGCTCGGCAACGGCGACGGCACGTTCCAGGCCCCGATCTCGAGCCCGGGAGCGGACTACGTCTCGCCCGTCCTCGCCGACGTGAACGGTGATGGGAAGCTCGACATCGTGGCGAGCCGCAACGGCAATAGCATCACGATCCTGGCAGGGGACGGCGCTGGCGCGTTCACGACGTCGAGCACGCTCACCGGGACCACGAATTGTCGCTTCATCACGCTGGCCGACCTCGACAGCGACGGCGTGCGCGACATCGTCGGTTATGACACGGAGATCTCCACGCCGGTCGTCAGCGTGCGCTTCGGTCAGGCCGGCGGCGCGTTCGGCCCCGTGACGAAGATCACGATCTCCGCGCAAGACGGCGTGCCGGTCGGCAGCGCGGCCGATCTGGCGGTCGGCGACCTCGACGCCGACGGCAACCCCGATATCGCCGCCGTGGATACGAAGGGAATGACCCTCTTGATGGGTAGCCCGTCGGGCGCGCTCTCGGCGACCAGGCGCGTCCCCGCCGGCCTCGCGCCGAGCGGCGTCGTCATCGGCGACTGGGATGGCGACGGACAGCAAGACATCGCGGTGGAGAGCATGGACGACTCGATCCTCAGCGTTTTTCGGGGTGACGGGCTCGGGGGGCTCGAGCCGCGGGTGACCTATTTCACTGGACACCGTGGCTCGCGCGTCCGGTCGGGAGACATCGACGGGGACGGCAAGGCGGATCTCGTCATGTCGATGAGCGGCCTCATGGTCGCGCGAGGTCGCGGAGACGGGACGTTCCACGCAGCTCCGGCGCTGCTCGGGGGCAAGGGCGCGAGCGGCGCGGCGCTCGGCGACTGGAATGAAGACGGCAAGGCCGACGTGGTCGTCGCGTATGCCGGTGGCCAGTCGCTTTCGTTATTTCTCGGGAAAGGGAGCGGCGCATTCGATGTTCCCGTGACCATGCCTGCCGGCGGCGTGGATCCGGAGCAGGTCGTCGCGTGGGACGTGAACGGCGACGGGCACCTCGATGTCGTGTTCGGCACCAACGCGGCGGGAAAGGTCGGTGTGCTCCTCGGTCACGGCGCAGGCTCGTTCGGTCCCGTGACGCTCCACGAGGGCGGGAGGAGGATCGCGATCACCGACATGAACGGAGACGGCGCCGCCGATGTCGCGGCGACCACCTTCGACAACGTGCGCGTGCTCCTCAATGACAAGGCTGGCGGGTTCCTGCCGCCGATCGCGTATCCCGCGGGGATGAACATCCTGGATGTGACGGCTCGCGATTTCAATGGCGATGGGAAGGCGGATCTGGCGACGGCGAACTACGACAGCGATGAACTTCGGCTCCTCATCGGCAACGGAGACGGCACGTTCGAGGCGGCCACGAGCCTCCCGGTGGGCAGCTCCGCGTGGACCGTCGCGCCCGCAGATTTCACGGGCGACGGCGTGCTCGATATGGCTTTCGCGACGGTGGGTAGCGCGAGCGTCGTCGGCGTCCTACCCGGCCAGCCACGGGGGATGTTCGGCGCGCCCATCACCATGCCGGTCTACCTCCCCATCGAGACAGCGCTCGGCACGGCGGATTTCGACTCCGATACGCGGCCCGATATCTTCCTTGCGCTCGGCGGCGGTGGGACGGTGGGTGTGTTTCGCGGCAAGGGCGACGGCACGTTCGACGCAGCGCTCATGTACCAGAGCGTCTTCACCAGGGCGCTCGCGATCGGAGACGTGAACGCCGACCAGAGGCCGGATGTGCTCGTCGTCTCCACCCCGGTCCAGCAGGACGGGAGCGTGAACGTCTTCGTCAACATCTCTCATTAGGGCCATCTCCGAGCGTCGAGGTCCTCGTGGCGCGGGGAGGGCGCATGCGCTCTTCCACCTGGCACGCGGCGAGCCGGCCGAGCCCGGCGTGTTCGTGGCGAAGCGCAGGGATCCCCAGGTGGACGGCGGGTTCTCGCCGGTGGCGTCAACGGGCTCTGTGCCATGACCGCCGCGGCACACTCCGCGACGCGGATGTCACGGCTGCGGCCCTTCGAGCGCCGCTTCCGGCGGCGACCAGCGCGGCCGCCTGCCTGGCATCACGCTTGCTCGACTCCGGCCACGTCGGGGAGGGAAACCCAATCGATGCAACCTTGGACCTCGGCGCCAGTATCCGCGTTGCTTTCGGCGGTCGCGTTGACCGCATGTGGCGATTCCTCGGCCGTGAACGCCGCCGGCGCGGGGGGAGCGCCAGGGGCTGACACGGGGTATCTCACGGAGCTCGTCACGCGCGACGACTACACTTCCCTGGCAGGTGAGGGCGCGGAGGTGAAGTACCTGACGATCGTCGACGGCCGCGAGCCTCCGCCGGTGTTCGCCGGCGCAGCGTGCCTGTTTCAGAATACCGACGACTACCCGTACCATTTGCAGTTCCTTCGTACCTTCCCGGAGTACGCGGCGCTCGCGCCGGAGCGTTATGCGGACATGGTGCTGCGCCGCGCCAGCCGCGTGATGTGGGGCGGCGGCCTGAAGCTCTACCCGGCCACGCCCCATCCGCTGACCGGAGCGGCGGGCGTGCTGGCGTACACGGTCTACAGCGAAGCCGCGCCCGATGAGCTCCTGACGGTCGGCGACATCGTGCAAGCCGATCGGCGGCTCAAGGGGTGTAGCCCGTTCGCCGAGCGATTCCTGGTGTTCTCACCGGATGGATCTGCCCAGAGCGCGGCGGTGCAAGCCATCGCCGGCGAGCTGGTTGCAGCGGGCGTCGCGCTGGTCGACCCGGATACGCTGTTGAGCGGGCTGTCCGCCGCGACGTACAGCGAGGGCGAGGCGTACGGTTACCTGAAGATCGTGGATGGCGCCGCCGCTGGCAGCGCCGGACCGCGCGACGTGCTGGTGATCGACGCGGCGCCGAGCGATCTGGGGCTGGTCGCCGGCCTCGTCACGCGGCAGCCGCAGAGCCTGGCCAGCCACCTGAACCTGCGCTTGCGCGAGAAGGGGATCCCGAGCGCCGCGGTGCCGGGCGTGTTCGACAACAGCGTGCTCCGCGCGCTCGCCCATGGCCTGGTCCACCTCACGGCCCGGGGAGCCCACGTGGAGATCGAGCCCGCGCGCCTGGAAGACGCCGAGGCGTTCTGGCGCGCCCGCCGGCCGCCGCTCGGAGATCCAGCCGCGGATCTGGAGGTCGCCACGCCGGCGGCCCTGGCCTCGCTCGGCTCGGCGGATGTCGCGGCGTTCGGCACCAAGGCCGCGAACCTCGGAGAGCTGTCCCGGATCCTGCCCGAGCAGAACCGCGTGGACGGCTTTGCGATCCCGTTCCGCGCCTATGCAGACTTCATGGAGCGGCGCGGGTTCAACGCCGAAGTCGCGGCGCTGCTGGCCGATCCCCGGGTGTTCACGGACGCCGATACCAAGCAGCGCCGCCTGTCGGAGCTCCGGGGCCGCATGCGTGCCGCCGAGCACTTGCCCGAATTCGGCGAGGCGCTCGAAGCGGCCGTTCGCCAGGCCTATGGCGCCGCGGGGCTGGTCACCCGGCTGCGTTTTCGCAGCAGCACCAACGCCGAGGACCTGCCGGGTCTGTCGGGAGCAGGTCTATACGACTCGCGGAGCGGCTGCCTGGCCGACGACCTCGATTCGGACACGCTCGGGCCGTCGGCCTGCTTGAGCCAGGAGCACGAGGCCTACCTGCGCGCCGAGCTCGAGCGGCGAGAGCTCGAGCTCGCCGAGCACCCCGACCGGAGCCATCTGCTGCCGATCATCGAGGATCTGGAGCAGGACTTGACCGAAGAAAAGAGCGCCCTGCTCGCGGTGCGCCGGGTCTGGGCCAGCTTGTGGAACGAGCGCGCGTTCGACGATCGCGCGTACTATGGCATCGATCACACCAAGGTGTTCATGGGCGTCGCGGTCCACCCCACGTTCGTCGGTGAACGCCTGGAAGCCGTCGCGCTCACGGGGCTCGAACCCGACGCGCCGGAGCCTTTGGTTCGTGTGGTCAGCCAGGTGGGAGAGGTCGGCGTCGCCGAGCCGCTGGATCCCACCGCCAGCCCTGAGATCCTGACGTTCCGGCGCGCTGCCGGCGGAACGCCGAGCGAGGTCACGCTCGTGTCACCGTCCTCGCTGGCAGCGGGCGGCGCTCGGCTCTGGTCCGATGCCGCGTTGAACGAGCTCGCGGGGCTGTTGTTCGTGGTGCAGGACCATTTCGCGGCCAGCGTGTACCCCGGCCTCGTCCCGCTGTCGCTCGATGTGGAAGTGGACGTCACGATGGACGGGCGCACCGTGATCAAGCAAGCCAGACCCTACACGCCATGATGGAGCCAGACATGACCTTGAAAACGATCCTGTGCGGCCTCGTGTTCTCGCTGGCGTGCGCCGGCTGTTCCAGCTCCGAGCCGGGGAACGGAGCGGGCGCGGGCGGAGCCGGCGGAGCACCGCCGGACTCGAGCGACGCGCTGTGCGGCGAACGTCCGGGCGGCCGCCTCGGCGCGACCCACGTGCTGCGCTTCGAGGCCTCTGACGGGCGCGCGGTGGTCCAGATCAGGCGGACCTGGGAAGACGTCGGTGCCGGCGAATCCTCCTTGTATCGATTGGACGGTTTCAGCGTATCGCTCGACGGAACGACGGCGTGCGTCACCGAGCCGAGCCGCCTCGAGTACGTCAACAGCCATCATAACTGGACGGACGTCGCGCGAGCCGATGCGGGCACGGCTCGCTACGAGCTCAAGTTCGATTTCGCTGCTCCGTTCACGTTCAGCGCCTTCGCCGCCGACGGCTCCGTGCTCGTCGACGCCATCCCGATGATCTCGACCGGCAGCCCGGCGTTCTGTTGGGGGTGTCCTGCGCCGCTGGCCGTGTCGATCTCGGAGGTCATGCTCAACAACACGACCACGCTGGCGGATGAATCCGGCGAGTACGAGCCGTGGATCGAGCTGTTCAATCCTTCGGCGGAGGACGTCGATCTGACGGGCTGGACGCTGTCCGACGACTTCACCGAGCGCGGCAAGTGGCCGCTGCCCGCCGTCACCCTTCCGCGTCACGAGGTGCTCGTCCTGTTTGCCGACGGCGACACGGACCAGGGCGAGCTCCACACGAGCTTTGCGCTCGATCCGAGCGGCGGCGAGCTCGTGCTGACGGCACCCGGCGGGGTGAGCGATGGCGGCCTCGTGCTCGAAGCTCAGGCACCCGGCGTGAGCCTGGCCTACCAGTGGGCCGCGGACGGCTACGTCGTCGGGCAGCCGACCCCCGGCGTGAAGCCGCCAGAAGAGTGATCGCGCCTTCGCGCTGGACCGTGGAATGAGCGGCGGGCCACGCCGCGAGGCCTCTCGGGCACCCGAGCGCCCACTCTAGCACGACGGACGCGCTGCACGGCCACGTGGAGGGGCTGCACCACCGCCGGCGGGCGCAGTGTTTGCCCCGCCGAGCGCTGCCCGCCGGAGCCGTTCTCTACGACCGCGCGCTGTTCTTGAGCTCTGCACGCGCGGCGCTGACCACGGACATGAACTCACGCGCGCGCTCCGTGAGGACCTCGTCCTTGCCTGCCGCGAGCGCCGCGGCGTCCACGAGCTCGCCGCCGACCCCGAGCGCCACGGCGCCGGCCTCGATGAAATCCCTGGCTGTCGTCAGGTTGACCCCGCCGGTCGGCATCATCTTCACCTCCGGGAGCGGCGCGCGCAGGGCGCGCAGGTACTTCGCGCCCCCCATCGCGGAGCACGGGAACAGCTTCACCGTGTCGGCGCCGGCGTTCCACGCGGTGATCACCTCGGTCGGCGTGAGCGCCCCCGGGAAGACCGCCCTCCCGAGATCGTGCGCCGCGCGGATGACCTCCAGGTCGAGCCCCGGGCTCACGATGAACTCGGCGCCGGCCTCGATGCACCTGCGGGCCGCGTCCGCGGTGAGCACGGTGCCCGCGCCGACGAGGACGTGGTCCCGCATCCGCGAGGCGATCTCGCGCATGACGGACAGGGCGTCGGGGACGGTCATCGTGATCTCGACGACCTCGATGCCGCCCGCGCAGAGCGCGCGAGCGGCCCGCACGGCGAGCTCTCCGCTCGGCGCGCGCACGACGGGGACGATGCCGATCTCCTCGATGCGGCGGACGACTTGCTCGCGGTCCATCGCCTGATTCATCGCTCGATCCTCGCGCCGGCTCCGCTCATGGCCCTCCGCACCTCGGCGAGCGACGCCATCGAGGTGTCCCCCGGGGTCGACATCGCCAGCGCGCCGTGCGCGACGCCGCACTCGAGCGCCCAGTTTGGGCTCTGCTCCGTCAAGAGGCCATAGATGATCCCCGAAGCGAACGAGTCGCCGCCGCCCACGCGGTCCAGGATCTCGATGTCTCGCTGCGGGACCTCGTGGAACTCGCCCTCGTAGTACAGGATGCCACCCCAGCCGTTCACGCTGGCGGTCTTGGCCGTCCGGAGGCTCGTGGCGACGACCGAGATGTTGGGGTACGCCGCGACGACCTCGGAGATCATCCGGCGGAAGCCGCTCGTGTCGAGCTGGCTGTAGCTGCTGTCCACGCCGGACACCTCGAAGCCGAGGCCCGCGACGAAGTCCTCCTCGTTGCCGAACACGCAGTCGACGTACGGCATGAGGGCGCGATTGACCTCGCGCGCCCTCCGCTGGCCGCCGAAGTTCTTCCACAGCGAGGGCCGGTAGTTGAGGTCGTAGGAGATCCGCACGTCATGCGCGCGCGCGACCTCCATGGCCTCGTGCGCCACGCCGGCCGTGGTCTCCGAGAGAGCGCAGAAGATGCCGCCGGTGTGGAACCAGCGCGCGCCGCGCTCGCCGAAGATGGTCTTCCACGGCGCGTCGCCGGGCCTGAGCTTGGACGCCGCGCTGTGGCCGCGGTCCGAGCAGCCGGCGGCCGCGCGGGGCCCGAAGCCGCGCTCGGTGAAGTTGAGGCCGTTGCGCACGTCCCGGCCCACGCCGTCGTAGTCGACCCAGCGCAGGAAGGACGTGTCGACCCCGCCCTGGAGCATCAGGTCCTCGATGAGCCGCCCGACGGCGTTGTCCGCGAGCGCGGTGACGATGGCGGTGCGGAGCTCGAAGCAGCGCCGGAGCCCCCGCGCCACGTTGTACTCGCCCCCGCCCTCCCACACGTCGAACGTCCGCGCCGTGTGGACGCGGCGCTCACCCGGGTCGAGGCGCAGCATCACCTCGCCGAGGCTCACCTGGTCCCACTGGCAACCCTTTGCACTGCGAATCTGCATCTTCTTCTCCTCAACAACTCATCCAGCCGCCGTCCTCGTCCGAGCGCCGGGCGGCCGACGACCTGCGGATCCGCCCGCCACGAGGACGTCGAGGCGACCGAGCTCTGCCCCGCCGTCCGTGGAGTGAAAGCCGCCCCTTCGATGCATGGATGAGTTATTGAACTAGCGGGCTGTTCGGCAAGGCGTTCAACACAGTCTCCGATGCCCCACGCCGTGCGCGCGGGAAGCGAGCCGGCAGCGTGCAGCGCCGCGCAGCGACGATGTTGGATAACTTATCGAACAGTCCTCCAGCGTCGCTTTTCCAGGATTGGTGATCGATCCCGATCCCAGGGACGAAGGACGGCCGCGCAGGGTGGCCTGCTCGGGGGAGAGCGAAAGGAAACCCCAAACCCAAGACAAATTGTGAACGTTCACATAACGGGTGTCAACCAAAATGGATCGGCGCGAGGCCATCCTCGATCCCGATGGGCGCGCAGCGGCGGCCGGCCGCGGCGTCTATGACCCAGGTCGAGAGGAGATGGCGGGTCGCCGCCGCCGCGCCGTCGTGTTGGTCGACGGCGACCACCGGGACCGAATCGTCCAGCCCGCCCGCGGCAGCGGTGATCCCAGGTGCTCCCTGCTGGGGATAGGCCCTTGACCGGAGGCAAGCGGATTGGAAATTGGAATCTATATCGAACATAACGGCGGTCCGGTGCCTGCCTCTCTTGCCGCGGCGCTCCGGAGGAGACTTGCCCGCCACCCGAGTCCGAGCTTGGCCTCAGGAACGAAATGGTGTTGACATCGCTGATGTGAACGTTCACATTAAGGCCTCCTTATTCTGCTTCGCCATGAGGGGGGCCGTCATGCGCAGCGACACCTTCGCTATCGGGATCGCGTTCGGCACCGATTCCAAGAAGACTCCATCATGAAAATACTCACGAGGTTTCCGACCACGTTCGCCAAGTTGTGCCTGATGATGACGCTCTCGCCGCTCGCCGGGTGTGCGTCGTCTTCCGCGACCACCGCGACGCCGCCCGAGACCGCGGGCGACACGAGCAAAGCGGCGGCCCCGCTGGCGGTGCCGGCGGAGCAGCGGGGGCCGATCCTCGACACGCACATCCATCTCTACCAGGTCACGCGTCCGGGGGGCGTCGTTTGGCCGGAAGCCAAGCAGAAGCCGATCTACCGAGACGTGTTGCCCCCGGAGTATGAAGCCATCGCGAAGCAGAATGGCATCATCGGCACCGGCGTCGTCGAAGCCAGCCCCGTGGTCGACGACAACTTCAAGGTCCTCGAGACGACGAAGGGCAACGACTTCTTCAAGTTCCTCGTCGCGCAGCTCGAGATCGGCTCGCCGAGCTTCAGCGCCGATCTGGCGCGCCTCGCCGCGGACCCGCGCGTCGTCGGCATTCGCGGCTTCCTCTGGAGCCCGAAGCTGACGCTGGACGCGAAGCAGCTCGCCTCGCTGGAGGAGCTCGCGGCCAAGGGCATGACCCTCGACATCATCAGCCGCGGCGCCCTGAACCCGAAGGACAAGGTCGAGGCGCTCGCGACCGCGGTGCCCAAGCTCCGTATCATCATCGACCACCTGGCGGGCGCGAAAGGGCCGACGCCGGATCCGGCATGGGTCGATGCGATGCAGCGGCTGGCCAGGCTCCCGAACATCTACATCAAATTCTCGTCGTTCTTCGACATGTACAACCCGGCCGCCACCGAGGACGATCCCTGGAAGGCGCCGACCGACCTCGCGGCGTACAAGGCGCACTTCGATGTGCTGATGAAGGCCTTCGGCGAAGACCGGCTGATCTGGGGCAGCAACTGGCCCGTTGTCGACATGGGCGGCAGCCTCGCTTCGGAAATCGAGATCGCCGAGCTCTACCTCAAGGAGTTTGGTCAGGAAGCGCGTGACAAGGTCATGTACAAGAATGCGCAGAAATTCTACGCGCGTCACCCCTGAACAGCGGCGTCCCGGGCGCCACCGCGAAGGCGGCGCCCGCCGCCCCGCTCACGGATCGTAGAGCAACGCCACGTCGATTCGGCTTCGGCCATTCGACATGGCGCTCTGTTCTCTGGCAGAACGAAGCGGCCCCGGCTGCGGAGCGCGCCGTGAAAGCCGCGAGTGAACGAAGTCGCTCAGCGAGGCAATGACAGCATGAAAGCCCTGACGATCACGGGTCCGTCGGTTGCACAGGTGAGCCAGATCCGCGAGCCCAAGCCGGCGCACGATGAGGTGTTGATCCGCGTGCAACGGGTCGGTCTGTGCGGCTCCGACTTGAACACGTTCTTGGGCAAGAACCCGATGGTGACGTACCCTCGGGTGCTGGGGCACGAGGTGGCCGGCACGATCGTGGAGCTCGGCTCGGGCGTCGAGGCGGACTGGCGCGTCGGCGCCGACGTCACGTTCACGCCGTACACGGCGTGCGGCGGGTGTCCCTCGTGCCGCGCGGGACGGCGCAACGCCTGCCGCGACAACAAGACCATGGGTGTACAGCGCGACGGCGCGCTGACCGAGCTCGTGGCCGTGCCGTACCAGAAGCTCTTCACGTCACGGAAGTTGAGCCTCACGGAGCTCGCGCTCGTCGAGCCGTTCTCGGTAGGCTTTCACGCGGCGGCGCGAGGTCGCGTCGAGGCCGAGGAGACCGTGCTGGTGATGGGCTGCGGCGGCGTGGGGCTCGGGGCCATCGCCGGCGCGGTGAGCCGCGGCGCGCGCGTGATCGCGCTCGACACGCAGGAGGAAAAGTTCGCGCTCGCCAGGGCGCTCGGCGCGCGGGAGGTGGTGCTCGGGAACGCCGATGCACGCGAGCGCGTGATGGACCTGACGAACGGCGACGGGCCGGATGTCGTGATCGAAGCCGTTGGCGCGACCGCGACGTACCGCAACGCAGTGGAGTGGGTGAAGTTTTGCGGTCGAGTCGTGTACATCGGGTACGGCAAAGAGCCGGTGAGCTACGAGACCAGGCTGTTCGTGATGAAGGAGCTCGACATCCTCGGCTCGCGCAACTGCCTGAACGAGTTCTCGGACGTGATCGCCTTCTTCGAGCGGCGCACGTTCGACCCGAACATCCTGATCTCGAAATCGATCCCCATCGAAGGCGTGCCCGAGGCGCTCGCCGACTGGGCTGCCCACCCCGGTCGAACGTCCAAGATCATGGTGGGCATGTCGTGAGCGTGCACACGCCTGCTGAGCCGCCGGAGCACTGACATGGGCAATCCGATTCTTCAGTTCGGCACGAGCCGGTTCCTGCAGGCTCACGCGGACTTTTTCATCTCGGAGGCGCTCGGCGTTGGCCGCGCGCTCGGGACGATCACCGTGGTGCAGACCACGTCGAACCCCGAGAGCCGCGCGCGCATCGACGCGCTGCGCGCGCAGGGGCGCTACCCCGTGCGGATCCGCGGGCTGCGCCGCGAAGAGGTCGTCGACACGACGATCGAATGCGGCTCGATCACGGAGGCGCTCGACGCGAACACCGATTGGCCGCTCGTGCGCGAGCGCTTCGCGAAGGACGCGCGCGTCGTGATCTCGAACACGAGCGACAGCGGATACGTCTGCTTGCCCGAGGACACGGCGACATGGCTCGCGCCCGGCGCGGGCGTGCCGCGCGGGTTCGCCGCGAAGCTCGTCGTCCTGCTGCGCGCGCGCTTCGAGGCGGGCGCCGCGCCGCTCACGCTGCTGCCTTGCGAGCTCGTCTCGAACAACGGTGACACGCTGCGTGCGATCGTCGCCGGCGTCGCGCGCCAGTGGGGCGCCGACGCCGCCTTCCTGCGCTACATCGAGCACACGTGCATCTGGGTGAATTCGCTCGTCGACCGGATCGTCTCCGAGCCGATCCGCCCCGTCGGCGCGATCGCCGAGCCCTACGCGCTCTGGGCGATCGAGCGGCGCGAGGGAATGGTGCTGCCGTGCCAGCATGAAGCGATGGTCGTGACGGACGACCTGCTCCATTACGAACGCTTGAAGCTGCTGTTGCTGAACCTCGGGCACACCTACCTCGCCGAGCGCTGGCAGCTGGACGGGCGCCCCGCGGGCGAGAACACGCTGCAAGCGATGCGCGATCCGGCCTTGCGCGCCGATCTCGAGGCGCTCTGGCGCGACGAGGTGATGCCCGTCTTCGATGCGCTCGGCAAGGGGGCTGCCGCGCGCGCCTACCTCGACGAGGTGCGCCAGCGCTTCCAGAACCCGTTCCTCGATCACCGGCTCTCCGATATCGCGCGCAACCATGGCGAGAAGAAGCGACGCCGCCTCGGGCCCGTGATCGAGCTCGCGCGCGAGCTCGGCCTGAACCTCGATCAGCCCCGGCTGCACGCGGCGCTCCGCACGGCCGTGCCCGCATGAGCATGCGAGGCTGCCACGGGCGGCTTCGCGCGATCGACGGGCCGCGCGAGCCGCCGCGATCGCAGCGCCGATAACCACGACGACCCGATGCGGTCGCCGTTGCGCCGCCCGCGCGACGCACCGCAAGGCAGCGCCGCTCGACGGGCAGCGCGCGAGGGCTGCCGAGCGCACGAACAGATGCCGTATCCAAGGAGACATGCCGATGAGAAAGATGCGTTGGGTCGTGCTTTTTCTGTGCTTTCTCGCCGTCGCCATCAACTACATCGATCGCGCCAATCTGGCGGTCGCGGCGCCCCAGATCGAGAAGGAGCTCGGCATCGGCCCCGCCCAGATGGGGTTTATCATGAGCGGCTTCTTCTGGACCTACGCGCTCATGCAGATGCCGTTCGGCTGGTTCGTCGACCGCGTGGGCGCACGCGTCGCGCTGCCGATCGCCGTCGGCTGGTGGTCGCTCTTCACCGCGGCGACCGCCGGCGCGTCGAGCGTCGCGGCCATGTTCGGCTGCCGGTTGCTGCTCGGCGTGGGTGAAGCCGGCGCCTACCCGGCCTGCGCCAAGCTTGTGAGCCAATGGTTCAAGCCGCGCGAGCGCGCGCTCGCGACGGGCATCTTCGACAGCGGCGCGCGCGTCGGCTCGGCGCTGTCGATTCCCCTCGTCGCGCTCATCATCGACACGCTCGGATGGAAGGCGGCCTTCATCATCACGGGCCTGTTCGGCGCGGTGTGGATCCTCGGCTGGGTCGTCATCTACAGGAGCCCCGCGCATGGCGACATGACGGGCGAGAAGGACGTCGTCCACGCAGCGCCCGCAGAGGACGCGCAGAACAGCGTGACGTGGGCGTCGCTCTTCCGCCATCGCACGCTCTGGGGCATGATGCTCGGCTTCTTCTGCCTCAACTTCACCAACTACTTCTTCATCACGTGGTTCCCGAGCTACCTCGTGCAGACGCGCGGCTTCTCGCTCAAGTCGCTCGGCACGCTCGGCATGATCCCCGCGCTGATGGCGATCCCGGGCGGCTGGATCGGCGGCTTTGTCTCCGACGCGCTCTATCGCCGTGGCTGGAGCCTCACCGCTGCACGCAAGACCTGCATGGTCGGCGGCATGCTGGTGTCGTCGGCGATCACGTTGTCGGCGTTGACCTCCAACATCTATCTGATGCTCGCCTTCTTCGGCATCTCCTACGCGAGTCTCGCGTTCGCCGGCGCCAGCATCTGGTCCCTTCCCGGCGACGTCGCGCCCACGCCGCGCCATGTGGCTTCGATCAGCGGCATCCAGAACTTTGCGTCGAACCTGGCCGGCATCGTCATCACGACGTTCACCGGCGTGATGCTCTCGCTGACCAAAGGATCGTTCACGATCCCGCTCGTCGTGGCGGGCGGCTTCTGCCTGCTCGGCGCGTTCAGCTACCTCGTCATCGTCGGCAAGATCGAGCCGCTCCAGGTCAGGTCGGCACCGATCGCGGCGAGGTCCCCCAGCCTGGAGTTTGACCGAGATAGTTCGCCTACCAGCGCAGGATGAGATCGTCCATCCGGCTCGGTGACCGGAGGCGGCCAGGCGGGCCGTTCGACGTTGGGCGGAGCGAGGCCGAGCCTGGCCTCCGACAGGCGTCGTAGGCTCACAGGGTGACGCCCCGCTTCCAAAGTGCGATCTCGCGCTCGCCGTTCTCCTCGGCGCGGGTTGGACGGCCCGAGGCGGTGGCCAACACCAGGTCCATCAGGGCGTCGGCGGCCGCGTCCATGGATTCACCCGAAGCGATGCGGCCGGCGTCGAAGTCGATCCAGCGCTGCTTGCGCTGGGCCAGGCTGGAGTTGGTGGCGAGCTTGAGGGTCGGCGCGGGGAAGCCGAGGGGCGTGCCCCGGCCGGTGGTGAAGAGGATGACCGTCGCGCCGGCGGCCGTGAGCGCCGTGGACGAGACCGCGTCGTTGCCGGGGGCCTCCAGCAGCGCCACGCCCGGCGTGCCGCGGATCTGCCCGCCGTAGTGGACCACCTCGGTCACCGGGGCGCGGCCGGCCTTCTGCACCGCGCCCAGGGACTTCTCCTCCAGCGTCGTGATGCCTCCGGCGATGTTGCCGGGCGAGGGGTTCTCCGACACCGGCTCGCCGTGGGCGATGAAGTAACTCTTGAAGTCGTTCACCACGCCGACGATGTCCTCGTAGACCGCCTCGCTCTCGGCGCGGGTCATGAGCAGGCGCTCGGCGCCGAAGATCTCCGGGATCTCGGTCAGGATGGCCGAGCCACCGGCGGCGCAGACCTTGTCGGCGATGCGGCCCACCAGCGGATTGGCGGTCAGCCCCGAGAAGCCGTCCGAGCCGCCGCACTTGAGGCCGATCACCAGGTCGGAGACGGGGCAGGGCTCGCGGCGGTCCTGCTCGACGATCCTCACCAGCTCCTCGACGGCCTCGAGGCCCGCCTCGAGCTCGTCCTCGGCCGTCTGGGCGCTGAAGGACCGCAGGCGATCGGGATCGATGTGCGCGGCGCTCTCGAGGAGCGGGCCGAGCTGGTTGTTCTCGCAGCCCAGGCCGATGATCAACACTCCGCCCGCGTTCGGGTGGCCGGCCAGGGCCACGGTCATCCGGCGGGTGGCCTCGAGGTCGCCCCCCAGCTGCGAGCAGCCGAAGGGGTGGGTGAGGGCATAGACCCCGTCCACCCGGCCCTTGAAGCGTTTGTCCGCCTCGGCGGCCACCTTCTGGGCGGTGCGCGAGACGCAGCCCACCGTCGATAGGATCCAGATCTCGTTGCGGGTGCCCACCCGCCCGTCCTTCCGCCGGTAGCCCATGAAGGTGCGGTTTCCGGTGGCGGGGAGGGGCTCAGGGTTCGTGGGCTCGTAAGCGTAGGTGTCGAGGCCGGAGAGCGCGGTGGCCAGGTTGTGCGTGTGAACGTGGTCGCCTGGCTGGATGTCCACCGTCGCCCGCCCGATTGGCCAGCCGTACTTCCGCACCAGCTCGCCAGCGGCCATCGCGCGCAGCGCCACCTTGTGTCCGGCCGGGATGTCGACGCGGGCGGTGATCGCGTCGGCCACCGAATCGCCGGCGGCCAGGCCGCGCACGGCGACGGCCACATCATCTCGGGGATCGATCTGCAACAGGGAGGCTGCCAAGGTCATCGTCATTCGCCAATCGTATTCGCGCCGTTCAGGAGCGGTACGCCGAAGTTCGGCGTTCCGTCTGCATTCCATTCCAACCGCTGGACGCGCGTGTGACGGTTCGGGTCGTAGAGCGGGTCCCCCGTGATCTTCTCGTAGTTCCGCGCGTGGTACACGAGCACGTCGATCGATCCATCCGCCGAGGTCGTGAACGAGTTGTGGCCCGGGCCATACAGCCCGTTTGCGCTGACGAACACTGGATTCTCGTTCTTCGTCCACGAGCTCGGGCTCAGCAGGTCGTCCGTCGCGCTCCCCGTGAGCAGGCCGAGGCAGTAGCGGTCGTCCGTGGCGCTCGCCGAGTAGCTGATGAAGACCCGCCCATTCCGCTCGAGCACGGCAGCACCTTCGTTGACCGCGAACCCCGCCGTCTCCCAGGCGTGCTCGGGTCTGGCGATCCGCACGTTGGGCCTGGCCAGCGTCCACGGGTTCACCATGGCCGCGATGAACAAGCTGCTGTTGTCGCCCGCGACGCTGGGGTCCTCCTGCGCCCACACGAGATAGCGCTTGCCGTCGTGCTCGAACGTCGTCGCGTCGAGCGCGAAGGTGTCCGAGTCCGTCACGATCTGCCCTCGCTCGATCCACGTGCCATCCATCGGGTTGGCCGATGCGTTCTCGAGCACATACATGCGAATGGCCCAGATGTCGGTCGAGCTTCCGGCGGCGAAGTAGATGTACCACTTGCCGTCGATGAAATGTAGCTCGGGCGCCCAGATGTGCGCCGCCATCGGGCCGGTCGCGTGCTTCGTCCAGACGACCTTCGGGGTCGCGCTGGCCAGGCCTCGTATCGTGGTCGCGCGCCTGATCTCGATGCTATCGTACGTCGGCACGCTCGCGGTGAAGTAGTAGTGACCGTCCGTATGCCGCTTGATGTGGGGATCGGCGCGCTGCGAGATCAAATAGCCGAGCGGCTCGAGCGCGAACGACGCCTCCGAGTTCTTGACCGCCGTGCCGTCGAGCACGTGCGCGTAGATCTGGTAGTTCAGGTGCCGGAGATGACGTGTCGCATCCGAGTACCACTGCAGCGAGACCATCGCCGGATCCCCGTTCAGCGCGGGCACGATCCGGAACGTGGCGTCCCGCCGGAACGCGGTGGACTCCGTGAACGGGTCGAGCCACAGAAGGTGACTCCTCTCTTCGGGTGGGGTCTGCCAGAGCCCGCTGGCCCGGTTGGACGTCTCGCTCTGCAGCGGGTACCGGGTCGAGTTCACGCTGTCGACGTGCAGGTAGCGACCGCCGAAGCCCACAGACTCGAACGACACCAGCGCCGGATCATCCGGGTTCGCGAGGCCGGGCACGACTCTCCACTGGAAGTCGGCAGGAACCTGGTTGTTCGCCCTGTCGTCGAGGTCGGTGATCATCGCGTGATAATAGGAGTGCGCGACGTAGAGCGGGGCGCCCTCCGTGTGCGTCGTGCGAATCTGGTAACCCCCTCCGACGTCGTCATCGAGATTGGAGAGCTCGAGGACAGCGGGGGCGGCGAGGGCCGCATATTCGGGGTCCTCGCTGGCCGGTGAATCGAAGACGACGCGTACGGGCTGAGCTCCGTCGGCCTGCCAGTCATCGACGCTGCTCAAGGTCACGGTCTGCGCCGTGTTCCAGTTCGCCGCCGTGAACGTCAGGTCCGCATGGCTCAGCGTCGCCTCCGTCGTGTCGCTGACGCTGAGAGCGATCGTCACGGGCGCGCTCGGCTGCGATGCGAGGAGCACGGTGAATGTCACGGGCGCGCCGCGCTCGGCGAGGGTCCCCGACGGGTCGCTGACGACGATCGCCGCCGTCCCTGGACCGTCGTCGTCCGTGTTCGTGATGTCAGCGGACTCCGCGACGAGGCCGTCGCACGCTGGGTCTGCAGAGGCCGAGGGCCCGAAGCGGACGCGGAAGATCTGATCCCCGTCGCTCTCCGCATCGTCCACCCCCGTGACCGTGATCTCCCGAGGGACGCTCCAATCCTCCACCGTGAAGGAGATGGTCGCCGGTGAGACGGAGCCTTCGGTCGCATCCGAGCTCGAGACCGGCACCGTGATCGGCGCGCTCGGCGCGCCGTCGAGCGCCACGCTCACGGTCACCCGCCCACCGGACTCCGAGGTGCTGAGCGCTGTGCCCGCCGCCATGATCCGCAATGAATTGGTCGACGCGCCCGGCGCATCGGTCGAGGGCCCATCCGAGCACCCGACCATCACGAGCAGCGCGGCGAAGGCCCGAGCTGCCGCCGTGAGCGCGACGCGTGGCGCAGAGAGGGAAGTGCACTCTGGATGGGAAGATCTCGGTGCGCGCATGACAAGGGGAAACTCTACCCGTCCGTGGGTCCGGTAGAATGTTCAGTAGTGGGCGATGATCGCGTCGAGCTCCGCCTGCGTGACCCGGACCGCGTTCGCGTGGCGCACGCCGGACGGAAAGCGGTACTGCGTGCTCGGGAGCTCCGTCCAGGAGCCCGGATCCGCATCGAGATCCGTCGTGCTCCAGCACCCGAACACACCGCCGTTCAGGTAGTAGTCGGCGAACAGGTACCATCGACTCTGCCGCGGATCCTTGATGACAAACGGCCCCTCCGTCGCTCGTCTACTGCTCTGGGTCGACCCGCGCGTGATGTAGTCCGGACTCCATCGCGTGAACGTCCCCGGATCGAGCGCGAGCGTCGGGGAGCGCGCGATCTGGATGTCCTTGCCCGATCCGGTGAGCGCGCTCCCGCTGCTGTCCGTCTCGTCCTTGAAGAAGAGGTAGTTGCGGTCATTCCATTGCGTGATCGTCGCGTCGATGACGCTGTAGCCCGGATCGAAGAGCACGTCGGGTGTCGGGTTGACGATGGTGACGAAGTCCTCGGTGTAGCTGACGTAGATGCGGTTCGCGCCCGTGGTGTCGTTCCCGGACCAGATGATGGCATAGAGCTTGCGATCAGGGTCGTAGTAAGCCTCCGGGGCCCACGCGTGCATCGGGGTGTCCCTGGGGCCCGGAAGGTTCGTGAGCGTGATCAACCGGGGGTTCTTGAAGGTGATGAGATCGGTCGAGTCCGCCACGAAGATCTTGGAGCTCGGATTATTCCAGTAGTTCGCGTCGTTCTCCGAGAGCGTCCAGTCGGTGGCGATATAGATGTACGTTCCATCGTTCTTGCGGAACAGGAACGGATCGCGGATGTGATTCGTGCCCATCCCGGTGAGCTGGTACGCAGGCTGTCCACCGGCGAGGGTCGACCAGCGAAGCCCGTCGGTGCTGTAGGCGAGATGCAGCGAATCGCTCGCCACGTCCTGATGCGGCCCGAAGTAGCTCAGCACCCAGGCACCCGGGGAGCAGCTGGTTGCATTCATCGTGGCCGTGTGCTCGCCATTCGTACACTCGACGCAGCTGCGGTTCGTGGTGCTGCTTCCCTCCGTGCCGACGTGCTCCCCTGGCACGCAGTCGGTCCACGCGACGCAGGTCGTTGCGGGATTGGCGTCGTCGTCCCAGGTGCCGTCCGCGCAATCGACAGGCGCGGCGGTCCCGCCTGCGCAGTACGTGCCCGGCGAGCAGCCGTCACACTGCGCGGGCGTGGAGCTCGTCCCCGGCGCGGTCTGCCTCGTCCCAGGCGCGCAGGGCGTGTGCGTCTTGCAGCTCGGCGCGTTCATCGTGTCGCTGAAGGTGTCCTCCGGGCACGCCGTGCACCGCCGGTCCGCCGTAGGCGAGCCCTCGGCGCTCGCGAAGGTGCCAGCGGTGCAGCCTGTCCATGGGACGCAGCTCGTCGCGCTGTCGCCATCGTGATCCCAGGTGCCCTCGGAGCACGCGGGGGGCTCGGCACCGGGTCCTGCGTCTCCGCCGGTCGTCGTCACCGGGTCGCTGCACCCGGAGGTCCATAAGAGCGCCACGAGGAATCGTGCTCTCGATCTGCTTCCCGAACGTGCCATCTCGCTCCTCTGTTTCCCGCGTGGTTGCTGCGCCGATGGACGCCGGCGCCCGCCCGGTCCGATGTCCGGAGCTCGGGATCACATCCTGGTCCACAGCCGGTTCGAGCGAGCGGAGCCGTGCCGGGAGCGATCCGAGGACGAGCGCCCTGCGCGCTCGACGGCCTGTCCTGAACAAAGCGAAGGGATGGTTCGCGAGCAACTGTGAACGCTCACATCAGCGGCGTCAACCGAAATGGCCCGGCGACGAACCTGACGTGCGCGTGGCGATTCGCCATTGATGTCGCCGGGGTCATGTCGTCGCAGCCTTGCTTGGTTCGAGAGAGCAAGTTCACACACAGGAGAGAACTCCATCATGAGCCGAAACTGGACTGCCGGGGCGCCGTGCTGGCAGCCATGCTGGGGTCGGTACCCTCCGCGGGAGCGGCGACGTTGCAGCAGGTCAACGACTGGGGGGTGAGCGGTCTGCCTGGTGACGTGAGCATGTACGTCTATGCTCCGGACCACGTGGCGCCGAATCCTCCGACTCTGACTCTGGTGCACTACTCGAACCACACGGAGGCCATCAAGCAATGGACCGATGTTCTGGGCGTGGGCGCGAGCCCGACGCCGACCGATACGGGAGTCCGGCTCGGCAATCACGATGCGACGCGGCAGCGCTGGGAGAATGAGTGCGGCTACGTGGTCCTCGACGCGTTCACCTCGATGGGCGGTGATCACGGCCCATCCGACGCGTTATTCCCCGCTGGGTACGTCATCCCCTTTCTGGGTCTCGACAAGACCGGGCCGGTCGATCCCGAGATAGAGGAGTGTAGCGGTGGGGCGGGCGGAACCGGCGGCGCGGGTGGAAGCGGCACCGCAGGCGGAAGCGGCGGGAGCAGCGGAACCCGGTGACCCGCACGCGCTGGCAGCCGGGCCAGCCGGACAACCCCGCACGCGGCGCTACACGGCCACGTGGAGGGGCTGCACCACCGCCGCGAACACCGGGAGCGCCTCGCAGCGCGCCGCGTGCGCGGCCAGCGCCGGCCGCCTCGCGGCGTCGGTGAGGGCCGGGTGTGCCTCGGAGGTGAAGCGCAGCGCGCAGGCGACCGCGATGTCGGCGTGGCTGAAGGCGCCCAGCCAAAAGGCGTCGCCGCGCCGGGCGGCGCGCTCCCGCTCCAGCAGGTCGAGCGTCTCGCCGATCTGCGCGGTGCAGCGCTCCACCCAGACGGGGCTCCGGCGCTCGCCCGTGCGCAGCACGTGCTCGTAGAGCAGGCTCACCGCCTTGTCCGCGAGCCCCGTGGCGAGCGCGGAGACCCGCAGCCCGGCGCGGCGCGCCTCGCCCGAGCGCGGCAGGAGCGCGCGATCGGGCCCCACCAGGTCGTCGAGGGCGTCGAGGATCGCCGCGCTCTCCACGAGCGGCTCCCCGCCGTCCGTCACGAGCACGGGGACCCGCCGGAGCGGGTTGTACTTCGCGATGGACTCCGCGTCGGCCCACACCGACCACGGGCGGTGCTCGTACGCGAGCCCGTAATGCTGGAGCGCCACGGCGACGCGGCGCACGAAGGGAGAGTCGTACTGGCCAATCAGGATCATGGCGGCTCATTTAACCGAGCCTGCCGCGCGCGGCTACCAGACAGCGCACGTCTTGGTCGGCCGCATCGGCGTGCCCGGCGCGCACTTGAAGGCCTCGCCGAACTCCGGGAGGTTCATGAGCGGGCCGTTCACGCGGAACCGCGGCGGGGAGTGCGGGTTCACCTGGACCATCAGCCGGAGCGCCTCATCGCGCAGCTTGCCGCACCAGGACTGCCCGTGCGCGAGGAAGAACTGCTGATCTTCCGTGAAGCCGCCCGCGACCGTCTGCTCCGCCGCGCCCTTGCGCATCGCGCGGTACGCCATGAAGGCGAGCTTCACGCCCCCGAGATCCGCGATGTTCTCGCCCAGCGTCAGCTTGCCGTTCAGCTTCAGCCCCGGCAGCGCCTCGAAGGCCGAGTACTGCGCCTCGACGCAGCCGGTCTTCTCCTTGAACGCCGCCCCGACCTCCTTCGACCACCAGTCCTCCAGGTTGCCCTTCTGGTCGAACTGCGAGCCCGCGTCGTCGAACCCGTGCGTGAGCTCGTGCCCGACCACCATGCCGATGCCGCCGAGGTTCACCGCCGCGGCCGAGCTCACGCTGTAGAACGGCGGCTGCAGGATGCCGGCCGGGAAGACCATGTGGTTGCGCTGCGGGTCGTAATAGGCGTTCACGGTGGGCGGGCTCATCTGCCACTCGTCGCGATCGAGCGGCTTGTCGATCTTCCCGAGGTCCCACTGCGTGTGGAAGGCGCGCGCGGCGAGCGCGTTCTTCGCGTACGATCTCGGATCGACCTCGAAATCGTAGGTCCTCCACTTGTCGGGATATCCGATGAGGTACGCCATCGCGGCGAGCTTGGCGAGCGCGCGCTGCCGCGTGCCCTCATCCATCCAGTCGAGCGCCCGGACGTCGCGCGCGAACGCGTCGCTGATCTGGTGCACCATCGCCTCGGCCGCGGGCTTGCTCGCGCCGGGGAAGCTCGTCTTGACGAACGGCTGCGCGAGCAGCTCGCCGAGCGCGTCATCGGTCGCGTCCACGCAGCGCTTCCAGCGCGGCCGCACCTCCTTCTGCCCGGTGAGCGCGGCCTGCAGCGTGAAGCTCTCGTCGACGAACGCCTTGGGCAGCGCGGGCGTCATGGACCGCACCACGTGCCACGAGAGGTAGCTCTGCCACGCGGCGGGCTTCACCGACGTGAGCAGCCGGGAGAGCCCCTCGAAGAACCGGACGGAGGTCACGTTGACCTCCTTGACGTCCTGGAGGCCGAGCCCCTGGAAATACGCGTCCCACGAGAACGCCGGCGCGGCCTTGGCGAGCGCCGCCCGATCCAGCTTGTTGTAGAGGCCCGCCGGGTCCCGCCGCTCGACCCGCGTCTTCGAGATCTTCGCGAGCTCGGTCTCGATCTGCAGAACATCGAGCGCCGCCGCCTTCGCCGCCGCCTCCTGCGCGCCGGCGAGCCGCATCATCCGCGCGACGTGCTCCTCGTAGGTCTTGCGGAGCGCCTTCGATTTGTCGTCCTCGTTGAGGTAGTAGTCGCGGTCTGGCAGGCCGAGCCCGCTCTGGTCGAGCTGCGCGATGACGCGCGTCGCGTCCTTCATGTCCTGCGCGGATTCGATGTCGAACAGCGCCCAGATGCGGCGGCGGTGGAGCTCGGTCACGAGCGCCCCGAGGCCCTTCGGGTCGCGCACCCGCCGCGCCTTCGCGAGGAGGTCCGCGATGGGCTTCGCGCCGGCGGCCTCGACCGCGGGCTCGTCCATGCACGCGCCGTAGTAGGCGCCGATCTTCTTGGTCACCGGATCCCGGTCGCCGGCGCTCGCGGCGTCCTCGAGGATGCGCCGGAGCTCCGCCTCGTTGCGCTTCTCGATCTCGTTGAAGCTCCGCATCCAGCCGGACTCGTCCCCCGGGATCTCGGTCTTTGCCAGCCATCCGCCGCACGCGAACTGGTAGAAGTCCTCGCAGGGGTTCGCCGATCGGTCGAGCGCGGCCTCGTCGAGCCCGACGCTCTCGAGCTTCGTCTCGACGACAGGGAGGCCCTGCGGCGCCGGCGGCATCAGCGCCTTCACGCTGGGGGGCGGGGGCGCGGGCGGCGGGCTCGCGGCGGGGCCGCAGGCCGCCAGCGCGGAGAGGGCCACGGTGAGCGCGAGGGGAGCGGCAGGCTGTCGGAGCGTGCGCATACAGCGCTCTACCACAGGCCGGCCGTCGCGCGGGCTCGCGATGGCCGCCCGCCGCGGGAATCCGCCCGGAGCGGGGCGGCCTCACTCCCGGTCGAGCTTGCCCATCAGGCTCAGCGTGAAATAGGCCCCCATGTACTTGAGGTGCGGGCGCACCTCGAGGTGGACCCGGTACCAGCCCGCGCTCCCCTCGACCTCGGTCACCGAGGTCCGCCCCTTGCGGAGCGGCCTGCGCGAGCGCACGGCGGGCGACACGACATCCATGTCCGCGACATACTGGCTGAGCCAGCTGTTCAGCTCGCGCTCGAGGTCGCCGCGCTCCTTCCAGGTGCCGATCTGCTCGCGCTGCATGACCTTGAGGTAGTGGGCGAGCCGGCTGACGAGGAAGACATAAGGCAGCTGTGTGCCGAGCCGGTAGTTGACCTCGGCGGCGCGCCCCTCGTCGCTCTGGCCGAAGTACTTGGGTTTTTGCGCCGAGTTCGCGGAGAAGAAGCAGGCGTTGTCCGTGTCCTTGCGGAACGTGAGCCCGATGAAGCCCTCCTCGCTGAGCTCGAACTCGCGGCGCTCGGTCAGCATGATCTCGGTCGGGATCTTCGTCTGGATGGCGCCGAGCGCATCGTACTCGTGGAGCGTGAGGCCCTCGACGGTGCCGCCGGATTGCGGCCCGATGATGTGCAGGCACCAGCGGTGGCGCGCGAAGCTCTCGGCGAGCCGGGTCGCCATCGCGTAGGTGGGCGCCCCCCAGCAGTACGCCGCGTGGTTGCCGACGACGTCTTCCTCGTAGGAGAACGCCCGGATGGGGGAGGTGCTCGCCCCGTAGGGCAGCCGCAGGAGGAAGCGGGGGAGGAGCAGGCCGACGTAGCGCGCGTCCTCGGACTCGCGGAACGCTGTGTACTTCACGTACTGCGGCCCCTCGAACAGCGCCTTGATGTCGCCGAGGTGCGGCACCTTCCGGTAGTCCTTGAGCCCGAAGAACTGCGGGCCCGCGACGGCCAGGAAGGGCGCGTGCGCCATCGTCGCCACCGCCGCGCATTTCTGGAGGAGCGCGATGTCCTGGGGCACGGGGCCGAACTCGTAGTTCGAGATGACGGCGCCGAACGGCTTGCCGCCGAAATTGCCGAACTCCGACGAATAGACGATCTTGTAGAGGCCGCTCCTCACGACCTCGGACGAGTCCTCGAAATCCGCGAGCAGATCGTCCTTCGAGCAGTTGAGGATCTCGACGCGGATGTTCTCCCGGAAGTCGATGTGATCGATGGCGAACTTCAGGCCGCGCCACGCGGCCTCGAGGCGCTGGAACACGGGGTGATGCAGGATCTCGTCGATCTGCCGCGACAGCCGCTGGTCGATCTCCGCGATCCACAGGTCGATGAGGGCGCTGTCCAGCGCCGCGCCGGCCTCCGGGCGGCCCGCGACCTTGCCGACCACCGCCTCCACGCCCCGCTTCACATCGTGGTAGGCGCCGCTCGTGGAGGCGACCCCCGTCTCCGCCAGGAGCTCCGCAAGGAGAGAGCCATTGCTCCCCATCACCGGCTCTTCGTGCTGCCCCGCTTGCATGTCCAGAAATTTACCACGGTCGCTCGCCGGCTGGAAGCGACGGACACGCCGGCGCCCGCGCGCCCCGCCCCGCCCGGGCGGGGCGCGCGGCATGGCGCGGCGCCGCCAGAGGAGAAACGCGCGGCATGGCGGCGCCGCCAGAGGAGAAACGCGCCTCGGACGCCCGCGCGGAACGCTCCCTCAGCACGCGAGTCAGGTGTCGACCGGACATGAAAAGCCCATGGCGAACGCGCGACTGCAGTGTTACAAATCACGTGTGGGTGCTCCCACGGAAGCCGAAGACATAAGGGCTTTCGTTCGAGTCTGCCCGCTCGAACTCCCGGATCAGGCGCCGACGCCCCCGCGGCGACGCCCGTCCTGGTCGTGGCCGCGCGGCGCCGCGCGGCGCCGGCGCTCCGAACGGCTCGGGACCGAGTGAAATGGGCAGTGGGAGCACGGAGGGACAGCGGACATCGCCTGTCTCTATCTTTCCGTGTGCCCGGTGCCTGTGGGATCCAGATTCTCTGTCTTTCATCCGGCGCGCGTCCGCGCGTCGCCGGCATTCGGCGCCAGCGCGCGCCATGGGTCGTGGATTTCGAGGAGAGGAGTGGGGATGGAACGCCTCGGGCTCGGCATCATCATCGGTATGGGGCTCGCCAGCTTGACGAGGATCACCCGTCCGACCGTCAAGAGGGCCATGAAGTTAGGCTTCGTCGCCGTGGACAGGATCAGGGGCTCGCTCGGCGAGGGCAGGGAGAGGCTCGCCGACCTCGTCGCCGAGGTGAGGGAGGAGATGGCGCGCCAGGAGCAGCGCGCCGGCTCGGGCGGCGCGCGGGGGTGGTCGCGCGCGGAGATGGAGCCGCCCGGGAGCTGACGAGAGGTGTTCCGGTGACCCGGCCGCGCAGGCCGGGAGGTGAGCCATGCCGAGCGATCGAGGGGTCGTCATCATCCACTGGGTTCCAGGGCGCGTGCGCCTCGCCGTCCCCGCGCTGCGCGGGGACCCGGCGAGGGCCGAGGAGATCGCGGAGCTGGCGCGCGCCTGCCCCAGCGTCGTCGACGCGCGGGCGAGCGCGTGGGCGGGGAGCCTCACGCTCGAGCACGAGCCCGATGTCCCGCTGGAGGACGTCTTCTCCGAGCTCGCGCACATCCCCGAGCTCTCGGGTTGTAGCTGTCGCCCGATCGATGGGCTCACGCCCTCGCCCTGCGCGGCGCCCGCCGAGCCGCCGAGCCCGGGCCGGACGGCGCGCCTCGTCGTCCAGGCCGCGGACAGGCTGAACGCGGCGTCGCAGGTCGTCCCGCCGGCGCAGGTCGACCTCAAGCTCCTGGTGCCGGCGCTCCTCGTCGGGTCCGGGATGCTCCAGCTGCTGATGCGGCGCTCCCCGGGCATGCCCCACTGGATCACGCTCGTGAAGTACGGGGTCGACTTCTTCGTGGTGCTGAACCACGGCCGCATCCAGAGCTTCTTCGCGAGCGCGAGCGCGAGCGCGGGCGCGGGCGCACCCACCGGCGGCGGGGCGGGGTGACGATGGCCGCGCTCCTGTCGACCGCGACCGAGCCGGTCTCGGTGGTCCACGCGATCCCGGGCAGGGTCCGCCTGCGGCTCCCGCGCCTCGGGAAGGACGCGGCCTTCGGCCCGCTGCTCGAGGCGGGGCTCACCGCCGTGCCCGGGGTCCTGTCCGTGCGCATCGCCGAGGGCGCGTCGAGCGCCGTCGTCGAGCACGACCCGCGGCACGTCGACCTCGAGGCCATCGTGGGCGCCGCCGCCTCGGCCTCCGCCGCGCCGGCCCCGCGGGGGGCGCTGCGCGCCGCGCGCGCCGCCCGGGAGGCGCGCCGCGCGGCCGCCCTCGCGAAGCGCCCGCTCTACCTGTCGAGCGTCGGCATGGTCCTCTCGCTCGGCAGCTTCGTCTCGCCGCTGCTCGCGTACCCGTTCATCGCCGCGACGTCCGCGCCCATCCTCAAGAGGGCGTGGGGCTCGGTGGTGCGGGACCGCAAGCTCAACGTCGACCTGCTCGACAGCCTGGCGATCGCCTCGGCCGTGGCGACCGGAGACGCCATCAACGCGGCCGGCATCATCTGGCTGGTCACGCTCGGCGACCACATCCGCGATCTCACCCAGGCGCGCGCCCGGCGCGCGATCAGCGGCCTTCTCGAGTACCAGCAGGACCTCGCGTGGGTGGTCCGCGGCGACGCGAAGGTGCAGATCCCGGTGGCCGAGCTCGCCGCCGGAGACGTCCTCGTCGTCTACACCGGCTCGGTCATCCCGGTCGACGGGACGGTCACGGACGGCGAGGGGCTCGTCGATCAGCAGACGCTGACCGGCGAGTCGATGCCCGTCCTCAAGGGCCCCGGCGACCGCTGCTTCGCGGCGACCGTCATCAAGGACGGCAAGCTGTACATCCGCGCCGAGCGGGTCGGCGGCGACACGACCGCCGCGAGCACGGCGCGGCTCATCGAGAACGCGCCCGCGCTGGAGACGCGCGCGCAGAACTACGCGGAGCTCGTGGCGAACCGGCTCGTCCCGCCGGCCCTCGCCTGCTCGGCGGTCGTGCTCGCCGCGACCAGGGACCTCGGCCGCGTGTCCGCGATCCTGACGATCGACTTCGGCACCGGCCCCCGGGTCTCGGCCCCGACGACGGTGCTCGCGTCGATGAACGCCGCGGCGCGGCGTGGGATCCTCATCAAGGGCGGCGCTTACATCGAGAAGCTCGCGAAGGTGTCGACCGTGGTGTTCGACAAGACGGGCACGCTGACCTCCGGCATCCCCGAGGTGACGGACCTCGTCGTCCACGACGCCCTGTCCGAGCGCGAGGCGGCGACCCTCGCCGCCGCGGTGTCCGCGCGGCAGACCCACCCCGTATCGCAGGCCGTGCTCCGGCTCGCCGAGGCGTGGTGCCTGACGATCCCGGACCGGGAGGAGTCCCGCTACCTCGTCGGCCGGGGCGTGCAGGCCAGGGTGTTCGGCAAGGTCGTGCAGCTCGGCAGCCCCCGCTTCCTCGACGAGCTCGGCATCACCTGCCGCGCCGAGCCCGGCGCGAGGAGGGCGCTCGAGGCGGCGGCGAAATCGCTCCTCTTCCTCGCCGTCGACGGCCGGCACGTCGCCACGCTCGCCTGCCGCGACGGCATCCGGGCCGAGAGCCGCGCGACGATCCGCAGCCTGCGCGCGCGCGGGATCGAGGATATCGTCATGCTGACGGGCGACAGCCGCGAGGTGGCCAGGCAGGTCGCGCTCGAGCTCGGCATCACCCGGTACTTCGCGGAGATGCTGCCCGAGGACAAGGCGGAGATCACGCGCCGGCTGACGCAGGAGGGCCGCACGGTCGCGGTCGTCGGGGACGGCATCAACGACTCCCCGGCGCTGTCGTACGCCGACATCGGCATCAGCGTGTCCGCGGGCGCCGAGATCGCCCGGGAGACGGCGGGCGTCGTCCTCGTGGAGGACGACCTGTCGAAGCTCATCGAGGCGATCGACATCTCGCGCGCCGCGATGCGGCTCATCCACCAGAACTTCTCGATGATCCTCGCCGTGAACGCGGTCGCGTACGCGCTGTCGATCCCCGGGCTCCTCAACCCGGTCGCGGCGACGCTCATGAACAACGGCTCCGCGGTCCTCGCCTGCGTGAACGGACTCCGTCCGCTCATGGCGGCGCCGCGCAGGAAGGCCCGCGCCGGCGGCCCCTAGCGCGCTCGTCCGCGCGCCGCGCCTCAGCCCGGCACGCGCGCTGCACGAGGGATGGAATGGTTGGAATGCAGAGCGAGACGCGCGCCGGATCGAGATCGTCCGCCGCGGACCGGGCGCGCGCGGCGCGCCGGACTGTGCAGTGGCTGCCCGGCGCGGCGCTCCTGGCGTCGATCGGCTGTGCAGCCGTGGCACGGGCGCCTGCCTCGCCGCACGTCGCGGGGGGGAGCCCGGAGGAGGCCGGCCGGTACCTGATCCTCGTGGGCGGGTGCAACGACTGCCATACGCCCGGGTGGGACCGATCCGGCGGCAAGCTCCCGACCTCGGAGTGGTTGACGGGCAGCGACGTCGGCTACCGAGGTCCGTGGGGGACGAGTTATGCGGCGAACCTCCGGATCTCCGCCCAGAACCTCGGCGAGGAGGCCTGGGTGCGGATGTTCCGCGAGGCCGCCGGCCGGCCGCCGATGCCATGGCTCAACTACGTGACCCTGCACGAGCGCGATCTCGTCGCGATGTACCGCTTCATCCGGAGCCTCGGTGAGAAGGGGGTCCCCGCGCCCCGCGCGGTGCCGCCGGAGGAGGAGCCTGCGACGCCGTACATCCTCATGGTCCCGCAGCAGCCGAAGAGCAGGCCGTAGTCGTCGGTTCGCGTCGGTTCGCGTCGGTTCGCGTCGGCTCGCGTCAGGCGTGCAGGCCGCCGAGCGTCGCCGACGCCGCGTGGCTCGCCGCCGGCCGCTCGCAGGGCAGCTCCACCGTGAACCGCGCCCCCTCGTCCGGCCGGCTGACGACGCGCACCGCGCCGCCGAGCGCCTCGACGATGCTCTTCACGACGTGGAGCCCGAGCCCGAGCCCGCCGAAATGGCGGCTCGACACAGCGCGCTCGAACCGGTCGAACACGTGCGGGAGCCGCCCCGCCGGGATCCCGATGCCCTGATCCTGCACCACGAGCTCTGCCGTGCCGTCCTTCCGCGCGACCGAGACCTCGATCGGCTTGCCCGCGCCGAACTTGAGGGCGTTGTCGAGCAGGTTCGAGACCACCTGCTCCAGCCTGCTCCTGTCCCACGATCCCACGACGGACGGCTCGGCGCGCACGCTCACGGACGAGCCGGAGTGCGCGATGCGCTCGGTGAGCCGCTCCAGGACGTCGTCCACGACCTCCGCGAGATCGACCGGCTCGACGTGCAGCTCCAGCCGGCCGGTGTGGAGCTGCGACACGTCCAGCACGTCGTCGATCAGCCGGACGAGCCGTTGCACCTGCCGATCCATCCTTTGCAGGGCGCGCGCGAGGCGCTCGTCGGACGCGTGGTCTCCCCGGCGGAGCAACGCCTGGAGGCCGAGGCGCAGGGAGGTGACGGGCGTCCTGAGCTCGTGCGACGCGACGCTGAGGAACTCGTCGCGGACGCGCACCGCGTGCTGCGCCTCGCGGTAGAGGCGGGCGTTCTCGAGGGCGATCGCGATCTGGTCGGAGAGGAGCTCCAGCACGTGGACGCGAGCGCGCGTGAAGGCGTACGTGGCGAGGTTGTTCTCGAGGTAAACCACCCCGAGCCGCGCCTCGTTCCGCTGGATGGGCAGGACCAGGACCGACCGCGAGCCGCCCCCGGCGAAGTGAGGATCGCGGTCGCGCGCCGGCGCGCTGTCCGCGTCGTCGAGCACGAGGAGCTCGCACGCCATGTGGGCGTGCTCGACGACCCGCCGGGGGATCTCGCGCGACCGGGAGAGCGGCGTGCGCTCGATGGAGACCGGGGTGGCGACGGACCCCTGGGCCCGCACGAAGAGCTCCCCCTCTTCCTCGAGCACGAGCGCGCCGCGCTGCGCGCCGGCGGCCTCCAGGCAGACGCCCAGGAGCTTCTCGAGCAGCCGATCGAGCACGATCTCGCTCGAGAGGGTCTCGGCGGCCTTGAGCAGGCTGAGCGCGTCGAGGGCGACCGCCGGGAGCCGCTCCGCGAGCTCGGGCTCGTCGCCGGGCCCGCCGAGCCTGAACTCCTCCGCGAGCGCGTGGGCCTTCTCCGAGGCCCCCCAGCGGGCGAACCCCTGGTGCGCGGCGCGCAGGTACATGGCCGCGATCCGCGCCCGTCCGAGCCCGTGGTAGAAGCGCCCAGCCAGCTCGTTGCCGAGCGCGGCGATGTGGAGGAACCCCCAGCGCGTCGCCGCCTCGACCGCCTCGTCGTACCGCGCGCCGGCGAGCTCGAACCTGCGCTCGACGCGGGCGATCTCCGCGTCGACGAGGAGGCGCCGCGGGCGGAAGTTCTCCGGGCAGCCCAGCTCCCACCTCCGCAGGGCGCGCTGCAGGTCGGCCACGCGCGCGAGCAGCGCGGCCCTCTCCTGCTCGTCGGCCTCATCGCATCGCCACAGCAGCGTGAGCGCGGTGAACAGCGCGTACTGGCACTCGGGGATGTAGCCGCCGAGAAAATGGATGAACGGGGCCGCCGCGTCGGCGTGGGCGATGGCCTCGGCCAGGTCCCGGAGCAGGTACGAGACCTGAAGGCGCCCGATGTGATACACGCACCTCGCCGGCGGCTCCCGCTGCGCCGCCTCGAGGAAGGCCCGCTCGTCGAACTCGGCGTCATCGGCCACGTTCCGGCCCCTCGTCAGCCCCTTGAGGCACCGGATCATCTGCCGGAAGGCGAGCTGGTAGAAGAGCGTCGACTTGTTGCCGGTCTGCCGGCTGAACGCGAACCCGTCGTTCAGATCGACCAGCACGCGATCGAGCTCCACCCCTGCGGCGAACGAGTGCGCCATGAGCCCCGTGCGCGCGTACGAGGAGAAGCGGAGCTCGCCGGACGACACGCCCAGCTCGATGATCTCTCGGAACGGCGCCCCGCTCGAGGCGAGCGGCGCGATCCACGGGTAAACGAACTCGTTGTACATGTACCGGGCGATCGTCTCCTGGGCGCGATCCTCGAACCGCCGCGCGAGCTCCACCGCGAGCTGGCCGAAGCCCTGGGCGCTCGCGAGGTCGCCCTCGGCCGCCAGGAGCATCGCGTGCCCTGCGTAGGAGAGGATCGACTCGCTCGCGTTGCCGTGCTCCAGCGCGAAGCGGACGCCTAGGGCGGTGAGGAGCACCAGCTGCTTCCGGTCCGCGAACCAGGCGGGGGCCACCATCTCGGCGAGGAGCCTCATGCGGGCTCGCTCTTCCGGGCTGGTCACGCGGGGGAGATCGACGAGCGACTCGGGCGAGCGCTCCGCGAGGTACCTGGCGATGATCCGCCTTCGCGCCGCGATCTCGCTGTCGAGGTCCGCCAAGGACAGCTCGACCCCGAAGTGCGCGCGCAGCGCGTCGCGCCCCCAGCCGAGCGCCAGATCGTGCTCGCCGGTGATCGTCGTGCTCATGATCCGGAGCGCCTCCAGATCGACCTTCTCCGGGATCGACGCCGCGTGGCGGAGCCCCTCCTCCACGAGCGCGCGGGCCATCGCGTGCTGATCGGTCAGCGCGGCGCACTCCGCCGCGTCGCGGTGGAGGGAGAACCAGAGCTCGTAGCGCGAGCGGAACGCGCCGTCCGGCAGCAGCCGGAGGCCGCTGCGGAAGTACGCGAGCGCCGGGCCGAAGGCCGCGGCGCGGCGCGCCTTCACGCCGGCGCGGTGGTTGAGCTCGGCGAGGCGGCCCCGCTGCTCCGCGTCGAGCAGCGCGGCGCCGAGGTTCAGCTGGTCCGCGGCGTCGAACAGCGCGGCGTCCGTCCCGTTGGTGCAGGTGGCCTCGAGGAAGCGGCCGATCTGCAGGTGCAGCTGCATCCGCAGCCGCTCCGGCCCGAGCTCGTAGGCCGTCTGCTGGACCCGATCGTGGACGAACCGGATCGCGAGCCCCGCCTCGCGCTCGCACGTGCCGTCGGGCACGACGAGCCCCTCGCGGAGCGGCTGGAGGAGCGACGCGGTCGTCTCGTCCACGGAGCGGCCGAGCACCGCCGCGATGAGCCTGAGCTCCGCGCGCTTGCCGATGCACGCGGCGACCTGCAGGAGCTCCTGCGCTGCTTCGGGCAGCCTGCGGACGGACTCCGACATCAGCTGGACCACGTTGTCGGTGACGCCGACCCGCTCGATCCGGCCGAGATCCCACGTCCATGTCGAGCGGATCGCGTCGAAGAGGAGCAGGCCTTTCTCCTGGAGCGACCGGAGGAGCTGGCGGATGAAGAAGGGGTTGCCGGCCGTCTTGGCGAGGAAGAGCTCTGCGAGCGGGCGCGCCCGCTCCGGCTCGCAGCGGAGCGCCTCGGCGAGCAGCGCGACGACCGCCTCGGCGCCGAGCGGGCCGAGCGAGAGGTGCGTCATCGGGGGCACCTGCGCGCCCCGGATCTCCTCGATGGCCTGGTGGAGCGGGTGCGCGGCGCCGACTTCCCTCGACCGGTACGCGCCGAGCAGGAGCACGTGCTTGCTGCCTGGATCCGCGGCGAGGGCGCGGAGGACGCGGAGCGACGCGGCGTCCGTCCACTGGAGGTCGTCGAGGAAGATCGCGAGCGGCGGCCGCTGGCTGGCCACCGCGCGCACGAAGTCCTGGATCGCGAGCAGGAAGCAGTTCTCCGCGCGCATCGGATCCGCGGCCGGCGGCGCGGGCGCGTCCCCGAGGAGCTCGGTGAGCTCCGGGCAGAGCTCGCCGAGGGCGCGGCTCCGCTCGCTGACGGCCTCCGTGAGCTGCGCGCGGCTCTCCTCCGGCTCGGCGCGGAGCGCGGCGGCGAGGGCGCGGAGCGCCTCTGCCAGGGACGCATAGGGGACGTTCGCCGCGCGCAGGTCGAACTTGCCCTTGATGAACCGCCCGCCCCGCTCGGCGACGGCGGCCTGCAGCGCCTCGACGAGCGCGGTCTTTCCGACGCCTGCCTCCCCGGTCACCAGCACGAACTCCGTCCCGCCGTTCGACACGCGAGCGAGCGCGCCGCGCAGCGCGGCGAGCTCGCGCTCGCGGTCGATCAGGCGCTCGGGCAGCGGGAGCCGCCGCGCGAGGTCCATGCGGCCGAGCTCGAACGGCGCGATGGTGCCTGCGGCGCGCCATCGCCTCCGCGCCTCGTGGAGGTCCTGGGCGAGGCACTCGGCGCTCTGGTATCGCAGGTCCGGCATCTTCGCGAGGAGCCGCTGCACGAGCTCGGAGAGGACCGCCGGGACGCTGGGGCTCACGACGTGCGCGGGCACGGGGCTCCTCGCCATGTGGGCGTGCACGAGCGCGAGCGGATCGGCGTCCTTGAAGGGCGGCGCGCCGGTGAGCATGGCGTAGAAGGTCGCTCCCAGTGCGTACAGATCCGAGCGCGCGTCGATGAACCAGCAGCTGCGCCCTAGCTGCTCGGGGGACAGGAAGGGGAGCGCGTCGAGCTTCTCGAGCTCCACGGCGCGGGGCATGCTCGTGAGCTCGGCCGCGTCCGAGAAATGGACGAGGGTGACCTGCCCGTCCTCGCCGAGGACGACGCGGCCTGGGGCGATCGCGCGGTGGACGACGCCGCTCCCGTGGATGCGCGCGCACGTCTCCGCGAGCGCGATGGCGACGTCGAAGAACGCGTCCAGCGCCAGCGGCCCTCGCGCGAGCCGCCGCTCGAGATCCTCGGGTCCCGCGTCCTCGAGGAGCAGCGCCGGCATGCCCTCCGGGCCCTCCAGCGCGAGCGGCCGCACGACCCCCGGCACGTCGAGCCGGCGCAGGAAGGCGTGTTCGCGCAGCAGGAGGGCCGCCGCGCCAGGGGCTGGATGACGCCCCCGAACGGTTTTCTGCACGACCATCCTCCCGGCAAGCGTCTGTCTGCGGAGCAGAAATCGGCTGCAGCGGTGGACCTCAGTCGCTTCCGCCCGAGTCATACGCGTTCCCCCTCGCGCGTTGCCGCGAGAATATAAAGCAGGATGTGTGCTGGTGCGAGCCGGGAAGTCCCGGGTCTCGTGATATGGGAGAGACGTCGGGTTGTGCGGTTCGCGCCATCGCGCGGCGGCGCCACCGCTCCCTCCCTCTCGGCACGACGGCGCGCGCTGCGCGGCCTCACCCTCGTCGCGAGGGCTCCCCTCCAGCGGTCTTTTGCCAGGCCATCGGGCCGCGCGGACAGGGGTAACAGGGGTAAACGGGCGGGGGTGAGAGGGGAGCTCGGCGCTGGCCTCGAGCTCCGGCGACGACCGGCGACCGCCAATCCGGCGAGCGAAGGTGCTAGGATGAATCAGCGCATGTACGGGGGGCGGGCGGCTGCCCCCGCGCCGGTGCGCGCTGCGGGGAGCTTTGATGAACGCACCTGTCGTCGCAGGGGACGTGATTGCCGAGAAGTACCGGGTCGACAGGATCTCGGGCAGCGGCGAGCTGGGGACGGTGGCCTTCGCGAGCCACCTCGTGCTTCCGCAGCGGGTCGCGATCGAGCTCCTGCTCGCCGACGGCAGCCCGGAGCGCGTGGAGCGCTCGCTCCGGGAGGCGCGCGCGGCGGTGGCGCTCAAGGGGGAGCACGTCGCGCGGGTGCTCGACGTCGGCCAGCTCGCCTCGGGGGTCGCGTACATCGTCACGGAGCACCTCGACGGGCAGGACCTCTCCGAGCTGCTGCGCAGCCGCGGCCGGATCGAGCTCTCGGAGGCCATCGATTGGGTGCTGCAGGCCTGCGTGGCGGTGGCCGAGGCGCACGCCGCGGGGATCGTGCACCGCGACCTCGAGCCGGCGCGCCTGTTCCTCGCGACGACCCCCGGCGGCGCGACGCTCCTCAAGGTGCTCGGCTTCGGCGCGTCCAGGGAGCTGCCCGGCGCGAGCGACGGCGGCGCGCCGGCGCAGACGCGGGAGGATCTCGGCGCGCCGCTCTACATGTCGCCGGAGCGGATGCGATCCTCGGTCGCCGTCGACGCCCGCGCCGATGTGTGGTCGCTCGGCGCGATCCTGTACCGGCTCCTGACAGGGCGGCCGCCGTTCGAGGCGAGCTCGCTCGCCGATCTCGCGCCGCGCATCGCGAGCGCGGCGCCGGCGCTCCCGAGCGCGCTGCGGTCCGACATCCCCCCTGCCATCGACCGCGTGCTCCTCTGCTGCCTCGAGAAGGACCCCGCGCGGCGGCCCACGAGCGTGGCCGAGCTGGCGATCGCGCTCGCCCCCCACGCGTCGGCGGAGGGACAGGATCACGTCGAGCGGGCCGCGCGGCTCCTCGGCGCGACGCTCCCGACGCGCCCCCGCGCCTCGCTCCCGACGATCGGGCTCGGGCTCAGCGCGAGGCCCCGCCCGCCCGAGAGCGCCGGACCGAGCTCGGAGGCGGGCCCGGTGACGTCGCGGTACGGCGCGTACGGCGCGCAGGACACGGGGCGCAACAGGGCGCGCATCGCGCTGATCGCCGCCGTCGCGTCGCTGCTCGCGATCCTCGGCGTGGCCGCGACGCAGCTCAGGTGAGCCGGCGCCGGCCGAGCCGCCGCGGGCAGAGGAGCGCCGCCTCCGGCCCTCGCCGGAGGGGCATCGTCGCCGCGAGCGCGGTAGGCGTGGAGAAGCCGGAGAGCCGTCCTGTCTCCCACGGACGCGGTCGCAGATCCTCGCGGCGATGCCGAGAAAACGTGACATCCGCGTAGACCGGCTGTCGTAGTATCCGCCGCATGCCGCATTCTCTCCCGCATTCCGGGGGCGGTCTCGCTCCGCCCGCGCGCATCGGCAAGGTCGCATTCCTCGGGTATGGCCGCTTCGGCGCGGCGCTCGGGTCGTTGCTCCACGATGCGGGGATCTCGGTGCGCGCGTTTGACCCTTCCGCGGAGATCCGCGGCGCCGCGCGGGCCGCCTCGCTCCCGGAGCTCGTGGACGGCGCGGATCTCGTCCTCGTCGCCGTCCCGGTGCCGGCGGTGCGCGAGGCCCTCCTGGCGCTGCGGCCGCACCTTGCGCCGGGGCAGCTGGTGGCCGACGTGGGCAGCGTGAAGAGCGTGCCGGCGAGCGCCATGGCCGAGGTGCTCGGCGAAGGCCGGCCCTGGGTGGCGACGCACCCGCTGTTCGGTCCGGCGAGCCTCGCCCGCGGCGAGCGCCCGCTGCGCGTCGTCGTCTGCCCGAACCCCACGCACCCGGGCGCGGTGCGCCGCGTCGTCGCGCTGTTCGAGCGGATCGGCTGTCAGGTGCTGGAGCAGGCGCCGGAGGAGCACGACCGCGTCATGGCCTTCACGCACGCGCTCGCGTTCTTCATCGCGAAGGGCATGATGGACGCGGGCGTGCCCGCTGGCGCGCCCTACGCGCCGCCCTCGTTCCAGGGCATCGCGCACACGATCGAGACGGTGCGCGTGGACGCGGGGCACCTGTTCGCCGCGCTGCACCGCGAGAACCCCTTCGCGGGCGAGGCGCGCCGCCGCCTCATCGACGCGCTCGTCGCCGTCGATCGGAGCCTCGACGTCCCGACCAAGGACGCCGCGCCCGAGGACCTCGCCGCGCTCGCGATCCCCGATCTCGGCGCGCTCTCTCCCGAGCTCCGCGAGACGCGGGAGCTCATCGACGACCTGGATCTGGAGCTCGTCGGCCTGCTCGCGCGGAGGGCCGAGCTCGTCCAGCGCGCCGGGCGCGCCAAGGCCACGATCGGGGCGGCGGTCCGGGATCCGGTGCGCGAGGCGCGGCTGATGGAGTCGCGCCGCCGCTGCGCCCTCGAGCTCGGCCTCGACCCCGACGGCGTCGCCGAGGTCTTCGAGGTGATCCTCCGGCACTCGCGCTCGCTCCAGGAGCGGCGCTCCGCCGTCTAGCGCGCGGCGCAGGCGACGGGCTCCTCACGACCGAGACACGAGGCGCACCGAGCGCGTCGAGCGGGGTTCGACAGAGCGTCAGGAGAGCGTCGATGCATCGCTGTCCACGCCACTTGCGTCGGTTTTCTTCGTGTTCTCTCCGATTCTCGCGTTGCGCTCACGCCCTCTTCGAGGGGGCGCACGGTGGCGCACGAATTCCTCTTTTCACCCTGGCGTGCTCCGGTGTAGGGTCTGCGTGCGGGGATCATGCAGCGGCGTCAGGCGCCCCCTTGTGGATACTGCAGGCGAGACCTGGGTCGCGGGTAAGACAGCGCCTCGATTACGATACGAGCTCGTCGGCGCAGCGTACGGGAGGGGCTGGAATGGATCTGCGGAGCGGCCATGCCGGGCGGGCCGAGCGTTCCGGGGCTGAGCGCGGCCGGCCTGCGCTCCGCGCGCCGGCGCCCCCGCGCAGGGCTGCCTCCGAAAAGGCCCTCCGGCGCCCGGGGGGCGCTCCTGCAGGCGGGCTGGCGGGCTCCCCCTCCGCCGCGGGCGCGCGCTGCGTCCCCCCGGCGACGTGGTTCCCCGAGCGTCCTCGCACGGAGCGCTGGAGCGGGCTGGAGCGGACGCGGCAGGCGCCGCCCGAAAGCGGTGGACACAGCCCCATTCCTGAGGATGCTGCGAGGCTGGCCGCGGCGCTGACAACGGAGCAAGGGGGGCAAGGAGACGCGGGATGAGGGCGGAAGTAGGCAGAGTCAACATCCTGATCGTTGACGACAGGCCTGAGCAGCTCCTCTCCCTGGAGGCAGTCCTCGCGCCGCTCGGCGAGAACATCGTCAAGGCGGCGTCCGGGAGGGAAGCGCTCCGCCATCTCCTTCAGGAGGAGTTCGCGGTCATCCTCCTCGACATCAAGATGCCTGAGATAGATGGGTTCGAGACGGCGTCGCTCATCCGCAAGCGGCGGAGCACGCTGCACACGCCGATCATCTTCCTGACGGCGCACACCGAGCGCGTCTATGTCGAGCGCAGCTATTCGCTCGGGGCGGTCGATTACATCATGACCCCGTTCGCCCCCGAGGTCCTCCGCACCAAGGTGTCAGTCTTCGTCGATCTCTTCAAGAAGACACAGAAGATCAAGCTCCAGGCGGAGTCGCTGCGCGCGCACGCGGAGCAGCTCCAGCGGCTCAACCGCGCCGCGCTCACGATCAACTCGGCCCTGTCGCTCGACGCCATGGTCGCGGCGATCACGGAGGCTGCCCGCGACGTCGGCGGCGCCCATCAGGCGATGACCCTCGTGAAGCTGGAGCGGCCCGGCGAGCGGGCGCGGACCGCGGTGTCGCTCTCGGAGCGGTACACGACGTTCCAGAAGGAGGCGCCTCCCCCCATCGCGGGCAAGCTGTGCGCGCTCGTCTGCGCCAGGAACAGGCCTCTCCGGTTGACGCAGCGAGAGCTCTCGCTGCACCCGGAGTGGCTGGACAACCTCGGGCAGAGGCCGCCGCCGCGGGGGTACCTCGCGGCGCCCCTCACCGCGGCCGACGGCCAGAACATCGGGACCATCCAGCTCTCGGATCGGAACGACGGCGAGTTCTCCGACGACGACGAGAACGTCCTCGTGCAGCTCGCGCAGCTCGCTTCCATCGCCATCCAGAACTGCGTGCACGCCGAGGAGCGCGAGGCGAACCGCCTGAAGGACGAGTTCCTCGCCACGCTCTCCCACGAGCTGCGCAGCCCGCTGAACGCGATCCTCGGCTGGACGCACCTCCTGCGGTCCGAGCCGTTCGATGAGCAGCGGGTGTCCCACGGGCTCGAGGTGATCGAGCGCAACGTGGCCGCGCAGACGAAGCTCATCGAGGATCTCCTCGACGTCTCGCGGGTCACGACGGGCAAGCTGAGCATCAGCGCCGCGCCGATGGCGCTCGCGCCCGTCGTGGAGACCGCCATCGACGCGATCCGCCCCGCCGCCGAGGCAAAGGGCCTCACGATCGACGTCTCGCTCGATCCCGACATCGAGGTGAACGGCGACGCGGATCGGCTGCAGCAGGTCGTCTCGAACCTCACGTCCAACGCGCTCAAGTTCACGCGTCCCGGGGACCATATCCTCGTCTCCCTCCGGCGGGCCGGCGCGACGGCGGAGCTCACGGTGCGCGACACGGGGGAGGGGATCGCGCCGGATTTCCTCCCGCTCGTCTTCGAGCGCTTTCGCCAGGCCGACAGCACGAGCCGCAGGACGCACGCGGGCCTCGGCATCGGGCTGTCCCTTGTGCGCCAGCTCGTCGAGATCCACGGCGGCTCGGTCGTGGCCGACAGCCCTGGGTTGCACAAGGGGTCCACGTTCGTGGTCCGGCTCCCGCTCCTCGGGGTCGAGCGCAGCTCGCTCCCGGCGCTCACGAGGGAGGGGCGGTCGCGCTCGCTCGCTTGCTCGGAGTCCGCGTCCAACCTCGGCGGGCTCCGCGTCCTGCTCGTCGAGGACGACGCGGACGCCAGGGAGCTCCTTCAGGAGGTGCTGTCGCAGCACCACGCCGAGGTGACGGCCGTGGCTTCGGCCCACGAGGCGCTCGCGGCGTTCTGCGCGGATCTCCCGCACGTGCTCGTGAGCGATATCGCCATGCCGGGCGAGGACGGCTATGAGCTCATCCGCGCCATCCGCCAGCGCCCGCCGCAGGCCGGCGGCGATTTGCCCGCGCTGGCCCTGACGGCCTATGCTCGCAAGGAGGACCAGAAGCGCGCGCTCGACGCCGGCTTCCACATGCACGCCACGAAGCCGATCGAGCCCGCCGCCCTCGTGGCCGCCGTGGCCAGCCTCGCGGCCCGGGCCCGCGCAGGCGACCTCCCCTGCGCCCGGGAGCGAGGGTCGAGCGACGAGATCAACCCGTGAAGAGCGCGCTGAGACGAGGGGCTGCGGGCGCTCCATAGCGCCGCGCCTCCGCGTTCTCTGTCGCTCGCACATCCAACTTGAGCTCGCCCGCTACCTTGCCCGACCCGCCAGCGATACCGGGTCTCTCCCCGGCGTGCCTGCGCTCATGAGCAGGGACGAGGACCCCGGCCGATGGGCATCGGGCCTGGGACTTGCACTTGGACTTGAACTTGATGACGCGAACGTGTCCTCATGACCAGACCGGGAGCCGGCCCATCGGGGGCCAGACCAGGCGCGTCCGCGCTGCAGTCGGGCTCTGTGCGCGTCTCGCGCGGCGCCGGCGCCGCTCCTCCAGGTCGCTCACGCGAGGAGGCTTTGGCTCATGGGGCCCTCACCTCTGGAGGTCAATCCGTTATGGCGGATGAGCTGTCAGGCACAGTCGCTCTTCACGCGTCATGTTCGCCCGCGCCGGTGTGGGCGAATGTGCTTGACTGGTGGGCGTTCACGGGCGAGCACCCACATGCAACGATGATGCAGTGAGACAAAAAGCTTGCGTAATCCAGTATGGTGGCCTATCGTCCACCATAACGGAATCACCACGGAGTTGACACCGGCCCATCGCACGCAGCGTGCTCATAGCGCTTTTTAGGGCGCAGATATTGCGCGAATTTGCGTGGATTGAGTCGCTTGGCGGTGTGGAGCGGTGATCGGCGCGGGGTTCTGTCGAGTCATTCTTTGGGGGGGACAACCCAACGGAGAGAACGAATCATGAACGCTTCGAAGAGCATCTTTGCCAGCGCGCTTCTGCTAGGCGCGACCATGATGATGATCGGCGCCGGATGCGGCGATGACGGGGAGACCACCACGACCTCCTCCTCCACGACGACGAGCTCGGCGTCGGGCACGGGCGGCGAGGGCGGCGCCGGTGGCGCGGGTGGCGCGGGTGAGGGCGGCGGCACCGGCGGCGAGGGTGGCGCGGGCGAGGGCGGCGGCACCGGCGGCGCCGGTGGCGAGGGTGGCGCGGGCGAGGGCGGCGGCACCGGCGGCGCCGGTGGCGCGGGTGGCGCGGGCGAGGGCGGCGCGGGCGGCGCCTGAGACGAGCGTGTCGATAGCGGCCATCCCTCGCCGAGCCGCGGTACGGCGGGCGGGGGATAGGCTGTTGGAGCGCCACTCATCACCTCCCGTCCCCATGCGTCTTCGCGGCTGCATGGCTCGGTCTGGCTTTGTTCGGCGCTCTATCGCGATGTGCAGTTTCGTGGAATGCTAGCTCGACCGCCAGGCCAGCGCGTTAGGCGTGCGAACGTGCGCTGAAGCGAGCCGAACGACGCGGATGAGCCCGTAGCGCACGAAGTTGCGCCGCGCTGTAGGCTCGGGAATCACGGGTGGACTGGGAGACGGCAGGTGCTTTGTGTCTTCCCTCCGTCCCGTGGTATCCCGAGCATTTTGATCTCGGAGCATGTGCCTGTCAGCGCCGGCCTCGAGGGGCTGTGTGCAGGACGGCGTCTGCGCTGCTGCCGCGCGCTCTACCGCGCTGCCACGTGTCTTTCACGCTGCGGGCGTGCCTTGTTCGCACGATTGCGTTCCCCTTCGCGCTTGCACGCATCTCGGACGGAGCCATGGCGCGCCGACGCGCCCACGCTATGCATGTTTTGCGGCCCCTCTGGTGCCGGCGTCATGGATTTCTTAGAGGAGATGTCCCCTCCGCGATGTGAGCTTTGCTCGCGGCGCCCCGCGAGCCTCGCTGAAGCTCTCCCCTTCCTGGCGAGGAATCCTGTCGGGCGGGACGGTCCCGGACGCACCCCGCTGTAGCGGGGCTAGCGCGCCTCGTTGCAGCGCCGCAGCTCGCTCGTGGGGCTAGCGTCGCGGTTGCACGCGCGGAGCTCCTCGGTGAGGCGGGCGACCTCATCGACGAGGGCCTCGTTGCAGCGACGGAGCTCGCGCGAGGTGCTCTGCGCGTCGCGGTAGCGCAACGCGTTGTGAACGGCCACCGCCGCCTGCGATGCGAGGAGGCCGCAGAGCTCGACCTGGCCGGCGCGGAACGCGCCAGCGGTCGCGCCGTTCTCCGCGTAGAGCACGCCGGTGAGGCGGCCTTGGTGCGTCATGGCGAGGCACAGGATCGATCGAAGGCCGCCCTCGAGCAGGTAAGGGTCGTCCGCGAACCGCTCGTCCATGGCCGCGCTGGTGAGGGCGATCGGCTGCTGTGTCTGGGCGACGTGCTGGACGACGCTCGCGGCCAGATCGGCGGTGGACTCGAGCGGCGTCGAAGGTCCGAGGCGGACCCCTCCGCGGTCGCCGTCGAGCTCGGCCTCGATGGTCAGCGCGCCGTCGCGCGCGAGGAGCAGCACAGCGCGCTGCGCCCCCGCGCTCTCGCTCAGGGCCCGGAGGAGCCGCTCGAAGAGGCGCTCCAGGACGAGCTCCCCGCAGATCGCGCGCGAGACGCGGAGGAGGGCGAACGCGTCGAGCGACGTGGGGCGCTCCGTGCTCGCCGGGAGCGCGGACTCCGGCGGACGGCTCTGCTGCCCGACGAGCGCGGCGCGCGCCACGAGGTGCGGGTACTTTCGCGACAGCTGTCGCGCTTTGGCCTGCGCGCCCCACCGCAGATAGCCCTCGTGGGCGTCGGCCATGTAGACGTGGGCGATCCTCTCCCTGCCGCTCGCCAGGTGGAACTTCGCGCAGAGCTCGCTGGCGAGCGCCTCGTCCCGGACGAAACCGTTCACCTTCGCCGACTCGATCGCCTGATCGTAGAGCTTCATCGCCGCGAGCTCCTCGCCCGCGGCGCGCGCGGACTCCGCGCGGAGGAGGAGGTGCTTGTGACGGTAGTTGTCCGGGCACCGCTCGGCCCACTCCGAGAACCGATCCCTGTAGCTCGCCACCGAGACGGTGGTCAGCTGCCGGCCGCGCGCCAGCGCGGGCGAGAGCAGCGTCAGGCAGGTGTAGAAGAACACCTCGGTCGCGAGGTGATCGTCGACGCCGCCCTGCATCCTCGCCTCGGCCAGCGAGCCCATCCGCAGCGCTCCCTCGTAGTCCTCGTTGAGGAAGCAGATCTGCTGCCGCAGCGCGTAGTGCACGCGCGCGGCGGCGCCGTGCGCCGGCGCCGAGAGCTTCGCTTCATCCCCTGCGTCGTCGAGATCGCCGTGGCTGGGCGGGCGTGACGCGCCGGCGCGCGTCGCGTCCATCAGGTCGTCGAGCGCGCGGCGCACCCCGGTCAGCGCGAGGGCGGCGAGCTCCTCCCGCGCGCGCCGCACCAGCGAGAGGAACCCATCGACCTCGGCCCGCACCGCCTCGCACTCGTCGCCGAGCCCGAATCGAACGAGCGCGGTGTGGACGCACGCCTGGGAGAGGTAGGTGAGATCGCCCGTCCTGTGCCCCGCCTCGAGCGCGGCCTGGAAGAGATCGAGGCTGGAAAGGAGGTGATCGGTGAAGACGCTGACGTGGGCTCCGAGCACGACGCGCAGCCGGCAGGAGAGCTCGGGCTGTCCCGAGCGCTCGTTCATCTCCAGCGCGAGCTGGCCGAGCTCGTAGGCCTCGTCGTAGCGGCGGAGCACCCGCGCGGCGACCCAGGCGTAGGCCATGAAGCCGTACGGGGAAGCTCCGCCGTGGCCGCGCTCCAGCGACAGGTTGACCTGCCTGGCCGCGATGAACGTGCAGAGCGGCGGGTTCACCGTCGCGGCGGGGAGCATGAGGGCCATGAGGAGCCGGAGCGCCGCGCGGGTCCGGGCGTCCGACGCCTCGGGCTCGTCGAGCAGATCCTTGAGCCGGCGCGTGCCGAGCGCGGCGCGCGCGGCCGCGAGCTCGGCGTCCGCCGCCGCCTTCCGCCCCGGCCCGTCCTCGGGGAGGGGGACGCCGAGCATCGCGAGGGCCGTCTTTCCGAGCGCCACCGCCTCGTCGAGCCGGCCCTGGGTCGTGTACACGGCGATGCGCAGCTCGTGCGCCCTGGCCCGCTCGAGATCCGAGCGCGCCTCGGCCGCGAGCACGTCGAGCAGCGCCTCCGCGCGATCGAGCCGGCCGCCGAGGTGCGCGCACTCGGCCGCCTCCGCGTGCAGCGAGAAGGCGATCTCGTGGTCTCGCTTGAAGCTCCCGTCCGGCAGCGCCGCGATCCCGGCCTCGAAGAGATCGGCGGCCGCCGGGGTCGCGCCCCGCTCCCGCGCCTTGCGGCCCGCGGCGAGGTTCATCGCGGCGAGCGCCGCCCGCTCGCGCGGCTCGACGATCAAGGGCGCGCCGAGGTTCAGGTGGTGCGCGGCCTCGAAGAGCGCCTCGTCCGAGCGCTCGCGCTGCGATCGCGCCTCGGCCATGCGCCCGAGGCGCAGGTGGACCGCGCGCCGCTCCGCGTCAGGGAGGGCGGCGTAGGCGTCGATGTCGACCTTCAGCACCTGCGCACGCGCGGTGCGCTCGTCAGCGGGCTTGCAGAGCAACTTCATCGCCATCTCCGAGGCGATCGCGGGGGGCGCCGGCGGCGAGGGCGGGGCTGGCGCGGGGGGGCCGCGCAGTCGCGCCTTCGCTCGCAGGGAGCTCCGTCGTGATCGTAGATGGATAGGGGGTCATGGAGCGGCCGGCGCCCGCGGTCGCGGGCTCCTCTAGCGGGAATACGTCCGCCGGAGTCGGGTGGCAGCATCCTACCTTAAGTGGGCGTGGGTGCGCTACGGTGGTAGACGCCCGTCTTTCCGGTCTGCGCGCGCCGCCGGCCACCCGGGGAGCCGGAGGAGGGCGGCCTCGGGTCCGCGCGAGCGCCCCGCCCGCGGCTCGCGGCTCGCGGCTCTCGACGCCCGTCCCGGCGTCAGGGACGCCCCGGCGTCAGGGCCTTGCGTGCGAGGAACCCGCCCCATCGCCTGCGCCTTTGCCGGGTCGGGCGGCGTTCAAGATGCCAGTCGCCCGCGCCTCGACGGCAGCGGCGGGCGACTCGGCCCGCTCTCGACCCTCGGTGATCTGGATCCGGAACAGGCCATGTTTAGGGCGAGAGATGCCCTATCCATCTCTGTCGGCGCGCGCCTGCCAGTGCGTGAGTCGATCGAACGCGCGACCGGGGTCGAATGGCCGGTTCGCCCGGGAGCGACGGTGTGAAGAGGACATGAAGCGGCGCTGAACGAACGCGTCCTCCTGCCCCGGATGAGCCCGCATCCATCGAGAAAATTTGGATTTTTCAGCTTCGCGAGAAGCTTGAAAGGAGCGGGCCATGGTCCGCATCCTGCAATGTTTCCAGTGTGCCCGCGTCGAGGCGGGAGAGGAGATGCAGTATGTGGTCTGTCTTGAGAGCACGGAGCGCCCTCTGCGGCGTCATCTGCTGTGGCGTCGGGTGTATGTCCTCGGAGGCTGCGGACATCGTGGCGGAGGGCGAACCGGGAGGCGACAGCGGCGGTGCGGCGCGGGCGAACGCGGAGCACGGCGCGCCTCCCGGGATGTGCGAGATGGGGGCAGTCGGTCCCGGAGGCGTGTGTCTGGGTGCCGCGGTCGCACCCGGCGGGCGGTTGGCTGGCGCGGCCGGGCTCGGCGACGGCGAGCGGGCCGAGCGGGCGTGCCGGCAGAGAGCGTTCAGCCGGCAGTATCCTGGCAAGGGCGTGACCCTGCGCGGCTTCACGATCGACGGCGCCGGCCGCGCGCTGCTCGCCGGCTCCTTCGACGGGGAGCTGACGTTCGGCAACACCCGGCTGCGGAGCGCGGGCGCGACGGACGCCTTCGTGGCCGAGCTCGACGCGTGCGGCGCTCCGCTCTGGAGCAAGCAGTTCGGCGACGGCACGGCGCAGAGCGCCATCGACGTGGCCGCGAGCGGCGGGGGGCAGTCGCTCGTGCTCGGCGATTTCTCCGGCACGGTCCGCTTCGGCGCCCACCGGCTCACGGCGGCGTCGCCCTCGGGCGCAGACCTGTTCCTCGCGAAGCTCGGCCCGCGCGGCGCGGCGAGCTGGGCGGCGCAGATCTCCGCGGAGGAGGACGCGATCCTGAGCGGTACGGCGCTCGCCGCCGATGGCCGCGGCGGCGCGCTCGTGCTCGGCAGGCTGGAGGGGGCCGCGAAGGTCGCCGGCGCGCGGATCGAGCGGCGGGCCATCGGCGCCTTCGTCGTCCGGCTCGACGCCTCGGGTCGCTTCGCGTGGGTCAGCCTGCCGCCGAGCGGCTCCGACAGCGAGGAGATCGGCATCGAGGTCGACCGCGACGGGAACGCGATCCTCGCGAGCCAGGACGGGCGGGGCACGGCGACGTTCGTGACCAAGCTGGATCGGAACGGAGAGCTCGTGTGGCACAAGCGGTTCCGTGGCTCGCCGGATCAGCTCGAGGAGGCGTACGACCTCGCCGTGGATCCGGAAGGCGCCGCGCTGCTCTCCGGCAGCGGCGTCTTCGGCGAGCCCGATCTGCCGGGCGGCCCGCGGCCGTTCGTCGCCAAGATCGGCCCGGATGGCCGTGTGATCTGGGTGAAGCGCTTCGACGCGCGGAGCCCCCGCCGCATCACGGCGAGCGGCGAGCGCGTGGTGCTTGCCGGCGATGCGCTGTGCGGGTCGGCGGATGAGCCGGCGTCGTGCAGCGCGTGGGCGGCCGGGCTCAGCTCCAGCGGAGAGGAGCAGTGGACCCGGCGCATCGGCGCGGACGTCCACGTCTCCGGGCTGGAGATGGACCCGTGGGAGAGCCCGATGCTGGCCGGGTCCTTCCATGGCACGATGGCGCTCGGGGGCGAACGCCTCTCCAGCGACCAGGGCGCGCTCTTCCTGACCCGCTTGCCGGACCCGGGCTGACCGCGCGCGGGCGCTCGGGTTCTCCCGGAGAGAGCGCCTGGAAAGCGCCCGGCGTCGGCAGGCGGCGCGGCGCGGGCCCGGCTCACACGCCGAGCGCGCGGCGGACGGCGGCGACGATCTCCTCGGGGGTGCCGCCGACGTCGGCGCGGATCGCGTCCTCGGGCGGCTCCAGCGCGGCGAGCTGCGTCGAGAGGAGGCCGGGGGGCATGAAGTGATCCTTGCGCGCCGAGAGGCGCGCGGCGATCAGCGCTGGATCGCCGGTCAGGTGCACGAGGCGCATCCGCGCGGGGTCGACGAGCAGCTGCGCGCGGTACGCCGCCTTGAGCGCCGAGCAGGCGATCACGGCGCCGCGCCCCTCGTCGAGGAGCTGGCGGATGCGCGCGGCGAGCGCCGCGATCCACGGCGCGCGATCCCGATCGTCGAGCGGCTTGCCGGCGCGCATCTTCTCGATGTTGGCGGCGGGGTGGAAATCGTCGGCGTCGACGAGCTCCCATCCGAGCTCGCGCGCAAGGCGCGCCCCGACCGTCGTCTTCCCGGCGCCGCTCACGCCCATCACGAGCACGATCACGGGCGCCGCGCCTCTCCGAGGGCTGTCTCTCGCGCTCTCCGCATGGTGGGAGCCATCCTATCATGGGCGGCTCGGCACGCCCCCTGCTGCGCCGGGCGCATGCGTAGGCCTCCGATCCCCGTGGTCCTGTTGCCATTTTCCCTCCTCTGCGCCGGTTGCTCCTCTGGCGGCGCCGAGCCGGAGGCGCGGCCCTCGCCGTCCGGGTGCGCCGATCCGGGCACCGCGGGCTGCGTCGTCACCTCGGACAGGCAGCGGGCCCGCGCCCCTCGGGTGCCGGAGGCCGACGCCAGGGAGCTCGCCCTCGGCAACACGGCGTTCGCGCTCGAGCTCTACCGCCGGATCGGCGCCGCGCCGGGCAACCTCTTCTGTTCGCCGTACAGCGTGTCGAGCGCGCTGGCGATGACAGCCGCCGGCGCGCGCGGGGAGACGGCGGAGCAGATGGCGCGCGCGCTGCGCTTCACGCTGCCAGAAGCGCGGCTCCACCCGGCGTTCAACGCGCTCGATCTCGCGCTCGCGCGCCGCGGCGAGGGCGCCGAGGGGCAGGGCGGCAAGGGGTTCCGGCTCCACGTGGCCAACGCGATCTGGGGGCAGATCGGCTCCGCGTTCGAGCCGTCGTTCCTCGACGTGCTGGCGGAGAGCTACGGGGCCGGGCTGCACGTCGTCGACTTCGTCCAGGCGCCCGACGAGGCGCGGAAGATCATCAATGGCTGGGTGGCCGAGCGCACCGAGGGCCGCATCAAGGACATCCTGCCTGAAGGCGCCCTCGGGCCCTCGACCCGGCTCGTGCTGACGAACGCCATCTACTTCAACGCTGCCTGGCAGCTTCCGTTCAAGGAGGAGGAGACGACTCCGGAGAGCTTCACGCTGGCGGACGGCTCCACGGTGTCCGTTCCGATGATGACCAACCACGCGCAGGTCCGTTATGGCGAGGGCGGCGGCTACGAGGCGCTGGAGCTGCCCTACGACGGCGGCGAGCTGTCGATGGTGCTCGTGCTCCCGTCGGAGCTCGGGGGCTTCGAGGCGGGGCTCGATCGGGAGCGGCTGGAGGGCGTCCTCGCCTCCCTCGGGTCACGGAGCGTCACGATGGCGCTGCCGCGCTTCAAGATCGCCTCGACCCTGGATCTCGCCCGGCCGCTCGCGGATCTGGGGATGCCCGCCGCCTTCTCCGAGCGCGCGGATTTCTCGGGGATCGACGGCCAAGGCGGCCTGTTCATCACCGATGTGCTCCACGAAGCGTTCGTCTCCGTGAACGAGGCGGGCACCGAGGCGGCGGCGGCGACGGCGGTGGTGATCGGCGAGACGTCGGCGCCCGAGCCCGCCACCATCCGCTTCGACCGCCCGTTCCTCTTCGTCATCCGGGATCGCGCGACGAGCGCGATCCTGTTCGTCGGCCGCGTGGCCGACCCGTCCAGGTAAGAGCGTCGGGGCCAGACGAGCGAGGCATCCCGCGACAGGCGTTGCATCCTGTCCCATGGCGCCGCGTGCCCGCCGCGCGAGCCCTGCTCAGTAGAGGCGGGGGACGAGCCGCGCGGACGTCTGGCGCGCGTAGTCGTCGTATTCCGGAAAGGTGTCGCGCAGCACGCGCTCCTCGTATCCCATGCGGATGACCTGCAGGATCATCTCGACCGTGTAGATCAGGACCGCGGCGATGGACGGATAGATCAAGACGATCCCCGTCCCCTGGATCAAGGAGGCGAGATAGACCGGGTGGCGCACGAGCCGGTAGGGGCCATTGGTGATGAGGCGTCGCGCCTCCGGCATGACGCTGAACGACTTGCCCAGCCACCCGATGCTGACCACGGCGAGCCCCATTCCAGCGATGATGAACAGCGTGCCCACCACCTGACGGCCGGGCATCGGCGGGGCCTTGGGCAGCCATGCGATGCTCGCCGGCAGCAGGCCGGCGGCGAGCGCGGTGATGCGAGGTACGATGCCGCTCAGCTTGCGTACAGGGCGGAGGCGAACGAGCGTGAACGCCGCGACGAGCAGCAGGTAGACCTCGGTGGCCACGAGCGAGGCCACCGTCGTCCCGTACGTGAGCCCCCTGGGCCCGGTCCAGAGAAACAGGTGAGCATAGATATCGCGCCCGACGAACAGGGCGTTATAGAGCATGAGGACGGCGAGCGGCAGCCGCATCGCGAGGTCGTAGAGCACCGCGCCATTCATTGTATTCCCCCTTGCTTCGCATCGTGAGAGGAGGTGCGAGCGAGGTCAAGCCAGCGGGCCTTTCGCCGCGTCGGATCCATCCGCCATCCACCGCGGGCGCAGCGCGCTTCGACGACAGTGGGGCCGAGGGATGATCGTGGTCTGTCGGAGACAGCGCCTGCGGGGGAGAAGGAGAGTTCAGCCGTATCGGAGCTTGAGGAGGAACACGGTGGTGCACAGGGAAGGTGTATCCGGAGAGACAGGGAGATAGGGATGTTTCGTCGACGCTTCCACGCTTCTACGTGCGCCGTCGATCCTCGGAGAGCCGCTCCGCTCAGCTGGCCCGCCCGCCTGGGCGCTCACACCGCCTCGACCATCCTCTCCACCGCATCGCTGATCTCCCGCTCGTCCAGCGCCGCGAACCCGAGCCGCAGGAAAGGGCGCTTCTTGCCGTCGAACGCGAACCGCCGCCCCGCGGAGAACGCCACCTTCCGCGCGAGCGCGCGCTCGGCCCAGGCGTCCGCGTCGATCGCGGCGTCCACCTTGGCCCACAGGGCCATCCCGCCGGCTGGCACGGCGAAGTCGAGCGCGCCGGGGAGCCGCGCGCGCAGCGACGCGACGAGCAGATCGCGCCGCGCCCGGTAGGCGCGGCGCGCGCGCTGCGCGTGGCGCTGCACCTCGCCGTCCTCGAGGAGCTCGGCGACGGCGCGCTCCACGGCGTGGTCGCCCTGCCGGTCGACGAAGGTGCGGTGGAGGGAGAGGCGCTCGATCAGCGGTCCGGGGGCGACCACGAAGCCGATCCGGAGCCCGGGGGCGAGGATCTTGGACAGGGTGCCGATGTAGACGACGACGCCGGCCGTGTCCGCGCTGGCGAGCGGCAGCACCGGGCGGCCGTCGTAGTGGAACTCGTGATCGTAGTCGTCCTCGAGGATCGCGATCCGGCGGGCCCGGCAGAGCTCGAGGAGCGCGATGCGCCTGCCGGGCGCGAGCACCGCGGTCGTGGGGTACTGGTGGTGCGGGGTGACGTAGACGGCGCGCAGGCGCTCTCGCTCGGCGAGCTCGGAGAGCGCGTCGACGGAGAGGCCCGCGGCGTCGACCGGCAGCGGGAGGAGCCGCGCGCCGGCGAGGCGGAGCGCCTCCCACGCGGGGCGGTAACCGTAGGACTCGACGGCGACCGCGTCGCCCGGCGCGATCAGGGCGCGCGAGACGAGGTCGAGCGCCATCTGGCTGCCGCGCGTGACGAGGACCGACTCCGGCCCGGCGGCGAGGCCGCGCACCGCCGAGAGCATCGCGGCGAGTGCGGCGCGGAGGCGCTCGTCGCCGCGCGGATCGGCGTAGTCGAGCAGCCGCGTCGACCCGGCGTGCAGCGCGCGGCGGTAGGCGCGCGCGAGCGCCGCGGTCGGGACGAGGCGCATGTCGGGGAGGCCGCCGCTCATGCGGAGCGTGCCGGGCGGGATGATGGGCACGTGCCGGAGCGAGGTCGCGCCGAGATCGAAGCCGAGCCGCGCCGGCACCTCCGCCCGCGCGGCCGCGCGCCGGGTGAAGCCGCGGGGCGCCGGCGCCGGCAGCTCCGCCGAGACGAAGGTGCCGCGCGCGGCGCTGGCCTCGATCCAGCCCTCGGCGGCGAGCTCGCGGTACGCGGCGAGCACGGTGTTGCGATGGACCGACAGGGACCGCGCGAGCGCGCGGCTGCCCGGCAGCTCGGCGCCGGCGCGGAGCCGGCCGCGGCGGATGTCATCGGCGAGGGCGCGCGCGATCTGGAGGAAGATCGGCTGCGGCGCGGCGGGATCGACCGCGAGGGCGAGCTCCCAGGGCATGCCATCTGGTCTAGCAGAAATCGGCGGACCGGATCTTTCGAGCGTACCAGGTGCGCGCCAACCTCGGTCGATGCGCAGGGAGATTTTTCGCATGGAGAGGGCGGAGGCCGAGGCGCTCCTCGGGCTCGCGGAGGTGATTCACCTGGCGTCGACGACGGCCGAGGGCGAGCCGGTGCTGAGGACGGTGCACGGCGTCGTGGTCCGGGGCGCGATCGCGTTCCACGGCGCGCCCGTGGGCGAGAAGACCGAGGCTGTCGGCCGGCCCGCGGTGGTGTCGTGCGAGCAGCTCGTCGCGTCGATCCCGAGCTACTTCACCGATCCGGAGCGGGCGTGTCCGGCGACGACGCTCTACCGGAGCGCGCAGGCCCACGGGGTGATCGAGCGCGTGGACGATCCGGATCACAAGGCCGAGGTGCTGGAGGCGCTGATGCAGAAGTACCAGCCCGAGGGCGGGTACACGCCGCTCGACGCCTCGAGCCCGCTCTACCGCAAGGCGATCGCGGGGATCCTCGTGCTCGCGGTCCCGCTGTCGCGGCTCGACGGCAAGGCGAAGCTCGCGCAGAACCGGACGCCCGAGGAGCGGGCGCGGATCCTCACGAAGCTCTGGGAGCGGGGTGCGCCGGGCGATGCCGCGGCGATCGAGCTGCTCCGCGGCGCTTGTCTGGACACGCCGGTGCCCGAGTTCCTGCAGGCGCCGGCGGGCTGCGTGCTCGCGTGCGCGCTGGGCCCGCGCGACGTAGCGGCAGCCGTCGATCTGCTGGAGGGCGGCTACTGGAACCAGGGCGTGTCGCGCGAGGCGATCGCGCGGGCGCTGCTCGGCTCGTCGGCGTGGGTGGGCGCGCGCGACGCGGCGGGCCGGCTCGTGGCGACGGCGCGGGCGATCAGCGACGGGAGCAGGCGCGCGTGGGTGTACGACGTGATGGTCGCGCCCTCGCTGCGGGGCCGCGGCGTGGGCGAGGCGGTGGTGCGCCTGCTGCTCGGGCACCCGGCGGTCCGCGGCGCGAGCCACGTCCACCTGGGCACCCAGGACGCGCACACGTTCTACGCGCGGTTCGGGTTCCGCGACCGCGCGGCGCTGCCACCGCGGCCGTTCACGTCGACGGAGATGGTCTTCTCCAGGCGGTGAGGGGAGCGTGGCTCGTTGCGCGTGGGGCGTACACCCCGCACGACGCTGGACGCATTACTGGATCGCGTGGTCTGCCTGGGTGGGCGACGCGGTGAGTGGGCTCAGCGGCTGGAACTGCTCGCCTTGGAACGGGACGAACCCGTCTGGCCAGCGCGCTTCGAGCCGGCCCAGCACACGATGGTGCAGCGGTGCGGGCGGCAGGTTCACCCTATCGACGAACACATCCATCGACACGCGGTAGTCGATGAGCTTCGCGATGTCCGGCACGAGGTAGTCTGGAATGTAACCCAGCAAGCACTTGTCTGCACTGCGGAGCGCGACGGCGTTGGGGTTCGATTCGTTCTGCGCATCGAGCATCCAGAACAGCCGTTCTCCGGACACGAGGCGTGCGATGCGTTCTTCCGCGCCCGGGATGTATCGGACGCCGCGGAGGAGGAAGCGGGTTGTGTAGCCGCCTGTCTCGTCCTGCTCCGGCGCAGGTACCACTTCGATGCGATCCGTCTCCCGCCTGCCCCCGCTCCGCGCCAGGATCTCGACCGAGTCCGCCTCCGCTGGGTTAAGACCCAGCACTTGCAGATACGCCAGGTAATCCGGGCGGGTCGTGGGCATCACCCGATTTGCGAAGAAGGGGAACAGCGACAGGCTGCGATAGACCTTGTAAAGCTCGGGGAACGCAATGAACGGCTGGAAACCCCGCTCCATCGCCTTCAGCGCGCCCTGAACGTACTGGAATTCGTAGAGATCACCGCCCGTTCCGCCATGGTGAACGAGCCGAGCGACCGGAATGATCGCGCGATGGTTCGAGTCGTACCATGTGACGAAGAGGGTTCGGCCGGCCGTCATGGATGCTTCTCCAGCAGCGAGAGCAAGGCGCGGCGGTTGGTCGCCATCACCGCAAGGGCGAACTGGCGAGCCGGCTCGCTGATGCGATGGGCAGGGATGCGGTCCACGATGGAGGATACCTTAGCATGATCGGCCGCGCCGAGTCGCTCGAGCCAGTGCCTGCCGGCCGGCTGCGCGTGCCGCATCGCCTCCGCGAAGGCATCGAGCGGGCTCATTGGGGCCGGATCCTGGGCGTTCCGGTAAAGGGCCGAGCGCGCTTTCTTGCAATACGCGTCGACGGAGCGCCGGCGGTCCCGGCCTTCGAGGCGTGCGCGCCGCTCTTCGTCCTTAAGCTCCCGGCCCAAGCATGACGCGTGGTCATAGCTGGGCGCGAGTGCCGCATAGCGCTCTGCCTGTCCGACGCGCACGAGCACGGCCCAGTTCTCGTGGTGCCGATCGGTGTTGCCGATCAACGCGTCGAGCATGAGGTAGCCGAGGAACCAATCCACTGCCGTCGCGAGATCGGCCGAAGCTGTACCTTCGGGCGCACCAATGAAGCTCTGGCTGAGCGCGTCGAGCACAAGGGTAACAGTGTGCTCGGACGCGCTGTAGGCAGCGTGCACGGGGTACTCTGGACGGCGCTCCTGCAACAGCTCGTTCCCATGGGCCAGGGCATGCTCGTCGTCGGTGATGGCAAGCGTAAGCGTCCCGGGTTGCTCTTCGTAGACGGCGAGATCCACCTCCGCATGCGGAACGCCCAAGGTGCCCGCGACCTCGGCGGCGATCTTTTCCGCCCAGTCCTCCCCGGTACCGGCGCGGGCATACTTGAAGAGGTATCGACGGCGGTCATCGGCGTGGCACCAGAACTTGCGCTTGGTGCCCATGGGCTCCTCTCCAGTCCGCCAGACAGGAGAGACCTCGCGGATGGAGTAGGCCTCTGCCACTGCATCACCTCGGAACGAAGTGCATGCTCACGAGCGCGTCTGCTGCCCTTCGGACCAGCCAGTGCAACGGTCGAGCCGGCTCAAGCGAGTGCCAGCGATGCCCACCCAACCGAGGCCGCGAACCGGGAAAGCGGCTACGATGTACGGAAAACCCTGCGCGCCACAGTGGATTCGAACCACTGGCCTTCGGCTCCGGAGGCCGACGCTCTATCCAGCTGAGCTAGTGGCGCACTCTCGCGGGGTTTCGCGAGGGCCCCGAACCTACCCAAGGCTGGGCTCAAGCGCAACCCCATTCCAGCATCTTTGCGCACCGCCGGCAGGCAACCCCCGGAGGGCTGACCTTCCGGCGGCGCCTGTGGGGGGGGGCTCATGGCGGGCCGCGCGCCATCCGCCAAAATTTGGCCACCGGCCCGTCTGTCCGGCATTCCCGGGGCATGGATGCCCGACAGCGAAGCTCCGCGCTCCCGGCCCCGGCGCGCGGACCCCTCCCGCTCGCCCTGGCCGTCGCCGCCCTTGCCCTGCCGGCCTGCACCGGCGGGGAGAACGCGACGCCCGAGGGCATCATCAGCCTCTCCGCGGGCGCGGCCCAGAACGCCGCCGAGAACGACCCCGCCACGCTGCCGCGCCCGGACGGGCCCCGCATCGGCGCCGTGCAGATGGTCGCGCCCATCTACGAGAAGGCGGACCGGCGCTCGACCAAGCTCGGCTACCTCCGCGCGGGCGGGACGGCGCCCCGCGGGGAGAAGCCCGCCGCGTTCGACGACTGCCAGGGCGGCTACTACCGCGTGCTGCCCGCCGGGTTCATGTGCGCGGACAGCGACGCCACGATCGACACGCAGCACCCGATCCTCCGGGCGCTCACGCGGCGGCCCGACCTGTCCAAGCCGATGCCGTACCCGTACGCCTTCGTCCGGGCCATCGCGCCGAACTACTACCGGATGCCGTCCACGAAGGAGCAGCTCCAGTACGAGATGAGCCTGGAGCGGCACCTCCGCAGCTACAAGAAGCTCAAGAAGAAGTGGGACGAGATCAAGGTCGGCGCCAACGACGTGCCGCTCGACGCGGCGGGCAACGCCGTCGCCGACCCGCCCGCGGAGCCGCCCGAGCTCGGCGACAGCGAGCTCTTCGGCGGCAACGGCAGCGACGAGATCCCCTGGTTCTTCAAGGGCGGCCGGCAGCTCCCGAACATCTCGTCGTTCAAGGTCCCGGGCTACGCGATCATCACCAACCGGATCGCGCGCAAGGCAGGGCTCGCCCTCGTCGACACCTTCATGGGCGACGGCGGGCGGCGCTTCGCCCTGACCACCGACGCGCGGCTCGTGCCCACCTCGAAGCTCAAGCCCGCGCGCGGCTCCACGTTCCACGGCGTCGACATGACCAAGGGGTGGGAGCTGCCGCTCGCGTTCGTGCACCGGCAGGACGCGAAGCGCTACGACATCTCCGGCGGCCAGATGGAGAAGGCGGGCGCGCTGCCCTGGCACACCGCCGTGCAGCTCACGGGGCGCTCGAAGAAGGTCGGCGGCGCCCGCCTCGTCGAGGCGAAGGACGGGACGTGGGTGCGCGACTCCGACGTCGCCATCGCGGTGAAGCCCTCGGAGCTGCCGTCGTTCGCGCAGGGGAACGTGAAATGGATCGACATCTCGATCCTGAGCCAGACGCTCATCCTCTACGAGGGCAAAAAGCCCGTCTACGCCACCGCGGCGGCGACGGGCCGCGACGGGCTCGGCGACCCCAAGAAGACCTTCTCGACCGTGCGCGGGACGTTCCGGATCCGCGACAAACACGTCACGACGACCATGGACGCGCACGAGGTCGACAACAAGTTCGAGCTCCGCGACGTGCCGTGGGTGCAGTACTTCGAGGCTGGCTACGCGATCCACGCGGCGCCGTGGCACGACGACTACGGCAAGCCGCGCAGCCACGGGTGCATCAACCTGTCGCCGATCGACGCGCGCCGGGTGTTCCTCTGGACCGATCCCCCCGTGCCCGACGGATGGCACGGGGTCAGCGCGGGGAAGGCCACGGGGGAAGGGACCATCGTCCACATCCATCCCTAGAGCGGGGCGGCGGGGATCAGTCCTCGTCGGCCTCGGCCTTGAAGCCGCTCTCCTTGATCACCTTGTCCTGCACCATCGGCGGGCAGACCTCCAGGTGCTCGACGTTCATCGTGAACGTGCCTTTGCCCTGGGTCATGCTCTTCAGCTTCGACTCGTACTCGAGCACCTCGGCGAGCGGGACGAACGCGTTCACGATCGTCTGGCTCTCGACCGAGTCCGTGCCGATGATCCTCCCGCGGCGGCTGTTGATGTCGCCGATGATGTCGCCCATCGCGACGCTCGGCACCGTCACCGAGAGCCGCACGATGGGCTCGAGCAGCACCGGCGCGCACTGCGCGGCGGCGGCCTTGAAGGCCTTGCTGCCCGCCATCTGGAACGCCGCGTCCGAGGAGTCGACGTCGTGGTACTTGCCGTCGAAGAGCCGGACCTTGACGTCGATCATCGGGTAGCCCGCCAGGACGCCCTTCGACATCGACTTGACGATGCCCTTCTCGACCGAGGGGATGAACTGCCGCGGCACGGCGCCGCCCACGACCGCGTCCTCGAAGACGAAGCCGCCGCCGCGCGGCAAAGGCTCCATGTCGATGTAGCAGACGCCGAACTGGCCATGTCCGCCCGTCTGCTTCTTGTGCTTGCCCTCGATGTTCGTGGCCTTCTTCGAGATCGTCTCCTTGTAGGCGATGTGCGGCGGGCCGAGCCGACAGTCGACCCCGACGCGCCGGCGGATGCGCTCCACCGTGATCTCGAGGTGCAGGGCGCCGAGCCCCGAGACGACGAGCTCGCGGGTCGACGCGTCCTGGTGCACGCTGAGCCCCGGGTCCTCCTCGGTCAGCCGGTAGAGCGCGTTGCCGACCTTGTCCTCGCCGCCCTTGGCGTCGAACCGCACGCCGCGCGAGAAGAGGGCCGGCGGCAGCTCCGGCGCGGAGAGCAAGAACGCGTGCTTCTCGTCCGAGAGCGTGTGCCCGCTCAGCGTCGCCTTCAGCTTGTGCAGCGCCACGATGTCCCCGGCGCGCGCCTCGTCCACCTGCTTGTGGTCCTTGCCGACCACGCTGTGGATCTTGCCGAGCCGCTCCGAGCCGCCCGTGCTCGCGTTGAGCATCGTGGCGTCGGGCCGGAGCACGCCGGAGAGCACGCGCACGAACGAGGTGCGGCCGGCGTGCGGATCGATCGAGGTCTTGAAGACGAACGCCGCGGCCGGGGCCTCCGCCGACGACGGCCGCTCCGCGGCCTGCGGCGCGGCGCCGGGCTTGCCGCTCGGGACGACGCCGCTCCAGGCCGGGTGCTCGGTCGGCGGCGGCACGAGCTCGACGATGCCGTCGAGCAGCGCGGCGACGCCGCTCGGGCGGACCCCGGAGGCGAAGTAGACCGGGATCAGCGCCCCCTGGCGGACCGCGGCGCGGAGCCCCTGATCGAGCTCCTCCTGCGTGAGATCGCCCTCGGTCAGGTACCGCTCGGTGAGCTCGTCGTCGCTGCCGGCGACGTCGTCGACGAGCTTCCCCCGGGCCTTCTCGACGGCGCCCGCGGCGTCGGCCGGCACGGGAGAGCCCGCGGCCGTGGCGGGCGCCTCGGGTCTGTCGAGCCAGGCCTTCTTCGTCCGGATGGCGACGACGCCCCGGTGCTGGAGCCCCTCGCCGACGCGCTCCTCCATCACCGCGAGCGGCGCCTTGAGGCGCGCGCGGACCTCGGCGAGCACCTCGTCGGGGCGGGCGTTCTCGGCGTCGACCTTCGTGACGACGATCATGCACGGTAGCTTTGCGTCCCTCACCCAGCCGAAGACGCGCTCGGTGATCGGCTGCACGCCGTCCTTGCCGCTCACGACGAGGATGGCCGCGTCGACCGCCGCGAGGGCGAGCCGCGTCTCGGCGAGGAAGCTGCCCTCGCCCGGCGTGTCGACGAGGTTGACCTTCTTCCCCGCCCAGGAGAGGTGCGCGACGCTCGCCTCGAACGAGCAAACGTGCTCTTTTTCCTCGGCGGTCTCGTCGAGGACACTCGACTTGTCGTCCACCTTGCCGAGCTTGGCCGTCGCCTTGGCGACGTACAGCATGGCCTCGGCAAGCGATGTCTTCCCAGCCCCCTTGTGTCCGATGATTGCAACGTTCCTGATGTCCCCTGCCTCAGTCGTTGTCATCCCTCGTTCGTACCAATCCCCGTCGAGATCGAGAAGGCCGGCACGCGATTTTTGCGGCGCTTTCCTCGAGGCAGGAGGTCAGCGAAGCCGGGCAGCGAGTCGCTCACCCGAGCTCTGCCGCGACGCGCTGCGGCGTGCTCTGGCGATTCGCGCTTGTCCGGCGCTGCCTGAGTGGAGCGCTCGCCCGGGAGCTCGGCGCACGAAATGAGCACTCTCCGCCTCGCGCTCCAGATGGTCCTCGGGTTCGCGCTGCCGTTCGCGCTGCAGCGCTGGGACCGACGGCGGCTCACGCCCGAGCAGCGCGCCGCTTGCTGGAACGGAGCGACCTGGGGCGCGGCCCTCTATGCGTTCGGCCCGCTGTCCATGCTCGGGTGGTGCTGGGTCACGCGCGGCGTCCAGCACGGGCGGCCGGGTGCGCGTGGGACACGCGGAACAGCGCTCTTCCGCGCGCTGAAGGCGCTCGGGCTCGGCGCGGCGTCCGCCGCAGCGCTCGTCCTGATCCTGAGCGGCGTCGATTACCTGGTCGCGCTCGCATTGGGGCTCCCGCCGTGAGCCGCGTGGCTGGCACGTGGCACGCATGGAAGCGGTGCCGATGGCTCGATGGTCCATGACGGGTGCCGCGGATGCGGCGGATGCGGCGGATGGAGATGGCTGCAGGCCGGCCGGCCGGCCAGCTGGCCGGCCAGCCAGCTGCGCCAGAATGCGTGAAGAACGGACATTTTCGTGCCCGAGTGTCACTAGACGACACGTCATGGACGCGATAGCAGCACTCTGAATCTGTTATTCAGGGGACAGGCTTTGACTCTGTCCGCGGAGCTCGCGGACACACACCGAGGCAGTGCGTTGACGTCGCTGAAGCCCAGAGGAGAGGATCGCGCGGCCGCACGGGAGCGGACCGACGCGTGGACCGACGCTGAACGTGCGCCGAGGGCGGCCGAGGGCAGCCCGAGGTGGCAAGAGATCGTCGCCGGCAGGTACGCGGTGGAGACCCGGATCGGCGCTGGCGGCGTGGGCGTCGTCCAGCTCGCCACCGATCGCCTGTCGGGCCAGCGCGTCGCGCTCAAGCGCGTCGATCCGAGGCTCGTCGAGAACAGGCACGCCGTCGATCGGCTGCTCCGGGGCGCCCGCGCCGCGCGCGCGCTCAAGGGCAGGTACGTCGCGCGGATCCTCGACGTCGGGGTCGAAGGTGGCGCGCCGTTCGTGGTCAGCGAGTACCTGGAGGGCTCCGACGTCACGAGCTACCTGCGGCGCCGCGGGCCGATCCGGGTCAGGGAGGCGGTGAAGTACCTCCTGCAGATCTGCGAGGCGGTCGCCGAGGCGCACGGCATCGGGATTCTCCACCGGGACATCAAGCCCGAGAACCTCTTTCTCAGCTTCGGCGACGGCGCCCCGAGCGTGAAGGTCCTCGACTTCGGGGTGTCGGCCGTCGCCTGCGGCGTCGAGAGCGAGGGGCCGAACGCCGCCTCGGGCGCCATGCGGACGTCGCTGCTCTTCATGGCGCCGGAGCAGATGCGGTCGGCGGGCGGCATCGACGAGCGCGCGGACATCTGGTCGATCGGCGCGGTCGCCTACGCGCTGCTCTGCGGGGCGAGCCCGTTCGATGCGCCGACCGAGCTCGAGATCTGCACCAAGGTCCTGACCGAGCCGCCCGCGCCCTTTCCGGCGGGCGTCGAGCCCCCGGAGCTGCGGGCCCTCCTGCTGCGCTGCCTCGCCAAGGACCCGGAGGCGCGCCCCTCGGACGTCGCGAAGCTCGCGTTCGCGCTCGCGCGCTTCGGGGGCGAAGGCGCGGAGGACGCGGCAGAGCGCGTGTGGGAGGCGCTCCGGGCGGACGAGACCGTCCGTATGGCGACGCCTGCTCCGGTCGCCGCGGACGAGTGGGAGGCCGACACGCTGGCGGACCTGCCGAGGATGTCGCCCGACGATCTCATGAGCGACCTCGAGACGACGGCCAAGTGGGAATCTCCCGCAGGCCGTCTGTCGGACGCCACGCTGGTGTCGCACGCGGGGGCGGCGTGGGACGGCGGCGATCAGCTCCGGGCGAGCCGGACTCCGCCCCCGCCTGTCCTGACGGTGAGCCCGCCGGAGCGCCGCTCCGATCCCCAGGCGGGCAGGCCAGGGCAGCCGCCGACCGCCGAGGACACGCCCGTTCCGCTCGGCCGCAAGGTCGTGCACCGCGTCAGCGACGGCGCGGCGCCTCGCGTCACGCCGGTGCCCACGGCGCGTGCCCTGGCCGAGGCCGATGCGGAGCGCCTCACGGTGGTGCGCCGGGGGCCGTCGCCGTGGCCCCGGCGGTTCGCGATCGCGTTCGCGCTGTTCGGGATGCTCGCGGGGATCGGCGGCGTGTGGCTCGTGCAGATGCGCACGCTCGACGGAGGCGCGAGCGCGCTGCCTGCGGCGAAGGGGCTGGCGAAGCGCGCGGTCCAGGAGGCGCGCTCGTCGGTGGTGGCGAGGCGATCGAGCGCGGCCGCTCCTGCCGCGCCGGAGCCCTCGCCCGGGCCCCTGGCGGCCGAGCCCTCGGCGGCCGAGCCCCCGGCGGCCGAGCTGGTTCCCGCGAGCGCCGCGGGGCCCGAGAGCGAGGCGCCGCGGGTGGCGCAAGCGCGAGGGGCCCGCCTCGACGCGCGGCGCCCCGAGGTCATCTACGACGAGGTCGAGCGCGAGCGGCGGCGGCGGCGCGAGAAGCTCGAGCGCGAGCGGGCGTGGCGCGAGGCGACCACCCGCGCGCGGCAGGAGCGCGACGCGTCCCGGCGCCAGCCGCCGCGGCCCGAGGAGGGCGCGGTTGGGCCGGCGCAGCCCGCCGAGGGCGCGCGCGCGCCGCAGCAACCCGCGGAGGGCGACGGCGCGCAGCGACCTCAGGCGAGCGACGGCGGGTGACGTCCGCGGCCCGGCGGTCCGCCTGCCTGGTATAAGGCGGCCCGTGCCAGGGAGGAGTCGAGGAGGTTACGCGCTCGCCCGCGCTGCGGGCGCCGCGCTCGCCGTTTCGGCGGCGGTTGTCGGCGCTCCTGCGCGCCCTGCGAGCGCCGCGCCGCAGGTCGCGCCGCAGGCGCCGCGGGTCGCGCCGGAGCACCTGCCGTACGGCGCGGCGGGGTGGGCCGTGTCGGGCTGGGGCGGCGTGCGCGGCGTGACGATCGGGCCGATCGAGAACCAGCGGCACCCGGGCCGCGGCTACGGCACCGCGGCGAGCGGGCGGGCGATGGATGAGGCGGTGGCCATGGGCGCGACGTGGGTCAGCCTGACGCCGTTCGGCCGCGTGTGGGACGGCAAGGGCACGGGCGTCGATCTCGTCTTCGAGGCGCCGTTCGAGGAGAACCGGCGCAACGTGCTCGCGGCGATCGCGCAGGCGCACGCGCGCGGGCTCAAGGTGCTGCTCGTCCCGCACCTCTGGGTCGAGAGCGGCGAGTGGCGGGCCCTGATCGACCCCGGGGACGACGCCGGCTGGGCGCGCTGGGCCGAGTCGTACCGCCGGTTCCTGCTCACGTGGGCCGCGGTCGCGCGCGAGGGCGGCGCGGAGATGCTCAGCGTGGGCGTCGAGCTGCGGAGCTGGGTGACGACGCCGCGGGCGGCGAGCTTCCTGCCGATCATCGAGGCGGTGCGCGGCGTGTACCCGGGGCTTCTCACCTACTCGGCGAACTGGGACGACGTCGAGCACACGCTGATCTTCGACGCGCTCGACCTCATCGGCATCAACGCGTTCTACCCGCTGGCGGAGCGGGAGGGCGCGTCGTTCGAGGAGCTCCTGCGCGGGGGGCGCAAGGTGGCGGCCGGGGTGGACGACGTGGCGCGCGCGTGGGGCAAGCCGGTCCTGCTGACGGAGATCGGCTACACCACGCGGCGCGATCCCGCCGTGCGCCCGTGGGAGTGGCCCGACCGCATGAAGGGCGTGGTGGTGGACCAGCGCTCGCAGGCCGAGGCCTACGCCGCGGTGATCGCGCCGTTCCTCGACGCGCGCACGTGCGCCGGCTTCTTCGTCTGGCGGCTCTACGCCGATCCGGACGACGTCTCGCAGGAGGCCGAGTGGGGCTTCTCGCCGAGGGGCAAGCTCGCGGAGCTCGTGCTGCGCGACGCGTTCACTGCCCGCTGGGCCGCCGACGGCCCCTCGCTCCTCGGCGAGGCGCTCGGCAGGCACCGCGCCCGCACCCCGGGGCTCTTCGGCTGGGAGCTCGATCCCGACGAGTGATCCGGTTGCGCTCGCCGGCCGAGCTCAGCGTAGAATCGCGCTCGCGGGGGAGGGCGAAAGGAGAGCGCAGCGACATGGCAGCTTATGGGTACAGTCACGTCCCCGACAGGGGGTTCCACGCGTTCCTCGGTGATCTCGAGGAAGGGGCGTGGAGGGAGATCTCGATCGACAAGTACGACGCGCCGGATCAGGTAGCGCCGCTGCTCCTGGAGGCGCCGCGGCCGGTGGCGTGGAAGCTGCGCGCGCGGTGGAGCATCGCGCGGCTCGACGAGGTGCTGGCGGTCGCGTCGGACGACGTGCTCCGCTCGCTCGACGCGGCGTGGGATTCGGCGCAGCGGGCGTTCGACTACACGGTGGCCGCGGCCGAGGAGCACGAGGACGCGGCCGTGCGCACGGCCGCGACGCGGGTCCGGCGCGCCATGCTGAAGGGCGGCGGCACCGGGCAGACCACCCTGACCTATGGTGCCGAGGTCGACTTTGGGCGCTCGCAGCTGGAAGCGGCCAAGAACAAGCGCATGGAGGCCGATCTCAAGAAGATCGGCGCGCTCGCTCACCTCAAGCGGATCGAGGCGGCGACCGACGCGCTGGCGAAGGCGATGGGCCGCGGCGCGGTGGAGGGCCGTCCGGGCGCGCGGTCGACGCGCCTGCGCGAGGCCATAGGGGGCTGCGTGAACGCCTTCAACACCATCCACGACGAGATGGTCTGGCTGCTCGAGCACCTGCCCGCGGGGAAGAAGCGCGAGCAGGTCGAAGCGCTGCAGAGGCCGTTCCTCGAGCTGCTCAAGCGGTATCCCCCGCCGGCGGCCAGCGCTGCGACCGAGCCGGAAGAGGAGGGAGCCGAGGCCGAGGAGGCCTCGGGCGATGAGCCCGCGTGAGGCGCCGCGATTCCTTGCAGCAGCGGAGAGCAGATAGCCGGTAGGCTCGCAGGTCCTGCGAGCGGGTCGCGACCGGGCTTGCAGTACCTGAGAGCAGGTCGCGACCGGGCTTGCAGCACTTGCGAGCGGGTCGCGACCGGGCTTGCAGCATCTGAGAGCGGGTCCCGATCGGGCTTGCAGCACCTGAGAGCGGGTCGCGACCGGGCTTGCAGCACCTGAGAGCGGGTGGCGAGGGCGCGTGCGGCACCTGGCGCAGCTCGTGGCACCCGATGATCCACTGAACTTGTCAAATGCAAAGGGTGGGCACCGAGCACGACAAGGCTCGGCTCGGGGCCATCGCCAGGAAATCGACGGCGAGCGCCTCGCCCACGTACCGATGCGTCGTGATCCCGCCGCTCGGATGCTGCTCCGTCACGACCCCGCGTCGCGCGTCGAAGGCGCGGTCCATAGTGCGGCCGAGCGGGGCGGCGACCTTTACCGTGTCCCCGCGCGCGCCGCGAGCGATCCCGGGCGCCGCCCCGACCGGAGCCTCGATCCGCGCCGGGAGGCCGAGCCGTTGTATGAAGTATGGCGCGGCATATACTCGATGCCGGCCGGCGGTCGAGCCGCCTGCAATCTAAGGAGAACGACATGGCCCCCGAGCCGCCGCGGCGCCTCATCGACGCCTTCCAGAAGCACAAGCTCGCGCTCTTCATCGGCTCGGGACTCAGCCTCGGCGCGGATGTCGCGGGGAACTTCCCGACCTGGAGACAGCTGTCGGAACGCCTGCTCGACGTGTGCGAGACGCGAGGCCTGAAGGAGCCCGACTGGATCCAGTCCAAGCGCAACATCTTCCAGGGCCGCATGTCGCTCGAAGAGACGCTCCATGAGCTCGGCACGCTACGAACCGCGCTGGCTCGCTACTACCGTGCCGCGCTCCGCGACATCTTCAGGCCCCGCAACGCTTCGCCGGGAGCAGCGCACCGGGCCGTGAAGGCGCTCGCGGTACCGGCAGTGCTCACGACCAATTACGATCAGCTCCTGGAGATCGCCGATCCGCTCCCCGGGAGGCAGCCCTATACGTGGCAGCATGCCGACGAGGCGCTCGACGACCTGCGGAACGGGTACAAGGTGCTCCTGAAGGTCCACGGCTCGGCCGAGTACCATGAGAGCATCGTCATGTCCGCTGTCGAGTACATTGCCGCCCGCTCGCACCCGCCGTATCACGCCGTGCTGAGTTACCTGCTCCAGGACAACACGTTCCTGTTCGCCGGCTACGGGATGAACGATCCCCACGATCTCGACCTCGTCTTGAAGGCGAACGCGGACGCCTTCCGCGCGTCGGCGCAGGAGCACTTCGCGCTGCTGCTAAACCCATCGCCCGCGGACGTTGATCGGTACTTCAACAACTACCACGTGAAGGTCATCCCATACTCCCAGCACCAGGATGTAAAGGACTTCCTCGAAGCCCTCGCACGCCCTCCGGCGCATGGCGTAGCGACGACCCACATGCCACCCGCCCCGCGCACCGGGGCGGCGGCCCCGCAGCAGTCTCGATCCCGGCCGTCGGGGGGGCTCCGCATCTCGGTGATCGTGAAGGTCGCCGCGTGGCTGCCGTGGGCTCGTTTCGACGCGGGCGACGTGGAGCTGGCCCACGAGGTGAAGATCGGCGATCACGCGATCCTCTCGATCCGCGCGCCCGAGGAGGCGCAGATCGCCATTCGGCGGCGGGCCCCTGGCGCGGGCCAGGCTGTTCCGGTGCAGCTCGCCGCCGCACGGCGGACGGGTTCCAACCTGGCGCTGGAGTTCCAGATGCCTGGGCCCCCCGGCGAGCACGTCTTCGAGCTGTGGGAGATCATCGACGGCTCGGAGCAGCTCGCCGATCGGACGACGTGCACTGCCAGAATCAGGTGATGCTGCATGAGGACTTCGCCGCCGACCGCAGAACGTTCGGAGAGCCACAAGCCATGGCTGGACCCCCTCCGGTGGACCGGCCTGGTAAGCGCCTACGCGCTGCTCTTGTTGGTATTCACCCTCCGTATCTATACCGACCTCGTGACCGACGTGTTCGCGCCGTGGTTCCCCGAGGTTCGTCCAGGCGACCCGTCCTCGCGGAGCATCGCGATCGGCGCCTGGTTGCTGATCCCCTTCGTGGTGGGCCAGATCGTGACGCTCGTCTGGCTCCTCGCTTATGTTCGTTGGCGCGCCCCGAAGCGCCTGGAGAGCGATGAAGCCAGAGAGATCGTCGACGCGACGATGAAGCGGGACCTGAGCGCCGCCGGCGTCTGGCGACGACCGATTGTCCTCTGGGGTCGAGTCACGCACCCGCACCTGGTCAGCGTCTTCGGAAAGGCTGTTCTGCTACTCCCGGCCGGGGGGACATGGTTCTTTCACCAGTATGCCCCGACCCGGAACGATCGAGCCCGCCCGCGCGACGCCTTCCGCGCCGTGCTCCAGCATGAGCTCGGCCATCTCAAGATGTGGGACGATCTGCTGTTCGGCCAGTGGTACGTTTATTCCCTCGCCTCGGCGGCTGCATGGCTTGCCGGCGTCCTCTTGCTGGCACTCGGACGAGTGGAGCTGACCGTTCTCTTGCGCCACACCGTGCTTCTCGGCGGGCTCGCCGCCCTCGGTGCGTACGTCATGCGGCGCAGAGAAGCATACTGCGACTCCTTCGCGGTCGCGCTCTCGGGGTCGGAGGAGCCGATCCGCACGGCGTTGGACAGCCTCAACACGAGCCGCGACGTCCATGGGAGTCCGAGGCGGTGGCCGCTGCTCGACCGCCTGCGGGCGCACTCCAATCCAGCACGTCGGCTGAGCTTGCTGGAAGGCCGCGGGCGGCCGTTCGTCGCAGTGTCGACGTGGGATTTCGCGCTCATCGCTTTCTTCTACCTCTTCATTCGAGGCACCCCGTTCGCCTCTCTGAGCTTCCCCGAAGCAGGCCGTTTGGGAGAGGCCCTCGGACCCTCGCTCGATGTCGTCGTCCAGATGGCGGTTGACGTGCTCGTGGTCCTGGTGATCGCGGGCGCGACCTTGGCGCGTGAGGGCCGACCCCCTATCTTCCGCGAGCTCGCAGCGGCGACCCTCACCGCGGTTGCGATCTACTGGCTCGTGGATCTTTTCGGCAGCGTGGGCATTAGTATCGCACTCGTCGGGGACAGCCTGGTCCGCGCCCTCAGGAGTGGACTATTCGTGTCTGTGTTCATGGCGATGGTGTTCTTGGTGAGCCGGTTGTGCCGCCGGTTCCTCCTGGAGCACCGAGAGCCCGTCCACCAGAGACTGCGCTGGACAGCCGCGCTGATCGCTGCCTTCTTCCCGATCTTCGGCGCGGTGCAGGGGCTCCTAATGTCGATGGGGCTTGCCGAGAACTCGACGTCCGCGATTCAGATCGCCTGTCAACCGGACCCAGATAGTCCTGCAGGTATCTCGGGAAGTGTCTTTGGTCTCCTGGTCGTGTTCGTCAATGTCCTTGGTGTCGCTGGCTTCACCGTCGCGCTGCTCCGCGGGGCGCTCGGAGGCCCGAAGCCGGAACTCAGCAAGTGCCAGAGCTGCGGGCACAGCATTCCTGTGCCGGCCCCGTTTGCCTGCCCTGCGTGCCATTATCTCCTGCGAAGCGACGTCGGCTTCATGCCAGGGCACACACCGAAGCCGCGCGGGTCCGATCGCAGCCGCCGCGCCATGCTGGTCCTGGCGGCGGCTGCGCTGTTCGTTCTCGTGATGAAGATGCTGGAGGCTCCTTCCTCATCCTTCGAAAGCACACGGGCCTCGGTCCTGCGACGGCTTGGTCCAGCTCAGTTGAACGCGATGTGTTTCGACGTGAGAGATGCTGATCCACAACGTTCCGAACTGGATGATGGCGTGGTGGTGACGGAATCATGGCGCTGGCGGGAACCAAGCAAGCAGGCGTCGCTCGGAGACGCGCGTGTCTCCGTGCTCTCTCAACCCAGGGACCCGACGTGGCTCCGGCAGGCTTCCGCCTGTGATTTCGTCGATCGTGTCTTCAAGGACGATCATCTCGCTCGACCATTTCCGAATAACACCACGGTCTATATCGAACAAGCGGCGGAATGTGTGTTCGACGATATCGCCGGGAAACGCTGGGCCTACCATGCACGCATCCACCCGCTCCGTTGCGATCGGCAGGCGATGACGGTGGTCCGCATTCCCTATACCGGGAGCGACGACACCGGGAGCGACCCCCGAGCTCGGGCCGTGGTGCATGCCGTCGCTCGCTCTGCTCGCTTCGATGGCGACGCGCAATGCCCCGCCCTGATCTCGAGCGTCGCTCCCGGGAGCCTCTGGGCGCTCCTCGGCCTGACGGCGCTGGCCAGCACTCTCGCCCTCGCCTTTTGGCTCAGATTGCGGCGCCATCGGCTAACGTGAGGGGGCTGCGGCTCTTTCCGTGACGCCCGCCGGTGCCGCCGTGGCGTTCATCCGCTCGCGCCGTACCGCGCCGCCCGGCGCCACACGCGGATGCGTGTGCCCCGCCCGCGCACGTCCCGCGTCACGCCGATCCCGGTGCTGCGCTCGCGGAGGCGCGCGACCAGCTCGCCGCCATCCCTGGCGGCCATTTCAATCGCCTCCTCGATCGCGCGGTCGTACCCGTGCACCCCGATCTGCTCCATCGCGCCGCGCGGTCCCCTCCGCCGCGCGACGTGCCATGATCTGCCCGCCGCGTCGCGCTGGAAGACGTGCCGCTCCCCCGCGGCGTGCTCGAACCACAGAAGCCGCAGCCTCGCATCGTAGCCGTACGGGAGCCGCGATCCCTCCGGCAGGATCGTCGCCACGAGCGCCTCGCCCACGTAGCGGTGCGTCGTAATCCCGCCGCCCGGATGCTGCTCGGTCACGACCCTGCGGCGCGCGTCGAAGGCGCGGTCCATGCGGCGGCCTAGCGGGCCGGCCGGCCACCATCACCATGTCGCTGCGCGCGTCGTAGAGGATCTCGTGCACCGCCCCGCCCGGCGCCTCGGGCCGCACCGGCATGCCGAGCAGGTCCCATGTCCACCGCCACCGCGCGCCGCGCACTGAGAACCACCGCCTGAAGAGGAGCCTGGGCCGGAGGATGCCTCCTCAGCTTGACGTCCCGCACCGCGGTCCAGTAGAGCCAGGCTCGCACGGCTTCGCTCCGCCGAGGAACCACCCGCTCGTAGTGGCATGGCGGCATAGGATCGCGGTGCGGATTCAGAGCGGCCGCCCGAACGCACGCTATCTCGCATCGTTCAGCAGTCCGAACTGCTTCAGTCGAATTTCAACCACGCGTCTGGATACGTCGTACTTGAGTCTGAGCGCGTTTGTCACAAGGAAGAAGTTACGCTGGTTGCACGATTGCTCGTCCACGAACAGGATGCCATGTCCACGATCTTCCAAATTATACTTGTGTGCCAGATTGGCAAAATCGATGACGAAATCCCTCTTCGGAAGCAGCAGGCAGGAAGCGAATTGGTTTGCCTGCCATTCTAGCCTGCAAATGTCATCGATGCCTATGTCGGTGGGGCCGTCACGCTCGAAGTCATCCTCCTCGCAATATTCTCCGGCCATGTGCCTCCCGTGGTCGAGGAAATGGTGGCCTAATTCGTGCGCCAAGGTAAATCTCTGTCGGCCCCGGTAACCGCCGGTGTCTCGAAAGATCGTTATTTCAAGAGGCTCGAATCTTATTCGTCCTAGTAATCTATCTTCCGACCCGTTGTCAGCTGGGGCTACGCCGGTTCTCACATTTAGGCCAGCTTTCATGCTCTGCCATTGACAGATCGCATCAAGCTCCACGGCTCCGCCTGAATAGCCTGTTCGTTTTAAGATCGCATCGCTTGCTGCTTCGATTTCATCTACGGAGAGGTACTCGACTGATGGGGGCTGAAGTTTTGTCGGTGCAAATATGGATTCGTTGATCGTGTCGCGGACTAGATTTCGAAAGCATGTATATAGGGAGTGGGAGTAGGTATTGCCCGTGTAGCAGTAGAGATCGAAGTGGCGACTATTGTGGGGGTCGATTGTAAGGCCCGTGTGGATGTCGACCCAGTTGGGTGTTGAGGTGGAGATCGAAGATGGCGATCTGTCTAGCTCCCATTTGAGTGTTGATTTGTCGTAGTACCTTGCCAGTCCAATTCTCTTCGATCTGCAGAACTCAAATGTGCTTCGTGCGAATGCGTTTGTCGAGATGATCAGACCTTTGCTGCCCGACACCTGTTCGATCTTTGAGGAGAATTCCTCTGCGTCGTTGATGGGTACCGGCCTGCCATAGTCCTTGCATTCCACCAATATCAGCATGAGGGGGGAACTGTGGCCAGGGAGATAGTATTCTATTGCGATGTCGAAGATGATTTTGCTCCCACGATCCTTCGAGTGGTAGCCTTTCTTCTGAAAGAATTTGCAACGATCGGGTGGGCCTATGAACTGGCCGTCAGCGGAGGCGCGTTTGAGAAGCTTGAAGACCTTCGCTTCGAACATGTCTCCTTTGGAGGTGGAGCTCATGTTGTCGCGCGCTTTCGTTGATGTCGAAGCTCTTCGTATCGAGCATGCTTCTTAATGGCGAGGAGCCCTGCACGGCGAAGCTGGCCATCATGGAGTGTGCTCGCCCCACACGGGCAACGAGGGCGACGACGGCCGTAGAGTCGTGGCGGTTCGCTTTCCCGTCCGACTTCCCGCACTAGTACTTGTGCGCCGCGCACCCGTCGCGGCCACGCCCCGTAAGCTGCCCGCATGTGAACGATATTACAGGGATCTGCAGCTTCTGGAAGGCGGATCTTCGCGAGCGGAGTTCGAAGAGGCGGTTCGGGTTAAGGTCGAGCCCCTGCCGGGCGCGCTCGTCAGCTAGATGCACCCGCCATGCGCCTGGGCGATGCGGCGCGCGGCTCGCAGGCCGAGGCCGAGGCCGACCCCGGAGGCGATGCGGCTCGACGACGGCGCGCGCCCGTAGCGCGGAGAACCGCACCTGCCTCTCGGCGGCGATGCCTACGCGGCGGTCCGAAACCGAGAGGGCGATCTCCGAACCCTCGCGCGGGATGGCGACCTGCACGGTGCCGCCGCCCGGTGAGTATTTGATCGCGTTCGTGACCCGGTTGTTGAGCTCCTGCTCGATCCTCAGCAGACAGCACGGCAGTGGCATGGGCTCCCGGGTGGACCGGCGGCCTGAGCACATGGGCGTTCGCTGCGGGGCGGTAGAGCTTCACGACCTCGCGGGCGAGCTCGCGCGCGTCGCGCGCCTCGTCGCGTAGCTCGAGTTCGCCGCCCTCCATCCGCGCGGTGTCCATGCGAGCCCTGAGGATGCGCTCTCAGCGCGCAATCTCCTGCCCGATGCGGGGGAGCGTCGGCCTGAGCCGCTCTTTTGGCGGGAAGGGGCCGGGCCAGTTCCTCCGGTGTGGCCGGCGCTTCCTGCATCAGTGCCGCGTTCCCCGGCACATGGGCGGCGATATGCCAGCACCGCGCGCGCACGCCCGGCGTCTTGGTTTTGGGCTGGGAGCTCGACCCCGATGAGTAGAGCGGAGCGACTGCGCGGCGAGGCAGCACGGCTGCGCAGCGACGCAGGACGGCTGCGTTGCGGGGCGGAACGTTTGCCCTGTCCGGAAGACCGACTGGCAGACGAGGTCGAACGGGTGCCCGGTGATGCAGAACGTCTGCACCGAGAGAGCGAGCATCTCCCTTGCGTGCGGGATGAGGCGGGTTGACCCAGACGAAGCGCGAGGTCAGTTCCCGCCCGTCCTACCGCGAAGCGCGTCGCAAGGGAGCCAGGCCGACGCACGCGGAGGCGAGGCGCCGCGAGAATTGGGTGAAGTCGTGGCGCCGGACGATCCCGGTCCTTGTCAAGTCCAAATGTTGGACCCCAAGCACGATAACGCTCAGCTCGGTGCATGTGGCATGGCGTACCGGCCTGAAGCCGTAGCTTCCGTTATTGCTTGCATCACTTCCGATGTTGATGCATGGTCTGGGTACAGGCGCGGGCAATCTCCAAGCCACCCCGGTGGTTAAGGGAGCGGTGCCGCCGTGCGCCAGGGATTGTCTCCGTCTCACCGGTTGGCGATATGGACCGCGACGAAGCTGCGAAGAGAGGCGCCGAGTTTCACGACGTGTTCGACGGTGCCTCGCTGCCTGACAACACGCGTCGGGTCTATAGCGCGCAATGGCACCATTTCGTGGGCTGGTGCGTGACGCGCGCCTCGCTCGCGCTCCCGGCTCGGCCGCGCCTCGTGGTCGCCTATCTCGCCGCGCTCGCCGAGGGCGGCCGGTCGGCTTCAACGCTGAGAGGCGCCTGCACCGCCATCGGCAAGGCGCATGAGCTGCGCGGCTTCGCGCCGCCGACGAGCCGTCCGATCGTAGTGGCCTGGCGGCGCCGGCTCATCGAAGCAGGCGATCAAGAGCCCCAGAAGGCCGCCGAGCTGACGGCGGCCCAGGTCGCGCAGATGACAGCGGCCATGGGCGCCGACCTTGTCGACCTGCGCGATCGTGCCCTGGTGCTCGTCGGTTATGCGGCGAGGCTCCGACGCTCGGAGCTCGTCGGACTGGATGTCAGCGCCGTCGTCTTCTGCGATGAAGGGATCGAGCTCCTGGTGCCGGCGCGGAGGATCGTCATCCCTCCAGGGCGTCACCAGCACTCGTGTACCCCGGGGGCGGTGCGGTCGTGGATCGACGCCGCCGCGCTCGCGCCGAGCGGACCGCTGTTCGTCGGGATCAATCGATGGGGGCAGCTGGGCGGCCGGCTGTCCGATCGCGCCGTCGGCTTGATCGTCCAGACCAGGGCCAGCAAAGCCGGCCTGTCGATCGAGGGCATCAGCGCCGACTCGCTCCGCGCGGGCGCCCGGGACGAGCGCCGGCTCCTGTGAGGTCTCGGCGTTGGCGATGCGTCCGGTGCTCGCGCCGGACGCGTCTCCAGGTCAGCCCCTCTCGTAGTCACTTCCGTTATCGCTTGCGTTGGTTCCGATGTTGAAGCACAGTCTGGCAAGGCGACGGGCGCATTCCCGACCACCGCGATGCCTGAGCGCAGCGATAGGTCGGCGCGTCAGTGCCTCAGTGTGTCGAGGGGCGTGTTCAGCTCACGGGGGGCTGGCGACCATGGATCGCGACGAAGCCGCGAAGACAAGCACGGAGCTCCAAAGCCTGTTCGAGGGTGTCGCGCTGTCCGACAACACTCGCCGGCTCTACGTGGCACAGTGGCGGAAGTTCGTGGGCTGGTGCGCCGCGCGCCCTTCGCTCGCGCTCCCTGCTCGGCCCCGGCTTCTGATCCTCTATCTCGCCATGCTTGCCGAGGAGCGTTTGTCGGCTTCAACGCTGAAGGTCGCCTGCAACGCGATCGCCAAGGCTCACGAGCTGCGCGGCCACGTGCCGCCCATGAGCCACCCGCTCGTGATGACGTGGCTGCGTCGCCTCACGGACACATGCTCTCACGAACCGCAGAGAACGGCCGGCCTGACGGCGGCTCAGCTGCGGCAGATCGTGGCGGCCATGGGGGATGACTTGGCCGCCTTTCGCGACCGCGCGCTCCTGCTCGTGGGCTTCGCGGCGAGGCTTCGACCCGCGGAGCTCGTCGAGCTGAACGTCGCCGACGTCGTCCGCCGCGGCGAAGGGATCGAGCTCCTGGTTCCGGCGCGGCGGATCCTCATCGCGCCGGGGCGTGATCCGATCACGAGCACGCCGCTCGCGGTGTGCTCGTGGATCGACGCCGCCGCGCCGGTGCCCAGCGGGCCGCTCTTCGTCGGGATCAACCGATGGGGGCAGCGCGGTGGACGGCTGTCCGAGCGCGGGGTCACCCTCATCGTGCAGGCCAGGGCTCGCAAGGCGGGCCTGTCGATCGCGGGGATCAGCGCGGATTCGCTTCACCTTGGCTCGCGAGACGAGCGCCGACTTCTGTAGCGGGCGCGGCGTCGGTGCCGCACCCGGACCTGATAGCGAAGAGCACTACGCCGCGGCTGCCGGGTGGGGCTGCGCCGCGCGTTCTGGAGGTCAGAGCATGCACCGGGTACTCGATGCGATGGTGTCTTTGTCGCCGATAGCGCTGGGGATCATGGCGTGTTTCGCGTTCGGCCTGGCCCTCGCCGCGCGCGAGGCGCTGGGGAAGGAACGCGGGCTCCGGGCAGCCGCGGAACGAGCGCGCGACGCGGCCCTCAAGACGCTGGCCGCGAACAAGGACTGGGAGCTCGAGGAGATCGGCCGGTTCAGGCGCCTGCTCGACTGCCACATCGACGCGATCGTCGCCGAAGCGACGGAGTTTCGAGAGCGCGCCGTCCCGTCGCCGGGGGTGGTCCTGGAGGGCTTGTGCTCCTGGCACGCCGACTGGAAACGCGATCTGGCCCGGACCACCGGTCTCCAGCCGGGCGAGGTGGACAGGCTGTTGAAGAACGCGCTGCCGGTGAGGCCAGGCCTCGCGCGGAAGCTGGAGCTGTTCACCGGCGCGCCCGCTCGCTTCTGGGAGCACCTGTGGCGGCTGCACGACGACTACCGCGCGGAGGTGGATCAGACGGTCGTGATGCTGATCGACGGCGCGCAGCGCCGGCGCAAGGGGGCGCCTCCCGAGCCGCGTCCCGTGCTCCAGCTCGTCGATGACGGCCGCTCCGTCGCGGAGCCGGCGGCGCCACGCGTTCCGCCGGTCAGCCGCCCGGTCGCACCGCAGCCGCCCGCGGCTGCGCCCGTCCAGCGCGCCGCTGCGGAGGCCCGGCGCCCCACCGTCTCCGAGCCGGCGGGCGCGAGCACGGCACCGCGTGAGCTCGGCGGGCTGCCTCCACCGCCGAAGCCGCGCGGCAAGCATCCGGGCGCCGCGCCGGCGCCGGGCGGGACGCCGGCGCTCGGGCGGGCCTCCTCGCTCACGGACTTCCCGGTCCTGCGTGGAGACGCTCGCCCTGGCGACGGCGACGGATGGGCCGAGGTCGAGCGCTCGATCTTCGAGGCCACCCTGCCTGGAACGGGCAGCAAGCCTCGCGTGTAGGCCGGAGTTTCGCCATGGGCGACGATCCGATGGAGAGGACGAAGCTCGAAGCGGCGCGCGCCTCGGCGGCGGCGCGCCTGTTCGGTGGTGAGAGGGCCCGCCGCGACGTGCGGTGCTGGCTCGCGCGCCTCGGGGTCCCGCAGCGAGATCGCGGTGATGTCGCCGGCCAGGTCTGGCTGCAGGCCTGGAAGAGCTGGCGCACGTTCGACCCGAGCCGCGGCAGCGCGGAGCGCTGGTTGAACAGGATCGCGGTGCACGTCGTGGCGCACTACCACGAGCGCGCGCAGCACCGCTGGGAGGAGCTGATGGCGGAGCTGCCGGACCCCGTCGATCCCGCGCCGGACGCCGCGGACGCGATGGCGAGCCGACGCGTCAAGGTTCGTATCGTCGAGGCGCGGGGAGAGATCGACCCGAAGCTCGGCGCGGTCCTCGTCTCGCACGATCTCGAGGGGATCCCCATGGCGCGCATGGCGGAGGCGGCCAAGATGTCCCTGTCGACGCTGTACAAGCACCGCGCGAGGGCGCTCGCCGCGCTGCGCGCTGTGCTGGAGCGCGAAGGCGACCTGGAACCGAGGGAGGAGCCATGATTGGTCCGGCCCGCTGGCAGCCCCTAAGAACCGGAGTACAGTCTGCGCCATGACCAGCGATGAGCGGACCGACGCGGAAGACCTGGAAGAAGAGCTCGCATGGGCGGTCGACGCCCAGGTCGTCGCCATGGGCTATATCTATCTTCTGGCCCGCGCACTGAAGCGCGGTGACGCCGATCTGGGGGTTGATCCATCCGCGTGGGAGAACACCATGGGCGCCGTCGAGTGGGCGATGATGGAGCATGTGGGCGGGCGCATTCAGGGCCCAACGACCATCACCCTGGAGGACGTCGAGCGGATGCGCCGGCTTCATACGATGGGCTCCGCAGCGCTGGCCGGAGGGGAGCGGCCGGCCGAGCTGTACCAGCTCTCGCTCCAGTGCATGGAGGGTCTGTTCGGTTCGGATTGGGAGCGAGCCGCGCAAGAAGCTGCCCGCAGCTTGCGCGATCCCGATCAATAAAATTCGCCATCATTCGTTATCAATGCGACAGAACGACCTCCACAAGACAAAGACGCAAAGCTGGCCATTTGGGTAGTGATACCAACAACTGTTGACGACGCTTCTCCTTCTGCACTGCCCAAGCTCGCCGTCTCCGACGTTGCGATCTGTTGGATGAGGTCGCTTCGCTGCACTCGATATCCCCTCGTTTGCACACCTCATCATGCATGGAATGCCACGATCGGCTTTCTCGCAGCGAATGATTTTGATGCCGCCGATCGCGTCCGGCGATTCGTCCATGGATTCGTCCACAGCTTCGCCATCCATCATCTCGGTAGCGTTTGGAACCCTCGCAGCGCCTTCCTGTTCCGACAACACCATCTCTGCAGCACCTGGCTCGGTTTTTGTGCCTTCCGTCTCCGATGTCGCTTCCGATGGTGGCATCCAGCATGAGGCAACACAGAGAGCGAGCCATGAGAGAGAGACAACCGAGGAAATGACCAGACCGATCTGCATGATTTTGACCATGCGAGCCGCGGGCCAAACCGGTTGAGCAAGGATGGAGCGCTCCCGTGTGTCGACGCTTCTCGGAAACCGCGTGAGTTTGGACAGGCCGGCCTCTAGGGCCGCGGGCTGCCGGTGGCACGGGCCGGCGAGACCTCACGGGGCCGAGCGGCGCTCCGGCACCGAGAAGCGGGGCCGGTTTCTCGGCCCTCCAGCAGCTTGGTTGGAGGGCCTGAGCAGGACACCGCGCTACCTCTACTGCGGGAAGTTGCCCCGGATCAGCAGAAAAACCGCCAAGGCGCCGAGGCCGCCAAGAGAAGAGGGGGAGGGCCGTCCCGGCATTCCTCCTCTTATTCCCCTGGTTTCTTGGCGCCCTCGGCGCCTTGGCGGTTCGCTTCTCAGGGCGACCTCCCGCAGTCGCGCTACTGCTCGCAGCAAAGGAACTCCGGGGGGCTCCGCACGATCTCGTCGACGACGACGGAGCGGCGCTGCACGGGGGCGCAGGCGCCCGCGATGGGGGCCGCGGGCTCGGCCCGCAGCGCCGAGAATTTCGGTCGGGATGGCGACGGGAAGTCATGGCACACAGGATCGTCCGTGAACGAGAGCGTTGCGCTGTCGAACGCCTGTTCGCAGGCCCTGTCCGCGTAGGCCGTGATGTGTACGGTGCACTGCAGCTCGCTCGGCGGGGCGCACTCGCACGGCGAGCACGTGCGGTAGTCGATGCGGTGCTCGGTGAACACGCGTCGAAGGGGGAACTCGGCGGGGCACGCGGCACCCACCGTCGAGGTCATGCAGGACACGAAGCCCGAGGGCGGCGCCAGCGCCGCGTCCGCCCGGCAAGCCCTCGCGATCTCGGCGGTGAGCGCCGGCGGCTCGGGGGTGGGCGAGGGCTCGCACGGCGTCACGACCGGTGGACGGTAGAGGATCGACGCGTAAGAGAGCGTGGGGACGGGGAGCGGCGGGGCGAAACACGCACCGTCCCAGCCCTCGGGCAGGTCGACATGGTTCGTGGGCACCGTCTCCTCGCCGCACGCCGCGCCGAAGGTCTCGTACGCCGTCGAGGGCTTGCAGGTGGCCGGCGCGCAGGAGCACTCGCCGCAGTCCGGCGACGGATCCTCGACCTGCCATCCATCCCAGGCCGGCTCGGCGCCATCCGGGCACGCCGGCGCCGCCGTCTCGTCGCCGGTCCAGAGCCACATGGGCTTTGGCTGCTCGATGTACGGTGTATCGAGGGCGCACGCCGCGGCGGTAAAGCCAGCGAGCGCGAACGGCAGGACGCATCGCATCGTAGGGTGCTCCTGAGCTCTCGGTGGGCCGTTCCCCGGGCGGAGCGGCCGGTGTTCTACGCGGCGAGGAGAGGGTCCGGTGAGGGCGCGCGCGAGCCCGAGACCTCCCCGACGCCCATCGGCGCGCTTCATTTGTACGGCTCCGTGTTGCAGTCCCTGACATGAAACCTGGCGAACTCGAGACGGCCCTTGTCCCCGAACCGCGTCGCCACATCGCAGTTCTCGGCCGAGAACGTGCCGGCGGCGGGGTCACCGTCCGCCGCCGCGAAGGTGACCGGGCACGTGCCCACCACGTGGTAATAATCGTCGAGCATCGCGCCGACGCTCACCTCCGGGGACGACTCCGGCCATATCCTGAGAAACATGTTGGTGATGATGCCGGGTTCACGCTGGGCAACCTCCGCGTGATCCTTGCGGGTCAAGCGCATCCACGGGGAACCAGGAATGCTCACGTCGCAGCTCACGTCCCATGTACCGTCGCTCTGGATCGGCTGCGTACCATCTGCGCCGGTGTCCAGCGTGAACCGAGTATCCCCCGCCAACTCGTTGAAGAGGAGCAACTGGGAGATGCCCGTGACCTCGGGATCCGGCGCTTCACTGCACCCGAGCACGAGCGCCGCGGGGCCGAGGCACAGGAGCCGGCCAAGGCGCGCTCTCCAGTTTCCCGAGACCTTCGATGGGAAAGCGACTTTGCCGTTCATGGGCTCACCTTCCTGCTCACGCGCCTCTCGAACGAGGCGCGAGACGGCGCGCTGTCCTGGTTCGCTCCTGAGCGTTTCCCGCCAGGCAAGGGTCACTCGCGGCAGCACGCGACATGCTGTTCGCCCTCCTCGACGGTGCCGGAGGCCATCGACGTGGCGCGCTTCGGCGTACACGCGCCCTCTTCCCGCCGGATCACGTCGACACGAAAGGCAGCCAGCTCCGCCGTCGCCCTGATGTCCTGGCACAGCGGGACGTCGGTGTCGGACAGCTCCGCGCTGTCGAACGGGCGGGTGCAGCCCGTGTCGCCGTACAGCGTGATCCTCGTGCTGCAAGTACCCCCGCTCGGCGGCCCGCACTCGCACGGCGAACAGGTGCGATGATCTGGCCCCGGCGTGCGGAATTCCCGCCGGATCGGGAACTCGGGCCGGCAGGTCCCGTCGTCTTCGGGCGGGAGGCAGAAGGACCAGCCCGGTGGAGGCATGTCTTTCTCTTGCCCTGCCTGACACGCCCTCGCGAAGATCCCGTCGATGGGCGGCGGCTCGGGCGTGGGCGACGGCGTACACGGGGCGAAGGTCGGCGGCGGGTAGGTCACCGAGGCCAAAGAACTCTCCGGGAGGGGAGGCGCGGGAACGATACACGCTGCGTCGTGCACCTCGTCTGCCTCGAACGAGCTCGGCGGCCCCTCGTCCGGGCACGCCGCCGCGTGCGTCGTTATCCCCGCAGGCAGGACACAGCGGGCTGGGCTGCACGCGCACGGGCCGCACTCCGGTGGAAACTCCTCGTCCACCCATCCCTGCCATCGGATCGTGCGACCCTCTGGACAAGGGGCGGCGTCCCCGTGTCTGCCCGACCAGAGCCACATGGGCTGCGGTTCTGTTATCAGGGGATAGAGGAAGGAGTCGCCCAGGTCGAGGCAGGCTGTGAGCGTGAGCGCGACCAGCGCCAATGGTAGACGGAATCGCATCGTGGATCCTCTCCGCTCCGTCTGTCAGTAGGCCGTGTTCCCGGCAGACAGGTAGAACCGGGAGTGACCGTGCGGCGCCCGCCGCGACGTCGACGACCCGTGGGCCGGTCGTGGCGCAGAGATAGCGCGGCGGCGCTCGTCGGGCCGCTCCGGTGGCGCTTCCTTGGGCAGCTCGGGCGTCGAGAACGCCTCGGCGGTGCCCGAGGGAACGGGCGCGGGTGGAGCGGCGGACGACGGCGCGGTCGCGACCGGGAGGACCCGTGGCCGCGGGTCCACGGGTCGAGGCGCGCGCTGCCACAGGACGAAGATCCAGGCGGCGACCAGCAGGGACAGCAGCGCGAGCGCGCGACCGAGCACGGGGCCGCGGAGGCGTCTCCGCTCGCCCGAGCGCGCACCGCGCGATACGACGGGCGGTGGCGGGGGCAAGAGATCGAGCTCCGGCACCTCAAGGGCAACGGGCAACCGCGGCGTGGTAGGAGGAACGTGGGGCGTGCCGACGTCGTTCTGCGGCGTCGTCCCGGTCCTGAGCGTGTCCGGCGGCACCGACGGGAGCGACGGTGGCAGCTCACCGGTCCCTCCCGCCCGTTCGCCGGAGGCGAGCGGCGTCTCGTCGTCGGGATCGAGGTCCATCGCGGTCTCGCGCGGCTGGCGCCGGGAGGCCGACGCATCCAGGAAAGGGTTGTCATGGGGGAGCTCGGGCGGTCCCCCAAGTTCTTCCCATTCGCGGGCGAAGCGCGTCAAGACCGCGAGGATGCTCGCGATGCTCGGGTGCCGCCGCTTGGGGTTCTCCGCGAGGGCCCGGCGTATCGTCCACTGGAGCAAGGCCGGGATCGCCGCGGCATCACGGGCGGCGGCCGCCGTCTCCGGCACGAGAGGGAGAATCCGCTCTTCGACGGAGAACTCGTGCTGGCACACGAGCTCGTAGAGGAGGGTGCCGAATCCATAGACGTCCGCGCGGGAGCCCAGGCGACCCCCGGAGAGGAGCTCCGGCGCCGCGTAGTTCGGCTCGAGGATCACGTCGTCGGCGCCGACCTCGAAGAGGCGGACGAAGCCGAAATGGGTGATGGCGGTTCGACCTTCGCCCACGACGAAGACACGATCCGGACTCAGCAAGCCATGGATCGCGGAGAGCACATGGGCGCGCGCGAGGCAGCCTCCGAGGTCGATGAGCGTCTTGAGCACCGCCGGCCCGAGGTCCGCGCCGCGCATCGCGTCGACGAGCCGGACCGCGCCTTCGTGCACGGGCGACACCGCCCACGCGACGGAGCCGGCGACGCCGCCGTAGAGGACAGGCACGATCTCGGGGATCTCGGCCGCCACGCGCTGCAGGCGCTCGATCTCCGCGGCGAACAGGTCGGCTTCGATCCGCGCGCCCTCCCGGACGTGCAAGCAGATGAGCTCGCGAGAGTCCCCGGGCCGCCGCGCGAGGAACGTGTCCACTGCGCCCCGCTCGAGCTCGCGCAGGACCTCGTGGCCCTCCCACAGGTCGCCAACGGCTACCATACGACGCGCACTGAGGCGCCTCCTGTGTGCGCCCGGATCTCGGCGTTGCGCGGAAGGGAGAGGTACACGACCGTCGCGGCGCCGACCGCCGCCCCGGCCATGAGCACATCGAAGCTCCACGTGTGGAGCCGGTTGGCGCGTTCATGGACGTCGATCGCCTGCTCGTAGGCGTCAGCGAGCCCGGTCTGGATCGCGTCCTGCTCGCTGTCCTTGATCTCGCCTCTCAGCCGGGTCGCCTCCTGGCTCGCGTCGCTCGCCGCCACGTGGAGCCCGATCCCGGTGCCGACCAGGCTCGCGGCCACGAAGGCGCCGGTCCCGACGATCCACGGGCTCGGGCCCGTCTGGCCCGCGCTCGGAGGCGGCGGTCTGGGCGCAGGGGGTGGTCTGGGCGCAGGGGGTGGTTTGCCGGGCACAGGACCGTTGACGGCTGGGGCATCGTGGGGTCTGGGCGCAGGGGGGGCTTTCGGCGCCGGTGCCGGTGCCGGTTCCGGCGCTGGCGCCGGGGGTGCTACCTCGTAGGTGAGGGGCAGGTTCAGCGTCTCTCCCGCCTCGATCTTCACGCGCGCCCGAGCGAATAACCCTTGGGGTCCCATCGCGGTGATCTCGTGCTCGCCCGGTGGCACATAGACCTTGTGTCTCACGTCCACGTCCTTCCCGGCGACGAGGACGCGCTCCGCGCCAGGCGGCGGGCTCAGCTCGAGCTCGCCGACGTGTTGCCGCGCGGCGGCGAAGTCCGCGTGGCGAGCCTCGTGGAGCCCGCGCTCCCTGGCATCTTGTGGCGCGGGCATCCGCTCGATGCACTTGGAGAGCTCCCCGGCGGCCGTCACCCAGCGCTCGAGGCGTCGATCGAGCTGCCCGAGCTGGCACAGGGCCGGGTTGGTGGGCTGGAGCAAGTGGATCCGGCCCCAGATGGCGCGAGCGCCGCCCACGTCGGCCTGAGCCATCGCCTCGTCGGCCGCGCGGAACAGCGCCAGGAGCTCCGGCGAGCGGGGCGGCGCCGGCTCTTCCGCGTGGACCTGGGACGAGAGGGAGGACAGAGCGAGCGAAATGAGGCCAGCCGCTCGCCGTGAGCGAGCCGCCCGTCTGGAAGCACCCATGGAACTCCTCGGCCCAAACGAGGGGACCCGACGCCCCGCCGATCCGGTCAGCGGGGCGTCCCCTTTATACCATCCTGGGGCGGCAGGATACCGACGGGATGGGCGGATTCACGGCCGAGAGCATTGCGGCGGTCCGTGCGGATTTGTCACGGAAAGTGGGGGGCGTCCGATGCGGCGCGGCGCCGGGACGCCCACGCGCTCCTGGCGCTGGCGAGAGGGGGCCGGTGGTGCCCTGCGGGGGTGAAGCCCAGCCGCTCTGGACGAACCCCCGCGGCAGAAGGTGCCGTCAACCGGCGGCGGGTCGCGAGGCTGAAACTTGACCCCTCCGAAGCATTTCGGTTCCCTTCGGCGCATCCACCATGTCGATGCGCTTCCAGGGCGCGGTCCGCCTCCTCTGCGCGTGTGCGCTCGTCGTCGCTCCCGCGCCGGTGCGGGCACTCGAGCTCAGCGGCGGCGTGAGCGTGGGCGGGATCCAGGTCGGGACCGAGCCCGAGCTTGCCGTAAGCCCCTTCGTCGGGTGGCTGTGGCGCAAGACGAGCGATTTCCGGTTTGAAGTCCACAATGTGCTCAGCATCGTTCCAGGGGCAGGCATTGGGGTCTACGATCGGACCGCGGTTACCTTGGGGTACACCACGAAGACAGGCAATGTGAGCTTCGGGCCGTCGCTGTCGATCTACCTAATGCGGGTGTGCGGCGCTGTGATCTGCGATCGGGTGATGGGGGTCGCTCCGGGCGGCCGAGCCCAGTCGGACTGGTACTTCGCCGGGCGTCTGGGGGTGTCCACGAGCGTCAACGTGGACTGGGCCGGCGGGAGCAGCCGTGTCCTTCCCGGCAGCATGGTCCTGATGGTCACTGCCGGGCCCATCTGGAGGCTCGGGGGAGAGTCGAAATGAAGAGGCTGATCGTCTTTCTGTTTCTCGGCATTACAGCGTGTAACTTCGACTTGGGAGAGTGCTACGTCCGGGGCCACGGAACGGAAGGCGCCGGCGGGAGCATCATCACCCCCACGGGCGGGGTCGGCGGGTTCGGGTATGTACCTCTCCAGCCGCAGAATCACACCGGCTACGACGAGGACCCGTGCGGCGGCTCACAGGTCGCCGAGTGCACGGTCACGTGGAAGGCCAATTCGGCGCAGTGCAAGAGACAGGGGGAGGCAGGTACCTGCACGACGCTCTACCAGGGCCAACATTCGAGCCTGGACGAAGCCAAGGAGCGATGCGAATATGCCAACGGGGTACACCTCGACTCGGGAGTGCAGTCGTGCGGCCCGTGTCGGTGGGTGAACGGCGCGCAGAATGACTGTTTGGAGCACTGCAAGGATCTCTGTTACCAGATATGGGTAAATTGTCGCAACAATTGTCCCAGGGGGAACAAGAACTGCCTGTCTGAATGCACAAACGATCTCGCCGTTTGCAACCGCGACTGTGACAGAAAGTGCCGATGAACATGATCGAGCTAAAGTACAAACTCGGCGGAGATGTCCATCAGAACATCGTCGTTCGATTGTTCGATGTCAAGCAGGTGCGCGGCGCTGACGATTCCGCACCTTGGGACATTAGCGTAACGATCGTGTGGGGAGACGAGGTCGCGTTCGATCGCCAGCTAGCCGGTGCGGATCCGCTCCACGCTGTGGAGCTGGCCGCTCAGTTTGCGTCCAAGTACATCCGCGGCCGAGCGGAAGATGAGGGCGGCACCCTTGAACCGCCGATCGTTCCCTGAGGACGGTACAGAATATACTGATTTCTTGAGAGATTGCGACAGGTGGTCATGATTGAACTAACGATGAAGGTTAACTTACGCTGACGCATGGCGAGCCTCGTGGAGCCCGCGCTCCCTGGCATCTTGTGGCGCGGGCACCCGCTCGATGCGCTTGGAGAGCTCCCCGGCGGCCGTCATCCAGCGCTCGAGGCGTCGATCGAGCTGCCCGAGCTGGCACAGGGCCGGGTTGGTGGGCTCGAGCAGGTGGCGGAGCGTTCCGGGCCAGTCTTAACGATGGCCTCGCCATTCGAGCGGAAGTCGGCGGACCGACCCTCCCGTCGTCACGGCGTTTTCGGCGTCATCTGTCCTCGCCGCACTCCCCGATTTGACCCGGATCCTGAGGTGGGTGCTCTCCCCCTTCGAGCCAGATGTCCTCGGTCTTGGGGCAGATACGCTGGGCCGTGAGGCAGTCCAGGCCTGGTCGGGGGTCTAGTACCTCGTCCACCAAGGTCCGTTTCTGGTTGCGCGCGTCCGGGTTGTGTGCTGGCGGAAGGCCCCCGAGGAGGGGGGCTCGTCGAGAGCTCGCACAGAACCAGGGCGCGGACCCTGGACGACGAGATCCTACGCGGCCGCCCCGCCCGACGCGGACGGCAGCCGCAGGGTGAAGTCGAGCCCCTGCCTTCGGCGCTCGTCACCTCGATGCGCCCGCCGTGCGCCTCGGCGATGCGGAGCGCGGCCCACAGCCCGAGGCCGACGCCCGGGGCCACGCCGCTCGACGATGGCGCGCGGAAGTAGCGCTCGAACAGCCGTCGCTGATCGTCGGCCGCGATCCCCACCCCGCGGTCCGATACCGCGATGGAGACCTCGGCGCCTGCCCGCGCGACGGTCACCTGCACGGCGCCGCCCGCGGGCGAGTACTTGATGGCGTTCGCGACCAGGTTGTTGAGCACCTGCTCGATCCGGATCGGGTCGCAGCACAGCGGGACGGGCTCCTCGGGGAGCGACAGCCCGAGCTCGTGCGCGGTCGCGGTCGGGCGGTAGAGCTCCACGACGTCGCGGGCGAGCTCGCGCGCGTCCCGGGTCTCCCGGCGCAGCTCGAGCTCGCCGCCCTCGAGCCGCGCGATGTCCATGAGGTCCGTGAGCATCCGATCGCAGCGCGCGGCCTCCTTCCCGATGCGGGCGAGCATCGACCGGAGCCGCTCCTCGTGGGGGAGGGGCCGATCCGGCCGGAGGCCGTCGACGGTGAGCTTCAGCGCGGCGAGCGGGTTGCGCAGGTCGTGCGCGACGCTCGCGAGGATCCCGAGCTGCCTCTTGCGCTGCTCGGCGAGCGCGGCGGCCATCTCGTTGAACGCGACGGCGATCTCGCGCAGCTCGTCGAGCCCGCCCTGCGGCGCGCGGGCGTCGTGCGAGCCGGCCCCATTGGGGTCGATCGCGGCGCGGATCGAGTCAGCGCGACGCGGGCGCTCTCGCGCTCGTGGGAGAGGAGGGGCTGCGCCGCGCGCAGCCTCAGGCGCGCGTGGTTTCCAGGCGGTTCGGGGTCGACAGCGCCGCCCGCGCGATGGCCATCTGCCGCTCGAGCTCCGCGGGCGACGCCGGGGTCTCCAGGATCAGCGCCGCGCCGTCAGGGATGTGGGCGGCGATCCGCTGGAACGCGTGCGCCGCGCTCTGGCTCAGGGCGCCGTGGCGGCTCCCCGCGTTCACCTCGCTCACGTGGAGCTGCTTCAGCCGCGTCCTGTGCTCCCGTACGAGGAAATGGGCCTCGGTCATCGTGCGATCGACCTGGTGCGCGTGGCCGATATCGAAGCAGAACGACGCGTCCGGCAGCGCGTCGAAGAAGGGCTCGAGCTCCTCCACGGTGCGGCCTGTCCGCTTTCGCTTATCCATGTTCTCGATGGCGAGGAGGCCGCCGAACTGCCGGAAGGCGCCGAGATCATGCAGGGTGTCGGGGTGGAGGACGATGAGCCATCCGAGCGCGGCCACCTCCGCCATGGCGTCGGCGACGGCGCGCTCCTCCGCCGCGTCGAAGCGGCTCGGAGCGTGGAACGAGACGTAGCCGTACCGCGACAGGTCGAGCGAGCCGAGGAGCCGGAGCAGCGGCTTGAGCTCCGAGATCCGCAGCGCGGAGAGCTCCACGGCGGTCGCCGAGCTCCCTTCGAGCATCGAGAGCGCTCGCTCGACGTCGCTGAGGGCGAGCGCCCCTGTCGAGTAGCCCACGGGTCGCATCAGAACACTCCATAGGTCTGGAGGAGCATCAGAACACCCCGTAGGTCTGGAGGAGCTTGCGGAGCTCGTCGTCTTCCTTGAAGAAGAGCCGGTCGAGCCCGCCCTGGAACTCACGCGCGATGTCCCGCGCCCGCTTGAAGGTCGGGTCGCTGCCCAGCTGATCGTCCAGCGGCAGCTGCTTCAGCCGGCCGCGCTCCTCTTCGTTCGAGAGGAGCGCGAGGAACGCGTCGTAGCTGTCGAACAGCGTGCGCGCCGTCTCCGCCGAGATCGAGGGCCGGAGCAGCACCTCGGCCAGGCTCTCCAGGGGCGTCACCCGGATGCGCTCTCGCAGGAAGCGCACGAGCGCGGGCGTCGAGAGCCGCTCGCCGTCGCCGGTCAACGTCGCCCGATCCTTGCAGAACAGCTCGAAGCCGAAGCAGGTGAGGAGCCCGCTCACGAAGATGAGCTTCCGCGACATCCTGAGCTTCGCGTTGCGGAGCGCCCAGCCCGAGCTGCGCTCCCGCTGCTTGTAGACGAAATCGACGGCGACCGTGCGCCAGTACCGGACGATGTCGTTCAGGAGGAACATCGGGAGGATCTCGCGCTTGCTGCCGTAGCGCAGCCCGCGGTCGTCCTCGACGTACCGCGAGAGCACGAGCCTGAGCACCCGCTCGTGGGCGTCCGGCTGGCCGATCGCGAGCGACTCCAGGAGCAGCAGGATGCGCTGGGTCGTGTTCTTGTTCGTGTCCTCCTGTCCGCCGATCTGGTGGAGGATCGGGTGGCTGAAGGCCACGTTGCCGAACACGCCCGTCGGGCCCGGCTCATGGAACTTCGCTTCCTTCAGGATCCTCGTGATGGCCTGGACCTGGCTGAAATGCCCCTCGTCGGCCTGACCGTCGATGAGCAGCGTCCAGTCGAGATCGCTGCCGGTCGTGTACTCGCCCCGCGCCAGGGAGCCGAAGACCACGACGCTCGTGTCGCAGGGGATCTGCTCGCGGAGCAGCGCCGCGAGCCGCGCCCGGGTCTCCGTCGAGAGCCGCGCGGCCGCCTCGATGCTCGGCCACGATCGCCCCGCCTTCTCGCCGATCCGCTCGATGGCGCTCCGCGGCGCCGCGTCTTCATCTCTCGTCATCGATCGCACCCTCGATCGCGGGAGCCGTTCATCGAGCCCACCGCAGCGCATGGCAGCGCGCCGCGCCGCGCCGCGCGCCTCACGCCCCGCCGTCGCCGGAGAGCGCGAGCCCGAACCACCGGTTCACGAGGTCATGGTGCTCGTCGAGGCGATCGCGGTAGCGGGGGGTGCCCTCGAGCGCGGCTCGCTCGAAATCGATCCAGTACAGGGCGCCCGTCTTCTCGCCGATGAGCACGTTGCCGAGCTTGACGTCGAGCGGCGCGACGCCGCGCGCGTTCATCGCCCGGACGATCTCCTCGATCCGGCCGCGGTGGGCCGCGCCGCCGCCGCTCGCGAACGCCTCGATCTCCCGCCGGTCGCGCTCTGGATCGAACAGCTGCCCGAGCGGCGCGAGGTCGATGTCGAGCACCTTCTCCCCGCGCTCGGCGACCTGATGTTGCAGCGTCCGTCCGCGCACGTAGTCGAGGTAGAGGGTGCGCGTGGCGAGGCTGAGATCGCGAATCCTCGGGATGCTGGGGAGGTCGCGCAGGCGGAAGAGCGCGGCTGCTTCATTGTAGAAGAAGAGACCGAGCAGGGCGAAGAGGTGCGCCTGGAGCGGCGCGTTCTGCGGCTGTCCGACGAAGCGCTTGCGGACGCAGACGTAGCCGCCGCGCAGCACGACGTGCAGCCGGTAGCGCAGGCGCGGCATCTTCTGGCTCCGCCGGTTGAAGAAGGCGACGTCGGCCGGGTGGACCGCGAAGGCGAAGCCGTCCTGATCGAGCTCCGCGAGCACCCTGTCCCCCGGGCCGAGCTCGGCGACCGATGGGATCTCGCTCGGGGTCACGGCGTCGGGCACGGGGAGCGGGTTCTCTGCGAGCCGGCGCGCAAGGAGCGCTCTGACCGTCTCGAGCCGCACGGCGAGCAGCCTCGTCGCGGCGTCCATGCCGGGCACGCGGCGCATGCCTTCGTCAAGGGCGCGCCGAAGCTCAGGGTTCATGCCCGTCTAGTACCCGCTTCCGTTCGGCAAATCAAAAGGTGAGGTGACGGGGAGGCGAGGTGGTACGCTGATCCATCGATCTTGGGCGCGCGCGTCGGCGAGCGTCGGGGAGCGGCGACGCGCGCCAACGAGCGTGGACGGACGTCGACGAACGCCGACGAACGCCGACGAACGCCGACGCGCGCCAGAGGCCACGACCGCCGGCGTGCCGGGTGGGCGTTTGGCAGCGCGTGTGGTGATGCTGGGTGCGGTTTGCGCTTCAACAGGGGACCCGATTCGGGTAGCAAGCCTTCATGGGGAATTCGACGCTGCGGATCGTCCATGTCGTGAGCAGCCTCAATGGTGGAGGTATGGAGCATTTCGTGCTGCGCCTCGCCGAGGCGCAGCGGCGCCACGGCCACGACGCCTCCATCCTCGCGCTGCGCGGCGGGCCGCTGGCGGAGCTGGCGCGGCAGCGGGCGCTGCCGACCACGGTGCTGGGCGGGCGCCTCCCCACCCGGCTCGCGCACGCGGCCCTCTCCTTCGCGCGCTCCCGCCCGCACGTCGTCCACGCGCACAACCCCACTGCGCTCCATTACGCCACGATCGGCAAGCTCCTCACGCGCGCGCGGCTCGTCTTCACCGATCACGCCCAGACGCGCGGGATCATCCGCGTTCCGTCGCGCTTCGAGTGGCGTGAAACCGACGCTGTCGTCGGCTGCTCGCAGGACACGGCCGACAAGAGCGGCGCGGTCGGCGTGGCCAGCAACATCTCTGTCATCCACAACGGGATCGACATCACCCCGGCGAAGCGGACGCGCGACGAGGTGCGCGCCGAGCTCGGGCTCGGCCCGGACGTGTTCCTTGGCATCATGCCCGCCGCGTTCCACCCGGTGAAGGCGCACGACGTGCTGCTGCGGGCGCTCGCGCGGCTCCGGGAGCGCGGCGTCGCGGTCGCGGTGCTCGTCGTCGGCGACGGCGACGAGCGCGATCGCATCCATGGGCTCGCGAGGGAGCTCGGGGTCCACGGCGCCGAGGCGCGCTTCCTCGGCTTCCGCAAGGACGTGCCCGATCTGCTCGTCGCCGCCGATTTCTTCACGCTGCCCTCGCGCGACGAGGGGCTGCCGCTCGCCGTCCTCGAGGCCATGGCGCGCAGCCTGCCTGTCGTGGTGACGCCGGTCGGCGGGGTCCCGGAGGTGGTGCGGCACGAGGAGCACGGCCTGATCGTCCCCGTGGACGGGCACGACGCGCTCGCGGACGCGATCGAGCGGCTCGCGAGCGATCCGGCGCTGAGGCGGCGGCTCGGCGAGGCGGGGCACGCACGGGTGCGCGACGACTTCTCGTTCGAGAAGATGACGCGCAAATACGAGCAACTCTATTTCCGTCTCACGTGACAGGCGAGCGCGCGATGAAGGTACTCGTCTTCACCCATCATTACCCTTCCACGCGGCTGCCGACGATGGCGCCGTACAGCTATCACACGTACAGGGCGCTCGCGCGCCGCTGCGAGCTCCGGCTCGTGGCCCCGATCCCCTGGTGGACGCGCGCGCGCGGGGCGTCCCGGGAGCTCTTCGGCGGCACGCGCGAGGCGCACACCGGCATCGACGCGCTGTTCCCCACGTACTGGTCGGTCCCGGGGCTGCCGAGCCTGCACGCGCGGGCGCTCCGCGCGTCGCTCGGGCGCACGATGGCGGGGCTGCGGCGCGAGTTTCCGTACGACGCGATCCTGGCCGCGTGGGCCTATCCCGATACCGTCGCCGCGGAGGCGTTCGCGCGGGAGGCGGGGGTGCCGGTCGTCACGACGGTGCTCGGCAGCGACATCAACGAGCAGCCGAGGAACCCCGCGCTGCGTGCGCAGATCGCGCCGGCGCTCCAGCGCTGCGCCCGGGTGGTCGCGGTGAGCGGGGCGCTCGGGGAGCGCCTGGTGGAGCTCGGGGTGCCGCGGGAGCGCGTCGTGGTGCAGCTCAACGCGGTCGACGGCGCGCGGTTCGCGATCCGGGATCGGGCCGAGCCGCGGCGGCGCTTCGGCGTCCCGGCGGACGCGAAGGTGGTGCTGTACGCCGGTTATCACGTTCCCGAGAAGGGCGTGGACGTCCTCGTGGAGGCGATGGCGCACCTCGACCGGGCGGGCCGCCGCGACATTCACCTGATGATGGTGGGCGGTGGCGAGCTGCTCGAGCCGCTGCGCGCGAAGGTGAGCGCGCTCGGCCTGGGCGATCGCGTGCGGCTGTTCGGCTGGGCGCTGCCCGTGGAGATCCCGGACTACATGGCCGCGTGCGACGTGTTCTGCCTGCCGAGCCGCCGCGAGGGCTGCCCGAACGTCGTCCTGGAGGCGCTCGCCTCGGGCCGCCCCGTCGTAGGAACCCGGGTCGGCGGCGTGCCGGAGCTCGTCCGCGAAGGGCAAGGGGGCAATGGCTTCCTCGTCCCCCCCGGCGATCCCGGGGCGCTCGGGGCCGCGCTGGCGCGAGCGCTGGATACGGCATGGGAGCCGGAGGCGCTGCGGGGGAGCGTGGGGGCGCTGTCATGGGATGTCGTGGGGGAGCGCTATCACGCGCTCCTGAAGGAGGTCCTCGGCGAGCAGCGCGGTCGCGGGCCATGCTGAGGCGAGCAGTCCGGCCCGCGCGACAGACAACCAACGTAAACGTTCGGAGGTAGGAGGACGCGGCGCGACGCTTGGTGAACGCCTATGCGCCGGGCCTGCGGTGTTGTCGGAGGGGGGCGTGGCTTCGTCAGCTCGCGCAGGGCGGCGGCTTCAGGCGGTGATCCCTGTAGTCACCGGGATTGCCCGTTTTCCCCTCGAGCGCGGCGATCGCGATATTGTACATCTCCCGCGCGGTCACGTAGTGGAGCACCCACTCCTTGCCATCGTTGTAACGGGTGGTGAGCTCCCGGTGCAGCTCGTGGCCCCCGGCGCCGAGCAGCGACGCCGCCTGGTCCTCGGGCGCGCCGTGCGTGTAGACCTTGACGAACACCCACTCGGGCCTCCCCTCGATATGGATGTTCTGATCGACCCACGTCTTCACCCGATCCGGCGTCGGCGGGTCGATCGCCTGGAGCGCGCCGTACTCCATCCGCATCCGCACCCGGCTTCCCCGGCGCGTCAGCGCGAGCGCGAGCGGGCCCTCGATCATCAGGATCCGGTCCTCCAGCACCTCGCCGACCTTGGCCCGCGCGCCCACGGCGTGGGCGCTCCGGCGCGCCAGGTTGCCCGTCGGCCAGTAGATCTGGTTCACGATGGAGTGCTGCGACTCGTCGGGGGCCGACGGGAACGTGTAGTCGGCGTAGCAGCCCGTCTCGAAGAGGAGCGGGAGCTCCGCGTCGACTCCGCAGTTCCGCGAGTCCCGCCCGGAGTTCGCCAGACACCAGTTGCCGTGGATGAACCCGTAACGCATGCGCCCGTCCGGGTCGCGCGAGAAATGCCCGTGCTTCCCCAGGATGTCCAGGTACCTGAGGATGTCCGCGCGCAGGTTCTCCTCCGTGTCGTTGTGGTGGTGCAGGTGCAGCTCCACCTCGCCGAAGCCGCGGCGCGTGAGGTCCGCCAGCGCGTCGAGCCACCCGGGCGCGTACTGCTCCCCCGGAAAGAAGAAGCTGTGACGCGGGTTCCGGCCGTCCGCGTCGCGGTACGCGCCGGCCATCTCGGGATACCCCTTCGACCACGCCGTCACCCGCGCGTCGGCGACCTCCGGTGTGGGGTTCTCCCACCCTGGCTCCCAATGATCGCAGACCGCGAAGAGCAGGTGCCGCGGGCCGAGCGGACGCGGAGCACGGGCGTTCTCGATCCTCTGCCGGGCGTAGCCGCCGAGCCAGTTGTGAAGGTTCTTGTTCTTGAGATACTGGATCTTCGCCTGGAGTGTTCCGATCATGAGCTCTCTCGACCGCGACGCGTTGGACCGGCGGCCGCCGCGGCGGAACGGATACTAACCTGGCCCCCCCGAGCGTAGCCATAGCCGCCTCGGGGCCGCGCAGCGATCAAGATCACCTCACGGTCTCGCGCGACGCCGCGCGGAGCGCGGCCACCTGCCTCCCGGACGGCGCGCGACGGGGCGTGCGTCGTGATCGTGCTCGCCACGTTCGTCCCCCCGCGAGGCGCGCGCGACGCCGTCCTCGCCCCGCAAGCAGCGAGCGCACGCGGCCCAGTCCGCCCGCTCGCCCGCGCAAGGGTGCGCAGAGGCCATGGAAGCTCGAGCACACCCCAGCAGAGCCCGAACGGCCGTCCCGAACAGCCACCGTGCAGCGAACCCTTACGGCATGCATTGCTTCTTCAATTTTTGCGCCTGGCTGTTCCACGCGCCGCCTGCTTTGCCGAGCGACGGTCGCTGTGAGGGGGGACAAATCGCCCCACCTGTGGCGGTTTGTGCCGCCCAGTCTGTCGGCTGAGCACCTACCGTTGTGTCTGCGGTGAGCATCCACACGGCAGGCGCGCTGGCACGACGCCTGCTCTCGGGGGTGCGGACCGCAGCCATCACCGACAAGGAGCCAGGCATGATGTCAACCACGATGACGCCGAGCGAAGAGATGGTCTCCCTCCCGCGGAGGGCCTCCGTCGAGGCACCAGCTTCGATGACCGAGGCGTGCGAGCTAGCCCGGCGGCTCGTGGACGTGATCGAGCGCCTCAGGATGTGCACTCCGGAGGGCGATCAGGCCCAGGCGCTCCGCATCGCGGAGGGGATGGCACGGAGCGTCGCGGATGTCGTGACCGACGCCATGGGCAGCCGGCGCGCTCACGTCGCCTAGCCGCGCAAGCACGCCGGCCGGGGCGACGAGGCTCGAGGGGGCGCCGCGCCCCGGCCGTGGATCCCGAAATCGAGACCAGCATGAGCTACAAGCGCAAAGGGATGCGCCCCGGGGATCCGTACCCGCTCGGCGCGACATGGGACGGCGCTGGAACGCAGTTCGCCCTCTTCTCGGAGAACGCCGAGGCGGTGGACCTGTGCCTCGTCGACGACGAGGGGAACGAGCAACGCCTGCCGGTCCGTCACCGCACCTCCCTCGTCTGGCACGTCTACGTACCGGAGGTCGGACCGGGGCAGAAATACGCGTATCGCGTGCACGGCCCGTGGGCGCCGGAGCGGGGGCTGCGCTTCAACCCGCGGGTGCGCCTGCTCGATCCGTACGCGAAGGCGCTCGCCTCGCGGGTCCAGTGGGACGCCGGCGCGTTCGCCCACCGGAGCGGTGAGCCCGACGGCGACCTCGTCATGGCCGAGGGGGAGGCGCTCGGCGCCCCGCTCGGCGTCGTCATCGACCCGTCCTTCGACTGGGGCGGAGACCGGCGCCCGTACGTGCCGTTCCACCGCAGCGTCATCTACGAGGCGCACGTCCGCGGCATGACGATGCAGCACCCGGAGATCCCGGAGGAGCTCCGCGGGACCTACCTTGGCATCGCCCACCCGGCCATCATCGGATACCTGCGGTATCTCGGCATCACGGCCATCGAGCTCCTGCCCGTGCACGCCTTCGTTCACGAGAAATTCCTGCTCGACAAGGGGCTCCGGAACTACTGGGGATACCACTCGATAGGCTTCTTCGCGCCGGACGTCGGGTACCGCGCCGGCGCCGAGGTGGCGTCGGAGGTGCGGCAGTTCAAGGAGATGGTGAAGGCGCTCCACGCCGCCGGCATCGAGGTCATCCTCGACGTCGTCTACAACCACACGGCGGAGGGCAACCACCTGGGCCCGACGCTGAGCCTGCGCGGCATCGACAACCCGACCTACTACCGCCTCGTCCCTGGCAACGAGCGCTATTATTTCGACTACACGGGCACGGGGAACACCCTCAACGTGCGTCACCCGCAGACACTCCAGCTGATCATGGACTCCTTGCGGTACTGGGTCCTCGAGATGCACGTGGACGGGTTCCGCTTCGACCTCGCGGCGGCGCTGGCGCGCGGCCTCCACGACGTCGACCAGCTCTCGAGCTTCTTCACGATCATCCACCAGGACCCGGTGCTCAGCCAGGTGAAGCTCATCGCCGAGCCCTGGGACGTGGGCCCCGGCGGCTACCAGGTGGGCAATTTTCCGGTGCGCTGGGCCGAGTGGAACGGTCGTTATCGGGACACGCTGCGCGACTTCTGGCGCGGCTCGGGCGGCATCGCCTCCGATCTCGGGTTCCGGCTCACGGGGAGCAGCGACCTCTACGAGAACAGCGGGCGAAAGCCGTACACGAGCATCAACTTCGTCACGGCCCACGACGGCTTCACCCTGGCGGATCTCGTCTCGTACAACGAGAAGCACAACGAGGCGAACGGGGAGGGGGGCTGCGACGGCGCCGACGACAACCGCTCGTGGAACTGCGGCGTCGAGGGGCCGACCGACGACCCCGAGATCCTGAAGCTGCGGGCGCGGCAGATGCGGAACATCATGGCGTCGCTCCTGTTCTCGCAGGGGACTCCGATGCTCCTCCACGGGGACGAGCGGGGGCGCACGCAGCAGGGAAACAACAACGGGTACTGCCAGGACAGCCCGCTCACGTGGCAGCCGTGGGGCTGGGACGAGCCGTCGCGGGCGCTCCTGGAGTTCACGCGCAAATGCCTCCGCATCCGGCACGAGCACCCGGCGCTCAGGCGCTCGATCTTCTTCAAGGGGCGCCCGATCCGCGGCGGCAAGACCTACGATATCCAGTGGTATCGCCCGGACGGAGAGCTCATGACCGACGAGGACTGGTCGAACCCGTGCACGCAGTGCCTCGGCGTGTTCCTGTCGGGGGAGGGGCTCGACGACGTGGACGAGGAGGGCGATCGGCTGATCGACGACGACTTCGTCCTGCTGCTCAACGCGTCGCCGTGCGATCTGGGCTTCCTCCTGCCCTTCGCCGATGATCCCAGGCCGTGGCAGCTCCTCGTGGACACCCAGGACGACGCCGCCGTCGAGACGCGGAGAGGCGGCGAAGAGACGGCGCTGACGTCGCGCTCGCTCAAGCTCTTCCTCCGCAGCCGGCGTAGCACCTAGAGCGGGGCGCTCAGAACGCGTTGAAGGCGCCCAGGAAGAGCGGGGGGCCGGCGAACGCGGCGTCGAGGAGGGCGGCCGCCTTGGCGCTGCCCACCACGAAGCCCTGGCTCAGGAGATCGCGCGCCGAGGAGGCGCCGAAATAGATCTGCGTGAGCCGCTCGATGGAGAGCGAGAGGCGATCGCCCGCGGTGCTGCCGGGCGCCGTCTGGACGCCGCGCGCCGCGAAGGTGACGTCGAAGGCGCGCGGCGCGTCCGTGAACACCGGGTCCTCGACGTCGACGCCGATGGCGCCGCGGACGCCGTGCTTCCGCGGCGACGGGTGAAGCGCGAGCGCGGCGGCGACGTCGACGATGCGCCCCATCGCGCCCGCCGCCGTCAGGCCGAGGACGCTGCGGCGCTGTGCCGTGTGCGCGGGCGGGCACAGGCCAGGGTGCCGGGCCGCCGTCTCGTACACGATCGGCTCGTCGCGGATGCCGGGCTCGTCGAGCAGCGGCGCGCCCTGGCCGCGCGGGAGCGTCAGCTCCACGACCTCGTACTGATCGCCGAGCGCGCCGAGGAAGCCGATGAGCCCGCGGTAAGCGCCCGGCGTCGGCGCGTGGAGCTCGCGGACGAGCAGCTGCTGGGCGCCGTAGGCGCCGCCCTCCGGGACGTCGAAGAACAGGTAGCCGGCGATCGCCTTGGAGCCCGGATCCACGTAGACGGCGCCGCTCGGAGAGCGCTTGAAGACGCGCACGTCCCACCAGTAGTCGCTCCGCTTCAGCTGCCCCGTCGTCTCGGCGCGCGCGACGTCGTAGGCCTGCTTGATGAGCGGCTCGTCCCGCGGGCGAGAGAAGGCCCGCACGTGGCGGCGCAGCACCGAGTCCGGGAGCCGATCGGGGGAGGTGCGCACGACGTCCCGGAGCTCGCAGACGCCGAAGCCGAACCGCCGGTAGAACGAGAGCCGGAAAGGGTGGAGCAGGGTGAGCGCCTCGCCCCGGCGGCGCATGCGGCGGAGGCTCTCGCGGACGAGCCGATCCGCGATGCCCCGGCGGCGGAACTCCGGCAGCACCGCCACGGACGAGAGGCCCTGGAACGGCACGTCCGCGCCCGCGAAGCTCATCGTCAGGTCGAGCGAGGCGACGTACCCGACGAGCTGGCCGTCGGTCTCCGCGACGATCACGTTGTCGAGCGCGAGGTGCGCGTGCTCGGTGAAATACCGCAGCCACGCCTCTGGATCACCCGCCTGGAACGCGCGGTAGGCGACCGTCGCGAGGGTGCCCTCCTCGCCCTTGCGGGCGCTGCGAAACACGAGCTCATGGTTGGAACGGCTCGGGGTGCGGGTGCGCGCCATGCCGGTCAATCTACCCTGGGAGGCGCGCTCCCTGGGCCCGGCGGCCCTGCGGCGGCCCGGCGAAGCGCTTCGGACATCTCCTCGGCCGATCCGAAGCGGCCGGACGGCTCACGGGCAAGCGCCTTGACGAACCACGCGTCGAGCGCGGGGGTGATCTCGGCGCAACGCTGGCTCGGAGGCGAGAAGGTGCCGAGCCGGATGGCGCCGAGGAGGGCCTCGATCCCCTTCTGCTCGAACGGCGGCGCGCCGGTGAGCGCGTGGTACGCCATGATGCCCACGGACCAGAGATCCGAGCGGCCGTCGACCAGCTTCGGGTTGAAGAACTGCTCCGGGCTCATATAAACGAGGCTGCCGACCACCGCGCCCGTGTTCGTCAGCGTGGTCCCGTCCGGGTCGACATCCCCCCTGGCCACCCCGAAATCGAGCAGCTTGACGCAGGTGCCTCCGCCGGTGTCGGCGAGGAAGACGTGCTCTGGCGTGATGTCCCGGTGAATGACGCCGAGGTTGTGCGCCGCGGTGAGCCCCGTGCAGAGCTGCGAGACGAGCGCGAGCGTCTCCTCCAGGGGGAGGCGCCCGGCGCGCGCGAGCCGGTCGGACAGCTCCTCGCCCCGCAGCAGCTCCATCACGATGTACGAGAGGCCGTTGGCGGCGACGCCGTGCTCGTACACCTCGGCCACGTGAGGGCTCTTGATCCTCGCCATGAGCGCGCCTTCGCGGTGGAACCGGGCGACCGCGGTCGCGTCGGTCGCGAGCGACGCAGAGATGAACTTGACGGCGACCTCCTTGTCGAGCCCGAGGTGATGCGCCGTCCAGATGCTGCCGACGCCTCCCATCCGGAGGAGGGTGTCGAGCGTCAGGTGCGGCGCTACGTGGGATCCAGGCTCAAGCCGCATAGCAGTCAGTATGAATGATGCTCGCACCAGTGCACGTCTCTCTGGTCTCTGTCCACCGGGAGGGCCAGCGGGCGGGCCACCGGGCGGGCGGCCGGCTCAATACAGCCCATCGGGTGGTCGCCCATCGGACATGAACTTCTTGGCCACAGCCGCGATCCGGCGCGCGGAGAGCTCCGGCCGGACGGGGACGACGTGGGTGAGCAGCGCCGCGAGGTACGCGCCGTCGGGCTGAGGATCGGACGACTCGAGCCGCTCCAGCGCCTCGAGCGTCTTCACGGCGTGCGCCGTGAAGATGGGCCTCACCGCGGCGTCGAACGCGGCGAAGGGGGCGAGCTCGGCGAACGCGCGCCGGCGACCCGCGGCGTCGAGCTCCCGCGCGATCGCGAGCGCCGCGCCGACGTCGCGCGCCTCCGCCGCCTGGAGCAGCCCGCCGCCCCGCGCGCGGGTAGTCGTAGCCGTCGTCGCAGCGGACGCGCGCGGCGCGGCGGCGTCCGCCTTGCGGAGCTTGCCGACGAAGCCGGCCGCGAGCACCGCGAGCTGCGCGGCCTCGCGCGGGAGGGCCTCGCGCCCGAGCGCCGCCGCCGCCTCCGCGAAGGTGACGGCGTGGGTGACGTCGAGCACCCCGACCTCGGCGTCGAGGCGCGCTTCCCAGGCCGAGTCGAAGCGCGCGAGGCGGACGGCGGCGGCGTGGCCGATCGCGCCGAGCAGCGCGAGCGGCCCGGCGCCGCGCGCGAGCGAGCGCACGGTCGCCTCGACGGCCGGCTGCTCTCCCGCGAGCACCTCGGCCTCGAAGGCGGCGCGCTCCGCGCCCTCGAGCGGCGCGGCGTCCGGGCGCGTGGCCGCCGCGGCGCTGTCGGGGCCGGGCAGGGGCAGATCCGCGAGGCGCGCGAGCGCGGCGCGCGTGGCGGTGAAGGGGGGCAGGCTGGTGTCGGCGGTCGCCCAGGCGAGCTGCACCGTGGAGGCGGCGAGGACCTCGTCGGCGGCGGACGAGAACCGCTCGGCCAGATCGAGCGCCTTCGAGAGGAAGATGGCGCCGTGCCCGTAGTCGTACAGGTGCTGCGCGACGAAGGGCATGAGCGCGCGGCGCGCGCCGGCCGTGCCGCGGATCTCGACGAGCTCGCGCATCCGCGCCTCGGCCTCGTCGCGGCGCTCCGCCGCGAGCGCCTCGCTCACCTTCGCCGGCTCGTCGAGCTCGAAGTCGGCGATGCGCGCGAGGGGCGAGCGCGCCCCCACCTTGCCGGAGCCCTTGCCGCGGGGGCCCAGCCGGGCCGACGCCTCGCCGATCGCGTGGGCGGCGACCACGAACGCCTCCTCGGCGGGGATCCTGCCGCGCTCGACCCAGGCGCAGAGGTCCGCGAGCAGGGCGAGGCCGTGGTCGAAACCGTACTCGGCGCGCTCCGCCCCGTCCTTGGCGAGCACCTCGAACGCGAGGTGCAGGCTGCCGAGGCCGGTCTCCCCCCGGTGGAGCCCGAGCGCGCCCAGCCGGAGGCCCTCGCGCAGCGCGCGCGCCGGCTCGTCGCGCAGGATCGCCTCGCGCAGGCCGGCGACGAGGCGCCGCACCTCGGCCGCTGTGTCGACGGCCCGGTTGAGGTGCACGCGCCCGCCGTCGATGCGGGTGGCGTAGCGCCGCACGGGCTCGCCGCCGAACGTGCAGGCGCCCGAGGCCAGCTCGAACTTCCAGTTGTGCCACGCGCAGGTCAGCACGCCGCCGCGCAGCGCGCCCTGCGAGAGCGGGTAACCCTGGTGCGGGCAGCGATCGTCGAGCGCGTGGACCTCGCCGCCGCGGAGGACGCAGGCGAAGCGCCGCCCCGTGTCGTCCTTGCGCAGCACGGGCACCTCCGCCGGAAATTCGGAGAGGGGGCCCAGATCGATCCAGTCCGACTTCATGGCTTCTCCGCGCGGAGGCGCGCGCCGCGCGGCGCGCGTCGTGAGAGCGATGCGCATCGTAGCCGAGAGCGGGGCGGGGCGGGGCCACGAACGCGGCCGCCGCGAAAAGTTCCCTGTCCGGACCCGCGCCGGCCGCTCACCCCTTCACGCAGAGGACCTGCCGGAGCTCGGCGACGACCTCCACGAGATCGCGCTGATCTTCCATGACGCGCTCGATCGGCTTGTAGGCGGAGGGGATCTCGTCGAGGACGCCGCCATCCTTGCGGCACTCGACCCCGGCCGTCTGCGCGGCCAGGTCGTCGACCGTGAAGCGCCGCTTCGCCTCGCCGCGGCTCATCTTGCGCCCCGCGCCATGCGAGGCGCTCTCGAACGCCTCGGGGTTGCCGAGGCCGCGGACGATGTACGAGCGCGTGCCCATCGAGCCGGGGATGATGCCGAGCTCGCCCTTGCCCGCCCGGATCGCGCCCTTGCGCGTCACCAGCACGTCTTCACCGAAATGACACTCTTCTGCCACGTAGTTGTGATGGCAAGTGATGGCTTGCTGGATCGCGAGCTCGGGGAAGTGCCGGCGCAGCACGCCCTCGGCGAGGTGGAACATGGCCTCGCGGTTCGTCCGCGCGTACCGCTGCGCCCAGAAGAGGTCGTGCCGGTAGGCCTTCATCTCCGGGGTGCCGGCGAGGAACACCGCGAGATCGCGATCGGGCAGGTCGCGGTTGTGGGCGAGCTTCTTCGCCGTGGCGATGTGGATCTCGGCGAGCTCCTTGCCGATGTTGCGAGAGCCGGAGTGGAGCATCAGCCACACGCCGCCGTCCGTGTCGAGGCAGAGCTCGATGAAGTGGTTGCCGCCCCCCAGCGTGCCGAGCTGACAGCGCGCCCGCGTGAACAGCCCCTGGACCTTCGGGCTCAGGCTCGCGAACTCGTCCCAGAGCGGGAGGCGCTCGAACCCCTCCGGCGGGGCGTCGTGGGCCGCGAACCCGACGGGGATCGCCCGCTCGAGGTCGCCGCGGATCCGCCGGAGGTCGTCGGGCAGATCGGCCGCGGTGAGGTTCGTGCGGAGCGCGCCCATCCCGCAGCCGATGTCGACGCCGACGGCGGCCGGCGCGACCGCGTCCCGCATCGCGATGACCGAGCCGACGGTCGCGCCCTTGCCGAAGTGGACGTCGGGCATGGCGGCGACGTGGTGGAACACCCAGGGCAGGGCGCTGATGTTCCGCAGCTGCTCCAGCGCGATCTCCTCGACCTCGTCCGGCCGGGTCCACAGCTTGATGTCCACGTTCTTGCCCTTGATCTGCGCGGGTCCCATGCGGGCAGAGTAGCGCGGGGCGCACGCAGGCGAACAGCGACGGGCGCGTGCGGGCGATCGCGAGGGCGCGTGCGGGCGAATCGCGAGGGGCGCGTGCGGGCGAATCGCGAGGGGCGCGGCTACCCCGTTCGGCCTTGCGGGACCTCTGGGTTCTTGATACGCGTCGAAATCGCTGCTTCCGGGGTCCTTGTTCATGCCGTCTGCTCGCGCGCTCTCCATCGCAACCCTGGCGGCCTTCGCCGCTCTGTCGTGTGGGGCCACGAGCGGTTGTGACGGCTGCAGGCCGAGCGAGGACCCTGCGGCCGGGAAGCCCGCCGCCGCGGCTTCCGCGACGGCCAGCGCCGCGGAAGGTGCGGAACGTGCGGAACGTGCGGAACGTGCGGAACGTCGGGCACGCGCCCTGCCCGCCGGCGACGACCGCTTCGCGGCCCAGATCGCGGCGAACCTACCCCGGGTGCCTGATCCGGCGATCCAGGCTCCGGAGGGCGGGGGCGTCGGCGCCGAGCTCGACAATGGCGCCTTCCGCGATCGCACCATCGCCTTCGTCCGCCAGGTGATAGCGGGCGGCGACAAGGTGACGTGCGATCTCGCCCTCTCGTCCAAACGCCCCTTCCGCGCTGTCGTGATGGGCTTTCAGGAGGGGAAGCAGATCGCCCGCGGGGAGGCGTCGGACGCGGGGCTCTGCGTCGCGCTGAAGGACGCCGCGCGCAGGGCCGTGGCCGCGGCGGGCGGCGCGGCGGCGATGACGAGCGCGCTCGCGGGCGCGCGGCTGGTCGTGGAGCTTCCGGATCATCACGAGTCGATGGTGGAGAGCGTCGAGCGCCCGGGGAAGGGCGTCGAGCTCGTCGAGGGGCTCGTGCCGGTGCGCGTCCTCGACAAGCCCCTCCTCGCGCGGCGCATCGAGGAGGGCAAAGGCTATCTCCTGCGCGTCATCGATCCGCGGCACAAGGGGGTTCACAAGTACTACCACGCCCCCGCGGACCGGCTCGAGCGCGAGCTGCACACGATTTACACCGCGTCCACGGCGCTGACGCTGCTGAAGCTGCACGCCTACAAGCCCGACGAGCGCCTTCTGCGGCTGGCAACGGAGGCCGCGGGCTTCATGATGGGCATGCAGAGCCGCGAGGCGCGCGATCGCACGGCCGGCGGCTTCTTCTACGCGTTCGACCTGGAGCGCGAGCGGCCCGAGCGCCGGCTGGTCGTCGGCACGGCGTCGAAGTCGATCTTCACGCTCCTCGAGCTCCACGGCGTCACGAAGGACAAGAGGTACCTCGAGTCCGCCGTGCTCGCGGCCGAGTGGCTGATCTCGATGCAGCGGCCGGACGGCAGCGTGCGCTCGGCCCTGACCGGGCAGGAGGGCGGGGCGTGGAAGGTCCAGGGCAAGGACTCGACGCTCTACACGGGGCAGGTCCTCTCGGCCCTGTCGCGCACCTACCGGGCCACGAACAACAAGAAGTACCTCGACGCCGCGGCCCGGACCGCGGACTACCTGCTCGCCAGGATCGCGGAGAAGGGGTGTTTCCTCGGCGACGATTACAGGAAGCCCAACCCGATCTCGAGCTCGTGGGCGGTCCAGTCGCTGCTCGACTTCGCGAAGGCCGGCGGCGACCAGCGCGTCGAGCAGACCGTCTTCCGCTGCGCCGACGACCTCGTGAAGCGGCAGTGGCGCAGGCCCGAGGACGCCTACCGCTACGGCCGCTGGCAGCGGTCGCTGTCGAGCAGCGGGAGCGGCTGGCTCGCCGAGGTGATGTCGGAGGTGTACCACCACTGCCGGAAGAAGGGCACGGAGGGCTGCGATCGGTACAAGGACGCGGTGGTCGCCGCGATCCGGTTGCTCTTGCAGTACACTTACGGTCCGGAGAGCTCGTTCGTGGTGAAGAACCCGCAGGCGGCCGCCGGCGGGGTGTTCTGGAGCGTCAGGGATCGTTATGTGCGCACCGACTCGGTGTGCCACGCGATGAACGCGTACCTCAACATGATCGGCGAGCTCGGGGACGGCCCGCTGCTCACGCTGCCCGAGCGGCCCCTCGCCGAGCGGATGGCGCTCGCGGCGGAGGCGCCGGGCGCGGCGGACGCGGGGCTCCCCGAGGACGAGGGCGAGGAGGCCGCCGCGGGGCAGCCCGGGCCGAAGGGCGAGGACGCGGACGACTGAAACGCATTGACGTTGTTCCAGGAGAACTCCCCATGGCTCAGGTGAAGATCTACGGAATCAAGGAGAAGCTCAATCCGGTGAAAGAGGCCCTGTCGAGGGTGATCCACGCCTGCGTCATGGAGGCGCTGCAGATGCCGCAGGACAAGCGGGCGCATCGCTTCTTCCCGATGGAGCGCGAGGACATGCTGGCGCCGGGCGGGCGCACCGACGCCTATACGATCATCGAGATCTCGATGATCAGCGGGCGCAGCGTGGAGACGAAGAAGAAGCTCGTGCGGCTCCTGTTCGACAAGATCCGGGACGAGGTCGGGATCGACCACCAGGACATCGAGATCTGCATCTCGGAGTCGCCCGCCCACGACTGGGGGTTTCGCGGGATGCACGGCGACGAGGTCAAGCTGAACTACAGGATCAACGTCTAGCGTCCGGGCGCTCGCGGGCATGCCCGCGCTGCAGCGCGGGCAGGGCGCCGGCGCGGCTCCGGCGGTCAGCTCGGCAGCACGGCCACGATGCGCAGCGGCCCGCCGGAGCCGGCGCGAATCTTCATCGGGAGCGCGATGACCAGCGCGCCTCGCGAGGGGAGCGACTCCATCGAGGCGACGTTCTCGAACGCCGGGATATCCGCCCCGAGCAGCGCCCGATGCGCCATGAAGGTCCTCGATGGGCCGTGATCGATGCTCGCCGTGTCGATGCCCACCGCCCCCACGTTCCGCTCGATGAGCGCCCGCGCGGCGTCCTCGCCGATACCCGGAAAATGCAGCGCCTCGGTATGGCCAGGTCGATCGTCGCCGAGGTAACGCTTCTTGTCAGGCCAGCGCTCGCCCCAGCCCGTCCGGATCATCACGATGGTGAGCGGCTCGATGGCGCCGTGCGCCCGCTCGAACGCCTCGATGTCCGCCGGGGTCACGAGGTAGTCGCTGTCCCTGGCCGCGGCGGCCGACACGTCCACCACCACCGCGGAGCCGACGAGGCGGGGTAGGGGCACGGCGTCCGCTGTCGATTTGCCCTCGGCGAAGTGGATGGGCGCGTCGAGGTGCGTGCCGCCATGCTCGGGCGCGCAGAGCGTGTACGCCGAGTAGAAGTAGCCGCCCTCGGTCTTGCCGTGGTGCACCGTACCGTGGGTGAAGCCTGTCGTGGCCGTGGGCCAGTAGATGGTCTTGTCGTCGAAGGGATACGTCAGGTCGACGAGCCGCGCGCCCTCGGGCAGGCGGATGTCGCTCGCGCCAGCGCCTCCAGGGGTGTTGCCCCGCGCTCCCGCCTGCTCCGCCGCGCAGCCCGCCGAGAGCGCGGCGAGCACGAGGTTCGTCGTGATCAACGTTCGCATCGAGCCCCTCCTGGCCGGCCATGCGACCGGCCGCCGGAGATGATTCTGTCACCGGCCTCGCGCCCGGGGCGTCGATCCTGTCCGCGCGCGCCGGTCCGTTGCCCGACGCGCGTTCAGCGCGCCGGCGCGGCGGCGGCGACCTGGCCGCCGGCCGCTCGGCGCGCCGCGAACCGGTTCTCCGGGCGAGGAAGCCCGTAGTGGTCCCGCAGCGTCGTGCCCTCGTACTCCGTACGGAACAGGCCGCGCCGCTGCAGGATGGGCACCACGTGCTCCGCGAACGCCTCCAGGCCGGAGGGGAGCAGCGGCGGCATCACGTTGAAGCCGTCCGCTGCCCCCTGGGTGAACCACTCCTCGATCGTCTCCGCGACCTGCTCCGGCGTGCCGGTGAACGTGCGGTGTCCGCGGCCGCCCCCGAGGCGCGAGAGCAGCTGCCGCACGGTGAGGTTCTCCCGTCGCGCGAGGTCGGTGACGAGCGCGAAGCGGCTCTGCATCCCCCGTACCGCCGTCACGTCGCCCACGGGGGGAAGCGGCCTGTCCAGGTCCGCCTCCGTCAGCTCGGCGCCGATCAGGCCAGAGAGCTGCTTCAGGCCGTAGGCGGGCACCTGGAGCTCGGCCAGCTCGCTCTCGCGCCGCCGCGCCTCCTCCTCGGTACCCCCGAGGACGGGCACGATCCCCGGGAGGATCTTCACGAGCCCCGGCTTCCGGCCGAACGCGGCGATCCGCCGCTTGAGGTCCGCGTAGAACGCTTGCCCCTCGGCCAGCGTCTGCTGCGCGGTGAACACCGCCTCGGCGTACTGGGCGGCGAACTCCCTGCCGTCCTCCGAGGAGCCGGCCTGGACGAGGAGCGGGTGACCCTGCGGCGTGCGCGGCACGTTGAGCGGACCGCGCACGCGGAAGAACCGGCCCTCGTGGTCGATGCGGTGGATCTTGTCGCCGTCCGCGAAGCGCCCTTTTTCCCTGTCGCCGATCAGGAAGTCGTCTTCCCAGCTGTCCCACAGCTGGAGGCACACGTCGACGAACTCGGCCGCGCGCTCGTACCGGTGCCGGTGCTCCGGCACCTCGTCCAGCCCGAAGTTCTGGGCCGCGTCGCTGCCCGCGGTGGTGACGATGTTCCACCCGGCGCGGCCCCCGCTGATGTGGTCTATCGTGGCGAAGCGGCGGGCCAGGTTGTAAGGCTCGTTGTAGGTGGTCGAGGCCGTCGCCACGAGCCCGATCCGCTCGGTCACCACGGCCAGCGCCGGCAGCAGCGCCGTCGGGTCGAGCCGGCCCACGGGCCGGTACCGGATGTCGCCCTGCAGCGCCGGGCCGTCGCCGAAGAAGATCGAGTCGAACTTCGCCCGCTCGGCCACGCGGGCGAGGTGCTGGTAGTGCGCCACGTCCCACGTGCCGGTCAGGTTGCTCTCCGGGTACCGCCACGCCGACTCGTGGTGCCCTATCGTCATCAGGAACGCGTTGAGGTGCAGCTTGCCGGGTCGGTGGGGCACGGTCACGGGATACTCCTTCTCAAGCTCGAGGGGCGCGCGGGCGGCTTGATGGAGCGGCGGCCGGCGGCGCCATGGAGGAAGCGGCGGACGGCGGGCGATAAGCAACTCCAGTGCCGCAGCTCCGCTCGGCGGTTGGCGGTGGACGCGGGTCGGCGCGCGCCTGCTGGCAGGACACGCGGAGCTTCGATGCGCCCGGAACGCTGCTGATGCGCTGCTGCTGCAGAAGCAACCGGTGGCGATCCGCTGCTCTTGGAGCACACCCGACAGGCCATCGGAGCCGTTCCCGGCGCCGCACCCGCCATGGCGCCGCCACCTGCCTGACGCCACGCCACACCCTGAATTCCCCTGATTTCGGCCGTATATGCCCCTGGTACGCGCGCTGCGATGGACACCGTGCATGGGAGACGCCGACATCACGCTTCGCCACCTCGTCCGGAGGCGCCCCGAGGACCTGGTGCGCGCCCTCGTCCCGGAGGGCCGTCCCGTCGAGGTCCTTGGCTGGGTCGACAGCCAGGTCACGAACATCGAGCGTCGCCTCGACAAGGCCATTCGCTTGCGGATCGACGGCGAGCCGCGCGTGCTGCACGTCGAGTTCTGCTTCGCGCTCCGCGACGACGTTCCGGATCGCCTCTTCGAGTACCTCGGCTTCCTCTTCGCCGCGCTCCGCCTCGATGCCCACGGGGAGGCGGTGCCGCCGATCGAGAGCGTCGCCGTGGTCCTGTCGGGCCGCAGGCGGCGATTGCCGACGACGGGCAAACGCTGCATCGCGTGGCCGGGGCGGCCGTTCAGCGGCGCGCACTTCCGCATCGACGCCGTCTACCAGCGCACGGTCTCCGAGCTGCGGGCGCGCGGCAGCGTGCTCTGGCTGGTGTTCGCGCCTCTCGCCCGGAACGCGACCGTGGCGGCGCTGAGGACGATCGTCGCGGAGATCCATACGGAGGCGGCCACCGCCGAGGAGCGGGCCGAGCTGTACACGGCGCTCCTGGTGATGGCCACCATCGATCCCTGGGGGCATAATCTGCTGAAGGAGCTCGTCATGATGGTGGAGGACAAGGAAGAGGGGCTGCTCCGGCGCACGCCGATCATCGGGGAAATGATCATCGAGGCCGAGCGACGCGGCGAGGAGCGCGGTGAGGAGCGTGGGGAGCGACGCGGCGAGGAGCGCGGGGAGCGACGCGGCGAGGAGCGAGGCAAGCAGCAGGCGATCGCGGAGCTGCTCGGTCGGCTCTTCGCCCGGCGGCTCGGGCGGCGCCCGACGGCCGAAGAAGAGCGCTCGATCGTCGAGCGAGCCCGCGCCATCGGTCCGGGCGAGGTCGAGGATGCCTTGCTCGATCTGGAGGCCGACGCGCTGGTGCGCTGGCTCGCGGAGCCGCTTCGCACGTCGTGAGCTCCGCAGGAGGGTTCGGTCCGCCCGAGCCTTGCTCGCGCCGTTGTCCGTTATAACGGATGAATCGCTTGACAGGCGCCCCCTCGAGCCGGGCACAATGGGCCCATGAGCGTCATCGACGAGCTGCTCCGCGCCAACGAGGCCTATGCGGCCCAGTTCACCAAGGGGTCTTTGCCTCTGCCGCCAGGCCGCAAGGTCGCGGTCGTCGCATGCATGGACGCGCGCCTCGACCCCGCACGCGCGCTCGGGCTCGAAGAGGGGGACGCCCACGTCATCCGCAACGCGGGCGGGCGCGTCGTGGAGGCGCTGCGGAGCCTCGCCATCAGCCAGGCCCTCCTCGGCACGGACGCCGTGATCATCGTCCACCACACCGACTGCGGGATGCTCACGTTCACCGATGAGGGCATCCGTCGACAGCTGAGGCAAACCCTCGCCGCCGACGCCGATCACGTGGCCTTCCTGCCATTCTCGGACATGGACGCGTCGATTCGCGACGATATCGCGGTCTACCGGAGCTCGCCGCTCGTGCGAAAGGACATCCCCGTCCGTGGATTCATCTACGACGTCCGCACCGGGCGGCTGCGCGAGGTCGAAGCGAGCCGCGCGTAGGGTCGACGAGACGTTGGCCAGGCGGGGCGCCAAGATTCGCGGCGTCAAGGGCGAAGCACCCGTGAGACGGGCTCGCCTATCAGCGCAGCGAGGATCCGCTCACCGTCGGGTCATGGCCTGAGGCCGGCGTCGGTTGCAGAGCCCGGGGAGGACGCTCACGCCGGGCCCGGCCTCGCCTCGGTCGGTCTCGACGACCGATCGAGCTCATAAACCTCGCCCGGTCAGCCTGAGCCATGGACAGGAGCGAGCGCGAGCCCCGGCGCGCCTTCTGTCTGGCGCGCCCCGACGCGAAGCGCTAGCTTCTGGCCCGGGTGCGCAGGGGCGCCCTCCCCGCCGGAAAGAAGCCTTTCACCCTGCGACGCGACGACCGCGAGTCACCTCGCACCGTCATGACCACGTCGACATCCTCGGGCCGAGGGAGCGGGTAGCGGCCGATTCGAGAGGAGACGTCCATGATGGATCCCGTTCGCGAGCTGAAGACCCGCGCTGAGCTCTTGCACAAGCAGCTCGCGTCGAACGACGCCAAGGCGCTCCTGCGCCTGCGCGCGCTGCCCGAGCTCGGGCGCGTTGACGAGGCCGCGCTCGCCGCGGCCGTCGCCGGCATCCGCCGGAAGCACTGCCTCGCGGTGGTCGCGCGCGAGTGCGGCTTCTCGAGCTGGGAGCGCGCGCGCTTCGCCCTCGCGGGAGAGCCCGGCGCGCCCGAGCTCGGGACGCTGCTCTACGGCCGGGATGGCGGCGTGCTGCACCACTGGTTCGCGACCTACGAGGAGGCGCGCGCCCACGTCGAGGCGCTGCCGGAGGCGTCGCGCGGGTATCTCCTCGCGTACAAACACCACTTCTTCGTCGCCGATCGCGCGTTCGTCGCGTCGCTCGGGCTCGATCCCGACGACTTGGACTGGCAGGCGATGGGGTGGGACTGGGCACGGCCTGCCGATCTCGCCGCGCGGAGCCGCCTCTACGCAAAGCGGCTCGCCTCGATGCGGGCGTGGGCATGAGCGCCCCGGAGCTGCACCCGGACCTCACCGCCGCGCTCGAGGCAACGTTCCCGGGGCGCCCGGTCCAGGACGTTACCTCGCTCTCCGGCGGGTTCTCCGGCGCCGCGCTGATCGCGTTCGTCGTCGACGGCGCGCCGTACGTCGCGAAGCGCTTCGCGCTCGATCCGAGCGATCCGGAGCGCGCCGCGCGCGAGAGCGCGTGCATGCGCATCGCGTCCGAGCGCGGCGTCGCGCCGCGCCTGCACCACGCGGACGCGCGGACGGGCGTGACGATCATGGACCGCATCGCGGGGACGCCGCTCCGCCCGACGCGCGATCCGGCGCAGATCGAGCGGGTCGCTGCGGCGTTGCGGCGGCTCCACGACGGTCCGCCGTTCCCGCGCAGCCCGTCGCGCATGGACTTCCTGCGCTCCCTCGACGCGCAGTGCGCGGCGCTCGCAGGAGCGGGCCTGCCAGCCGAGCTCGTGCGCACGGTCATCGAGCTCGAGCGTGTGAGCGCGCCGCACGCGCACGCCGCCGCGTGTCATCGCGACCTCAACCCGAACAACGTGCTCGTGGCGGCCGAGCGCGTGTACTTCGTCGACTGGACCCACGCGGGCGCGGGAGATCCGTTCATCGATCTCGCGCAGCTCGGTGTCTTTGCGTGCCCGCGGCCCGAGCAGCGCGAGGCGCTGCTCGAGGCGTACTTCGGGAGGCCAGCGAGCGACGGTGAGCGCGCGCGGGCGGGCCTTGCGCGCGCCCTCGCCCTCGCCTTCTACGCCGCGAGCTTCTTCTTCGTGGCAGCGCGCCTCGGCGGGCCGCCTCCTGAAGACGACGCGTCCCGCCCGCTCGCGGAGGTCCTCGCCGCGTTCGGCGCCGCGCCGGAGCGAACGCACCCCGGCGTCGTCGCCGCCGCCCTCCTGCGCGAGATGCGACAGGAAGCCCGGGCGCTCGACGTTCTGCGCGGCTGGTCATGACGTCACGCTGAAGGCATGGGTCGCGAGCCCCGACAAGGATCGCGGCCCACCTCGGTGCTGCCCAGCGAGCTCCGCGGCCCGCGGTGACGCTGCCAGTCGCGCCGCGACCCGGCGGCTGCGCAGCACGACAGCAGTACATCCAGGGAGACGCGGAGTCCCCTTGTGGGGACTCCTCCCCTTCTCCTCGGGTGAAGCGCGCTCGATCGGCCTGAGCTCGAGGTGCACGCCACAGGCGTGCTGGCGTCGAAGGAACAATGACGCTTCTCCGTTCACGATAACCAGTTGCAACGAGGCAAGGCCCATTGGGCGGCGGCGCGTGGGATTACGATGATTGCGCCCGGTGCATCGCGCGGATAGCGTGCGTGCATGAGGAGCTGGGAGCAGCAAGTCCAGGCCGCGGCCGCGACGCTCGGCCTCGACGCGCGGGGCGGCGAAGCGAAGGGCCTCGTCGCGGGGCGCCGCGTCTCCGTGGAGCTCACCGACACACAAGATCGTCCGTACGTCCTCGTCCACGGCTGGCTCCGGCCACCCCTCGATCTGGGCCTCGAGATGGAGCGCAGGCAGACGACCCTGGGCTTCGTGAACGCGGTCGTGACCGGCAGCGATGACCTCGACATCGAGTTCTCGATCGCAGCGGATGACCCCTCCCGGACAGGGGATCTCTTCACCGTGGCGCTCCGCGAGCACCTCGTCGCGCTGCACCGCGCGTCCTACGAGCTCCGCATCCACGACGGCGGCTGCACGCTCTCCGAGCCGTACGGATCCACCGATGAGGCGTGGATCGTGCGCGCCGCCCACTGCGCCGCGCAGACCGTCGAGCTCCTCGACGATGCGCGCGCTGGCCTCCGCGCCGCCGCGTCGCTCGCCGCGCACGCCGAGGCGCTCCGCGCGCTCGCCTCGGCGCGCGGCCTCGCCTTCGCGAGCGTGCCGCTCTCGATCACGGGCCGGATCGAGGGGGGGCCCATCGAGGTCGGCTCGGCGCGCGCGGCGCACGGCCGCCACCGGATCACCGCGCGCGCGAGCTTCGAGACCGAGCTCGGCCTTGGCCTCGCCGTCCGGCGCGAACGACTCCTCGACGGCCTCGTCACGATGCTGGGAGGGCAGGACATCCTCGTTGATGACGAGGCGTTCGATCGCCGCTTCCACGTGCGTGTGGATCCGCGGCAGACCGACCGCACCGCCGCGCTGCTCGACCCTGGCGCCCGTGTGGCCCTCCTCGCCCTCGACGAGCGCGCTGGCCCGGTTACCATCGACGATCGCGGCGTGACCTTGGGACCGATCGCCCCCTCGATCGCGCCGGACACGATGGTGTGGGCCATCGACACGCTCGACGAGGTGCGCGCAAGGATCGAGCGCAACCTCCTGCGTGGCCCCGGGGGCGGGCCCTACCGCTAGCGACGGCCAGAGCGCGAGCCGCCGGTCTCGACGGCTACAGCCTTGTCCCGCTCCTCGGTAGCGCACGCGTGTTCCGGTCGAGCGCCATGCCCCGCGCTTCTTTGATATACAAGCCAGGACGGAACCGAGGTGCGGATGAACGGTGACGCGGATTACATGGCTGTCGTTGCGGAGAACCAGCAGCTGAAGCAGCGCATCCGGGAGCTGGAGGAGGCCGAGGAGGCGCGGGATCGCCTCCAGGCGGAGCTGCGCCAGAGCGAGGAGCATGCGCGCGTCTTTGTCACCTACAGCCCGGCTGCGGTGGCCATGTTCGACAAGGACATGCGCTACATCCTGGCCAGTCACCGCTGGCGGGAAGATTTCGGCATGAAGGAGCGGGACATCATCGGCCGATGTCATTACGATCTCTTCCCCGAGATCCCCGAGCACTGGAGGCAGATCCACCGGCGTTGCATCGCAGGGGCCTCGGAATCGAATGATGAAGAGCCCTTCCCGCGGGCTGACGGGAGCGTCGACTGGGTGCGCTGGAAGATCTTTCCCTGGTACAAGTCGACCGGCGAGATCGGCGGGATCATGCTGTTCACCGAGGTGATCACCGACCGGAAGCGGCTCGAGGATACGCTCCGGTTGCAGGCGAAGACGCTCGTGGAGCTGTCGACGCCCATCGTGCCCATCAGCCAGGGCGTCCTCGTACTGCCGCTCGTGGGTGTGCTGGATGCGGCGCGGGCGCAGCAGATGATGGAGAACCTGCTGGGCAAGGTGGTGGAGCGGCAGGCGCGGGTGGCGATCATCGACGTCACCGGCGTCCCGCACATCGACGCGGCCTCGGCGAGCGCCCTCCTGCAGGTGGCGAGGGCGGTCCGGCTGCTCGGGGCGCAGGTCGTCCTGACGGGCATCCGACCGGAGGTGTCCCAGGCCATCGTCAGCCTCGACATCGATCTCGCGGGCATCGTGACCCGCCGCGACCTGCAGAGCGCGATCTCGTTCGCGACCGGGATGAGCCTTTCGCCCGCGTCGCCGTCCCAGCCTTGACGCAGCTTGCCCGGGGGCTGCTGCTGGAGCAGCACCCCCGCAGCACGCGCCTGCTGCTCCAGCAGCAAGGGCTTGTCCGGTATAACGGATTCGTGTCTTTTGAAGCGGACGTAAGCCTGGTACGCCGCATGCAAAACGCAGAAACCAGAACGCAACCCGCAGCGGCGCAACGAGCGTCGAGCTGCTTTCCTGACAGAGTGCGCGGCGTGCGCCGCGTGCGGCTGAGTTTCCTTCGTTGCCGGGAGGCGTCGGGGCGTTCGAGCCCTCTCTGAGCTCTCCCCCGGGACGGCGCGCTGGAGCGTGCGGGCGCGGTCACAAGGCCGAGCGCATCGATGGCGCTTCCGCCCGACCTGCCCTGCTGGCCACGGTGAAGGCTTGGTCCGCACAGTGCAATGCGTCAGGGCGATAGTCGACCTGAAGAAAGCCATGAAAGATCCAGTGATCGCGCTTTACGCGGTCTCATCCACCCTCGCGATCACGACCCTGACGAACGCCCTCCCGGGCGCGCCAGCCGTCGTGTGGCGTCGGGTCGCGACGCGCCCTGCGCTCCGCGCAGAGGCGCGCTCCGCGGCGCTCCCCCGGCGCTCGCGGCGGCTCGCGCCCCGCCGGATCGGCGCTGACGTCGAGCGATGGACCGCCACGCGCTGTAGGGGCGCCGCGCTCGCGGCGCTCTAGCTCGAAGGCCTCTCACATTCTCAGCACAGGAGCGGGCGCCTGGTCGGCGCGCGGCCTCGTGCGCCCTGGGCGCGGCTGCCCGGCGCCGATGGCCGCCGCGCGGCCGCGCGATCGCGCCATGGAGTCATCGTCATGAGCGTCTCATCCTCTCACCTCTCGCTGAAAGACGGCAAGAAGACCTCTCGCTCGCGGCTGGTGCGCGAAAAGCTCGATTACCCGGTGATCGACACCGATCTGCACACGATCGAGTTCGCGCCGATCCTCGAGGATTACATCGCGAAATACGGCGGCGCGAAGTCCGTCGACGAGTTCCGCGACGCGATCAACCGGGGCTTCGGCTACCTGAGCAACGAGTGGTACGAGCTCACGCCCGAGCAGCGCGCGGCGCAGCGCTCGGTCCGCCCGCCGTGGTGGGCGCTGCCGACGAAGAACACCCTCGATCTCGCCACGGTGTCGCTGCCCAGGCTGCTGCACGAGCGGCTCGGCGAGTCGGGGACGGACTACGCGGTTCTCTTCCCGAACGTGTCCACGTTCGCCACCCACGTCGGCAAGGAGGATCTGCGCCGGGTGCTCATCCGCGCGGTCAACGCCTATCACGCCGACGTGTACCGGCCGTACGCCGACCGCCTCACGCCTGTCGCGGCCATCCCGCTGCACACGCCGGAGGAGGGCGTCGAAGAGCTCGAGTTCGCGGTGCGCGAGCTCGGCCTCAAGGTCGCCCTCATCCCGGGCAACCTCCGGCGGCCGATCCGGTCGGTGGCCGAGAAGTACCCGTCGCGGCACCACCCGGACGTCGCGCGGCACGCGAACTGGCTCGACACGTTCGGCGTGGACAGCGAATACAACTACGACCCGTTCTGGGCCAAGGCCGTCGAGCTCAGGACGGTGCTGACCACCCACTCCGCCGGGATGGGGTGGACCAGCCGCAGCTCGGTCTCGAGCTACATGTACAACCACATCGGCCACTTCGCCTCCGCCTCCGAGGCGCTCGCGAAGTCGCTCTTCTTCAGCGGCGTGACCCGCCGGTTCCCCGATCTCCGCGTCGGCTTCCTCGAGGGCGGGGCGGCTTGGGGCGCGACGCTGTTCGCGGATCTGGTGGGGCACTGGGAGAAGCGCAACGGCAGGGCGGTCCAGAACTACAACCCCGATCTGATCGACGCGAAGCTGCTGTACGCGCTGTACCAGCAGTACGGCGGCGAGGAGGTCGGGGCGCGGCTCGGCGACATCCACGCTGTCCTCGGCGGGGCGCTCGGCGTCTCGAACAACTCGCGGAGGCAGCCGCAGGACCCGGGCGCGCTCGACGACTTCGCGGTGGCGGGCATCGAGCGGATCGAGGACATCCGCGACCGGTACGTGCCGAATTTCTACTTCGGCTCGGAGGCGGACGACCCGACGATCGCGTACGCGTTCAACACGAAGGTCAACCCGCTCGGCGTCCAGCTCAACGCCTTCTGGGCGTCGGACAGCGGCCACTGGGACGTGCCGGATCTGACCGAGGTCCTCGCGGACACCTGGAGCCTCGTCGAGCGCGGGGCGCTCACGGAGGCGAACTTCCGTGATCTCGTGTTCACCCATCCATACAACTTCTTTGCCGGCAAGAACCCCGGCTTCTTCGCCGGGACCGCGGTCGAGCAGAAGCTGCGGAAGAGCAAGGCGGCCTGACGTGGAGCGTCGGGCGGGGCGACGGAAGCAGCCCCGCCCGACCGTAACTGTGAATCAACGAACCCCTCTGGATCCATTCATGCGTTTGCTCGACCGCTCAAGAACCGCCATCTCATCGATCCTCGCGACGAGCCTCGTCCTTTGCGTGACGCAGGCGAGCGCGCAGAACCCGCCCGGCAGAGCCCAGGGCGAGCGTCCCGCGCCTGCGCCTGCCGGCGCGGCCCCTGCGCCCGCCGGTGCGGCTCAGGCGCCTGCCGGCGCGGCCCCTGCGCCCGCCGGCGCGGCCCCTGCGGCTGCGGCGCCTGCTGGCGCAGCCCCCGCCGCGCCGGGCGCCGCGACCGCCGCCCCGGCTGCTCCCGGCGCCACCCCCGGCGCGCCGGACCCCGGCACCCCGCCCGCGGGCGACGCAGCCGCGGAGGCCTTCGTCGAGCCCGATCCCAACGTCGTCACGCGCGACGACCTGCAAGGGCTCGTCACCGACCTCGAGAACTTCAAGTTCCAGTGGCAGCGAGAGCGCGATCTCCACACCGCCCTCTCGACCCGCTCCCTCCTCGTCGGCGGCGTCATCCAGGCGCGCATCGGATGGACGGAGCAGCCGGTGAACACGGCGACCTCGAACGATCGCAAGGTGACGTTCGACACGGGCGCCGCGACCCTCACGTTCAATGGCATCCTCTACAAGGACTACGAGGAAGGCCGCAACCTGACCTACTCGGTGCGCTTCGGCGCCTCGCCCCAGCAGGCGAGCAACAACAGCTTCCTCAACCTGCTGGACGCCCAGCTGGCGTACTCCGTGCTCCCCACCCTCGCCCCCGAGGACTGGGTCCTGCAGGTCACCCTGGGCCAGCAGCTCCTGCCCTTCGGGCTGGAGGTCCCCGCGAGCGAGGAGCTGAAGCCGGTGATCACGAACGCGCAGTTCACGACGAAGCTCGGGCTGAACCGGCGCGACCTCGGGCTCATCGTCCGCGGCGACGTGCTGCCGCAGGTGGACTACGGCTACAACTACCGGGCGCCCCTTTTCGCCTACGCGATCGGCATCATCAACGGGAGCGGGCCGAACACGCCCGACGACAACAGCGAGAAGGACATCATCGGCCGCCTCGCGTTCACCGTGCCGTCCGACTACAACTCCCTCCTCCGCCAGATCACGCTCGGCGGGAGCGCGTACATCGGCTGGCAGAACACGTTCCTCAAGGACGAGAAGAAGACGCTGTCCGGCAAGGGCGTCAAGCGCCGCTTCGGCGGCGACGTCTACTACAACCACTATCCGATCGGCGTCACCTACGAGTTCATCTACGGCCAGGACGACGTGACGCTCGGGACGACGGCGGAGGATCCCCGGAAGACGAGGCAAACCAGCCTGTCGCACGTGGCGACCTTCTTCTACAACTGGGGCGAGCAGTTCCTGAGGGGCTACCGCAACCAGGGCCGCTACGACGACTGGTGGCCGAAGACCTACCAGCCGTTCCTCCGCGTCGACCTCTTCGACCCCAGCACCGAGGTGCAAGAGAACCGGGTCGACGTCTACACGCTCGGCTTCAACGTCTTCTTCGCGGAGACGACGAAGTTCCAGCTCAACATCAACCGTCGAGACGACCGCACGAGCACCGAGGGGGCCAAGCACGAGGTACTAACCCAACTCCAAGGCGCCTTCTAGAGGGGGGCTCACCCGCTTCGGATACGGGCCCACCTCGACGTTTTCGGTGCTCGGCGTACGTGAGTACGCCTGCGCGCCGAAAACGCCGATCTGGGCCCGTCTCCTGTGCGGGTGAGCCCCCCTCTGGTGGCGGTATGAGATGAGTTCAGAGAGGAAATTTATGCGACGAGCTTTGATTTTGGTGCAGATATTGGTCGCGGCGATTTTGACGTTGACGGCGCATGGGGCGCGGGCGGAGGCGCCCAGCGTCATCCGGGTGGCATTTGCGGGGGTGGGGATCGGGAACCGGCCGTTCGTCGGCGGTAGCAGCTTGAGCGTGGTGCACGCGCGGGGGCTCCTGGAGGAGGAGTTCAAGAAGGACAACATCAAGATCGAGTGGTCCTTCTTCAAGGGGGCCGGGCCCGCGGTCAACGAGGCGTACGCGAACCGGCTGCTCGACTTCGCGCTCCAGGGAGACCTGCCGTCGAGCATCGGCAGGGCAGGGGGGCTCAAGACCAAGCTCCTCGCGGGGGTGTCGACGATGCAGCATACGTACCTCGCCGTCCCGGCGGACTCGTCGATCGCGTCGCTCGCGGACCTCAAGGGGAAGAAGGTCGCCCTCTTCAAGGGCACGAATCTGCAGCTCGCCGTCAACAAGATCCTCGCGGGGAGCGGGCTGTCGGAGCGCGATCTCCGGATCCTCAACATGGACAGCGCGACCGCGAAGGCGGCGCTGGCGACGAGGGACATCGACGCCGCCTTCGGCGGGTACGACCTGCTCACGCTCCAGGATCAGGGGGTCGCCAAGATCGTCTACTCGACGAAGAACGACTCGCCGGCCTACCTGCGGCACGCCCACCTGATCGTCACCGAGGACTTCGCGAACAAATATCCCGACATCACGAGGCGCGTCGTCAAGGTCGTCGTGCAGGCCGCCCACTGGATCGCGCAGAACGAGGCCAACCCGGCGCCGATCTACCAGCTCTGGTCCAAGTCGGGGGTGCCGTACTCGAACTTCAAGGCGGACCAGACGGGCGACTCGCTCAAGGTGCGCGCGAGCCCGCTGTTCGATGAATACCTGATCTCCCGCTACAAGGCGGCCGTCGCCGACGCGAAGCGGTTCGGCCTGATCAGGAACACGTTCGACGTCGACTCCTGGATCGATCTGCGGTTCCTGAACGCGGCGCTGAAGGAGCTGAACCTCGAGGGCTACTGGCCCGAGTTCGACGCGAACGGGAAGGTCAAGCACCCCGGGAGGTCATGAGAGGAGAGCGCGCGGCGAAGGGGCCTAGCGCAGGGCGGAACGCCACGAGAGAAAGGCAACCAAGATGACGCAGCAGGGAATTCAAGAAAGCCAGACCCAGGCCGGCTACAAGCTCGCGGCGCCCGACGTGGCGCTGCCCGCGGGCGGCGCGTCCCGGCTCCTGTCGCGGAAGGTGGGCAACGTGGCCGTGGGGCTCGTCTTCCCGGCGGCGCTCCTCCTCGCGTGGAGCTACGCCTCGCAGCGCGAGCTGATCCCGGCGCAGATCCTGCCGGCGCCAGGGCTCGTCGTGCAGACGCTGACCGAGCTCGCGAGCTCGGGCGATCTGCACACGAACATCGCCATCAGCCTCGGCCGCGTCCTCGGCGGCTTCGCCGCGGGCGGCGCGGCGGGCCTCGCGCTTGGCATCGCGATGGGGCTCTCGCGGCGGATCGAGGAGCACGTCCACCCGCTCTTCAAGGCGCTCGCGCAGGTCCCCGCGCTCGCGTGGCTGCCGCTCGTCATGATGGTGGCGGGGATCGGCGAGTCGCTCAAGCTGATCCTCATCGCGCAGGCGAGCCTCATCCCCGTGGCGATCAACACGTTCGAGGGCATCAAGAACGTGCCGAGATCGTACATCGAGGTGGCCCGGGTCTTCCGCTTCAGCCATGCTCAGCTGCTCCGGAAGGTCGTGCTCCCCGCCGCGGTGCCGTCCATCGCCGTCGGCATCCGTTACGGCCTGACGCAAGCGTGGCTGTCGCTCGTCACGGTCGAGCTCCTGGCGTCCTCCGAGGGCGTCGGGTTCCTGATCGTCTGGGGCCGCCAGCTGTTCCAGCTCGACGTGGTGCTCGCGGCGATCCTCGTCGTGGGGATCGTCGGGCTCGCGCTCGACAAGGGGCTCGAGGCGATCGAGGCCCGCCTCCTCCGCTGGCGGCGCGCCGCCCTGTAACACCTGACCGAAGACGCCCTGGTACACCTCACCGAAGAACACACACGATGAGCGCCATCACCCATGCTCTGATCCAGCCGCGGCTGCGGCGCGGCCTGGTCCTGCCCGTCCTGCTGTTCGTCGCGTGGCTCGTGGTCTGCCGCTACGAGCTCGCCAACACCCGCATCCTGGTCCCGCCGCTCGCGGTCTGGAAGGCCGCGAGCGCGCTGCACGAGAGCGGCGATCTCTGGGCACACCTGCGCGCCAGCCTTGTCCGGGATCTCCTTGGGCTCGCGCTCGGGATCGTCGCGGGCGGCGCCGTCGGCGGTCTGCTCGCCGTCTCGCGCACCGCCGACAAGCTGTTCTCACCGAGCTTCCACGCGGCGAAGCAGGTCGCGCTGTTCGCGTGGATCCCGCTCATGTCGGTGTGGCTCGGCGTGGGCGAGCAGGCGAAGATCGCCTTCATCGCGCTCTCCGCCTTCTACCCGGTCGTCGTGAACACCTATGAAGGCGTGCGCAGCGTCGGTGTCGAGCACATCGAGGTGGCGCGGGTGCTCCGCTTCTCGCGGTGGCAGACCCTCCGCAAGGTCATCCTGCCGTCCGCCGCTCCGTCGCTCTTCGCGGGCGTGCACCAGGGGCTCATCTACGCGTGGCTCGGCACGCTCGGGGCCGAGTACCTGCTCGAGCCCGCCCCCGGGATCGGCAGCCTGATGGTGGACGGGCGCGAGCGCTTCGCCATGGATGTCGTGCTGGTCGGGCTGATCGTGTCCGGCCTCGTGGGCTTCGGCCTGAACGCGCTGGCCAAGGCCGCGGAAGACCGCCTGTTGCGATGGCGCGTCCGCGGCGTGTGAGCCTCGTCAACGCCGTCAACGTCTGATTCCGTCTGCTTCGTCTGCTTCGTCCGCTTCGAGGAGGAACCCATGGGCTCGCCTGGAGTCATCAACATTCGCGATGTCAGCAAGAAGTACGTGGTCAAGGACAAGCCCCTGGAGGTCCTCCGGGGGATCGGCCTGACCATTCACCCCGGCGAGTTCATCAGCGTCGTGGGCACGAGCGGTTGCGGTAAATCGACGCTCCTCCGGCTCCTCGTCGGGCTGGACGCCGACTACGAGGGCGACATCCTCGTCGGCGGCGCGCGCGTCGAGGGGACGAGCCTCGATCGGGGCATCGTCTTCCAGGAGCACCGGCTCTTCCCCTGGCTCACCATCGAGCAGAACGTCGCGCTCGGGCTCGAGAGCTCGGCGTGGACGCACGCCGAGAAGACCCGCGCGGTCGACGAGCACCTCGAGCTCGTGGGCCTGTCCGGGTTCAAGCGGGCGTACCCGCACCAGCTCTCCGGCGGGATGGCCCAGCGGGCGGCGATCGCGCGAGGGCTGGTCAACCGGCCGGGCATCCTGCTGCTCGACGAGCCGTTCGGCGCGCTCGACGCGCTGACCCGCGCGAAGCTTCAGCAGGAGCTCCAGCGCATCTGGCAGGAGGAGCAGATCACCATGATCCTCGTCACGCACGACGTCGAGGAGGCGGTGTTCCTCGGCGATCGCGTCGTCGTGCTCGAGCCGCGGCCCGGGAGGATCAAGCGCGTCGTCCCCGTCAGCGCGCCGCGCCCGAGGTCCCGCACCGATCACGAGATCAAGGCCCTCGTCGACGAGGTGCGCGGCTACCTCCTCGAGGCCTAGCGCGACGGCTCGAGGCGCAGCGTGACGGAAGGCCCGAAGCCATCTGGGACAGCCGGTGGGGCCGCGCCAGAGAAAGATCTCTGGCGCATGGCAGGGCCATCCGTTATAATGGACGAACCATCCGCTATCATGGTGAGTAAAGCCCGATGACGATGCCCTTGCTCACGCTTCCCAACACGAGCTCGCCGGCCCTTTCTGTGCGCGCCAAGGCGCTTGTCTTCGAGGATCCACGCTCGCAGGCGATCCTCGAGCGGATCCGGCAGCTCTCGCCGAGCGACGCGACGTTGCTCGTGACGGGGGAGACCGGCACGGGCAAGGAGATCGTGGCCCGTCACATCCACGCGTTGAGCCACCGGCGGGGGCGGCCCTTCGTGGCGGTCAATTGCGGCGCCTGGTCGGAGTCCCTCGTCGAGAGCGAGCTGTTCGGCCACGAGAAGGGCGCCTTCACGGGGGCGACGACCTCGAAGGCCGGGTGGTTCGAGGCCGCGGACGGCGGGACGCTGTTCCTCGACGAGATCGGGGATCTGTCGCTGCCGCTCCAGGTCAAGCTGCTCCGCGTGCTGCAGGAGCGCGAGGTGGTGCGGCTCGGCTCGCGCCAGCCGATCCCGATCGACGTGCGGCTCATCGCGGCGACCAACGTGAACCTGGAGGAGGCGGTGATCGCGCGGAAGTTCCGCGAGGATCTCTTCTACCGGCTCAACGTGGCGACGCTGGCGCTCCCGCCGCTGCGCGAGCGGCCGGGCGACATCCTCCCGCTGGCGCGCTACTTCCTCGATCTCTACGCGCACCGGCTCGGCTCGGAGCCGGCCGTGCTCACGGCGGAGGCGACGGCGCGGCTCCTCGGGCACCCGTGGCCCGGGAACATCCGGGAGATCGAGAACGCGATGCACCACGCGCTCCTGGTCTGCAAAGGCCAGGAGGTCACCCCGGCGGATCTGCGCCTCACGGCGCTCCTGCCGAAGGCGGGGGCCAGCATTCCTCCGCCGGAGCAGGGCGCGACCGACGCCGTGTCCCAGGTCAGGCCGACGCCGCAGGCGACGGCGCTGGAGGGCGCGTTGCTCGCGCTGTTCGAGCAGAACCTGCCGAACCTGCACGAGCAGATCGAGGAGACGATCATCCGGACGGCGTACCGCTACTGCGACCGTAACCAGCTCCAGACGGCGAGGCTGCTCGGCATCAGCAGGAACATCGTGCGCGCGCGGCTCGCGCAGTTCGGGGAGCTGGCGCGCTACCGGGCGTCGCGCGGCGGGACGGCGGCCGCAGCGTTCGGGCGAGGGGAGGCGAGCCCCGCGCCGCGCGCCCCGGGGACGACCTGAGCGAACGCTGAGCGCGCGCCAGCTCGGCTGTGCGGGGCACGCTGGCCCGGCGGGCGCGGTGAGGTGAGCGAGGCGGGCGGGGGTGCCTCAGGAGCGCGACGGGGAGGCCGGCCGGGAACGACCCGGCGTGCGGGGGCGAGCCCTCGCGCCCGGGGCCTTCATCCCGAGAGCCTCTCGCACCGTCGTGGCCGTGGCCGCCTGCGCGATCCACCGATCGAGCTTCGCCGCGTCGGCGCAGGCCCGGATGCGCGCCTCGTCGTCCTGCGAGGGGGAGAGCCCGCGCGCCCGCAGCAGCGTGAGCAGCGCGTCTTGACGGCCCTTGGCCTCGCCCTCGACCCGGCCCTTGGCCTCTCCCTCAGCCCGGCCCTTGGCCTCGCCCTCGGCTCGGCCCTTCTTCCGTCCCTGTGCTTCGAGGAAGAGGCGGAGCTTCCGGGCAGCGGGTGTCTCCGGGATCTTGTCGGGATTCATCGATGCCTCTCTGAGGAGCTCCAGCATCCGCTCGCTGAGCACGGAGAGGATCGCACGCTGCTGGGCCCGTCGCAACGCGCGTGGCAACCGCTCGGTCAGCTCGAATGCCCGCTCGACGACGGCGCGCGCTCCAGGCCCATGGCGGTGCTGCATGGCCCAGGCCGCGAAGAGCGCGAGCTCCGGGTGGCGCTCGTCGAGCAGCGCCTTGCCCTCGGCGTGGCCGAGGTGAAGCACGACCGGCTTGAGCTGGAGCAAGGTCCCGAGGCGCGTTCGCACGCACGCCACGCGCTCGGCCCAGCGGGCGACGGCACGGCGCGCGGTGATGACGATCACGTCGCCGAGCGCGCCGGTCTGACCGAAGAGCAGGCTGGCCGCGAGGGGCCACCGGCGGCGCTTGGCCGGATCGACGCTGCGCTGCAGCTCGACCAGGACCCAGCGGCGCCGGCCGCCATGAAGGACGAGATCGAGCCGCAGCTCCGCCGGCTTCACGAAGCGGAGCGTGGCGTCGGCGGGCTTGAGGCGTCGCGGCAGCCGCACGCCGGTGAGCTTGGAGACGAGCGCGCCGAGCAGCCCCGGCTGCTCACGCAATGCGACGATCAGAACCTCGTGCGGTGTGCTCGGCACGGCGCGTGACTACGCCGAAAGGGTGGTGAGCGGCCAAGTTCTGCTCGCCTCCCGCGCCCACGTTACTCCAGCGCATCGGAGGCACGCAGAAATCCAAATGGCCGCGTCGACCGGCGCGGAATGAGTCGATTCTTCAACGCCACGCCTGCCTCGCCGGACACGCAACACTCGATTGAAGACGCGCTGGTGACGTCGACCAGGCGCGTCCCGTCACCCGCTCTTCTCGACTCCCAGCTCCCCAGCTCCGCTCCCTCCAAGGCCCGCGGCGCGGGCTCAAGCGTGGCTCGCGCGCGTGGAGGGCTGCCCGGCCCTGGCCTCGATCCAGCGCTCCAGATCGGCGCGCGATGTCACGCCGCTGCGGCGATCGAGCTCTCGCCCTCCGCTGAAGAGCACGAAGGTGGGCACCCCCTGGATGCGCCGGCGCCCGGCTTCCGCGGGGTCGGCGTCGGTGTCGAGCTTGAGGACCAGCACCTTGCCCGCATTCCTGCGGCCGAGCTCGTCGAGGGCCGGCGCGACGACTCGGCACGGGCCGCACCAGGTGGCCCAGTAGTCGACAAGGACGGGGACAGGAGAGCTCGCAATCGCCTGTTCGAGCGCGGCCCCGTCCACCGGCTGCGGAGCGCCCGTCGTGTCGAGGTGGGCCTTGCAGCGGCCACAGACCGGTCGATCCTTGACCCTCTGGTCCGCAACCCGGTTGATCGAGCCGCAACGGCCGCAACGGTAGATAGCCATGCTCCTTCTCCTTGCCGTCGCCGCGTGCCGCGGCATTGGGAGCAACTTGGGTCCGGCGTACGCCTTGGCAACCAGGGGGCGTGTCGGCCGTGCGGCGGACGCGGCGGTCGGCGAGCGGGCTACCGCGGCGGGGCTTCGCAGGCCCGTCGCGTCACCTCGTGGCGGTAGTCGAACATCCGCTCCAGCTTGCGCCGGACGAAGAGGCCGCCGCCGAGCCGGCCGATCGCGCCGAGCGGGAGCTCGTACTCCACGCGATCCGTGAGGTAGCAGCCGCCCGAGCCGTCGGGGTCCATGCGGTGCGTGTGCACCCAGCGCTTGAACGGCCCGCTGCGCTGCGTGTCCTGGAACATCCGGCCCCGCTCGTACTGCGTGTGCTCCGCGACCCAGCGCAGCGGGACAGGGCCGACGCGCGTCTCCACGATCACGCGCGCGCCGACGAGGATGCCGCCCGTCTTCTCCAGCACGCGCGCGTGCTCCCACGGGGGCGTGAGGCGCTCGAGGGCGTCAGGCTCCTCGTGGAAGGCGAAGACCCGCTCGGGGGGCGCGGCGATGCGCGTGCGCTTCTCGAAGGTGGGCATGCGCGAGCATGGATCGCGTCACGCCCCTCTTCGAGGAGCGCACGCGCATCACCGCCGCTCCCGGCGGCCTCTCCGACGTGGCATCAGAACGCCCACGACCAGGTGACCGCGGCGGGCTCGGGGGGCGGGCCGGGCGTCACGCCGGCCGCGTACCTGGTCTCGCTCGGCCGGATCGGGTGGACGGCCGCGATCGCGAAGCCCGTCACGTGGCCCAGGATCATGCCGGCGCCGACGTCCTGCCACGAGTGCGCGCCGGCGCCGATCCGCAGCGCCATCGTCACCACCGTGGCCGCCTCGGCGAGGGCGAGCGCGCCGAGGCGCGGCGCGGCGTCGCCGGTCGTGCGCAGCGCGAGGTTCAGGCGCGCGCCCGCGATGGCGGCCACCGGGGTCGTGTGACCCGAGGGGAAGGCGTCGAAATCGAGGTCGGTCTCGCCGCACCGATCGGTCCGCCACGAGCGCGGCCGGCACCGGCCCGACAGGCGCTTGATCACGTTCGAGAGGCCGGTCGACAGCGCCACCGCCTCGACCTCGATGAGCGATGTCCTGAGCGCTCGCCCGTAGGGGCGCGGGACGCCGGCGCCCGCGAGGTAGCTGCCCTCGAGGGCGTACCCGCCGCCGAGGAGGAGCAGCGTGCCCGCCGCGGCGCCGGTGATGTCGCTGGCGAGGCCGATCGCGTCGTTGCGCTCCTCGCTCGAGGCAGCGCCCCACCCGGAGCGCCGCTGGGGGAGCAGGTACGTCGCGAGCGACGCGGTGCAGGCCGCGGCGAGGACCGCCTCGCCGCCCGGCGTGCCGAACGCCCAGTCCGGGGCCGCCGGCCCCGCCTGCGCGGCGGCGGGCGCGCTCCACGCCAGCGCGCACACGCAGGCGAGCGGCGCGCCGTACCTCACGGCTTCTTCGCTGCGGGGGGCGCGGCAGGCTGCGCGGGCGCGGCGGGCTTCGCAGCCTGGGGCGCGGCGGGCGCCGCCGGCTTGCCGGGCGCCGCCGGCTTGCCGGCAGCCGCCGCCGGTCCGGCCGCCACGCCTTTCGCCTTCTGCACGATGACCTCACCGAGCTGCAACGCCGAGAGCTGCTCTCCGACAGCGCCGGCGTCGCCCACCAGGACGACCCGGAGCTGCTCGGGCACGAGGTACTTCTGCGCGACCCGCTGCACGTCCGCGGGGGTGATCCGCTGGAGCCTCGCCGGTCGCGTCGCGTACTCGTCGAGCGGCAGCTCGTAGACCGCGAGGCCCGCGATCGTCGACGCGGTCGCGTCCGCCGTCTCGAAGCGCGCCGGCAGCTGGCGGATGAGGTTCGCCTTGGCGTCCGCGAGCTCCTCGTTCGTGACGGGCTCCCTCCGCATCCGGTCGATCTCCGCGAAGATCTCCCTCACGGCGGGGCCCGTGTTCTCCCGCACGATGGCGCCGCCCGCGGAGAACGGGCCCGCTCCGTGGCGCATGTCGAAGCCGGAGCGCGCGCCGTAGGTGTAGGCGTGCTTCTCGCGCAGGTTCAGGTTGAGCCGGCTCGAGAACTGCCCGCCGAGGAGGGTGTTCATCACGAGCAGCGCGTCGTAGTCCGCCGTCGCGCGCGGCACGCCCGGAAGCGCCACCGTCACGGTCGACTGCGTGAGCCCTGGCCTGTCGACGACGACGACGCGCGGCGCGCCCGCGGCGATCGCCGGCGGATCCGCGGGGATCGCCGCCTTCGCGGGGGCGGGCGGCGCGGAGGCCGGGCCCTTCCAGGCGCCGAAGACCCGCTCCACCTCCTTCACCGCGTCGGCCTTGGTGATGTCCCCGGCGATGGCGACGGTCGTCAGCTCCGGCCGGAACTGCGCGGCGTGGAACTTCGCCAGGGCGCCCGCCGTGATCTTCTTCAGCGCCGCCTCGGTGCCGATCAGCGGCGCGCTGTACGGGTGGCCCTCCGGGTAGAGGACCTGGGCCTGGGCGATGGAGAGGAGCGACGCGGGGCGGTCGTTCATCTCGGCGAGCTGGGTGATGCGGCGCGACCGCTCGCGCTCGATCTCCGCCGGCGCGAAGGCCGGGTTCATGTACGCGTCGCCGAGCAGCGTGAGCATCTCGCCGAACCGCGGCGTCACGCTCTGGCCCTGCACGCCGCCGCCGTCGAAGCCGACCGCGGACGAGAAGCTCGCGCCGAGCTTGCCGAGCGCGTCGCTGAGCGAAAGCGCGCTTCGGGTCCTGGTGCCCTGCATGAGCATCGCGCCCGCGAACGCGCCGACGCCCGGCTCGGCCTGGTCGGCGCCGCGGACGGTCGTCACGTCCACGGCCACGATCGGCAGCTCGTGCCGCTCCACGACGAGGACGCGGATCCCGTTCGCGAGCTTCGCCTCCTCGATCCGCGGCGGCTGGAAGACCACCTCCGGCCCGGGGGGAGGCGGCGATTTGCGGAAGTCGTCCGCCGGGGCGGCGGCGGGCGGCGCCGCGGCGGGGGGCCGCGCGGCGGGGGGCGCGGGGGGCGGCGTCGACGTGACCGGAGCGCAGGCGGCGAGCGCCACGGCTGCGAGCGAGGCGGAGACGGTTCGTTTCATGCGCATGGGCTCAACCCCCCTTCGGCGCGGCCGGGCCGGCCGCAGGCTTGTCGACCGCGGGCTTGTCGCCAGCGGGCTTCATGATGGCCGGCGCAGCCGCCGGCTTGTCGGTCGCCGGCGCGGCCGCGGGCTTCGCGCCTGCCGGCGTGGCCGCGGGCGCCGCGACCGCGGGCTCCACGCTCGCCGCTGCCGACGGCGCCGCGGTGGTGGGCTTCGCGCCCGCCGCCGCGGGCGTCGCCGCCCCGCTCTGCTTCACGAGGCGCCCGGCCTTCGGGGCGCCCGGCTTCGGCGTGACGAGGGCGATCACGCGCCTGCCCTGGGGCAGGAGATCCGCGGTCGCCTTCTGCAGGTCGGCGGCGGTGGCTTTCTCGTACCTGGCCACGTCCTTCGGGAAGTACCCCGGATCGCCGGTGAGCTGGTTGTAGTTGTTGATGGCGTTCGCGCGGGCCGTCACCTGCTCCATGCTGAAGACCAGGTCCGAGAGCACCTTGGCCTGGGCCCGGTCGTGCTCGTCCCGCGTCGGCGGCGCCTTGCGCAGCCGCTCGAGCTCGGCGTCGATGAGCTTCAGGGCCTGCTCGGGCGACTTGCCCTTCTTCAGCGTCGCCGTGATCTGGAAGGTGCTGGCGAGCTGGCTCGATTGCTGGAACGCGAAGACGTCCTGCGCGATCTGGAGATCGTACACGAGCTTCTTGTAGAGGCGGCTCGTCTTGCCCGAGGCGAGGACGTTGGCGACGAGGTCGAGCTCGGCGTCGCCGGGCGCGAAGCTCGGCGGCGTCACCCAGCTGATCGTCACGCGGGGCAGCTCGACGTCCGCCTCGATGTCGAGGCGCTTCTCGGTCGCGAGGTCGCCGGGATCGGGCTTCGTCGCCACGGGTGGCGGGGCGCCCTTCGCGATGGGGCCGAAGTACTTCTGGATGAGCTCCTTCGCCTTGTTTCGCTCGATGTCGCCCGCCACGACGAGGGTCGCGTTGTTGGGCACGTAGAACGTCCGGAAGAAGGCCTTCACGTCGTCCATCTGCGCCGCGTCGAGATCCTCGGGCGTGCCGATGGTCAGCAGGTGGTAGGGGTGGCTCTCCGGGAACAGGGCCGCGCGGAGGAACTGCGGCACGAGGCCGTAGGGCGCGTTCTCGTAGTTCTGGCGGCGCTCGTTCTTCACGACATTGCGCTGGCTCGCGAAGGTCGCGTCGTTCGCGTGATCGAGCAGCCACCCCATCCGGTCGCTCTCCAGCCAGAGCACCAGCGCGAGCTCGTTGGCGGGGACGGTCTCGAAGTAGTTGGTGCGGTCGGTGTTCGTCGTCCCGTTGCGATCGCTCGCGCCCGCCCGCTCCAGGTACTTGAAGAACATGTCCTCGCCCACGTGCTTCGAGCCCTGGAACATGACGTGCTCGAAGAGGTGCGCGAAGCCGTTCTTCCCCCGCGGCTCGTCCTTGGAGCCGACGTGGTACCAGACGTTGACGGCCACGACGGGCGTGCGGTGATCCTCGTGCAGGACCACCTCGAGCCCGTTCTCCAGGGTGTACTTCTCGACCGGGATGGCGACGCTCACGCTGGTCGCCGCCGCCGCAGGCTGCGCCTTCGTCGCGACCTGCGCCGCCGCCGCGGGCTGCGGCGCAGGCTTGGCCGCAGGTTGAGCCGCCGCAGGCTGCGCCGGCGCCGCGGCCGGGGGCGCGGCGTAGACGGGCAACGTCAGGCCGAGCGCGGCGACGAGCGCGCTGGACAGGGACGAGAGCGCCCGGAGGCGCGTCCGTTCGGACCGATGGTGGGCTCGCATGAGCGCGGTTTTAGCGCAGATCGCACGAGGTCGAGCGCAAACTTCGCTCGTGGAAAGGGAGGCGCGGCGCAGCGCGGTTCACGCTCGGCGCTGCGCTCCTGTCACTGGAATGGCGCGACGAAGAGCTGGTACGGCCCGAAATCCACCGGAGTACGCCCCTTCACGGTGATGGCGCCGAGGCTCCCTCCAGGTCGTGCCCCGTAAATCCGGGAGTTCACGCCCTCCCTCTCGCCCGCGCATGCGCTGAGCGGGCCGAAGCACTCGATGTTGATGGGATTGCATGCGTCGTCCGCGGTCTTGATCGTCATCGGGAAGTCGGTCAGGCCGCACGAGGACACCACCGTGGACATCCCCGGGCAGACCGGGACATAGAACGTCTGCTCAGGGCTGCTCGCGCCGCACAGGGAGCTGGGAGGGATCGGAGCCCCGGTGGTGTCGCCGCTGATGAGTCCGCTGCCGGAGATGACTCCGGCCCTCTCGCCGAGGCACGACGCGCGCTGGAACCTGAGGCGGACCGTGCCGAGCGCCTCGGGGTGCGCGGCCTTGACCACGACCGTGTAGGTCCCGGCCCGGAGCCTGGCCGCGAGGTGCGCGCCCGGCGCGGCGTCGCCGCAACTGCTGGCCGCGCAGCCGACGGGGGGACCGCCGCACCCGTCGCCCTCGAGCACCGCGAGCGCCGTGTCGACGTCCGACGCCAGGGTGCCGAGGTACACGACCTCGTCGGACGGGAGCGTGAACCGGAAGAACACCTCGCCGCCGCCGCCGCCGCCGCACGGCAGCGCGACGCCGGAGGTGTTCCCGGCCGTGATCTCCGCCGCGTAATCCATCGAGCCCGCCAGCTCCCCCGGCGTCTCGCAGCTGTCGGCGCCCGGGATCGGCGCGCAGCCGTCGTCCGCGACGCCGTTGCAGTTCTCGTCGACCGCGTTGCCGCACACCTCGGGCACCGGGGAGGCGCACCCCTCGCCCTCGCAGCCGTCGTCGGGGAGCCCATCGCAGTCCTGGTCCACCGCGTCCCCGCAGATCTCCGGCTCGGGCTCGCAGGGCGCGAACGCCGGGACGTGGACGGGCACCTCGACCACGTTGTTCTCGATCGCTTGCTCGGCGATCGCGCCGACCGGGTTGACGGTGACGCGGAGGGTGTAGTCCCCCTCGGGCACGTCCGTCACGTCGACCCACTGGCACGGCGTCCCGACGTCGTAGGTGTCGGCCCACCCCGCGCTCAGGAAGTTGCACCCCATGCCTCCCGAGGTCGGGTAGCCGCGCGGCGCGGGGGACGAAGGGTCGAGGGGCTCCATGTCGACGAGGCAAAACGCCTGCTTGTGCCCCAGGGAGACGACCTCGCCCTCCGCGTCCACCAGCCGGTAATCGGTGAAGTCCAGGAAGTGGAAGTGCTGGTGGCACTGCGCATACTCGAAGAGCGGGCTGTTGAACTCGGGGCCGGGGTCGAGGTGGCCGGGCCCTGCGTTCTCGACGCGCCCCTCGAACTCGAGGAGATGCCGCCGGCCGGGGCCTCCGACGCACCTTTCCATGAGCTCGCAGGCGTCTCTGGGGAACGTCTGGTACGAGAACCGGATCGTGTCGACGATGCGCTGCCTGTCCGGGCGCAGGTCGGGCACGATGCAGACGCCGGCCTCGCACGCGTGGCCGCTGGGACAGCACGCGCCGCCGCAGATCGCGCCGTCGCAGGCGGGGTAATCGACCGGGAGGACGATCGTGTTGTTGTCGAAGCGCGCCTCGGCGAGGGTCCTGTTCGGGTTCACGGTGATCTCGATCTCGTAGAGCCCGGCCGGGACGCCGGTCACGTCGAGGGCGTTGCACGCCAAGGTGCCGGGCTGCTCCACGTGCTCTCCCGGGCCGAGGCCCTGCGCATCGCAGCCGTACTGGCCGCCTGGCATCGCGACGCAGCGCCCGTCGAGCTCGGCCTCGGCGACCACCGCGCCGCCCTGGCGGAGGCGCGCGCGGAAGAAGCGCGGGACGACGTAGCTGTCCTCGCAGAAGTTCGGCTCGAAGACGTCGCTCTCCGAGGGCACGCCGAGGTCGAGCGGAACGTCGCCGGCGTTCTCGAGCGAGACGTGGAAGCGCATGAGCGCCCGCCGGCCGCTCGCGCCGAAGCACCCATGCAGCAGCTCGCACGCGTCCTCGTCCACGCGGACCGTGGCGAACGTGACGGGCTCTCCTCGCTCCGGGGGCCCGAGCACGAGGTCCGCCGCCTTGCAGCCGCCGCGCACGCACGCGGCGCCGGGGCTGCAGCACGCCGCGTCGCCGCAGGCGCGCGCCTCGTCGCACGCGGCGGCGCAGCCCGACGGCTTGCCCTCGGCGTCGATCTGACACCGCGCGCCCCCGGGACACACGATGTCCGAGCCGGGGCAACGGACGCTCCCGGACACACCACCGTTGCCGGAACCGCCGTCTCCCGCGCTGCCCGAGGGCGGCTCGCCATCGCCGCAGGCGGCGGCCGCCAGGAGGGTTCCTATCAACAGCGTTCTGACAAGCTTCTTCATGGTCACCGGGTGAGGACGATCGAGGAGCGGCGTGAATCGGGCGGTGTCGCGTCGCCGCTGTGCACAGCGGAGCAAGGCCCGCATCGTAGGCGCGCGGGCGGTCGAAGGCAGCTCGAGCGCGCGGCCACGCAGCATCCCGACCGTCCCTCTGCGGGATCTCTCGGTGCCCGGCGCGCCCGGGTCGGGCGCGAACAGCGTATTTCCCTCGGTTCACCGGCGGAGCGTGTACTCTCGCCGACATGGCTCCCGTCGTCGTCATCACCGGTGCATCCAGCGGAATCGGTCGATCGCTCGCGTTCTCCTGGGCGAAGCGCGGCGCGCGCGTGGTGCTGAGCGCGCGCGGGCGAGACGCGCTCGAGGGGGTCGCCTCGGAGGTGCGCGCGGCGGGCGGCGACGCCCTCGCGGTGGCCGGCGACGTGACCGTCGAGGAGGACCGCAAGGCGCTCTGCGAGCGGGCGCTCGGCGCGTATGGCCGGCTCGATGTGCTGGTGAACAACGCCGGGCGCGGCTATTACACGCCGTCGATCGAGATCGATCCCGCCGAGCTCGAGGCGCTCTACCGGCTGAACGTCGTCGCCCCCGTGCGCCTCGCGCAGCTCGCGATCGAGCCCCTCGCGGCCACGAAGGGCACCCTCGTCATGGTCTCCTCGATCGCGGGGCTCGTCGCCGCGCCGCGGATGGGCCCGTACGCCTCGTCGAAGTTCGCGCTGGAGGCGCTCGCGATGTCGCTCCGCGCGGAGCTCTCGTCGCGCGGCGTGCGCGTGCTCGTGGTGCGGCCGGGGCCGGTCGAGACCCCGTTCCACGCGAACGCCGTCGTGACCGACGACAACGTCGGCTACCGCCCGCCCGGCCACAAGAAGCAGAGCCCGGACGAGGTCGCCGAGATGATCGTGTGCGCCGTCGATGCGGGCCGCGACGTCCTGGAGACGAGCCTGTTCGTGAAGACCGCGAGCCTCGCCGCCCGCGTGGCGCCTGGCCCCATGCGCTGGCTCTCGAGGCGGATGGCGCGCCGGTCGGGGTTCTGATCCGAGCGCGCCCCTCCTGCGCCGGGGACGCCGAGCGGGTCGAGCGCCCGAGCCAGCCGAAGGAAGGCGGGGCGGGGAGGGGCGCCCGGACCGAGCTCCGCAAGGCGGGGGCTCAGAGCGAGCGCAGGAAGGCGACCACCGCGTCGCGATCTCCCGCGGGGAGCGCCATGAAGCGCTGCTTTGCGGCGTCCGCCTCGCCGCCGTGCCACAGGATCGCCTCGACGACGTTCCGCGCGCGGCCGTCGTGCAGCAGCTGGGTGTGGCCGTTCACGGCCTCGAGCAGCCCGATGCCCCACAGCGGCGGCGTCCGCCACTCGCGCGGCCCCGCGAGGTGGTCGCTCGTCGACGTGTCCGCGAGCGCTTCGCCCATGTCGTGCAGGAGCAGATCGCTGAAGGGCTGGATGAGCTGATCCCGCAGCTCGACGAGCGGGTGGCGGCTCCCCGTCTTCATCGAGGGGACATGGCAGCTCGCGCACCCTGCCTGGCTGAACAGCGCCTCTCCGCGCTGGACGGCCGGGTCCGCCGTGTCGCGGCGCGGCGGCACGCCCAGCATGCGCATGTAGACGGCGAGCCTGTCGAGATCCTCGTCGGAGAGCTCGGGATCTCCGCGCGTGCCGGCCTGACAACCCGCCTGCGCCTCGCCGCACTCCTCGACAGGGAACAGGCTCGTCGTCACGCCCATGTCCGCCACCAGCGCGTCGGCGACCTGGTGGGGCACGCTCACCTTGCCCGCCTTCCAGCCGAAGCGCCCTATCCGCGTCACCCCCGAGACCGGGTCGGGGATCAGGTTCGGACGGCCCGAGATACCGTCCTGATTGCAGTCCATCCCGTCTGCGCGCTCGAGCACCGCGTCCTCCGCGATCGCCTCGAGGAGGCCCATGCCCACGAGCGGGCGTGCGACGCGGACCGAGTAGCTCGCGATCGGCCCTGCGGAGAGCCCGTCGAAGCGGAACGTGGGCTTTCGCAGGACGTACGGCGTGCCATCGGGGAACTGCCCGGGCTCCTCGGTATAGGCCACGGTGGCCGTACCCTCGCTTTCGCCCCCGCCCTGCGCCTTGTCCTGCAGCTGCCGGCCGTAGCTCGGGTCGGCGGTGGGCCCGCCGTCCGCGTTCGCGCCTGCGCCGAACAGCTTCACGACGGCGGTCTCCATCGCCTCGCCGGGCTCGGGCGGGGCGCCGCGGCCGTTGTTGATATGGCAGCTCACGCACGCCGTCTGATTCGAGAGCGGCCCCGCCTTGCCGGCGTGCTCGTCGAAGATGGGGTTCCCGCCCTCGCTGTGCTCGCCGGTGGCAAAATCCGTATGGAACAGGCGGCGCCCCTCGAGGAAGGGCTGGATAGAGCTCTCCTGGATGTTGAGCGCCATCTGCTCGTAATAGAGATGAGGCTCCTCGTAGATGTACGGTATCGTCCCGTCGCCGCCCGACAGGGCCGCGTCGTTCGGCTCGTTGAACGGCGTCAGCTCGCCGCTGCCGACGCGGTAGCGGAACGTGTCGCTGTAATAGCTCGTCCTCCCCTCGACGGTGCCCGCGTCAAGGAACACCCCGAACTCGAACTCCAGCAGATCTCCCGCGCGGATCTCCCTGCTGTCCCTGGCGTTGCGATCGACGACGAACTCCCAGTGGGTGCTCGTGATGCGCTCCATGCCGTTGTTCGAGTCGAACACGTTGCCCTCGCCCGAGTACCAGCAGCGGAAATTGATGGTCTGGTTGTTCGATGCGTTGGCGTTGGGGAGCCAGGTGAACTTGACGGTGCTTCCGCCCGCCGGGATCGTGTCCTCGACGATGAACTTGTAGCTCCGGTTCTCGAAATAGCGCGGCTGGTACGGGCTGAACTCTTCCTCTTTCTCGTGGCGCCCGCGCACGCGCCCTGCGGCCTCGAGCGTGATCGTCCCATCGGCGGCCGTCGTGGTGATCGGCTTGCCCGCCGTCGCCGAGGGGAACAGCGGGGAGATCTCGCCGTCCACGCCGGAGCACTCGCCGGGATCGACCTCACCGCCGTCGCAGGCCTGCGCGGGCGGCGCTCCCGCAGAGAAATAAGCGAAGATCGCCTCGATGTCGGCCGTCGCGATCTGCTGCTCGCCGAAGGCCGGCATGCGCGCGTTCTCCGTGCGCCCCGTGCGCACCTGCGCCGTGAACTCCTCCAGGGTGCCCTCGAAGGCGAACAGATCGGGGAACCCGCCGGCCGGCTTGCCGTGGGCGCTGTGGCACCCGCCGCAGTTCAGCGCGAACGCCTGCGGCAGCGCTGGCCCGTCGCTCGTCTCCTCGCAGGACGGCGCGCCATCCGGACCGCCCCCGCCGCCCGGCGAGGGCGACTCCGGCGAGGGCGACCCCTGCGAGGCAGACGCGGGCGACGGGTCGCTCGAGCACCCGAGCTCTGCGGTGCAGGTCACGAGCAGCCCGAGCGCGACATGGAGACCCCCGGACACCAACCGACGTGAGCGGCTTTCGAACATCGCGTTTCGACCTCCGGTGTGAGCCCATCCATCGAGACCGTGAACCGCCGAGCTACCGCAGGATCTCTTCGAGGAGCGCGTTCGGCACGCCGCGGCGATCTTCGCCGAACGACGCGACGCCGAGGTCGTAGTACTGGTTCATGATGGTGAACCACAGATCGCGGAGCTGGCGATCCTGGCCGAGGGGGCCATACGCGACGTGCGCGTCGTTCAGGAAGACGCCGTCGCCGCCCAGGAGGACGATGGGCAGATCGTACGCGTCGTGGTCGTGCGTACGCATCTCGCTCATGTAGACCATCACCGAGTGATCGAGCACCGTCCCATCCCCCTCGGGGATCGCGTCGAGCCGCTGCGCGAGCTGTGCTGTCTTCTGGCCGAGCCAGCAGTTGATGGCCGCGAAATCGAGGTTGCTCTCCTCGACCACCGCGTAGCGGCCGCCCTCGTCCGTGGCGCCCAGGTTGCCGGGGCCGTGCTGGCAGGAGTGATAATGGAGGCTGCTGCCCTCCCTGTACTCGAGGCCCACCTTCGCGCGGACGTCGGCCGGGATGCACCGGTACTCGAACTCGGAGCGCGCGTCGTCGAGCATGTGGGTGATCACGCGCGTCACGTCGCATTGAATGGCCATGACGATGAGATCGATCATGACGTTCGCGTGATCGTCGTGTTTGTACTCGCCGGCTTCCGTGCTGTCGTTCTCGTTGAGCCCCTCCTGCTGCCCCGGCGGCTCGGGGACCACGCCGGGCTCGCCGATCGGGCTGCAGCCCAGGCTCGACGGGGTCATCGTCGACTGGACGCGGGTCACGTTCTTCTCGGTCTCTCGCAGGGCGTCCAGGTACTGCTGGACGATCTTGCGATCGTCCGAGCCTACCTTGCGCATGAGCGAGTTCGCGTCCGCGAGCACCGCGTCGATGACGCTCTTCTCGGTCGCCGCGCGGCGCTCCGCCTCGATCCTGGCCTGCTCGTCGGTCTGCCCCGGCACGGGGGGCGCGCTCGCGGCGCCCGCGTTGATGAGGGCGTCGAACACCGCCTTCGGGTTGACCGAGCGCTTCAGCGGCTCGCGCGGGCTCTTCCAGGAGACGGCCTGATTGTAGGCATAGCTGCGCCCGTCGAAGAAGCCGGGCTTCACCCCGAGCCCCGTCTGCAGCGACGGGATGCGGGTCGCCTGCTCCGGGCCTGCCTTCTGGACGATGAGCTGGTCGACCGAGACGCCGTTGCCCACCCACTCGCCGAGGTCCTGCCCCGCGGCCCTCCCCAGCTCGTCGGCGTCCACGCAGGTCGACAGCGCGGCCATGCAGCGCGAGTGGGACGGCTCGATGAACGCGTTCTGCTCCTTGCTCCACGTGTGGTTGCCGATGCGGCTTATCATGAGCATCTTCGACTTCACCGGCGCGAAGTGCTCGAGCACCCTCGGCAGCTTGAAATCGGCGCCCTTCAGCGTCTTGCCGAACGCGGGCGCCGTCTCCCACCAGTGGTGGGGCGCCCCGTTCGGGAAGGTGCAGAGCAAGAAGCGCTTCGGCGTGCCGGGCTCCCCCGCCCGCGCCCTGCGCGGCGCGAGGCTCTCGAGAAACGGCAGCGCCAGGCAGACGCCCGCGCCGCGCAACAGGTTCCTGCGTGTCATTCCGCGTTTCATGTGCGCATCGCTCCTTCGTGCCTGGTTCCGTGCGGAAACAGCGCCTGCGGCCTCACTTCGCCCTGCGGCCTCACTTCGCCCCGACCTTCGCTGGACGGAGGCGGAACGCCTCGCTGGTCACCACCTGCTTCACCAGATCCGCGATCGTCCCCTTCTCCCAGCGCGCGGCGATCGCCTCGAGCGCGTCCCTGTCGCCGCCGAACGGGCGCCGGCGCAGCGCGTACGTGAAGAGCTGCTCGGAGGGGCAGATCCCCAGCTGGGGGTCCTTCTGGAGCTCCGGGATGAGGCCCGAGATGTCCTGGAACGCCGCGCCCCCGTACTCGCCTGTCGCGTCGACCGCGTCGCCGTTCGGGTACGCGGTCCGGTAGGCGCCTATCGCATCGAAGTTCTCGAGGCTCAGCCCGATGGGATCGAGGACGTTGTGACAGCCCGCGCAGTCGGGCGACTCGCGGTGCTTCTCGAGCTTCTCGCGGACGTTGTCGACGGTGCCCGTGTCGCCTCCCGCGGCCTCGAGCTCCGGGATATCCACGCCGGCGGGAGGGGCCAGCTCGGCGCAGTAGAGCTGCGCCAGGATCGTCTTCGCGCGGGACGTGGGGGAGGTCCGATCGGCGCGCGAGGACAGCGTGAGGAACGCGGGGAGCGTGAGGAACCCGGCGCGCCCGGCCTCGGGGTCGTTCGCGTAGAGCGGCGCGAGCAGCGGGCTCTCCGGGTGGGGCGCCGTGAGGAACTCGGACCACGGCCGCTCGCCGGTCGTGAAGCCGGTGAAATAGGCGTTGGCCTGGTCGATCATCGCGCCCTTCATCTCGTCGTTCCAGCCCGGGAAGAGCGCTGTGTCGACGCTGTGGCTGGGGAGCGTGCGGGTCCCGAGCCACTGCCCGAAGAAGTTCTGGAAGAACGCGGCGCTCTTCGGGTCGGCCAGCATGCGGTCCACCTGCTCCCGGAGCTCGTCCTCGGTGGCCAGCGCATCGCCCTCTGCGGCCTCGAAGAGCTCCTCGTCCGGGAGCGAGCTCCAGAGGAGGTACGAGAGGCGCGACGCGATTTCATGGCCGCCGAGGGCGCCCGGCGATCGCTTCGAGTCGGGGCCGACCTCGATCCGCAGGAAGAAATTCGGCGACGTCAGCAGGGTCCGGACGACGTGCTGCACCGCCTCGACGGGGGACATCTCGAGGGTGGTGCGCGCGTCGTCGTACTGCGCCGCGTACCGGTCGACCTCCGCCGCCTCGAGCGGGCGCCGGAAGGCGCGCAGCCCGAAGCGCTCGATGATCTCGCGCGCGCACCCGTCGCCCGCGCCCTCCGCCGGGTCGCACACGAGGATCTGGGCGCGCTGCGCCTCGTTCGAGAACGCGTCGGCCGCCAAGCTCTTGGCGGCGTCGTAATACCCCTGGACGAGCACCTGCGAGAGGCTCGAGAGCGCGCTGGCGTTCGCGTCGAAGCCCTTCGCGCCGGAGGCCGGGAACCCGTCCGCCGGCCTCAGGCGCGTGCCCAGGAGGTGGGCGACCGTGTTGTTGTACTCCGATGCTGTCATGTGGTGCAAAGGCATCCCGCCTGGCGCGACGACGGCGTCGTCTCCGGGGTCCTGTCCCGGTCCCGGAGCGTCATCGGCTCCGAGGATGCCAGTGCACGAGATGCTCAAGAGACATCCCCCGGCGGCGAGCCAGGGACTTGCGAACACTCGGTCAAGTCGGCACATCATGGTCGGCTCCCGCGTGTGGAATCAGCACTCTCCCCCTCGTCGCCGGGGCGCGCGCCTTTCGTGATCGAATCGACCGCACACCCGCGCTAGGATCAGCCTGTGTCGTGCGCGCGGAAGACTACGATGATGGTGCTGCTCCTCGGCCTGTCCGGATGTGGGGCAGATATGGATATTGCGGTGGGGCGTATGACTCCGACGTCGGTTGTGGGCGGCGGCGGGGAAGGTGGTCGTGGCAGCGGGGAAGGGGGGCGTGGTGGTGGGGCGCTGAGCGGCGGTGAGGCGGGAAGCGGCGGTGGGGCGGGAAGCGGCGGTGGGGCGGGAAGCGGCGGTGAAGCGGGAGGCGGCGGTGAAGCGGGAGGCGGCGGTGAGGCGGGAGGCGGCGGCGCGGACCCTTGCGATGCGCTGCCGTCGCTGGCTCATCGGTACTCGTTCGATGGGGTGGGGGCGGTCGTCGTCGATACGGTCGGCGGCGCCGACGGCGAGATCTTCGGCGGCGCGAGCCTCGACGGCGGAGGGGTGCTCACCCTCGACGGAGAGGACGACTACGTCGATCTGCCCGCGGGGCTCCTCACGGGATCGAGCGACGTCACCGTGATGGTGTGGGTTGCCCGCAACGGCGGAGGGGCGTACCTGCGCGTCGTCGATTTCGGCATCGGCAGCACAGGTGAGAATCCCGTCGAAGGCGACTCGAGCGTGGGGCGGTCCTACCTCGTCATCACCCCCTCGACGGGCTTCGACCCGCCGGGTATCGCCGCGTTCGCGAGCGACAGCGGCGCCGCGGGTCAGGTGCAGGTCACCACCGCGCCCACGCTCGATGACGCCGAGATCCATCAGCTGGCCGCGGTCTTCGACGGCGGGGCGGGGACCCTTTCGCTTTACCTCGACGGCGCGCTCCTCGGCAGCACGCCGGTCGGCTTTCCGCTCTCGGCGATCCAGGACGCGAACAACTGGCTCGGGCGGTCCCAGTTCGATCAGGATCCGTATTTCGGAGGGCGTTACGACGAGCTGCGCCTCTACCGCGGGGCGCTGGCCGGCTGCGCGATCGAGGCCGCGTGGCGCGCCGGCCCGGAGTTGCCCTGAGGCTCAGAAGGCCAGCGCGAGGCCGAGGCGCGCGCTGAGGCCCGCGGCCGGCGGGCGGTAGACGATGCCGTCGAGGTTCTCGACGACGAAGCGGGGCCGCCTCAGCGGGACGACGGCGTGCAGCGCGCCCTCGACGCTCACGGGAGCGGCGATGCGCCATTCGAGCAGCGTCCCGAGCCCGGCTGCGAAGATCGGCGTCGTGAGGGTGAAGGGCTCATCGACGTCCCGCCCCCTGGAGCGGAGCCAGTGCTGGCGGCCGAGCGCGCAGACGTAGACGCGGATGGGGCGCTCGAACGGGAGTGCGCACGCGTCGACCTCGAGGAACCAGAGCCGGAACTCGGCGCCTGCAGCCAGCCCCGCGATGTGGCTCGAGCTCGACGGCACCACGCCGGCCGCGCCGTCCGCGCGGAACCAGCCGCTGCGGATGCCGCCGCCCGCGGCGAGCCCGACGCCGATCGTCGGGACGAGCGCCTGCTCGATCTGCGCGCTCACCCAGAGCGCTCCCTCCACGTCGCGCTCGGCCGTAGCGGGCGGCCGCGCTGCCGCGGCAGGTCGGCGGCGCGGCGCGAGAGGCGGCGGGCGCGGCGCGCTGGCGGCGGGGGCGGCGACCGCCTGGGGCGGCGCGGGCTGCGCGGCGGCGCTCCGCGCGACCGCGTCGGGATCGATCGACATCGCGACGATCAGCGCCGCTGCCCGCGACATGGACGCGCAGTCGTCGCCACGGATCACCCGCTCGCCCGGCGCCGGCGCGCGGATGCGCAGGTCGAGCCGGTAGCGCTTGTCGCGCTCGCGAGCGATCGCGATCTCGACCTCGATCGGCTGGCGCTGCTCCGACGCTCCCAGCAGCCGGGCGATCTCGCTCCGGACCTCGTCGACCGGCGGGCACCCCGCCGGCGCTTCCCAGCGGAGATCGATGGTGCGCGGCTCGGCCGGCGCCGCGAGCGCGCGCGCGGGCAGGAGCCCTGCCGCGACGATCAGCGCGGGAAAGATCGACGGCGCATGCGCCCACCTCGAGACGTGCACCCGCGCACTCTACTCCTCCTGTCCGCACGCCGCGCGCACGCGCGTCGCGAGCGGCGAGCCCGGGCTCTTCGCGAGCAGCCTCGCCGCGATCGCCCTGCCGGACGGCGCGCGGCCGGAGCGGCAGAGCGCGATCGCGCGCGACGCCTCGCGCTCGGTCGAGAGCACGCCCCTCGGGTACCGGCTGGCGTGCTCGTCGAGCTTCGAGAGCGCCTGCGCGAACTGGCCCGCCTGCAGCGCCTGCTGCGCGTCGCGGAGCAGCGCGATCTCCGCGTCGAGCCTCTCGGAGCCCTGCTTCGCGGCGGCCGCCGCCCGGGGCGTGCGCGACGCCGTCGCGCGCGCCGCGGCGGCCGCGCCCCCGGCGGCCGCCGCGGCGCTCGGCTCGGCGGGCGCGCCGGACGCCTCGGGAGCGTCGGCCTTGCTGGAGGCGCTCGGCTCGGCGGGCGCAGGCGTCCCGTCGCTCGGAGCGCTGGAGGGCGCGGCGGCGCGCGCCGCTCGGGGCGCCTCGGCCGCGCCCGCCGCCTCCTCCCGCGCGCGTCGCGCATCGGGCGCCTCGCCCGGTGTCGGCAAGTAGAGCGCGGCCCCCGTCGCGAGGCCCACGACCAGCGCCGCCAGCCCGATCTTCATCGGGGCGCCGAGCAGCGTGATGGCCGCGCCTTTTGCGACAGCGGTGCTCGCGCTCGCGGCCATGCTCGCGGCGGCGGGGCCGACCGCGTGCGCGGCCGCGCCGGCGCTCGCGGAGCCGGCGGCTCCGGCGCTCTCGGCGCTCGCGGCCACGGCCGTAGCCGTGGCCGCCGTCCCTGCGAGGCCGAGCCTCGCCCACACGGCCGCGCGCGTCCGACGTCTGTCGTCGTCGGTCGGCTCGTCCTCGTCACGAAGGGCGTTCAGGAGCGCTCGCTCCCCGGCCCCCAGCTCATCCATTGCGGCCTCCTCGGATCCTGGCGTGGTAGCGGTGCACCGCGTCGGAAAACGCCTGTCGAGCGGCCCTCAGCCGCGCATACACGGTGTTGACGTTCACCCCGATGCCCCGCGCGATCTCCGCCACCGGCATCTCTTCCAGCTCGGCGAGGAGGAGCACCACGCGCTTCTCCTCGTCGAGCGACGAGAGCAGCTCGTGCGCGACGCGCGCGGCCTCCGCCCTCGTCATGGCCTCGTAGGGGCTGAGGTTGCTGGGCCCCGCGAGCAGCTCGGGATCCACGGTCTCTCCTGTCCCGCGGTGGGCGGGGCTCTTGCGGCGCAGCGATCGCCGGTGCGTCTGCACGACGTTCACGACGATCCCGAAGACCCACGTCTTCAGCGACGAGCGGCCCAGGAACTCCGGGAGCCGCCGGTGCACGACGACGAACACCTCCTGGCAAACGTCCTCGTGCGCCGAGGCGTCCACGCCGAGCCGGCGCACGGTCCGCCAGACGAAGGGGAACATCTCCTCGTACACCTCGGCGAAGTCGAGCGGCGCGGCCTGCACGCCGGCCGCGGGGATGGCGGCCACCGCGCCGGCGGGCGGAGGTGTCGACGGAGCGACCGCCGCGCGGGCCGTCACGGGCTGCGCTCCTCCTCGTAGGGCCGCGAGACGTGGAGCTCGCCGAGCGCTGTGAGCTCGGCGCTCGCGGCGCCGCCCTCACCCGCGCCGCTCGTCTCATGGAGATTTCCAGTGCTGCCGCCCGCGGTCGCCTCTGGGGGGAGCGTTTCCTCCACGCAAGCCGCGGAGAAGAGGATCCCGGGCAGGGGGCTGATACCGCAGCGGAGGGCTTGGCGAGCTCGGCGCATGGATCGAGGGGCTGGTGACCGGAGCCGCCGCGTTTCGTGAAGGAAAGTGGAGGGACGGGGGGCGACGTTCATCGGGCGGTCGTCGATGGGCTGGCGCTCCACGGCTCGCGGGCGGATCATCCGCTGCGGCGCACCGCGACCGACAGCGCGCACCTCCGCGCGCTTGACGGCCGCGAGGAGCGCATCGAGGAAGACCGGATGACACCCCCTCGCTGGCTTGCCGCGCTCGCGGCGCTCACCGTTCCATTGGCGGTCTCGGCGACGGCCTTGACCCAGGGCGACGCTCCCGTCCCGCCGCCGCCTCCTCCAGAGCCGCTCCCGTCTGCCTCCGCGCAGCCAGCACCGCCGCCGTCTCCTGCGCCGACACCGGTGCAGCCTGCGCCCGCACCAGCGCCCGCACCAGCGCCAGCGCCAGCGCCCGCGCCCGCGCCCGCGCCGACACCGGTACAGCCGGCGCCCGCGCCGGCACCGGTGCAGCCGGCGCCCGCGCCGACACCGGTGCAGCCTGCGCCCGCGCCGACACCGGTGCAGCCTGCGCCCGCGCCTGCTCCGATTCCGGTGCAGCCTGCGCCCGCGCCTGCTCCCGCGCCTGCGCCGATTCCGGTGCAGCCTGCGCCTGCGCCCGCTCCCATGCCGTTCCCGCCGCCATCTCCCACGCCGGTGCCGCCTGCGCCGCGGCCTGCGCCCGCGCCGCGGTCGACTCCTGCGCCTGCACCGGCGCCCGCGCCGCGGTCCGCGCCGGCGCCTGCACCGCCGCCCGCGCCAGCGCCTGCACCGCCGCCCGCGCCGCGGGCCGCGCCGGCCGCGCCGGCCGCGCGCACGCCCGCTCCGGAGCCGCCCGCGCCGGTTCCGCCCGCTCCCGAGGAGAAACCGAAGGAGCCCGAGGACGACGAGAAGGACGGGATGCGCTTTCGTTTCGGTACGACGCTCGGCGGCGGGATCATCGAGTCACCCACGGGCGCGGGGGCCGTCTTCGCGCTCTCGGGCCGGCTCGGTGTCCAGGTCAACCATTATTTCGGGATATACTACCAGAACACGCCGATGGTGACGCTCACCCCCGAGAGCACCGAGAACAGCGCTGGATTCGAGGCGGGGTTCATCGACTACAACTCGGTGCTCGCGGGCTTCACGCTGTTCCACTTCCTCGATCTCGGCGCGGGACCCTCCATGGATTACGTGGCCGTCGCGACCTGCGGCGCGGAGGTCCCGGAGGGCGGCATCCCGCTCCCGAGCGCCGGCTGTGAGAGCACGTCGGCCTGGTACTTCGGCGCTCACGCGCGGGGCGCCCTGATCCTCGGCGGCCTGGCCGGGAGCGGCGCGCGGCGGAGCGGCTTCGCCATCAGCGCGGATCTCCACCCGGTGTTCCTGCCAGAGGGGCCGACATTCACCTTCACGCTGGGCCTCGGCAGCGAGTGGTACTGAGACGAGCGGCGCGCCGGAGCGCGGCGCGCCGCCTCGCCGGTCGAGCCGCTCCGCTCGCCCGGCGCTCCGGGCAGCGGCGCGCAGCGGTTTGCGCGTCCGCTGGCCGAGTGCCCCTCGAGTGGAACCTTCGTTCCCCAGGTCACGAGAGGTCCTTGCAAATACGCCGAGTCGCAGGGGCCCTGCCTCACGTCTGCGCGGCGCTCGGCGCCAGCGCCTCTGCTGCGCGCCATCCGCTGTGATCCGCGACACCTCGGCCGTGCGGCCGCGGCTCGCGAGGGTTGCTGTGTAGCGACCCGATGGACTACAATCCCGTTGTCGGGGCGATTGTTGGCGGGACACCGCACCGGAGAGATGGACGCCACGATCGTCCTGCGCCAGCAGGAGAGCGCCAGCGGCAGAGCGCCACGCGCCATCAGTCGAGCGCCAGCGGTACGCAAGCGGTAAGTAGATCGAGCGCGACGCGCGAGCTTTCGAGCTCGGTGGCAGGGAGCGAAGGCGCGCCCATGGATTCCGTAGTTTGTGCATGACAAGGTAAAATTACCGAACATCACGATGCACCATCGCTCACCATGTAGGTTGACGAGGCATGATGTGTCGCGCGAATCCAGGGCGCCATCTGCTGGTTTCTCGGAGGCGCCATCTCTTGCTTACGCGCTGCCGGAGGCATGCCGCTCCTGGGACGCGAGATCGAGCCCTGAGACCGAGGTGCGTGAGGAGCGTGTCAAGCGCTCGCCACGGTATTTGGCGTGCTCGGCAGCGCCGGCGTGGTCCTGCTGGCCGGCTTCTGGCGGGGGAGCGGCCGTCGGGTGTCGCCACCCTCTCCGGCGTCCCCCTTTCGCCAAGCTCGGTGGGACCGCGGGGGCGCCTCCCAGGGGGCGCTTGACAAAGAGGGTTGGCCATCGGCTACGCTCCCTACCCATGATGACCGGGAGGACATGAGCCTGGTGGAAACGAGCTGCAGGCGCTCCACGGGGGCACGGCGATCGGCGGTCGAGCGGGCCGTGGGGCACCTCGTGTGTCGGGCGCGAATCGCAACCCGGTGGGCATCATCGTGGGTGCCACGAAATAACCGCGCGGCTCCTCCGGTTCGGCACGGGGGATCTCGCTCACTCCTCAGGACTCTCGCCGAGCGCGCTTGGCCCGACAGGACCGGAGTTCCGCTTCACCGGGGGCTCCGCTCGACGCGCGCGCCGGCGGCCCTGGTCGCGGCGGCTCTGCTCATCGGGTGCTGTCTTCTGCTGCTCAGCCCGCCTATCACGGCTGGGCCCGTTGCCACGCTCTATGTGTATGCGGTGACACCGCTCCGCGCTCGCGCCCTCGAGCAGAAGATCGAGGAGTCGATGCCCGGCGTCGATGTCACCGTGTTCGGAAAGTTGAGCGATTTCAAAGCCGCGCTCGAGTCGAGCCCGCCCGACGCGGCCCTCTCGCCAAAGCCGGTCCTGGCTTCGCTCAATCGGACCGCCGACATCCAGGGCATGAAGGCGGGGAGCGACGCGGAGCAGTACCTCCTGGTCTCGACGAGGGCGCTGACCAAGGAGATGCTCTCCGGTCTCAGATACGGGATCGTCGATCTGGTCGAACGGAAATCGCTCCCTAAGTTCGTCGCCGGGCTGCTGGGTGTGAGCGCCGCGCCCGAGGTCCAGCGCGTCACGAAGATCGAAGATCTTCTGCAGCTGCTCCAGTTCCAGACGGCTGATGCGGTCCTCCTCCCCGAGCGATTTCGTTCTGACTTCGAGTCGAGAAGCAAGATGACGTTCACGATCCTCAGCCTCTCGACGGCGAAGGTCGGGCTGGTGGCGGTCACGTTCCTGAGCGAGCGCCAGCCGGTGGAGGGCGCGATCCGGAGGCTTCCGAAACACGTGCTGGCCGATCTGGGGGTTGACGAATGGAAGTAAGGTCGACGCGTCCCCTCTCTCGGCGCTCGCTGCTGCGGGCCTCCGCCCTCGCGGGGCTCGTGCTGTCCCTGAGCTGTTCGTCGGGCCCGGCGACACCCGTCGCCAGCGACCCGGCGCCGACGCTCAAGCCGCCGCCTCCGGACGCGAGGCCCGTCATCTCCGTCATCGCCCCCTCGGATCCGCAGCTCGACGACATGCTGAGATCGCTCCGCGTCGAGCTGTCCGGGGAACACCGTGTCATCATCTCGCTGCTGCGCAGCGAGGAGTCGAGCCCCGACCTCGTGGCGCGGATCGTCGCCCGCGATCGCCCGCAGGCTGTGGTGCTGGTCAACAACTCGACCGTGCTCCTGTATCGCGAGTGGGCGCGCACCGTCCCGACCCCGCCGGTCGCGCTGATCCTGATGGCGTCCTTCGCCGAGGAGCTCCAGCGCACCGTCCCCAACTCGGTCGCCATCTCCTACGAGGTGCCGGCGGTCACGGCCATGGTGGGCCTGCGGACGCTGGGCCTCGACGCTCATCGGGTCGGCGTCGTCTACCGCCGGGGCTTCGCGGACCACATCGCGCGACAGGAAGCGCTCATGCACGTCGAGAAGCTGACCTTCGTCAAGGAGGAGCTCTCGAACAAGCCACGGGCGCAGGACCTCCGCGCCGCGCTCGTGAACCTCCAGCGGGCGAAGGTCGACGCGATCTGGCTGCCGAACGACAATGGCCTCCTGAGCCCGAGGTTCTTGACCAACGTCTGGCTGCCCTACGTGGACCGGCTCGGCGCGCCGGTGGTCGTGGCCGTGCGTTCGCTCGTGAACGAGCACGCGGAGTTCGGGACGTTCGCTGCCATCCCCGACACCCAGGCGCTCGCGGTGCAAGCGGCGGATCTCCTCTACGAGCTCGCGGACGCCGACTGGAAGCTCCGGTCGTCGGGCGTCCGCCTGCCCATCTCGGTGAAACGCCTGGTCGACGTGAGGCTCGCGCGGCGCTTCGGCCTGAATTCCAGTCAGTTCGGCCAGGTTGACTTTCTCATCGGTAGGTGAGCGTGTATCGGGGGAAATGGAGGCGCCGTGCGATTACCTTTCCAACCGGGCACATGGTCACGATGCGACAGGCGAGCTCGAACCATCGAGCTCCCGGGCTCGCCTGCCATCTGCTCGTCGCATGGAGAGCGTCGCACGCGTAGCTGCCGTCCCTGGAGCGCGCCGTCATGATCCGGGTGCTCGTGATCGATGACGACGAGATCGCTCGCGAGGCGATGCGCGCCGTCCTGGTCAGGGCCGGCTTCGATGTGGTCGAGCTCGCCACGCCCATCGGCGCGACGGCCGTCATCAAGCGAGACAAGATCTCCGTGGTCGCGCTCGACATCAACATGCCGACCATCAACGGCGACAAGCTGGCGAAGCTGCTCCGCGACAACGCGCAGCTCTCGAACCTGGGTATCGTCCTCGTCTCCAGCTGTGATATCGACAAGCTGAGCGCGATCGGCGAGAAGGTCGGCGCCGACGGCATCGTCTCGAAGGCGAAGCTGCACGTCGCGCTGGCGCCGGCGGTCGAGCGCGCGGTGGCCGCGCGCGCCGGGAAGACCAGCCCGCCGCCGCCTTCGTCTGCGGGGTCTTCCGCGGCGTCGTCCTCCTCTAACCCGCCGCCCTCGATGAGGCGTCCAAAGTAGAGTGCATGGCAACCCCGAACACCCACGGCTCGCTCCGCATCAAGCTGCTGCGCCTGATCCTGGGCGCGCTGCTGCTGCTCGGGGGCACCACGCTGCTCGCGAGCGGCGCGCTCATCTATTCGACGGATCGCGCTGTCCAGGCCAAGCGTGAGCAGGAGCTCCTGAGCGGTCTGGAAGAGAAGGCGCGCCTGCTCGGCTTCAATCAGGCGCTGGCCTTGCGCAGCCTGGTGGCGGACAACCTCTTCGGGGATGTCAAGGCGCTCATTCACCAGACCGTCTCGGAGAACAACGACATCGCCTACGGGGTGTTCTTCGACGCGGAGAACCGGGTCTGGGCGGCGAGCGGCCTGGCCAGGGTGCCCGCCTCGAAGGACGCGCTCGGCCCGGCGGCGCCGAACTTCACCGCGGCGGACCTGGAGTCCCTCGGGATCAGCACAGCGCACCAGTCCCGGCTCGCGCTGCGGCGGCGGCAGAACCCCCTGGGCGGGGAGGACGTCCTCGAGGTCGCGGCCCCGGTCCTCTCGGAGGGGGCCCACGCCGGGACCGTGATCTACGGCATCAGCACGAGGAGCGTCGTCGAGCGCATGGTCCAGGCCCGGGACCTCGCCGCGAACCGGCTCGTGACCACGCTCGGCCTGATCGTGGCGCTGATCCTCGGCAGCGGGGCGGCCAGCTATTTCCTCGTCAAGCGGGTCGCAGTCCACATCACCGAGCCGCTGCTCGCGCTGCGCACGGCGGCGGGGGCCATCGCCACCGGGCTCCGATCGAGCGCGCCGCCGACCGAATCGCCGATCGCGGATCGGAAGAAGTGGGAGCGCGTGCAGATCACGAGCGGCGACGAGCTCGAGCTGCTCGGATCGGCCTTCAACAGCATGGTCGAGGCGAACGAGCAGGCGTTCGAGGAGCTGCGCGTGAAGACCGAGCAGGCGCTCGAGGCGTCCCGGATGAAGAGCGAGTTCCTCGCCAACATGAGCCACGAGATCCGGACGCCGATGAACGGGATCCTCGGGGTCATCCGGCTCATGCAGAACCAGTCGCTCGACGGCAAGATGCGGCGTTACGTGGAGACCGTCGACGCCTCCGCCAACACGTTGATGTCGATCATCAACGACGTGCTCGACTTCTCCAAGCTCGAGGCCGGCAAGTACGTGGCGCAGCACGTCTCCTTCGATCTGCGCCTCGTCATCCAGGAGGTCGCGGAGCTGATGGCGAGCCAGGCGCACGAGAAGGGCCTCGAGCTCGTGTACCGCGTCGAGCGCCGCGTCCCCACGGGCGTCGTGGGCGATCCCGACCGGTTCCGCCAGGTGCTCACCAACCTGGTCGGCAACGCGATCAAGTTCACCGATCGCGGAGAGGTGCTGATCGACGCCTCGACCTCTCAGCAGGACAAGGCCACGGCGCTCATCAAGCTCGCCGTGGTGGACACCGGCCCCGGCATCGCGCCCGACGACCAGAAGAAGCTCTTCGCCGCCTTCTCGCAGGTGGACGGCTCGCTGGTCCGCAAGCACGGCGGCACGGGCCTCGGGCTCGCGATCAGCAAGCGCCTCGTCGAGGTCATGGGCGGCGAGGTCGGCCTCGACAGCACGCCGGGGCAGGGCAGCCGGTTCTGGTTCACGATCAGGGTCGGCGTCACGGCCGGAGGCGAGCAGATCCGCTCCGCCGAGTGGGCGAGCGGGCGCCGCGCGCTCGTGGTGGAGAACAGCAGGAGCTGGCGCGACGTCGTGGTGGAGCACCTGGTGGCCTGGGGCTTCGACGCCGAGTCCGCGGCCTCCGGGAGGGACGCGATCAACCGGCTCGAGCTCGCGGTGCTGGAGAAGCGGCCGTTCAGCGCCGCCGTCGTCGGCGTCCAGATGGACGACCTCGGCCTCGAGGAGTTCCTCAGGACCATCCAGTCGGTCCCGGCGCTGCAGACGTTGCCCGTGGTGGCGCTCTATCACATGGGATCGAGCGTGACGTTGAGCGGGATGGACTCCAGCATGGTCACGCAGCTGCCCAAGCCGCTCCGCGTCTCCGAGCTGTACAACACGCTGCAGAGCGCGCTCACGGGCGCCTCGACCCCGCCGCCCAGCAAGCCCGGCGCGGAGCCGGGTAAGATCGCGAGCAAGCTCCCCGTGCTGGTCGTCGATGACAACGAGATCAACCGCTACGTGGCGATGGAGCAGGTCGAGCAGCTGGGGCTGCGCGTGGAGACCGCGTGCAACGGCCAGGAGGCGCTCGAGTGCGTCAAGCGAAAGCGGTACGTCGCCGTGCTCATGGATTGCCAGATGCCCGTGATGGACGGGTACACCGCCACCCAGGAGATCCGCGCCTGGGAGCGCTCGAGGAATCGCCACACGGTGATCATCGCGCTGACGGCGCACGCGCTCGTCGGCGAGCGGGATCGGGTGCTCGCGGCGGGGATGGACGACTATCTTGCCAAGCCGGTGCGCCCTCAATCTCTGCAGAAGACGTTGTGGCGGCACGTGGTCCTGAGCCGGGACGAGCCTGGGTCGTCGCCGTCTCCCTCCGTCCCCGAGCTGGAGGCGGCGCGCGCGCCGGTGCTCGACCCGGAGGTCCCGCGCTCGCGGAAGCTGATCGAGCTCGTCCTCAAGAACGTGCCGGCGCAGCTCGACGGCCTGGAGGCGGTCATCCGGAGCGCGGTGGCTGCAGAGATCAAGGCGAACGCTCACAAGCTGAAGGGCAGCATGCTCTCGATCGGCGCGTCGCGCGTCGCGGAGCTGGCGGAGAAGATGCAGCTCGCCGCGGGCCAAGGTGATCTGCCGCAGGCGGGCGATCTCGCGCGGCTACGTGACGAGTTCGACTCCGTGAGCGCTGCGCTGAAGGAGGAGCTCGCCGCGACCGCCAAGGCGACGTGACGATCGCGCCGAATGCGCCGAATCGACGATGGACGAATGTCTGGAGCCCACTGAACCCGCATGATGCTTGCCTCACTCGAAACCCGGTGGATGGTTGCGCTGGTGATCGCCTCGATCCCCGGTCTCGCATGGGCCCAGCCGACGACCGCGACGGCGCCGGGAGCGCCGAAGGTGGTGGGGGGTGAGCGCCGGAACGACGCGCTCGAGGATGTCGACCTCCTGAGGCTGCTCGACGTCGAGGTGTCCACTGCCACCAAGACGCTGGAGACCCTCGACGACGCGCCCGCCATCATGACGGCGATCACCGCGGAAGAGATCCAGCGCTGGGGATACACGAGCGTCGGCGAGGTGCTGGAGCACGTCGTCGGGTTCTATCTCATCGACGACCACATCCTGCCGAACGCCGGCGTGCAGGGGATGACGGGCGGGCTGGGGGCCGAGAGCGGCGGGATCAAGGTGATGATCAACGGGCGATCGGCGGCGTTCCGGACCACCAGCGGCAACTGGCTGGGCACGGAGCTGATCCCGCTGTCGGCCATCAAGCAGATCGAGATCGTCCGTGGTCCGGCGTCGGCGCTCTATGGCGCCGATGCGTTCCTCGGGGTCGTCAACATCATCACCCTCGATCCGGAGGACATCCCCTTCGTCGACGGCACGGTGCAGGTCGGCGTGACGAAGGACCACCCGCGCGGCCGTTTCGACATCGTGGGCGGCATGTTCACCGACCGCTTCGAGATGATGCTGACGGCCGCGGGGGAGCTCGATGATCGGAGTGGCCTGGAGATGCCTAACCAGTCCCCGGCGCCCCTCATCCCGCCCTACAACGCGGGGCGCCTGGACGCCCAGAACCTCGAGCGCATGTCGGGGGTCGTCGGGGCGCGGCTCGGGTATCGCCATCCCGAGCGCGGGCACCACCTCGTGCTCAGCGCGTACTGGTCAGGTCTCCGGCGCGGCGGGGATTTTGCGCAATGGGCACAGCTCACCGGCGGGACGGACGACGAGGGGAACCGCGCCGGCACGGTGATCAGCCTCCAGCAGCGTCGCGTGGCGGTCGACGGGCTTTACCAGCTGAACCGGGAGCTCGCGTTCGCGGTGCAGGGGATGTACTTCCAGGGTGGCGTCCTGCCGGACGACCGCATCGACGTCGCCGGCGGCTGGTACTACATCGAGCGGCGCATGGCGTATCGCGGCGTGGACGCGAGCGTCGAGGCCCGGTGGATGCCGTGGGACCGATTCAACCTGATATTGAATCTGGAGTCCGTCTACGACAAGGAGGACATGCCGTCCTTCCGCCGGGTCACCAAGGAAACGAAGCAGTCCTTCGGCTCGCCGGAGCGGGAGCAGCAATCGGCCGAGCTGGTCGACGTCGGGGCGCTCCTTAGCGCCAACCTCAAGGTGCTCGATCCGTGGCTGAAGGTCACGGGCGGGCTCCGCTACGATCACCACAGCAAGTATGGCAATCAGCTGACCGGTCGGTTCGGGGCGACCTCGCACCTGGGAAAGACGGTCGTGGCCAAGCTGCTGTACGGCAGCGCCTTCAAGGCGCCGTCCCCGTATTTGCTCTTCGCCGAGCCCCTCGTGCCGGGCGACGTGATCGGGAACGCGCGCCTGTCGCCTCAGCTCATCCACACCGTGGACGCGGAGCTGACGTGGAGGCCTGCTGTCTGGGCCTCGGCGAGCACGGGGGTGTCGTACAGCCTCTTGAACGACAAGGCGGAGTTCGTTCCGCGGGGCATCAACCAGACGGCCCTGAACATCGCCAGCCAGAAGTCCTTGATCTGGGCGACCCGCGCCGAGCTGCGGCACGGCGACGCCTTCGGGGGCTACGGGTCGTTCGAGACCGTGCACTCCACCCGGGACTCCGGCCAGGTGGGGTACCAGGCGGATCTGGTCGGCTCGTCGATGGTCGCCTACCCGAGCTGGATCGCCCGCGCCGGCGCCTATGTGAAGCTGCCGTCGCCGAGCTCCGTGCCGCTGGAGCTCTCGACGCAAGGGATCCTCGTCGGGCCCCGGCAGTCCGCGGAGGCGAGCACCCTGGAGGCCGGCGGCGCGTTCGAGCTGCCCACGTACCTCAAGTGGAACGCCAGCCTGGTCGCGCGCAACCTGTGGATCATCCCGGGGCACGAGACGACCCTGGCCGTGCGCGCCAAGAACATCCTCGGCACCTTCGGCCCGGATCCCGGGTTCTCGGGCTTCGAGTACCCGCTGGCGCCGCGCGAGATCTTCTTCGAGCTGCGACACCGTTACTAAGCTGCACCGCTCTATAGCGGGGAGCGGATTCGTGGGATACGGGCTCAGCCGCCAGGTAGCTCTACTGCGGGAAGTCGCCCCGGATCAGCAGAAAAACCGCCAAGGACGCCAAGGGGAGCGGGGATAGGGGGCCGTCCGGGCATCCCCCTATCCCCCGGTTTTCTTGGCGCCCTTGGCGGCTTGGCGGTTCGCTTCCCTGGCCGACTTCCCGCAGTAGAGGTAGGCGAGCCCGTAGCGCACGAACGGGCCCCCCGCTCTAGCTCACTGCTGGACCATACACTTGGCGTCAAAGGGGTCGCCATCGACGAACTGGTCGCCCTGGATGGTCCACTTTTGCATGATGTGATTCTGGCTCGCCCCGTAAGTGTCGAACTCGTATTCGGCGGCCGCCCCGATGTAGCGGAGCGGGGTCCCCGCGCGGAGCTTGGCCATCGCGGCGCTCAGATCCCACCACAAGGCCACGTCGTTCTTGGGGTCGTTGAGCTCGAGGATCTTCTGCCGCAGCTCAAGTCCGGACGTGATGATCTGCCCGGTGGTCGCGTAGCCGTACACGAGGCCCATCGCGATGAGGACGACGCCGTCGTAATAGAAGTGCGCCGCGGGGAACGGCACCTCGTGGTTCCACCGGCGGGAGAAGTGATAGGCGAAGGCGTCGGCGTTCCAGTGCGTGCAGCTGAGCGCCTCCCCGGTTGGGTCGTTGGGGTTGGGGCTGCACTCGCTCCGCAGGCTGAGCGAGGGCGAAATCCCATAGGAGTTGTCATCGAGGGTGCCTTGAGGGATGTTGGCGAGGAACACCTCGGTGTGCAATGCAGGGCCGAGGAGCCACCTGCCCGGACGCCCGTGGACGGTCCATTCGGTCACGATGGTCGAGGCGGCGGCGGGATAGGCGGCCAGCAGCGTGCGGCCGGCCGGCGCCCGCTCCGGGTCGTCCAGGTTGAAGGCGGCTTCGATCTTGCGCTCGTACGTAGGCTGCCCCGACGTGAACGTCACCGAGGGGAGGATCCTGCCCTGAAGCGCCGCGAAATGGGTCGTGAACTCGGTGCTGACGCCGGCGTTGTAGTCGTCCCGCGCGGAGAGGCTATTGGCGGTGCGGACGCCATCGCGAACGATGGTCTTCGCGAGCGCGCAGCCGACGGCGAACGGGGAAGGGGCGAGCCTCATCTTGCCGCCCACCTCCTCACGGCGCGCGATGGAGGGCGCGGCATAACCCGGCAGCATGTGGAGGAGGTCGTCCTTCTTCACCCAGAACGCGATCTCGCGGGCGAGCTCGTTCTCTTCGGGCCCTACCAGGTAGTCGACACCATCCGTGTAGATCAGCGAGAGCAGCTGGTCGAGCCCGCGATCCTGGTTCGGGTGGCTGTCGTGGTTCGAGTGGCTGTCCTGGTTCGAGTGGCTGTCCCGGCTCACGATGTCGAACGGCCTCCCTTCGAGCCCGCCCGCCGCGGTCAGGTCCTCGACCGCGAGCAACATGGCTTGCTCGAGGTTGCGGCCGATGGCCGACTCGCTCCCGGAGAAGGGGAGGAGGGCCCCGATCTTGATGGCGTTCTCGGGCTCATCGGGCTCATCGGGCGCCATCAACGAGCAGGACGCCGAGAGCAGGGACGCGAGTCCCACAATCAGCCCGGTCTCCATACAGCGCATGCGTCGCCTGCGAGCACCCAGCCACGCGCCGGCTCGATGGAGGCAGTCCCGAACGGTAGGCATCCCAGTGTACATGGTTGTCCTTCGAGACGATGACATCGCATTAAGGACGGAGCTGTCAAGGGCCGTGGGTGCGATGCGCACCACAAGGTTCGCTGTTTGCGCTCTGCGATCGATGACCGCCGAGCGCGGCTGTCGGGCCGTGGTGAGCGCGTGACCGAGAGAGAGGGACCCCAGGTGGGGCGCCGGCCGCGGCGTCGTGCCGTGGGCGGCGCGCGGGTTGCGCCCCCGGTCGGATTGTGATGGACGCCCGCCGCTCCTCCGCGAAACCTTTGCGGACCGCCCGTGTCCAAGGAGACGTGATGCCCTCCCACCTTCGCTCGCACTTCGCCTTCAACGCCCTCGCCGCCGCGCTCGGGCTCTCCCTCGCGGCCTGCGCCGGGGCGCCTCCGCCCGCGCCGAACGCGCCGGTTTCGCCGGGGGACGGCCGCCCGGCGACCCCGCCGCCGGCGCCGCTCCCGGAGGAAGAGGCCTTCGCCGTCCACGGCACGCTCAAGGACGAGTGGCTCCCGATCCTGAAGCCGGCGCCCTTCGATCCGAAGGCCGCGCTGGTCCCCCCGGCGCCGGCCGGCGTGCCCGCCGCGCCGCGCGCCTGCGAGGCGTTCGTGCGGCGCGCCGCCGTCGCGCCGGCGCAGCCCTGCGGCGACGCGCAGGGCGCGATCGAGGCGCTCGACGCCGCGCTCGCCGAGGACGACGCGGCGAAGCGCGACGCGCGGCTCGCGGGCGCCGAGGCGTGCGCGGGCCTCGAGGCGGGCCTCGCGCGCGCGCTCCGGGCCGAGCTCGCGCCCATCACCTGCGGCGACGCCATCGCCGCGCCGCTCCTCGAAGCGCCGCCCGCCGCGCTCCGGGGCGACCTCTACCAGGTGCTGCTCGGCCTGACGCTCTCCGCCCGGCTCGCGCGCACCGCGACCGAGCCGCCCACGCTGCGGCCGCCCTACGATGTCCAGCGCGTCCTCGCGTTCACCAAGGGGCCGCTCTTCGCGTGGGTGACGGAGCAGGCCCGGGCGATCGAGGATCTCGGGCGGCGCGGCGTCGAGCTTCCGTTCTACGCGAAGGGCATCGTCGCCGTGGAGTCCGGGCGGGCGGACATGCGGCTCGTCGAGGCGGTCCGATCCGCGCCGCTGCCGGACGCCATGCGGAAGGACGCGGAGCTCGCCAACGTCTATTACGGCGAGCTCGATCAGCTGCTCGATCCCTGGAAGGCCCGCGGCCGTGACGCCGCGCTCGTCGGCCTGCGCGAGCTCTCGTCGGTCGGCGTCCTCCGCGACGCCCGCGTCGACGGCGCGCGCGAGATGCTCTCCCGCCTCTACGGCGGCCGGCGCGTCGACGCGCTGGACGCGCTGGAGCTGCCGCCGCTCGCGGCGGGCAGCCCTCCCTCGTCGGCCGTCGAGCGGCTCGCGGCCCGGCTGCCGACGTACTACGCGGGCCGCCTGATCGCGCCCGAGGCGGCGGCGCGGCCCGAGCTGCTGCGCGTCCTGCTCGGCCGGGGCGTCCCGCTCCAGCACCGCGCGGCGCTGCGCGCCGCGCAGCTCTCGCCCGAGTCGAGGCTGCTCTATGCGAGGGCGCGGCTCGAGCTCGGCCGGCTGTACTGGCGGGCCGTGGACTTCGATCAGGCGACCGCGCTGCTCGCGGCGTGGCCCGAGGACACCCCGCGCCCCGCCGAGGCGACGGCGCTGCTCGCGGTCGCGCTCGGCCTGCGCAACGGCCCCGAGGACGCGGCGCTCATGATGCGGCGCGCGCCGCTCGCGGGCCTCGGCCTGGGCGACCTCGCGGCGCTCGACTGGGTGGCCCGCGCGAAGCCCGCCTCGGCGTACGCGGGCATCGCGGCGTATGACGCGGCGCTCATCAAGCAGATCGCCGCCCCGCAGGGCGCGGAAGCGAGCTACTGGTCCGACGTGGCGGCGCGCTTCCGCGAGGCGCAGGCGCTCCTGACGGGGCCGCTGTCGAAGTCGGCGGAGGAGAGGGCGCGGGCGGCCGACGAGATCGCGCGGGCGGCGCGGTAGCGGCGGCGCGCTGCTAGAGCGACGGTCACCCGCTTCGGATACGGGCCCACCTCGGCGTTTTCGGTGCTCAGCGCACTGGAGTGCGCTTGCGCGCCGAAAACGCCGATCTGGACCCGTCTCCTGTGCGGGAGACCGCCGCTCTGCTCTGCGTGTAGCAGAGGTGGGCGGAAACCGCTGTAGATTGGCCGCTTCGCGAGCCCGCCGGTGCCGGTGCCGGCCGCCCTACCCGAAGCGCCGGCGCTGCCAGCGGTCTACGGATCGATGAGCCAAGGACCACCCGCGCCGCCCGCGCCGCCGTTGGCGCCAGCGCCGTCGCCGCCGTCGCCGCCGCCGCCGCCGTCGCCGCCGTCGACGCCCGCGCCGCCCGCGCCGCCCGCGCCGCCCGCGCCGCCCGCGCCGCCGGTGCCGCCCGCGCCGCCGGTGCCGCCCGCGCCGCCGGTGCCGCCCGCGCCGCCCGCGCCGCCCGCGCCGCCGGTGCCGCCCGCGCCGCCGGGGTCCACGTACGGGCCCGGGTCGATCAGACCGCCGCCGATCGCGGCCAGATCATAGATGAGGTCGGTATCGAAATAGACCCCGATCGGCCTGTAAGCGATGCCAGAGCCCACGATGGCGGTCTCCGCTGCATGGGTCTCCCAGTTCCAGCCGACGGTGCTGACGATATCCCAGGTGTATTGCTGGTAGACCGGATAGGCCGAGACCCGCGCGAGCGCGGCCGTGGGCACGAACAGGACCGAGGTCGCGTCGAGCGCGACGGTCGCGCTCACGTCGAAGCCGACCGCCCTGGTGATCTGCTCGTCCGACGGCACGCAATCCTCCAGCGGGTCCGGTGTGGGCTGGGCGCCCGAGGACGTGTCGCCGCCCGACGTGGCCGAGGAAGGCTGAGGACCCCAGGTGCCGCCGCCCGGCATGCCCGGCGCGGGCTGATAACTCCAGCCGCCGCCGCTGCCCGGCATTCCCGTCGATGGCAGAGGGCCCCAGGTGTCGTCGCCGCCCGGTTGGCCGCCCGGCAACCCCGGGATGGGCTGGAAGAACCCGAACGGCGCGTCCTCCGAGAGCGCCGGAAAGGGCCAGAGGTCGTTGGGGGCGCGACTGTCCCGCGCGCCCGCCACGGGCCGGGGCGGGGGCAGCCTGGGCGCGGTGGTGCTCAGCACGCGCACCGCCGGCGTGACGCTCGCTGACACGGAGACGCTGAGGGTCCGCGGGCCGAACCCCTCCGCCACGCGGAGCAAATGGGCGGCGTCCTCCCAGTGGAACGTTTCCGGTAGAACAAGGACGTTCGTGATCGTCTGACCAAAACACAGGCGCTGCCGGGCCTCGCCGACCCCGGCTCGCACCCCGCTGTCCGCGCGCTCGGGCACCTCGGACGCCTCGCGCGGGCTCACGCAAGTGATGGATGGAACGAGCAGAATCGCCGTGCCGAGCACGCGCTTCACGTCAGGAACGAACATGTTCACTCCCCTGGGTTGCAGTCGAAGCAGCGACGGACGGAGCCGAACAGGCGTGGAGAGCGCATAGGAACCGATCGTCGCTCTCGGCGTCCTGGTGTCCCGGGAGGCCTCTTCTTCCGAGAGAGCGTCGATCGGAGTCCGGTAGCCAGCCCGTGAACGCTGTGAGCGCAGGAGTCCGGTGCGACCAGCTCGATGAGCATAGAAGGCCTATGCGGTGCCCCTGCATGCAAGAAGCGGGGAGCGGCCGGGAGAGGACGGGGGTGGGCGCCGCGCGGAGGGGCGGCGCGCGGGGCGGGCTCCGCATGTCGTTGTCCTCGATGTGCGTGTGGGCGGCGTCGGCGTGGGCGGCGGCCACGCCCTGCTGCTGGATCCACGGTACGCGGGGATGACGAAGAGTGGAGGCCTGTTCTGCATGAGGCGCGCGAAGCCAGGCCCGCCGGCGTCAAGGAGCCGTCAAGAGGCGGTCGGGCACCGTCAAGAGATCGTCAACCCGCTCGCAGGTGCGGGGGGGGGGAAGGCCGAGCGGCGGGATCCCGCCGTCTTGATACTTTCTTGACGAGGGGCCCCCTCGGTTTGACGGTCCCTTGACCCGCGCGGAACTACGTTCTGTCCCGCTCGGCCGGCGCGGGCGCCGCGGCGTCTGCGGCGTCCGATGGCCCCGATGAGGTCGCCATGGACATGGTCTACCTGGGACTGACGGTCACCTGTTTTTTGCTGTTTGCAGGGCTCATCCAGCTCTGTGAAAGGGTCTGAGCGCCATGATCGCGTTCACCTGGATCTCGGGCGCACTCGCCCTGGGGCTCCTGTTTTACCTGATCTTCGCCCTCCTCAAGCCGGAGCGCCTGTCATGACCGCCAGCGGCGCGCTTCAACCAGCGCTCTACCTCGCCGTCCTCATCGGCCTCTCCGTCCCGCTCGGCACGTACATGGCGCGGGTCTACCAGGGCGAGCGCGGCCTCATGGCCAGCGTCCTCGGGCCGCTCGAGCGGCTCGCCTACCGCGCCGCGGGCGTGCGTCCCGATCAGGAGATGCGCTGGAAGGACTACGCCTTCGCGGTGCTCGCGTTCAACCTGGCCGGGCTCCTCGTCCTCTATGCCCTCCAGCGACTCCAGGGCGTCCTCCCGCTGAACCCCGAAGGCATGGCCGCCGTTCCGCCCGATCTCGCGTTCAACACGGCAGCGAGCTTCGCCTCCAACACGAACTGGCAGGCGTACGGCGGCGAGTCGACGCTGAGCTATCTCACGCAGATGGCCGGGCTCGGGGTGCAGAACTTCGTGTCCGCCGCGACCGGAATGGCCGTGCTCGTCGCGCTGATCCGCGGGATCACGCGGAAGACGGCGGATACCGTCGGGAGCTTCTGGGTCGATCTCGTCCGGAGCACCCTTTACATCCTCCTGCCGCTCTCGCTCCTGCTCGCAGTCCTCCTCGTGTCCCAGGGGGTCGTGCAGGGCTTCGGCGGGCACCAGAGCGCGTCGCTGCTCCAGGCCGTCAAGGACCAGGGCGGCAGCGCGGTCGTCGAGCAGGTGATCCCGATGGGGCCAGCGGCCTCGCAGATCGCGATCAAGCAGCTCGGGACGAACGGCGGCGGGTTCTTCAACGTGAACTCGGCGCACCCGCTCGAGAACCCGACGGCCCTCTCGAACTTCCTCGAGATGCTCGCGATCCTGCTCATCCCCGCCGCGCTGTGCCACACGTTCGGCAGGATGGTGGGCGACAGGCGCCAGGGCTGGGCCGTCCTCGCCGCGATGACGGCCATCTTCGCCGTCCTCCTCGTCGCGTGCGTCGCCTCGGAGCAGGCGGGCAACCCTGCGCTCTCCGCCCTGGGCGTCGATCAGGCGGCGAGCGCGCTCCAGGCAGGCGGCAACATGGAAGGGAAGGAGGCGCGCTTCGGCATCACCAGCTCCGCCCTCTGGGCGACCGCCACCACGGCGGCCTCGAACGGCTCCGTCAACGCGATGCACGACTCCTTCACGCCCCTCGGCGGGCTCGTGCCCCTCTGGCTCATGCAGCTCGGCGAGGTGGTCTTCGGCGGCGTCGGCTCCGGCCTCTACGGCATGCTGATGTTCGTCGTCATCGCCGTCTTCGTGGCCGGCCTGATGGTGGGGCGCACGCCGGAGTACCTGGGCAAGAAGATCGAGGCGTTCGAGATGAAGATGGCGTCCCTGGTCGTGCTCTTTCCGGCGATCACGGTCCTCGTCGGCACCGCGATCGCCGTGACGACCGAGGGAGGGCAGAAGGGCGTCTTCAACCCGGGGCCGCATGGGTTCAGCGAGGTGCTCTATGCGTTCTCGTCCGGCGCGAACAACAACGGCAGCGCCTTCGGCGGCCTCGGCGCGAACAGCCCCTTCTACAACACCGCCATCGGCGTCGCGATGCTCGTCGGCCGCTACGCGGTGATCGTCCCCGTGCTCGCGCTGGCGGGCTCGCTCGCGCGGAAGAAGCTCGTGCCGGCCGGCCCGGGCACGCTGCCCACGCACACGCCGCTGTTCGTCGGGCTCCTGACGGGCACCGTGCTGCTCGTCGGAGCGCTCACGTTCGTCCCCGCGCTCGCGCTCGGTCCGGTCGTCGAGCACCTGGAGATGACGCGATGACCATGCACCTTCACACGACCGGGATCGCCAGGGCCAAGCCCGGGGCCCCCGCGCCCCCGCCCCCCGAGCTGTCGCCGCCGCCGAGGCCGCGCCACCCGTCCCGCGACGTGGAGGGGAAGAAGACCGCGGCGAGGCCGCTCTTCGACCCGGCGATCGTCAAGCCGGCGATCGTCGCGGCGTTCCGCAAGCTCGACCCGCGCCACCAGGCGCGCAACCCGGTGATGTTCGTTGTCCTCGCCGGGAGCGCGCTCACCACGGCCCTGTTCGTGCACGCGCTCTTGAGCGAGCGCGAGGGCGAGGAGCCGGCCGGGTTCATCCTCGCCGTCTCCCTCTGGCTCTGGTTCACCGTGCTCTTCGCGAACTTCGCGGAGGCCGTGGCCGAGGGGCGCGGCAAGGCGCAGGCCGACACGCTCCGCAAGGCGCGGCGCGACGTCGAGGCCGTGAAGCTCGCCCGCCCGGAGCGCGACGCGGAGCGGGTCGCCGTGCCCGCGTCGAGCCTCCGGAGGGGAGACCTCGTGCTCGTCGAGGCGGGCGCGATCATCCCCGGTGACGGCGATGTCGTCGTCGGCGTCGCGTCCGTCGACGAGAGCGCCGTCACGGGCGAGAGCGCCCCGGTGGTGCGGGAGAGCGGCGGCGACCGGAGCGCCGTCACGGGCGGGACGCGCGTCCTGTCCGACTGGCTCGTCCTCCGCATCTCCGCGAACCCCGGCGAGGCGTTCCTCGACCGGATGATCTCGATGGTCGAAGGGGCGAAGCGCAAGAAGACGCCGAACGAGATCGCGCTCGACATCCTGCTCGCCGCGCTCACGATCGTGTTCCTCCTCGCGACCGTGACGCTGCTGCCGTACTCGGTCTTCAGCGTGCGGGCGGCAGGGCAGGGGACCCCGATCAGCATCACCGTGCTCACGGCGCTGCTCGTGTGCCTGATCCCGACGACGATCGGCGGGCTCCTCTCGGCGATCGGCATCGCCGGGATGGACCGCATGATCCAGGCGAACGTCATCGCCATGTCGGGCCGCGCCGTCGAGGCCGCCGGCGACGTGGACGTGCTGCTGCTCGACAAGACCGGCACGATCACGCTCGGCAACCGGCAGGCGACGGCGCTCCTCCCGACGGACGGGGTCGAGGCCAGGGCGCTCGCCGACGCCGCGCAGCTCGCGTCGCTCGCCGACGAGACCCCCGAGGGGCGCAGCGTCGTCGTGCTCGCCAAGGAGAAGTACGGCCTGCGCGAGCGCGATCTCTCGGCCCTCGGCGCCCGCTTCGTCCCCTTCTCCGCGCAGACCCGGATGAGCGGCGTCGACAGCGGCGCGCGCGAGATCCGGAAGGGCGCCTTCGATGCGATCGAGGCCTACGTCAAGGAGAAGGGCGGAGCGGTCCCGTCCGCGGTGCGGGCGGCGACGGAGGCCATCGCCCGGAAGGGCGGCACGCCGCTCGTGGTCGCCGAGGGCGGCGAGGTGCTGGGCGTCATCCACCTCAAGGACATCGTGAAGGGCGGCATCAAGGAGCGCTTCGGCGACCTCCGGCGCATGGGGATCAAGACGGTGATGATCACGGGCGACAACCCGCTCACCGCCGCGGCCATCGCCGCCGAGGCCGGCGTCGACGATTTCCTGGCGCAGGCCACGCCCGAGGCGAAGCTGAAGATGATCCGCGATTACCAGGCGGGCGGCCGGCTCGTCGCCATGACCGGCGACGGGACGAACGACGCCCCCGCGCTGGCGCAGGCGGACGTCGCGGTCGCCATGAACACGGGCACCCAGGCCGCGAAGGAGGCCGGGAACATGGTCGACCTCGACTCCAACCCGACCAAGCTCATCGAGATCGTCGAGATCGGCAAGCAGCTCCTGATGACGCGGGGCGCGCTCACGACCTTCAGCCTGGCGAACGACGTCGCGAAGTACTTCGCCATCATCCCGGCGGCCTTCGTCTCGACGTACCCTGCGCTCGGGCGGCTCAACGTGATGGGGCTCGCCACGCCGCGGAGCGCCGTGCTCTCCGCGGTGATCTTCAACGCGCTGATCATCGTCGCGCTCATCCCGCTCGCGCTCCGGGGCATCCGCTACCGATCCGTCGGCGCGGAGCGGATGCTCCGCAGGAACCTGCTCGTCTACGGCGCCGGCGGGCTCATCGTGCCGTTCGTGGGGATCAAAGGGATCGATCTCCTCCTCTCCGCCCTCGGCCTCGTCTGAGGTCCCAAGGAAAGAACACCATGCTCGCGCACCTGCGACCCGCCCTCGTCCTGCTCCTCGTCCTCACCGGCCTCACGGGGTTCGCCTACCCGCTGCTCTCGACCGCCATCGCGCAGGCCGCGTTCCCCCATCAGGCGCACGGCAGCCTCGTGCGGAAGGACGGCCGCGTGGTCGGATCGACCCTGCTCGGCCAGCCGTTCGACGACCCGCGCTACTTCTGGGGGCGGCCCTCGGCGACGAGCCCTGTGCCCTACGCGGGGCAGGCCTCCGCCGGGAGCAACCTCGGGCCCACGAACCCCGCCTTGGCCGAGGCGGTCAAGGCCCGGGTCGACGCGCTCCGCGCCGCGGATCCCGAGGGCGCCGCGCCGGTGCCGGTCGACCTGGTGACGGCCTCCGGCAGCGGCCTCGATCCCCACATCAGCCCCGCGGGGGCGGAGCACCAGGTGCGGCGCGTGGCGCGGGCGCGCGGCCTCTCCGAGGCCGAGGTGCGCCGGTTCGTCGCGCGGCACACCGAGGGGCGCCTGCTCGGGCTCCTCGGCGAGCCCCACGTGAACGTGCTCCTCCTGAACCTCGCCCTCGACGGCGCCCGCTGAGGAGAGCGCGAGGTGGCGGACGCAAGCGACGAACGGCCGGATCCCGAGGCGCTGCTCGCCGCGGCCCGCGAGGAGGAGGAGCGCGGGAAGGTAGGCAAGCTCAAGATCTTCTTCGGCGCCGCGCCCGGCGTCGGCAAGACGTACGCGATGCTGGAGGCGGCGCGGTCGCTCCGCGGGGAAGCGGTCGACGTCGTCGTCGGCTGGGTCGAGACGCACGGCCGCGCCGAGACGGAGGCGCTCCTCGACGAGCCCCCGCCGCTGCCGCGCCTGCCGGCTGTCGAGGTCGAGCACCGCGGCAGGACGCTGCGCGAGTTCGACCTCGAGGCCGCGCTGAAGCGCCGGCCGAAGCTCCTCGTCGTCGACGAGCTCGCGCACACGAACGCGCCGGGGCTCAGGCACCCGAAGCGCTGGCAGGACGTCATGGACCTGCTCGACGCCGGGATCGACGTCCACACCACCGTCAACGTCCAGCACATCGAGAGCCTGAACGACGTGGTGGCCCAGGTGACCGGCGTCGTGGTCCGGGAGACGGTGCCCGACTCGATGATCGAGCGCGCCGACGAGATCGAGCTCATCGACCTTCCCCCGGACGACCTCCTCGAGCGGCTGCGCGAAGGCAAGGTCTACCTCTCGGAGCAGATCGAACGCGCGGCGAGCAACTTTTTCCGCAAGGGCAACCTCATCGCCCTGCGCGAGCTCGCCCTGCGGCGCACCGCCGAGCGCGTCGACGATCAGATGCGCGGCTACATGCGCGCCCACGGGATCCAGAAGACGTGGGCCGTCGCCGAGCGGATCGCCGTCTGCGTCGGCCCGAGCCCCATGTCGGCGCGGCTCATCCGGGCGACGCGGCGGATGGCCGGCGGCCTGAAGGCGGAGTGGCACGCGGTCTACGTGCAGACGCCGGCCCAGGCGCGGCTGTCCGAGGCCGATCGCGAGCGGGTCGACCGGAACCTCGCGCTCGCCGAGCGCCTCGGCGCCACCACGGTCCAGCTCCACGGCGCGGAGGTCGCCGGGGAGGTGCTGCGGTACGCCAGGCAGCACAACGTCAACAAGATCGTCGTCGGCAAGCCGACCCACCCCCGCTGGAAGGATCTCATCTACGGCTCGCTGCTCGACGATCTCGTGCGGCAGAGCGGCGACATCGACGTCCACGTCATCCAGGGGGCGGCGGAGGCGGCGAAGCCGGAGCCCGGGGCGCCGGAGCGGCGCGGGCTCCGGCCGCTGGCCTACGCCTGGGGCGCGTGCGTGGCCGTGATCTGCACGCTGGTCTCGTGGCTCATGCACCCGTTCTCCGACCTGGCGAACCTGATCATGGTGTACCTGCTCGGGGTCGTCTTCGTCGCGAGCCGCTTCGGCGCCGGGCCCTCGGTGCTCGCGTCGGTGCTCGGCGTCGCGGCCTTCGATTTCTTCTTCGTAAGGCCGTACCTGACCTTCGCGGTCGGGGACCTCCGTTACCTCGTCACGTTCGCCATCATGCTGGGCGTGGGCCTCGTCATTGCCAGCCTCACCGCGCGCATCCGCGGCCAGGCCGAGAGCGCCAGCGAGCGCGAGCAGCGCACCGCGGCGCTCTACGCGATGAGCCGGGAGCTGGCCGCCCTGCGCGGGATCGACGAGCTCAGCCTGTCCGCCGCGCGCCATGTCCGCGAGGTCTTCGGGGCCGACGCCGTCGTCCTCCTGCCCGGCGCCGACGGCCGCCTCGCCGCCCGGGCGGGCACGGCCGAGGATCTGGTCGCGGGGGAGCGGGAGCGGGCGGTCGCGGAGTGGGCGTATGCGCGCGGCAAGGCCGCGGGCGCCGGCACCGACACCCTCCCGAGCGCGAGCGCGATGCACCTGCCGCTCCAGGGCTCCGCCGGGCCGATCGGCGTCCTCAGCGTCCGCCCGAGCCGACCGTGGCCGTTCCTCGACCTGAGCCGGCGCGAGCTGCTCGGCGCCTTCGCCACGCAGACGGCGCTCGCGCTGGAGCGCGCCCTGCTCGCGAGGCAGGCCCAGCGCGCCCGGCTGGAGGCGCAGGCGGAGGAGCTCCGCAACGCGCTTCTGAGCTCCGTCTCGCACGATCTGCGCACGCCGCTCGCCACCATCACGGGCGCGGCGGGGGCGCTGCTCGACGACGGCAACGACGGGGCGGCGCTCGACCTGGCCGCTCGCCGCGATCTGACGCAGACGGTGCTGGAGGAGGCGCAGCGGCTCGAGCGCCTCGTGCGCAACCTGCTGGACATGACGCGGCTCGAGTCCGGGGCGCTCGCGGTCAGGAAGGAGTGGCTGCCGCTGGAGGAGGTCGTCGGGGCTGCGCTGAACCGGGTCGAGGAGCACCTTCGAGGCCGGGAGATCTCGATCGAGCTCGACCGGGCGACGGAGCTCGTCCCGATGGATGGTGTGCTGATCGAGCAGGTGCTCATCAACCTGCTCGAGAATGCGCTCAAGTACTCGCCCGCCGGCAGCCCGATCGGGATCCGGGGGTTCACCGAGGGGAACGTGGCCACGCTCGAGATCAACGATCGTGGTCCGGGCATACCGCCCGGCGAGGAGGAGGCCATCTTCGAGAAGTTCTACCGGGGGCGCGGCCACACGCAGCGGGGCATCGGCCTCGGCCTCACGATCTGCCGTGGCATCGTGACCGCGCACGGCGGGCGGGTCGCGGCGGAGAACCGGCCGCACGGGGGCGCGGCCTTCCGCGTGACGCTGCCCATCGAGGGCCGCCCGCCGAACCTCGCGCGCCCGGAGCTGCCGGCGGCGGCGGGCGCTTGATAACGTGGTTGGGCGAATGTCGGACGCGTCCCCCCTCGTGCTGCTGATCGAGGACGAGCCGCAGATGCGCCGGTTCCTGCGCGCGATGCTGGCGGCCCGCGGCTACCGGCTCGTGGAGGCGGAGACGGGCAGCGACGGGATCGCCCAGGCGACGACGCGCAATCCGGATCTCGTGCTCCTCGATCTGGGGCTGCCGGACATGGACGGCCTGGAGGTGACCCGGCGGCTCCGGGAGTGGAGCGCCGTCCCCATCATCGTGCTGTCGGCCCGCGGTCAGGAGCAGGACAAGATCGACGCGCTGGACGGCGGCGCCGACGATTACCTGACCAAGCCCTTCAGCGCCGGCGAGCTTTTGGCGCGGCTGCGCGTGGCCTTACGCCACGCCGCCAGCGCGGCGCGCGGGGCGACGGCGGAGGGCCACCGCTTCGCGGTCCAGGACATCGAGGTCGATCTCGCGCGCCGGGTCGTGCTGCGGGCGGGCGAGGAGGTCCACCTGACCCCCATCGAGTACAAGCTGCTCACGACGCTGATACGGCACGCGGGCAAGGTCCTCACCCATCGCCAGCTCCTCGGCGAGGTGTGGGGGCCTGCCTACGCGGGGCAGGCGCACTACCTGCGCGTCTACATGGCGCAGCTCCGGCACAAGCTGGAGCGCGATCCGGCGCGCCCGCTGATCCTGATCACGGAGCCGGGCGTGGGCTACCGGCTCAAGGGCCCTTGAGTCGACCCCAGCGTTGCATAAGTACCCCTCCCACAAAAGAAAGGGCAGGCGATCACCCCCCACAAACGCGTGGTCATGCGCGTGATCGTGATCGTGATCGTGCGCGTGGTCGTGCGCGTGCGCGTGCACGTGCGCGAGACCCGTGGCTATCGGCACATCCTTGTCAGCATGTGCGGCGAGGCGTGACAGAAGGCGCTTGCCTTGCTCGACGTCCTTGCTCTGGACGACGCCTATGATGCGGCTGACGTCGAGCAGGGCCGCGCACGCGCACGCGCACGCGCACGACCACGCGCACGACCACGACCACGACCACGACCACGCGGGACCGGGAGTCTGTGCGGCGCACACCCCAGGTCGTTTATGCAGCCACTTGTTGCGCGGGAGCGCGTGGCGCGTGTCGACCGGTCACCAGCGGGCACCCTGCGGGTGATTGCCATCGGACGTCGCGTGGTGCTCGTCCTGGCCGTGTGGAGGCGCTCACAGGGTAGCCAGTCCGCCGGCTAGTTGAGCGGCGGTGCGCCGCCCGGCGCTGCGCTGGGCGCCGCCTGGGCCGGCGCGCCCGCCGGTGCAGCCGCGGTGTCGCTGGACGACGCCGCGCCGCCACGGCCCTTGTAGAGCGACGGCGCGATCGTGTCGGCATCCCTCTCGTCCCATCGCAGGTAGGCGACGGCGCGCCGGGTCTGGTCATAGGCGTGCACGAGCAGCGCGAACGCGCGCGCTCGCCTGTCTGCGGCCGCGGTCGGCCCGGGCCCTGCGCCGTGTTCTCTCACGCCGAGGGAGGCGAGCAGCTGCGGCCCGATCTCCCCGGCTCGCTTCACCTCTTCCTCGGTCGCCGCCGTCCTGCCCGCGATCTCGGGCCAGCTGCCGCTGAACAGCGCCGACAGCGCGACGAGGTCGTTGGCTGTATCGATGTGCCCTTGTCCCGCGCGGATCTCCGCGACCGCCTCCGCGTCGAGCAGGCCGCGGCGGGCGAGCGCCTCCGCATCGCTCAGCAGGTTCTCGCGGAGCGGGACCGCCTCCGCGAGGAGCGGCTTCACCGCGCTCTCGGGGGCTCTGCTGGACAGCCACATGAGGTGCGCGTGCCACGCGGCGAGCGCGTAGGTCTCGAGCCGGTCGAGCAGCGCGAGATCGTGCTTCTGGAGCTGCTCCGCGATGGCGGGGCGCAGCGCGAGCAGGCCAGGCAGCACGCCCAGCACCTGGGAGACCGCGCGGGGAATATCGAGGTTGATGGCGACGAGCCGATCCGGGCTCAGCGCCGTTATCTCAGGGAGAGCCCTGTCGAACGCCGCCGCCGCCTGGGGCGGGGCTGCGGGCTTCCTGGGAGCGGGCTTTTTCTTGATCGGAGTCGAAGGCTTGGTCATGAGGGGAGCACCTCTCGTCGAGGTCCTTCGCCGGGCGCCAAGAGAACATGGACTGCCATGCTCCCCGACCCCCCGCGCCGGACGTGATGTGAGCGTCCGGCGCGCGCCGGACGTTCCGGCCAGGGGTAACGACGCATCGTGGGGTGTCAACGGTGCCGGCTGAATTCATGAACGAGGTGCCGCCAGAGTCGTAATCTTACGCCATGGCCTTCGCGCCTGCGTTTGCCTGGGGCGAAGGCCGTGCCATCTGCGACGAAGGGCGTCGACGGCGACCGCGGCCGGTGCGCCGAGGGCAGCGGAGCTAGCCAGGGATGACCGCGGCCGGTGCGCCGAGGGCAGCGGGGCTGCCCCAGGAAGACCGTGTCCGGTGCGCCGAGGGCAGCGGGGCTGCCCCAGGAAGACCGTGTCCGGTGCGCCGAGGGCAGCGGGGCTGCCCCAGGAAGACCGTGCCCGGTGCGCCGGAGGCAGCGGAGCTGCCCCGGGAGGACCGTGTCCGGTGGGCCGGAGGCAGCGGAGCTGCCCCGGGACGACCGTGTCCGGTGGGCCGAAGGCAGCGGGGCTGCCCCGGGACGACCGTGTCCGGTGGGCCGGAGGCAGCGGAGCTGCCCAGGGAGGACCGCGGCCGGTGCGCCGGGGGCAGCGGAGCTAGCCAGGGACGACCGCGGCGGCCGGGGCGCCTCCCACCGCGGGCGGCGTGCCTCCAACCCCGCGCACCGGGAGGCGCATTTTACAAACAACCCCGGAAAGCTCCGCGCAATTTCAGAATATGAGCGCACTTCTTTTCCCCGCCGAAGGCTCCTCCCGCGACCACACATGGAATTCCGTTCACGCTGCCGCGGTGGAAATTCTCCCCCGCTCGCTTCGGCTGCTGGGGGTCGCCGAGCCCGACATCGACGACGTCTTGCAAGAGGTCCTGCTCGCCGCGTACGAGAGCCTGGATCGGTTCGACCCCGCCTGGTCCCCGCCCGAGCGCGAGGCCGGGGCCGCCGGCGATCCGCCGCGCCGGGACGGCCGGCGCCAGCACGGCAGCCCCGAGGCCCGCTGGGTGTTCGGGATCGCGTGGCGAAAGGTCAGCCACCACCTGGACCGCGCCTACCGCCGCCGCGAGGTGCCGGACGGCCTGCGTCCGGTGTCGCGCTACCAGGCCATCGATCCCGCGCCGCTCAGCGAGGAGCGCATCGCTGAGCAAGAGCGGCTGGAGGTCGCGAGGGAGGTGCTCTTGACGATCGCGCCCGAGCGGCGGGTCCTCCTGGTCCTTCACGAGGCCTACGAGGTGCCGCTCGTCGACATCGCGCGCGAGCTCGGCCTCAACTACAACACCGCCAGCAACCGGCTGCGCCTCGCCCGCGAGGACTACCGTGCCGCCGTCAAGCGGCTGCGCCCGGAGCGGCGACAGGCGCTGCGCGCCTGCTGGCTCGTGTTTCCCCTGGCGTCCGACTTCCTTGTGCACGACGGCGGCGCGAGCGCCGCCTTACCGCCGGCCGGCGTGCCGCGCGCGCCTGCCGGATCGAGTCAGCGATCGCGGCTCGCCCGCCTCGGCCGCGCCGTCGGCTCCGCCGCGGCGGGCGGCGCCGCGACCGCGGCCGTGCTGCTTGCCCTCGCCCCGTCGCGGCCCGCCTGGGCGCGCCGCTTCGAGGCGGCGCTGGTCTACGAGCTCCCCGCGGCCAGCGCCGGCCGTGCAGCTCCCCCGTCACAGCCGTCGCAGCAAACCCCGGAATCGCGGCCGGCGGTCGACGCGCCCGCGCGCCCGTGCCCAGCCGCGCCGCGGGCGGCGCCGCCGGCCGGCGCGCGGGAGGACGCCTTCGCGGAGGAGCGCCGGCTGCTCGCGGCGGCGCAAGAGCGCCTCTCCACGGGCGATCCCGCCGGGGCGCTCCGGCAGCTCGCCGCGCACGAGGCGCGGTTCCCCGCAGGCCGGCTGAAGTCCGTGCGAGAGCAGCTTCGCACGGCGGCCCAGGCGCGCCTCGCCCATCCGGCGCCGGGCGCGTCAGGGAGGGGGCCGGCGCGATGAGCCGGTCCAGGGCGAGACCGAGACCGGGGCTCGGCGCGCCACCGGCCCGCGGCCTCTGCGCCACCGGACCGCTCCGGGGCGCGGGGCGCACGGGGCGCGCGGGGCGCTCGGCGCGCTCGGCGCGCTCCGCCGTGGCGGCGGCCGCCGTCCTGCTCGGCGCCAGGGAAGCCCGCGCCGCGCCGGACGCGCCGCGCGCGGCGATGCGGATCGAGGTCGTGCGGGGCCCGGGCGCCGAACGCTGCCCTGGCGACGCGTTCTTGCGCGCGGAGGTGGCGCGCCGGCTCGGCGCCGACCCGTTCCAGGACGACGCGCCGCTGGTGCTCGCGGTCCGCATCGCGCAGGAGGGGCCGGAGCTCACCGCCTTGCTGGCGCTGCGCGACCGCGAGGGCGATACCCGGTGGGCTGACGGGTTCGGCACCCGGAGCGGCTGCGAGGAGCTGCTCTCCGGCGTGGCCCTGGCGATCGTGGCGCGCGTCCTGAGCGCGCCGGAGACGGCATCCTCGCAGCCCGAGCCCTCGTCGCCACCGTCTGCGCCCTCGCCGCCGGAGCCCTCCTCGCCGCTCAAGCCCTCCTCGCCGTTCTCCTCGCTGCCCTCGCCGCCGCCCCCGCAAGCGCAGCGTGCCCCGCCGGAGCCACCTCGGCCGGCCGGGCTGCCCCAGGGGTCCTCCCGGCCGGAGGCGGCGCCGGCTCCGCCGGAGCGGTTGCGGCTCGAAGCGGGGCTCGGGGCGACCCTGGGCCTGGGGATCACGCCGGGGGCGGCGGCCGGGATGACGCTGGCCGTGGGCATCCGCCGGTCCGAGTGGTCGGTCGCAGTGGAGGGGAGGGGGCTCGTGTCGCTGGAGCAGGCGGTGAAAGGCATGTTCGTGGATCCGACGGCGTTCACCGCGGCGACCGTGGGCTGCTATCGCGGCCGCCTCCTGTTCGGATGCGGCCTCGCTACCCTCGGTGCTGTCCGATTCACTCCTCGGACGCCGTGGACCATGGGCTCACGCAGCGATACTATCTTGAGCTTCGGGGGGCGGCTCGGCGCCGAATGGCCCCTCTCCAGCGGGTGGTCCGTGCTCGGGTACGCCGAGGCGACCTGGATTGTGAACGATGCGGTGCTCAGGCGTGGGGCGTACGACACCGCGACGCCGGCGCCGCTCGAGTGGACGTCTCCGCCGATAGGCACAGCCTTCGGGCTGGGCATTACGGCCGCGTACTGAACGACCTTTGGAAAAATCGCACTATCCCACGACCATCGGGCGAGAATTTCGGAAAGGACATGGGAATGGCGAACGCAGTCGGCCGCAAGAAACAAGAGGCTTGTTGTGCGCGCGGGGCGGTTTCGGATAGCCTGCGCGGCATGCGCGCCTGCTTCTGTCTGATCGCGAGCTTTCTTTTGCTTCCGGGCTGCGGCGAAGATCCGACGGTCTACGGCCCGTGCCAGCCGAGCGAGTGGGGCAAGACAACAGTGTGCCCCTATCCCGAGGCGGGCACGGGGGATGCGGGCGATGGCGGGGATGCGGGCGGAGGCGGGGCCGGCGGTGGTGGGGCCGGCGGTGGCGACGAGACTGCCTGTGCCGGCGATTGCGTCCCACCGGCGCCGCTCGGCTGGTTCGGCCCGGCGCTCCTCTGGTTCGGCCCGCGGGACCAGGTACCCGCATGCCCCGCCGCCGCGCCGAACGTCGGCTACGAGGGCTTCGCCGACCTGGCGCCCGCGCCGCTCACCTGCGCGGCCTGTCTGTGCGATCCGCCTGGCGCGGCCACCGCCTCGTGCCAGCTCCCGCTGGGCTGGTCGGCGCACTCTTCGATGACTTGCCCCGGCGACCCCGGCAGCGTCGAGACCCCCTTCGCGGCGCCCGGCGGCTGGGACGGCGCCTGCACCGCCGAGAACGCGGTCCCCGCGGGCCAGGACTGCGGCGGGCAGCCGTGCGTGCAGTCGATCTCGATCGATGCGCCCGCCGTGCTGGTCACCGCCGCCGCCTGCACGCCGAGGGTCGACGAGCCGCCACCGCCGGCGCTCCTCGATCCGTGGCAGACCCGGGCGCTCGCCTGCGTGCCCGGCGCCTACACGGAGTGCCTGGGCGACCGGAGCACCTGCATGCCCTCTCCGGACCAGCCCGGGGTCCCGCCGCCCGGCGGCTTCCTGACGTGCATCTTTCACGAGGGTGACGTGACATGCGCAGAGCCCTACCTGGACAGGCACGTCTTCTACGGCGGCGCCGAGGACACGCGCGGCTGCTCCGAGTGCGGCTGCGGGGAGCCGGAGGGCGCGTCGTGCACCATCATGGCCTCGGTCTACAGCGACGGGGCGTGCACGCAGACGCTCGTGTCGGCCGTCGTGAGCTCGACGACGCCGTTCTGCGGGGTCACGCCGCCCGGCGTCGCCCTCGGCAGCAAGTCGGCGGAGGTCGTGGCCGTGGATCCCGGCGGATGCGCCCCGAGCGGCGGCGAGCCCACCGGCGAGCTGCTGCCGGCCGAGCCGTCGACGTTCTGCTGCCGGGCATAGGGCCCGCGAGAAGAACAGGCGCTCATCGCCTCCCGCTCGGCAACAGCTCCACCCGATCCGCGAGCTCTCCGCGCTCCTCGTCGCGGAGGGCCGCGACCAGGGCGCCTGCGAGCGGCAACGACCCGACCGTCGGCTCGACCGGTTCACCCACCCAGAACGCCACGATCGACCCCGCGGGCGTGCCGCGTCCCTCGGCGCGAAGCCGCTTCATGGCCGCGCTGGCCCTGACGTCCGAGGGGCGGCTGCGCGCCAGGGAATGGGTGCTCGGCCAACGAGCGTTCGCGGCGTGGGCCGCGCGAACCGATTGGCGCCCCGTCGATCCCCTGAAAGCGAAGCGAGATGGTCCGCGACCGGGCGCGCGAGTGATTGCCTGCTCCTGTGCTCCAGACGTCTTGGACATCCCGCGCAGGGCTTGCGAGCTCGACGCGCTCGCTCACGACGCCCGGGGGCGACCATGCGAACGAATTCATCAAGAACGACAGCCTTTCCTGTATCCTCCTGCCCGCTTCTCGAGGCAAACGCGAGCCACCACCAGGTACCCCTGAGAGCAAGAGCCTCTGACCGCAGCAACTCGTCCTCCAAGAACGACACGCCCCGGCCTCGCCCAGCTCATCTCCGCGACGGTACTATGTCAAGCCGGATGCACGGTCCTCGATAGAACACCAGCGCCGACGTGCACGGATCCATCCCCCGAGTGCCTAGCGCTGTGTGCACAAGAGACCGTCCGGCCTCAGCCAATCTACTGCGAGAACGTGCTGCCGCTACAAGACCGATTTCTCCTCATACTAGCTACGAAGACATGCGATGAATGGCGCGAGTCATTGCAGCCCGTCAGCGGCCCCTCGCTAATCATTCGCCCGCAGGATGTCGGGATAACGACGACCAAGATTGACCCGTGCTACCACTAGCTCACAGCGCTCGGAGGCTTATCCTCACCTCACCAGCTGCGGCTCCGACGACAATCGCCATCAATCCGCAAGGCTCGTCAGATGAAAATGTCACCGAAACCGACAACATGGATTGGATTGGGGTTCATCGCCGTCGCCGCCTTGGTAGCGTACAACCTGGGAAGAATATCGGTGGCGAGCGATAATCGGCTTCAAACGCGCCAGAACGTCAGAAAGAACAAGCCCGATCCTCGGTCAATTCTGAGCGCCACCCAACAAAGGTTGGCCATCTGCGAAGAGGCCCACCAGCGTCGCGACCACGATCCTCACGAGGGAGCGAGGCAGCCCTACAGCAACGAAGGCAACCCCACACCTCCACCTGAGCGAGGGCTCTCGAAGCAATGCATCACCGCGATGCAAGCGCAGGATCTCAATATAGCGGGCGGACAGTGCAGGAACTTCAGAAGACACTTCGATGCATACAAGGCAATCCTGGGGAACAGCACCGTCGGCTGCGAAACCGTCTTGAGCATTCGAGGCCTTGCCCAGAGACAGCGCCAGATTTGCGATCTCCTTACAAGAGTCAACGAGGAACCCGGATCCCAGGACGCGATGAGCGACCCTCTCGCCGTCGGCGCAGTAGAAGACGCATACACAATCAGCGGCAAATACGGCGACGTCGACATAAACAAGCTGGTAGGTAACCCAGCGTGCATAGCCCGCATGCAGACCGAATGATTCGACTTCGCTCCTCCGTTCAGGTTGCGGGAGCCATCGCCCCGCCGGCCGAACAGGCCAAGGCCATCATTGCGAGTGCCATCAAAATTGCAATCCGCGACGGTCGACACATGGAAGCATCATCAAGGCCGACAAGATGGCTTGGGTTTGGGGTCGTCGCGATCGCCGCGTCGGCGGCAGCATACAATCTGGGACGAAACTCGGCGGGGAGCGACGACCAACATCGATCGCACCAGGACACCGCCAGGAATGACGACTCCGATGTTCGGTCAGCTCTGAGCGTCACCCGGAGGAGGTTGGTCAGCTGCGAAGAGACCCTCCAGCGCCGCGACCACCAACACCAGAAGAGAGAGGGAAAGCCCCACGCCCGCGAAGGCAGCCCCACGCCTCCACCTGAGCCAGCGCTTTCAATGCAATGCGACATCGCATCGCGAGCGTCGGAGCTCAGCAGGATGGCCGAGAGCTGCAGGGATTTCAGGCGGCAATTCAACGCATACGAGGAAATACTGGGCAACGCCACGATCGACTGCGAATCCGTGTTGAGCATTCGGGAATTGGCGAGAGAGCAATTTTCGATCTGCTCCGACGTTATAAGGTACTTTGAGAGTGCGTTGCAGCCAGACGTCACGAGCGACGTTCGCGGGATCGGCGCAATGGAAAGCGCCTACATGACCAAGGACGAGTACGGCGACGTCGACATCGACGAACTCGTAAAGAACCCCGAGTGCATCGCCCGCATGCAGGCCGAATGACTCGAACCCATCTCGATCCGCCGTGTATCTCGTGGGAGCCATCGATCCGCTGGCCGAACGGGCGAGGGCCGCCATTCTTGCGCGCGCTGTCAGGTCTTGCAGTATTCACCCTCGCCGCTCCGGCATCAGCGCAAGAGCCACGGCCCCTAGAGAAATTCCATTGGGACGGCCTCCGTCTCAACGGTATCATTCAGACAAAGCTCCCCCATCTCGCAAGGCTCGGAGTCACGTATGGCGGCGGAACTGCTCCAGGGGCTGTCCATGCGGTCATGGTGAGCTTCGGGCAGACCGCGAGTCCCACCCAGGTGCTCAATATCGGGTACTTCATCGGCGTCGGCGTGGGCAAGGAGAACATGTCGACGATCGAGAACAAGAGATTGGGGATCCACGGCACGTTCGAGGCCGGACGGTTCCGCGCGAGCGCGGTCACGAGCCTTCAGTTCTACCAATTGATCGGCGCCGTTCTTCCCGTGTTCACCACGACCTTGAGGCCCCAGGGGACCCTCATCCGGACCACGCACGTCGATTTGTTCCTCGGCGCAGACGTCAACTCCTTCAATCTCAACACCCAGGTCGGACTCACGCTCGGGCTACGATTCAGGGACATAAGAATCTTCGATCGAAGCATCGACGGGCTCTTGTCGATCACGGAGATGAATGCCTGGATCAGCGTCCCCGGACATGGAACCCTCTGGGCGGCCTACGTCGAACCGCGCCTCGGGATTGTCGTCGATCTGGAGTCCGACAAGGGAGAGCCGCGCGACCGGATCCTTGAGTACGGGCAGCTCTGATCGGTCGCGGCAGGGACGCCGCTCGCCTCGTCGCTCTCGCTCAGGCTGGTTGCGATGCAGGTGAGCACCCGCCTCACCAGCGCGTCCCGTCGGCGCCGCTGGGCTGGTTCGGCCCGGCGCTCCTCTGGTTCGGCCCGCGGGACCAGGCGCGGGAGCCTGTACCGTTCTTCCCACTTGCTCGAGAACCCGAAGAAGCCTGCGATACCGAGCCCAGCGAGGGCCGCGACCACCGCGCTCGCCTTGGTGTCCGAGGGCCGGTCCCGGATGGACCGCCGCTTGCCGTCCCCCCAGGCCCGTGAGCGGCGTGCCCACGGGCGAGGTCGCGCATCCCCCCAGGATCGGCGGCCTTGCCGCGCGCGCGGCGCAAGAGAGGCGAGCGTGACGAGTCCTGTGGTCGTGACCAAGTATCTGTGTGCCGCCGCCGCGATTCACGCCGTGCTCGGCTGCGCGGCCGGCGTCGACCTGCTCGACGAGGGCGGATCCGCGGCGGCTGCGGCTCCCACCCTCGGGGTCGCAGAACAGCGGGCCAGCACCTACGGGTGGCGGGTCATCCAGGCGATCGACTACAATTTCGACGGAAAGCAGGATGTGCTCTGGATCGACCCCGAGCGCAGCCTCATGGCCATCTGGTTCATGGACGGAGTCCAGCTGCTCGCGCCGGGCCCGATCGTCCGTGGGCCGGCCGGTAAAGGCTGGGTCGCCATAGGGAACGACTTCAACCTCGACGGCCTGGCGGACGTGATCTGGCGTCACGATGAGCGGAATCTGGTAACCATCTGGCTGACGGACGGAGGCCGGCCGTTCGCGCAGGGCCCGATGCTCCCCGGGCCGCGAGGCGGAGGCTGGGTGATCCGGCCGAACGACTTCAACCGCAACGCCGCCTCGGATGTGCTCTTTTACAGCGAGGAGCAGAACCTGATGACGGTGTGGCTGCTGAATGGCCTTCAGCTGCTCGCGCCGGGCCCGTTCATCCCGGGGCCGGGCGGCGATTGGGATATCGCCTCCGTGCCCGACGTCAACTTCGATCGCATCGCGGATGTGATCTGGAACGACGAGGTGCACAACCTGATGACGGTATGGCTGATGAGCAACACGGAGGTCATCGGGCGGGGGCCGGTGATCCCCGGGCCGAGCGGCGAGGGATGGGACGTCCTCTGGGCGGCCGACTTCAACGCTGACGGCATGGCGGACGTGCTCTGGACCAACGAGGAGAGGGGCCTCGTCGCGATCTGGCTGATGAATGGCGTCGAGCTCCTCGAAGCGGGGCCGGTGATCCCCGGGCCGATCGGCGACGGCTGGAGAGCGATCACCGCCGGCGACGTCAACGCCGATCTGATGGCGGATGTCGTGTGGCAACGCCTGGGGACGAGCCAGATCGCGGTGTGGTTGATGAACGGCACCCACGTCCTCTCGCCAGGGCCGGTGATCCTGGGCCCCCCCGGCGGTTGACCCGACCCGGGCGGCTCGCGGCGCGCGCTGGCGCGCGCCGGTGATCGATCCCGGGTTGATCCCGCCCCGCGGGCGCCGGTTGATCCCGCCGCGGTTCTCGGGTGCGATCGGCGCCCCGCGATGCGACAGATCCTCCACATCGACATGGACGCGTTCTTCGCGTCGGTCGAGCAGCTCGACGACCCGTCGCTGCGAGGCCGCCCCGTCCTCGTGGGCGGCGCCTCCCGGCGGGGCGTCGTCGCGGCCGCGTCGTACGAGGCGCGCGCCTCGGGCGCCCGCTCGGCGATGCCGATGGTCGAGGCGCTCCGCCGCTGCCCGCAGGCGATCGTGGTGCCGGTGCGGCACGCCCGCTACGCCGAGGTGAGCGCGCAGGTCTTCGCGATCTTCCGCCGCTTCACGCCGCTCGTGGAGGGGCTGTCGCTCGACGAGGCGTTCCTCGACGTGACCGCGAGCCGCGCGCTCTTCGGCGACGGCGAGGCGATCGCGGCGCAGATCAAGCGCGCGATCCGCGACGAGACCGCGCTCACGGCCTCCGCCGGCGTCGCGCCCTGCAAGTTCGCCGCGAAGATCGCGAGCGATCTGCGAAAGCCCGACGGCCTCGTCGTCGTCCCCGGCGACGTCGCCGCCTTCCTCGCGCCGCTGCCGCTCGAGCGCATGTGGGGCGTGGGCCCGCGCGCGGCCGAGCGGCTGCGCGCGGCGGGGCTCGCGACCATCGGCGATCTCGCGCGCTGCCCCGCGCCGCGCCTCCACGAGCTGCTCGGCCCCGCGTGGGGCGAGCACGTGCGGCTGCTCGCCGCGGGCGTCGACGAGCGCGCGGTCGTCCCGGGCCGCGCGGCGGAGTCGATCGGGGCGGAGGAGACGGTGGAGGAGGACCTCCGGGGCAGGGAGCCGATCGAGCGCTGGCTGCTCGATCTGTCGGGCCGCGTGGCGCGGCGCCTGCTCAAGGCGGGCCTGTCCTGCCGCGCGGTGGTGGTGAAGCTCAAGTACTCGGACTTCACGCTGCGGACGCGCCAGACGACGCTGTCCGAGCCGGTCAGCGACACGGACTCGATCTACACCTGCGCGAAGGGGCTGCTCTCGCGCTTCGATCTCTCGCGGCCGGTGCGGCTCGTCGGCGTCGCCGCGAGCGACCTGACGAGCGAGACCGGCGGCCCGACGCTGAGCCTGTTCCCTGTCGCCTCCGAGCGCCGCCGGCGCCTCGAGGGCGTCGTGGCGGAGGTGGCCGAGCGCTTCGGCGGGAAGGGGCTCACCCGCGCGGCGCTGCTGGAGCCCCCGCCCTCGGGCCGCGCGACGCCGCGCGCGGCCCCGGGCGAGCGCGAGAAGAAGAAATAGTCGGTCTCGAGCTCGTGTAGAGTGGGACGATGGCACGGATCGTCGATTCCAGGTGTCCGCGCTGCGGCGCCCCCCTGCCGATTCAGCCGGCGATGGACGCAGTCACCTGCCAGTACTGCGGCGCGCGGTCGCTCATCGATCGCGGCAGGAAGCCCACCACCGCGCCGATCCCGCAGGGCATGCACGTCGTCCGGGTCGCCCCGCCGTCCAGCAACGCGGCGGGGGTCATCGTGATGTCGGTCGTCATGGGCATGGTCGTGGCCGGCGCGGTCGCCGGCGCCGCCATGTTCAGCGCGTCGGGGCCGTCCAAGGGCCGGTCGGCGCCGCTCGCCGCCCTGGGACCGAAGGCGTACTTCAGCGATCGGCCGATGCTCGCCGACGTGAACGGCGACGGCGCGCCGGACGTGATCGGCAAGAGCAACGTCCCCGGCGGCGAGGAGTGGATCGCGGCCTACGACGGGCGCGACGGCAAGCCGATCTGGAAGACGGCGGCGCTCACCAAGGACGCGGCCAACCACGAGGCGCGGCGCGCGATCGCCGCCGGCCGTCTGATCTCGATCGACGCGCTCGGCAAGGCGCAGGCCTATGACCTGCGCACCGGGACGCCGTCGTGGTCGGCGTTGCTCGGCGAGAAGGCGAGGCGGCTGTGCGAGGGCGACGGCGTGATCGTCGTCGAGACGGTCGACGACGCGAAGCACGGGCTCGATCCGGCGACCGGGAAGCGGCGCGAGCTCGCGAAGGGCGCGGCCTGCAAGACGGTCCCGAGCTCGATCCGGGAAGAGGCGCCCGGCTATCGGTTCGCCGGCTGGCACGAGTTCGACGAGCTCGGGCTGCCCGGCTCGCATGAAGTCGAGGGCATGTCGGTGCGCGGCGCGATCGTCCCGAGCGGGCCCGGGCCGCGGTTCTTGCTCGGCGGTCGGAGCAAGGGCAGCCAGGTCGGCATGGTGGCCGCGGTGGACAAGAAGAAGGTCCTCTGGAAGACGGTGGTGCCCGGCGTCGACCCGCTGGCCACGAAGGCCACGGGGGTGGACGCGGGGGCCTATGAAGGCGGGCTCCTGGTCGTCCCTTATGACATGAAGGATCACAAGGAAGGCACGCGCCTCGCCTGCTTCGAGGCCGGCACCGGCAACCGGCTGTGGGACGTGCAGGTCCACAAGAAGTCGCAGGTCTCGTCCGGGATCTCGATCTCGGCGAACGACGTCTTCTTCGCCAGCTGGACGGCGCTCTACGTGTTCTCGCTGAAGACCGGGCAGCTCAGGTACATGATCGGGACCGAGTTCTAGGCGTCCGGCGCGCCCGCGGCAGCGCGGGCCCCAGGGCTCCCCGCCATGTCGTCCGTCCAGCAGAACCCCTGGCGCATCTGCGTCTACCACGGCGTTCAGTCGCTGATGTTCCCGGCGGCCATCTTCCCGCTGTTCTGGACGCAGGACATCGGCATGAGCGTGGCCACCATGATGGCCGTGCAGGGCGCGTTCAGCCTGAGCATCGCGCTCTTCGAGTTCCCGTCGGGCTACATCGCCGATCGCCTGGGCCACCGCCGCGCGCTCGTGATCGCCTCCTTTTGCATCCTGATCGGCTGGGTCCTCTACGCGCTCGCGCGCGGGCTCTGGACGGTGCTGCTCGCCGAGCTCGTGCTCGGCGTCGGGTTCTCTCTTGTCTCGGGGGCGGACTCCGCGCTCCTCTTCGACTCGCTGCGAGAGCAGGGCAAAGAGCACGAGTTCGCCCGCTGGTACGGCCGCATGCGCTCGATCGCGCAGATCGCCTCGGGGAGCGCCGCGCTCGCCGCGGGCTTCCTTTACGCGCGCTGGTCCCGCCTGCCGTTCGCGATGGAGGCCGCGGCCTGGGCGCTGGCGGCGGGGATCGCCCTCCGGTTCGGCGAGACCCGGCGCGCCGAGCCGAAGGTCGAGGACCACCTGGGCCGCATGCGCGCGATCGTGCGCGACGCGCTGCTCGAGCGCGCCGACTTCCGCGCGGTGCTGCTGCTCGGCGTCGCGCTCGCGCTCGCGTCGTACCTGCCGACGTGGCTCATGGCGCTGTACGCGACCGAGGCCGGCGCCCCGGTCGCGTGGATAGGCCCCATGTGGGCCGTCGCGAGCTTCACCACCGCGCTCGGCTCGATGCTGAGCGAGCGCGCCGGCCGCCGCCTCGGCATGACGGGGACGCTGCTCGCGTGCGTCGTCCTGGTGGCGGCCGGGTACCTCGGCCTCGCGCTCTCGCGCCACGTGCTCGGGGTCGCGTTCTATTTCCTGCTCACGCTCGTGCGCGGGCTGCACATGCCGCTGCTCCACCACGAGGAGCAGCGCCTCGCGCCCGACGGCGATCGCGCGAGCTGCGTCTCGCTCCGCAGCTTCCTCTTCCGCCTCGCCTTCGTGCTGCTCGGGCCCGTCGTGGGGATGGGCGTCGATCGCTACGGGCACCGCCCCGTGCTGTGGGCCTCGGGCGCGCTCCTCGTCGCGCTGACGAGCGCGGCGTTCGGCCTGTTCGTCGCGCGCGCGGCGCGGCGTGATGAGGCGCGGGCGCCGCGGTGCTAGGGCGCCCGTCATGAAGAAGATCGAGAGAGAGGAAGAGGTGGACCGGCTCATCGAGCTGGTCGGCGCCGGGTCCTGGGACGTCATCCACGGGGTCCTGGAGCGGCAGTTCGCCGTCCTCCACAACCGCGCCCAGGTGCTCATCGGTCTGTGCGGCATCGTCATCACCACGACCGGCTTCTCCGGCCGCCTCATCGCCGGCACCAGCCCCCACGCGCAGGGGCTGATCATCGCCGGCGTGGCGATCGTCCTGCTCTCCGCGACCCTGATCGTCTGGGGTGTGCAGCACATCCGCTGGCTCACCCAGCAACCGGGCGACGACCTGCGCGGCTGGCTCTTCGCCTCGCTCGCCTACCGCGATCGCAAGACAGCGATCTACCGTGTCGCCATCGCGTTCCTGCTGGCCGGCCTCTCGTTTTATGTGATCGCCATTGCCATGATGCTACTCCACCCCACCGCGGCCCCGTCGCCGGGTGGGCGCTGAGCCCTGCGCCCCGATGACCGATGGAGCCTCGCCACGGGCGCCGCGCGCCGCCGTCGCCTCGACATCGCACCACGGCCGAGCAGGCAGGGGCGCTCAGCCGCTGGCGCCGGCGGGCGTCTGCGCTCCGGACGCGACTTCGCTGGTGGCATGATGTGGCCTCTTCACGCGCATCGGCGCCAGCGTCGGTGATCGCGAAATGCGCTGAACTGTAACGACGGATCCACACGTCCGTGTTGTTGAGAAGTTGCTCTGTCCAGGATAGTCTCGTCCCGTGCTGTTTGGCTCGGAGGAGCTCGGGCGCGGTCGGAGCCGCTGAAGGCGAACGGCGGCATTGGCCGCGGGGCCTCGCGGGATGGATCTAGGAGGGGCTAGGATGAGAACAGTTCGTTCTACGGCGGGGTGTGGGCTGCTGGTTTTCGCGTTCGCTGTGATGGGTTGCACGGACAACCCCGCGAGCGATGACGGTACGGGCGGGGGCTTCCCCTTTCCCCCGAGCACATCGTCCGGCCTCACGGGCGCGAGCAGCAGCTCGAGCGGCGCAGGAACTACCGGTAATGGCGGCGCAGGTGGTGGTGCCGGCGGCGGTGTGGGTGGAGGCGTCGTCGACCCGGGCGATGGCTGCCCTGGCTGCGCGCGGCTCTCCGTGCCGCTCACGAGGACGGGGCAGGCCACGCAGTTCATGATCTTCTTCCACGAGAAGGTCGACCTGACCGGCGCGACCGTCACGTTCCGCGTGAGGACCCGCGCCGGCACGAGCGGCGGTCTGCAGCCGTTCGTGCAGAACGGGGCCGATCTCAACTATGCGAACATCGGCTACTCGTGGAACGCGCTTGTCGACCTGACAGAGTGGACGGAGCTCAAGGTCGATGTCGATGCGATGGCTCCGGCGAATACTACCTTCAACCGCACCGTGGTGGAGATGATCGGGATTCAGGTCACGGCGGGCAACACGGGGCCCTGGGCCAATCCGACCGTCGTCGACGTCGACTACGTCACGGTCACGAGACCCGGCACGGGCGAAGGGGCTCCGAGCAGCCAGCGCTTCTTCTTTGGCCGTAGCGGGGAGCGCGGCGAAGGCGGCGCCGGGGGCGAAGGTGGCGCCGGGGGGATGAGCGGCGCCGGAGGCGCGGGCGGCACCGGCGGCGATGGCGGCGCGGGCGGCACCAGCGGCGATGGCGGCGCGGGGGGGATGAGCGGCGCGGGCGGCACCAGCGGCGATGGCGGCGCGGGGGGGATGAGCGGCGCCGGAGGCGCGGGCGGGGTGGCCGGGGCCGGAGGCGCGGGCGGCGAAGGCGGCGGCAGCGCGAGCAGCAGCAGCGCGAGCAGCAGCAGCAGCGCGAGCAGCAGCAGCTCGAGCGGCGGAGGCGGCGAAGGCGGCGGAGGCGGCGAAGGCGGCGGAGGCGGCGAAGGCGGCGAAGGCGGCGAAGGCGGCGGCTCCAGCGTCGATGTGATTCATGTGATGGGTCCGTACGAGTTCACGACGAGCGAGGAGCCGATGGAGGTCAACAATTACCAGCCCGTGGAAGGCTCGACGGTGACCCACGTCGCTCAGTGACCCCTGGCTATCGCGTGGCGCCCGCTCGTCAGGGAGGTCCACGAGACGTGTTGAAGCATCGATCTGCACCGATCTGACGACGATTCCGGATGCGACGGCGAGGGGCTCGGCAACCTCGACGAGCCGAGCGCGCTGCCGCGTCCGGAGGTGCCTTGAATGAACGAGGTGCGCTGTCGGTGGCGTCGTCGCGGCGACGACGGTCGCTGAGGAAGCGATTGGCACGAGAGAGCGCTTATCTGCGCTCTCCGGATGCCGCGCTGTGCTCGGGCTCGACTCCGCAGGTGGTCTCATGTGGCTGCCGCGCCCCGCTTCGCTCGACTCCGCAGGTGGTCTCATGTGGCTGCCGCGCTCGCAGCGGCGCCAGCGCCGAGCGAGCCCAAGCGCGTTATGTTTTGGTGACGGATTCGCACGTCCGGGTTGTTGAGAAAGTCGTCTGTCCAGGATAATGTCGCTGCTTGCGGGGCTGGCTCGGCAGAGATCGAGTGCGATGAGAGCCGCTCCGGCGAACGGCGGCCTCGGCCGCGCAGCCTCGCGGGGGCCTATCCAGGAGGGGTCACGATGAGATCAGTTCTTTCTTTAGCGGCGTACGGGGTGCTGGTCGGCGCGTTCGCCATGACGGGTTGTGGTGATGACGAGTCGACCGGCAGCGGCGGTGCGGGCGGGACGGGCGGCGGGAGCTCATCCACCTCCAGCACGTCGTCGAACTCGACCAGCTCGGGCTCTGACGGCGGCGGCGGCGCGGGTGATGGCGGTTCAAACGCGGATGGCGGCGGGGGCGCCGGCGACGGCGGCAACGGTTCGAGCGACGGCGGCGGTGGTTCGAGCGACGGCGGCGGTGGTTCGAGCGACGGCGGCAGCAGCCCGGGTGTCGGTGGCGGCGGCAGCTCGGGCGAAGGCGGCGGCAGCTCGGGCGAAGGCGGCGGCGGTTCGGCCCCGGAGGAGCGTTGCTCCGGTTGCGCGCGGCTGTCCGTGCCGTTCACGACCGCGAATACCGCGACGCAATTCTTCATCGAGTTCGCCGCGCCGGTCGATCTGACGGGGAGCACGGTCACGTACCGCGTGAGGACCCACGCCGGCACCAGCGGCGGCGTGCAGCCGTTCGTGCAAAACGGGGCGGATCTGAACTATCAGAACATCGGTTATTCGTGGAATCCGATCTCCGGCCTGGCAGACTGGCATGAGATCACGATCGATGTCGACGCCTTGGCCGGGTCGAAGCCCTCCTTCCAACGCACGAAGGTGAAGTTGATCGGACTCCAGCTCACGGCGGGCGGCACCGGGCCCTGGACCAACCCGACCGTCGTCTACGTCGACTCCATCACCGTCACGAAGCCCGGCACTCCGAGCGCCGCGCGAGGCGCCGCACCGAGCGGCGAGCGCGGCGAGGGCGGCGCCGGCGGCGAGGGCGGCGCCGGCGGGTGGAGCGGCGAAGGTGGCGCCGGCGGCGAGAGCGGCGTGGGCGGCGCCGGTGGAACGAGCGGTGACGTCGGCGCCGGCGGGTGGAGCGGTGAAGGTGGCGCCGGCGGCGAGAGCGGCGCAGGCGGCGCCGGTGGCGAAGGCGGCTCGGCCGGCGTCGGCGGCGCTGGTGGCGAAGGCGCCACGACCGGTGTCGGCGGCGCGGGCGGCGAAGGCGGTTCGGCCGGCGTCGGCGGCGCGGGCGGCGAAGGCGGCTCGGCCGGTGTCGGCGGCGCGGGCGGTGAAGGCGGCGCGGGCGGTGAAGGCGGCGGCTCCAGTGGAGAGGTGATCCACGTGGTGGGTCCGTTCGAGTTCACGACCGGCGCGGAGCCGATGGTGATCGGCAACTACATGCCGGTGGCCGGCTCGTTGCTGACCCACATCGCCGAGTGATCCCGGGGCAGCCGGGGAGCACGCTGCACCGGACGCAGCGAAGCGCGCGAGGCGCGCCAGAGCATCCAACAGCATGAGCTCGTGACACCGCCAGCCGGAGGGGGCTCGACAGCCCCCCGGCGAGCTTTCTCTGGTTGCGCTGGCGCGAGCTGCGCGATGAGAATGGCCTCGACGCGCCAGGATCCGGCGCGCTCGATGGACCGACCCACGGCGAGCTCAGGACAGCGTTTCAAGGAGGATTCGAATGAGAAAGGTCGTCTATGACATCGCGGTGACGGTCGACGGCTTCATCTCGCACGAGGACGGCTCGGTGGACGGCTTCGCGATGGAAGGAGAGCACGTCGCCGATTACGTCGAGCGCCTGAAGGGCTACGACACCGTCGTGATGGGGCGAAGGACGTACGAGTGGGGCTATCCCTTCGGGCTCGTCCCCGGGAAGCGAGCCTACCCGCACATGGCACATTACATCTTCTCGAAGACCCTCCGCTTCGGCGAGGGCGCCGAGGTGGAGGTCGTGGACCGTGACGAGATCGCGGCCCTGAAGCGGCTGAAGGAGGGCGACGGGGCCGATATCTATCTCTGCGGGGGCGGCGCCTTCGCCGGCTTCCTCCTCGATCACGACCTCATCGACCAGCTCGTCCTCAAGGTGAATCCCATCGTCTTCGGGCACGGAATCCGGCTCTTCGGCGGCAGCTCCAGGAAGGTCGAGCTGGCGCTCCTCGGCGCGACGTCGTACGCGAACGGCGTCTCGCTCCTCCGGTACGACGTGAAGCGCCGGGGCGCGGCCTGAGGGGCCGCCCCGGCGAGGGCGTGTCGCACGATTCCGTCGCGACGCCGTCGCCGGGCCCGCCGCGGCGCTTTTGTCGGGCGGGCGCTGAGCGCCGCGCCTCGACAGGGCTCATCTGGTTGCCGGGCTCACACGTTCGGGCTGTTGAGAAAAATTTCTGCCCAGGGTAGCTTGCGCCACGCGGCTGGCTCGGAGGAGCCAGCGGGCGGTGGCAACCGCCATGGCGAACGGCGGCCCGGGCTGCGTGGCCTCGTGGTGCACATCAGGAGAGGGTCAGGATGAGATCAGTTCTTTCTTTGGCAATGTGCGGGATGCTGGTCGGCGCATTCGCCATGACGGGTTGCGGTGACGACGACACGACCGGCAGCGGCGGTGCGGGCGGTGGGGGCGGTGCGGGCGGTGGATCCAGCTCCAGCACGACGACGCCGAGCACCAGCAGCAGCTCGGGCGGCGGCGAAGGCGGCGCGGGCGGCGCGGGCGGCGCGGGCGGCAGCGATGGTGGCGCCGGCGGTGAAGGCGGCGCGGGCGGCAGCGACGGTGGCGCCGGCGGCGAAGGCGGCGCGGGCGGCAGCGCCCCCGACATCGGGCCCGGTCCGGAGGAGAGCTGCTCGGGTTGCGCCCGGCTGGCTGTGCCGCTCACCACGGAGAACACGGGGACGCTGTTCCAGTTCGACTTCGCTCCGCTGGTCGACCTGACCGGCGCCACCGTCACGTTCCGTGTGAAGGCACATGCCGCCACCGGCGGTGGTCTGCAGGTCTTCGTGCAGAACGGACAGGACGAGAACTGGGCGGGCGTCCCCTGGGCGTGGACGGGCTTCAACGACCTGAAGGAGTGGACCGAGCTCACGATCGACGTCGATGCCGCTGATGCGGCCGATGCCGCTGCTAACGGGAAATTCGAGGCGACCAAGGTGAGGCGCCTCGGCGTCAAGATCGACGCAGGTGCCGAGGGGCCCTGGGCCAACCCGACCATCGTCTATATCGACTCCATCACCGTCACGAGGCCGGCCAGCACGAGCGGTTCGGGCGGCGCGGGTGGTGCCGGCGGCGCGGGTGGTGCCGGCGGCGCGGGTGGTGCCGGCGGCGCGGGCGGCGCTGGCGGCACGAGCGGTGAGGGCGGCTCGGCGGGCGCCACCGGTGAGGGCGGCGCTGGCGGCACGAGCGGCGAGGGCGGCTCGGCGGGCGCCACCGGTGAGGGCGGCGCTGGCGGCACGAGCGGCGAGGGCGGCTCGGCGGGCGCCACCGGTGAGGGCGGCGCTGGCGGCACGAGCGGCGAGGGTGGCGCCGGCGGCGCGAGCGGCGAGGTGATCCATGTGATCGGTCCGTTCGAGTTCACGGACGGGCTGCAGAACTTCCAGGTCGGCGACTACCTGCCCGTGCAAGGCTCGAGGCTGGATCCCCTCGGCGAGTGATCCACGAGCGCCTGCGGCGCTCGCTCTCGCGCTGCTGCGCGGAGCGAGCGCCGGGGCCGCCTCATCGATCATCGAGGGCGCGCTCCAGCTCGACCCAGCGTCCCCGTCTCACGTGACTGCGGGGGGCTCTGGTCGGCGGCGGGGTCTTTTGAACCGCCAAGGACGCCAAAAACGCCAAGAAAGACACAAAAATCCGGGTGTCTCATGGCGTCCTGGCGGCCCCATCCTTACCGGCGGGGCGGGGGAATTCCCCCGCCACCCGCCACGCTGCTGAAGCATGATCCGAACCGTCCACACGACCCGCTACGTCACCCCGCTCCGCGAGGGCGGGTCGCTGCCGGCCCTCGTCGAGGCCGACGACGACGGGCTCTATGTCCTGAAGCTCCGCGGCGCCGGCCAGGGGCCGAAGGCGCTCATCGCGGAGCTCGTCGCCGGGGAGATCGGGCGCGCGCTCGGGCTCCCGGTGCCGGAGATCGTCTTCATGCATCTCGACCCCGCCTTCGGGCGGGCCGAGCCGGATCCGGAGCTGTCCGACCTGCTCTCGGCGAGCGCCGGGCTGAACCTCGCCCTCAATTACCTGCCCGGATCGCTCGCCTTCCAGCCGCTCGCCGGCCCGGCGATCGACCCGGGGCTTGCGGCCGCCGTCGTCTGGTTCGACGCCTTCACGAGCAACGTGGACCGGACGCCCAAGAACCCCAACCTGCTCCTGTGGCACCGCCGCCTCTGGTTGATCGACCACGGCGCGGCGCTCTATGTCCACCACGCCTGGACCGACGCGACCGACCCGCGCGCCGACGCGGGCGACCGCTTCCCGCTCGTCAAGAGCCATGTCCTGCTCCCGTTCGCGGGTGATCTCGCCGCGGCCGACGCCGCGCTGAGCGCCCGGCTCACGCCGGAGCGCATCGCGGAGATCGTCTCCGCGATCCCGGACGCGTGGCTGGCCGACGACCAGGACCCCCGCGCCCGGCCCTCGGGCGAGCGGCGGTCCGCGTTCGCGCCCGACGCGGTCGATGCGCCGCAGCCCGACGCGGCGCCGGTCGCGGCGCGGCGCGCGGCGTACGCCGCCTACCTGACCCACCGCCTCGCGTCGCCGCGGGGCTTCGTCGAGGAGGCGCTCGATGCAGCCCGTGCCCGGCGGTAGCCCTCCGGGCGCGCGCGACGTCGACGCCGCCGACCCGTTCGATTACGCCGTGCTGCGCGTGGTCCCGCGCGTGGAACGCGGCGAGCGCGTCAACGTCGGGGTGGTCCTCTTCTGCCGCGCCCGGGGCTTCCTCGACGCGCGCTTCGAGCCCGACGAGCGGCGCCTGCTCGCCCTCTGGCCCGACCTCGACCTCGAGGCGGTCCGCGGCCACCTCGACTTCATCCGCCGCGTCTGCGCCGGCGATCGGGCGTGCGGGTACGTCGCCGAGCTCCCCCAGGACGAGCGCTTCGGCTGGGTGGTCTCCCCGGCGAGCACCGTCGTCCAGCCCTCGCGTGTGCACGCGGGCCTCGGCGCCGACCCGGCCGCGGCGCTCGAGCGGCTGGTCGCGACGCTGGTGCGGCCAGGGCGGTCCGGACAGGGCTGATCGGCGCGGCGCGAGCCCGCGCCCGAGGGTCAGTGGCCGTCCTTTTCGCGCTTCATCGCCTGCTTCACCGCGGTCACGACGCCCAGCACGACCGCGCCGGCCGCGACGCCGACGATCATGTTGGCGAGCGACGGCACCACCGCGCCGAGCACGGCGCCGGCGCCCTGGGTCATGTCCTCGATGTGGTGGTGCAGCCACGGCACGCCGTGCGTCAGGATGCCGCCGCCGACCAGGAACATCGCCGCCGTGCCGGCGACCGACAGGCCCTTCATCAGCCACGGCGCCGCCTTCAGGATGCCGCTGCCGAGCGACTGCTGGAGACCGCCGCTCTGGCGGCTCAGGTAGAGGCCGGCGTCGTCGAGCTTCACGATGCCGGCGACCAGGCCGTAGACGCCCACGGTCATCAGCACGGCGATGCCGCTCAGCACGGCGACCTGCGTGCCGAACGGCGACGCCGCCACGGTGCCCAGCGTGATCGCGATGATCTCGGCCGACAGGATGAAGTCGGTGCGCACCGCGCCCTTGATCTTGTCCCTCTCGAACTCGACGAGGTCGATCTTCGGATCGGAGAGCGCCTGCACGAGCTCGGCGTGGCGGGCCTCGTCCTCGTGCTTGCTGTGCAGCACCTTGTGGGCGACCTTCTCGAAGCCCTCGTAACAGAGGAAGGCGCCGCCGACCATCAGCAGGGGCGTGACGGCCCAGGGCGCGAAGGCGCTGATCGCCAGCGCCGCCGGCACCAGGATGGCCTTGTTGAGCATCGAGCCCTTCGCCACGGCCAGCACGACCGGCAGCTCGCGGTCGGCGCTGACGCCCGTCACCTGCTGCGCGTTCAGCGCCAGATCGTCGCCCAGCACGCCGGCGGTCTTCTTGGCGGCCACCTTCGTCAGCACGGCAACGTCGTCCAGCACGGTGGCGATGTCGTCGATCAGGGCGAGCAGGCTGCTTCCGGCCATGGAGTGAGGTCCTCGTCGGGTGAATGGAGTGGGGAGCGTACGGAGCGTGTGGAGCGTGGCGAACGTCGCGGGCGGCGCCGCAGGGCAGCCGTCGCGGTGGGCATGGTAGCGGGCGTCGGCGGCCTTCGGGTCGAAGATCCTGGGCGCCCGCGTCGATCGGCCGGCCTGGCCGCCGGCGCCGTGCTTCGGCTCACGCGCTCTCTTCGATCCCCGACGGCGACTCCAGCCCCGGCGGCTCTTCCAGGCTGATGCGCCCGAGCCGGCCGGCGCGGAAGTCGTGGACCAGGATGTCCGACGCCTTGTGCAGGTCCACCGACCCGCCGCTGCGCAGGCAGCCGCGGCGGCGGCCGATCTCCTCGATCAGCGCGGCGGCCGTCTCCGGCAGCTCCTTCAGCTTGTAGCGGGCGACGAGGAGCTCGGGGTAGCGCCGCAGGAAGTACCCCGCCGCGAACAGGGCGACGCTCTGGTAATCGATGGCCGTGTCGGGGATCGCCCCGCCCACGGCCAGGCGGAACGAGGCCGCCTCGTCGTCGATCTTGGGCCAGAGGATCCCCGGGTTGTCGGAGATGGCCATGCCAGTCTTCAAGGTGACGAGCTGCTGGCTCTTCGTGACCGCGGGCTCGTCGCCGACCTTGGCCACCTTGCGCTCCATGAGCGCGTTGATGAGCGTCGATTTGCCGACGTTGGGGATCCCCACGATCATGGCCCGCACCACCTTGCCGGGGCCGTTCTTGGGGGGCGCGAGGCGCTTGCAGAGCTCCGGGATCCGGCGCCGCGCCTCGGACGACTGGCTCGCGGAGATCGCGATCGCGAGCACCTGGCCCCCCGGCGAGGCGCCGCGCTCGGCCTCGTCAGGCGGCGCGGCGCGCTCCGCCTCGAAGTGGCGGAGCCACGCCGTTGTGACGGCCGGGTCCGCCAGATCGCTCTTGTTCAGGACCTTGATGCACGGCTTCTGGCCGCGCAGCTCGGCCAGGACGGGGTTCTCGCTGGCCAGCGGCATGCGGGCGTCGAGCACCTCGATGACGACGTCCTGCGACGGCATCGACTCGGCGATCGAGCGCCGAGCCTTGGTCATGTGGCCTGGATACCATTGGATCGACATCCGCCGCGCAGCTCTATCACGCCCGGCGGGTCACGCGCACCCGTCCGGGCCGCAGGCCGCCCCCTCGGCGAGCGCCTGCTCGGGGGCGTCCGCCGCCTCGTCCCACGCCTTCTGGAGCACGCCGAGGAGGGCCTCGGCCGGCTGCGCGCCGGAGACGCCGTACCGCCCGCCGAACGCGAAGAAGGGGACGCCCGTGATGCCGATCGCGCGCGCCTCGTCCTCGTCGGCCCGCACCTCGCGCGCGTGGGCGTCGCTCGCGAGCGCCGCGCGGACCTCGTCCGGATCGAGCCCCGCCTCGCCGGCGAGGCGCGCGAGCACCTCCGGCTCGCCGATGGCCTCGCCCTCGGTCATGTAGCCGCGGAGCAGCCGCTCCTTCACCGCGTCCTGCACGCCGCGCTCGGCCGCGAGGTGGAGCACGCGGTGCGCGTCGAAGGTGTTGCCGGGCCGGACCTTGTCGAAGCGGAGATCGAGGCCGTCCGCCGCGCCCACCTCGGTCATCTGCCGGATCATCGCCTCGGCCTTGGCGACGGGCACGCCGTACTTCCTCGCGAGGCGCCCGGCGTAGGACACGTCGGTGTCGAGGACGCGCTTCGCCGAGGGGTCGAGCTCGAAGGCGCGCCAGACGACCTCGACGGCATCCCGGCGCGGGAACCTGGCGAGCGCGGCCTCGAGCCGGCGCTTGCCGACGTAGCACCACGGGCACGCGATGTCGGACCAGACATCGACACGGAGCTTCTTCATGGCGATCAAGGTAGGGCGCCGCGGCGCCTCCGGCCAGGCGGCGTGCGTTGCGGGCGGGAGGGGCGCCGGCGCGGCGGTCGGGGAGGGGTCGAGCTCGCCGGGGAGAACGGAGCCCTTCCGTGTACGCCTGCGTGTGGGTGGCGCTCGTCCCGGCGGCCGCGTTCTGTGGTCTGGTCGATGTCGCGCGACAATCCAGCGCTGCCGAGATTCATTAGATCACACGCGGGTCACACATAGAGAAAGAAGGCGCTGCGAGAGCGGCGCCTTCCCCCGGGGCTTGCTCGAAGATGGATGGCTTGCTCGGTGATGAGAGCGAACATGAACCCTATGGCGGGATCATCGTGCCTATTCTGATACCCGCCCATCGGTCCGGGGGGCGCTCACGCCCCCGTCTTGCCGCGCACGCTCAGCTGCGTCACGAAGACGCCTGTGCATCCCGTCCTTATTGCCGTTGGCACCGCCCTCGCAGCCGGCCCGGTCGCCGCCGGTCCGCCTCCTGACCCGTGGCACGCATGGCTCCTCGTTGCGCTCGCGCGGCAGGTCGATCGGCAGCGCTGGCTGGTCCGGGTCCAGCGTGAGCGCCTCTTTCGTGCCTCCCGCCGTGGCGACGTACCGGGCATGCCGGGCTGGAAGTTTTACTTTCACGGCATCGGCCTCTGCCTGACCGCACCCGACGGCGAGACGATCGACGTCGACGATCACGGCGATAACGGCCTCACGATCGATCCTTGGTTCTTCACGCAGCGCATCCTGAGCCTCCCTCACCCCGCGCTCCCCGAGCGGCGCCTGCTCGCATTCCTTCCGACCGCTGACGCCATGGCCGCCGCGATCCGCGAGCTCACCCGGGAGGGACTGCTCGTCCGCAACGAGCATCGGCACGTCTTCCGCGTCGTCCCTGAGATTGAGGAGAACGCCGGGGCGTTCGCCGCGATCGACTTCTCCGACGCGTCCCTCCGCGCTCGCTGGGCGGAGCACCTCGGCGATCACGAGCTGCTCGCCGTCGAGCGGCCCTCGGCGGCCGCCCAGGCGCGAGCCGCCGCGCAGCGCGACGCCTACAAACGGTACTTGCTCGCGGGGATCGCGAACGAGGCGACGGCAAGCGCGTTCATCGAGCCCCTCGAGACAGTGCTCGAGCCGCCGGAGTTCGTCGATGTGTGCGCGGGGCTGATCGACGCGTCGGTGAACGCGACCTCTGCGCGCGCGATCGAGCGGCTCGACGCACACCCGGACTACCCCGTCTGCCCGGCGGTAGCCAGGCTGCTCGCCCGCGTGGATCCGGCGCTGCATCATCCCTACGCCGTGCACGCCGCGGCCCGGTACCTGCTGCGCCGCGGGATCGAGCGCGATCGCACGGTCGACGTGGTGCTGGCGTTCGCGCGCGTCGAGGTCGTCGAGGGCTACCTGGGCAACCCGTTCCTCGGCGAGCTAGCCCTGCTGCTGCTCGAGCATGCGCCTCCGCACGCGCTCGCCGCGCTCCGCCGGGGGCTGCGATCGAGCACGCCCGCGGTCCGGACGGACGTCGCCGCGGCGCTCGCGGCGCTCGGTCAGGCGTGGTGCCTTCGCGAGCTCCTGCTCGCGCTGGACGACGCGGCCACGTTCGAGGAATCGGCCTCCGTGCGGGCCGCGCTCTCGTGGATCGGGTCGGACGAGGCGCGCGCGGCGGTCGCGCACTGGACGCAGACCCACGTCCTGCGGACGACGGAGGGCCCGGGCTATGGATGGGAGGAGATCCAGGAGGCCTGTGCCGATGAGTCGCTCGAGTACGAGATCGAGGAACGTCGCGCCTGGGCCGACGCGACCCGACCGGGGATCGATCCGGACTTCGACCGCGTGGTGTGGGGATGAAAGGCAGGTGGTGGGGGATTCCCCCCCCATCCTGCCGGAATGATGGAACCGCCAAGACGCCACAAGACGCCAAGATTGTTATTCTTCTTCTTCTCTTGGCGTCTTGTGGCGTCTTGGCGGTTCAAAAGACTCCACCTTCGGCCAAAGTACCCCACCACCGGGCGATGCGGCGCCGCCTCGCCGTCGCCCGGTCACCCCCGCTTATCGCCGCTCCTCCGCGCCCATCAGCGCGGAGAGGCTCTGCCGCTGGCGGCCCGCCCCGTCGAAGTTCGATGGATCGAGCCAGCGCTCGAACGCCGCCTTCGCCGCCGGCCACTCCTTGTCGATGATCGCGTGCCACGCGGTGTCGCGGGTGCGCCCCTTGACCACCGCGGCCTGCCGGAACACGCCTTCGAAGCGGAACCCGAGCCTCACCGCCGCCGCCCGCGAGCCCGCATTGAGCGCGTGGCATTTCCACTCGTAGCGCCGGTAGCCGAGCTCGTCGAACGCCCGCCGCATCATCAGGTACATCGCCTCCGTCGCCGCAGGCGTCCTCTGAAGGAGCGGTGAGTACCTGATGTGCCCGACCTCGATGACGCCGTTGCTGGGGTCGATCCGCAGGTAGGCCGCGACGCCGACCGCCCGTCCGGTCGTCGCGTCGATGATCGCATGGAACAGCGGATCATCGCCCAGGCACGTGGCGTCCATCCAGGCGCGGTAGTCCGAGAGGGTCGCGAAGGGCCCATAGGGCAGGTAGGTCCAGCCTCGCCCCTCCGCGTCCGCGAGGTTGGCGGCATGGAGGTCCGCCGCGTGCTTCTCGGGGTCGATCGGCTCGACCCGGCAGGTGCGCCCGAGCAGGATCTCGCGCGGCGGCAGCGGCCGCGGCGTCCAGCCGGGGAGGGGGTGGCCGATCGGCTGCATCAGAGAATTCATGTGCTCCACGGGATCGCTACCTCCGCAAGGTCGTTCGCTGGCGGCACCCGCCGCGGGCGCCGCCAGCCGCGTGTTACTGCGCCCCGATCGTCGCCGCCACCTTCTCCTCGATCCCTTCCCACGTCGCCGGTCGATCCGCCGTCGAGTAGGCCTGGAGCATCACCTCTCGGTCCCCGAGCACGACGACGTAGCTCACCATCTGCACCCCGTTCTTGAGCCCGTTCTTCACGCTCACCGCCGGCCGCCCGCCCAGCATGATGCGCGTCGCCGGGCCCTTCGTGACGGTGTTCGCCGGCCGTTGCTCGTCGAGCACCTTGCGCTCCTGCTCGAGGAGGGCGTCCAGCTGATCGGGCGGCACCGCGCCCTCGAGCGGGAAGACGGCGACCTGGAACACGACGGGCGTCCGGGGCAGCTGCCCGTACGTGTGGAAGCGGATGCCGGCCAGCTCCTCCACGGACGAGGCGCTCGCGAGCGCCTCCGGCAGGTCCAGGGCGACGCCCGTGTCCGCGACCGCGGTGCGCGTCAGCGCCGGCGGCGCGCGGAGCTCCCACGGGCGGCCGGCGGCGAACGCCATCGCCACGGACAGCGCCATCGCCGCGGCCGTCAGGGCGGCCGCCGCCGTGAGGAGGGGGCGCGGCCTCGGCTCGGCGTCCGCCGCGCGCTCGCGCCGGTCCACGGGCGTGAGGCCCCGGGGGAGGACCGTGACGACGAGCGCGAAGCCGACCACGCCGCCGCCCAGGTGCGCGAGCAGGTCGACGCCGGGCTGAAAGCTGTAGACGAGGTTGAGGCCGAGCGGCAGCCACGCGCGGCTGCGCATCTGCGCGATCATCGCGGGGGGCAGGAGCCCGTGCGGGCGGAGCGCGACGCCGATGCCGGCCGTCATGAGGCCCCAGATCGCGCCCGACGCGCCGACGCTCCACCGGTCCTCCAGCATCGCGCTCGCGAGCGACCCGCCGAGCGCCGAGGCCCCGTAGAGCAGGAGGAAGCGCCGCGGGCCGAGGAGCGCCTCGAGCATCGGGCCGAAGGACCACAGCGCCAGCATGTTGACGAAGAGGTGCATCGGGTCGGCGTGCAGGAACGCCGAGGCGAGGAGCCGGTAAAGCTCCCCATGGCGCACCGCCTCGCCGCTGTTGGCGCCCATGCGCCACAGCGCCGCCTCGTGGGTGCCCGAGCCGAAGGCGTAGCTCACGGCGAGCAGCGCGGCGCACGCGATCATGAGCGTCGCGGTGACGCGGCGGCTGCCCCTCAGCCTGTCGACGATCGCGCGCTCCTGCTGCGCCAGGGCCTGCCCCTCGGCGAGCGCCTCCGCGAGCGCCTGGGGCTCGAGCGGGCCCACCTCGGCGAGGCGCTCGTGGGCCCGCTCGAGGGCCGGCAGGGCCTGCCCCTTCACGCGCGCGAGCTCGCCCGCGGCGTCGAGGTGGTGGAAGCCCATCGGCACGGGCTGCACGAACGGCGCGACCTTGGTGAGCGCGGCCTGGCCTGGGGCAGCGCTCCCGCCCACCAGCACGACGTGCGTCGGCGGCCCGCCGGGCCGCACCGCCTTCACGAGCGGCTCGAGCAGGGCGTGGAGCTCGTCGGCCGACGGGTCCCCGGGCGCCGTGACGAGCGCGATCTGGAGGGGCGCCGACCTGCCCGCGAGGAAAGCCAGGCCCGGGTCGCAGCGGAGCAGCACGAGGGCGTCCGGCCCGCGGAGCAGCGCGGCGAGCAGGCGGTCGCGTCGAGCCGCCGCGTCGTCCCCGGGCGCACGGTCCATGATCGGCAGGTCCACCACGCTCGCTTCTCCTCCTGCTTCCTCCTCCCGCGAGAGGTCGCGCGGCGAGCGTAGCCGAAAGGCGGCGCGCGCAGGATCGCGGAGCGCGCCCCTTGAGCTGCCGCGCTCGTCCCGGGTCGGCGCGCCCGGCCTCCTCGCTAGGGCATCTGCGACGCCCGCGCCGCGTGCGCCGCCACCTCGCGGCGGAGGGCCTCCGTGACCCCCGGCAGCTCCTGGAGCCAGTCCCGCGTCGGGCGATTGCGCATCAGCCAGGCGACGGCGTCGTCCATGGCGCTGAACACCTCGTAACGAAGCCGCGAGCGGCTCAGCAGGATGAACTCGATGGCCACGTTGCGCACGAGCGACGCCTTGAAGCCGTGGCCCTCGAACACCAGCGCGGCGCACATCCCGTGGGCCGCGAGCTCCCTGGAGAGCTCCGCGAGCGAGCCGCGGACCTCCCGCCCCGCCGGGACGGTGTTCTCCTCGAGGATGACCAGCGTCGCCTGCAGCTCGCTGCCGCGCTCGCGCAGGATGCTCCGGACCTCGCTCACCGCGGCTGCCGTGGTGTGCCGGCGCCAGATCTGGAAGAGGAGGCCCTTCCAGGTGGCGACGCAGTGATCTTCATCCAGCGCGTGGAGGAAAGGCCTCGTCGCCCTGCGTCCGCCCTCGCTGCGCGGCGGCGGCGAGCTCGCGGGCGGCGCGGGATCGTCGTGGTCCCTGAGCGGCGGGGCCGCGAGCGTGCTGCTGAAGCAGGCGGCGACCGCGGCGGGCGGCCTCGCCGTGACCATGCCGGCCGGGGAGGCCTCGGGCGGAGGGAGCGAGCTGCGGCGACGCGCCGCCGCGGCGCCGAGCGACGCCTCCGGCAGCGGGAGCGAGGTGCGGCGGCGCGACGCCGGCGCGGTCGACGCCGGCGCGGTCGACGCCACGCGCGCGGCGCCGTCGAGGAGGCGCTCGAGGACAGGGCACATCGCGGACGCGCTCGTGAAGCGGGCGAGGGGGTCGCGCTCGACGCAGCGAGAGAACCAGGCGTCGAATCCGGCGAAGAAGGGCGGCAGTCCGAGCTCGCCCGCGCGCCGGCTCGCGGTGGGGATGGGCGCGAACAGGATTTCCCGGAGCAGCGCCGGGAGATCTCGGCCCTGCCAGAAGGGCTCGCCCGTGAGGACGAAGAACGCGAGAAGCCCGTAGGCCCAGACGTCGCTCTGGGGGAGCGCCCCCTGGCTCTCGCGCGCTTGCTCGGGGGCCATCCAGAGGGGCGTGCCGACGGCGGCCGTCAGCGAGGAGCGCGCGTCGGCGATGATCTTGGCGATGCCGAAATCGAGGAGCTTGACCCGCGGCGCGGCGCCGTCGCCGGCTTCCTCCAGAAAGACGTTCTCGGGCTTGAGATCGCGGTGAACGATGCCCGCGCCGTGCGCGTCCTCGAGCGCGCGCCCGAGCTGCCCGAGGACGCGGCGCGCCTCCGCGAGCGGGAGCGGGCCTGCCCGCTCGACGCAGGCCGCGAGGGTCTCGCCCTGGAGGAGCTCCATCGCGAGGTACGGCAGGCCCGTCACGCCGTCGACGCCGGCGATCAGCACCTCGACGATGTGCGGCGACCCGATGAGCCCAGGAGCTCGCGCCTCTCGCTCGAAGCGGCGGCGCTCCTCCGGGTCGACGGCGCGCACCGGGTGCATGACCTTCACGGCGCGCTGGCGCGCGGTGCTGTGCTGGCGGCAGAGATAGACGCTGCCCGTGCCGCCCGCGCCGAGCGGGCGCACGACCTCGAAGTCGCCGCCGATGATGCTGCCAGCTTGCAGGCCGTAGGGTGAATCCATGGCGCGGACCGAAGCGTTTGCGTGACGGAGCCCCCCGCGCGTGTCGGGCGCGATACCGCCGATTCAATCATGTTGTCGGCCGCTGGCGAGCCGAAGACATCGCATCGTGTGCTGTTCCAGTGGCGTCGTCCCGGTCCGACCCGGTCACACCCGCGCTCCGTCCACCGCTCGATCGCTGCCGCCGCCGCGCTCGCCCCGAGGATTGCTGAGCGAACGGTGCTTCGCTGTTGCAGTTGCAGAGGCGTGGACGGATCCTCCGCGCGGCGTGTGGTGTCAGGAGAGCTCGGCGATGACCGCGTGGTGGTCGGACGCGGCGCCGACGTCGATGACGTCGGCCAGCGCGAGCCGGCCGGCGAGCCGCGGCGACAGCAGCACGTAGTCGGTCCGCGTCTCCACCTGCGCGCCGTCGCGCCCGCGCAGCGCGGTGAACCAGCGCGAGGTGCGCGGCCTCAGGAGCAGGGCGTCGGCCCAGCCGAACGCCTCGATCGAATCCATCGTGTCGAACCGCGGCGGGCTGCCGTATTTCTCGATGCCGGCCGCCGCGAGGCGCGCGCCGAGGTCCGCGGGGTAGGGGTCGCGGCGCGACAGCGCGTTGAGATCGCCGGCGAGCGCCCAGAGGCCCGCGGCGAACCGGGTGGGCGGCACGAGCGAGAGCAGCCAGCGGGCCTCGGTGAGCCGGCGATCCTCGCTGCCGGCGTTGAGGTGGGTGCCGAGCACCACGAGCGGCTCGCCGCCGAGCGAGAGCTCGACCTCGACGAGGCAGTGGGCCAGCGCCTCGGGCGCGTGCACGCGCGCGCCGGCGAGCGGCGCCCGGCTGACGACGGCGACATGGTTGCGCCTCCCGTTCGGGCGCGGGTTGGCGTTGCCCAGGACGGCGTGCCGCTCGCCGGCGGGCGCGCCGATCGCCTCGGCGACGGCCCGGAGCCGGGCGCCGTCCTCCCAGCCCACGCACTCCTGGAGGACGAGCAGATCGGGGCGCGCGGCGGCGACGATCGCGAGGATCGCCTCGAACCGATCCTCGCCGCCGAAGAGGATGTTGAAGGTCATGATCTTCACGGTCCGATCAGGCTAGCTCCTCCGAGGCCTGGGCGTCTGCGCGGAGCGGTCGAAAGGCGCGCTGAATCGGGTGGACGCGGCGCCCGAGACGGCACACGAAGCGGGCATGGCCGGCGACGTCCTCCCGATCCGCAGCGATTCGCCGCTCTACGCCGCCGCGCTCCGCCTCCGGCGCGAGGTCTTCGTCGTCGAGCAGTCCGTGCCCGAGGACATCGAGATCGACGAGCTCGACCCCGTCGCGCGGCATTTCGTCGTCCTCGAAGGCGGCGAGGTCGTCGCGACGATGCGGCTCCTGCCGTACGAGGGCGCGCTCAAGGTGGGCCGCGTCGCCGTCAGGAAAGACCTTCGCGGCGCGGGCCTCGGGCGGCGGCTGATGGAGGAGGCGATCCGCGTCGCCGGGGCCGAGGGCGCGCGCGCGCTGGTCCTGAACGCCCAGGTCGCCGCAGCGGCGTTCTATCGCAAGCTCGGCTTCGTCGAGGAGGGGCCGATCTTCGACGAGGCGGGGATCCCGCACACGAGGATGGTCCGGCGGATGGCCTGAGCCGGCGGGCGCTGGGGATAGAAGTCCGGCCGGGGATGGCGACGGCCATTGGCGTGCTCGGCGCGCCACAACAGGTCGCGACCTCTGCCATTCCACCCGCGGCCGGGCGGACCCCGCCGCTTCGCCTGCGCTGCCCCTGTACCGATCGCAGACCCGAAGATGCCAAAAAAACTCGTAGAGCGCGGCGCTGGGAGGCGCGACGAGAAAGCAGCGTGTTCCTTCTAGCGCACGTTGCGCATCGCGGTGTTCGAAGACAATCTACCTGATCAATGATGTCGAAAGCGGGCGGGCGAAGCAGCGGATTGGACGGGCCTGGCTGCCCGCGCGAACGCCCTGGTTCACCTCTGCTCGGCTGGATTGGGATCATCCCACGAGCCGCGAGCGCCATCACCGTCGTGACCGCCGGGGCCGTCCTGGTGGGCTGGTGGCTCGATGTTCAGACTCTCAAGAGTGTTCATCCGACCTTCGTGACCATGAAGGCGAACACGGCGCTGGCCTTCCTTGCCGCCGCCGCGTCGCTGTGGCTCCACTGCCGCGCGGGATCGAGCTTATGGACGCGCCGGCTTTCGCGGGCGTGCGCCGGCGGAGTCGCTGTTGTCGGGCTGCTCACGTTCCTGGAATATGCGCTGAACCTGCCGTTCCATATCGATCAAATTCTCTTTCGGGAAGGGCCGGGCGCCGTCGGCACCCCTCACCTCGGAAGGATGGCTATCACGGCGGCCATCTGCTTTCTCCTCCTCGGCACGGCGCTGTGCCTCCTCGACGCGAAGGCGCGGCGCGTGCGCCGGCTCTTCTTCGCGATGGTCGTGCTGATCGCGCTGTTCGGGCAGCTGGCGGTGCTCGGATATGTGCTCGGGGAGGGGTATCTTTATGGCGTCGGAGCGACGACAGCGATGGCGCTGCATACGGCGCTGCTCTTTCTGGTGCTGTCTGCCGGCGTCCTGTGCGCGCGGCCCGAGCTGAGCGGCGTCGAGCTGCTGATGAGCGCGGGGGCAGGCGGCGTGATGGCACGCCGCCTGATTCTCGCCGCGTTCGGCGCGCCGTTCGTCCTCGGCTGGGTGATCGTGAAGGGGCGGAAGCTCGGCCTCTACGATTCGGCGTTCGAGTCGTCGCTCCTCGTCGTCGGCTGCGTCGTCCTCATCGTGCGCCACATCTGGAAGAGCGCTGCCGCGCTGGAATGCATCGATCGGGATCGGGGGAGGGCCGTGGAAGATCGCGGCCGACTCGCTCTCCGCGAGGAGGCCGCCCAGGCTGCCGTCCGAGAGAGAGACGAGTTCCTCTCCATCGCGTCCCACGAGCTCAGAACGCCCATCGCCGCGCTCCAGCTCACGCTGCAGGCGCTGGAGCGCAGGCTCGGCGGCGGCGAGCCGGCGACCCTCCGGCACGACCCCACCGCCCGAGCGGTGGAGGGGAGCCTTCGACAGGTCGCGCGGCTGACGCGGCTCGTCGATCAGCTGCTCGATCTGTCGCGCATCAAGGCGGGTCGCCTCGAGCTCGAGCTGGAGAGAGTCAATCTCGCCGAGGTGGTGCGTCAGGCCGTCGAGCCGCTCCGGGGGGTGCTGGCGCAGGCGGGCTGCGCGCTGCGTCTGCACGTCGAGCGCGAGATCCTCGGTTGCTGGGACGCGCTGCGGATCGAGCAGGTGGTGACGAACCTCGTGTCCAATGCGCTGAAGTATGGCGCGAACGCCCCCGTCGAGGTCAGCGCACTGCGGCGCGGGGACACGGCCGTGATCGCGGTGCGCGATCATGGAATCGGCATCGCCCCCGAGAACACGGCGCGGATCTTCGAGCGGTTCGAGCGCGCTGTCTCGTCGCGCGACTACGCCGGGGTGGGCATCGGCCTCTTCGTCGCCAGGCAGATCGTCGAGGCTCACGGCGGCTCGATCCGGGTCGAGAGCGCGCTCGGCATGGGTTCGACCTTCGTCGTCGAGCTGCCCATCGAGCACGTCGTGGAGCCGCTGGAGGCAACGCGAACCAGGCCGGAGCGGAAGCGCCCGCAGGCAAAACGCCGCGCGCCTGAAAGGACGAAGTCCGCCGTCGAAGACGATGGCGAGCTGAGTGCCACGCTGGTCGACCTGCTCGACAAGCCGTCGATTCCTTGAAGAAGCCTATCCAGATCGACAGGTCGCTCCGCATCGTCGACCGGTCCCGCTCGGAGCCCGCCCCTCCCTCTTCGCCGCTCGGCCTCACGAGAGGCTCTCCGGTGCACGAGAGAAGTCGAGCCCTCGAAGGCAGAAATCTGCTCCGACGAGCTGCGACGCCGACGGCCGTAGGATGATGGCATCATGAGCTCTGTACGCCGCTCCGTCGCGCTCGCCCGTTCTGTCCCCATCGTCATCATTCACCTGGTCTTCGCGGCGTGTGGCGGGGAGCCGGGGCCAGGCGTCGCGTCTGCCGAGGAGATCGGCGTCGTCGAGAAGGGGGCGTGGATCGAAGGGCGCGACGGCGGGGACAGCGCTGTCGCGTGGGGCAAGTCGGTCTGGGTCTATGGCGATACCGTTCTCACGCAGGCTGACGAGGCCGGGACGAACTGGCACCATAACTCGTTCGACATCTCGGACGATCTCGACGCGTCCGACGGCATCGGTGGCTTCTCCTCGCCGGCCGATGGCGTGGGGGCGCCGGGGTACTTCATCGCGCCCACCGCGGACGAGCAGGCGTTCAACGACGCTCACGCCGGCGATGACTGCGCCGAGGCGCCGTGCGGCGCCCGCTGGGCGGTGTGGCCCCGGGCGCCGGTGTTCGATGCGGCGCGCGACCGGGCCTTGATCCCTTATGGCCTCATCTACGCGGAGCCGGGCGACTTCAACTTCCGCGGCGTGGGCCAGTCGTTCGCGATCTGGGAGGGCCTCGACGAGGCGCCGGAGCGGCCGATCGTGGACGCGAGCGCCGAGCACCCCGACCTGCTCTTCGGGGAAGGTGAGCCAGGCTGGGGTGCCGCGCTGGTCGCCCACGGCGACGACCTGTACACCTTCGCGTGCGACGGCAGTCTGTCCAAGCCGTGCAGCCTCGCGCGCGTGCCGCTCGAGACGCCCGTTGACCGGGGTGCCTTCCGCTACTTCGACGGCGAGGGCTGGAGCGACGACGCCGGGGATGCCGCAGCGCTGTTCGACGGCGCGCCCATCATGTCCGTCTCGTACTGTGAGCACCTCGGGGCGTGGCTGGCGGTCTACTCGCCCCCGTTCGACCACCGGATCGTGGCGCGCACCGCCCCGGACCTCACCGGCCCCTGGTCGGACGAGGCCACCCTGTACACGGCCCCCGAGGAGCGCGCGCCGTACGACGCGGTTCACCACGCGGAGTACGAGGAGGACGGCGGCCGGGTGCAGTACATCACGTACTCGCGGCCGACGAGCGGCTGGTTCGGGTCGGAGTTCGCGCTCGTCCGCGTCGTGCTGAAGTGACCGGCGGGCGCTCGCCCCTGACGGGCAATCTCCCGCGGGAGCTCAGCGGGTGAAGCGGCGGATGGCGTGCCGGATCTGCTCGGGCGCCATGGGATCCGTCGATAACGCGCTGTGCAGCACGAGGCCCTCGATCAGCGCGTCGAGCCCCCGCGCGGTCACCGGGTCGAAGTGGAGCTCCAGCGCGCGCCGGCTCCGCAGCATCCAGGCCTGGGTGACGGCGCGCAGCGCGGGCCTCCGGGCGGCGGCGACGTAGAGCTCGACGCTGAGCACCAGGTCGCGCTCCGAGCCGAGCAGGGCCGTGGTGAGGTGCTCGACGAGGAGCTCGACCGCGGCCCCGCGGTCGCACGCGGCGCGCATCTGCTCCTCGAAGCGGGCGGCCATGTCGTCCGCGTGCCGGGTGAACGCCGCGGCGAGCAGCTCGTCGATCGAGGCGAAGTGGTACGTGGTCGAGCCGAGCGGCACGTCGGCGGCCCGGGCGATCGAGCGGTGGGACGCGCCGGCGACGCCCTGCTCGGCGATCACGTCGAGCGCGGTCGAAAGGAGCCGCTCCCGGCGCCCGGGGTCGTGGCGGCGGGCCCGCCGCGCGGGGGCGGCGCGCCTCGCCCTGGCGGCGCTCATCGCGCCTCCGTCATCCTCGCGCCTCGCCCGGCGCCTGCGCGGCCCCCGCGGCGTCGAGGGCGCGGATCACCCGGGCGGGGTTCCCGACCGCGACCACGTTGGCCGGCAGGTCGCGCGTCACGACGGAGCCCGCGCCGACCACGGTGTTGTCGCCGATCGTCACGCCCGGAAGCACGATGGCGCCGCCGCCGAGCCACACGTTGTTCCCGATCGTGATGGGCTTCGCCGCCTCCCATTTCTGCCGCCGGGGCTCGGGCTCCACCGGATGGGTCGGCGTCAGCAGCTGTACGTTCGGGCCGAACTGCACGTCGTCGCCGATCGTGATCGGCGCGACGTCGAGCGCGACGAGCCCGAAGTTCGCGAAGCAGCGCGCCCCGAAGGTGATGCGCGAGCCGTAGTCCACGTAGAACGGCGGGCGGATCTCGGTGCCCTCGCCGATCGCGCCGAGCAGCTGCTCCAGCAAGCGGCGGCGCAGCGGGCGCTGCCGCGGCGACGTCGCGTTGTACGCCGCCACGAGATCGAGCGCAGCCGCGCTCTGCTCGGCGATCTCGGGATCGTCGGCGATGTAGAGGTCGCCAGCGAGCATCCGCTCGCGCATGGACCGGGAATCCTGAGGGGTCGGCATATGGACGAGTGTACACTTCATAGGAACGGGTGTCCACATCGGCGGCCGGGACGAACGCGTCGGCGTTCGGGCGAGGAGCGCGAGCGCAGCCAGCCGGCCTGCGCCTGCCTGGCGAACGATGCTGCTGCGATGTTCCATCAAACCATGTGCGCAGGACACGCCGGTGGGCGCGGCGCTCGCTCGCACGAGCAGCGCACGGGTGTGCCACGACGTCGGCGTCCTCTGGCGTCTGGATCGGGTCGGCCGGCAGAGGAGCGCCACGAGCTGCTCGGATTCCCGTGCAATTGGCCGCTTGGTACACGGCTTGTTAACCGCTCTGCCCATGTCAGGAACCACCTTTATTCACGTTCGTGGGAGTTTTGTGCTGGTGCTCGCCGCGCTCCATGGCTGTGGCGGAGAGAGCACCAACGCCGAAAGCGGATCGGGGGGCAGCGGAGGCGCGGGCGCTGGAGCGACGTCTGGATCCGGCGGTGGTTTGGATGGCGGCGGCGGCGGTGCGAGCACGGGTGGCTCGACGACGGGCGGCGCGACCACGGGAGGCTCGGAGACCGGCGGCGCGACCACCAGCGGCGCAGGCGGACCGCCTCCGACCGCGCTTTGCCCGGAGGCCATTCCGGTGCCCGAGGCGGAGTGCCGGCAGCAAAACGGCCCCTCGTGTTTCTATGGCGATTGCGAAGACGGCCAGCGCACGGTCGCGACCTGCCTCGCATCGGGGTGGACGCTCGAGACGCGACCCTGCGCCGCGTTTCCCTGTACCAGCAGCCAGGAGTGCATGCCCGGCGAGATCTGCTCGGTGATCCAGGGCGGCGCCTTCTTCGGGACGTGCATCGCCAATCCCTGCGGAGCTGGCCCTGTCACCTGCGAATGTGCCGATCCGGGCTGTCCCGCGTGCCGCGTCGACGATTCATCGGGCGGCATCACCGTCACCTGCAACACCTGTCCGGGCGGCGGCTGCCCGTGAGCGCGCTCCCTGGCCGCTTCAACGCGCCGGATTCATCAGGGGTAGACATAGGGCGCGTCGAGCCCGAGCGGGAGCCCGAGCTGCCAGTACGCGAGAAGAAACAGCGTCCAGGCGACGAGGAAGGTCACCGAGTAAGGGACCATCAGCGCGACGAGCGTGCCGATCCCCGTACCCTTCACGTACTTCTGGCAGAAGACGACGACGAGCGGGAAATACACCATCAGCGGTGAGATGATGTTCGTCGTCGAGTCCCCTATCCGGTACGCCGCCTGCGTGAGCTCCGGCGAGATGCCGATCGACATGAGCATGGGCACGAGGATCGGGGCGAGCAGCGCCCATTTCGCCGATGCGGACCCGATGAGGACGTCGGTGATCGCCGTGAGCAGGATGACGCCCACGATGGTCACCGCGCTCGGGAGCGCCAGCGCCTGCAGCCCCGCGGCGCCCTTCAGCGCGAGGAGCGCGCCGAGGTTCGAGCGGTTGAAGAGGGAGATGAACTGCGCGGCGAAGAAAGCCATGACCAGGTAATAGGCCATCGTGCTCATCGTCTTGCTCATGCCGTCGATGACATCGCGGTGGCTCGTGAACGTGCCGGCCGCGTAGCCGTAGACGAGCCCGGGGACGAGGAAGAAGAGGAAGATGAGCGGGACGATCGCGCCCATGAGCGGCGCGCCGCTGACCGTGAGCTGCCCGCTCGGCGCGCGCAGCGGCGACGAGGCCGGCGCGCTCGCCGCGACCAGGAGCGCGACGCTGGCCGCCATCGACGCGAGGGCCAGCCAGAGCGCGCGCGCCTCGCGCGGGGTGAGCGCCGCCGTCATGCGCTGCTCCCCCTCGGGCGCGGCGTCCACGGGGGTCCGGGCGACGCGCGGCTCGATCACGCGGTCGGTGATGTACCAGCCGGCCGCGACGATCACGAGACAGGAGGCGCTGCAGAAGAACCAGTTGCACAGCGGGTTCACGGTGCGCTTCGGGTCGAGGATGCTCGCGCCGGCCTGCGTGAGGCCCTGCAGCAGCGGGTCGAGGCTCGACGGGATGAAGTTCGCGCTGAAGCCGCCCGACACGCCCGCGAACGCCGCGGCGATGCCCGCGAGCGGGTGCCGGCCGGCGGCCTGGAAGATGACGCCGCCGAGCGGGATGACGAGCACGTACCCCGCGTCCGCCGCGGTGTGGCTCGCGATGGCCACGAGGATCAGCATCGGCGTGAGCAGCACCCTCGGCGTGACCGCGAGGACCTTCTTCAGGCCGGCGTTGATGAACCCCGAGCGCTCGGCGATGCCGACCCCGAGCAGCGCCACGAGCACCACGCCGAGGGGCGGGAAGCTCGTGAAGGTCTGCACCATGGTCGAGAGGAACTCCGTGATCGCCTTGCCCGAGAGCTGGCTGTGGATCACGAGCGGCTGCTTCGTGCGCGGGTCGATCTCGCCGAACGTGAGCGTCGCGAGCGCCGCGGAGAGGACCACGACCACCGCGGCCAGCAGGACGAAGAGGACCGCCGGATCAGGCAGCCTGTTGCCGGCGCGCTCCAGCGCGTCGAGGACGCGGCTCGCCCCGCGGAGCTCGGCGCGGGGCAGGGGAAGGGACTGCTCGGGTTGCTCGCTGGACATGCGCTCATCTTAAAGCGATCTCCCCGCGGAGCGTGGCGCGCTGAGCCGTGATCGGCCGCTCGGGCCGGCGCCGGTGTGCTTCTGCAGGAGCAATGGATCAGCAGCGATTGCTGCCGGAGCAGCAATGGGCGCCAGGGCCGCCGCGCAGATCAGAGCAAATGGCGCGCTTTGATCTCGAGATACCGGTTGATGAGCTGCCCGGTGAGCTGCCCGGGCGCGACGTCGAGCACCAGCGCGCCGTGGTTCTTGAGGTCGCGCACGAGCCGGTCGCGGAAGCTCGAGAGCTCGGCGGCGGCGCCGCGCGTGTACGGATCGGCGTCGCCGCCCTCGACCAGCGCGTCGATCTCCACGTCCCGCAGCAGCACCATGAGCGGCAGGTGGCGCGGCATCACCCCGCGCATCAGTCGGAGCAGCTCGCTCGCGGCGACGTCGTCGACGACCTGCGTGAAGAGCACGATCAGGCTCCGCTTGCGCACGCGCAGGCCCACGTGCTGGAACGCCGAGCCGTAGTTGGTCTCGACGAGCTCGGGGTAGAGGTCATACCCCGCGGAGAGCACGTGCTTGGCCGCGCCCGCGCCGCTCACCGGGGGCGCGTAGCTCTTGATGCCGTCGGCGAAGGCGAGCAGGCCCACGCGGTCGCCGCCGCGCGCGGCGACGTGCGAGAGCATCAAGCTCGCGTTGAGCGCGTGATCGAAGAGCGAGAGCCCCTGCGTCTGCGCGGTCATCAGGCGGCCCGCGTCGAGGAGGAAGAGGAGGTTCTGGTTGCTCTCGAGCTGGTACTCGCGGCTGATGATCTTCTTCTGCCGCGCGGTCGCCTTCCAGTCGATGGAGCGGAACTCGTCGCCGCGGCGGTACTCGCGCAGGCGCTCGAACTCGCTCTCGCCGCCGCGCTTGCGCGAGGCGCGCAGCGCCGACGGATCGCGATCCTGCCGCGCCATGAGCTCGAAGGTGCGCACGGCCTGCACGTCGGGGTACACCTTGACCGGCGTCTCGGCCGGCACCGTGACCTGCCGGATCCAGAGGCCGAACGGGGAGAGGTAGCGCACGTGGTGATCGCCGATCACGTGCGCGCCGCGGCGGGTGGGGCGCACGTGGTAGCGGGCCGTCGCGCGCTCCCTGGGCGGGAGCTCGAGCTTCACCGGCAGGTCGTCGCTCTCGGCGTGATCGAAGAGATCGTCGGCGACCTCGATCGAGAGCTTGCGGCGCGAGAGCGAGCGGATCTCGAGCGTGATCAGGTTCGGGCGCCCGATGGAGAGCACCGCGGGGGCGTGGCGCTTCACCGTCACCAGCGGCTTCCGCGCGAGCAGCGCGTCGATCGCGGCCCAGAGCGCGATGCCCGCGTCCGCGGCGAGCATGGGCAGGAGCAGCGTGCGATCGACGAGCGTCGCCACCGCGAGCCCGAGGGGCACGATCGCCAGCAGGACGAGGGCGCGCGAGGGGATCATCGCGCTCAGGCCGCCGTCTTCGGCACCTTGGCCTCGCGGAGGATGTCGTCGACGCAGTCGTCGGCGCTCACGCCCTCGATCTCGGCGTCGGGGTGCAGGATGAGCCGGTGGCGCAGGATGGCGGGCGCGAGCGCCTTCACGTCGTCGGGGATGACGTACTCGCGGCCCTCGCTCGCGGCCATGGCGCGCGCGACCGCGAGCAGGCCGATCGACGCGCGCGGCGAGGCGCCGAGGTAGACCGAGCGGTGCACGCGGCTCCGGCCGACGATGTCGGCGATGTACTCGATGATGCCGTCGTCCACGCGGATCCGCGCGAGCCCCTCGCGCATCTGCACGAGCTCGGCGGCGGTGGCGACGCGCTGGATCTCGAAGCGATCGAGGCGCGCCGCGTGGAAGCCGTTGACGTGGTTCTTGAGGATCAGCCGCTCGACCGCCTGCGAGGGGTGCTTGACGTTGACCTGGATCAAGAAGCGGTCGAGCTGCGCCTCGGGCAGCGGGTAGGTGCCCTGCGACTCGATGGGGTTCTGCGTGGCGATGACGAAGAACGGATCCGGCAGCGCGCGCGTGATGCCGTCGGAGGTGACCGCGAGATCCTGCATCGCCTCGAGCAGCGCGCTCTGCGTCTTGGCGGGCGCGCGGTTGATCTCGTCAGCGAGGAGGAGCTGCGTGAAGATCGGCCCCTCGTGGAAGACGAAGCGGTCTTCCTTCTGGTTGAAGACGTTGCCGCCGGTGACGTCGCTCGGCATCAGATCGGGCGTGAACTGGATGCGCTTGAAGGTGGCGCCGAGCACGTGCGCGAGGGTGCGCACGAGCAGCGTCTTGCCGAGGCCGGGCACGCCCTCGATGAGCACGTGGCCCCCGGCGAGGACGGCGACGAGCGTGTGCAGGATGAGATCGTCCTGGCCGAGGAGCACCTTGCCGGCCTCGCGGCGGAGGAGATCGAAGCGATCGCGGAATTCAATCGGGTTCATGTCGTCTTTCGATCGGAGGTTCGCTGACCGGTCGCGTCGAGGAAGCCCTGGAGCTCGCGCACGAGCTCGAGATCGGCGGCGGCGCCGTCGCGCGAGCGAGGCGAGGGCCGCGCGCCGCGCGCGCTCTCTGGCGCGCGGAGCGACGAGGCGGGCGCGGCGTCCTCGCGGGCGCCGGAGGCCTCGACCAGCACGCGCATCACCTCGGCCTCGGGGCGGCCGGTGCGCGCGGCGATCGCCTCGGCGAGCGGGATGAGGCCCCGCCGGCCGGACCGGTGCACGCGCTCGCGCAGGCGATCGAGCGCCCAGCTCGCGTAGAGGCCCGCGGCGTGGCGCGAGGCGCGCGCGCGCCGGTAGGCGAGGCCGAGCGCGCGGGCGTGATCGGCGAAGGCGCGCCGGCCCGCGGCGGGCGGATCGCGGAGGCGCGCGAAGGCGCTGCCCTTCCAGAGATAGAGCAGCGCGAGGAGCAGGAAGAGCTGCGCGATCACGGGCCAGAGGTTCGCCTCGCGCACCGCCTCGAAGGGCGTCTCGGCGCCGACGCCCGTCCACTCGTCGACGATCTCGACCTCGGTCGCGTACGGCGCGAACCGGAGCAGATCGAGGAAGAGCTGCGCGTTGTCGGGGGCCGCGAGCGAGACGTTCGACACGAGGCGATCGTCCGCGACGACGACGACCTTTCCCTGGCCGAGGCGGCGGACGACGCCCGCGGTCGAGGACGATTCGCCCCGGAGGATCATGTAGAGGTCTTCGGGCTCGTCGCCGTTCGCCTCGACGAGGCGCTTGCCGGGCGGGAGCGAGGCGCGGAGCCCGCGCGACCAGTCCGCGGCGAGCGCCGTCGACGTCTCGGCGTCCTGGGCCACGCGCAGGCCGAGCTCGACCTCGTCGGGCAGGCGCGGGAGCCCGGCGAGGAAGAGCGTGCCGCCCTTGTCGCGCACCCACGCGAAGAGGTCCTTCCACGTCGCGTCGTCGATCGCCGCGCCCGGCAGCACCACCAGCGCGAGCGCGCGATCGGGCGCCGCGAGCGCCTCGCCGCGGCGCCGCGCCTTGAAGCCCTGCTCCTTGAGCACCTCGAGCACCGCCTGGGTGCCCGAGGGCGACCGATCGCCGCCGCCCTCGTCGCCGCCGCCGGCGTGCGGGGTGCAAGAGACGCAAGAGAGCGCGGCGGAGAGGCCGAAGGCGACGAGCGCGAGCGCGAGCCCGCGGCTCACGAGCGGGACGACGCGGTCCATCACCGCGCGGAAGATCGGCTCGGAGGGCGGCGTGACGCCGAACTGCACGCCCTCCACGTCGCGCACGATCGATCGCATCGCGCCCTTGAGATCGGGCCGCTCGCGCAGGCTGCGCACGTAGTCGCCGTTGGTGCGAGAGGGGTGGATCTCGATGAGACCATCCCCGTCGAGGCGGCGCAGGAGCGCGGCGTACGCGTCGTCGATCGCGCGCGCGTAGTCGCCGCGGGCCGCGTGGCTGCGCGCGCGCGCGAGCAGGCGCTGCACGTCGGTCTCGACCTCGCGCCTCGCCGTCTCCTCGGGCGTGGGGCCGCGCGCGGGCGCCCTCTCCTCCTTGGCCTCCTCGGCGGGCGCGCGATCGCGGAGCAGGTTCTTCAGCAGCGCGTGGATCACCCCCCCGAAGAAGACCACGAGCAGGCCGATGAAGAGCGCCGACGCGAGGAAGCTCATCCCCGAGAGATCGACGCGCATCTCGGGCCCGGGGCGGCGGCGCTCGTCCTCGCTCGGGCCGCGATCGGTCGGCGCGCCGCCCGCGCGATGTTTGCCGGACGCGTCGCGGCCGCCGCGGCCGCCGCGGCCGGACGCGGCCGAGCTCGAGAGCTCGACCGGGGGCAGCTTGCACGCGGCGGGGAGCTCCGGGCACACGTCGCTCGATCCGGCGATGATCGGGCACCACGCGTGCTCCTCGGGGGTGAGCGGGTAGTCGTCCTCGTGGCAGAAGCGGTAGCGATCGTCCTCGAGGACGTCGCGCACGCTCCAGTGAACGTTCTCTTGCACGTTCTCTTCCACGTCCTCCGCCCGGGCGTCCCGCGCGAGCGGCGCGCCAGCGGAGAGCGCGACGAGGGCCGCGAAGAGGCGCGCGCGGCGGCTCACGCGGCGGCCCTCTTCTCGCCTTCGCGCGCGGCGATCGCGAGGAAGCGGAGCTGGATGTCCCAGCCGTCGGCGCGCGTGCGCGCGTCGATGTAGTGGAGGAAGCGCGCGGTCGCGACGTACGGGATGCCGGCGAAGAAGCCCGCGAGCGCGAAGGGCGAGCCGCCGTCGTCGAGGAGCGCGCCGAACGGCTTGCCGAGCTGGAGGATCGCGTCGACGAGCGACTGGCCGAGCAGCTCCGCCGTGAGCGCGATGCCGGCCTGCGCGAGGAGCAGCGCGATCAGCGCGCCCAGGACCGCGGCGACGCGGCCGGTGACGAAGCGGCTGCTGCGCTGGATGGCGTCGCCGGCGCGCGCGGCCTCGAGCAAGCTGGCCTCGTGCACGAAGACGAGGCGCGGCCAGGCGAGGGGGAGGCCGAGGAACATCGGGAGCGCCGCCGCGGCGAGCAGGAGGCGGCTCAGGAAGAGCATCCACAGGTACGACGAGAGGCGCGCCTTGAACAGGCGGAGCACCTGGCCCGCGCTGAGCTCCTCCGAGAAGAGCAGGCGCCCCACCGCGACGGTGAACACGCCCTGCGCGACGCCGCCGAGCGCTATGGCGACGCCCCACACCTCGAGCCACGACCAGCCCGCCGCGTGCCGCAGCGCGAGGCAGCCGGCGAGCATCGGGAGGAAGAGGATCGCCGAGAGCCGCGCGTAGAGGCCGAGCGCGAGCGACATGGAGAGGCGGCAGGCGAGATCGAGGATCTCGGAGAGCGGGCGCGGGCGCAGCACGATCGCGGAGGCGCCGAGGTTCATCGCGAGGCCTCCTGCGCGGGGCGACCCGCGAGCGCCAGGTAGAGGACGATGAGCAGCGAGAAGACGCCCGAGGCCGCCCACTTCACCGGCGGGGGGAGCCCCGAGGGGGACCAGAAGCCCTCGATCCCCGCGGCGATCAGCAGCATCGCCGCCGCGCCGAGGATCTGGCGCACGATCGACGGCGCCGCGCGGCGCAGCGAGCCGACGCGCGTGCGGCCGCGCGTCTCGACGAGCGCGTAGCCCATCTCGAGCCCCGCGCCGCCGGCGATCACGATCGCGGTGAGCTCGAAGGGCGCGTGGCTGCACATGAACGTCCAGATGTTGCCGCCGTGGCCCACGCTCATCACGTGGCCGACGACGGTGCCCGTGAAGAGGCCGTTGTAGATGAGGAAGAAGATGCTGCCCGCGCCGAAGAGCACGCCGGTGGCGAAGCAGCGGAAGGCGATGCCGACGTTGTTGAAGACGTAGAACCCCGCCATGCCCGTGTCGGTGCCCGCGTCGCGCCCGTTGAGCCCCTCGCTGTACATCTGGGCCATGCCCTGGAGCACCGGGCTCGGGAGCACGTGGGTGGCGAACTCGTCGGAGGCGAGCGCGCCCGCGATGCCGACGAGCGAGGGGAGGAAGAAGAGCGCGCAGGCGATCGCGAAGAAGCGGCCGTTCGCGCGCAATGCGCGCGGGAAATCGCGGGTGAAGAAGGAGACGATGTCGGGGAGGCGGAAGGGCTCGGCGCCGTAGAGCGCCGCGTGCGCGCGCGCGGCGAGCGCGTCGAGGTACGCGGTGAGATCGGGCGTGTAGCGCGCCGCGCGCGCGCGCATCAGATCGGTGCAGAGCGAGCGGTAGAGCGCGGCGAGGCGCGAGATGGCGGCGCCGTCCTTCTTCGCGAGCGAGCCGCTGTCGTGGAGGAGGAGGCGATCGAGCTCCTGCCAGTCCGGCCTGCGGGCCGCGACGAACTCGTCCTGGGAGCGGGCGCCGATCACGCGCTCACCTCCTTCTTGCGCTTGCGGCGGGGCTTCGGGCCGGTCGCGGCCCCCTCCTGGCCCCCGCGGTGCGCGTGCGCGCGGTGGTGGAGGACGCCGAGGAAGCGCGTCGCGTCCTTGTAGCGGACGCCCATGCGCCGCGCGAACACGGGCGCGGTCATCTCCGCGAGCTCGCTCGCGCGCGCGGGCGAGAGGCGATCGAGGCGGCGGAGGAAGAGCTCGATGGCGTCGAGCTCCTCGCCGGAGAGCGGGAGGCGCGCGGGCAGGCTCGAGAGCTCCGCGGGGCTCGGCGCAGGTCGGAGGACGAGCGGGCCGGCGACGGTGTGGCGCGCCTCGACGATCACGAGGGTGCCGCCCACGAGATCGCCGAGGCGGCGGAAGCGCGGATCACGACCCATGACGGCGAGGCCGACCGCGTACGTGCCGAGGAACGAGAGCGGATCGATGAACGGGGGGAGGAGATCCGCGGCGCGCAGCAGGTTGCGCAGCAGGCTGTCCCCGAAGCGGAGCGGCTGGCCGCCGTCGGTGACGACGCGCAGCGAGAGGGCGCGCTTGCCGGGCGTGCAGCCGCTCCAGAGGGTCTCGAAGAAGACATAATACCCCCACTCGATCGCGAAGAGGACCAGCAGCACGAAGCCCGTCGACGCGCCGCGCAGCGCTGGCCCCACCGCGATGCCGCCGATCGCGGCGAGCATCCCGACCGCGAAGACGATGACGCCGCGCACCACCAGATCGATGAGGTACGCGAGCGCGCGCCGCGCCGGGCCCGCGATCTGGTGGCGGAACCGCACGTGCTCCGGCGTCTCGATCTCGGCGCTCGTGTCGAGCGGCTCACGGAGCGTCTCGCGGTGGATCATGCGGCGAGGAGGGCGATCAGGATCCCGCCTTGGGCGGGGCGACGACGACCTTGGTGCCGGCGATGCGATCGTGCAGGCAGCGGCGATCATCGCTGAAGATCATGAGGCCGTCGACCAGGTTGACGATCCCGTTGAGCAGCTGGCCGACGGCGGGGATGAGGCCGGGGAGCGCGATGAGCCAGTTGCGGACGACGACGCCGGACATGAAGTCGACGCGCGAGCCGTCCGCCTTGATGATCTTGATCTTCGTCCACTTCTTCCCGAGCGTCTGCCCGCGCGTGGCGATGAGGTACCACTGGTAGATGACGAGCTGGACCGGGCCGAGGAGCGCGCCGATGCCGAGCCTCAGGTAGAGCGCTTCCTCGTCACGCGCGAGCTTACCGAGCTCGTCGGTGACGCCGAAGAAGAGCAGGACGGGGAGCACGGAGCCGACGAGCAGCAGGTTGTCGAGGATCCGCGCGCCCAGCCGCGTGCCGCGCTCGGCGAGGACGTGCTCGCCCGGCTCGTCCTCGCCATAGGAACGCGCGTCGTCGGTCGTCGGTGCGGCGTACGGGTTGTACTCGTGCCTGGGATCGTCGAGCTGCATGCCCCCTCCTCCTCGTCGGAATTGCATCACCCGAGCGGCAGCGCGTCAATTGGCCGAGCCGCTCGGCCCCACACGGCGCACGCGCGGCGGCGCCCGGCCGCGGCCTCCCTGAAAGACGCGCACGTCGGCGAGCCAAGGGCCGTCCCCCCGGCGGCCACCGCGGACGACCTCCTGACTGCACCGCGTGAAATCACGTGTCGAGATCGTCGACGAGCACAAAGGTCGTCGCTCGGCCCCGCCGGCTGGGGGGAAATCGATTGTTCATGCAACCACGGAATCCTTCGCGTGGACTCCATGCCATGGCATCAGGGCCCCACGCAGGTCGCAGCGTGCGATTCGCGCGCTGCGCCTGCTAGGGCGGATATCGGTCGGGCGCGCTCACCCCTTGTTCCGCCCACCCCGCGACCTCCGGTACTCGTCGAGCTCCTCGCGGCCCGCCTTCCCGTTCCGCTCGAGCGTCTTCAGCCAGCCGTCGCGGTATTCCCGCATCGTCTCGGCCACGGTCTCGGCGACGACGAGGTTGCGGTACCACTTCGCGTCGGCCGGCACGATGTACCAGGGCGCGTGCTTGGCCGAGCAGCGCCGGAAGACCTCGTCGTAAGCCTCGGTGTACTCGTCCCAGTGCTCCCGCTCTTTCCAGTCGTTCACGTTGAGCTTCCACGCGGTCGACGGGTTCTCCTCGCGCTCCAGCAGCCGTTTCTCCTGCTCCTTCTTGCTGATGTGCAGGAAGAACTTGATCACGATGGTCCCGTGCTCGGCGAGCAGCTCCTCGAAGTCGTTGATGTGGCCGTAGCGCTCCCCCCACAGCGCCTTGGGCGCGAGGTCGTGCACGCGCACGACGAGCACATCCTCGTAATGAGAGCGGTTGAAGATGGCGAACTCCCCCGCGCGCGGCGCCTGCCGGTGGATACGCCACAAGAAGTCGTGCTCCCGCTCCTCCTTCGTGGGCACGCCGAACGAGCTCACCGTGACGCCGCGCGGGTTCAGCGCGCCGACGACGTTCTTGATCGCCCCGTCCTTGCCGGCCGCGTCGCGGCCCTGGAGGACGATGAGGATGCTGTGCGTCCTCGCCCCCCACATCAGCTCCTGCAGCTCGAGCAGCTCTTCGCCGAGCTCCTTGAGCCGCTCCGCTGCCTCCTGCTTCGTCGCGTCCCGAGGCGGATCGGTCGAGACGTCATCGAGGCGAAACTTCGAATCAGGCTTCGTGAGTCGCGTGATGGGCATGCCCGCGAGCCTACACGATCCCGCAGCGTCGCCGCCGCGGGAGTGACGCGCGACGTCACGGCGCCGCGGCGGCGACGAGCCGCTCGATACGGACGAGCGGAGCCCTCGAGGGGAGGCGAACGCGACAATCCCCTTCATGCTTGGCGAGCGAGCCCTCGCGCTCCTTGCCATCCGCGCGGAGCGGTGAAGACCGGAGCAGGCCGCCGGGCCGATGACGGGGTAGCTGGTGACCGGTAACCCGGTCGACCCGAACGCGTGACCCGTTGACGCGTGGACCCGTTGACGCGTGGACCCGTTGACGCGTGGACCCGTTGCCGATGACGCGACGTGCGGACAGCCACATCGGCGGTGCGCGAGGAAAATCCTGTTGCAGAAATGAAATGAACTACGTACCGTCGAGGTCGGAAGGGCATCGCCATGCGCCTGTCCTCGTCCCTCGGGTGCTTCCGATGGTGCGCCTGGCGACGCTTCTGCCGTGGAGGGGGGCGCGGATGACGCACGCTCTTGGATTCGACCATTCCTTGGCTCGGATACGGCCTGCCGCCCCGATCGCGTGATGCTGGTCTCTGCCCCTGTCTCCCGGCTCCCAGCGGCTCACCGGCGGCGCTCCGGCGTTCACCTCGGCATCGGCGTCAAGCTCGCCGCGGCGACTGTGGTGGTCCTCACCAGCGTTACCGTGCTGGTCGCCAATCAGGTGATCCAGAAGACAAGAGATGATCTCGTGTCGGCGAAGGCGAACGCCGCATCGATGATGGCGGATCTGCTCTCGGGCTCCCTGACCGCGCCGCTCGATTTCGGCGATCGGGACACGGCGCAGGGCGACCTCGACCAGCTCCGGTCGAACCGCGCGCTCATCGCCGCGGTCGCGTGGGGCAGCGACGCCGAGCCCGTCGCCAAGATCGGTCAGCCGGAAGGCGGCCTGTCGGCGTTCACCGCGCGCGGCGCCGAGAACCAGGTGCTGGAGCGCGAGATACGCGTCGCCCGCCCGATCGTGCGCGACGACGGGCGGCGCCTCGGGACGCTCGTCCTCGTCTTCTCCCTCGAGCCCGAGAACGCCGCGTTCGCCGCGGCCCGCCGCAACATCCTCGAGTTCGCGGGCATCGTCGGCGCGATGACGGCCTTCCTGCTCCTCGCGTTCGCAAGGTGGCAGATCGTGCGCCCACTCTCGCGGCTCGTCGACGCCGCGCGGCGGGTCGGGGAAGGGGACCGCGCCGTCCGCGTGAACGTCCGCACGAACGACGAGCTCGGCCGGCTCGCCGACGTCTTCAACGCGATGAGCTCCGCCATCCTCGAGCGCGAGGGCAAGCTCGAGATGGCCACGGAGAGCCTCCGCGAGCTCTTCGACAACATGCGCGAGGCCATCGTGGCCTTCGGGCCCGACGGCCGGCTGGGCAGCGAGGCCTCGAAAGAAGCCAGGCAGATCTTCGGCGACCGCGCCGCGGAGGGCAACCACGTCGCGGAGCTCCTCTACCGCGGCGGGCCGCTCTGCGTCGAGAGCCAGGCGCTCCGGCAGTGGGTCGACGCGGCGTTCGACGCCGAGGTCGACGCCTTCCCGGAGGTCGCCGAGCTCGCCCCGCGCGAGGTGTGGTTCGAGCGCGCGCCGGGCGACCGGAGGTTCCTGCGGCTGGAGTTCTGCCCCATCGTCTCCGGCCGGAAGATCGCGCGCATCATGCTGCTCGCGACCGACCAGACCGAGCTCAGGCGCCTCACGGAGAGCGTCAAGACGAAGGACGAGGAGCACGCGCGCCAGATCGCCGCCATGCGCCGCCTCATCGCCGGCGGCGGCCAGGTCTTCGTCCGCTTCATCGAGATCTCGCGCGAGCGCGTGGCCCGGTGCAGCGAGATCCTGAGGCCCGGCGGGGAGCTCTGCCCCGCGGACATCGACGAGCTCTTGCAGCAGCTGCACACCATGAAGGGCGAGGCCCGGTCGTTCGACCTGGAGCGCCTCGCGGACGAGATCATGACGCTCGAGGACGAGCTCTCCAGGGTCCAGGCGCGCTCGCGCTCGGAGGACAGGCCCTCGGTCGAGGGGCACTCGGCGTCGTGGCGCTCGCGGCTCACCCGCGTCGCGGACGAGCTCACGCGCGCGCAGGAGACGTTCGTCGACGCCTCGCCCGTGGGCAGCGCGATCCTCGACCAGATCACGGTCCGCCGCACGGACGTCACCCGGCTGGGCGAGCTCGTCGGCCCGCAGGGCGGCGAGGCCGCCGAGATCGTCCGCCGTCTCGCGGCCCGGCCGTTCGGCGAGGTGCTCGCGCCGCTCCTCGAGCGCGTCCCCCGCTGGGCCGAGCGGGAGGGCAAGCGCGCCCGCCTCGAGATCGACGGCCGCGAGGCCTCCATTCCTCCGGATCTCGCCCGCTTGCTGCCGGGCGTGTTCCTCCACCTCGTGCGGAACGCGATCGCCCATGGAATCGAGCCCCCCGACGCGCGCACCCGGATGGGCAAGCCCGAGGTCGGCGTGATCCGCGCCAGCTGCATCGAGGACCAGCCGCTGCCCACCCTCCTCGTCGAGGACGACGGTCAGGGCATCGACTTCGACGCCCTCGCGACGAGCGCCGGTGTCGATCCGAAGGATCTGCGCCGGACGCGCGAGCTCCTGTTCACCCCCGGCGTGAGCACGAAGGGCGACGTGAGCGACCTCGCGGGCCGCGGCATCGGCCTCTCCGCGGTCCGCGCCGATCTCCTCTCGGTCGGCTGGCTCATCGAGGTGGACGCGTCGCGCCGGACCGGCGCGGCGTTCGTGATCCGCCCCCAGGCTGTCCCTCTCAGCAACGGAGAATGACTCGATGTCACACGGCGGACGCATCCTGGTGATCGATGACAGCGAGATCGTGCTGATGCGGATCCGCGTCGAGCTGTCGAGCGCCGGCTACGAGGTGGTCACGACGACGCAGCTCGTCGGCACGGCCCGTCACCTGCGCGGCTGCGATCTCGTCATCGTCGACTTCTTCATGCCGGGCCTCGACGGCGCCGCCGTCCTCCGCTCGCTCAAGGCCGCGGTGCCCGAGGGCGAGAGGCCGCCGCTCTTCTACCTCTACACCACGGACGCCGAGGCCGGATCGCGGTACGCGGAGCTCGGCTTCGACGGCGTCTTCAGCAGGAAAGGCGATCTTCTCGCCCTCACGCCGCAGGTGCAAGCGGCGCTCCGCATCCGCAAGCTCGCCGGGCTGTCGCGCGGCAAGGAACGCAAGACATGACACCTCGCCGGCGCGCCCTCGTGCTCGGCCTCTTCGTCGCGGCCGCCCTCGCCCCATTCCATGTCATGGCGGAGCCGGCGACGGCGCCCTTCGCCGTGCAAGCGGAGATCGTCACGCGCATCCTGCCGTACGACAGGGGCTTTCCAGAGCGGGTGAAGGGACAGGTCTCCTTCCTTTTGCTCTCTCGGGCCGGCGACGCGGACTCGGCGAGCGCCGCGCTCCAGATGAGGAGGGCGCTGAACGACATTGGCAAGGTGCGTGACAAGCCGATCCGCGTGGAGAGCGCCGAGTACTCGAGCGCGTCCGAGCTCGCCGCGACGTGCCGCGCGCGCGACATCAACGTCGTGTACATCTCCTCGGGGCTCGGCAGGGAGGTCGCCTCGATACGCGGCGCGCTCACGGACACGGGCATCCTGAGCTTCGCGGCCGTGGAGCCCTATGTCTCGCAGGGGGCCGTGCTCGGCGTCGACGTCGCGGACGGCAAGCCGCGCATGAGCATCAACCTCGCGCAGGCCCGGGCCCAGCACATCGACTTCCCCGCTCCCATCCTCAAACTGGCAAGGATTTACTGAGTGAGCTCGACCCGTCTCGCACTGATCTGCGCCGCGTCGCTCGCGTGGTCGACCGCCTCCCCGCGCGAGGCGCGGGCCGAGGACGTCGGCTCGCTCCTCGAGATCCTCGAAGAGAGCGTCGTGTCCGGCGCCTCGCGCTCCGCGGAGCGCGAGAGCGACGCGCCCGCCATGTCGTCGGTGATCACGGGCGCGCAGCTCAAGCTCTTCGGCATACGGCGCCTCGCCGACGCGCTCACCTTCCTCGCGAGCGGCGTCTTCGCGCACGACCGCATGTCGGTCCCGGAGGTCGGCGCGCGCGGGGTCGCCCTGACCCGGGACTCGAACAGCCACGTGCTGATCGTGCTCGACGGCATGGTCGTGAACGAGCAGGGCGGCGGCGCCGTCTTCCTGCACGATATCCCGATCGAGATCGTCGACCATATCGAGGTGGTCCTGGGCCCTGGCTCCGTGCTCTACGGCGCGCAGGCCATGCTCGGGGTCATCAACGTCGTCACGAAGAAGGCCGCCGATCACCAGGGCATCCGCGCCACCCTGACGTTCGGGGCGTCGCCGCCGCTCGACGAATCGGGCGACATCAGGGCGCCTTCCGTCGAGGGCGTCGGGGGCGAGGGCACGGCGACGCTCGGCTTCGGGCGCCGCTTCACGCTGCTCGGGCAGCCCGCGGGTGTTGTGGCGGCTGTCGACGTGCACCGCTTCGAGGGGCCCGAGGTGAGCTTCCCGAAGCAGCGGCTCCCGGTCCTGGCGGACGGCGTGTCCGTCATGGATCTCGGCTCGCACGCCGAGCCCGGCTTCTGGGGCGGCACGGTGGAAGAGCAGTGGTTTCGCCGCAAGGCAGGCGCCTTCGTGCGCCTCGACGTCGGCGACCTGAGCGCCGTCGCGCAGGCGACGCGCTCGTCGTGGGCCGCGCCCTTCATGGATCTCCACGAGAACCGCGTCGGGGCCTTTGACGACGCCCGCAACGACAACACGCAGTCGCTCGTCCTGGCCAGCGTGCGTTATCGCGCCCGCCTGAGCGAGCGGATCGAGGGCGTGGCGCGCGGGTACTTCGGGTACAGCCGGATCGAGCGCTCGCGCTACGTCGTGGGCCACGATCCGCTCGTGCCGCACGTCCCGCTCGACGTGCTCGATCCGGAGCAGTGCCCGCGCGGCCCGTCCGGTCCCTGCCGGAAGGAAGCGCTGTTTCTCTCCCGCTGGGTCGGGCTGGAGCTCCAGGCGCGGTACGACTGGGCAGGCGACGGCGCCTTCACGACCATGGCGGGCCTCGATGGGCGCCTCCGCACGTCGGCCTACGAGTTCGTCGCGTTCGACGAGCTCACGGGGAAGAGCTATGGCTCCGACCCGGCGCGCACGCGCTGGCACGGCGGCGGACACCGTCTCGAGGACGAGGCCGCGCTCGGGGCCTATGTGCAGCAGACGCTCCGCCTGTTCCGGCCCCTCTCGCTCAACGCCGGGATCCGGGTCGACCTCGACTCGCGTATCCCGCTCGAGTACGTGGCGAACGCGATCTCGCCGCGCGCCGCGCTGATCCTCACGCCGGACGAGCGCGTGTCGCTCAAGCTCATCTATTCGAGCGCGTTCCGCGCCCCCAGCTTCGTCGAGCTCTACACCGTGAGCGGCAGGCTCCTGCCGAACCCGGACGGCCTCAAGCCGGAGAAGGTCTCCTCCCTGGAGGCGGTCTCGTCGTTCCGGAGCGGCGCGTACTCCTTCACGGCCGGCGGCTTCTACTCGGACTGGCGGGACGTCATCGAGCTCCAGCTCCTGAGGGCGAAGGCGCCCAGCGTCTCGAGGTACAACAACGTGCCAGGCATCGAGAACTACGGCGCGAACCTCGGCTTCGAGACGAGCTTCCTCGAGCGGAAGCTGCGCGTCGGCGTGAACTCCACGTTCGCCGCGACGCGACGCCGCATGTCCGCCGAGCAGATCACCCGGAACGCGCGGTTCGGCACCGGCGACGACGTCCCCATCACGGTCGCGCCGCAGGTGTACGGCAACGCCCGCGTATCGTACGAGGTCGGCGCTGGCGCCGTGTCCCTGGCGGCCGCCTACATGGGCCGGCGGATCGCCGACCAGGCGTACTATGGCGGTGATCCGTCGAACATCGCCCCTCGCCCCGAGGTGCCGCCGCAGGTCGAGCTCCGCGCGGCGGTGACGGGCGCGATACCCGGGGTGAAGGGCGCCGGGTACACGCTCGGCGGGCAGTACGCGTTCTCCGCCCATGAGCCCTACGTCGTCGGGCCCAACCAGGGGCAGCCGCGCTACCTCGTCGAGAGCGGCCCCACCGCGGATTTTGCCTTGAAGAACCGCCTCACGCTCTTCGCCGGGATCGAGCTTCACCTCGACGACGACGCCGCCGCGGGCAGCCCGGCCGCGGCGGCCAGGCCCTCCTCCATCGCGACCGTCGGGCGCGCGAGCCACGGAGCTTCACCGTGAAGAGCACACGTTTTCCCGCGCTCCTCCTCCGCTTGTCGGCCACGACAGGCCTCCTTTCGGGGGGCTGCGTCGAGGTCGGCCACCCCATCGAGGTCGGCTGCTTCGTCGAGGACGACAACCCGAACTGCTTCGACACGGGCGTCTCCGCCAGCTCTTCTCGGGCGAGCGGGACCACCGGGGCCGTCGGGGCTGGCGGAGGCGGCGCGAGCGCCGATGCCGGAGGCGGCGCGGGAGCGAGCGCCGATGGCGGAGGCGGCGCGGGAGCGAGCGCCGATGGCGGGGGCGGCGCGGGCGGTGACGGCGGCTCCGCGGGTTCGGGCGGCGCGGGCGGCGCGGGCGGCGCGGGCGGCGTAGGGCTGTGATTGCGGTCGCTCTCTCGCTCCATGACGCTCGATTGCGTCAGCCTGTCCGCCAGATGAGGGGCCGAATGGTCCACCGTGGAGTCATCTCCGACGGCACCCTACTTGTGACTGGCATGCTCTCCTGCTGGAACTGCCACGGTCGGCATCGTCATGAACGAGGACGGAAAAGGCATTGACAGTCGATTTCGTTTCACTTAGTCGTAATAATGAAGCCGAGCTGGAGCGTCGATCAGGCTGGAACCAGAGAAGTGGACCGCCAAGGCGCCAGAAGACGCCAAGATTCTATGTTTTTCTTGGCGTCTCCTGGCGCCTTGGCGGTTCAATTTCTCGCCGTTCTGCATGCGGCTTCAACCCGTTGGTCGCTCAAGACCGTTGTAGCGCCATCATGGAGGGGGATCGTGCGCTATCGAGATCTGTCTGAAGGCATTCAGGACGACCGGACGCCTCTGACGAAGTGCGACCTCTTGCCCTGACCGGGCAGAAAGCGCTCGATGGAAGTTCCTGTGATGCCCGCGATGAATGAGACCGAGGCCAGCCGGACGCAGGGCGCGACGATCTCGCGAGCCCAGCGGATACTCGACGCTTTGCCGGCGATCGTGTGTGTCCTGGACCTCGCGGGACCGCGGCTCACCGGGCACAATGCCGCGCTCGTCCGGGCGCTCGGCTGCACGGGAGAAGAGCTCCTCTCGCGGGGCGTCGAGGCGCTCTCGGCGCGCATTCACCCCGACGATCTCGCCGGCCTCGCCGCGCGCGCGGCCGAGCTCGCCGCGGCGCGCGACGGCGGGGTCGTCGAAGGCGAGCTGCGGGCGCGGACCATCGAGGGAGGGCAAGAGGAGCGACTCTTCGCCGTGCGCGCGGAGGTCTTCACGCGAGGGGACGACGGCGCCGCGCGCGAGGTCGTCGTCTTCGCCGAGGACGTGACAGCGCGGAAGCGCCGCGAGCAGGGCGGTCCCAGGAGAGACGCGCTGCTCGCGGCGCTCTGCGACCGCGCCCCTGTCTTCATGTACGCGAAGGACCGTGACGGCGCCTTCCTCCTGGCGAGCCGCTCGATGGAGGATCTCGTCGGGGCGACCCCGGGCAGCATGCTCGGAAAGACCGATGGCGACTTCTGTCCGCCGGAGGTTGCTTCTATTTACAAAGATGTCGATGACCTGGTGCGCAGGAATGGCGCTCCGTTCGAGGCCGAGGAGATCGTCCCGCAGGCCCAGGGCGATCGGACCCTGTACACGATCAAGTTCCCCCTCCGCGGCGAGGGCGTCCCGGAGGGCGCGGTCGCCGGGTTCTCTGTCGACATCACGCGGGTCAAGGCCGCGGAGCGCGAACGGGAGGCGGCGCGGGACGAGCTGCTCGCGGCGCAGCAGGACACGATACGGGAGCTGGTGACGCCGCTGTTGCCGATCGCCGAAGGGGTGCTTGTGATGCCGCTCATCGGCTTCTTCGACGGCGCGCGGGCGAGCCGGATCATCGAGACGCTGCTGGAGGGGGTGGAGAGGCACTCGGCCCGCATCGCGATCATCGATATCACCGGGGTCAAGGCGGTGGACGTCCAGGTGGCGGAGATGCTCGTGCAGTCCGCGCGCGCGGTCGGGCTGCTCGGCGCGCAGGTGGTGCTCACCGGCATCCAGCCGGCGATCGCGCAGACGCTCATCGAGCTCGACGTCGACCTGCGGGGCCTGGTCACGGCGGGGACGTTGCGGAGCGGCATCGCGTATGTGGTTCCGGTCGGGCAAGCTCGCGGGGGGCAGGAGGCGCGCCACGCGCGCCGCGAATGAGGGCGGGGCGCGCTGAGCGCGCGCCATCGCAGGGGGTCCCGGATGTCGGCGCGCGCACAGCCGTGCTGAGCCGTCAGGGGACGGTGAAACGGGTCGAGCAATATCGAGAAGAGGAGGGGATTCATGGACCATCGCGCCGTTTTGGGGGGCATCCTTCTGGCGACCAGCGTGCTTGCCTGCAGCTCGAGCGAGAGCGCGGCGGAAGCGCCGCTGACCATCGCTTACATCACCCACAGCAAGTGCAATCGGTTCCACGATCTGGGTCGCGCGGGCGCCGCGCAGGCGCAGAGCGAGCTGTCGACGACGAGCGCGCGGCCGGTCAACGTGATGATCCTGGACCCCGAATGTCCGGAGCTCACGGACGACGGCAAGCCGCTGGACCCCGACGACGCCTGTTACCTCGCCCGGCCGCAGATGGACGTGCTGCAAGAGGTCATCGACATGAAGGTGGATGCGATCTCCGTCGATGTCTTCAGCGGGGAATGCGAGAACGGCCTCATCAACAAGGCGGTGGACGCCGGCATCAAGGTCGTCACGTACGGCGGCGACGCTCCGGACAGCAAGCGCCACACCTACTACGGCATGGACAACAAGGCCGCCGCCGCGTTCCTCATGGATGCGCTCGCGACCATCAACGGGAAGACCGGCAAGATCGCCTATCAGACGATGATGGATGAGGACGGTGACGGAGGTTACACCCCCACCCCCGCGGGGACCTTCATCGACCGGCTCGCCGGCTTCTCCGAGGCGCTGAAGAAGTACCCGGACATGAAGAACGTCGTGAACCTCCCTTGCGTGTGCTGCGACTACGCGGACCCTTTCTGCGCGAGTACCGCGAATGCCGCCCTGGATGGAGACCCGGAGATCACGGGCTTCTTCTTCTCCTACAGCAAGCTCCTCGGCGAGCCCGACCTCGAGGCGAACGCGCCGCTGCTCACCGCGAGAGCGAAGGAGAAGACCATTCACTCGGTGGCGTTCGACACGCTGCCGGAGTACATGGATCGCATGCGCGCGGGGTACGTGGACGTGCTCCTCGGCCAGAAGCTGTTCGGCTGGGGCTACGATACCGTCATGCTCGCGTACGATCTGGCCACCACCGACCGGCAAGTGAGCGCCTTCACCGACGCTGGCTGGTACGTCGTCTGTCCGAACAACCTGGAGGAGTTCGAGCGCAACACCCAGGCGATGGACTACCGGACGCCCCTGTCGAAGTGCAGCTTGCTCCCCTGAGCCCGGTGTTGTTCAGCACGGCAGGCTGCAATGCGTGACGCGCGCCGCGATCGTCGCTTGCGCGGGGTAAGCTAGCCCGCGGCGCCGCGCCGGCCGGCCGCGACAGGCAGGCGGCGCCGCGTCTTCGGTTTCGCCGCGCGCGCGCCGTGGCTATCATGGGTCGAGCTCTGGTCCGCGCGTCCGCCGCCGGGCCTGGAAGGAGCCACCATGAGGAGAGGCCTGCCGCGATGAACGAGACCAGGGCCAAGGAGCAGCAGGACGCGCTCAGCGCGCGAACCCAGAGGATGCTCGACGCGGCGCCGGCGATCCTGTGTGTCGTGGGCCTCGACGAGCGGCGGCTCATCGCGCACAACGCTGCCCTCGCCCGCTCGCTGGGCTGTACGGACGAAGAGCTCTCGATACGCGGCGTCGATGCGCTCCTGGGTCGGATCCACCCGGACGACATGGCCGGCCTCGCCGCGAGCGCGGAGCGGCTGAAGGGGGCGCGGGACGGCGAGGTGATCGAGGGCGAGCTCCGGGCGCGAGGCCGCGAGGGAGACGAGCGCATCTTCGCGGTGCGCGCGGAGGTCTTCGCGCGCAGCGAGGATGGCGGTGCGCGCGAGATCTTCTTGTCGGCCGAGGACGTGACAGAGCGAAAGCGCCGCGAGCAGCGCCTCCACAGGAGCGAGGCGCTGCTCGCGACGTTCTGTGATCACGCGCCGATCCTCATGTATGCAAAGGACGGGGAAGGCGCCTTTCTCCTGGTGAGCCGCTCGGTGGAGACGCTCGTCGGGGCGACCCCGGGCAGCATGCTTGGAAAGACCGACAGCGACTTCTTTCCAGCGGAAGTTGCGTCTATTTACAAAGACGTCGACGACCTGGTGCGCAGGAACGGCGCCCCGCTCGAGGCCGAGGATCCCGTCCCTGACGCCCGAGGCGAGAAGACGTTCTATTCGATCAAGTTCCCTGTCTGGGGTGAGGGCATCCCGGAGGGCGCGGTCGCCGGTATCTCTGTCGACATCACGCGGGTCAAGGCGGCGGAGCGCGAGCGGGAGGCGGCGCGGGACGAGCTGATCGCGGCGCAGCAGGACACGATACGTGAGCTGGTGACGCCGCTGTTGCCGATCGCCGAGGGGGTGCTCGTGATGCCGCTCATCGGCTTCTTCGACGGCGCGCGGGCGAGCCGGATCATCGAGACGCTGCTGGAGGGGGTGGAGAGGCACTCGGCCCGCATCGCGATCATCGATATCACCGGGGTCAAGGCGGTGGACGTCCAGGTGGCCGAGATGCTCGTGCACGCCGCGCGCGCGGTCGGGCTGCTCGGCGCGCAGGTGGTGCTCACCGGCATCCAGCCGGCGATCGCGCAGACGCTCATCGAGCTCGACGTCGACCTGCGGGGCCTGGTCACGGCGGGGACGCTGCGGAGCGGCATCGCGTACGCGCTGAAGCGAACGTGACAGCTCGGCGCCCCGCGCCACCAGGCGCTTCGCCCCGCTGCGCGGGCGCCTCCGGCGGGCGAGATCCGCGCTGCGCGCGAACCGCGCCGCGCGGCCGACGCGTCGGATTTTGTTGACGCGTCGGAGAATTCCGACATATTGAGGACATGGCTGAAGTCGACGTGTTCTCGGCGCTCGCCAACCCGGTGCGGCGCGAGATCCTGATGCAGCTCCGCATGGGACCTCGCGCCGTGAACGACCTCGCGCGTGGCTTCGACCTGGGCCGCCCCGCGGTGTCCGAGCACCTGCAGGTGCTCCGCAAAGCGCGCCTCGTGCGCGAGGAGCCGCGCGGGCGCGAGCGCTACTACCACCTCGATCCGCGCCCGCTGAGCGAGGTCGACGAATGGCTCACCACGTTCACCCGGTACTGGAAGACGCGCCTCGCCGCCCTCGAAGATCTCCTCAACGAAGAAGGAAAAAAATGAACGCTCCCGCAGTCATCCACCTCGAACATCGTTATTCAGCGCCTCCGTCCGCCGTCTGGCGGGCGCTCACGGATCCGGAGCTGCACGCGCGCTGGTGGGCTCCGGGCGACGTCAGAGCCGTCGTTGGACACCGCTTCGAGCTCGACATGGGGCCCTGGGGCAAGCAGGCCTGCGAGGTGCTCGCCGTCGAAGCGGAGCGGCTCCTCTCGTACCGCTTCGCCATCGGCAAGCTCGACACGATCATCACCTGGCGCCTCACGCCCGAAGGCGCGGGCACGCTCCTCACGCTCACGCACGAGGGCTTCAACCTCGACTCGGCGAGCGGCAAGAGCGCGTTCGAAGGCATGAAGCCCGGGTGGCCCAAGGTGCTGGAGAGGCTCGGAACGACGCTCTGAGCCTCGGCTTGGGCACCTCCACGTGCCGTGACGGCAGCGAGCCAGGTGAGAATCGTGGACGGGCCGCGAAAGGACGTGCGCTCCCGAGGAGCTCCCGCCGACCTACCCGTCGTTCCAGCTGGCCGCGCCGGTCGGCGCGTCATTGCAGCGTGCAGATGAGCCGCTGGCCGCGCACGGCGTAGGCACCGTCGCGCTGCTCGATCCAGGCGACGAGCAGCTTCACGCCGAGCTGCGCGACGGTCGAGCCGAGGATCTGCGCGCTGCTGCCGTCCGGAAGGGCGAAGACAGGCTGGTTGGGGAGCACGTTCTCCCCTGTTCGCGTGAACCAGCCCAGGCTCACGCTCTTTCCAGGGGGCGGCACCAGCGTCAGATACACGTTTTCGCCGTCGCTCGCGACGGGGCCCGGGGGGTTGTACTGGTTCACGTTCTGGAGCTTGAAGACAGGGACAAAGCCGGGCGGGGGAACCTGTCCGAGCGACAGGAAGTCCCTTACGACGCCTACCTCCGCCGAGAGGGCGAGCCTCGGCGGAGGGACGAGGTGCACGATCAACAGCGTGACGCCATCGCCCTCGGGCAGCGGGAACGCCCCGAAGAATGACTCCACCTCGTCGGGAGACGGGCTGAACTGGATCTGGTGCGCCACGCCGAGATCGGCGCGAGAGGCGCCCGTTCTGAAGAACGCTTCTCCGGTCGCCTTGTCATCCAACAAGAGGAGGTGCTGGCCGTTCGTGACGGTGTAGTAGTGAACGTTGAGCGAGGCATCGGTACGTGGGCCCTGGGCCACCAGGGTCGGCGCAGGCTCGGCCGAGCCACCCACGACGAGCGCTCGCGTCGAGCCGCCCGGCGCCGCGCAGGTCGCCGCGTAAAGGGTGTTATCGCCCGCCTGGACGAACGCCATGGACGCTGCCACATTGGGGCTCGAACACTCCGGTGCGAGCGCGGGAAACCGCTGGAACGTCCCCTCGGACGACACGCCGTCGGCGGTCGTGGGGAAGACGAGCTGCCCGATCTCGTACCCCACCCTGCCCTGGAGGATGACTTGCCCTCCCGATTCGCGGCCGGTGACGAACGCCGCGCCGTCGGTGAAGGGGAACTCCGCCTTCGACCCGGCTGGCTCCCCGAGCTCGTGCACCGTCCCGATCACGAGGCGGCTGGCCGTCTTGTCGATAATCGAGGCAAATACGCGATCGGGTCCGCTTGCCAGCACGAGCGAGGAGGTGTCGATCTCATGGCCGCGGAGGTCGTCGTACGTGAGGATGTCGAACGGCTCGAGGTCGAGCGCGCACTTCGCCTCGGCCGGCCTGCAGACGCCGTCCTGGCAGACGCCGCTCGGGCACTCGAAAGAAGCGCCGCACGCCTGGCCGCCGTCGCCTCCTTGGTTCAGCTCCGCGTCGGCGCGCACGCCCGCGATGATCTGGCAGCCGGCGGCGAGCAATGCTCCGCCGACGATGACGAGCCTCCATGGTCGCATCTCTCGCATCTCAAAAGCTACCTCGCAACGACAGCCCCGCTGCTCCCGCCCGGGCCGGAGGCACAAGGCGCACCTCCAGCGCCGTCGCCGGCGCGGCGTCGCTCGATGGCGCGGTCAGGAACACGACCAGGCCTGTGATGAGGGCCGCGCCTCCCGCCGCGAACGCCACATTGGAGATGTTGGCCGTCGTGTTGGCGTCCTGATGGAGCTTGACCCCCTCGGCGTCACAACGGGGAGGGTCGTCGTCGGTACACCCGTGCTGGTTGCGCGCCTCGCCCATCTTCGAGAGCGTCTCGACACCGAACACAGCGCCTACCGCGATCCCCGCCAAGCTCACCCCGCCCAGCACGAGCCCAACGGTCCGCTGCGCGCTCCACGAGCTCGCCGCGGGCGCGGCGCTCGTGACCGCAGGCGCGGGGGCTCCCGGCCCTTCCGCGGGCGCGTCCTCGAGCAGAGGGACACGCACCGTCCTCTGCCCTGGCTTCGGCTCGACGACCACCTTCGTGCTCCATGCCTTTTTGCCAGGCGCCACCGCCGCGATGGCATGCTCGCCCGGATTGACCGGGATCGCCGAGCCGAACATCGCCGCATCGAGCGGCTTCGCGTTGCGCCGCACCTCGAGCCCCTCGACCCGGGCCTCCGGCGCCACCTCGATGACGAGCCTCGAGAGCTGCGGCTCGAGGAGGCCCGCCCGCCGCCCCGCTTCCTTCGAGCGCCGCCCATCGCCCGCTTTGCGGGCCATCGCTTCGGCGTCGTTGAAGGTCACCCAGGCGCTCGCCGTCTCGCCATTGAGCTCATAGCAATCCGCCAGGGCGAGCAGCGTCCCGGCCATTGGGTCGAGCTTCTGGCTGGCGACGAGCTTCGAGCACCCCAGAGCGTAGCTGCCCTGCTTGACGAGCTCGCGCCCCTCGCGGAAGAGCACATCGGCGGCCGCCCGGTCCTCGGCGGTCGGGTCCGCGAGCGCGCGCGGCGCGAGCGATAACGATAGAATCAGCGCGCTTGCCGCGATGATGCTGCGCTTCACACGCATCGGTCCTGGGCCACGCACCGATCCCATTATATCGGCACGCCTCGCCGTTGTCCCAGGGTTAGCGACGCTCGTCGTACGAGAACGCCGGCTCAGGCTTCGGGGCAAGAAGGTCCTTGGCCGGCGGCTTCGCCCGCGGGGAGGGCTTCGTCGCCTTCCGCGTGGCCGTCGCCGTCGGCGAAGACGAGGTGGGCTCCGCCTGCGCTGTTGCGCTCGCGGCGGGAGAGGCGGGCGCGGAGGGGGGAGCCTGGGGGTCAACGGGCGCGGAGGGGGCGGCGCTCGGCGCGCCGGAAGAGGCAGCGGGCCGGTCTGTCGGCGCCGGGGATCGCGCCCGCTCCTGCCCCCCCCCATCCTGCCCCCCCCAGGCGATCACCGCCACCGCAGCGCCCGCGAAGAACGCCCCGCCGAGGAGCAGGGGAGCCCGATAGCGCGGCTTCGACATCAGCACAACGAAGGGCGATAAGGCTCTGTGGGGCCAGGACGCGGCGGGCGCTGCTTCCGCCATGGCATCCGGCGGGCGCGGCGCGATCGACCTTGCTGCGCCGTCGCTGGCCGGCGGCGAGGAGGCTTCCACGCGGCGCGGCTCCGGCGTGTCTTTGCCTCCCGGCGAAGACGACCGCGACATGGAGAGCACCCGCGAGACCCGCTCCGGATAGCTCGGCGCTCGCGCGGGCGCGTGAGGCGCGAGGGCGCCGGCGAACGCTGCGACGTCGCTCCAGCGCTGCTCGCGATCGTGCATCAAACAACGCTGGATCACCGCGTCGATCTCCGGCGGCACGTCGCTCCGGCGCTCGTGGAGCGGCGTGGGCTTGGCCGCGAGCATGCGCCAATAGAACTCCGCCATGGTCTCCGCGTGAAATGGCGTCTGCCCGGCGATGAGCTCGTACAAGAGGACGCCGAGCGCCCAGACGTCGCTGCGCGCGTCGACATCCTTCGGCGAGCTCATCTGCTCGGGCGACATGTAGTAGGGGGTGCCGAGCTGCTGGTCGTCGTCTGTGAGGGCGAGATCCGCGCCGCTGATCTTCGAGATCCCGAAGTCGAGGACCTTGATGCACGGCGCGCCGCTGACGTCCTGCGTGACGAAGAGGTTCGCCGGTTTGAGGTCGCGGTGCACGATCCCGGCGGCGTGCGCCTCGCCGACGGCTTCACACGTCTGAAGAACGTACTCCACGGCGTCGTCGAGCGAGAGACACCCACTCTCCTTGAGCAGCGCGGCGAGATCACGCCCTTCGAGGAATTCCATGACGATGTACGGCGCGCCGCTCTCGAGGGTGCCGACGTCGAACACGCGGGCGACGTGCTGGCTGCGCAGCCGCACCGCCGCGCGCGCCTCGCGCAAGAAGCGCGCGCGCGCGTCGGCCGTGACATGCTGGGCCGAGCGCATGAACTTGATGGCGACGCGCTGGCCGAGCTCGACGTGGACCGCCGCGACGACGACCCCCACCGCCCCCGCGCCGAGCAGACGCTCCACGCGGTACTTGCCCGCCACGACGTCGCCGGGCCGGACCGGGGCTTCGATCATGGCTTGCCATGAGGTCTCAGCCGCTTCGGGAGGTCAAGCGTCGCTTGATGGGCTCGCGCGGGCCGGCGAGATCACGAGAGCGTCGTAGTGAACCCACCCGCTCAGGCCGAACACGATGAGGGCAAGCGCGCTCATCGTGCCGCGTCCTGAAACGCCCACGTCGCGCGCGGGAGGCCCGTCATGGCCGCCTGGGCAGCCGTTGATTGGACATCTTCATGCTACCCCGCGCGCGTAGCGACCCGGAGGCTGGCCCACGTGCCGGCTGAACGCGGTGCTGAAGGTGCTCGCCGAGCCGTAGCCGACGCGCTCCGCGACCTCGGCGATCCCGAGATCGTGGCGGCGGAGCAGATCCCTCGCGACGGCCATGCGCCAGGCGAGCAGGTATTCCATGGGCGGCAGGCCCACGGTGCGGGTGAAGCGCTCGAAGAACGCCGAGCGTGAGAGGGCCGCGGTCCTGGCGAGCTGGGCGACCGTCCACGAGCGCGCGAGCTGGGCGTGCATGTGCCGTATCGCCGGCGCGAGCCGCGGATCGGCCAGCCCGCGCAGGAGCCCCGGAGGCGCGTCTTCCGCCGAGCTCGACCGCAGCGCCTCGATGAGCAGCACCTCCACGAGCCGCGTGAGCACGAGGTCGCGCCCCGATCGCTGCTCGTTGGATTCGTCGCCCACGAGCCGCACAAGCACCGAGAGGCGCTCGACGCCGCGCACGTGCAACACCGCTGGCAGCAGCGACACGAACAGCGCCGCGTCAGGCGAGTCGAAGAGGAAGTAGCCGCCGAGCAGCCGCACGTCCGGGCGCCCACCGCGCGTGCCGTGGCGGACCTCGCCCGTCGGCGCGGGCGTCACCTTCGGGTCGATGCGCTCTGGCCTCACCGGCTCGAAGCCCGACAGCGTGAACCCCGGCGTCGCCGGCAGGAGCACGAAGTCGCCCGCCTCGAGCGTCAGGGCGCGCTCGCCGTCGACGGCGAGACGACAGCTGCCCTCCAGCACCGCGCAGAAGCTCGGCTGGCCGAAGTCCGCGTAGCGGACCCCCCAGCGACCGGCGCCGCTGATGCGCTTCGAGAACACGGCGCGCGGCTGGAGCAGCGCGATGACCTCCGAGAGCGGGTCGTTCATGTCCGGACTCTAGCAAATGAAACGTGGACTACCAATGGTAGATAGTCCAGCGCGCCGTCGCTATCTTCCCCTCATGAACACTGTGCTCATCACGGGTTGCTCCTCTGGATATGGACTCGAGACCGCGCGCCACTTCCACGCGCAGGGCTGGAACGTCGTCGCCACCATGCGGACGCCGCGCGAGGACGTGCTGCCTCGGTCGGACCGGATGCGCGTGATCGCGCTCGACGTGACGAAGCCCGAGAGCATCGCGGCCGCGCTCGAGGCGAGCGGGCCCATCGACGTTCTCGTGAACAACGCCGGCATCGGGCTCATGGGCACCTTCGAGGCCACGCCGATGACCACGGTGCGCGAGGTGTTCGAGACCAACACGTTTGGCGTGATGGCGATGACGCAGGCCGTGCTGCCCCAGCTCCGCGCGCGGCGATCGGGCGTGGTGGTGAACGTGACGTCGAGCGCGACGCTCGCGCCGATGCCGCTGGTCGCGGTGTACACCGCGAGCAAGATGGCCATCGAAGGGTTCACCGCGTCGCTCGCGTTCGAGCTCGAGGCCTTCGGCGTGCGCGTGAAGCTCGTCGAGCCGGGCTACGGCCCGACGACGCGCTTCACGAGCAACGGGGGACCCCGCATGGAAGGCCTGATCCCCGACGCCTATGCGCCTCTCGCGCAGCGCATCTTCGCCTCCTTCGGGCAGCCGGCGCTGGTGACGAGCGAGTCCGACGTGGCCGAAGGGGTGTGGCGCGCGGCGAACGACGCGTCAGGGCAGCTCCGCTTCCCGGCCGGTCCCGACGCGGTGGCGCTGGCTGGGGCCAGATGAGCGACAACGCGGTGTCGGGGTCGCGATCGACGGGAACGATGGAGATTCATTCCTCCGGGAACTCGCCGCAGCGGCCGCTCCCGCGGCAGACGCCGCTCGCGCAGCTCTCGTGTCGATGACACCGCCGGCCGGGCGCCAGCTTGCAAGCGCCCGCGCCATCGCAGACCTTGTCGTCCAGCGCGCAGCCCGGCTCGTCCTCGACTCCGGGGCCGAGGGGCGAGCACGTGCCGACCGACCGCTCGACGTTGCAGGCCATGCAGGTCTCGTGGCAAGCGGTGTCGCAGCAGACGCCGTCGACGCATTTCCCGCTCGCGCAATCCCTCGGCCCGCCGCACGCCCGGCCGTTCGCGCCCCTGCACGCGCCCGCTGCGTCGCAGACGCGGCCCTGGCCGCACGGCGAGCCTGCGGCCACGACGTGCGTGGCGACCCCTCGCCGACACCCGTCGCTCGTGCATGGGTCGCCGTCGTCTTCGGCGTCAGCGTCGTCCGGCGCAGGATACGGCTGCCCCGCAGCGCAGGTGAGGATCTGGCAGTCGCCCGCGATCTGCCCGGACGGCAGGGCCGGCACGCCGTCGAGCGGGACGTTGACGCACGCGCCTGCGGTGCACGCGTCCGCGGTGCATGGATTGTCATCGTCGCAGTCGGTCGCCTGCGTCTCGGCCGCGCACGCAGGGGCCTCTCCGTCCCAGCCACCGCCGGGGTCACCGGCCCCGACCCCTTGATCCCCGTCGCCGCCGGCGCCCGCGCCGCCGGAGCCCTGGAAGCTGCGGGCCTTGGGCGAACAGCCCGCCAGCGCGACGACGAGGCACAGCGGCACCGATGTCGCCTGCACGCGGCTCGCGCGGCGGAGCGGACGTGCTGAGATGTGAAATGTCCACATGCGCCGAACTCTACTGTCGGTCCAGCTCACCCGCTAATCAGACTTCTTCTTTGGAGCGGCCATGGACGAACGGCGCGCTCGGTTTGCTGGCGGCGGAGCTCGCAGGTGGGCCCGCGCTCCGTTCGAGGCGCGTCGCCGCCGTCCGGCTCACCACCCCACCGCATCCGCCCGCCGTACATCCGTGCTCCGCGCGCGGCGCACGCAACACCGCTTCTCCTGATCTTCTCTCTGACGTGCAAGAACGGAGAACTTGAGTCCGTCCCTCAGGCGAGGCGCGGCGCCTCGCCGATCTGGCCGCCGCGCCGCGCCGCGAGCGCCGCGAGGAACGCGATCCACGCCCCGGGGCCATCGAGCGTCAGGTCGGGCTCGACCGCGGTGTCCGGCCGCTCGGACGAGGCGATGTAGACGCCCACGCCGCCGATCGCCCGGGCATGGGCGATCGCCGGCTCGTCGGTCGTGTCGTCGCCCGCATAGACCACCAGCGTCCCCGGCGGCAGCCGTGCCAGCAAGAACGCGAGGGCGCGGCCCTTGTCGTGCGCGGCGTCCCGGGCCTCGTGGATGCTGCGCCCCCGCATGACCACGAACCCGCGCCGCGCCGCCGCGTCCGCCCACGCCCCGAGCGCGTCGAGCGCCGCCGGCCGGGCCTCCGCCGGGACGAGCCGCCAGTGGAGCGCGAGCGAGCAGCGCTTGCGCTCGATCCAGAGCGCAGGGACCCGCCGCACCGCCTTTTCCGCCTCGCGTTCCAGGGCGTCGAGCGCCTCGGTCGGCGCCTCCGCCCGGTACACGAGCTCCCCGCCCGGCGCCGCGATCTCCGCCCCGTGCTCGCCGACGCGCCACACCGCGCCGAGCGCCGCGGTGCGCGCCGCGACGTCCTGGATCGTCCTCCCCGTGACGATCGCCACGGTCGTGCCCGGCGCCCGCGAGAGCGTCTCCAGCGCCCCGAGGGCGCGCGGCGCCGCCACCGCCCCGCCCGCGACCGAGGTGATCTCGGCGATTGTCCCGTCGAAGTCCGTCGCGAGCAGCAATGACGGTGCGCCTGCCGCGCGTTCGACCAATTCAAGAACGTCCATGCTGCACCAGATGTACCACTGGGCAGGCCAGGAGCACGATGGCAAAGCCGGCGCGACCGGGAGCGACCCAGTGGCCGGCTTTGCTGCTCGACGACGGACAGGTCGCCGCCGCGCGCCGCGCGCGGAGATGCGCGTCAGAACCGGATGATCACCTCGTGCACGCGGCGCCCCTCGGTCTTGCCCTCGGTGGCCTCCGCGGGCGCGGCGTCACCCGCGGGCGACCCCTCCGCGGCGGCCGCCGGCTCGTCCGGCTTGCACTCGTACTTCACGCGCCACTCGGTCTTCTGGACCGTGTGCGTGCTCTCCTGCTTCCGCTTCTTCGGCCCGAAGAAATCCTTCTCGCGGCGCTCGCTGGATTCCGACACGGACTCTTCCCCGACCACGGTCTCGCCCTCTTCGACGATCTCGTAGCTCTCGGGTCCGCCGCAGGTCGTGGCCATCGTCTGGCTCGCCTTCTGCATGGCCACCTCGCGATCGCCCAGGATTGCGAGCTCGCCGCCGACCTTCGTCCGCTTCACGACGCGGACCTCGCCATACGGCTGCCACGAGCAAGCGGCCGTGGAACAGAGCGCACACGCGGCGATCAATGCATGAATCGCAGAGAATTTCATGCCTTGCACCAGTACCACCCTCGAAATGACGAGGGCAACAACAAAGCGCGGGCGGTCCCGCGCAAAACCTGCTACCGGCGGCGCGCGCGCGCGCCTGGTTTGTTTATTGGCCGCTGGATCGCCGTCGCGCCGTCGCGCCGTCGCGCCGTCGTAGCGGTCCAACGTCGCGGGGTCGCTCGAGCGCGCGCCTGCTCGCGCCGGGGCACCGGATCACCACCCGCTGCTGCCACGGCAGCAGCGCGGGAGCCCCCGGCCCCGCGTTCCGGCCCGCTCCGGCGCGGCATGGGGGTTGCTGACCGCGGGTGTTCGCCGGCGCGGATCAACAGGCTTGATCCGCGCCGTGCGCCGAGGTCCAACTGCGCTCCTTCATCGACAAGAACCGCTTCCTGCTGGTGTTCGCGGCGCTGTCCTCGGTCATGGGCCTCAGCGTCGGCGTGGCCAAGGTGAGCACGACGCTGTATGCGCTGGAGCTCGGGGCGAACGAGGCGCTGCTCGGGCTGATCTCCGGATCGCAGAGCGTCGGGGTGCTCCTGATGAGCATCCCCATCGGGCTCCTCGTGGATCACCTCGGGCCCTCGCGGCTGTTCGTGCTGGGGAGCCTCGTGGCCGGGTCGCTCTACATGGCCTTGCCGGCGGTCCCGTCTCCGGTGTTCCTGCTGGCCTTCACGACGGCGATCAGCTTCTTCATGCCGATGCGCTTCGTCTCGCTGAGCACCGTGTTCATGCAGCAGCTCGAGACGGTGGGCGAGGGCAAGGCCGGCTGGTACCGCGGCACGCATATGGTCGGCATGTTCCTGCTCGGCCCCATGCTCGCGGCCAGCCTCACGAAGGCGCTCGGCTTCTCGGGCACGTACCGGCTCATCGGGCTCTCGTTCCTGATCACCGTGCTCATGTCGCCGATCGTCTTCGGCCCTTACACGGCGCGGCCCGCGCACCCTCGCTCGCTCCGCCTCTCCGGCGTCCGCTCCGACCTCGCCCTGCTCGCGCAGGACGTCGAGCTGCGCAGCGTGTGCCTGATCGAGTTTGCGGCCCAGTCGATCAACTCGTTCTTCATGTTCTTCATCATCCCCATCGGCGTCACCGTCGCCCACCTGACGGCGGCCGAGGCGTCGGGGCTCCTGGCCTGGCAGGGCGTGACCTTCATCTTCGCGCTGTTCGCGCTGGGGGGCCTCGTGGGCCGGGTGGGGCACGAGCGCGTCTACCTCGCGAGCCTGGTCCTCGTCCCGAGCGCGCTCCTCTTGCTCGGCCTCTCGCGCGATCTCACGCCGCTGCGGGCCGGCGGCCTGCTGCTCGGCCTCGGGCTCGGCATCCTCCAGATCGCGAACCTCACCCGCATCGCCCGCATCGGCGCGCGGGCGGGGCGGGGCAAGGTGGCCGGCTTGCAGGCGCTCGTGGGGCCGTCCGGTGGCCTGTTCGGCAGCGCCGTGGGCGGCCTCCTGGGCCGGAGCCTGGGGCTCCAGACGATGTTCCTGCTCCTGTCCGTGTTCTTCGGCCTGCTCCTCGCCGCGGCGCGCAGGACGTCCAGCGCGGCGGCGGCGGCGAGCCCCGCGCCCGCCGAGCCCGCCGCCGCCGAGTAACGGCCGAAAAGAGACGACCACCATGCGAGAGCTCGACAAGCCATCTTCGATCGCCACGACGCGCCGCAGGCTCGCGGCGGCCCTCTGCGCCGCGCTCGCGCTCGCGGCCTGCTCGAAGGGAGGCCCCGGCAGCGGCGACGGCGCCGCCGGCGACTACGAGGTGCAGGAGCTGCGCTATCAGGGGTTCTCGGGCATGGTCTCGGTGCCCGAGCTGGCGGAGGACCTGGGGTACCTCGCCCCGATCAAGCTGAGCTACGTCGGCAACACGATCAGCGGGCCGCAGGACATCCAGACCGTGGTCACCGGAGACACCGATCTCGGGCAGGCGTTCAACGGCGCGGTGATCAAGCTGATCGCCGCCGGGGCGCCGCTCCGGGCGGTGGTGGGCGGCTACGGGATCGACGCGAAGCGGTGGAGCGGCTTCTACGTGACCGAGGACAGCCCCATCCAGGCGGCGCGGGACCTGATCGGCAAGAAGGTCGCGATGAACACGCTGGGCGCGCACCACGAGCTGATGCTGAAAGAGTACCTGTCGCGGCAGGGGCTCACGAGCAACGAGATCGCGCAGGTCACGCTGGTGGTGCTGCCGCCGGTGAGCGCGGAGCAGGCGCTTCGACAGGGGCAGGTGGAGGTCGCCGTCCTCGGCGACATCCTGCGCGACAAGGCGCTGGAGCGCGGCGGCGTCCGGGCCCTGTTCTCGGATCACGAGCTGTTCGGCGAGCTCACCGCCGGCAGCTACGTGATGAGCAAGCGATTCCTGAAGGAGAGCCCGAACAGCGCCCGCAAGTTCGTGGAGGCCGCGGCGCGCGCCATCGAGTGGGCCCGGAGCACGCCGCGCGAGGAGGTGGTGGCCCGATTGCAACGCATCATCGAGCGGCGGGGGCGCAACGAGGACGCGTCGCTCGTGAAGTACTGGACCAGCCTGGGCGTCGCCGGCAAAGGCGGGCTCCTGTCGGCCGGGGAATACCAGATCTGGATCGACTGGCTGGTGAAGGACGGCGACCTCGAGGCGGGGCAGATCAAGGCCGAGGACCTGTTCACGAACGAGCTCAACCCGTTCGCGGCGACACAGGGGCAGTGACAGCGCCGGCCGCGGCGCCTCCCGCTCGCCACCGCCTGCGGTAGAGGAGGAATTTGCCGTGGTTCACGGCCCGCGCGCGGCGGCGCTAGCCTCTCCTACGATCGCCGCCGGAGGATGTGCTGGAGCAGCTGGCGCGAGATGTTCAGGAGCTTTGCCGCCTTCCGGCGGTTTCCCCCGGCGCGCGCGAGCGCCTCGTCGACCATGACGGTGCGCACCTGCTCCTCGACGTCCTGGATCGACGCCCGCCCCACCGCCGCGCGCACCTGAGGCCGGAGATCGGGCGGCCGGGCCAGCGCGTCGTCGATCGTGCGCTCCAGCTCCTCGAGGCGCAGCGGCTTCGCCAGGAACGAGCGCACCCCCATCTGGGCGAGCCGGAACGAGACGGCCGGGCTCGCCGAGCCGCTGATGGCCACGATCGTCGGCGCGACAGCGCAGGTCATGGCCCGCTCAACGACGTCGACGGCGTTCCCGTCCGGGAGCATCACGTCGGCGATGATGCCTTGAAACGCCCCGTCCGCGAGCGCGCGGTGCGCCTCGGCCACCGACGCGCACGCGACGACCTCGGCGCCGCGCGCCTCGAGCGCCTCGTGCAGCGCGCGCCGGAGCCTCGCGTCGTCCTCCACGACCAGCCAGCGTAACATCGTATGGTAGAATGCCCCCGGTTCATGGGGGCGCATAGTCTCAAGAGGGCGGAGCTGGCCAGCCTCCCGGCGGCGTCGGCAGCGTCGGCCGTGTCGGCGCTGTCGGCCGTGTCGGCGCTGTCGGCCGTGTCGGCGCTGTCAAATGGCGCGCAGCTCGACGCCCTCATCACGCGCGAGGCGCTGCGGGGTGAGCGCACCGCCTCGATCGCGCGGAGCGTCTTCTGCGCGGCCCTCCTCGCGCGGTTCCTCGCCGTCGGGGGTTTGGCGCCGTCAGGCTCTCACGCGCGCTCGCTCATCGAGGTTCCGCTGCTCCTCGGCGCGGTTGTCGCCTCGCTGTACGTGTGGTGGCGGAGCCGGAGGGCCGATGCCCCTCCTCACCTGATCCTCGTCTCGGTCGGCCTCGACGCGCTCCTGTGCTTTCTGGCGCTGCTGCCGAACGTGCTCTGGCCCTGGGACGGCTACCCGGGAATCTTGCACCTGCCCGATATGGCCGCGCTCCTCATCACGGTGTCCGTGAGCGCATTCCGGCTCGTCCGCCGGGCGGTGCTCCTCGCGACGGCGGCGAACGCGCTCTCCGCGCTCGTGCTCATCGTGCTCGACCGCGCGCTGAACGGCGGCCACCACGGCCACTTCTGGGCGCCGGCGTCGCTGTTCTTCCTCCTGCTCCTGACGGCCGCCAGCGCGGCGCTCCTCGTCACGAAGCGCACGGTCCGCGTCGTCGAGCTCGGGGCGCAATCCACGCTGCGCGCCGAGCGCGCGCAGCGGAACCTGAGCGTCATGCTGCACGAGCACCACGACGTGAAGACCTCGCTCTCGGCCGCCCTCATCGACACCGATCTCCTCCGGCGCGAGCTCCTTCGGGTCGAGTCCGCGAGCGCCGAGCGCATGTTGCGGAAGCTGGAGCAGCTCCGCGAGAGCATCGAGGATGTCGCCTCGACCATGGGGCACATCCGCGATCGGACGATGCGCGAGCTCGACGCGCTGCGCGCGACGGCCCCCGCCGAGATCGGCGAGGCGACCCGCGGCGCGCTGCGGGTCGTCCGGCGGCGCTACCAGGCGGTGAAGGTCGACGTCACGGAGCGCGCGGAGCGCACCGCGGTCCTCTTCGCGGGGGGGCACGACGTGCTGGAGCGAGTGCTCCTCAACGTCCTCGTCAACGCGTGCGAGGGGACGGGCGAGCGCGGGGCGTCCAGCGTGACGCTGGACGCGCGCCCGCTGGGCGGCGGACGGGTGGCCATCGAGGTGAAGGACGACGGCCCCGGGTTCCACGACACGCCGAGCCCGAAGCCGGGCGGGTCCGGACAGGGGCTCGGCTTCGTGGCCGGCATGGTGGAATCGAGCGGTGGGCTCGTCCTGCGCGCCAACCTCCCGGAAGGCGGCGCCAAGGTCACCATCGAGCTGCTCGAAGCGCCTGTGTGACGACGGAGCCCGCGGCGCGCCGACCGGGTGGCAAGAAAATTTGCCCTCATCGCGCCGCTGGCCGCGCGGTACGCCTCGGTGGCGAAGTGGGGACTCGCATGGGCTCCGTCGCTCGCAAACCTCGGGAGGATGACTCGGCATGAAGAAAACCAGCCCAATGACAGGTCCTGCATTGGCTCCGACCTGGATTGCGATCGCCGCGGCCGCGGCGACGTTCGCGGCCTCCGGCCCCGTGAGCGCGCAGGCGCGGCGTTCGCCGATCTTCGATCCCGCGCTGAACGCTCCCGGCCGGCCGCTGCGCGGGTTCGCCGATCTCCACACCCACCCGATGGCGCACCTCGGCTTCGGGGGGCACGTGCTCCACGGCGCTCCCGACGTCGACGTGCTCATGGCGCCGGGGACCATCTACGACCCCAGCGGTCAAGGCGTGTCAGGCGCCACGTGCAATGCGTCGGCGCGGCGCGCCGCCAGCATCGCGGAGGCGCTGGGGACCAGCTACAGCACCCACCGGGGTCACGATTTTCTCACGAACAAGTGCGGGAATCACGTCCGCCAGCTCGTGCTCGGGGAAATGGCGAAATCCCACGGCATCCGCTCGTTCGAGGTCGAGCGCCCCGTGGGTTATCCGACGTTCGCGCACTTCCCGGCGCACAACGATATCTTGCACCAGCAGATGTGGGTCGACTGGATCCGCCGCGCGAAGGAGGGGGGCCTCCGGGTGATGGTCGCGCTGGCCGTCAACAGCCGCACGCTCGCCCATGGCATCGAGGCAAACCCGCCCGTCGACGACAGGGCGTCGGGCAATCTCCAGATCGAAGAGCTCGTCCGCTTCGTTGGCAAGCACGACGCGTGGATGGAGATCGCGCGTTCATCCGCCGATCTCCGGCGCATCGTGGAGAAGGACAAGCTCGCGGTGATCGTCGGTGTCGAGCTGGACGACATCGGCAACTTCGTGTGGAACAGAGCGTCTCCCACGGAGGCCCAGATCCGCGCGGAGATCAAGCGCCTCCACGTCCTCGGCGTGCGCTACGTGTTCCCGGTCCACCTCACCGACAACCTCTTCGGCGGCACCGCCGCCTACGAGGACGAGGTAGCGCGCGCCAACCGCTTCCAGACGGGGAAATGGTGGGATCTCGAGTGCTCCCGCGGAGAGGGCATCACGAAGCAGATCCAGTCGGGGAACGACCTCTTCAAGCTGATGAAGCTCGGCGACGCCGGCGGTCACATCCCGCTCCCGAGCTGCCAGGCGGGGGAAGGCCACAAGAACCGGCTGGGGCTCCTGCCCATGGGCCGCGTCGCCCTCAACGAGATGATGCGGCTCGGGATGGTCATCGACATCGATCACATGTCGCAGCGGATGGTGAGCGACGTGCTCGCGTTCACCCGGACGATGCCCGGCGGCGCGTATCCGCTCGTCTCGGGGCACAACGGGCTCCGCGGATCGAGCGGCAACGAGAACGGCCGGACCAGCGCCCAGTACACCGAGCTCGCCGCGCGCGGCGGGCTCGCGGGCGTCGGCTTCGGCGACTCCGATGCGCGGACCTTCCTGCGGAGCGCGACCGCCGTGGCGGCGATCACGTCAGGCGGCAAGGCGCTTCAGATCACCCTCGGGTCGGACATCAACGGGATGGTCGTCATGCCGCGCTCTCCCGAGTGCCAGGCGCCCCGGGATCGGGTGGTGACGGTGCCAGGCGACGCCTGGGGCCACCCGCCCGCGCAGCTCCGGTGCACGGGGGCCGAGATCGACGTGCGCTCCGCGCGCATCGGCTGCCTCGACATCCAGACCAGCGGAAACCTGACGGGCCTCGTCGGCCGCGCCTGCGACGCCAAGAGCTCCTGCTCTTACAAGGCGCCGACTCCCGACGAATACCGCCGTGCCGGTGTCCAGGCCGCGACGCGCGCGTTCTGCACGCAGGCCATGGAGATCGTGTATCGCTGCGTCGATCCGGCGGCCGAGGCGTGCGTCGATTACTCCAGCTTCCCCAGGGCCCGGATGGGGAGCCGCTCGTGGGATTACAACGAGGAGGGGGTCGTTCACATCGGGCTCTTCCCGGATTTCCTCAAGCACGTCGAGGCGCTTCCGGGCGGAGAGCAGCTCATCGACCGGCTCTACAGCGGAGCCGAAGGCTTCGCGCAGATGTGGGCGAAGGCCGAGACGGTCGGCCGCTCCGTCCCCTGATCCGCGCACGTCCGTCCCGGGCTCGGGGGACCCGACCGGGGTTGGGCCTGCGCGGCAACGCTGTGCCGCGCCGCCGCCGGCTCGGGTCGGGTCCTCGTCCCGCTGTTACTGGCGCATCCACGCCACGAGAAACTTGGTCGTGTTCGCCCCCGGGTTGAACGCGTCGCCCTCGCGGATGCTGGCCGAGAACTCGATGGTTTTGGGCCCGGTCTGGGACGCGCTGAACCCGACAGCGCCGTTGTGGCCATCGATCTGCACGGTGATCGTGCCGGCGACGATGTTGGTCGCGCTCGTGATCTTCTTGAAGCAGCCCCGCGTGCCAGGCCAGCCGCTGTTGCAGGTCACCGACGTGAGGCCGATCTGGAGCGCCTGCTCCGCCTCTTCCACGGTCTCCTCGCTCAGGTCCTCGTCGCTCAGGGCCTCGTCGCCCTCCTGCGCGATGCAGCCCGCGAGCGCCATGGAGGCGAGGACGGCGATCATCCCGCTGAGCTTCGCGAGAAACCTCATGCCTCGGCCCTTCCCGCCCGACCGAGCTCGCCGGTCATCTTCGGGTCGGGCCATGGCGCAGCCGTCCTGGCCTTCGAGGAGTGTGCCTTGTGCGCTCTTGATGTCGTGTGTCATGCTCCGCCTCCATTCATGCTTTCGGTTTCTGTCGCTCCAGCGGTGTGGCCGTCGCGTTGCGGTGCTCGTACGAGGACCGTGACCTGGTACGGAGGTGGTACCTCACGGTCGGAGATGCGATAAGGGCAAACGTTCTTGCCCCACCTGGCAAACTTCCTTGCCCGTCGAAGGTAAATACATGGCCTGTCCGCCACGCGCGGCGCGCGCCGTCGAATGGGCCCGGAGCACGCCGCGCGAGGAGGTGGTGGCCCGGCTGCAGCGGTTCGGTCCGGGCTCGGCGCGCTGCGCCGCACGAAGGCACGCTCGCGGAGCGTGACATCGTGACGATGTCACGGCGTGACATCGTCACATCGTGACATCGTCACGGCGTGACATCCGAATCTTGGCGTCTTATGGAGTCTTGACGACCCCCATCATTGCCGCAGGATGGGGTAAGTACCCACCACCCGGCGTTCTTCAGGGCGCTGCTTGCCCAGGAGCTCGACGCGAGCCCAGGAGCTCGACGCGAGCGAGGCTTACTTCAACGGTTAGGTCCGCCCGGAGGCGGGGGCGGCGGCCCTTCAGGGAGGATCTCGACCGCCATCCCCTCGGTCAGCTCCGCGCTCGCGAGCTTCACGACCCGCTCGCTCCCGTCGAGCCCGGTCGACACCTGGATCGTCGCGCCCGTGTCGCGCTCGACGACGATCGGCGCGAAGCGGATCCTGCTCCCGGGGTCGATGACGGCCACGCGGAGCCCCTTGGCGTCGTTGTAGAGCGCCGTCGCCGGGATCTCGAGCACGCGGTGCGGCGTGGGCAAGGTCAGCGCGACCTCCGCGTACATGCCGGCGAGGAGGCGGCCGTCGGGGTTCGGCACCCGCACCTCCGTGTTCATCGTCCGGGTCGCCGGGTCGAGCGCGCCGGCCGTGCGCGCGATCGTGCCCTGGAACGGCTGCCCCGCGAACTCGCGCACCGTGACCTTCGCCGGCGCGTCGACCCGCACGCTGGGCGCCACGTCCTGCGGGACGCCCACGAAGACGCGCACGGGGTCGGTCGCCGCGATGGTGAAGAGCGGCGTCCCATTGCCCGCCGTGACAAGCGCCCCGCGCTCGGTCGTGCGCGAGGTGACCGTCCCCGCGAACGGCGCGGCGACCTTCGCGAACTTCTTCTGATCCAGGATGCGCTGGACGTTCGCCTGCTGCGCGGTGATCGCCGCGCGCGCCACGGTGACGCTCGCCTCGGCGACGTGCGCCTGCCCCTGCCGCTGCTCGAGCTCCTCCTGCGGCGCCACGCCCGCGGGGACGAGCTGCTCGTAGCGCTTCACGCTCGACCTCGACAGGTCGCGGTTGGCCTCGGCCTGCACGAGGCCGGCGCTCGCCTGCACGAGCTGCGCGCGGGCCTGCGCGAGCTCCTGATCGAGCTCGGGCGTGTCGATCTCGGCGAGGATCTGCCCCTCCTCGACCTTGTCGCCGATGTCCGCGGTCCACCGCCGCACGTAGCCGCTCACGCGCGGGTAGACGACCGTCTCGGCGAGGGGCTGGATGCTCCCGGGCAGGACGAGCGCCCGGTCGCTCGACACGGGCTGCGGCGCGACGACCCCCACGCGCGGGGCCGCGCCCTCGGCGGCCCGCGCGCCCTGCTCCAGCGCGGCGCGGGCGCTGCGGCGGGGCAGGTAGGCCGCGGCGAACGCCGCCCCGAGCACGACGACGAGGCCCACGCCGAGGGCGAGGCCGCGGGTCCTCGTCAGCACGGCGGGCGGCGGCAGATCGAACCCGAGGTCGTCGGCAGGGCTGCCCGGAGACGGGGGAGCGGAGGTCGGGGGGGCAGCGGAGCGGCGGGCGGGGGAGCTCATAGGTCCTCTGCGAGCGGGTCTCTGGCCGGGGCCTTGTTCCGGAGGAGGCTGTACATCACGGGCACGAAGAAGAGCGTGCTCAGCGTCGCGACGAGGAGGCCGCCGATGACCGCGCGCCCCAGCGGGGCGTTCTGCTCGCCGCCCTCGCCCAGGCCGAGCGACATGGGCAGCATGCCGAAGATCATCGCGAGCGCCGTCATGAGCACCGGCCGGAGGCGCGTCATGCCCGCGGCGAGGGCCGCGGTGCCCGCGTCGCGGCCCAGCTTGCGCTGGTCGTTCGCGAACGTCACGACGAGGATGCTGTTCGCCGTGGCGACGCCGACGCACATGATCGAGCCCATGAGCGCGGGCACGCTCAGCGTCGTGTGCGTCACGAACAGCACCCACGCGATGCCCGCTACCGCGCCCGGCAGCGCCATCAGGATGATGAGCGGGTCGAGCCACGACTGGAAGTTCACGACCATCAGCAGGTAGACGAGCACGACCGCGAAGAGGAGCCCGTAGCCGAGCCCCGTGAACGAGGTGTCCATGCTCTCCGCCTGCCCCTTGATGGTCACCTTCGTCCCGCGCGGCAGCTCGGGCCTGAGCTCGTCGACGACGCGCGAGACGGCGCCCGCGACCGAGCCGAGGTCGGTGCCGTCGACGTTCGCCTGGACGTCGAACGTCCTCGCGACGTTGTAATGGGTGATGTTCGCCGGCCCGGTCGCCCGCGACATCGACGCGACGTTGGACAGGAGCTGGGGGCGGCCGTCGCCCGTCGACAGCGGCGTGGCGTTCACGTCGTCGATGGATCCCATCGCGTACTGGGGCGTCTGCACCGCGACGAGGTACTGCACGCCGCGCTTGTCCAGCCAGTAGGTCGGCGACGTCTGCCCGCTCGACGAGAGCGAGACGAGCACGTCGCTCGCCACGTCGCGCTGGCTGAGCCCCAGCTGGTCGGCCATCGTTCGATCGACGTCGATGCGGAGCTGCGGCCTCGCCGGCACCTGCGCGAGGTGGACGTCGACGGCGCCGGGGATCTTCTCCATGCGCTCGGCGATCTTCAGCGCGACGGCGTAGGTCTCGTCCTCCTTGCCGATCGGGCCGACCACCTGGACGTTGATGGGCGCCGCGAGGCCGAAGTTCAGCACCTGCGTCGAGATGTCGGGGGCGAGGAAGAAGAACGTCGTGTCGGGGTACGCCGCGTTGAGCTTCGCGCGGAGCGTCCGGACGTGGTCCGCGGTGGGCCGGTGGTGCTCCGCGAGCGCGATGAAGATCTGCCCGTCGGCCGACGAGATCTGCGCGCCCTCGCTGAGCGACAGGTTGATGCCGCTCGCCGGGATGCCGATGCTGTCGAGCATCGTGCGGATCTCGCCCGGCGGGAGCGCCCCGCGGATGGTCTCCTGGATACGGGCGAAGCGCCGCTCGCTCTCCTCGAGGCGGGTGCCCGGCGGGCCGCGCACGTGGAGCTTGATGAGCCCCGCGTCGACGGTCGGGAAGAAGTCGCGGCCGAGGAGCGGGATCAGCGCGACCGAGGCGGCGACGAGCGCAAGGAACGCCCCGACGGACAGGGCGCGGTGCGCGAGCGCCCAGGCGAGCCACCCGCCGTACGCCCCCCGCAGCCGGTCGAAGGCGCGGTTGAACGCGGCGAAGACGCGCCCGAAGAGGCCCTTTGGAGCGGCGTGGCCGTGCGCGTGCTCCGCCGCCTCGCGCTCGAGCAGGAGGCGCACGAGCGTCGGGACGAGCGTCCGCGACAGGAAGTACGACGTGAGCATGGCGAAGACGACCGCCAGGGCCATCGGCACGAAGAGCGACCGCGCGGCGCCGGTGATGAAGGCGACCGGCACGAAGACGATGCAGATGCAGAGCGTGGAGACGAGCGCCGGGACGGCGATCTCCTGCGCCCCGTCGACGATGGCGCGCAGGAACGGCTTCCGCTGCCCGAGGTTCCTGTGGATGTTCTCGATGGCCACGGTCGCGTCGTCGACGAGGATGCCGACGGCGAGCGCCATCCCGCCGAGCGTCATCACGTTGAGCGTGTGGCCGAGGGCGTTCAGCGCGATGATCGAGACGAGGATCGAGAGCGGGATGCTGGTGACGACGATGAGCGTGCTGCGCCAGCTCCCGAGGAACAGCACGATCATGAGCGCCGTGAGCCCCGCGGCGATCAGCGCCTCGTGCACGACCCCGGAGACCGCGGCGCGGACGAACACCGACTGATCGAAGAGCAGCGAGACCTTGAGCTCCTTCGGGAGCTTCTCCAGCGTGGCCGGCAGCATCGCGTGGATGCGCGAGGCGACGTCGAGCGTGCTCGCGCTCCCGTTCTTGAGGATGCTCAGGAGCACGCTGCGCTTGCCCTCCACGTGCACCATGTTCGTCTGCGGCGCGTTCCCGTCGCGCACGCTCGCGACGTCGCGGAGGGTGATCGTCCTGCCGTTCACCGTCTTGAGCGGCAGCTTCCCGAGCTCCTCGAAGGCCGCGGGGCTGCTGTTCATGATGACGGGGTACTCGTTCTCCCCCATCTTCGCCGTGCCGGAGGGCAGGGTGACGTTCTGCAGCCCGAGCGCCGCGTTCACGTCGCGCGGCGACAGCCCCCAGGCGAAGAGGCGCTGCGGGTCGATGTCGACCATGATCTGGCGCTGCTTCCCGCCGTACGGGTACGGGATCTGCGTGCCCCGGATCGTGGCGATGTCGGCGCGGATGAAGTTGACCGCGTAGTCGAAGAGCTGCTGCTCGCTCAGCGACTCGCTCTCCAGCGCGGCCTGGAGGATCGGCACGTTCGAGGCGCTGTAACGGATGATGAGCGGCGGGCTGATCCCGGGCGGCATCTGGCGGATCGCGGTCTGCGAGATCGCCGTGACCTGCGCCGTCGCGGCCTCGATGCTGGCGCCGGGCTGGAGGAAGATCTTGATGATCGAGATGCCGGTGAGCGACTGGCTCTCGATATGATCGATGTCGTTGACGGTGGTCGTGAGGAAGCGCTCGTAATTGTTGACGATGCGCTTCTCCATCTCCTCGGGGGGGAGGCCGCCGTAGTTGAAAATTACAGACAGGACCGGGATGTCGATGTCCGGGAAGATGTCCGTCGGCATCCGGGCGACGGTGAACACGCCCAGGATGACGATCAGCATCGACATCACGATGAACGTGTACGTGCGTTGAAGCGCGATCCGGACGAGCCACATGGGCCAATTCCCGTCCCCCTCCGGAGCGCCCCGGCCGGGGGTGGCGCCTGAGGGCAGGCTCCGCATTTAGGGTGCCCTTGACGTTCGTCCAATCTATTCTTTCGTATCACACGATACCTTCAAGGTATGGATCTACGCCACCTCCGGTACTTCACGGCCGTCGCCGAGGAGCGGCACTTCGGCCGCGCGGCGCAGCGGCTCGGCATCGCCCAGCCGCCGCTGAGCCGGCAGATCCAGGATCTCGAGTCCGAGCTCGGGTTCTCGCTCTTCGATCGCTCGCGGCGGCGCGTCGAGCTGACGCCCGCGGGCGCGGTGCTCCTCGCCCATGTCCGGCGGGTCTTCGACGCGCTCGAGCTCGCGGTGCACGAGGCCCGGCGCGCGAGCGTGGGCGAGACCGGGCGCCTCGTGGTCGGGTACCTGTCGTCGCTCGCCTACAGCGGCATCACCGAGCTGGTCCGCACCTTTCGCGGGGAGCTCCCCGCGGTGGAGCTCGCGCTCCGCGAGATGCCGCCGCAGGAGCAGATCGAGGCGCTGAAGGACGGGCGCATCGACGTCGGCTTCGTGAGGGCGCCGCTCCACGACGCCCGGCTCGCGTCCGAGTGCGTCCGGCGCGAGCCGCTCCTGGTCGCCCTGCCGGCCGATCACCCGCTCGCCGCGCGGAAGCGCATCCCGCTCGAGCTCCTGTCGCGCGAGCCGTTCGTCGTGTTCCCGCGCCAGCGCGGGTCGGCCTTCTTCGACCTGGTGATGGGGCTCTGCCGCGCCGCGGGCTTCTCCCCGCGCATCGCGCAGGAGGCGCTGCACCTCGACATCCTGAGCCTGGTGGCGGCGGGCTTCGGCGTCTCTATCTTGCCGGAATCCATCAAGAATGTCGGTCGCAAGGGGCTCGCGCTGCGGCCGATCGTGGGGGCGCCGTCGACCGATCTGCTCGTCGCGTGGCGCGCCGACGACGCGTCTCCCACGCTCCGGCAGTTCCTGTCGTTCGTGCGGCGGGTCGGCGTGAGCAAGGGCAAGGCGCGCGCGGCGCGCCGCAGGCCGGGGGAACCTGGGGAAGGCGAGCGCGGCCGCCGTGCCCGCGGGGCCGCCGCGGCGAGGCCGGACGCGGCGGAATAGCGGAGGCGCGGCGCGCGCCGGGGGCTCAGGCCCGGGGGCCCGGCGGCGCGTCGAGCGGCTGCCGCCTGCGGCGCAGCGCCGAGAGCGCGCTGCCGAGGGTCTGGTGGAGCGTCATCCCCCGGAGGTCGATGCCGAGGCGGATGAACCCCTGCGCGACCTGCGGCCGCATCCCCACGACGATGACCTCGGCGCCGAGCAGGAGGGCGGCGCGGGTCGTCTTCATCAGCGATCCCGCGACCTGCATGTCGGCGAAGGGCACGCCGGTGATATCCATCAGCAGCACCTCGGCTTCCTTCTGGCTGAGCTCCGCGAGCACCACCTCGAGCACGTGGCGCGCGCGCTCCGGATCGATGGTGCCGACGAGCGGCACGAGCAGCACGCCCTGGTCGAGCGGGATGACCGGGCACCCGAGCCGGCGCACGTCGTCCGCGAGGGCGCGCTCGCGCTCGTAGGCGGCGCGCGCCTGCTGCTCCTGTTCGATCAGCGACTCGATCAGCGACGCGCGCTCGAGCGCCGCGGTCAGCATCGCCACCCACATCTCCATGTCCCGGTGATCCAGCCCGAGCGGGCTGCTCACCGGGGCGCAGACGGCGAGGACGCCGCGATCCTCACCCTCGCTGCGGAGCGGGATGAGCCGGAGGACGTGGTCGCTCCGCCGGGCGGCGGCAGGCAGCCAGTCGCCGCGCGGGAACGCCTCGGCCGCGACGCGCGCGCCCGCCTCCGGCGTGGCGGCCGCTCCGGGGGAGCAGCTCTCGACGACCCGCAGCAGGGGAGCCGTGTCCCCGGGCGCTTCCCACACGGCGAGGCAGCCCCAGCTCATCTGCACCGCGGAGAGCCAGCTCAGCTTGCTCCCGCCGCCGCCCGCGTCCGCCAGGAGCGTCTCCCGGATGACGAGGTTGATGTCGAGCAGGCCGTTCAGGTAGTCGGCGCGGGCCGCCTCGATCGCGACCCGGCCCTCCATCACGGCGCGCCGGGCCCCCCGGATGTACGTCGCCACGCGCCGCTCGGCGGCGGCGTCCGCCGCGCCGCGGAGCATCGCCTGGCCCGCCCGCTCCAGCCGGTCGACCATCTCGAGGAGCTGGTCGATGTCGGGCATCTGCTCCGCGGCCTCTCGCCAGGCCCTCTCCAGCGCCGCGGCAGCGGGGCCGGGCCTGCCCCAGACGGCCGCCTCGAGCCCGAGGACCACCTCCGTCGCCCCGGGCCAGGCCTCTTCCGGCGGCGAGCTCGGATCGAGGGCCGTCGAGGCGCTCGCGAGCGCGGCGAGCTCCCGCGCGAGCGCGCCGGCCCGGGCGGCGGCGCTGCGGGCCGACGCGGGCGCGCTGGCCGGCGCCGCGGCGCTGCGGGACGACGGGGGCGCGTCGCGCAGCGCCGGGGCGGGCGAGCAGCCGCAGGAGCGGCGCAGGACCAGGGTCGTCGGCGCGATGTGCCCCGCGCGGGGGAGCTCCCGCCCGGCGAGGAGGTCGATGAGCAGCTCGGCGGCCGTCCCGCCGAGCCGGTCGAACCGCTGGCGGACCGTCGTCAGCGGCGGCGAGGCGTACCGGGCTGCCTCGATGTCGTCGAACCCGACGAGCGCGATGTCCTCGGGGACGCGGATGCCCGCCTCGGCGAACGCGTCGAGGACCCCGAGCGCCTCCTTGTCGGCCGACATGAACATCGCGGTGCAGGTGACGCCCTCTTCCAGCAGGCGCCGCACGGCGAGCCGGCCGCTCGCCCGCTCGTTGTTCGGAAGATCGAAGACGAGGTCGGGGTCGAACGAGATGCCGCGCTCCTCGAGCGCGTCCCGGTAGGCCTGGAAGCGCTGCCGGATGTCCTCGTGCGCCATGTGGCCCGCGAAGACGATCCGCTCGTGGCCGTGGTCGAGCAGGTGGCGTACGGCCGAGAGGGCGCCACCGTGGTTGTCGGGCAGGACGTAGGGACAGCGCGCGTCGTCGTTCGCGCGCGCGCTGAGGGTCACGACGGGCCGGCCGTCGTCGAGGAAGGGCTCGAGTTCCGCCGCGTCGATGAGCGCGATCCACCCGTCGACCTGGTCTCGCGCGAGCCGCAGCCTGTGGACGTCTCGCGGGGACGCCCTGATGGCGAGCACCCGATACCCGGCGCGCGCGGCGGCCGACTGGATACCGCCGAGAAGCTCGCAAACATAGCTGCCCCAGATGTCGGGGCACATGATGCCGATGGCTCTATCGAGCGACATGGTGGCAGCATCCTCGGTGGTCCTCAGCGCCCGCGTTCCGTCGTGACGCGATCACAAACGCAACCTGGTAGCACGCGACACCCGTGTGGCCATGCCGCTCTGCGGTGCGCTCGCGGCGGCAGCGGGCGCTCGTCGTCGCGAGCTCCAGCGTTCCCGCGCCCCCGCGTCCGGCTCCCGGTCGCCTGCTGATGGCCGTGCTGAGCGGCAAGCGGCGCGAGTATCGGATGGACGGCGATGCTTGTCAGCCCCGATTGTCGCGCGCCGGAGGGGCGCCGCGGCGGGCGGCCTCATGGGGCGCCCCGCCGGCCCATGTCATGGTCTCCCCTGCCCGGACGCCGCACCGCACGTGTCGTCCTCGGAAGAGCACACCTTGCCTGTGCGCAGGTCCACGAAGTACCACGCGAGCGTCATCAGTATCGGGGAGGTGTTGCACGGCGGGGCGAGGTGCATCCGGACGTGCGCGCTCGCCCTGTCGACGCCCTCGGGCCGGAAGGCGAGGCAGGAGGCGCCGGCGGGCCCTCGTTGCTTCAGCGCCCAGGCCCTGGCCAAAACGACGGCCCTTTGCCCCCTCTGCTCCAGGTCCTGAAGAAATCGCTCGATGGGCACGTAGGCCTTGCCGTCGTGCCACATCGCCGCGCCGCGCCGCATATCGACGCGGAATCGCTCCGTGGCGCAGATGCGGCTCGCCGGGGAGCACGTCTCGCCGGCCCGGGCGACGAGATCGAAGGCATGGCCGTGGGATGCCTCCAGCGTGAGCGAATCGACCCCGGACCATTTCCATTCGAGCAGCTGGCCGAGCGCGGTGACCGCCGGGTGATGGTCCCGGTACCAGCTCGCCTTGAACGCCGCGTAGCCGCGGAGCTCGCCGTTGTCGTCCCACGAGAGCTCGCGCGTGCGCCTGTCGACGCGGAAGCGCGCGAGCCGCTTGCGGTCGTCGGGCGAGAGCACGGACACGTGGAGGTGCATGGCCGTCTCGTCCTCGACGTGCAGCGCGGTCGTGCCTTCCCAGGCGATGGCGTCGTCGATGAAGCGCTTCTCCAGCGCCGAGACGGCTGCTCTCAGGGACTCCTCGCGCGCGGCGAAGAACTCGCGCATCGGCCGGGGCGCCGCCTCGTCCCACCAGCGCACGGTGCCAGCGCGCCTGTCGACGGCGAACGTGGCGAACGGCGCGAGGCGCGCGCTGAACGGAGCGCACTGGACGGGGCCGCGGTCGCGCCGGTGCAGCGCGACGATCGCCAGCCCGGCTGCGTCCTGCTCCGGCGAAAGCTCCCAGCACTCCGCCGGCAGCTTCTCCACGCTCACCCGCGGCGTCAGCCACGTGTCTTGAACGTCGGCGGCGCCCGATCTCGGGGCGGCGAAGAACGGGGCGAGCGCCTCTCTCACGAGGTCCGTGGCGTCGTCCGCCGGGGGGGCTGTGCCGGGGGCCGTTGAGAGGGCTGTGCCGGGGGCCGTTGAGAGGGCTGTGCCGGGGGCAGTGGGCGCGCCGTGCGTCGCGGGCCGCGCTGCCGGCCGAGGTGCCAGAGGTCCTCTCGCCTCGGGCGCGGGTGCCGCGCACGCCGCGAGCGCGAGCGACAGGCAGGCCGCGCAAGAGAGGGCCAGTCCGCGCAGGCGCCGCCGCGCCGGCCGCGCGATCGCCGCCGCGGGCATCCTGCTCTCGACCGAGCCGCTGCCCGGACCTCTCATGGCTTCCCCCTCGAGAACACGCGCTCGACGCAGCGATCCGCGCCCTGCTTCGCCAGGAGGACGTGGGTGGTCGCGGTGGACCGGGCGGGGCCCGGGCGCGTCAGCCGCAGCTCCACGTCCTCGCACTTCGTGGGATCCTCCCCGCCGGGGCCCCCGCACGCGCCGAGCTGCGGTGTCGACGCGAGCCCTGGCAGCGCTGCGCGCAGCTCCCGGTGCCAGCGCTCGCCCGCGGACGGCGACGCCGCTGGGCAGAGCCAGCGTTCGGCCTCTGCCCACTCGAGCCCGAGCCAGGCGTACACGAACGACTCCGCGTCAGGCGCGAGGGGCGGCGCTCGACGGACGCTGTCGCCTTCCACCGTGTAGCGCGCGGCGAGGGCGTCCCAGCGCGGGTACCATGGGAGGAAGGTCGGGTCGCCTGTCCAGCGCAGCGTGAAGCCCCCGGCGGACACCGCGAGGGTGTAGCCGGCCGGCATGTGGAATCGGAGGCTGTTCGCGAAGATCGCGCGCGGGTGCAGCGGGTCTGTTCCCTCCAGCAGCACCCTCGTGGTCAGCGTCCTCCAGAGCGAGACACAGGACGACTCCGCGCTCGACACGGCCAGCGCCCAGCGCCCCTTCGGTTGGCCCCCAAGGAAGCCATAGGACAGCCGGTTTCCCTCCGACGTCCACCCCGACGGATCGCTCTCGTGAGCGAGCGCGAGGCGAAAGCCCGCCCGGCCCCGCTCGAAGACGTAGAGAGACGCGTCCTCGCCGCACGGGACCGCGAGCGTGAGGACCGCGACCCGGAGCTCGGGGTGCGCCGCGGGCTGCTCGATGCGGAGGTCGAGGAGGCTGCCCCACCGCCGTTCCTCGCCGGCGGGGCGGACGCCGAGCCGCTCGAGCTCTGCCATCGCGCGCGTGCGTGCGTCGTCGGGCGCGCCCTTGGCCGCGTCGAGCGCGCGCCCGACGACGCCTCGGAGCTCGGCCTTCAAGGCGCGGAGCAGCGCGGGAGCTCCCGCGGGGGGCGCGCTCAGCCCGATGCCGTCCGCGCTGGTGTCGAGCGCGGCGAGCGCCTGCATCGTGGCCACGACATCGGGTGGAAGCGGCGCTTCGCCCGGGGCTGGCACGGGCGGCGGCGCAGGCGTGCTCTGGCGTTCCGCGGGCAGCGGGCGCGGTGGTGTCGAGTCTTCCTGCCGCGGCGGCGGGAGCGACCGGCGCGCTCCGGTCACGGGCAGAGTTCCCGGTGGAGCTCCTCCCGTGCAGGCGAGTTGCCAGAGCAGCGCGGCGGCCAGAGCGCCGCCTCCGGCGCGCAAGCAAGGAGCTCGAGACGGGCTCGGAGACATCGGCGCAGCGTAACGCCGATCCCGGGTCTCCGATTCCTTCGGCAGCGCCCTGGTCGCGGCTCAGGTCCCGTGCGGCGGGTGTTGCTCGGAATCGTTCGAAAAGAGAAACGCCTGCTGCTCGAGGGCCACCCGCCCCTTGCGCTTTGGCCGGCGCGGCGGCGCCCCGGACTCCGTCGGCTCGCCCTCGGTCTGCTCGGCGCAGCGCGGGCAGACGGCGGGCGGCTCCGGCGCCGCGAGCTCGATCCGGGGCGGCGAGGGGGGTTCCGGCTCCGCCTCGGGCTGCTGGAGTTCGACCGGATCCGCCCGCTCGATCTCGGCGCGACCGCGCGCGTGCTCGGCGGTGACCAGGGCGCGGAGGGCGCGGGCGGCGGCGCGGTGCTCGGCGGCTGCCCGGCGCAGGCGCGCGACGAGCTCCAGCGCTGCCCGCGGCGGCGCGTGGAAGCGGGCGCGCTCGCGGTGCGCGCAGCCGTCATGACCGCGGCCGCTGCTGCCGCAGTCGATGCAGATGAGATCGAGCGCGAGCGGCTCCCGGACGGCGGAGCTCGGCTCGTCCGCCGCGGTGTCGTCGGGCGGGATCGCGTCGATGGGTTCCTCGGTGGGCGGCAGCTCTTCGACGACGACGGCGGCGGCGGCGGCCTTGCGGGGGCGCATGCCGATCGGCTAGCAGATCATTGAACGGATGTACAGTTGTGCCTGGCGCTCGTGGCGCGGTGGACCCTCCGGGGTTGGCGGACGCCCGGGCATGGCGGACCCAGGAAACGCCTGTGTCTGCCGTGTCCCTCGTGATTGAATCCCTGGTTCATGGCTCAGGATGAGGTCACGCGGCTCGGCAGGGAGGCGCTCTCGCAGTACACCCGCGATGAGCTGATCGACCTGGCTGACCGCGAGCTGGCCCGCACGGCGGAGCCGCTCCTGTTCCTCGCGGAGGCGTCGCGCCGTGAAGCCGCGCTCGACGACCGGATCGCGTCGCTCTACGAGCGCGCGCTGCGGTCTCCGTCTCCGCTGGTCAGGTTCCATGCGGCCTGGTGCGTCTACGACACCAGGGCTTGCTGGGCCCGGTTCATCCCCGTCCTGCAGGCCGCCCGCGAGGCCGAGGACGACGAGCCGAACCGGGAGAACCTCGATACCGTGATCGACCTTCTGCAGACCGAGCTCCGGGAGGAGGAAGAGGAGCAGATCCGGTGGGCGCACCCGGGGCTCGCTCGCGTCGAGTACGACGTGACCAGGCGGCGGGCGCTGTGCGGCGAGGAGCTCGCGTCGCTCAAGCAGGCCGTCGGCTTCCTGCGCATGCCGTACGATATCTATCGCTGGTACTCCGAGCGGAGCCTGAACATGCCGCTGGAGCGCGCGCTCGCGGCGCTTCGCCAGCTCGAGCGCTGGTGGGACGAGATCGCGCCTTCGTTCCAGTCCGAGTCCCCCTACAAACACTCGGATCCGTTCATGGATGAGGACAGCATCCACCCGCTGGGGGCCTACATCATCAGCAGCCAGTTCCTGTGGCACTATTACGAGTCGGACCAGGCTGAGCGCCATCTCCTCCGCTCCTTCCACCTGGCGGAGACGCTCATGACGAGGGGGCGGGGCGGAGCGGCTCTGGTCATGCCTCGCGCGTCGCTGAAGGAGCGGTATCTGGACGGCGTGTCGCAGGCTTACCACGATCCGCGCCTCTACGCGGTCAATCATTTCTACCTGGGAGAGCTCCACGAGCGCCGGGGCGCTCATGAGCAGGCCGCAGAGCATTACGCGCGCTTCGCCGAGATCGAGCCCGATTTCTCCCCGAGGAACTCGTACGTATCGCACCCGGCTTACTACGACATCAAGCGGTTCTATCCGGGGACGGTCGAGGCGTATGGCAGGCTCGGGGACCTGTACCGAGATCGGCTGGGCAATCCGGATCGGGCGCGGTTCTACTACGAGAAGGCCCTTCGGCTGAGCCCGTCGCACCACACGCCGTACCGAGAGTACGCGCGCCTCCTGGAGCAGGCCGATCCTCGCGGGGCGCTCGATCTCCTGCGGCAGGAGATCGAGGTGCTGACGTCCTATCCGGATCCCGAGCCGAGCCCGAGCTCGCGGTGTCTTCCCTTCGAGCCTCGGGAGGTGGTCGAGCGGTTCCATGCATGGCGCTCTCACCCGATGGCGGCGCGCCACGAGGTGGACGTCATCGCGCGGTCGGTTCTCCGGTTTCTGAAGGGCCTTTCTGTCGAGCCGTACCGGTCTGGGTACCCCGAGTGGAATGAGCTCGCGCAGCAGGTGGAGAGCGCCTCGTCTCCGAGCGCGTGACCCCAGGCGCCGTCGTGGCGCTGCGTCCGGCGGGGGGCCGACGTGGTAGCCTGCCGGCATGATCCTCCCGCTCGCGCCGCTCGCGCAGAGGAGCGCGCTGCCCCGGCCAGCCCGCGGCGTCCGGCTCGCGCGCGCGGCCTTCCTCGCCGGGGCGGCCGCGGCCTCCCTCGCGCTCGGCTGTCAGGGTATCCTGGGCATTCACGACGTCTCGCGCGACGGGGCCGGCGGTGACGGCGGCGCCGGCGCCGGCGGGGCCGCCGCGTCGGGCGGAGGCGGCAGCGGCGGCGACCTGTCCGCGCACGGAAGCGGCGGCGGGGCGCCGCAGGCGGGCTTCTCGATCGCGCTCGACCCGACGGCGGCGCGCGTGGTGCGCGGCGGCTCGACGTCGCTCACCGTCGCCGTCACCCGCTCGGACGACTTCGCGGGCGACGTCGCGCTCTCGCTGTCGGGCCTGCCGAGCGGCGTCACGGCGAGCCCGGTCGTGGTCTCGGATGGCGAGGCCACCGGCGTGCTCACGCTGACCGCGGAGCCGCTCGCGATGCTCGGCGGCGCCGCGCCCTCGCTCGTGGCCAGCGCGCCCGGGCTGGAGGATCGGGAGCTGCCGGTCTCGCTCCTCGTCGCCGATCCGCCGGGGACGCTCGATGCATCGTTCGACGGCGAGGGCATCGCCACCAGCGGCACGCCCCACGAGGCGCGCGCCATCGTCGTCCAGGAGGACGGCAAGATCCTCGTCGCCGGCGTCGACGGAGCGACCTGGGGGCTCGCGCGCTTCCTGCCGAGCGGCGTGCTCGATCCGGAGTTCGGCACAGCGGGCCTCGTCGTCGGCCAGGAGGGAACGGTCAAGTCGCTGGCCCTCCAGCCGGACGGGCGCATTCTGGCCGTGGGGACGCGGAACGAGCAGCTCGCAGTGGTCCGGTTCAACGCGAGCGGCGGGATCGATCAGGCCTTTGGCGCGAGCGGGGTCGCGAGGCTCGATCCTGCCTTGATCAGCGGCTCGGAGGGCTTCGACGCCGCCGTCCAGAGCGACGGCTGGATCATCGCCGCCGGCGTCGGGAAGCCGGGCAACCGCGGCATCGTCGTGCGGTTCTCTTCCATGGGCGATGTCGATCGCGACTTCGGCGGCTCGGGCGTCGTCTCGTTCGAGAATCGCCCGCTGCACTCGGTCGCGCTCGGAGAGGGCGGGCAGATCGTCGCCGGAGGAACCGAGCGGGACGCGGGCCCGACCTTCCTTGCGGTGCGGCTCGATCGCGACGGGGCGCTCGATCCCGGCTTCGGAACGGGCGGCATCGCCTATCTCTCGCAGACGCCCTACAACGATAACGACCTCGTCCTCGGGAGCGACGGCAAGCCGATCCTCGTCGGATACGCGCTCGACGGCGTGAATCACTATGCGTTCGCGCGCTTCAACGCGGACGGCTCGGCGGACACGACGTTCGGCGGGACCGGCATGGTGAACGCGAGCGGCGAAGAGAAGCCCTATGTGCGGGGCTACGGCGTCGCCCTCCAGGCCGACGGCAAGATCCTCGGCGCGGTCGCGGGCGGCACCGCGGCCTCGGGCATCACGGCCTCGATCCTGCGGCTCCTGCCGGACGGCTCCAGGGACGCCGGGTTCGGCGCCTCGGGCGCCGTCGTGCTCGACGACCATCCGGAGCAGAACTACCTCTACGCCGTCACCGTCCAGCGCGACGGCCGCATCGTGGCCGCGGGGAAGCGGTCGAACCTGGGGCTCATGGTCGTGCGCATCTGGGATTAGGCGCTGTTCGTGCCCGCCTGCACCGTGACCCCGACAGTTCGACGACCCAGCGACCAGGGTGTCCCGGCGCCAGCCGGGGGAGGGGATGCTGGCGCGCGCAGGCAGAGCCACCAGGACTCCCCCTGGCTCCCCCGGCATGCCGCTGCCGGCCGGGCTTGCCCTGGCCGGGTTGATGGGCGATAGGGAGGCGAGATGACGACGAGGAAGGCAGCGGCGGGCGGGGCCAAGCGCCGGATCGCGCGGAAGCTGGGGCCGAGCAAGGGCGCCCGTGGCGTCTACTTCTTGTCGCTCACGCTGGAGAACGTGCGCTGCTTCGGGCCGGCGCAGACGCTCGACCTGTCGAACGGCGAGGGGAAGCCGCGGCAGTGGACCGTGATCCTGGGGAACAACGGGGTAGGGAAGACGACGCTGCTGAAGGCGCTCGTCGCCAGCCGGCCGGTGTTGGCTGACGAAGCGCCCGAGTACGTTATCTGTCACATCATTTCGCCATCGAAATTTCTCATCAACAATGAAGAACTGCTACGCACCTCGGCACGAACTGCAATCCTCGAGAGCCGTATTTCGTTCGGCGGCTTGATCTCTGCACCTGAATCCAAGTTCCGCGCGGAGACACTGCATGCCAAGGTCGAACGTTCCCGAGGTCGTGGCAATATCGCCAAGCGGGTCGAGTTGGCCGATCTGTTCTGTGTTGCCTACGGAGCCTCCCGTCGCATGGGCGCGAGCGCCTTGACGGATCCCCGTGACGACGATCCGATCGCTACCCTCTTCCACGATCACGTTCCCCTGCGCAACGCCGAGGAGTGGCTCCTCCAGGCCGACTACGCCGCGAACAAGCCCTCACCGCACCAGGAGCGGGCTCGCGCCCGGCGGGACGCGGTCCGATCGATGCTCATCGAGCTGCTGCCCGAGGTCGAGGACATCCAGATCCTCGCTGATCTGGACGATAACCCTGCACGCCCCCGCCCTGGTATCCTGCTCGAGACGCCTTATGGCCGGGTGCCCCTCCAGGGCCTGAGCCTCGGCTACAAGACCTTGCTCGCGTGGATGGTCGACTTCGCCAGCCGCCTCTACGAGCGTTACCCCGACAGCGAGAACCCCCTCGCGGAACCGGCGGTGGTCCTCGTCGACGAGATCGATCTGCACCTGCATCCGGCCTGGCAGCGGAAGCTGCTCAGCTATCTCTCGGAGCGCTTCCCCAACGTCCAGTTCATCGTCACCGCGCACAGCCCGCTCGTGGTCCAGGCGGCGGAGAACGCCAACATCGTCGTCCTGCGTCGTGAGGGCGACCACGTGGTCATCGACAACAGCGGCGCGGCGGTTCGAACCTGGCGCGTCGATCAGATCCTGACCAGCGACCTGTTCGGGCTGCCGAGCGCGCGGCCGCCCGCGCTCGACGCGCTCCTCGCCGAGCGCCGGGAGATCCTGACCAAGCCCCGCCTCTCGACGGCGGATCGACGCGCGCTCGAGCGCGTCGAGCGAGAGATCGGCGAGCTGCCGACCGGCGAGACGCCCGAGCAGATGGAGGCCATGGACATCATTCAGCAGGCGGCGCGCTCGCTGAAGAAGGCCGGTGGCGGCGCCTCCAGATGATCCGGGTCAAGAAGCCGGAGCAGGCGCCCAGGAAGCTGCGAGACAAGGCGCCCGCGGCGCGCGCGGCCGTCTGCGCTTCGTACCGCGGCGCGCGCGCGTCGATCCAGCGCGGCGCGGCGACGCTCGACTTCGAGGTTGCCGTCTATGCCCACCCCGCCGTGAAGACGGCGCTGGAGACGGCTCACCACGGCAAGTGCTGCTACTGCGAGTCGAAGGTGAAGCACGTCGCTCATGGGGACGTGGAGCACTATCGGCCCAAGGCCGCGGTGCAGCAGGCGCGGACGGCGCCCATCGAGCGCCCGGGGTACTACTGGCTGGCGTACGCATGGGAAAACCTCCTCTTCTCGTGCGTGCTCTGCAACGAGAAGCACAAGAGGAACCTGTTCCCGCTGCGTGATCCCCGGAAGCGCGCCCGCTCGGCGCGCGCCAGGCTGGCCGCGGAGGCGCCGCTCCTCGTTCATCCCGCGCAGGAGGATCCCGAGCAGATCATCGGCTTTCGCGACGAGTACGCCTATCCCATCGAGGGGAATCCGCGCGCCGAAGCGACGATCGACGAGGTGCTGCAGCTCAATCAGCGGCAACCTCTCCTCGAGCGCAGGCGCGAGCACCTCGCGATCATCCGGGCCATGCAGGTGATCGCGGGCCAGCCGGATATCGATCCCGCAGAGCGAGCGCGGGCCCGCGCGTGGCTCGATCGCAGCGTCGCGGACGACGCCGAGTACGCGGCCATGACTCGAGCCGCGCTCCGCTCGCACTCACCTCGTCGCGACGCCTCCCGGCTTGCGCGCTGACCCTCACTCCTTCCGCAAGAGCCCGTAGCGGGCGAGCTTCCGGTACAGCGTCATCCTCGGGATCCCGAGGCTCCTCGACACCTCGCTCACGTTCCAGCGGGAGAGATCGAGCGCGGCGCGGATCCGCTCCTCCTCGGCGCCCTGGTGCTCGGCGCGCGACCGGCCCCGCGGCGCGGGCGCCGCCGCCGGCAGCTGGATGTCGGCGGCGCCGATCTCCGGGCCCGGCGAGAGCACGCACGCGCGCGAGAGCACGTTCTCTAGCTGCCTCACGTTGCCGGGCCAGCCGTACGACGAGAGCCGCCGGAGCGCGCCCCGGGACAGCCGGAACGCCGGGCGGCCCTGGCGCGCCGCGAGCTTCTCGACGATCGCCTGCGCGATCGCCGGGATGTCTTCCGGCCGGTCGCGCAGCGGCGGCAAGCGGATCTCGATGACGCTGACCCGGTAGTAGAGATCCTCGCGAAAGCGCCCCCGGGCGACCTCGTCCCGCAGATCCCGGTTCGTCGCGCAGACGACCCGCACGTCGGCCACCGAGACGCTCCGGTCCGACCCCACCGGGCGGATCGAGCGCTCCTGGAGCGCGCGGAGCAGCTTCGCCTGCACGCCGAGCGGCACCTCCCCGAGCTCGTCGAGGAACAGCGTCCCGCCCCGCGCCGAGAGGAACAGGCCGCCGTGATCGCGGACCGCGCCGGTGAACGCGCCCTTCACGTGGCCGAAGAGCTCCGACTCGAGCAGCGCCTCGGGCAGCGCGGCGCAGTTGACCGCGACGAACGGCCCATCCCGGCGGGGCCCGCCCGCGTGGATCGCGCGCGCGACGAGCTCCTTGCCCGTGCCGCTCTCGCCGGTCACCGTCACGGTCACGTCGCTCTCCGCGACGCGCTCGCAGAGCGCGAGCACGGCGCGCATCGGCGCGCTCCTCCCGGCGATCTCCGGGAAGTCGCGGCGCGCGTCCGCCCGGGTCCGCTCGAGCTCGTGCGAGAGCCGCTCGATCTCGTCGGCCTGCGAGCGCATGAGCTCCGCGACCCGCCGCTGCTCCTCCTCCAGGGCCCGCGTGCGGTCCCGGAGCTCGGCCATCAGCCTGCCGTTGTGCAGCGCGACCGCGATCTGGTCCGCGAACGCGCCGAGCAGATCCGCGTCGCCCTCCGCGAACTTGCCGCGCTGGAACCGGTTGTCGAGGTAGACGGCGCCGAGCACCGCGCCGTGCGCGCGGATCGGCACGCACACGATCGACCGGAGCCGCAGGCCGTGCACGGACGCGTTCCCGTGGAACCGCTCGTCGGCCAGCGCGTCGACCGTGAGCACCGCCTCCCCGCGCTCGACCACCCGCTTCGCGATTCCGTGGCTGAACTTGAGCTGGCTCTTGCCGACGCGCTCGCGATCGAGGTTCCGCGCGACAGCGACCTCGAGCCTGCCCTTCGCGTGGCCTCCCGGTTCCGGCGACGGCGACGCGAGGATCACGAACCCCCGCTCGGCGCCGGTCAGCTCGATGGCCGCGTCCATGGCGAGGCGGAGCACCTCCTCCGCGTCGAGCGTCGAGCTCAGGCGCCGGTTCACCTCGAGCAGCTTGAGCACGAGCTCCATGCGGGCCCCCGGCGGCGCGGGCCCGGCGCGGAGCGCGGCCCGCCGCGGGTGCCGCCAGAAGACCTCGGCGAGGTCGGCCGGGAGCGTGCTCCCGATGCGCTCCCAGCACTCGAGCGCGGCCGTGCGGTGCCGCTCCGCCAGCGCCGTCGCCGACCGGAGGCGGAGCACCTCGGCGGACACCTCCTCGTGCTTCGCGTGGAGCTCGAGCTGCGAGACCCTCACCACGAGGCCCGCGCCCCGCTGCACCTCCGCGAGGGCCGCGCCCGTGTCGCCGCGGGCCAGCGCGAGCTCCGCGCCCGCCGTCGCGTGGCGCAGCGCGAGGTCCGCCGCGTCGGCCTCCCGGAGCAGCGCCGCGGCCTCGGCCAGCCGCGCGCCCGCCGCGGCCCTGTCCCGCGCCGCGAGCGCGACCTCCGCGGCGTGGATCACCGCCTCGCACGCCTCGCGCTTCGACCCGCGCGCCGCGTGGCCGGCGCGGGCCTCCTCGAGCAGCCGCGCCGCCTCGCCGAGCGCGCCGCGCGCGGCGGCGATCTCCGCCGCGAGCCCGAGCGCCGCCACGGCGATCTCCTCGGGGGCCCTCGGGCCCTCGGGCGCTCGCATCCGCGCGACGGCGAGCTCGGCGCGCTCGAGCAGGCCGACGTCCGCGTGGATCTTGGCGAGGTTGAAGCGCAGCGTCGCCTCGGTTCGCTCCTTGGCGAAGGCGATCGCCGCCCGGAGCCCGCGCTCGTAGCAGCGCAGCGCCGCGCCCCAGTCGCCGAGCTGGTGCCTCGCCGTCCCCAGGTTGAGCGCGGCCGTCGCGAGCAGATCGCCGAGGCCCTCGGCCTCGGCCAGGTCGAGCGCCTCCTGGAACCCGCGCGCCGCCAGGGCCGCGTCGCCGGCGCGGTAGGCATGGAGCGCGTGGTAGCTGAGCGTGCGGGCGCGGGCGCGGGGCGAGCCCGACGCCGGCCGCAGCGCGACGGCGCGCGCCAGGCTCTGGAGCGCCCCGGCCTGGTCGCTCAGGTACCCGAGCGCGAGGCCCAGCGTCTCGGCGAGCTCCGCGGCGGCCTCGCGCGCCTCGCCGCTCGCGAGGGCGCCGTCGGCCTCGAGCGCCTCGCCGCTCGCGAGGGTGCTCTCGACCTCGCGCGCCTCGCCGCTCGCGGGCGCGCCCTCGACCTCGCGTGATCCGAGCGCCGCGAGCGCCCCCTCCGCCTCGCGCCGGGCCTCGTCGTAGCGGCCGAGGCGCAGCAGGCAGCGCGCGGAGAGGCTCGCGAGCCGCCCGCCCCAGGGCCCGGGCGAGAGGGCCCGCGCGCGCCCGAGCTGCCAGAGCGCCCGCTCGACCTTGCCGAGCTTCTCGTAGCAGCGCGCCGCCCGGTACGAGAGCTCCGCGCCGACGCCGGCGGGCGGCCCTGCGCGCCTCGCCCGCGCGAGCAGCGAGAGCGCGCGCCGCGGGTCGCCGGCCGCCTCGATCGCGGACGCCGCGGCCACGAGCGTCCGCGGCGCCGGCAGGACCTCGCAGGCGGCGTCCGCCGCGCGCACCCAGGCGCGCGGCGCCCACTCGAGCATCGGCCCGGACGCGGCGAGCGCCCGCCGCGCCGCCTCGTGGTCGCCCGCGAGCACGAGCGCCCTCGCCCGGTCCGCCGCGCGCTGGCTGCGGAGCGCCGGGCCGAGGGCCGCCTCGTCGGCGCCGGCGAGCTGGGCCGCCATCGCGGCCGCGACCTCGCGCACGACGCCGGCGTCGAGCCAGGGCAGGATCGCCCTGGCTTGCCCGGGCTGGCCGAGGCGGAACCCCTCGCCGTCGAGCCGCGCGAGCCCCGCGGCCTCGAGCGCGTCGAGCGCCGCGCGCCCCACGCCGAGCGCGGCGGCGGCCTCGGGCCCGAGCGGATCCGCGACCGCGAGCGCCGCGAGGGCGCGCGCCTCGCCGCGGTCGAGCGCCGCAACGCGCCGTCGCCAGAGCTCCGGGGTGCCCGTCGTGTGGACGAACCTGTCGAGCTCCGCCTCGCTCAGGCTGCGCTGCGCCAGCGCGGCGCAGAGCTCCTTGAGCGCGCGCGGCCGGCCGCCGCTCGCGCGCAGGAGGTCCGACGTGCGCGCCGCCGTGGCGAGGGGCGCGGTCCAGACCCGGACCGCGTCCTCGCCGAGCGGGCCCAGCGGGAGCTCGACGACCGCGCCGCCGCCCACGTCGAGCCGCTCCGCCGAGGCGATCAGCCAGAGGACGGCGTCGGTCGGCTCGGTCGATCGCACGAGCGCCTCGAGCAGCGCCCGGTCGTGCGCGCCCAGCCTGTGGGCGTCGTCGATCGCGAGCACGCGCGGCCGGCGCGGCGCGGGCGATCCGTACGGATCACGCGGATCCCGCAGATCGCGCGGATCCCGCGGGGCGCGCCCCGCCTCGCCCTCGCGCCCGCGCGCCCCCGCGAGCTCGCCGCGGGCCCCGAGCAGCGCGTCGACGCCGGCCGGGAGCGGCGCGCCGCCGAGCGCCCGGACCAGCAGCGCGCGCAGCGGATCGTCGCCGCGGGGCGCGCCCTCGACGACCTGCGCGCGGAGCTGCGCGCGCCACTTGAGCTCGCGGAACAGCCGCGATTTGCCCGTGCCTTCCTCGCCCGTGACGATCGCCGCGCGCGGCCCGCGCTCGCCGCGGAGCAGCGCCTCGAGCGCCGCGCCGAACGCCTCGACCTCGCGCTCCCGGCCCACGATCTCGCCCGGCTCGCTCACGACGGCGGGCGCGCGCCGCGGCAGGCCGCCGGTGGAGAGGGCCTCGAGGACCTCCTCGACCCCGGAGGGGCGGCTCGCCGGATCCTCGGCGGTGAGCCGCTCGGCAAGGCGGCGAACGGCGGCGGGCGGCGCCCCGGAGAGGAGCGGGAACAGGGCCTCGAGCGTCCGCCCCACCGCGAAGAGATCGGTGCGCGCGCTCGGCGGGGCCCCCCGGAGGAGCTCCGGCGCGAAGAACCGCGCCGTCCCCGAGAGGTCCCCCGCGCCCGCGCGCATCCTCCGCGCCGCGCTGAGGTCGATGAGCACGCCCGCGCCGTCGTCCCGCACGAGGACGTTCTCGGGCTTGAAGTCGCCGTGGACGATGCCGGCGCCGTGGAGCCACCCGAGCGCGTCGAGCGCGTCGAGCAGGACGGGCAGGGCCGCGCGGAAGGCGCGCCCCCGCGCGTGCTCGGCCAGCGTCCGGCCGCGGATGAGCTCCGTCGTGGCGTACGTGAGCGGCTGGCCCGGCGCGCCGCCGGACGTCGTCCGGGCGAAGTCGTACGCGCGCGGGAGGCGCGGGTGAGCGCAGGCCGAGAGCAGCGAGAACTCCCGCCGGAACGCCTCGAGCGCGCCCGCGGAGCCGAAGCTCAGCGATTTCATCGCGACGTCGCGATCGAAGAGCCGGTCGCGCGCCTCGTAGACCGAGGCGAGCCCGCCGCGCCCGAGCGCGCGCACGACCTCGTAACGACCGTCGACCACGGCCCCTGGCGCAATGCCGTGGTGTACCATCGGTACAATATGGTACAGAATGGTACAAATTGGGGCCACGATCTCCGCGGAACACCGCGGATCGCATTGGCGCGACTCTTGAACAGAGGGGCGGCGTGATGCGCTGGCTTGCGGTCCTTCTCGTCGCTTGCGCCGCCGGGTGCGGGGTGAACCCCATCCCGGAGCCGCCCTTCGAGCGGCCGCCGGCGCTCGCCGGCGACGTCGTCGGCGCGGTGTGCGACGTGTGCGACGGCGCCCCGCTGGAGCTCACCGGCGCGCCCGGGAGCGTGACCGACGCCGACGTGGTCTGGGCGATGAACCTCGATGGGACCGCGCCCCCCGTCGTCGCGCCGGTCGCGGGCGACGGCAGCTTCGCGCTCGACATCGACGGCCTCCGGGGGAACGAGCTGCGCCTCCAGGCGCGGCGCGGCGCGCTGCGCTCCGAGCCGGTGGACCTCATCGCCGCCTCCGGCGCCCTCGAGCCGTCGCCTCGCCCGCTCGCAGGCTGCTTCGAGGTCGAGCGGGAGCTCGCCCTGCCCGAGGCGGCCGCCGGCGCGGCGTCCAGCAGCGCTGTCGCGCTCGCGCACTTCTGCGGCGCGCCGCTCGCGATCGACAGGATCGCGCTGCGCGCCCCGGCGCCCGAGTACAGCCTCGAGGGAACGGCGGCCCCCGTGGTCCTCGAGGCGGGGAGCGCCGGAGAGCTCCGCGTGGTGTACCGGCCGACCGGCGCCGCCGCGCGCGAGGAAGTGGCGCTGATCGAGGTGTCTTCACCGGAGGTCTTCCGGCGGGCGGTGACGCTCTTCGTGCCCGGCGCTCCCTGAGTCGATTCCAGCTCTCCGCTCCTCCGGGAGGCTCGAGACGGGCCTCGAGGGGGAGCTGCATCTCCCAACCCCACGAGAAAGATACGGAGACCAACATGCGAGCCTGTGCCTTGTTGCTTCTTGCGGCCTCTTCGATCGTCGGACTGCTCGGCTGTGACCCTCCCACGGGCGGCGGCGGCGGGGCGTGCCCGGATCCGAGCGATCCGGGCGTCCACTACGTCTCTCAAGATCCGGACGAGTGCGCGCTCATCGACTTCGTCTGCGCGGAGGGACAGCGGCTGATGACCGAGCCCGGGTGCGGCTGCGGCTGCATCGACGAGGAGCCGCCTCCCCCCGTGTGCCCGGACCCGGGTGATCCAGGCGTCCGTTACGTCTCTCACGATCCGAACGAGTGCGCCCTCATCGACTTCGATTGCTCACCGCCCGAAAAGCTCTTCTCCGGCGAGTGCGGCTGTGGCTGCGTCGGCCCCGCGCCGGAGGCCTGCCCTGACGCCGCGGATCCGGACGTCCGCTACGTCTCTCACGATCCGGAGTACTGCCACCTCGTCGACTTCATCTGCGCGCCGGGAGAGGAGCTCTTCTCCGACGCGTGCGGCTGCGGCTGCGTCGGCCCGGCGCTCCCCGTCGGGCGCACTCAAGGCAACTGACCGCGCCCGCGGTCTGCCACCCTGAGAAAGGTGCTCGCACGGCCGTCCCGCGGAGCCGGCGCCGCGCGTGAACCTCGGCGAAAGCGGCCGCTCAGGATTGTTTACATGCGCGCACCCATCGCATCACGCAGGAATCACGCAAGAATCACGCAGCATGGAGCGGCGGCCGGGCGACGCGGAAGTTCTTGAGTCGTTTCATCGAGGACGGTGGTAGGCTCGCCTGGGGATCAGGGGGCGAGCGCGACCGGGATGAAGACGGGGCCTGTCGATCAGGGCACATCGAAGGTGATCGGCGTCGCGTCGGTCTTCCTCGACAACTCCTTCAACGCCACGGCCTTTCGAGGCATGCACCGCGCCGCGCGCGCCCGGGGCTACGAGCTCCTCGTCATCTACGCGACGCCCCTGCGCGTCTTCGAGCGCGGCGTGGCGCTCCGCCAGGTGGCCGGCTGGATCGCGATGTACAACATCGACGGCCTGGAAGAGCTGCTCTCCGATGGGAAGCCGGGCGTCATCTTCTGCGCGCCCCCGCTCGGAGCGCGCTTCCCGGTCGTCCGCGCGGAGAACCACGATTCGATTCACGTGCTCGTCGATCACCTCATCCGTCTCGGACATCGTCGGATCGCTTACATCGGCATGACGGGATCGGACGATTTCCACGAGCGGAGCAGGTCATTCGATCAGGCGATGCGCGCCCGCGGGCTCGAGGCCGACCTCAACCTGCTCTCCGAGTTTCACGAGTGTACGATCTTGTATACCGAGCAGCGCTTCCACGAGCTGTTCGCGCGCAATGGCAAGTTCTGTACCGCGCTCGTGGCGGGCAACGACGAGATGGCGATTGGCGCCATCAACGCGATCCGGGCGCACGGCTACCGCGTGCCCGAGGACATCGCCGTGGTGGGGTTCGACGATATCCACACCGCCCAGCACTGCGATCCGCCGCTCACCACGGTACGGCAGGACCCGGCGCTCCTCGGGAGCATGGCGGTCGAGCGGCTCGTCGACTTGCTCGACGGCCTCCCCCCTCGTGAGCTCGTGACCCGCGGTCCGGCCGAGCTGGTGGTGCGTCGCTCGTGCGGAAGCGGCCGCGCCGCGTGGAACGCCGCGCCGGTCGCGCCAGCGATCGAGGCGTCGGAGGGCGACTGGCAGCAGGCGCTGTCCCGCCAGATGAGCCTCCTCCTGGATGGGTGGGAGCGCCCGCTGTCCGACAGCGCGCCCATCGGCTGGCCCGAGGCGGAGGTGATCGCGCAGGGCCTCGGCGCGGCGCTCGCCGGGGAGGAGCCGCTGGACGTGGGGACGCTCCAGCGCGCTTTCTCCGCCGGGGTCGCGCAGAACGACAAGATCGAGGTCCTGCTCGCGGCGGTGAAGCTCGTCGAGCAGACCGCCGCGCGGCGGCTCGCCGGCGCGCCGGAGCCGGAGGCCGCGCGCCGGCTGGAGACGTTCCTCGACCGCGTGCGCCTCGCGCAGCAGCGGGCCCTCGCCGCGTGGGAGCGGCGGAACGTGAAGAGCCTCGAGCGGCTGGTCCGCGCCAAGGTGCACATGAGCAGGCTCCTCGCCTCGAAGCACGCTTGGACCGAGGAGCGCTTGGAGTGGCTGGCGCAGACCTCGATTGGCGTCGGGGGCATCGCGCTCTGGGCGGACGCGTCGGACAAGGCCGAGCCGGAGCTCCTCGTCCACTCCGTGTATCCGTACGATACCGACCTGACCGCGCTCGTGGGGCAGCGATACCCGGCCCGCCACTTTCCGCCGCCCGCCCTGCGCGCGGCTGCCTTGCCGGACCAGCCGGGCGGCTATCTCCTGCTGATCCCGCTCGTGAGCGCGAAGCGCGACTGGGGGACTCTGGTGCTGGGAGGGCTGCACCTGGAGAGCTTCGTGGAGAACCTCCATCCGCTGGCCATGTGGGTGTCGCTCCTGATCGCCGCGTTCGAGCACCACGACATGGAGGCCTCGCTGCAGGCGGAGCGCGACATGCTGGCCGCCGCCTACGAGCGCGAGCGCGCGCTGGCGAGCACGGTGCGGGAGCTCGGCTGTCCCGTCATCCCGCTGTTGCCCGGGGTGCTGCTCATCTCGCTGATAGGCGCGATCGACGCCGCGAGGGCGCAGCAGATCATGGAGGCCGCGCTCTCTGGCGTCGCGCGAGAGGGAGCCCGGTGGGTGCTGCTCGACGTGACCGGCGTGCCGTTCGTCGACGAGGCGATCGCGGCGGCGCTGGCGCAGACGGCGCAGGCGACCCGGCTGCTCGGTGCGCGCGTGAGCCTCGTCGGCGTCGGGCCCAGGATGGCGCAGGGCATGGTCGGCCTCGGGATCGATCTGCACGACATATCCATCTTCCAGTCGCTGGCCGCCGCCATCAGCGAGCTGACCAGGCCAGAGAAGAAGACGAAGGCGAGGCGGGCAAAGTAGCGCCCGAGGGCGCGCCGAGATCGCTCGAATCACTCCATCAGGAGCCTGGCCGCCGCGCGCCCGGCGGCCTCGGTCAGCCGCCGCATGTAATCCCAGTTGAGCCGATCGACCCGGTCGCAGCGCTGGTGGTAACAGGGGTTGCCGTCATCGCCGAAGAAGTCCTGCGATATGGCCACGGCCGGCGCCCCGTAGCGCCAGAACGCCGCGTGATCGCTGCGGTTCGTGCAGGCGTCCACCCGGGTCAGGCCGAGCTCGCCGCGCGACGCGGCCTCCTCGACCAGCGCGGCCAGATCGGACGACGTGTTCTCGTTGCAGTGGATGACGTGATAGTGCCCGTCGTCGTTGGAGTCGTAGCCTGTCATCTCCAGATCCAGGACGCCGACCACCTGATCCATCTGCCCGCTCCGGTAGAGCTTGCTCGCGTAGGCCCGTGAGCCGAGGAGGCCGTCCTCCTCTTGATCGAAGGCGACGACGCGGAGCCCGATGCTCAGCTTCGCGTCCTTCAGCGCGTGGGCGATGGCGAGCGACGACACGATGCCTGAGCCGTCGTCGTCGGCGCCGGCGTTGCTCATGGAGTCGTAGTGCGCCGAGAGGATGAGGACGCGCGACGGATCGGCGCCGGGCCTGTCCGCCGTCAGGTTGACGCCCTGGCTCCAGCCGCTTTGATAAGCGTGCTCCTCGACGGTGAACCCGATCGCCTCGTATTGCTGGCGCATCCAGGCGCGGGCGAGCGCGCGTCCGTCCTTGGAGCCGCGCTCGCGGATGACCGCCGAGCGGCCGCCGACGGTCACGGGCGCGGCGCCGGAGAGCTCCTTGAGCCGCGCCTCGAGGAACGCGGCGTCGATGTGGATCTCGGGGAGCTCGGCGGCGTCGCCGCCGAGCCGCGCGCGCGTCCCGGCCGGAGCGCGGGTCCCCTGTCCGGCCGGAGCGCGCGACAGGGCCACCTCGTGCGCCCCGATCGGTTCCGCGTGAAGGCGGTGCGAGCCGAGCCAGTCATGGGGGTCGCGGCCCGTCGGGACGGCGACGGCGGCGATCCCGCCGACGCGCGCGCGCTCGCCCGGGAGCGCCGCGCTGGGCAGCGGCCCCTCCACGAGGTAGAGCGAGGCCCCGCGCTCTTCTCGCAGAGTGACGCTCTGCCAGGCGTCATCGACGCTGGCGCGGGTCACGACGACCTGGCCAGTCTCCGTCGCGAGCCGGTTCAGGAACGTGCTGACCGTATCCTTGCCCACGTGCGAAACGTGGATCTCTCCGGCCGCCGGCGCGCCCGGATCTCCGGACGCGCACGACGTCGAGACGAGCGCAAGGGCGGCCCACAGCGCGGCGACGGCGCACGAACGATTGCGGCAGGTTGTCATGGCGTCTTCCCCTTTCGGCGACACCGTACGGATCTCAAACGAATTATCCAAGCACTATCTCGCGATGAGTCGAGCTTTGGATCGAGCCGCGTCAAATGCAATGAGGGACACATGAGCGCTCCACCGGAGCTCTGGAGTCATGGTCCAGCTCGTCAGTCCGTGAGCGATGACGAGGCCGCTCGGCCCGTTCGCGCAGACGCGCGGCCCGCCGTCCGGCGCTCCAGTCTTCGCGCCGCGTTCCCCTATATCCCAACGTTTACGTGGACGTTTACGTTTACGCTTATGTTCACGTTTACGTTGGTTCGGGTCACTCCTCGGGCGGGGTTCCGTCTCGCAGCGAGAGCTGCCCTCGCCGGCAGATATCGATGGCGGACGCGAGGATGCGCATCGCCTCCTGCGGCGCGTGGAAGCCGGACGAGTTCTCCGCCTCGGCGAAGTCGACGAAGAACTGACATTTCCGCTGCGCCGCGCGCGGCCCCGCGAGCGCCTCTTCGGCCATCCCGGCCTCCTTCGCCCGACGGATGTCGCTGATGAGCGCGGTCACGGCGTCCATCGCCCTGCTCCGCGCCTCGAAATGGCGCGACTGGATCGTCTCCACGCGCTGCCTGAGCTCGTCCTCGGGCCACTTGTGGCACGTCTGGCACGCGCGGTTCACGTTGAGGAGCGGGCTCTGCACGTGGTGATCGCTGATCTTCGTCGCGCCGACCCGCTGGTAGGGCATGTGGCAGTCGGCGCAGGCCACGCCGGAGCGCGCGTGGACGCCCTGATTCCACATCTCGAACTCCGGGTGCTGCGCCTTCAGCACCTTTGCGCCCGACTCCGCGTGCGTCCAGTCCGAGTGGCCGCTCTCCTCGTAATAGGCGTAGATCTCGTCGACCTTGAGGCCCTTCGCCCACGGGTACACGAGGCGCTTCTCCGGGCCCTTGAAGTAATACTCCACGTGGCACTGGCCGCAGACGTACGAGCGCATCTCCTGGCGCGTGGCCATCGTGTTGACGTCGTAATCGGCCTCACCCATCGACGCCTTGAGCGCCCGGATGCCCTCGATGAACCCCGGCCGCGTCACCCGGAGCTGCATCGACTCCGGGTCATGGCAATCGATGCACGAGACCGGGTGCGTCACCAGCTTGCGCGCCTCGGGGAAGGGCATCTGGTTCATCGCCTCCCACCCGCGCATCAGGTCGCCGCCGCCGAGCTTCTTGTACGGCACGTACACGGACGCATGGCAGTGAATGCAGGTGCCCGGCTGCTTCGCCGCGATCTGCCGCTCGGTGTACACCTGATCCTCGAGCATGTGGGCGTGCCCGCGCTCCTCCCGGAAGTCGCGCGCGAAGGCGTAGCCGGCCCACATCGTCTTCAGCCGCCCGTCCTCCTCGAGCTTCGATTGCGCGACCACGCTGCGCGGATCGGCCTCCGTCGGCGTGCGCGGCACCGCCTCGCTCCCGCCGAAGCGCGTGCGCTTCTGGTCGACCGTTCGCCGGTAGCCGTCGTACTGGAGGGGGAAGTTCTTCCCCCAGACGGCCGGGTCGTCTATCGTGTCGTCAAGCTCGACGACGCGATAGAACGGGCTCTTCGCCTCCTGCTTGTGCTCGAAGATGTTCACCAGCAGCGCGGCGATCCCGGCGGTCGCCGCCGCCGCGGCGAGCGCCGCGAGCGGCAGGTAGCGCCAGCGCGCCGGCGGCCTGCCGGTGGGCGCGCTCTTCTGCGTGGATCCTTCGTCCTTCGGCTCCGTCATCGATTCCATCCCTCGTGCGGCGGGCGCCCCTCAGTGCAGGTGGCCCACCGATTCATGGCAGCGCACGCACGAGAGCCCCGCGGCGCCGTGGTGCTCGCTGTCGATCGCATCCACGACGTCGCCGTGGCACCCGCGACAGGTCTCCTCCGTGATGCGTAGATTGCTGGGCTTGATCCGGATCGGATCCGGGAAGCGGCCCGAGGTGAAGGCGAACGAGTGCCAGAACCCGTTCGACGCCTTCGTGGCATATTTCCCCAGGAACGTGTGCGGCGCGTGACAGTCGTTGCACCCTGCCACGGCCCGGTGGCTGGAGCGCTGCCACCCGGCGAACTGCTCGTTCATGATGTGGCAGTTGGCGCACGCCGACGGATCGCTCCCCAGGTACGAGGCCCCCTTCGCATAAACGAAGGTGTACCCGCCGAGCCCGGCGGCCACGCCGAGCGCGACGCAGAGCGCGAGGAGCAAGGCCCCCGTGGAGCCGCGCCCGCCGCGCGCTCGCTCGCGCGCCGGCGGCTCCGGCGGTTCACCTCGCCGTTGCCCTTCCGTCATGGGATCTTGCTCGTGGGTCATCTGTCGCCGGACCGGTTCATCGATGCTCGATGATCGACCCGCCGCTTTGCAAGGCAGGTGCCGCTACGTCTCGGCCGGAGCGGTGATCGACGGCCCGGCGGCGGGGAGGAGCCCACTCGGCGCGAAGGGCGACCGCGGGACGCCGCGGCAGGCCGGCGCACGCGGCCGCAAGGCGTGCGCAGCGGCGCAGATTCCGCGCTGGCGGGCGCTCCCTGCGGCCGCTGTTCCCGCCGCGGCCCGTCTGCGCTAGGGAGCTGGCCAGGAGACGTCACGTGACCGCCCCGCGCGACACGCAGCCAGCCGCCGCCACGCTTGCGAGAGCAGGCCTGCCTCCGGCGAACCATCGTATCCGGCTGCCGGAGCTCGAGCTCGGCGTCGGCCGAGGGCGTGCCTTCCCGGCGTTATCGCGTCTACGAGCGCCCGCTCGGAACGAACAGGTGATATGACGACAGCTGCCCCGCACCAGAAGACGCCGTTCACGCCGTACCAGCGGCGGCTGTTCTGGTTCCTGAGCGTGGCCTCGTTCTTCGAGGGCTACGACTTCCTGGCGCTCACGCAGATATTGCCCAACTTCGGCGCGCAGATGGGCCTCTTGCCCCGCCACGAGGGGCTGCTCGTCGGGATCATCAACTCGGGCACGATGATCGCGTATCTGCTCGTGCGCAAGGCCGACCAGTGGGGGCGGCGGCGGGTGCTCTCGGTCACCATCGCGGGGTACACGATCTTCTCCGTGCTGACGGCGTTTGCCCCGAACGTCTATGTCTTTGCCGTCCTGCAGCTCCTCGCGCGCATCTTCCTCCTCGGGGAGTGGGCGGTCAGCACGGTGTATGCGGCCGAGGAGTACCCGAGCGATCGGCGCGGGATGGTGATCGGCGTCATCCAGGCCTTCTCGAGCCTGGGATCCATCGTGTGCGCGGGCGTCGTGCCGCTGCTCCTCGCGACGCCGTACGGGTGGCGCAGCGTGTACCTCGTCGGCGGCATCCCGCTCGTGCTCATCGCGGTCGCGCGGCGCGGCCTGCGCGAGACGGCCCGGTTCGAGCAGGCGGCGGCCGAGCGGGCGGGGGAGGGGACGCCGCCGTTCACGCGCATCCTGCGCTCGCCGTACCGCGGGCGGATGCTGCAGCTCGCCTTGATCTGGGGGCTCACGTACGTGTGCACCCAGAACGCGGTGACGTTCTGGAAGACGTTCGCGCTCCGGGAGCGCGGGCTCAGCGACGGCGAGGTGGGCGGCAGCATCACGTTCGCCGCGCTCGCCTCGATGCCGCTCATCTTCGTCTCGGGCAAGCTGCTCGACGTGGTGGGCCGCCGCAAGGGCGCGGTGATCATCTATGTGCTGGCGGCGGCCGGCGTGCTCGGCGCTTATTCGCTGGGCTCGCGCGGCGCTCTCACGGCCGCGCTGGTCTTCGCCATCTTCGGCGCGAGCGGGGTGCTCCCCGTGCTGAACGCCTACATGACCGAGCTCTTCCCCACGCACCTCCGGAGCGACGCGATCGCCTGGTCGAACAACCTGCTCGGCCGCATCGGCTACATGCTCTCTCCGATCGCCGTCGGCTTCGCCGCGGAGGAGATCGGCTGGGGACCGGCGGTGTCCGCGACGGCGCTCTTCCCGCTCGTCGCGCTCGCGCTCATCCTGTGGCTCCTGCCGGAGACGCGCGGCAAGGAGCTCGAGGAGACGGCGCGGATATAGCCTGGTTTCGTGTGTCGGAGATCCGGCCAAGGGTCGCCGGCACGCCACGAGACGCCAAGAAGAACACAAAAATATTGGCGTCTCGTGGCGCCTTGGCGGTTCCAGCATTCTGGCAGAGCGGGGTAGGTACCACACCACCGGGCGCTGAGGGCAAACGAGCTGCCTGAGACGTGGTTGCTGTCGGAGGCTCACAGGCTGCGGGCCGGCCCGGCTGGTGATCGTGTCATGACCGAGCCCGCCCGCGGGGCTCGAGCGGTCGCCGCGGCGCCAGAGCGGTTCCGCACCAAGCAGCAGTTTTGGAGTTCCTGCGGTCTGGAGCTCGTCATCCGTTAATTTGGTGGGAGCGCTGGGCTGGTCTAGATCCGCCCCGTCCGAACGATCCCGAACGGCCTGTACGGAAGAGCCTCACCAACGCGTCGTCGCACGTCTGCGTGCGAGCGGCCGAGGTGCGTCCGGAATGCAGACCGCCAAGCCATTCAGGTCGCCCGCGTCGCTCCTATCGACGTCGCGCGCGAGAAGTCAGCGAACATGCAACCTTTCACGCTGCCCGACTTCTACATGCCGCATCCGGCGCGCCTCAATCCGCACCTCGAAGGTGCGCGCGCGCATACCAAGGCCTGGTCTTACGAGATGGGTATCCTGGAGGAGAACCCGAAGGAAAAACCCATCTGGACCGAGAGCGACCTCGACGCGCACGACTACGCGCTGCTCTGCGCGTACACCCACCCCGACGCGCCCGCGCCCGAGCTCAATCTGATCACGGATTGGTATGTCTGGGTGTTCTTCTTCGACGACCATTTCCTCGAGATTTACAAGCGCACCAAGGACATGCGCGGCGCCAAGGCGTACCTCGACCGCCTGCCGCTCTTCATGCCCGTCGTGCCCACGGGGACGCCGCCGGAGCCGACGAACGTCGTCGAGCGCGCGCTCGCGGACCTCTGGGCGCGGACCGTCCCGCTCACCTCGGTGCACTGGCGCGAGCGCTTCCTCGAGGCGACGAAGAACCTGATGCTCGAATGCATGTGGGAGCTCGCCAATATCCAGGAGAACCGCGTCGCGAACCCGGTCGAATACATCGAGATGCGCCGCAAGGTCGGCGGCGCGCCCTGGTCCGCGGGCCTCGTCGAGATCGCCGTGGGCGCCGAGGTCCCGGCCGCCGTCGCCGCGACGCGCCCTCTCGAGGTCCTGCGCGACACGTTCTCGGACGGCGTCCACCTGCGCAATGACCTGTTCTCGTACCAGCGGGAGGTCGAGGTCGAAGGGGAGAACGCCAACTGCGTGCTCGTCCTCGAGCGTTTCCTCGGCGTCCCCACGCAAAAGGCGGCCGATCTCACGAACGAGATCCTGACGTCGCGGCTCCAGCAATTCGAGAACACGGCGCTCGTCGAGGTGCCGGCGCTCTGCGTCGAGTACGGGCTGACGCCGGCGCAGGCCCTCGACGTCGCCAGGTACGTGAAGGGGCTGCAGGATTGGCAGTCTGGCGGCCACGAATGGCACATGCGGTCGAGCCGCTACATGAACGAAAACGCCGACAAATCCGCGGACGTCCCCGATTTCCCCGGGACGCCGACGGGGCTCGGCACCTCGGCGTTCCGGATCAGGCTCACGCCCGCCGCCCTCGGTTTGCAGCGGATCAAGACCCTCACCCACCCCCCGTTCCAGCCTGTGGGCAGGATGCCGCTCCCGAAGATCTCCATGCCGTTCAAGCTCCGCTTGAGCCCGCATCTGTCCGCGGCGCGCCGGAGCACCCTCGAGTGGGCCCGGAGGTTCGCGATGCTCGACGTGGTGCCGGGCGTCTTCGGGTCCGGGATCTGGGACGAGCGCAGGTTCATCGGCTTCGATTTCCCCATCTGCGCCGCGGGCATTCACCCGGACGCGTCCCCGCACGAGCTCGACCTGAGCTCGGCCTGGCTGACGTGGGGGACGTACGGAGACGATTATTTCCCGCGCGTGTTCGGCGCGACGCGGGACATGGCGGGCGCGAAGCGGTTCAACGCCCGGCTCTCGATGTTCATGCCCCTCGACTGCGCGGGCGCCCCGGTGCCCGAGAACCCGGTGGAGAGCGGCCTCTTGGATCTCTGGATCCGCACGGCCTCCCCCATGTCGATGAGCTCGCGGCAATCGCTCCGCCGCAGCGTCGAGACCATGACCGGGAGCTGGCTCTGGGAGCTCCTGAACCAGACCCAGAACCGGATCCCGGATCCGGTCGATTACGTCGAGATGCGCCGCAAGACGTTCGGCGCCGATCTCACGATGAGCCTGTCCAAGCTCACGCTGGGCGATGTGGTCCCGGCCCCCATCTTCCGCACGCGGACGATGCGAGGGCTCGACAACACAACGGCCGACGTGGGCGGGTGGATCAACGATCTCTATTCGTACCGCAAGGAGATCGAGTTCGAGGGCGAGCTCAGCAATTTCGTGCTGGTCGCCGAGCGGTTCCTCGAATGCGACGCGCAGCGGGCCAAGGAGGTCGTCAATGACCTGATCACGGCGCGCGTGCTGGAGTTCGAGCACATCGTCGCGACCGAGCTGCCCCGCATCCTCGACGAATTCGAGCTCGACAAGGCGGCCCGCGAGGCCGTGCTCGGGTACGTCGAGAAGCAGCGATTGTACATGGCTGGCGTCCTCCACTGGCACGTCGTGACGAGCCGGTACGTGGACGCGGAGCTCGAGCGCCAGCCGATCGAACGGGCGATCGACGGCGCGCGTGGGTTTGGCGCCTCTGCGGCGCGTATCAGCAGCTTCTTCGGCGCCGGAAGAGCCGGCGCCGGGGCTCCTGCTGCGAAGGCGGATCTTTCAATGGGTACGGCGCGGTCCGTGCCGGTGAAGCAGGGGCGGTCCTAGCCGTCCGGGAGAGAGGGACTCATGTCTATCACAGGGAATCTGGGTTCGATCGATCAGCACCAGACCAGCCTCGCGACGGCGGCCGCGCGGCAGCTCGCGACGACGACCAAGTCGGCGCCGCAGATGCAGGGCATCTCGTCGCGGTGGCTGGTCAAGCTCCTGCCGTGGGTGCACGTCAACGGCGTGTACCGCGTGAACCGCCGCCTGAGCTATGCGGTGGGCGACGGGCGGGTGACGTTCACGAACACCGGCGCGAAGATCCATGTCATCCCGCAGGAGCTCTGCGAGCTGCCGCTCCTCCGCGGTTACGAGGACGTCGAGGTCCTCACCGCGCTGGCGAACCGCTTCGTGCAGCGTGAATACAAGCCCGGCGACGTCATCACCGAGCGCGGCAAGGAGGCCGATCACATCTGCCTCATCGCGCACGGCAAGGTCAACAAGATCGGCGCGGGCAAGTACGGCGATGAGACGGTGCTCGCGGTCCTCGCGGACGGCGACCATTACAGCTACCAGGCGCTCCTGGAGACGCAGGATTACTGGACGTTCACGGCCAAGGCCGTCACGGCGGTCACGGTGCTGACGCTCCAGCAGAACGTCTTCGATGAGCTCGTCGCCCAGCACCCGTCGCTGAAGAAGCACCTCGAGAGCTTCAAGGCGCTCGCCGCGAAGAAGCAGGACAACACGGGCGAGGCGGCGATCGAGATCGCGGCGGGCCACTCCGGCGAGCCCGTCCTCCCCGGCACGTTCGTCGATTACGAGACCTCGCCCCGCGAGTACGAGCTCAGCGTGGCGCAGACCGTGCTCCACATCCACACGCGCGTCGCGGATCTGTTCAACGAGCCGATGAACCAGACGGAGCAGCAGCTGCGCCTGACCATCGAGGCCCTGAAGGAGACCCAGGAGCACGAGCTCATCAACAACCGCGAGTTCGGCCTCCTGCACAACGCCGACCTGAAGCAGCGCATCCACACCCACAGCGGCCCGCCGACGCCGGACGACATGGACGAGCTCCTCGCCACGGTCTGGAGGGAGCCGTCGTTCTTCCTCGCGCCCCCGCGGGCCATCGCGGCGTTCGGGCAGGAGTGCAGCCGCGTCGGCGTCTATCCGCAGAGCATCGAGGTGAACGGCCACCGCGTCCCGGCGTGGCGCGGCGTGCCGATCTTCCCCTGCAACAAGATCCCGGTCTCGGAGACGCGGACGACCTCGATCCTGCTCGTGCGCGCGGGCGAGAAGAACCAGGGCGTCATCGGCCTGCACCACGCCGGCATTCCGGACGAGGTCGAGCCGAGCCTCAACGTGCGCTTCATGGGGATCAACGACAAGGCCATCATGTCGTACCTCGTCAGCCTCTATTACTCGACGGCCGTGCTGGTCCCCGACGCGCTCGGCGTCCTGGAGAGCGTCGAGATCGGACGCGCCCACGAATGAGCCGCGAGCGGTAGGCGCTCCGCGTGTGCCCCGTGCAAACGCGGGGGATACGCGGAGCGCTCTGCTCTCCGAAGCCCGCAGAAGGAAAGGTACATCATGGCAAACGCCGAAAACCCTGGGATCGGGAACGATGGTGAGCGTTCGAGCCTCGGGACGCTGGGGGCGCGAAAGCTCGCGACGACGACCAAGTCGCATCCGCAGATGCAGGGGATCACGTCCCGGTGGCTCCTGCGGGTCTTGCCCTGGATCGAGGTCACGGGCGGCACGTATCGCGTGAACCGCCGCCTGAGTTATGCCGTCGGCGACGGGCGGTTGAGCTTCGGCAACGTCGGGGCGAAGGTGCAGGTGATCCCGCAGGAGCTCCGCGAATTGCCGCTCTTGCAAGGCTTCTCGGACGACGCCGTGCTCGACACCCTGGCGAGCCGGTTCATCCAGCGGGAGTACAAGCCCGGCGCGCTGATCGCCGAGCGAGGAAAGCCAGCGGAGACGATCTTCCTGCTCGCGCACGGAAAGGCCCAGAAGCTCGGCGCAGGCAAGTACGGCGCCGACACGATCCTCGACGTCCTCGCGGACGGGGACCATTTCGGGGATCAGTCCGTCATCGAATCGAACGACGCATGGACCTATTCGGTCAGGGCCGTCACGCCGTGCATCGTGCTCGAGCTCCCGCAGCGCGCCTTCGAGGAGCTGATCTCGCGATCCCCGGCGCTGCACGCGCACGTCGAGTCGCTCAAGGAGCGGCTGAAGAAGCCGCAGGACAAGCTCGGACAGGCGGCGATCGCCCTCACCGCCGGTCACAAGGGCGAGCACACGCTCCCGAGGGCGTTCGTCGATTACGAGACCGCGCCGCGTGAATACGAGCTCAGCGTCGCGCAGACGGTCCTCCGGCTCCACACGCGCGTCTCGGATCTCTTCAACGATCCGATGGATCAGCTCCAGGAGCAGCTCCGCTTGACCATTCAGGCCCTGCGTGAGCGGCAGGAGTACGAGCTCATCAACAACCGTGACTTCGGCCTCCTGCACAACGCCGACCTGAAGCAGCGCCTCCATCCCCGGAGCGGCCCCCCGACGCCCGATGACATGGACGAGATCCTCTGCCGGCGCCGCAAGTCGCAGTTCTTCCTGGCGCACCCGCGCACGATCGCCGCCTTCCACCGGGAGTGCAGTCGCCGCGGCATCTACCCGACCAGCGTCGAGCTCTCCGGCACGCAGGTCGCGGCGTGGCGCGGCGTCCCGATCCTGCCTTGCGACAAGATCCCGATCAACGAGGACAAGACGAGCTCCATCCTCGTCATGCGCACGGGGCAGGAGCATCAGGGCGTCATCGGCCTCCACCGCACGGGCCTCCCCGAGGAGATCGAGCCCGGCGTCTCGGCCCGCAGGATGGAGACCGACGGAAAGGCCATTACCTCGTACCTCGTGAGCACCTATTACTCCGCCGCAGTGCTGGTGCCCGACGCGCTCGGCGTCCTTGAGAACGTCCAGATCGGGCGATAGTCTCCACGGCGCCGATGACTCTGCATCTCGACCTGCTCCTCCACAACCTCGTCGCGCTGTGCATCGCGATCGTGGTTCTCCTGCTCCTCTCGGAGCTCGTGGTCAGGCTGATCCATCGGGGCTACGCCTTCGTCTTGCGCTCGCCGACGCTGGAGCACGTCACGGCCGACGAGCGCAAGTCGTTCCGGCGTCGCGTCCGTCGCCGCGCGCTCGTCTGGGTCGCGCTCGTCGGCGCCCTGCTCATGGGCGGCGCGGCGTTCGCCGTGGTTCGCGGGATTCGCGCCCTCGACGTGGTGAAGAGCGCGCTCGTCGGGCTCGCAGGGGACGATCCCGCGATCGCCAGGATGCGGTTGCTCACCGCGCTCGGGATCGCCGTCGGCGCGCTCTTCGTCGACGCCCTCGCCCGGGGGCTCGCCGACGCGCTGGGAAGGGCGGTCGCGCGCTCGGACTGGCTGGAGAAGCGGCGCGAGCCGGTCTCAGAGGTCACGATACGCCTGCGCAAGGCGCTCCGCGTGGTCGTGCTCGGCGCCGCCGCGGTCCTCCTCACCGAGAAGCTCGCGCTCGCGCCGGGGACCCAGCGCGCCGTATTGCTCGCCAGCTACACGCTGGGCGCGTTTTACGTGAGCCGCCTCGCGACGGGGATCGGATACCTCCTCCTCGATGTCCTCTTCGACAACTCCACGAGGCTCGCCCGTCTCGAGAGCCCGCTCAGGTACCTCGGGAACCTGTCGCACCTGCTCGGGATCACGAAGCGCGTCGTCGATTATTGCGTGTACATCACGGCGGCGACGTGGGTCGCCGACGCGCTCACGCCCGACACGTGGCTCTCGCAGGCGGGGCGGGTCGGGCTCCGGATCATCGCGATCATCTATGCGAGCCGGGTCCTCGTCGAGATCTGCGTGCTCCTCATCAACGACCTCTTCCTCGGGAAGGTGGCGGAGGAGAACCCCCAGACGCTCCAGCAACGAAAGACCCTGGTCCCCGTGGCCATGGGCTTCGTGCGGTACGCCATCTACTTCTCGGCTCTGGTGCTGGGTCTGCGCGAGGCTTCCATCGATCCCACGCCGCTGCTCGCCGGCGCCGGCGTCATCGGCGTGGCCATCGGCTTCGGCGCGCAGACGTTCGTGGGGGACATCGTGGCCGGCTTCTTCATCCTCTTCGAGAACCTGCTCCTCGTCGGGGATCTCGTGGAGATCGGCGGCATCCAGGGGCGCGTGGAGGAGATCGGCGTTCGTATCACGAAGATCCGCGACGAGATCGGCGTGCTCCATTCGATCCCGAATGGCGAGGTGCGCAAGGTCGCGAACCATTCGCGATCCTACGTGAACGCGGTGGTCGACGTGCACGTGCCTTACGAGGAGGACGTGCAGCGGGTGCGTGAGCTCCTCGCGAGGGTCGCCGAAAAGGAGGTCGAGCTGCAGACGGGCGCCCCGGGGCAGGTGGACGTCGGCGTGGAGGAGCTCAACGAGGGATCGATCGTCCTGCGTATCAGCGCGCGCGTGCCACCCGGCAAGAACAAGGAAGTGAACGATGCGCTGCGCGGCCGCGTCGTCGAGGAGCTTTGCAAAGCGCAGGTTGGCGCGCCGCGCCCGCGTCGGGCCGTCCTCATCGACAGCCAGCTCTCCGTCAAGAACCCGCCCAGGCGAGAGATCGAGGAATCCGCGCCCGTCATGCCTTTCTCGCCCACGAACGACGACTGACGAGCGGCTCGCCTCGCGGCCGTGCTCAGGCCCCGACAGCGCGAGGTGCGCCGTGTCCTCGATCTCGTCTCTCCGTGCCAGGAGCACGAAACCGGCGGGAAGCGGGGCCAATCAACGGAGGTCCACGGCGTCCCTTGCTCCATCGAGGTGTTCGAATGGTCCTTGCCAGATCCCTTGTCCGCCCGGGAACGTGGCTCGCAGCCGTCTTCCTGGCGTCGTGCGTTGCCGCCTGCTCGGGCGCCGAGCCCACCGCTCCAGGGCAATCGCCGCCCGACGACACGGAGCTCTCGCCCGAGCCTCCGCCGGAGCCCGAGCCGCCGCCAGGCGCGCCGATCGACGTCCAGCGCTACGAGGTGAAGGGAGAGTTCGACTGGAGCCGTGGGCGGCTGGTCGCGACGGTCGCGCTGACGCTCCTGCCAGGCGACGACGGCCTGCGCTCGCTGCGCCTCGACAGCGCGGTCGCCGAGGTCAAGGCGGTCCGGCTGGCCGGGGGCACGGACCTGCCTTATACGGTCGACGCCGAGCTCCGGGCGCTCCTCATCGATGTCTCGCGCGTGCCTGACATCGCGGCGGATCAGGCGATCACGCTGGAGATCGACTACGAGGCCGCCGAGAGCGACGCGCTCCACGCGATCCCCGCCCGCCGGGGGGATCCCGCCGCGTCGCGCGCTGTCTACACGCTCTCGGAGCCGCTCAACGCCGCGCTCTGGATGCCGTGCCACAACACGCCCGAGGACCGCGCCGTCTTCTCCATCGACCTCGGGATGGGCGCACAGGAGACGATGATCGCGAACGGCACGCTCGTCTCCGACGAGCAGGGCGCGTCCGGCCGTCGCATGAAGTACGCGACGGACTACACGGTGCCTATCTACCTCATGGCGTTCGCGATCGGCGACTTCGAGGTCGAGGGCACGATGAGGGGGAGCCTCCCCGTCTCCGTCTGGCACAGGCGCGGCGTCCCGGGCGATTACGGCCGTCTGCTCGACGAGGTGGTCCGCTCGATCGGCCTCTTCGAGGAGCTGCTCGTGCCGTATCCCTTCGAGAAGTACGCGCTGGTGCTCGTACCGGAGTACGGCGGCGGCCTCGAGAACCTCGGCATCACCTTCCAGGGGGAGTCCCGGAGCACCGCTCCGACCAGCTCCGACGACCTGAGGCTCACGATCCACGAGCTCGGCCACCAGTGGTTCGGAGATCTCGTGACCGTCAAGACCTGGGACGATCTGTGGATCAAGGAGGGCATGGCGAGGTTGCTCGCAGAGGAGGGCGCGCGCCTCTACCTGGATGAGAGCGGCGAGGGGACGCTGAACGGCGACTCCTTCGCGGCCGTCGTGGACTCCCTCATCGTGGATCCGGACCGCGATCCCGACGACAAGTACACGAGCGGACCTTACGATCGCGCCGCGTGGCTGCTCACCCAGATCCGGAGCCTCATCGGGGAGGAGTCTTTCTGGGGCACGCTGCGCGACGTCCTCAACGACCACCGCTTCGGCGCCATCGGTACGGACGAGTTCCTCGGCGCCTTCGCGCGGCACCTCGGCCCCGACGCGACCGCCCGCGCGCGGCGGGCGCTCCGGGCCAGCGCGCTCCCGCACCTCGATCTCGGGCGGTCGCCCTCCGGCGGCGTGCTCGTGACGCTGCGCGATCCGGACGGCGCGCTCGTCGCGCCGCTCGAGCTGCTCTGGATCGCGGACGACGGAACGACGCGCTCGCAGGTGCTCGAGGTCGATCAGGGCGCGGACGTCGCTCCGCAGAAGGAGGGCGAGCTGCTGATCTTCGATCCGCTCGACCGCCACATCCCCTGGTTCTACCTTGTCGACTCCAGCCTGGACCCGGAGGACGACGCGGCGCGCTTCTCCTCGTTTCGCCTTCCCACGAGCCCCTCGCAGGTCGCGAACCTCCTCGAGGCCGGCGGCGTCCACCAGACGGCTGCCCTCCATGTCGGTTTGCCGGAGCCCCTGGCCCCGGACGCGTTCGCGGCCTTCCTCGACGGTCTCGACGCCGAGGACGCCAAGGGCATGGCGGTCGCGGCGGCGTGCGCCAGGGCCGCGGATCCGGCGCTGGATCCAGCGCTGCGCGCGGCGTGGTCGAGCGCGCTCGCGCCGCTGCTCGCGGGGCCGCCCTTCGCGCGCTGGGCCGAGTTCACGCCGGGGCTGGAGTACGGGGCGTGCGGCGAGGTCGTCGACGCGCTGGCGCTCTACGCGGACGAGTGGTCGGCGCTCGCGGCGGGGCCGCCGGCCGGCGACCTCTCCGACGCGCACCTGATGTTCCTGTACGACTTCGAGCTGCCGCTCGAGACGGCGGTATCGGCGTGGGGGAACGTCGCCAGGCAGTCCAGCTCGCTGCGCGCGCGCTCGCTCGCCATGAGGAGGATCTGCCTCGACATCGATCGCGCCCGGCCGGAGCACGTCCCCGCCCTCCGCGCCTTCTTCGCCGAGATCGCCGTGTCCACGGAGGTGTTCGAGCTCCTCTACCAGGCGCTCGACGGGCTGAGTCGCACGAAGGCGCCCACCGCGTCGGAGAACGCGGAGGCCCTGGCCGCCCTGCGCCAGCTGCTGCGCACGGCGTCGACGACGCCGCTCGACGGTCTTGCGGTGTGCGTCGCCCGCGAGCTGACCCAGGGCGACGCCGCGGCGTGGAGCGAGTTCGTCGGGGGCCTCGACGGCGTGGAGCTCTCGGCCGAGGCCGCCTCGATGCTCGCGGACCCGTCCAGCTGCTGAGGACGAGGTCTGCGCTCGAAGCCGCGGCTCGTCCTCGTACTTCCTCGTACTTCCGCTGCGGAAGCCGCGACTCATCCTCGTGCTTCCGCTGCGGAAGCCGCGACTCGTCCTCGTACTTCCATTACGCTGGTCAGAGCCACGGAGGGGTGACGGTAGCGACAATGGATCCGCCGGACGGAGCCGCCGCGCGAGGGGCCTTCGCCGCCGCGATCTGCTCCCGCGATTCCCGCGATGTCGCCGTGGTCGGGGGCGCCGAGAGCCCGGCGGACCTCACATGCCGTGAAGCTCGCACGCACAGCTGAGAGGAGATGAGGACAAGGATGCCCACCATTGCGATCGTCGGCGCCGGCGTGGCCGGCCTGCATCTCGCGCTGCACCTCCAGAAAGAGGGCCTCGACGTGAGCCTCTACGAGGAGCGCACGCCGGACGAGATCCGGACGGGGCGCCTGCCCAGCACCGTCGGGCTCTCCCTGCTGACCCGGGAGCGCCAGCGGGCGCTCGGCGTCGCGCACTGGGAGGGGCCCGAACATGCCACCAGCACCATCCGGATCCGCGTGGCGGCCGAGCCGCCGATCGACTTCGTCGGCCGCCTCGCCGATCAAGCGCTCTTCATCGACATGCGCGTCTACCTGCCCCGGCTGCTCGAGGACTTCGTCGCGCGGGGCGGCCGCGTGGTGAGGGCCTCGCTCGACGCGGCCGGCGTCCGCGGCCTCGGCGCGGCGCACGACCTCGTGGTCGTCGCCACGGGGCGGGCGGGCCTCACGGACCTCTTCCCGAGGGTCCCCGAGCGAAGCCCGCACGCCGCGCCGATGCGGCGGCTCTTCGCGGGCATCGTCCGCGGGCTCCGCATGCCGCCCGGGCCGATGGAGTTCATGTTCCAGCTCTCCCCGGGGCACGGCGAGATCTTCGAGAACCAGTACATCACGCTCGGCGGGATCGTTCCCTCGCTGCTCATCGAGGCGATCCCCGGCGGCGCGCTCGAGCCGATCACGCGGATGCGCTACGAGGACGATCCGGCGCGCTTCGACGCGGCGCTGCTCGACGCGGTGCTCGCGCACGCGCCGCTCACGGCCGAGCGCGTCGATCGGGCGAGCTTCGGCGTGGCCGGCCCGCGCGACTACCTGACGGGCGCCGTGACGCCGGTGGTGCGCCGCGCGTACGCGCCCCTCGGCGGCGAGAGGTTCGCGCTCGCGCTGGGCGATCTCCACATCACCCACGATCCGATCACGGGCCAGGGCGCGAACATGGCCACGCTCGCGGCGTCGCTCGCCGCCGAGCAGATCGCCGGGCAGGCGGCCGCCGGCGCCGCGTTCGACGAGGCGTTCTGCGCGGACCTGGAGGATCGCCTCTGGAACGGGCTCCGGGCGGCCACGGAGTGGACGAACGCCTTCCTCCTGCCGCCGCCGGACCACGCGCTGGCGCTCCTCGTCGCGGCCGCGCGCAGCCAGAAGGTGGCCGACGCGTTCACCACGAACTTCTCGTACCCGGATCGCCAGTGGGCGATCCTCTCATCGCCCGAGGCGACCGCCAGCTTCATCGCGAGCCACGCCTGACGATCAGCTGAAGCGCGCCCGGATCGGCGCCGGGCTCTCGCAGATCGGGCACGCGTCCGCGCGCTCGGCGATCTTGCCGCAGTCCTTGCAATCGACCCGGTAGCCGTGGAAGCCGGGGTCGTGCAGCTCGACGCTCGTCTGTGCCCTGTCCGCGCGCTTTCCCTCGTATTTGACGCGCATTGGCACGAACGCGATATAACGCACCTCGATGTGCTCGCACCGCGAGCACCGCTCCGGCACCGCGTACGCGTTGGTCGTCGTGAGCCCGCGCGCGAGGCCGCCTTCGGCGTGGCACCGCGGGCAGCGGTCGTCCGTGAACACGAGGTGCTGGCACGCGCCGCACGTGATCTCGTACAGCCCGTCGACGAACATCTCGCCCTTGTAGACCCACTTGACCGGCCCGACGGGCTCGCCCTCCATGAGCGGCACGAGCCCGTCGACATACGAGCGCAGGTTGAGCTTCTGTCCCCCGCACGCGGGACACCCCGCCTCGACCATCTCGGCAAACGCACGTTCGGAGAGCCTGCTCATGGTCGTCGCCTTCTAGCACGCCTCGCCGGCGGGAGGACCGAAATGGCGGGGCCGCGCCGGGGCGGCGCCCTCATGGGCCCTGGCGCGTCGCGCTGGAGGGGCCAGCCTCCACACCTGGAGGCCGCGGCCTCCAGGGCATGACCTCCGCGCGGGGCCCGGACCATTCCAGCAGGCACCCGGGATCACGCGAAGCCGGCGCTCGCTCCATGCTCGAGCGCTGCGAACTCGGGGATATTCCGCCCAGCGCGCGGCTTCCAGGGGCGCCGCGCCGGGCCGCCCAGCCGCGCCTCCAGCGCATGGCCTGACGATTGCAATTACGTTGGTCCGTTGTTCCGTCGGTCGCACGGTCGGTCAGGCGATTCCCACCATGACGTCGAGGGATGGGAAGAGCGCCTGCCCGGCATCGATATCGCGCTCGCGTGAGACAAGCGCGCAGGCCTGCCGGCGCGGAGGCGCCGCGGCCGCGCGCGCCGCCCTGGGGGCGAGAGCGCCCCGACACGAACCGAACCCGAGGTGAACCATGTCGTCGGTCTCCATCAAAACAACGATGATCTTCATTCTCATCGGCGCGGCCGCGGGCTGCGCCGTGCCCGCCGAGAAGGACGCGCCGGAGGAAACGGCGGTCGAGTCGCAGGCCATCGAGTGCAGCAAGGAGTGCATCCTGGCGATGGTGAACAGGCAGCTCTCGCTGATGGGCGAGTTCGGGAACGAGGAGGAGTTCACGCGGGCGCTCCGGGAGCTCGTGGCCATCGGCCCGGCGGCCGTCCCCGTGGTCGCCGAGGTCTACAAGGCGTGGTCGGTGTCGTTCCCGCCGGACAAGGCCGAATCCGCGAGGCCTGGCGAGATGCGCTGGAGGGCGGCCCACCTCCTTGGCCTGCTCGGCTCGCGCGACGGCATCAAGCCGCTGAACGAGATCGCCACGACGAAGCTCCCCGACCCCGAGGCCGACGAGCAGCTCTTCGCGGATGAATACCGCGTTCGCCTGCGCGCGATCGCCGGGCTCGAGGCGCTCGGCGCCGCGGAGGAGCTGAAGGCCATCTACTCCGCGGGCGATCTCCTGCGCACGCCGGCGGCGGCGAGCCTCTACGCGCTCGGGATCGACGTCGGTGGGATCCAGCTGATCGACGCGCGCAAGGCGCTCGCGGAGGACGTCGCCGACGTCAAGGATTACAACCCGAACAACGGTCGACCGGCGCAGCCGGAGAAGCCCGGATCGCGGGTATTCAAGGTGGCTCCTCGGACCGACACGCCTGTCATCACTCGTTGAGGGATCGATCATGAAAAGCACGATCAGCGCCATTCTTGCGTCTTGTTTGCTCCTCGGCGTCGCCTCCGAGGCCCGCGCCGACACCTGCGACACCGTGCGGGGGACCGATCCCGGGGTGATGACGAGCTTCTGGTGCACGCAGCCGTGGATCGACTTCTACTGGGATGCGTACGACTTCGACAAGGGGGACTGGGACGACGGATTCGGCTGGGAGGCCGCGTGCGACCGGAGGCGGCCGCTGGCGCGCACGTTCCAGGCGATCCAGCTGCTCAACTATGCGTCGCCGAACGAGGCGCTCAAGACGAACGACTTCAACGGCAACATCCTGCGCTGGGGCGGCAACTACACGATCCGCGAGTTCGACGAGCTCGACGCGCGGTGCGGAGACGGGTCGAAGCGGGCGTACACGACCTGGGGCGGGTTCGACGACTATACGGAGCTCTACATCCCGTTCTTCTACAACGAGAACGTCGTGGAGCGCGCCGGGACGCTGATCCACGAGGCGCGGCACGCGGACTGGTGCGGCCACAGCGGCAACGACGGCAGCAACAAGTGCCCTGCGAAGAGCGCGTCGTGCGACGAGAAGTACCTGGATGGGTGCTCCGGTATCGGGTCGCCCAGCGGGCGGGGCGCGGCCGGCTACCAGGTCCTGTGGCTGTGGTGGTACGCTTTCGAGGCCGACGCCCAGCACAGCTCGTCGACGATGAAGGCCTTCGCGAGGGACGAGGCGAACCGGATCCTGAACACGATGTTCGACGTCAACCCCTGCTTCAACATCACGAGCAATGGCAGCAAGATCATCACGTGTTAGGAGGCTCTTGCTCGGCGGCCTCCTGTGGGGCGCGCTATGCCTCGCGGGGTGCGCCGGGCACCCCGGCTCGGACATCCCGCCGGCGCCCTGGGCGCAGCTCGAGGTGAACCGCGGCGCAGGCGAGGAGACCGTCGTCTGGATCGAGCTGAGCGGCACGTTCGAGGGGCACCAGGGGACGACGGCGCTCCGCGGAAAGCTCACCGCCGAGCAGATCTCGGGTCTTCGAGAGCTGTTCCGGGACGAGCGGCTCGCGATCTACCGGAGCGACGCGCTGCCCGCCGACGGCAGCGTCGACCTCGCGGGCACCGCCGAGCGGCCGATCTTCCGCGTCGTTGTGCGCGAGGAGAGCGACGCGATCCGGGCGGGCTCGGAGAAGCTTTCGGCGTATTTCGCCGAGGGGGCGCGGCGCGCCGAGACGACCGAGATGCTGCGGGAGGTCAAGGCGATCCTCGCCGCAGCGGCGCCGGTCCCCTAGCGCGGCCTCCGGGCCTGCGTCACTCCTCCCGGATCAGCGCCTCGATCGCCTCGAACACGCGCGGCACGACAGGCAGGCTCGGATCGGTGTACGCATCGGCCTGCGACGCGTTCGACAGCGTCGCTTCCTTCAGCGTGTGGCTCATTCCCTCGACGATGACGAGCGTCGCGTCCGGCCGCGCGCCGGCGAGCCGCTCCGCGTCCTCGACCTTGGTCTGGAGATCGGTCGTCCCTTGCAGGAGGAGGATCGGCGCCGTCACGGCCGCGAGCTCCACCGCGGGGTCGTGCTTCATCCAGGAGATGACGAACGGCTGCACGCTCGGCCGAAACAGGCTCATGAACACCTGACTTTGCGGGATGTCCGTCACGAGCTCCCCGGCCTCGAGCTGGTCGAGGATCGCGTTTGCCCTCTCGCGATCCTCGTCCGGGAGGCGCTCGAGCTGATCGCGCAGGACATCGCCGATGGGCCGGCCCGCGCCGGCGATCGAGACGAACCCGTCGATCTCGGTCTCCCGGGCGACCAGCATACCGAGCAGCGAGCCCTCGCTGTGCCCCACCACCGTGATCGTCGCGAAGCGCCCGTCCGCCCGGAGCTTCTTCACCCACAGGCCGGCGTCGTCGGCGCCCATCTCGAAGAGCATCTCCTGCTCCGTCCGGGGGGCCGCGGAGACGCTCGCGCCGATGCCGGCCTTGTCGTAGCGGATCGACGCGATCCCCCTGTCCCGGAGCCCTTCCGCGAGGAGCCTGTACGTGTCCGGCTCGATGCCCGCGGCGACCTGATTGCCGTCCCGGTCGGTCGGCCCCGACCCGGGGATGATCACGACCGCAGGGAACGGCCCGCACCCGGCCGGCACCACGAGCGTGCCAACCAGCGTGCCTCGCGCGTTCTCGATCGTGGTCCTGGCGCTGACCGCCGCCGGACACTCCGGCGCGTTCGGCGTTGTCGGCGTCTCCGTGCCAGGCACGTCCGTGTCGTCAGGGAGCGCGCCGCTCCCGCCGGCGGACGACGCGCGCTCTCCGGCGCCGCAGCCCGCGCAGAGGGGCGACGACGCGAGCGCGGCGGCACACGAGACGGCGAGCGCGGCGCGGCGCGCCGGGACCACGAGAACCGATCGCAATGACATGACGAGCCCTCCGAGGATGAGAGTGAGGTGCAGCGCCGCCCGGGGCGCACCGGTGCGCCCTCGCGGTCGCGCGAGCACCGCAGAGCGCGCCGCGCGAGCGGGGCGGCGCGCCGGGGAGATCGATGACTCAGCCGAGGTGCGCGAGCGCGACCTTCGAGAGGATCTCCGACAGGAGCACGAGGCCGATGAGCCCCGCGATCAGAGGCGCGCCCCGCAGGCCAGAGGCGTTCCTGAAGCCCCCGACGAGGAGCGTCAAGGACCACACGAGACACACCGTCCCGAGGACGGCGATGACAACCAGCTCGGGGGTGAACGCGGGCGCGCCCGCCGGCAGCCGCGGGGCGAGTAGGCCGAGCGCGACGGCGGCGAGCGCGAGCGGCGCGCGCGACAGCCCGATCACACCGAGAAAGTCGATGATCCGCACGCGGCGCCGCAGGAGCCGCGCATACGTCCAGAAGAGCAGGGCGGGCAAAGGCCACGCGACGACCTGCTCGAGGAGCGCCGTCCGGTACGGGATGACGGCGGGCGCCGCGTGCAGGTCGAGGAAGCCGTCGAAGCGAACGCCGAGCCTCGTGACGGCGACGCTCAGCGCGGCGACGGCGAGCCCCGCCGCGGCGGCGAGCCCGCCGCCGAAGCGCTCGAATGGATTCAGCGCGAGCCGCCATCCGCGCACGGGAGGCCGCGGCGACATCGTGGCGAGCAGCCGCTCGCCTTCCGCGGGCTTGATGACGTTGTCGCGCACGAGCGCGCGCACTCTCTCGTCGGGCGTGGTCATCATCATAATCCCACCTTGCGCAGAGCCTCCTCGGCCTCCTTCGCGGAGAGCCTCCCCTTCTCGAGCGCATCCAGGATCTCGTGCCGGCGCCGCGCGATGCCCTGCTCCAGCGCGTCGAGCCGGCCAATGATCTCGTCGAGGCGATTTCGCACCGTCGGATAGCTGATCTGAAGGACCTGAGCCATCGCCTTCAGGCTGCCTGAAGAGCGCACGAACGCGGTCACGAAGGCGAGATCGTCCGGCGACAGCTGGAGCAGCGCGGGGATCTCGAACTGACCGTCCAGGTTGGTTCCGCAGCTCTGGCAGCCGAGCCGCGTCGCGCGCAGCTCTCCATCACAGCTAGGGCATCGGACGACAAATCTTGCCACGGGATGAGTGGATTATCCTCACCGAGGTCAATATTGTCAATGTCGAGGTGATGAAAATTGATCCGAAAATCAATTTTGTTTAAGAGCCGCCCCGTCATGCGTTCGGCGCGGCATCGGCCCGCCCGGGGCGCTGCGGCTCGCGCCGCTCGCGACGGCTCAGCGCCGCCCGCGACGCCGCGCGGACGCGAGCGCCGCGATGAGGCCGAGGCCGGCGAGGGCCATGGGCGCGGGGGCCGCGGGCGAGCCGGCGGCGCGGCAGCTGCAGCCGCCATCGTCGCCCTCGGCCATCTCCACCTCGTCCGTGCCGCCGGTCCCCGCGCCGGTGGAGCCGGCGCCGGAAGCGGCGGAGGAGGAGCTCGAAGCGCTGGGGCCGGGCGCCACGTCGCCGCCCGCGCCGTCGCTGCCGCCTGTGGCGCCGCCGCCGGCGGCCCCGGTGCTCCCGCTCCCGCCGGAGCCGTCCGCGCCGCCTTCACCGCCCGCGCCGCCTGCGCCGCCGGAGCCGCCCGCGCCACCGGCGCCGCCTTCCCCGGAGGAGGGCAGCGCGGGGCGGACGTCCTCGAGGGTGTCCCCCTCCACGGCGTCATCGAGGACGATGACGGGGCTGTCCGTGAACTCGGACGGGTTGCGCAGCAGGCCGATCTGCGTGAAGTGCGCGTTGTTGTCGGCGAGCGTCTGCGCCTTCCCGCCGGTGACGACCTGCTTGCCGTCGAACCACACGTCGACGGAGCCCTGGTTCGGGTTCGTCGACCACCGGATGTGCAGCGCGATGCGGTGCCACACGCCGGGCGTCACCGCGCCGTCCGCCTCCCAGTGCACCTTGTTGTCGGGCTTGCGGGTGGCGAAGCTGATGTGCTGTCCGACGACCTCGAACGACATCATCTGGCTATAGCTATTTTCGGACTCCCAGTATCCGATCTGCGTCGGCGGGTCGGCCGCGAGCGCCTCGGGGAGATAGAAGCTCCAGGCGAAGTAGGTCTGGGCGCCCTCGGCCGTGCGCCCGGCGGCCGGCTTGTGGTTCAGCTCGACGCGCTTGATGCCGTTCGACCACCTCGCGTCGTTGGTGAGCTGGACCCTCCCGGCCCTCGTGCCCTGAAGGACAGGCGACGTCACCACGGAGATGTGCTCGCCGTTCAGGGTCGTGTTCCACTGGTTCAGATTGCCCGTCTCGAAGTCTCCGGTCCAGACCGGCGCCGCGGAGGCGCCCGCGGTGAGCGTCGTCGCCAGCGCGGCTGCGGCCAGGGTGGAGAGCGAGCGGCGAGGTCGCCGCGCGAGGAGCGCTCGGGAGGGGGCGAGCAGGGATCGATGTGCGGTAAGGAGAGCGGTAGAAGTCATGGCGGGATTCGACGCGTTTTCCGGCCGGCAGTCAACCGGGAAGCCGCGCGCCGCCGCCGACGCGGCGCGGCTCCTCGGGCTCTCCAGCGCGTTGCGGGCGCGTCGCGCGCGCGGCCGTCATCGCTTCAGGCGGAGAGCTCGATCCAGAGCGCCCGAGTCTCGCGCGACCGGAGGTGGATGAGGCGCTCTCCGGTGTTGAGGGCGTTGCCGGGGCAGGTCCAGGGCTCGAGGCAGACGAAGTCCTTGCCCTGCAAGGTCCACACGACCCAGTGGGTGAACTCGGGCGAGCCGCGGACGGCGATGCGCGCACCCGGGTCGCCCTCGATCGAGAGCGCGCTCTCGGTGGAGCCGTGGTCGAGCAGGTGGAGGTCGACCTCGGGCCGGGTCAGGTCGAAGCCGGAGAACGGCGCTTCCCGCTTCGTTGTGTTGTCGAACGCGCGCGTCGCCCGCGTCTCGATCGAGGCGCGGGCCTTGTCCGCCTGGGAGACGGCGAAGTAGGGGTGAAACCCGGCGCCGAACGGCATCGGCGGCGCGCCGTCGCCGGTCTCGTTGGTAATGCGCAGATCGATGCGGAGCGCCCTGCCGCGCAGCGTGTAGGTGAGCTCGGCGCGGAAATCCCAGGGGTACTGCGCGCGCGTCGCCTCGCTCGACCGGAGGACGAGGCGCGCGTACGCGCCGCCCGACTCGAGGGTGCCATGGTCGTCGAGCGACCACGGCAGGGTGCGGGCGAAGCCGTGCTGGCGCATCTGGCCCGCCGCGCCGGCGGCGGACCAGGCGTCGCCGGCGAGCTTGCCGGGCGAGGGGAAGAGCACCGGGTTGCCGCCGCGCACGTTGGCGGTGCGATCGTCCAGCGTGCCGCGATCCAGGTAGAGCAGCGCGCGGCCGCCGACGGTCAGCTCGGTCAGGATGCCGCCGCGGGCCGGGGCCAGCACCGCGCGGCTCGCGGCGTCGCTGTCGGCGAGCTCGATGGTGGGAATCGCGCCTTCGACTTCCTTCACGCTGAACATGACTCCTCCGGTCTCTTCAGTTGCTTTGCAGCCACGCGAGCAGCCCGACGACCAGCGCGAGCGCCGCGATGGGCAGCGCGATCCACCCGAGGACGGTCGCCCAGCCGCGGCGGAGGGAGCGGCCGCCGCGATCCTCGCACGCGAGGCAGATCGCCCAGACGCGCGCGCCGCCCTCCGTGAGCACGCAGCAGTCGCCGCACACGGGCGCGCCGCAGCGCGCGCACGGCCCCGCCGCCTCGGCGCCGCAGCGCGTGCAGCGCGCGACGGCCCCGCCGCCGTCGTGGAAGATCAGGCCGCCGGACATGGGGCTGCGCTCTCCGGCGGCGGACACGAGCGCGTTGATGACCGCGGGCGCGCGGACCGCGGGCGCGCGGACCGCGGGCGCGCGGACCGCGATCGCGCGGACCGCGGGCGCGCGCGAACGGGGGGCTCCTCGTGAACGGGCACGGACGTCTCCTCCGCCGCGATTCTGCAAGCTTTGCGGGCTCGAGACAACGCTGGAAGCAGCAGGGCGCGCTGGGCCCTCGGCAGGACGGCGCGCCGCCCAGCGCTGCGCCGCGGGCGCCGGCGGCGCAGCGCAGCGAGCGTGCCCTCTGTCAGCAGTGCAGCGACCGCGGCTTCCGCTATCCTTGGGCCATGATCGTCGGCGAGGAGCTGGAGCAGCTCCGGTTGCTCCTCTGGAACAGGGAGGATCACGCAATCACGGAGGAGGAGGCCCTCGCGCTGTACGAGGCGAACCGGCAATGGGTCGATCGCGCCTCGATGAGCGAGCGCGAGCGGCGCTTCTTCGACTATCTCGTTGCGCGGTACGGTCGAGGGGTGTTCAATGGCTGAGCGCGACGAGCACCGACGGATCCTCGACCTGCTCACGTCGCTGGATGCAGCCTTGCTCAGGCAGTCTGAGTGCTGGTTTGCGGGCGGGACAGCGATATCGCTCCGCTGCGACGAATTTCGCATCTCGCGTGACGTCGATTTCCTCTGTGCCTCCCGCGAGGGGTACAGGCAGCTGCGGCAGCGCGTCTACGAGGCTGGCGTTCGCGGGCTCTTCGTCGCCGACATGGCGGTCCGACGCGAGCTGCGCGCCGATCGCTACGGTATTCGCGTCGTGCTCGACGTGGGCGGCGCACCAATCAAGCTCGAGATCGTCAGCGAAGGCAGGATCGAACTCGCCGGGGTCGAGGACCCGGAGCTGCCGGTCGCGCGCCTGGCCGACGAGGATCTCGTTGCCGAGAAGCTCCTCGCCAACGAGGACCGTTTCCTCGACGACGCCGCACTCGCACGCGACGTCATCGATCTCATCTTGCTCGAGCATGTGCTCGGCGGGCTGCCGCAGGCCGCCTGGGACAAGGCGCGCGGGGCCTACGGGCCTTCGGTTGAGGACGCGTGGAGCCGCGCGCTGCGGAGGTTGTGCGACCAGCCTGGGTGGCGTGCGCGAGCGCTCGAGGCGCTGTGCGTGACGCCCGAGGCGAGGGCCGTGGTCGAGGCGAGGGTCGAACGGGAACGATGACGCGCGCGAGCGCTCAGGCGGCTCGCTCGCTCGTCGCTCGCGGCCGCCCCCTCAGCGCAGGCCGGGGAGGGGCAGGCCCGGGAGCGAATTGCCGATCGCCGTGACGAGCTGATCGTGCGTGATCGTCCCCGCGAGGCGGAACGGCACATCCACGTTGAGCGTCTCTCCGCCGATCGCGACGGTGCCGCTCACCTGGTACGGGATACCGCGGCTCTGCGTCGCCAGCGCGGCGATGCTCGTGAGGTCCTGCCACTTCACCGAGATCGGCGCCTCGATCCGGGTCCACTTCTTCGCGGGCAGATCGAGCGGCGTGAGCGCGGTGACCGTGCCGACGTCGTACTTGCCGTCGAGCAGCACGCTCGCCTTCATCGAGCGCGTCGAGAGATCGATGCTGTTCGGGTTGTACGCCTGGATCTGGACCCGCAGATCGATGCCCTGGACGGTGACGGCGGTCACCGTCGCGAGCTCGGGCTTGAGCGTCGGCGGCTCGGGGCGCGAGCACGCGACAAGGGTGACGGCGGCGGCGAGGAGAGGCGATCGCACGGCGGGAGATGTTGCGCGGATCTCCATGGAGCTCAACGGAAATCGGGCGCGCCACCGGGCCTCGTCCGCGTCCCGCCGATCGCTCGACAGCCCCCGCGCGCGCCAGCGCTTCCGCCCCCGCAAGAACCCTTTCGATCTGCTATGCCCGGCGCATGGGCATCCTCCCGCTCGCCGAACGTCTCGCCAAGAAGGCGCTGAACAGGTCCGGGGTGCAGAGCCGCTGGGTCGACACGTCGGTCTGCCGGCTGCACCTCTACGATGCTCCGGGCACGGGCCCGCTCCCGACGGTGGTCCTGCTCCACGGCATCGGCTCCTCGGCGCTCCCGTACGCGCCGGTGCTGCAGCGACTCCGGGGGCGCGCCCGCCGCGTCATCGCCGCGGAGTCGCCGGGGCACGGGTGGAGCGCGGCGCCGGCGTCGGCGTTCACGCCGGAGTGCCTCGCCACCGCCATGCACGAGCTGCTCGATCGCGAGCTCGACGAGCCGGCGATCGTCGTCGGCAACTCCCTCGGCGGCGCGGTCGCGGTGAGCTACGCGCTGAGCTCGCCGGGCCGCGTGCGCGCGCTGGTGCTCGCGTCGCCGGCCGGCGCCGGCATGGATCAGGCCGAGCTCGCCGAGCTGCTCGCTGTGTTCAACCTGCGGTCGCGGGCCGACGCCCACGCGTTCTTCGCGCGCCTCTACCACCGGGTCCCGTGGTTCACCCCGCTCATCGCCGGCGACGTCGTGCGGACGTTCTCGCGCGAGACCATCCTCTCGTTCAGGCGCTCGGCCCGGTGCGAGCACGCGTTCACGCCCGAGCAGCTGGGCGCGCTCTCGATGCCGATCTTGCTGATCTGGGGCCGCTCGGACCGCCTGATGCCGAGCGCCAACCTCGAGTACTACCGGCGGCACCTCCCCCCGCACGCGGAGATCGAGGAGCCCGAGGGCATCGGGCACTGCCCGCAGGTCGACGACCCGCGCCGCTTCGCCGAGCGGATCGCCGCGTTCGCGTGGGCGGCGCGCTCGACGGCGTCGCCGGGCGCGGCGCCGTCGCCCTCGAGCGCGGCGCCGTCGCCCTCGAGCGCGGCGCCGGCGGCGTAGGGGGCGGCGCCGGCGCCGCGCTCGAGGGCGACGGCGTCAGGCGTCCTCGGGGAGCGCGCCGTGCCGCTCGAGCAGGGCGCGGGTCAGCGATCTGCTCGTGCGGGGAGACGCGGAGCCCTCCGGTCAGCCAGAGCTGGTCGATGCCCCCCGAGATGTCGCGGTCGTCTCTGCCATCGCCGCCGCGGTCGCCGCCGTCGCCGTCCGCTCGCCCTCCGCGAAGTCGACGTCGATCCCGACGATCTTCATGAGCCGCAGCGCGTTCGCGCTCGTCACCACGCCGGGCTTCAGCTTGTAGTCGAAGGTCATCCTGTCCTCGACCACGAGCTCCTCGAAGTGCATGTTGCGTACCCGTCCCGCGGTCTCCTGCTCGAGCACGGAGAGCCCCATGTCGTGGGACGACACCGCGCCGATGGCCCCCCGCGCGACGAGGTGTCGCACGACCGCCCTCGCCCCGATCTGGCGCTCCCGCGCGTTCGTGCCGTGGAGGATCTCGTCGAGCAGGAACAGCACCCGCTCGCCGCCGTTCGCGCCGTCGACGACGCGCTTCAGGCGGGTCAGCTCGGCGTAGAAGTGCGAGACGCCGTGCTCGAGCGAGTCCTTGATCCGCATGCTCGTCCGCACGCGGACCGGCGAGAGCGACAGCGACGACGCGCAGACCGGCGCGCCCGCGAGGGCGAGGGCGGCGTTCACCCCGACGGCGCGCAGCAGCGTGCTCTTGCCCGACATGTTGGACCCCGTCACGAGCAGCGCGGCGCCCGCGCCCTCCAGCGAGACGTCGTTCGTCACCCGCCGGTCGCGCGGGAGGAGCGGGTGGCCGAGCCCCGCCGCCGTGAAGCGCGGCTCGCCGTCCTTCACGTCGGGGTACGCGTAGTCGGGGTTCTCGTGCGCGAACGTCGCGAGGCTCGCGAGCGCCTCCATGTGCCCGAGCGTCCGCATCCACGCCTTCACGTGCCGGCCGGCGCGCAGCTTCCACCGCTCCAGCGCGAGCGCGCACCACACGTCCCAGAGCAGGAAGAGGTTGGCGACGATGTGGACGAGCCCGCTGTGGCGCAGGTCCGAGTAGCCGACCCGGCTCTCGAGCGCCGTCATCTCCCGCGAGGCGAGCGCGCCCGAGGGCCCCGCGAGCTCGGCCTTGAGCTCGCGGAGCAGCGCCGACGAGAACGCCTGCTCCTCGACGCGGGCGAGGATCGGCCGGTACCGGGCGAACGGCGCCTCGCGCGACGAGGCCGCGGCGACGATCGGCTCGACCGCGGGCCGCAGCAGGACCAGCACGAGGATCTGGGCGGCCAGCGGCAGGAGGTAGGCGTGGCGGAGCAGCCCGAGCTGCTCCGCCGGGATGAACCGCGGCGCCGCGAGCAGCGCCAGCGTCAGCGGCACGAGCACCTTCGCCGCGGTCAGGAGCGCGCTCACCGGCAGGCCGCCGGCGCGGGCCTCCGGGCCGAGCAGCGCCGGGGGCGCCTCGGCCCACGCGATGAGCGGGCCGGCCTCGCGCCCGCGCGCCCCCGCCTGCATGCCCACCACCGCGAGATCCTCCCGGAACGCCCCGAGGCCGGCGAGCTCGCGCACCGCCTCCTGCCGCGCCGCCACGGCGGTCGCCGGGGCGGGCTCCGCGAGGAAGGCCGCGAGCGTGGCCTCGCCCTCGCCCGTCTGCGCCACGTTGAGCAGCTGGAACAGCGACGCCTGCCCGAACACGTCGAGATCGCCCGCGTAATCGTGGTCCGGCGCGGCGAACCGGTCGCCGCGCTCCGGGAAATCGGCGAAATCGCCGGCGACCCGCCGCTTGCCGCGCACGTAGAGGCCGATGCGCTGCTCGAGCTCCGTCATCCGGGTGACGAGGCGCGCGTGCGCGACGAGCAGCCCGAGGAACACCGCGGTCACCGCCCCGGCGGCGTACGTGACCCACCGCGGCACGTCGCCGAAGAGCGCGTACCCCCCGGCCACGGCCGCCGCCAGGAACGAGACGCCGCGCAGCAGCGAGAACGTCTTCGAGCGGCGATCGAGCGCGCCGGCCTCGGCGCGCAGGACCGAGAGGCGATCATCGTAGGCGGACAGGACGCGCTGCGCGACGGCGTTGGGGGGCGGCTCCACGGGGCCCTCTCCATAGGCCACCGCCGGCCGTGCATCCAGCCGGAGGGGGGTCCTCACACGAAGGCCACGAAAGCTTTGAAGCGTCCTGGCTGGCTGCTCGTACAATGCCGCCCATGGACCAGAACCTGCTGGAGCGCCTCAAGGCGTACACCGTCGTCGTCGCGGACACCGGCGACATCAACTCGATCGAGAAATTCCGCCCCCAGGACGCGACGACGAACCCGTCGCTCATCACGGCGGCGGCCCAGATGCCCGAGTACGCCGACATCGTGAGCGGCGCGCTCGCCTGGGGCCAGAAGGAGGCGGGCCGGGGCAAGGGGCCGGACGACGTCGTGGGCCTCGCGTTCGAGCGGCTCGCCGTCGACTTCGGCCTGCGCATCCTGAAGATCATCCCCGGCCGCGTCTCGACCGAGGTCGACGCGCGCCTCTCCTTCGACACCCAGGCGACCATCGAGAAGGGCCGGAGCATCGTGCGCCTCTACGAGGAGGCCGGCGTCTCGCGCAAGCGCGTCCTCATCAAGATCGCCTCGACGTGGGAGGGCATCCGCGCGGCGGAGGTCCTCGAGAAGGAGGGCATCCACTGCAACCTCACGCTGCTCTTCGGGCTGCACCAGGCGATCGCGTGCGCCGAGGCAGGCGTGACGCTCATCTCGCCGTTCGTCGGGCGCATCCTCGACTGGTACCTGAAGGACACCGGCCGCACGAGCTACGCGCCGGCCGAGGACCCCGGCGTCGTCTCGGTCACGAAGATCTACAACTACTACAAGAAGCACGGCTACAAGACCGAGGTGATGGGCGCGAGCTTCCGCAACATCGACGAGATCAAGGAGCTCGCCGGCTGCGACCTCCTGACGATCTCGCCGAAGCTGCTCTCGGAGCTCGCCTCCGCGCGCGGCGACCTGCCGAGGAAGCTCGACCCCGACGCGGCGCGCGCCCTGCAGATCGCGAAGATCCCCATGGATGAGGCGGCGTTCCGCGCGATGCACGCCGCCGACCGGATGGCGAGCGACAAGCTGAGCGAGGGCATCGACGGCTTCGCGAAGGCGCTCGCCTCGCTCGAGGTCCTGCTCCGCGAGCGCCTCCAGCAGGGGGCCGCCTCCTAGCGCGCTGACGATGCGCGACGCGCGGGCGCGGCGCGCGCGGCGGAGCTCCGGGGAGCTGGCCCGGGCGCCGCGCGCCGCGCGTGCGTGCGCCTGCGTGGGCCTGCGTGGGCCTGCGTTGAGGAACGGAGGCGCGGGAAGAAGGCGGAGGGCCGGCTTGCATGTGAGCCTCCCCGTCCTCTAGGATTCGTCAAACTGGACGAATCTCGGCGGCATTCGATCGCCCGCGCCGCGCGTGGTCGACTGCGGTTCTCCGGGAGGCTCCTCATGGAGCCGCCCTTTTCGCGATGGCATCGAGGAGGCGACGTTGAAGCTCACGTCACAGGAGTACTGGGAGAACCACTGGAAGGGCTACGTCGGCACCGACGATCTGGGGGGCGGCTGCGAGATCTACGACGACGTCGCTCCGTTCCTGCCGCGCGGGGAAGGGCTGTCGTTCTTCGAGATCGGCTGCGCACCAGGCCGCATCCTCGTCGACTTCTGTGGGCGCCTGGGGTTCACGGCGTACGGCCTGGATTACGCCTGCGACCCGGAGGTCGTCGAGCAGGAGATCCGGAAGCGCGGCATCAAGGTCGGCAAGATCGAGAAGGGGGATTTCTTCAACTGGAAGCCCCAGCAGAAGTTCGATATCGTTGCTTCCTTCGGGTTCATCGAGCACTTCGATGACGCCGGGGCGGTGATGGATCGGCACTTCGAGCTGGTGAAGCCGGGAGGCACCGTGGTCGTGGGCATGCCGAACTTCGCCGGCGGGCAGAAGGCGCTCCACTGGCTGCTCGATCGCAAGAACCTGAAAGGCCACAACACCCGCATCATGAACCTGTCGTTCCTGGAGGCCGCCGCCCGCCGCAACGGCGCCGAGATCGTCCAGGCCCGCTACACGGGCGGCCATTTCGATTTCTGGCTGGACGACGAGGCGCCGCTCCTGGCGCGGCGCGTCGTCTGGAAGGTCGTCCCGCCCCTCAAGGCGATCGCGCGCCGGGTGGTCCCCGGCGAGACGAACCCCTGGTTCTCGCCCTTCCTGTTTGCCATCTACCGTGCGCCCCTGCTGCCCGCAGGGACAGCCGACGCTTGAACCCTTCCCCGATGAGCGAGCCGAGCCAGAACGCCGCCACCCCGCCGGCTGTCCGAGACGCAGACGCCGATCACCGCTTCCGCGAGAGCGCGCGGCGCCACGGCTGGGATCCCGACGATCCCTGGGTCGGGGGGTATGCCACGTGGGAGTGGCGCCGCAGCCGCCACGCCTACGACGACCTCTTCACGTCGGTCCGCGGCAAGAAGGTGCTCGAGTTCGGCTGCCACTTCGGCGGGACGGCGGTCGTGCTCGCGACCCTGGGCGCCGAGGTGACCGCGCTCGATGTCGACCCCATGTACGTCGAGCTGGCGCAGCTGAACGCCGAGCGCCACGGGCTGTCGGACCGGATCCGCGTTCATCACGTCCCCGACACGACCGCGATGCCGTTCGCCGACCGGGAGTTCGAGCTCGTCTCCTGCAACAGCGTGCTCGAGTACGTCCCGCCCGAGCGCCTGCCGGCCGTCCAGCGCGAGATCGATCGGGTGCTCGCGCCGTGGGGGTTCATCGTCATCCTGGGCACGAGCAACCGCCTCTGGCCGGTCGAGTGCCACAGCCGCCGTATCCTGATGAACTACGTGCCTCGGCTGCTGCGCCCGCTGTTCCCGGGCAGGTCGATCTACAGCGTATTCCCCTGGGAGCTCCGGCGCGGGTTCGGCGACTATGTCGACATCTCGCAGCAGGATCGGGGCCGGCTGATCGTCGACCTGAAGGCCAAGATGGGGCTGTCCAGGCCGCGGCTCATGGCCTTCTCGGCGACGAACCGGCTGCTCGGCCCGCTCGGGATGCACGTGGGCTGCGTGTCCCCGACGATCACGATGGTTCTTCAGAAGCGCGGTGAGGGAGGAGCTGGCGATGGCTGACGGGAGGACGCGGGTATACATCACCGTGGACGTCGAGTGCGCGGAGGAGCGCATCCTGGGCGATACCAAGTCTCCCGCGATGGGCTACGACCTCCGGATCTGGGGCCGCTTCGTCAACCAGCGCGAGCCCCTCGGCATCGAGCTCATCATGCGCGAGCTCGAGGCGTACGGCCAGCGCGGGACGTTCTTCGTCGAGGCGATCGGCTCGTACAGCTTCGGGATGGACGGGCTGACGAGCGTGTGCCAGGCGCTTCACAGCCGCGGCCACGACGTGCAGCTGCACGTGCACCCCGTGCAGCGGCGAGCGGACTGGCACACCCGGGGCGAGCCCCGCGTCTCCGACGACATCGCCGACTACCCGGTCGAGGAGCAGACGCGGCTCCTCCTCGAGGGGCGCGACCTGCTCGTGCGCGCGGGCGTCCCGGCGAGCGAGCTGCTCGGCTACCGCGCCGGCAATTTCGGCGCGAGCAACGACACCTGGCGGGCGATGAAGCGGGCGGGGCTCGTGCTGAGCAGCAACTACAACCCCTGCTACTTCAGCAAGAACTGCAAGATGCAGTATCCGGGCGCGCGGCTCGGCCTCTTCGAGACGCCCGAGCCGGGGGTGTACGAGCTGCCGGTCACGAACTTCATCGAGCCCACGAAGCGCTTCAGGCACCTTCAGATCACGGCGGTGACCCTCGACGAGATCAAGCACTGTCTCCTCCGCTACCGCGCCCTCGGTGTGAAGGAGGTCACGCTGGTGACGCACTCGTTCGAGTTCTATTTCCTCGACTCGGCGGAGGCGCGCCGCGGCTTCCCGAACCGGCTCAACGTCGAGCGGCTCCGCGGGCTCTGCCGCTTCCTCGACGAGAACTCGAAGGACTTCGAGGTCGACACCGTGGGCGCCCTCGCGCGCCGGCTCTCGGACGCGGCGTCTTCCACGCACGGCGCGCGCGACGTCGACGAGGGCGCGCCGCCCTCGCTGCAGTTCCCCCACTCCAACGCGATCCACCACGCCCGCCGCGTCGTCGAGCAGGCGTACAAGCGCGTGGCGCAGCGGCTCACGTTCGGCTAGCCCCGTCGGCCAGGGGCGGCCGGGCTCCTGCGCCGCCGTACGGCGCGAGGCGCGAGGCCGATTTCCGCTCACCCGGCGCCCGCGCCCCGGCTGCCCTCCACGCTCGCGAGCATCGTCGACGATGGCGCGCCGCCGCGGTGCTAAGTAGCGCGTATGCGGCTCATCGGACAGATCCACGTTTCGCTCAAGGGCAGCATCATCCAGCGCAACCCCACCGTCTGGGAGAAGCTGAAGCGCAGCTTCGGCGCCACGGTGGATCTCGACACCGATCGCGTGCGCGTCGAGCTCGAGGCCACCGCCGTGGTCGATCAGGTGCGGAGGGCGCTCGTCCAGCTCGGGGTCACGAACGCCCTCTCGCTCGTGATCGACGACACCGTCATCTTCCAGGACACCGACGGGAAGCCGGACGATCTTCCCGACCTCGTGCTCGCGCTGTCCGAGCATTCCGCCGTGTTCGGGCGCGGGTTCAGCGAGCTCAGGTTCGCCGCCGAGCACGAGGAGGCGGGGCTGCACCTGGTCATCGAGACGCGGGCGCGCACCGAGCACGCCGACGACGAGCCGGCGGGGCTCGTCTCCATCGGCGGGCGCCTGCGGGATCTCGAGCCGCGAGCCGGCGAGTCCGCGGAGGACTACCGCCGCCGCGTCGAGCCCCTGGCGAAGGATCCGGCGCTGTTCGAGGCGGCGCGGCTGCAGTTCGAGTCCTTCGTCGGGCGGGTCGAGGGCGCCCTCAAGGCCACGATGCCGGAGGCGCGCGTGGAGCATCACCACGCCGACGCGCGCGTCGTGCACGCGCCGGCTGGCGACGGCGCGGGCGCCGAGCAGCCTCCCGTGGGCCCCACGCACCCGGGCTATGACCCGTTCGTCGTCTATTACCCACCCAGCCCGCTGGGGATGATGCTGGACGTGATGCTCATCACCTCGTTCATGCACATGCTCACGCCTCCACACGTCCTCTTCGTGAACCCGGCGGGCACGATGCTCGGCACAGCGCAGGAGGCCGCCGAGAATCCTGACCTCTTGAACGGCGCGGATCGCGGCGGCGACGATGACCTCTCGGCGAGCGACGAGGGGGACGCGGCGGATGACGGCGATCCGTGGGGTGATGACGGCGGCGGGGTCGATGACGGCGGCGGGTTCGACGGCGATTTCGGCGACTGAGCCGCTCGCGCCGGGCCGCGGCGAGGCGCCGCGTCAGGGCCTCGCGCGTCCGTCGCGCGTCCGTCGCGCGCAGGTTCCGGCGCGCGGCTCGCGAGCGCGCCGGCGACGCGCTGACCTCGCGGCCGAGCGGGCTCGTCCGGCCATGGACGACGACTGGCGATCATGGTACGCCGCGCTACGGCCGTGACCGGCGCTGGCATGCGTATCTATCGCGCTGGCGTGCTGATGGTCGCGCGCGCCGAACCCTGGACTGGAGAGCGCGATGAACAAGAGCGAGGCGGCGCTTCGGAAGCAGCCGCAGGTGGCGGGCGGGGGAGATCCTGAGATCGCCAGAGAGGTCCGTACCATCATTGCAGAGCGATGTGGGATGAGCGTCGATGCCGTGACTCCCGACCTGTCGCTCGAGAGCGGCCTCGGCGTGGATTCACTGGCGCTCATCGAGGTCAACGTCGCGCTCGAGGAGCGATTCCAGATCGTGGCGCCCGATTTCGCGGCGCCCGATCAGGCGCAGATCAGCACGGTCGGCGACGTCATCGCCTTCGTCGAGGCGCAGATCGCGGCGCGAGGCGGCCGGGGAGGGGCGCCTTGACCGCCCCGCGCACGCGCGCCGAGCGTGAGGCCGCCGTCCGGACGCCCGAGGAGCAGCGGGAGCACGAGCGGCGGGAGGTCGCAGCTCATTACCAGAACGACCCGGAGATATTCTCCATGGTCCTCGACAGCCGCCTGGCCTACGCGACGGGCATCTTCCTCGATCCTGCCGAGAGCCTCGAGGCGGCGCAAGAGCGGAAGTACGACTGGGTCCGCCGCGAGCTCGACATCCACCCCGGAGAGCGCGTCCTCGACGTGGGGTGCGGCTGGGGCTCGAACCTCATCTATCTCGCCGAGCGCACCGGCGGGAGCTTCCATGGCGTCACGCTGAGCGACAAGCAGCGGCAGGAGGCGCTCCGCCGCGCCGACCGGGCGGGCGTCGCCTCGCGCGTCCGCATCGACCTCGCTCATATCGAGGACATCGATCTCGCGCCCGAGTCGCTCGACGCCGTGCTGTTCGTCGGCAGCATCGTGCACATGCACAACCGCGAGCGGATCCACCAGAAGATCGCCGCCGCGCTGCGCCCGGGCGGCAGGCTGCTCATCTCCGACTGTTATTTCCCGGCGCGCGCCCGCGGGGACCGGGAGAGCTCTGCGACCCAGTACATCTTCGTCGAGGCGCTCGGCTATTGCCGCCTGATCTCGCTGGCCGAGGAGCTCGGGATGATCGAGCAGGCCGGCCTCGATGTCCGGCGCGTCGAGGATCTCACGAGCTCGTACGTGCACACGGTCGCCCGGTGGATCGACAACGTGCGCGCGAACCGCGCCCGGATCGACGCCCGCGCGCCCGGCTTCTCGCGGCTGCTCCAGACGTACATGACCGTGGGCCGGCTCTCCTTCGCGCGCCGCACCGCGCTCGAGTACATGATCGTGGCGACGAAGGGCGGCGGCCGCGAGCGCCTCGGCGTCGCGCCCTCGCCCGAGCCGGGGCGCGCGCCGTGAGCCGCGGGCTCTCTGCGCGGACGGTCGCGGGCCTGCTCAGGGCGCGGGCCGAGGCGACGCCGGATCGATTCGGATTCTATCACAAGCAGCAGGGCGAGTTCGTCGGGTGGTCGTGGGCGGAGTACTGGCGCCGCGCGTGCGCGGCGGCGTCGGGCCTGCTCGCGGCGGGGGTGCGCCCGGGCGATCGCGTGCTCCTGCTCGTGACGGACGTGGAGGTGGCGGTGCCGTGTCTCTTCGGCGTCTGGGTGCTCGGCGCGGTGCCGATCCAGGTCGGGGTGCCCTACCGGCTCACGGACGTGGCGGCGTTCCTCGGCGAGCTCCGGAGGACGGCCGCCCGCGTCGGCGCGCGCGCGCTCGTTGTCTCGTCCGCGCTGCTCGGCTTCGCGCAGGGCGAGGAGGGGGCGGACGATCTCGTCCAGCTCGCCGCCGAGCCGCTGCTCGACGCGCCCCTCGCGGGCTCGCTGCCCGATCCGGAGCGCGCGCCCGGGCCCGCGCTCATCCAGCTCACGAGCGGCAGCACCGGGCACCCGCGCGGCGTCGTGATCCCGCACGAGCGGCTGATGCTGCACCTCGACGCGATGAGCCAGCGGCTCCCGGTGCGCGGCGAGGGCGCGGGGGGCGTCTCGTGGCTGCCGCTCCACCACGACATGGGCCTCGTCGGCGGGCTGCTCTTCCCGCTCTTCAACGATTTCCCCGTTCACATGCTCTCGCCGCTCGAGTTTCGGACGCGGCCTTTCTCGTGGCTCGCGGAGATGTCGAGCATCCGGGGTGTCATCTCGCTCGGGCCGCCGAGCGCTTATGCCATCTGCATCGGCCTCGCCCGTCGCGCCGTCGAGGCGGGCCTGGATCTCGGCGCGTGGCGGTGCGCGATGATCGGCGCCGAGCCGATCTCCCCCGCCTTGCTCCGCCGCTTCGCCGAGGCGTTCAAGCCTTGTGGCTTCCGCGTCGAGGCGTTCTTCCCCGTCTACGGGCTGGCCGAGGCGACGGTCGCCGTGACCTTCCCCGACCTCTACGCCGAGCCGCGCGCCCTCACGGTGGATCGCGGCCTTTTGGAGCGCGAGGGCCGCGTCGAGGAGGCCGCGCCTGGCCCCCTCTCGCTGGAGCTCGCCGGCGTCGGCAGGCCGATCCCGCACACGGAGATCCGGATCGTGGACGCCCAGCGCAGCCCCGTCCCGGAGCGCACGGTGGGGGAGATCGAGGTGCGCTCGGAGACGGTGATGGAGGGCTATTTCAACGAGCCCGAGGCGACCGCCGAGGCGCTCGTGGGCGGGTGGCTGCGCACGGGCGATCTCGGGTTCATCGATCGCGGGACGCTGTTCGTCACCGGCCGGAAGAAGGAGGTGATCATCAAGGGCGGTCACACGATGATCCCCGCCGTGATCGAGGAGATCGCCGCCCGGGTCGACGGGATCCGGGCCGGGTGCGTGGTCGCGGTCGGGCTGTTCGTCGAGGAGCGCCAGACCGAGTCGGTCTATGTGGTGGCCGAGACACGCGCCGAGGCGTCCGAGCACGCCGGCCTCGCGGAGCGCGTGCGGGAGGCGCTGCGGGCGAACGGCGTCACGGTCGACCAGGTCGTCCTGGTTCCGCCGGGCGAGCTGCCCAAGACGACGAGCGGCAAGCTGCGACGCCGGGAGGTCGCCGAGCGGCTGCGCGCGGGGGGGCTTCGCTGAAGAGCGCCGGCCCTCCGCTCCACCCTCCGTCGCCAACGTAAGCGTAAACGTGCACGCGCACGCGCACGCGCACGCGCACGACCACGCGCACGACCACGACCACGTGCGCGTGTTCGTGGTCGTGGTCGTTCACGGCCTATCGTTGACGACCACGACCACGACCACGACCACGACCACGTAAACGTCTACGTCCACGTAAACGTTCGGATATAGGAGGACGCGGCGGTGATTGGCCGATTTCGCGGGCGCTGCCGGGCGGTGCGCGATAGATCCCGGAATCGCTCTCCGGAGCACAACCGAACGGGACCGTCCATGTTGAGCAGCCCGCGAGACCACAAGTCCACCTGTCCCTCCCCGCTTTCGCCCGAGGCGCGCGCGTGGGAGCTGGAGCAGCTCCGGGCGCTCGGCCTCGAAGACGACGACTGGTGCTCGGACGATCAATGCCCCTTCTGTGCCGGGCGGCCCCTGTCCGTAGAGAGCAAACGAGCGCACGGGTGAGCGGCGCCCTCGGTCGGGGCCGGGTCACCGGCGCGAGCGGCCGGTGACCCGCACGGGGATCACTCTGCGATCTTCGCCTTCACCCACTTGCCCGACTCGGTGAGGTCGTTGTCGTTCCAGTTGCCCATCTGGTTTGCGTTGGGCCTGAGCGCGGAGCACGCCTCGGCCTTGTCGCCCAGCGACCAGTTGGCCCAGCTGATGTTGTGCGAGTCCAGGAAGTCGAGCCAGGTCTGCGACTCGCCGAGGTTGAGCTGGCCGTTGCCGTCGGCGGAGCAGGTCCCCCACTCGGTCACGAACAGCGCCAGCTTCTTGTTGATGGCTTTCTGGGCCTTGTCGCGCAGCGACGCCTTGTGCGTGTTGGCGTAGAAGTGGAGGGTGTACGCCACGTTCTGATCGCTGAGGGGATTGTCCGCGGCGATGTCGACGTCCTGCGACCAGTTCGGCGAGCCGACGATGACCAGGTTGTTCGCGCCCTGGCCGCGGATCTCGGAGATCACCGCCTCGGCGTAGGACTTCACCGCGGGCCAGGTGTTCGTGTTGAGGGGCTCGTTGAAGACCTCGAAGATGACGTTGGGCGTGTTCTTGTAGGCCTGCGCCACCTCGCGGAAGTAGCTCTTCGCCAGGTCCAGGTGCTGGTGCGCGTTGTGATCGTGCCAGTCGAGGATGACGTAGATGCCCTTCGCGATCGCCGCGTCGGCGATGGTCTTCGCCTTGGCCTTCTGGGCGCCCGCGTCCTGGAGGTACCCGTCTTCGCCCTCGATGCCCATGGCGGCACGGACGACGGTCGACTCCCAGTTGTCCGCGAGCGAGTTGACGACATTGCCGTTGTAGTAGTTGCTCCACTGGCTCCAGAACAGGCTCATGCCCTTGAGCTGGACCGGGGACCCGTGCTCGCCGACGATGTTGCCGTTCATGACCCGGAGCCGGCCATGACGCTCGACCGGCGTGCCGTCCGTGGGCACCCCCCCGGTGCTCGCGCTCGTCGTGGACGAGGCCGATGTCGTCGCCGAGGTCGTCGAGGCGCTCGAGGTCGTCGAGGCGCTCGAGGTCGTCGCGCTCGCGGAGGTCGTCGAGGCGCTCGAGGTCGTCGCGCCCGCGGAGGTCGTCGAGGCGCTCGAGGTCGTCGCGCTCGCGGAGGTCGCCCCGCCGCCGCCGCCCGCGCCGCCCACCCCGTCGTCCGTCCCCGCGTCACCGCAGCCGATCAGCACGGTGGCTTGCAACGCAACCACTGCAAGGCCGAATGACCACTTCGACCTGCCAAGCACACCGCGAAGCAAAACTCTTTTCATCATGTCCTCCAAGAGAAGTATCCGGATGGCGCGGCATTAGAAGGGCAGTTCAGCGCCATGGCAAGCCCTCCGCGTGCCTCTGACCAAGGGATGAAATCCACGCCGCTTGTATGGCAAAATACAGTATCGGTGCGCGCAGGTGACAACTGCGGCCGGTGGTCTCCAGCGAGACCGTGAGGCGAAGCCTTCACGGGCGCCGATCCGAGGGAGCCGTGGTGTGCAGGCAACAGAAATTTCGCAAAAAATATGCCAGTTGGCGGAGCCCGTGATGCGGAAGCTGCTGCGCTGCGTCTCTGGTCCGCGCGGGGGGCTGCGCCGCGCGGGTCCACGCAGGCTACGGTGTTCCCCTTGGTGGTCGGGTGACCACCCTGGGCAACCGCCTATCCATGCGCAGGGCGTCAATATTGCTCAGGAAATTGCGAGCGACCGCCCCCCGGGATGTCAAGCCTCGAGCGCCGCGCCCGGCTCGTCTCGCCGCGCCGTCGAGGCGCTCGTCACGTCGGCACCGGCACTGGCGGCGGCTCGTCGTCCGGCGCGATGCAGGCGGACAGGTCGAACAGCATGAAGAGCAGCGCCTTCTCCTGGGGGGGCAGCTCATGCATCGCCCCGTCGCGGCCTTCACAGCCGCTCGGGAACGGCGCCCCGGCGACGTCGCTCGCCGCCACGTGGATGTCCGTGTACACGAACCTGCCGCACTGCGCTTCTTCCGGCGCGCCGATGGGCGTGTTGAACGTGAAGTATTTGACCCCCGCGGGCGCGTCGAAATCGGTGTTGGCCTCGTTGTAGAGCCACCGCGTCGCGATCTCCTCGTTCACCGAGTCGACCCAGTGCTGCGGATCGTCGATCTCGATCTGCCCGGGCACGGTCGACGCGCCCACGTTGGCGAGCCAGTCCCGGAGCGCCAGGCCCTTCGGGAACGTGGTGTCGACGAGCACGGGGAGCCCGTCGTCGGGATCGCTCTCCTCGTCCCATTCGGCCGTCTCCGGGAACCGCTCCGGCCCGAGCCGGAGCCAGGTGTTGTGCCAGTGCGACGCGAACACGCGGCCTCCCGCGGAGGCGTAGTCGAACATCGCTCGCAGCGCGGCCTCCGGCTTGTCGTCCCCGAACTCGGAGCCCTCGCACGACAGGATCACCATGTCGTATCGACGCAGCGTATCGAGCGAGCCCCAGAACTCGCGCGCGAGGGAGAAGGGGGCGCCGTCGTTCAGGCCGTCTCGGTACCTGCTCGTCGCGCTGTCGCCCTCGATGGCGCGCCCGGCGAACAGGTTCACCCGCCCGTCGCCCGCCTCCGGCGTGAACTCCGACGCGTCGATTCCCATCTTGTACAGCAGGCACTCCAGCACGTCCGAGCCGCCGGTCGTCAGCGCGATCTTCGGGAGGTGGCCCTCCGCCTTGCTGCGCGGCAGGCGGACCGTCCTGTCCACGGTCGGGTTGTCGACGCACCCCTCGACCTTCGGCAGCGTGATCTGGCGCCGCCATTTGCCGAGCTGGACGACCAGCGGGATATCCACCCCGACGGGCACGTTCTCCAGCACGAAGCGCCCGTTCGTGTCCGTCAGCGCGGTCGCGATCGGATCGCCGGAGAGCGTCACATCGCACCGATCGCAGCTCGCCCCGTCGGTGATGGGCTCAAGCTCCCTGTTCGGGACGTACACCGTGACGTTGTACAGCGGGAGTTTGCCCGCGGGCTCGTACACGGTGCCGCTCACGGTGGTCGTGCCGCCGCCTGGACAGGCGATTTGCTGGCACTCGAGCCCTTCGCACCCGCCGCTCGTGACCCCTGACCCGCCGCTCCCCGCCAGGAAGGGGATTCCCCCGGAGCCGCCACCCCCCGCGCTCTGGTCGGCGCCGCCTCCGGACGTGGCGCCGATCGTCCCGCCGGAATCGCCGCAGGAGCATCCGCCAGCGACAGCCGGGGCCATGGCCGCCGCGGCCAGGAGCCATCGGGCGCTGCCATGCACTGTCCCCATTCGATCCTCCAGGCGCAGAGAGGCGAGCGTGCCCTGTTCCGCCCATTCCAAGAGTAATCGATACGCGAGGATACGGGAAGGGACAACCATGCAAGGATGCGAGCGAGAACACGCTGCTGCGTGCGTTGACGGAAGCCCTCCTCCCCGTCTGCGCCGCCGGGGGCGGCGCGGGGCAGTCGGGTGTCATTCGCTCGGTTTCGCTCGGCTTCGCTCTGCCTCGCTAGGTTCCCGTGCGATCGAGCGGACCGTGAGGAGACAGGCGACAGCGGCACCAACCTTCGTTCCGCGTACCACCGCGCCCCGCGGCCGCGCGCGAGACCGCGAGACGGCGCCCGTGTGGCCGTGTTCCGTCATGGCGAGATGCCCCTCGGCAGAGTAGGATGCGGCGCTTTGCAATCGGTCCTACCTGCCCCCGCTCTCCCTCGCCCGCGTTTGCTGGAGATCACCTGGCCCATCTTCAGCGAGAACCTGCTGCACATGCTCGTCGGCGTGTTCGGCGTATGGCTGGTCAGCCGCCTCTCGGACGAGGCCGCCGCCGCGTACGGGCTGTCCAACCAGATCATGTTGACCTTCATGATCACCTTTCGCTTCGTCAGCGTCGGCGCGAGCGTGGTCGTGACCCAGTATCTCGGCGCGCGGGACCGCGCCGGGGCGGAGCAGGTCGCGCGGGCGTCGCTCGCGGCCAATCTCTGGCTCGGCGTCTTCAGCTTCGCCGTCATCGCGATCGGCGCGAGGCCGCTGCTCGAGCTGATGCGCCTGCCGCCATCCCTGTTCCCGATCGCGGAGCCTTACCTGATCGCCGTCGGCGTGATGCTGGCGTTCGACGCGGTGAATTTCTCGATGGGCTCGGTGTTGCGCGCGCACACCTACACCCGCGACACGCTGCGCCTCATCGTCGTCATGTACGTCGTGCAGCTCGCGCTCAGCCTGCCGCTCATGTTCGGTGTCGCCGGGGCTCCGGGGCTCGGCATGATGGGGCTCGCGCTCGCCGCGGTGGTCGGGCGCGCGCTCTCGTTCTGGATGCACCGGCAGCTCTGGATCTCGCGCCTCGGCATCCGCCCGACCTTCGAGGATTTCTGGCGCATTCGCCCCGATCGCCTCCGCGAGATGCTGCACATCGGCCTTCCGGGGGCGGGCGAGAACGTGGTCTATCGCATCAGCTTCATGATCATCCTCGCGATGGTCGCCAACATGGGGCAGACGGCGCTCACCACCCATACGTACACGATGCAGATCATGCACTTTCTGCTCCTGTTCGGCATGGCGATCGGCTTCGGGACCGAGATCGTGGTCGGACACCACATCGGCGCCGGCGATCTGCAGGGCGCCGATCGGCTGGTGCGCGGCGGCCTGGCGATCGGGTTCTGCGTGTGCGTGAGCCTGGTGCTCGCCACCGCGCTGCTCGGCCCCCACCTGCTCGGCCTCTTCTCGCGCGATCCCGAGGTGATCGCCACCGGCTCCCGGCTGCTGTGGCTGACCCTCCTCGTCGAGCCGGGCCGCACGCTCAACCTGGTCGTCATCAACGGGCTCCGCGCCACCGGCGACGCCCGCTTCCCGGTCGGGTTCGGCGTCTTCTCGATGTTCGCCGTGGCCGTCGGGCTGTCCTGGCTGCTCGGCGTCCACCTCGGCTGGGGGCTCGCCGGCGTCTGGGTCGCCTACGCCGCCGACGAGTGGGTCCGCGGGCTGGTCATGGCCGCGCGCTGGCACTTCCTCGGCTGGGTGCCCCACGCGCGGCGCACCTTCCGCCGGGTGCGGCTGAGCAGCCGCCCCGCGTGAGCGCTCGCGCTCACGCTTGCCGAGCAACCGCCCCGAGCAAGGGTGAAGCGCCGCCCGGTGGAAGGCGGCCGGGGAGGCCGGGCGCCGGTCATCCCGCCGGCGCGCTCACCTTCTCGGTGACGGCCATGCACAGCGCGGCCACGCCCCGCCTCGGGACGGTGACGAGCTTGTCGCGGAAGCTGGCGCGCTGATCGGTGTAGAGCTTCGACACCTTGTGCGAGAGGATCGTCGAGCTCCAGACCGCGACCACGTCGGCCCAGCGGAGATCGGCGTCGGCCTTCGCCGCATTGCGGTGACCCTCTCCGTCCACGATGCGGATCTCGACCTCACCCGCGAGCAGCTGCCGCAGGTCCTCGGATGTGCCTGGCCCGCCGCCGACCACGAGCAGCCTCCGCAGGCCGCGCGCGTGGAACGCGCCGATCATCGCCAGCGCTGCCCGCTTGTTCGCCGAGCTGCCGCAGAGGTCGCAGACGGCGTCGGCGCCGACCTCGACCACGCGGAGCCCGGCCTTCGCCGGGAGCTTCACGCACTCGGCGCAGCGGCGCTCGACCCGCTCCTCCGCCGGCGCTGGCGGCGGGCGGCGACCGAGCGCCTGCTGCGCCTGGCCAGCGAGCTCTGCCGGAAGGAAGTCCGCGGGGTGGCGGAGCTCCGTCGCTGGCGCATGCTCCGCGAGCCAGAGGAGCAGATCGGTTTCTGAAATATTCAGAGATTTTGCGAGGTTGCGCACACGGACGGATCGCGCCATTGCGACGCGACTGTGACATGTGCAGCACCGCTGCGCCCTTTTCTATCGCAGGGTGGTGGCCTCGGGCTGGCGCCGTGCGGCCCGGCGCCGGCGGTGCCCGGTTCGCGCGCGGCTCAGTCGAGGGCGGCGGCGCGGCGCAGCCCGTGGCGCTGGAGGAGGCGGTGGAGGTACATCCGGTCGAGCCCTGCTTTGCGCGCGGCGCGGCTCACGTTGCCGTTCGACCACTCCAGCAGGGCGGCGAGGTAGCGCCGCTCGAACTGGTCGATGATCGCGTCCTTCGCCTCCTTGAAGGGCATCTCGATGTTCGCGGCGGGCTCCTCGGGCGCGGCGCCCTGCGGCGCGGCGCCCTGCGGCGCGGCGCTGCGCTCGGGCGGCGCCGCCGCCCCCATGGCGGCGCCCTCGCCGAGCACGACGCGGCGCTCGACGTAGTTCCTCAGCTCTCGCACGTTGCCGGGCCAGTCGTACCGCTTCATGTCCTCGATGACCTCGGGGGGGAAGAGGTGCACCTTGTCGACGGCGCCGAGCTCGTTCAGGAAGCAGTGGACGAGGAGGCCGATGTCCTCCTTGCGCTCCCGCAGCGGCGGGACGCGCACGGTGAGCACCGAGAGGCGGTAATAGAGGTCCTCGCGGAACCTGCCGCTGTTGACCTCGCGCTCCAGGCGCCGGTTCGTGGCGGCGATCACCCGGATATCGACCTTGCGCACCCGGCTCTCGCCGAGCCTGCGCACCTCGCGCGAGGCGAGGGCGCGGAGGAGCTTCGGCTGCATCTCCAGCGGCAGCTCGCCGATCTCGTCGAGGAAGACGGTGCCGCCGTCGGCCTCCTCGAAGGCGCCGGCGCGGTCGCGCGTGGCGCCCGTGAACGAGCCGCGCACGTGGCCGAACAGCTCGCTCTCGATGAGGCTCGGCGAGATGGCGCCGCAGTCGACGATGACGAGCGGCTTGTCGGCGCGGGCGCCGCGCTGGACGAGCTCGGTGGCGATGACCTCCTTGCCCGTGCCGTTCTCGCCCTCGATCAGCACGTCGGGCGCGCTCTTCGCCACGCGATCGAGGACGGGGAAGAGGCGCCGCATGGGGACCGACACGCCCTGGAGCGCCCCGAAGCTGACCGCGCGCGCGAGCTCGGTCTCGGCGACGGCGTCGGCGTCGCGGATGCGCACGACCGACTCGCCGAGCTCGATGCGGCACTCCGGCAGGATGGCGTCGGCGTCCCGCACGCGGACGCCGGCGATGGTCGTCCCGTTGAGCGAGCCGACGTCCGTCAGCCGGAACGTGGACTTCACGCGCTCGAGGATGCAGTGGAAGCGGGAGACGGCGCGGTCGGCGAGCACCAGGTCGTTGCTCTGGTGGGAGCCGATGCGGATGAAGTCGCCGTCGAGCACCATGACCCGGCTCGCGGGCTTGCCCGCCTCGCGCTCGACGCACAGCTCGAGCCTGGGCACCGCGAGCACCTCGCCCTTCGCCATGCGGGGCTCCGTGGAGGCCGCGAGGCTCGGCGGGCCGGGGTCGTCGGGCGTGGCGGGGGGGCGCGGCATGCGCGCCATCTTACGCGCGAGCCTGTGCTCGTCCAGAGGCGGCCCTGCCGGCGGCTCAGGGCGCGAGGTCGCCGCCCGCCGGCTTGAGCCACACGAGGGTGGCCCCCCACCCGCCGCGGGAGGCCGGGGCGTCGCGGAAGCCATCGACGGCCGGGTGGCGCGAGAGGACGGCCCGGACGACGCGGCGCTGCACGCCCTTGCCGCGGCCGTGGATGATGCGCACCTCGCGGAACCCGCGCAGCTGCGCCTCGTGGAGGTACTCCTCGACCACGGAGGCGACGTCGCGCGGGGCGAACGTGTGCAGGTCGATCGCGTCCTCGATCGGCATGACCACGACGTCGTCGTCGCCGGGCGGCTCGGGCGCTCCTTCGGGGGGCCCGGCCCCGGGCGCGTCGAGCCCGGCGAGATCGGGGGGCGAGAGCGCGCGGTCGAGCCATTCGCGGAGCCGGCGGAGCATCCGCGCGGTGTAGCCGAGCCGGCGGCGCCCGCCACCGCGGCCGGAGCGCCGCGCTTGCAGGCGCGGGGGGCGCTTGCGCCGCTACCGCGGCGGGATCACGGGTCGTCCCCGCGAGCGGGCGGTCCGCTCGCAGGCAAGCTCAGTCGGAACGTCGCGCCGTTTCCAGGAGGGGAGCTCACGGCCAACGTGGCCCCGTGGGCGGCGGCGATCCTGCTCGCCAGGTACAGCCCGAGGCCCATCCCGGACGCATAGCCGTCCGTGACGAAGCGGTCGAAGATGCGGGGAAGGATCTCCGGCGGCACGCCGGATCCGCGGTCGACGACGTCGACGTGGGCGTGCTCCGTCCCCTTGATCAGCTCGCTGGTGAGCGTGATGAGGACCCCCTTTCCCGGGGGCGAGTGCTTGATCGCGTTGCTGACGAGGTTCTCCACGGCCTGGCGGAGGCGATCCCTGTCCGCCACGACGACGAGCTCCCGCGGGCCCTCGACGCGGATCTCGACGCTGGGAGTCCCGAGCGCGACGGCGATGTCCCGCGCGAGCGAGACCAGGTCCATGGGCGCCGGCGCGATCTCGAAGAGGCCCTGCTCGATGCGCCCCACGTCCAGCAGATCCGAGATGAGCTGGCCGAGCCGGGCGACCGACTCGGTCGCCCGGTCGGCGTCGCGCACGTCGTCGACCCGGCCGTCGAGCTCCGCGCGCCGGCGGAGCAGACCAAGGCGGCCCATGAGCGGGGTCAGGTGGTTTCGGAGATCGTGCGCCAGCACGGTGATGAGCTCCTCCGCGGCCTGGCGCCTGCCTTGCGCGAGCGCGGCGGAGGTGACCTGCTCGACGAGCTCCGCCCGGTGCGTCAGGGCGCCGATCCAGTGCGCGACCGCGCCGAGGAAGCGGAGATCCTCGTCGGAGAAGAACTCCGGCGCGGCGGAGTGAGCAGAGACGACGCCGCGCCGCTCGCCGTCGACGGCGAGCCGGACCGCGATGTGCGACCGCACGCCGAGCTCGTTGACCAGGCCGGGCAGCTCGCCGGGCTCCTGCTCCGAATGCCCGGTGATGTGGGGATCGCCGGTCGTGAAGACGCGGGCGATCGACCCGCCGTTCGCGACCGGGTGGATGTCGAGCCCGAGCGATCGCTGGAGCCGGCCCATGGGCGTCTTGCTCGTCCCCAGGGCATGCAGCGTGTTCCTGCTGGGGTCGAAGAGGAAGATGTCGATCTTGTCGGCGCAGAGCGCGCCGGCGAGGAGGTCACTCGCCTGGTTGAGCGACTGCCTCAGATCGGCCGCCGGCAGCTCGAGCAAGCGCTGGAGTGTCGATACCAGCCTACCTTCCTTCGAGGAGGCTTCCTTTCCGGACATGCTGCTTTCTCGCTCCGTGATCCGCTCGACGCCGTTCGCTCGGCGGCGGAAGCGCGAGCCGGCGGTAAACGGTGGATTGGGTCGTTATGACGACGCTGTCGCCCGATCGGTAGATGTGCGCGGCGCTGGCCGCCGCTCCGGCGCAAATCCGCGCGAGCGACCGGCGACACGGGCGAGCTCGGGCGGACGCGCGCGGCATGTCGGACGGAACGACGCGCGCGGTGCGATGCGCGCACGCCGGCGGCCCTTCGAGGCAAGGTCGTCTTCCTCCTCGATCGGGCGGGGCTCGTGCGGCATGTGCACCTCGGGGGCAAGCTGGAGCCCGCCACCCCCGAGTTCGCGGCGGTCGAGGGGCGCGTCCGTGCATTGCTCGACGAGCCTGTGCGCTGACAGGCCACGTCCAGCATCGTTTGGATCCACTTGTCGGCGCGTGTGTAAAACAAGACGGATCCGCACGGAGGCCCGCCGCGCCGCAGGAGCGGCGACAGGCCCCGTGGCCGGTCAGCTCTTGCAGCAGAGCGTGCCCGCCGTGGTGTTGCCCGCGCAGCCGCCGAAGTAGCGGTTCTTGGTGCTGTCGCCGTGGCCGCAGTTGACCCGGTTGCATCTGTTCCCCTCGGGATCGACGCCGTCGGGGGAGCACACGCGCATGGGGGTATTGGCGCCGCAGCTCATGCCGGTCGGCGCCGCGGAGCAGCTCCCCGAGCCCACGCCGGTGTACTTGAGGTCGTCGTCGGCCCAGTGGTGGTGCTTCGGCGCCTCGGCGTTCGTGGGGCCGTAGCCGTTCTTCTCGACGAACTCCGCGGCGCTGCACACGTGATAGCCGGTCTTGCACAGGTCCGCGCGGTCGGGGTAGGTCACGCTGCCGGCGCAGCCGAACATCTCGTCGTCCCAGAAGCGCTGCACCCCCGTGACGAGGTCCGGGTCGTCCTTGCACCCGCCCGTGGTCCGCGCGTAGGCGGGCTGGCTCGGTTGTAGCTCGAGAAGTCCAGCGCGTGGACGCTCGTGAAGGCAGGCGAGGTGTCGCGCAGGTGGGCGATGGCGTAGCGGGCCCAGTCGAGGATGTTGAAGGCGAACCCGCCCGAGCCGGGCGCGACGGCCCAGGGCGCGACGATGTGCTTGCCCTTGACGACCGCGGCGATCATGCCCGGCGTGAGCGCGCCCGGGGCCGGGTAGCCCGTGTAGTCATCGAGCTTCCAGGCGAGGTCGTCGTGCGCTGCGTTCACGAGAGGCGGCGGGGTCGCGGCGATGAAATCGAGGCGGTCCGAGGACGCCTGGACTTGCTCCTCCAAGGCCGTTTGCTCGATCTCCGGCGTGGGGTTGCGTACCCCGCGAGGGAGGGCGCGACGCCAAAGCACGCTGCGATCCATCGATTGAGCTTCATGGGTTCTTCCTTCGTTCTGGGCCGGGCGGAGGATGCGCTTCAATGGCGCTCCTGCCGGAGCGAGCGCGACAGCGCGGCCGCTCGGGGCGTTGCAACCGAGAGGCCACTCCGCTCAAGGCCGGGATGGAGGTGCTTTGAGGGACGCTGTCACGCGGCCATGGCGGCCGGCTGTCACGCGGTCATGACACCGCAACGCCGCCGCAGCACCGCGTGGAGGTCTCTGGCGGCGAGAGGCGCGCGCGGCGCAGCGCGGCGTCACGCCTGCCGCGTCGGCTCATCCACGCCACGTCCACGGCGCGGCGGGCGACGCAGCTCGCCGTGGCGTGGAGGAGGTCCCTTTGAATAGGTCGATGGCGTCGCTCTTCCAGGCAGCGGCGCCGAGGCGGGTGAGGGGTGCCGAGCCGCTCAGCGCGCGCTCGCGTGCGCGATGGTCTCGATCATGCGCGGGATGGCCACGGAGATGAGGATCCCCAGGTTCGCCCGCTTGTTGTCCACCAGCATGCCCTGGAGCAGCGTCCCGTGGTTGAGCACCACCACGGTGTGGTTGCCCGCCATGTCGAGCAGGTAATACCGCCCCAGCGGAGGGAAGTTCGAGTCGCGCAGCGAGCTGTCCAGCTCCTCGGTGATGCGCGTGAAGAGGGCCACCGCCACCGGTTGCTGGTTGAAGCCGGCGAGCGACAGGCCCGCCGAGCGTTCCCAGATGTCGGTGGCCAGCAGCCCGTCGCGGAGGATGCTGCGGAGATCATGGACTGCGGCCTCGAGGACTTTGGTGTCGATCATCGTGCTTCCGTCGCTCCTGGGCGCGCGCGCCCGCATTGAAAACCCGGATGTACTACAGCCCGCGCAAGGTCGTCGCGAGCGCCTCCTTCAGCTGCTCGAACGACCGCGTGGAGAGAGCCTCGTCGCCCACGGTGCCGAGGCAGAAGCCGCCGCGCGCCGTGCGCGCCTCGACCCAGGACATCATCTGCGCGCCCAGCCAGAGCGCGCCCGCCGTGGCGTCGACGCCGGGGATGCTGCGGACGCCGACCAGCGCCGAGAGCAGCGGCCCCACGAGGGACACGTGCGCCTCGGAGATGCCGTGCGCCGCCAGCGTGAGGCCGTTGTCGTCGGCCACGAAGGCGCCCACGCACGGGTGGTGATCGAGCGTCCAGGCGACGAGCACGTCGAGCCGATCGGCCGGGTTGTCGGAGGTCTGAACGAGGCGCGGCACCTCCTTCACCTCCTTCACGGCCTTCACGGCCTCGGGCGCGGCCTTCGCCGGCACGGGCGCGGCCTTCCCCGGCGCGCCGGCGCGCGCTGCCCCCATGGCGGTCACGAGCGTCGCGGGCTCCCGCGACCGCGTCGCGGTCACCCGCGCGAGGAGCGAGGTCACCCGCTGCGCGTCAGTCCACGAGACGGATCGGACCGTCATCCTCGCCTCCTGCGTCGGAGCCCAGGCGCTCCTCGATCTCGGCCACCAGCTTGTCGAACACCGCGGAGACCGCCGGTGGGCGGCGGCTGAGCAGGCCGAGCGGCACGCCCGCGCGGCTCGCCTGGAGGAACGTGCTGTCGCGCGGGACCGCGGTGTCGAAGACCTGATCGCGGTAGAGGGACCACAGCTCCTCCAGCGAGGCCAAGAGCACCGGATCGCGGAACGAGCTCATGGTGCCGACCACGCCGAGCAGGGAGCAGGCGGAGCCGATGTCGCGGAGCCGCGCCAGGAGCTCGAGCAGCCGGGGCATGGCCCGCAGCGCGAGCGGCTCGCACTGCGCGACGGCGATGACGCTGTCCACCTCTTCCAGCGCGATGCGCGACATCCCGCCGAGCCCGGCCGGCGTGTCGAAGAGGACGAGGTCGAAGTCGCGCTGGCTGTGCTCCAGGATGCGCCCCACGATGTTGGCCTCGCGCGCGTTGATGGCGAAGCGATCCTCATCGAGCGCGTCGACGGGGCCCATGGGCAAGAGGCAGAGCTCCGGGAGCCGGGTCTTCACCAGGCCCTCGAGCGGGGGGCCGCCTCGCGCGAGGTTCGCGGCGAGGCCGGGCCGGTCGCTGACGCCGTCGAGCGACATGCCGATGGCGCCCTGCAGATCCGTGTCGACGAGCAAGGTCCGCGCGCCTCGGCGCGCGAAGGCGAAGGCGCAGTTGAGCGCCACGGTGGTCTTTCCGACTCCGCCCTTGAGGCTGGCGAATGCGATGGATCGGGTCATCTTGGGTATCCGAGCTTGCGTAGCTGTTCCAGGTTAGCGCGCACGAGGCTGGACGCGGGGTCGAGCGTCGAGAGGTCGATGAGGACGCAGGCCGCCTCGCTGTAGCTGCGTTCCATCAAGAGGCGCCGCGCGTCGGCGTTGAGCTGCTTGATGCGGGCCGCGCGCTGCTCCGGCGAGATGAGCGCGATCTCGATCCGCCTCGACGAGATCGGCGGCGGCGCCTCCACGCTGCCTTCGTCGATCCGGCGCAGCGAGTCGAGCACCAGCTCCGCCAGGTCCTTGAAGATGGTGCGCTCCTTCGTCGAGCCGACGGCCGGGGTGACGCGCACCCGCATCTCGGGGCGGATGAGCCGCGCGAACGCCTCCTCGCCCACGCCGAGACCGTCGAACGCCGTCCACACCTGGCCGCGCCGCACCTCGATCAGACCCACGTCGGCGCTCGCGTTGCTGACAACGAGCACGTGCGACTCGCCGGACATGCAGATCATCTGCAAGAAGTCGACGGGCACGAAGTTCATCCCGATCGGCGCCGACTGGGCGCCCGCGGCGTGCGCCATGAGGATGAGCGTCTCCTCGGCGATGGGCCACGTCACCCGCGTGGCGCTCGCCGCGCCTGGGACCTCCACGCCGTCGTTGACGGCGAGCACCAGCCGCGCCGTGCGGCGGAGGAGCTGCGCGACGGCGTCCTCCGGCCCACCCGGGAGCGACGGCGCATAGATGATCAGCTCCGCGCTCTGCACGCCGTCGAGGGCTTGATCGAGCTCCTCCCAGGTCGCGGCGCCGAGGGCGCTCACCGGCGCCTGCCCGGCGATGACGCGGATGCACCGCATGCGCTCGCGCAGATCGGGAACAGCGACCACGACGATGGCCATCAGCCTCCAGTGTCGCGCCGCACTCGGCGCAGCATGACCGACGACGCCGTATCGCCCGGGCGCATGCGCGCGCACGCCTCGAACGCCTCGACCGCAGCGTCGTAGCGGCGCTGCACGAACGCGGCGGTGCCGCGGGCGAACGCCTCGCGGTAGAGCCGATCCTCCTCGGTCTCGTACACCCGCGGCGTGAACGGCGCGCTCGCGGGGGGAACTGGCGCGCTCGCGGGGGGAGCCTCCGGCGATCGCCGCTCCAGGCCGCGCTCCGGCATGGTCGGCGGCCCCGGATCGGCGCCGGCCTCGGACGGCAGCGTGTCCAGCGGCGGCCGGAAGGAGACCGACGGCCGGTCGCTGAACGGCGACGCCACCTCCCTCCCCGTGTAGAGGCCGACCAGCACCTGCAGCGTGCGGAGCCGCCCGAGCGGGCACATTTGAATGATGTCGTCGAACGTCGAGGCGCCGTCGATGTACCGCGCCACCAGGAGCGCGTCGGGCGAGCGACCCGCCGACACCGGGATGGGCCCCGCCACCTGATCGAGGCCGCCGAGCCGCTTGGCGTAGGCGCCGGCGAGGAACTCTTTGATCCGCTCGATGCTCGCCTGCAGCTCGCGATCGCCGGGCGACTCCGCGCGCGCGCGGTACAGCACCGCCAGCGCCTCCTCGTAGCGCTTCTCACGGACCAGCCGCACGATCTCCGCCCGCATGGGCGCGCTCTTCGGGACCGCGCGGCTCTCGGGTTCCACCATCAGAGCTGAGTCGAGTTGGTCTTTCACGGCACAGCCGGCAAGTTACATGCCTCGACCGCCGGCATTCAAGCTGTTTGGCTGCACTCTTGCGGCGGCCGTCCTCGATCGGCGCCGCGGATACCGGCTCGCCATCGTTCAGGTACGCGTGTGTGGGACCAGCCAGCACCCCGCCAGAAGACTGGGAGCCGCGACATGCGCCTCCTATGAAGGCCGGAGAGACATGGGGCGAGGCAATGACCGCGGCCCGCTTCCCCATTCGGTCCTTTGAGTCGCCACCTGCTCTCGGGCGTCCCGCAGGATCGATCGCCAGCCAATCGCGAACGTCGCAACCGTATCGCACCCCAGCGCCGGTTCGCCCACCGGCCGCCGTTTCAAATTTGAATGGTGATCCCAAAATTGTGGGTGCAACTTACGTTGGGCTTGCGCTACAGTGAATGCACCGGCTGGACGCACCCCGCAGCGTTGCAGAAACGTCTGAGGTGGTTGGTGGAAAATTCCAGTAATCAAGCTCGGAATGAAGCGCGAGGGGAGAGCGCAGGATTTCAACCGAGGTGAGGTCCAGCAGCAGCGTCCATGCTCGGTGCGCCGTGATCTTGTCTTGAGGCCTCTCGAGGCGCTCGCGGCGCTTGGTTCAGGCAAACAGAGGGATTGTTCAACCAACTGACACTCCACAGCCGAAAAGGAGATCGCTCATGCGGCAGGTCTTGCGGCACATCTTCGAGAAGAAGCAGGCATACGCTCGTCTACCCCTGTTCGAGCACATGCGTAACGAACTGCTCGATCCGAGCGAGCGGCTCGCGTTCTATCCATGCATGGCGTACTTCATCCTGAGCTTCGGTGATCTGAACAAATTCGTACTACGGGAGGAGCACGCCGCGGACAAATACCAAGAGATGGTCAACGCCCACACGCGCGAGGACGACCATCACTGGCCTTGGTACCTGGAGGATCTGTCCAAGCTCGGCTACGACGTCGAGGGCCGGGCCACGGACCTGCTGCACTTCCTCTGGGGTGAGGAGACGATACAGAATCGGATCCTCACCGCGCGGCTCACCGCGCTCATCAAGGGCACGACGGGCCTCGAGCGGCTCGTCATCATCGAGGCGATCGAGGAGACAGGCAACGTGCTCTTCGGGGCGATGCTCCCCCTGGCGGAGGCCCTGGAGAAGCGCCTCGACACGCAGCTGCGCTACTGCGGCTCGTTCCATTTCGAGCGCGAGTCGGGCCACGCGGTGAACGCCGACCACGCCGAGCTGGCGCGCATCCCGCTCGACGCCGAGACGCGCGCGCGGTACATCGCGCTCGCGGACGAGGTGTTCGCGATATTCGAGCCGTGGACACACGAGCTCTTGCGCTATGCCCTCGCGCACCCCGTGAGCGCCCCCGTGGCCGATCCCGAGACGGACGGCGTGAGCCAGGTGATGACCCGGTCGTCGGTGCTCGCCGCGTGAAGCAGCGCGGTTGAGGCCTCTCCCGTCGCACCGCCCCCTCACCGGGACCCGCCCCCGGGCGCTCGTCATGCGACGAGCTCTCCGCACAAGACGCTGACGCACATCTTGCCCCGACAGCGGTCGCCTACCGCGCGAGCGGCGGTATCCCCGACGCGGTGCGGATCCGCGGAGGTCACCTCCCGGCGGCGGGTGGCCTCGCGGCGCGCTCGCCGCGCCTTCCGCCTGACGCGCGGCGCTGCGCCCCGCTTGCCGCGACGGCTCATCCACACCACATCCCCACGACCCGCATGGCCTCAGAACGCAAGACCCACCGCGCCCTCACCGTCGCCGGGCTGATCCTGGCCCTCGCCATGGCCGCCCTCGAATCGACCGTCGTCGCCACCGCCATGCCCACCGTGATCGGCGACCTCGGGGGGATTCACCAGTACGCCTGGGTCACCACCGCCTACCTGCTCACCTCGTCCGTGCTGGTGCCCATCTGCGGCAAGCTGTCGGACATCTACGGCCGCAAGCCGATCATGCTCTTCGGCATCGCCGTCTTCCTGCTCGGCTCGATCGCCAGCGGCGCGGCGCAGACGATGCCGCAGCTCATCGCCTTCCGCGCCCTCCAGGGGGCCGGCGCCGGGGCGATGCAGCCGATGGCGATGACCATCTCGGGCGACATCTTCGATCTCGAGGAGCGCGCGCGGATCCAGGGCGTCTTCGGGGCAGCCTGGGGGCTGTTCGGCATCATCGGCCCGATGGTGGGCGGGCTCATCGTGCACTACTTCTCCTGGCGCTGGGTCTTCTACGTCAACGTCCCGTTCGGCGTTGCGTCCGTCGCGCTCGTGGCGTCCTCGTTCCACGAGCGCATCGACAGGCGGCCTCATGAGCTCGATTTCCTCGGCGCGGCGCTCCTGTCCGCCGGCGTGGTCGCGCTGCTGCTCGCCACGGGGAGGCTGGGCGGGGAGACGACGCTGCTCGCGGCGGTCGCGTCGGCGGCGCTGTTCGCCGCGTTCTTCGCGGTCGAGCGCCGGGCCTCTGAGCCGATGATCCCGCTGCCGCTCTTCCGGCGCCCGGTGATGCTCATCTCCAACGTGGCCGGCGCGATCCTCGGCGGCGCGATGGTGGGCACGATCACGTTCGTGCCGCTCTTCGTGCAGGGCGTGCTCCGCGGCACCCCCACCGACGCCGGCAGCGCCATCGCGCCGATGCTCATCGGCTGGCCGGTCGCGAGCGCGATCGGCGGGCGGCTCATCCCGCGGGTCGGGTTCCGCCCGCTCATCTGGATCGGCCTCGGCGTCACGGCGGCGGCGGGGCTCGCGCTCGCGCTCGGCGGGGCGCACGACACGCCGCTGATGCTCCGCGCGACGACGCTGTTCTTCGGCGTGGGCATGGGGCTGTCCAACGTCGCGCTGCTCATCGCCGTGCAGAGCAGCGTCGCGTGGGATCAGCGGGGGATCGCCACCGCGAGCACGATGTTCTCCCGGCTGCTCGGCGGCGTCGTGGCGGTGGGCATCATGGGCGGCGTCCTGACGGCCCAGCTCGCGAAGGACCCGTCGATCCCCGCCGACGCCGCGAGCCGGCTCCTGACGGCGGAGGGGGCGCGCGACCTCGATCCGTCGATCCTCCAGCACCTCGGGGAGGCGCTCACGTCCGGCCTCACGACGGTGTTCTGGATCATCGCGGCGATGGGCATCACCGGCTTCATCGCGGCGCTGTGGTTCCCCCGCGTGCCGCTCCAGGCCGCCGGGGGAGACGCGGCCGTCGCGCCGCCGAGCGAGGCCGGCGTCGGGTGAGGCGACCCGCCCGCGTCGCCGGGGACGGGGCTCGATCCAGCGTGTTCGACGAGGGCCGCCAGATCCTGCTCCGATCGAGCCGCGAGGGCGGAGGAGACCTGTTCTGGGCGCGACGGCCGTCGACCGACGCGGCCTTCGAAGAGGCGGAGTCGCTCGATGAGCCGCTGAACCTTCCCGCAGAGCGCGACACCGATCCACACCTCTCGCCCGACGGGGCCGTCCTGTTCTTCGCGTCGACGCGGAGCGGGGTGGCCGACATCTACGAAGCTCGGCGCGTCGCACGATGAGTCGTGGCATCGCCGTCTCGGTGTAAAATTTCTTCGCAGACGGTTCTTGACGCCCCACGAGGAGCTCGAGCAACCCATGGTTGATCGTGGGCGCTCCGGCCCACGTGGGAGCGCGGGACGGCTCGTCCCGGAGGACATCGAGCCGATCCCATGGCCAGCACCTCGACGGATGATCCGCCCATGGATCCTCAGGAGTTCAAGATGCGTCTCACGCTTTGCCGGTCGCGGCGACGACGGGTGTCCGCGCCCACGTGGAGCCTCCTGATCGGCGTCGCCGCAATGCTCGCGGGCTGCAGCACGGAGACCTCGGTGCAGGGCTCCGGCTCAGGCGGCCAGGACAGCGGCGCCACCGGCGCCGGCGCCACGACCACCGCTTCCGCCACAACGGCGAGCAGCGGCGCGGGAGGCCATCCGAGCGCGACGGCCGGGGTGGGCGGCGACGGCAGCGGCGGCGCGGGCGGCAGCGGCGGCGCCGGAGACGGCGGCGGCGCCGGAGACGGCGGCGGCGCTGGCGGGGGCGGCGGCGCTGGCGGGAGCGGCGGCGCGGGAGGGGCCGCGGACAGGTGCGCCGATTCCCTCTACGACCCGGCGAGCCCGCCAGAGGCGCTGACCCTGTCCGGGAACCTGGGGACCCACGACCCGGCCATCATCCAGGCCGGCGACCGCTACTACCTGTTCCAGACGGGGGACAGGCTGCCGATGAAGATCTCGTCGAACCTCACCGCGTGGCAGGCCGCCGGTCGGGTGTTCGACGCGAAGCCTGCCTGGCTGGAGGAGAAGGTCCCGGGCGTGAGCGACCTGTGGGCGCCCGATATCTCGCGCTTCGGGGACACCTACCATCTCTACTACTCCGCCTCCACGTTCGGCAGCAACCGGTCGTGCATCGGGCACGCGACGAAGGCATCGCTCGACTCGGCAGGTCCCTGGACGGACCGCGGCGCCGCCATCTGCTCCAACGACGGCGGGGCGCGGGACGACTGGAACGCGATCGATCCCAACGTCGCGATGGATGACGAGGGGACGCCGTGGCTCGTGTTCGGGAGCTTCTGGGGCGGTATCAAGATGGTGAAGCTCGCCCCGTCGGGGGAGCGGGCCGACGGGGAGCTCCACGCCCTCGCCGCCCGCCCCGACGCCCGCGGGGCGCTCGAGGCGCCCTTCATCGTCCGGCGCTGCGGCTTCTATTACCTGTTCGTCTCGTTCGACGCCTGCTGCCGTGGGACGGACAGCACGTACAAGATCGCCGTCGGTCGTTCGAAGAGCATCACAGGCCCGTACGTCGACAAGGAGGGGACACCCATGATGTCCGGCGGCGGCAGCATCGTCGTGGAAGGAGGCTCCCGCTGGCGAGGGCCCGGGCACAACGCCGTGCTGTTCTCCGGCGATCGCTCTTACAACGTCTATCACGCCTACGACGCGCAATCGAACGGCGCTCCCACGCTGCGGATCTCCGATCTGGCGTGGGACACCGACGGCTTTCCGCGCTCCGGAGGTCCCTAATCGCGCCACCGCCGCCGGGCTCCGCGCTGCGCGCCCTGCTGATCGGGACTCATGGACTCCACCCTCGTCGCCAGAATGCGAAAGCCCGTGACTGACCTCCACGCGCCGCCGGAGGGAGCGCCTCCGCGGGCGGACGAGCTGCTCGGGCTCGCGCGCGCCGCCGCGGGGCGCGATCCGGCGGCGATCCGCACGCTCATCACCGAGCTCGGCGGCGCCATGTTGCGGAGCGTGCGGAAGGTGCTCGGCCCGCATCACCCCGACGTCGAGGACGTGACCCAGGAGGCCGTGCTCGCGCTGCTCCAGGCGCTGCCGTCCTTTCGCGCGGAGTGCACCGTGCTCCACTTCGCCAACCGGATCGCCGTGATGACCGCGTTCGGCGCGCGCCGGCGCCTCAGCGTGCGCGCGCGTTTCGACGAGCCGGGCGCGCCGATCGACGTGGCCCCGGACGAGAGCGGCGCGTCGCCGTTCGCCGAGGCGGTCTCGAGCCGGCGGCGTACGATGGTGCTCGAGGTGCTCGACAGGATGCCCGAGGCGACCGCGGAGGCGCTGGCCCTCCATTTCGTGCTTGGCTACACGGTCGACGAGATCGCGGCGCTCGCCCGCGTCTCTCCGAACACGGTCTGGAGTCGGCTCCGGCTCGGCAAGGAGGCGCTGCGGCGCGCGCTCGCCAACAACGCGAAGATGGCCGAGCTCTTCCGGGGGAGGGAGACGTGACCGCCGGCTGTCGGAGCGAGCTCCTCACGCGGGTGCGCCGCGGCGTCGCGACGGAGCCGGACCGGCTCGCCCTCGACGCCCACCTCGGCGCCTGCGCGTCGTGCCGGATGAGCTGGGTGCTCGCGCTGGACTTCGACGCCGCGGGCGCGGCGGAGCCCGGGGACGCAGAGATCCTCGCGCGCATCGCGAACGCCGCGATCGGCGGGGCCGTGATCGACCTGCCGTGCGAGGGAGCGCCGGCGCGGCGGCGGCGCGAAGGGGCGCCCGTGCGGCTCGCGAGCGCGCCCGTGCGGCCCGACAACGACGTCCGGCGCGGGGACGACGGCGCTCGTCCGGGGACCCTCCTCGCGGGGCGGCGCTGGGCCGGATGGACGCGGAGCGCCTGGCTCTACGCCGCGGCGGCCGTCCTCGTCGCCGGGGTGTCGCTCGCGGCCGCGGCGCTCGTCGAGCCGCGCCCGGCGGCGCAGTTGGAGCCGAGCGCGGCGGCGTCCTCGCCGGGCGCTCCTCCGACCGCCTCGACGGCGGAGCAGCTGTTCCGGGAGGCCAACGACGCGCGGCGCGCCGGCCGCTCCCGGCGCGCCATCGAGCTCTACCGCGCGCTCCAGAGGGGGTTCGCGTCGTCGCCCGAGGCCACGCTCTCCCTCGTGTCGCTGGGCGGCCTGCTCCTCCACGACGGCTCGCCTGCCGCGGCGCTCGCGCAGTTCGACCGGTACCTCGGCGTCGCCGGCCCGCGCCCGCTCGCGGTCGAGGCGCTCTATGGCCGCGGGCGCGCCCTGCGGGCGCTCGGGCGCGCCGGCGACGAGGCGCAGGCCTGGCGGCGCCTGCTCCGGGAGCACCCGGGCTCGCCGTACGTCGAGCACGCCCGCCGCCGCCTCGCCGAGCTCGGACGGTGATCACGGAGCGAGCGCCGATCTGGCTCGGGTTCGCCGCGGCCACGGAGCTCTTCGTCGAGCTCGATCCCGCGCGCGTCCGCTACGATCTCGCGCTCGAGCGAGGGACCGAGGCCGTCCTTGCGCGGTACCGCTTCCGGCCTGGCGTGCTGCTCGGCGTCGAGCTCTGACGGCGTCGCGTCGGACTGCGTCGAGCCGTCGGATGCGCATTCTTGTGAAAATTTGCGCTATGACGCGACGGTCCGGGCGCCCGAGAGAAAATCGAACGACGCGTGATTGATCGCAGCCGCCTCGGCGCACGTGGGGAGGACAGAGCGGTGCTTTGTCATCACTTCGCGCTCTCTTCACCCACGTTGGCCACGTACGTCCCTCCGGGCACGCACCCGACGCGTGCTCGTCGTGCATTGTTTTCCTGCAGGAGCTCGTCATGCGAATTCGGCCTCTCTTCATGACCGTCGTGCTTCATTCTTTCGTCGCCGGAATCGGCCTCGCGTCTTGGGGTTGCAGCTCGGGAGACCCCGACGATCACCCCGCCACGCAGACCACCGGCAGCGGCGGTGGCGGCGGTAGCAGCACCAGCACCAGCGCAAGCACAAGCGCCAGCAGCGGTGCGGGCGGTGCGAGCGGCGCTTCCGGCCCCAGTGCCACGGGGGTGGGCGGCGCGGGAGAGGGTGGCGGTGGCGGCGGCGCGGCCGGAGGGACGACGAGCGCTTCAGGCGGCTCGGAAGGCGGCGGCGGGAGCGCCGAGCTGCCGGACGTCACCGTGTACATCGCCGGCGACTCGACCGTTCAGACCTACGTGAACAGCGCCCTTCACCAGGCGGGCTGGGGCCAGATGCTGGGGGAGTTCTTCGACGAGCGGGTGCGCGTCGACAACCGGGCCATCGGCGGCCGGACCGCGCGCCGGTACATCGACGAGGGCCGCCTCGACGACGTCCTCGAGGACATCCAGAGCGGAGACTACTTCCTCGTGCAGTTCGGCACGAACGACAGCAACAAGACCGCGACGTACGAGCACGACGGCGCAACCATTCCCTATTACCTGGACCCCGCGACGGACTTCAAATCGTACCTCGAGCGGTACATCACGGGCGCGCAGGCGCGCTCCGCGACGCCGGTGCTGGTCACCCCGCCCCCGCGGCGATCGTGCTCCGGGGACAGCCACGAATTCGGCAACGGCCTGAGCGCCTATGCGAAGGCGATGCGCGAGCTCGGGGACGAGCTGGACGTGGCCGTCATCGATCTCAACGCGAAGACGCTCGCCCACTTGAACTCGATCGGATGCGTGGCGGCGGGCGAGGACTTCTTCCTCGTCCGGGCGGACGGCTCGGTCGACGGCACCCATTTCAACGAGACCGGCGCCCGGGTCATGGCGGGCCTGGTGGCCGACGGCACCGAGGACGCCGGCCTGACGCTCGCGCGGTACCGGAAGTGACGGGACCGACGCGCCTGTACAAGCAAGTTCGCATGGAAAGTTCCTTTCAGAGCACGCGGAACGCGAGGCGATCCGCGAAAGGTCCTCGGCCTCCAGCGCCGGCGGCCCAGCGGCCGGTGACGCTCGGAGACCGAGGATCAATGAATGACCTCCATGATTGCCCGAGCCGCTCGGACCCAATCACGAAAGCGACGGGCGCCGCATATTCCCGGTGGGTTGGAGTTTTGCATGCGAGCGTCACGCGCGACGGCGCCTGGGCGACGCCGATCTGGGCATCCGACCTATGTCAGGACAGCGCGCGGATATCCATCGTGATGTCGCCCATGACGTCCGCGTAGCGGAGCGCGATGTCCTTGGCGTCGTCCAGAGACGGCACATCGACGATGACGTACCCGCCGATCAGCTCCTTGGCTTCGGCGAACGGCCCGTCGGTCACCTTGTGCTTGCCGCCGGTCGACACGATCCGAGCGCCCTTCGCGCTCGGCTGCATTCCCTCGGTCGCGAGCAGCACGCCGGCCCGGGTCATCTCCTCGATGAGGCCACCCATCGCCGCCATCAGCTCCGGCGCGGGCGGCGCGTCGCCTCCCGCCTCGTCGTGGCAGTGGACCGCCATGTACCGCGTCGTCGTGAGCCCCTCGGGCTTCGGCGCCACGCCGAGATCCCACATCTCCGTCACAGGCCGGATGTCGATGTCGACGTCGCCGATCAGGGCGGCGAACCGCGACACCCAGCCGATCGCCTCGTCGAGCGACGTGACGCGGAGGACCGCGAAGCCGGCGGGCACCGCCTTCGCGCCGCCGAAGGGCCCTCGGGTGACGGTGCGCCGGCCGCCGGCGAACTGGAGGCGAACGCCCTCGGAGCTGGGGCGGAGCCCATCGCCGCCGCGCAGCACCCCCGTCTTCACCAGGTCCCCCATCATCTGCCCCACACGCGCGATGAACTCGGGGCTCGGCATCGCGCCGGCTTCGGTCTGTGCGTTGGTCCTGTGCATGATCATGAAACGCATGTCCACATTCTCCTTGGTATGGGCCGACAGGGAGCTCATGAGCCGCCGCCGTCCAGCTCGACGCTCTTCTCTCGAGGTCTCCCGGAGCGGTGGCCCTCACGCGCCGGCGTGCTCGCTGCGGCCGTGCTCGTTCGTGCCCTCGCTCCGGTCCCTGGCGCTGTCTGCTCGTGTACTCTTCCCACGGGGTCGTTACCGGGAGGAAGCCCGGCGTTCAGCAGGGCGACGAACGGAGGCGCGCCGGATCGACACGCGGGAGCATTTTTTTTCGCGCCGCCGCGGGGACGCGCCCGGGCGCGCCGGCCGTCCCCTCACGGGCCGCGCGCCTCCGCGGCGGCGCTGGCCGCGGTCACGCCGCCAGTCGGTGCTCGATCTCGATCGGCGTGAGCGGCGGCGGCTGCTCGTCGATGACGAGCGCGCTGCCCGGGTGCTGGCGGACGAGCTCCTCCGTGGACTCGATCGCTTCCTGCATCGTGCCGTACGGGAGCGAGCGGGTGACGTATCCCTCGGCCGCGACCACCCAGCCCCAGCCGTCGGGGTCCGGCATGACGTGGTATGTGAGCCTCTGTGTCATGGTGTGTCCTCCCTCCGGGAGGGTGAGCTCGGCGCGCGCGAGCAGCAAGAGGCCTTCGCTCGCGAAGGCCCTACCCGTGCCGGCGCTGCATCTCCTTGAGGGCGAGCTTCGCGATCGCCCTCAGGGTGTCGAACACGCCGCGGCCGCTCGCCGCCGCGGCCTCGAACTCGGGCGCCCCGTCCGGGTTGAGGAGCTCCCGGAGCTCCGCGACATCGGCGATGCCGTCGAGATCGCGCTTGTTGTACTGGATGACGAACGGCAGCCGGCCGGGCGAGCGGCCCTCCTCGGCGAGGTTGTCCCAGAGGTCCGCCATCGACTCGACGTTCGCGTCGAGCCGGGCGCGCTGCGAGTCCGCCACGAACACGACGCCATCCAGCCCCTTCAGGATGAGCTTCCGGCTCGCCCTGTAGAAGATCTGGCCCGGCACCGTGTAGAGCTGAAGGCGCGTCCGGAAGCCCGACAGGCCCCCGAGATCGAGCGGCAGGAAATCGAAGAACAGCGTGCGATCACTCTCGGTCTTGAGCGAGATGAGCCGCCCCTTGGCGGCCGGTACCGTCCGGTCGTACACGTACTGAAGGTTCGTCGTCTTGCCGCAGAGACCGGGCCCGTAATAGACGATCTTGCAGTAGATCTCCCGGCTCGCATAGTTGATGAACGCCATCGGCGTGCTCCTCCAGAGTCGACGTTCGAGGGGAGGCAAGGCCCGTCCCCGCATTGAAAACGAAGGCGACTGTCTTTCATCGCCTTGGAAGCGATGGAGACCGTCGTGAAGCGCATTGGAAACGAAGGCGATCACCGGCCGCCGCCCGACGCGGCGGCCGTGGTCGACTCCTGCGCTGGGAGGGAGGCGGCGGCCGCTCTCCCCACGATTTCATGCGCCGCGCCGGGGGCGCCGCGGCTCGCCCACGGCGCGCCGCGCGGCGCGCCCCGCTCGCTGCTCCCCGCGCTACGTCACGCGTGGCCGGCGGCGAGCGGACGCGCCGCCGCTGCCGCCGCGGGCGGCGCCGCGCCGGCGGCGATCACGAAGACGCGTCGGCGATCGCGTGGAGGGCCGCCACGAAGCCCTCCAGGGAGGCGTCGCGCGCGTCGCTGTGCTTCACCAGCCGCTCGTTCACGGCGATGAGCTCCACCACGTCCGGGCTCGCGCCCGGGACCCGCCGGAGCTCGTGCACGGCGCGGCTCACCCGCGACGGCGGGTCGAGGCACGCGAGCGCCGACAGCGCCGCCGTCGCGCCCGCCTCGCGGCCCGCCGCGAGCGCCTCCCGCGCCATCCCGAGCAGCACAAGCGCGAAGGCGACCTGGATCGCCTCCAGGAAGCCGCGGGAGATCTCCTTGCCGCCCTGGCTGGCCTCGCTCCACGCGAGCGTCACGAGCTCGCCTATCTCCGAGAAGGCGCGCCTCGACATCAGCGTGGAGAGCGTCTCCAGGCCGTGTTTGTCCCACGCCGCCCGCGTCGTCAGCTGGCGCGCGAGCCAGGAGAGCACGGCATACGCGTCGTCCCCCGCCCGGATCGCGCCGAGCGCGATGTCCATCAGCGCGGCCCGCGCCACGCCGTGCGCCTCGAGCCAGCCAAGCAGGTTCGCCCGCTCCGCGCCCCGCGGCGTCCGGCGCGCCTTCTCGAGGATCGCGTCCCGGAGCGCCGGGGGAAAATGGAGGATATCGACGCTCCAGTCCTCGTCCGAGCCGCGCGCGCGCTCCATCGCCAGCGCGGCCAGCGCGTCGTCGTCGAGCGAGAGCGCCCCGGCCCGCCTCGCCGCGAGGATCTTCGGGACCGGGAGATCGCGCAGCGCGGGGCGCTCGCCGTTCAGGCCGTCGAGCTCGTCCCCGTCGAGCAGCGGCGGCAGCCCCTTGTGGACCTTGGGCGCGAGGATGAACCCCGAGGGCCACTGGACAGGCTCGCGCCGGCAACGCTCGAGCACGCGCTCGTAGATCGCCGCCGGGACCTTGCCGCGCACGAGATCCGACAGCTCGATCCACTCCTCCTCGTCGAGCACGAGGCGCGGCACGCCCAGCACCTCGTGCTGGAAGTGCGCGGGATCCTGGATCGCGAGCCGCGCGAGCTGCCGGATCACCGGCCCGCTGAAGCCGCTCTCGCAGCGCGCCCTCCAGCGCAGGAGATCGGATGTCCCGAGCTCGTCGATGTGCTCGGACAGGAAGGCATGATCGTCTGGCTCCAGCGACGGCTGACGGAGCACATGAAAGAACGCGACGGGACGGGCACGGCCCCGGTGCGCGCGCACCAGGGCCTCAATCTCCGCCTTTCGCATGGCGTGACCTCATCACCCGAGACCCCATGTGGGATCAGGGACACTCTCAGGTCCATCGTCGCCAGGCGCGAGCGCGGCCCGTCATGACTCGTCGGTCGGTGGAATGACGGATCCTGTTCCTGACCGGTATGCCCAGGGTAGCGCCGGCGCGCCCGCTGTCAACGCGCTCGTCGCTACCCTCGCTACTCTAGCTACTCTCGCTACTCGATTACTCGATGCGCTGCCCCCGCCGCGGCTCCCGGCCGCGTGCGGGCGGGTCGACGTCGCGCGAGAGCGGCAGCTCGACGGAGAACGTCGAGCCCTCGCCGATCTCGCTCGATACGCTCACCCGCCCTCCGTGCGCCTCGACGATGGTGCGCGTGATGTAGAGGCCCAGCCCGAGCCCGCCGTAATGACGCGACGAGACGCCCCGGCGATACCGCTCGAAGACCTGCTCTCGCACGTCGGCGGGGATGCCGATGCCATGATCGGTCACCGAGAGCCGGGCGGTCTCTCCGTCCGACGCGATGGTGAGCTCGAGCGGCTTGCCCCCGCCGAACTTGATCGCGTTGCTCAGCAGGTTGGTCACGACCTGCTCGAGGCGCTGCGCGTCCCAGCGGCCGACGACCGGCCCGGCTGCGCGCACGTCGAGCGCGCAGCCCGCCCGCGCGAGCTGGTCGTCCAGGTACGTCGTGACCTCTCCCACGATCGCGCGGAGATCGATCTCGATCGGATCGAGCTCCAGGCGCCCCGCGTGGATGCGGGAGACGTCGAGGAGCATGTCGACGAGGGCGACGAGGCGCTTGGTCTGCCGCTGCGAGAGATCGACCGACGCGCGCGCCCGCTCGATGCCCTCCGCGCCGCGCGAGAGCTTCTTCTCCATCGAGTGGACGGCGAGCTGCAAGCTGGTCAGCGGCGTCCGGAGCTCGTGCGAGGCGACGGAGAGGAACTCGTCCCGCGCGCGGACGGCCTCCTCCGCGCGGGCGCGCGCCCGCTGCTCGTCCGCGAGCAGGCGGTCCCGCTGCTGCTCGGCCTGCACGCGCGTCGTGACGTCGCGGAAGCTCCAGACCCGCCCGACGATGCGCCCGCTCACGCGCTGAGGCTGGGAGTAGCGCTCGAAGACCCTCCCGTCGTCGAACGTCAAGGTGTCGATGCCGCTCGCCTCGCGGGGGTCGTCGACGCTCCTCGTCATCCTCGCTTCCTGGAGGAGCTGCTCGGAGTCCGCGAGCTGATCGAGGCAGAGCGCCAGGCGGTCGTCCTGCGAGAGGAGCACCTGCTCGGGGATACCCCACATCTCCCTGAACCTGCGGTTGTGCCGCACGGGGCGGCCCGCGTCGTCGACGACAAGGATGCCGTCCGCCGTCGAGTCGAGCGTGGCCTCGAGCAGCGCGTGCGAGTGGCGCAGCATCTCCTCGGCGCGCTTGCGCTCGGTGACGTCCGTCGCGATCCCGCACACCGCATAGGACCGCCCGTCCGGATGGCGCAGCGGGAACTTGAGGGAGAGGAAGGTGTGGATGCCGTCGGGGGCCGCGACGTACTCGTCCCTCTCGATGGGGTGGTCCTCCCGCAGCGCGGCGAGATCGTTGGCGCGCACCGCGTCGGCGATCTCGGCCGGGAACAGCTCGTGGTCGGTCTTGCCGAGGATGTCCTCGCGGCTCACGTGCACGACGTCCTCGTAACGGCGGTTGATGAGCAGGTACCGCCCGTCCGGGGCCTTGACGAACACGACGGCGGGCGTGTTGTCGAGGATGGCCTGCAGGAGCGCGTTGCTGTCGTGCAGGGACGCCTCCGCGCGCCGGCGCTGCGCGTTCTCCTGCTGGAGCTCGCCGTAGAGCCGCGCGTTCTCGAGCGAGATGGCCGCCTGCGACGCGAGGACGTCGAGGACGCCCAGCTCCGCGGTGGAGAAGGCGCCCGGGACCAGGTTGTTCTCGAGGTAGAGCAGGCCCACCGCCTCGTCCTGGCGCACGATGGGCACGCCGAGGGCCGAGCGCCGGCGGCACGACGCGCCGCCGAAATAGGGATCCATCGCGAACCGGTGGGGCACGGCCGCGTCGGCGATCGCGATGGGCTTGCGGGCGCGGACGACGGCCGTGCAGAGCGACAGGGGCACCTGCGACGGCGCCGCGAGGTGGCCGGCGGGGCCGAAGGCGCGCTCTCCGTCGCCGCTCGCCTCCACCAGGACGAGGCCCTCCGGCGACGCGAGGAGCAGGCAGCCGCGCTGCGCGCCCACGTGCTCCATGGCCACGAGCAGGAGCCGGGCGTGCAGCTGGGGCAGGACCAGCGCGCTCGAGATCTCCTGCGAGGCCTTCAGAATACCGAGCATATCCAGGTATTGGACGTCGCCACCCCCGGACGCGGGCCGCCGCGCGAGCTCGGGGTGCTGCTGGAGCAGGGCGCAGACCTTCGCCCGCGCGCCCCAGGCCTCGTAGCTGTCGCGGGCGCGCGCGAGGTAGGCGCTCGCCGCCGTGTCGAGCCCCCGCTGCTCGTAGAAGCGCGCGCAGAGCTCGCTGGCGAGCGCCTCGACCTCGATGAACCCGCCCGCGCGGGCGCCGTCGAGGGCCTGCTCGTACCCGCGCTCCGCGGCGAGCTCATCGCCCGAGAGGCGCGCGAGCTCGGCCGAGACCAGGGCCGCCTGGTGTGCGAAGTTCTCCGGGGACGCGTCCGCCAGCGCCGCCAGGTGGGCGAGGTGCGCGCGCACGGCCTCGAGGCAGGCCGGCGGGGGCGCGCGGGCGTGGCCGGCGGAGCGCGCGAGCGCCGCGTAGAAGTGGACCTGGGCGGCGCCGAGGAAGCGGCGCGCGGCGCTCAGCAAGGCGCCCGCGCGCTCCGCCGCCCCGGCGGCCTCGGCCAGATCGCCGAGGAGCACGCGCGTCTGCAGGTCGAGGAGATGGCCATAGAAGGCCCTGATCGGCGCCCTCCGCGCGAGCTCCTCCGCGGAGCACCCCGGAGGGCGGCCGGGCGTGGATGGGTCGCGCAGCCGCGCGAGCAGCCGCAGCTGATCGCGGAAGATGTCCTGGTCCACCGGGACGCAGGTGCGCTCGGCGAGCGCGAGGCGCCGCGAAGCCTCCTCGGCGACGTCGTCGAGGGAGTCGCCGACGAACAGCCGAAACGCGATGAGCTGGTGGCCGAAGTAGCAGGAGAAGGGGTAGTTGCCGGCGGAGATCGCCGCGTCCAGCTCGCGCCGCGCGAGCTCCAGACAGCGTCGGACAGGCATCTCCAGGTAGCCGAGCAAGACGATGAACGTGAAGCTCGCCCTGGGCCTGTAGGGCGAGAGCTCCTCGCGCTGGGCGAGCCGGTAGCCCGCCTCGCCGAAGGCGAACGCGTCCGCGGGGCGCCCGCGCCGCTCGGCGAGGACGAGCCCGAAGGTCGCGTAGGCGGCCGCGGAGCTGCTCGTGTTCCCGTGCGTCAGCGAGAGCTCCACCGCGGCGCTGGCGGCGGCCGCCATGACGTCCCAGCTCGCGTGGTAGGCGGGCTGATACAGCGTGGCGGCGAGATCGCAGACGGCCCGGGCCCGCGGGTCGGTCATGGGCGGCAGGTCCGGGAGGGCGGCGATGGCGAGGGCGCCGCCCTCGAGGCGATCCAGGACCGCCGCGACGGCGGCGTCCACCGCGGCGGCCTCCGGGTGGCGCGGCAGGGGGAGCCCGCAGTTGCCGAAGCCCGCGACGCAGCTCTCGACGGCGGCGTCCATCGCGCCTCGCGCGACCTGGATCTCGGCGAGCAGGGCGTACACGGTCGCGGCCACGCAGCGCCCGGAGGCGCGCTCGCACAGCGACGCGCAGATGCGCTCCGCGGCCGCGAGCTCGCCGGTCGCGAACCGGCACTGGGCCAGCGCGAAGTCGAGCTCGAACGCGAGCCCCGCGCGCGCCGCCTCCCCCGGCGCGCCCGCGAGCAGCTCGGCGCCCAGCAGGAAGAACCCGATGGCCGCGGCGTGGTGGGTCGCGGCCTGCGCCTTCCGGCCCGCGCGCAGGTTGAGCTCGGCGGCCCGCGTCCGCTCCTCCGGAGACGTGATCCGCGGCGCGCCGCGGGTGATCTGGCGCACGATCTCGAAGAGCTGGGCCTCGACGCGGTCGGGCGGGAGGCCGTCGAGCAGGGCGCGCGCGGCGGCGAGGTGCGCCTCGGGCCGCTGCTCGGCGGGGGTGAGCTCGTAGGCGACCTGATGGATGCGGTCGTGCAGGAAGCGGATCTCGCGGTCGATCCGGGCGATGAGCCGCAGGGCGAAGGCCGCCTGGAGGCGCTCGATGACGGCGTCTTCCGGGCAGCCGAGGAGGAGCGCAAGCGTCGTCAGATCCGCGGCGTCGCCGAACACGGCGAACCGCCGCAAGGCGTCCTGCGTGCCCGCGTCGAGGCCGCGGAGGTTCGCAGCGATGATCTCGGCGACGTCGTCCGAGCACCTCTTCGCCCGGATCTTCTCGAGATCCCACCGGAACGCTCGGGCGGTCGTCGAGAAGCGGATCAGCCCTTCCTGGTGGAGCGTGCCCGCGAGCTGCGCGACGAACAGCGGATTTCCCCCTGTCTTCTCGTGGAGGCTCGCCGCGAGCGGGGCGACCTCCTCCCGGGGGGCGCGCAGCGAGTCGGCCACCCACGAGGTCACCGCGTCGGCGGACAGCGGGGCGATCGCGATCTCGGTCACGGCGACGTCCTGCTCGCGGAGCCGGCGGATCATCCGGCGCACCGCGTGGGAATCGGGGACCTCGTTGCTCCGGTACGCGCCGAGGATCAGCGTGTGGCGGACGCCGGGGTCGGTCGCCCAGCGCTCGACGACCTTCAGCGTCTCGGCGTCTGTCCACTGGAGATCGTCGAGGAAGACGATGAGCGGCTTCCCCGGCCGCGCGAGCGCGGCGAGGAGCTGGCCGAGCGCCAGCTGGAACCGCGCCTCGGCCTCGGGGGGCGGGATCTCGGGCGGCGGGCTCCGCTGGCCGAGGATCCGGGCGAGCGCCGGGAGCATGCCGGCCAGCAGCGGCGCGTTCGCGCCCAGCGTCCCCGCGAGGACGCGCTGCAGCTCCGCGCGCGACGCCTCGCCCTCTTCGAGGGCCTGGACGAGCGCGCCGTCCAGCGCCGCGAGGAGCGCCTCGCACGGGGCATGGCGCGGGGCCGCCTCGCACCTGCCGCCGGTGAAGCGCGCCGCGGGCGCGCGGACGGACTCGCCCAGGTGATGGACCAGGCGCGTCTTGCCCACGCCCGGCAGGCCCGAGATCAGGACGATCTCCGTCCGGCCATCGCTCCCGACGCGCGCCACCGCGCTCTCCAGCCGCGCGACCTCGCCGGCCCGGCCGTAGAGCCCGGGGGTCAGCCGCAGAGGCGGCGGCACGTCGGCGAGGCCCGGCTGGAACGGCGCGATCCGCCCCTCCGTCCGGAGCGCCTCCCGGCACCGGACGAGATCGTGCTGGAGGCCGGCGGCGCTCTGGTACCTGTCCTCGGGGAGCTTCGCGAGCAGCTTCAGGACGACCTCCCCGACGGTCGAGGGCAGCCCGGGCACGGACACGAGCGGCGACGGGGGGACGACCGCGGCGTGGCAGTAGAGCCATCCCAGGAGATCGTTCGCGGCGAACGGCAGCCGTCCGGTGAGGAGCTCGAACAGGATCACCCCGAGGGAGTAGAGGTCCGAGCGGTGATCGATCGCCACGCCGAGGCGCCCGCCCTGCTCGAGCGACAGGTACGGCCACGTGCAGGCGGACGGACGGGCCGATCGGGGGCTACACCGGCCCGGCGAGAGCGACCAGGGGCTGAACCCGGTCAGCTTGATGGCGTCGCCGGGCAGGAGCATCACGCGGTGCGGGGTGAGGCCGAGGTGGACGATCTGCCGCCCGTGGATCGTCGCCAGCGCCCCGGCGATGCCGGTGGAGAGCCTCAGGAACCGGCGGAGATCCATGGGGGTGCCCATGAGGCGGGCGAGCGGCGTCGCTCCGCCGTCCTGGAGGACGAGCGCGGGCTGGCCATGGAACGTGCAGATCCGCGCCGCCTCCATGGCCACGTCGCAGCCGACCAGCCGCGTCGCCTCCAGCTCGCGCCGCAGCGCCTCGTACTCGGCCGTCGAGGGGTGAGCGACCTTCAGGGCCTTGACGAGGACGCTCCGCCCCGCCGGCTCGCGCGCCCGGTAGAGCGCGAAATCCGGCCCTTCGTCCAGCACGGCCTCCGCGAGGTATTCGGTCGCTGTCTGCATGGCTCTGGCGTGCTGGGCGTGACACACGTCTCCGGGGCGCGGCTGCGCTCGAAAGCGCCTGCGCTGCGCTGCGCTGCGCTGCCGACCGACAGGCAGGATCGGTACCAGCGGTGAGCGGTCGGCGCCGCGGCGGTCCAGGCGTCCGATGATCGGCTCGACGCGCCGGCCGCGGCGTGGCGGCCGGCCAGGGCGAGCCGCGTATATCGCAGCGCAGCCGGACGCCGTCTGCCGAGCTCGGCCTTGAGCGGACCCCTCACCGTATCGTCCGCTGGCGCGCGAGAGCGCGAGTGATGGGGGGAGAGACGACGGGAGAGGAAGCGGGGGAGACGTCAGGCCACGAGGGCCCCTGGCCCCTGGCCCCGCGGGAACGCGGGAACGCGCGAACTCGAGAACAGCGCGTTCATTCGTCCGCGGTCGTCCACGGTCGTCCAGGATGTCATCTGCTTGCGTCATCCCGCAATCGATTGCGCTTCCATTCCAGTCGTGCCAACTCCATTGAAGGGGACGCGCCGGACCTCTCAGCTGAAACCAGCGGCCAGGTAGCAGCTCTTTTTGGCGGTGCAGCTCGAAGGGGAGACGGCAGGTCACGCTGGCGTACAAATTGCGAGCCTTCACGCCAGACGCCCACGCTGAATGCGCCTCCGGCCCTCCGGGGGGCAAGCGCCGTGGAAGGATTCGTTCTTCATGAAAGCAAGGTTGGGAACAGCCATGATCGATCAACGACGAGCGGTCAACCGCAGGATGTTCTTGCAAGGGATGACCCAGTTCGCCTCGGTGGCCGCCGCGGCGCCCGCGCTCGGTTCGGACCCATGGAGAGGCGCCTGCTCGACGACGCTCACCGCGGGGCGGCCCGAGGACGTGAGCATGAGCTCGGAGCGGCTGGAGGACGTCTTCGCGCGGATCCAGCGCCGCGTGAACGACGCCCTGTTTCCCGGCGCCACCGCGCTTGTCGCGCGGCGCGGGGTCATCGTGGGTCACCGGGCCTTCGGCAGCAAGGTCCCCGGCGCCGACGAGCCGGTGACGCTCGACACGATCTTCGATGTCCAGTCGATGAGCAAGGTGCTCTCGACGGCGGCGGCGGCCCTCGCGCTCGTGCAGGAGCGCGTGATTCGGCTGGACGCGCCGGTCGCCAGGTACCTGCCGGAGTTCGCCGCCAACGGAAAGGCGGCCGTCACCGTCTACGACATGCTCCGTTACTCGTCCGGTCTGCCGCTGGACAACCAGTGTTTGGATGAGGACGTCGAGACGGCCTGGTCCATCATGGCCGAGACGCCGCTCGAATACGCGACGGGCAGATCGGCGCTGTACAGCGATCTCACCTACCGCCTCCTCGGCCGCATGATCGAGGCCGCCGCGGGGGAAGATCTCGACGCCATCGCGAGAGAGTGCGTCTGGCGTCCTCTCGGCATGAGCGACACGATGTACAACCCGCCTCCGGAGCTCGTCGAGCGCGTCGCGGCCACGGGGTACTCCGCCCGCCGGGGGTGCCTCGTGCGGGGGCAGGTGCAGGACGAGCAGGACTTCGCGCTGGGCGGCATCGCCGGCTGTGACGGCGTGTTCACCACCGCGCTCGATGTCGCCGTCTTCTGCCAGATGATCTTGAACGGCGGCGCCTATGGCGGCGCAGAGGTCCTGCGGCCCGATCTGGTCCGGCAGATGAAGAAGAACAACACGCCCTACGTGACGGAGGCGGAGACCGACACGTCGCCCATCAACAACCTGCTCCTCGCCCCGAAGGGCCTCGGGTGGGAGATGCGGACGCGGCGCTTCTCGAGCGGCGGCATGCGCCTGTCGCCGCGCGCCTTCGGCAAGGCGGGCGGCGCCGGCACGTTCATGTGGGTCGATCCGGATCTCGAGATCATCGGCGTCCTCCTGACCAACCACGGGCTGCCGCAGCCGTTCGACGAGCTCGGCTGGAACCGCATGCTCGACAACGTCGGTTGCACCGAGTTCTTCGACGGCATCATCAACGCCGTGCACCGCTGAGCGCCGTCGCGGGCGAGCGGCCGCCGCGACAGGCGAGGATCTCGGGCGAACGCCACGCCTCCAGGTCGTTCAGGCGGCTTCCACGGGGAGCGGCTCCTCCGGCTCGACGGCGGCGGCGGCGGCGAGCGTCCGGCGCAGCAAGGGGCCGATGGTCAGGCCCTGCACCACGATGGAGACGACCACCACGACATAGGTGATGGTCAGCACCATCTCGCGCTCCGGAACGAGCGTGCCGTCCGCGAGCTTCCCGGGGATGGAGAGCGCGAGGGCCACCGAGACGCCGCCGCGCAGGCCGCCCCAGGTGAGGATGCGGATCGCCCCCGGGGTGAAGACCCTGCGCCTCTTCATGAGGCTCACCGGCAGCGCGACCGCGATGAACCGCGCGAGCAGCACGACCGGAAACGCGAGGAGCCCTGCGAGCAGCGACTGGGCGTCGAAGGCGACGATCAAGAGCTCGAGGCCGATCAAGACGAACAGCACCGCGTTCAGGATCTCGTCCATCAGCTCCCAGAAGTCGTCCAGGTGCTCGCGGGTCTTCTCGCTCATGGCGCCGGCGCGCGCCTCGTTCCCGATGAAGAGCCCGGCCACCACCATGGCGATGGGGCCGGAGACATGGATCGCGTACGCCAGGGCATAGCCGCCCGCCGCGGTCGCCAGCGAGAGCAAGACCTCGACCTTGTAGTCGTCGACCTGCCGGAGCATGGCGAGCGTCACGAAGCCGAGCGCGAGGCCGTACAGCACGCCGCCGATCGCCTCCTGGACGAACAGCAGCGAGAGCCGCTGCAGATCGAGGCCCGACGTCCCCGACGCGATCTCCAGGAGCCCGATGAACGCCACCACCGCCACGCCGTCGTTGAAGAGCGACTCTCCGGCTATCTTCATCTCGAGCTCCTTGGGCGCCCCCACGTGCTTGAGGACCCCGAGCACCGCGATGGGATCGGTGGGGGAGATGAGCGCGCCGAAGAGCAAGCAGTAGACCGGCCGGATGTGCACGCCCATCAGCGTCATCAGGGCGTAGGTCATGCCGCCCACCAGCACGGTGGACATGAGCACTCCCCCGGTGGCCAGGATGCCGATGACGACCCGCTGCTTCTTCAGATCCGCCAGGTTGACGTGCAACGCGGCGGCAAACAGGAGAAAACCGAGCATCCCCTGCATCAACGTCTTGTTGAAGTCGATGCCATGGAGGTGCTCCTTCGCCTCGGCCTCCACCTCGGGAAACAGCTCTCCGATGGCCACCATGACGAGGGACGTCGTCATCGCGATCAGCATCAACCCGATCGTGGTCGGCAGCTTGAGGACCCGATGGTTGAAGAAGCTGAAGATCGCAGCGAGCGAGAGCAGCGCTGCCGAGACTTGGAATAGATCCATGCTCCCAGGCTTACAGGCGGACGCGCGCCGGCTCGAGCGAGGCGCGGAGACGTCCGGATAAAAAGTTGCACGTCAAAGTTTCACCGAGGGAGAAGGAAATCCAAGCCGACTCGAAATGTCAAGCCTCGATCGCGGGACCTGCGCCGGGCTTCCCGAAGGCCGGGGGCGCGACAGAGAGCCCCGCCCTGTCGAGGCGGCACGAACGACGCTACTCCTTCCGCTGCAGTCGGCCCGAGCGACCTTCACGGCGGCATGCGCCTGTCGCCGCGCGCCTGAGCGCGCCTCGGCCCTTCCCGGACGTCTGACGACGTGTGTAGACCTCCCGCGGACGCTTTACACCGTCCGACAGAGCGGCGAAATGTGCGTGTTGCTGCGGCAGCTTCACCTCCAGCCTGGTGATGAGACATGCGCCTCGTCGGCGCCTGCGGCGCCGTTCGCGCCTCCGAACCTGTGGTCGGCGCCGCAACCGCGCGCGGCGAGCGCCGTAGATGGGTCGTCGGCCGCGGGGCGATGACGCCCCCTTCGCTATTGCCGGTATCCTGCTGTGCAATGGCTCGTTTCCTGTAAAGGCATCATCTGAACCCGAAGAATCACGGTGTGCGTCTCGCGAGCCGTGCGACGCTGGCTCACGACGTTCCCGTGGGGAGGAGAGCATGAGCGAATCAGCAAACATCGATGACCCGGGCGCTGCCGCGCACACAGGGGAGATCTCGCGCCGCTTCTTCTTGCGGGCGTTCGCCGGGGGTGTGGCGGCCCTGTCGGGCGCATGTGATGGGATGGCGCCGGTCGATGCGCCTACGGCGGAGGCGCTGTCGGAGCTCACGCGGGCGAGCGGGGGTCAGCTGGCGGATCTCATCCGCCGGAAGCGGGTGTCGTCGCTCGAGGTCGTGGAGGCGCACCTGGCGCGCATCGCGAAGATCAATCCGCGGCTGAACGCCGTGGTGAAGCTCCGCGCCGACGAGGCGAGAGCCGAGGCGCGGGCGGCGGACAAGGCCCTGGCGAGAGGCAAGCCGCTCGGCCCGCTGCACGGCGTGCCGATGACGATCAAGGATTCCATCGATACCGCCGGCGTCGTGACGACCGGCGGGACGAGCGGGCGAACGAATTTCGTTCCGGCGGAGGACGCCACCGTGGTCCGGCGCCTCAAGGAGGCGGGGGCGATCCTGCTGGGCAAGAGCAATACGCCCGAGATGACGTGGTCTTACGAGACGAACAACGCCGTGTACGGGCGCACCAACAATCCGTATGGCCTCGACCTGTCGCCGGGCGGCTCCAGCGGGGGGGCGGGCGCCATCGTGGCCGCGGGCGGCTCGCCGTTCGACGTGGGGAGCGACACCGGCGGGAGCATCCGCGTGCCGTCGCATTTCTGCGGGATCGCCGGGCTCAAGCCGACCTCCGGCCGCATTTCGCGGACGGGCCATATCGTCCCGGCGGAGGGGCTGCTCCAATCGTTCACCGTGCTCGGGCCGATGGCCCGCTCGGTCGACGATCTCTGGCTGCTCTTCAGCGTCCTGGCGGGGCCCGACTGGCGCGACGCGGCGCTGATCCCGGCGCCGCTCGGCGACCCGAAGCACGTGCGGCTGAGGGATCTGCGGATCGCGATGCACACCGACAACGGGATCGCGGCGCCGGACGCGGCGGTGCGCCAGGCGGTGGTGGACGCGGCGGCGGCGCTGGAGGCGGGCGGCGCGCGGGTGGAGTCGAAGAAGCCCGACGCGCTGAGCGACGTGCTCACGATAGACGCGGATATCTTCCGGGCGGACGGCAGCGCCTGGCTGAAGCGGCTCCTGGACCTGGCCGGGACCACGGACCCCGGCGCCGAGGTGGACGCCGCGCTCGCGAGCGAGCCGCTGTCGAGCGGTGAGCTGACCGCGGCGGTCGAGCGGCTGGACGCGTGGCGGGGGCGGATGCTCGGCTTCATGAAGGATGTCGACGCCATCGTCTGCCCGCCGTGTGTCCTCGAGACGTTACCCCACGATGCGTGGGTCGAGCACGGGGTCTACGCAGGATTCAGCTACTCGTTCGCTTACAACATGACAGGGTGGCCGGCGGTCGTCGTGCGCGCGGGCACCTCGTCGCGAGGAACGCCGGTCGGCGTCCAGATCATCGGCCGCCCCTTCCGCGAGGATGTCGTCCTCGCCCTGGCCGGCCACATCGAGCGGGAGCTCGGCGGCTACAGAGCGCCCGCGATCTGACGGGAGCGCGGTCCACGCTGCCGCGGAGGGCCGGGGTGGCCTCCGCGGGCTCCAGCCCGACCCGTGTCGGGTTTCCGCATGTCTCGACGGGGCTTGTCCCGACGACGCTCCGGACGAGGGGGACGCGGCTATCGGGGGACCAGCACCGACACGCTGTGGGCCGGCATCGCGTAGGTGAAGGCGTTCGTGGCGCGCGGCGCGATCGGATCCGCAGGCACGAGATCGGCCTTGGTGGACGTGAGTTGCCACGCGTCGATGGCCGTGTAGCTCTCGTGGGCGGCGAGGGTCACCGCGGCCGTGAGCGGGGCCGCGGTCTTGTTGATGGCGACGAGGACCATGCGGCTCGGATCGGCCTTGTCGATGCTCGCGTACACGGTGGCCTTGGCGACGTCGCTCGTCTCGGCGCGGACGGACGTATCGCCGAAGCGCGCGCCCTGCCCGTCGTAGCTCGTGAAGGCGCGCACGCCGGCCCGGAGCATCGAGACCTCTTCGCCGGGATCCCAGATCGTCGCGAGGAACACGCCCTCGCGGCCGAAGACGCCGAGGGCGTCGGCCTGCGCGATCGCGCCGGAGATGTGGTTGCCGCCGCCGTAATTGTACTCGGTGATGCCGATGGCGGTGCCCGGGTAATGGGCGTCGATGAGCCCCTGGAGCCAGGGGATGAGCGTGATCGGGCCCTGCACGACGTCGTTCGCGATCCAGCTGTCCTCGACGAAGGTCGGGTCCCAGAGCGAGCGCGGCGCCTGGACGCGGGCCTCGACCGACTCGGGGGAGGCGTCGGAGCCCGTGATGCGCTCGCCGTTCGCGTAGATCTCCGTGTACCAGTGCAGGTCGAGCACGTCGACCAGGCGGCGCCCCTCGCTCATCTCGGCGGCCTTCATGGCGTCGAGCCAGTGCTCGATGAAGTTGCCGTCCGCGTCGGGCGCGTCCTGGAGGCTGACATAGCCCGAATACCCGTAGGAGACGAAGCCGGTGACGAGCGCGTTCGGCGCGACGTCCTTGATCGCGGAAGCGAATTCGATGTTCTTGTCGACGAGCTCGGCGTAGCGCACCGGCTCCGGGTGGATGCGCTCGTGGGTGTGGTTCCAGAGGTCGGGCTCGTTGTCGAGCGAGAACAGGACGCTCGCGACGTCGCCTTCGAAGGCGTCGGGGAAGGCCTGCTTCATCCAGGCGACGAACTCGTCCTGGTACACGGCGTTGTCGTCGAGATCGGGCGACGAGGAGAAGGGAGCGCCCTTGCGCGCGATCGTCGGATGAAAGCGGGTCTCGAGGTAATTCCGGGTCTGATTGACGTCGCCGCCGCCGTCCTTGTCCGCCGCGACATACCCGCAGATGGGGATGGTCGCGATGAAGGCGGCGCCGTGCGCCAGCGCGCCCTCGGCGTGCATGCGCACCGCCTCCCCGGGGACATCGCCGTTCGGGCTGTTCCCGGCGAGGTGCGCGTCGTTCTGGTGCATGTAGTCCGAGCCGGCGTTGGAGGCGTTGTTCTCCCAGTTGTACGCGGTCATGCGGTTGCCGCCCATGCGCACGACGGTGGTGCCGCGCTGCTCGCCGTCCAGGTCTTCGGCCCAGTTGGCGCCATAGATGAGCCGGCTGATGGGGCGCACATCCCGATCGGCGCGCACGGTGAAGGTGACATCACCCGGCCCGGGATCACCGGGCTCGACGAGGTCCGCGGGAGGATGGCCGCCCGATCCGCCCTGACCGCTGCTGGCCGTGCCGGTGCCGCCGCCAGCAGCGCCGGCGCCAGCAGCGCCGGCGCCGCTGGCCGCGCTGGTGCCGCCGCCCGAAGCGCCGGCGCCGCCGCTGCCAGCAGAGGGGGTGTCGGCGTCGTCGCCGCAGGCGAGGAAGGCGGCAGATGCGAGGAGGAGCAGCGTGGCGTGCAAGACGGGAGCATGTCGAGAGAGCATGCGGTGCATGGTAGTCCATCCCTCCGCGGGATCGCGGCGCGTGCTGGCGTGGTCAGACCTGGATGCCCGCGAGCGGCGACGTGACCCGCCCCGCGTCGACGCCGAACTCCGTCACGTTCAAGCCCATGATCTGGGCGACCGTCAGGAGCGCCTTGCTCAGGTTGTCGCCGGGGAAGTTGCGGTGCTCGTCGCCGCGCAGCCGCCCTCCGGCCTTCCCGGCGAAGAGCACCGGCCATTCCGTCCTCGTGTGCACCTTGCCCCACGCGGTGTCGGACGTGACGTACACGAGCGAGCTGTCGAGCAGGTTCGAGCTGCCGTGCGGCGTGCTCTTGAGCTTCGTCAAGAACTCGTTCAGGCAGCGCATCGTGTACATCACGCCCTTGTCGACGCGAGGCTGGCTCGATTGATCCCCGGCGTCCCCGTGGCAGATGGTGTCGTGAAAGTCGTCGTTCATGTCCTGCGCGAGGTGCCGGTAGTAGACGTGCGCGGCGGGCAGCGAGAACATGAACGAGAGCACGCGGGTCCTCTCGCAGGCGAGCGCGAGCGCCGAGAGCTCGACCATGGCGGAGTTCACCGCAGGGGGCGCCTCGCTCTGCGCGTCCTTGCCGACGGTGGGGGCCGTCGGGCTCTTGCACGCCGACGTCGAGCCGCCGCCGGACGGCATGGTCTCGAGGCGCTGCTCGATGGCCCGGATCGACTCGAGGTGCTCGTCGATACGATGCCTGTCGGCCGCCCCGAGCCGCTGCTTCAGGCTCGCGCCGTCCTGCATGACGGAGTCGAGCACGCTCTTCCGGACGTTCGCGAGCTTCGCGGCCTGCTCCGCGCCGTCGTCGCTGGGCTCGGGCAAGCCGTTCATGAACAATCGATTGAACACGGCCTTCGGATCGAACTCCGCGTTGTTGCGCGCGTTCGGCCCCCTGTGCGAGACCGTATGCAGCGAGTCCTGAGGGCCGTTCGGCGTCGCCGGCGTCACCCCCACCTCGAGAGAGCGGTACGGCGCCCCCGCCGAGATGGCGTCCGCGACGACCTGGTCGATGGACGCGGCCCGCACGGCGTTCCCGCTGAGCGGCGCGCCGGTCGTGGCCCCGGCCGACCCCGAGGGGTGCTCGACGCCGGAGACCACCAGCTTGTTCTCGAGGCCGCTGATCACCGTGAGATACGACTTGAGGTCCGCGAGCGGCTGGAGCTCGGGGCTGAGGTCCCAGGCCTGACCGGAGCCCGTGCGCGTCGGCTTCCAGCGACCGGGCAGCGTGCCGTTCCCGAAGAACCACGTGACGTAGAGCGGCGAGACCGGGGTCTTCGTCTGGGCGTGCGCCGTGCCGCTCTCGTTCAGCATGATCTCCAGCAAGGGGAGCGGGATGGTGACGGCAGCGCCCGTCGCCAGAATGCCCCGGAGAACAGTTCGTCGGCTCAAAGCTTTGTTCGTCATGGGGGTACCTGCGATCAGGGTTGGGGGGCGACGGACGAGAACGCGTCGTTGGTCACGACGTCGAGGACCAGCTCGCGCAGCTTGTACCCCGACCCTTCGAAAGAAGCGGTCAGCGCGTCCAGCACGCGCTTGTCCACCTTTCTCTCCTCGTGACCCGCTGCATACATGTAGTACTTGCGGACGAGGCACTCCGCGACCGAGGCGCTCTCGCTGAGGGTCACGCCGAGCGCGCGCGCGTCGGCGACCGGCACCCCGTCGAACTCGCCGCTCGGGTCGATCGGCAGGCCGTGATCGGTCGTGCGGAAGCGGCCGATCGCGTCGAAGGTCTCGAGCGGCAGGCCCAGCGGGTCCATGAACGAATGGCAGCCGGCGCAGGCGGGCTCGGTCCGGTGGATCTCGAGGCGCTGACGCTTCGTCAGGGGCTTGTCCGCGGGCGGCTCCGGGAGCTCGAGGGCGACGTCGCCGGGGGGCGGGGGGATGGGCGTGCACATGAGGGCGTCACGCATGAACTTGCCGCGCAAGGTCGGAGAGCCCTCCTTCTGGTTCGCGAACTGCGAGAGGAAGCCCGCTTTGCTGAGGATCCCGACGCGCGGGCCGTCCGCGGGCAGCGAGCGGACCTCGAAGGCGCCCGAGCCGAGGCCGGCCGTGTCGAGACCGTAGAGCTGGGCGAGCTCGGTGTTGACGACGGCCTTCGTTGTCGAGAACAGCTCGAGCGCGCTCGCCTGATCGTCGAACGCGAGCACCTCCCAGGTGCCTCGCATGTCGCGGATCATCGCCGCTTGCAGCGCGGGGCTGTACTCCGGAAAGAGCCCCGCGTCCTTTGCCTGCGTGCTGATCCGATCGAGCCGCATGTACTCCTCGGCGAAGGCGCCGACCGCCTCGCGCCCCGCGGGCGCCTCGAGCAGCCGCGTCGCCGCCGCGCGGATCCCCTCCACCGTTCCGAGCGCCCCGCTCGCGGCCTGATCGAGCAGCTCCTGGTCTGGCAGGCTGTTCCACACGAGGAACGCGAGCCGGGACGCCATCTCGTAGCCCGTCAAGCGAAGCGAGCCGTCGGCGCTCGGAGCGCCGAGCTCCGGGCGATACAGGAAGTTCGGAGACGTGAAGAGGGCCACCGTCGCCCAGCGGGCCCCCTCGACGGCGCTCTCGAGCTCGGCCGCGGCCTTCGTGGCGACGGCCGCGAGCCGGTCGACCTCGGCGGCCTCGAGCGGGCGGCGCCACGCGCGACGCCCCTGCGCTTCGATGAAACCGCGCACGCACGCGTCGTCCTCCGCGCCGCTCGGCGCGCAGCCGATGAACTGGTCTCGCCTCGCGGGATCCGCGAACACCGCGTCGACGGCGCCCTCGATGGCCGCGTGGTACTGCTCGACGCCGCGCTCCGACGTCACGACGGTCGCGGCGCCGATGACCGCAAAGTTCCCGTTCCAGCTGTCGGCGTCGAGCTGATGGATATCGACCTCGACGCCCAGCATGTCGCGCACCGCGTTGCGGAACTGCGTTCTCGTCAAACGGCGCAGCATCCCGGCCGCGGGTTGGAACTGCGGCGGGTCCGAGCCCGTCGGTGATCCGTCGCCGCCGACATCCGGGTCCGTCGGTGATCCGTCGCCGCCGACAGAGGATGACCCAGCGCCCTCCGTCGTGTCACCCAGCGCGCCCGTGCACGCGGCCGCGAATCCGAGCGCGCAAATGGCGGCGACTTCTCTTGAGAAACGGAGCTCGTGCCAGGACGGCTTCTTCATCTTGCTCTCCGATGATGCGACGGGGTGACCCGGCGGACCGTACCGAGGATTCCTCGACCCCCGTCGAATCGACGCGGTCTGTGGCGTCCTCCGGTGGCTCACCCTCGGTAAGAACACCAAGCACCATCGCTCGGCCATCGCTCTCGCGGGGGCCGGGCAAACGGAGCTCCGGAATCGACAAGGACTCGATTGGTTGACGAAGGGCGCGCAGGGCGACCCGCTCATGCGCGAAGCAAAAGGATACCGCTTGAACCAAATGTGAACGATCACATGGCCGAGGTCAACGCCAATCGACCGGTCCGCGCAACTCCGCGAGGCCGAGGGAGGGCAGGGCTGGCGAGCTCCTCCGGATCACTGCGTCAAGAGGGCGGGCGCCGGCCGCCTTGAGCCGCCAAGACGTCACAAGACACCAACGGAAATCTCGGCGTCCCACGGCGCCTCGGCGGTTCCATCCGTCCGGTAGGGCGGGGGAACTCCCCACCACGCGCCGACGGGCGCGGGCGCGCCGTGCCCCCGTCAGTCGGGATCGAGCGCGTATACGGCCGTGGTCGTCTTTCGCCCCGTCAGGTTGCGCTCGCCCAGCGCGCGCAGCGGGAAGGCGTCGCCGGCGAGGTTCCGGGTCGCCTCGGAGACCAGCACCTGGTTCGGCGCCGCGATCGCCTCGAGCCGCGAGGCGACGTTCACCACGTCGCCTATCACGGTGTACTCCATCCGCTTGTCGGAGCCGATGTTGCCGACGATGGCCTCTCCGGAGTTCACGCCCACGCCGAGGCGGACCTCGACGTCGTACCGCTCGCGCCACTCCTCGTTCGCCGTCTCGAGGAAGCGCATCATGTCCTCCGCGGCGGCGAGCGCGCGCCGCGCGTGATCCTCCTGCGCGATCGGGGCGCCCCAGACGGCCATGACGCAATCGCCGATGAACTTGTCGACCGTGCCCCCGTGCCGGAACACGATCTCGGTGAGCATCGAGAAGAGCTCGTTGAGGAGGGCGACCATCCGCTCGGCGTCGCGCGACTCGGCGAGCGGGGTGAAGCCGACGACGTCGGCGAAGAGCACCGACACGGCCGCCCGCTTGCCGCCGAGGGCGAGCGGGTGCTCGCCCCGCACGATCGCGTCGACGACGGCCCTGTCCATGAACCGGCCGAGATCGCCGCGGAGCTTCGCCTCCCGGGCGATGTCCGCCTCGCCCTGCTCGAGGTCCTGGGCCATGCGGCCGAGGGAGGTCGTGAGCTCGCCGATCTCGTCGCGCCGCCCCCGCAGCGCGTCGCCGAGCGCGATGTCGCGCCAGCGCCGGGCGCCGATGAGCCGCGCCTGCGCGACGAGGTGCAGGATCGGGCGCGTCACGTGGCGGGCGGTCACGAGCGCGAGGGCGAGCGCGAGGACGAGCGCGCCCGCGGCGACGGCGACGCCGCGGCGCCGCATCTCGTCGAGCGCGGCGAACGCCTCCGGCTCGGGGCGCCAGATCGCGACCGCCCAGCCGAGGTCGGGCACCGTCTCGATGGCGCCGATCATCCGCTGGCCGCCCTCGTCGTGCGGGGCGAGCACGCTGAGCCTGTCGTTCAACCCCGCGCCCGGGGGGAGGTTGTGCCAGATCGGCAAGGACGAGACGTCGCTGCCCGGCGCGACGCCCGGCACCCCGAACGCCGCGATCGCCTGGCGGTCGTGGCCCGCGATGAGCAGGCGCACCGCGCGGCTCCCGAGGCGGCGCCCGGCGATCACCTCGAGGTCGAGCCCGAGCATGTCGAGCGGCACCTCGGCGACGACGTAGCCGGCCGGGCCGGCCGGGGGAGCCGGCGCGGCGGCGCCGGCGCCCGCGTCGCCGGCGGGCCGCACGCGGGCGACGAGGAGGCCGCGGGCCGGCCCGACCACGCCGAAGCCGACGCCGCGCTCGTCAGCGAGCTGGCGCAGCGCTGCCGGCGCTGCGGGGACGTCGGCGTCGGACGACGCCTTGCGGATCAGGGTGCTGATCCCCGCGCCGGGCACCTCGAGCCGCACCGCGTCGACGAGCCCGCGCGTCGCGACGAGGGCGCGCACCGACGCGACCGCGTCCTCGTCCCGGATGGCGCCGCCCGCGGCGTGGCCGAAGATGGCCGCCGCCGCGACGGCATCGCTCTCGACGTCCCGGACGAGCTGGATCGAGGCCGAGGCCACCTCGGAGAGGATCGCCGTCTGCAGTCTCTCCTCGGAGGTCCGCACGGCGCGCCGGTTCACGTCGATGAGGAGCGTCACGGCGACGGCGACCGGGACGAGGCCCATGGCCGTGAAGAGCGCGATCGCCTTCGTCTTGAGCGAGAATTCCCTCACGCGGAGGCCTCCGCGGGCGACGCGTCACTCAAGAGGACCGTCCTTCCAGCCGGCCGCGCCCTCGTCGGTGCGCTTGCGGATCTGGAACTCCACCCTGCGGTTCTTGGCCCGGCCGTCGCGGGTGCGGTTGTCGGCGAGGGGGCGGCGCGCGCCGAAGCCGCGCGCCTCGAGGCGGCGGGCGTCGATGCCGTGCGCGGTCAGCCACGCGACGACGGCGAGCGCGCGGCGCTGCGACAGGCTCAGGTTCGCCTGGGCGGCGCCCTGGTTGTCCGTGTGGCCGTCGACCGCGACCCGGGCGATCTCGGGGTGCTCCTCGAGGACGGCCGCGACCTCGGAGAGCAGCTCGAAGCTCTCCGGCTCGATCTCGGCCCGGCCCGTCCGGAACTGGACCTGCTGCAGGATCACGATCTGCGAGCCCTCGATGCGCACAGCGAACGGGCAGCCGTGCGTCGCGCGATCCTCGCTCGGCTTGCCGCGCTCGTAGGGGCAGGCGTCCGCGGCGTTGGGGATGCCGTCGCCGTCCGTGTCCGCGGGGCACCCGTGCCTCGACGCAGGTTGGGACCCGGCGTTCGCGGCGGTCTCGGCCGTGATCCCAGACCCCGCGCCGCCCGGTCCCGCGTCGGCGGCCGCGCTGCTGACCCCCGGCACGTCCGGGCAGCGATCGTCGACATCGTAGATCCCGTCGTCGTCCCGGTCCGGCGGGCAGCCGCGGCGGAACACCTGTCGGGCGCCCGCCGCCGCGGCCGGCGGGCGCGCCTCGCCGATGACCCGGGGGCAGGCGTCCTCGGCGTCGGGGACCGAGTCCCCGTCGAAGTCGGCGGCCGGAGGCGCGGCCGGCGCCGCGCCGCGCGCGCCCTTCGTCCCGGTGGACGCGCCGGCGACGGCCGAGGGGGCGGCGGCAGGGGTCGCCGGCGGAACGACGTCCGCGGCGACGCCTATCCCCGCGAAGAAGCGCGCCTTCGGTGTGCCGGGGAGCCGCCCGAAGCCAGGGCCCGCGCCCGCGTCGAGCGTGAGGGGGCCGAGCGACCAGCGCGCGGTGAGCAGGAGCTCGGCCCCCGCGCGGCCCGGGACCTCGAGCGCCGACCCCTCGCCGGCGGCGGCCCAGACGGAGAGCTCCGACCCGAGCTGCAGCGGCCCTCTGCGGACGCCCGCGCCCGCGGAGAAGAGGACCTCGCTGCCCGTCAGGCTGTCCGCCGAGGCCTTCTGGAACCGGCCCCCCGCCGAGGCCGACCAGCGGAAGCCGGGGTGCTCGGCCCCCACGATCACCCGCGGCGCGTAGCGCACGGCGCCCGCGCCGGCGAACGCCGCCTCGTCCCCCGTCGGCAGCCAGACGGAGAGCCCGAGCGCCGCCGCCGGCCGGAGCCCCTCCTGCGGCAGGAGCGTCACCCTCCCTCCCGCCTGGAGATCGCCGAGCGTGGCGCCGCCGGCGGGCGCCGTGACCCGGATGCTGCCGAGCGCGCCGGACGCGCCGCCCTGGTCCAGCACGAACGGCGCGTCGAGATCCAGCTTGATCCGGCGCAGGAGCTCGACGCTCGCGAGCGCGTGGAGCATCGCCTGCCGGCCCACCCACGTTACCGACCCGGCAGGCGCAGTCCCGCGCAGGCTGAGGGGTTGATGAGAATAGGAGAACAGAAGTCCGACCGCGGGCCGGAGCTCCCCCGATACGCCCGCAGAAGGGACAGTGGATAGCCCGTCGCCCGCGGGCGCGGGAGCGAGCCTGTCGAGCGCTGTGGCCTCCTGCGCTGCGGCCGTCATGGAAGCCGTGGCCGCGGCGACGAGCAGCGGGGAGGCCAGGAGGGGCGCGATGACGCGCGCCGGCCAATACGCCATCGGTCTGCTCGTATCCTATCGCCTGGTCCCTTGCAACGCCGATCTCGATCCGGTAGCGTGCCGCTGCCGTGGTACCGTCAAATGGCCAGTCCGTCGCTATCGCGGTGCTCCTCGGCTGCGCCACCCACGCTGCGATCCACGTTGGATACGTCGGCGTGGCGAGCGCCAGAGAGCCGACGCCCGGATATCCGGAGGCGGTCATTCAATGGGGCGTGCAGGCGGGAGAGACGTGCGACGACATCGCGGCGGTCCTCTACGGCTCGTCCAAGCATGCAGGGCTGATCCAGCGGTACAACCGCGTCGCGTGCGGCCCGGGCACGACGCTCGCCGAGGGGCTCACGCTGGTCCTCCCGGCCGAGGTGACGTCGATCCCCGACGCGAAGCTCCGGTCGATGCACCCGGACGTGCGCGCGCGCCCGGCCGGCGGCGCCTGGTCGCCCGCGGCTCAGGGGATGCCCCTGCTCACGAACTCGAGCGTGAACACGCTGGATGAGGGGAGGGCAGATATCGAGTTTGTGGATCGGACTCGGGTGCTCCTCGCGCCGAATACGCTCGTCGTCATCTACGGCACGGCGAGCCGAGCGCGGGTATCGAAGACGCCGCCCGCGGCCGTCGAGCTCGCGGACGGCGAGGTGAAGGCCGCGCTCGCCGCGCTGCGGGGCCAGTCGGTCGAGGTCGCCGCGAGCGGGGGCGGCCGCGTGAGCGCGTCGTCGCGGGACACGGTGGTGCAGCGGCGCGGGGAGCGCACGACGATCGCGGTGTTCGACGGCAAGGCGGGCGTCACATCGGGCGGCCTCTCCGTCGTGGTCCCGAAGGACCACGGCACCCGGTTCGTGGGCAAGGCGCCGCCCGCGCGCCCGCGCCCGCTGCCGGCGCCGGTCGAATGGACGACCGCGGACGCCGCGCAGATCGCGCTCGCCCCGGAGGGGCTCGGCGTCCTGTCGGCGTCGTGGAAGCCGGCGCCGGCCGCGGCCGGCTACCGCGTCGAGATCGCGCGCGACCCGGAGTTCAACGATCTCATCGCCCGGGAGGAGGTGAAGCCGGACGTGCTGTCGTTCCGCGCGGAGAAGATGCCGGCGGGCGCCTATTTCCTCCGGGTCCGGGTCGTCGATCGCGAGGAGTACCTGGGGGTGGGCGCGGTGCGCAGGTTCCACCTCGTCGCCGCGCGGGCGGCCGGGGGCGTCGTCCCGGCGGCGCGGGAGATCACCGCGAACCCGTACGGGATCATCGAGCTCACGCCGTCTCCCGCGCTCGAGCTCTCGCTCGACGACGGCCCGTTCGGCCCCGTCCCCGAGCGCATCGATCTGCTCCAGCGCGCCCCGCGCGTGCTCCGGCTGCGCGAGCGCGGCAGCGCCGCGGCGGAGCGCGGGCACGACGCGGCGACGTCGCTCCCGGTCCGGTACACGAAGGTGGGCGCGGTGGTCTCGGCCGCGCGCGGGGTGACCGCGGCGCCGGGCGGGCCCGCGCTCGAGGCCCGGGTCGAGCTCGAGGGGCTCGCCGGGGTCGACGTCGCGCGGCGGGTGGCGCCGCGGCTCTTCGCCCACCTGCCGGGGGGGGTGCGCTCCGTCGCGCTCGCCGGCGGCGATCGCGGCGGCGCCCTGACGGCGCGGATCCCGCTGCCCCGGGAGGCGCTGCGCCCCGGCGAGACGCTGCGCGTCCGGCTCGACGTCGCCGACGGCCGCGGCGGCGTGATCGGGACGAGCGACGCCGAGCTGCCCGCCGCGCCCGAGGCGCCGCGCGCCGCGCCTCCGCCTGCGCCCCCGGCCGCGCCCGTGCTGGGCGCGTACCTCCCGCTCCTGCCGATGTCCGGGGTGGCCGACGGGCTCTGGCTCGCGCCGACGCCGCCCTCGGTCGCCGCCGTCGGCGCGGCCGCGGCGCGCTCCGGGGGCGGCTGGGTCGCCGCGGGGCAGGTGCGCGCGAGCGGCGCGATCGGCCCGCTGGGCCTCGACGTCGCGCTCCGCTCGAACCCGGCCGGTGCGGGGGATGGCGCGGGCGCGGGCAGCACCGGCTGGTTCGGCGCGCGCGCGCGCGTCCTGCGCCTCGGGCGCTCGGAGCTCGAGCTCGGCCCCACGCTCCGCCTGGGCGTGCCCATGGCCGACGGGAGCCCGCCGCTCCGCATCGAGCCCGGGATCGCGTTCGGCGGCGCCGCGGGCCGGCTCACGTGGGTGGCCGATGTCGGGGCCCGCATCCGCGCCTCGGGTGACGGCGCGGCGGTGGGGGCGGGCGACGGCGCGGGCGCGGCGGCGGGCGGCGAGCCGGCCACGCCGGACGTGCAGGGCTTCCTGCTGGCGGGGGCGACGGCGGATCCGGCGCCGTGGCTCCGGCTGCACGGCGCGCTGGATCTGCACCTCGTCCACCGGCAGATCAGGGCGGACGACGTGCTCGGCGGGCTCTCGGCGGGCGTGGAGGCGGGCGGCGCGCTCTTCGGGGCGCTGTCGGTGCGGGTGAGCCCGTGGCGCGACGAGGGCGAGGGCCCGGTGACGGCGCAGATCGCGGTGGGCTTCCGCGAGGCGTCGCCGTGAGCGCGGGCGACGGCGAGCGCCAGCCGCCCGACGGGGACCCCGAGCGCACCGTGCTGAAGGGCCAGCGGGCGCCGGACGGGCGGGCGCCCGCGCCTCGACAGCGCGCCGACCGCTTCGCGGCCGCGGAGACGCTCCCCTCGGAGGAGCCCGGCGCGGGCGCGGCGCAGCGGGCGCGCGCCGGGCGGGTCCTCGGCGGGAAGTACAACCTCGTGCGGCTGCTCGGCGCGGGCGGGATGGGGGAGGTCTACGAGGCGGAGCACGTGCTCCTCGGCGTTCCGGTCGCGGTGAAGACGATGCACCCGCACGTCGCGATCCTCCCGGAGAGCCGGCGGAGGTTCTTCCGCGAGGCGCGCGCCGCGTCGCGGCTCGTGCACCGGAACGTGGTCAAGGTGCTCGACCTCGGGGGCGACGAGGACGACGGCGACGGCTCGATCTACCTCGTGATGGAGCTGCTCAAGGGGCAGTCGCTCGGCGCGCTGCTCCGGGCGTCGCGCGAGCTGCTGCCGCTCACGGAGGTCGCGGCCCTGTTCGCGGACATCCTCGACGGCGTGGGCGCCGCGCACGCGAGCGGCATCGTCCACCGCGACCTCAAGCCGGAGAACGTGCTGCTCGCCGAGCAGGACGGCGGGCGCGTCGCCAAGGTCGTCGACTTCGGCCTGGCGCACCTCGACGACCCGCTCGACGCCGGGCCGACGCTCACCTCGAAGGACATGGTCGCGGGCACGCCGGAGTACATGAGCCCGGAGCAGTGCCGCTCGCTCGCGGTGGGCCCGAGCACCGATCTGTACGCGTGCGGCTGCATCCTGACGGCGCTGTTGCAGGGAGGGCCGCCGTTCGTCGGTCTCCCTGCGGTGGAGCTCATGGCGATGCACATGTTCTCGATCCCGCCGCCGCTGCGCCGGCCGCCCGGGGCTCCGCCGGTCCCGCCGCTCCTGGAGCGGCTCCGGCTGGATCTCCTGGCGAAGCTGCCCGAGAAGCGCCCGGAGAGCGCCGCGGCGGCGCGGTCGCGGCTCGACGAGGCGATGTCGCGGGAGGCCGAGGCGCGGCGGCTGCCCGCGCGCAAGGCGGACGCGCCGCCCGGCGACCGGGCAGAGCGGGCGCAGGCCTGGCCGGACGGCGAGACCGCGCAGCTCGCGCCCGCGCCGGAGCGCACCATCGCGCTGCTCCGGCTCGCGCCGGCGGGGCAGGGGCTCAGCGAGGCGTGCGAGATCGGGCTCGACGCGCAGGGGATCCACCTCGCCGAGGTGCCGGACGCCGCCGCGCTGCTCGAGGCGGGGCTCGGCGTGGCGGTGATCGACGCGGGCGCCGACGTGGAGGGCGCGTGCGCGCTGCTCGAGGCGCTCGGCCGCGCGGCGCCCGGCGTGCGCACCGTCGTGTGCGCGTCCGGGCTCTCCTCGGACCGGATGAACGCGCTCGTGGCGGCGGGCGCCGCGGACGTGGCGCGTTATCCGGTCGCGCCGGACGCGCTGTCTCGGAAGATCGCGCGGGTGGTGCGCCGGGGGCGCTAGCCACCCTCGCCGCGCCGCTTTCCTTGGCGCCTTTGCCGACTCCGCGCTCTGTCGCCGGTCGGAGACGCGGCGACCCGGGGGCTCAGCTCGTTCACACCATCGGGCGCGAACGGCTCGAGCGCGGTGCGTGAAGGGCAGAGGCCAAGCCGCTCGTCAGTTTGCCCCTTTCTCTGTTCTCTTCTCGTCGGCCGCTTCGAAAAGACGAATCTGGTCGGCCTGGGCTCTCTTGAATGAGGGGCGATCCGTCACACGGGTTACATAGGCCTCGGTCGCCGGCCGATCGCCGAAAGCGCGGACCTTCGGGACCCGTAGCACATCCGCCATCAGCAGGTCTGCGACGGTGAAGCGGCCGGCCGCGAGCCACTCTCGCTCGCTCAGCACCTTTTCGAGCTGGTCGAGGCGCTTGCCCATCCATCCGGCGAGTTGATTGTCCTCATCGCCGCATATTTCCAGGAACCACCATGGTACGGTGACCATCTCGATCGAGTTGAGCGCGGCGATCGTCCATTGCAATGTTTCCGCCTCTCCGGCCGGATCAGGCGGCATCAGCTTGTCGCTTTTCCGGGCCAGATGCAGCAGCCCCGCGCCGCTTTCGAATATATCCAGCTCTCCGTCGTTCAGGAACGGAGCTTGGCCAAACGGCTGGCGCGCGAGATGATTGGTCTCGCGACCATCGAACGGGATCGTTTTGACCACGTAGATGAGGTCGGCTTCCTCACACGCCCATCTCAGCCTCAGATCACGCACAAAACCACGAGGGCCTTCAGGCACCCAGTCGTAGGTCCAGATGATCAGTTCGCTCATCGCAGCAAGTCTTTCCTGGTTCGGTCGGCTGGGAATGCCCGTCAACGTGGTGTGAGCAGTATTGCACGGCCGAGTGAACTCATTGGATCTGTTGGTTTTATAGGCGGATAAGTGGATCGTACTTTTTGTACGTTGTGTCAACTGCCGGTCGTTGGCAGAAAATTCTTGACAGGTCGGAATGGCTTTGCGCGGGCTACCCTCGCACAGATCGCATCCCCTTCTGCTTCATGTCCGACGAGCACAACGGGGTAGCGACGGATGAGGACGGCGATGTCCGCCCCGAGATCACGCGCTGCTATTCCGGCTTCCACGAGGCATCTTGGGAGAACGAATAGGCGTTTGCGGAGCTGCGCCGGGACCTCGCCGCCGCTGCTGCTCAGGCGCAGTCCGGCAAACGCCTGTCTCGCCGGACGTTGGCACGTACAGGAGCCTGTCTCACCCGGCATTGGCACAGATTGGTCCGTGGAAGTGGCCCAACGTGGTGCACCAAAATCAACTTCCTTCCCCCGAACGCGCCGAGACCTGCGGGCACCGACTTGGACTCACCGCGAGGGCGCGCGCAACATTGGCAGATTATTCTGCCGTCGTGCTCGAACGTACCGCGACAGCAATGTCTCGGGGCGCGCGCGGTTCGCTGAAAGCACCGCGTGAACGCGAGCTTCAGCGCCTGGCACGTCGTTTGCCATTGGGTTCGCACAGGTGAGGGCTCGCGCGCGCAGGCGATCGTGCCTCGCGCTCGCGACGAGAGGAGCGAGCAACGCGATGAATCGGCGGATCGCAACGTGGTGGTGCGTCGTGGTGTGTTCGATGGGGGTTTTGACGGCGCGCGGGGCGCGCGCAGAGGAATCCGCGCGCGCTGCGCCGCGAGAGGAGACGGCGCCGCGCGACGAACCCGATCGCGCGGTGCTCGGCTCGGCGTTCGTCGATCCCGCGGGGTTGTTGCTGTTCGGCCCGCGTGTGGGCGCGGAGCTCGGCGGTGAGCGCTGGACAGTGGGCGCGAGCGCGCGCGTTTTCCACTGGGGTCTGCTGAGCCGCGCGTTGTTCCTCGAGGAGGGGTGGTCGTTCGCTTTCAGCTATGGAGTCGCGCTGCGCGGGCGCTATTATCTTCAGCCCGCGCAGCGCGGCCTGCACCTCGGCGTCGCGGTCGAGCTCCTGGGCAGCAACGTCGAGCACGCCGCGGAGCGCATGGTGACGCGCTCGTTCTACGGCGTGCCGCACATCGAGGTGGGGTACCGCTTGCCTTTCGGCAGCTTCTACGTCGACGGCAGCGCGGGCGCCGGTTACGCCTTCCAGCTCGCGTCCCACATCGAGGATCTGCCGGGCGGCAGCTCTGCGCAGTTTTACGAGCCCGTCGACGAGAGCAACGTCTACGCGACGGCAGCGCTCGATCTGGGCCTGCGCTTCTGAGGGAGCTCGTTGAAACAGGTCGACGTGGACCGGCTCGAACGAGACGCCGAGCTCGTAGGCGACGGCGCGGACCTTGCGGCAGCTGGGAGGAAACGCGAAGTCGTACAGTTTCATGGTAATCACAGCCTGCGGGGCGCGGGTGAAGCGAGACCCCCGCTGGTGCTCCGGACACCGAAGAATGCGCTTGCCAGGCCGATCTGTGAGGGCATCATGGCCACCTGATCCCCCGGATTCGCCCCGAGGGCCGCAAGCATGCCTTCGCAGACCCTCTCGACCAAGCTCGCCCCGCCGGCCGGTGAGCAGCCGAAGGCACAAGCCATGGAGCCCTGGCTCTTCCCGGTGTTCTTCCTCTCGGGCTCCGCAGCGCTGGTGTATCAGGTCGTCTGGCAGCGCGCCCTCTACGCGATCTATGGCATCGACATCCTGTCGGTCACGATCGTCGTCACCGCGTTCATGCTTGGTCTCGGCCTCGGCAGCCTCGCGGGTGGGGCGCTTTCCCGCCGGTACCCGCAAGCTGCGGTGACGCTGTTTGCGCTCTCCGAGCTCGGGATAGGCCTCTACGGCGCGCTCAGCCTTCACCTCTTCGCCCTCGTTGCAGAGGTCACGCACGGCATTGGCCATGTCGCGACGGGTGGGGCGGCCTTCCTGCTCGTGGCGCTCCCGGTCATGCTGATGGGAGCCACACTTCCCCTCCTGGTCGCGCACGCCACGTCGCGATCGCGCAACGTCGGTCGCTCGCTGGGTAACCTGTACTTCACCAACACGCTGGGCGCTGCGTTCGGTGCCTTTCTGGCGGCGCGCTACCTGCTGGGCGGGCTGGGCCTCCGGGCCACAGCGGAGGTCGCCGCGGCGCTCAACGTATTTCTCGGTGTGCTCGTGATGGTTCTGCGCCGGGGGCGTCGCGGCGAGCCATGAGGCTCCTCGTTGCCGTCCTCGTCGCCACGTTCGGCGGTTATCTCGCGCTCTCGCACGAGGTCCTCTGGGTCCGGGTCTACGGCTTCACGACCGAAGGCGCTCCGGACGCCTTCGGCTTTCTGCTCGCGGCCTACCTCGCCGGTCTGGCCGGCGGATCGCTCCTCGCCGGTCGCTACTGCCGGAGCGCGGCGGCGCAGCGCTCCGGACAGCTCTACCGGGTGGGCGTGGTGATCTTCGCCGGGGCGCTCGCGGCCTTCCTCGTGGCCCCCGCCGTCGCCCACCTCGTCGGCCGGGGTGTGGAGCCGGCCTCGACGCTGCCTGTCTTCGCGCTCGCCAGCGCCTGCCTCGGCGCGGGGTTCCCGCTCCTGTGCCACTTCGGGATCCCCGCGGACGAGCTGGCCGGCGCGCGGCTTTCCTACGTCTATGTCGGCAACATCGTGGGCTCGACGCTGGGCAGCCTGGTCACCGGCCTCGTGCTGCTGGATGTCTTGACTCTGCGCGAGCTGAACGTGGCCCTCGCGATCGCGGGCGCCGCGATCGGCGTGATGCTCATGCTCTCCGCGTCGACGACGGCGCGCTCGCGCGCGTTCAGCGGCGCCATCCTGGCCGCCGCCGTCGCGTCCTTCGTGGGGTCGGCGCCAACGCTCTACGGCGACCTCTACGAGAAGCTCCTTTACGGGGAGGAACACCGCGAACACGGTCGCTTCGCCCACGTCATCGAGCGTCGCGAAGGTGTCGTCACGGTCTCCCGGTCGGGCGCGGTGTACGGCGGCGGATCCTACGAGGGCATCACCAACGTCAGCCCGCTGCCTGAAAAGGACGAGAACCGGGTGCTGCGGGCCTATCTGGTGTCCGCGTTCCATCCCCGGCCGCGCGACATCCTCATGATCGGCCTCGGGTCCGGCTCCTGGCTTCAGGTGCTGGCGAACGACCCCGACGTCGAGCACCTCACCGTGGTCGAGATCAACCCCGGGTTCGTCGAGGCGGCGCGGCGCGCGCCCGTCGTCGCGAGCGCGCTGGACAACCCGAAGGTGGAGCTCCTCATCGACGATGGCCGGCGCTACCTGGGGCGGACCTCGCGGCGCTTCGACGTCATCGTCGAGAACACGATCGTGTACTGGCGCTCGTATGCCTCGATGTTGCTCTCCCGAGAGATGATGGATCTGTCCCGCCGGCACCTGAAGCTGGGTGGTGCGCTCTACTACAACACCACGATGTCCACCGCGGCTCAGAAGACCGGGGCGACCGTATTCCCCCACGCCCTCCGCTACCAGAACATGCTGATCGTGAGCGACGGTCCGATTGCCATCGACCGCGCACGCTTCGAGAGGAAGCTCGACGCCTGGCGTGTCGACGGCCGCCCCGTGCTGCCCGCCGGCAGCGGCGCCGCGCAGCTCGATCTGCTGAAAGAACAGGACTGGCGCGGCGGGCCCACCTGGGAAGGCCGGGAGTCGATCCTGCTGCGGACGCAGGATGACCCGATCATCACCGACGACAACATGGCGACCGAATGGTGGGCGTTCGGCACGTACCCCTAGTACTACAGCCGTACTTGGTCCGAGGTGCGGCTGTAGACATCAAAATCGTCGAGAAATCCGTGCCCGTCCGCCCGTCTACAGCCGCAAATGGACCGCAAGTACGGCTGTAGTACTAGAGGACCGATCAGGTTGATTTTGCGATAATTCCGGTCGCTTCGATGCAAGGCTCGATGGTTTCGTCGGGCCATGATCTCGTCCGCGTCCGGAGGTGCACGGATGGAACGATGGTTGCCGCCGGTGGAGCTGTCGCGGCAAGAGCAGGCGCTGATGAAGCGGCTGACGCGCGTGAGAGCACTGTTCGGCTTTCTCAGGCTGCACCGGCACGAGCTGTTCGATGAGACGTTCCAGGAGCAGCTGGAGGGCATGTACCGGACGACGGGGGCAGGCGAGGCGCCGCATCCACCGGCGCTGATGTGCATGGTCACGCTGCTCCAAGGCTACGTCGGCGCATCGGATGCCGAGGCGGTGGAGTTGTGTGTCGTGGACCTGCGCTGGCAGATGGTGCTCGGCTGCCTGGCGCGGTGACGCCGCCGTTCTCGCAGAGCGCGCTGCAGGCGTTCCGAGAGCGGATGGTCGCGCACGAGATGGACCGGATGCTGCTGGAGCGGACCGTGGCGCTTGTTCGGTCCGGCGCGATGACGGAGGGCGAGAGGCGTGCGGTGTCCAAGGCGCTGCGCGTGGCCATCGATAGCCGCCCTTTAGCGGGGGCCGGGCGGGTTGAGGACACGATCAACCTGCTCGGCCACGCTGCACGCAGCATAGTCCGCGTCGTGTCGAAGATCACGGAGCGTCCGCCCGAGGAGATCTGCCGCAAGGCGGGCATCCCGCTGCTTCTGGCTCCCAGCATCAAGGCCGGGCTCGACCTGGACTGGAGCGACCCGAAACAGAAGGCGGCGGCGATTCAGATCCTGGAGCGGCAGGTCTCGTCGTTGCAGCAGTGGGTCGACCGCCACATGGACGACGTCGTCGAGCAGCCGCTTCGCATCTATCTGGATGCGGTCACCCAGGTTCGAGACCAAGACCTGGAAACAGTCGAGGATGGGACCGTACGCATCCGGCAAGGCGTTGCGCCTGACCGCCGTGTCTCTATTGAAGACGCTGAAATGCGCCACGGCCGCAAGAGCCGCTCGAAGCGGTTCGACGGCTACAAGGAGCACATCGCACGCGACCTTGACCTTCCCATCATTGTCGCCTGCGCGGTCACGCCCGCGAATCGGCCCGAAGAAGAGGGAGCCTCGCCGATCGCCAAGGACATTCAGCGTCAGCGGCTGCGCATCGTCGAACTCCACATCGATCGCGCCTACGTGAACAGTCCCGTCGTTGATGACGTGCTCCGCGCGAAGGGCCGGGTGTTCTCGAAGCCTTGGGGGCAGCGGGCTCGCAGCCCCGACTTGTTCAGCAAGCGCGACTTCAAGATTGACCTGCGTACCAAGACGATTACGTGTCCGGCAGGGCAGGTCGAAGTGTTCGAACCGGGCGACACGGTCGAGTTCGATCCTGAGGAGTGCGGCGCGTGCCCTCTCCGAGCCAAATGCACTCAAGCCGCGTCGGGACGAGGCCGAACCGTGTCCATCGCCGAGGACGAGGCGCTGCAGCGCAAGTTCCGGAAGCTGCAGCAGACCGGGCCAGGACGCGCCGTGCTCCGGCAGCGCACGGCTGTGGAGCATGCGCTCGCCCATATCGCGGCGCGGAAAGGACACAGCGCGCGCTACATCGGCGCCAGGAGAAACCTATTCGACCTCCGGCGCGCAGCCGCCATCCAGAATCTCGAGGCCGCCCAGCGGCTCATCCAGGAGGCGGCATAACCTATCGAAACTAGACGATCTTCAACATGTTTGTCGTCCTAGTACTACAGCCGTACTTGCGGTCCATTTGCGGCTGTAGACGGGCGGACGGGCACGGATTTCTCGACGATTTTGATGTCTACAGCCGCACCTCGGACCAAGTACGGCTGTAGTACTAGGTTGCGACATCCTCGAAGAACAGGGCGCGCCAGACGCAGCCAGCCGGGCTCATGTCACGAGCCCGTCCTGAAACGTGATGCTGCCGAGCACGAAGGTCTGCTCGGTGTACCGCCTGTCACTCGTTCCAGTTCTTCCACTCGTTCCAATTCTTGGACTGAGTCTGCCACACGCCCTTGTTGTTGTAGTCGCCACCGTCTTTGAGGAACGCGTCCTTGCGGGAGTTCTCCCCGCCGAGGTGCCAACGCATCCAAGCAACGTTCGCTCCGGCGCCGTCCCAAGGCCCCGAGCCGTGACCACCGCCCTTCATCTTGCCGAGCCAGACTGGCCCCTTGTTGCCGGCGTTGTTGAAGTCACCCTCGGCGTTGGGCGCCTCTTGACCCGTTTCACCGTAGATGATGCCGACAGGGATCTTGAGATTGACGAGGGCGTTGTGCTCGAAGGAGCCGCTGTTGTTGAGCAACGCGGTGGAGACGCGCTTATCGGTTTGAGCCGCCGCTTCCGACGACAGCCCGCCCATCGAGTGCCCGAACACACCAACGCGGTCGAGGATCAAGCGGCCGTACATGGGGCTGTTCTGATCGGCGTCCTGAGCCTCCAGCCAATCGATCGCCGCCGACATGAGCACGGCGTTGCCCGTCGACTCTCGAATACCGACGAGGACGAAGCCGTGCGAGGCCATGCGCGTCAGCAGCTGTAGGTAGTCGCGAGGAGGGGTACCTCCGCCCGGACCCCAAATGGCCACCGGGTGCTTCTTGTTGGGCTCGGTGGTGAGCGTCGTCGGCCTGACGAGAATGTGGCCACCGCCGCTGAACGAGAGGTCCTGAACCGTCGTCTCGAGCGGTCCGTTAGCGTTCACATTGTCACCCGCCAGCACCACTTCGGGCCCATTGACCTGGCCGCCGCCGCCGCCGTCGCCGCCCGAGCCTCCGTTCCCGCCAGACGTCTCCCCGCCGCCGCCGGCAGGCGCTCCTCCGCTCGTGGCCGAGCCGGAGGCGTCAGACCCTCCGGCCGTGCTCTGCGAGCTACTCGAGCCCGAAGGCAGAGGCCCTCCGGTGGTGCTCGCCTGCGCGCCGCCCGAGCCGCTCACGCTCCCTCCAGCGCCCGCAGGGGCTCCGCCGCTCCCCCCAACGTCGCCGTCGTCATTCGAGCCGCCGCAAGCGCCGACGATCATGCCCAGCGCGGCCAAGGTGAAAGCCAAACTCGATCTATTTTTCATAACAACACCGTATTCCCTCGAGCGATCGAAGAAATGCACTCCATTCGCGTCTCTCCGCGGTTCGAGTCGCTGGTAGCCTGGTGTGCCCCCGAGGCGTCGCCCTCGACTCGACCCACGCTATAAATCTTTATCGCAGCCCGGATGCGGCAGCGCCCGGCCCGGCGCCGGCCGGGCGAGGTTGCGAGATGCAATCACGACGCGGGGCGAGCGCAGGGCTGCCTGAGCCGACGGCAGAATACCCAGCTTGAAGTCGAAATGGTCCAGGTTGAACAGCCGATGGGACCGGTTCCCCGCGAACCGCAGGCAAAGGTCGTGCAAGCCATCGGCCGGTGTCATGGAACAATTCGATGTTTATCTGACCTTGCGATCCTCCCGCGGTGCTGACGGGGCACGTGTACACGGGTCTTCAGGCGCCCACGGACCCAGGCGGCACGCCGTCGATCGTCGAAGCAAAAGGATGCCCCTCAAGGAGGAAAGTGAACGTTCACATTCCCGATGTCAATTCCAATCGACCGGCCGCGGCTGTGCTCGATGCCGAGGGAGGACGAGGCGGGCGGGCCTCCCTCGAGGCGCCGCGCCGGGTCAGGGCTCGTTCGGAGCGCCGCGTTCGGAGGGCGTGCGGCGCAGCTGGCGCGCGGGGACATCTCGACGGTAGCTCACGGTGGTGATTTCGCTCACAGCAAGTCAGCTGACATGTTAATTTTATTGGATTATTACACGGGCGAGATTCACAGGGCAGATCATGTCCACTCGACCGACCCGGAGGCGGGAGAGGCTAAAATTTCTTGACATCCGCAAAGGCGCTTGGAGTTCCTGCCCGCCGGAGGTCTCGAGGTCGACCGCGCCCGGCCAACGAGGCGACGCGACGAGGCGGAGGCGCTCCCGCCCGCTGCGCGCGGAGCCCCGGAGGCGACGCACGCTGCTCGTGCGGGCCTCGATGATCAGCGAAGAGTCGAGGTGCGCCGCCCGCCGATGATCAACGTGCCAGGTTCACCAGGTGACGCGGTAGGTACAGGAGTCGGCGCCGCGCTTCCGCGACGGGCGGGACTCGTCGAGCACGACGTCGACGCGCGGCCTGACCCCGCGCGACGCCGCTCTCCGCGCCGTGCCGAGCAGGATCCCACGATCGAGCTCCGAGGGATAAGGCGTATCGCAGACCATGATGATCTGGTGCTTCTCCGGATGACAGCGATAGTGGCCGATCCCCTCCCGCATGACGCCGGTCGCCGGATCGAACATCACCTCTCCGTCGAGCCTGTGATTCATGTGGTATGCCACGTCGATGAGCTGGAGGGCATCCACCATGGTCGGCGGCATGGCCGGCCACACGGCGTGATCCACGATCGCCTTCCCGATGCCGAGCAGCGTGTGGTCCCCGGTCGCCTGGGCCACGCCCTTCAGCACGTCGAGGAGCAGCTGGAGAGGGTACCACTCGCCCGCGACCAGCTCGGACACGCCCAGCGTCGAGAGCACCTTCTTCCCGATGTCTCCGTGCGCCCCGAGCGCCGTGGCGACCGACGCGAAGGTGGCCCCGGGGCCCTCGAGCCCGGGATGAGGAGAAACGTATTGAACCATATCCGATGGTGGTTGAGCCGTTCCTTCCGCCGACGACCGACGATATCGAACCTCGCGCGACACCGCAAGACGCCCTGCTCCTCGCCCGGCTGCCTGCCCGCACGCGAGTTCGCGCTGCTGTCGTCGGCGTGGACGTGGAGGTCGATGTAGGAGGACGACCCCGTCGACCCTCGCTGCCGGCGAGGACGATCTCCGGCGCGGGGCCTCAGGCGACCAGGGGCCGCGAGATCTCGCCGGCCTGCTTCGCCTGGACGATGGCCCGAGCGAACCACAGGTACTCGTCGAGGAACCTGTCGGCCGCCTTCGCGACCTGCTCGCTCCTGAGCTGGAGCGACTCGTCGAAGGCGCTCTGGACCTCCGGGACGAGCAGCTTGAGGGGCAGCGGGAACGCTCCCAGGCTCAGGATCACGTGCTGGAGCTGCGTCGAGGCGTTGATGCCCCCGAGCTTCCCCGCGGAGACCGCGACCACGCCGATCGGCTTCTTGTCGAACTCCTCCCAGAAGTAGTCGAGGGCGTTCTTCAGCACGCCCGAGAAGCTCCCGTGGTATTCCGGCGTCACGAACACGAGCGCGTCCGCCCTGCGGAGGCGCGCGCTCAGACCCTGAACCGTCGCCTGGAGCTGCGGGGGGCGACCCGACCGGTCCTCCAGGATCGGCAACGGCGTCTCCGCCAGATCGATGAGATCGGCCTCGGCGCCCCGCTCCCGGAGCTTCCGCTCCAGGTGATGGGCGATCTTGTGCGACTGTCTCCCGCTCCTCACGCTGCCGGTCAAGATGGCTACCTTCATGGTGGTGCTCCCCGGGAGGACGTTCTCCCGATGGGACGAGGGTAAGCCCGGGATGTCCGCCTGCTGGAGGCGGCGCCAATCCATTGGACAATGGTCAATCCGTCGTCAGGGGTACGCCCCACGCGGGCGCGCGCGCCGCGGGCCGCGCCGGCGCGATGCAGCGTGTGCATGAGGTCCATGGCGCATATGAATTGGTGCGCGCCTCACGAGGAAGTAGATCCCCCTCGCTGAGAACGGGACGAGCGTGCCACTCAGGGGTCCTTGCTCGTCGGGCGTCAGATCCTTGCTCGACGCCGGCCAGGCATCGAGACGTCGTCATCGGGCCCGCCCGGTGATCCCCGCTCTGCCTCGAACACTTGGGAGCTTGTCATGAGAGCGAACCACTTCATCATTGCTGCTGGCTTTTTGTCCGTGGGGGCCGCCGCGGGGTGCGCGGCGCCCGCGCCCGCCGGGGAGGAGGCCGCCGGCGAGGCCCGCTCCGAGGTCATCTATGGCCAGGACGACCGAGAGGAGCCCTTCACGTACGCGGATCCCGCCTGGGCCGCGCGGGCGCTCGACTTCACCGTGGCGCTCGTCCCCGCGTCGGCCGTCGACGACTCGGACCCGAACGACATCCAGATCGCCGGGCCCACGTGGGCGGGGCGCGACGGCGTGTGCCCCGACGAGCGCTTCGCGTCCCAGCCGGCGCTCGCCGACTGCAGCGGGACGCTGATCGACGAGGACCTGGTGCTCACGGCCGCGCACTGCATCAACAACTGCAACAATAGCCGCTTCGTCTTCGATTATGCGATGACGCCGTCCGGCCAGCTCGGCCAGATCACCAGCGATGACGTCTACAGCTGCGTGGATTTCGTCAGCTATTACCAGGACCGGCGGGGAGCGGACTACACGGTCGTGCGGCTCGATCGGCCGGTCGTGGGGCGGACGCCCGCCGCGGTGCGTCTGTCGAGCGATCCCCTGGCCATCGGCACGCCGCTCGTCGTGCACGGCTTCCCCCGCGGGTTGCCGCTCAAGCTGGCCGACGGGGCCGCGATCCGGAGCAACGCGCCGAGCCTCGACTTCTTCGTCGGCAACCTGGACACGTTCGTGGGCAACTCCGGATCCGGGGTGTTCGACCTGAACACGAAGGAGCTCGTGGGCATCCTGGTGCGCGGCGAGCGCGACTTCGTGCAGGACGGCGACTGCGTGCGTCCGTTCACCTGCGCCGACGACGCGTGCCGCGGCGAGGACGTGACCTATGCCTTCCGGGCCATCCAGGCCATGTGCGAGCGCACGGCCTCGGACCTGTGCTCCTGCGGCGACGGCGCCTGCGGCCCGCTCGAGAGCCCGGCGTCGTGCGCGAGCGACTGCTCCTGCGGCGACGGCGTCTGCAGCAGCGGCGAGAGCACCACGTCGTGCCCGGCGGACTGCCAGCTGGAGGTGCTGTACGACTCCCACGCGCCGCAGCCGAGCTGGGTGACGCCCGGGATCCAGGTGCGCAACACGGGGAGCGAGAGCGTGTACCTCGCGGGCTCGACCGTGCGGTACTACTTCAGCCAGGAGCCGCCCGGCTCGCTCGAGGCGACCTGCTGGGGTTGCTCGAGCGAGCTCGAGATGAGCTTCCACGAGGTGCCCGGCGGCGGCTGTGCGGGCGCGACCCATTACCTCGACGTGCGCTTGCCGTTCCTCTCGGTCGATCCCTCGTCCACCACCGACCGGTTCAACGTCGCGTTCCACGCGTCGAGCTGGCAGCCGTTCAACCAGTCGAACGATTACTCCCACGCCGGGGGCAGCTGGAACTGGGCGCCGAACCCGAAGATCACGATGTACCGGCTCGGCTCCAGGGTCTTTGGCGACGAGCCCTGCCCGGGCCTCTTCATCCCGCCCGCCCGCTGACAGCGGCTCCTCGTCCGACCCGCCTACTGCTGAGGAGCGCCTTGTCACGGCGCTGCGACGTCGAGCTTCGTCACGATATTTCCGCCCCAACCGGTCGAATTCACGGCGCTGGCGTCTTGCCCCACAATGGCGACGTTTCCTTCAGGATCCACGGCGAGGCCCTGCACTCTGCTGATCTCGAGGCTGAGGATGTGGTGCCACGAGATATGCCCATCCCTGTCGAGCCGCACGACGAACTGCCGCTCAGGTTCGTCCTCTGCGCCGAGCGCCGTGCCGTCGGCGTCCAGGGTACCGGTGACGCTGCCCGCAACGAAGGTGTTCCCGAGGGCGTCGACGCCGAGGCTCACGGCTCTGGATGCGAGGCTGCCCTCGATGAGTCGGCTCCAGAGGTGGCCTCCACGAACATCGAATTTCGCCACGAAGGCATTGTCGGATGAACAATTCGCGCCAACCAGCGGTCCGCCGCCGAAGTCAAAGTCGCAGTGCGCGTTCCCGGCGAGGATCACGCTTCCGTCTCCGTCCACCGCGACGCCAGCAAGGCCCTGTTGGGAGTCCGAGGCTGATCCATGATGGAGAGGAGCCGTCAATTCCTGACTCCAGAGATCGTTTCCCGAGGCGTCCAGCCGCGCGAGGAGGAACCGCGCGAGTTTGCCTGATCCGTCTTCGACGATGTCCGAATCGTCGGCCGCGAGCACAATTTGCCCTGAAGTGTCGACGGCCATGATGGCGCCTGGCGTGTACCTGCCGCTGCCGCGGGGGGAGAACTTGCTCCAGACGAAATGTCCCATCGCATCGAGCTTCGCCACGTAGCCGCTCGTCGGGTCGTAGTCATTCTCTATCCGCGGTAGCAGACCTCCCCCGAGATCGAGGTCCCCGTAGTATCTTCCCATGAACACCACGCCGCCCGTCGCCGGATCCACCGCGATGGATCGGATGTTCCAATCTGCTTGATGCCCGGCGTTGAGGCGCTTGCTCCAGAGGGGGTTGCCGGCGCTGTCGAGCTTGTCCAGGAACATGTCGAACCAGGACGAGGTCGAGCGCCAGCGTACGAGGAACATGTTGCAGTCCGCGTCGAAAACGATGTGCCTGCCGGCCTGCGGGTTCGAATCATCGCCGAAGAGCTTGCTGAGGGTGTGGTTGCCCGCGGCATCGTACTTTGCCAAGAGGGCGTCGTCGTATTCCGAGGACCCGGGCATGTCGACGTCCGACACCGTGTACCCTGTCATGCCGAGGTTGCCGGATGGATCAAAGGCGATTCCAGTGATCGCCAGCGGAGAGGTGCCGCTCGTCGCCGCCCAGTCGTCCAGGCTGAAGGGATGGGAGGCCACCGGCGCGCCGCACCTGCTCGACGAGCCGCCCGGGCCGCCAGCGCCGCCAGCGCCCGAGCCATCCGGGTCGAGCGGCTGCTGGTCGGGGTCGAGATCACCGATCGGCACGCGAACGATGCCGCACCCAGACGTGGTGGCTGAGAGAGCGACCGGGAACCACAACAAGGAGAGTGCTAGCCGCGAAAGTCGCATGATCGAGGATCCTCCACTGCCCGGCGATCTCTCTCCCGGCGCTTTTGATCATGGAATCGTATTCGAACAGCGACCCACCTTGATCATGCGCGGCGCCTGAGCGGAGCGCGGGCTCCGCGCGACGAAGGCGCACGCGTGCGACGCGGCCTCCGCGACGTGCCCTCCGGCCACGAGGGCGTCGACGCGGAGGACGTCGCGCTCGATGGCGAAGCTGCCCCCTGGAAAGCGCGCCGCGTGCTCGGCGGTGAGGCGAAGGGCGAGCGGAACGTCTCCACGCTGGAGGGCCGCTCGTGCGGCGTCGATGAGCCGTAGCTCGTCCGACAGGACGAAGGTGGGGGCCGCGGGGGGCGGCGCGACCTGCTCACCGCGGGGTTCTCGTGGAAGGGGGTCGACGGCGGGGACGGCCGTCGCCGCAGGAACGGATGCGGGGACCTGGCGCGCGAACCCGATCCCCTGGGGCGCGGGCGCCACGTTCGTGGTCGACGCCGCTGCGCGCGGGGCGGGCTCCGCGGCAGGGGCGACGGCGGGCTCCGCCTTCGCACGCAGGGCGGGCTCCTCCTGCGTGGCCTCCTGCGTGGCCTCCTGCGTGGCCTCCTGCGTGGCCTCCTGCGTGGCCTCCTGCGTGGCCTCCTGCGTGGGAGAAGCGGCCGCCGGCGCCACGCCACCGACCTCCGCCGCGCGAGGCGGGCGAACGGGGGCTGCGGACGCGACGGCGTCCGTGTGATGGGTCGCCGCCACGTACGCGCCCCCGAGCACGAGGGCGACGGACGTGACGCCGATGGACGCGACGAGCGCCGCCTTCAGGCCGAGCGCGTGAGCGGCCTGCGCCGCGATCCCCCCGCTCGCCTTGGCCGCACCGACGCCGAGCTTCGTCGTTGCGACCGCGGTCGCGGTCCCCGCCGCGGCAGCCGCGAGAGCCTTCGCGCGGAGCGAGGAAGGCGCCTTCGCCGCCCTCCCGGCGCGCAGAAGCGCGCGGTCGAAGTCGTCGTACGAGCCGCTCACCGCCGCCTCCCGCCGCTCACCGGCAGACCCCTCTTCAGTTGCTCCGTCGCTCGCTTCCACGCTTCACGGGCGCGGCGGAGTCGCGACGCCACGGTCCCTGGCGGCAAGTCCAGCAGATGGGCGATGTCCGCCATCGTCTCTTCTTCGATCTCATGGAGCACGAACACCGCGCGAAGCCCGTCGTCCAGCGCCTCGAGCGACGCGTCCAGCAGCCTGCGCGCGCGCGCCTCGTCGAGGCGGCTGTCCGGTTGCTCGCCTGCCGGCGCGGAGGGCTCTCCCGTGAGCTCTTCGTGACGTGCTCGCCGGGTTCGCTCGCGGCGGACCATGTGAACCGCGACCGAGACGAGGTACGAGCGCTCTTTGCCGGGAAGGATCGCGTCGAGGCGCGACGCCGCCACCACGAACGCTTCCTGCGCAATGTCCTCGGCCGCCGCCTCGCCCACGCCCATCCGGCACGCGAATCTCCACAGGAACTCGAGGTGCGACGCGAGCTCTTCGAGGCGCGCCTCGCGAGCGACGTCGGTGGTGGACTCACCGGGGGAACGCGCCTGCGCGTCGACGAGTCCGCCCAGAGGGCGAGCCAGGCGGATGGCGGTGGAACCGGGGGCGTCGTCGGTGGTGGTGATCACGAGGGGCTCGTCCCAGGCGATCCACGAGGTCCCCGTTTTGATCACGGAAAGAGCACCCCGACGGAAAGCGCAGCGTCAAGCCGCACGGCGGGAGCCTGATAGGCCGTCCCGCCGTGCACGTAGTAGAACTCGTCCCGAAGGAGGGGCAGCGCGGCCCCGACCTGCCATTCCACGAAGGACCATGCGCCGAGCAGCGCGCGCATCCGTGCGCCGGCGCCAGCCTCGATCCACGGGCGCCATCGGCTGTCGACCTTCGGCGCTCCCTCCCCCGAGGCGAGCAACGCGCCCACATCGAGCATGATGTAAGCACTCACGAAGACGTGATCGCCGAGGGATGCGCCGAGCGGCGCCAGCGAGGCACGAACGGTGAGCCAGGTGAGGTTCACCGCCGCTCCTCCTCCGAAGACGGTGCGCGGCAACGTGGCCCCCATGCCGAGCTCGGCCCATGGCAAGAACAGCCGACCCGATGCGAACCCGCCCGAGAGCCGCGCTCCTGCCGGCCCTTCGTGGAGCGGCGTGGCGACGAGGCCGAGCGCCGTATACAGCTTCGTCGCGGGTGTGGTCTCGCGAGCCGTGGTTCGCGACGATCTCGCCGGCGGCGCTGTGGAGGTTGCGCTGAGCTCGCGGGCTGTGTCTTGCGACGGTCTGGCCGGCGGCGTCAGGGAGGGTGGCTCGGCGCGGGGAGCTTCGACCGGGGCCAGCTCGTCCTCGCCGGCCATCGTGACGACCAGCCCGAGCGCAGAGACGGCTTCTGCGCAGGAGTCTGCCACGATCGTGCGCGCTTCGATGGCGCCGTGCGCGCCTTCTCCCGTGATCACGAGCGTCACCGCGCTCGGCGGCTCCGCTTCGCGCACATGGACCCGGAGCCGTACCGGGGAGTCGGCGTCCACGTGCCCTCCGCGCAGCGCGGCCGCCGCCCGCACCGCGTCGAGCGTCACGCAGCGCTGCTCATCGAGCTCCACCGCGGCCCCCACGTTCGCGGCGTGGGCGGCCTCCGCTCGTACCAGGACGAGCCATCCCACGACTGCGATCGCGCCCTGGCGGACGGCATTGCGGAGCGCGCGCACCCGACGAGGATCGCTCGGCGGGGCGGAGACTTTCTGAGGTCGAGGTGCCACGCGCCCGGAGGATAAGACGAACAACACCGCTCTTGCAGCATCGGGCGTTCGGACGGCCTCTCGATGTTCGTGTTCTCACCCGCGAACGAGGCAAGCGCGCGCCATCGCGCAGCTGGTTCAACGGTCCGGAACCTGACGACGATCCGAACAACGACCCGCCGGTGAATAAGGCCTTGTCTTGCACGGGTTGTCACTCGCATTGACGAGCCGCTGACAAGCGGCTCCGACGCCAGCGGCGGACGCGCGGGTGCCCGGGCGGGCGGGGCTTGGCGGCCGACCGAGGTGCGGCGGATGGAACAGGAACACGATCTCGCCGGTGGCCGCGACGCTTGACGACGGGGGGCCGGTCTCGATGTTGCGCGCATGGGGCGACCATCCACCGGGCGACGTCCGCAGTTCCCTTCCACCGTGCCACGACCGGTCCGGGCGCGCGCCGGGCGCACACCGACGGAGCGGACCCCGCTGGCGATGCGGACCTTCGGCGTCGGCGTCGACGAGCCGACGAGGGCGCACGTGCGCCAGACCCTCGGGGCGAAGCTCGGGCGGTTCGCGCGCGACATCGAGCGGCTCACGGTGCGCTTCACGGACGTGAACGGGCCACGCGGCGGCGTCGACGTCGCGTGCGACGTGAAGGTCGTCCTGAGCGGGCACCCGAGCGTCGTCTACCAGATGCGAGGTCGAGAGCCGCGCGAGACGATCGACAGGGCCGTCCCGGGGATCGTACGGGCCGTGCAGAGCGCCCTCGAGCGCGCGCCGCGCGCCGCGTCGCGCGCGCCGGCGCGCGGCCCGAAGCCCACGGCGCGAGCGGCGAAGCGCAGCGCGGCGGCTCCGGCGCGGCGCAATCATCCATCACCCGAGGGCAGCTTCATCGGGCGGCGCGTGGGGCGCAGCGAGGAGAACCTCGAGCGCGCGCTGGAGCGGCCCGAGAAGTCGCGGCGTGACATTCCCGTCGACACGGCCGCTCCGGGGCAGAGCGCGACCGACCGGAAGGCGGGCGGCGGCTCGACGGCGCGGCGCAACACGATGCGGAGGACACGGAAGGCCACCGCGACGCTCGAAGACTCGGCGCAGGACCGCCCGTCGCGCAAGTCGACGCGCAAGAGCGCCAATCGCGCGAAGCAGGGCTCGAAGCTCCAGCGGCGCGCGGTCCGGCAGGCGACCAGCCCGAGCACCAGGGCCGCGAAGGCCACCGCCCGCTGATCACGCGGTGCGCTGCTGGCCGCCCTCGGCCGTGAAGCCTCCCGCGAGCGCCAGGCACAATGTTCTCGCCGGCGCGCTGGCACGGGCGATGCTCGAGGCGGACGCGGTCCCGGCCACCTGGTCCTCGCGCGGCGGGTGACCGACGGGACACGCGTGCTCCACGAACCAGAGAGGTCTCCCATGGTTGCTCCGCTCGGAGAGTCCACGAGGTCGCTTCGCTTTGCGCAGGTCGACTTTCACACCGTGCGCGAGAACCGCGGTTGGTTCCTCGCGATCGGCGTGGCCACGATGGTGCTCGGGGTGCTCGCGTTCGTCATGCCGTTCGTCGCCTCCCGGGTCACCGCCATCGCCCTCGGCTGGTTGATCGTGCTCGCCGGCGTGGCCGAGGGCTGTCACGCCATCCAGAGCCGCGGCTGGGCCGGCGCCCGCTGGGAGCTCGTGAGCGCCCTGGTGCAGGTGGCGTTCGGGCTCCTCCTTGTGGTCGCCCCGATGACCGGCAAGCTCGCGCTGATGGTGATCGCCGCGGCGTACTTCATCTCCGAGGGCGCGCTCAAGCTCATCCGCGCCTATCAGCACCGCGGGCTGCGGGGCTCGGGATGGCTCGTGTTCGACGGCATCCTCGCGTTTGGGCTCGGGATGCTGATCATCACCGGAGGCGTCACCACGGCCGTGCGGGTGCTCGGCTTGCTCGTCGGGATCAGCCTCCTGACCGGCGGTATGTCGATGATCCTGATCGCGCTGGGCGGCGCTCGCGTGCTCGACACGCGAGCGTGAAGAGGCGACCTCCGCGCCGCGCAGAAGGGCACACCCCTTGCTCGGGGCAAGGAGCGCGGGGAGCGCGAAGGCCAGGTTGGCAAACCGGACACACTCTTTGATCATGTCGCGTCATGTCGCAAGCAAGGAAGCTCATCCAGGATCTCGCGGCAGGACGCTACGACGCCCGCCTGCGAGGAACACGGAAGGTGTGCGCCGTGCAGCTCAGCGAGGACGAGCGCGTCGTCGTGGAGATCGCCGACGGGTCCTTCGGAATCGCGCCCGAAGGCGCGATCGAGGACTGCCAGATCTCCTGCTCGCTCGACGATTTCCTGCGGATCTTTCGCGGTGAACAGAACCTGATCACGGCGATCATGCAGGGCCGCGTCGGCGTGCGAGGAGACCTGGGCGTCGCCCAGATGTTTCAGAGCGTCTTCTCCCCGGGAGATCAACAGGCTCCGGAAGCGACGCGCTGAGCCACCGTCATCGGAGGGGGCCCATGGAACGGCAAGTGAGCATTCTGGACGGCGGCACGTTCGTCGTCAGCGATCTGCGCGGCAACATCGAGCACTCCGTCAGCCGGCCGCTCGGCCTCTTTCACCTCGATACGCGCTTTCTCTCCGAATGGATCCTGACGATCGACGGCGTCGTCCCGGCCGCGCTGTCCACCGACGACGTGCAGTACTTCCAGGCCCAGTTCTTCCTCGTCCCGAGGCCCGCCGCGATGTACGTCGAATCGACCCTCTCGATCGTCCGGAGCCGGTTCGTGGGCGACGGCTTCCACGAGGACCTCCTGCTCATGAACCACGGCAAGCTCCCCGTCGAGCTCGAGGTCCGCATCCAGGCCGGCGCCGATTTCGCCGACCTGTTCGAGGTCAAGGACATGCTCCCGAAGAAAGGGGAGCGCTATCACCGCATCGAGGACAATCGGCTCGTCCTCGGCTATCGACGCGAGCGCTTCGTGCGTGAGACGTGGATCTCCGCCTCGCAGCCCGCGCAGATCGATCCGAGCGGCTTGACCTTTCGGGCGAGCATCGCGCCGCACGGCCGCTGGAGCACGTGCCTCGACGTCGTGGCGGCGATCGACGGCCTCGAGGAGCGGCACACCCGGGTGAAGTACGCCCACGGCGAGAGCCACGCGCGCCCGAACATCGGCATCAGCCTCGAGAGCTGGATCGACCACGCGCCGCGGCTCCTCACCGCGAACGAGACGCTCGCCCGGACGTACGAGCGGAGCCTCATCGACCTGGCCGCGCTGCGCTTCTTCTCCAAGCTGATGCCGGACGCCGCCATTCCGGCCGCCGGTCTACCGTGGTTCATGGCGGCCTTCGGCCGCGACAGCATCATCACGAGCCTGCAAGCGCTGCCGTTCGTCCCCGAGCTCTCGCGCTCCACGCTCCGCTACCTCGCGCGCCGCCAGGGCAGCCGCCGGGACGACTTCCGCGACGAGGAGCCGGGAAAGATCCTCCACGAGGTTCGCTGGGGCGAGCTGACCGCCTTCGAGGAGCGGCCGCACTCCCCCTACTTCGGCTCTGCCGACGCGACGCCGCTCTTCCTGATCCTGCTCGACGAGTACGAGCGCTGGACCGGCGACGCGGAGCTCGTCCTGTCGATGGAGCACACCGCGCGCGCCGCGCTTCGATGGATCGATGAGTGGGGGGACCGCGACGGGGACGGCTATGTCGAGTACGACACGCGCAACCCCGAGACCGGCCTGGAGAACCAGTGCTGGAAAGACTCGTGGGACTCGATCGTCTTTCATGACGGATCGCTCGCGCGGCGGCCTCTCGCGTGCTGCGAGATCCAGGGCTACGTCTACGACGCGAAGGTGCGCGGCGCCCGGCTCGCGCGCGAGTTCTGGCGGGACCCCGAGCTTTCGGCGCGCCTCGAGCGAGACGCGGCCGAGCTGAAGCGTCGATTCAATCAGGACTTCTGGCTCGACGATCGCGGGTTCTTCGCGCTCGCGCTGGACGGCCAGAAGCGCCGGGTCGACTCCTTGACCTCGAACATCGGTCACTTGCTCTGGAGCGGTATCGTCGAGACATCCAAGGCCGAACGCGTGGTGGAGCACCTCCTCGGACCGCATCTGTTCAGCGGCTGGGGGGTGCGCACCATGGCCGACGACGAGGGCGGGTACAACCCCATCGGATATCACGTGGGTACGGTCTGGCCGCACGAGAACTCGCTGATCGCGCTCGGGCTCCGGCGTTACGGCTTCAGCGTGGAGGCCGGGCGCGTCGCGACGGGCAACCTGGCCGCGGCGCCCTTCTTCCACTACCGCTTGCCGGAGGCGTTCGCCGGGTATCCACGAGAGCTCACCAGCTTCCCTGTCGAGTATCCGACCGCGTGCAGCCCCCAGGCCTGGGCCACCGCGGCTCCCTTGCTCTTTCTGCGCGTCGTGCTCGGGCTGGAGCCGATGGGCAATCGCCTGTTCGTCGATCCGGCGGTCCCCGCCGAGTTCGGAGAGATCCGGCTGCTCGACATCCCCGGGCGCTGGGGCAGGTGCGACGCCTTCGGTCGAGCGCGCCCTGAGTCGGGGCTCCGGGCGGCGTGAGTCGCCATGGCGGCGGCCAGCTCGTGGCCGTCGCCATGGATTCGCGGGATCCGCGCAGGCAGCGTCAGGCCGCGCTGCGCGCCGCGGGGGGGCGCTCCGGCGGCGCCATGAACTCGGGACCCACCGGGTCACGCACGGCGCCGGTGAGCACGGCGTCGATGTGGGCGCGGGCTTCGTCGTCGAGGCTCCATCCCATCACCTCGTTGATCGGCGTGAGCTCCTCCGGCCGTCGAGCCCCCCAGAGAGCCACCGAGACACCCGGGTGGTCGAGCACCCAGCGCACCGCGAGCGCGAGCACGCCCCGAGCGTAGCGGCCGCGCGCGAACCGATCGAGGCCCCTCACCGCGTCGAGGTACTGCGCGAAGCGTGGAGATTGAAACTTCGGATCGGTCTTCCTGAGGTCGTCCCCCTTGAACTCGGTCGTCTCGTCGATCGCGCCGCTCAGGAGCCCGCGGCAGAGCGCGCCGTAGGTGAGCGTGGCGACCCCGTTGTCGCGACACCAAGGCAGGATGTCCCCCTCCGCCTGCCTCTCGAAGAGGTTCAGCGGCGGCTGCGCCGACGCGATCGGCGCGACAGCGCGGAACCGCTGCATGGCGTCGATCGAGTAATTGGAGACGCCGATCGCGCGGATCTTGCCTTGACGCTGGAGATCGAGGAGGGCCTGGGCCGTCTCTTCGTAGGGCGTCTGTGGATCCGGCCAGTGAACCTGATAGAGATCGATGTAGTCGGTGCGCAGACGCACGAGCGAGAGCTCGACCTCCTCCAGGAGCTGCTTGCGCGTCCCGTTCCGGAAGAGCGCGTTGCCGCGTCGCTCGAGGCCCCCTTTGGTCGCGAGGACCACCCGCTCGCGCTGGCCCCGCTCGGCGATGGCCCGTCCGACGACCTCCTCGGAGTGCCCGAACCCGTAGGCCGGCGCGGTGTCGATCAGGTTGATCCCGAGGTCGAGCGCCGCGTGGATCGTGCGGACCGACGCGTCGTCGTCGGCGCCGCCCCATTGATACCCGCCCATGGCCCAGGTCCCGAGGCCGACCCGGCTCGCGGGGATCGGCACGTCACGAATGTTCGTTTGCTCCATGGTGCTCCTTCTCCGTTTCTTCCGATCGCCGCCGGCGCAAGACGACCCGCGCGGGAGCCCCGTCGAGCCCCTCCAGGCGTATCGGCAGGGCGACGAGGTCGTACGAGCCGGGCTCGACGCGCGATAGGTCCAGCCCTTCGATGATAACGACGCCCGCCGCGAGCAGGACCCGGTGCGTCTCGGCCCCGCCATCCATGCCTCCGATCGACAGGTAGTCGATCCCCAGGGCCCAGACGCCGCGCTCGACCAGGTGATGGGCCGCCTCCGGGGACAGGTACGTGTAGTCGGAGCGAAACCGCTCTTCGCTCCAGCGCCGGGAGTTCTTCGTCTTGAAGAGGAGTCGATCGCCGGGGTGGATCTCGACGGGCTCGAGGTGGGCCGGCTGGATGCTATCGATCTCTCCGAGGTCGAGGACGCGCGCGGGGCCGATCAGCCGGTCGAGCGGGACGCGATCGATCCCCGCGGCGCGGACAATGAAATGAACCGGAGCATCCACGTGCGTGCCGGTGTGCACGCCGAGCGAGAGGCGTGAGACGGTCGCGGGATCGCCGCGCTCGAGGTGCTCCGTCTGGACGATCTCTACCGGAGGATTGCCCGGCCAGTGCACCATGCCGTCACGGATTGGCACGCTCACGTCGACCCACGGCTCCTGGGCCTGGTTCGGGGCTGATTGTCGCATGGACGCGTCCCTCCACCCCATCCCCAATGCATCCGCCGTACCCGCCGGCGCCGGCGAGGCGGCGGCCTCAAGCGGCCATGAGGTTCACGGGCGACATCGGCTCCTGTCCGGACAGGACGCGAACGACCTCGCTCGCCGCGAATCGTCGGACGAACTCGATCGACTCTTCCGAGTAATAGGCAGCGTGGGGAGAGATGACGACGTTCTCGAGCGAGAAGAGCGGGCTCGTCGGCCTCCAGTCCCGGCGCTTCGCCGGCTCCTCGGCGAGGTCGTCGAGCCCGGCCCCCGCGATCCACCCCTCCTCGAGCGCCCGGTACAGAGCGCCGTCGTCGATGATCGGACCTCGGGCGGTGTTGACGAGGATCGCTGTCGGCTTCATGCGCCGGAGCTCGCGTTCCCCGAAGAGACCACGGGTCCCCTGGGTCAGCGGCGCCTGGAGGACGAGGTAGTCGGAGCGCTCCAGGAGCTCGTCGAAGGACACGGGATCAGCGCCGGCGGCGCGGATCTCGCCCGCGTCGAGAAAGGGGTCGTGCGCCGTGACGCGCACACCGAAGCTCGCCATCCTCGCGGCGACGTTTCGGGCGATCGCGCCGAACGACAGGAGCCCCAGGGTCGCGCCCCGCATCCGGTGGATCGGCCGGCCATCCTGCCAGGACCAGGATCCGCCGCGCGTGGCGCGATCGTACGCGGGCAGCTTGCGGGCGAGCGTGAGCAAGAGCGCCACGGCGTGGTCGGCGACCTCGTCGGCGCACCAGTCGTTCGGCGCGTTGGTGACGCGGATCCCACGGCGGGTCGCCGCCGCGACGTCGACGGTGTCGACGCCGGTGCCGTACCGAGCGATGACCTGACAGCGCCGGAGCCCCGAGATGGCTTGCCCCTTGACCTCGGCGTACTGCGTGAGCACGCCGACGGCGTCGCGCGCGACGGCCACGACGTCCTCCTCGGTCTTGCACTGCGCGGCGACCAGCTCGAAGCCGGCCGGCTCCACGAGAGAGCGCTCGATGTCGACGTCGCCGAAATCGTAATCCAGCACGACGACCTGCCCCGTCCGTTCCATGCTCATGGTCCTTACCTCCGTTCCCGTGCCGTTCAGTGCGAGTGGCGAGGCAGCCCGCGAAGCTGAACGAGGTGCTGGTACCGAACGGCCGGCTCGAAGCACGCGCCCGTGGACAGGGGGCCGACCGCGTTCCGGTAGATCTCCTGCCATGGCGTCTGGCTCTCGAGCTCCGGCAGCTTCAGGGACCTGCGGCGCTGCTCGATCTCGTCGTCGGAGAGCAACACGTCCACGCGACGCCGGCGCAGATCGACCCGGATGCGATCCCCCGTCCGGAGCAGCGCGAGGCCGCCGCCCACCGCGGACTCGGGCGACGCGTTCAGGATCGAGGGGCTGTCCGAGGTGCCGCTCTGGCGGCCATCGCCGAGCGTCGGCAGGGATATCCCCGCTCGCACCAGCGCGTCGGGCGGATCCATGTTCACGACCTCCGCGGAGCCCGGATAGGCGATGGGCCCCGTGTTGCGCATGACGAGGATGCAGCGCTCGTCGATCCCGAGCGACGGATCGTTGATGCGAGCATGGTAATCCTCCGGCCCCTCGAAGACGATGGCCCGCGCCACGAAGACATCGGGATTCGCGGGGTCCGACAGGTAGCGGTCGCGGAAGATCTCTCCGATGACGCTGCTCTTCATGACGGCCGAGTCGAAGAGGTTCCCGCTCATGACGAGCAGGCCGGCGGCGCGGAGCAGAGGATCTTCGTACGACCGGATCACGTCGCGGTTGGCGACGGCGGCGCTCGCCACGTTCTCCCCCACGGTTCGTCCGGACACGGTGAGCGCATCCCCGTGGAGACGGCCCGCGCGGAGCAGCTCGTTCATGACGGCGGGCGCCCCTCCCGCGCGATAGAAATCCTCTCCCAGGAAGCGCCCGGCGGGCTGGCAGTCGACGAGCAAGTGGACGTCTTGCCCGACCCTCTGCCAATCGTCGTTCGTCAAGTCGACCCCGACGTGGCGCGCGATGGCGTTCATGTGAATGGGGCAGTTGGTCGACGCGCCGATCGCCGAGGCGACCGCGATCGCGTTCTCGAACGCCGCCTTGGTCATGATCGCGCTCGGCGTCAGGTCCTCGTGCACCATCTCCACGATCCGGCGCCCGGTCGCGTAGGCCATCTGCGCCCGCTCCCGGTAGGGCGCCGGGATCGCCGCGCATCCGGGCAGCGACATCCCGACGGCCTCGGCGAGGACGTTCATCGACAGGGCCGTTCCCATCGTGTTGCAGTGTCCCACGCTGGGCGCCGCCGCGGCGACCATGTCCATGAACTCCCTGTAGTCGATGCTGCCGGCCGCGAGGAGCCGGCGTGCCTCCCAGATCACGAGCCCCGAGCCGGCGAGCCTCCCGCGGTAATATCCGTTCAACATCGGCCCGCCCGAGAGCACGATCGCGGGCAGGTCGACGGTCGCCGCCGCCATCAGGCAGGACGGCGTTGTCTTGTCGCAGCCGGTCGTGAGGACGACGCCGTCGAGCGGGTATCCGTGGAGCACCTCCACCAACCCGAGGTACGCGAGGTTCCGGTCGAGGGCTGCGGTGGGCCTCTTGCCTGTCTCCTGGAGGGGGTGCGCCGGGAATTCCAGCGGGATCCCGCCGGCGTCACGCACGCCCTCCTTGACCCGGACGGCGAGGCTCAGATGATGGCGATTGCATGGCACGAGGTCGCTCCCCGTCTGGGCGATCCCGATGACGGGGCGGCCGGACTGGAGCTCTTCACGGGTCAGCCCGAAGTTCAGGTAGCGCTCGAGGTACAGCGCCGTCATCTCCGGATTGGTCGCGTCGTCCCACCACGCCTGGCTCCTCAGCTTTCGCTTCTGGTTCATCGCTGTCCTTCCCGGCTCCCGGTTCCTGGGCGAGGGGGCGCCACGGCCTACCCGGCAGCCCGAAGCCCTTCATCGCGCGCCGCCGTTCTGGCCTCCGCGATGTGGATCACCGTCTTCGCTCCACCACCCCCTGCGCGCAGCCAGGCCGGCGCCTCGTCGAGCGAGATCCGCCGCGCGATCACCCGGCGCGCGGCGTCGGGAAACAGGATCAGGAACTGCTCGAGCATCCGGACGGCTGCCTCGTAGGACTTGCGGCCGGCGTTCACGGTCCCGAACATCAGCTGGTTCTGGAGGACGAAATCGCGCATCAGACCGGATGTGTCGAAGTCCATCGCGGGCCCCGGCGCAGGGATGCCGGTGAGGATGAACGCGCCGTTCGCCGCCAGCGCGGGGAGGGTCTTGAACGCGAACGCCGGAACGCCGACCGCTTCGACGATCACGTCGAACCGCCCGTGGCGCCTCACAAGCCCCGCGACGTCGGTGGACTCGCTCGATACGTAGTCGGCGCCGATGCTGCGCACGAAGAGCGCTTGATGGCCGTCCGCCGGCTCCCTCGAATACACGACCGCTCGATACCCGTTCGCGACCAGCCCCATCGCCGTGAGCACGCCGATCGGTCCGGCGCCGAGGACCAGGCCCCGTGGTGCGTCGTCCTCCCAGGGCAGGCGCGTCAGGGCGGCGTCGAGCTGGGCGAACGCTTTGGCCACGACGCTCAGCGGCTCGACGAGGACGCCGAGCTCGCCGACCCCCGGAGGGACGGGGACGAGGTAGCGCTCCTCCTCGACGAAGAGCTCGGTCATGAAGCCGCCCGCCCCGGAGATCCCGCGCTCGATGAACTCGCCCGTCGCGCAGAAGTCCTGGTGCCCGACGCGGCAGGCCAAGCACTCGATCCTCGTGCAGGGCCGGCGCACCGTCGGCACCACGAGATCTCCGGGACGAAGGCGAATCATGCCCTCACCCGTCTGCACGACCTCGGCGAGCGCCTCGTGTCCCAGCACGAGCCGGTCCGTCCCTGCCGGGGCGGACCCGTACGTGAACGCGGCGATCTCTCGGTCGGTCCCGCACAGTCCGACCGCGAGGGTGCGGAGCAGCGCGTGCCCGTTCGCCAGCCGCCGAGCCTCCGGTCGGTCTTCCTCGACGAGACACACAACCCTCTCGGCCATCAAGGCAGCGACCGACTTCACTCGTCCCCTCTTCCTGCGAGCACCTGCTCGCTCGTCGTCGTGCGTGCCAGGCAGGGCACGCCGGCGCCGGGTCCCATGGGTCGTTCGTCCGGGTGCGGCAAGCCCGTGGCGAGCACTCGCCGGGGACCTACCGCTCGAGAGAAGGCGGCCGCGTCCCGGCGGGCGCGGGGGCGGCGAGCTCTCCCGCGTGATCGCGTTTGACCGGATTCGACCTGACTCGGCTGGCCGCTTGCTGCCGGCTCTCCACGAGATGCATTATTGGACGGGCAGCAACGGGGCCACGCCGCGGTTCTTCACGAGCACGACAAGGAATTTCGCGGGCTTCTTGGTGCTCGCGTTCCGGCCGACGGTGTGGATGTCGTTGGGCCCCTCGTAGAAGGTCTGGCCCGGGGTGAGCGTCACCTCCTTGCCGCCTTTCACGCCCATCACGATCGAGCCCTCGAGGACATAGATGAAGCCGTGGGCGTCGTGACGGTGCACCGGATCGGCGGCGCCGGGGGGGTAGTCGACGAGGAGCATCATCACCTCCTTGCCGGGGATGTTCGCGAGCTCCTTCGTCAGGAGCGTCGTGACGACCGGCTCGGGCGCGGCGACAGCGGGGCGGGCGAGCAGGCCCACCGCGACGGCCGCCACGGCGGCGGTGCTCTTCACGAACCGCGAAGTGCGAGAGGCGAAACGGAGATTCTGGAGCATGGGATCCTCGTGGTCGGTCAGGGAGACTCGTGGATCGCGAGCGCCTTCTGCGCGGCCGTGTCGGCGCGCATGCGTTCGCTGAAGCGGAGAAGCTTGAGGGCAGCGAGGAACCGACGCGGTGTGAAGATCGGCTTGAAGGCCCTGTGCATACCGGCGTTGAGGAACGCTGCCCAGCGCATCACCTCGTCGCGAGCACGCGGCGTGCCGTCGCCGAGGAGCCGCGTGTCGGGGAACGATCGGCGCGTGAGCACGCGCAGCGCATGTGAAAGAGCTTCACCTGCGCCGCCAGGCACCGGAGCCGGAGAACGATCCCATCGAATCATGACGGGCTCGTCGCGCGCCCGAGCCATGAATGCGCCGCGGGGGCCCGGTGCTCCGCGCTCATGGCACATTTCCGTCAATGGTGGCGCAACCTTCGGCGCGCGTGACGGTGTGGACTCGATCCGCGCGGCTTCGCCGGGCGTCAACCCTCACCCCAGGGCGTCGACTGAGCATATACTCGGTGGCGGAGGTTCGGTCATGCCGGTGCGTGGCACGCGGGTTTGGTATTGGGCGCCGATAACGGCGGCAGCGCTCGTCGCGGCAGGCGGTCCATTGGCTTGCGGTAGGGTGCTTCTTGACGATCCAGGCGCCGCGGGCGGCAGGGAAGGGGGAAGCTCCTCCGAGGTCGGCGGTTCCGGGGAGGCCGGGAACACGGCGTCAGGAGGAGGTGTTGGAGCGAGTGGCGCGGGCGGGACCACGGGCAACGGCTCCGGCACGGGTGGCCCGTTCGGCTCGACCGGGTCGAGCGACGGCGGCGCGGCAGCGAGCTCGGGCGGTATGGGCGGCGGGGCTCCGGAGGGAACCGGCGGGAGCGCGGGGGCGCCCGCGGAGCTGGACTGCGCCACGGCGCGGCCCACCTCGAGCTCGCTCGATCTGAAGTACCAGGTCGACGTCGACGAATTGCCGCTCATCTCGGAGGTCCAGGGGGACCTGACGCTCAGCGAAGGGGTGAACCGGCTGCACCGCCTTGGCTGTCTACGGCGCGTCACGGGCACGCTCACCGTCCGGTACACGCGTAACCTGCCCACGCTCGAGGGGCTCGAGCGGCTCGAGTCCATCGCGGCGGGGTTGACGATCGTGAACAACGATACGCTCGCGAGCATGGCGGGGCTTGAAGGCCTGAAGGTGGTGGATGGCTCATTGAACATCCATTCGAACCTCCGCCTCGCTGACCTGGGCGGATTCGAGAGTCTGACGACGGTGCGCCATGGCATCCAGATCGAGAACAACCCCGTCCTGGCGAGCCTCGCCGGGCTGCGCAACCTGACCGGCACGGGCGCGGTGGCGCTCAAATCCAACCCGGCTCTCAGGAACTTGCAGGGCCTCGACGGCGTGAGTGAGCTCGCCAACCTGCTCGTCATCGGCAACGCGAAGCTCGAGAGCCTCGAGGGGCTCTCGGCGCTCGAGACGATCTACCAAGATCTCACCATCGGGAGCAACGACGTCCTCACGTCGATCGATGGACTCTCTGCGCTCCGGGCGATCGAGCAGAATCTCACCATCTCGAACAACCGGGAGCTCACGAGCCTCGATGGACTTTCTTCGCTCGAGCGGATCCACTACGGTCTCGAGATCACGACGAACCCGAGGCTCCCCACCTGTGAAGCCGAAGAGCTTTGTGAGCGGACCGGCGTTCCACGAGCGTCCGTGATCAACAACGACGACTCGGCGACGTGCCCCTGACCCGGGGCGTGGCGCGCCGTTGCGCGCGGGGCTGCGCAACTGCGCGGGCGTTCGCTCGACGCGCCTGGTGAGCGAAGGGCACCGCCGCGCCGTTTACCTGCGCAGGATGCGTTTCTGCCGGGTCTTGCTCGTCAGCGCGCCGTCCTGCGCCACCACCACGTCGCCCAAGCTGGCTGACCGGCATCGCTTTGAGATCTGTTTAAGGAGCGTCCCCGCACCCCGCTCCCATCGTTCCTCCGTACGGCGAAAGCGCCCGCCGAACGGAGGACCTCATGCCCCGCTCCATTGTCGCTCCTTTCCTCTATGCCGTCGCTCTCCCCGCCGCCCTTGCCGCCTGCGGCTACGTCGAGATCGCCCCGTACGGCACCTCGGGTGGCAGCTCAACGACTGCGCCCGCCTCGCGACGGGCAAGGTCGTCTGCTGGGGCAGCGATGGCTCCTCCTCGCACGCCGAGCCGGTCGAGGTGCCCGGGCTCGACGATGCGATCCAGGTGAGCGCCGGGTACTCCCGGTACTGCGCGCTCCGGCAGGGCGGCAGGGTCGTCTGCTGGCGGTTCTCCGCGGGGGCGAACCGTCGCGATCTGTCGCGTCCCCGGGGATTGGGGGAGAGCGTGACGACGCCTCGCTCGAGCCCAGGCGAGGTCTGAGGTAGGCTTCCCCGCCCATGAGCCTGCTGCTCTCGATGACCTCTTGCCCCAACTGCGGCGCGCCGCTCTCCGTCGAGCCGGGGCTGCGCAACGTCATCTGCATCTTCTGCAACACGAGTCTCTTCGTCGAGCGGCCCGCCACCGGCGCCGCCGTCGCGCAAATCAGGGCGCAGAGCGTCTCGAAGGACGACATCGAGCGCGTCAAGCAGCTGCTCGTCGACGGCAAGCGCGACGAGGCCATTGCCCACTATGCGCGGGCAGCGTCCGTGTCCAGAGACGAAGCCGAGCGGGCCGTGGAGAGCGTGTTCCTCTCGGCCTACTGGACGCTCGTCCGTCACATGCCGATCAACGGCTTCGGCTTCTTCCTCCACGCGGTCTTCGTCTTCGGGGGCGCCGGGATCGCCGCCTGGGCCGCAACACAGGCGGTCGAGTCGCCGGCGTACCTGGCGCTCGTCGCGGCGGGGGGCCTCTTCGCGATTCTACAGCTCGCGCGGTTCCTGCGGCACCTCGCCTCCACCCTGGTCGCATCGTTCGGCTCCCTCGGCCGCGGGCGCGTCCTCCGTTGCTCGGTGGTGCGGGAGTTCGTGAAACAAAATGGCTTCCTCGTCGTGGTCGTCTTCGAGGTCGTCCCCGACGACGGCAGTCCGGCCTTCGTCGACCAGGAGACCCTCCTCGCCGGCGAGGAGTCTCTTCGGAAGCTCTCGCCGGGCAACGTCGTCCGCGTGCGCTTCGATGGCGCTCGCAAGCGCGTCTTCCCGACCACCCCCGTCGCCGTGCTGGCGACGGGGGTCTGACGCGGGGCGATCGCCGAAGAGCCGCACGGGGTACGGGCGCGCCCTGCAGCACCTCGGCGTGCTGGAGAAGGCCGAGCTCGTGATCATCAAGCGGGAGGGACGCCATCGCTGGAACTACCTGAACGTGCTCCTCATCAAGCGGATCCACGACCGGTGGATCAGCCCCCACGCCACCGCCGCGGTCGATCTCCTCGAGCGGCTGAAGCGCGATCTGGAGACGTGACGCGGGAGGCCCCGCGTCACGACGGCGGGACGACGGCGGTGGCGGGCGTAACCACCACCTTCCCCCGCGCGCGACGGCTCTCCAGATAGCGGACCGCCTCCGGTACCCCGCTCAAGGGATAACGCCGATCGAGCACCGGCCTGACCGTGCCCGCTTCGATCAGCTTCGTCAGGGCGATGAGATCGGCGGCGCTCGGACGCGACGCGTGCACCTTCATCGCCTTCGACCCGGACCATCGCCCCAGGAGCGCGACCCGCAGAAACGCCCCGGTGGTTCCTCCGACGAGCACGTACGTGCCGCCATCGCGGAGCACGCGCCGGTAGTCCGAGACGGATCGGTAAGCCGCCGCGTCCACGATCAGGTCGTACTCGTGCCCGCTCCGGGTGACGTCCGCGCGCGTGTAGTCGACGACGTGATCGGCGCCCAGCGACCGCACCAGCTCGAGGTTCCTGGTGCTGCACACCCCTGTCACCTCCGCGTTCAGGGCCTTCGCGATCTGGACAGCGAACGTCCCCACCCCTCCGGAGGCGCCGTTGACGAGCACCCGCTGCCCGGCCCGAGCCCGCCCGCAGTCGCGGAGCGCCTGGAGCGCAGCCAACGCCGCCAAGGGGACGGCCGCAGCTTCCTCGAAGCTCACGTTCGACGGCTTGGGGGCCAGCGCCTGCTCCGACGTGCAGACGTATTCCGCAAAGCCTCCCCACCCGTGAGCGGACAGATCCCCGAACACCTCGTCGCCCACCCGGAACCGGGTCACGTTCTTCCCCACCGCCTCCACCCGACCGGCGATGTCGGCGCCGGGCACCCGGTGCTTCGGCGCGAAGAGCCCGAAGCCGAGAAACCGAACGAAGAACGGATCCGCCCGCATCATGTGCCAGTCGGCCGCGTTCACCGACGCGGCCTCGATCCGCACGAGCACACCGTCGTCCCTGAGCGCGGGCATGGGGATCTCCTCGAGCCGCAGGTTGTCCGCCGAACCGTATTCGTACTGAACAATCGCCTTCATCGCATTCTCCCGGGGCGAGCCCCTTCGCCGCCCGCTGCGATGGTGGTTCCGGACGCCGGACGCCGCCGCTCCACGCAGGAGCCTTTCAGCTCCCAGCGGGAGGACCGTGCCTCGAGCCGGCCCCTGGCAGCGCCTACCTCTCGTGGCGATGCTCCCCGCACGCCCCCTCGCCGTCCGCGGCAGCGAGCGTCGCCCCCAGGGCGCTCAGCCCACCGTCGACGGGGGCACGCCGAACCGCTTGCGGAACGCGGCCGCGAACTTGCTCGGGTTCTCGTACCCCACCCGCTGCGCCACCTCGGTCACGTTGCACGCCCGCTGGCGCAACAGGCGATGGGCCTCTTCCAGCCGGTGGTTCCGGAGGTACGCGAAGACCGGCGCGCCGAAGAGCGCGCGGAACCCCGCCTTGAGCTTCACCTCGTTCAGCCCGGCGTGCCGGGCGAGCTCCGGGAGCGTCGGCGGGTCCACCATGCGCGCCAGCAGGGCGTGCCGCGCCCGCTCGAGCCGCGCGACGTCGTGCTGCGAGAGGAGCGGCGACGCTGCGCTCTCGCTCTCCTCCAGCTGATCGACCATGGCCGCCATCAGCTCGAGCCCCTTGGCCTCCAGGTAGAGTTGCCGGGAGAGACCCCTGGCGTCGCAGGCCAGGATCTCGTCGAGCAGCCGGTACAGGGTCGGCGACATGGCGTGCGTCGCGCGCGGGTAACCCCCGGTGTGGGCCACGATCCGCTCGAGGGGCGCAGGCAGGACCTGCGAGCCCAGGAGCTCGCGGAGCCGCCATGCGTCGATGGTGAGGCAGAGGCTGTCCTGATCCTGACCGAGGGTCGACTCGTCCCATTCGCACACGAGCTTCAGCGGCCTCTTCACCTGGCCGATGCGGAATATCCCGCCCCCGAGGAGAAAGCCGTCTCCCTCGCTGCTCCTCACCCGCATGTGCGGTCCCCGCGACAGGACGAACTCCAGCCCCGTCGGCGCGTGGTCGATGACCATCCCCGACGCCCACGCCCACCGGTACCGGGAGGCGGAGAGGGAGATGCCGGAGCGCAGCGTGGAGGCGCTGATGAGGCCCGTGTTGCCCTGCAGGTCCCAGCGCACCTGGCGCTCGAACGGGGTGGGCGTCTCGATGGGTGCGGCGCCCTGGAGGATCCCCGCCGCGAACGTCTCGAGATCGCGCTCGCTTCCCTCGATCCTCATCGCCTCCATGCGGACGTTTTAGCACGCGCCGCGCCCGGCTGGCTGCCGGCGAGGGACCAGCTCACCCTCGGTCCTCGGGCGATGCGCTGACACGCCGCGACCGCGTGGGCGCCCGGGCGCTCACGGGGGAGCCTGCCGGTGCTGGATGGCGTGCTCGGCCGCCATCCTCTGGCGGATCGCCTTCGGGCGCCGAGGGGGCGATCTGTGCGATCGCGGACGGGCAACCTTCGCTCGCCGGGCGTGCTCAGCCCGCGCTCCGGAAGATGACGGCGGTCCCGAGCGCCGCGCTGGCTGGAACGAAGATGTCCCCGGAGGCCGACTCCCTCAGCGGGAAGCCGTTCTCCTCCAGCAGCTTCCGCGCGGCGCCGACGTCCCGCACCGCGACCGCGTAGGCCACGAAGGCCGGGAGCGCGGGGGCGCGCTCCCCCGGCAAGATCGCCTCCAGATCGGAGTCGGCGACGAGGGTGATCCGGGAGCCTTCGAGATCCAAGACGCGCGTCGGTCCGTCGGCGCGGGCGCTGCGGCCAGTGTACTTCTCGTAGCGGCGCTCGACCTCGGGCAGATCAGCTTCGGCCACGCAGAGCACGGAGTCGACGAGGTCCACCGCGCCGTTCGGATGATCCATGTGCAGCTGCGTCTGCAGCAGCTCCGCCTGCAGGTCCTCCGCCATCGCGATCCTCCCCTCGGGGACGCGGCCTGACCCGGCCTCTTCCGGATCGCCGCTGTCGAGCTCGAGCAGGCGGACCGGCGCCATCCGGAGCCCCTCCGCGGTCTCCACCGGCCGCTGCACGGTGTTGACGCCCCCGTGACGGACGCCCTCCGCGCTGAGGCGGCCGGCGAGGGCGGCGGCGTCGGGCGCGCCGAGCACGAGGATGTGCAGGCCCTGGAAGCGCGCGAGGCACGCGGCGATCCTGGCGACCGTCGCGCGGATGGCCTGCATGATCCGCGGCAGGTGCTCGGGGGGAGCCTGGAGGGGGATGATCTTCGCGCCGGCGGGGATCCGGGCGGAGCCGTCGTCGCTGACGCAGGTCATCAGCTCGACAAAGCTGCGCGGGAAGTCGGCGTGGGTGTTCGCCGCGCCGAACGGCCGGGGAGGCTCGCCCTCCGCGGGCGACAGCGCGGGGTAGGCGGGCGGCGACAGATGAAAGCCGAGGCGCCGGTAGAGCTCGAGCCCCTCCTCCATATCGCTCACCACATGGCCTACGTGGTGCAGGTGATTGATGTCACGACTCATTCCAGATCACCTCCCGTTCAGATCGCCGTGGAAGACGTAGCCGGTGTGCAATGGTTCCATGAACATCTTGACGAGCGAGGCGCTCACCTGGGCTCGCCTCTCGCCGTTGTCGAGGCCGCGCCCCACGCAGCCCGAGAACGCGACGTAGATCGTGCCCCGGCCGGCGGCGTCCTCCACGATGAGCAGCGCGTCGGCGGGAGGGGGAGCGGGCGGGTGCAGGCACATCTTCGGGTCGGCGTCGGGGTTCGGGCCGGCGGGCGCCTGGTTCAGCGCGGCGGCCAGCGCGGCGGCCTCAGTCCCGGAGAGGCGCGCGGAGGACTGGAGGGCGTCGCCGTGCTCGCCGTAATAGCAGACGGCGATCGAGATCGGATGGGCGGGCGACAGCGCCGACCGCGCGCCCGGGTGCGTCGCCTCGGGGCGCCTCGACGGGGGGCGCCTGTCGGGGCAGCCGTTGTGGTCGACGCCGGCGAGCTGCACGCTGTCGAGGATCCGGCGCGTGACCTCGGGGTCATGGGTCCGGACGGAGATGAGGATCTTGCGCGAGGGGATCCTCAGCCAGCCGAAGTAGCGGCCGTCCGCGCCCCGCCCCTCGATGCGCTCAGCGCTCACGCCGCCTAGCGACACCTCGCGGTGCGCGAACGCGGGGTCGGCCCCCACGGCGCCCGGCGCGTCGAGCCCGATCTCGGCGACCTCCTTGGTCGGTTTCTCCGGCGTGAGGCACTGGCGCTGCGCCCCCATTCCACGGACGACCGTGGGCCTGTCGCTCATGTTGCAGCCGTAATCGTTGACGGCCCAGTGGGCCGAGACCGAGATCTGCACGCCGAGCGAGCTCTCCTGCCGCCACGCCGCCGGGGCGGCCGGCGGCGGGGGCGTGGCCGGAGCGGCGCTGGAAGGCGCCGGTGCGGGGCGCTCCGGGGGGCGCTCCGGGGCCGGAGAGGCGCCGCAGGCGGCCGATGCAAGCGCGATAAATGCTGCCGCGAGCCCCCGCCGCGTCAAGGAGACCGAGGCAGGAGCGTACGGGCCCCCGATGCCATGACAGATGCATCGACGAGGAGGTCCCGCACGCCGCAGCTCGCGCCAGCGCGGCGGACCGCACGCCAGCGCCGCGGCGCTCACGCCCGCGCGAGGCGACGGCGATGACATGCAGAGGATGCATGGCGGACATGCGGATTCCGATTTTGAAAATGTATTTACAATGCTCCAGATGTCCGTCGGATCCTCCGGGGATTTTGGGCGGGCGTGACGACGGATCGCACCGCCTCGGGAGGCATGGGCCCAACGCGGGCCCAAGGGCCAAACCCCGGGCCTGGGGAGCTCGCCGTCCCGGAGCCGCCCTGCCGGCCCCGGGACGGAGAGCTCCCCGTCCGGGCCCACCGTCCAGCTCCGCCCGTCAGAAGAACCTCGTGATCACGAGGCGTTAGGTGTAATTCAAAAAAGATCGCCCCGCGTGTCGATCGCGTGGTCGCCCGTTCGTCGTGACGGTGGAGGCGGGGCCGGGCGGTCGACGCCGCCGGGGCGCTCCTCTTCGAACCGGAAGGAAACTCGACGATGCGATTCATGATCACCGCGGCACGGGCGACCGACGACGCGAAGCACGACGCACAGGCAGCGGAGGATGCGCCCCCGGACGAGGAGCTGTTCGCCGCGTACATGAAATACAACGAAGACATGCAGAAGGCCGGCGTGCTGGTCGCGTCCGAGGGCCTCAATCCCGCCGGGGCGCGCGCGCGCGTCGGGATTTCGGGGGGGAAGCGCGTCCTGCTCGACGGGCCCTTCGCCGAGTCGAAGGAGCTCGTCGGCGGCTTCTACCTGATCGAGGTGGGCTCGAAGGAAGAGGCGATCGCCTGGGCGCTGCGCTGCCCCGTCGGGCTCGGGAGCGCCGAGGTGCTCACGATCCACCAGATGACGGAGCTCTCGGACATCCCGCCGCGGTTCAGGGAGATCCTCGCCGAGGTGGCGCCGACGTGGAGCGTGTCCTTCTCGAGGGCGCAGTAGGCCGGGCGGCGGTCTGGGCCGATGGGCGTTCGATTTTTCTCCCCCGCGTTTTTTTCAGCGATGAGTTTCCTCGGGCAGCGGGGTCTATGGGGTACAGCCGGTCGGGATCATGACGCCGGCTGTCGCCGGGGACGGCGGCGGCGCTCGGGGCATGCGGCCTTCGTCGCCGCCGCGACCGGGAAGAGCGGTTCGAGCCGCCGGATGAGACGCTGCACGAGCTGTCACGAAGGGAGAAGGAATATGGTCATGAAGCGCGTCTTGATCGCGATGTGCCTGTTCGTCGCTGCATGTGGGGGTGAGGAGGACGACGCGCCCGTCGCGTGGGAGGACATGAGCTTCGATCAGCGCTTCGCGTTCATGGAGGATGTCGTCCTGCCGGAGATGAAGGAGACCTTCGTCGCGTTCGACGCGAAGTTCGAGGGAATGACGTGCGTGACCTGTCACGGCAGCGGCGCCGCCGACGGGACCTTCGCGATGCCGAGCCCCGACCTCCCCCCGCTCCCCGCCACCGAGGAGGCGTTCGCCGAGTACGTGAAGGATCCGGAGATCGAGCGGTGGGGCACATGGATGTTCGAGACGGTCATGCCTCGGATGGCCGATGTGCTGCAGATCGCCGCGTACGACCCGATGACCAACACCGGCGACTTCTCGTGCAATGGCTGCCACACGCTTGAGGGAGTCGAGCAGTGAAACCGCCGGGCACGCCGCCGGCGGAGATGCAAACGTAGCGGATGGGTGGGTCTCGACGTCGAGCGTGAAAGGTGAAAGGCTCCGGCGGCGACAGCTCAATGCGCTCGGTAGGCAGATGCTCGGGCAGCTTTTGCCCTCCGTGCGGGCGGATGTGACGCCCCTTGTCCCCGCCTCCGGATGAGCTGCCCGGCGCTGTCCGGGGCAAACGGTGATCACGTGATCACGAGGGGCGGTGAGCGTGAGCGCCGAGGAGGCTCCGGGTGAGCGGCCCCCCGTCGACGAGCAGCTCGTGCAGCGCCTCCTTGAGGTGCTCCTCGTCGACCGCCGTGCCGCGCCCCGCGTCGCGCGCCGCCCACCGCCTCGGCGCCCCGCAGAGTTGCTCTCTCGCACGCTCGATCTCCTGTACCCTGCGGGCATGCGACCTTTGGTCCAGGGGCTCGCCGCCGCCCTCGCGCTCTCCTGTTCCAGCGGCACCTCGACCGAACACGCTGCTCCACCTCCCACCGCCGCTTCCACCCCTGGCACCAGCCCGACCATGACATCGAGCACATCTACCTTCGTCGATCTCGTTCTGACCCTTCCCACCGGGCTCACCCTCCAGGCGGATACCCGCGAGGAGGTCTCCTCCCTCATCCCGGGGAGCCCCGCCGTGGAGCACTTCCGGAGCTACCAGGACGCCTCCGGACAGGGCCTCTATTTCTTTGCCTGGGAAGGTGCACCCACGCGCGACCGAGGCCCCATGAAAGCCGTGGAGACCTGGAAGGTCCAGGTGGGCGCCGCCGATGCCACCGTCACCCGCACCAGCCACTTCTTCGGCCATGAAAGGGAGGTCCTCGTCGCCCACGTCGAGGGGCCTCCTCCCGCGCGCCGCAGGTACATGATCTACACCACCCGCCTCGACCGCGCCGTGTTCGATGCCCTGCTCGCGGCCATCCGTTTCTCCCCCAGGTAATCGGCGATGCCCGAGATGCGAACGGAAGATGCGCGCGCGTTCCACGAACACGGACCCAAACACCTGCGGAGAGCGGCGCACTGGCGGCCGTGGCGAGGATGGGATCCCCATCGGCGCCACCGCCAGGAGCACGCGCCGGAGCAGGCCGCCGTCCTTGCCCGTGGTCGCGGTGCTCACGAGGACCGTGCCGGGCTGGACCGTGCGGGGCGTCGAAGCCTGCGTGGTCAACCCCGGACCAAGGCCCGGACAACCCTCGGCGTGGCTTCGGCAACGCCGCGCCCGTGGGGGAGCGCAGCGTGCTACAGAACCGGTCATGAGCGGCGATCGCGAGCAGGAGGCGGGGAGCTCGGCCTCCGGGACGGCCGCGCGGCGCTCCGGCTGGGTGGAGGCGAGCGACGTCGAGCGAGAGGTCAAGGCACCAAAGCCGATCCACGCCTTCGGTCACGTCGTCGAGCTCATGGTCGTCCTTGGCGTCGTGTGGGGCATCGTCTCTGTCCTTCTGCGAAGCTGCCAACTCGTTGATTGGTGAGGTGTCGCCCAGGTTCGTCCCTGGTTCGCCGCTCCCGCGCCTTCCGATCGGCTGCGCCCTGACGCTCCCGGCCCGCGGCGCGGCGCCGGCCAGGGCGCCGCGGTAGCCGGCGCGCCGGCGAGCGGTGGTGGCCGGCGTTGCCGCCGTGGCGGCCGGCGTGCCCGCCGTGGCGGCCGGCGTTGCCGCCGTGGCGGCCGGCGTTGCCGCCGTGGCGGCCGGCGTGCCCGCCGTGAGCGCCGGCATGACTGGCTGGACCGGCGCCGCGCTACCCGTGGGCGGGGGCCTGGTCAGGGGAGGCGGCGTCGGGCGTGGCGCTGCAACTGCTGAGGAGCGCGGTGAGGGCGGCGCAGGAGGCGGCGGGGCGAAGGTGGCGGTGCATCCGCGCTCCCTACCAAGAACCGCGGGCCGGAGTCCCCTGCGGGGCGCTGTCGCGCAAGTTGCGCAAGCTCTACCCCATTTGAGCAAGCCCCTGCCCGATCCGGACCGCCCGGGGACCGCGGAGAGGCGTGAACCCCGCAAAAGCCGCGTGGCCCGACTCCTGCCAAGGGAACCACGCCTCCGCAACACGGCGACGGACCCCCGATGGCGCGTCGCCGAGGCGTCCTCGACACGGCGATCGCCGCGTCGAGCAACGCGTCGATCCTTCGCTTCGACGCTGCGCATGTCGCCGCCGCGGAGGGAGGTGCTCGTGCATTGCAACCGCCTCGCCGGGAACGGCGCGGCCCCATGGAGAGACATCATGAACGTTCAGCGTCGTATCAACAATCATCGATTCGCCTCCGCGCTCTGGCTCGCGCTCTCGATGGCCCCGTTCGCCGCGGGCTGTCAGGTGGAGGTGGCCGACGAGGCCGTCGAGCCGATCGCCTCCGAGGCGCAGGAGGCGAGGGCAGGCGGCACCATCTCGGTGGCCCTCTGCGGCGGCCTGCTCGGCCTCACCTGCAAGCCCGGCTTCTTCTGTGATTACGAGATCGATGCCATGTGTGGCGCGGGCGATCAGTGGGGCGCCTGCACGCCCATCCCGAAGATGTGCACGAAGGAGTACGACCCTGTCTGCGGCTGCGACGGCAAGACGTACGGCAACGAGTGCGCGGCGAACGCGGCGGGCGTGTCGGTGGCGTCGCTCGGCGCGTGCGGGGCTCCCGAGGAGCAGGCGTGCGGCGGCATCGCCGGCCTCGTGTGCGAGCGCGGGTTCTTCTGCGACTACGGCCCGGAGGCCCAGTGCGGCGCGGGCGATCAGACGGGCACCTGCGAGCGCATCCCGGAGGCGTGCCTGGACGTGTACGACCCGGTCTGCGGCTGCGACGGGAAGACGTATGGCAACGCCTGTTACGCGAACGCGGCGGGCGTGTCGGTTGCGTCGTCCGGCGAGTGCGGGGATGTCGGGGAGCAGGCGTGCGGCGGCATCGCCGGCCTCGCGTGCGAGCGCGGGTTCTTCTGCGACTACAGCCCGGAGGCCCAGTGCGGCGCGGGCGATCAGATGGGCACGTGCGAGCCCACCCCGCAGGCCTGCCTCCATGTGTACGATCCGGTCTGCGGCTGCGACGGGCGGACGTACAGCAACGCCTGCACCGCGAACGCGGCGGGGGTGTCGGTGGCGTCGCGCGGCGCCTGCGACGCGCGCCTGTGAAGCGCGGCGCCTGCGACGCGCGCCTGTGAAGCGCGGCGCCTGCGACGCGCGCCTGTGAAGCGCGGCGCCTGCGACGCGCGCCTGTGAGTGGGCGCTTTGAGCACCCTCTGCCACACCGGCGGTGGAGCGGATGATCCGATCGACGCACAGCAGGGCGTCGGCCCCTCGATTCCCCTGAATCGAGGGGCCGACTGCGCCTCGCACCGCGCTGAAAGCCAAAGAAGCGCACGCTCGCGCACCCGTCGCGCCACCTCGCTGTCATCGTCCTTTGAAGGCGGCGGCGCATCGTGGAAGCGCACGCCCATGGCGGTCTTCTCGAAAACGCCGTCGATTGCCAGCGTGTGAAAATGGACGTGAACGTTCAAGCTCGAGCCGAATCTCTGAAGGAGGGTGGCGGGTCTATCTGCGGCCCGCGCGACCGCCGAAGCCCGCGCTGCGCAGGTGCAGCGCGGGCAGCGCGGCCGGCTGCCTGGTAAACTCGCAGGCGATGGAACTCACGCCCGCCTTCACTTATCCCGCGCAGGTGCCCGTGCTGCTGCGCCAGCAGGGCTATGCGGTGCTCAGCCCGCAGGGCGTCGCCGAGCTCACGGGCTGCGACCTGGGCGAGCTGCATGCGCTGCGGCCCTCCTGGGACGACCTGCCGCCGGACCGCTACCTCAAGGACGGCGGGCGCTACCGCAGCCGGCGGCACTCGTGCTTCGTGGTCGAAGGCGGCGCGGTGCGCCAGGCGCCGCGTCGCGCGCACTGGCAGCCCGTCGAATACAACGCGCTGCACGGCGGCATGCAGCGGTGGTTCGAGCCGATGCAGCCGCAAGTGGTGGATCCGCCCGCCTGGGCGCGCCTGCTGCGTGCGCTCGGGCAGGTCGCTTCCGGCCGCAAGGGCGAGCAGCCCTGGTTCGTCGAGGCGCACCAGTTCCGCATCGATACGCAAGGGGGGATCGGCCGCCCCACGCCGGAAGGCGCGCACCGCGACGGCGTGGATCTCGTGGCGGTGTTCCTCGTCGGGCGTGAGGGCATCAAGGGTGGCGAGACGCGTGTCTTCCAGGCGGACGGGCCCGCAGGCCAGCGATTCACGCTCACCGAGCCGTGGAGCCTGCTGTTGCTGGACGACGAGCGCGTGATCCACGAGACGACGCCCATCCAGCCCGCCGGCGAGCTCGGCCATCGCGACACGCTGGTGCTGACGTACCGCGCGGGCGGCTTCCAGGGCGCCTGATCATGCTCTCCCGACGCACCTGCGCTGCCGTCCTCGCCTCGCTCGCCGCGGCCCGCTGCGTCCCCGCCCCGACGCTCGCCCCGGCTCCGGCTCCGGCGGCCGCGAGCGGACCTCCTCCCGCTGCCCCTCACCGCCCTCCGCCCGAGGCGACCACCGCCAACGCCGGCGCGGCGCGCTGCCAGCTCCGCGGCCCCTCCGATCTTGGCGCCCTGGCCGCCGGAGGCGCCTTCGCCCTGGGCTTCGGCGACCGCGGCGGGCTCGCGGTGTGGGCCGGCCCTGGAGGCGCACGCGCGAGGCCGCTCACCGCATTCGCGGAGCCGGTGGGCGCCGAGGTCGCGCTCGCCTTGCCGAAGGACGCGGCGCCGCGGGAGGTGGTGCCCGTCGCCGGCGGCTTCGTCGTGCTCGCCCAGCGCCTCGCCGTGCGCCCGCTCGCCTGCGCGTCGCGCTGCGTCGACGCGACCTGCTCCTCGTGGCCGGCGGGCACGCCGCAACCGCACGTCTGTTCCCGGCCCTGCTGGCGCCCGTGCCCCGGGCTCGAGCCGGTTGGCCTCGTCGCCCAGCGCACCGACTCCGCAGGATGTGCTCTCGGCGCGTGGGTGCCTCTCCAGGGCGGCCCCTTCGACATCGAAGCCGTGATCCCCGGGACGGACCGCGCCTTCGCGCTCGTCACGGGCAAGGACTTCATCTCAATCCACGTGCCGGCCGCACGCGCGCCGGCCGTGCGCTCGTGCGCCGCACGCGCGCCGGCCAGCGACGCTCTCGAGGTGACAAGGAGCGAGCTGCCGGCCGCCGACTACGCGCTTCCCGTGCGGGGCTCCGGCCCGCCGACCCTCCTGCTCCTCGACGAGGGCGGCGCGCTGCGCGTCGTCGGCCCCGGCGGCGTGCGCTCGGTACAAGGCAACTTCACCGACGCGCTCTCCGGGCGGCTCCTCGACGCCCGCCTCCAGGCCCGCTGGGGGCCCGACGGCAGGATCCACGTCGCGCGGCAGGTCTGGCTGATCTCCATGGATACCGTCCAGTACGCCGTCCTCGACGCCATCGACGCTCCCGGCGCGGCCAGCGCCGGCGGCGCCCTCGACCACCTCGCGCTGCGCCTCGACGGCGCCGCCGAGCGCGGCGCGCTCCGGACGCCCTTCGCCGAGTACGTCGAGCCACACGGCGAGCGCGGGCGCTTCCGGCGGCGAACGTGGCTCCATCGCACCGTCGGCGAGGACATCGACCTGCGCGCGGCCGATCCGGACGCCAGCGACGCGCGCGCGCGGGTCGCCTGGTCCGGCGAGGCCTTTGCGATCACCTACGCCGTTCCGCGTGGAGGCGTCGCGGCCCTCCGGGCCGTTGCCGCCGACTGCTCCGGCGCCAGCGCAGGCGGCAATACCGCGGAGACGCAGGCTACGCAGGACTGACCAGGACCCGAATCGACGGCGCCCTCCGCCCGCTCCGCCCGGGTCCGAAGTCCGGCGTGGGCTCGATCCGCCGGACGTGGACCGTCGCCTCGACGTGCGCGCCGAGATCGTCACCCTCGCTCCCGGAACGCTTGCAGCGGCACCACGGGTGCGCTGGGCGGCAGCCCGTCCTCGTCCTGCCCCGGCCGGACCGACGAGCGCAGGAAGCCCCGCGACGTCCGCCATCGCCTGCAACGCGCCCTGGCCGAACACAAATCCTCCCGTCGCCGGCCGGCGAAGACGCGCCGGCTCGATCCGGTTTTGTTCGGCGCTCCAGGAGCTGCACTGACACTCTCACAAGAACCGTCTCAGGGGGGCCAGCTCACGATCTGCGCGAGCATGCGCTCCTCGGGAACGACGTCGCGGCGAGGTGCCGGCAGCGCGCCTGGATCTTCCGAGGCGCGCGGCCGCCGCAGGCGCTCGAAGGCCGCGAACGCCTGCGAGCGGTTCTACGAAACGCGCGCCGGATAACCACTTGTTGAACGAAACCGCGCTTCGCGCGGTAGCAGTCAAGCCGCGAGCTCTTACTTGAGCCCAGGTTGAGATTCGTGCAGCAGCGTTCCGAGCGCATCTTCTGGAACGGTGAAGTCGCTGCCGGACTCTGACGGTCTCCACCCTCGCTGCAATGCATACTCGATGACCCGTCGTACGAGAGCCGATGAGACGACGGTTTCTTGATGAGGGGTGAGCAGGGAGACGACGCCGTTCCCGCAAGGAACGGTCACCTCAGCGTGGTGGATGGGCGTGCGATAGACCGGCACCCACGCGAGCAGCTTCTGACCACGACCGCATTCATGCTGAACGACGAGGGTGAGCCTGCGGGCCCTGAGGACATCGTCCCATGCGGAGGCGTTCTCAATCCAACGCTCCGGCTCGGTAACGAGCCATCGGTAGCGCTCGTCGTCGATCACAATTGTCCGGGCTCGGCGAGGAAGACCCATGCCTGCGAAGTCTACTCGAACAGGCTGCGTCGCGCCCGAGGCTTGAAACAGCGGCGTCCTCCCTGGACGGTCGAGCCGCCAAACACAAACCGCGCGTCCGCTGGCGCCGACTGGATCTCGATCAAGCCGGCGCGATCCCCAGCCACCGGCACCGCGGCAGCCAGCTGGGCCTGCTTCGACGCGCGCGCCCGCTCCGGTGACTGTCTGCGCTCGAGACCGGTTTCTCTGGCTGGATTTCCGACGTGCGGAACGATGGAGCCATCGCTCATCTCGCGCTCCGGCGCGATCCTGTTGAAGCGGTCGGAACCGAACGTCCCTGAGCGTCAGCGAAGGACACCGCGGCCCCGCCTACCTGCGCAGGAGGCGCCCCTGCCGGGTCTTGCTCGTCAGCGCGCCGTCCTGCGCCACCACCTCGCCGGTGATCAGGACGGCGCGGATCCCCGACGGCGGCGCGGCGGCCCGCCGCGGCGTCGTGTTGTCCGCCACCGTGGCCGGATCGAACACGACGAGATCCGCCCAGTGCCCGGGCAAGATGCGCCCCACGTCGCGGAGCCCGATCCGCTCGGCGGGCAGCGAGGTCATCCGGCGCACGGCCTCCTCGAGCCGGAACAGGCCGACGTCGCGGCTGTAGTGGCCGAGCACCCGCGGGAACGTGCCGAACGACGCCGGGTTGTGCTGGCCGCGCCGGGTGAGGATCGCGTCGGTCTCGAACGCGCAGAGCGGGTGCGAGAGCACGGCCCGGAGCGGCTCGTCGTGCGCATCGACGCCCGAGTACGTGTTCAGGAGGACGCGCGCCTTGCCGTCGCTCACGCGGGCGACGTGCACGTAGGCGTCGAACTCGCTCCCGCCGAGGCGCCCCGCGATCGCCTCGAAATCGAGCCCCTCCAGCGCCGCGAGCTCCGGCGCTCCGCCCCAGAGCAGCCGGATGTCGGCGTACGAGAGCCCGAGGAGCCGCCGGAACATCGCGAACTCCCGCCGGAGCCGGCGGAGGACGGCCGGGTCGTCGATGCGGGCGCGGAAGTCGTCGAGCACCCAGGCGGGGAAGAGGGCGTTCACCGTGGTGTTGCCGACCGTGTAGGGGAACGCGTCGAAGGCGGCGTCGACCCCTCTGTCCACGGCCCGCTCGATCGCGCGGAGCACCCACGGCACCGTGGGCCACGTCCGCCGGCCGATGAAGATCTGGTGCGAGAGCTGGATCTTCGCGCCGCTCTCCTCGGCCAGGCCGAGCAGCTCGCGGACGGAGCGGAGGTTGTGCGGCGGGCCGAGGAGCAGCGGCCTGTAGAACGGCGATATCCATGTGTAGGCCCGGCCGTGGACCGTGAACACGCCCCCTTCGTCCGCCACCGCCCGGAGCAGCGTCAGGAGCTCGCGCCTTCGCGCGAAGACCCCGGGCGTGTAGGCCAGCCCGGCGGAGAGCCCGAACGCGCCCTCGCGGAGCGACGCGCGCGCGAGCGCGCAGAGCGCGTCCAGCTGCTCCTGGCTCGGGGGAGCGGCGCTGTTGCCCATGACCGCCTGGCGGAGCGTGCCGTGGCCGACCAGGAGCGCCGCATTGACGAGCAGCCCGCCGGCCTCGAGGGCCGCCAGCAGCTCGCCCATCGAGCGCCACCGGTAGGCGAGCGCTCCGTCCTTCAGGATCTCCGCGGAGTGCTCCACCAGCGGAATCGACGCCTCGGTGACCGGGGCAGGGGAATGACCGCAATTGCCCGCCACCACGGTCGTGATGCCCTGGGCGACCATCGGCGCGAGGACGTCCTCGTGGTCGGGCAGCGCGAGGAGCCAGTCGACGTGCGAGTGGATGTCGATGAAGCCGGGCGCGACGGCGAGCCCGCTGGCGTCGAGCGCCCGCCCTCCCGCGAGCGCGCCTGGCCCGGCGATCGCGGCGACCTTGCCCTTCTGGATCCCCAGGTCCGCCACGTAGCGAGGCTGGCCGCTGCCATCGAGGATCGTTCCCCGCGAGATGACGAGATCGAAGTCCATCGGCACGCCTCCTCGAGGAGCTCGCTCGCCGGCCACGCGGGACCGTGGGAAGCCCACCGGACCGGGGCACGGCCGTGGAGCGGAGCATGAGCTCCGCGCGGGCCGCGCGCCCCCCGATCCGGGCCCCGTGGTGCTCGCGCCCCGGCGGCCGCGCCCTTCGGGCCGCTGCCCTGCCAGCATGAGGTGGAGCGCTCGTACCTTCGCCCGCGCCGCGCGCCCCTCGCATGAGCCCGCCGGTGTGCAGCCCGAGCCCAGCGGCCTGCCCCGGCCAGGTCCAGGCCGCGTCGCGCAGTGCAGTTCGCTCCGGGCGACCCCGCGAGATCGCCTGGCCCCGCGATTGTATCCGCGGCTGTCGCAGTCCTGCTGCGGGTCGACTCGACCCGCGAGAGACGGGGGGAGTCCATGGATCGAGCAGCGAGCGCGCCGCGAGGCGGGCGTCTCTCTCTGCGCCCGCTCGCCGAGCGGCCGCGGTGCAGCATCGTCATTCCCTGTTACAACGAGGAGCGCTACATCGAGGACGTCCTCCGCTGCGCCCTCGAGCAGCGTTATCCTCCAGAGCTCCTCGAGATCTTCGTGGTCGACGGCGGCTCGACCGACAGGACGCGGGAGCTCGTCGGCCGCGTCGCGGCGGAGGATCCACGGGTGACGCTCCTCCACAACCCCGACCGGATCCAGGCCGCCGCGATGAACATCGGCATTCGCCGGGCGCGAGGTGAGGTGATCGTCCGGATGGACGCCCACGCCGACTACGCCGCTGACTACGTGGCTGCGTCGGTCGCGGCGCTCCGGAGGACCGGCGCCCTCAACGCGGGCGGCGCGGCGCGGCCGCGCCACCGGAACGGCTTTCAGCGGGCGCTCTGCGCCGCGCTCTCGAGCCCCCTCGGCGTGGGCGGCTCGGCGTACCGGGACCCGTCGCGCGAGGGGTTCGTCGAGTCGGTGTTCAACGGGGCTTTCCGGCGCGAGGCGTTCGAGATCGCCGGCCTCTACGACCCGGCCGCCATCACCAACGAGGACGCCGAGCTGAACCAGCGCATCATCGAGGCTGGCGGCGCGGTCTACCTGTCCCGGGAGATCGTCGCCTATTACTACCCGCGGTCGTCGTTCGCCGCGCTCTTTCGGCAGTATTTCGCGTATGGCAAGGGGCGCGCGCGCACGCTGCTGTGCCGCCGCAGGTTCCTGTCGCTCCGGCCGGCGCTGCCGTTCTGCATGGTGACGGCCGGAGCGCTGCTCGCGCTCGCGTCAGCGCTCGCGCCGGCGGTCCGGCCGGCGCTGGCGCTCGCCTCGCTCGCCTATGCCGCGCTCGTGATCGCGGAGTCGCTCCGGCTCGCGCGGCGCGCCTCGCCGCGCGATTTCCCCCTGCTGTGCGCCATCTTCCCCGCGGTGCACGCCGCGCACGGGCTCGGGTTCTGGGCCGGCCTGCTCCGCGGCGCGCGGGACGGCGCTGGCCGGTGCGAGGCCGAGCGCCTTCCGGCGCCGTGAGCGCGAGCAGCGCGGGTGATCCCCGGGTTCAGCGGCCCGGACGCCGCCCGAGCGGCGGCGCGGCGCGTTGATCGCCCGCGTTCGCTTTGGTATGTTCGCGCCGTGAGCGTACGCGGGACGTCGTTTGCATCGTTCTCCTCGGTCGCGGCCGAGCTCATCGAGCTGTCCCGCTTTTGCCATGAGCGCGGCTGGACGCCGGCCACGAGCGGCAATTTCTCCGCCCGGCTCGGCGACGGCTCCCTCGCGATCACGGCGTCCGGGCGGCCCAAGGGCGCGCTCGGCGTGTCGGACATCGTCGTCGTCAATGCGGACGGCCGCCTGACCGGGCCCTCGCCGGCCCGCCCGTCGGCCGAGACGGCGCTGCACTGCCAGCTTTACCGGCACTCCAGCGAGATCGGCGCCGTCGCGCACACCCACTCGCGGGCGGCGACGGTGCTGTCGCGCCGGTGCGCGCAGGAGGGATACGTGACCCTCTCGGGCTACGAGGTGGCGAAGGCGCTCTCCGGGATGACGACGCACACCGCCACGGTGCTCCTCCCGGTCTTCGTCAACACGCAGGACATCCGGAGGCTGGCGGAGGACGTCGATGCGTTCATGTCGGCGCATCCGCCCGTGTACGGCTACCTCATCGCAGGTCACGGCCTGTACACGTGGGGATCGGACATCGCGAGCACCATCCGCCACATCGAGGCCATCGAGTTCATGCTGGACTGTGCGCTGCTGGAAGGGGGGCTATCATGAGCCGATTGCGGGTTTACCGGGAGAGCGACCCGACGAGGGCCGACGAATACACGACGCTCGAGGACATCGCCCGCGTCGCCGCCGAGGCGCAGATCCGCTTCGAGCGCTGGTCCGCCGAGCGGCCGCTGCCGCCGGGGGCGGCGCAGGAGCAGGTGCTCGAGGCGTACGCGGGGCCGGTGAAGCAGCTCTCCGAGGCGTGCGGGTTCGTGACGGCGGATGTCGTGTCGGTGTCGCCGGGCACCCCCAACCACCCCGAGCTCAGGCGGAAGTTCCTGGACGAGCACATCCACACCGAGGACGAGGCGCGCTTCTTCGTCGAGGGGCGAGGGCTGTTCTGCATTCATCACGGCGAGCGCGTGCTCTCGTTCCTCGTCGAGAAGGGTGATCTCATCAGCGTACCGGCCGGGACGCGGCACTGGTTCGACATGGGGCCGGAGCCCTCGTTCACCTGCATCCGGTGGTTCTCCGACCCGAAGGGGTGGGTCGCCGAGCACACCGGGTCGGACATCGCGTCGCGCTTCCCGCGGCTCGAGGCGTGAGCGTGGCGGCGCTCCCTGCGCGCGCGGTGCTGGTCGACATCGAGGGGACGACGACCGACGTGCGCTTCGTGCACGACACGCTGTTCTCCGTGGCGCGCCGGGATCTGGCCGCGTACGTCTCGGCGCACGCGGGGGGCCCGGAGGTCGAGGCCGCCCGGCGCGCGGTCGCGCGCGAGCGGGGCGAGAGCGAGCAGGCGGTGAGCGACGGCGAGCTCGCGGCGGCGCTGCTCGCGTGGATCGACCAGGATCGCAAGGAGACGACGCTGAAGGCGCTCCAGGGCAAGATCTGGCGCAGCGCCTACGAGTCGGGGGGGCTCCGGAGCCACGTGTATGCGGACGTGGAGCCGGCGCTGCGGAGATGGCGAGACCTCGGGGTGACGCTCGCCGTGTTCAGCTCCGGGTCCGTCGAGGCGCAGCAGCTCCTCTTCCGGCACACGACGTCCGGCGATCTCACCGGCCTGTTCACGGCGTTCTTCGACACGACGACCGGGCCGAAGCGAGAGGCGGGGGCCTACCAGCGGATCGCGGAGGCGCTCGGGCTGCAGCCGGGAGAGGTGCTGTTCCTGTCCGACATCGTGGCCGAGCTCGACGCGGCGGCGGCCGCCGGCATGCGCACGGTGCAGCTGCTCAGGCCGGGGACGGCGCGGGACGCGGAGAGCCGCCACGCCGTCGCGGAGCGCTTCGACGACATCGCGCCGTAGCTCGCCCGGCGGCGGCTCGTTCCGCTTGGCGCGCGAGTGACCTCGCTGACATCCTTGGCGCGCATGCTTCACGGCAGACTGCTCGCCGGCCGGTTCGAGGTGGTCGAGCTCGCGGGAACGGGAGGGATGGGCGCTGTCTACCGGACCGTGGACCGCGCGAGCGGCGATGTCGTCGCCGTGAAGCTGCTCGGTGAAATCGACGCGCAGGCGGCGGCGCGCTTCGGTCACGAGGCGCGGGCGCTCGCCACGCTCGATCACCCGCACGTCGTGCGTTACGTGACGCACGGGGTGGCGCCCACCGGGGAGCCTTATCTCGCGATGGAGTGGCTCTCCGGGGAGAGCCTCTCGGCCCGGCTGTCGCGGCGACCGCTCGACGTGGAGGAGAGCGTCGCGCTCGTGCGCGCGGTGGCGGACGCGCTCGGCGCGGCGCACGCGCGCGGGATCGTCCACCGCGACATCAAGCCGAGCAACCTGTTCCTTCCGGACGGGGCCGCCGACCGGGTGAAGGTGCTCGACTTCGGCATCGCCCGGCTCTCGGGCGCCTCGGCGCGGCTGACGCGGACGGGGGCCCTCGTGGGCACCATCGGCTACATGGCCCCCGAGCAGGCCAGCGGGGAGCGCGCGCAGCTCGACGCGCGCGCGGACGTCTTCTCCCTCGGGTGCGTGCTCTTCGAGTGCCTGACGGGCCGTCCGGCGTTTCACGGGCGGCACTTCATGACCATCCTGACCAAGCTCCTCCAGGAGGAGCCGCCGCGGGCGAGCGCGCTGCGGCCCGAGGTGCCGCAGGCGCTCGACGAGCTCCTCGCGCAGATGCTGGCCAAGCGCCCGGAGGGGCGCCCGGCCGACGGCGCGGCCGTGGTGCGCCGCCTCGACGCGCTCGGCGCCTCGACGGCGGGCGGCGCTCGCTCCAGCCTGGCCGCCGTCGAGCTCGTGACCGCCGCGGAGGTGTGGCTCTGCTCGATCGTGGCCGTCGGGCCGCCGGACGTCGGCGCGCCGGCGTCGACGGAGATCGTGCCCGCCGGTCGATCGCAGCGGAGCGCGGTCGCTGCCGTCCGGCGCGAGGCCTCGCCCCTCGGCGCGGTCGTGCAGGAGCTGGCCAGCGGGGCGGTCGTGGCGATCCTGGCGGCGGGGGCGGGGGCGGGCAGCGCGACCGACCAGGCGGCGATCGCGGCTCGCTGCGCGCTGCGGATCCGCGCGTCGGTCCCCGGAGCCAACGTCGTGCTGGTGATGGGGCGCGGCGAGTCGACGGGGCGATCGCTGCTCGGCGAGGTCCTGGACAGGGCGGCCCTGCTGCTCGACGACGCGGCCGCCCGGGGCCGCCCGGGCCGCCTCCGCGTCGCTGTCGACGCCGTGACGCGGGCCTTGCTCGACGCGCGCTTCGAGGTCGCGGAGCAGGGCGGGCTCTCCTGGGTGGAGGCGGAGCGCGAGGTCGCCGACGGCGCGCGCAGGCTGCTGGGCAAGCCGAGCCCTTATGTCGGGCGCGCTCGGGAGCTGCGCAGCCTGCTCGATCTCGTCGAGGAGAGCTTCACCGAGCCGCGCGCCGCGGTGGCGCTCGTGACCGCGGCCGCGGGGGTGGGCAAATCGCGCCTGCGTCACGAGCTGGTCCAGGCGCTGCGGCCGCGCCATCCCGAGCTCGTGCTGGGCGTCGGCAGCGGCGACTCCATCGGCGCGGGCTCCGCGTTCGCGATGCTCGCCGGGTCGCTCCGGGGCGCGCTCGGGATCGCGGCCGGCGAGGCCCCCGAGGCGCAGCGGGAGAAGCTCGCGCGGGCCGTGGGCCAGCTGTTCGCGGGGGAGCAGCTGCAGCGCGTGGCCTGCTTCCTCGGCGAGCTGCTCGGCGTTCCTCTCGCCGACGGCGGGCCGATGGTGCGGGCCGCGCGGCAGGACCCGGCGCACATGGCCGACCGGATCCAGGAAGCCTACCTGGACTACGCGCGCGCCGTGACGAGCGCGCGGCCCATGCTCGTCGTCCTCGAGGATCTGCACTGGGGAGATGCGCCTTCGGTGAAAATTTTCGATCACACGCTACGGGCCCTCTGCGAGCGCCCGTATGCGGTGCTCGCGTTCGCGAGGCCCGAGGTCCACGAGCTCTTCCCCCGGCTCTGGATCGAGCGAGGGCTCACGCAGATCCGGCTGCGCGAGCTGTCCGCGCGGGCCGCCGAGCAGCTCGTGCGCGGCGCGCTGGGCGCGTCGGTCGCGCCGGGGACCGTGGCGGCGATCGTGGATCGGGCCGCGGGAAACGCCTTCTACCTGGAGGAGCTCGTCCGGGCCGTGGCCGAGGGGCGCGGCGGTGCGTTGCCGGAGACGGTGCTGGGCATGGTCGAGGCGCGCCTCGCGGCGCTCGATCCCGAGGTGCGGCGGCTGCTCCGGGCGGCGAGCGTCTTCGGGGATGTGTCGTGGATCGGCGGTGTGAGCGCGCTCGTCGGCGCGCGCACCCTGGCGTCGGGGCCGAGCGACGCGGACGCCTTGGCGGAGCTCTTCGATCGCGAGATCCTCGAGCGCCGCTCGAGCTCGCGCTTCGCGGGGCAGGAGGAGATCGCGTTCCGTCACGCGCTCCTGCGGGAGGGGGCTTACGCGATGCTCACCGAGCGCGACCGGGCGGTCGGGCACAGGCTCGCCGGGGAGTGGCTGCTCTCGGCCGGAGAGCAGGATCCGATGGTGCTGGCCGAGCACTTCGCGCGGGGCGGGGACGGGCCGCGCGCGGGGGGGTTCTACCTGCGCGCCGCCACCCTGGCGCTCCACGGGGCGGACGTGCAGGCGGCGCTCGCGCGGGTGGAGAAGGGGATCGCTTGCGGGGCCGAGGGCGAGCGGCTGGCCGAGCTCCACCTGCTCCGGATGAACGCCTTCACTTGGACCGACGACGCCGCGCGCGCCCACGCGAGCGCGCTCCAGGCGCTCGAGATCGCCGCGCCCGGGAGCCTCGCTTCCTGGCGTGCCCTGAGCGGCGCGATGTACTGCGTCGCGCTCTGCGACGACCGGCGGGCCGTGGAGGTGCTGATCCCGCGCCTCCTGGCCGAGGAGCTCCCCGTCGACGTCCTGAGCCCGGAGCTCGCGACCCGGATCGTCTTCAGCCTGCTCTGGGACGGGAGGACGGCGCTGGCGGAGCGGATCGTGCGCCGGCTCGAGCACGTCATCGCGCCGGCCGTCGAGGGCGATCTCCATGCGGCCCTCTGGATCGAGCTCACCCGCGGCTTCTGGCGCTGCCATGCGGCGCGGGACCTGTGGGGAGCGCTCCAGGCGAACCTCGCCGCGGCGCGGCGCGCCGAGTCCCTCGGCAGCGGGCTGTTCGTCGCCTGGGCGTGGATGCTGGTGGCGATCGATTACACGAGGCTCGGCGACATGGCTGCCGCCGATGGGTACCTCGATCGCGTGCTCGCGACCGAGGGCCTGCTCGACTACGTGTTCACGACCTCGGTGACGTGCCGGATCCTCTCGCTCCTCGAGCGGCGCAGGATCACCGAGGCGGTGGAGATGTCCAGCAGCCTGCTCCAGCACATGCTCGCGCGCGGCCATCGCAGCCGGAGCGTGATCCCGCGGCAGCTCCTCGCCGAGGGGCGGCTGCTCCTCGGCGATCTCGCCCAGGCGGAGGAGGAGCTCTGCGCGGCGGGGGATCCGGCGGTGATGGCGCCCTTCGCCGGGGCCGTGCATCTCTCGTTGTTCGCCGAGATCCGGCTGCGGCAAGGGCGGACGGAGGAGGCCTGCGCGATGGCCGGCGAGGCGCTCGCGCTCCAGCGGCAGGCCGGTACGGTCTTCCTGATGCGGCAGGAGGTGATCCCTGCGCTGTACGCCGAGGCGCTGCACGCGAAGGGCGACGCGGAGGCGGCGCGCGCGGTCCTCCGCGAGGAGCGCGCAGCGCTGCTCGCTCGCGCGGGCAGGATCGAGGAGCCTGCGCTCCGGAGGAGCTTTCTCGAGAACGTATCGGCGAATGCACGGACTTTGGCGCTCGCGCGGGCGTTGCTCGGGGAGTGAGCTGTCAGCAGGCTGCAGCGGAGCCAGCGGGGGAGGGCGTGCTGCGCGGGGGGGCGGCGGGGCTGTCCCACAAACTCGCGCCTTTTGGGGGGCTGTTGCCGTGGGTGCGGGAGGCGAGATCGGGGGCGACCCGCTGCGCTGCGGGCCGGCGCTCGGGGTTTGTGGGGGCCTGCCCCGCCGCCCCCCCGCGCAGCACGCCCTCCCCCGCTGGCTCTTTCCAGGGGGGCCGCCAGATCGAGGTGCTGTAAAGTGACGCGCGGTTGGGCGCGTGAAGAGGGATGGAGGCATGAAGGAGCTGGAGAATTTGAGACCGCCTGCGGTGCTCGAGGAGATCGAGCGGGCCACCGCGGAGATCGGGTTTGCCATGGCCAGTGACAGGCAGACGGGCTCGATGCTGCGTACGCTCGCCGCCGCCAAGTCGGGCGCTCTCCTCGAGCTCGGGACCGGCACGGGCATTTCTACGTGCTGGATCCTCGATGGCATGAATGCCAGCTCCACGCTCGTCTCCGTGGAGCACGACGAGAAGGTCCAGGCCGTGGCACGCCAGCACCTCGGAGGCGACCCCCGCCTCACGCTCAAGAACATGGATGGCGAAGCCTTCTTGCGCTCGGTCCGGGGGCAGCAATTCGAGCTCGTCTTTGCCGATACATGGCCGGGCAAGTACTACGCCCTCGACGAGGCGCTGAGCCTGATCAAGCCCGGCGGGTTCTATGTCATCGACGACATGCTCCCTCAGCCCAACTGGCCTGATGACCACGCTCCCAAGGTGGCAGAGCTGATCGCCGCCCTCGAGCGACGCCAGGATCTCGTGCTGACCAAGCTCTGCTGGTCGTCAGGGCTCATCATCGCGACCAGGATCGGTCGCGGCTAGAGCGACAAACCGGTTGAAACCCCAGAAAAGAGCAGGAATTTGAACCGCCAAGCGCGCCAAGGACGCCAAGAACAAAACACAATCTTGGCGTCCTTGGCGCCTTGGCGGCTCATTTCTCGCTCGATCAACGTGATCGGTGTCCTAGAGAACGACGGCCCCTCTGAGGAGCTGCCGGCAGGTCCAGCGACGGCTGTCACAGCAATCCTGCGCCGGCCCAGAGCCCGGGCTCGTACGCCACGAGCGCGTCCACGTCGTCCGAGGCGAGCACGAGGAAGCTCAGCGGAGAGAAGCCGAGGAACAGGTGCGAGGTGATCGGGAGCTGGATCCCCCACCCGAAGCGAGCGCCGAAGGCGCCCACGCTCTCGAAGTAGGGGGAGTCGAAGAAGATGCGGTGGTAGCCCGGCGTGATCCCGACCGACATCTCGACGTGCGACCCGACCCCCATCACGAGCCGGAGCGGCACGCCGACCGCGAGCTGGTTGACGTCGGTGGTCGAGACGGTCCGGAGCTCGACGCCGACCTCGAAGCGGCGCGTCTCGCTCAGGCGGAGGCGCGCGAGGACGTCGAGATCCACGGACATCCCGTCCTTCACCGTGAAGCGCCCCGGCACGAAGTAGCCGGAGATCCCGAGCGAGAGCGCCATCCGCCGCGCGTTGGCCTCCGCCTGATGACCCGTCGCGGGCTGCTCCGCTGCGGGCCCCGGCGACGTATCCGGGGTGCGCCGCTGCGGCTGCGCGGCAGCCGCGGGCGAGGGAGGGGGGGCCGCGGGGTATCCGCCCGCCGGCGGCGGGTAGTAGGGGTAGGGCGTGGGGTACCCGCCCGCCGAGGGCGGCGGGTAGGGGTAGGGCGCGGGGTACCCACCCGCGGGTGGCGGGTAGGGGTAGGGAGCGGGATACCCGCCCTCGGGCGGCGGGTAGGGGTAGGGCGCGGGGTACCCGCCCTCGGGGGGCGGGTAGGGGTAGGGCGCGGGGCGAGACGGCTGGGCCGCGGCTTCGCCCGCGGCGAGGCTCAGGGAGGCGAGCGCCACCAGCGCGGGCGCCACGGCGGCGGCGCGCCGCGCGCCGCGGGCCCGACGCGCCAGCACGACGGCCGCCGCGAGCCCCAGCAGGAGCGCAAGCGAGACGAGCTGGCCGGTGCTGAGCCCCCCGTACACGCCACGCCCGGCGTCCCCGCGGAGGAGCTCGATGAAGAACCGGCCCGCCGCGTAGAGCGCGAGCCATGTCCCGAACGCGCGCCCGTCCCGGTGCCCCCGGACGAGCCAGAGGGCGGCGAGCGCGCTCGCCATCGCCCCGAGCGCCGCCTCGTAGAGCTGCGTGGGGTGCACGGGCAGGCTCGGCGCGCCGAGGGGCACCCAGCCGGCCGCCGCGTGGTCCGCCGCCGCGGGGCTGCCGGCGGGGAACCGGACGCCCAGCGCGCCCCCGGTGACGCGGCCGTAGTCGCACCCCGCGAGGAAGCACCCGGTGCGCACGCAGGCGTAGGTGAGCCCGAGCCCTGGCACGAGCCGGTCGAGGAACGGGAGCACGGCCGCGCCGCGGCGGTGGAGGACCAGGCCGGCCACGGCGACGCCGGCGATGAGGCCGCCATAGGCCGCGCGGCCGGCGTGGAGCATCGGACCCCACGAGCCCCTCGCCACCGCCTCGGGCGCGGCGCGCAGCGCCTCGAAGACGTAGCCACCCAGGAGCGCCGCGACGTAGCCCGAGAGGAGCGCCCGGCCCTCCACGGCCACATCCCCCCGATCCCGGCGAACGAGCCAGAAGAACGCCGCCGCCCCGAGGAGCCCCGCGAGGGCGACCATCATGGTGTAGGTCGGCGCGAGCCACGGCGGCAGGCCGTGGCTCGCGAGCCAGAGCACCACCGCCCGGTTCAAGGCCGCCTCCGGATGTGCAGCAGCATGTAACCCGCCGGCAGGAGCAGCCAGAACGCGGCGCCGAGGGGCACGGGCGCGCGCGGGAGGCCGCCTGCGGGATCGCGCCGGCCGGCGCTCAGCCTGCAGCTCGAGTTGCTGCCGGTGGAGGGATCGCCGTCCTTGCAGTTCTGGTTGCAGTCGCGGCAGTTCTGGTTGCAATCGCTGCAGTTCTGGTTGCAGTCGCTGCAGTTCTGGTTGCAACCCGCGACGTCCTCGTTGCAGCTGTCGCAGCCGCCGCAGCTGCCGCAGTCGTCGCTGCTCGACGTGCCGCTCGGCGCGCTCGGGGTGACGGCCGGGACCGTCGGGCTGCCGTACTGGAGGCAGCGATCGAGCACGGCCATGCAGCCCTCGTCCCCGGCGAACGCCAGCGCGCCGTCGCGCCCCGCGACCGGCAGCGCGGCGCACGCGCCGCTGCCCGCGGAGAGGACGCACTCCTTGACCCCGTCGATGCTCAGCAGCGCGAGGATGCAGAGCGCCTCGGCGTTCAGCGCCCCGGCGTTGACCCAGGAACACTCCGCCTGTGCGTCCGCGAACGTCGGGTCGGTGCGGTCGTGCTCGCACGGCCCGGCCACGGCGCAGGTGCATACGTCCCGCACCTCGGCGGCGCACGCCGCGACGGACGAGGGGAGGTGATAGGGGTTGAAGCGCACGGATCGCGGCTCGCTCCGGGGCCACGCGGGCATCGCGGCGCCGCCCGAGGGCGTGGGGAGCGCGGGCGCGTCCTCGGGCGGGAGGGCGCTCAGCGCGACGAGCCACGCGGCATTGACGTAGACGGTGTGATCCCGGGCGATGACGCCCGCGGGCAGGCCGGTGACGCGGACGAGGTCCTGCGCGTCCGCGCGCCGCGCGAGCTCCGCCAGGATCTCGCCCGCCCGGCCGCCGAGCGCCGCGCCCTCCAGCGGCGCGGTCTCCGGCGACGCCGGTGGCCCCGCGAGGGCGGGCACAGGTCGATCGAGCGGCGCCTCGGGCCCGCGCGCCCCCGCGATGGGCGTGACCGAGCGGAGCACGAACCCGTCCTCGGACGGCTCGAGCGCGCCGAGGACGATCGCGTCCTTCCCCGTCTCGTCCCGCGCCGCGTCCGCGCTGCGGACCAGCGCGGGGACGCTCGCGATCTCCGCGCCGTCGATCGCCGTCTCGTCCCCCGGCTCGCCGTGCGCCTCCTCCAGCCGCACCGCCACGTCGCGCAGGACCTCTTCCGGCAAGGCGGCGAGGACCTCCGGCGCGGCGCTCAGCGCGTCGCGCAGCGGCAGGTCGTCGTACGGCGGTGTCTCCGCGCCGCACGCGCCGAGCGCCGGGAGCGCCAGCAGCGCGACAGCACGGAGGATCGCTCCCTCGATGAAAGCCTTTGTTCGCATGCCCCTCCCTCGAAACACCACCAGGCGCGCGGCTCCCGACACAATGCGCCCCGCTCGACCGGGCGAGCGCGCATCAGGCCAGCAACAGCGCCTGCGAGCACGGTACCAAAAGATCCCGCTGTGAGGATCGCCGTGATCCAGAGGTGAGCGATGGATCCCTGTGTGGGAGCCGGCGCTCGGCGTGTGTCCCCGCGATGGCGACCATCTCGCAGCGAGGAGGGGGCCCTCAATGCTCGACTCGCCGGCGCAGCCGGCTGCGCTCGGCCAGCCGGTGCAGGGGCCGGGCGGGTGTGATGTGGCCTGGGGCACTCCGGGCGCCGGTTGCTCTGGGAGAGAACCGCGCATCCGAATCCTCCGCGCCACAGCCAGCGGGCTTCGCTCGCCTGTGTCCAGGACTGCCCTGGAGGGCGGCTCGGTCTAGGAGCGCGGGCCACGGTCGCGCGCTCGGTCACGTCACGGGCAAAGCATGCTTATGACCGAGTCACCGTGTTACGTCGCGTCAGTATCTCGAGAGCGGATAGGCGTCGTCTTGATCGACGGCGTTCGCTCATCCATACTCCCGCGCCTTCTCGATCTGCGCTTTGTTCGCGCAAATCCGGGTTCGACGGAGATGTCTATGTGGACGAATCGATTCACGGTGCCAGCGCTGTGTTGTACGCTCGTCGCGACTGCTTGTGGGACCGGCGTGGAGGAGCCGGAGGCCCCCGCATCGGCGCAACAGGACGCGCTGACCTACTCCTCCTGGGCGCACGGATCCGAGGAATATGTCTTCACGGCGCTCGCGTTCCTCGACACCCCGACCCCGGGGGAAGGGACCTTCGTCAACGATTTCGAGGTCGGGGGGCTCAACGACTCTGGTGACATCGCATTTGGCGCTGACGTCAGCACCGGCGGGGAGGGGGTCTTCCTCCGGCATCGCGGGCGCATCCTGGAGCTGGGGCGGACCGGCGGGACCGCGCCGGACGACTCGATCTTCAGCTTCGGTTTCCTCGGACCGGTGCACCTCAACGAGCGAGCGGACATGGTCTTCAATTTCTTGCTGGAACCCTTCACCCTGCCTGTCGGCGTCAACGCCGGCGCCTATCGCTACTCGCATGCGACCCGCAGCGTGACGGCGGTCGTGACCCCCTACGAGACGCCGGCGCCGGGCGGCGGGAAATTTCAGGGCGTCTTCTTCGGGCCGAACATCAACAATCGCGGTGAACATGTGTTCGCCGGCCTCGTGAAGACCCAGAAGGGCTTCCATGCAGAGGACCAGCCCTACGGCGGCCTCGGGATCGGGGCGTATGTGGCCCGCCCCGGTGGCGACATCGACCCCGTGGTGGTTCCCGGCGACGCCGCGCCCGGCGGCGGGAAGTTCGACTATGTCGTCGAGCCGTGGATCAACGATCGCGGCGACGTGTCCTTCATCGGCCACATCGCCGGCGAGACCGGTCCGGTCCCGGGTTTTCCACCGCAGGCGGAGCTGATCAACGCGCTGGGCAGCTTGTACGTCAAACGGGCGTCGGGTCAGGTGCGTTCCATCGTCCGCGCGGGTGATCCGGCGCCCGGTGGAGGCACGTTTCGGCAGGTCTTCCACGACGTGATGAACCGATGGGGCGACATCGCCTTCAATGGTGACCTCACGCCGTCCCCGGAGGCCAACGAGGACATCGCCGTGTTCGTCTACCTCGACGGCAGGGTCAAGGCTGTCGCACGGCCCGGCGACCCGATGCCCGGCGGCGGGACCCTCATCAACGCCAGCCTCGTCGGCGGCAACGTTCACATCAACGATCGTCGAGAAGTGGTCTTCAGCGCTCATATCCGCGAGGACGATAAGCCCCTCGTCACCGGCCTGTACCGCTGGTCGCGCGGTCAGCTGAGCGTGGTTGCCCGGACGGGGACGGTCATCCCTGGGATCGGCACGGTGAATCAGCTCCACTCTCCGCAGCTGGTAATCCCGCCGCCGCCGATCTTCTCGCCGACGGCCGGAGCGGTCAACAACAACCTGGGACAGATCGCGTTTCAGGCGGTGCTCACCGACGGTCGCGGCGTCATGCTGCTCGCGTCGCCATACCCCTGACCTGCGTCCGGTGTTCGAGCGCGCAGCTGCCCGATCAGGCAGGCCCGTGGACGGCGGGTATCACGGGCCGACCGCGGGTCGGTGCTGGGTGGCGCTGACGCGCGAGGTGCGCCCCGTGCCTCAGCGTGACAGGCGCGCCGTCAGGTAGTGGCGCATGGACATCGGCGCTCGGCCGAGCAGGCGCTCCAGGGTCGGATCCACGGCGGCGAACTCGCGCTCTCGGCTCGCCGCGAACATGCCCAGAAACAGGTCCGCCCGTTGTTCGGGGACGCCGTGAGACACCATGTCTTCTCTGAACGCTCGATCGCTGACGGTCACCCGCGTGATCGAGCGCCCGACGAGCTCCGAGGCGATCGCCGCGATGTCCCCGAGATCGAGGGCCGCGGAGGCGGTGAGCGGCGGTGTCACCCCGTCGAGGCGCGCCTCGTCGGTCAGCGCGATCACCGCCGCGTCGGCCAGGTCGGCGTGCTCTGTCCACGAGACCGGGCCGTCCTCTGGCGCGACGAGCTTGCCCGTCTCGAGCGCCCGCTCGAGGAGCATGAGCGCGGACGCTGCATAGAACCCGTTGCGGAGCGAGGTGAACGCGACCCCCGACCTTTGCAGCGAGGCCTCGGTGGCCGCGTGGTCGCGCATGGGCTCGAAGCGGGACGCCGGGTTCGAGCCCATGTGGCTCGTGTAGAGGACGCGGCGGGCGCCCGCCGCGCGCGCCGCTTCGAGCGCGGCTTCATGCTGGCGCACCGCGGCCTCTCCTGTGCTGTTGATGGAGACGATCAGGACATGCGAGGCGCCATCGAATGCGTGGCGCAGGCTCGCGGCGTCGTCGAAGGCCCCCCGGCGCACGCGGACGCCGCGCTCGGCGAGCGCGCTGGCCTGCTCCGGGTCGCGGACGCTGACGCCGAGCCGGGCGGCGGGCACGCGCTGAAGGAGCCGCTCCATGATGGCTCGGCCGAGGTGACCGTTGGCTCCAGTGACGATGATCATGACAATCTCCTCCTGCGCTCGGCGCAGCGACCCTGCGCGGTCCTCCCAGGCATCACGCGGGCGCGGCGCACCGTGCTCCGCGTGGCCCGGTGACGATGGGCTTCTTCACGTCGTCGAGCCTAGCGGCGGCCACCGGAGCGCATTAGTGTGCCTGGAGGGAAGGAACTGTTGCCGTGGACGCACGAATCGATCTGGACCTGAACGACGCCGCGCTCCTCGTGCGCGTCGTCCGGACGCGCAGCTTCTCGGCTGCAGCCCGCGAGCGCGGCGTGCCGGTCTCCACGGTGAGCCGGCGCATCGCGCGGCTCGAGTCCGCGCTCGGTGTCCGGCTCCTCGAGCGAACCACGCGGCGGCTGGACCTGACCGAGGCCGGGCGCGCGTACTTCGGCCACGCCGAGCGGGCGATCGACGACCTCACGAGAGGCACGCATCACGTCCGCGAGCTCCAGAGTGAGCCGCGCGGGCGCGTGCGGATCGTGGCGCCGGTCGCCCTCGGCGCCGCGGTGGCGAGCGCCGTTTGCGCGTATCTCGCGAAGCACCCCCGCGTGTCGGTCGACCTCGAGATCGATTCACGGCGGGTCGACCTCCTCGCCGGGGGCTTCGACATCGCGATCGTCCCGGGCCACGTGGACGACACCACCGACTTCGTGGCGAGAGAGCTCTGGCGGGCGACGCGGAAGCTGCTGTATGCGAGCCCGAGTTACCTCGAGGCGCGGGGCGTGCCCCAAAGGATCGAGGATCTCGCGCGTCATGATTGCATCGCGGTGCACGCGACGGACGGAATGGCCACGTGGACGCTCGGGCAGGGGCGCCGGAGGCGACGCGTCGCCTTCGAGCCCCGCTTCTATGTGAGCGAGTCCTCCGCCGCCTACCGCGCGACGCTCGCGGGCGTGGGCATCGCGCTGCTCCCGGAGGTGTTCTGCGCCGAGGACGTGGCCGCGAAGCGCCTCGTCCGCGTCCTCAAGGGCTACGAGGCCGAGGCCGGCGGTGTCAGCCTCCTCTATCGCGCGCATCGCGCCCTGACGGCCGCCGTCCGGACCTGCATCGACCACCTCCTCGGGGAGCTGCCGGCGACCGACCCGGCGCGCGCCGGGCGCGGCCGCCGCGCGTAGGGGCGTCTTTGACCGGAAGCAAACTTGCGAAACCGACGCCGATGTCGGCCGTAGCTGGACCTGACGGCACGATCGCTCGCCTGGGCGAAGGAAGCCGCAAGGGAGGAGTCCATGATCCATTCCAGAGTAGGCCTGGTGTTCTCGCTCTCGACGCTCGCACTCGGACTTGTGCAAACAGGTTGCGGGAGCCCCGACGTCGAGCCGCTCGATGACGTTTCGTCGACGTCCGAGGCGCCCGCCGCGCGTACCGGGTTCATCGCCCTGACCCCGATCTCCGCGGACAGGACGCCAGTCCTCCATCACCTCGCCGGCGAGCTCCAGGCGACGTCGGCGCAGGGGGCTCTGGACGCGCTCCGCTCCGGCGACGCCGAGCGCAGCGACCTCCTTCGCCGGACGGGCGCGGTGATCGCCGACATGGACGAGCTCCGTGAGGCGGATCTCGCGATGTACCGGTCGCTGGTCGAGGCCGCGAGCGAGGCCGGGGTCCCGTTCGTCTTCGAGAATGTCCGCGATTCGGCGCGCATGGCCGCGGTGTTCGGCTACGGCGTCGCGGGCGACGTGGCGATCGTGGAGCCATCGCGCGGGGGAACGAAGTTCGACATCAAGCTCTACGGGAACATCGAGACGACGCCGGTGAAGTCCCCCTCCGCCACGATCAAGGTGAGCCACGAGGCCGTTACCTTGTTCCCCGAGGAGCTGGCGGCGCGCGCGCCGGACCGTGAGCACGCCGGACAGGCCGCGGAGGGCGCCCCGCCCACGGCCGGTCCGTCACGCGAGGACGTGGCCACGCAGGTGGCGGCGCGCATCCGCACGCTCGCGGCCGCGCCCGTCGTGCAGCCGTTCGCTCTCTCCGTCGCGAGCTCGGCCCCCCCGGGCACCTACCGCCAGTTCATCGTCAACGGCTCCGCGTGGTGGACCGTTCCCGGCACCTCGCAAGTCGCGACCTTGGATCTGAGCTACGAGGTCGAGCTCGTCGCTTCGGCCACGCCCGACAACAAATTCATGGTCGTCACCGGCGTGGGCGCGGGCGCGAACCCGGGGCCGCTGAACACGAACGACAAGTTCAACCGGGGCTATTACCAGCAGCAGTTGGACGTCCGGGTCGTGCCTGGCAGCACGGCGCTGAGCCCGTACGCCCACGTGCCCAACTCCCCGAACGGGCAAAACTCGTTCACGCGCTCCGTCGGCTGCAGCGTCGGCGCGCAGGGGGGCACCGACGCGGCCAGCGCCAGCTTCTCGTGCAGCTTCCAGGACAGCGCCACCGTGTCCTTGTCCGACTTCACCGCGATCGATCAGAGCACGGGGCGGACGTCCGCCTGGAGCTACCGGATGACCTCGGCGCAGGGCTATCCGTACTGGAACCCCGTCGACCTCGTCGACGATTGGACCGGAACGCTCCACACGCTGCCGTTCCTCGCGGTCTCGACCCTCCAGCCGACGTATCAGACCGTCTATTCCGCGCCGAGCGCGTTCAACGGCAAGGTGCCCCTCTCCGTCACGCACACCCAGGTGCTCCAAGGGATCTACGTCGATTGGTACTTCTTTTACGCAGAGGCGCATCCTCAAGGCTACTCTGTCGCCGCCGAGCTCGCCACGACCGTGGACTTCGGGAGCGTGAGCAGCACCAACCCGGCGGTGACCTTCACCAACCAGAACAGCGGCCTCAACATGGACGTCTATTACTCGGAGACGACGCCGCTCTCGCCGATCATTCAGTGGCCTGCGACCGGCGGTCCCAACCAGAGCTTCGAGCTCATCCCGACGGGAGACGCCGATGGGAGCGTGTTCATCAAGCCGAAGCACAGCGGGCTCTGCTTCGACATCCCTTACTCGAGCCTCGAGGACGGCGTCGGGCTCATTCAATACACCTGCACGGGCAACCCCAACCAGAAGTTCGTCCTGCGGCCGGTGGGCGCTTATCGGTCGATCATGAACGTGAACAGCCAGAAGTGCCTGAGCGTCGAGGATGCCAGCACCGCGGGCTATGCGCGCATCGTCCAGGAGCCCTGCAACACCGCGCTCCCTGAACAGCTCTTCCTCCCGCGCTGAGGAGCGCGCGCCCCTTGCGACATGTCCGCGCAGGATGGCCTCTCCGGGCGAGATTGGCTCGCGCCGGAAGCGACGGATGAGTCGCTCCCGGCGCGCACGGGGTTCGTTCACGGCGTCGGGCAGGAGCTGTCGGTGCAGGCCGCGCCGCCGGCGCAGCCGCAATCGAGGTAGCCGCCGCAACCGTCGGCCGACCTCGAACACGGCCCCGGCGAGATCCGTCACGGCCGAAATCGACTCGAAGCGCGCCTTCCGCCGCGCGAGAGAATCCATGATGAATTTGATGCGCCTGTAACCTGTACGTGGCGCGCGCCTCGGCTCGGCGCTGGCCGCTCGAGAGATGATGGGGTTCCCGCGTCAGCTCCCTGGCGTTCCGCTGCATGGACCATTGCGTGAAGGTCGGCGAAATTTCCGAGTCCACGGGCAGTCCAGTCTTGACCCCAAAAAATGACGGCTTCACATGGTGTGGAAGGCGCTATCGAGCGTTCCATTCAACACCCGTCGGTCACCGGCTCCAAGGGGGGGAGCGCATGCCGGATGATCCATCACCATTCGAAGCAGTGAAGTAGGTTTGATGCTATCTCACTCACAGGCGGGCACCGGCCGTGCTCAGCCGATGGATGCGGGAGGCAACATGCCGCTGAACAGCTATGGTGTATTGAAGGGTACAGTGATCGATCGGCGTTTCGCGTCGGGAGCGAACCCGCACTACCAGATCCACGTCGTGGACGACACGATAGACTATCGCATCGCGGTGAATGTGCAGTCGCAGGACGGCTCCCAGGTCGAATATGTCGTCAAGTCCCATTTTGCGCACCCGCTGCTTCGAGATCTCCACGAGCTGAAGCCGGGCTTTCATCCGCTGGAGAGCAAGCCGGGCGGGCTCGGGCTCGACTTCATCCGGGGGAACCTTGTGGATCGGACGGAGTTCGTCCCGCTGCCATTCTCCGCCCCGGGCCCTGACAACGACCTCAACGAGAAGCTCGACCACTACGTGCAGCGGGCGATGGCCGACGAGACGGCGCTCCTGTACGCCTTCGGGGAGCGCTGGGGCCCGGAGAACGGGAAGAAGGACAAGATCTTCGGCTTCCTGCCGGGAAACGGCATCCACGATATCCACATGAACCAGGGCAACGACGCCCGCTTCAAGAAGGACGACGGTGTCTGGCAGGACGGCGGCCTCCTCATCCACTTCCCGCGTGGGGACCAGTGGGTCGCGATCTTCCTGAAGTTTCAGACGCAGGCGTGGCACACCGACGACAAGACAGGGCACACGCTCGACATCCCGGTATCCGGACCGCCGTCGGACGTGGCCGGCGGAGGCGGTGGGCTCCCCACGGTGGAGCAGCCCGACGGGATCGTGCGGATCGTCGCCGCCCTCGTGAACGACGCGCGCACACCCGAGCGAGAGACCGTTACGTTGTTGAATACGTCAAACCGGAAGATCGACCTCGCTGGCTGGTCGCTGGCCGACAACGCCAAATCGAAGATGGCGCTCACCGGAGAGCTTCAGCCCGGCGGGCTGACGACGGTCGTCGTCCAGGCTCCGATGGTCCTCTCCAACAAGGGCGGGCTCATCACGCTGCTCAACGCCGAAGGGCTGAAGGTCGACGGCGTGTCCTATACGAAGCAGCAAGTGAGCAATCCGGGTTGGACGATCGTGTTTTGATGCCACGCGGTCCTTCGCACGTGGCGAGCGTTAACGAGACTGTTACCGGATTGACGCAGCGGCGCGCGGAGGGCGGAGGGAGCGCCGTTCAAGCGTTCTTCCGCCGCACCGCCCCTCCGGTGCCGTTGACATGCCGAGCAGCTCATCGTAGCCCTTGATCCGGGCGTGCATCGGTGCGAAACCTCGACCGCCTCGACTCACTATGGCGGGTTGCGCGCGGAGTGGCATCGGCCGAAGCGGCGCTCGCGCAGGATGACGGCAGCGGCAAGATGCTGTCGGTTTACTCCATCGACCTGAGCCGGTGAGCGCTTCGCGTCCCGTCCGGCTCGCTGTGCTTGTCGGCGGCGTCTTCGTGCTCGGCGGCGGCGCCGCCCTTTGTCTTGGAGGGCTGCGCGAGGGCGGTCATCCCGAGGCGGATCGCTTCACGGCCGCCGCGGCGCCCTCGCCGCCGTCGCGCCCCGGGGCGCCGCCCCCGAGCGGCATGGAGGCGCGGGCGCTCGGCTTTCGCCTGCTCACGCTCGCGGATCCCGGGGAGGTCCTCGCCGGGATGGATTCACTCGCGCGGGCGGCCGAGCAGGGAGACGTCGAGGCGCAGGTCTCGCTCGGAAGGATCTACCTGAAGGGGCTTCTGTCGGTCCCCAGGGACGCGGCGCGCGCCCGCGCCTGGCTGCTGCGAGCCGCCCCCTCGCACCACCCGAGCGCCGCGTATTTCCTCGGCGTGATGAGCCAGAACGGCGATGGCGTGATGGCGGACCCTGCGGAGGCTGCGCGCTGGTTCGAGATCGCGGCGCGCGGAGGATCGCCGGACGCGATGTTCCTGCTCGCCAATGCCTATCGCGCGGGCGCGGGCGTGCCAAAGAATGACGAGAAAGCCGTGGAGCTCTACGAGAGCGCTGGCGAGCGGGAGCACCCCGCGGCGCTCCAGGCGCTGGCGATGGCCTATCGCTATGGTGAGCTGGGGCTCGAACCCGACGAGGCCGAGAGCCGCCGGTACACGATGGAGGCCGAGCACGCCATCCAGCACCGACAGGCTCCTCCGTGATCGGTCATCAAGCCCAGGCCAGGGAGATTCCCGCTCGCCGCCGCCCGGCGCGGCGGCGTCCGGCGCTGCACCGCTCGGCGCGGCGCCCCGACGGCACGCCCATCGCTTGACGCCCGAGCCCCACGGCCGTGCCCGGCGGCGCCCGCTGTGCACGGCGTGGCCATCGCCCTCCTGGGCCACGGCCTGAACCCGCGGCGCGGCGCGTGGCATCCTCCGTGCTCTCGCCGCCGCCGAGGCGCTGGCGCTCGTCGCCGCACCGGTCAGGAGCTCGCATGCCGCTGCGGATCGAGGACTATGCGTTGCTAGGGGACACACAGACAGCGGCGCTGGTCGGACGCGATGGCTCCATCGATTGGCTGTGCCTGCCGCGCTTCGATTCGGCCGCCTGCTTCGCCGCCCTGCTCGGCACGCCGGAGCACGGCCGCTTCCGGATCGGGCCGAAGGACCCGGCGTCCCGCGTCGCACGCCGCTACCGCGAGGGAACGCTCGTGCTCGAGACCGAGTTCACCACGGCCGAGGGCGCGGTGCGGCTCGTGGACTGCATGCCGCTGCGCGGGAGGGCGCCGGACGTCGTGCGCGTCGTCGAAGGCGTGCGCGGCCGGGTCCCGGTCTCCCTGGAGCTCATCATTCGCTTCGACTACGGCTCGATCGTGCCCTGGGTGCGGTCGAGCGGCGGCGCGCTGCGCGCGGTGGCCGGGCCCGACGCGCTGATCCTGCGCGCGGGGGTGCCGGTCCACGGCGCAGGGCTCACCACGATCGCCGAATTCGATGTCCACGAGGGCCAGCGCATCCCCTTCGTGCTCACGTGGCACCCGTCGCACGAGCCGCCGCCCGAGGCGATCGACGCCGAGCGCGCGGTGGAGCACACCGAGGCGTGGTGGCGCGCCTGGTCGAGCCGCTGCGCCCACACGGGACCATGGAAGGAGGCGGTCGTCACGTCGCTCCTCGCGCTCAAGGCGCTCACCCACGCGCCCACGGGCGGGCTCGTCGCGGCGCCGACGACCTCGCTCCCCGAGTGGATCGGCGGCGCGCGCAACTGGGACTACCGCTACTGCTGGCTGCGCGACGCGACCCTGACGCTCTACGCGCTGCTGCTCGGCGGCTACAGCGAGGAGGCCGCGGCCTGGCGCGACTGGCTCCTGCGCGCCATCGCGGGCGACCCCTCGAAGCTCCAGATCCTCTATGGCATCGCGGGCGAGCGGCGGCTCCGCGAGATCGAGCTCCCCTGGCTGCCGGGCTACGAGGGCTCGCGGCCGGTGCGCGCCGGCAACGCCGCGGTCGAGCAGCTCCAGCTCGATGTCTACGGCGAGGTGATGGACACGATGTACCAGGCGCGCCGATCCGGCCTCGCCCCGGAGCCGGAGGCCTGGCGCCTCCAGCGCAAGCTGATGGACTTCCTCGAATCGAGCTGGCGCCGGCCCGACGAGGGCATCTGGGAGGTGCGGGGCGGGCCGCGCCCCTTCACCTACTCGCGGGTGATGGCCTGGGTCGCGTTCGATCGCGCCGTGAAGACCGTGGAGCAGCTCGGGCTGGACGGCCCGGTCGATCGCTGGCGCGCGCTGCGCGAGGCGGTGCACGCGGAGGTGTGCGAGAAGGGGTTCGACCCGGGCCGCGGCACGTTCACGCAATCGTATGGCAGCCAGGAGCTGGACGCGAGCACGCTGCTCATTCCGCTCGTGGGCTTCTTGCCGTCCGGCGATCCGCGCGTCGCGGGCACGGTGCGCGCCATCGAGCGCGAGCTCGTGCGCGGGGGCTTCGTGCTCCGCTACACGACCGGCCCAGGGAGGACGCCCGACGGCCTGTCCGGCGCCGAGGGGGTCTTCCTCGCGTGCAGCTTCTGGCTCGCGGACTGCTATGCCCTCATGGGCCGCGCCGGCGAGGCGCGGGCGCTGTTCGAGCGGCTGCTCGCTCTGCGCAACGACGTCGGCCTGCTCTCGGAGGAGTACGACCCAGGGAGCAGGCGGCTGCTCGGGAACTTCCCCCAGGCGTTCAGCCGACCTTGCGCTGGTCGGCTCCGCGTTCAACCTGACCCCGGGCCGCTCCGGTCCCGCGCATCAACGATCCCGTTGACGCTCCGAGGAGAGGAAAGGAGAGCTGGATGCTTGCGCAACTCCGGGGACAGGACCTCCACGGACGGCGCGACGTTGGTGCCCTTGGCCTCCAGGGTCCGCACGAAGCGAACGATGTCGAAGTCGCCCTCGCCGGGGAGGGGGCGGCCGTTGAGGCAGTCCTCCTGGAGGTCGCCTCGGGGCGCGGACTGCCCGTCGCACAGCTCCACGCCCGTGATGTGCCGGATGGCTCATTGTGGCGCAAGCTGGTCCGATGGATCGGCTGCACATGGCACGCCTCGGAGCGCAACGACGTGATCTCCGCGGAGGCGCTCTGGCACGCAGCCTGCTCAGACCCGGCGTCATGCGAACAGCGACGTTGTTGACGGCCGTGGGGTTGTCAGCCCTGGTGGGGTGCAGCTCGGGCCGGGGCGGGAACGCGGGAGGGGGCGGTTCGGGCCAGGGTGGGGGCGGCTCGGTCGAGGCGCCCGTCGAGTGCTTCGAGGTGAAGCCCGGCTGCGTGGTGCCCTCGGAGGTGACGCGGATCGAGAATCCGGACGTCTCGGCGGAGGATCGGGGGTCGCTCTCGCGCAATAACGCGAGCTTCGCGCTCGACCTCGGCCGCGCGCTCCACAGCTCGACGACGAACGTCGTCTACGCGCCTTTCAGCATCTCGACGGCGCTCGCGATGACGTACGCGGGCGCGCGGACGACGACGGAGCAGGCGATGGCCGCGGCGATGCGATTCGAGCTCCCCCAGGAGCGGTTGCATCCGGCGTTCAACCACGTGGACCTCCAGCTCCGGAAACACGCCGAGGAAGGCGGCTTTCGGCTCCACACGGCCAACGGGATCTGGGCGCAGATCGATGTCCCCCTCGAGAAGCCGTTCTTGAATGTGCTCGGCGAGAGCTACGGCGCGCACGTGCGGCTCGCGGATTTCGTCACCGCCACGAAGGAGGCCGAGGGGCTCATCAACGCGTGGGTGAGCCACCGGACGGAGGGCAAGATCCCGAAGCTCCTCGATGAAGACGTGACGCCGGAGACGGTGGCCGTGCTCGTCAACGCCGTCTACTTCCACGCCCAGTGGAAGACGGCGTTCGTGAAGGACGCGACGCAGCCGGGGACGTTCCTGCGCGGCGACGGCTCGAGCGTCACCGCCCAGATGATGAACGGCAGGCATCAGGGGAGCTACGGCGACGGCGACGGCTGGGAAGCGGTGGGGATCCCGTATGCGGGGTCCGCCGTCTCGATGTTCCTCGTGCTGCCCGCCAAGGGGACCACGGACGCGTTCGAGGAGTCGCTCGACGGCGCGGCGCTCGAGGCGATCATCGACTCGACCTACCAGCAGCCGGTCGACATCACGATGCCGAAGTTCTCGTTCGGCACGTCCACCTCTCTCAAGGGAGCGCTCATGGATCTCGGCATGGAGGTCGCCTTCGGCGACGAGGCCGACTTCACGGGCATCGTCGCGGGCATGAAGCTCTGGATCCATGAGGTCATTCACGCGGCGAGGATCGACGTGGACGAGGCCGGGACCGAGGCAGCGGGGTCGACCGGGGTCATCCTCAATTCCTCGGGCTCGGGTCTGCCGGCCGCGCCTGCGGCGATCGTCCTGGACCGCCCGTTCTTCTTCTTCATCCGCGACGCGTCGACGCAGGCGATCCTCTTCGCGGGACGCGTCAACGACCCGACGGCGCGCTGAGGATCGGGGGAGAAGGAAGTCCAAACGTCTCGGAGATGGCAAGCCCTGAGTCGATGTCGTCCAGCTGTTCCACCCCGAGCGCGGCGTTGTCCGTATCTCGTGCCGGCAGGGTGAGCAGCGCGAAGAATGCCTGATAGTAGAATCCTGGGGCGGAAGCCTCCGCGGAGTGCCTTGCATTCTGGCTATCTCCGGCCGCTGTCATTGTCCTCTGCCTACCGCGATCAGCCCTCTGTGGCTGTCCAGCGAAGGCGCGGAGAACGCGCTGAAGCCGCTCCTCGAAGAGGCCGTCCCGCTCTGTCAGGAAATCGTGGGCGCTCCAGAACGTCCAGTCCCGGCGGCGCTCCTCGGCCGTTCGGGTATCGGGCACTTCGACGTCTCCAGGATGGCCGTACAATAACCCGTCGAGGAAGTTCCAGGCAGCGATGTCGTCCAGCGCTACGGCCGTCGAGGCGCGAGCGTGGGCAGCTCCGCGATGTGCGGGCTCTTCAGCATGCCATTGCCCGGCTCGAGGAGCAGCGCCCGCGCCTCGCCGGCGCGCGTCTCGTCGGGTACGTTCATGAAGGCCCGCACCGCGTAGAACGCGAGGTCGTCGCAATGCTCGGCGAGCGGAGAGACGCGTACGAGGCGCGTGGCCTCCACGCATTGAACGGCGCGCGCGAGGTACCACTCGCCCGCGCGTGCATACGCGACCGAAGGAGGCACATCCAGCTTCTCCGGAAGCGTGCATCCACCCCCGCGTTCCACGGCGCGCTCGATCTTGTAGAGCAGATAGCACTCGCTCGGGTGACGCCGGTCTTCGCCGCGCTCGCAGTAGTGGCGCTGGAGGATCGGCAAGCGACTGACGAGCTCGTCATGACAGCTCGTCCGGGGAGGGTCGATCTGGCTTCCAAGCAGGTTCAGGCCCGCGAGGTAGAGCATCGCGGCGACGATGCCGGCGTCCTCTCGCGGGTGCGCGATCGCGATCTCGCCGGCCACCCGCGTGGCCTCCGGCCACTCTCCAGCGCCCCACAGCGCGCGCGCCCGCGCCAAGGCGCGTATGGCCGGGTCGTTCTCCTGATCGGGGCGGGCGGCGAGGAGGCGATCGGCGTCCACGAGGAGCTCGGTCTGCTCCTTGGTCGGGCGCATCGGCCTGGTGTTCGGGGTGGTGGCGGGCAGCGGGAGGTCGGTGCAGCCCGCCGATGGAAGGGGCTCGGCGGCGGGAGGTTGGGGCGGTGGCGTGGCCTGCGTGACACGGCGCGGGTCGGGGCCACGCCGTGGCTGGACGGCAGGCGGCGCGGGCGCGCATGCGGCGATGGAGGCGAGCAGCAGGCGGGCAAGGAGGGGGCGCGGTGAGATCGGCACGAGCGTTCGTCCCGTGTGGGAGGGCACGGCTTGGGTTGCCGGCAGCGTCGCGACTGCGCGGGGCGCGCTCGTCCGAGGCTCTCGATCACCGAGCGAGCCAGGCGCTGACAGGGGCGATGACGCGCTCGCTGAACGCCTCCTTGTCCAGCGCAGCGCCGAGATCGACGCGGAGATAGCGGTAGGTGCAAGGGCGCCCGCCGGCGTCGAGCTCGTGATCGTTTCCGTCGTAGATGGTGTCCTCCTGCCCGCTCAGGGACGACCAGATCTGGTTCCACGGCAGGTTCCGCACGGAGGAGCGCATCAGGCTGATCTGCAGCTCGGAGCCCGCCGCTCGCGCGTCGCCGAAGCGCGTCGGATCCGGCTCCCCACCGCCGTCGCGCGTGAAGCCCGTGTCCGACACCACCTCGAGGACCACGCTCCGCGAGGTGCTGGCCGATGACTGCCAGACGAGCTGGAGGCGATACCCGGGCAGGAAATCCCAGGCCCAGTACTTGCGGCGAAAGAACTCCGAGGTCGATTTCGGGTGACGCGAGAACAGGGACGGGTCCCAGCGCTCGAACGCGAGCCCGATGCCCGCGAGCGCGTCGGACAGCTCGGACAGCCGATCGAAGACGCTGCGCTGAACCTGGTAGACGAGCCGATAACTCTGCCTCACGAGCGCCATGTCCATGCCGCCGTCCCCCGCGGTCGTCTCGAGACTTCGAGGCGTCGCGGCGGCGGCGGGCGGGGCGGGCGGGGCGGGCGCCGCCTCGGTGAGGAGCGAGCGGTGTGCGACCCGGGTGACGGGAGGGACCATCACCTCGAGCTCGTCGGCGAGGAATGCGAGGGGCCCGGCAGGGGCGGGGGACGGGGCGGCTGCCACCTCGAGGCGCGCGGTGGGCCGAGGGGCGCCCGCCGCGAGCGGCGGTGGCGAGGTGGGCTCTCGGTTCCCTGCGGAACCGAGGGCGTGGACGAGCGCCACCAGGGGATCGCCGAACTCCTCGAACGTCAGGAACTCGATGCAGCTCAGGTCCCTCAGGCGCCGCTGGGTGTCCCGCAGCTCGCGCGCCCGGACGAGCATGTAGTGCGGCCCTGCGGCGCCGCCGAAGGCCTCCTGGACCCACGCGATCTGGTTGCCGAACATCGCGTCATCGAGGCTGAAGCCGACGAACAGGAAGGTGCGCGCCGCAAGCAGGTGGCGCAGCGCCTGCAGCGCGCCGCGGTAGCGCACCTCGTCCTCCTGGCTCGGGTACAGCTCGCGGTAGCCGTCCGGCGTCAGGATCAGCCGCTGCGGCTGCTGGATGAAGCCGTGCAGGTGCCAGACCGTCGGGCGATCGATCTCGTCGCGCAGCATGGCGGACAGCTCCGCCGTCGCGTCGACGCTGATCTGCACCAGATCGTTCGGATCGTCGAGCGCGTAGCGGAGGATCTGATCATAGTTGGTCGTGATCACCAGCCTGCTCGGCAGCTGCCAGACGGCGCGCGCGAGCGACAGAGATCCGGTGTCGATGCGATTGCCCGGCGGATCCAGCACCTGGCGGAGGTAGCGGTACCAGCCCGCCCCCATGCCCTCGCGCGCGTGCCGGGCCGCCTCGAAGTAGTCGGGCATCCGCTTCTCCAGCAGCCCTTCCACGACGTTGGCCTCGGGCCGCTTGCCGTCCTCGCGGAGGCGCGCGGCTGCCCCGAGGAGCAGGTCTCCCCAGCTGGGGAACATCCGCTTCCCGTTCCGGTCCAGCGCGGCCATGGACACGCCGGCGCCGACGAAGGGCACGACGAACCGGTCGCGCAGCGCGTCCTCTAGCGTCTTGGGAATCGCGATCACGGCGCGCGATGTTGCCGGTTCCGGCCCCGCGCGACAAGCCGTGGGCGCGTCGGTGCCGCGCGCGGCCGCCGCTCAGCTCATTTCGAGGAATGGCCGATCGGGATCCTCCAGGGACCCAATGATCTCCCACGTCACGGAGACCCTCAAGGATCTCCATAGCGAGCCCAGTACCTGTCGATGGCGGTCTTGATCTCGTCGAACGGAAAGTCCGCGCCGTGGGCCTGCTGGAAGGCGACGAGGAACGCGAGGATCGCGGCGCCTTCAGCGCGGGTGACGCCGTCGAAGCGCTCGTGGAAAATGGCCGCGGGGTCACCGGAATCGAACCACTCCAGCTGCTGCTCGCGGAGAGACTCGACCATGTCCACCGGAAGACCGAGCGCCGATGGAGGCCGAGCGAGGCGATCGAGCGCCTCCACGACGTCCCCGCGGGAAGGTTCGGTGAGGGCACCCAGGAGCTCGGAGGCAAAGACGCTGACAGCGTCATAACGTTCGAGGGATGCGCTCAGGAACGCCGGCAGAAAGTAGAGGAACGCCTCCGACGTGAGCAGCCATAGATTGCCTTCGACGACGGTTCGCAACTCGTAATCCGTGAGCTCCGTCGACCGCCTCGTCGCGAGGAGCTCGCGCAAGCGGTCGCTCTCGTGACGACCATCCGTGGGTCGCATGAGCCGATCGGCCGAGGGCTGGACCCGCAACGCGAACGCATCGAAGAACAGCTCTCTGAGGTTCATGTCACAAGTACCTCGCTGGATCCCCTGCGCTCGATGCGCCTTCAGGCGAGCGCCCCCTGGAGGACGCGGAGCAGCGCGCCCAGCGCCGCCGCCGCCTCGACGATGACGGCGGATTCCGCAGCGGCGGCGAGCAACGCGGCGATGACCTCCACGAGCGCGATGAGCGCTGCAACGAGCGCGGCGATCAACGCGAGGGCCACGACCGTGGCCACTGCCATGGCCGCTGCCGCGATGACCTCACGCGCACGTTCAACGACGACCGCCATGGCCGTGACCAGCGCCGGCGAACAGCCGGAGGTGGAGAAGAACTGCTGGCAACGGTTCACCATGTTGATCTTGTCTTGCACCTGCTGGCGATGACCGGTGTCTCCGCCCCGGAAGCAGGTGGTATCCAGCGCGATGCGTGAGGCGATTTCCGCAGTGATGGCGGCGATCTTGAGCGCCAGTGTGAGACAGTTGTCACGCGCGGAGCAGGCGCCGAGCATGCCCACAACCGCCTTGGCCGTCTCGACCGAACCCCGCAGCCCGAGATACTGTGCCCAGCCGCAGTCACCCGGTGGCGTCATGCCGTCACCCGGCCAACGTTGCACCAGGTCACCGGCCATCCCCGCGCGCGACTCGATGCTCAGGGCGTGTCGCCCGCCGTCCTCACCCGCCGACTGGCGTTGAACGCGCGGCGCTTCCCCCTGCTGCACGACGTGGGTCAGCTCGTGAGCGAGCAGCTGGCGCCCTGCGTACGTGTGGGGACGATATTGGTCCCCTCGGAAGACGATATCGCTGCCTCTCGTGAATGCGTAGGCTCCGACCCTGCGCGCTGCTGCGTCCGCCGACAGATCGGTGTGGATCCGTACCCGGCTGAAATCCGCGGCGAAGCGAGGCTCGAAGAACGCCCGTTGCTCATTCGTCAACGGCTGTCCGCTGCCAGTCACACGCGCTGCAGCCCCTACGTCCGGCGCTGCGTCGGCGTCCGCCGAGAGCATGGGCTTGGTCTGGAACGGCTTCTCGTCGTCTTCTTCCGCGCATTCTGCACATTTACGTTGAATCGCGGTAGGTAGCAGGCCGACTTGCGTCGGCTCCTCCATCCTCATCACCTTCTCGGCCACCTCGTCCGCCTCGCGCTCGCACGGGTCACCCGGGGAGCTGATGGTCGCCTTGCGCTGGATCGGCAGCGGGGCGATGCGGGCGAAATCGAACCGGGGACCGGGCGCGACAGGCGGAGATGCCTCGCCCGCCACGCCTGCCTCCGAAGCCGGGCGCTCGACGCGTGACCAGAGAGCGCTCGCGGGAGCGGGCGAGCTCGCCGCGACGTGGCGCCTGTTCTCTCCGGTCATCTCGGACGAAGCCGCCGCTTCGGCGCTGGTCGACGTGGCCGACCTGAACCAGAGCGGGTTCACCGGCGGGGCATGCGCCGGGCGCTGCGACGCACGCTTCGGGGCTGGAGAACGCGCCAAAGAAGGACCCGGCTTCCGATCGAACGTGAACATGAGGGAGCTCACCTCGTTGCGGTTGACCGGAGTCTACCACCTCGTGGTGGGCGTGCCCACCGCGACGCGCCTGCCGCGAGCGTGAGATCGCGGGCCGCAGTCGGCTCCGCGGGGCCGAGATGCCCCCAGCCCCCGCAGGGCCGCGGTCACGGGTGCCCACGGTCACCTGCGCCACGGCTCGTGTTCGCTCAGCTCAGCTCATCTCCAGGAACAGCCGATCCGGATCTTCCAGGTACCCGATGATCTCATATGCAAAGGCCGCCCCCACGTGCCCATCGATGATCCGGTGGTCGAACGACAGCGACACCAGCATCACCTCGCCGATCACGATCTGCCCGTCGCGCACCACCGGCTTCTGCTTCATCTGGTGGATACCCAGGATCGCGACCTCCGGGAAGTTCAGTATCGGCGTCGCGAACAACCCCCCTTGCTGGCCGAGCGACGTGATCGTGAACGTCGAGCCGCCGAGATCCTCCGGCTTCACCCGCCCCGACTTCGTGTCCTCGCCGAGCCGCGCGATCTCCTGCGCGATCTCCAGCACGCTCCGCCGATCCGCGTCGCGCACCACAGGCACGATGAGCCCGGCCTCGGTCGCGGACGCGATGCCGATATGATAGCTCTTCTTGACGACGATCTCCTGCGCGGCCTCGTCGAAGGCGCTGTTCAGCATCGGGTGCTTCTTCAGCGCCGCGACGACGGCCTTCACGAAGAAGGGCAGGAAGGTCAGCTTGACGCCCGCCTTCTCGGCCAGCGGGCGCAGGCGCGCGCGGCGCTCCTTCAGCGCGGAGACGTCGCACTCCTCGACGAAGGTGAAGTGCGCCGCCGTGTGCTTCGATCGCGACATCGCCTCGAAGATCCGCTTGCGCACGCCCCGCAGCGGGATGCGCTCGTCGCCCGGCGCCGAGGGCAACCCCCGGCCGCGCTCCCCCTCGGGCCGCGCCGCCCCGTGCCCCGGCTCCTCGTCCAGCTGGCCGGGCCCCGCCGCCGTCGACTTCGGCGCCGCCTCGGGCAGCGCCGGGGCCGCCCGCCTGGGCGCCGCCTCGGGCAGCGCCGGGGCCGCCTCCTCGGGCGCCTCGAGCGCCCGCACGTCGTCCTTCGTCACGCGGCCCGCCGGGCCGGTCGGCGGCACGCGCCGCAGGTCGACCCCGAGGTCGCGCGCCAGCTTGCGCGTCGCGGGCGTCGCGAGCGGCTTCTCGTTGAAGTAGGCCGCCGCGCGCGCCCCCGCGCCGATGCTGCCGTTCGCCCACGCCGACCGCGCCGGCGCCACCAGGTTCATCCCGGGGAGGTCCTCCCGGATGTCGCCGACCGCCGTCGCCGCCGGCTCGGCAGCCCCGGACTTCGCGGCCGCCGCCGCCCCCGAAGCGGGCGGCGTCGCCGCCGCAGGCCGGTCGTCGAGGTCGAACACGACGAGCACCGAGTGGACCGGGACGACCCCGCCCACCTTGCCCCGCGTCTCCACGATCCGGCCCGTGCGCGGCGACGTGATCGTCACCGTCGCCTTGTCGGTCATCACCTCGACCATCGGCTGGTCCTCGGCGACCATGTCGCCCGGCGACACCAGCCAGGTCACGATCTCGCCCTCGGTGACGCCCTCGCCGATGTCCGGAAGCCTGAACTCGTACTTGCCCATGCGTCAGTACCTCGCCGTCTCCAAGATCGCCGGAAGGATACGATGGGACAGAGGGAGATACTCGTTCTCGAGGGTGTACGGGAACGGGGTGTCGAAGCCCGTGACCCGGACCGGGGGCGCCTCCAGGTGGAGGAACGCCTTCTCGTTGACCAGCGCGACGAGCTCGCCCCCGAGGCCGCAGGTCTTCGGCGCCTCGTGAACCACGATGAACCGGCCCGTCCGCTTCACCGACTCGATCACCGTGTCGATGTCGAGCGGCCACAGCGTGCGCAGGTCGATCACCTCGCACTCGACGCCCTGCGCGGCCGCCTGGTTCGCCGCGTCGAGCGCCTCGTAGAGCATCGCGCCCCAGACCACGAGCGTCACGTGCCAGCCCGGCCGGACCACCTTCGCCTGGCCGAGCGGGACGGTGTACTCGCCCTCGGGGACGTCGCCCTTCGCGGCGCGGTAGATGCGCTTCGGCTCGAAGAACAGCACCGGATCCGGATCCCGGATCGACGAGAGCAAGAGCCCCTTCGCGTCGGCCGGGTTCGACGGGCACACGACCTTCAGGCCCGCCACGTGGATGAACTGCGCCTCGGGCGACTGCGAGTGGTAGTGCCCGCCGCGGATGCCGCCGCCGAACGGCGTCCGGATGACCAGCTTGGACGGGTACTCTCCCCCCGAGCGGTAGCGGTACTTCGCCAGCTCGGACACGATCTGGTCGTACGCGGGATAGATGAAATCGGCGAACTGGATCTCCGGGATCGGCACGAGCCCGTAGAGGGCCATCCCGATGGCCGTCCCCACGATCCCGTTCTCCGAGAGCGGCGTGTCGATCACCCGGTCGTCCCCGAACTCGTCGAACAGGCCCTGGGTCACGCGGAACACGCCGCCGACCTTGCCGACATCCTCGCCGAGCACGACGACCCGCGCGTCCCGCCGCATCTCGTGGCGTAGCGCGTCGTTGATCGCCTGGACCATGTTCATCTGAGGCATGCTCTTCGTCTCCGTCTCTCGGCCAACAGGTGGGGGTACAACCTCACCGGCGCCCCGGCCCCCCGGGGGTCCCCGCCGATCGCGGGCAGCGGCGCCACCCCCGCCGCGCCGCCGTCCGGCGAGCCGCCACGCCGACGCCGTCGTCCGCGCGGCCTAGTGGCCGCCGTGGCCCTTGGGCCTCGGGCCCGCCTTGAGCTGCTCCCGCTGCTCCACGAGGTGCCAGGGCGGCTCCGCATAGACGTCCTCGAACATCGAGTCGAGCGGCGGCGGCGGGACCTTCTCCGAGACCGCGATGCACGCCTTGACCTCCGCGTCGACCGCCGCCTCGATCTCGCGATCCTGCGCCTCCGTCCAGCCCTGGGTGCGCTCGACGTGCCGCCGGAGCCGCGCGATCGGGTCGAGCCGGCGCCACGGGTCGAGCCATGCGTCGGGGCGGTACGCCTTCGGGTCGTCGCTCGTCGAGTGGCCCGACAGGCGGTACGTCATCGCCTCGATGAGCGTCGCGCCCTCGCCGCGCGAGGCGCGCGCGATCGCGTCGCGCGTCACCTTCACGACGGCGAACACGTCGTTGCCGTCGACCCGCACCCCGGGGACGCCGTAGGCGGCGCCCTTGCCCGCAAACGTGTTGCTCGACGTCTGGCGCTCGGTCGGCACGCTGATCGCCCAGCCGTTGTTCCGGCAGAGGAAGATGACCGGCACCTTGAACACGCCAGCGAAGTTCAGGCCGCTGTGGAAATCCGACGAGCTCGTCGCGCCGTCGCCGAAGTAGGCCAGCGTGACGAGCTCGTCGCGCTTCAGCTTGGCGGCCCACGCGAAGCCGACGGCCTGGGTGATCTGCGTGCCGATGGGCGAGCTCACCGAGCCGAAGTGGCCCTCGCGGTAGGTGTAGTGGTCCGGCATCTGCCGCCCCTTCACCGTGTCGTTCGCGTTGCCGAACATGTTGTCGATGTACCGCTGGAGCGGCAGCCCTCGCCAGAGCGCCGCCCCGAACTCGCGGTAGCACGGGAACACCCAGTCCTGGGGCCGCGTCGCGGACACGCTGCCGAGGACCGTCGCCTCCTCACCCTGCGAGCCGATGTGGAACCCGATGCGCCCCTGGCGCTGCAGCGCCACGAGCCGCTCGTCGAGCAGGCGCGTGCGCATCATGGCCTTGTAGAGGGCGATCACCTCCGATGGCTCGAGCTTCGGATCGTGCGCGGGGTCGAGCGAGCCGTCGTCGCGCAGGACCTTGATCACGTCGTCGGCACACGTATCGAGCGGGTGCCGCGCGACGGCAGCCTGCGGCTCGAGGCTTGCCCCTGAGACGTTCGGCGGGCGGTCGGTGGAGTACGTCGCGGTGCTCATCGGTTCGCGGGACACTAACCAAAGGCGCTGCCCGAGACCAGTGCCCAGACGCGGCGTACGCTCATTCGCTTTACGCGTGACGTTGAGGTGACGTTGACTCGTCGCAGCGATCAGGCTCGGGGTTTGACTCGCCGCGGCGAGCTCGAACCCGCTCGCGCCCTGATGCGCGTCTCCCGCCGTACGCGGCGGCGCTGATGTCCACGCTAGACGTTCACGGGCTCGGCTGCCTGCGCGAGGGCCTCGTCGACGGCGGCCACGTCGAGCTTGAAGCCGCGCGCGAGCTGCTCGAGCACGCCGTGCTCGTGCGCGCTCACGCCGCCGGAGGCGTGCGCCATGGACGCCGCCACGCGGAGCACCTCGCGCTGGTGCTCGGTCCGCGCGATCGTGCGGGCGACCATGCTGATGCGCTTCTCCAGCCCGTCCTCGGCCAGCATCTCGCCGAGATCGGCGAGGAGCGCCTCGATCTGCTTCTCGTGGACGAGGTTCTGGCAGGCGCCGGTGACGATCGCCTGGAAGCGCCCGCGCTCCTCGTCGTCGAAGTGGCCGTCGGCGTTCGCGACGAGGAACGCGGCCTCGATGATCGTCTCGAAGAGCGCCACCGCGGCGGGATCGAAGCCGGTGGGCATCGTGATGTCTTCGATGGGAGGGCGCGCGCTGTAGGCCCTCGCGGCCTGGGCCAGGATCGACGCCACGCGCACGCGGGGCGCCTCCGAGCCGAGGCGCGAGGCGCCGGGAGTGATGCCGCCGGGGCGCCTGTTGATGGGAGCGGACATCGTGGTGTTGGACCCTCCTGCCGAGCAATACGCTCGGCCAAACGCCGAGAAGCGTCAAGGCGCTTGCTGAGCGGCGCTCTAGCGGCGGATGAGGGAGGCCGCGGGGACGAGCCGCGCGGGGCTCGCCGACGCCGGCGCCGGGGCGACGGGCGGGCGGGGCTCGTCCGGGTCGAGCTCTGCGGTGAGGCGGGCGGCCTCGCGGCGCGCCACGGCGAGGCGCTCCTCGAGGAGCGCCTCGACGGCCGCCGCGCCCGGCGAGGCGGGCAGCGCCGCGCCGCCTCGGTCCATCAGGCTGCGGACGAAGACCTCGGCCGCCTTGTAGCTCGACCGGACGAGCGGCGCGCTGGCGGCGTAGAGGAAGCCCATCTCGAGCGCTGCGCGCTCGAACGCGGCGAAGGTCTCGGGCTCGACGAAGCGCTGCACGGGCGCGTGCTTCGAGGAGGGGCGGAGGTACTGGCCGATCGTCACGATGTCGACCCCGGCCTCGCGCAGGTCGCGGAGCGCCTCCAGGACCTCGTCGTCGGTCTCGCCGATGCCGACCATGATCGAGCTCTTGGTGAGCCGCCGCGGCGCGGGCGCGCCGGCCTCCGCGGCGTCGGCGGCGAGGCGCCGCTGGCGCTCCTTCGCGCGCCGGAGCACGGCGAGCGACTGGTCGTAGCTCGACCGGACGTCGCGGATGACGCGCGTGATGCGGCGGACGACCTCGACGTTGTGGGCGAAGACGTCGGGCCCGGCGTCGACCACCATGTCGACGGCGCTCATGTGGCCCTGGAAGTCGCCGACCAGCGTCTCGATGAGCAGGTCGGGCCGGAGGGCGTGCAGGCGGCTCACCGTGCGGGCGACGTGCTCGGCGCCGCCGTCGAGCAGGTCGTCGCGGTTGACCATCGTCATCACGACGTACTGGAGCGAGAGCCGGGCGATGGCGCGGGCCACGTGCTCCGGCTCCCGCACGTCGACCGCGCCGCGCGGATCGCCCGTCGTGACCGCGCAGAAGCGGCAGCCGCGCGTGCACACGTCGCCGAGGAGCATCACCGTCGCGGTCCCCTCGCGCCAGCACTCGCCGACGTTCGGGCAGCGCGCCTCCTCGCAGACCGTGTGGAGATCGAGCTTGCGGAACGTCTCCTTGAGGTGGTGGTACGTGTCACCCCCGGGAGCGCGGACCTTGAGCCATTCGGGTTTGGGCGAGAACTGCGCCATCAGGGGTGTCCTTAGCCCATGCGGCGGGGGAGCGCGAGGGGGAGGCGCGCTAGCCGGCCGGCGCAGCCGGCGGCACGGAGCGGCTGATCTCGCGCGTCGTCAGCTTGCCGCGCTCGGTGAAGACGGCCGTGACGAGCTCCGCGGGGGTGACGTCGAAGGCCGGGTGCCGGACGGGCACGCCGGGCGGGACGACGCGGCGGCCGCCGACGACGGCGAGCTCGTCGCGGCTCCGCTCCTCGATCGGGATCGACGCGCCGCTGTCGGTGGCGAGGTCGATCGTGCTCCACGGGGCGGCCACGTAGAACGGGATGCCGTGGTGGCGCGCGAGGCAGGCGAGGCCGTAGGTCCCGATCTTGTTCGCGACGTCGCCGTTCCGCGCGATGCGGTCGGCCCCGACGACGACGGCGCCGATCTCGCCCTTCTGCATGAACCACGCGGCCATCGAGTCGGAGATCACCTCGACGGGGATGCCGTCCCGCTGGAGCTCCCAGGCGGTGAGGCGGGCGCCCTGGAGGTACGGGCGGGTCTCGCACGCGAGCACGCGGAGCGCCTTGCCCGCCTCGATGGCGGCGCGGATCACGCCGAGCGCCGTGCCGTAGCCGCCGGTCGCGAGCGCGCCCGCGTTGCAGTGGGTGAGGACCGTGCCCGACTCCGGCAGGCGCGCCGCGCCGGCGCGGCCCATCTGGTGGCAGGCGGCGACGTCTTCCCGGTGGATCTCGCGGGCGAGCTCGGCGAGCTCCCGCGCGCGCTCCTCGCCGCGGCGCCCGGCGTTCTGCAGGGCCGCGGCGATCGCGCGCCGCACCGCCCACCCGAGGTTCACGGCGGTGGGCCGGGTCGAGGCGAGGTGCTCCCCCGCCGCCCGCATCGCGGCGACGTAGCTGGAGGCGCCCTCGTCGCGGGCGGCGCGCGCGGCGAGCGCCATCCCGTACGCGGCGGCGATGCCGATGGCCGGGGCGCCGCGGACCGCCATCGTCCGGATGGCCTCGGCGACGCCGGCGGAGTCGGTCAGGGTGAGGTAGCGCTCGCGCTCGGGCAGCTCGCGCTGCTCGAGGAGGAACACGCGGTCGTCGCCCTGCGCCAGCTCGACGGCCGAGTAGTCGGCGCCGGAGAGGGCCGCGGCCGGCTCCCAGGGCGGCGCCGCCCGCGCGCCCTCGCCTGGCCTCGGTGTCTGCTCTGCTTCGAAGCTCGTGCCCATTCAGCGCCTCCCGTTCGAGCGTGACGGCTCCCCTGGCGATCCGTCGTCCGGCCCCCGCGCCTCGGCGCTCGCGGCGAGCCGGCCGCGGATCTCCTCCGCGACGGTCGCGAAGTCCTCCGCCGCGTCGGCCTTGCGGCCCGCAAGGTAGGCGCGGAGCGCGTCGGCGGCGAGCAGCGCGAGGCTCGCGTTGATCCCGCGCGCCGTGAGCGCCTCGATCACGTCGCCGTTCTTGAGCAGCGTCTCCAGGTCGTCGAAGACCGCGGCGAGCTCTGGCCCGGGATCGACGCCGCCGCCGGCGGCGGGTCGCGTCTTCTTGTCGTCCTCGCGGGTCACGGGTCGCGCCTCATGGTTTCGTGCTGGTCGCCTTGGGGATCGCGGTGAAGGGGAAGTGCGGCGGCTCCACGCCGGGCACGCACTGGTACTTCGAGAAGTCGGTGACGCCCTCCTCGCGGAGCAGGGCCTCGTCGATCCACGCCTTGCCGCGGCGGGCCGACGGCTCACGCGAGAGCAGCGCGAGCGTCGCGTCGGCGAGGATATCCGCCTTGCGCCAGAGCTCCGGGCCGCCGAGGCCGAAGTTGATCGTGGCGAAGCTCTCGATCGCGGTCGCGGGCCAGAGGGCGTGGGCCGTGATGTTGTGCTCCGCGTACTCGCCGGCGATGGCGTCGGCGATCATCGTCATGCCGAACTTGGAGACCGCATAGGCCCCGTGGTGGGCGCAGGCCCCGGCGTCGACGGGGGGCGACATCATGATGATGTGGCCGTATTTTTGCGCGATCATCTGGGGGAGGACGGCCTGCGAGAGGGCGAACGACGCGCGCACGTTGATGCCCATGATGAGGTCGAACTTCTTCATGGGTGTGTCCACGACGTCGGCCCACCAGAGCGCGCCCGCGTTGTTGATGAGCGCGTCGATGCGCCCGAGGCGCTCGACGGCCGTGGCCACGGCGCCCCTGCAGGCCTCGTCGTCGCGGACATCGAGCTTGATGGGCAGCGCGCGGCGGCCGAGCTGCTCGACCTCGCGGGCGACGTCGTGGATCGTGCCCGGGAGGCGCGGGTTCTCGGCGACCTCCGTCTTCGCGGCGACGACGATATCCGCGCCTTCTCGCGCGCAGGCGAGGGCGACGGCCCGTCCGATCCCGCGGGAAGCTCCTGTGATGAAGACAACGCGGTCCTTGAGGCGCATGGTCGGCGGTCATAGCACAGGAGCCGCCGCGGGTGCGGCCTCGCGGTTCGCAGTCGAGCGGCCGTGCTGCGGGGTCGCCGCGTGGTCATCAGGGCGTCAGGCCGTCGGGGCGCCTTTCCACGAGCGCGGCAGCCGGCATGCCGGGCGGATGAGATGGCGCGCGCGTACGGCGGGAGGCCACATCCACCACCACCCCGCGCGTGACGCAGGGACGAGCTCTGCCGCGGACGTGAGCGGGCGAGGGCGCTCAGGCGAGCGGCGCGGCGGTGTGGCGTGGAGCGGGGGAGTCGCGCGGAATTTCATGGGCGCTCGATTGACCTGCTGCTGACATGCGGTCTGTGGCGCCCCGCGGCGCGCATCGACGCGCGATCCACGGCGGGCGGAGGCGGAGGCTCCCAGGGTGTCGTCGCCCCCACGGGCTTCCGATCGCGGTCTGTCGCCGGACACGGACACCCACCCTTCGGACCAGGGGAGATGTTGTGTCCTGATGGCTCCATGTCTCACACCGTCCTTGCGTGAAGAAATCCTGTGTCGTCGAGCTCCGGGAAGCTCGGTTTCATGGGTCTTGAAAAGATCCAGCGATCCGGCGGCAAATCATGCGTGCCAGCGTGTTTCGTATCTGGACATGCCAGCGGTCAGGTGACACCGTGTCGTGAGCGAATCGAAGGGAGGCGCTGCGCTGCGTGGGATCGCGCTGTGCGCTACTCCGCCCCCTGAACAACGCTGTACTGGGGTGGCCCGTCGAGGTGTCGTGTGCCCCGGCGTACGTGCTGGCGCGAGCCGCGACGCAGGGGCGGGCCGAGCTCGGACGGGCCCAGAGAACCAAGGAGCATGCATATGAGCGCTTTGCACAGGACGCTTGTCCTCGCCTTCATCGCTGGCTGTTCTGCAGTCGGCTGCCTCGCCTCGACCGAGGTCGGCGAGGAGCCGTCGGCGGAGCTGTCGGACGACCAGTCCTCGCCGCTCGCGGGGGCGGTCTGCGATACCGCGCCGGAGGGCTCGGATGTGGAGCTCTCCTGTCCTGCCGGCGAGGTCATCACGGCGATCCAGTTCGCGAGTTATGGCAGGCCGCGCGGCGTCTGCGGCGGCTACGCGGCCACCTCGTGCAACGCGCCGACGTCGAAGGCCGTCGTGGAGCGCGCGTGCCTCGGAAAGGCGAGCTGCGCCGTGCGGGCGAGCAACGCGACCTTCTCCGGTGATCCGTGCAGGAGGACCGCGAAGCGGCTCTACGTGCAGGCGGCGTGCGGCCCCGCGACGCCGGGCAGCGGCGCGAGCGGCTCGACGAGCGGCGCGGGAGGCGCGGGAGGCGCGGGAGGCGCGGGCGGCGCGGGCGGCTCGACGAGCAGCACCGGGAGCTCGGGCGGCTCGACGAGCGGCACCGGAGGCGCGGGCGGTTCGACGGGCGGTGAGGTCTGCGGCAATGGGGTTTGCGGCGCCGGCGAGGACTGCTCGAGCTGCTCGAGCGACTGCGGCGCATGCCAGATGTGCAGCGGCGCCGGGCCCAGCACGACTCCGCTCGACACCGAGGAGCAGGCGTTCCTCACCATCATCAACCAGTATCGCGCGCAGAACGGCCTCGGGGCGCTCTCGGCCTGCACCTCGATGAACCGCGCCGCTCAGGGGCACAGCGAGGACATGCGCGATCAGAACTATTTCTCGCACACGAGCCTCGACGGCCGGACGCCCTGGACCCGCATGTGCAACGCCTGCTACGAGCTCGGCTGCGGGGGCACCGCCATGGCCGAGAACATCGCCGCTGGCAACTCGACGGCCCAGGCGACGTTCACCCAGTGGAAGAACTCGGACGGCCACAACAAGAACATGCTCGGCTCCGCCTACAAGGTCATCGGCATCGGGCGGGCGACCGGAGGCGGGACCTACGGGTCCTACTGGACCACGGTGTTCGGCGGCAGCTCCGAGGCGAGCTGCAAGTAGGCCAGGCACCCGCGGCGGCGGCCGCCTGCTCGCAACAGCGTGTCACGCGTGAGGCGTTCTGCCATGGCGTGGCGGCGCGACCCGGGAGCCGAGATGGCCTGGGCCGCGCCGCGCTCCGCGGCCGGAGAGCAGCGGCCGAGTGGCGGCCTGCTGATTGCTTCACACCGGGACGGTGGAACAGCAGACCTCCGCGAAAACACATGTCATCTATCTCCTTGGTCCATACCGAATTCCCGGCTTCCACGGAGAGCGCAACGTGCGTGTCTACCTGCCCGACGAGGGGGCGCGTGACGGGCGGCCATCGCCTGTGCTCTTCCTGTTCGATGGGCAGAACGTCTTTCACGACGACCCCTCCTACAGCGGAGGGTGGCACCTTCACGAGGCCGTCCGTGACCTCGCGGATCGAGGTCTCGAAGCGCCGGTCCTTGTGGGGATCGATCACGGCGGGCCCGAGCGGCTGACGGAGCTGTCGCCGTTCCAGGGCGACGGCAGCGAAGGAAAGCTCGACGGTCTTCTGGGCTGGCTCACCTCCGAGATCGTGCCGGCCGTACAGGAGCGCTTCGCGGTGAGGCGCGACCCGGCCAGCACGGCGATCGGCGGCGCATCCATGGGGGGCCTCGCCGCGCTCTATGCTCATTGGCGTTGCCCCGGCGTGTTCGGGGCCGCGCTCTGCATGTCGCCATCGCTCTGGTTCGCCGAGCGCAAGATCTTCGACGTCCTCGCGTCTCTGGCCGTCCCGACGAGCTCGAGGCTGTACGTCGACGCCGGCGCTCAGGAGGACGGGGGCTCGGTGCTGCGCGACGCCGCGCGGCTGGTCGAGCAACTTCGCCAGCAGGGTTACAGGGAGGACAACCTGCTGTTCTGCCTGGACGAGGACGGGACCCACTCCGAGGACGCGTGGCGCCGGCGCGCCCCGGGGGCGCTGCAGTTCCTGTTCACCGGGGCCGCCAGGGAGCCGCAGGATGGCGTCGGAGCGCCGGAGGGATCGCAGCAGGCCGCCTGATCTCCTGCGCTTCGGCGCTCTTCGCGCCGGCGGGCCAGGCCCGACCGTCCCCTACCGCCGCCCCTTGCTCCGCTTGCGCGTCCCCTGGACGATGCGCGCCGCATAGCGCGGTATCGGGGCGGTCGCGCCGAGCGCCGCGGACAGGCGGTCGACCTCCGCATCCGAGAACGATGTCTTCCGGAGCGCCGCGATCGCGTCCGCCACGACGTCGCGCGACTCGGGGCGCTCCGCCTGCGTCTTCTCCTCGAGCCAGCGCACGACCTCGGGGAAGCGGCCGGCGAGGGCCGCGATCTGCGCGGGCATCCCCTGCCGGAGGAGGCGCAGGCCCTGCAGCCGCTCGTCCGCGCGCGGGGAGCGATCCGACAGCACGAACGCCTCCTCGAGGCGCTCGACCACCTCCGCGCCCGCCGAGAGCCTGGCGAGCAGCGTGCGCTCGGCCAGCGCCTCGAGCGCGACGTACGCCTGCAGGTAGCCGTCGGTCCAGGACGAGAGCTCGCCGACCACCGCGTCGCCGCGCGCCGCGATGACGGCGCGGAGCGCCGCCACCACCCCGTCGCGCACGACGCGCCGCGGGTCCTCGGCCAGCTCCTCGAGCGCCTCGAGCGGATCGAGCCCGCCCTTCCCGCGGCGCCCGCCGCCCGCGCGCGGCGCCTGCCCCGCTCCGCCCGCCCGCGCCGCGCCCTGCACCGCGAGCGACGCGAGCGCCTGCGCCGCCACGATGAGCGCGTACTCCTCGGCGGTCGCGCAGAGCGCCCGCACGAGCCGCTCGGCCGGCGCCCCGCGGTCCGCGATCGCCGCGCCGACCGCCCGCGCGAGATCCAGGTTCACGCGCGGCAAGGGGGCGTTCGGCCCGAGGTCGGGGCCTGGCGCGCGCACCCCGCCGCGCCGGGCGGGCAGCCCGGAGCTGCGATCGAGCAGCGCGAGCAGCTCGGCCGGATCGCCGAGCTGCACGGCGCGCTCGATCGCCGCGTCGATCTTCGGGTTGCGCAGCGCGCCTGGGGGAGTCGCCCCCCGGCGCATATCCGAGGTGTCAGCCATTCAGAACCCCAGGGAAAGACCGACCTCCGGGGAGAGGACGGTGGTCACGGCAGGCAAGGTGAGGCTCGTGCGGAGCGCGAGGGCCTCGATCGGCGCATAGGCGACGCCCGCGCCGACCGACGCGAACCCCTGGCCCGCTTGTGCGTGCGGACATCGGCGCGCAACGTAGCCCACCGGTGTGTCAGCGAGCGCCAGAAAAGCTCGGGGACGGGAAGCCCGCTCACCCGATCCTGGAACACGCCACACGCAGGAGGGACAAATAATCCACAGGTTGTTCCCAGGTTGTGGAAATCCCGTGGGACCCTGGCAACTCCGCGGAGCTGCCCGTCCTGCGCCGATCGCGGGGCGGCAGCCCCTCCAAGCCCCGGCGCCAGCCGAAGCCAGCCCGGGCATGGACGCGCCGCCCACACCGATGCAACTGATTTTTCTGCGATTTCTGGCGCTCCGTGGCCCGGCGCGCCTCCCAATTTCCGGGCGCTAAACTCCCTCCTTCGGAACCAATCTGCAACCCAAAAATCACGTTCCCGAGCCCGGTTTGACAGTCCACATGCTTGTCCACAGATTGGCCACCTGATGGCCCCAGACGGCGCGCAGGTTTCGTGTCGGATGGGGGGCGCCGGGCGAGTTCTCGCTTGTCTTTCGGGTGGCGATCGACATGCGATTGACAAGCTCGCGATGACCTGGGTGGGGGAGGCAGCGGGCGCCGGGGCTCGGCCGGCCGGAGCGCCCGGCGAGCGGTCCATCCGGCGGCCGTCCGGGTGAGGCGGCCGGCTCGGCTCGCTGCGCGCGACGTCGCTGGGCCGCGCGGCGCCGCGCCCGGCGTGCTAGCGGGTGCGCATGCGCGTTCCGGAGATCCCCGAAGAGACGGCGTCGCCCCTGCGCGCCGGCGACCCGCCGGCGCAGGTCGCAGGGCACCCGCTGATCCGGAGGAGCGCGCGCGTCCCACGCTGGCGCGCGCGGCTCGCCGATCACGACGCGGCCTCGCTCGCGGAGCTGCTCCGCCGGGCCGGCGGCACGGCGTCGGCGGCGCGCGCGGTCTCCGGCAAGGTGGTGCGCCACGCCTTCGGCGCCGAGCCGGGCGCGCCTGCGCCGGCCTGGGACGCGCGCGCGCTCGCCGCCCTGGGCGTCGGGGCCTGGGCGCACGAGGCGCTGCTCGCGCTCGATCCGGCGCCGTCGCTCGAGATCGCCGAGCGGGCGCCGGCGCAGGACGACACGCTCCGGCTCGTCCTGCGCGCGGGCGACGGCGCGCTCATCGAGTCGGTGCTGATCCCGGGGCCCGCCCGCACGACGCTCTGCGTCTCGAGCCAGGTCGGCTGCGCCCGGGCCTGCTCGTTCTGCGAGACGGGGCGGCTCGGGCTCGAGCGCCAGCTCGCCGCCGGCGAGATCGTCGATCAGGTCCGGATCGCCCGGGCGCTCGCGGCCGAGCGGGGCGGCGCCCCCCTCAGGAACCTCGTCTTCATGGGGATGGGCGAGCCGTTCGATAACCTCGGCGAGGTGCTGAAGGCCATCCGGCTGCTCACCGATCCGCGGGCCTTCCGGTTCGCGCCGTCGCACGTCACCGTGAGCACCGTCGGGGTGGCGGACAAGATCGAGCCGTTCTTCCGCGACGCGCGCGCCGAGCTCGCCGTCAGCCTCAACGCCCCGGACGACGCCCGCAGGCAGGCGATCATGCCCGTGAACGCGCGCTTCTCGATGGCGGCGCTGAAGGAGGCGATCGCGCGGGCACTGCCGCCGGGGCGGCGCGTGCTCTTCGAGTACGTGCTCTTCGATCGCTTCAACGACGCCCCGGAGGACGCGGATCTGCTCGCGGCGTACGTCGCCGGGCTCCGGTGCCGGGTGAACGTCATCCCCTGCAACCCCGGCCCGGATCCGGCGCTGCGCCCGCCGTCCGCCGCGCGGCTCGACGCCTTCGTGGCGCGGCTGTCCGGCCACGGCGTGACCACGCTCGTGCGGCGGCCGCGGGGGCGCGACGTGGGCGGCGCCTGCGGTCAGCTCGCGGGCATGGCCCGCCTCAGGCAGCCAGAGCCAGCGTGAGGGCGGCGCCGCGGGCGAGCGGGGCCCCGACGCGGAGCGCCCCATGGCCCGCCGCGAACGTACGGGCGATCTTCCCCGAACGCTGGTCCATCCGGACGAGCACCGCGCGCTTGCCCGTCTCGCCGGTGTGCCCGAGCGTCGCGAGCAAGGAGAGCAGGTCGGTCCATACCCTGTCGCGCCAGCGCCTCAGCAGGAACATCACGACGCTCGAGACGGCGCGCTCCACGTCCCGGCTGAAGGTCGCGGTCCGGGCGAGCGGGCAGCGATAACGAGCGCGCAGGATCGCGAAGATTTCCGGCATCGCCGCCGCGAGAATTTCATTCACAAGGTCGTGGTCGTGACGGTAGCGGTCGAGAAGCCGGGCGTCCTGCGCCGCGCCGTGCTGGACGATGTTCCGGTAGAGCCCGAGGGCCAGGTCGTAGTTGATGTGCGCGTTGATGCCGAGCAGCCCGTGCACCGCCGCCGCCGGCCCGCCCGCGCTGGCGCACTGGAACGCGACGTCCCACGCCTCGATGCCCGTCGACCGCCCGTCCAGCGACGCCGCGAGGGCCGTCAGGTAGTACTCGCAGAAGATCCCCGCCAGGCGCGAGATCCACGCCGGCTCGAGGAACCGGCCATCCGATCCGTCGACGATCGCCTCTTTCACGCGGCGCGTGATCACGGCGTAGACGTCGGGGAACACCGCCCGCGGGTCGTTCCTCTCGCGCAGCCGCGCGGCGACCGTCTCCAGCGCGATCAGCGCCTCGGAGACGTTCGCCGGCGTCATCGTCACGCCCTGCAGGACGGGATGACGCGCGGTGGACACCGCGGGACGGGACGCAGCCAATGACCGCGTCTGCTTGCTCCTCATCGCCAGGGGTCGATCCGAAGTAAGGGTCTTCATGGCTGCGCTGAGCGAGCGAATTCAAGGATCGTGCCCGTATGTCCGGTCCGCAGTCGTACACAGCCACAGGATGTATGAGCGCGCGCAGCGCGGAGCTCGAGCGCGCGATCGGCGCCTGCATGCTCGTTCGCCTGCTCTCCCTTCACGTCGGATTTCCCGCGAATACAGAGGAGAACGCTCGCCCGTCGGTCCAGGGCGAGGGGGCGAGGCTCCGGTGGCGCCACACGGCTACCAGCGGCGGTCTCGTCGGGGGGTGCCCGCGTCGACGTCGTGTCCCGACGCGGTGAGAGCGCAGGCCGGCGCACCAAAGTGCCCCATGGGGCAGATTGTGACGCGCGGACGGGTTCCCTCGAGGCAAAATAAGGAATCCCCCGACGCCGTGCACACCTTGGCAAACCGGGTGCGGCGGTGTGTGCTGGACTGCGCGGGCGTTTTCGGGTTTCGGCCGGCCGGGTGATGCGCCGTATCCTGGCGCGGAGCGCTCCGCGCCTGCGCGCGGCCCTCGACGCCGCCTGGCGGCGGCGAGGGCGGTTGCGCTCCTCCGCGGATGGCCCTGCCGAGCACCATGAGCTTCCTCAAGATCGTCTGTTCCGAGCCCAGAAACTACCTCGCCTCCTTCCTCCAGTCGCTGCCGATCGAGCCCGCGGGGCCGGCCATCGCGCTCGTGATGGGCACCGCGGATCTCGCCTATCCGCTCGTGGCCGCGCGGACCTTCCTCGCGTCGGCGAGGGAGGTGGGCGCGTCGCACCTCCTCTGGGTGGCGCCGTACTTCCCTCCCTCGAGCCGGGTGGGGCAGCAGATCCGCGACGCCGAGGCGTCCGTGCGCGCCTCCGGCCAGGCGGTGACCACGGTCTGGCACGGACCTCTGCTGAGCGCGCTCACCCTCTGGCGCGAGGACATCCGGCTCCGCCGCACGCTGCCGCTGCCGCTGGGCGGCGGCGCGTTGCCCTGGGTGGCGCCCGCGGACGTGGCCCGCAGGGCGATCCGCGCGCTGGAGCAGCCCGCCGCGCCGGCGCCCGTCGTGTGCGGCCCCGCCGCGTGCTCGGGCGCCGAGGTGGCGGCCGCGCTCTCCCGCGGCCTCCGCGCCGGCCTGACGAGCGAGCGCTTCGCCTGGCGCCGGTTCGAGGAGATCGATCGCGACCACGACCGCAAGCTCAGCGAGGATGAGCTCCTGCCGTACCTCACCGGCCTCGGGATGCGGGCCGACGAGGCGAAGGCGCTGCTCCTGGCCGCGGACACGACCGGGGACGGGACCATCGACTTCGAGGAGTTCACCGCCGGGCTGCGGGGGCGGCTCGACAACCTGGTCCAGCAGCTGCTGCGCGAGGACTCGTTCGAGCTCCGGTACGTGGACACGCCGGCCGATCGGGCCGCGGCGGCGCTCGTCCAGGCGGGCCTGCGGAAGGCGGCGGCCGAGGCGCTGATCGAGGGCTGGGCGAGCCTGGCCAGGGAGGGGATCCCCGCGGACGTCCGCGGGTCCGACGAGGCCTGGCTCGAGCTGCCGCCCGCGAGCGTCGATGCCTGGGCCGAGCGGCACGCGCTCGATTTCGTCAACGTCCACCTCCTGCCCGGGCAGGGGCTGCTCTCCCGGCGCGAGGGGGTCGTCGAGAGCAGCGCCGCGATGGGCGCCCTGGCCGGCAAGGAGGCCGCGATCTCGAAGATCGTCGACGGCGCCGGCCGAATCCTGTCGCTCTCCCGCGCGCTCGACGGGAGCGGCGTCTCGGCGCGGTGGCTCGACGCGCCCATGGAGAGCCTCCGGTGGGTGCCGTGCGGGGATCGCGACAAGCGCCGCGCGCTGCTCCTGTCGAGCGGGCAGCTCACGGGGCTGCACGTCGAGGGGGAATGGAACGACCTCCCGTCGGCGATGCGGCTGCTCATGGCGCGCGGCCCGCTGCCCGGCTGGCAGCTCACGACGTTCCGGGAGCTCGGCGAGCTGAAGATCGATCAACCCGCGGCGCTGTTCGAGCCGAACGAGGTCGTGTGCAACTGCGCCGGGGTCAAGCGCGGGCAGATCACGAGCCTCATCGAGGCCGGGTGCGCGACGCCCGCCGAGCTGTCGGAGCGGACGCGGGCGGGCCAGATCTGCGGCGGCTGCGCCCCGGCGCTCGCCGAGATGTTCGGCGGATCGAGCCTCCAGCAGGCCGAGGTGAAGGCCGCGCGGGAGCTCTCCCCCGGGATCTTCCAGATCACGCTCTCGCCGGTCGGCGGCGCGCCGGCGGCGTCGGTGCCCGGGCAGCACGTGCTCGTGCAGGGCTACCTCGATCGGCGCTGGGTGGCGCGCGCGTACACGCTCTCGGCGCCGGCGCGCGCCGGCGGCGACTACGAGATCACGGTGAAGCGCGAGGAGCTCGGGGTGTTCTCGCGGTGGCTGTGCGAGCGCGCCGCGGCCTCGCTGCTGCGCGCGTCGGCGCCGAAGGGCAGCTTCGTCCTTCCGGCGCCGCCCGTGGAGCGGGTGGTGTTCCTCGCGGGCGGGATCGGCGTGACGCCGGCGATGGCGATGCTGCGGGCGCTCGACGGCAGGGCCGGCCGCCCCGACGCGCGGGCCTTCCTCCTCGACTGGTCGGCGTCGCGCGCCGCGGATTTCGCCTATTTCGAGGAGGATCTACGGGCGATCGCCGGCCGTACGCCCGGCGTCGGGTTCCGCCTGCGCGCGACGAAGGCGGAGGGTCGGCTGTCCAGGGAGCAGGTGGCCGAGCTGTATCCTTACCGGCCGGGATCGCGGGCGCTCGTGTGCGGTCCCGATGCCTTCATGCGCGACGCGCAGGAGCACCTGCGCGCGGTGGGCTGGCCGCCGGACGCCATCCAGCGGGAGCTGTTCAGCTCGAACGTCGACACCGCCGGCGAGGTCCGCCCGACGCCGCTCCGGCGCGCCGGCGCGGCGCGGGCGGCGCGGGCGGCTGGCGGCGTGTGTCCGGTCGAGCACGGGTCGTTTCACGTGACCCCCACCGCGCCCGAGGCGGTGCCGACCGAGGCCGAGGCGTTCCTGCGCCAGTGCTACGCGGAGCTCGGGGTGCCCTCGGCGGTGGAAGAGCGCTGGCAGGAGGTGCGGGCGAGCCTGGAGAAGCACGGGACGTACACGCACCTGCCCGACGAGCTCGCCTATGGCGCCCGGCTCGCGTGGCGCAACAGCTCGCGCTGCATCGGGCGCTTCTTCTGGTCGACGCTCCACGTGCGCGATCTGCGCCACCTGAAGACGGAGGAGGAGATCTTCCAGGCGCTCGTCGAGCACCTCGATCTGGCGACCAACGGGGGTGACATCCGGGCGACCATGACGGTGTTCAGGCCGGGTGAGCCGCGGATCCGCATCTGGAACGGCCAGCTGGTCCGCTATGCGGGCTACCGGCTCCCGGAGGGCGGCGTCCTCGGCGATCCGGGGAACGTGGAGCTGACGGACCAAGCGCTCGCGCTGGGCTGGCCGGGCGGGGAGCGGACGCGCTTCGACCTGCTGCCGCTGATCATCCAGATCGGCGAGGGCCGGCCGAAGTGGTTCGAGCTGCCGCGGGAGAAGGTGCTCGAGGTGCCGATCGAGCACCCGCGGTATGCGTGGTTCGCCGAGCTCGGGCTGAAGTGGCACGCGCTGCCGGCGGTCTCCAACCTGGCTCTCGATCTCGGCGGGATCCAGTACACGGCGGCGCCGTTCAACGGCTTTTACATGGGCACCGAGATCGGCGCGCGCAACCTGAGCGACGTGACGCGGTACGATCAGCTGCCGCTCATCGCGGATCGCCTCGGGCTGGACCGGACGCGCAGCGACACGCTGTGGCAGGACGCCGCGCTGGTCGAGCTGAACGTCGCGGTGCTGCACTCGTTCCGGCAGGCCAAGGTGCGGATGATGGACCACCACACGCTCTCGGAGTACTTCAAGAAGTTCGAGCAGCAGGAGCGGCAGTGCGAGCGCCCGGTGTACGCGGACTGGACGTGGATCGTCCCGCCGATGTCGGCGTCGACCATGGCGGTGTTCCACACCAACATGGAGAACAAGATCCTGAAGCCGAACTACCTGTATCAGGACGATCCGTGGAAGGAGCGGAAGGGGTAGCGGCGAAGGCGGGCGCATCCACGAGTCGCCTGAGTTCCTCCCTGGCTGAGAGAGGTCGTGCCGAGACGCCCGGCCCCCGGAGGGGGTGCTCGTCGCGCGGGCGCGGGGTGGGGCCCCGCCGAACTTGCTTCCTGGTTGCGGGAGAGAGGTCGTGCCGAGACGCCCGGCCCCCGGAGGGGGTGCTCGTCGCGCGGGCGCGGGGTGGGGCCCCGCCGAACTCGCCTGAGCCATCTCTCCTCCGGCAGAGCCGGAGGAGAGATGGCTATTGGGCTCAGACAGCGGCCCGTCCCCACCCCGCGCCCGCGCGACGAGCACCCCCTCCGGGGGCCTACCGCGGACGCAGAACCAGGGAGGAACTCAGGCGCTAGCGCGGGCCGACGACACGGACGGCCGTGCTCGATGGAGACGGAGGGGGTGCGCGACGGACTCGAACCGTCGCGAGGGGGTGGCGGAGGGGGTGCGCGACGAACTCGAACCGTCGCGAGGGGGGTGGCGGAGGGGGTGCGCGACGAACTCGAACCGTCGCGAGGGGGGTGGCGGAGGGGTGGCGCGACGGATCGAGTGAGCCGCGAGGGGGTGGCGGAGGGGGGACGCGACGGATCGAGTGAGCCGCGAGGGGGGCGGAGGGGTGGCGCGACGGATCGAGCAAGCCGCGAGGGGGTGGCGGAGGGGGTGCGCGACGGATCGAGTGAGCCGCGAGGGGGTGGCGGAGGGGTGGCGCGACGGATCGAGTGAGCCGCGAGGGGGTGGCGGAGGGGTGGCGCGACGGATCGAGTGAGCCGCGAGGGGGTGGCGGAGCTCGGTCGCGGACGAATTGATAGCCCGTGTCCACAGCACGGGTGGGTTGGTCGCGAGCTTGGCCGAGCACGATGCCGAGCAGCTCGAACGCGCGCGCGTGGCTCGCTGACCCCGATCCGCTCGTCCGTGCATTCGCCGGGCGGCTCGTCGAATCGCTGACGCAGAGCCATGAGCAGCACACCGCAGACGAAGAGGACGAACGCCGTCGCTGGGGTACGTAGGGCGCAGCGAGATGGCGCCATGCTCCGTGGCGCCGTCATTCCTGCTCGTTCGCGTCGGGCGCCGAACTCCTGCTCTCCCGACGTCATCGTCCGGAACCTCCGGCGGAGCGGTCTTTCCTCAGCGTTCCCGGAAGACGGAATGGTCCCCTCCACCCGCTCGATGGACGACGAGGCGCTCGCGGCGCAGCGGATCGGCACCTGGAGGGGCGACGGGGATGGTCCGCGAGATCGACGGCCGGACCGACGTCTGTGCGGCGTCGTGGATCGCGCCCTCGCGTTCCACAAGGTCGAGCGTTACCCCGACGCCGCGACGATGCGCACCGACGTCCGCGCGGCGCGGGCGGGCCGCCAGCCGCCGTACGTCGTGGCCGCCGAGGAACGGCGGATCCCGGCGGGGCCCCGCTTCCTCTTCGCTGAAGGGGCCTACCTCGCCAAGGGCGGCCTGCGCGGCCGCGGCGCGTCAGCGGCCGCGGGAGCAGCGGAGCCGGCCGTTGTCGTTCTCGATGTCTCCTCTGCACCTCCTCCAGTCCACCATCCGTGTATCGTGGAAGTTGCCCCTCCGATCCTCGCAGCGGGCGAACAGCGTGCCTCGCTCCGTCCGGACGTTCCTGCACGTCTGGAGGTAAGAGCCGCGTGGCGGACGACCCCTGTCCTGGGCTTGCGCCACATCGCTGCTGGACAGCACGGCGGACAGCGAGAGCGCGCCTAGGATCAGCGCGCCGAGCATACTCTTCATGGTTCCCCCCTTGGCACACCGCCCCGCAGAGCGATGCCGTTGAGGATTTTCTAGGGCGCGCGCTCCGGAGGCGCAATCCTGCTGGAACTGGGGCCTTGAGCCAGAGCGTTCGAGCCGCAGAGACACCGCGGTTGCATAGGGGAGCGGAGAGCCGGAGCGCTGGTCTTTTTGTTCGCTCGAAGCGCTGATTCTCTGTGTCGCCATGGATCGAGCGCTCTGCGTCTTCCAGCGAATGTCGGCCTGCTCCTGCTCTGGCACGCGGGCGACGCACGCAGATGGCGCGTCCATCGCGCTGGCATGTGATATGGGGACGTGGCTAGAAGGCGCACGGAATGACGACATCGCGCAGATCCTGGTCGGAGCCTGGCCTCCGTGTGGCCGCGGAGCTGCCGCCGCTCGACGAGATCTTCCGCCGGCTGCCGGCGCCGGTGCGGCGCGTGGAGCTCTTCGCGTGCCCGGACGCGCTCGGCATGGCGGGGACGGCGGAGCCGCACGTCTTCGTGGACGGCGACGATGCCATCGGCGGCGCGGGCGCGTCGCGGCTCATGGTGCGAAGGGCCTTTCCGGAAGGGCCGCTGATGCTGCCGCGGCCGATCCGGTGTCGAGGAGCGCCGGCGGCGGCGCTCAGCGCAGGGCCTGCTCTGCGCTGGACGCGGTGAGCGCCTGCGCGTGCCACTGCTCCAGCGTCGCGAGCTCGGTGCACGCCTCGATGCGCGCCGCATCCTCCGGGGTGAGCGTGAGCTGCCGGTGCGCGAGCACACGGCGCAGGGCCGCGCGCGCCTCGTCGAGGCGACCCTCGAGGCGGCCTTCATGGCGCCCCTCGTCGACCAGACGCTGCTTCATCTTGGGATTGGCCGTGAGCAGGACCTCCAGGATGCGGTCCTGGCGCGCGTCGATCTCGGGATCGCCGGTCCTGGCGAACCGCCACAGGAGCTCCTCACGGGCCGTCGTCGACATGGGTAGGTACTGTAGCATGGACAGCACCCATTCAAGCGGCCGGCGCGGCGCCACCCAGCGGGCGAACTCGTCGAGCGGCTGCCCGGAGCGGGCGACGAGGAACGGCACCAGCTCGTCGCGCAGCGGAAGCTCGTTCGCCGCCACCCACACGAAGCAGCGCCCCAGCGGCTCCACCGCGTAGCAGCCAGCAGCGAAGCGAACGGGATGGCGCGCCTGCCTCAGCCACTCCGGAACGTGCGGCGCCGCCAGCCAGAGCGGCGCTTCACCCGGCCAGGACGGAGCCCGCTCCTCGACCCGCTGCACCTGCCTGGCCTGCCGGCGAAGCAGGGCCCGCTCCACCGCGCTCATGTCCAGATGGTCCCCCGCGAGCTTCAGCTCCACCACGATTTCCTCGTACGCCTGCGCCGCCGGCCACGGGGGCGGCAGGTGCGCGAGGAGCCCCGGGCGGCGAATCGCGAGCAGACCATCGGTCTGTACCTTCTCCAGCCGGATCTCGGGCGGATCTTGCCACATCACAGCTCCAGCCGTGACCCGCTCTGTCTCTTCGGCAAACGTCCGCTTCGCGAACAGGTCCGGCTGACCCATCGTGTTGCGGGAGGTAGCAGACACGGAGCGCTGCAGCCAACGTCCCGTGCAGGCGCTCGCCTCACGGATCGCCGTCCGAGGACGACCCTCGCAATACCGCCGCTCGAAGCACGATGAAAGCTGCAATTCTCGAACTGAAACGGAGCTGTCCCCGTAATGCCCCTGGCAGGTGCGTCGCTGCCGGTATCCCGCCGTCAATGGCCTCGCGGATCCGCTGAGAGCATGTTATGCACGATGGCGTGCGAGTCTTCTTCACGGTCGCGATGTCCGTCACGTCGGCTGCCGTCAGCTTGAGCAGCGCCGGTTGCGCAGACGATCACGCCCCTGCGTCAGGAAGCCATTCCGGTGGCGGCGGCGGTGGGGTGGGCGGCAACGGTCTCGGTGGCAACGGCCCCGGCGGCAACGGCCCCGGCGGCAACGGTCTCGGCGGCAACGGTCTCGGTGGTAACGGCTCCGGTGGCAGCGGCCTCGGCGGCGGCGCGGAGGCGTCGTCCGCATCCGGCAGCGCAGAGGCGTCCAGCTCGGCCGGCGCCGGGGGAGGGGAGGAGGGGCGCCTCGACAGGTTCGGGATAGCGATGCTGCGGCCCACGCTGCCTTCGGGCAAAACGTGGTTCTCGACCTGGGACAACGGCGTCGCGCGCACCTTTTCGGGGATCGACCCGGCCGACGCCTGGTTCGACGCCGACCACGGCGATGCGTCCTATGACACCGACGGCCAGGGCATTCTCAAGATCAGCGGCCGCGTCCCGCGGATGTACGTGCACGACCCCGCGCTCGCCGACCCGTGGCGCGACGTCGAGGTCACGATGTATTTCCTGCGGGCCGCCGACGACGGGACACCTTATGGCGGCCTCGTCGCCATGACGCGCACCAACCACGGCACGATCGGCGACGAGGACGTCAATAAATGCGACACGCGCGGGATCGCCGCCCGCATGCGCTACGACGGCAAGATCGATTTCGAGAAGGAGACGAATCACCCCGCCTCCTCGGCCATCCTCGGCAAGACGTACTGGGAAGGCGGAATGCCGGAGCAGGTATGGATCGGGTACAAGCAGCTCGTCTACGATCTGCCGAACGGCGATGTGAAGCAGGAGCTCTGGATCGACGAGACCGACGGCACGAACGGAGGCACCTGGGTGAAGATCCACGAGCACGTCGACCAGGGGACCGACTTCGGCGTGGGAGGCGAGCCCTGTCGGCCGGGCATCGATCCCGCAATGAAGCTCACGCGGGAGCCGACCCGGGAGGGCTCGGAGACCGGCAAGCCCAACATCAGCGTCTATTTCCGGAGCGACGGCGTGGGCTCCGACGGGCTCCTGTACAAGAAGGGCAGCGTCCGCGAGATCGTGCCCTGACGGCGCCCGCGCGTGAACGAGGGAGAGCGCGAGCGACCGGTTCCTGCGGGAGCGCCGGGGTGGGTAGGATATGCTCGGCGGCGGATGCCCAGCTCGTCGCCGAATCCCTCCGGAGCCCCGCTCGGGCAAGGCGTCCGCCTCGGTCCCTTCCGGCTCGTCCGGCAGCTCGGCAGCGGCGGGTTCGCGCCGGTCTGGCTCGCCGAGGAGATCTACGAAGGCAGGAAGCTCCGCGACGTCGCCATCAAGCTCTTCTTCGTACCCGAGCAGCTCGCGGGCTCTCCCGACGCGACGGCCGCGTGGCGAGACACGATTCTCGACGAGGCGCAGGCGCTCTGCCGGGTCGAGCACCCGAACGTCGTGCGGTTCTATTCGTTCCAGCGCGACGACGCCCTCGGCGTGGTCGGCCTGGTGATGGAGTATGTGGCCGGCACGAGCCTCGATGAGCTCTCTCGCGAGGCAGGCCGCCTCCCCGAGCGCGCCGTCCTCGAAGCGGCGTCCGCCGTTGCCTGGGCGCTCTCCGCGGTGCACACCGCCGGGCTCGTCCATCGGGACGTCAAGCCCGCCAACGTCGTCCGCGGGTCGGGCGCCTACAAGCTGATCGATTTCGGGATCTCCGGAGGAAACGCGCGGAGCTGGGTCGGGCGGGGGCTCGCCGCCCCCACCGGGCCGCCGCCCACCGTGGCGGTCGACGGTTACTCCGGCACGGTGCTGGCCGAGGAGCCGGCGGGCGCGACCATGACCTTGAGCGTGCCCGCGGTCGCCGGCGGCGTCCGGGAGCTGGGCTCCGTGCTCGCGGGCACGCCCGGGTACATCGCTCCGGAGTGCGCCGCCGGGCAGTCCGCCACGCCCGCCAGCGATCTCTACGCGCTCGGCGTCCTGATCTTCCGCCTGAGGACCGGCCGCCTCCCCGCCGAGCTCGAGCAGCACAGCGGGGAGCCCGCGCACTGGCTCCTCGTGCCGCAGCGACCGGCTCCCCCGCTCGAGGCGCTGGTGCCGGATCCGACGACGGCGACCGGCCTCCTCTCTCGCCTCACGGCGACGCTGGTCGCCCTGGATCCTCAGAGCCGCCCCCGGCACGCCGATCAGGTCGCGCGCGAGCTCGATCGCATCCTCGCCGCGCTCGATCCCGAGCTCGCCCCGCCAGGGAGCAAGGAAGGGTCGCAGCCGCCACATCGCGGGTCCGACCGGTCCGCGCGGCCGCCGCTCGAGGATCGCCCCGCGCGGCCGCTGCCGGAGGATCGCCCCGCGCGGCCCTCGCCGGGGGATCGCCCCGCGCGGCCCTCGCCGGGGGATCGCCCCGTGCGGCCCCTGCCGGAGGACCGCCCCGTGCGGCCTACGCCCGACGGCCGGCCGCCGCTCCTCGGGCGGCGAGCCGAGCTCGACGCGATCGCGCGCGCCGCGCAGGCCGCGCAGGAGGGCCGCGTGCGCGGGATCGTGGTGGGCGGCCACCAGGGGATCGGGCGCAGCCGGCTCCTCGACGCCGCGGTCGAGCGCACCGGATGGGACCTGCGCCACGTCGTCCGGCTCCGGTGCCTGCCCGAGCGACGGAGCCCGTTCCATCCGCTGCGCCGCGCCGCCGAGGAGCTCGGCGAGAGCGACCTCCCCGAGCTCCGCGCGCTCCCCGCGGCGCTGGAGCGGGCGCTGTCTCCGGCGCTGCTCCCCTCCGCGGACGAGGTCGCGCACACGGTCGAGGCCATCGAGGACGCGCTGCTGCGGGCGAGCGCCCGCGAGCCGCTGCTGCTCCTCGTCGACGATCTGCAGTGGGCCGACGCGGCGACGCTGGAGCTGATCAAGCTGCTCCTGCGGCGCGCCGCCGCGGAGGGGCAGGGCCGGCTGCTCGTGGTGGCGGCCGCGCGCAGCGAGCCGAGCCGGCCGGCGCCCCTGCGCGCCCTGCTGGGCGAGGTGCGGGCGCGGGTGTGTCCCGGGGTGACCTACCTCGGCCTCGCGCCGCTCGACCCCGAGGCCGCCGCCGAGCTCGCGCAGGCGGTGGGCCGCGGCCTGCATCCAGAGGGCACGCAGGGCGGGGCCGCGGCGCTTGTTGCCCCGCTTGCCCCGCTCGCGCCCGCGCTGGAGCGGGCCGTTGTCGCGACGTCCGGGGGCGTGCCCTTCTACATCGTGCACGCGCTCATGGCGTGGCACGAGGGCGGCGCCCTGGCGCTCCGCGACGGGACCCTCTGCGCCGCGGACGACCGGGCCCTGCGGGGGGAGGTCCCCGGCGTGGCCGATCTGCTCGAGGCCCGGGTGGCCTCGTTCGCCGCCGACAGCGCCGCCGAGCGCAGCGCCCTGCGGACCCTCGCCGCGGTGGCGCTCTGCGGCGGCGGGCTCGGCGTCGACGTGCTCCTGCGCGTCGTGGGGGACGACGAGCGCGCCGAGGCGGCGCTCGAGGCGCTCGGCGGGGCGGGCGTGCTGACGGCCGCCGGCGACGCGCAGGAGTACAGCTTCCCGCAGGAGATGCTGCGGCAGGCGGCGCTCCACCTGACGCAGCGGCGGCCGTGGTTCCAGCGGCTGCACCGGGCGCTGCTCGACGCGCTCGCGGAGGGCGCGCAGGGGCGCGTGGACGCGGGGCTGCTCGGCGCGGGCTACGAGCGGCTCGGCGCGGTGGCCGAGGCGCGCCGCTGGCTCGGCCGCGCGATGGCCGAGGCGGCCGCCGCAGGGCTCTTCGAGGAGGCGGCGGCGTTCGCGGATCGGCTGGCCGCGCTCGCGGCGGATCCCGAGGCGCGCGCCGGCCTCGAGATCGACGCGGTCCGGGCGCTCATCCAGGGGCGGAAGCTCGAGGAGGCGAGCCGGCGGCTCGCGCGCCTCCCGGAGCACGCCGTCGTGGCGCGCGGCGGGCCGCTCGACGTGCGCCGGCGCATCCACCGGCTCGAGGTGGCGCGCGGGCTCAGCGAGGCGGGGGCCGACGATCCGGGGCTGCTCGCCGACGCGGACGCGCTCGGCGAGGCCGCGCTCCGCTGCGAGGCGCGGATGGCGCTCGCGGGGGTCGCCGCCGGGGATCGCGCGATGGAGCTCGCGGGCGAGGCGGTGGAGCTCGCGGCGGGCGCGGGCCCCGCGGCCGAGCTCGCGGCCCGCGTGCTCCGGTGCGAGCTGAACTACGCGCAGAACCGCCGCGATCACGAGCTGCTGGAGCGCGATCTCCAGCGCGCGCTCGCCATCGCGGCGCCGCTGGCCTCGGCGTGGCACAGGGTCCACATCGGGGGCGATCTCGCGGTGCTCGAGGCCGAGCTCGGGCGGACCGGCGTGGCGATCGACCGGCTGCGCAGGCTCGTCGCCGAGGCCGAGCAGCAGGGGATGCGGGGCCAGCTCCGGCTGCTCCTCCAGAACCTCTCGGCCTTCCTGATGCGCGAGGGGCGCGCCGCCGAGGCGGCGGAGGTCGCGCGGCGGACCGCGGAGCTCGCGGCGCAGGACGGGGACCCCGCGCTCCGCGCGGCGGCGCTCTCGCTCCTTTCGGCGGCGCTCACGCGGGCGGGCCGGCCCGCCGCCGCGCTGGAGAGCGCGGATCAGGCCGAGCAGCTCCAGCGGGCGCGGGGGGACCGATACCACGCGCTGACGCTGCTCCGGCGCGCCGAGATCCACTGGGAGCTGGAGCGGGTGGGGGACGCGCTCGAGGACGCGGTGGAGGCCCGGCGCGTGGCCGAGGAGCACGGCGACGACAGCATCGCCGCCGGCGCGCGCCTCTGGGCGGCGCTGCGCCGCGCGCAGCTCGGCAGGCTCGAGGCGGAGCGCCGGCGGCTCGTCGGGGAGGTGCGCGCGTCGAGCCCGCGCGTGATCGGCCTATTGCGGGGCCTCCTGCCGGAGATGGCGGCGTGGCTCGACGAGGGGTGATCGCATCGCCGGCTCGGGCGCCACGGGCGGATCGAGAAGGCGCGTGACGACGCAATGGCAGACGAGAAAGCGCCGGAGCGCGAGCACAACCAGGGCGCGAGAGCAGACGGAGAACGAAGCTCCGGCGCCGCCCGCCGCGTCGCTGCTTTCGCCGCCGCGCTCCCCCGATTGACTCTCCACGATGACCTCCATAGCGTCTCCAGCATGGATTTCCCGCTGGCCAATCTGTTCTTCGTGCCTTCCGAGGATGCGACGGCGTTCGGCCGGCGTCTCCGTGCTGCCGCCCAGCAAGCGCCGATCGTCTTCGATACCGCGTTCGGGATGCCGATCCTGCTGCGCAAGTCTCACATCACCACCGCATATCGCGACACAGCGACCTTCTCGACACGCATGTTTCAGGCCGGCATCTTGAACGGCGGTCTCGCTGCTATGCAGGGAGACGAGCACGCCAGGATGCGGCGCGTCTACAACATGTTCTTCCTCCCCCGCGCCGTCTCGCAGTACGAGGAGAGATTCGTCCGGCCGATCAGCGAGCAGGTCGTCGATCGGCTCGCGGGCAAGCCCCGCGTCGATCTGCTGGAGGACTTCGCGATGGAGCTGCCGCGGCGGGTGATCGGCGAGCTGTTCGGCTTCCCGGCGGAGAAGCTCCACGAGACCGACGAGCGCGTCCGGGCGATGCTCCGCGGCCTCGTCCGCATGCACGACCCCGCCGCCGTGGCCGAGAGCCAGAGGGCCTACGGGGAGACGCTCGGGTTGATCACGGAGGTCGTCGAGCGCGAGAGCAGAGACACCAGCGACACGTTGCTCGGCGAGATCCTCCGCACCCTGAAGGCAGAGCACATGGACACGATCGAGGCCAGCCGGCAGATCGTGCTGAGCCTGATACTCGGCGGCTATGAGACGACCAGCTGGCTGGTCGCCAACACCATCCATGCCCTGCTCGCGCACCCGGACACGCTGGCGCGGGTCCGGCAAGATCCTTCGCTGCTGCCCGCCGCGATCGAGGAGGGGATGCGCTGGTGCCCGAGCTCCTTTGGCGTGCTGCGAATGGTCGAGCGTGACGTCCGGCTCGACGATCAGGCGCTGAGCGCGGGAACGGTCGTCTGCCTCGCAGGCATCGCCGGCAACTATGATGAGACCGCCTATCCCTCGCCCGAGGTCTATGACATCGATCGCAAGCCGCTGCCCGCAGCGAACGTATTTGGCGGCGGCGCCCACTTTTGCGTCGGCGCGCCGCTCGCGCGCATGGAGGCGCGGGTAGGCCTCCAGGCGCTGCTCGCGCGCTTCCCGGGCCTCCGGGCGGTCCCCGAGGAGCGGCCGAGCTTCATGTATGGCGCGAAGGACTCCGTCGCGCACGGGCCGGACAAGCTGCCTGTGCTCCTGCACTGAACCCGGCCTGGAGCCGATCGAACGACCCTGCACGGGCTCCTCGCGCGCACGCGGCGCAAGCAGGCGTCGCCCGCACCTTCGTCGCGCGCTGCCTCCGAGGTCGCCGGGCGACACGCGAGGACGTCAAAGACCTCGAGGAGCGGCTGCCTTCCTCGAGGCGCTGCACCAGCTACCTGAGCACGAGGGCGAGGTGAGCATTGCCCACGATATCTTCGAGATGTCGATCGAGGACGTGGCCGAGCAGCAAGACGCGCCGGTCCCTATGTCTCAGGAAGGTTGTCGCCTCCTCGACCTGGCAGTCACCGCTCGCTCACGCCAGCGCGTCGGCGCGCTCACCACGAGAAGCGCAACGTGACCTTATCCGCGTCTGGCGCGTCGAACGACCAGCCCATCTGGGTCGCGTCGACCTGCTTGCCGATCACCTGCTCCAGCGCGCGGCCGGCGAAGCCGACGCACAGCGGTCCGAGGTGCTCGAACCCTGCGACCTCGGTCACGAGCAGCGTCGCCTCGTTCCGCTCGATCTGCGAGCAATCCACCCGCAGCGTCCCGCCGACCATATCCTGCGCCCAGAAGTCGGGGAACTTCCGGAGGAAGAGCCGAACGTTCATCACCCTGAGAAGCAGCTTCATCAAGGTGTTCGCTTCCTTCTCGAAGACCGTCCGGCCGCACCTCACGACGTCCAGGTAGCTCTGCGATGGCTCGTTGTGGACCTGGACGATGCCGCGCAGCACCTCGACGTAATAGGCGCGAGGGTACCACGCCGTGCTCGACATGGTGCTCAGCGCCCTCCTGAGCTCCTGAGAGAGCCCGTGACGAACCCGGCGGACCCCAGCCTCGTCACACAGCACGTCCGAGTAGGTTGCTGCATTGAGAATCAGAGAGCCCCGGGTCATCGGCTCTTGCATACATGCGCTCTCGTGGAAGATATCGCTGACACAGCAGAAGAAGAGAGCGACGGGTCGCCTCCGTCAAGGCGGCTCGAGCGCGTAGGTAAAGGAAGCCGGATCGCAGCGCGAGGAAGTGTGGCGCGGCACACCGAAGTGGCGGGCCTCGCCGAGCGCGGAGAAAGTCCTCGGCAAGATCGAGGCGGAGCGCCGGCGGCTCGTCGGGGAGGTGCGCGCGTCGAGCCCGCGCGTCATCGGCCTGTTGCGAGGCCTCCTGCCGGAGATGGCGGCGTGGCTCGACGCGAGGTGATCACGTCACGGCTTGGGGGCCGTCGTGCCCGGGTTGTAGTGCACGATGATGCCGCGGTCCTGATTGCACTTCTGGACCTTCTCGTCCCACACGCAGCCCTCCGGGCACGGCTGCACGCTCGGATCTCCCGTGGGGCAGATCTCGGCCTCACCTTCCTTGGCGGCGGGCTGCTCGGGCGCCTGCGCGCCTCCGCAGGCAGAGAGCACCCAGGTCAGGACGGGGAGCACCAGAACGATCGCCGATCGACGCATGCAGACCTCCACGAGCCCGCGATGGGTGGGCTCCAGCGCCGACACGTCTACCAATTCCCAGCCCCGCGGGGCCAGCGCTTCCGCGCGGCCAGGACGAGCGCCGCGGCGAGCGCGGCGAGCGCGGGCGGAGCGCTCGGGCCGCCCTCGCCGGCCGCGCAGGCGCACCCGCGCGGGCTTGCTGCCACGCGCGCGAAGGACGGCGCGACCTGCCTGCCGTCGAGCGCGGCGCCCTCGCCGGAGGTGATGAAGCCGGCCCACGCGTGCGGGTGCGGGCGCTCGCGCCGGATCTGGAGCTGCGCCGACCGCAGCGCCTCGCTGCGCCCTCCGCCGCGCGCGAGCGCCGCGTAGTACGACGTCATGAGATCCCGCGTCGCCATGTCGCCGACCTTCCACAGGCTCATCACCTGCGTCTCCGCCCCGGCGAGCAGCAGCGCGCGGCGGAGCCCGTAGACCCCGTCGCCGCGCGGCACCTCGCCGAGGCCGGTCTCGCAGGCCGAGAGCACGACGAGCTGGGTCCCGTGGAGGTCCAGCGAGGAGATCTCGAGCGCGGTCAGGATGCCGTCGTCCTCGTCCGAGCTGCTCCGCCGCGCGTTGGCCCCGGCCAGCGCCAGGCCCGAGCGCAGGAGCGGGTTCTCGCGAAAGGCGCGGCCCTCGATCTCGGCGCCGCGGGGGCTCGTCGGATCGGCCGGGGAGCCCTGGTCCGGGAGGAAGAAGCCGTGCGTCGCGATGTGCAGCACGCGCGGCCGCTGCGCCCGCTTGAGGGCCTCCTCGGTGGCCGACGGGCCGGTCAGGACCGTCGCGCTGGCCAGCGCGCTCCGCACCGCCTCCGCCTCGCGCTCCGTGCCCGGCAGGGGCGGGAAGCGCGCCCCGGCCAGCTCGGCGGAGCGCAGCCCGCGCGTGGCGCCGTCGTCCGGCGCGAGCTCCGAGAGGCTGCCGAACGCGGGATCGGCGATGACCAGCACGCCTCCACGCGGCGCTCCGGCCTGCGGCGCCACGGCGCCCGCGCCGCGCAGCAGATCCCGCCCGCTGGTCAGGTAGGTGAACGAGGCGCGCTCGATGAGATAGCCGCCCTCCTCGTCGACGAGCGCGGCGAACGGGACGAGGTTCAGCGCGCCGTCGGGGCTGAGGAGGACCCAGCGCGCGGCGCCGAGGGCGCCCCGGATCGGCCGCATCACGAGCGCGTCGAGGCGGCGCGCGCGCTCCCGGGGGTCTCGCTCCGGGTTCGAGAGATCCCGCGAGAGCTCCGCGGCCGCCGCGTCGATGGCGGCGGCGTCGCCGAGATCCACCCCCGTGACGTCCCCGCGCCGCCCGACGACATAGGCCGCGTAGCGAGGCTTGCCCCACGTGGGCCTCACCGGCGGCCCGAACGCGTCGTGGGGCCGGTACTGGACGATCTCGACGAGCGCCGCCCCGTCCGGGATCGCCGCCTGCACGCCCTCGACGGTGATCGGCGGGTCCTTCGCGTCCGCCGGGCGCGCGGCGCGCGTCCGCGCGGCGAGCTGGAACTCGAGCCGCTGGTGCTCGGCCTCGAGCTGCTGCACCTCGCGCTGGTGCTCCTCGGCGGGGATGTCGATCGGGCCGCGCGTGATCGCGGTGGACAGCTTCGCGTCGAGCTGCGTGAGGGCGTCGAGCAGCGCCCGGCCCTCGGCGTCGAGGCTCCGCCGCAGCGACGCGAAGCTCTCGGCGATGGCGTCGAGCGCGAGCCCCTTGCGCCGGAGGATCGACCGCAGGGCGAGCCGCGCCGCGGCCTGGTCGCGCGGGGCACCCTGGAGGTGCAGCGAGAGGGTCGCGTCGGTGTCGCGCTGGACGAGGCCCATGTAGAGGCGCTTCTGCCGCTCGGAGCCCCTCGCCAGGTTGGCCCGGGCGCTCCGGTCCTGGAGGCCGGCGGCCCGCTCGCGCGTCCGCACGGCGACGGCGGTCCGGCCCTGCGCGACGTACAGGTTCGCGAGGTGCCCCAGCGCGCGGACGATGGCCGGGTGATCCGGCGCGAAGAGCCGCTCGCGGATCACCAGCGCCTGGAGGAGCAGCGCCTCCGCGCCGGGATCGCCTTTGCGGGTGAAGAGCACGCCGAGCTCCTCCAGCAGATCGGCGCGCGGCGCGCTCTGCGCCGGGAGCGCGGGCTCGAGCCACGGGCGCAGCTCGAGGAGGCGCCGCTCGGCCTCCTCGACCTGTCCGCGCCGCAAGCTGAGCTGCGCGGCGCGCAGATCCGGGAGCGCGTAGACCCACGGCGCGCCGTCGCCGGCCTTGCGGAGGAACGAGCGCATCGTGTCGAGCATCTCCGCGAAGGAGCGCAGCGCGCGCTGTTCCAGGTACAGCCGCGCGAGCGAGTCGAAGGCATAGAACTCGCTCCAGCCCTGGAGGAGCGGCAGGGCCCGCTTCAGGAGCTCCTCGGCGCTCTGGAGGTCCCCGAGGTCCAGGTAGACGTTGGCGAGCTGGGCATGGAGCATCCCTTCGGCGTTGAAGGAGGGCTGCTCGCGCGTCAGCTCCCGCACCAGCAGCGCCTCGGCGCGCGCGTGGTCGCCGTAGGCGATGTAGAAATCCGCGAGTCCTCTATCGGACTCGGAGGTCGCTTCCAGCAGCGCAAAGTACCTGTCGGCGAGGGCGGCGGCCTCGGCCAGATCGTCTCTCTCGACGGCCGCTCTCCAGCGCTCGTGGGCCGCGGCGACGTCCTCGCTCGCCGGCTCGGCGGGGCTCGGCTGCGCCGCGATCGGCGCGGGCCGGGCCGCCGAGACGAGCGCCGCCGCGGCGAGCGAGAGGAGCCGCCCGCGGCGGCGTGCGCCGCGCGACGTCGGCGACCCGGGCGAGGCGCGTTCTACCGAGCGGCGGGGGCGAGGATCGACGTCGCGGTCGGCGCGCTCGGGGCGGCGGGGTCGCATCGCGCAGCAGCGTAATCTGCCCCTGCGCGCCTCGTCGACCGTTCGGCTAGGCTCGCCGCCCTCGTCGCCCATGCTCCGCTCTCGACTGATGATCCTCGCCGCCGCGGTCCTCTGGTCCACCGGAGGGGCGGCCATCAAGCTGATCTCCCTCGACGGGTGGCAGGTCGCCTCGGCCCGCGCGTTCATCGCGGCGGTCGCGCTGGGCCTGGCCATGCCGGCCGCGCGCCGCCTCCCCTCGTGGCGCACGCTCGGCGTCGCGGCGATCTACGCCGCCGTCATGGTGCTGTTCGTGCAGGCCACCAAGCTGACGACGGCGGCGAACGCGATCTTCCTGCAGTCCACCTCGCCCGTGTACGTCCTCTTGCTCAGCCCCTGGCTGCTGGGCGAGCGGCCCTCGCGCGGCGAGATGATCGCGGCTCCCATCTTCATCGTGGGCCTCGCGCTCTTCTTTCTGGACCAGCTCTCGGCGGGGCAGCTCCTCGGCAACGCCCTGGCGCTCCTCTCCGGGCTCGCGTTCGCGCTGTGCATCATGAGGTTCCGCGCCGCTCCGGACGACAACCCCGCGGTGCTCGTCTGGGGCAACGTCCTCGCGTGGCTCGGCGCGCTGCCGATGGCCCTGGGCGGCGCGGCCCGCCCGGGGCTCGTCGACCTCGGGCTCCTCGTGTTCCTCGGCGCGGTGCAGATCGGCGTGGCGACCGCCCTGTTCAGCCGCGGCATGCGCCACACGCCGGCCGTCGAGGCCTCGCTGCTGGTGCTCCTGGAGCCGGTGCTCAACCCCGTCTGGGCGCTCCTCCTCGTCGGGGAGCGCCCCGGGATCTGGTCGACCGTGGGCGGCGCCGTCCTCCTCGGCGCCACCGCCTGGCGGGTCCTGCTGGCGGCGCGCGCCACGCCGCAGCAAGCGCCGGCGCCGAGCCGAGGAGGATGAACGCCGAGGCGTGAACGCCGACGCGTGAACGCCGACGGGAGGGAGGAGGCTCGAGCCTGGCTGGATCAGGCCCGCCGCGGGGCGCGGCGAGCCGCTGGGACAGCATCGCGGCCGCCCCGCGCGGCCGCGGCGCGCCTCACTTCGCTTCGACCTTCACGTTGGCGTTCGCCTTGAAGCTCGCCTTCCCGCCCGCTCCGCCGCCGTCGTCGTCCGCGGGCACGGTCGCCTTCAGCTCGAACGACGGCGGGGTGTTGGGATCGCACTCCGGCGGCGGCCCGAACCCGTCGGCGTTGAACTTCCACGACAGCGACCCCGAGGCCGAGGGATCCTTCCGGATCGCCTTGATCTCCACCTCGTGCTCCCCCGCGCGCGCCGGCGTGCAGTACGAGAGCAGGTAGAAGCGCTTCATGTGCGCCTCGATCTTCGCCGCGATCTTGTCGAACGACTCCTTGACCTTCGCCTGGTCCGCCGCGAGCTCCGTCCCGTCGCGCCCGATCTCGTCGAGCCGCGCCTTCTCGATCTCGGCGCCGACGCCGACGACGAAGATCTGGTAGTTCTCGTACTCTTCCTTCTTGAGCTCGTTCAGCATGTCCTCGCGGCTCACGCGGTTCGCGCGATCGGTGCCGTCCGAGAAGACGACGAGCGTGCCGAACTTGAGGGGACGACGGTCCTTGTCGAGCTGCTTCTTGAGCTCCCGGATGCCCTCCACCACGCCGCCGTGGAGGTTCGTCGACGTGTCCTTCGGCTTGTAGCTCCGGAGCCCCTCGAGCCCACCCTGGACCGAGCCCTGCGCCTCGGTGAACGGCACCACCGAGTGGATTTTTACCTCGCCGTCGAACGCGTACACGCCGACCTTCTGGCTCTTGCCCACCCGATCGCTGAACGACTGCGCGGCGTCGACGAGGGCGTCGGCCTGACCCGACTCGGTGATGCTGCCGCTCATGTCGACGAGCAGCATCGTGTACATGACCGCCGCGACCTCGGGGTTCTGGATGGTCTGCTTGCTCTCGAACTTCGAGACGAGGTCGCCGTCCTCGTAGATCTCGAAGTCCTCGGCCGTGAGGCCGCCCACCGGCTCGTCCTCGCCGGCATCGACGCTGAAGAACACCCAGACGTTGTTCGGCTTCTTCTGGGCGGAGTTGATCCGGGTCACGCGCAGCCCGCCGCCGCACGCCACGCTCGACAGGGCGAACAGGGCAGCGAGCAGGATCCGGAACGCTGGAGAACAAAGGAGGATTTTCACGCGCGCGATTAGCGCGCATCAGGCGCCGCGATGTCAATTCGATGCCGCAGGCGGCCCCTCCCCGCGGCCGCGCCGGCGGGCGGGCACGGCCGCACGGCCGCGCCGGCGGGGAGGGCGGCGCCCCACCCGAGGCGCTGGCCGCGCTGCCCGCGCGGCCGCCTCGCCGATCGTGCAGGGAGGCGCTCGCGCTGGTTTACTCCGGGAGGGAGACCGCCGTACATAGGCCCGCGCGCCTCGAAGACCCCGCGCGTCGCCCCCGGACGCTCAGCGAGTTGGTCTCCCCGGGCCGATTTCCGTTACCCTGTCGCCGCATGGCACGCATCCTGATCGTCGAGGACTCGCCGGCAATGCGAGCGTACATCCGCTCGACGCTGGAGGACCGCGTGCTGGGGCTCGCGGGCGACGTCGACATCGTGGAGGCCGTGAACGGCTTCGACGCGCTCCGGCTCCTGCCGCGCGGCGCGTTCGACCTCGTGATCACCGACATCAACATGCCCGACATCAACGGGCTCGAGGTGATCCGCTTCGTCCGGCAGAGCGACCGCTACCGGCACGTCGCGATCCTCATCATCTCCACGCAGGCGACCGAGCGCGACATCCAGCGCGGGCTCCGCCTCGGCGCCGACCGCTTCCTCCCGAAGCCGTTCACGCCGGAGGCCCTGCGCGACGCGGTGGTCGCGAGCCTCGACGCGCGGGCCGAGGCGCCGCAGGCCGGCGCCTCCCCGTCCGCTGACGGCGCCGCCGGCGCCGACGATCGCGCTTCCGCTGCCTTCCCGCGCGCGGAGGAGCCCGCGGCCCGCACGAAGCAGCCCGGCTCCGGCGAGGGAGGCGGCGGCTGATGGTCGAGAGCGGCGATCGGGCGCGCGAAGAGTTCTTCTCGGAAGCGCAGGAGATCGTCGAGGGGCTCGGGCGCGACCTCCTCGCGCTCGACGAGGCGGTGCGGACCAACAAGGTCGACCCCGACGTCATCAACGACGTCTTCCGCGCCGTGCACACCCTGAAGGGGCTCGCCGGGCTCTTCGGCGCGACCCGGATGGCCACCCTCTCGCACGAGCTCGAGGAGCTGCTCGACAACCTCCGCCTCGGGCGCATCGAGGTCAGCGCGTCGGTCCTCGACCTCCTGTTCCGCAGCGTCGAGCTCTACGGGCGCATCCTCCAGAACGAGAAGGACGGGCGCGACGCGCCGATGCCCGAGGTCGACGACCTCCTGCGCCAGCTGCACCAGGACGCGGGCCCGAGCGCGGCCGGCCTCCCTGACGACAACTACGATCTCGATCCGGGGCTGCTCTCCGTGCTCACCGAGTACGAGGAGCACCGGCTGCGCACGAACATCGCGAGCGGGATGACCCTGTTCCGGCTCCGCGTGCAGTTCCACCTCGCCACGATCGATCAGGCCCTCGACGACCTGAAGATCACCGCGAAGCCGTACGGCGAGATCATCACCTACCTGCCGACCGGCGCGGGCGCGGATCAGGACTCGATCGAGCTCGACATCCTGATGGCCTCGCGCGCGCCGCTCGAGGAGCTCCAGCGCGCGCTGCACCAGGCCGGCGCCGCCGTCGAGGAGATCCCGCGGCGCAACAACAACGGCCACGGCCGGGTCGCCCCGCCGGGCATGCCGTCGATGTCCGCGGCGCTCCGGGGCGGCGCGCCGACCGGCGTGTCGCGGGCCGTCGACCTGACCGGCTCGATGTCGGCGGCGAGCCCGCCGTCGAGCGCGCGCGGCAACCGCAAGGGGGAGCTCAGCTCGATCCGCTCCGTCGCGCAGACGGTGCGGGTCGACATCCACAAGCTCGACCGGCTGATGAACATCGTCGGCGAGCTCGCCCTCGTCCGCTCCGCGCTCGGCCGCCTCGTCGAGCGGCTCCGCGCGGCGCCCACCGAGCGCGAGCTCTCCCTCGACCTCCACAGGCTCCAGCGCACGTTCGACCGGCACCTCGCCCAGATGCAGGCGGGCATCCTCGAGGTCCGGATGGTCCCGCTCGGGCAGGTCTTCGACAAGCTCGCGCGCGTCGTCCGCCAGATCAGCCGCGACGCCGACAAGCTCGTGAACCTCGTGATCACGGGCGCCGAGACCGAGGTCGACAAGCTCATCGTCGAGGAGCTCAGCGACCCGCTCATGCACATGATGCGCAACGCCATCGACCACGGCATCGAGTCGAAGAGCATGCGCGAGGCGGTGGGCAAGCCGGCGGTCGGCACGATCGCGCTGAACGCCTTCCAGAAGGGCAACCACGTCGTCATCGAGATCGAGGACGACGGCAAGGGCATCGACGTCGACAAGCTGCTCGACGCCGCCCTGCGCCGCGGCGTCATGACGCCGGAGGACGCGCGGACGACGAGCTACCGCGAGGTGCTGAACCTCATCTTCCAGCCGGGCATCTCGACCAAGACCGACGTCAGCGAGCTCTCGGGGCGCGGCGTCGGGATGGACGTCGTGAAGACGAACATCAGCAAGCTCGGCGGCGTCATCGACGTGCACAGCGAGCCCGGCATCGGCACCAAGATGACGGTCACGCTGCCGATCACGCTCGCGATCATCAGCGCGCTCATCGTCCGGGTCGCCGACCGGCTGTTCGCGATCCCGCTGACCAACGTGCAGGAGGCGGTCGCGCTCGACGAGGCCACGGTGCGCCAGATCGACGGCCGCGAGATGATCACGCTGCGCAACAGCACGCTCCAGCTCTGCTACCTGGCGCGGCTCTTCGGCCTGAACGAGGAGGAGGAGCTCAGCGCGCGCATCGCCGGCCTGCTCGGCGGCGCGCGCGGCGGCTCGGCGGCGCGCGCCGCGGTGGGCGGCGGGCGCCGGGGCGACGGCGGCCGCGCGACGCTCGGGCTCCAGGGGGGCAGCAAGCGCAAGTACATCGTCGTCGCGTCGGTCGGCGCGCGCAGGCTGGGCCTCGTCGTGAGCACGCTCATCGGGCAGCAGGACGTCGTGATCAAGGCGCTCGGCCCGTCGCTCTCCTCGGTGCGCGGCTTCTCCGGCGCCACCGAGCTCGGCGACCAGCGCATCGCGCTCGTCCTCGACGCCCCCGCGCTCATCGAGGAGATCCTCCACGGCGGGGACCGGCAGCGCAGCGATCCGCGGAGCACCCATGGCTAACCTCACCCGAAGGCCCGCCCGGATACCGGTCTCGAAGCGGAACTCGCGCGCGCAGGCGAGCGGCCCGCGGACCGAGTACCTCGCGTTCACGCTCGCGGGCGACACCTACGCCGCGCCCGTCTCGCTCGTGCGCGAGATCCTGAAGCCGCCCCCGCTCACCCCGGTGCCGCGCGCGCCGGACTCGACGATGGGCATCGTCAGCGTGCGCGGGCAGCTCGTCACCGTCATCGATCTCCGGCGGCGGATGCGGCTGCACGAGAGCGCGGCGCAGCGGCGGGCGCGCATCCTGCTCGTCGACGCGGCGAACGGCGAGACGCTCGGCCTCTTCGTCGACGAGGTCCAGCAGGTCTACCGGCTCGCCGACGCCGAGATCGAGCACGCCGCGACGGCGCTCGGGGGGGACGTGGCGGGCTACATCGCCGGCATCGCCCGGCCCATGCACGGGGCGAGCGCGTCGGATGGCACCCAGGGCGAGGCGCAGCCGCGCGTCATCATCCTGCTCGACCTGCAGGCCATACTCGCGTCCTAACGGACGATTCGTCCGCGCCCGGGCGGCTCGTAGAGCCCGGGCGCTCGGAGGCTCAGATGCCGTTGACTGGAGAGCGCAGCCGTCCCGACCCGCAGAAGAGCCTCGTCGGCTTTGTGGTCGGCGACGTCCACTACGCGATCGACATCACGCGGGTCCGCGAAATCGTGAATCCGCTCGAGGTGACCACGCTGCCGCACACGCCCCCCGAGGTCGCCGGCGTGGCGAACCACCGCGGCGAGGTGGTGCCGGTCATCGAGCTCCGCGTGCGCTTCGGGCTGCCTCCGGTCGATCCGACCCGCAGCACCAAGTGGATCCTCGTCGACGTGGGGACGCATACGGTGGGGCTCGTGGTCGACGCGGTGACGGAGGTCTTCGGGACGAGCGGCGATTACCGGCCGACGCCGCCGGTGGGCGGCAGCAGCGATCTGCGCGGCATCACGGGGGTGACGACCCACGACGAGCGGATGATCTTCGTGCTCGACGTCGGGCGCTTCATCGAGCTCGCCCTCGCGCTCGCCGCGTCGGGCGCCCTCCTGGAGGCCCCGTGAGCCGCGCGTTCGACGATCCGGGTCCGTTCGAGGGCCCGCGCGCGGGCGACGCGGGCTCCTGGCCGGCCGAGCCCGAGTCCATCTCGCCCAGCGTGCGGAGCACGCCGATGCCGATCGCGGTCATCGCCGCGGCGCTCTCCGCGGACGACGCCGAGGAGCGCCGCCAGGCGGCCGCGCGGCTCGGCAGGGCCGACGTCGTCGAGGCGTTGCCGCTGCTGCTCCGCGCGCTCGGCGATCCCGACTGGCGCGTCCGCAAGGAGGCGACCTACGCCTGCCACCGGCTGATCCAGGCCGCGCCCGCCTCCGCGCCGGCGCAGGCCGCCGAGGGGGAGCGGCCGGCCTCACCCGGCGCCGGCGTGGAGGGCGAGCGGCCGTCCGCCCCGCAGCTCCTCGTCGCGGCGCTCCTCGACGCGCTTCAGAAGAGCGAGGACGTCGGCCTCAGGAACGCGGCGATCGAGGTGCTCGGCTACTGCGGCCGCGACGCCACGCCGGCGCTCGTCGACGCGCTCGGCGCGCTCGCGGGGGACGAGCGCAAGCTCGTCGTCGACGCGCTCGGCCGCACGCGCGACCCGGCGGCGCTCGATCCGCTCTACGCGGCGCTCGCCGAGCAGGACGACAACCTGCGGCAGAGCGCGATCGAGGCGATCGCCGGGATGGGGCTCATCGCGCGCGAGCGGGTGACGGACATCCTGTACGAGCGGCTCTCCGATCGGGATCGCTTCGTGCGGCTGACCGCGCTGAACGGGCTGAACGGGCTCGAGGCGCCGGTGCCGTGGCGGGTGCTCTCGTCGCTCATCGACGACCCGATCCTCCGGCCGGCGGCGCTGGTCGCCGCGGCGCTCGCGGAGAGCCCGGAGGCGCCGCGGGCGCTCTGCGCGGCGCTCGCGACGGCGCGGGGCGGCGCGTTCGCGCAGCTCGTCCGGGCGCTCGCGCGGCTCGCCGAGGGGCCGCTCGCGTCGCACGCGGTGGACGCGCTCCGGGCGGCGCCGCCCGAGGTGGGCGCGCGCCTCGTGCAGGCCGCCTCCGCCGCGCCGGGCTCGGTGGGCGCGGAGCCCCCGTCGTGGCGCGGCCTCGGCGCGGATCCGGTGAGCGGGCGCGCCCAGGCGCTCTTGCTCGCGGCGATGGCGCGCGCCCCGGGCGCGGCCGACGCCGCGGTGCAGGCCATGATCGAGCCCGCGCTCGTCGAGACGGCGCAGCGCGCGCTGGGGCTGCTCGGCGCGGAGGCGCTGCGCTCGGTGCTGTCCTACCTCGAGCGCCACATCGATCCCGACCCGGATCTCTGGGAGGGCGTCGACGACGCGACGGCCGCGCTCCTCGACGGCGCCGTGGCGATCGCGGAGCAGGGCGGGCGCGAGGGCGCGCTCTCGGGCGAGCGGCCCGCGATCGACGCGACGCTCGCCGAGCTGCTCGGCGCGGTGCGGCGGTCGGTCCGGAGCCCCTCGACGCTCGTGGCGACCAGCGCGCTCTACGGGCTCGCGAAGATCGGGGCGGCGGTCGACTTCCCGCTCATCGTGTCGCAGACGCGCGCGATCTCGCTGCCGGTGGCGCGCGCGGCGGAGAGCGCGCTCGCGGGGCTCACGGAGCGCTACCCCGAGACGGCGCGCGAGCTCGCGCGCGGGCTCGCGCTGACGGAGGAGACCCACCTCGCGGCGGCGATCGTGATCGAGGCGCTCGGCGACGCGGAGCCGGAGGAGATCGCGTTCCTCACGAGCGCCGCGTCGGCGGGGGACGTGCGCGCGCGCCGCGCGGCCGTGACCGCGATCGCGGCGGCGGCGGGCGTCTCTGCGCTCGACGTGCTGAGCCTCTCCCTGGCCGACGAGGAGCGCGAGGTCCGGCTCGCCGCGGCGCGCGCGCTGGGCCGCCTGTACGCGTCGCTCACGGACCGAGCGAGCGACGAGCGGGCGCGCGCGCGCGAGCTGCTCGGGCTGGTGCGCGCGTCGGGGGAGCCCGATCTCATCGCGGCCGCGGCGCAGGGGGGCGCGCCGTTCCGCTCGGATCCCCCCTGGAGCGACGCCGCGGAGCGGCTGAGCGCGCCCGTGGCGATCGACGGCGGTGAGGCCCCGGCGTCCCCCTCGGGGATGACCGGCGGGCCGCCGTCGGGGAAGGTGCTGTGAACCGGCGGCGGGACGACGAGATCCGCCTCTTGCCCGACGAGTTCCAGAGGCTGCGTGACCTGTTCAACAAGCACTGCGGGCTCCAGTTCGGGCCCGAGGCGCGCACGTCGATGGAGCGCCGGCTGCGCGAGCGGGTGGTCGAGCTCGGGCTCTCGTCGTTCGCGCAGTATTACGAGTACCTGCGCTTCCACAGCCGCGGGCGCGCCGAGCTCGACGAGGCGCTCGAGCTCATCACCGTCAACGAGACGTATTTCTTCCGCGAGGACTACCAGCTGCGCGCGCTGATGACCGAGCTCGTGCCCATGATCGTCAAGGCGGGGGGCGCCAGGGGCCGGCTGTCCATCTGGAGCGCGGGCTGCTCGACGGGCGAGGAGGTCTACTCGATCGCGATCGCCGCGCGGGAGTCGGGCGCCGCGGAGCGCCGCGAGGTCCGCATCTTCGGCAGCGACATCTCCCGCCGCTGCGTGATCGCGGCGCGCAGGGGGGTGTACGGCGCCTCGTCGTTCCGGGCGACGCCGCCCGAGCTCAAGCGGCGCTACTTCGTGGAGCGCCCGGACGGGTTCCACGTGGCGGACGAGCTGCGGACGCTCTGCCAGTTCGGCCACCTGAACCTGCTCGACTCGTCGCGCGCGGCGGTGGTCGGGCGCGTGGACGTCATCTTTTGCCGCAACGTCCTCATCTACCTGGACGAGGAGTCGCGGCGCCGCGTGATCGACATCTTCTACGAGCGCCTCTCGTCCGGCGGGTTCCTCCTGCTGGGCCACTCCGAGTCGCTCCTGAACGTCACGACCGCGTTCGAGCTCGTGCACCTTCGGGAGGATCTCGTGTACCGCAAGCCGGCGGCCACGCTGCGTCTGGGGATCCCGGAGATCTCGCCCGATCGGGGCGGCCCGGAACGGGGCGGCGGGGAGGAGGGCGGATGAGGCGCCGACGAAGTCGAGGCTGCGCAGGCGACGGTTGGTCCCATGGCGCTCCGGGTGGGGTAGAATGAACCTCCGGCGGAAGGTTTTGCGCTCATGACATTCGCTCCCCTGCGCGTGCTCGTCGTCGACGACTCCGCGTACAACCGGCGCAACATCGCCGAGATCTTGAGCGGAAGCGACGAGATCGAGGTCGTGGGCAAGGCCGGTGACGGCGACGACGCGCTCCGTCAAGCCGCGCAGCTCCGGCCGGACGCGATCACGCTGGATCTCGAGATGCCGCGCATGGACGGATTCACCTTCCTCCGCATCCTGATGGCGAGGCAGCCGACGCCCGTCATCATCGTCTCGAGCTACAGCCACAAGGAGAACGTCTTCAAGGCGCTCGAGCTGGGCGCCGTCGACTTCGTGGCCAAGCCGGACCGGCAGTTCACGGCGGACGCGCAGATCCGGCGGGAGATCATCCAGAAGGTCCTGCTGGTGCGCTACCTCCGCCCCCGCTCTCCGATGCCTGCCGCGCCGGCCCCGGCGCGGCCGGCGCAGCCTGCGTCGCCGCGCGCGGTGCAGGAGTCGTCGCGGCTCGGCGTCTCGCTGCGCCACCTCGTGGCGGTCGGCTCGTCGACGGGCGGGCCCACGGCGCTCCTCGAGATCTTCAACCGGATCCCGGATCGTTTCCCCGGCGCGATCTTCATCGCGCAGCACATGCCGGACAAGTTCACCCGGACGTTCGCGGAGCGGCTCGATCGGAAGGGCGGCCTCCGGGTGGTCGAGGCGCAGAACGGCGAGCAGGTGGTGGCCCGGAAGGCCTATGTGTGCCCGGGTAGGATGTGCATGGAGATCGCGGTGACGCCGGGCAGCGGGGTCGGGCTGAGCGGCGACATCCGGATCCGGGTGGGGGCGCCGGCGCCTGGGGATCGGTACGTTCCGAGCGCGGACCGGCTGTTCCGGAGCGTGGCGCAGGTGGGCGGCAGCCGCGCGGTGGGCATCATCTTGACGGGGATGGGCGACGACGGGGTGAACGGCGCGCGGGCGGTCCGCGCGGCCGGGGGCACGGTGGTGGCCGAGAGCGAGGACTCGGCGGTGGTCTACGGCATGCCCGGGGCCGCGGTGCGGGCCGGGGTCGTGAACGAGAGCCTGCCCTTCACGGCGATCGGCGATTTCATCGCGCTGCTTTCCTGAGGTGGGCTGGGTTTCAGCGGGCTGCCAAAGTTGACCCCTCGGGCGCATCGTGAGACAGGTCGGTCCCTGACATGCGGATCCGACGCGCCGCACGCAGGCTTGTATGTCTTGGCTGGTTGGCCGCCCTCTCGGGCGTCGCTTTCGACGGCCTTGCAGCGCCTCCTTCGGAGGCAGCAGCGCCTGCGGCCAGTGCGCCGAAGGCTGAGCCGGCAAAGACCGACGCGCCGAAGGCTGAGCCGGCAAAGACCGACGCGGCGAAGGCGGAGCCGGCGAAAGCTGAGCCCGCGAAGGCGGAGCCGGCGAAGGCCGACGGGAAGAAGGACGGGTCGGCCGAGGGCAAGGCAGAGAAGCCGGCGCCGGTCAGGGTGGCGGCCGTGTCTGGCGGGAAGGGCGGCGCGAAGAGCGCGGCCAAGGCGCCGGCGAAGGCCGCCGCGCGATCGAAGCCGTCGAAGAAGGGCGGGGCGAAGATCACGCGCAAGCCGGGGGAGCCGGGCGCGCCGGACGAGGCGGCGCGGCGGGTCATCGCCGGCACAGCGACGCCAGCCGGGGCGAGCACCGGCGAGTCGCCCGAGCTCCGCACGCTGCGCGCGATCGACCTGGCGCTGTTTCCCGGCGCCACCCCGAGCGCCGGGCCCGCGTGGCCGGTCGACGGCACGCTCCTGCTCGGCGCGGGCGAGCCGCGCCTCGAGGTCTCCGGCCTGCCGCCCGCGGGCCTGCCCGCCCCGCCGGCGGAAGCGGAGGAGACCCGCGACATCTCCTGGCTGCGCCAGCTCGAGCTGCCCGAGATCCCGGTCCGCTGGGACGGCCGGGTGGTGCGTTACCTCGAGTACTACAAGGACGACCCGCGCGGCCGCTCCGCCGTGGTCATGTGGATGAAGAAGAGCGGTCGCTACGGCGCCGCCATCCGCCGCGTCCTCCGCGAGCAGGGGCTGCCGGAGGATCTGCTCTGGCTCTCGCTCGTCGAGAGCGGCTTCGACCCGACCATCCACTCCCCGGCCGGCGCGGCAGGCCTCTGGCAGTTCATGCCGGAGGGCGCGCGCATCTATGGCCTCACCGTCGACCGCTGGGTCGACGAGCGCCTGGATCCAGAGCGATCCACCTTGGCGGCGGCGCGGTACCTCTCGGATCTGCGGCGGCGCTTCGGCGGCTGGGAGCTCGCGTTCGCGGCGTACAACATGGGGTACGGGGGGCTGCTCGCGTCGATCCGGAAGTACAACACGAACGACTTCTGGGAGCTGTCGCGGCTCGAGGCGGGGATGCCGCTCGAGACGGCGCTCTATGTGCCGAAGATCCTCGCGATCGCGATCGTGGCGCGGAACCCGGCGGTGTTCGGCTGCGACGACGTGGAGCTCGATCCGGCGGTGACGTTCGACAAGATCTCGCTGGGCTCCGGGGTGTCGCTGCAGGCGGTGGCGGCAGCCTCGGGCGCGGCGGCGCCGGAGATCGAGGCGCTCAACCCGCAGCTCGTGGCGAAGCGCACGCCGCCGTCGCCGGTGGACGCGAAGGAGCAGGCGCGCTGGGAGGTCCGGGTGCCCGCGGGGGCGGGGGCGCGCGCGGCGAAGTCGATGCCGAAGCTCCTGGAGCGCGAGCCGAAGCTCGAGCGCTACCTGGTCCGCTGGGGCGAGTCGCTCGACGACATCGCGACGTTCCGGCGGACGACGCGGTGGACGCTGCAGACGTTGAACGGCCTGCGGGCCGGCGAGCCGGTGCGTCCCGGAGCGCTGCTGTTCGTCCCGGCGGCGGAGGGCGTCGGGGCGGCGGCGGCCGAGCACCTGCTCGCGAGCGGCGCGCCGCTGTCGTCGGAGGGGAAGCCGGTCGTGGTGGTCCCGGCGCAGCGCTTCTCCTACGAGGGGCGCCGGCGGGTGTTCTATCGGGTGGTCGCGGGCGACGCGCTGCGGGATCTGGCGGCGGTGCTCTCGGTGACGCCCGACGAGATCTGCCGCTGGAACACGCTGGCGCCCGGGGCGTCGCTCCATGAGGGGATGACGCTCCAGCTGTTCGTCCCGAGGTCGCAGCGCCACGACGGCGTGTTCTTGCTCGACGAGGGCGGCGCGCGCGTCATCGAGGTCGGCTCGGAGGAGTTCTTCGCGCACTTCGAGGGGCTGAAGGGGCGGAAGCGCATCGAGATCGCGGTGCGAGAGGGGGATTCGTTCAGCAAGATCGCGAGCCGGTACGGCCTCAGCGTCGGCAGCCTGGAGCGGATCAACCAGCGCTCGCGGCGGAGCCCGCTGATGCCCGGGGATCGGCTGGTGGTGTACGTGCCGACCTCGCGACCGGACGACCCGGCGCCGGTCGAGCCGCGCGAGGATGAGGTCCGCGTGGCGTCGGCTCAGGCCGCGGGCGCGGTGGACGACGGCGACAAGGCGGCGGCCGAGCCGGTGAAGCCGGCGGTGCTGCTGACGCCCGTGGCGCCCGTCGAGGCGGGCGCGGGCGAGGGGAAGCCCGGCGGCGCGGGGCAGGCGGGCGCGGGCGATCTGGCCGGAGCGAGGCCGGAGGAGAAGAAGGCCGCCGAGGGCGACAAGAAGGCCGCCGAGGGCGAGAAGAAGGCCGCCGAGGGCGAGAAGAAGGCCGCCGGGGGCGAGAAGAAGGCCGCCGAGGGCGACAAGAAGGCCGCCGAGGGCGAGAAGAAGCCGGCGGCGGGCGGAGTGGACGACAAGAAGCCCGCGGGGCGTGCCGCCGCCGAGCCGCAGCCGGCGGGGCGCGCCAAGGGGGCGCAGGACAAGGAGACGCCCGCGTCTGGCGCTGGCACCGCGCTGTGAGGTCCGGGTGAGCTCGGGCTGCCAGGGGGCGAGACCCCCCGCGTCGTGGTCTCAGGTCTTGCCAGAGGGCGTCGCCCCGGTCTCGTCCCGCCCGTGGACGCCGGCGGGCGGGCTCGTCGCCTCCACGGCGGTGAACGGTTCGATGATCTTGTAGGCGTGCGACGCCCCCTTGGGGACCGTCCAGGAATCGCCCGGCTCGAGGCGCACCATCTGCCCCTCGATGAGCAGCTCGGCCCGTCCAGCGATGACGAACCCCACGGTCTCGTAATCCCGCGCGGTCGGCTGTTTGGCGTCGCCTGGCGGCTCGCGTTCCCAGAGCCGCATCGAGACCTGGATCCCGGAGGCCAGGTATTTTTGTCCCATCTGGCCTGTCGGAGAGCGGCCGGAGGAGACCTTCATGACGGTTGTGTCGCTCATGTGCGCCTCGCTTTCCTCCTGGAGTGATCCGTCGGATTGGGCGACGAGCGTGGGTCCGGTCCTGGATGGATCGAATCGGGCTTCTCCCTCTTTCCTCGTCGGTTTTCTTCGTGCGTTCGTCCTTGCAGGGAACGTATCGCGCCAGGGAGAACTGCTGTAGGATGCCCCGCATAGGAGGCTGTCCCGTGGACCTGGGGACCGGATGTCACGTCGCACGGGCGCGGGTGGATGACGGATCGCGCGGCGCGAGCGCTGGGCGGTGGGGGCGTCGCGGGGGCGCCGTGGCTCGCCTCGCGCTGCTGGTCGCGGCCGTCCGTGCGCGCTCCGTGACGGGGGGGCGCGCCGCGCTTCCGGAAAGCCGATGATGCCCTCGCCGAAGAGCTCGACATTGTTCGCGTCCGGTGTGCTGATCGACAAGAAGTACCGGCTCCTGCGCCAGATCGGCGAGGGGGCGATGGGCGTGGTCTGGGCGGCGGTGAACGTGGCGACGGCCCGCGAGGTGGCGCTGAAGCTGATCCACCGGCCCGAGACCGAGTTCCGGCTGCGGCTGCAGCGCGAGGCGCGCAACTGCGGGGCGCTGCGGCACCGGAACGTCATCGACATCTACGACATGGGGGAGACCGAGGCCGGGGAGCCGTTCCTGGTGATGCAGCTGCTCACGGGGGAGACCGTGGCCGAGCTGCTCGCGCGGCGGCGCCGCCTCGACCCGCCCGCGGCGGCGTCGATCGGGCGAGACGTGGCGAGGGGGCTCGCGGCGGCGCACGCGATGCACATCATCCACCGCGATCTGAAGCCGGCGAACATCTTCCTGCACCGCGAGCCGGACATGGACGAGCCGGTGGTGAAGGTGCTCGATTTCGGGGTCGCCAAGAACCTCTCGGTCAACGACGGCCTGCACACGGTGCAGGGCGGCGCTGTCGGGTCGCCGCTCTACATGAGCCCGGAGCAGGTGAGGGCCGAGCCGAACGTCGATCACCGGGCCGACATCTGGGCGCTCGGCGTCGTGCTGTTCGAGATGCTGACGGGCATGCGCCCGTTCCAGGGGGACGCGCAGGCGGTGTTCATGGGGATCTTGACGGGCGAGATCCCCACCGTGTCCAAGTACCTGAGGCGGGTGGACCAGGGGCTCGTCGACCTGATCGCCCGCTGCATGCGCAGGGATCGCGCGGACCGGATCGGCTCTGCGGCGGAGGTCGCGGCGCTGCTCGATCGGTACGCGGAGCGCGGCGTGGGTCCGGGCAGGGACGCGGCGCTGCGGCAGTCGTCGCCGGAGGGGCGGGGGGCGCCGGACGAGGACGTGGACGGCGGCTGGGAGGAGTCGCAAGGCGGCACGGTGGCGCTTGCGGCGCAGCCTGGGTTGGCGCTCGCGGCGCAGCCTGCGTCGGTGGCGCAACCCGGGTCGGCGCTCGCGGCGCAGCCTGCGTCGGTGGCGCAACCCATGTCGGTGGCGAACCGGTCGGGGAGCGTCGAGGGGGGCGCGGGAGCGCTGCCGCTGGCGCTGCTCGGCGGGGGGCCGCGGGCCCCGCTCCCTGTGCAGGAGTCGCCCGAGGCGCACAGGTCGCCGCCGCTGGGGCCGGGGCAGGTGGGTGCGGGGCCAGCGTCGGGCATGAGCCACGTGGCGGATGGCGGGCCAGCGTCGGGCGCCGGCCATGCGGCGGGCGCGGTTCCTCGGCGTCCGGGCAGCTCGGGCCAGCACCTGGCCGCGGCGTCCGTGGTGCGCGCGCTGCGGGACGAGGACGTGGCGACCTTGCCCCTCACGCGGCGGAACGCGGATGCGGCCGGGGCCGCTGGCCCGCGCGCTGGGTCGGGGAGCTATCCGGCGGCGGGGCCTGCCGCCGCTGCGCCCCGGCCCCCGTCGTCGTCGGTGGCGGCGTTTGCAGCGCCGGAGCCGCCCCAGGCGAGCGCGGCGCCAGCCGCTCCGGCGCAGCCTGCGCGCGTGGCGGCGCCGCAGCAGGGCTCCTGGGCGATGACGGTGCGCATGAACGCGCCGCCGATGCCCGATGCAGGGGCGGGGCCAGGTGGCTTCGGCGCTGCTGGCGCGCTGCCGCCGGGGGGCATCGCCGCGCAGCCGAGCTGGAGCTCGGCGCCGGCCGCGAGGCTCGGCCCGGAAGCGGGCGCGAGCGCCTCGGACTCCAGGTCGGGCGCGACCACGGCAACGGGCGCGCCGCGCCAGGCCGGGAGCTCGTCGACGACCCCGCTCGTCTCGAACCACCCGTCGGTCCATCAGGCCGGGGTGCACCAGGCCCAGGACGCTCAGGAGCGGGCCCCGCACGGCGGCGAACCGAGGCGCAAGCGTACGGCCGCGACGCTCGCGATCGTGGCTGCTGCGCTGTCGCTGATCGTCGTGGGGATGCTCATCTCGCTGAGGTCGCCGGAGACGTCGTCGGCTGCGCCGGAAGTGTCCGGGAGCGCGATGCCGTCGTTGGACCGCGCCGGAGGAGACACGATCGCCGCGCCGGAGCGCGGGGGAGCGCCGCCGCGGAACGAGGAGCCCCCGGCGCAGGAACCCTCGGCGCCATCCGCGGAGGCGCCGCCAGGCTCCTCGGCGTCGGCGCCGCCGGGCTCCTCGGCGTCGGCGCCGCCGGGCTCCTCGGCGTCGGCGCCGCCGGGCTCCTCGGCGTCGGCGCCGCCGAGCTCCTCGGCGCTTGCGCCGCCCGTGCCTTCGGCGCCGAGCGCCCTTCCGACGAGCAGCGCGGCCGGCGCGTCGGCGCCAGGCGGCGGCGCGGGGACGGCGAGCGACGTGAAGCCGGGCAAGTCGACGCCCGCGGCGCCTTCTGCGACCTCGCAGTCCGCGAAGGCTGCTCCGTCCGCCGCCTCGTGCGATGGCCTCATGTTCTTGGACAGGAAGAAGTGCGAGGCGAAGCGCAAGAAATAGACTCGGCCTCTCCGCGGCCCGCGCTGCTTCTTCCGAGATGACGCCACGGTCGCGACGCGACTCCTGGGTAGCGGCGAGGCGACGGCGACGATCACGCGCGCTGAGCGCATGCCCGCACCGGGAGCGCCGGAGCCGGCTTCGCGCTCCGCGAGCCCGGCCAGCAGCTTTTCTTGACGGTGCGCTGTCTCACCTGCGACACTTCTCCGAAGCACCGTCGACCTGCTGCCACGTCCGTCTTCCAGCGAGACTACCCCATGCAGTCCCCTTCGGCTCCTGCCGCGCCGCCGCCAGGTGCGCTCATTTGCGGCAAATACCGCCTTCTCCGGCGGATCGGCGAAGGGGCGATGGGCGTCGTCTGGGCGGCGCACAACGAGGCTACGTCTCGGGAGGTCGCGCTCAAGCTGCTGGTGCGGCCCGACCCGGAGCTCCGCGTCCGGCTGCTGCGGGAGGCGCGCGCTTGCGGCGCCGTGAGCCACCGGAACATCGTCGACATCTACGATGCTGCCGAGGCGGAGAACGGCGACCCGTTCCTCGTCATGCCGCTGCTCTCCGGCGAGACGCTCTCGTCCTTGCTCAAGCGCAAGCGCAAGCTGGAGATCCACGATGCCTCGCGCATCGCCCGGGACATCGCGCGCGGCCTCTCCGCCGCGCACGAGCGGGGTATCATCCACCGCGATCTGAAGCCGTCCAACATCTTTCTCCACACCGAGCCTGGCGAGGGCGATGCCATCGTCAAGATACTCGACTTCGGCGTGAGCAAGTTCCTCGCGGGTCCTCAACAGGTGAAGACCGCGACAGGCATCCTCATCGGGTCGCCGGCGTACATGAGCCCCGAGCAGGTGCGGGCGCAGAGCGATATCGACACGCGCGCGGACCTCTGGGCGCTCGGCGTGGTGATGTTCGAGATGCTCACGAGCAGGCGGCCGATCCAGGGCAAGGCGCATGAGCTCCTGAGAAACGTGCTGGACGGCGAAATCCCGGCGGTGTCCCAGCTCGTCTGGCAGATCGATCCCGGCCTCGATGCGCTGGTGACGCAGTGTCTCCAGCGCGATCGCGAGAAGCGACCGCGCTCGGCGGCCGAGGTCGCGGCGGCGCTCGAGCCGTTCGTCACGCCGCCGGCGCCGCAGCGCGTGCCCTCGAGGCCGGGGTCGTCGCCGGAGCTGCGGCACGAGATCCCGCAGCAGCTCGGGCGAGGGTCGTGGGGTGAGGCCGCTCCTGGGCGGTCGCCGACGCCGGCGACCGGGACGCCGCTCCCGGCGGCCATGGCGCATCTGCAGGCCCCGCAGGGACACCCTCCTGGGCGGTCGCCGACGCCGGCGACCGGGACGCCGCTCCCGGCGGCCATGGCGCATCTGCAGGCCCCGCAGGGACACCCGAACACGCCGGTGTCGGGGCCGCGCGGGGCGGTCGCGTCGCCGGGGCAGCCGGCGGCGGGCGCGTGGCCGGGGCAGCCGGCGGCGGGCGCGTGGCCGGGGCAGCCGGCGGCGGGCGGGGCGGCGACACCGGGGCATCGGGAGCGGATGGCGAGCAATCCTCTGGGGGACCGCGGGACCATCAAGATGTCACCGGAGCAGGCAGCCGCTTATCGATCAACGGCCAGCGCGTCCAGCGCGTCGCTGGCGCGTCCGGCCGCTCCCCTCGGAAAGGCGCTGTCGCTCGGCGGCACGGTGCCGCTCGATCCGCTCCCCGAGCCGAAGAGGCCGCCGCCTGCGCCCGCCCGCTCGCCTGTCGTGTGGATCGCGATGGCCGTGGTCGCGGCGGCGCTCCTCCTGGGGATCGGCATGGCCGCGGGGTATCTCTTGCGGCGCAGCGAGGTGGAGCGCCCGAGGGATCCCGGCGGAGAGCGTGCTACCTTCCGCGCCGCCCTCTCGTTTGCGCTAGGTAAAGCCACCTCGCCCATCGCGGCGACGCGCCTCGACCCACCCTGCTGAGCTCGATGTCCACCTCTTTCACGCAGATCGCTGCCGGCCTGGTGATCGCCGAGAAGTACAAGCTGGTGCGGCGGCTGGGCGAGGGATCCATGGGCGTCGTGTGGGCGGCGCTCAACCTGTCCACGTCGCGCGAGGTGGCGTTGAAGCTGATTCACCGCCCGGACGCCGAGCTCCGCCGGCGGCTGCAGCGCGAGGGGCGCAACGGCGGGGCGCTGCGGCACCGCAACGTCATCGACATGTATGACATGGGGGAGACCGAGTTCGGCGAGCCCTTCCTGGTGATGCAGCTGCTCACCGGAGAGACGCTCGCGGAGCTGCTCGTGCGCAGGCGGCGGCTCGACGCGGACGTGGCGGCGTCGATCGGGCGAGACGTGGCGAGGGGGCTCGCGGCGGTGCACGCGCTGCACATCGTCCATCGCGATCTGAAGCCGGCGAACATCTTCCTGCACCGCGAGGCCGACGCGGACGAGCCGGTGGTGAAGGTGCTCGATTTCGGGGTCGCGAAGAACCTCGCCGTGAACGACGGCATCCGCACGGCGACGGGCGGCGCGGTGGGATCGCCGCTCTACATGAGCCCGGAGCAGGTGAGGGCCGAGCCGAACGTCGACCACCGGGCCGATATCTGGTCGCTCGGCGTTGTGCTGTTCGAGATGCTGACGGGCATGCGCCCGTTCCAGGGGGACGCGAGGGCGGTCTTCACCGGCATCCTGACGGGGGAGATACCGAAGATCTCCCGGTACGTGCGGCGGGTGGACCCGGGGCTCGTGGAGCTCGTGGCGCGGTGCATGGCGCGCCACCGGGACGAGCGGATCGGGTCGGCCGCGGAGATCGCGGACCTCCTCGATGGGTACACGGCGGCGGGCGCGAGGGCGAGGGCGGGCTTCGCCGTTGGGGGCGGGGGCGGGGGCAGTGGGGGCGGCGGGCAGGTGGCGGCGATGGAGGCGCCCGCGTTTCCCGGCGCGACGCCGGCAGGGGCGGCGGTGTCGCCGACGGGGAGCGGGGCGGCGGTGTCGCCGACGGGGAGCGGGGTGCCGGTGTCGCCGACGGGGAGCGGGGCGCCGGTGTCGCCGATGGCGAGCGGGGCGGTGGTGTCGCCGACGGCGAGCGGGGCGCCGGTGTCGCCGACGGCGAGCGGGGCGCCGATGTCGCCGATGGCGAGCGGGGCGCCGGTGTCGCCGATGGCGAGCGGGGCGTCTGCGCCGGAGTGGAACGCCGAGCTGACCCAGAGGCTCGAGCCGGAGGCCATGGCGAGCGCCGAGGCGGCGCTGGGCGCGTCGCCCGCATGGGGCCACGGGGAGCCGGGGAAATCGACGACCGCGCCGCTCGTGCCGGGCCCGGAGGCAGGCCGAGGCGCGCAGCCGTCGCCCTGGGCAGCGCGCGCAACGCCGGTGCCTCTGCAGGCGCCGCAGGCGCCGCCGCGGCGGCAGGCAGGCTGGAAGCGCCTTCCAGGCCCGGCCATCGCGGCGCTCGCCGCCGGCGCGGCTGGCCTGGTGGGCGCAGCGCTCTTCGTCGCGTTGCGCTCGCCGGCGCCCGCGGAGAGCGCAGCCGGGATCGCGGCGCTGCCGGAGGCCGGGATCGAGAGCGCCGCAACGAACTCCGCAAGGCCGCCGGACCCGCCGCCCCCGCCTGTGACGGCTGCGCCTCAGGCTTCGGCTGAGGCTGAGGCGCCCAAGGTCGATGAGCCGGTGGATGCCGGCGGGGCGAACAGCGCGCCGGACGCGGGGCCGGCGGGCACGGAGCCGGCGCCGGTGGAGCGGAGCCAGCCGGCGGTGGAGGCGCCGACCCCAGCGGCGGCGGCGCCGGTGATCGCGGCGCCGCAACCTGCTGCGGCGCCTGCGCCGGCGCAGACGGTCGTCGCGGCGCAGCCCAGGATCCAGCCTCCGGCGCAGCCCTCGCCCGCGCCGTCGCGGTCTGCGCAGCAACCGGCCGCCCGGCGGCAACCCGTGGATCCGTGCGCGGGCAAGACAGGGTTCATGCGGACGAACTGCCTGCGGGACCAGGCGAAGAAGAAGGACCCCTACGCTCCCTGAGCGGTGTTGCGCGCGGGGGAGCCAGGCATCCGAAGAACTGCGGGCGCATGCGCCTTCGGCAGGACAGCAGACCCGAGCTTGGCGATCCCTGGCTATCGGCCGGTCAGCTTCGATCCTCCCGTCCACCCCCGGGACGAGCGCGACGCACCGCTGGCGCTTGTCTGATCAGGCGTGTTCCCTCGGCTCCTGGACGCCCATGGTGCCCAGGAGGGCACGGGCGAGATCGGGCCAGAGCGCTCGCGACAGCAGAGCCTTTGCCGAGGAAGGGCCTCGGCTCGATGGCGTGGAGGGCGCAACCGCGACCGTGCCTCCGACTTTCGTGGCGGCATCCCAAGGCGATCATTCGAGCGCGGAACCCCGCGAGGAGCGACACCCCCTCGACTTGATTCCGCGTCATCGGTTGGAACCACGCTCGTCCCCCCTCGTGACCTGGAACGATACACCGCGTGCGGTGGTGAATGGAAACCAGTTCACCAGCTGGACAGGGCTCGGACGATAGGGAACGATTTTTGTGTGCGGCGTCTGTGGAGCGTTCGGGAGGCGGCTCTCTCGTGCGGCTCCGCCGCCGTGCTGCTGCGGCGGGACGCCGAGGGGGCGGGGAACATTCGGCGCGAACCGGTTGCGTAGCGGTCGAAGGGTTCGAAAAAGGGGTCGAAGCCTTCGAAAATGGGGTCGAAGGCTTCGAGAAAGGGGTCGAAGGCTTCGAGAAAGGGGTCGAAGGCTTCGAGAAAGGGGACGAAGGCTTCGAGAAAGGGGACGAAGGCTTCGAGAAAGGGGACGAAGGCTTCGGACGATCGGTGCGAACGTTCGAAAATCGGTCGAAGGCCTCGGAAATCGGTCGGAAGCTTCGAACGACCGGTGCGAGGCGCCCAGCCATCGGCGGTCCCGCCGCCAGAAGTCGAAGCGGGATAGCCGACGGAAGTTATCGATGGCGCGCACCCCTGGAACGAGGTCGGGTTTCGGTCGAACGATGTGCGATGCCTCTGCGAGGGCCGTCGAACGTCTGTCGGAGCAGACCGAGGCGGAGATGCCGGCGGGGCATCACGGCCCTGGTGCAGGCGGTGGAGACGCGAAGTCCAGTAGGGGGAGCGCTAGCCCCGGGGCGCCGTCCTGCGCGACGGCGCTGCCTTCGCCGCCGGCGCCGGGCGTGCCTAACTCAATGACGGTGCCGTCGAGCGACGGGATGGTGTCCTGTGTGCCCAGGAAGGCGATGCCGAGGGAATGGCCGCCCTGACCGCCGCCACCCTTGCCGCCGGTGCCGCCCCTACCTCCCCACCCGCCCGCACAGGCATCACGAAGGAAATTGTTGGGACCGAAAGTCTGGCTCACCCCGCCCACCCCGCCGTTCCCACCCGCCCCGCCGATCTGGCCGGCGTTGCCGTTGCCGCCTTGGCCCCCCTTGCCGGCGATCAGGCTGACGTCATTCAGCGTGAGTTTTGCGTCGAGGCTCACCAGAGCGATGCTCGACCCCCCAGGAGCGCCGCCCTTGCCGCCTGCACCGCCGCAGCCGCCTGCGCCGCCGTTGCCGCCGCTGGCGCCACCGTAGCCGCCGTTGCCAGTGATCGTGGAGCATTCGGAACTCCCGCGGGAGCCTCCGCCACCCCCGCCGCCCTGGGCGGCCTTCCCGCGTTGGCCATCATCACCGGGTTTACCGGCGTAGCCGGTGCTTGAGAGCTGGCCGACGCCGCGTGCCCCTGCGCCTGCTACGCCAAGGTCGCCGTCGCTCCCCTTCCTGCCCGCGCTGCACGTCGCGGTTGAATTATTGTATCCCCCGGCGTTGTCGTTGTTTTTGTCGTCTGGATAGCCTATGTCGCCGGAGGTCCCGCGGTCATCCCGGCCATTTCCTCCCCGACCGCCGCGCGAGTCGTCGGTGGTATCCGTGGTGGTGCCGCAATCATTCGTCTCCGGCAGTGGTGTTGTCACAGTGGTCGCGGAGCAAGCGGGATTGCCGTCGCTGCCGTCCGGGGCCTGTTCGCGCGGAGGAGGAGGTGCGTCCCCCGACTTTCCGGAGGATGCATCCCCTGCCTGGAGCACACACCGGACCAGGTCGACCTTGGAATGATCGGCGATCGCTGCGATGGCGGAGGTCCCCGCGTCGTTAGGAGCGATCGACGGAGCGATGATATGGAGATCCTCCAGGTGTACGGTGCCGCCGACGACGCGCATCGTCAGCGGCACAGCCCCGGGCGTCGCGATCAGCGTGGTCTTCGGTTCATCCCCCCACCGCCAGTGCGTGGCGCAATCGAGCGCGCCAAAGACGGTCACGCTCGAGGTCACCGTGAGCGTTTCCTGGAACTCCTCGGCGCACGCGTACACGCGCCGCGCGCTCTCGTCCTCAATCTGCGCGGCGAGCGCGATGGCCTCGGCGAGCGTATTCACCGGCGCGTCGGGCGTCCCGCTCCCGCCGTCGCTCGCTGTGGCCGACACGAACACGCCGCAGCGCGCGTCGGCGGTCCAGTCCTCCGCGTTGCTGGGCACGCACTCCACTGGCGTCGGCCCGCCCCCGGCCCCCCCGGTCCCAGCAGCGCCGCCTGCCCCTGTGGCACCTCCGCTCCCGGCAGCGCCGCCAGTCCCTCCGCCCCCCACGCCTCCCGCTCCTCCTGCCCCGGCCAGATTCGCTTCACAGCGTATGGCCTTGTGCTCGCAATCGTCTCGGGGCGAGAACGGGAAGCAGCCCGCCGGAGCGAGGCAGGCGGCCATCGTGCCGAGGGCGAACAGCGCGGGGGTACGAGCAATCCGAGGCATCAGCCACCCTTCATCATCCGGAGGTCACCGTCGTCAGAACGCTCCACCCACCGAGAGCCCCACGTCGTTCATTCCCACCGCGGGCGTTACCTGAACGGGGGCCTCAGGGCGGTGCACAAGGGCATAGATCAGCGTCCCGAGGCCGACCGCCCCGGCCCCCGCGAAGCTCCAGAACGCCACATTGCTGTAGAGTCGGCTCTCGTTGACCGCCTGGCTTTGCGCTGTACACGCCGCTGGTGCGGGCCGGGTGGTGCACGGGTTCCGACCGTCGGCGAGCAGCGTCGTCTTCTGCGCCTCGGCGTCTCCGGCCCGGTTGTTCGCGAGCACCGTGAAGAGCAGGCCCGTCGCTGCGCCGACGCCCGTCGCGACCCCGCCGCCGACGAGCACGGCCATGTTCACGTCGCTCCTGGCGGTATGGGGCACATCGCCCGAGGGGGGCGCCGATCGCGTCACCGGCGCGGGGGCGGGCGTCAGCACGAGGGCGACGCGCTGTTTCGCGCCCTCGCGCAGCAGGATCGTCCTCGTCATCGGAGCCTGCCCCGGCAAGGTCGCGACGACCGTGTGCTCGCCGGGATCGCATTCCAGCGGCCCGGTCTGAACGACGCGCTCCCCGTCCAGCGTCAGCTCCACCGCGCCCGGCGCCACGCCCGTGATCACGATCTCCAGGGTCGGGATGCGGGACGCGAGGGCGGCGAGCTCGACGCGGGCTTTCGCCTGGGCCTCATGGAACTCCGGCGGTGCGCTGGCCTCCAGCGGCTCGTCCACGACACGCTGGAAGAGCGAGCGCGCCTCGATGAGGCGGCCGAGCCGCTCGCAGGATCGCGCCACGAAGCGCAGGATCGGAGGCGCGTGGACTTGGTCGTAAGCGTCGCGGAAGGCAGCGAGCGCCTCCTCGTAGCGGCCGGCCTCGAAGTGCTCCCAGCCCTTGTCGGCGAGGGCCAGGGCCGCGGCCTTGGCTGCTTGGGTCGGCTGGGCCGGCCGGGACATCGCGGTGGCCGGCACGGCCGGGAGCGCGAGCACGAGCAGCAGACCCAAGCGGAGCCGTCGGCGGAATCTCATGACGGAGAGGTGCATGGGGGCGGCAGGTGGTTCTGCGGAGATCGAGCGGATCGCTCGCGATCCGCCCTGGCACTGGCGGGGCTGAGGGGCATGCCCTGACCACCGGAGCCAGCGGTACCGGGCCATCTCCCCGGGCGGCGGCCGGAACACCGCGCGGGCGCGGTGCAGAGCGAGGAGGAGAGGCCGGCGGACGTCATGGCGCCGGCGCTTGCGGAGCAGACGAGAAATCCAGGAGCTTTCTGGCCTCACCCCCCCTGCCGGCATGTGCTCCATCGCTGCCAGTGCCGCCGTCGCCGGCCGTGCCCACATGGACCGTCACGGTGTCGAGGGACGGGACGGTGTCCGGCGTGCCCAGGAAGGCGATGCCGAGGGAATGGCCGCCCTGACCGCCGCCGCCGCGGCCGCCGGAGCCTCCCTGGCCTCCCTGCCCGCCGTCGCAGCCGCTGAGCACGTAGGCCGTGCTCGAACCCATCCCGCCCCGCCCGCCATACGCGCCAGGTCCGCCATCCTGGCCGTCGGCACCGTCGCCGCCTCTGCCGCCATCACCGGCGATCAGCTGGACGCCCTCACGGAACGTGAGCGTTGCGTTGATGCTCACCAGGGCGATGCTCGACCCACCGGCAGAGCCGCCCCTGCCGCCAGCACCGCCGCAGCCGCCAGCGCCTCCGTTGCCGCCGCTGGCGCCGCCCTCATTGGTGGGGCCAGGGCATTCGGTGTTGCCGCGGGTGCCGCCGCCACCCCCGCCACCCTGGGCGGTCTTCCCGCGTTCGCCATCGCTGCCGGGTAACCCGGTGTAGCCGGCGCTGGAGAGGTGGCCGATGCCGTCTGCTCCTGCGCCCGGTGCGCCGTCGTCACCCGCTCTGCCTGGCTGGCCCGCGGTACACCCCCCGGTGGCTGTTTCCCCAAGATGTGTGCCAAAATTGGGATACTCCTCCGTGCCGGGAGAACCGCTGCCGCCATCGCGCCCGCGCGTCACCTCGCCATTCCCGCCCCGCCCCCCGGTTGAGTCGTCGGAGGTGTCCGTTGTGCCGCACTGATTGATCGGCGGTGCAGCGGTTATTACATTTTCCGCCGAGCATGCAGCGCTCCCGCGGGCGCCCTGGGCGAGTCGCTCGGGCTGCGGAGGAGGGGCTATCCCCGGTGCACCCGGCGCCGCATTGCCCGCCTCGAAGGTGGACCGAACCAGGTCGACCGCGCAGCCCTCGGCGATCGCCGCGATGACGGAGGTCCCCGCGTCGTCCGGATCGATCGGCGGAGCGGTGACATGCAGATTCTCCAGGCGCACTGTCTCGCCGTCGGCGCGCATGGCCAGGGGCACAACCCCGAGCGGCGCCGTGAGGGTGGTCTTGTTCGCCTCCCTCCATTGCCAGTCTGCGTCGCAATCGAGGCCACCGTAGAGGGTGACCCCCGCCGTCACGGCGAGCGATTCCTCGAACGTCTGGGCGCACGCGTACACGCGCCGCGCCTCCTTGTCCTCGATTTGCGCGGCGCGCCGGAGGGCCTCCGTGAGCGTCCTCACCGGTGCGCCCGGTGTTCCGTCACCCTCGTCGCTCCCCGTGGCCGACACGAACACGCCGCAGGTCGGGTCCGCGGTCCAGCTCTGCCCGTCGCTGGGCACGCACCCCACGGGCATCGGCCCTCCCCCGGCACCCCCGGTCCCGCCGGCACCTCCGCTCCCTGCCGCGCCGCCGGTCCCGCCTGCGCCCCCGGTCCCCGCGGCACCTCCGCTCCCTGATGCGCCGCCAGCCCCCGCGCCGTCTGCCTCTCCACCCACCCCGCGCCCGCCGCCGCATTCATATAGCTCGCTACAGTCGGGGCTGAGGCAGCTCGCCACTGGGAGCACTGCTGCGATCGAGGCCAGGGTCAACGTCGAGGCTCCACACGCGGCAAGCCGTATCGCCCTCTGTGTTCGTCGGTTCATGGTTCCTCGGCTCAGAACATGCCGCCGGCGACGAGCCCGCCGCCGCCTGGCATCACGAGCGGAAAGAGATGCACCCGCTGCTCGGGCTCGCTCGGCGCTCCAGCGAGCCAGGTGTAGCCGAGCGTCCCCACCACGCTCGCGCCTGCGCCGATGAAGCTCCAGAGCGCCAGGTTGCTGAAAAGATACTTGTCGTCGACCAGCGAGCGCAGGTTGCTGCACTGCTGCGTCTGATCGCTGCCATCGGGGGTCGCGCAGTTGATGGGGACGAGTTCGCGATCCATGGCGGTGATCACGCTTCTCTGCAGCGCCGCATCGCTCGCTTTGCCGTTGGCGATGAGCGTGAACACGACGCCCGCGAGCGTTCCAACGCCGGTCACGATGCCGCCTCCGACGAGCACTGCCGTCCTCCCGCCCCCGCCGTCCCGCGACACCCCGGGCGCCGGCAAGACGCTCGTTTCAATGCCAGCACGCCTTGCGTCCGGCGCCGGAGGGCGCTGCAGCTTGATGGCCACCGTCTCCGTGCCCCCCGCGGTCGCGTCGACCGGCCGGGTCTGCGACACATACCCGTCGAGCTTCGCTCCGACCTCATGCCGTCCCGGATCGAGGAACACGGGATCCGCGAGCGGCGCTCGCCCGAGGATCGCCCCGTCGACCGTTACCTCGGCCCCGCCCGGCGCGACCTCCACGGCGACGGCCGCGACCTGCGCCCGCGCCTCCTGCAGCGACGCCTCCGCGCGCTGCCGCTCCTGGACCTTCGTCGCGGGGGCCTCGCGGAGGTAGCGCGTGAGGTACTCGGCCGCGTCGCGCGGCTTGCCCACCCGGAGGCAGGCCACGCCCAGGTTCGAGGCGATCTGGTAGTGCGGCTTGAGCCCCCACGCCGCGAGGAACGCCGCGTGCGCGTCGGCCCACTTTCCCGCGTTGGCCGCGTTCACCCCGTCTGCGAAGAGCTGGCGCGCCCTGTCCGTCAGCGCGTCGCTCTCCTGCGCCTCGGACCGAGGGGGCGCCGGCTGCGCCTCGGCGGCGGGCGCCAGCAAGGCGATGACTACGCTCATGGTCCACGGCAGCGGGCGGTTCCTCGTCATAGTAAGTCCAGCGTTGCTTCAGGGAGCTGCGTCGGGAGGAAGGGAAGGGTACAGCAGCACCTTGCCTACCCGGGAGCTCGAACCGTACCCCTTCTGCGCGATCACGGAAGCATTTGCTGCTCCCGTTTCATGCTGGGCGCGATGGTGCAGCAGATCCGCCGCGTCCCGCCGACGTTTCTGCGTCGCAGGGGGGTTGACGCGCGGCTTCATGCACCGACAGGCACGCGCCCGGAGCACCGGAGGCGGCGGCTTCCGTCCGTGAGCTCGTCCTCAGAAGATCCCCCAACTGGGCTTCTTTTCCCTCGATGGCGGCGGCGGTGGTCGCTGGGGGGCGGGCTTGTCGGCCGTGGGGCGGCTCCGAGGTGGCGTGCTGGTCCCTGCTGGGGGCGGGCTGGGATCGAGCGTCGGCGTGCTCGTAGGTCGGGCAGCCGGGGCACTGGTGCCGTCGGGGGCTGGCGCGTAGGGGAACTCGGCGGCTGGTGCGCTGGGTCTGGGTGGCGTGGGAGCCGGCGCGGAGGGGTCTGCCGCGACGTTCGGGCCGGCGTCGGTTACCGGCGCGGACGGCTCGACGAGAGGCGCAGCGCTCGGCGGCGGCGAGGGACGCGCTGCGGGGTTGTTGGACGGCGCTTCTCCGGTGGGCTGCCCCAGGCCAGAGGCCGCGAGCTCGGCGGTCGCCGGGGCACCCGCGGCGGAGGGAGGCTCGGCTTGCTGGCCAAAGCGCGCTCCAAGGGTCACGCCGATCCCGCTGACGGTGGCCGCTGCTCCCGCGGCGAGGATCCATGTCGTCCACGCGAAGGAGCGGCGTCCGCCGGACGGCTTCGCGGGATCGATCGTGCCGGTCAGCGTGCCCGCCGAGACGGCCGCCGTCAGCGGCGCCGGTGACGGCGCGAGCGGCCCGCCGGGGGTCGTGCCGCCCGGCCCCAGTGGCATTCCGGGCAGGGGCGTCGCCGCCCCTGGAACGAAGCCGGTGGGGCTCAGGGGGAACGGTCCGTGCGCATCGGAGACGGACGACGCGAACCGCGGCGCGCCCGCGATGCGCGCGAACTCGTCGACCAGCTCGCGGACGGTCTGGAACCGGTGGGCCCGATCGCGCGCCAGCGCCCGGTGGAAGAAGGCGTCGATGGCCGGGGGCAGGCCGGGGGCGAGCTGGGTCGCGGAGGGGATCGGGTCGACGAGGATCCTCGTCATGACCTGCGCGAGCACATCGCCGGGGAAGGGGAGGTATCCCGTGACCATGCGGAACAGGATGACCCCGAGCGCCCAGAGGTCGCTGCGCGCGTCGACGTCGCGCTCGGCGCGGAGCTGCTCCGGGCTCATGTAGTGGGGCGAGCCCATGACCTCGCCCGTCGTGGAGGCGTCGGCGACGAGCTTCGAGGTGGTCTCCTTGGCGATGCCGAAGTCGAGGAGCTTCACCATGTCCTCGTCCTCGCCGTCGACGCGCGCGAGGAAGAGGTTGGCGGGCTTGAGGTCGCGATGGACGAGGCCGGCGTCGTGCGCGCTGCGCAGGGCCTTGCCGGTCTGGGCGAGGATGCGATGCGCCTCCAGCAGCGGGAGGCGGCCGCGCCGCAGGAGGCGCGCGTTGAGGTCCTCGCCCTGGAGGAGCTCCATGACGAGGTACGGGACGCCCTCGTGAATGCCGAAGTCCTGCACCTTGACGACGTGCGGCGTCCTGAGCAGGGCGGCCGCGCGCGCCTCGCGCTCGAAGCGGGTGCGGAACGCGGGCGAGCTGGCGTAGGCCGGGTCCATGAACTTGACGGCGACCGGCGTGCCGAGCTGCAGGTGGTGCGCGACCCAGACCGAGCCCATACCGCCGCGGGAGAGCGGGCGCTCGAGGCGGTACTTGCCGATGAGAACGGAGCCGGCGCCGAGGTGCATGGGCGGGAGTTCTGGAGGAGGGAAGAGGCTAGCGGATCCGGACGCGGGGGAGGAAGAGGATGAAGGCGAGCGAGGGTGGATCGGATGGCGGCGGCTGGCGGAGGGAGGCGCGGGGCAGGCGGCGATGCTGTGGCGACCGGGATTCTCCCGATGCGGGCATGGTGGACGGAAGCTCCGGCGCGCGGCCGATGCTGAGGTCAGGGGTGCTGACGGCGTGTCTGCGCTCCTCTCGGTGGAGCGGTGACACCTCGGGAAGCGGGCCGCGCCGAGCGACGCCGCTGGCGGGATCGCGGGGTTATTGGGGGAGCACGAGACGCACGAGGGGCCATCGATGGGGCGGCGTCACGGGGAGGCGAAATCGAGCGTCGGCTCCTTGGCTCCGGAGGCGCCGTCGCCGTTGCTCCCGTCTCCCTCGCCGCCGAGGCCGGGCTCGCCGAGTTCGAAATGGAGGCCGTTCGCGTCCATGGGCGGCGGCGTGCCGCGAAAGGCGATGCCGATGGAGTGACCGCCGCGGCCGCCGCCGCCGCGGCCGCCCTGACCACCCTGACCGCCGCGGCCGCCGTTGCAGGCGTTGTCAAGGCCGGAGGAGTCCGGCGGTGGCGGTGCCACGCCGCCCACGCCGCCGTCGCCGCCGCCGCCGCCGGGCTGTCCTGGAGCGCCGTTGCCGCCCTTGCCTCCGCTGCCTGTCTTCAGGGTGACGTCGTGGAACTGGAGGATGGAGTCGAGGCTGATGAGCGCGATGCTCGCGCCGCCGGCGGAACCCCCGAGGCCGCCCTTGCCACCGCAGCCGCCCGCGCCGCCCGAGCCGCCGCTGGCGCCGCCGACTCCCTTGGCACCGCCGGGGCAGGAACGCCCGGGGGAGCCACTGCTGAGAACACCGCGAGCGCCACCGCCGCCACCGCCACCCTGCGCCGTGGTTCCGGGCATGCCGGAAACGCCGGAAACGCCGGTGTAGCCACCTTGTGAGAGGGTGCCGAGAGCCGTGGCCCCGGCGCCTGGACCGCCGGGCATGCCATCTGCGCCGGCCTTGCCGGGGGCGCAGAGAGTTCCCCCCGCCGTCTGTCCGGCTCCGCCATTGGCCGAGCCTCCCGGCGTGCCATCGCCGCCGCTGCCACCGCTGTTCGGCTGTCCTACTCCGCCAGCGCCGCCGACGGAGACCTCGCCCCCATCTTCGCAGTTGTTGACTGGCTCGGCACCGCCGGCGGTAACAGAGGCCATGCACCCACCTTCACCTGGGTTCCCATCGTCACCGCGCGTGGCGCTGTTCGAGTCCTGGCTTTGATCGGCCCCAGGTGCGGCATCCCCTGCCTCAATCGTGCAGCGCGCCAGCGAGACCGTGACACCATCGGCCACGGCCGCGATGGACGACGCTCCGGACGCCAGGACGGGCTCAGCAAGGACATGCACGTCCGCCATCCGAACTGATACTGATCCACCCCCGTGCATCGTGAGAGGGATGGTCCCAGCCTCGGCCGTCAGCGTCGTCTGCTTCTGAACGCCTATCCATGGCCAGCCCTTCTCCGTGCAGTCGAGTCCACCGAACAGCGTCACATCTGCCTGGATCTCGACCTTCCCGTCGAACGTCTCGGCGCACGCATACACGTTCTTCGTCTTGGCCTCGGGCTCGGCGATTTTTTCGAGGGCTCGTTTCAACGTCCGGACTGGCGCGTCCGGCGTCCCGGCGTTCTCATCGTTTCCGCCGAGGCTCACGAACACTCCACACGCGTCGCTCGCCTCCCAGTCCTCCTTGCCTGGTTCGCAACCCGGCGGCGGAGGTGGCTGCCCTCCTGCTCCGCCATCCCCTTGGCAGCCAAGGATCTCCTTGCAGCCGGTGTCGTCCCCTCCTTGTGAGCCTGCTCCGCCGTCCCCTCCTTGTGAGCCTGCTCCGCCGGGCTCCTCCCGAGGACGACTGTACGGCCAGTCGCACCCGGCCTCGCTGGCGACCAGGGCCATCGTCGCTAGAAAGAGCACGGAAGCGACACGAGCGCGAGGACGCATAGTGCAAACTCCTTCTGTCGATGAGTGCGAGCTCAGAGCTTTCCGCTGAGCGAGAGGCCGGCGACGCCAGGCCCGAGGAGCGGCACTATCCGCACGCTCGGGGGCGGGGGCGGGGGCGGGTTCGGGTCCGGCCCCTCCACAGGCTTGGTCGTCACGAGCCCGTACACGAGCGTGCCAGCGCCGATCGCCCCGCCCGCCACGAAGCTCCAGAACGCCGCGTTGCTGAGGTCGACCCTGGCATAGACCGTATCCCTGAGATCCTTGCAGCCGGGCCTGGTCATGCCACGACAGGAAGAATCGGTGTACCTTTTATCGAGCAGCGCCTGCCTCTTGTCCTCGGCGTCGCTCGCCCGCCCGTTGGCCATCACCGTGAGCACCACGCCCGCCGCCACACCCACGCCGGCCGCAATCCCACCGCCCACGAGCACCGCCGTCCGCACCTTGTCGCGCGGCGTCTCCAATCTCGGAGGAATCGGCGTGTGGACGCCCCCTCCGATCTGGGCGGCCGGCGCCCGCTCCAGCTGCACTGTCACCGTCTCCGCACGGCCCGCCACCGCCGCGACGGGATGCGTCGCAGGCGTGTACCCCTCGAGCTTCGCCCCGATCTCGTGCTTGCCCGGATCCAGGAACACCCGATCCGCGAGCGGCGCCTTGCCCACGACCGCCCCGTCGACCGTCACCTCCGCCCCTGCCGGCGTCACCTGCACCGTCACGGATGCGACCTTCGCGAGCGCCTCCTTCAGCGACGCCTCCGCGTTCTGCCGCTCGTTCACCTTGGTGGCCGGCGCCTCGCGCAGATACCGCGACAGGTACTCTGCTGCGTCGCGGTACTTGCCCAGCTTGAGGCACGCGACCCCCAGATTCGACGCGATCTGGTAATGTGGCTTGATCGCCCACGCCGCGAGGAACGACGCGTGCGCATCGGCCCATTTCCCCGCCGCTGCCGCCTGTCTCCCCTCTTCGTAGAGCTGTCGCGCCTTGTCCGTCAGCGCGTCGGTCTCGCCGGCGGCGGCCGCGGTGGACGGCTGCTGCGCGCCCGCAACCTGCGCCGTCAACGCCACGGCCACGCTCCAACTCCACAGAAGCGGTCGCTTTCTCATCGTCGGAGTCATCAGAACTCAGGCTTCCCTTCGGGGAGAGGCGGCACGGCAGTGCTCGAGGGCGGCACCTTACCCCCTCGGGGCTTCGGGTCCAAGCGCCCCGGCGCAGCCCCACCTGCCTTGGTGTTCCTCGTTCGCCCCGATGGCTGCGTCTTCGGCTGCGGCTCATCCTGCTGCGGCTGCTCCTGCCCCGCCTGCGGCTTCGCCGTCGCCTCCGGCCGCGCCGTCGTGGCGGGCGAGCCTGTCGTCGCCGCCGCGCCGGCCTCGGCGCTCGGCCCCGGCGCCGCCGCGCTCCCCGAGGGCGGCGCCACGCCCGGCCCCGTTGCCTCCGGCGTCGCCGTCCCCCCGCCGGGCGCCCCTTGCGACACCAGCACCGCGACCATCCCCGCCACGGCCACGAAGCCGAGCCCCGCGACGGCCCAGATCCACGTCCGCGACGACGCCGGCTTCTCCACGATGACCGGAATCTCGTCGCGCTCCTCCCCGCCGACGCCCGGCAGCGGCGCCGCCGCCGGCGCGCTCCACGCCCCGCCGCTCGCCGCCCGCCCGGCCCCGCCGCTCGCCGCCTGCGCCGGCACGGCATTCCCCGCCGCCGCCTGTCCCATCCGCACGGGCCCCGTGCCCCCGGCTTCGATCCCCGCCGCCAGCGCCGCGCTCCCGAGCAGCTTCTCCGAATCGATGACCAGCGTCCCCTTCGGCCCAACCTGCTGCGACGCCGGCCCCGCCGGCCCCGCCACGCCCTTCTGCGACGGCGGCATCGACCCCGGCGCCCGCCGCTCCTGCAGCGCCACCCCCGGCATCGCGCCCGCCACGCCCACCGGCCCCGTCCCGCCCTGCTGCGCCGCGAACCGCTCGCGCCATCCGCCGCCGAACTGAGGCTTCTCCTCCACCTCGGCCAGCGGCCGCGCCCCGAACATCCTCCGCGCGATCTCCCCCTCGTCCTCCGAGACCTCCTCGATCCGGAGCAGCACCCCGTGCCGGTCCTCCATCGTGACGTCCCGCTCCCTCACGAAACGCACCGATACCCCGCCCGGGATATCCGCCTCCCGCCCGCTCGTGATCGACGTCCACTTGATGTTCGACCGGTACAGCACCGTCGCGATCCGCGCCGCCGCGTGCGCGATCGCCCCGAAGGGCTCATCCGGCTTGTGGACGATCACCACCCGCTTCGGCTGCGCCCCCTCGTCGGCCACCCAGTCCCACGTCGCGCCGCTCCGCCGCAGGTACGGCAGATCCCCGAACTCCTCGACATACCGCTCCAGCACGTGCGCCACACGCTCCGGCGCCTCCCGCACTGCGCCCGTGTACTCGCGGTAGAACATGCCCGCCGACGAGTTCAGCTCCGTCGCGTTCATCACGTGCCGGTAAAACGTCGCCGACGCCTCGAGCAGCGTCGCATACCCGAGGTCCCGATCCACCGCGACGATCCCGTGCGCGAACGGCGGGTTCCCCCGCCCGGCATGGTCGACCGCCCCGCCGATCCGGAAGCCGAAGATGAGCCCCACCGCCCCGTGGCCAGGCTCGTGCTGCGTGTCATCCCTCGATAGATTGCCAATCGCGAACGCGTGCGTCGCCCCCGTCGCAGGCTCGATGTACTTCATCAGCCGCGCCAGGTGGCTGAACTGCGTCGTCGTGAGGGGCCCTTGCGGCACCTCCGGGCAGTACATGAAGTCGATCTGGTGCCCCGGGATGTTCCCGTGCAGCACGTGATACCACGCCGCGTCCGCCGGCGCGCGGTACCGCGGGATCACATACCCCGAAGCGCCCTCGCTACCGTACATTGGGCCTGACCTGCTGCGGCACCGGCGGGGCAGGGAGCGCCGCGGTCCGCGCCAGCGCCGAATGCCCGCTGATGTCCTGCTTCATCCGCTGCAGGAGCTGCGGATCATACGCGTTCTTCGGGAGGATCTTCTCCACGAAGTGCGAGAACAGGTGATGCGTGCTGTGCCCGTAGCTCGCCGACCCGACGAGCACGCGAATGTCGATGTTGTTCTTGTACCGCTCCAGGCTGTCGATGAGCGTCTTGTAATACCCGCGCGCCTCCCGCTCCACCTCGGCCGGCGTCCCGGACAGAACATCGGACTTGTTGATGAAGAGCACAACCGCCTTGCACGAGGCCAGCGTCTTCGGGCTGAAGAAGAACTGCAGCGACTGCGGCTGAAACTCCCGGAGCTGCTCCTGGATCCTCGACGGCTCGATCTTCTGACCGTCCTTGCCCGCCAGATCCACGACCATCAAGAGCCCATGGATCTCCTCCATGATGAGCTCCTGCTGCGCATCCACGATGTGCTCGCCGCCCCAGTCGCCGATCTCGAACACGTGCTCCGTCAACACCTCTTTCGTGAGGACGTGGCTGACGGTCCGCTCGTAACGCTCGATCTTCGTCCCCTGCAGCGTGCCCAGATCCACGAGCGGATTCGCCCACTTGAGCGTGAGCGACGTCTTGCCGGTCCACTTGATGCCGAGCGTCAGGATCTTGTACCGCTTCTGCGTGATCTTCGGCCGGCTCTCGAGCTCGCTCTTGTACCAGTCGATCTCCTTCTGCTGGGCGTCGAGCCAGTCGACCTTCTGGCGATCGTCGCTCCTCGCGATCTCGAGCGCCTGCTGGAGCTGCCCGTACTGCGACCGCATCTGATCCAGCTGGCCCTTGGCCTGCCGGAGCGCCTCGATGTGCTGGTTCGCGTCCTGGAGCTGCCGCTTCAGCTGCGTGGCCTGCATCAACAGGAACACGGCGCCTGCGCCGCACGCCACCGCGATCAACCCGAGCACTATCGGTAGAACAACCTGCATGGCTTACAATCCTCGCGCCCCGCCGGGCGGGCTATCCCACCCTGTCCTGTCCCGCGCGGCCGGAAGAACGGCAAGCGCGGACCGGCCTGAATCCTGAGAAACGCATCAGACCACGGCTCGCCGCAGCGTACAAGTCCGAGGTAATCCCCAGCACGAGCCATTACTTCATCGTCCGCCACCGGACGCCACCGGACGCCATGTCCCCATACACAGGACCCGCGCCCTCGCGCCGCTCCCGCTACCGGCCTGTCCCGATCACCTCGCGCCACCGCCCTTGCGGGTCACCCGCGGCAGCGCCGTCCTCGTCTCCGGCGCGAGATCCAGCGTGTCCCGCTCCCCGGCCGCGAGCCGCAGCGCGCCCGCATACGCGATCATCGCCCCGTTGTCCGTGCAGCTCGCGAGCGGCGGCACGAACAGCGCGAGGCCCCGCCGCTCGCACGCCGCGGCCATCTTCGCGCGGAGCCCCTGGTTCGCCGCGACCCCACCGCCGAGGACCACCCGCCCGATCCCCTCCGCCCGCGCGGCCCGCACGGTCTTCTGCACGAGCGCGTCGACAACGGCCCCCTGGAACGCCGCGCACAGGTCGCGGAGCGCCTGCCCCTCCGGCCGCCCCCGCTTCGCCACATGCCGCGCGACCGAGCTCTTGATGCCGGAGAAGCTGAACTCCAGCGACTCCTTGCGCGCCATCAGCGCCGGCACCGCGTCCGCCGCGGCCGCCGCGTCGCCCCCGGCCGCGAGCCGATCGACCACCGGCCCGCCCGGATACCCGAGGCCGAGCAGCTTCGCCACCTTGTCGAACGCCTCGCCCGCCGCGTCGTCGCGCGTCGCGCCGAGCTCCCGGATCGCGCCGAGCGCCGGGCCGTCCACCCGGTAGATGGCCGTGTGCCCGCCCGAGGCGAGCAGCGCCACGTACGGGAACGACGGCCGCTCGCGCTCGTCGGAGAGCGGCGCGCCGCCCCGCCGCAGGAACACGGCGAGCAGGTGCCCCACGAGGTGATCGACGCCCACGAGCGGCTTGCCCGCGGCCCACGCGAGCCCCTTCGCGGCCTGCAGGCCGACGAGCAGCGCCCCGGCGAGCCCGGGCCGCGACGTCACCGCGATGCCGTCGAGATCCGCCGCCGAGACGCCCGCGCGCGAGAGCGCCTCGCGCACCACCGGGACCACCGCGCGCGCGTGATCGCGGGCCGCGACCTCGGGCACGACGCCCCCGTAAGGCGCGTGCAGCGCCACCTGGCTGCGCACGACGTCGGAGAGGACGTCGCCGCCCTCGGTGACCACCGCCGCCGCCGTCTCATCACACGATGTCTCGATCCCTAGAACCCGCATGTCCCTGTCCGCCGCGTCAGCCTGAAATTGCCAAACACCTGCCGCTGCCCCGCCGCATCCGCCTCGTCCGGCGCGAGCGGCGCCCGGCCAGGCCGGAGCAGGCGCACCTCGACCGACGCGTCCGTGCGCAGCGATAGCACCGCGAGCATGGACTCCGCCTCCGGCTCCGACACGTCGACCGCGTAGATCGCGTTGCGCTCCCGGCCCTCCCCGAACTCGAGCCGCGACAGCGGGTCGTGGGCGAGCGCGCCGATCGGCCGCAGCGGCGCGCCGTCGAGGAGGCGCCGCTCGGCCGTGGCCCCGTCGGGCGCCTCGTAGGTCCACAGCGCGCCGGGCGGCTCCGGCCCGTCGAGCGCGTCCGCGTCGAGCGTGAGCCGCATCTGCACCCGCGGGCTCAGGCCGGCGCGGAACGCGCCGCCCAGCGTGATCGCGCCGCAGTACGCCTCCCCGTCGGCCGTCGAGAACCGGCTCAGGTCGTCGCAGCCGGCCGCCCCGCCGGCGCTCATCGCGCCGGCGAGGGCGAGCGGCGCGAGCCGCAGCGCGCGGCGCCGCGGCCCGGGCGGAGAGGCGCGGCTCAAGGCGCGGCGCTCCGCATCAGCTCGGCCGCTGTCTGGCGGACGCGCGGCTCGGGATCGCTCGCCGCGAGCTGCCGGAGCACCGGCGCCGCCGCCGCGCGGTCCGCGGAGGCGAGGGCGCGGGCCGCCGCCTCGCGCACCAGGGCGTACGCGTCGGCGCGGGCCGCCTCGCCGAGCGTCTCGGCCACCTGGCTCGGCCTGCCGCCGCCCGCGCCCCCGCCCGGCGCGCCGAGCCGGCCCAGCGCCTCCGCCGCGCGCACGCGCAGCGGCCAGCTCGACGAGGTCCGCAGGAGCTCCGAGACGGCCGCGATCGTCGGCCCGTGCCGGACCGCGCCGAGCGCCGCGAGCGCCGCGCGCCGCACGCTCTCCTCGGGATCGCCGAGCGCGTCGACCACCGCGGCCTGCGCCTCGGGCTCGGGCCGGGTCGCGAGCAGCTCGACCGCGCGCGTGCGCACCTCGATCGCCGGGTGCCGCACGAGCGCCACGAACCCGCTCACGACCGCCGCCGCGATCCCCTCCACGGCGGCCTCCACCTGCCGCCTCGGCTCCGGGGCGAGCGCCGCGCGCCCGTCCGTGAACGGCGCGAGCCCGAGCGCCGCGACGCCCCCGCCGGCGCCGCGATCGCCGCCTGCCCCGCCCGACACGGCCGCGCCGCGCGACAGGATCGCGTCCGCAACGACCAGGGCGCGCTCGGGCGACGTCGCGACCGCGGCGACCGCGGCCTTCTGCAGCGCCGGGCCGAGCGCCACGAGCGCGGCCGCGCGATCCTCCGGGCCGGGCGGATCGGGGTCGAGCCCCGCGAGCACGCCCTTCACCGTCAGCGCGCCGTCCGGCACCGGCAGCGGCTCGCGCGTGCGCGGGTACGCGCGCCGCGTGAGCGCGACCGCCGCCGACACCGCGGCGGCGCGCAGCCCCTCGTCCGACGAGAACGCGCCGGCCGCGATCGCCTGGGCGGCCCCGCCCGCGGCGACCGCCTCGGCCTCACCGGCGCCGCCGCCCCTGGGGTCCGCGCCGCCGCCGCCGAGCCGCGCGAGCGTGATCAGCGCCGCGCGGCGGAGCTCCGGCTCGCTCGAGTCGGCGAGCGACATGAACAGCGCGGGCCCCTCGCCGCCGCCCGCGAGCTCGCCCAGCGCGCGGACCGCGGCGGCGCGCGGCACGGAGCCGGCCTCGGGCGCCCTCGCGACCGCGGACAGCGCCGCGGCGTGCTTCCGGTCGTGCGTCAGCCCGAGGCCGACCGCCGCCAGCGCCCGCACCTCCGGCGCCGGCGACGACAGCAGCCGCGCGAGCAGCGCCACCGCCTTGGCCGCCGGCCGCCCGCCGCCCGCCGCGAGCCGCGCCACGCCCCACGTCGCGGCGACCGCGACCGCGTCGTTCGGCAGCACGCTCGCCGCCGCGTCGCGCGGCGCGAGCATCTGCTCGTAGCGCTCCAGCATGGCCGGGTCGCGCAGCGCGCCGCACGCGATCATCGCGCGGGCGCGCAGGCCCTTGTCGGCCTGGCCGACCGCGAAGTTGTAGAGCGCCGGCCCGGCGCCCTTGTTCTCGACGTAGGCCAGCACCTCGATCGCGATCTTCTGCTGCGACTCCTTCTCGTCCGCGAGCGCGTCGAGCAGCGGCTTCACCGCGCGGGCGCCGATCTTCGCGAGCTCCGCGCGCGCCGCCGCGCTCGCCGCGCGGCCCTCGCCGCGGACCTTCTGCATCAGCGGGAAGGTCATCGCGCCGTAGAGCTCCACGAGCAGCCGCCGGTAGAGCGGCTTCTGCGGGTTGCCGACCGCGACCGGCAGGAGCTCGCGCTCGAGCACCTCGAGCGAGCCCCTGCCGAGGTTCACCTGCATCGACATCCGCGCCGCGCGCGCGACGAGCTCCTCGTCGTTCGACGCCCTCACCACCCGGCGGAAGAGCCGGTCGGCCTCGTCGGCCTGCCCCGCGGTGAGCAGCAGCTCGGCGAGGTCGAAGTACACCGGGAACAGCCGGTCGTTCTTCGCGAGCGCCTGCCGGTACTCGGCGATCGCGCGCGGGAAGTCCTGCCGCCGGCGGTACATGTCGCCGAGCTTCTGGTGGCCGCTCGCGTCCTCGGGCGACAGCTCGACGGCCCGCGCGGCGTACCGGATCGCGTCGTCGTCGCGGTACAGCTCCGCGGCGTACTGCGCCATGCGCTGGTAGAACTCGCGGGCCCGCTTCGGGTTCACCTCGACGAGCTTGCCCAGCACGTCGATCGCGCCGAGGAGGTTCTGCTGGAGCACGAGCACGCGCTCCAGCGCGAGGAGCGAGTCCTCGTCGCCCGGCGCGGCCTGGACCAGCCTCCGGAGCGTGGCCTCGGCGTCGGGCAGCCGGTGCAGCTTGCGCTGCACCTCCGCGAGCAGCCGCCCCGCCTCCAGGTCGGGCGGCGCCGCGTTGAAGCGCGCGCTGAGCGGCGCGACGCGGCTCGGCAGCTCGTGGGTGAGCGACCAGAGGCTGACGATGTGGGTGCGCGCCTCGCGCGCGAGCAGCTTGTCGTTGCCCGCCCCGGCGAGCAGCTGCTCCCAGAGCTCGCGCGCCTCCGCGTAGCGCGGCCCCGCGTTGCCGAGCGCGCTCGCGGTGCGCTCCAGCGCGATCGCGAGCGCCTTCTTGTAGCGGCTGTTCGCGGGCTCGAGCTGCGCGGCCTCCCGGAGCGCGGCGAGCGCCTCCGCCACCATGTCGTGGTCGAGGTACACCTCGCCGAGCGTGGCCGCGGCGCGCGCCCGGCTCGGCACGACCTGCTTGATGCGCGCCCAGGTCTCCAGCGCCTTCTTCTTGTCGCCGGCCTGGAAGTACCGGTCGCCCAGGTCGACGAGGTGGCTCGGATCGCCGCCCGCGGCCGCGGCGAGCCGCTGGAGCACCTTGAGGGCCCGGTCCTTCTCCTCCACCCGCTCGTAGAAATCGGCGACGGCCGCGAGCGTCTCGGCCTCGTCCGCGACGCGCCCCTCGAGCTGGGTGAGCAGCGCGAGCGCCTTGGGCCGGTCGCCCCGCTGGATGAGCGTCTCGCACAGCTCGAAGACGAAGTCCGCATTGCCCGGGGCCGCCTTGATCAGGAGCTCGTACTCGCGGATCGCGGCGTCGAGCTCGCCGGCGGTCTGCAGCAGGTGGACGAGCCGGAGCCGCGTGTCGATGTGCTTGCCGTCGAGCGTAAGGGCCTTCCTGTAGATCCCGATCGCCTTGTCGACGTCGCCGGTCTCCTCGTACAGGGCGCCCAGGGTCGCGAGCCGCTGGAAGTCCTGCCCCTTCTCGGCCTCGAGGATCGCGATGAGCTCCGCGAGCTTGCCCTCGGCGCGGAACGCGTCGGTCATGATGAGCAGGATCTCGGCCCGCACCCCGGCGGCGCTTCCGGCGATGGCGAGCGCCCGCTTCAGCACGGCGAGCGCCTCGTCCATCTTCTTCTGCCTGGCGAGCGACTGCCCGAGATCGCGCAGCGCCGGCGCGAGCGCCCGGTTGTCGCCGGCCGCGGCCTTCACGAGCTCGCGGAACTCGGCCTCGGCGCGCGCGTGGTGCCCGCGCGCGGAGAGCTCGCGCCCGAGCTCGGCCTTCACGAAGAGCGAGCCCTGCGCGTTCTTCACGAGCGCGTCGTGCTGCGCCTTGGCCGCCTCGAAGTCGGAGAGGTCGAGGCAGAGCGCGAGCAGCGTGCGCCGGGTCTGCTCGACGTCGGCGGGGACCTTGAGCAGCGGCAGCGCCTTCTCGTAGTGCCCGCGCGCGCGGGCCTTGTCGCCGCGATCCGCCTCGAGCTGGGCGAGCGCCATCATGGCCGCCGGGTCCCCGGGCCGGTCCGCGATGGCGGCCTCGTACGTCTTGATGGCGTCGTCGTAGCGCCCGTCCTGCTTGTAGACGCCGGCGAGCACGACCTTCGAGGCCCAGGCGTCGGCCCCGGGCTGCGCGGCGCGGCGCTCGAACTCCTCGACGAGCTTCTTCAGGTTCCCGTCGCGCTCGCGGTAGAGCTGCGCGAGGCGCTGGAGCGGGAAGGGCGCGCTCGGCTGGCTCATGACGATGGCGGTGTAGCGCGCGATCAGCGCGTCGCTCGACGGGCCGCCCCGCTTCCCGTCGCCGGTCTCGGCCGGCTCCGGCTTCGCCTGCGGCGGCTTCGCGGGCTGCGGCCGCGCGGCGGGGCCAGGCTTGCCGCCGCCGGGCTTCGGGGCCTTCGGCCTGGGCCGCTTGCCGCGGCCGGACGGATCGAAATCCGCGGCCTCGGCGTGCGGGATCGCGAGCGTCGCGGCCGCGGGGATCAGGACCGCGAGGCAGCCGGCCAGAACGTGGGATCGCACCTGGGTAGGGTAGACCGACCGTGCGCGGCGGGCCACGCGGAGCAGCGGCGGCGCCGAGAACGGGCGCGATCGGGGCGGCGCGGACGCGGGGCATGCGAGGCCGCTGAGCTCAGCAGGCGACTTTCCAACCGTTCCCGCGGCCGCGCCGCTTCGGAAAGACACTGAACATCTCCGCGCTCTGCCCGGATGAGCGGCGACACGGCGAGCACATGCTCCTCGAGAGATCTCGGAGGAAGACTGCCGTGGCTCGCTGAGAGGGCTGTCCGATGACGTCGCGCGCCATCACGGCCGCAAGGTGGTCATCGTGAACGACGACGACACCCCCCATCCAGTCCGGTTACCTGAGCGGCTTTCTGGACGAGGTGACGCTGTTCTTCCGGAGCTTCTTCTCTGCCGGCGCCAAGGACCGACACGCGTCGGGCCAATCGACTCGGGCAGACGTGGGGTACATCGTCGTTCGTATGTGGTGAGGCGCACAACCTCGGATCCGCCCTCGCCGCGAGCTCACCGCGCTGCGGTCCCTGACGTTGCCTTGCTTACAGCACAATTTGCTGAAGGGGAGCGCTGCAGTTCTGGATATCCTCGGTCGCTGCGATGAGCTCGTCCGAAGCACCCCACAGGCGAGCGCTGCGGCTCTCTGAGTCGTCTCAGGGGTACCGCTGATGCGCGCTGGTGACATCGTCGCCGACCGCTTCGAGATCGAAGGGCACGCGACCTCCGGCGGCATGGCGCAGATCTTCCGCGCCCGCGATCGGCTCACGGGCGAGCCGGTCGCGCTGAAGATCCTCCAGCGCACAGGCCCGCAGGAGTCGCACCGCTTCCGCCGGGAGGCTCACGCGCTCGCCGCGCTCCGCCACCCCGGCGTCGTCGGGTACATCGCCCACGGCACGACCGAGGGCGGCGAGCTCTACCTCGCCATGCAGTGGCTCTCCGGCGAGACCCTCGCCGAGCGCTTGCTCCGCGAGCCGCTCGCCGTCCCCGAGAGCCTCGCGCTGGGCGTGCGCGTCGCCTCCACGCTCGGCGCCCTCCACCGGCTCGGCATCGTCCACCGCGACCTCAAGCCGAGCAACCTCCTGCTCGTCGGCGGCTCCATCGACGACGTCACCCTGCTCGACTTCGGCGTCGTGCGCGTCGCGGAGGGAGGCCAGGAGCTCACCATGCCCGGCGTGATGCTCGGCACCCCCGGCTACATGGCCCCCGAGCAGGCGCGCGGCGAGGTCGCCATCGACGCCCGCGCCGACGTCTTCGCCCTCGGCTGCATCCTCTACCGCTGCCTCACCGGCCGGCCCCCGTTCGTCGGCAACGACGGCCTCTCCGTGCTCGTGAAGGTCCTCCTCGAGGATCCGCCGCGGCTCCGGGAGCTCCGCGGCGAGGTCCCGGCCGCGCTCGACGACCTCGTGACGCGCATGCTCGCCAAGGCCCCGCGCGACCGCCCCCGCGACGGCGCGGCCGTGGCCGCCGAGCTCGGGTCGCTCGGCGATCTCGCGCCAGGCTCGCGGCGCGGCCTCCCCCTGCCCATCGGCGGCCCGACGCCCGAGCTGACGACCGGCGAGCGCCGGATGATCTGCCTGCTCGTCGCCCGCGACGGCGCGCTCGACAGCGACGCTACGCGGTCCGAGGGCGAGGACGCGCTCCGCGTGCGCGCGCTCAGCGCCCTGGCCGAGCGCCACCAGGGCCGCCTCGAGATCATCGAGGCGCGCTCTCCCGTCGTCGTGCTGTCCGGCCCCGTCGCGCCGACCGACCTCGCCGCCCGGGGGGCGCGGTGCGCGCTCGCGATGCAGGTGCTGCTCGGCGGCGCGCCCGTCGCGCTCGTCTCGGGGCGCGCCGAGATCACCGCCCGCTCTCCCATCGGCAAGCTCATCGATCAGGCCGCCGCGCTGCTGGCCGCCGACGAGGCGCGGATCGGCGTGGTCCGCATCGATGAGGTCACGGCCGGCCTGCTCGGCGCGCGGTTCGATCTCGGGTCGGATCACGCGGGCCATCTCCTGCGCGGCGAGTGCGACGACCTCGAGGCGGTGCCGCGCCTCCTCGGCAAGCCGACGCCGTGCGTGGGCCGTGACCGCGAGCTGTCGCTCCTGGAGGCGACCTTCGCCCAGTGCATCGAGGAGCAGACCCCGTCCGCGGTGCTGGTGACGGCCCCCGCCGGCATGGGCAAGTCGCGCCTGCGCGTCGAGCTGCTCCGGCGCCTCCGGGCGCGGGACGAGCCCATGGCGGTCTGGATCGCGCGCGGCGACCCCATGAGCGCCGGCTCTGCCTTCGGCCTCCTGGCCCAGGTGCTCCGCCGCGCGCTCGGCGTCGCCGACGGCGCGCCGGCCGCGGCGGTGCAGCGCAAGATCCGCGAGCGCGTCGGTCGCCACGGCGAGCGCGGCGCCCACGTCGCGCCCTTCCTCGGCGAGCTCGTGGGGACGCCCTTCCCGGACGAGGCCAGCGAGGCGCTCAGGGCAGCGCGGCGGAGCTCCGTGCTCATGGGCGATCAGCTGCACCTCGCGTGGGAGGAGTTCCTGCGCGCCGAGTGCGCGGCGCAGCCGGTGCTGCTCGTCCTCGAGGACATGCACTGGGGCGACCTGCCGACGGTCGGCATGATCAACAGCGCCCTCCGCAACCTGCGCGACGCGCCTTTCATGGTGCTGGCGCTCGGCCGGCCCGAGGTGCGCGAGATGTTCCCGAAGCTGTGGGCCGGCCGCGGCGTCCAGGAGATCGAGCTCACGGGGCTCTCGCGCCGCGCCAGCGAGCGGCTCGCGCGCCAGGCGCTCGGCGGCGCCGTCACCGAGGAGATCATCGGCACGCTGGTCGAGCGGGCCGACGGCAACGCCTTCTTCCTGGAAGAGCAGATCCGCGCTGCCGCCGAGGGGCGAGGGGCCGCGCTGCCGGAGACGGTGCTGGCGATGGTGCAGGCGCGGCTCGAGGCGCTCGATCCCGAGGCGCGGCGCGTGCTCCGGGCGGCGAGCGTCTTCGGCCAGAGCTTCCGGCCCGCCGGCGTCGCCGCGCTGCTCGGCGGCGCCGACGCCGAGGTGGCGGTCCGGCTCGCCGAGCTCGTCGAGCGCGAGGTGATCGTCCCGAGGCGGCCGCCTGGCCGGGGCGGCGCGCCTGGTGAGGGCCTCTCCTCCACGTTGTCCGCGCGCGGGGGGCCCGAGCGCGAGGCCTCGCCGGCGTGCCGTGCCGGGGCGCCCGAGCCCGGCCCTCCGATCGAGGCGGGCGCGGACGACGCCGAGCACAGCTTCCGGCACGGCCTTGTGCGGGAGGCGGCGTACGGGGCGCTGACGGAGTACGACCGGCGGCTCGGCCACCGGCTGGCGGGCGAGTGGCTCGAAGGGGAGGGGAAGGGCGACGCGGCGCAGCTCGCGGAGCACTTCGAGCGCGGCGCCGAGCCGGGGCGCGCGGCGGCGTGGTACCGGCGCGCGGCGGAGCAGGCGCTGCGCGGCAACGATCTCCTCGCCGCGATCCGCCACGCCGAGCGCGGCCTTGCGTGCGGCGCGACCGAGGCAGAGGCGGGCGGGCTGCTCCTCGTCGACGCGGAGGCCCGCGTGTGGCGTGGCGATTTCGCCGTCGCCGAGCAGCGCGCGCTCGACGCCGTCGCGCTGTTCGAGCCGGGCTCGCCGCCCTGGTACTCCGCCGTGACCTGGGTGGTCACGGCCGCTGGCAAGCAGGGGGCCTTCGATCGCGTGGAGTCCTGGGTAGCGACGGCGCGGGGCGCGTCGCCCCGCGAGGGCGCGCTGACCGGGAGGGACATCTGCCTCGTCGAGGGGGCCAACTGGCTCGCCTTCGGCGGCCGCTACGCGGTGGCGGACGGGATCATCGAGGCCCTCGAGCGCAGCGGGGAGGAGGAGCGGCCGCTCGACGTCGAGGTGCTCGCCAGGCTCTACGAGGCGCGCGCCATCCGCACCATGACCTCCGGCGATCTCGGCGCTTGCCTCGACGGCATCGAGGCGGCGCTCGAGGTGTTCGAGCGGAGCGGCGATCGCCGCAACGCGTGCTCGCTGCGGGTGAACCTGGGCGCCATCACCATGGAGCTCGGGGACTACGAGGGGGCCGAGGCCGCGCTGCGCGCCGCGCTCCGCGCGGCGGAGCAGATGGAGCTCACGGATCTGGCCGCGGTCGCCCGCACCAACCTGGGCAACGTGATGAGCGCCCGCGGCAATCTCGACGAGGCCCGGCGGGTCCAGGCCGAGGCGATCGCGACGTTCCAGCGGCTGGGCGATCCGCGGGCCGAGGGGATCGCCCGCGCCTACCTGGGGAAGGCGGCGCTGCTCGGCGGCGATCTCGGCGCCGCCGAGGCCGAGGCCCGCGCGGCCGCGGAGCTCCTGCGGAGCGCGCCGCCGATGCGCGCGGCGGCGTGGGCCCTCTGCGCGCGGGTCCTGCTCCGGAAGGGCTGCGCCGAGGAGGCGCTCGCCCTCTCCGGCGACGCGCTCTCCCTCCTGGAGTCGCTCGGCGCGGTCGAGGAGGGTGAGTCGCTGATCCGGCTCGTGTGGGCCGAGGCGCTCTTCGCGAGCGGCCGGCAGGCCGAGGCGCTCGACGCGCTCGCGCGGGCACGCCACAGCGTGATGTCCCGTGCCGGGCAGATCTCGAATCCTCGCTACCGGGATCGGTTTCTGTCTGCGCTCGACAACGGCGAGACGCTCGCGCTCGCGGCGCGCTGGCTCGGCGACAGAGACGTTCCATAAACTCGCGCTCCGTCGCACGTGGGATTCCCTGCTCGCGGCTCTTCCAGGAGCCGTGTGTTGCCCACGAGCGCGCCTGAACGACCGCTCTCTCTCCGTTCTCACGACGTCACCGCAGGCGCGGAATTTTAGGGTTCCTCCGGAAAAGTCGTTGAGGAAACTCCTGATGCGTGTTTCAGTTGTGTGGAGGGGGCTATGCAGGACCGTTTCAAACTCGCAATCTCGTTCCTGGGCCTGGGCCTGTCGTGCGTCGGTCTCCCGGCTTGTAGCGGCGAGGCTGACCCCCTGGAGGCAGCCGGCGGCACGGCGGAGCAAGAGATGGTGACGCGGAATGCGTTCACGAAGGAATCGCTCGTGGAGAGCGCGTTCGCGACAGACACGCTTGCTACGGAAGCGCTCACGGGCAACCCGCTGACGAGCGACGCAGTCGCGAGCAGCAGCGATGTCATGAGGGCGCTGCGCGATCCTCTGGCTCGCGAGTTCTTGACGTACGTGGCGAGCTGCGCGCTCCCGGAGGGGCAATCCGTGCAGGTTTCGCTGGACGGCGAGACCTATACCTTCGGAGGGAGCATCGGTCTTTCCCCCGAGTGGGGCCGAGCTCATGGTCAGTGCAACGCCCGCTGTCAGGGGTGGCTCTCCGCCTGCATGCTGGCCAGGATCAACCATGTCGGGGAGAGCGTGCCCCTCTCGATGCGCGGCAAGCACAAGGCCCTTGACTCGGATCAAGCGGAGCGGGATGCCTTCCCTCGGCGGGAGGCGGCCTATTTCGGCGACCTCTTCGCGCCGGAGCAGCGCCGGTTCGCGTGCAAGTCGCCCGGCTCGACGCTCATCAGCCGCGTGTGCGGCGGGACGGGCGTCGACACGCAGGGCTGCATCGTCGACGTCCTCGGCGACTGCGACGACATCTGCGGCGCTCCGACGTCGGACGGTAGCTTCCCAAACTGCGTTGGTGGTGGCCATACGACGCCGACGACGGTGACCGTCTTCCGGGAGTAGCGGGTCCGGGTTTCCGTCGCGTGCGCCTCGTCGGTGGCGCGCGGTGCGGCCGCGGGCTCCTCTCGGCTGCGCTCACCAACGCGTGATTTTCCGGCAGCAGCAGCCGAGTCGGCCCCTGACCTGCGCCGCCGCGCGCCGGCGCGGCGCGCGTTCGCCTCGGGCTGGCCCGCTGCGGGCGCCTCCCCGCGACGGCTCGCCGCTTTCGTACTATGGTCGCGCCGCCATGGAACGAAGGCTGCCCGCTCCGCTCGCCTGCCTGCTGCTCGCCGCCTGCGCCTCCTCCGAACCCCGACCGAAGGAGCCGCTCGGCCAGATCCCGGAGGCGACGACCACGGCGAAGCCCGAGTGGCTTCCCTTCCGCATCCGCGCCGGCAAGAGCGTCGCCGCCGATCCGCGCGAGAAGCACTTCGCCGAGCTCCGGCAGCTCACCTTCGGCGGCGAGAACGCCGAGGCCTACTGGTCGCCCGACGGCAGGAAGCTCGTGTTCCAGTCGACCCGCGACGGGAACACGTGCGACCAGCAGTACATCCTGGATCTGGAGAGCGGCGAGGTGCGCCGGGTCTCGAACGGCCAGGGCAAGACCACCTGCGGCTACTTCCTCTTCCCCGCGCCCGCGACCTCCGCCCAGGCGCGCGTCCTGTTCGCCTCCACACACGCCGCCGGCGAGGCGTGCCCCCCGAAGCCCGACCACTCGCAGGGGTACGTCTGGCCGCTCGACGAGTTCGACATCTACACCGCGAACGCCGACGGCTCGGAGCTCCGCCCCCTCATCCAGGGCAAGGGCTACGACGCCGAGGCGACCGTCGCGTTCGACGGCTCGCGCCTCGTGTTCACGAGCACGCGCGACGGGGACATCGAGCTCTACACCGCGAAGCTCGACGGCTCGGACGTCAAGCGCATCACGAGCACGCCCGGCTACGACGGCGGCGCCTTCTTCTCCCCCGACGCGACCAAGCTGGTCTGGCGGGCGAGCCGCCCCACCGGACCGGCGCTCGACGACTACCGCGCGTTGCTCGCCAAGGGGCTCGTGCGCCCCAGCGCGCTCGAGATCTTCGTCGCGGGCGCCGACGGGCAGAACCCGCGCCCGGTGACGAGGAACGGCCGCGCCAACTTCGCGCCCTACTTCCTCCCGGACTCGCGGCGGATCCTCTTCGCCTCCGATTTCAGCACCCCCCAGGGCGCCCGGGGCATGCCCAACTTCGACCTCTACCTCGTCGACTCCGACGCGCCCCCGGCGGCGGACGGCGTGCCGCCCGTCGAGCGCGTGACCTTCTACGAGGGCTTCGACAGCTTCCCGATGTTCTCTCCGACCGGCGAGCACGTCGTCTTCGCCTCGAACCGGCACGGCGCGAAGCCCGGCGAGACCAACCTGTTCGTCGCCCGCTGGGTCGAATGACCGCGCCGCCGTCGCGGACCCGCGCACCGCTCGCGCTCGCGTCGGCGTGCGCGCTCGCGGGCTGCTCGGGCGCCCCGGCGCAGCCGCCCCGCGCTGCCGAGGCCACCCTCCCGTCGACGGACGCCGCCGGCGCGGCCTACACCTCGCCCGCGCGCTGGAGCTACCATCCGGCGGCGCCCGACGCCGCGGTCGCGTGGGCGCCGTTCGCCGGCGCCGGCTGCGTCGTCGTCGCCCAGGGAGGACAGCGATGGACGGTGACGCCCGATCCACGGACGTCCACGCCGCCGAGCGCCGCCGGGCCCGCTGCGCAGGCCGCGCGCTGCGCCGGCCAGGGCAGGACGAGCGCCTCGCCCGCGCCCGAGGAGCTCACCGCGATCGTGCGGCGCTCGCCGGCCTCCTGGATGTTCGTCGGCGCGAGCGGCGCGATCTACGAGGCCTCCTCGCCGCTCGGCCAGCTCACGCGGGCGCTCTCTCCGCCCGAGCCGCTCCTGCAGGTCGCGGGCGCCGGCGGCTCGCTGATCGGGGTGACCCGGGGCGGCGGCGTGCTCCGGTGGCGCGAGGAGCTCGGCTGGAAGCCGGTGCTGCTCGACGGCGCCGCGGGGCAGGGCGGGGCCCCGCCGCGCGCCTTCGGCGTCGCCATGGCCGACGGCGGCCGCGCGCTCGTGCTCGCGCTGCCGGAGGCGCTGTTCGCCAGCGAGGACGGCGGGGCCACCTGGTCGCGCGCGCCGCTCCCGACGATGGGCCTCTCGCGGGTCGGCGCTCTCGGGGGCGAGCTCCTCGCCGAGGGGCTCCTCGCGTCGGCGACCTGGGATCCACGGCGCACGCCCGCGTTCTCCCGCAGCACGGCGACGCTCCCGCGGGCCGACGTCGAGCTCGACGTGACGGCTCCGCGCGCCCCGTCCGCCTCCGCCGTGTCGATCGGGCGGGCGGCGATGAGCGGCGATCGCTACGTCGAGGCGGTCCGCCCGGAGGACGCCGGCGCGCCGTGGCTCCTCGCGAGCGGCCCCATCGAGGGGCCGCTCAAGGAGGCGGCCATGCCGGGCACGGGCGACTGCGGGAGCATCAAGCTCGGCGCGAACGGCCGGCGCGTCGTCGCGGTGTGCGCCGAGCCGGACGGCGATCGCGTCGTGGCGCGGGTGCTCCGCAGCGACGATGGCGGCGGCGCGTGGTCGCCGGCCGCCACGCTGGAGACGCCCGACATCGACCAGGTCGGCGTCGCGGTGGCGCCCGATGGCGCGGCGCTCCTGACCGGCGTCTGCAAGCCGAGCGACGGCGCGGACAGCTGCAAGCCGACCGCGCCGCTCCTCCTGTCCCACGACGGCGCCCACGACGACGATCGCGCCGCGGTCGCCCTCACGGCGGCCCCCACGCTCAGCGCGCCCGCCGTGCTGCCCGCGTTCTCGGCGGACGGGCGCTCCGCGTATTTCCTCGGCTTCCGTGGCAAGGACGAGCGCCTCGCGCTGTTCGTCTCGCACGACGGGGGCGAGACCTTCGCGCCGCGCCCGCTCGACGCGACCGCCGCGCTGCCCGCCCCGCAGGCTGACGGCGCCGAGGACGAGGACGAGGAGGGCGGGTCGGGCGACGGTCCCTCGCCGGAGGGGTTCGACGTCGTCGAGGAGAGCGCCCTGCGCCCGGCGGAAGACGGCGCCGTCGGCCTGCTGCTCTCGGAGCGCGGCTCGCTCACGTACCTGACCGCCGACGAGGACGGCCGGGTCCTCACGGCGACGACCCCGCCGGCGGAGGGCGCGGCGCTCGCCGGCTTCGGGCGGCGCGTGCTCGCGCTCGCGTCGCGCGCGCGAGACAGCGGCGATGACGTCGCGGCGCTCTGGGAGTCGCTCGACGGCGGCGTGAGCTGGGCGGAGCTCCCGGAGATGCCGGCGCTCTCGCGCGAGGTCTCCGAGGCCCAGCTCGCCATCACATGCGGCGGAAGCGGCTGTCTCTTCGGCGACGTGGCGACCCGCGTCGGCTGGGGCGGCCAGGCCGACGGCGCGCTGCCGCGCGCGCCGGATCCGGCCCCGCGCGCGCAGCCTTCCGCGCGCACGCCCATCGTCTGCGAGACGCTGCCGTCCTCGAAGTGGACGCGCGTCGACCATGTCGACTCGAGCGGCCTCGGCCTGCCCGACGGCGACGAGCTCTTGCGCGGCCGGTCGGTGTGGTCGTTGCTCACGCGCGCCCCGAGCGGCGCCGTCGACGTCGTCTCCGCGATGCTCCCCGAGTCCGGCGCCGGGGAGGCGCGGGTCGTCACCCGATCGCTGCTGCCCGCGGTGCCGGCGGGGCTCGGGCGAGCGCGGGTCGCGACCAACGTCACCTCCCAGATGGAGGGTTACGCCGTGGCGCGCCTCCGGATCCCGGGCGGCGCGGCGGCGCCGGGGACCCCGATGCGCAACGTCGAGGTCGCCTGGGAGAACTGGATGGATGGCACCTCGGGCCGCGGCACGATCCCGGACGCCGGCCCGTTCGAGCTCGGCGACGTGAAGGTCGTCCCCGACGCCGCGCGAAAGCCGCGCGCGGGCGCCCGGCCGCAGGCCGGCCCGGGGGGCGCGGCCTCGCGCCGCGCGCCGCCCCCCGACGACTTCTTCGATCCCGCGCTCCTGTCCGTCTCGCTGCGCGGGCTCTTCATCCGGCCGCACTCCGGCAGCGCTCAGTCGGCGCTCACGTTCTTCTACGAGCCGCCGGGAAAGCTCCAGCGCTTCGACTTCCCGTCCTGGCCCGCGTCGGGCCTTCACGGCAGCCTCGACGTGCGTGCCGATGCGGTCCTGGCGGACGGCCAGCCCGTCGGCGTGGGGATGGTCCGGCAGGCGTCGAGCGGCCCGATGGTCGGGATGCTGCTCGCCCACCGCCCGGCGCCTCCCGCCGGCGCGTCCGCCGCGCCGGGCCCGGGCGCCGCGTGGGCGATCGACGCCGTCTCGGTCGCTCCACCGGCGGACCGCGATCGGATCGTGCACACCGACTGGACCTACGCTGGACGGTCGATCGGCGTGGCGACGCTTGTCGCCCACCCCGGGCACGCGGCGGCGTGGTCGATCTTCCAGCCCTTCCGCGGGGATGGCACGCTCGGCCCCGCGCTGCCGCTGCCGACGCCGTTCGACCTCGGAGACGCGCCGCGCCCGTGCTCTGCCGCCGAACGCGCGGCGACCGCGCGCCAGGAGGCGCCGCTCTTCCTCGGCAGCACGGCCTTGTTCCCGGGCACACGCCACCCCGTGCTCGTCGTGGACGCCGCTGGTCCCTCCAGCCCGCCCGAGGTCACGGTGCTCCTGACCTCCACCACGGTGCTCCACGGTACGCCTGCCGCGCCGTGTGTTGCGGGCTGGGACGCGCGAGCGATCGGGCGGGCGCCCCGCTCTGCGATCATCCCCGGCGATCTCGCCCAGGCGTGGTTGTTCCGGGCCGCGGCGGGCTCGGCGGCCGCCGTGGGCGGATCGAGCGGCCCGGCCGTCGAGCTCCGCCCGATGGTGTGCCGCTTCGATCCCGGCGCGGAGGTCCCGGAGGCGGTATGGAGTGAGCCGGGCATGGCGCGGCCCGCGCGTTGAGCGACGGCGGAAAAGCAAAAACGACGAATGAAACGAAGCTGACGGTGAGATGAAACGATCCCGGATCCTGGCTCGCGGTAACCTTCTAGCGACTCGCGTGTGCGCTTCGGCGCTTGCGTTCGCGGTCCCTGCGGCGATAGCCTGGCCTGCCTAAACGGGAGGCGGCATGATCCGGAAGCGACGGCGGTTCGAGCTCAGGAAGACGCTGTTCCTGCTTCCGAACCTGATCACGCTCTCATCGATCTTCTGTGGCTTCGACTCGATCCGGCGCTCCGCGACCGCGCAGTCGGAAGATGATTTCTACCGCGCCGCGCTGCTGATCGTCTTCGCGATGTTCTTCGACACCCTCGACGGGCGTGTCGCGCGGATGACGAAGACCCAGAGCGCCTTCGGCCTGCAGATCGACTCGCTGGCCGATATCGTCTCGTTCGGCGTGGCGCCGTCGATGCTCGTGTATCAGTGGACGCTGCACCGCTTCGATCTCGCGGGGCTGCTCGTGTCGTTCATCTTCACGGCCTGCGGCGCGGTCCGGCTGGCGCGCTTCAACGTCCTCTCCATGGGGGAGGCGGGCAAGCCCACGAAGCCTTCGAAGTACATCGTCGGCCTCCCGATCCCGGGCGCGGCGGGCATCCTCGTCTCGATCGTGGTCGCGAACCACGCGGCCGCCGGCGAGATCGGCGGCGAGCGCTACGCGTCGGCGATCCTCGCCACCACGACGATCCTGTCGCTGCTGATGGTCTCGACCATCCGGTTCCGCTCTTTCAAGGATCTCCGGCTCAACGTCCGGACGGTGCTCTTCGTGGCGTTCGCTATCGGGTCGAGCGCGGTGATCTCGACGCAGCTCCAGCCCGCGTTCGTGCTCGTGTGGTTGCTCGGCTTCTACGTGCTGCTCGGGATCTTCGAGTCGCTCTGGCACCTGCCCGCGCGGCTCCGCGGCCTGCGTCGGGACTCGGTGCCTCCGCCCACGGTACCCCCTGCGGCCTGAGGCACCTGCGGCCGGCGCCTGCGGCCTGAGGCGCCTGCGGCCTGAGGCACCTGCGGCCTGAGACACGTCGGCTCGGGCTCACCCCTGGTGGCCGGCATCTCGACCCAACCGCTCCGGCTCATTTTTGAGTAGACTGCGTGCGATGAAGAACCGCGTGTTCTTTCCGCAGGCCGCGCTCGACGACTGGATCGCGAGCGACCGCGTCGATCTGAACAACGACGAGCTTCTGATCAAGACCGAGGGCCGCCGCTACAAGATCATCGAGGCGATCCGCGTGCTCCGCGAGGTGACGGGCTCGGCGGACATCCACGAGGTCCTCGGCAGGGTCAAGACGCGGGCGTTCCTGCGGGAGCTCGGGGCGGAGATCCTCGAGGGGTCCATGATCATCGGCGACAACGCCTACGACGTGATCCCGGGGTTCATCGGCGCCCCGGTGGGCACGTTCGCCGAGCACCGCAAGGCCGCCCCGGCGGGGACCGCGACCAGCAGCAGCCCGACGAGCGACGAAGAGCTCCTGGCCGCGTTCCTCACCAGCAAGATGTAGCGGCGCCGCGCCCGGTCGCTTCCGCGCGCCACACCGCGGTGGCGAGGCGCTGCCGATACGCCCTCTCGCGCCCGCCTCTCCCGGTCCCGGCGCATCCGCGCTGTCAGGCCTCGGCCTACGAGAGAGTACGCTCCCGCCTCTGCGGCCGGCGGGCCATCCCCGGTGAGGCAGGCTATAAAGGGGGCCATGCCCGAGGTCATCTCCGGGATCAGCTTCGCGCTCGCCCTGCTGTTCTACAGCGTTGCCAGCGCGCTCTTCTTCCTCGACGTCGCCCGCAGCCGCGCCCGGCTCCCCTCCACGGGCGACCTCGCGGGCCTCTTCGGCGCGGGGGCGCGCGTCCACGACCCCGGCGCTCGGCCGAGCGCTGCGGTCGCCGCGTCCGCCTCGCGGCACGCGCCCTTGCTGCTCGGCCTGGGCGCCCTCGGGCACGCGACCTACGTCACGCTCGCCAGCTTCGTCGCCCGGGTCTGCCCTGTGCACTCCGTTCATTTCATGCTCTCGGTCGCGTCCCTCTTCGCGATCGCCGTTTACCTCGTCGCCCGCCATCGCTTTCGCATCGACGCGCTCGGGCTCCTCATCGGGCCGCTCGGGCTCGCCTTCCTGCTCGGCACGTTCTTCCTCGGAAAGCCGCACCCCGAGCCGAAGCTCAGCCCGCTGTTCATCGCGGCGCATGTCATGGCGAACCTGCTCGGGATCGCCCTCTTTCTGCTCGCCGGCGCCTCTGCCGCGCTCTACCTCGTCCAGGAGAAGCGGCTCAAGCGGAAGCGGCATCTCGAGCGCATGGGCAACCTCCCGCCGCTCGACACGCTCGACCGCGCCGTCCATCGCTTCCTGAGCGCCGGCTTCCCCTTGCTGACGCTCGGCATCGTCACGGGGACGTACTGGGCGCACCGGCTCGAGATGGGCAACGCCGACGAGGTGATGCGCGCCATCTTCGGCTACGCCACATGGCTGCTCATCGCGCTCGTGCTGCTCTTGCGCGCCGCCGCCGGCTGGCGCGGCCGCCGCGCGGCGTACGGCACCATCGCGGGGCTCGCCTGCGCCGGGGCGGTGCTCGTCATCTATCTCATCCGTCCCGCCGCGGGGCTCGGAGGCTAGCGCAGGTGATCTTCGTCGGGCTCTCCCACAAGACCGCGCCCATCGAGGTGCGCGAGCGGCTCGCGATCGGGCGGGATCGGCTGCCCGAGGTGCTCGCGCGCCTCACGGCCCACCCTGCCATCGGCGAGGCGCTCGTCCTCTCCACCTGCAACCGCGTCGAGATCTACGCCTCACCCCGGCAGCAGGCGCCCGCGCCGCCCCGCCCCGGGAGCGCTCCGCCGCCGTCCGACGAGGAGCTCTCGCGCAACAACGAGGCGCTGCGCGCCGCCGTCGCGACCCTCGTCGGCCTCGGCGGAGACGCCGTCCGGGGCCACCTCGCGGGCCGCGTCGGGAGCGATGCCGTCCTCCACCTCTTCCGCGTCGCCGCGTCGCTCGACTCGATGGTCGTCGGCGAGCCGCAGATCCTCGGACAGATGAAGGAGGCCATCGAGGTGGCCCGCGGGGCGAAGACCCTCGGCGTCCGGCTCGGCCGCGCGGCCCACCGCGCCATCAAGGTCGGCAAGCGCGTGCGCACGGAGACGGCGATCGGCGCCGGGCAGGTCTCGGTCTCCAGCGTCGCCATCGATCTCGCCCGCCAGATCTTCGCCGATCTCGCCGGTCACACCGCGCTGCTCATCGGCGCCGGCGACATGGCCGAGGCCGCCTCGAAGCTCCTCGTCCGCGCCGGCGCCCGCCTCATCGTGGTCAACCGGAGCCCGGACCGCGCCGCCGCGCTCGCCCGCGAGGTCGGCGGCGAGCCTCGCCCCTGGGCCGACCTCGAGCGCTCCGTCATCGACGCCGACATCGTGATCTCGTCGACCTCGAGCCCCAATTACGTGGTCACGCCCGACCTCGTCCGCCGAGCCCGCAAGGCCAGGAAGGGCAGGAGCCTGTTTCTCATCGACATCGCGGTCCCGCGTGACATCGACCCCGCCGTCAACAAGCTCGACAGCGTGTACCTCTACGATGTCGACGACCTCTCGCAGATCGTGGCGGAGTCCGTCGAGGGGCGCGCCGCCGAGGCGGCGCGGGCCGAGGCGATCGTCGCGGACGAGGCGCAGGCCTTCGAGGCGTGGACGCTCGAGCGCGCCCTGACGCCCACGATCGTGGGCTTGCGGGCCCGCACGCGATCCATCCTCGTGGCCGAGGTCGAGCGCAGCCTCTCTGGCAAGCTCCGGCACCTCGGCGTGGCCGAGCGCCAGGCCCTCGCGATGATGATCGACGCCGCCACGAACAAGCTGCTCCACGTGCCCACCACCCGGCTCCGCGCGATGGCCAGCGATCCTCGCGTCGCCGAGCACGTCGACTCGCTCCGGGAGCTGTTCGACATCGACGGCGCGCCGCCCGAGAACGCCGCCGCCTCGGCGCTCGCCGAGGGGGAGCTGCGCGGCGCGGTGGACGGGCCTCCCACGCCTCGCTCCGCCCGCGGGGCAGCGCCTCCCGCCTCCGGCGCTCGAGGCGGCGGCTCGCCCCGGCACGCCGATCCGCGCCCCCAGGCTGCAGAGGACAACGGCGTCTACGCGCGGCAGCCCGGCGGGCGCCCCGCCGAGGCGGGCGTCATGGCCGTCGCGAATCCAGCCGCGGCCGTGAGCGCAGCTGGGCTAAAGGGAGCGTGATGCCCACGGAGCTCACCCTCGCCACGCGCCGCTCGGCGCTCGCCCTCGCCCAGTCCCGCGCCTTCGCTCGTTCCCTCGAAGCGGCGGTGCCCGATCTCTCCCTGCGCGAGCTCGAGGTGGTGACCTCGGGCGACAAGACGCAGGATCGCTCGCTCCAGGACATCGGCGGCAAAGGGCTGTTCATCAAGGAGCTCGAAGAGGCGCTCCTCGACCGGCGCGCCGACTTCGCGGTCCACTCGATCAAGGACGTCCCCGCCGAGATCGCCCCGGCGCTGTGCCTCGCCTGCATCCCCGCGCGGGAGGACCCTCGCGACGCGCTCGTCACCCGGAGCGGCGCCTTGCTCGCGGAGCTGCCGGCGGGCGCCCGGGTCGGGACCTCGAGCCTCCGCCGGGCGGTCGCGCTGCGCGAGGCGCGCCCGGATCTCGTGATCGAGCCGGTCCGTGGCAACGTCGACACCCGGCTCCGCAAGGTGTTCGACGGCGTGTTCGACGCCGTTGTGCTGGCGCTCGCCGGCCTGAAGCGGCTCGGCCTCGAAGCCCGCGCCACGGAGGTGCTGTCGCCCGAGGTGTCGTTGCCCGCCATCGGACAGGGCGCGCTCGGCATCGAGTGCCGCACGGCGGACGACAGCGTGCGTGACGTCCTCGGGACGCTCGCTGACGCCGAGACCACGATCTGCGTCTCTGCCGAGCGAGCCGTGATGGCCGCGGTGGAAGGCAGTTGCCGGACGCCGGTGGCCGCCTATGCGGTGCGGGACGGCGGCGCGCTGTGGCTTCGGGCGCTCCTCGCCGAGCCCGACGGCTCCCGGTTGCGAAGGGCGGAAAGGCGCCTGTCGTGGCCCGGAAACACGCGCGAAGCCGAGCGCCTCGGGGCGGACCTCGGGGCGGAGCTCAAGAAGGGTTGAGGCGTGTAACTCGACTGGAAGGCTGCCACGTCCAGAACATCTTCTAGAATGGAATTGACAAGGGATCTCCGTACCACGCCGGGATGAACGGCGGTTTCCCGCCCCCAGCGCTCCATGCCGGGCTACGTCGCCCTCGTCCTCCACGCTCACCTGCCGTACGTGCGTCACCCCGAGCACGCCCGCTCCCTGGAGGAGCGCTGGCTCTTCGAGGCGCTCTGGGAGTGTTATCTCCCCCTGCTCGGGGTCCTCGATCGCCTCGCCGCCGACCGCGTCGTCGCCCCGCTGACCCTCTCCGTCTCGCCGTCGCTCCTCGCGATGCTGCGCGACGAGCTGCTCCTTCGCCGGTTCGAGGACCACCTCCGCCGGCTCACCGCGCTGGCGGCCCGGGTGGAGGTCCGCTTCGCCGGGAGCGGCTTCGCCGAGGCCGCCGCGTTTTACCGCGCGCGGCTCGCGGGCGCGGCGAGCTCGTGGGAGGCGCTCGGCGGCGATGTCCCGGGCGCCCTGGTGCGCCACGCCGGGGCGGGCCGCGTCGAGCTCCTCACCACGGCCGCGACGCACGCCTACCTGCCCGGACTGCTCGCCACGCCGGCGTCGATCCGGGCGCAGCTGCGGCTCGGCCGCCGCGCCTTCGCGGCCTTCACCGGCGCGCCCGAGCCTCGCGGCCTCTGGCTGCCCGAGTGCGCTTACGCGCCCGGCCTCGACGCCGATCTCGCGGCGGCGGGCGTCCGCTTCACCGTGCTCGACGCCCACGCGCTCACGCTCGCCGCGCCGCCTGCGTCCGCGGGCGCGTCCGCCCCGGTGCTCTCGCCTGCCGGCCTCGCGTGCTTCGGGCGCGATCGCGACAGCGCGCGCGAGGTCTGGTCGCGCGACGCCGGCTATCCGGGTCACCCGGTGTACCGCGAGTTCTACCGCGACGTCGGGCTCGATCTGCCCGAGCGCGAGCTCGAAGGGGAGGTCGGTCCCGACGGCACCCGGCTCATGACCGGCCTCAAGCTCCATCGCGTGACGGGGCCCGGCCCCGACAAGGCGCCGTACGACCCGGCCCGCGCCTCCGCGCAGGCGCGCGCGCACGCCGCGGATTTCGTGGCCCGCCGCGAGGCCGCGCTCGCGTCGATCCGCGGCGTGAACGCCCCGCCCATCCTGGTGGCCCCCTACGACGCCGAGCTCTTCGGCCACTGGTGGCTCGAAGGGCCCGAGTTCCTCGAGCACGCCCTGCGCCGCCTCGCGGCCTCGGATCGCGCCGTTCCGATCGCGCTCGGCGCGTACCTGGAGCGCCATCCGCCCGTCGAGGTCGTGGAGCCTGCCGCCTCGACGTGGGGCGAAGGCGGGTTCGGCGCATTCTGGACGGGCCCGAGCGCGTCCTCGCTGTGGCGCCACGCGCACCACGCCGAGCGCGCCGTGCTGGGCGCGCTCTCGCGTTGCCGCCACGCGGGCGGCCTGCCCGGCCGCGCGCTGGACCAGGCGATCCGCGAGCTCCTCCTCCTTCAATCGAGCGACTGGGCCTTCATGATGTCGGCCGGGGAGATGGCTTCCTATGCCGAGGCGCGCGCCCACGCCCACGCGACCCGCGCCCGCCGCCTCGCGTCCCTGGCCCAGCAGCCCACGGTTTCGCCCTCGGACGTGGCGTGGCTCGACGCGCTGTGCGCGCTCGACCCTTTCCTCGTCGAGCTCTCGGGCCCTGCGCTCCGAGGCGCCTTCGACCCGTGGCGCTGAGCCGGCGTTCCTCCGCGCCGCTCGCCTCCGGATCTACCGCGCTCCAGGGGCAGATCTCTTTCCGGTAAAGAAGGATTAAGTTGTGTTAAAATGTTGTGCGAAGGTACTTCGCATGATCGCCGACCGCCCTCGCCACGGCGGTCGACTCCGTGGGAGGGCGTGTGCGCCCCGCGGCGGTGCCCTGGGCGCCTCTTTTCGGGAGGGTGACCCGCGATTCACCCGCCCATTTCATCGCCGGCCGCCGGCAGCGCGACCCGGCGCCCATCTCCCAGCACGTTTTTCGCGGCCATGGCGGCATGAAGTGCGAGAGGGACGGAGACCTTGTCCGGAACACCCCCTTGATGACCGGCCGGTCAGCACCCTAGTGTGTTGCCCGCCAGCTTTGCTCCTGGACCGCACCGGCAGGCGCTGGCAAAGAACCGGTCGGACTCCCCATGACACATCCTCCTTGCGGACCCGAGCGCCGTTTCGCTCGATGGGCTCTCGGCGCTCGTAGCGCCGCATCGAATCACTCCCGCGCCGCCGTCGTCGCGGCGCTGCTCGCTGCGCTCGCGGTGCCCACGTTGACCGGGTGTCGCCGCCCCGAGGCGGACGCGCAGCCGTCGCCGGCGCGCGACACCGCCGCGCCACGCCAGAAGCCCGCGGTGCGCTTCGGGAAGGTGACCGTGCGCCCGCTCGCGCAGACGCTGGACATCAGCGGCACCCTGGTCGCCGACGAGACGAGCGAGGCGGCGACGCAGGTCGGCGGCTTGGTCGTGAGCGTCGCGGTCGACGTGGGCGCCCGGGTCAAGAAGGGCGATCCGCTCGTCGTGCTCGACGCGCGCAACGTCGCCCTCCAGTCGCAGGCCGCGTCCGCGGCCGTCGCGCAGGCGCGGGCCAAGCTCGCGCTGCAGGACGGCGCGTCGCCGAAGGGCATCGATCCCGACCAGGTCCCGGAGGTCCGGGCCGCGAAGCAGAGCATGGAGCTCGCGAAGTCCGAGGCCGAGCGCGTGAAGCAGCTCTACGACCAGGGCGCCGTCCCCCAGTCGACCTGGGACGCGGCGCGCACGCAGGCCCAGAACGCGGCCGCGCAGTACGAGGCCGCGGTCAACGGCATCCGCGCGACGGTCGCGGCGCTCACGTCCGCGCAGGCGCAGGCGGGGCTCGCCTCGAAGGCGGTGTCCGACACGACGGTGCGGGCGCCCTTCGACGGCGCGATCGCCGAGAAGCGGATCAGCGTCGGCGAGTACGCCAGCCCGGGCCGCGTCGTGGCGGTCGTGGTCCGCGACAACCCGCTGCGGCTGCGCATCGACGTGCCCGAGGCGGACATCGCGCACATCGAGGTGGGCAAGCCGGTCAGCGTCTCGGTCGCCGCCTTCCCCGACCGCCTGTTCCCGGGCGTCGTGAAGCGGATCGGCGCGAGCCTGAAGGCCTCGTCGCGCACCCTGCCCGTGGAGGCCGAGTTCGACAACAGCGAGGGCAAGCTCCGCCCCGGCCTCTTCGCGCAGGGGCAGCTGACGCTGACCGGCGAGTCAAGAACGGCGATCCTCGTCCCCGAGTCGGCGGTCGGCACCTCCGGGACGAGCGCCCGCGTGTTCGTGAAGTCGGGCGATCGCGTGACGGAGCGGCTCGTCAAGCCCGGTCGCAAGGTCGAAGACCTCGTCGAGGTCGTCGGTCCGCTCTCGGAGGGGGATGAGGTCGCGATCGACAAGGTGAGCGAGCTGGCGGACGGCATCGAGGTCGCGGCGGCGCAGTGAGCCGAGCGCACGCGCGCCTCATTACTGAAGAAAGGTAGCGACCATGCAATGGCTCGCGGCAATCTGCATCCGTAGGCCGGTCTTCGCCTCGGTGATCGTCCTGCTCCTGACGGTGCTCGGGGCGTTCTCCTACTTCGGCCTCGGCGTGGACCGGTTCCCCAAGGTCGAGTTCCCGTTCATCGTCGTGACGACCGTCCTCCCCGGCGCCGCGCCCGAGGAGGTCGAGACGGAGCTCTCCGACAAGATCGAGTCGGCGGTCAACACGATCAGCGGCATCGACGAGCTGCGCTCGGCCTCGGTCGAGGGGCTCAGCCAGGTCATGATCTCCTTCCAGCTCGAGAAGGACGTCGACGTCGCCGCGCAGGAGGTGCGCGACAAGGTCGAAGGCATCCTCGCGGATCTGCCGGAAGGGATCGACCCGCCGGTGGTCGGCAAGCTCGATCCGGACGCCGCGCCGATCCTCACGCTCGCCGTCTCGTCTCCGAAGGCGGACGTCCGCTCGGTGACGGAGTTCGCCGACAAGACGCTCCGGCGCGAGCTGGAGTCGCTCGCCGGCGTCGGACAGGTGCTGCTCATCGGCGGCCGGAGCCGGCAGATCAACATCTGGATCGATCCGGAGAAGCTCGAGAAGTACTCCCTGACCGGCGGCGTGGTGGCCCAGGCGCTCGCGAGCCAGAACGTCGAGATCCCGGCCGGCCGGATCGAGCAAGGGGGCAGGGCGCTCACCCTGCGGACGCGCGGCCGCGTGCAGTCGGTCCAGCAGATGGCGGACATCGTCCTCGCGAACCGCGACGGCTACTCCGTCCGGCTCGGCGACGTCGCGGAGGTCCAGGACGGCATGGCGGAGCCCGAGTCCGCCGGCTTCCGCGGCCTCGATCCTGCCGTGCTCCTCAGCATCCGCAAGCAGAGCGGGACGAACACCGTCGAGGTCATCGACGGGCTGAAGGCGCGGATCAGCGAGGTGGAGAAGCGCCTCCCCGAGGGGTACAGCATCGCCATCGCCCGCGATCAGTCGGAGTTCATCAAGAACTCGGTCCATGCGGTCAAGGAGCACCTCGTGCTCGGCGCGGTGCTCGCCGCGATCATCGTCGCGCTCTTCCTCGCGAACGCCCGCAGCACGCTCATCTCGGCGATCGCCATCCCGACGAGCATCATCTCCACGTTCGCCCTGATGAAGGTGGCGGGCTTCACGCTCAACGGGATCACGCTCCTCGCGCTGACGCTGGCGGTCGGCATCGTGATCGACGACGCGATCGTCGTCCTCGAGAACTGTTACCGCTGGATCGAGGAGAAGGGCGCGAGCCCGTGGGAGGCGGCGCTCCAGGGCACGAAGGAGATCGGCCCCGCGGTGCTCGCGACGACGCTCTCGCTGGTCGCCGTGTTCCTCCCCGTCGCGTTCATGAGCGGCATCGTCGGCCGCTTCCTGAACTCGTTCGGCCTCACCATGGCGTTCTCGATCCTGGTCTCGCTGATCGTGAGCTTCACGCTGACGCCCATGCTGTCCGCGCGATGGCTGAAGAAGCCGGAGAAGCACGACGCCGGTAGCTCCAAGGAGTCGCGCTTCTACGGGCCGATCGAGCGCGGCTACATGGCGATCCTCCGCTGGTCGATGGCGCACCGCTGGGTGATCGTGCTCGCCTCGCTCCTGGCGCTGTTCTCGATCCCGGTGCTGGGGGGCATGGCCAAGTTCAACTTCCTCCCGATCGAGGACGAGTCGCAGTTCCAGGTCAGCATGCGCGCGCCCGAGGGCGTGAGCCTCGACGGGACGCGCGTCATCGCCACGAGGATCGCGTCGGACATCGAGAAGCTCCCCGGCGTGCTCTACACGCTGACGACGATCGGCGACGATCCGCAGAAGACGCCGAACCTCGCCACCATCTACGTGAAGCTCAAGCCGGCGGATCAGCGCGCGCTGTCGCAGCAGGACCTCATCGATCGCGCTCGTCGCGAGCTCACGCCGCAGTTCGACGCGGAGAAGCTCCGGGCGAACATCGGCGTCGTGCCCGCCTTCTCCGGCGGTCAGAGCACCCAGATCGCCTATCAGGTGCAGGGCCCCGACCTCCAGAAGATCGGCCACTACTCCGACGCGCTGCTGCAGAAGCTCAAGGCGATCCCGGGCGTCGTCGATCCGGACACCTCGCTGCTCGTGGGCAAGCCGGAGATCCGCGTGGTCATCGACCGCAAGAAGGCCGCCGATCTCGGCGTTCAGGTCGGCGACGTGGCCAGCACCCTGCGGCTCCTGGTCGGCGGGTACAAGGTGTCGACCTACAACGAAGGCGGGGAGCAGTACGAGGTGCGCGCGCGCGCGCTGTCGAGCTTCCGCTCCGACAAGGAGGGCCTCGCGAAGATCACGGTGCCGTCGACCAAGCTCGGCGCCGTGACGCTCGACAACGTGGTGTCGTTCACCGAGGGGACGGGCCCGTCGCGCATCGAGCGGTACAACCGGCAGCGGCAGGTCATGCTGACCGCCAACCTCGAGGCGGGCTACTCGCAGCAGACGGTCATCCAGGAGCTCGACAAGGCCGTCGCGGAGATGAACCTCGCGTCCGGCTACTCCGCTGGCCCCGTCGGCGCGTCGAAGGAGCTCATCAAGATGATGAAGAGCTTCCTCGTCGCCCTCCTCCTGTCGCTGGTCTTCATGTACCTCGTGCTCGCGGCGCAGTTCGAGTCGTGGCTGCACCCGATCACGATCCTCCTGTCGTTGCCGCTGACGGTGCCGTTCGCGTTCATCGCGGTCATCATCTTCCGGCAGTCGCTCAACATCTTCTCGCTGCTCGGCATCGTCGTGCTCTTCGGCGTCGTGAAGAAGAACTCGATCCTCCAGATCGATCACACGATCAAGCTGCGCGAGCATGGCTTGCCGCGGGCGCAGGCCATCCTGGAGGCGAACCGCGACAGGCTCCGGCCGATCCTGATGACCACGCTCGCGTTCGTCGCCGGCATGATCCCGCTCGTCGTCTCGAGCGGCGCGGGCTCGGGCACGAACCGCGCGACCGGCTTCGTGATCATCGGCGGGCAGACGCTGGCGCTCCTCCTGACGCTGCTCGCGACCCCGGTCGCCTACTCGCTGTTCGACGACGTCTCCTCGTGGCTCAAGCGGATCCTGCCCTTCATGCGGGGCAACGACGACCAGGGCGAGCCGCGCGGGGCGGGGGAGGGCGGCGTCGCTCCGGCGGGGGATGGGGTCGTCGCGGCGGGGCACCGCGGCGCCGCGGCGCGCGCCGCCGTCGCGCACGACGCGGGCCGGCCCGCGTCGGCGCAGCTCGACTAGCGGCACCCCGACCGCGCTCCGGGGCCGCGGCGCGCCGCGCCCGGCCCCCTTCGCTACCGCGGCGAGGCGCCGCTCACTGCGCTTCGCCGTGGACCTTGCGCAGGATCACCTCGAGCAGCCCGTCGAACGCGTCGCGCATCGCCCAGGCCTGGGCGGCCTCGTCGTCGAGGCCAGCCGCCTTGCGCCTTCCCTCGATGAGCGCGTTCCTCGGGCCCCTGCACGCGGGGCCGAGCCGGCGCTCCATGTCGAGCGAGGCGCCCGCGTAGACGTGGTAGCAGGACGCGAAATCCCCCTGGTTGTAGAGGGGCGAGCCGACCTGGATCGCGCCGTCCATCGTGCGCGCCAGCACGAGCAGGTCCCCCTCGGTGCAGCCGCGGAGGATCGCGAGCGCGTGGTGAGGCACCGATCGCTTGACCGCCGGCAGCCCTTGCTCTTCCTCGGCCGTCTCGGCCGCGAACGTCGAGAGCGGGACGGGATCGGGGCGCACGAGCAGCCGCTTGAGGTAGTCGGCGGGCACGCCGAAGTTGAGGTTCTGCCCCTGCGTCGAGACCGCCGCGGCGACGCCGATCACCTCGCCGTGGTCGTTGAACAGCGGGCCGCCCGAGGAGCCTGGCGCGATCGGCGCGGAGATCTGCAGCAGCGTCAGCTCCGGATCCACGACGCGGACGGCGCTCACGAGGCCGTTCGACACGGTGTCCGCGAGGCCGAGCGGATGGCCGATCGCGACGACCGGATCGCCGGGGCGGACCGCGCCGCTGTTGCCGAGGGAGAGCAGCGGGAGCCTCCGAGGCGCGTGGATCCGGACGATCGCGAGATCTCGCGCCTCGTCGAACGCGAGCACCTCGAGCACCGGGTGCTCGCTCTGATCGGAGAGGACGACCTTGAGGTCCGGCATGCCGGCGACGACGTGGAAATTCGTCGCGATCCAGCCGTCCTCGCGGACGAGGAAGCCCGCCCCGAGCGAGCCGTCGCCGCGGATCGTGACGACCGCCGGCATGGCGCGCGCCGCGATCTGCGCTGGCGTCATGGCCGCGGGCTGTGACGCGGAGATCGCCGGCTGGCTCGCCGAGCTCGCGGTGCAGCCGAGCGCCGCGAGCGCCGCCGCGGCGACGAGCGCCGAGACGCGCGGCCAGGCGCGCCGCCGCGGGGGGCGGGGGCGCGATGGAGGAGCGGCGGAGGAGGGCCGGTCATCGTCATGGAGCTCGCCTGGCAGGCTGCGGTGGTTCATGTCGCTCCCCGAGGCCGCCGCGTGAGCGACCTCCCAACAGCAAGCGTAACGAAGACCCGACGGATCGTCTCGCGCGCCCGGAGAAAATCCGGTCGTGGCCGCATATGCTGTCGCGGTGAGCCAAGACCACGACGCGCGCGATCCCATCTTCGCCCTCAGCGACGAGTTCGTCGAAGCCTTCGCTGCCCGCTGTCCTGCCCATGCCACCCTCGCGGGCATCCCCTGCGACGAAGGCGCCTGGAACGACTGGAGCCCGAGCGGCGCAGCGTCCTGGGCCTCCACGGTCGCGTCCTTCCAGGAGCGGCTCCGCTCGCTGCCGCCGCCGCGCTCCGGGGCGGAGGCGCGGTGGGGTCGCCTCGCACGCCGTGTCATGGCGGATTACCTGGATGAGCGGCTCGACGATTTCCGTCACGGCGAGCACCTGCGCGATCTCAACAACATCGAGTCGGCGTTCCAGCACCTCCGGATGGTCTTCGACCTCATGGATGTCCACAGCGCCGCCGGCTGGGAGGCCATCGCGTCGCGCCTGGAGGGCCTGCCGCGCGCGTGCGACAGCTACCGCGCTTCGCTCGAGGAGGGGCGACGGACGGGCCAGGTCGTCGCGCGCCGCCAGGTGTTCGCCGTGATCGAGCAGGCGCGCTACCAGGCGGGCGACGCGTCGTTCTTCCTCACGCTGCCGGCCGCTCACGAGGCGTCGGGTTGCGGCGCGGGCGCCGGCCGCGCGCGCGTCGCCGACGGCGTCGAGCGGGCGCGCGCCGCGTTCGGCGCGCTCGCCGGCTACCTGGAGCAGACGTACCTGCCGAGCGCGCGCGCCGCGGACGCCGTGGGAGAGGAGCGCTACCTGCGCCTCGCGCGCCGCTTCCTCGGCGCGAGCATCGACCCGATCGAGACCTACGCCTGGGGGTGGTCCGAGGTGCACGCCATCGAGGCCCAGATGGCGCGCCTCGCCGGCGAGATCCTCCCCGGCGCGTCGCTGCCCGAGGTGATCGAGCTGCTCATGACCGACCCCGCCCGGTGCGCGCAGGGCGCCGACGAGTTCCTCCGCATCATGTCCGAGCGCCAGCGAAAGGCGCTCGCCGATCTCGACGGCGTCCATTTCGACATCCCGGCGCCCATCCGTCACATCGAGGTGAAGCTCGCTCCGCCGGGCGGCGCGCTCGGCGCCTACTACGTGCCCCCGAGCGACGGCTTCAAGCGGCCCGGCACCGTCTGGTATGCGCCCGGCGCGAAGCAGGCGTTCCCGCTCTACGAGGAGATCACCACGGCGTACCACGAGGGCTTTCCTGGCCATCACCTGCAGTGCGCGCTCCAGGTGCACCTCGATGACCGGCTGAGCCGACTCCACCGCTTCCTGGTGACGAACTCCGGCCACGCCGAGGGGTGGGCCCTCTACGCCGAGCAGCTCATGTACGAGCTCGGTTATTTCGAGCGCCCCGATTACGTGCTCGGGATGCTCGCGGGCAAGCTGACGCGCGCCTACCGCGTCGTCCTCGACATCGGCATGCACCTGGAGCTGCCGATCCCCCGGGACGCGCCGCTCCACGCCGGCGAGCCCTGGCGCTACGAGATCGCCGTCGAGTACCTCCACCGCCGGGCCTTCCTCCCGCTGGAGCACGCGCACAGCGAGGCGACGCGCTATCTGGGCTGGCCGGGGCAGGCGATCTCCTACAAGGTCGGCGAGCGCGTCGTCCTGGAGCTGCGCGACACGCTGCGGCGCCGCCACGGCGAGGCCTTCGATCTGAAGGCGTTTCACGCCAGGGTGATCGGCTCCGGGTCGGTCGGGCTCGATCACCTGCGCGAGATCGTGCTCGACGACGCCGCGCCCTGAGCGTGCGTCGGACACGCGCTCGTCGGACAAGCGCCGCCCGCCCGCTTCGCGCCTCGACGCGCGGCCACGCGCGTGCCAATCGACGCGGGTGAGCGCTCCCCCAGCGAACGAAGCCCCCGAGGCGCGGCCGGACGGCTCGGACCTCTGCACCGCCTGCGGCCTCTGCTGCACGGGGCTGCTCTTCGACGTCGCGCCGCTCGAGGAGCACGAGCTCCCGCGGGCCGAGAAGCTGCGCCTGCCGCTCGCTTGCAATCGGTACCACGACGCCTTCAGCCTGCCGTGCCCCTGCCACCTCGACCGGAAGTGCACCGTCTACGAGGCGCGCTTCTCCGTGTGCAGCAGCTACGAGTGCGGCCTGCTGCGGCGCTGCAAGGCGGGCGAGGTGCCGCTCGGCGAGGCGCTGTCCCGCGTCGAGCGCGTGCTGCGCCTGACGGACGACGTCCGCGCGCGGGTGCCGCCGCTCGTGCCGCCGCGCCCGCTCTGGGACGAGGCCCGCGAGCACATCCGCCGGCGTGACGCCGAGGACCCGTCGCCCGCGTGGCAGGGCGAGCGCGGCGCGCTCGTCGCCGCGCTCGGTGAGCTCCGGATCGCGTGCAGGGAAGGGCTCGATCCGTAGCGCCGGCGCCTCGCGAGGGCCGCGGGAAATGGTCTTTCCCATGTCGGGGTCCAATCCGCGGGGCGCTCCAACGTGCTTTGGAGATCTCCCTCGCTCTGTCCTGCAAAGATCTCCAGGGCCCCCAGGACATCGACGAGCGCGGAGACTCCCATGCTTCGTCCAGGCCGAGCGTGATCCGCCCTCGGCTGCGCGCGCCGCGCCCTCGTCGACATGCTTGTCTCGGCCTCCCGGCGGCCGGCTCCACGCCGTATATACGACCCATGGAACCGACGAGCCGCCGGCTGACCAACAAGTATTCTGCCATCGCTGCAGTGATCAGCTTCGTCACTCAGCCCATTCCCGGCGCAGATGAGTTGATCGTGGTTCCCATTCATTACGCCTTCTCCGTGTCGCTGACCCGGCGCCGGGGCGTGCCGCTCCGCAGGGCTCCGTGGCTTCAGGTGAGCAAGATCATCTGGGGTGGAGCCGCCGTAAGGCTCTTCGCCAACTTCACGCTCGGCCTCGTCCCGGTCGCCGGTCTCTTCTCCAATGCGGTCACCGCCGTCGCCTTGACGGAGTTCCTGGGCCGCTACCTCGACGCCGCGCTGAGCAGCAAGGCGCCGCCTCCCGCGGTCTCCCTCAGGGCCATCCGGGATGCCCTGCGGAGCCCAAGGCGAGCGCGGAGCGCTCAGCGGTCGTGGCTCAGGATCCGCCGCGCCGTCCGCGAATCCGTCCCTGCGCCGACTCCTGGTTGAGGCGCCTTGTCCCGCTGGACGGGAAGCTCGGAGCTCGCGCGGCCTCGGGGCGCCCGGCGGTCGCGACGCGGTCCACGGCCAGGGAATCCGCGGCGCCGGGTCATCCGCCGCACCCTCGCCCTCCTGCGCGCCGCGTTGACGAGCGCGTCGCCTGCGCGCCCGCCGTGGAACCGCCTCGGCCCGCCCGCGCGCGGCGGTCTCGCCTGGCGTCTCTCCTGGCGATCGCCGCCCAGATCGAATAGATCCCCGGCCATGCTCTCCGAGACCCGCGAGAAAGTCCTCGACATCAAACGGCGCTTTGAGGCGCTAAGGGGGCATCTTTGACGTCCCCAAGCTCGAACGGATGCTCCAGGATCTGACCCAGACGACGCTGTCGTCGGGGTTCTGGAACGATCAGGAAAAGGCCCAAGCCGTCCTCCGCAAGCGCGCCCAGGTCGAGTCGAAGCTCGAGGTGGCGCAGCGGCTCGGCCGCGAGATCGAGGATCTCGCGGAGTACCTCGAGCTCGGCGCTGCCGAGGGCGACGAGGGTGTCATCGCCGACGCCGACGCGCAGGCCGACGCCATCGCCGGGCGCCTGCGCAAGGTCGAGCTCGATCGCATGCTGTCCGGCCCCGCCGACCGCGGCAACGCCATCGTCAGCATCCACCCGGGCGCCGGCGGCACCGACGCGAAGGACTGGGCGTCCATGCTCCTCCGCATGTACCTGCGCTTCTGCGAGCGCCGCGGGTACAAGACGGAGATCATCGACTACCAGGACGGCGACGAGGCCGGCATCGACGCCGTCACCCTCACGGTGAGCGGCGACGCCGCCTACGGCTATCTGCGCTCCGAGGCCGGGGTCCACCGCCTCGTCCGGATGAGCCCGTTCAACGCCGATCACACCCGCCAGACCGCGTTCGCCGCCGTCGAGGTCACCCCGGACAGCGACGACGAGATCAACATCCAGGTCAACGAGAAGGACATCGAGATCACGACGATGCGCGCCGGCGGCAAGGGCGGGCAGAACGTGAACAAGGTCGAGACCGCCGTTCGCCTGCGGCACATCCCGACCGGACTCAACATCGTGTGCCGCGCCGAGCGCAGCCAGCACCAGAACCGCGCGATGGCGATGAAGGTCCTCAAGGCGAAGCTGTACGAGATGGAGCTCCAGAAGCGGGAGGCCGAGGTCCAGGCCTACAACGCCGCGAAGAGCTCCATCAACTTCGGCAGCCAGATCAGGAACTACGTCCTCGCGCCCTACCGGCTCGTCAAGGACGTGCGCACCTCCACCGAGGCCACCGACGTGGACGCCGTCCTCGACGGCGATCTCGAGGGCTTCATCGAGGCCTACTTGCTCGCCGCGGCCGGCGGTTCGCTCAGGAAGGGCGGCTCCGTCGCGGAGGACGACGCTCCGTGAGCCAGCAAAAAGACAGACCGAACGACAAGAAGACCGAGCGGCTCGTGAAGGAGGCCGCCGAGGCCGCGCGCGCCGAGGAGACGCTGATCGCCACGCGCAAGGCGAAGGCGGCCCGCCTCCGCGCGCGCGGCGACAACCCGTTCGCCAACGACGTCACGGAGGGCGAGCCGCTCGTCGAGCTCGCGGCCGTCCGCGCCCGCTTCGACGGGGCGCGGGCTGCGGCCGAGCCGAGGCCCGAGGGCGCGGCGCCCGAGCGATCCGCCTCCGCCGCGGCGGATCGCTACGATCCGGCGCGCGTCGAGCCGGTCCCGTTCCGCGTCGCGGGCCGGGTCCTCTTCGTGCGCTCGTTCGGCGGCGTCACCTTCGTCCGGCTGCGCGACCGCACCGGCGAGCTCCAGCTCTACTGCGAGCAGGGGAGCCTCGCCGATTTCGAGCGGCTGGAGGACATCGATCTCGGCGACTTCGTCGAGGCCCACGGCGTCGCGATGGCGACGCAGAAGGGCGAGCTCTCGATCCGCGCGGGGCGCCTCCGGCTGCTCACGAAGGCCTACCGCCCGCTGCCGACCAAGACGAGCTTCAAGGACGTCGAGTCGCGCTACCGTATGCGGTACGTCGATCTCGTGGCCAACCCGCACGTCGCGGGGGTCTTCCGCGCCCGCACCGCGATCGTCGCCGCGCTGCGCGGGTTCCTCGACGCGCGCGGCTTCCTCGAGGTCGAGACCCCGACGATGCACACGCTCGTCGGCGGCGCGGCCGCGAAGCCGTTCAAGACCCACCACAACGCGCTCGACCTCGAGCTCTTCATGCGCATCGCGCCGGAGCTCTTCCTGAAGCGGCTCGTGGTCGGCGGCTTCGAGCGCGTCTACGAGATCGCGCGCTGCTACCGGAACGAGGGGCTGTCGACGCGGCACAACCCCGAGTTCACGATGCTCGAGTACTACCAGGCGTACGCGACGTACGAGACGCTGATGGACGCCACCGAGGCGATGCTCCGCCACGTCGACGCCCGCCTCGCCGAGCGGCTCCCGGCCGAGCACGCGGCCTGGGCCGCGCAGCGCACGTACTCGCTCGAGCGCTTCGAGCGCGTCCCCATGGCCGAGGGGATCGCCCGCGCCCTGTCGAAGTCGGGCCTGCCGGCCGACGTCCCGCAGCGCGTCGCCGCGGACGACGCCCCGATCAAGGAGTGGGCGAAGGCGGCGAAGGCGAGCGGGCGCGAGATCGACTGGACGAACTTCCGCGCGGGCGCGAAGAAGTGCGAGTCGCCGGGTGAGCTCGTCTTCTGCGCCTACGAGTACGTGGTCGAGCCGTTCCTCACGAGGGACTACCGCACGGAGGCGGGCGACAAGAGCGTCCCTGTCTTCATCATCGACTATCCCTTCGAGGTCTCCCCGCTCGCGCGCAAGAAGGACAGCGATCCTTCGCTGGTCGACCGCTTCGAGCTCTTCATCGACGGCCGCGAGCTCTGCAACGCCTTCAGCGAGCTCAACGACCCCGAGGACCAGGACGCGCGCTTCCGCGCGCAGGTCGAGAAGAAGTCGCGGGGCGAGGAGGAGACGATGGATTACGACGCCGACTACGTCCGCGCCCTGGAGCACGGCCTCCCGCCGACGGCGGGCTTCGGCATGGGGGTCGATCGCCTGACGATGCTCCTCACCGGCGCGACCTCCATCCGCGACGTCATCCTGTTCCCGCTCCTCCGTCCCGAGACCGACGCGTGATCGAGCTCTCCAGGTCGTTGCAGGCCGCGCTCCTCGCCGCCGTCGCTCTGGGCATCGTCCTGCTCGCCTGGCGGGGCTACACCCGCTTCGACAAGAAGGGCGAGCTGGAGCCGCGGCGCCCCGGCGTCGTGCGCGTCGGGGTCGTGGTCGCCCTCACGGGCGCCAGCCTGCTCGCGCTCACGCTCGTCGCGTCCAGCGGGCGCGCGAAGGGCCTCGCGCCCATCGGCGCCTTCTTCGCGAGCAATACGGAGAGGATCGCCCCGCTCGTCGCCACGCTGATCGTGGGGGGTGCCCTTCGGCTGTTCCGGGCCAGGACGGCTGCGGACAAGGGCCGGTGGCTCTCCGGCAGGTGGGGGGCCAAGGCCCGCGTGGGGCTCCGCGTGCTCGGCGCGATGTCCCTGCTCGCCGCGCTCGCGATCGTCGTCCTCTGGGTCGCGGTCCTGCCCATCCATCCGACCTTCAGGTGGATCCTTGGAGGCACCCTGTTCGGCGCGGGCGCGGGCTATCTGGTCGCAGGGAGCCGCCCCGTCCGCAAGGGGCTCTATCGCGCGCTCGGCTGGTGGTGGGGCGCGCTCGTGGGCGTGGCGTTCGGCGTCACCGCGACGCTCACGGCCAGGATGCCCGTCGGGAAGGGCGCGTCGTTCAATTCGACGGATCAGATCATCCGCTTCACCGCGCTCGTCTCGAGCGTCGTCTTCCTGTTCTTCGTGCTGTCGGCGCTCCTGCCGCTCGCCCTCGACGCGCTCGAGCGCCGGAGCTTCGTGCCCCACGTGGCCGCGCGCCACGTGCGCGCCTCGAAGAGCGGCTTTCTCACGGTCATCTCGGTCCTGTCGATGGCCGGCGTCGCGGTCAGCTCGTGCGCCCTGTGCTCGGTGACGAGCATCATGGGCGGCTTCGGCGCCGACCTGAAGCGCAAGATCCTCGGCAACAACGCGCACATGGTCGTCGACGCCTCCCGCCCTGGCGGCTTCGGCAACTGGGACGACAAGCTCACCCAGGTGCGCGTCGCGCTCGCGCCCTACGGAGGCGCCGCGACCCCGGTCGCGGCCGGCGAGGCGATGGGCTCGAGCGCCTCGAACACCGCGGGCGCGCTCGTCCGCGGCATCGATCCGGACACCATCGGGCAGGTCATCGACCTCGCCAAGAACATCGAGGTCGGCAGCTTCGACTACCTGCGCGATCCCGAGAAGCTGACGAGCCTGCCTCCCGAGGAGATCATCGGTCGAGGTCCGGGCGGGGAGCCGTACTTCAAGGGGCCGGACTTCCGCCAGCCGACGGACGTCGACCCGTCGGTGCGCGACTACCTGAAGCTGCAGACGCGCGTGTACCCGGGCGTCATCATCGGCCGCGAGCTCGCGAAGTCGCTCCACGTGCTCGTCGGGGACGAGGTGACGCTCCTTTCGCCGATGGGCGAGCTCGGCCCCACCGGCGTGATGCCGCGCTCCCGCAGGTTCCGCGTCGCGGCGATCTTCTATAGCGGCATGTACGAGTACGACGTCACGCACGCGTACGTCTTGATGGAAGAGGCGCAGAGGTTCTTCAGCCTCGACGACAAGATCACCCACATCGACATCCGGGTCCCGGATCCCGAGCGGGTGCAGGAGGTCCGCCCGGCCGTGGAGGCGGCCGTCGCCGCGAGCGCCGCGCTCGACGAGGCGCCGGAGGGAGGCAAGCCGCCGCCGCAGCTCCGCGTCCGCGACTGGATGGAGATGAACAAGAACCTCTTCAGCGCGCTCAAGCTGGAGAAGATCGCGACGTTCATCATCCTGTCCATCGCCATCGCGGTCGCGAGCTTCTGCATCGTCTGCACGCTGCTCCTCATGGTGACCGAGAAGGGCAAGGAGATCGCCGTCCTGAAGGCGCTGGGCGCCTCGGACAACGCGGTGATGCGCGTGTTCATGCTCGAGGGCGTGATCATCGGCGCCATCGGCACGATCTACGGTGTCGGCACCGCGCTCGCGGTCTGCACGGGCCTGTACTGGTTCGGTGTCCGGCTCGATCCGGACGTCTATTACATCGACCGGTTGCCCGTGAACGTGAACCTCTCCGACTACGCGATGGTCGCGGTCGCGTCGATGCTCATCTGCACCATCGCCACCATCTACCCGGCCCGCGCCGCCTCGAGGCTCTCTCCGGTCGACGGGCTCCGCTACGAGTAATCACTCCATGTCCACTCCGCTCGTCGTCGTCGAAGACCTCCGCAAGACGTTCGTTCACATGGGCCGCGAGCTCCACGTGCTCTGCGGCATCGACATCGTCATCAACCAGGGCGAGGTCGTGGCGTTCGTGGGCCCCTCGGGCGCCGGCAAGAGCACGTTCCTCCACTGCATCGGCACGCTGGACCTCCCCACGAGCGGCCGCATCCGCCTCGGCAACGACGAGCTCACCGGCCTGCCGGGCTCGCGGCTCGCGGCGATCCGGAACCGGACGATCGGCTTCGTCTTCCAGTTCCACCACCTGCTCCCCGAGTTCAACGCGGTCGAGAACGTGATGATGCCGGGCCTCATCCAGGGGAAGACCCGCCGCGAGATGGAGCCGCTCGCGCGCTCGCTGCTCGCCGAGGTCGGGCTCGCGGCGCGCGCGACGCACCGGCCGGGGGAGCTGTCGGGCGGCGAGCAGCAGCGCGTGGCCCTGGCGCGGGCGCTCGTCCTGTCGCCGAAGCTCCTCCTCGCCGACGAGCCGACCGGGAACCTCGACACCGCGACGAGCGACTCCATCCACCAGCTGTTCTTCGAGATGAACCGAAAGCACGGCACCACGGTCGTGGTGGTCACGCACAACCTCAGCTTCGCCGAGTCGATGCCGCGCGTGGTGACCATGCGCGACGGGACGATCGAGAGCGATCGCATCGGCAGCGAGCGCGCCGCGGCCCTCGGGTACCGCGACGGCTCAGCCGGATAGCCGCTCGCTCAGCAGCTCGGCCGCGCGCAGCGACATGGCCATGATGGTCATCTGCGGGTTCACGCCGAGCGACGAGGGGATCGCGCTTCCGTCGCACACGTAGAGCCCGGCGACGTCGTGCGCCTGGTGGTCCGGCCCGAGGCACGATGACCGCGGATCCACCCCGATACGGCACGTCCCGAGCGGGTGGAACGCGGCCACGTCGAGGTCCCCGGCCTGGATCTGCCGCGCCTTGAGCCGCTCCAGGTCCGCGGGGCCGTTCACCTCGTCGCAGCCGGCGACGAGCGGCAGGACGCGCCGCGCCCCCGCGGCCAGGAACACCTCGCAGAGCAGCTCGACCCCGCGCTGCATCCTGGCGACGTCCTCCCGGTTCATCGTGTAGAGCACGAGCGGCGTGCCGCCGATCCCGGGCCGCACCTCGCCGCGGCTCGTGTCCTTGATCATGAACCCGAACGTCGCGAGGTGCGGATACCGCTCCATCAGCTCCGTGTAGCGATGTCCCGTCCAGGGCACGGCCAGCGCGGCGACGTCGAACGGGAGCGAGCCTCCCTCGAACATCAGCCCTTCGTCGGCGAAGTGGTCGATCTGGTAGCCCTGCGGGATGCCTTGCCACTGATCGATCCGCTCATCGAAGAGCGCCATCACCTTCGACGCCGGGTGGATCGAGAGGTTCTTTCCCAGCGCGCCGCTCGACAGGCACGCTCCGCTCCGGCGCAGGAGCAGCGGCGTCATCAGCGCGCCGCCGGCCACGACGACGGCCTCCGCCCTGACCACGAGCCGCGGCCCCCGCGCTGCGCCGCTCGCCGCGCGGCCGCCGTGGCCTCCGGCCCTCGTGTCGCCGCCGAGCACTGCGGTCGCCCCCCGCGCGCGACCCGCCACGATGTCGATCGTCCTGACCCGCGCCGCCGTGATGAGCTGCGCGCCCCGCTTCAGCGCCTCGGGCACGTAGCTCACGTCGGTCGAGCGCTTGGCCCCCGTGGGGCAGCCGAAGCAGCAGATCCCCTGCCCATCGCAGTCCGGCGCGTTGCGCTGGAGCGGCCCGTGCCGCAGCCCGAGCCGCTCCGCCCCGCGCCGGACGATCGGCCCGATCGCCCCGAGGTGAAGCGGGTCGGCCGGGGCGACCTGGAGCATGCGCTCGACGCGCTCGTAATAGGGAGCGAGCCCGCCGGACGAGAACTCCGCAGGGAGCCCCATGCCGTCGCGCCACGACGCGAAGGTGCTCTCCGGAGCCCGGTAGCAAGTCCCGGAGTTGATCACGGTGCTCCCTCCGACGGCGCGCCCGGCGAACACCGGGATATTCACGTTGCCGAGCGTCATGTCGAGCCCGTGGTCGCGGTACATCTCCCGGTAGGCGCGCGCGGGCCGTCCGGTGAAGCTCGAGCGGCGGTGGAAGTCGCCCTCCTCGAGCATGAGCACCGCGTGTCCGCGCGACGCGAGCTCGTAAGCCGCGGCCGCTCCGCCGGCGCCGGTGCCGATCACGAGGACCTCGCACTCGAGCTCCAGGTCCTCCTCGACCTCGCGCCCGTCGGTCACCTGCGCGAGCCAGCGCGGCGCCTCGTCGCGCACCATGGGCAGCTCGTAACGGCAGCCGACGTGCTTGAACATCTCGGGCCGGTCGTAGTGGACGAACCGGAGCGGCGTGAGCGCGGCGCGGAGCAGCGAGCGCAGCGTCCGCGCCCGGCTCTGCTCGAAGCCGCGGAGCACCTCCATCCGCTCCTCGAGCGGCAGCGCCGACAGCGGCCTGAGCCGGAAAGGAAGGGGAGCGAGCTCTATCGCCCACAGCGCCGCGCGCACCCCCTGCGCCAGGTGCGGCGGGATCGAGCCGAGCCAGGCCGCGAGTCGGCTGGCGGTCGCGGCGCCCGCGCCGTCGAGGAAGCGGCCGGGCGGCATCGCCGCCTCGGCGAGCGCGGCGGCGATGCGCATCTCCCGCCCAGAGAGCCTGGCCTCCGCGCCGCCCTTTGCCCCGGGGGCCCTCTCCGCGCCGGCTTCCTCCCTCGGTGTCCCGGGCCAGCGTTCCCTCCGCTCCAGCGCGGGCAAGCGCCCGAAATCGAGGTCCAATCCAAGGGTCATGGTCCTCCGAACCGCTCGTGAAAACTTCTGTTAATTCTGTAGCAACAGAATCGTCACAGCGCAAGGCGGCCTGATCCGGTGGACGTGGCGCGCAGGCGGCCTGAGCCGCTGCTCTCGCGTGCTGGACATGGCGCAGGCGGGACGATCCGCTGCTCTTCCGCGCGCTGGACGACGCGGAGCACACGCGCCCTGTCACGGCATCGGCAGGACCCAGATCGGCGAGCGAGGCTGGAGCTCGAGGTGCTTCCAGGCGTCCACGGCGATCGCCATGCCGAGCTCTCCCTCATCGCGGAGGCTCGCGGCGACCGCGCGGAAATAAGGGGCGTCTGGGCGCTCGATCGCGAGGATGCCCTTCGGATCCGACGGGCTCGGGGTGAACGGGCGGCCCGCCTTCGCCCGGCGCGTATCGCTCACGAGCGAGATTTCGTCCATGCGGGCGGTGAAGTGCGGCCCTCCGTCGAACGGATCGACCCTGTGGGCATAGCGGAAGCCGACGCGGCGGAGCAGCTTCTCCACCCCCCGGGTCTGCGCCCCGACCTTCCCGATCACGCGCTGCGCGTCCTCGGGCAGCAGCGAGGCGTAGATGGTCCCCTCCGGGAAGAGCCCCTTGATGAACTCCTTGTTCTTCTTGGAGAGGAGATCCGCGTCGGCATAGCTCATGTCGGTGAACTTGCGCCCGAGCGCTTCCCAGAGGTGGCTTGTCCCGTCCGGCTCGAGGGGGGGCATCAGCTCCGCGAGGATCTCGTCCTGGAACAGCGCGGAACGCGCGGCCATGTAGAGGAAGCGAACATAGGAGATCATCGTGCCGAGCCGCTCGGGCCCTTGCCGGTACTCCGGCATGAGCACGAGCCCGCCGATCTCCGTGGGGCCGTTGTACGAGTAGCCGATGCGCAGCACGGTATGATGGAAGTGCTTGTCGATCGTGGCCGAGTACTTCTCCTCGTCGAGCACGTCGAAGAAGATGTAGGGGACGCCGCGCCGGCCGAGCTGCGCGATGATCATCGACGTCCCGACGATCATGCCCTTGTCGCCCTTCGTCAGGTCGACGAGGACGAAGACGTATTGGCGGAGGCGGGGATCCTGGATCGCCCCGTTGAAGCTCCTGTGGCTCTCGGCGACGATCTCGTGGATTGCGTCACGGTTGTTCGGCAGGTTGACCGAGTTCAGGTGGCGCGCGACATAGAGGAGCTGTTCCTCGTCGCCGGTCACGGCTGCGCGTATCTCGAACGAGACCATCGCCGGAAGCCTACGCGTGGGGCCCGTCCTTGGCCATTGCTCCGGAGGCCGCGCGCGCGGCCCAGAGCGGCGATCGCCGCGCGCCCTGGCCGGCCGGGCAGCGCGAGCCTGGCGCGGGACGTCGCGCGCGTCAGCCGAGCTGAGCGCGCGACGCTTCGTCCGTGGCGTCGGGCGGCGGCTCCGCGCGTCAGCCGAGCTGAGCGCGCAGTGCTTCGTCCATGGCATCGAGCGGCGGCTCCCGCCCGGTGTACAGCCGGAACTGCTCTGCTGCCTGGTGGAGGAGCATCCTCCCGCCGTGAACGGCGGTCGCTCCGCGCCGGCGCGCCGCCGCCACGAGCTCCGTGATCATCGGTTTGTACACGATATCCATCACAAGGAGACCTTCCCGCAACACCTCCTCCGGGACAGGGCTTCGTGCATCGACCTCGGCCATGCCGAGCGACGTGGCGTTCACGAGGACGCCGTGGTCGGGCGACAGCGCCGCTGCGTCGAGCGGCACGGCCGCCCCGCCGACCGCCGCCGCGAGCTGCCGCGCCTTCTCGAGATCGCGGTTCGCCACCGTGACGCTGGCGCCGCGCTCCGCGAGCCCGAACGCGACCGCGCGCGCCGCGCCGCCGGCGCCGAGGAGCAGCACCCGCGCGCCCCCGAGATGCGTCACCTCCTCGAGCGCCCGCACCGCGCCGATCCAGTCGGTATTGTAGCCCCTGAGGCGCCCGTCGTCGTTCACGATGGTGTTGACCGCGCCGATCCGCTCGGCGACGGGATCGAGCTCGTCGAGCAATGGAATTACCGCCTGCTTGTAGGGCATCGACACGCCGAGGCCGCGGATCCCGAGCGCGCGCATCCCGCGCGTCGCGCCTTCAACATCGGTCACCGCAAAAGGGATATAGGTAAAATCGAGTCCCAGCGCGCGGTAGCCGGCGAGGTGCATGGCGGCCCCTGTCGTTACCGGATGACGCGACATTGATCCGCAGAGTGTGAGGCGGCCCAGAGCTTGGGAGCGTGGTGCAGTCGATGAAGTGCAGCCGTGCATGCAGCGAAGCTGGCCTGTCTCGAGCGCGGATGCTAGCCCCGCCAGAGATGAGCGAGCCCAGCGTTCCCCGGCCGGCGGTGGAGGCCGCGGCGGCGTGCCTCCAGCCCGACAAGGCCGGACTTCTCATGCTTCGATCCGAGCGCGCGCTCGCGCGGCGCGCCTACCAGACGGTCGCGCCGTTCGGGCGGAGCCTCCTCAAGATCCTCGCGGCGCTCGCGATCCTCACGCTGGGTCGCTCGACCCTCGCGGACCAGTACCACGTGCCCACCGGCTCGATGTGGCCGACGATCGCCCCGGGCGACCGCATCCTCGTCGACAAGGTCGCCTACGGGCTCCGCGTCCCGCTCACGGATCATTACCTCTTCGAGCGCAGCGGGCCGAGCGCCGGCGACGTGGTGCTCTTCGCGGATCCGCGCGGCGGGTCCACCCTCCTCGTCAAGCGGGTGATCGCGCTCCCGGGCCAGACGGTGATGCTCCGGCAAGGCGTGCTGTACGTCGACGGCGCGGCGCAAGCCCTCGAGCAGCTCGGGGACGGCACGAGGGTGGAGCACCTCGGCGGCGTCACTCACGCGGCCGGCGAGCCCGACTTCGACGCGTTCGGTCCGGTCGTCGTCCCGCCGGACCACCTCTTCGTGATGGGCGACAACCGCGCCGCCTCGCTCGACAGCCGGGCGATGGGGGCGGTGCCGAGGGAGCTGCTGCGCGGCCGCGTGCTCCGCGTCGTCTATCACCATGACGCCGCGGGCTTCGATCTGTCCCGCGCGCTGCGGAGCGTCGACTGAGCGGCTGCTCTAGGCTTCCCCGCTTGCCACCATCTCCCTGAGCTCATCGCCGCTCAGGGTCTCGACCTCGTAGAGCCGGGCGGCGACGCGCTCGAGCGTCGGCCGGTGCCCCTGGATCAAAGCGCGCGCCCGCGCCTCCGCGTCCGCGAGGATCCGCGCGACCTCCGCGTCGATCGCGCGCGCGGTCGCGTCGCTGCACTCCCGCGGCCCTGCGCCGGACGGCATCGCGCCCTGCGCTTCGCCGAGGAACGACAGCGGCCGGCGCGGCTCGAGCGCCGAGAGCCCGAGCCCCTGGCCCATCCCGAGCTCGCGCACCATGCGACGCGCGAGCTCGGTCGCGTTGAGCAGATCGTCCTGCGCGCCGGTCGAGAGGTCTCCGACGGCCTCCTCCTCGGCGACGCGCCCGCCCAGCAGCACGACCAGCCGATCGAGGATCTCCTGCCGGCTCCACAGGTAACGATCCTCGCGCGGCTGCTGGATCGTGTACCCGAGCGCGCCCGGCCCCCGCGGCACGATGGACACCTTGCGCACCGGATCCTGCGTCGGCAGCAGCGAGGCGGTCAGCGCATGCCCCACCTCGTGGTAGGCGACGACGAGCTTCTCGCGCGCTCCGAGCCGCCTGCCACGGCGCTCGAGCCCCGCGAGCCCGCGCTCGATCGCCGCCTCCAGATCGCCGTGTCCCACCGCCTCCGCGCCGCGCCGCGCGGCGAGCAGCGCCGCCTCGTTGACGATGTTCGCGAGGTCGGCGCCGACGAGCCCCGCGGTCTGCGCGGCCACGGCGTCGAGATCCGCGCCAGGATCGAGCGCCACCTTCCTCGCGTGCACCGCGAGGATCTCCTTCCGTTCGGCGAGGTCGGGCCGGTCGATGTGCACCCGGCGATCGAACCGCCCTGGCCGGAGCAGCGCCGGGTCGAGGATCTCGGCGCGGTTCGTCGCGCCGATCACGACCATGGCCGTGTGCGCGTCGAACCCATCCATCTCGGTGAGGAGCTGGTTGAGCGTCTGCTCCCGCTCGTCGTGGCCGCCGACGGACCCGCCGAGGCCGCGCACCTTGCCGACCGCATCGAGCTCATCGATGAACACGAGGCAGGCCCCCTTCTCGCGCGCCTGCGAGAAGAGGTCGCGCACGCGCGCGGCGCCGACGCCGACGAACATCTCCACGAACTCCGACCCGCTTGCGCTGAAGAAGGGGACGCTCGCCTCTCCCGCGATCGCCCGAGCGAGCAACGTCTTGCCCGTGCCGGGCGGCCCCACGAGGAGCACCCCTCTGGGCATCCGCCCGCCGAGCTTCTCGTAGCGCTCGGGCGCTTTGAGGAAGTCGACGATCTCGCTGAGCTCCGTCTTCGCCTCGGCGTTGCCGGCGACATCGCGGAACGTCGCGATCGCGCCCCGCTCCTCGTAGAGCCGCGCCTTGTGCTTGCCGAAGGCGGTCGCGGCGCCCGAGATGGTCCCTGCCGTCGTCGCGCGGCGCGACGCGAGGTGGCCCATCGCCGCCAGACCGGCGAGCGGCAGCAGCAGCCAGAGGTACGGCGGCAGCCCCAGCTCGTCCGCGACGCGCGTGTACGGGATCCCTCGCCGGTCGAGATCGGCGAGCAGATCCTTCTCGGTCTGCTCGATGCGCCCCGTGCGGTAGCTCTGCGGCGCGCGCGCGCTCAGGCCGGACACCGCGCGTCCGATGTACATGTCGTCCCGGATCTCGATCTCGGCGAGCTCTCCGCGCTCCGCGAGCGAGCGGAAGCGCGCGTACGGGATCCGGTCGTCGGACGCCGCCATCACCTGAAGCAGCAACGCCGAGCCGAGCACCAGGACGAGAACAATCCAGAGCGACCGCATGCTCCCGCCTCCGCACGGACAGGCGAAATGGCCGGCGAGGCCGACCTGTCGTCACGGTGCGCCCTGCACGGAGCCTGCCAAGACGGCCCGTGCACCCTCGCGGCAAGCGCGGCAAGCGGACGGGGCGCTCGATCCGCGGCGCAGCGCCGAGCGCGCCCGGCGCGGCATGGACGCCCGGCGCGAGCCGATCAACCCTCGCTCCATGGGGAGAGCTCTTTTCTTGATCGTGGTCACGGGTCCGTTGTCGACGTTGCTGCTCGGGTGCGGAGGGGCCTCGCCGCCTCCGATCGAGCAGCCCGAGCCAGCGCGGTCGGAGGAGCCGTCGCTGACGGCCGAGCCCACGAGCGATGCCGCCCAGGGCGCCGAGGCGCGGGAGGCAGACGCGGAGCCCGGCGCCGCGGCGCCGGCGCCGCCGCGTCGCGACGACTCGGTGCCCGACGACTACGCGCTCATGCATGGCGACTGCGTGGATCTGGGCAAGCGGCTCACAGTGCTCACGCGCTCGGAGCAGGTCGCGGCGCTCAGCGCCAAGCTCACGGCGGAGCAGCGGGGCGAGACCGAGAAGAAGATCGACGCCGTCGCGGCCACGCTGGGGGAGCAGTACGCGCAGTCGTGCGAGCAGAACGTCGGCAAGAGCGTGGATCCGAGGTCGCTCAAGTGCGCGTTCGACGCGCGGACCGTCAAGGCGTTCGAGGCATGCCTCAACGCGCCGCCGCCGTCCAAATGACGCACCGGCGACGCGGCGAGCGGCGGATGACGGCGCGCTCGGCGGAGATATAATGGCCGTCTCCCATGGACGCTTCGCTCCTCGATGACCCCTGGATCGCCGCTCAGGTCGACGCCGCCGTGGCGCCTTACGTGGGGCGCCTGCCCGCGCACGAGATCGCGTGGATGCGCGAGCAGCTCGTGGAGGTCTTGCTGCACGACGAGGAGGCGAGCCGCCTCCTTCGGCGCGCGCATCCGCGCGAGGTCGACGAGAGCGGCGAGCGGGCGTTCGGGGTGCTCGGCGCAGCGGGGCGCGCCAAGGCGGGATAGCGGTGCGCACTCCGGAAGACCGGCTCCTCGCCGAGGGGCTCGACCTGCTTCAGCTGGTCGCGAAGCGCATCGCGCGCCGCCTGGGCCGCCGCATCCCGGTGGAGGACCTCGTCGCGCTGGGGCACCCGGCGCTGCTCGAGATCGTGCGGACGCACGATCCGAGCCGATCCACCTTCGAGGCCTACGCCAAGCGGAAGCTCCGGTGGGCCATCTTCGACGGCGTCCGGAGGGAGACGCGCTGGCGTTCCGCGGCCGCGCGGGCCAGCGCGCTCGCTGCGTCGGCGCGCTTCGCGGAGGGACGCGGGGCGGACGACGACGCCGACGCGCCTGCCACGCAGGAGGCCTACGCCGCGCGGCTCGGCGATCTGCTCGCCGGGCACGCGGCCGCGATGGCGCTCGGCCTGCTCTCGAGTCACGGGGACGTCGCCGCCGTCCCCGACGCCGCGGACGACCCGGAGGAGCGCGCCTCTCGCGCCGAGCTCGCGCAGGCCGTGCGCCACGCCGTGCGCGAGCTCCCGGAGCGCGAGCGCACCCTCGTGGAGCGCCACTACTTCGAGGACGAGCGCTTCGATCAGATCGCGCAGGATCTCGGGATCAGCAAGAGCTGGGCGAGCCGGCTGCACAGCCAGGCGATCGAGCGGCTGTGCGAGCTGCTCCGCACAGCGCGCTGAGGCGCGGGCGCCTCGCCGCCCGCCGGCGCATGCCGGTCAGCGCTGCCGGCTCTGGAACGAGCGGAGATACGGGGCCCGCTCGTCGTCGCTGACCGGCTCGTTGCTGATCACCCGGTGGTCGCGCGGCAGGAAATACACGAGCCGGACCGTCATGTGGTCCTTCGCGACGGTCAGCTTCCCCTTGCGACGGAGCTCCGCGGCCTCCTGGAAGCTCTGCGCCTTCGGATCGTAGGCGATCATGTGCAGATCGGACCCGAAAGGCGCGGGCAGCTCTTCCACCTCGACGATCTTGTAGATGCGGATCCCTCCGCTCTGCTCGGCGGCTGCGACCACGGCGCCGATCACCAGATCCTTGCCCGTCGGATCGGAGGTCTCGGGCACCGGGGGGGTGCGGTCACATGCAGGCGCGAGCGTCAGGATGCCGGCGCACACGGCGGCGAGCGCGATCGACCTCATGGGCGCTGAATAACATCGATGCCACCCGGCGCAAGCGGTGACCGCGCTGTCGCCCGGGTTGCGTTTTTGCGCGGGTTGCGCGGGTTGCGCGGGTTGCGCTCTTACGCGGGTTGCGTGGTTGCGCAGTTGCGCGGTTGCACGGATTGCGCCGGGGCCTGCAGGCCGGGCGGGGGTCGCGGGCGTTGGTGGCGCGCTGCGACGTCGTCCGCCGCCTCGCGGCGGGGTCGTGGTAGACGGCGCGTTCGACACGGTGATCGGGAGCGATCCCTGGAGGAGTGCGATCATGCGACTCGAGGACACGAAGTTCGTCGTCACAGGTGCTGCCCAGGGGCTGGGTCGCCACTATGCGCTGCGGCTCGCGGAGCTCGGGGGCCAGGTCGCCGCCGGCGACATGAACGAGGAGGGGCTCGCGTCGCTCGTCGAGGCGAGCAAGGGGCTCGCCGGCAAGGTCCACGCGCGGGCGGTCAACGTGGCGGTGGAGGCCGAGGTGGAGGCGTTCGTCCGCTTCGCGCACGAGGCGATGGGCGGCCTGAACGGCCTCGTGAACAACGCGGGCATCCTGCGGGACGGCCTGCTCGTCAAGAAGGACCGCCAGACGGGCGCGGTCGTCAAGTTGAGCGCGGCGCAGTGGCAGGCCGTCATCGACGTCAACCTGACGGGGGCCACGCTCATGGTCCGCGAGGTCGTCGCGAAGATGATCGAGACCGAGCAGAAGGGCGTCATCGTCAACATCAGCTCCATCGCGCGCCACGGCAACCGCGGCCAGTCGAGCTACACCGCTGCGAAGAGCGCGCTCGCGGCGAACACGAAGACCTGGGCGCTCGAGTTCGCGCCGTTCGGCATCCGCGTCGGCGCCGTTGCGCCCGGCATGATCGAGACGCCCATGACGCAGGGCATGCACCAGAAGGCGCGCGACGCCTTGGTCGCCATGATCCCCGTGGGCCGCATCGGCGTACCCGAGGACATCTGGCAGGCCGTGCGCTTCGTGATCGAGTGCGAGTACTTCAACGGTCGCTGCATCGACGTCGACGGCGGCCTCACGATGTGACGCCGCCGCGCGGCCGACCGCTCCGCGGTGGGCGTGCGTTCGCGCCTCGCCTCCCGGCCGCGCTCGCGCGGCGTCGTCTTCCGCCGGTCTGACCGGCTGCATCCCTGCCCGATCCCTCTTTCTTCGACGCTCCTCTGACGCTCGACCGACCGAGCGCTGCTCGGTGCGTTCGATCGCGCGCTGCTCGGCGCGCTCGATCGCGCGCTGCTGGCTCGATCCAAGGGGATTTCCGACCGCGAGCCAACTCGGCGATCCGCCCAGGCGACATTCCCCTTGACGCTCCGATATTGAAAGCTATGTTCAATATCAATCCCACCCGTTACGTAGCCGGGGGTCTGCATGTACGTCTGCCTCTGCATGGGCGTCTGTGATCGAGAGATTCGTGAAGCGATGAGCGAGGGCGCCTGCTCTGTTTCGCAGGTCATGGAGTGCACGGGCGCCGGTACGCGGTGTGGCTCCTGTCGGCCGACGATCGCCGAGCTTGTCGGCGAGCGCGATGGCGCCTCGACGCCGCGTCGCCTGGTGATGGCGCCGGTCTCCAGCGCAGCTTGATCCTCCGGATTGACCGGCAACAGCCTCGATGCCCTGGTTTCCGTCGGAAGCGACGGCGGTGGCGCCTGTTTCCTTAGAAACTTCTTGCGCACCTCCGCGGACCTCGCGCATTTGTGCGGGGCGCTGGCGTCTTAGCCGGCGTCCCCCGCCTGACAGGGGCGGGGTCCGCATGACAGGCATGAGCGTGAGAGGGGTCCGATGAAGGGTGCAAAAGACGTCGTTGATGCGTTGAACGAGGTGCTTGCCGGAGAGCTCGTTGCGATCAACCAGTATTTTCTGCACGCGAAGATGTGTTCGCACTGGGGCTTCGTCACGCTCGCTGCGCACGGGCGCGCCGAGTCGATCGACGAGATGAAGCATGCCGATGCGATCATCGAGCGCATCCTCTTCCTCGATGGGCTGCCCAACCTGCAGCGCCTGGACACCCTGCACATCGGGCAGAGCGTGCCGGAGCAGCTCAAGAGCGACCTCGATCTCGAGTACCACGCGGTCAAGCGGCTCAACTCGGCGATCGCCCTCTGCCGCGACAAGGGGGATCGCACCAGCGAGGATCTCCTGGCCAAGATCCTCGAGTCCGAGGAGGAGCACATCGACTGGCTCGAGACGCAAATCGGGCTGATCGAGAAGCTCGGCGAGACCGCCTACCTCGCCCAGCAGATCCGCGAGTAGGGTAGGGTGAGGGCCGTCCCTCGCGCAGGGAGCGTTCCCCGTGCACCTTCTGGCGGCGGAGGTCGTGCTTGACGTACGATGCTCTGGACGCATGTCCAAGGGCGCCGCGGACGACCGTGCTCGCGCGCTTACGCGCCAGCGCGGCACGTCGGTCGTGATCGTCGCGCCGCGCTCGTTTCCCGGAGGAGGATGAGCGCGGCGGGGGAAATCCATGTCGAAGATTCTTGTCGTCGATGACCAGCGGAACATGCGGACCACGCTCGCGATGATGCTGCGTGGCGCCGGGTACGAGGTCGATGAAGCCGCGGACGGCAGCCAGGGCGCCGATCTGGGCGCCAAGGGGGCGTACGACGTCGTGCTCACCGACCTCCGGATGGGCGGCTTCGACGGGATCGGCGTCCTGCGCGCGGTGAAGGAGTCGAACGCGAACACGGAGGTCATCGTGATGACCGCGTACGGCACCATCGAGAGCGCGGTGGAGGCGATGCGGCTCGGCGCGTTCGACTACATCCAGAAGCCGTTCTCGGAGCAGGAGCTCCTCGTGAAGGTCGAGCGCGCGATCCAGAACCGGAAGCTCACCGGCGAGGTGCAGCTGCTCGCCAGCGAGTTCAAGGAGCGTTACCGGTTCGAGAACATCGTCGGCCGCTCGCAGGCGGTCCGCGAGGTGCTCGGCCGGATCGTCAAGGTCGCGCCCACCGACGCGACGGTGCTCATCACCGGCGAGAGCGGCACCGGCAAGGAGCTCGTCGCCAAGGCCATCCACGCCAACAGCAAGCGCGCCGACCGCCCGTTCGTGCCGGTCAACTGCGCCGCCATCAGCGAGACGCTCCTCGAGAGCGAGCTGTTCGGCCACGCGCGAGGCTCGTTCACGGGCGCGATCTCGGCGAGGAAAGGGCTGTTCGAGGAGGCCGACGGGGGCACGTTCTTCTTCGACGAGATCGCCGAGACCCCGCTCACCTTCCAGGCGAAGCTGCTCCGCGCGATCCAGGAGAACGAGATCCGCAGGGTAGGCGAGAACAAACCCATCCACGTCGACGTGCGCATCATCGCCGCGACGAACCAGGAGCTCCTGACCGCGGTGTCGGAGAAGCGGTTCCGCCAGGATCTCTACTACCGGCTGAACGTCGCGCGCTTCGTGCTCCCGCCGCTCCGCGCGCGTCGCGAGGACATCCCGATCCTCTGGGAGTTCTTCCTGGAGAAGTACAACCGCAAGATGAGCTGCCGCGCCCGCGCCGCGGACGGCGTCATCGAGGCGCTGACGCAGTACGACTTCCCCGGCAACATCCGCGAGCTCGAGAACATGGTCGAGCAAGCGGTGGCCCTCTCCGGCGGCGGCGTCATCAGCGTCGACGACGTGCTGCCCGCCGCGGTGCAGCCGAAGCGCGCGCCCGAAGCCGGCGGCAGGCTGCTCGCCGACGTCGTCGACTGCGCCGAGCGCCAGGCGATCGAGGCCGCGCTGCGGGAGTGCGACGGCAGCCGGGAGCGCGCCGCCGAGGTGCTCGGGATCAGCGCGACCACGCTGTGGCGCAAGATGACCCGCCTGACGATCACGTATCCCCCGGGCTGAAGGCGGCGCCGGTCTGTCGAGCGCCTCCCGTCGCCCACCGGCCGGGCTCAGCAGCCCGCTCCCACGGCACACAGCGACCTCAGGCGGACCGCGCTCGACAGGCCGTGCTCCCTGGGCACCGCGACCTGCTGCCCATCGAGCTCAGCCTGCATTCCTCCGTTCGGGTCGTATGGATGTGGCCGCTCGATCCGAGCAAACCACCTGACTCAGCAGCAAATCAAGGGAGCTAGCCCACGCGAGCTTGCATATTTGCAATGATGCAGCGTCGGGATTTGCCTTAGTGCAATGAGGCGCCTGATGTAGACTGTGCTCTTCTGTTTCACTTTAGCGTCGGCAACCGCAACGCGTCGATTCGGGAACTTGGCCCGGTGATTGCTAGACAGGTAGGCGTATTGGATGGCGGCGCTCGCCGCAGGAGGACGCTTAATGGCCCGCATGCTGATCGTGGACGGTGAGAATTCCCAGCGTCGCGCTCTTTCGGCAGGGCTAAGCGTCGAGGGGTTCGAGGTCGTGTTCGCCGCCTCGTTCCAGGATGCGCTGCTCACCCTCGGCTCGTCCCCGATCGATGTGGCGATGATCGATCTGATGATGCCGGACCTGAACGGCCTCGAGCTCGCGCGGCACATCCGGCATGCGTTCCCGAGGGTGCGGGTCGTGCTCTCCAGCGCGTATCACCTCTCTGCGCGCCAGGTCGAGCGCGCCGACTGCGGCGCGGTGGCCTTCGTCCCCAAGCCTTACCAGGTGGGCGAGATCTGTCGCTTCCTCCGCGCCAAGACGAACGTGCTCACGCCCGCGTCGTGCTAGTAGCGCGGCGTGCGCTGCGAGCTGCTCGACTACGAACTCCCTGAGGCGCTGATCGCCTCGCGGCCCCCCGAGGAGCGCGACGGAGCGAGGCTCCTCCTGGTCGATCGCGGCCGCAGAGCGGGCGAGGTGGAGCACGCGGCGATCCGCGATCTCGACCGGTACATCGAGCGCGGCGCGCTCGTCATCGTCAACGACACGAAGGTCGTCCCCGCTCGTCTGTTCGGGAGGAAGCGCGGCACAGGCGGGCAGGTCGAGCTCTTCCTGCTGCACCGGCTGGACGGGGCGCCGGCCGGCGCGGAGGACCTCGGCGGAGGGCCGCAGGAGAGCGCGCCGCGGTCCGAGCGCTGGCGGGCGATGGGGCGCGCCTCCAAGCCGATACGCCCGGGATCGGTGCTCGATATCGAGCGCGACGGGGCGCTGGTCGCGGAGGTGCTGGAGCGCGCCGAGGACGGCGTGCTCACGGTGCAGCTCTCCTCGCCCGCGGGGCTGTCCGTCGCCGCCGCGATCGACGCGTACGGGCACGTCCCGCTCCCGCCCTACCTCGGCCGCGGCGACGACGCGTCCGATCGCGAGCGGTACCAGACCATCTTCGCCCGGGTCCCAGGAGCGGTCGCGGCGCCCACGGCGGGCCTCCACCTCTCGCCCGGCCTCGTCGAGCGGCTCCGCGCGAACGGGGTCGAGATCGCGAGCGTCACGCTGCACGTCGGCCTCGGCACGTTCCAGCCGGTCACGGTCGACGATCTCGACCTGCACCCGATGCACGCGGAGGTCTACTCGATCCCGGACGCGACCGCGGGCGCGATCGCGGGGGCGCGCGCGCGCGGCGCGCCGGTGATCGCGATCGGCACCACCGTGGTTCGCGCGCTGGAGTCGGCCGCCGATCCGGCCCGCGCAGGCCTCGTGCAGGCGCAGTCCGGGGAGACGCGCCTCCTCATCCAGCCGGGCTATCGGTTCCGCGTCGTCGACGCCCTGCTGACCAACTTCCACCTGCCGCGCTCGACGCTGCTCGCGCTGGTGTTCGCCTTCGCCGGACGCGAGCGCACGCTCCTCGCGTACCGCGCGGCGATCGACGCCGGCTACCGCTTCTACTCGTATGGTGACGCCATGTTGATCCGTGGGGTGGACGCGCCATGAGCCGGACGCCCGGCTTCTCCTTCTCCGAGCTCGCGAGGGACGGGCATGCCCGGACGGGCGTGCTCTCCACGCCGCACGGCGACGTGCTGACCCCGACGTTCATGCCGGTCGGCACCCAGGGCAGCGTGAAGACGCTGACCCCCGCCGAGGTGGCCGCGACCGGCGCGAGGATCGTCCTCGGCAACACGTACCACCTGTGGCTCCGCCCTGGCCCCGAGCTCGTCGCGCAGCTCGGCGGCCTGCACGCGTTCACCCGCTGGCCGCACGCGATGCTCACGGACTCCGGGGGCTTCCAGGCCTTCTCGCTCGCCGAGCGGCGCACCCTCGTCGAGGACGGCTTCGTGTTCCGATCGCACCTCGACGGCGCCCGCAAGGCGCTCACGCCCGAGGTCGCGATGGAGGTGCAGGGGCTGCTCGGGGCCGACATCGCGATGCAGCTCGACGTGTGCCCGCCAGGCGGGGCGCCGCGCCCGGAGGTCGAGGAGGCGTGCCGCCTGACGACGCGCTGGGGGAAGCGCTGCCTCGCCGCGAAGCGCCCGAGCCAGGCGCTCTTCGGCATCGTGCAGGGCGGCACCTCGGTCGCGCTGCGCATGGCGCACGCCGATGAGCTCGGCGCCTTGCCGTTCGACGGGCTCGCCCTGGGCGGCTTCTCCGTGGGCGAGCCGATCGCGATGATGCACGAGGTCGTCGCGCAGATCGGGCCGCACCTCGACCCGACGCGCCCCCGCTACCTCATGGGCGTGGGGACGCCGATCGACCTCGTGCACGCCATCGGCGCCGGGGTCGACATGTTCGACTGCGTGCTCCCCACCCGGAACGCGCGGAACGGGCAGGCGCTCACGCAGCACGGCAAGATCGTCATCAAGCAGGCCCGCTACAAAGAAGATCGTTCGCCGCTCGATCCGACCTGCGCTTGCCCGACCTGCACCGGCGGATACAGCCGCGCGTACCTGAGGCACCTCTACATGGCCGGCGAGATCCTGGTGCTGCGCCTGCTGACGGAGCACAACCTCCACCTCTATGGCCGCCTGATGCGAGAAGCGCGGGCGGCGATCGCCGAGGGGAGGTACGCGGCGTTCGCTCGCGCGTGGCTCGGCGCGAGCGACGCCGGTAATGCAAACGACGCGAACGAGACGGTGGGCGCAACCGAGTCGACCGAGTCGACCGAGTCGACCGAGTGACCCTACATCGTCGCCATGGCCTCTTCGATGCGTTCGCGGAGCGGGCGCAGCGGGCGCCGTCGCGCCGCCGGCGCATCGCCCGCGCTGCCCGGAGGGTTCCGGAGTAACATGGGCGGATGGTGAGCTCTCGCCTCTGGCGTCGGGACGCGCGCTCGGATCCGCGCGCATCGGGCGGCGTCCTGGCCGCGCTCGACCCGGCCGTATGCCCGAGCCGCCGGCGCACGAGCCCGAGCCGCTCGTGTCGGTCGGATGGCCGCCTTCGCGCGCGGGTCGCGTGCTTGCCCGCGCATTCCTCGTCCATTAGCCTTCGAACTCGGCCCGCGGAATGACGCAAGACGCCAACAAGAAGCCGCTCGGACGCATCCTCCTGCAGCAACGGGCGGTCACCCAGCCCCAGCTCGAACAGGCGCTCCTCGAGGCGCGCGCGAAGGGGGTGCCCCTCGCCACGAACCTCATCGAGAGCGGCACCGTCTCCGAGGTCGCTGCGCTGAAGGCCCTCTCCGAGCAGAGCGGCGTTCCCGGCATCGATCTCAACCAGGTCTGCATCAAGCTGAGCGACCTCTCCATCCTCCCCCGCGAGATCGCCGCCAAGCACAAGCTCCTTCCCGTGCTCGTGCGCGAGGATCGCATCCTCGTGGCCATGGCCGCGCCCGCCGACAAGAAGGTGATCGACGAGCTCGAGTTCGTGACCGGCAAGCGCGTCTTCCCGTACATCGCGCTCGCGGGCCCCCTCGTGCGGACCATCGCGGCCGCCTACGACATGAAGGAGCAGGGCGAGCCGTTCTACGTGGGCGCCAAGTGCCCGCCCGAGGTGCTGAAGCGGGCCGGGCTCGGCTCCACGGCGTCGTCCGCCTCCGAGGCGCCGCCCGCGCCCCCGCCCGCCCCTTCACAGCCTGCGCAGCCTGCGCCGCGCCGGCCTGCGTCCGCCGTGCCCCCGGGGACGGCGGCCCAGGCCCCGGTGGCCCAGGCTCCTGCGGCGCCTGCTCCCAGCGCCGCCCCGCCGCCGCCGCGGCCCGCGCCGGAGCGCCCGCGTGACGACGCGGAGATCTCGTTCGCCGATCTCACCGACGAGCCGAGCCCGCCTGCTGCCCCGTCGCCGGCCCGGCTCTCCTCGGCGGGGCCGCCGCTCGTCGTCGACGACGCCATGCGGAGGGCGGCCGCGGCCGACGAGCTCACGGACACGGATTTCGGCACCGCTGACCGCGATCTGTCCGTCGTCGAGTCGCTCCCGGGCGCAGGCAAGGCGCCGCAGGGCGATCAGACGACGATCCTGGTCGTCGACGACGAGCCGGAGATCCGGAAGCTGCTCCGTCGCATCTTCGAGGAGCGCGGGTACCGCGTGGAGGAGGCCGATCGCGGGCTCCTCGCGCTGCGCATGGTCAAGGAGAATCCGCCCGACGTGATGATCCTCGACGCCATGCTGCCGGAGGTGCACGGCTTCGACATCGCCCGCCGCATGAAGGGCACCCAGCGCTACGGCCACATCCCGATCATCATGATCTCGGCCGTCTACCGCGGGTGGCGGTTCGCGGAGGACCTGAAGTCGAGCTACGGCGTGGAGGCCTACATCGAGAAGCCCTTCCGCGTCGCCGACGTCGTCGCCGCCGTGGAGAACGCGCTCCAGGCGCGCTCGATCCGCGGCGATCAGGACCGGATCTCGGCGGAGGCGGAGCGCCTCCTCGCCGCGGGGATCGCGGCGTATCGCGCGGGCGATTTCGACAAGGCCGTGCGGCACCTGCGCGAGGGCACGGCGATCGACCCGCTCGCGTACCGGCTGCACTTCCACCTCGGCCTGCTCTACGGCAAGCAGGGGCAGCTCTACGACGCCATCCAGGAGCTGGAGACGGCGCTGCACATCAACGGCAAGCACTTCCCCGCGCTGAAGAACCTCGCCGTGCTCTATCAGAAGGCCGGGTTCCGCAACAAAGCCATCGAGACCTGGGAGCGCGCGCTGGGCGTCGCCCCCGATGACCCGACGCGGCAATCGATCAAGGAGCACTTGCTCGGGCTGCTCTGAGCGCCTAGCCCATGTCGTCTGGGGCCAAGCTGTCGTAGACTGCGCCATTCCACCGGCAGGCGCGTCCTTGGATGAAATTCATCTGCGATAACTGCAAGGCCAAGTACCAGATCGGTGACGAGAAGGTCGCCGGCAAGATGGTGCGGATGCAGTGCCGGCGATGCGGGCACCTCATCCAGGTCAGCGCGAGCGTCACCGAGAGCTCCGTGGCGCGTGCTCTCCCGGTCGAGCCGCCGCGCGAGGCGGGCGACGAGGCGCACGCCGCCCCTCCGAGCGACGAGGCGCCGGCGGTGGACGGGGGCGCGGCGAGCCCGTTGAAGCCGCCGCTGGCTTCGTCGCTGGGCCAGGGCGCCGCGCCGGCGCCGCCCCGGCCGACATCCCAGGCCCTGCCGCGCCCGGCGGGCGCTCCTCGACCTCCGGTCGCGCCGCGCGCTGTCCCCGGACCGGCGTCGAGCCCGCGTCCGGCGACCGCACCGCAGGCGGCCCCTGCGGCCCGGGCTGTGCAGCCGGCGCCCGCAGCGCCGGCCCGTTCCCCTGCGCCTGCCGCCAGGGCGGCGGAGCCCACGCCGCCGGCGGGGGCCGCCGGCGCGTTCACGCGCGCGATGTCCAATGATCGCCCGCTCGGGAAGGCGCCGGCCGTGCGCGCCACGTCGAGCGAGGACTGGTACGTCGGGGTCGGCGGCGTCCCGCTCGGTCCGGTGCGGCTCTCGGTCATTCGCGACAAGGCGCTCGCCGGCGCGGTGGACGGCGAGTCGCTCGTCTGGCGCGAAGGCTTCGATGAGTGGCAGCCCCTCAAGAACTTCCCGGAGCTGCTCGAGATCGTCACGCAGGCTCAATCCACCCGCCTGTCCCCGCCCGCGCGTCGCATCAGCACCACGGGCTCCTCTGTCGGTCAGCCGCAGGCGTCATCGGCGAAGGCGCCCGCCTCGTCGAGGGTCCCTGCGCTCGGGGGGGCCGCGCCCGCGCGCCCGGCGACGCGCGAGCCGGAGCCTCCTGGCCTGAACGAGCAGGCCCCGGCGGTCGCCGCTTTCACCGCGGCGGGGACGCCCGCTGTGTCGGCCCCGCTGCCCGCGCCGGTCGCGTCAGCTACGTCCGTTGCGTCCGTTGCGTCAGCTACGTCCGTTGCGCGCGTCACCCCGGTCGCGCCAGCAGCGAGAGCGCCGGCCGCATGGCCAGGTGCGCCGGCAGGCGCCGGGCGGACCCACGCCGCGGGCGCTGCGCCGGTGGAGGTGCTCGCCGATCCCTTCGCGGCAGATCGGACGGCCCCCGCCGCGTTTGCGCCCGGAGCCGAGCTGGCCGCGTCCGCCTCGACCGAGCTCGCCCGTGGGGCCGGCGGCCTGGGCGGGTCGCCGTCTGCGGCGTCGCCCGCGGGTGGCCTGGCCGCTGGGGTAGCGCGCTCTGCGACGGCGCCAGCAGGCGGAAGGCTGACCGCGGGGGGCTCGCCCGCCGCGGCAGGGGCCCTCTCCGCCGCGGAGCCCGCACCTCTGGTGGCCACGCCCGGCAGCCTGGTGGAGACGGTCGCGCCAAGGCGGAGATCGGGCATGAGCCCGCTCGCATACGCCTTCATCGCCATGGCCGCGGCGTTCGGTGGCGTGTCCGCTTTCGTCCTGCTCTCCCCGAAGCCGCAGCCCGTGCAGGTCGTGACCGCCCCCGCGCCGCAGAGCCAGCCGGCCGATTTGCCCACGGCGGCCCCGCCGCCGCCGCCGCCCGTCGAGCCGGACGCACCTGCACCGGCCGAGACGGCTTCCGCCCGGCCAGAGGTCGCTCCGACGGGCAAGGCGGGCGGCGTCGCGAGCCAGCGCCCTCCGCCGGACAAGCCGGTCGCTCCATCGGCCTCGGCTCAGCTCGACCGGTCCGGGTTCGGCGCTGGGGTCCCCGGCCCCTCGTCAGGGCCGGGCAGCCAGGGGGCCAGCGCCAGTTTGACCCCGCTTTCCCAAGGGGAGATCTCCGGCGTCGTCGAGTCGAACCGCCCCAGCGTCCGGCGCCACTGCTGGCAGCCCGCCCTCGACGCGCGCGCCAGCAACGCGGCCAGCACCGCCAGGGTCTCCGCTTCGGTGGTCATCGCCGCGTCGGGCGCCGTCCAGTCCGTCTCGGCCGGCGGCTCGGAGAAGGATTACCCCGGCCTGGCGAGCTGCATCGCCTCCCGGATCAAGTCCTGGCGGTTCCCTCCTTCCTCGGGTTCCACCCCCGTGACGATTCCGTTCGTCTTCGCCGCGCAGTAAGCCCGCTGCTCAGCGAGGAGGCACCCCTGCGGAGCGAAGGCCGCTCGATCGGGCGCTTCGCTTTACGTCTGCCCAGGCAGGCGGTAATCGACGCGCTCATGGCAGAGCGCAAAGTCCGAATCCTCGTGGCGAAGCCCGGCCTGGACGGCCACGACCGCGGCGCCAAGGTCGTCGCCAGGGCGCTCCGCGATGCGGGCTTCGAGGTGGTCTACACGGGCCTGCACCAGACCCCCGACATGATCGCCTCCGCCGCTGTGCAGGAGGACGTCGACGCCGTGGGGCTGTCGATCATGTCCGGAGCGCACAACACCCTCTTCCCCGCGGTTATCGAAGCGCTCCGGAGCCGCGGCGCCGAGGACATCGTGGTGTTCGGTGGGGGCATCATCCCGGACGAGGACATCGCGCGGCTCCAGAACGCCGGCGTGAAGGGCGTCTTCACCCCCGGGACCACCCTGAAGAGCATCGTGGAGTGGGTCCAGACCAACGTGACCCCCCACAGCTGACCGCCGCCGCGACGCGCGTCCCCACTCTCCCCCACCGCGGCGCGCGTCCCCGCTCTCCCCCACCGCGGCGCGCGTCCCCACTCTCCCCCACCGCGCTCCTTCCCCGTCCTGTTTCGCCCCACCCGCAGGCTCGCTGAGCCCGTCCGGTAACCCGGCTACGCACCCGTTCGCCCGGCCGCGAATCGACGTGCTCAGGGCGGCGATCCGTCTTGCTTGCTTTCCGTCTTGCCAGCGTCCGCCCGACGCGTTCCAGCCTACCTCCGAGCGGCTCCCCACTTCCTCCCACGGCACTTCCCGGAAGCCATTTGTCGATAAATCGCGCTGTTTTGTGAGGTGCGACCTTGAGGGTTTATGTCCTACATAGGTGGCGGATGAGGTCCAGAAATCTCCCAAACTGTTGACACTCGGCACCTCACTCCGTAGCGTGGCGGAGCTTCGTGGGAAGAAGTGGCAGAGAATGTCACGACGCGGCGTGCGCCCGGTGGAGCAACGCGTCGCCAACCCCTCGGCGGGACGGACCAGCCGGAGCTGGGGTCGATGAGCACGATGTTTCGCGGTCACTTCGAGCACGCGATCGACGCGAAGGGGCGCACGAGCCTCCCTTCGCGCTTTCGGGACGTGCTCGCGGCCGCGAACGACCTGCGGATGGTCATCACCCCGGCCCTCTTCGACCCCTGCCTGCACGCGTATCCGATGAAGGCCTGGGAAGAGCTGGAGGCGAAAATTGCAGCACTTCCACAATTTGATTCGAACGTGGTCGCCTTCCGGCGCCGTTACCTGTCCGCGGCCGTCGAGTGTGACCTTGACAAGCAGGGCCGGATCCTCATCCCGCCGTCCCTCCGCGAGCACGCGGACCTCACGAAGGACGTGCTGTGGGCGGGCATGGGCCAGACGATCGAGCTCTGGTCGCAGGAACGGTGGAAGGCCGCTCAGCAGATGAGCGAGGTCGAGCTTCAGAGCTTCAAGAACGCAATCGCGGAGCAGTTCCGCCTATGAACGTCGTCAATGTAGTCCCCATGCACCTGCCTCCTCCGCCGCCGCGCCCGCGCGGCGAGCAGCACGTCTCCGTCCTCGGCCGCGAGGTGCTCGCCGCGCTCTCGCCGGTCAGCGAGGGCGTCTACGTCGACGCCACGCTCGGCGCCGGCGGCCACACCGCGACGATCCTCGAGACGCCGGGCGCCCGGGTCATCGGGATCGATCGCGACGAGCGCGCCCTCGCCATCGCGCGCGCCCGGCTCGCCCGCGCGGGGGATCGGGTGACCTACGTTCACGGCGAGTTCTCCGAGATCGAGCGGCACCTCGCGGCCCTCGGCGTCCCGCAGGTGGACGGCCTCCTGGCCGACATCGGCGTGAGCTCCATGCAGCTCGACGACCCGGGCCGCGGCATGAGCTTCCGCGCGGAGGGGCCGCTCGACATGCGGATGGACTCGAGCCGTGGCGAGACGGCGCTCGAGCTCATCGAGCGGCTCAGCGACGAGGAGCTCGCGGATCTCATCTACCGCTACGGCGAGGAGCGCCGCAGCCGGAGGGTCGCGCGGTGCATCAAGCAGGCGGCCGACAGCGGCGAGCTCGTTACGACGCTCGACCTGCGGCGCGCCGTGGTGCGCGCCGTCGGGCCGGCGCGCATCGGCGGCGTCGATCCGGCGACGCGCACGTTCCAGGCGCTGCGCATCGCGGTGAACGGTGAGCTCGACCAGCTCGAGGCGCTGCTCGAGGCGGCGCCCAGGATCATCGCGCCGGGCGGCGTGCTCGCCGTGATCTCGTTCCACTCGCTCGAGGACCGCATCGTCAAGCGCGCGCTGCGCGAGCCCGAGGTCTGGGAGCCGCTGACGAAGAAGCCGGTGACCGCGGGCGACGACGAGGTCGAAGGCAACCCGAGGGCCCGCAGCGCAAAGCTCCGCGCCGCGCGGCGCGTGGGCGGGGCGGAGGCGCTCGCGTGACGCAGCAGCGTCCGTTCCTGATCCTGTGGACGCTCGCGGTGGCCGCGACGGTGGCGGCCTTCGTCGTGCACCTCGCGCTGCGAGGGCGCACGGTCGATCTGGGCTACAAGCTCGGGCGAGCGCGCGCCGAGCAGGCGCGGCTGCGCGAGGTCAAGCGGGTGCTCTCGCTCGAGGCGGCCAGCTACGAGACGCCGCAGCGCGTGGAGATGGTCGCCCGCTCGCTGCTCGGCATGACGCCGCCCCCGCCCGAGCGCGTGATCCCGGTGCGGGGCTACTCGGCGCCGGCCGGCGAGCGCGAGCCCGAAGGCGAGGAGTCCGGCAGCGCGCCGCCGAGCGGAGGGCGGCCGTGAAGAACCTCGATCCCCGGCGCGCGCGGTGGATCCGCATCCGCATGGGGCTGCTCTGCGGCCTCATGGCGCTCGGCCTGGGCGGCGTCGTGTCCGGCGCCTACCGCATCGAGGTCGAGGACGGGGACGCGTGGTACGACCTCGCCGAGCGGCAGCGCCAGCGGCGGCTCCACATCACGCCGAAGCGCGGCACCATCTACGACCGGAACGGCGCGCCGCTCGCGGAGAGCGTGGAGGTGCCCAGCGTCTCCGTGGACGCGGTCGAGATGCTCCGCGGCATCGAGGAGAAGTACGTCCCGATGCGGATCCAGCAGTACGCGGAGCGCATCGCGCAGGCGCTCTCGCTGCCGCTCGAGGACGTCGTGGAGAAGCTCGGCCGGCGGCGCCGCTTCGCCTGGCTCAAGCGCCGCATCTCCGAGCAGGAGGTCGAGAACGTCCGCGCGCTCGGGGACAGGACGCAGCGCTACCCGGTGCGCGGGCTCGTGATCGAGGGCGAGGGGCGCCGCTTCTACCCGAACCGCGAGCTCGCCGGCCCGCTGCTCGGCTTCGTCGCCACCGACGGCGAGGGCAAGGAGGGGATCGAGCTCAGCCTGGAGCACGAGCTCCGCGGCAACGCGTCCGAGGTGCGCGGGCTCCGCGATCGCTCGGGCCGGCTCATCTTCTCGGAGGGGATCGAGGACGAGCAGGCGCTCGCCGGGCACAACGTCCACCTGACGATCGACAAGGGCATCCAGTTCACCGCCGAGCGCGAGCTCGAGGCGGCGATGAAGACCTACGAGGCGCTCGGCGGATCGATCGTGGTCGTCGATCCGGAGAGCGGCGAGATCCTCGCCATGGCGAGCGCCCCGGGCTTCAACCCGAACGACTACTCGCAGAGCGATCCGGGGGCGCGGCGCAACCGCTGCGTCGTCGATCGCTTCGAGCCCGGCTCCACGATGAAGGTGTTCGCCATCGCGAGCGCGATCGCGGCGAAGAGCGTCTCCCCCAGCGCGACCATCTACTGCGAGGAGGGGAACATGGCGATCGACAACGTCGTGATCCACGACACGCACATCCACAAGTGGCTGACGGTGCCGCAGATCCTCGCCCAGTCGTCCAACATCGGCACGGCGAAGATCGCGCTCGGGCTCGGCGAGCAGCGGCTCTACGAGGGCTTCCGGCGGTTCGGCTTCGGGGACCTGACCGGCGTGCCGCTGCCGGGCGAGTCCGTGGGGGTGCTGCGGCCGCGCGGCCGCCCCTGGGTCCAGGTCGAGACGGCGGCGGCCTCGTTCGGGCAGGGGATCAGCGTGACCACGCTCCAGCTGGCGATGGCCACGGCGGCGATCGCCAACCACGGGCGGCTGCTCGAGCCGATCCTGATCAAGCGGGTCACCGACGGCACGGGCGTCACGCTCTCGGAGCCGTCGCCGCGCGTGCGCCGCGACGCGGTGCCGGCGCCGATCGCGCGGATGATGTCGGAGATGCTCGTCGCGGTGACGGAGGGGAACGGGACCGGCGTCGAGGCCGCGATCCCGGGGTTCCGCGTCGCGGGGAAGACGGCCACCGCGCAGAAGATCGATCCCGCGACGGGCAAGTACACCGACACCCACTACGTGGCGTCGTTCGTCGGGTTCGTCCCGGCCGAGCGGCCTCGGATCGCCATCGCGGTGGTGCTCGACGAGCCGATGGGCGGCACGTACGCCGGCGGCTCGGTCGCGGCGCCCGTCTTCCGTCGGGTCGGTGAGATGGCGCTGCGCTACCTGGGCGTTACCCCGCGCGGGAGCGTGCCGATGAAGCTGTCGGAGATCCGCGAGCAGTCCGGCGAGGACCTCGCGGCGAGCACCTACCAGGTGCTGAGCGAGGCGCGCGCCGCGGCCGCGCCGATCTCGACGGGGGTGGTCACGCCGTCCGCGCCGCTCAAGGCGGGGGAGCTGCGCGTCCCCGATCTGACGGGGCTGCCGCAGCGCGAGGCCGTGAAGAGCGCCGCCGCGCTCGGGCTCGATCCGAGCGTCGAGGGCACGGGGCGGCTCGCGCGCCAGGAGCCTCCGCCCGGGACCGTGCTGCCCAAGGGAGCGCCCCTGAAGCTCATCTTCGAGCCCCCCACATGACGGAGCACGATCACAAGGAAGCCAGCCTGGCCGAGGTCGAGCTCGCGCTCCGCCTCGGCGACGTGCTGCGCGAGATCCCGGGCGCCGCGCTCTCTCCGGCGGGCGCCGAGGACATGGTCGTGACGGGCGTGCACCTCGACTCGCGCAAGGTGGGGCAGGGGGACATCTTCGTCGCGCGCGCGGGCGCGCGCGCTCACGGCGAGCGCTTCATCCCCGAGGCCGTGGCGCGCGGCGCGCGGGCGGTGATCGTCGCCCGCGGGAGCGCGGCCGACACGCTCGGCGCCGCGCGCGTCGAGGTCCCCGACGTGCCGCTCGCGCTCGCCCAGGCCGCCGCCGTGGTCTACGGACACCCGACCTTCACGCTCGAGGTCGTCGGCATCACCGGTACGAACGGCAAGACGACGACGGCCCACCTCGTCCAGGCCTGCATCGATCGGTGCGGCGGCCAGGCCGGGATCGTCGGGACGCTCGGCTACCGCTTCGGCGATCTCGATGTCCACGCCTCGCACACGAGCCCCGAGGCGGACGAGCTCGCCCGCGTCGCCGCCGCGATGGTCGCCCGCGGCGCGACGCACCTCGTGATGGAGGTGTCGTCGATCGCGCTCGCGGCGAAGCGCGTCGACGCGGTCCGGTTCCGGATCGCCGTCTTCACGAACCTCACGCAGGATCACCTCGACTACCACGGCACGATGGAGGCGTACGCGGCGGCGAAGGCGCGCCTGTTCGTGGATCTCGGCCCCGGCGCCGCGGTCATCAACGTCGACGATCCCTTCGGGCGGCAGCTCGTCGAGATGCTCGCCCCCGGCGGGCTCTCGCGCCCGACCGCGGCGACGCTCGCGCGCTACTCGGCGGAGGTGGGCGCGGGCCCGGACGCCGCGGAGATCGCCCCCGTCGAGCTCGCGCACAGCGCGAGCGGCACGTTCATCCGCGCCCGCACGCCCGCCGGCGAGGTCACCATCCGCTCCCACCTGCTCGGCGCGCACAACGCGTCCAACCTGCTCGCCGCCCTCGCCGTGGCCTACCTGCTCGGGTTCGACGTCGGTGACGCCGCCGCCGCGCTCTCGTCTCCGATCCAGGTCGCGGGCCGCCTGGAGCGCTGTGATGCCCCCGGCGCCGACGACGTGATCGTGCTCGTCGACTACGCGCACACGCCGGACGCGCTGGCCCGCGTGCTCGCGAGCGTGCGCGCCCTCGGCGGCGGGCGCGTCCTCTGCGTCTTCGGGTGCGGCGGCGACCGCGATCCGCTGAAGCGGCCGCAGATGGGCGAGGCGGTCGGCCGCGTCGCCGACGTCGCCATCGTCACCAACGACAACCCGCGGAGCGAGGACCCGCGCGCGATCGCCGACGCCATCCTGCCGGGGCTCGCCGCCGGGCGTGCGCGCGTCGTCGTCGAGCTCGATCGGGCGCGCGCGATCGAGCGCGCGGTGCTCGACGCCGAGCCGGGCGACGTGGTCCTCATCGCCGGCAAGGGCCACGAGCCGTACCAGATCATCGGCGGCGTCACGCTGCCGTTCGACGATCGCGACGAGGCGCGGCGCGCGCTCGCCGCGCGGCGCGCGCGCGCCCTCGGCGAGCGGCCGTCGCACGGAGGTGCGGGGTGATCTACGAGCTCTTCTACCCGCTCAAGTTCCACTACGGCTGGCTGAGCTGGCTCAACGTCCTCCGCTACATCCCGTTCCGCACGATCATGGCGACGATCACCGCCATGGTGCTGACGTTCGTGCTCGCGCCGTGGTTCATCCGCGAGCTCCGGCGCAAGCAGATCGGGCAGGTGGTCCGCGCCGAGGGGCCGGAGACGCACAAGATCAAGGCGGGAACGCCGACGATGGGCGGCGCGCTCATCCTGCTCTCCCTGCTGCTCCCCACCGTGCTGTGGGCCGACCTCAGGAACCCCTTCGTCCTCGCGACGACGGCCGTCACCGCGGGCTACGGCGTCATCGGCTACCTGGACGACTTCCTCAAGATCAAGCGGCGGAACAGCGGCGGCCTGCCCGGGCGCTACAAGCTCATCGGCCAGGTGCTGATCGGCGGCGCGGCCGTGGCCTACACGTTCCTGCTCGCGTCCAAGCTCCCGCCGGACTGGGCGGAGATCAGGACGCGGCTCGCGATCCCGTTCGTCGCGTTCTCGAAGTACCCGATCGAGCTGCCGCTCTACGTCTACATCCCGTTCGCCGTCTTCGTCGTGGTCGCCACGTCGAACGCCGTGAACCTCACCGACGGCCTCGACGGCCTCGCGATCGGCCCGGTGATCATCAACGCGGGGACCTACCTCATCCTCGCGTACATCGTCGGCGCCTCCATCGCGAGCTTCTCGCTCGCGACCTACCTCGACATCCCGGCGATCGCGTCGGCCGGCGAGCTGTCGGTGTACTGCGGCTCGGTCATCGGCGCGGGGATCGGGTTCCTCTGGTACAACACGTACCCCGCCCAGGTCTTCATGGGGGACGTCGGGTCGCTCGCCCTCGGAGGCGGGCTCGGGATGCTCGCCGTCTTCACCAAGAACGAGCTCCTGTCGATCATCCTCGGGGGGATCTTCTTCATCGAGACGGTCAGCGTCATCACGCAGGTCCTCTCGTTCAAGCTCACCGGCAAGCGCGTCTTCTTGATGGCGCCGATCCACCACCACTACGAGAAGAAGGGGTGGGCGGAGCCCAAGATCATCGTCCGCTTCTGGATCATCTCCATCCTCCTGGCGCTGGTGTCCCTGGCGTCGATGAAGCTGCGGTGAGGGCATGATGGACGTCCGCGGGCGAACAGTGATCGTCGTGGGTCTCGGCCGGAGCGGCGTCGCGGCAGCGCGCCTCCTGAACGCGCGCGGCGCGCGCGTGATCGCGAACGACGGCGCGCCGCGCGAGCGGCTCTCCGCCGCGGCCGCGGCCCTCGAGGGCGAGGGCGTCGTCCTCGCGCCGGGAGGGCACGATCCGGCGCTGTTCGATGGCGCCGACCTCGTGGTCGTCTCGCCGGGCGTGCCGTCGTTTCCCGCGCTCGACGCCGTCGCTCGCTCCGGGCGCGAGGTCATCGGCGAGCTCGAGCTCGCGTCGCGCTTCGTGTCGGCGCCCGTCGTGCTCGTCGGCGGGACCAACGGCAAGAGCACGACGACGGCGCTCACGGGCGCGATGCTCGAGCGGGCCGGCCTCCGGACGTTCGTCGGCGGCAACTTCGGGACCCCCCTCGCCGAGGTCGTCGACCAGACGTGGGACGTCCTCGTCCTCGAGATTTCGAGCTTCCAGGCGGAGCGCGTGCCGACGCTGCACGCGCGCGCCCACGCGCTGCTGAACATCACGGACGATCACCTCGACCGCTACGCGAGCTTCGCGGCGTACGCCGACGCGAAGGGCAACCCGTTCGAGCGCATGACGCCCGACGACGTCGCGGTCGTCCCCTTCGGCGACGAGCTCGTCGCCCGCCAGGCGGCGCGCGGGCGCGCCCGCGTCGTGACGTTCAGCGCGCGCGACGCCCGCGCGGACGTGAGCGCCGCGGGGGGCGCGATCGTCGATCGCGTCACCGGCGCCCGCTACCCGCTGGATCGCGTGCGGCTCGCGGGCGCGCACAACCTCGCGAACGCCTGCGCCTCCGCCGCGCTCGCCGCCGCGCTCGGCGCCCCCGCGGCGGCGATCGGCGACGCGCTCTCGAGCTTCGAGGGGCTCGCGCACCGGACCGCGCTCGTCGCGGACGTCGACGGGGTCCGGTATTACGACGACTCGAAGGGGACCAACGTCGGCGCCTCCGTCGCCGCGCTCTCCGGCCTGCTCGAGGCGAAGGCCGTCCTGATCGCGGGCGGGCGCGACAAGCTCGGCGACTACGCCCCGCTCGTGTCCGCGCTGCGGGAGCGGGGGCGCGCCCTCGTCGTCCTCGGCGAGGCCGCGGACCGCATCGCCGCCGCGGCCGCCGGCGTCCTGCCGATCGCGCGGGCGGGCTCGATGGCGGAGGCGGTCCTCGCCGCGCGCTCCCTCGCCCGGCCGGGCGACGCGGTGCTGCTCAGCCCCGCGTGCTCCAGCTTCGATATGTTCCGCGACTACAAGGACCGCGGCGACGCCTTCGTCCGCGCGGTGCGCGAGCTCCAGGGAGCTGCCGGCGGGGCCGCCGGGGAGGTGGCGTCGTGACGTCGTGGAGCAGCGCGTTCGGCGCGCGCGCCGACGCACCCAAGAACCGGCACGTCGGTCCCCCCGACCAGGAGAAGGCGGCGCCGGGCGGGATCGCGGCGGCCGCCGAGGCCTTCTGGAAGGTGCGATCGAGCCCGTCGGGCCCGGTCGACGCGCTCCTCGCGGCGGTCGTCACGGCGCTCATCGGCTTCGGCGTGGTGATGGTCTACAGCGCCAGCGCCGTCGAGGCGACGGTCCGCTACAAGGACGCGCAGTTCTTCCTCAAGCGTCAGGCGGTCTACGCGGTCCTCTCGATCGCCACGATGTGGATCACGAGCCGCATCGATCACCGCCGGCTCAAGGTCCTCACGTACCCGGTGCTCATCACCGTCACCGGGATGCTCGTCGCCTGCGTGGCGGGGCTCGGCCACAAGGCCGGCAACGCCTACCGCTGGATCTCGCTCGGCCCTGTCCACGTGCAGCCGGCCGAGGTGGCGAAGCTCGGGATCGTCCTCTGGCTCGCCTACTCGCTGTCGAAGAAGGCCGAGCGCATCAAGTCGTTCTCCGTCGGCTTCCTCCCGCACCTCCTCGTCGTCGGGCTCTTGATGCTCCTCTGCCTCAAGCAGCCCGACTTCGGCAGCGCGGTCGTGCTGCTCTTCCTGACCTTCACGCTGCTGTTCGTGGCGGGCGCGCGCGTCCCGTACATCGCCGCGTTCTCCATGCTGCTGGCGTTCGCCGGCGCCGCGCTCGTTCGCTTCAGCGGGTACCGCTACGCGCGCTACCTCGCGTGGATCGACATGGACAACAACCGCGCGGACCTCGCCTACCAGCCGTTCCAGTCGGTCATGAGCTTCGGCTCGGGCGGGCTCTTCGGCCTCGGCCTCGGGCGAGGGCTGCAGGTGCTCTACCTGCCGGAGGCGCACACCGATTTCGTGTCCGCGATCGTCGGCGAAGAGCTCGGCTTCGTCGGCATCGTCGGCCTGTGCGCGGCCTACCTCGTCATCGTCTCGCGGGGCGTGAAGATCGCCCTCGAGGCGGCCGACGACTACGGCAGCTTCATGGCGTTCGGCATCGCGACGCTCTTCGGGGTGCAGGCGATGACGAACCTCGCCGTCGCGATGGCGATCCTCCCCACGAAGGGGCTCACGCTGCCGTTCCTCAGCTATGGCGGCTCCTCGTTGCTCGTGAACGCCGCGGCCGCGGGCATCCTGCTCAGCATCAGCCGATCGCGGACCGTCGTAGCCCCCGAGAAGCGCGGCGAGGCGGGCGCTTCGCCCGTCCCGCACGCGCCGAGCGCGTCGGCCGTGGTCGCCGCGTCGGCCGAGGAGGGCGGCGCATGGTGACCGTGCTCATCGCCGGAGGCGGCACCGGCGGCCACGTCTTCCCGATGATCGCCGTGGGCGACGCCGTCCGCGCCGCGGCGCGCGACGAAGAGGCGCGCGTCGTCTACGTCGGCACCGCGCGCGGCATCGAGGTGCGCGTGATGGGCGAGCGCGGCGACAACCTCGAGCTGCTCCACGTCCTGCCGCTCCGCGGGGGCGGCCTCTCCGGCTTCGTGCGCGGCGCTGCTCGCGCGGGCAGCGTCCTCCCGGAGGCGAGGCGGCTCGTCGAGCGGCTCGACGCCCGCGTGGCGCTCTCGCTCGGCGGGTACGCCGGCGGACCGGTCTCGCTCGCGGCCCGCTCGCTCGGCGTTCCGGTCGCGATCCTGGAGCCGAACAGCGTCCTCGGGCTGTCGAACCGGCTGCTCGCGCCCATCGTCGATCGCGCGTACGTCGCCTTCCCGGAGACGGCGCGCGCGCTGCGCCCGAGCACCGTGCGCCTCTTCGGCGTCCCCCTCCGGCGCGCCTTCGCCCGCGCCCCGTACGCGCCGCGCGAAGGCGCGCTCCGCCTGCTGGTCCTCGGCGGCAGCCAGGGCGCGCTGGCGCTGAACGACGTCGTCCCCCGCGCGATCGCGCGGGGCCGCGAGCGCGGCGCCGACCTCGAGGTGGTTCACCAGACGGGCAGGGATCGCGAGGCCGCGGTCCGGGCGCTCTACGCCGAGCTCGGCCTGGCAGGGCGCGCGCGCGTCGTCCCGTTCATCGACGACGTGGCGGAGGCGCTCGCCGCGGCCGACGTCGTGATCGCCCGCGCGGGCGCGTCGACGCTCGCCGAGCTCTGCGCGGTCGGGCGCCCTTCAATCCTGATTCCGTACCCGTTCGCGGCCGACAACCACCAGCTGAGGAACGCGCAATCGCTCGAGCGGGCCTCCGCCGCGGTGGCGATCGCCCAGGGCGACGCCACCGAGCTGCGCCTCGCCGACGAGATCGCCCGGCTCGCGGCCGCGCCGGCGCTCCGGGCCCGCATGGCGGACGCGGCGGCGGCCTTCGCCACGCGGGACGCCGCGGCGCGCGTCGCCGCCGATCTGCTCGAGCTCGCGCGGGCCCCGCGCCACCGCGCGCTGCGCTTCCCCACCCTCGGAGGGCGGGCGGCGCGCGCTGGCGAGGCGCAGCGCGGCGCCGTGACGAACCAGGCTGCGCCGCTCGGCGCTGGCCTCGGCTGGGAGGAGGCAGGCTGATGTTCCGCGGTCGCGTTCGCCACGTCCATTTCGTCGGCATCGGGGGCGTCGGGATGAGCGGCCTCGCCGAGATCCTGCGCTCGCTCGAGTTCGAGGTCTCCGGCTCGGATCTCAAGGAGAGCTCGACGACGCGGCGGCTCACGTCGCTCGGCGTCCGGATCGACATCGGCCACCGCGCCGAGAACGTCCGCGGCGTCGATGTCGTCGTCTACTCGAGCGCCATCCGCCCCGAGAACCCCGAGCTCACCGAGGCGCGCGCGCTCGGCACCCCGGTGATCGGGCGCGCGGAGATGCTCGCCGAGCTGATGCGCGTGAAGTACGGCGTCGCGATCGCGGGCTCGCACGGCAAGACCACCACGACCTCCCTGGTCGCCACCGTCCTGCGCGCCGCCGGCCTCGATCCCACCGTCGTCGTCGGCGGCAAGATGGCGGCGCTCGGCACGAACGCGCGGCTCGGCGCCGGTGACCTGCTCGTCGCCGAGGCCGACGAGAGCGACGGATCGTTCCTGCGGCTCACCCCGACGATCGCGGTCGTCACCAACATCGACCCCGAGCACCTCGATCACTACGGCACGCACGAGCGCATCAAGGACGCCTTCGTCGAGTTCGCCGCGCGCGTCCCGTTCTACGGGCTCGCCGTGCTCTGCCTCGACCACCCGCACGTCCAGGATCTGCTCCCGCGCATCCCGCGCCGCCACGTCACGTACGGCGTCTCGCCGCAGTCGGACTACTCGGCGCGCGGCATCCAGTTCCGCGGCCTCGAGACGAGCTTCAACGCGTACCGCCGGGGGGAGCCGCTCGGCGGCTTCACGGTGAAGATGCCGGGCGCGCACAACGTCCTCAACTGCCTCGCCACCATCGCGGTCGCGGACGAGCTCGAGGTGCCGCTCGACGTCACCAAGCAGGCGCTGGCCACGTTCGGCGGCGTCGCTCGCCGCTTCACCGTCGTCGGGTCGATCGGCGGCGTCACGATGATCGACGACTACGGCCACCACCCGGCCGAGATCCGCGCCACCATCGACGCGGCCCGCCGGGCGTTCCCCGGCGAGGATCACCGCGTCGTCGTGGCCTTCCAGCCGCACCGGCACACCCGCACGCGCGATCTCTTCGACGAGTTCACGCGGGCCTTCAACCAGGCCGACGTCCTGCTCGTCACGGACATCTACGCCGCGGGCGAGCCGCCGATCCCCGGCGTCACCGCGGAGCGCCTCGTCCAGTCGATCCGGGAGCACGGCCACCACGACGCGCGCTTCATCGCCGACAAGACCGACCTCCCGGAGGCCCTCGAGAAGATCGCCCGGCCCGGCGACGTGGTCATCGCGCTCGGCGCGGGCGACGTGAACGCGTGCGTGCGGGGGCTCAAGGCGCGGCTCGAGGCGAAGTCGCCGCCGCAGGAGGGCAGCTCATGACCGAGCGTCCCAGCGCGCCCCCGCCGAACCGCCGCCGCTCGATGCCGTCGGTGCCCGCGGCGCCGCCGGTCCGGGCGGCCTCGCGCGGCTCGAAGCCCGAGCCCGTGGCGGCGGTGCCGCCGAAGAACGAGCGCGTGCGCGCGCCGACCCCGTCGTCGCACGAGTCGCCGGCCCCGCCCGCGACGAGCGTCTCCGTGCGCCCGCCGCGCCCGACGGCGAAGGACGGCGCGCCCCCGGCGGCGCGCCCTCGGCGGCCGATCGCGCGCCACCTCCGCGCGCTGCAGCTGCTCGCGGGCGCCGCCGTCGTGCTCGTCGCCTCGACCGCCGTCGCGTGGGGCGCGCGCCGCTACATCGTGTCGAGCCCTCGCTTCGCCGTGCGCACGGTGCTCGTCGACGGCGTCCAGCGCCGGACCGCCGAGCAGGTGGCCAGCTCCGGCGGCATCGAGGTGGGCAAGAACATCTTCACGCTCGATCTCGATCTCGCCGGCGCCTCGATCGCCACCGACCCCTGGATCGAGAAGGCGACGGTCACGCGCAGGCTCCCCTCGACGATCCACGTCGACGTCGTCGAGCGGGAGGCGCAGGCCCTGGTCGCCATCGGTGGCGATCTCTACCTCGCGACGCGCGACGGCGAGCTCTTCAAGGAGCTCGCCGGCGACGACCCCGTCGACCTCCCGATCGTCACGGGGATCACCGGCGAACAGGTGGCGCGGGATCGCCCCGGCGTCGTCATCGCGGTCCGGCGCCTGCTCGACGTGGTCGAGGACCTGGAGCGCGCCGGCGTCGCGCGCCGCTATCCGACCCAGGAGCTCCACGTCGAGCGGGACGGGTCGATCGTCGTCACCATCGGGAAGGAGGCGATCTCGCTCCACCTCGGGCAGCCGCCCTACCGGGACAAGGTCGCCCAGGCGTCGCGGGTGCTCACCGAGCTCGCCCAGCGAAAGGCGAGCGCGTCGGTGATCTTCCTCGACAACGACGCGCACCCCGAGCGCGTCGTGGTGAGGATGAGATGAGCGCGGTCGGGCACGCTCTCCGCGCCGGCGATCGCCGAGCAAAACTTGGCCGGTGCTGCTGGCTCATGGCAGCGTCGTGCCCGCCTTACACGCGTATGGGGCCCGTCCCCGCATGAGGTGGTGCACGCAATGAAGAGCCGGATGGAGACTACTGAGATCGTCGTCGGACTCGACATCGGGACGACCAAGGTCTCGGCGGTCGTTGGCGAGATCGACGCTGATGGGATCACCATCCTCGGGGTGGGCAACGTCCCGTGCCGCGGCCTGCGGAAGGGCGTGGTGAGCAACATCGACTGGACGGTGCGCTCGATCGCCGAGGCGATCGAGGCTGCCCAGACGATGGCGGGCGTCGAGATCCGCACCGTGTATGCCGGCGTCGCGGGCAGCCACATCCGCTGCCAGCAATCCGACGGCGTCGCCGCGGTCTCCGGCGGCGAGGTCACGCGGCTGGACGTCGAGCGCGTCCTCGAGGGCGCGCGGGCCATCCCCGTCGACGCCGATCGTCAGATCCTGCACGTCCTGCCGCGCGAGTTCACGGTCGACAACCAGGACGGCATCCGCGACCCGGTCGGGATGAGCGGCGTCCGGCTCGGCGTGAAGGTGAACCTGATCACCGCCGCGACCTCGTGCGTGCAGAACGTCGTCCGCTGCGCGGAGCGCTGTGGCCTCACCGTGGCCGACGTGGTGCTGGAGCCGCTCGCCAGCGCCGAGGCGGTGCTCTCCGAGGACGAGAAGGAGATCGGCGTCGCCATCATCGACATCGGCGGCGGTACGACGGACCTGCTCCTCTACGTGGACGGCGGAATCGCGCATGCCAGCGTGATCCCGGCGGGCGGCAACAACGTGACGGCCGACATCGCCGCCGGGCTGCGCACGCCGATGGGCGAGGCCGAGCGCCTGAAGCGCAACGCCGGCTGCGCCCTGGGCCGAATGGTGGGCGACGAGGAGGAGATCGAGGTCCCCGGCGTCGGCGGGCACCTGCCGCGCAAGGCGGCGCGCCGCGTCCTGTCGGACATCATCGAGCCGCGCGTCGAGGAGATCTTCGCGGTCATCCGCAAGCGGATCGAGGACACCGGGATGCTCGAGCAGCTCTCGGCCGGCGCGGTGGTCACCGGCGGCGGCGTCCTCATGGAAGGGATGACGGAGTTCGCCGAGGAGATCCTCGGGATGCCCGTGCGCCTCGGCGTGCCGGTCGGCGTGCGAGGCATCACGCAGCTCGTGGCTGGCCCGCAGTACGCGACGGGCGTGGGCCTCGTTCAGTACGGCGCCAACGCACTCGCGCAGGCGCGCGCGCTCACGCCGGTGACGCTCGACGCCGGCCACGCCGGACGCGCGGAGATCCGTCGCGAGAAGCTCCGCGAGCGCGAGTCGCGTCGAGATGTCATCGAAGAAATGCCGATTGAAAAGAGGTCGAGCGGGAGGTTCTGGAACTGGCTTCGAGCAGCATTCTAGGCATGACGTGGCAAGAGAAAGTTGTTAGAGAATTGGGTTTGAGAGGGTCCGATAGCGCACTGGCGATCCCTCTTGAATTCGAAGTCAAGAGGGTTTGAAGCGCGGTGTTCGAAGGGGAAGAGGCGCCCCTCCGAATGCCGTCCGGAGCGAGGACGTCCTCGCGCACTGAGGGTTCCGCGCCGCTCGACCTTTGCGGGGGTCGGCGCCGGGCCGAGCGGCTAGCTGTACTTCCCCGGGAGGAGTTCATGAGTTTCTCCATCGAGTTTGCCGACGAGCACACCGGGTACGACGCCCGGATCAAGGTCATCGGTTGTGGCGGTTCTGGCGGCAATGCAGTCAACACGATGATCAACTTCGGCCTCGAGGGCGTGGAGTTCATCGTCGTCAACACCGACGCCCAGGCGCTCGGATCGAGCCTCGCCCCGACCAAGCTCCACATCGGGGCGAGCGTCACGCGCGGTCTCGGCGCGGGCGCCGATCCCGAGAAGGGCCGCAAGGCGGCGCTCGAGGACGTGACGCGCGTCAAGGAGTGCATCCAGGGCGCCGACATGGTGTTCGTCACCGCGGGGATGGGCGGCGGCACGGGCACGGGCGCCGCGCCGGTCATCGCGCAGCTCGCGCGCGAGGAGGGCTGCCTCACCGTCGGCGTCGTGACGAAGCCGTTCTTCTTCGAGGGCAAGCAGCGCTCGCGCCGCGCCGAGCTCGGCCTCGCGATGCTCGCGGAGCACGTCGACACGCTCATCACGATCCCGAACCAGAAGCTCCTCTCGCTGGGCGACGAGGATCTCTCGTTCGTCGAGGCGTTCCGCAAGGCGGACGAGGTGCTCTATCAGGCGATCAAGGGCATCAGCGATCTCATCACGCAGAACGGGATCGTGAACGTCGACTTCGCGGACGTGAAGACGGTGATGTCGAACATGGGCCGCGCGCTCATGGGCACCGGCTGCGCGAAGGGGCAGGGCCGCGCTCGCCTCGCCGCCGAGATGGCCGTCAGCTCGCCGCTGCTCGACGACATCTCGGTCGAGGGCGCGACCGGCGTGCTCATCAACATCGTCGGCGGCCCCGACATGCGGATGCGCGAGATCGAGGAGGCCGCGACGCTCGTGCAGGAGCAGGCGCACGAGGACGCGAACATCATCTTCGGCGCGACCATCGACGAGAACATGGGCGAGATGATCAAGGTGACGGTCATCGCGACCGGCTTCGACCACCTCGTCGCCGAGGTCCCGCAGCAGCTCGCGAGCGCCGCGCAGCCGCGCGCCACCGCGCACTCCATCGGCGCGTCGCTCGCCGCGGCGGCCGGGCCGATGTCGGGCCGCTCCGCCCCGAGCGCTCCTCCCATGCCCATGACGCAGCGCCAGCCGCACCGGCACGAGGAGGTCGCGTATCCGACCACCCGCCGGCCCGCGCCGCAGGTCCAGGCGGCAGGCGGCAGCCCGCGCGACCGCGCGAGCTTCGTCCCTCCGCTCGACTCCGACTGGGACACGCCCGCGTTCCAGCGCCGGGGCCAGTAGCAGCACCGCCGCCCACGCGGAAGAACTCCCGGTGCGCCGCCACCGCGGGCGTTCACGCTGTATTACGCGTTGACAGGCGCGCACGACGACTTATGGTCAGCCGGCGCCTGTGCCCGCTGTCGGGCAGGATCGACGCGGCGGTCCACGATTCATGAGTGAAAAGCGCGACTTCTACGAAGTTCTTGGCCTCGCGCGAGACGCGACGCCTGACGACATTCGCAAGGCCTATCGTCAGGCTGCGTTGAAGAACCACCCCGACCGGAACCCCGGCGATGCGTCGGCGGAGGCCCGCTTCAAAGAGGCCACCGAGGCGTACCAGGTCCTCTCCGATGAGGAGAAGCGCAGTCGGTACGACCAGTTCGGGCACGCCGGCCTCGAGGGGATCGGCGGCGCGGCCGACGGCGACATCTTCTCCCACTTCCAGGACATCTTCTCGGAGTTCTTCGGCGGCTTCGGCGGCGGGCAGCGCCGGCGGCGCGGGCCCGCGCGCGGCCAGGACATCCGGGTTCAGCAGCGGCTCTCGCTGCGGGACGCCTTGCTCGGCTGCAAGCGGGAGGTCGTCCTGCGGACGCCGGTGGCGTGCGACGACTGCTCCGGCTCGGGGGCGAAGCCAGGGACGAAACGCAAGCCGTGCGGTACGTGCGGCGGCGCCGGGCAGGTCTCGACCTCGCGCGGGTTCGTGATGTTCACCCAGACCTGCCCTGAATGCTCGGGCGAGGGGTCGGTCGTCAAGACGCCGTGCGCCACCTGCAAGGGGTTCGGGGCGGTCGAGAAGACGCGGAAGGTCGTCGTCAATTTCCCGGCCGGCATCGACGGCGGCCAGCGGCTCAGGGTGCCGGGCCAGGGCATGCCGGGCGCCCAGGGCGCGCCGCCCGGCGATCTGTACGTCGACGTCGATCTGGCCGCGGACGAGCGCTTCGAGCGCGACGGGCTCGACCTCATCACGCGGGCGCCCATCTCCTTCGCCGACGCGGCGCTCGGCAGCACGGTCAAGATCGACCTGCCGGACGACACGGTCGTCGACGTCGAGGTCCCGGCGGGCGTGCAGCCCGGCGAGGTGATCTCGGTCAAGGGCAAGGGCGCGCCGCGGATCGATGGTCGCGGCCGCGGAGCGCTCCAGGTGGTCATCCAGGTCGAGGTGCCGCGGAACCTGTCGCCCGCAGCGCAAGAGCTGCTCCGCAGGTTCCAGGACGAGGTCGCCAAGCACCAGCCGGCGGCGAAGGCGGCGACCGCGTAACAGCGCCGACGCCCGGCGAGCTGGCAGGATTTCTCGCGAAAGGCGCGAGCCTACGCCGCGCTCAGCGCGTCGTGCCGATCCAGGCGCCCGCGCACGCGAGGCTGAAGGCGATGGGGGCCAGCGCGGCCGCGAACACGACGGCGACGGGGGCCGCGAGGCCGAGCAGCACCAGAGAGCCCAGGATGGCGAGCGCCGCCGAGGCAGCCGGCTCGAGGACGCTGCCCGTCGACGAGGCCCGGGCGACGAGATAACCGGCCAGGGGGAAGGCGGCGATCGCCGCTGCGACGAGCAAGAGGAGCGGCGCCGCCGCGGCGGCCGAGGCGTCGCCCCGGTCCACCGCCGCGAAGTCGACGCCGAAGCGATGGCCGAGCGCGATCGCGATCGCGAGCGCGGTCGTCATCACCCCGACCGTGACGAGCGCGCCGAAGGCGATCCACGTGAGCGTCACCGGTCGTTCGGTGCGCCTGAGCGCCTCACGCAACGTTCCGAGCGACGGCGGAGCGATGCGGGGGAGGAAGCGGCGCTCCCTGCGCTGCGAGCTGTGCGGCGACGCGCCTCGGCGGAGCAGGTCGCGGGCGGCGAGGAAGGTCACGAGGCCGGTGCCGAGGAGCACAGGCGCCGCGATGACGAGCGCGACCGGGCGGCACGCAAAGACGATGTAGTCGTAGGCGCCGTTGAGCACCATCGCGCCGAGCCACGCGGCGTTGAAGCGGCGGCCGCCGAGCGGCCGCGTGCGCTCGCGGCCCAGCGCGTAGCCCCAGAGCGAGGCGAAGAAGAGGTGCGCCGGCACGGCGAGGAGGGCCCGCGCGATGTCGAGCGGCTCCAGCGGCCGGCCCCACAGGTACACGGCGTTGTGGGCCGACACGAACCCGAGCGCCGCGGCGGCCGCGTACACGAGCCCGTCGAACGGCTCCTCCACGGCGCGCAGCCGCGCGATCGGCGCGACGGCCGCCACCTTGAGGCCCTGCTCCAGCGGCGCCGTGACCACGAAGATGTAGACGAGCGTGACGGCGTCGAGCGCGCTGGCGGACTTGTCGAGGCCTTGCCAGCGCTGGAGGAACGTCTCGATGAGCAGCGCCGGCACGAACGCGAGCGCGCCGAGCAGCGCCGTCCCCACCGCGAACCGGCGCCTGCCATAGAGGCGCTGCGACCAGACGAGGAGCGCGGCCAGCCCTCCGAGCGGCGCTGCGACGGTGGCGAGCCAGAGGAGCGCGGCGGCGGCGTTCATGGGCGCGAGGGGCGGGGCGGTGGAGCTGGCTTCGCTGCGGCTAGAAGTGGAGCCCGGCGACCGCGGTCAGGGCGAGCGCCGAGCCCACGCTGGAGCCCTCGGCCGCGAGCAGATCGGCCTTGGCTTGCTGGGGCGCGGCGGCTCCGCCCTTGATCCCTTCGATCGCGGCCGCGGAGAGCCCCGGCCTGGTCAGCGCCAGGAGCTCCCAGCTCGCGTTCGCGCCGATCGAGAAGACCGGCGACAGGTAGAGGTCGAGCCCACCGGAGACCCTCCCGTAGAAGCCGCGGATCGCGATGGCGTCGGCCGCGCCGCTCACCGCGCTCTTGACGCTGCCGAGGCCGGCGTAGCCGAAGCCCAGATCGACGTGCGGGTCGAGCTTCCCGAGCGGCAGGTGCATGCCGACCTCGCCGCCCAGGGTGAAGAGCTGCCAGTCGCTGAAGAACCCGACCCGCCCGCGGGCGCCCAGCGTGAAGTACAGGAGCCGGACGCCGGCCCCCGCGCCGATGACGCCCCCGTTGGCCGCGCTCGAAACGAACCCGGCCGTGAAGTCGTCCTCGTCGATGTTGAACGTCTGGAGGCCGACGTTCTCGTAGCCTCCCTCGACGTTCAGCCAGACGATCTCGAGGCCGCGCCCCGAGTCCCGCTCCTTGGCCTCGTCGAGGCGCTGCTCTGTGCCGTCGGGGGCGGCGGGCTCCGGCTCGGGCGTGGTCATCGGAGGGGGCGGCGCCAGGCCTCCGGCCTGCATCGATGGATCGTACGGGTTCGGCTGCGCGGCCGCGGCGCCGGCGGGCGAGGCGGCGCTGGCGCCGACGCTCGGCGACGTCCCCGGGAGCGGCTGCCCCTGCTGTGCCAGGGCCGCGGACGTCATGGAGGCCGACGTGAGAACGGTGAGCAGGCAAAGCGCGCGACGAGCGATCATTCGTCCTCTTCCTGGCTGTTCCCGTCGAGCCCGTCGGTTCGACCCTTCGATTCCAGGGTCTCGGCGTCCCCTGTGGATGAGACGGGCGGGCCAGGCACCCGGTAGCCACCGTCGAGCCAGTGGCCGAGGTCCACCAGCTTGCACTGGGGCGAGCAGAACGGAAAGACCGGGTTCTCGGGCCTGGGCCCCGCCGACTTGCGGCAAATCGGGCACCTCGCGCCTGCCAAAGCTCCCATGCGGCGTAACGTAGCAGCGTCCACTGCGGGCATGTAGCCCGCGCTCGGTGAGCCGTGGACCCGCGCTCGCCGGCATGGGCCCGCGCTCGGCGGGCGTGCGGCCAGCGCTCGGCGCGTGTGTCGCCCGCGCTCGGCGCGCTGGGCCGAGGTCGCCGGAGCGATGCCCGCTCAGCGCGCCGGGACCGCGAGGTAGCGGGGCGCCCCGTGGCGCCGTACCCGCAACAGGAGATCCTGGTGTGCCGCCGCGCCCAGGCGCGCGGTCAGGTCGGCGCCGCCCCGCACCGGCGCGCCGTTCAGCTCGAGCACCACGTCGCCCACCTCGAGGCGGCCAGCCGCGGGGCTCCGAGGCGCGATCGACTCGATGCGCGCTCCTTCCAGGGCGTCGCTCGCCAGCACGCCGAACGGCGGCTGCTCGGCGCCCCTCGGCGCGCGATCCTCCAGCGCGCGCCAGCTCGACGACGGCTCGCGGGGGGCCGACGGATCGAGCTTCATCGTCGCGCGCCGGTCCGCGCCGTCGCGCTTGTAGACGAGCTCCACCTCGTCTCCCGGCTTGGCTCGCCGGAGCATGCGCGCGAGCTCGCGCGCGTGCTCGACGCGGCGCCCCTCGACCGACGTGATCACGTCGCCCGGCCTGAAGCCCAGCCGCGATCCGGGGCCCTCCGGCTCGACCTCCGTGATCAGCGCGCCCATCCGCCCTGGCAGCCGGAGCACCCGCGCGAGCTGCGAGGTCACCTCCTGGAAGCTGATCCCGATGCGCCCCCGGTCCACGCGGCCCGTCTCCCGCAGCTCGGGCAGGATCTCGAGCACCTCGTCGATCGGCAGGGCGAAGCTGATGCCGCGGCCATCGGCGTGGATCGCCGTCGCGATGCCGATCACCTGCCCCGTGGCGTCGAAGAGCGGCCCGCCGCTGTTTCCCGGGTTGATGGCAGCGTCGGTCTGGAGGAAGCCGTCGAGGTTCCCCGTGCCCATGGGCCTCGACGTCGCGCTGATGATGCCCCGGGTCACGGTCGGTCCGAGCCCGAACGGGCTCCCGATCACGATGACGCCGTCGCCAGGCCGGACCGGCGCGCTCGATCCGAGGGAGGCGACCCGCAGCGACCCCGCTCCGAGCAGCTTCAACAGCGCCACGTCGAGCGTCGGATCCCGCCCGACCACGGTCGCCTCGAAGGCGCGCTCGTCCGAGAGCTGCACCTCGATGCCGAACGCGTCGCCGATTACGTGATCGCTCGTCAGCACGAGCCCTTCTTCGGCGATCACGAACCCGGATCCGATCGCCCGCTCCACCCGCTGCGCACGGCCCTCGAACGGGAGCGCCGGGCCCGCGCGCCCGTCTGGAAACGAGGGCGCGCGCAGGGTGGTGATGGTCACCACCACCGGCCGCACCTGCTCGATCAGCGCAGGCAGGGGCATCGCGCCGCGGGCCGCTGGCGGCTCGGGCGGCGATTCCGCGCGCGGGACCGAGCACGGCGCGCTCACCGGGCCGCGGGGCGATGGAGGGGGCGAGAGCGCGGCTGCCCGGTCGTTGCAGGCAGCGAGCGGTGCGGTCCCGAGGAACCCGACACACGCCCATGCGGCAGCGCGGAGCCGTCCCACGGCCCGGACGTAGAGCCTCGAGGCGGGACCGCAAGCGCGCAAGGACCGGCCGCTGGAGAGCGCTCCGCGCCGCGGCCGAGCTGCTCCGGGGTCCGGACGAGGCGGCGCGCGCGCGGCTCGCTGGCCGCTCAGCCAGGAGGCGCGCCTCGCGCGGCCTCCGTGCGCACCACCTGGACGACGACCTCCACCAGGCGACCGCCGGGCTGGACGAACGTCGCCTTGCCGCGCCCCCCTTCGAAGCGCCACGCCAGATCGGCAGGAGCGCCCGTCTCTCCCGCGCCTTCTCCGACGCGGACGACGGCGCTCACCTCCAGCGTCTGCTTCCCTGCCGTCACGGCGCCCCGCGCCACCGCGAACGTCCCGCCGCCGAGCAGCGCGATCGTCCGCTTCGCCAGGTTGCTCAGGTGTCGCGCGGGCTCTTCCCCTCCGGGCTCCGGACGCCACGTCGCGATGTGCCCGGCGTCGTCGATGTCGATCACGAAGCGCGCCTTCCCCGCGCTTCCGGGCGGGAGCGTCGCCCAGATCGGATCCGCCTGGCACGCGGGCGGGATGGCCCTCGTGAAGGCGCGCCCGAGGTTGCGCACAGCGCTGGCGCCGGCCGCCCCGAAGTCGCCCTCGCCGTCTTCTCCGGCGCCAGCGCTCGTCCGCGCGGCGGCGGAGCGCGCCGGTGCGCCGGCTTCCCCGTTCGCCGCGGGCTCCCGGCGTCGCTCTGCGGGCCGCGGCGTCGCCTTGGGCCGGGGCGCCACATTCGGCCGAGCCGCCGCCTGGCCGCGCGGCGCGGCCGCCACGGGCGGCGCCGGCTCGCCGCCGGCCTCGGGAGGGCGCTCTGCCGGCGCCGTGGGCCGGCTGGCATCGGCCGGAGCGCGCGCCGCTGGCATGCTCGTCGGCTCGCCGCGCTCGCCGGCCTCGTCGCGCCCGCCGCGAGCGTCGCTCGGGCGCGCCGCGCCACCGCTGCCCGGCAGCGCGGACGTGAGCCCGGTCCAGAGATCGATCGGCTCGCTCTCCGCCGCTGGCTCGGCGGGATCGCTGGCGGGCACCTCCGGCCCGAGCCGCGCCGAGCTCCACGCGCCCAGATGGACGAGCGCCGATACGAGGAGCGCCGGCAGCATCGCTCGTTGATCGCGCATCGGCTCGCACCCCGCCCTTCGGCCCAGTCGGACGCGCAGCGGCCCCAGCGCCTCGCCGAAGCTCGTTGCCCTTGGCCCGAGGTTCTGCCAGACAGCATCGCGGCTGCAACGTTCCCGAGCGCGCCTTGAAGCTCCTCGCCCTCTCGACCTCGACCCCGCGCGGCAGCGCCGCCCTCTTCGAAGCTGCGGACGTGGACCTGCACGCCGTGGCGGCGGCGTCGCGCGGCGGCGCGCGCTCCACCGCCGGCCTCGCCGCGGCGCCGGCGGCCGGCGCGCGGCTGCTCGCGGCGACGACCTACGCCGACCTGCACGGGCACGCGGAGCGCATCTTCGGAGCCGTCGACGAGGTGCTCGCCGCCGCAGGCCTACCGGCCGCGGCGGTGCAGGCGCTTGGCTGCGACGTGGGGCCCGGCTCGTTCACCGGGGTCCGGGTGGCGGTCGCGGCGGCCAAGGGCGTCGCGCTGGCGCTGGACGTCCCGGTCGCCGGCGTCACCTCGCTCGAGGCGATGGCCGCCGCCGCCTTCGCTGCCGGCGCGGCGAGCCCCGGCGATCTCGTGGTCCCGCTGATCGACGCCAAGAAGGGCGAGCTCTTCCTGGCCGCCTTCGACGCGCCCGCGGCGGCGCCTTCGATCCCGCCGCGCCACCTGCCGCGCGACGCGGCGTTCGATGTCGTGGCCGAGCTCGCCGCGGGGCGCCGCATCGTCGTCGTCGGCGCCGTCGCCGAGGAGATCGAGGCGCTCCGGCCGCTCGCCGCGCGGGGCGACGCCCTGGATTTCCCTGACGCGGCGTGGATCGGGCGCCTCGCGATCGACCGGCTCCGGGCGGCCGCCGCGGGCGGCGAGCGCGGGCCAGCGGCGGCCCCGCACGATCCGGCGCTCCTGGAGCCGCTCTATGTGCGCGCGCCGGACGCGAAGCCGGCCGAGCTGGGATACACTCCGCCCCGATGATCAGCTCGCCTGAAGGGGACGGCGTCGCACCCGACGCGGAGCGCGAGGCCTCGAGCCCCAGCGACGCGGAGCGCGCTCCGTCGCCCGCCGCGGCAGCGGACTCTGCTCGTTCTCCCTCCGCCACCGCCGCGCAGCGCGACGAGCCCGCCGCCCTGTCCGCCCCCGTGGAGTCGGCCGAGCCGGGGCCCGATCCCGAGCGGCTCCGCGCCCGGTTCGGCCGCCCGTTCGAGGCCGGTGACGTCATCTTCCGCGAGGGTGAGCCCGGGACCGAGGCGTACCTCCTCGAGGAAGGGCGGGTCCGGCTCATCAAGAAGGTCCGCGGCGCCGAGCGCAGCCTGATGGTCCTGAAGCCCGGCGATCTGTTCGGCGAATCCGCGCTCCTCGGCGGCGCGGCGCGCTCGTCGACGGCGATCGCGCTCTCTCGCGGGGTCGCGCTCGCGCTCGATCAGGGCACGCTGCAGAACCTCGTCGAGCGCAACCCGGCCGTCGCGATGCGCATCATCAAGCAGCTCGTCGGTCGGCTCCGCGACGCGGAGGACCAGATCGAGATCATGATGCTCACCGACACGCAGTCGAAGGTCGTGAACGCGCTCCTCAAGCTCGCGCAGCACTCGCGCGCCACCGGCGGCGCCGCGTCGAACGGGGCCTCGTTCGCGATCTCGCCGATGGAGCTGTCCACCCGCGTCGGCCTCGACGTCGACACGGTGAAGCGCGCCGTCCAGCAGCTCCGGGAGGGCCAGTACCTGCGCGTCGCTGACGAGCGCCTCGAGATCCCCGATATCGAAGCGCTGCGGAGGTTGTTCGGCCTGCTGGGTCTCAAGGACGAGATCCGTGGCGAACAGTGACGAGCAGGAACCGCCTGCGCCACCATCCTACGCCGACCTGACAATTGCTGGAAGCCGAATCGGGATCCTGAGAACGCGCCGCGTCTTCCAGGGAGATTCGCAGGTTGACGTGACAAGCGGCCTGGTTTACTCAGGGTTCCCCGCAGGGCAGGCGAAGTCCCGTCCTGACAATGTGCCGCGCCGCGGCATCGATCGGCAGCGGATTCAAGATCGCACATGACCTCGCAGCGACACAGGACAGCAGCGACCCGCGCGGGGTGCATCCGCGGCGCGGCTGCTGTCCTGTCGATGGGGTCGCTGTTGTCGTTTGCGTCCGTCGCGTCGTTTGCGTCCGTTGCGTCCGTCGCGCCTCTCACGCTCGCGTCGTGCGGCGGCGCGCAGCCCTCGGCGCAGACGAGCGACGCGCGGTCGCTCGCGGAATATGATCTCGCGCGCGACGCGTTCCAGCGCGGCCGCCTGCGCGAGGCGCTGGCGCACGTCGAGCAGGCGCTCTCGCACGACGAGGACAACGCCGAGGCGTCCTATCTCGGCGCCTTGATCCTGCTCGGCTTCTGCGCGGGTGATGCGCAGTCCAGCGACTGCCGCTTCGACAGCGCCGAGAAGATGGCGCGGCGGGCCCTCGAGGCGAACCCGGAGATGCGGGACGCGAAGAACGCGCTGGGCGTCATCCTCGTGCATCAGCGGCGCTACGACGAGGCGATCGCGGTGCTCAAGCCGCTGACCGAGGACATCCTGTACGCCTCACCGGAGAAGTCGTGGGGCAACCTGGGCTGGGCGTACCTGCTCAAGGGCAGGAACGACGAGGCGATCGACGCGCTACGCCGCGCGGTTGCCGCGCAGCCGCTCTTCTGCGTGGGGCAGTACCGGCTCGGCCTCGCCTACGAGAAGCGAGGCGAGCTCGATCTGGCGCGCGAGGCCCTGACGAGGGCGGTCGAGACCGACCAGCCGGAGTGCACGCGGCTGCAGGACGCGTTCGACGCGCGCGCCCGCATCGCCGAGAAGAGGGGGCTCGTGGACGACGCGCGCGCCGATCTCGAGCGGTGCCGGGAGATCAACGCGACGACGGCCGTGGGGCAGCGCTGCGCTGCACAGTTACAGACGTTGCAATAGGGCCTCGGCGCGCCGCTCTACGAGAAGTACAGAGGGGTGCGCTAGGGGGTTGAGCAACGGTTCTCAGGGTGAGTAGAGTGACGACCGAATGACGATGGGTGGAATGGGATGGAGTCGATCGGACGCTACCTGAGACGCACGCGTGAGGCCCGAGCCATGAGCGTGGAGGAAGTCGCCCGCGCCACGCGCATCCCGGTGATCTCCATCGAGCGAATCGAGGCAGATCATTTCGACGACCTGCCCGGCGAGGTGTTCGTTCGGGGGTTCTTGAAGGCGTATGCTCGCGCGGTCTCGCTCCCGATGGAGGAGGTGTTGGCCCGATACACGGCGAGCCGCCGGATCGCGCTGGTGACACCGCTGCCCATCGCGGCGCCCGCGCGCCGCACCCAGAGCAGGCGCTTCGGGGTCGCGATCGCGTTCGTGTTGCTGCTCATCCTCTTCACGCTGGCGCTCAGCATCGTGCTCAGGCCCCGCGGCCACGACATGCCGCCGGAGCTGTCGGAGGGCACGCTCGCGAGGGCTCGTACCTCCCTCTCGGCCTGAGGGCCAAATTTTCGCCGGGCGCTCGCGCGCGGTTCGCGCCATAACCGCCGGTACCTGCCATGCCTCGATCGGTTCGCCCGCGGACGGAGCGCCTCCGGACCGGGGCGCTCCTGGTCCGGCGTGTACCTTTCGGTGAAGCCGACCTCCTGGTCGGGCTCTTCACCGAGCAGGGGGGGCTCATCTCTGCCACGGCGCGCGGCGCGCGCCGCTCGGCCAAGCGCTTCCCGGCGCTCGAGCCGATGCACCTGCTCCGCGTGACCCTGGAGATCCGTCCGGGCGCGGAGCTCGCCCAGCTCACGGAAGCGGCGATCGAGCGCCCGCGCCTGCGCCTCGCGGCGGATCTCGGGCGCCTCGAGGTGGCCGGGCGCGCGCTGCGCTGGGTGCGGGAGATCGCGCCGGCGCACACCGCCGAGCAGGCGGCGTGGAGCGAGCTGAACCAGCTGCTCGACCGCCTCGACGAGGTGTCCACGCCTCCTCCCCAGGCGCTGCTCGCGGAGACAGGCCTGCGCCTGCTCGTCGCCTTCGGCTGGGGCCTCGAGCTCACGCAGTGCGTCCGTTGCGGGCGCGCCTGCGACACGACGCAGTCGGCCTGTGCCGACCCGGCGCGCGGCGGCCTCGTCTGCCGGGCCTGCGGCGGCGGACCCGTCGTGCTGCGGCCGGAGCCGAGGGAGCGGCTGCTGGCAGCGATGCTCGGCGGCGCGCCGATCCCGGAAGAGGACGTCCCGCTCGCGCTCGACCTCGTCGAGGGCGCGCTCACCGCGCACGCGAGCGGGAACTAGAGCGGCGGGCACCCGCTTCGGATACGGGCCCATCTCGACGTTTTCGGTGCTCAGCGCACTGGAGTGCGCTTGCGCGCCGAAAACGCCGATCTGGGCCCGTCTCCTGTGCGGGTGACCGCCGCTCGGCGGCGCTTCGAGCAAGGCAAGAAGAAGGAGAAGGGGAAACCGTCAGTCTTGCGGCTTCGGGGTCGGAGTCACGCCACGGCTCGCCAGAAGCGGGTCATCGCGCGCGGTGCTTCGGGCGGCCCCTCGATCTCCACGTAGGGCCGGCCTGGCGCGGCGCGAGGGAACGAGAAGCTCCCGGTGTTCGCGTAGCCGTCGCCGAGCGCCTCGCGGTGCGTGTGGCCGAAGACGACCAGCTTCGCGCCGGTCGCCCTCGCGACACGGCCGGCGCTCTCGGCCAGGCGCTCGGCGACCGTGCCGGCGTAGCGGTTGTGCCCGCTCGCCCAGCTCGCGCCCATCAGCAGCGCGCCGAGCCCGAGCGCCGCGGCGCCGGTCCCCCGCGCGCCGAGCCCGAGCGCCGCGATCCCGGCGCCCATCGACAGCGTCGCGATCACGCGATCGAAGTACAGCCGCGTGAACGTGCGCGCCGCGCTCTCCAGGGTCGGCGTGGCCCCGAGCCCGACGAGCGCGTCGGCCATCGCGCGCGGCACCCCGAGCTCGTGCGCGAAGCGCTCCATGGCCGCGGCGCCCACCGTGGCCTCGCCTCCCGCGCGGTAGAGCGGTCCGCTCTTCAACATCGCGCCGAGCGCCGCGTGGAAGTAGCGGTAGATGACGTAGGGCGCGCGAGGGCCGTACCAGGTGAACGCCGACAGGAACAAGCTGAGCGGCGTCTGATCGTTCGCCTGCAGATAGCGGTGCGCGCCGGTCGGCGCGATGAACTCCTCGACGAAGTGAACGCCGAGGCTGCGCTCGCCGACCACGAGCGGGTGAGCCGGGGCGTTGTCCGGATCGTACAGGTGGCCGTGCTCCAGATGGATCGCCCCCTCTCGGAAGAACCAGGGCGTCGTGCGGATCCGCGACCGGGGCTCGCCGGTCACCTCGAGCGCCTCCGCCAGCGCCACGGGGAAGTCGGGCGCCCCGACCTCGGCGTCGTGATTGCCACCCGCCAGCCAGAGCTCGCCGCCGCGGTCGAGGTGCTCGGCGAGCGCCGCCCGCGCGGTCGGGTGCGCGAGCAGCGCCTCGCGCAGCGCACGCGGCCGGGGCATCCAGGGCGACTCGGAGGAGAGATCGAACAGATCGCCCGCGACCACGATGCGTGCCCCCCGGTGGGCCTCCACGAACCGGGCAAGATCGGCGGTCACGTCGCGCGGCGTCTGGCGCACGAGATGGAGATCGGCGAGCACGACCGTGCGGCGCTGCGTCATAACCTTCCTTATCCATCACGTCCGTCCGGGCGCTGCAACTCGCCGCCAGCCGCGCGATCTCGGCTGGTGGCCATGTGGAGGAGGGCCGCCCACCGGGCTCAGCGCTCGTCTGTCGCATCCGTGACGGTCGCGTCGCGGCCCGATGTCGCCGCCGGGACGCGGCGCTTCATCGCTTCATCGCTTCATCGCTTCATCGCTTCATCACCGTTACCGTTGCCGCGCGGCCCTGGCACGGGCTCGACGCCTGCGCCGCTGCGTCCCATGCAAGCGGGCATGGAAGGCTCGGCGCGGACGCGACCCTCGGCCCAGCGGGCGAACGGTGGACTGCTCGCAGAGATCACCCGTGCCCTGACGGGCAAGGACATCGAGGCCCTCTCCCGGATCTACGCGGAGGACGCCGTGATCGAGGAGGTGAGCAGCCGCGATCCGCCGGCCCACCCCAGCGTCACCAGCGGGAGGCACGCGATCCTGGAGCGGCTCAAGAGCGACCTCTTTCGCGATCCGATCTCGGGCTGGGAGCGCCAGCTCGACTCGATGGAGATCCTGGACGGAATCGAGACCGACGAGGGGCTGGCGTACACGGAGGTGCGCGTCTATGTGGCCGGCGATCGTGTCGTCGCGCAGCACCTGGCCCGCAAAAAGAACGGACTCATCGGCCACGATCGTGTCGTCGTCGCCTGGGACGCGGACTGAGCCAGCGCCAGCGAGCGGCGGCCCTCACGCGCCTGCGAGGGCTGCGCTGCTCGCGCGGCGCCGATGCTGCGCTGCTCGCGCGGCGCCGACGCTGCGCTGCTCGCGTGGCGCCGATGCTGCGCTGCTCGCGCGGCGCCGATGTAGAGTAACGCCGTGACCACCGCCGTCCTCCTCAGCTGCCACGGCACCGTCGAGCGGCTCGACGATCTGCCCGCATTCGTCACCAACATCCGCCGCGGCAGGCCGGCCCCGCCGGAGGTGATCGACGAGGTCCGCCGCCGCTTCCAGGCGATCGGCGGCTCGCCGCTCATGCGCATCACGCAGGCCCAGGCGGACGCGCTCGCCGCGAGGCTCGGTCTCCCGGTCGCCATCGCCGGGCGCCTCTGGCACCCGTACCCGGCCGAGGTGCTCGGCGCGCTCCACCGCAGCGGCGTGAGGCGCGTCGTCTCGCTGCCGCTCGCGCCGCAGTCCGTCGACGTCTACCACGCCGTCGTCCGCGACGCGGCCGCCGAGCAGGGTGGCATGGAGGTCCGGTGCGTGCCCGCGTGGGGGCTCGAGCCGGCGCTGATCGACGCCTTCGTCGAGGTGATCGACGAGGCGCTCGCGCGCATCCCCGAGGAGGGCCGGGCGAAGGTGGCGGTGATCCTCTCGGCCCACAGCCTCCCGCAGCGGATCATCGCCGCCGGAGATCCGTACGAGCGCCAGTTCCGCGCGATGGCCGCCGAGGTGGAGCGCCGCATCGCCGCCCGCGGGAACCCGGTGCTCGTCGCCTTCCAGAGCCAGGGCATGACCGGCGACGCGTGGCTCGGTCCGGATCTGCGGTCGACGTTCGACGGCCTCGTCGCGCGCAGCGTGCGGGAGGCGCTGATCGCGCCGATCGGCTTCGTCGCGGATCACGTCGAGACCCTCTACGATCTCGACGTGGAGGCGCAGGTCTTCGCCCGTGAGGCGGGCCTCGCGCGGCTCTCCCGGGCGCCGGCCGTGAACACGCGGCCGCGCTTCATCGACGCCCTGGAGGCGCTCGTCCGGCGCGAGCTCGCGCAGGCCGCGCCGTAGGCGGCGCCGCGCCGGCTCAGCGCTCGCTGATGCGGCGCTTGCGCGGGAGCCTCGATACGCTCGCGCGGAGGAGCCCCGGGGCGTGCCTCGAGAGCGACACCCCGAGCTTGCCGTGGGCGGTGACGATCACCTCGGCGCGCCGCGCGATGATGCCGTCCATGATCTGTCGCGCCGCCGTCTGCGCCGGCATGACGAGCCAGCGCGGCACGGGATCCGGGGCGCCCTCGTGCAGGTTGCCCGCGTTGTCGATCCGGCGGATCTCGCTCGCCACGTACCCCGGCGCGACGTGCGTGACCGCGACGCCCTCGGCGTGGAGCTCCGCGCGCAGCGTCTCGGCGAGGGCGCGCACTGCGAACTTGCTCATCGTGTAGGCGCCCACCGCGGGGACCGCGAGGTAGCCGAGGACGCTGCCGACGAGCGCGACGCCGCCGCGCGATCGCTTGAGCTCCGGCAGCGCGGCCTTCACGGTGCGCAGCGCGCCGAACACGTTGGTCTCGAACTGCCGGCGGAAATCGTCGAGCGCGAGCTGCTCGACGCGCCCCGCCACGCTGAACCCGGCGTTCGCGACGGCGATGTCGAGCCGCCCGAACGCCTCGCTCGCCTGCGCGACGGCGCGCTCCACGTCGCCGTCGCGCGTGACGTCGCACGGGGTCGCGAGCGCCTCGCCGCCGGACCGCCGGATCTCCGTCGCGAGCGCCTCGATCCGCTGGGCCCGCCGCGCCGCGAGGACGACCCGGCCGCCACGCCGGGCGACCTCCCGGGCGAGGGCCTCGCCGATCCCCGACGACGCGCCCGTGATGAGAACGACCCGCCCGGCGAGCTTGCTTGCCATGGACGCCCGCATACCACGATCGCGGGAGCGCGCGCCCTGGCGCGCCCGCGCGCGCTCGCTCATGCTCGGCCTTTCGCCGTTCGGTCGCACCGGTGGTGTCGGTTACGATGGCCTGACCCGGCTCGACCGGGCGCCGCGTCTCAGCGTCTCAGCGTAGGTTTGCGTTCGTCTTGCGTAGGTTTGCGTAGGTTTGCGTTCGTCTTGCGTGCGGTCGTGCACGATTGACGAACGGTCGCGCACGGTTGCGCACGGGGTGACATGCGAAGCCACTCGATCCGCCGCTCTCTTGCCGCTCTCCTCGTCGCCGCCGCCTGCGCGGCCACCGCTCCCGCCTCCGGCGAGCCGTCCCCCTCGCTTTCGCGCGCGGAGGCGCTCCTTGCGCAGGGCGACTACGCGGAGGCCGAGAAGGTCGTCCTCGGCCTCCAGGGCGGGAAAGATCGCGCCGCGGCGCTGCTCGCGAAGGCGCGGATCGAGCTGCTCACGGGCCGCTACGACGACGCGGCGAAGACGGCGAAGGCCGCCGCCGCGCTCGGCAAGGAGGCGCGGATCGCCGCCGCGCCGCTCCGGGCCGAGGCGCTCGCGCGCCGCGGGAAGATGGTCGAGGCGATCGCGGCGGTGCGCGAGGTGGAGCGGGAGGACGAGGCCCGCCGCGCGCGGCTCGTGCTCGGCGAGCTCCTGATCGAGTCGGGCAAGCGGGGCGAGGCGCGCGCGCCGCTGATGACGATCATCGACGACTACAACGACGACAAGATCACCGCGAGCGACGCGGAGGGGCTGTCGCTCGTCGGGCGCGCGGCCCACCTGCTCCGGAGCGCGCGCGACGCGAACGACGCGTTCAACGCGGCCGAGAAGGTCGGCGGCAAGCAGCGGGTCGAGACGTTGCTCTGGCGGGCCGAGCTGTTCCTCGACAAATACGACCCCGGCCACGCCGGTCAGGTCGTGAAGGAGGCGCTCAAGCTCGCGCCGAAGGATCCGCTTTGCCGCGTCGCCATGGCGCGCGTCAAGCTCGAGAGCGCGATGGACTTCGGCGGTGCCGACAGCGAGGTCGCGCAGGCGCTCTCCGTGAATCCGAACCTCGCCGAGGCGTATTTCGTCCGCGCCGGGCTCGCGCTCCGCGACATGGACATCGACGCCGCGGACGCCGCGGCCGACCGCGGGCTCAAGGTGAACCCGAACGACCTCGCGCTGCTCTCGATCAAGGCGGCGGGCCGCTTCCTCGCCGACGACGCGGCCGGCTTCGAGGCCATCAAGGCGAAGGTGCTCGGCCTGAACCCTGAGTTCTCGCGGTTCTTCCAGATCGTCGGCGAGTTCGCGGAGTGGGAGCATCGCTACGACGACATCGTCAAGATGATGGGGGAGGCGACGCAGGTCGATCCGAACGACGCGAAGGCGCACGCCACGCTCGGCCTGAACCTGATCCGCGCCGGCGACGAGAAGAGCGGCGTGCTCTCGCTCCAGAAGGCGTGGGACAAGGACCGCTTCAACGTGCGGGTCTTCAACACGCTGAACCTCTACGAGAAGGACATCGCGACGCAGTACGTGACCGTGGAGGGGCAGACCTTCCGCGTCCGCTACCACAAGCAGGAGCGCGCGATCCTCGAGCGGTACGTGCCGCGCATGCTCGAGGAGGCCTGGGGCTCGATGGTGAAGCGGTACGGCTTCACGCCGAAGGTTCCGGTCTCGATCGAGCTCTACGCGTCGACGGAGAACTTCAGCGTCAGGACGAGCGGCCTGCCCAACGTGGGCATCCAGGGCGTCTGCTTCGGCCAGACGCTCGCGGCGTTGAGCCCGGCGGCGGGGGAATTCAACTGGGGGAACGTGCTGTGGCACGAGCTCGGGCACGTCTTCGCGATCCAGCTCTCGAAGAACCACGTCCCGCGCTGGTTCACCGAGGGGCTCAGCGAGTACGAGACGATCGTGCGGCGGCCCGAGTGGCACCGCGAGGAAGATCCGGCGCTGTTCGCCGCCCTGAAGGGCGGGAGGATTCCGGCGGTCGAGGGGTTCAACCGGGCGTTCACGCACGTCGACAACATCGAGGACGTGACGATGGCTTACTTCGCGGCGAGCCAGATCGTCGTCTTCATGGCGGGCGAGTTCGGCTTCCCGAAGGTGGTCTCGATGCTGCCCCGGTGGGCCGCGGGCAAGCGGACGCAGGAGGTGGTGAAGGAGTCGCTCGGGATCAGCGCGGAGGAGCTCGACCGGCGCTTCCGCGCGTGGCTGAAGCCCCGCCTCGAGCGCTACGAGAAGCAGTACGTCCCGGATCTGCACGCGCCGCCGCTCGACGAGGCGCGCAAGGCGGCGGCGCGCGCCCCGAAGGACGCGAAGCGGCTCGTCGAGCTCGCGCTCGCGCTGTTCGAGGACGGGCAGCGCCAGGAGGGCGAGGCGGTGCTCGCCGAGGCGCTCCGGGTCGACCCGAAGCAGCCCGACGCGACCTACCTCAAGGTGCGGGCGGCCTTCGCCGAGAAGAAGCCCGACGAGGCGGCGAGGCTCTTGAGCAAGATGATCGCCGACGGGCACGACGGCTACGTCGTGCGGATGAAGCTCGCGGATCTCGCCGAGCTGAAGAAGGACGCGGCGAAGATGAAGGCGAACCTCGAGGCGGCGTCGCGCCAGGATCCCACGCAGGCCGAGCCGCTCCAGGGGCTCTACGATCTCGCGCGCCGGCAGAAGGACGCGGCGGGCGAGCTCTCGGCGCTGCGCCGGCTCGCGCTCCTCGACCAGCACGATCGTCGTGTCTGGCGGCGGCTGCTCCGGCTGCTCGTGGAGCGCGGCGCGTGGGAGGAGGCGCGCAAGGTCGGCGAGGGAGCGATCTTCGTCGACGTGGCGAACCCGGAGATCCACCGGCTCTATGCGCGGGCGCTGGCGCGCACGGGGCGGCACGTGTCGGCGATCTACGAGCTGAACAGCGCGCTCCTGTCCGGGCCGAAGCCGGGGGACGCGGCGGAGATCTACGGGGAGCTCGCCAAGGCGTACGCGAAGATGAAGCGGGACGACTACGCGAAGCAGGCGCTCGAGTACCAGAAGACGATGAAGGGCGCGTCGCCGCCTGCGCCGCGGGCGATGCCGGATTGAGGTTCGGGGCTCGGGGCTCGGGGCGAGGTGTGAGCGGGGAGGGGAGGGCGGAGATCCCGGCTGCACGCGCCGGAGGGGGTCTCCGCGCGGCAGGGCGCGGGTGGGCGCTCGGCCATCCGCCGAGGCGGGAGCGCGGAGCTTGCGCAGAGAACACCGCCCGGCATGTCTCCCTTCGGGCCTTGCCACCTGGGACGTTTCGTCGCGCGCCACACAAGGCGCGCCTGAGACGTGGAGCCCTCCGGGACCTTATGGCACCTCGGTCGGTGCTCGCCGCGCCCACCCGCACCCCTGCCGCGCGGAGACCCCCTCCGGCGCTTGCGTTGGGCGCTCGCGTTGGGCCTGCCACGCGGTGGCGACGAAGCTCCTCGGGATGAGGGAGTCATCCTCGCGACGAGCGCATCGTCGCTTCAGAGAGCGCTCGCTGTTGTGCGCAATCAGCGCTTGCCGCCGGGCAGGAGCAGGTGCTCGCCGCAATGGCCTACGTACACGACGTGCCGGCCTTCCACGACGTCCGTCCAGACGTGGATGCGCGTGCTGGCGCCGGGCTTCGCGTGCATGTCGAAGTACTGTTCGCCCCGGCCGGGGACGACGAACGTACGCTGCCGCTTGCAGGTGGGGCTGCGGGAGACCTCACCGCTCTCCCGGGACATCGGCACACCGCTCGCCTTGTGGTAACGCTCGGCGGCCAGCTCGCGGGAGAGCCCTTCGTCGAGCGCCGCGGCGTAGATCGCGAGGTCGACCAAGGCGCGGAACAGGGCGCCTTCCGGGCAGTCGAGGTTCCACTTCCGCGCGGCGTCGCGGGCTCGATCGAGGACGATCAGCCGGCTCTCGTGCTGTGCGGCGGCCTCGAGCGTCGCGAGGGCGCCGACGAGCCCGCGGGTCGCCAGCTCGCCCAGCCGGCTGAGCGCCTCGGCGCTGCTCCTGAAGTTGTCGACCTCGGCGATCGCGTCGCCCTGCGTGAATCGGTACCTGGGCTGTGAGAGGTCGGAACGGGGATCGAAGGACAAGACCCACGGAACCGCGGAGGTGGCCGAGAGCGCATGCGCGGCGAGGTGCAGCATCGCCGCGCGCCGCCAGGAAGGCTCGGGAGGGAGCGCGGGATCGTCCGAGAGCAGGGAGACATCTCGCTCCAGCGGGAGATCGGTTACGAACGGGCCGCTCAGCAGCCGGAGCAGCAGCGCGCTGAGCATACGGCGATCCGCTCCGGCGTCGTTGCGGTGCTGGTTGGCCCACTCGACGAACGGACCGCCGCCGGTGGCCTGCAGCGTGAGCTCCGGATGCACGTGCATCGGATCCCCCCCGAGGCGTCGCTGCACGTCCTGCAGTGCGACGGCCACCGGGCCGAGGTCGGTGCGGTGGGCCATCCCGTCCACGAAATCGTGGTTCAACAACACGACCGGCATCAGCGGAGGAGCTCCGCGAGATCGATGGCCGCCTGATCGAAGAAGCCGGGCGGCCAGCGCAGCGCGCGTCCGTGCGGGTTCAGCTCGATCTCCTGCACCACCGTCCGGCCAGCCTCCTGGCTGAAGAAGCTGAGGGCGACATCTTCCGGCGGCAGCCCCTCCTTGACGGCTATCTGCACGGCCGTGACGAGGTGCTCGCTGTGGGTCTCGATCACGACCTGCCGCCCCTTGCGGGCGAGGTCGATGAACAAGCTTGCCAGGCGGTGCTGCGCGCCGGGATGGAGGTGCGCCTCGGGCGTCTCGATGAGGAGCAGATCGCCGGGGCGGGAGACGAGGCACGCCGTCACGATCGGCAGCGCCTGGGAGAGTCCGAGCCCCACCTGCCCGAGCCCGAGCCGCTCGGCGGAGGGCGTGTCGATGGACAGCGTAAACCCGAGGCGCGCGGGCGCGTCGATCTGGAGCGCGAAGCTGCCGTCGAAGAGGTGAGACCACCACGCGTTGACCGCCAGGAGGATCGGCGAGCCCGCGTCCTCGTGCGGCTGCCCCGGGACGGTGACGTCGGTCTGCTGGGTACGACGCCGGAACAGGAGCTCCGCCGTGTGCTCCCCGTACCGACCGAGCGGCGGACCGGCCGCGGACGTGCGCGGTGTGTAGAGCGGCTGCGGCGGCGAGCGGAAGGGACCGACGTACTGCGTACGCGAAGCCTCTACGAGGCGCAGAGCGATGCGCCTTGTCCGGTACATCCCTGAGGGGCCGTACTCCTCGCGCGTGTCGATGATGCCTGGATGGACGAAGGTCGCGCTCCCGCTGCGCTCTCGCGGAGGGTTCGGAGGCCTTTGCCCGATCGCTACCATCTCCTCGGTCCAGACAAAGCGCTCGGGCCCTGGCGCGAGCCGTCCCGTGGCATTGCCTGAAGCATAATCGAGCTTATAGATCCGCGCGGCTGCGAGGGCGTCGTCGTCCGGTGCCCCGAACTCCCACAAGAAATCAGTCGCATATTTGTGTGAATTTTCTCCGTTGACGCCGAACATGAAGCGGCGCTGGTCCAACGGACGGCTGGCACTGACAACGTCGTCAAACCGCCCGAGATCGCACCAGGCGCCGCTCAGCAGGAGCGAATCAGCGCTCGACGCCTGCTCGGACTGAACGAGCGCGAGCAGCGCCTGGATGACGGAGCTCTTCCCGGCGTTGTTCGGGCCCGCGAGGATCGTCAGCGGGGCGAAGCGCACGGCCGTCGGCTGCTCGAACGAGCGGAAGCCCTCGAGCAGCACGCTACGCAACATGAGCGAGCTCCTTCATCCAGAGGTCGAACCGCGTTCGAACCGTGTTCGTCGACTGCGTGGCGAAGGTGATCGCGTCGCGGAACGCCTCCTCACCGGAGATCGTCCGGAAGCGATCCCGGATGGCCTTGATTTTCCTGGGTGGCAAGGGCATCCCTGCGGGGAAGAAGCGATCGAAGCCGGCCACGATGACCTCGACGAGCGGGCCGTTGAGCTGCCGCGCCCACGAGCCGTCCGATGGCTTGTAGCGGCAGAAAGCGTGATCCTCGAAGACGGTCTTCGTGTGAGCGAGCGCGTGCTTCAGCCTGTGCGCCAGCGCATCGCGTTCTTCTCCCGTCGAGGCGTTCAGCCGCTTGAGCTCGTCGTTCAGGAAGCTCTTGAGCTCGCCGGGGTAGCGGTCCACCCCGAGATCGAGCAGGGCGACGGCGCGGAGCACGAGCTCATCCGCCCTCATGCGTCGATAAACCCGGCTCGGGCCGGCGACGTCACGAAACGAACCGGGCGATGCGTCGTTCGCGAGGTGCTTGATGAAGTCGAGGCCGGGCCCTCGGTAGAGACAGTTGCGGATCTCCTGGGCATTGAGCGCAACGGCCCCTTCGTTCACGCGCTCGAAGATCTGGAACTTCACCTGCTCATCCGTGCCCGGCTGGATGATGAAACAGGTGAGCGGCGTGTTCTCGAACCGGCGCTGCACCTTGCCGTCGAGATCCTTGAAGTGCTTCTGGTTGAGCTCCGGGAGCAGCTTGAGCCCGCTCAGGCGGAACTCTCCGTCGAGAAAGCTGAAGAGCGTGGTGAGGCGCTGCTGGCCGTCGATGACGAGCGTCTCCTCCTCGTTCTCCTCGGAGAGGTAGAACACCGGCAACGGGAGGCGCATGAGCACGGACTCGACGAGCTTGACCTGGCGCCAGTAGTCCCAGACGAACTCCCGCTGGAAGTCCGGATCGAGGCGGAGCACCCCGTTCTTCCAGCTCCGGTGCAGCTCGAAGATCGAGCGCTCGACCTTGGAAATCTGAAGCGGCCAGCTGGCGGGTTGCCGAGGCTGCGTTTCGTCCGGCGACGGCTCCTCTTCCTTCTCGAGGAGATCGTCCTCCCGACCCGCGAAGGGGGCCTCGAGCTCCCGGTCCAGCACGTGCGCCGTCGTCATGGCGCATCTTGTCGTCGCGTGAGGCGCGATGACAAGCCGCCGGTCGAGGCTCTCGCGTGGGGTGTCGTGCGCAGGCTTCGGCCAGCCTGGGAGACGCCCGAGGAGCGTGGGGACATCGCCGCCGGCCATCCGGTGTTGCTCCCCATGCCCGTGGCGACGCTTCACCCGTCATTCGGCGGCACTGCCCAGACCCGGCGCGGTTCTCTCTCGCCAGCCCTCCGGTGGAGCCCCCGCGCCTTCCGATGTCGCCCGTCAGGCGCCCGGCGCCCCCTTCGCGGCGTCTGATTCCGTCCGCCAGGCGCCCGGCGCTTCCTCCGCGCCTTCTGATGTCGCCCGCCAGGCGCGCGGCGCTCTCTCCGCGGCGCTTGATTCCGTCCGCCAGGCGCCCGGCGCTCCCTCCGGGCCCCAGATTCTCGTCCCACAGCCCTCCGGCGAGCTTTTTGTGTCCCCGATCGTCGCCCGCTGGCCACCTGGCGGTGCCTGACGCCCTCCGTAGCCGAGATTCCTCTTGACATAGCATCAGCTCGCTCGCTCCCATGGTCGCGAACATCTACCGGGAGGTATCCATGCTCGCAGGCCCCACGGTTTCGATCCGGACCATGCGCCGGGCGCTCAGCCACACCATCGGCTCCCTCACCGCGGCCATCGCCGCCGACATCGAGCGCAGCGACGAGGATCGCGCGTTCTTCGCCGCCGAGCAGGCGAAGCTCGATCCGCTCGCTGCCCAGCTCAAGGCCGTCTACCTCGCGCTCGACGAGCACGACCTCGGCACGGGCGAGATCCAGCAGGCCACCGTGGAGATCGGCGACGAGGTGCTCGACCGCGGCGTGCGCACGGCGAACGCGCGCACCAAGCTCGCGCTCCGCGGCAAGGCGGGCCTCGACGCGACGCACGCGTTCGGCCAGCGGGTCGACGACCTCACGGGCGCGCCGATCGCGAGCGAGCCCGCCGCGGTGCTCGCCGCCGTCGCGCGCATGAACGACCTCCCTCCGTTCGACGAGAGGGCGGACCTCCAGGCGGACCTCACCGCGCGCGCGAACAAGCAGGAGGAGTTCCTGAAGGCGCGCGACGAGGGCTACGCCGCGCGCACCCGGCTCGCGAGCGAGGGCACGCGGCTCGTCGTCGAGGCGGCGCTCGCGCTCGCGAGCCTCAAGGGCTCGCTCGACGCCCGCTTCCCGCGCCAGCGCGCCTACGTGGGCGGCTTCTTCCTGGATGTCGCGCCGAAGGCATCGAGGAAGCGCGGAGCCGCCGAGGAGCCCGAGGGCGGCTGAGCCGTCCTGAGGCCCCCTTCGCCCCGCGCCGTCCGCTCTGTCTGCACCCTTCCCGCGCCGTGCGCGCCGCCTGCGCTGCCAGCGACCGCGACGTCCTCACTCAGAGGCTGCTCTCCATGTCGCCCCCGGAGGACGCGGCGCTCACCGCGCGCTGATGGAGCTCCTTCAGGATCGCGCTCCGGTCCGGTCCAGCGACGAGCCAATCGAGATCGCCCGGGCCGATGAGAACGACCAGCTTGCTCTGCTTCGCGTTCTGGAGCTGGAGCTGGTGCACCGTCTCGGCGATCCCTCCGGGCGCGACGAGGAGCGCGAGCCGGCAGCGGTCGTAGCGCCCGTCCATCTTGCCCCAGAGGTCGCGCAGCTCCTTGGTGCCGACGTGCTTCGACCAGTTCTTGCACTCGACCAGGAAGTACGGCGACTCCTTCTGCCAGAACGGGTCCGGCGACGCGTTCTGGACGAGCAGATCGAGCTCTTCCAGCTCGTTCGACAGGCGGCTGCCGAGCCGCGCGAACCCCGGGATCGTCTTGAGGAGCAGCGCGGTCAGGTGCTCGAGCAGCAGGCCTTTCCGGTTCCTGTCCTGCTCGGCGCGGACCGCGTCCCAGGTGCTCCGGATGGATCGTTCGGTCTCGTCGTCATCCATCGACGCCATCCGTCGCTCGCGCACGGCCTCGACCGCGTTGCGGACCTTGACGCGGAGGAGCGCCTCGAAGACGGCGCTCTTCTCCAGGTAGTCGTAGGCACCCTCGCGGAAGGCGCGCTCGATGGCCTCCCTGGAGGCGAACGCGGTCACGAGGATGGCCTTGGCGCCCGGCGCGCGGCGCGCCGTCTCGGCGACGAGGTCGAGCCCGGTGTCTGGCCCGCCGGGCCCCTGGAGCTTCTGGTCGATGAGGACGACGCTGAAGCCCGGCGTGTCGAGGCGCTCGAGGGCCTGGGCGCGGCTCGTCGCGGTCTCGACCTGATAGCCGTCGGCGGAGAGGACCTCGTCGTAGAGCTCGAGGAACGCCTTGTCGTCGTCGATGATGAGGATCCGCGCGTCGCCTTTCATGGTGTCCTCGACTTCTTCACCGGAACCGTGATCGTGAACCGCGCGCCGCCGAGCGGGCTCTGCGAGCAGACCGCCGCCCCGCCCATCTCGTCCTCGACGACCTGACGCACGAGGGCGAGGCCCTGGCCGCTCCCCCCCGAGACGAGCGCGACCCCGGGCGCGAAGATGGCCCGGCGTTGCTCTTCGGGCACGCCGGGCCCGTTGTCATCGATGTGGACGGTGACGGCGTCCTCTGCCGGAGCGATCGTCATCTCGACCGTGCCGTCCCGGCCGGCGACCGCACGGCCTGCGTTGCTCAGCAGGTTGCGGACGGCGAGGGCGAAGCGCGCGCGGGGGCCGACGAGGACGATGCCTTCTGTGGGCGGCGCGAAGCGGAGGTGGCCATTCAGCTCGTCCGCCATGCCAGCCACGACCTCGCGGAGCGATGAGACCACATCGAAGGGGGCGGGCGGCTCGGCGCCGAGGCTGGCGACCTTCATCATCTCGTCGACGAAGCGGAGCGCCCGACGGATGCCCGCCTCGACGCGCGCGCGCTGCTTGCTGACCTCGGCGGCCTCGCCTGCATCGCGGACGAGGCGGGCAAGGGCGACCTCGGCGGGGACGAGGGCGTTGCGGATCTCATGCACGACCATGCGGGCTTGCAAGGCGTTGGCGGCGGCGGCGCTCTCGTGCGCCGCAAGGCCTGGCTCGGGGAGCGCGCGACCCAGGGCGAGCGAGGACTCATCACGGAGCAGGGCGTCGGCCAGGACGGCGAAGGGAGTCGCGCGTTGCTCGGCGATCTCTTCGAGGAGAGGACGGGCGGGCTCCTGGACGGTGTAGCCCCAGTCGTAATGAGGCTCCTCCCAGCTAAAGTTGCTGCATCGGACAAGCCCGAGAGCCTCGAGCCGGTGGACCGAGCTTCGGGAATATCGAAACGACGGCTCTTCGGGATCGCTGGCGACGTAGAAATGGCGTTCAGGTGCTTGCAGCAGTTCGCGTGCGAGCTCCGGATGGACTCGCCAATCGTCATTCGGACCGAGCGACTGGGCTGACTCAACCGCGAGCAGCCATCGGACCGCGTCCGAGCCGGGGAGATCGAGAAGGGTTGCACCCAGCGGCGTCAGCGTGGTCCGCCCTCCGCGCCTTCGGACCGCCCTGATTTCGAACGCGTAGCGCGGTGGCGGGGAGACCCAATCCCGAGACGTCCGTTTATAATGAGCCCAGACTGCCGCATTCTCAGTGATTCGATCGAGCGCCGCATCACGGGCGAGCGACCCTGTGGTCGACGAGACGCCGAGAAGTCGGCTGATCGCGATGTCGATCGTCGCGGTGATCTCGGCTTGGGACGCATCCGGCGCGAGGATGTCTCCCTCGATGCCCTCCGCGAGCTTCTCGATAAGCGTCGCAAACGATGGTTGCAGCCACTTGCCCGTGAGCTCGCGTGCGTGCTCCGGATCCGTGCTGAGTTGATCGATGACGGTGAGGACGTGCCTCCGGTGGGCAGCGACATCGATCCGCGGGCGCGGCTGACCTTCGGGCGTGCGCGCGACGCTTTCGAGGTAAGCGCGGAGGCGCTCCAGGAAGTCCACGGCGGCAGTTGACCGCGCGGTGGACGCCCCGTCAACGCGCCGAGGTTCCCCGTGGCTGAGCACCCGCGTCCGCCGGATGCGCCGTGCAGTGACGGTCATTCGTGGCGAGCGCTGCGCTGCATCGGTCGCGATCCATGCGGCGCCCGCTTGCTCCGCGTCCACTCCCGTAGCGCCGAGGGGAGGGTCTGCGCGGCGGCCGCGGGTGGGCGCGGCGAGCACCGACCGAGGTGCCATAAGGTCCCGGAGGGCTCCACGTCTCAGGCGCGCCTTGTGTGGCGCGCGACGAAACGTCCCAGGTGGCATGGCCCGAAGGGAGACATGCCGGGCGGTGTTCTCAGCGCAAGCTCCGCGCTCCCGCCTCGGCGGATGGCCGAGCGCCCGCCCGCGGCCGCCGCGCAGACCCTCCCCTCGGCGCGGCCCCCGGAAGGGCCGCCTCCTCCCTCGCCTACTCGTCCTCCGCCTCGCCCTTGTCCCCCCGCAGCCCGAGCGCCTTGAACTTCTTGTACAGGTGGCTCCGCTCGAGCCCGAGCCCCCGGGCCGTCGCGGCCATCTGCCCTCCGTGATGGCCGAGCGCCTCCTCCAGGATCGCCCGCTCCGCCTCTTCCGCGAGCACCCGGAACGGCACCCCCGGCCGGAAGAGCCCGCCCTTCATCGCGGCCTGCTGCCCTCCGAGGCAGACCTTCACGTCGCCCTCGTCGATCGTCTCGTCGGGCGTCAGGATCACCAGCCGCTCGATGATGTTGCGCAGCTCCCGCACGTTCCCCGGGAAGCTGTAGGCGACCAGCACGCCCATCCCGCCGTCCGTGAACGCCATCCCGGGCCTATCGTTCGCCTGCGTCGCGAGCGCGAGGAAATGCCGCGCGAGCTGCGGCACGTCCTCGCGCCGCGCGCGCAGCGGCGGCAGCGACAGCGGCAGCACGTTCAGCCGATCGTAGAGATCCGGCCGGAACTGCCCCTCCCGGCACGCCGCCTCGATGTCGCGGTTCGTCGCGGCCACCACGCGCACGTCGACCTTGATCGTCTCGTGCCCGCCCACGCGCTCGATCTCCCGCTCCTGGAGCACCCTGAGCAGCTTCGCCTGCATCGCGAGCGGCATGTCCCCGACCTCGTCGAGGAACAGCGTCCCGCCGCTCGCGCGCTCGAACTTGCCTCGCCGCTGCTTCGTGGCGCCCGTGAACGCGCCGGCCTCGTGCCCGAACATCTCGCTCTCGATGAGCTCGCTCGGGACCGCGGCGCAGTTCATCTTCTCGAGCGGCCCGCGCGCCCGCTTCGACGCGCCGTGGATCGCGCGCGCGACGAGCTCCTTGCCGGTGCCGCGCTCGCCCGTCACGAAGACCGTCGCGGTCGCCTTCGCCGCGCGCGCGATCTGCTCGCGCAGGTCGAGCATCGCCCGGCTCTCTCCGATGAGCTCGCCGACCTGGCCGGTCTGCGTCCGCAGCGCCTTCGCCTCGGCCTCGGCGCGGACAAGGCGCAAGGTGTTCTCGAGCACGAGCAGCAGCCGATCGGTCGAGAGCGGCTTCTCCAGGAAGTCGATCGCCCCGAGCCGCGTCGCGCGGACGGCGGCGTCGACCGTCGCGTGGCCGCTCATCATCACGACGGGCAGCTCCGAGCCGGAAACGCGTATCCGCTGGAGCAGCTCCACGCCGTCACCGTCGGGCAGCGAGACGTCGAAGAGCGCGATGTCGTAGCTCCGCTTCGCGAGCTTTTCTTCGGCCACCCCGACGCCGCCGGCGACGTCGACCGTGTAGCCCTCGAGCGACAGCGCCTTCTGGAGGGTCGTCAAGATCGCCCGCTCGTCATCGAGCACCAGCACATGTCCGCGCGGCATGTCTGCCACCGTAGCGCGGAACCGCCGCGGCCGATGCCCGCGCTCCGGCGGAGCGCGGCAGCGGGAAGCGGGACGCGGGACGCGGGACGCGGGACCAATGACGCCTGCCCAGCTTCCGCGCGCTCCACGTCGGCGCGCGTGGAGAAAGGAGGATCCGGCTTGCGCGCGCTATGGTAGCTTGGCCCAGGATGTCTCCCGACGGTCTCGCGACGGCGGAAGGAGATCTGGAGCGGACGCCGTTCGCTCATCTTTTCGTCTATGCCGTCGAGCATCGGCTGACCGGCGCGCTCATCCTGGTGGAGCCCACGGGCGCCGATCACACGCTGCGGATCGTCCGGGGGAACCCCGTGAAGATCCGTCCGAGCGACGGGTACGCGCGGCTCGGGGAGATCCTGCTCGAAGAGGGGGTGATCACCGCCGAGATCCTGGCCGAGGCGCTCGCGACAAGGGGCCTCCTGGGGGACGTGCTGCTGCTGTCGGGGTGCGTCGACGCCGCGACCATCGACTGGCTCGCCCAGGTCCAGTTCGTGCGGCGGATGGTGCGCCTGTTCGATCTGCCCCCGGAGACGAAGTACCGCTACTTCGACGGCCTCGACGCGCTGGCCGAGTGGGGGGGAGATCCCGCGAAGGTCGATCCCCTCGCGCTCCTCTGGGCGGGGCTGCGCGATTACGGCGAGCGCTCGACGCGCCTCCAGCGGACCCTGGAGCGGATCGGGGCCGTGCCCCTCCGCCTGCACCCCGCCCTCGAGCCCGGCCGCTTCGGCTTCCGCGAGGGCGAGCTCGCGGTGATCGAGGCGCTGGAGAGCTCCACGCCCACGCTCGCCGCGCTCCTCCGATCCGGGGTCGCGCCGGAGCCGACCGTGCGCAAGCTCATCTACGCCCTCGCGATCACCCGCTACCTCGATTTCGGGACGGGCGTGCCCGTGGGCGCGGAGCTCTCGTCGAGCGTGCCGCCCGCCAGCGCGGCGAGCCTGTCGCTCGGGCGCGTGCAGCTGCGCGCGACCGTCCATCGCGTGGGCGCGGCCGCGCCGGATCCGGCCGGCGACGGGGAGCGCGCGCCGGTGCTCGCGCGCGGCCGCCGCCGGGATCGCCCTTCCTCGGAGCCGTCGCCCATCTCGATCGTCGCCGGCGCGTCACCGCTCAGCGGAGGCTCGCTCTCCGCGGCGGTGGCCGCCGAGCTCGCCAGCGCCGCCGGCCTCGACGTCGGCCGCGCGGCGAACGAGCCGTCCGAGACCGGCAGAGACCGCGAGCCGTGGGGATCGCTCGCTCCGGCCGGCGAGGGCGCTGGCGGTCCGCCGCGTCCCGAGGACCCCTGAGGCGAGCCACCCGCTATATAGGCCGCCGCGATGCCTGCGCCCGCGCGACGCCTGCTCCCCGCTCAGGTCCACCTCCCCTCCGGCGGCGTGGCGCGCCTGTCGGACGCCGCCGCGCGCGCTCGCGCTTCGTCCGTCTTCGGCGCTCCCGCAGGCCGCGGCGGCGAGCGCGCATCCCTCGGCAGGTGCGCGCTCGACGTGCAGGTCCTCGCGGGCCCGTCGGTCCTGGCCGACGCGCGCGGCGCGCCGCTGGATCCTCTCGGCCTCCCGCTCACCGACGCCCATGTCCTGCGCGCGCTCCTCGCGTCTGCCGGCGTCGTGCCCGAGGAGCCAGGCGCCTACACCTGCGAGAACTGCAGCGCCCCGTTCGAGGTCGCCCCGTCGGGCCTGCTGGAGATCGGGCCGTTCACCGATGGCGAGCTCGACGATCCCGAGCTCGATCGCCCGTTCGACTTCGGCGTGTCGCACCCGATCCCGGCGCTGCGTGTGGGTCGCTCCGTCTGCCGCGCCGTGCGGCTCGTCGAGCGCACCGTCGAGGAAGCGATGCCGCTCCTCCGCCTGCCCGACGACGGCGTCCTGCGCGTCACGCCGTCGCTGGTGGTGGCCATGGGGATCGCGGCGCTCGGCCGCGAGCGCCGCGCGCCGGTGATCGCCGACGCGCTCGCCAGCGCTCCCGACGAGGCGTGGGCGGCGATCGTCGACCTCTACCACGAGGCGCGCTACCCCGCGCGGCTCCTCGCCGTCTACCGCTGCCAGGGCTGCGGCGCCCGCAACGATCTCGACGTGCCGCTCGATCGGGAGCTCGCGCGCGCCCCGCTGCGCGCTGCTGGAGTGGACGGAGCGGACACGAACGAGCTCGGGGAGCCCCGCCCGACGAGGCCAGGGGCGAGGGCTCGGGCGAGCGCCTCGAGCGCCTTTCCGGATCTCGACGGCTTCGAGGCGCGCGTCCGCGCCGCGGCGGGGCGCATCTACGAGGCCCGCGGCGTGCGGAACATCGATCTCTTCATCGACGCAGGCGTGCCGGCCTGCGACGACGGAGGCGAGCCGCTGCTCGGCTGCTACACGCCCGGGACACCTGCGGATGCGCTCGGGATCGCCCATCCTCCGGAGATCAGGATCTTCTATCGGACGTTCCGATCGGAAGCCCGCGAGGATCCCGGCTTCGACATCGACGCGGAGATCGAGGAGACGATCGACCACGAGGTGACACATCACCTGCACCATCTGGCTGGCAGCGATCCGCTCGACGACGAGGAGCACGAGCAGATCACGCGCGAGGAGCTGCGCCGGGTGGGCCACGCCGAGGCGGTGCGGCGCGCCCGGCGCGGCGCCCTGTCGGACGTCGCCGGCTTCGTGCGCGCGACGTGGCCGGCCTGGCTGATCGCGGCCGTCGGAACGGCCCTCGCGTGGTGCGCAGGCGGGCGCTGACGTCCAGCGCCGCGCGGGGAGAGCGCGACCGTGCGCCCGCCGCTTTCTTCGAAGCGGGAGGATGAGCTGTCTATACTGCCGGGACAGCAAGAAGATGTGCCGGGGAATACCGGCTCCTCGAGCGCGCTGTGCTTTTGCCGAGGATCGTGAAGACGAAGAGCTCGCCGGCCCGCACGGCCGGGTCCACCAAAGCGCCAGGTCCAGCCAAGCGGGGTGGCGGTGCGCAGAACCGCCGGGGAAGTCCGGATGCGGTCGAGAAGCGCCGGGCTGCGCGCCGGTTCAACGAGCTGCTCCTGGGCGGCGGCGGCCGCGCCGGAGACGGCCGTACCGAGCGCCGGCGCCGGCGCCTGCTCGCCGAGCTGGCCGAGGGGGTCGCGCGGCGAGGCAAGCGCGCGCTCAAGCCGATCGACGTGCTGTCGCGCGTCGAGGAGCTCCTGGCGCTGGGCGAGCCGCTCGCCTCGATCCGCAAGGCGTACCCGCCCCCGCCCCCGGTCGAGGTGACCGCCGAGCTCGTGGAGGGCCTGAGGCACCTCCACCGCGCCTACGGTTTCTCCGCGGACGTGTACCGGTTCGTCGGGCTCGACGCGCACGCGCTGCGGAAGGCCGGGGTGCTGCGGGGCGGCGAGCGCGGGGACGAGCGCGAGGACGAAGCGGGGCGTGTCCGCCGAGGCAGCGCGCCGCGGGGCAGCTTGACCTTGCCTGCCGGCGCGGGGATAACCCGCTCCGATGCGCGCGAGAACGCTGAAGCTCCCCCTCGGCGCGGCCTCCATGGCGGTCGTGTGCGCGGCGTCGACCGGCCTGTCGCTCCGCGCTGAGGCCCAGCCAGCGGCCGCCGCGGACGCCCCGGTGGCGCGCGTCGGCGACGCGGCGATCACGGCGTCGGAGGTCGAGCGCAGGCTCGCGCAGGTCCCGCCGTTTCAGCTCCAGACCTTCGGGCGTACCCCGGAAGAGATCCGGAAGAACTTCGTCAACCAGGTCCTCGTGCGCGAGCTGCTCCTCGCCCAGGGGGCCGCCGCGCAGAAGCTGACGGAGCGCGCCGACGTGCAGGATCGCGTGCGCGGCGTCCTGCGCTCCGCGCTGCTGCAGCGGATCCAGGCGGAGGCGGCGGCGAGCTCCCCGGTGACGGACGAGGAGGTCCGCGCCTATTACGAGGCCCACCGCGACAGGTTCAGCTCCCCGGCGATGGTGGCGCTCTGGCGCATCCTCGTCGCGACGCGCGGGGAGGCCGAGGCGATCCTGGCCGAGCTGAAGAAGGACCCGTCACCCCAGCGTTTCAAGGAGATCGCCCGCGAGAAATCGCTCGACAAGGCGACGAGCATGCGCGGCGGCGATCTCGGCTTCGTGGCGTCCGATGGCACCACGTCCGAGCCGGGGCTGAAGGTCGACCCGGGGCTCCTCTCGGCTGCCGCCGGGGTGAAAGACGCGGAGCTCGTGCCCGAGCCCGTGCCCGAGGGCGATGGCTTTGCTGTGCTGTGGCGGCGCCAGAGCAGGAAACCCGTGAGCCGCTCGCTCGAGCAGGAGGCGCCGTCCATCCGTCAGATCCTCGCGCACGGCAAGGCGGAGGCGCAGGTGAAGCAGCTCCTCGATCGCCTGCGAGCGCAGGACGTCTCCGGTCACGCCCCCGAGATCGTGGACCTCATCGACGTCACCTCGACGGGGGATCTGCAGCCGAAGAGGCGCCCGGGCACCCTCGCGAGCGGTCGGCGTCCGGGCGCGCCTCCGCCGTCGCCCGTGCCGCGTCACGACATGCGCTGAGTCGACCGGCGCGCACGGATGGGCGCTCGACACCCGCGGGCGCAGCGCCGCCGAGGGCGACACCCCCGAGGGCGCTGACGGCGTGTCAGCTGAAGGCGATGGCGAGCGCGATGGCGGCGAAGCCGGAGGCGATGGTGAGCGCGAGCGCGGCGATGCTCCCGGCGCGTCGAGCGCGCTCCGCCGCGTCGGGGTGGAGCGCGTAGACGCCCAGGAGCAGCGCCATGGACGCCTTGCCCGGTACCCGGAGCGAGGCGGAGAGGACCTGCTCGGCTCCCTTGGTGCCGCCCGTGATGAGCATGGCCAGCGCGCCGAGCGGGCCGGCCATGAGATCCCAGCCGCACGCGTAGAGCCCGAAGCGGAGCGCGCGCCGGCGCTCTGGCCGCGCGCCCTGGCGCCGTGCCCCGAGGTCGAGCGCGGCGCCGTGCAAGGTGTGCGCGAGCACCATCCACACGGTGACCGCCGGAACGCCGATCGCGAGCCACTGGAGGGCGCTCGCGCGTGCGGCCGGGTTGCGAGCCAGCTCCAGCGCAAGGCTCGGCAGCGCCAGCGCGATGAGGGGCAGGAGGGCGGCGATCATCGACAGGATCGCGAGCGTCTCCGCCAGCAGGGCGAAGCGCATGGCCGTGGGGAGCGCGCCGTCGGGGATCGTCGCGAAGAACGTCTCGGCTCCCAGCGTGGTCGCCCTCGAGGTGGCCCAGAGCCGCGACCAGACCCCGCCGATCGGGCGCTCCCACGGGACGATCGCGACGACCCCCGAGCCCTCGTCGCTCGCCGCGGAGCACCCGGCGCAGTCGGGCTGTCCGCAGCACGCGCAGAGCACCGCCGCGGGGACATCGAACGTCTCGTCGTCCCGCGAGAGCTCACGGCGTACGCTGGCAGATCGCTTGGCCATTGCGCACCTTCGAGCAGCGGACAAAGGCCACTCCCATCAAGGTTACGTCGCACGGGCGAGCCTGTCGACCCGAGATGCCACCCGCCGCGCGCTGCTCAGTGCAGCACCTCGTCGCCCCGCCGCCGCTGCCCCGTGGGGAGGTCGTCGATCCTTCCTCCGAAGAACGCGGCGGTGAACAGCGCGAGCAGCGCGATCGCCCCGGTCGCGTAGAGCCCGTAGCCCCACGTGAAGCGGACGGGACGGAGCAGCGTGCTGCCCGGCGTGAACATCAGGCGCATCGCGACGGTGACGAGGGCGACCGCGGCGAGGAAAGCGACGGCCACGCGGGCGCCGCGCATCTTGTGGATCGACCTCCGGGTCAGCGCGAGCGGGATCATCACGAAGAACGCGACCGCCGGGGCCCACATCCAGCCGAGCCGTCGCGCGAGCCCGAAGCCGCTGAGGTCGCGGAGCTCGGGGGCCGTCTCGTGGATCCACGGCGCGAAGAACGCCGCGAGCCCGAGGAGCGCGAGCGCGAGCAGGGCGCCCCGGCCGCGCCCGGCGTAGGTCCACGGGAGCGGTTCCATGTGCGGCGGGAGCGGCTCGTCAGGCTCTTCTTGGAGCGCGTCGTACGAGGGGGGAAGCTTCGCGAGCGCCTCCAGCCGGAGGCCGCAGGCGGGGCACGTGGACGCCTCTTTCGCCTCGAACATCTCCCGGCAGAAGGGGCAGGCGTGAAGCCCGGTCATCGAGGCGGGAAGATAGCGCACGGCGAACGGCGCGCGGGGCGGGGCCGCATTCCGGGGTTCCACCGGGGCGGGGCTTAGCCCATAGTTGCGTCCCATGGGCAAGCGTGATCGGCTCTCGGACGATGAGATCGCCGGGTTCGTCGCTGCTCACCCGGGCTGGGTGCGAGCGGGCGAGCAGATCGAGCGGAGCTACTCGTTTCCGGATTACGGGACCGGCGTTGGCTTCGTGATAAAGGTCGCCCTCCTGGCCGAGCGGCGCGATCATCACCCGGAGATCGCGCTGTCGTGGGGCAAGGTGCGGGTCGCGTGGTCCACGCATGACGCTGGCGGTCTGACCGCGCTCGACCTGGAGCTGGCCGAGCTGACCGACCGCTTGAGCGCGGGCTGACGCTGCGCGTGGGCAAGGTGCTGGGGATGCTCCCGAGCGAGCTGCTGCAACGTCTGGATCTGGGGCTGGAGGGGGACCTGCCGCACCTCGAGGAGGCGCTGACGCATCCGAGCTTCTCGAACGAGCAGCGAGGCGGCCGGCGCGTGGACAACCAGCGCCTCGAGTTCCTGGGGGACGCCGTGCTCGGCCTGTGCGTGACGGAGCTCCTCATGGAGCGCTTTCCGGGGGCGAGGGAGGGGGAGCTCTCGATGATGCGCTCCGCCCTGGTCAACACGGACGCGCTGGCGGCGTGGGCGCGAGGGATCGAGCTCGGCGCTGCGCTCCGGGTCGGGCGCGGCGCGGAGGTCGCCGGGGAGCGCGACCAGACGAACGTGCTCGCCGACGCCACCGAGGCGCTCGTCGCGGCCCTGTACCTCGATCGCGGCTTCGAGAGCGCGCGGGCGCTGAGCCGGAAGATCGCCGCGAGCCCGCTCGCGCAGCTCGCGAGCGGCAGCCTGCTCGGGCGTGACGCGAAGAGCGAGCTGCAGGAGCGCGTGCAGGCGCGCGGCGCTGCGTCGCCGCGCTACCGCCTGATGGGCACGGAGGGGCCCGACCACGACCGCGCGTTCCTCGTCGCCGTCGAGGTCGACGGCCAGGTCATCGGCACCGGCCGGGGCCGGTCGAAGAAGCTCGCGGAGCAGGCGGCCGCGCGCGCCGCGCTCCTCTCGTGCGCCGCGCCGGAGCCCGCGGCCGCCGCATCCGATGGACGGGCAGCCGCCGAGACCCTGCGAGGTGCGCCCGAGGGCAGGGGGGGCCCGCCATCCGGCGCGGCATCCTCCGAGCAAACCGTGAACGACCGAGGACCCAGTCGATGATCCGTCACCTGATGCTTGCTTTCACTTTCGCGCTCTGCTCGCTCTTCGTCGCGCTGCCGGCCTGGGCCGGGAGCTACCTGGACAGGGCGAGCCTGCTGCTCGACGAGGCGCGCAGGGAGGGCGACATGCTCCTGCCCCGGACCCATGACAAGGAGCTCGTCATGGTGGTGCATGCGCTCGCGGAAGCGCGCGCCCTGGTGGCGCGCAAGATGGAGTGCCCTAGCTCCGTCTCCAAGGCGCACCCGCACCTCCTGCTCGTGCTCGAGAACAGCGAGCGCGCCGCCGACGCGGCGGCTCAGGGCAACTTCAAGAAGTTCATGGAGCACCTCACCGTGGCGCGGAACGAGGACCGCGCATTCCGCGCGCTCCTCGCCGAGCTCGGCTACGCGCTGCCCGATCTGAGCTCGAAGCGCTGAGGAGCGCAGCGAGCCGCGTCCGCTCGAAGCGGGTCTGCGCCGGGGGGCTCGTGGCGAGCGTCCCCGGCGCAGCGGGTCTCAGAACATCGCGCCGAGATCGATGCCGAGGGTCCACTGCGACCCGAGCCCGGCGAACTTGTTCTCGCCGTCGATCTCGTTCGCCGCGCCCTGGTTCGCGTCCTCGGGGCTCACGATGTCGGTGATGAAGTGCGCGCCGAGCTTGACCATCTGGAACCGCAGCTGCGCGCCGAAATGGAGCCGGTGGCGGTTCATGCGCACGGCGTCGAACACCACGGTGTTGTTGAAGTCGGCCTGGGAGCCGCCGTCGCACACCGGCTGGCCGTCGTGCGGGAGCGGCTTGCCGTCCTGCCCCTGCACCGGGTTGGCAGGCGAGTTCACCCCTCGGAAGTTGCAGAAGTTCACGGCGTCGGTGTTCGGGGTGAGATCGATGAGCCCCGAGTCTCCGAAGATCCGGAGCCACTGGTAGCCGGCGTAGGGGGTGATCACGACCGTGCCGGCGATCGGCAGGGGCTTCGAGATCACCGCGTCGGCGCCGGCCACGGTCAGCTGGAACTCCTCCGTCCCGGTGACGCTCCGGACGCTGCCGCCGACGGCGAGCTCCGGGAGAATCGCGGGGAGCCCCCGGCGGAACCCCTCGAACAGCGACCAGCGGACGTCCGCCCCCGCGCTGACGAGGCTGGTGTTGGCCAGGAACCCGACGGCGCCGGTGAGCTCGAACCCGAACGGAAAACCCTTGCGGACCTTGAGGGAGTAGTGCTGCAGGAAGGAGTCCGGGCTCCGGTTCTCGATGGAGAAGTTCTTGCTGGTCGGATCCTGCGGCCCCTGCGTGCCCTGCTTCCAATAATCGGCGTCGCTGTCAATCTTCGTGTAGTTGGCCTCGATGCCGATCTCGAACCCGCCGTAACCCGTGGTCCGCGCCGAGTGCATCGCCGACGGCGCCACCGCGAAGCCGTACTGCGCGATGAGCTTGGCGAACGCGGCGTCGTCGGTCAGGCAGCGTTGATAACGGGAAGCGGGGTTGTAGTAGAGGCCACCCGCCGGCCCCGTGATGCGGCAGGGCACGGCGGCGCCGCCGAGGCTCGGCTCCGGGTCGCGCACGAGCCGCGCGAGCGCCGGATCCATGACGTCGGCGGCTGCGAGCGAGGAAGACGCCACTCCTGCGAGGGCAATAGCCGAAGCGATCCAGCACGATGCGCGCATTCCGTGTCTCCGAGGCGGGAGGCTACGTGTCCGCTCGTACAGCCGTCAAGCGAACAGAGGGGCCTCCGTCCGTTCGGTTCGCGTTTTCCGCGCGACCGCGTGGGCCGGCTATCTGTCGAGGCGGCGCTGGCGAGCCAGGCGGCGCGCGCGATCCCTCGCTCGGGGGTTGCGGCGCGCGGTCGCGTCGCGGAAAGAGAGGGCGTGCTCAACGATGGTCGCCCCCGGCTCCGTGCGGCGCCGCTCGATCCGCCGTTCCGGATCGTGCTGGTGGAGCCGGAGATCCCGCAGAACACAGGCAACATCGCGCGGCTCGCCGCTGCGACGCAGAGCCCCTTGCATCTGCTCGGGAGGCTGGGGTTCCGCATCGACGAGCGGAGCGTCCGCCGCGCGGGGCTTGACTACTGGCACCTGGTCACGCTCGAGCAGCAGCTCGACATCGCCCACTTTCGCCACCATCACCCGAACGCTCGGCTCCGCCTCTTCAGCGCGGTGGCGCCGCGGAGCTACCTCGACGCGGACTTCCGGCCGGGCGACGCGCTGGTGTTCGGCAAGGAGAGCGTGGGCCTCGACCCCGAGCTCCTCGCGCGGATGCCGGACGACGTCTTCGGCATTCCCACGCTGGGTCCCGTGCGCTCCCTCAACCTGGCCAACGCGGTATCCATCGTCCTGTACGAGGCGCTCCGCCAGGTGGGCGCGCTCGCCAGCGCCGCGCCGGGGTGACGGCGCGTGCGCGCAGGCGCGCGCGACATCCGGGGAGAGCGGGATCCGCCGCGACGTCACCCTGGGGGCCGGCGGCCGCGCGCCGTGGACGTCGGCGACGCGTCGTTCTAAGCGGCCGCGCGCCGTGGACGTCGGCGACGCGTCGTTCTAAGGAGAGGGCCGCATGGTCATGCACCGGCAACCCGCGCGACAGGACGCCCGACGGCCGGCCGCGCGCCTCGTCCAGGCCGGCGTGGCGGTCGCGCTCTCGGTCGCGGCGCTCGCCTCCGCCGGATGCAGCAGGCGGCCTCCGAGCGGCACGCCCGACGGCGCCGTCCGGGAGCTGGTCGCTCGCCTGCGCCAGCTGCACGGCGACCCGGCTGACGCCAAGGCCGCCTTCGAGCTGCTGTCGCGCCGCGCTCGAGACAACCTCGCGTCGCGCGCGCAGCGCTACAGCGCCGCGACGGGCAAGGCGATCGCGCCCGAGGCGATGATCACGCCGTCCCGCTTCCGCTTGCGCTTCGAGCCGCAGCGCTACTCTGCCCAGATCGCCGGCGCCCACGCCCTCGTGGACATCGCCGGCCTGCTCCCGGGAGAGCGCGTCCAGGTGCCCTGCGTCTACGAGGACGCGGGGTGGCGCGTCGATGTGGCGCTGCCCGCGCTCCCTCCCGTGCAGAAGCGACCGGGCAGCGATCTCTGAACGCGCCCGGACCGATGGTGCACGGCGTTTTTGGCCCACAAAAGCCCGGAGGCCGGCAGTGCCGGCCTCCATCGGCAGCGGCCGCAGGGCCGCTAACCATGAGGTAACGCCTTAGTTGGCGAGAAAGATCGCCTCGATCTCGGTCTTCACCTGCTCTTCCGTCTGACCTCGGGCGATCGCGATCTCCTTCACGATCAGCGTCCGGGCGGTGTCGAGCATGCGGCGCTCACCGAACGAGAGCTGCTTGTCCGTCTTCAAGCGATAGAGGTCGCGTAGCACCTCGGCGACATCGTAAATAGAACCCGTCTTGATCTTGTCCATGAAGCCGCGGTACCGACGGTTCCAGGTCTGGTTGTCGAACGCGATGGTACGCTCGCGGAGGATGTCGAAAATTTCCCGGATTTCCTGTTCAGAGATGACCTGGCGAAGGCCGACCGCGCTCGCGTTGCTGACTGGAACCATGATCTTTCGATCCGTGTCCAAGATGCGGAGAACATAGAATCGCTGACGGTTGCCAGCGATGTCCTTCTCCTCGATGTTGACCACCTCGGCCACGCCTTGGGCCGGGTAGACGGCTTTGTCGCCCACCTTGAACTGGATCTCCGAACGAGCCTGCATATCGTCTCCTTTGCCTTCCACCCCGCCGTCCTTTTAGTTTTTCGTCTGCCTCCCGAAATCCCTTCGAGGGGCGTACGCTGCACATGCGGTTGAACCTGGACCCGCAGAACCGACACACACCGTCACGCATTCCGAGAAAAATTCCGAGAAAAGAGCCATGAGCCGCCGCTCGAGACCGCTGTGCGAGAAGCAGGAACGCGAGCACCCTCCATGACCCGCGAGAGGTCGGTGCTCTGGCGTGCACGGCGGAATCTTGACAAGCGGCGGTGGAAGCGGACGGTTGCGGGCGGAAGGGATTGAAGTTGGGGGAACGGCCCTCTTGAAAAAGGGCCGGTTTGCGCCAGGCGCGCGCACTCTAGTGAGCCGGCCGAGATACGTCAACGAAAATCCCCGGGGTTGAGCCATCGTGGCGTGATCACTCTGGTTTTTCCTCGGGGTCGGGCGGGGTGACAGTGTGTACCGATGGAGGCATCGGCGTGGGTGCGCGCCGGCTCACCCGCCTAGTTTAGGGCAGAGCGGGCCTCTCCGGGAGAGGTGGCGGACCTGACCTGGGTGGGATGACTCGAAAATGTGACGGACGCGACGGACGTCGGGCGTTACGTCCGTCCGGCCTTCAAACGAGCCGGGGTGCTCAGGCGGCGCTGAGGCGCTCGGCGAGCCCCCAGCGGACGCCGCGATCCGAAGCGACGAGATCGACAGGAGCTCCGGCGAGCCGCGAGGCCCACGCGAGGATCTCCTCGATGAGCACGCTGCCGGCCACGATGACGTCCGCGCGCGCCGGATCCAGCGCGCGCAGCTGCCTGCGCGCGGCGAGCGGCAGGGAAGCGAGGCGGGACGTGACGTCCACGATCTCTGCCCCGGATACCCGCGCGCCATGCACGCGGGCGCCGTCGTAGGGGGCCACGTCGCGCACGAGCGCGGCGAGGGTCGTCACCGTGCCCGCGACGCCGACCAGGGTGGGCGCCGCGAGCTGGGGCACGGCTGGAAGCGTCGCCAGCGCCGCCCGGACGTCGGCGCGGACGGCCTCGAGGTCCGCGGCGGCCGGCGGATCCGTGCGCACGTGGCGCTCGGTCAGGCGGACGCTCCCCACGTCGAGGCTCACCGCCTGCTCCACCGCGCCGCCGGTGCTGCCGACGATGATCTCCGTGCTACCGCCGCCCACGTCGACAACGATCGTGGAACCGCGGGCCGGCAGGTCGAGCCCCGTCAGCGCGCCGGCGTATGTGAGCTCCGCCTCCTCCGGCCCGGAGATCACGCGCGGCGCGACGCCGATGAGCTCGCGGGCGCGGGCGATGAACGTCTCGCCGCCGGCGGCGTCGCGCATCGCGCTGGTGCCGACGGCGTCCACGCGCTCGACCCCCCGGGACCGGAGCTCCTCCCCGTAGCGGGCGAGGCAGGCGAGCGTGCGCTCCACGGCCTCGGGCGCGAGCGCGCGCGCAGCGTCGACCCCCTGGCCGAGCCGGGTGATGGTCGCGCGCTCGACGAGCGCGACGAGCTCACCCCCGCGGCGCTCGGCGATGAGCAGGAGGACCGAGTTCGTGCCGATGTCGATGGCCGCGACGCGCATGCCCCGAGCCTTACTGGGTGAGCGTCTTCAGGTCGAGCATCTCCTCGACGTTCGGCAGCACCACGAGCTCGCAGCGCCGGTTGGCCTGCTTGTTCTCCGGGGTGTCGTTGGGCTTCACCGGGTCGGTGTCGCCGTAGCCGGAGGCGCTCCACCGCTCGGGCTTGAGGCCGCCGCCGCCCTTGTCCTCGGGCTGGAGCAGGAACGCCAGCACCTCGCGGGCGCGCATCACGCTGAGCCCCCAGTTGTCCTTGAAGCGGCCGCCGGCGAGCGGCGCGTTGTCCGTGTGCCCGGCGACCTGGAAGGAGCGCGCCGACAGGCCGGAGTCGTTGCGGATGACCTCGGCCACCTTGAGCAGGATCTCCTGACCCTCCTTCTTGAGCGTCTCCCGTCCCGAGTCGAAGAGGACGTCGCCGGGCAGCTGGATGACCATCCGGTTGTTGCGGACGGTCACGCTGAGCCCGAGCTTGGTGAGCGCCTGGAGCTTGTCGCGCAGCACCTCGAAGCGCTTCTTGATGTCCTCGAGCTGCTGGGCACGGCGGCGGAAGTCCTCGAGCGCGCGCGCCTGCTGCTCGAGGTTCGCGTTCAGGTTGGAGATGTCCACGCCTGCTGCCTTGAGCTGGGACTTGAGCTGCTCGATCCGGGCCGCCGCCTCGTCGAGCTCGCTCTTGGCCTTCTTGTTCTGCGCCTGCTCGGCGCTCAGCTGGGTCTTCAGGCCCTCGATCTCGCGGACCTTCGCCTGCATCTCCTCCTCCGAGTAGCCGCACCCGAGCGCCCCCGAGCCCGCAAGGAGCGTTGCGCCAAGCAACAACCACGACGTCGAGCGACGAACCAACATACCTTTCCTCCTAGAGCAGCCTAGAGCAGCGCGGCGCTCGGCCGTGAGGGGCGCCGCGCAGGCGGCGCGACCGTAGCGAGGCGAATGGCGCCGCACAAGGCTCTCTAGAGCCTGCGCAACGCTGGAGCTCCGTGCGACCATGAGCGCACCGGCGCCGTTTGCCGCGCCATGCAGGCGCGCGATCGCCAGGAAGGAGCGCGAAGGGCCAAGACAGACATCACGTCAACTGTCAACAAAAATCAGTCGTAAGGTTCGGTCTGGTTGCTTCACCACGGCCTGCTCCGACGTTTACCCTCGCAACGCTTGCGGACCAGTTTGCCTGGAACACACGGGATACATCAGTTTAGGGCCTGCAAGATTTTCCTTGACCATCACCATGCGTGGCAATATACGTCGTGCAACATCTGTTGCCTCGGTAAGGAAACTGTAGCGGAGAGGACGTTCGGCGATGTCCGCCGTGCCGTGCCGGGGCGAATGCAGGAGGATTTCCAATGGCTGCTAAGAAGACCGCGAAGAAGCCTGCGAAGAAGGTGACGAAGTCGGCCAAGAAGCCGGCCGCCGCGAAGGCCGGGAAGGTCGCGAAGAAGCCGGCGCGGAAGGCAGCGAAGAAGGCCGCCCCGAAGCGCGCCGCCGCCAAGAAGACCCCGAAGCGCGCCGCCGCCAAGAAGCCGGCCGCGAAGAAGGCCGCTCCGAAGCGCAAGGCGAAGGCCGCCGGCAAGCGGGCGGCTGCGCCGAAGAAGGCGGCCGCTCCTCGAGGGCGCGCCGCCGCCAAGCGCGCGCCGGCCAAGGGCGCGAGCACCCGCGGCGCGCGCAAGAGCACGCCGGCTCCTGCTCCTGCGAGCACCGGCCCGTCCGACGAGTCGGAATAAGGCGACACGGCAGCGCCTCGGGTCTTCCAACAGAACGAGGCGCAGCGAGCCGACCCGCCGGTTGCGACCAGATAATCCGTCTTACAAGACCATCGGGGGGTGAGGACGCCGCGGATCCGGACGCGCGGGTCCAGGCTGGAGGCGCGCGCGGGTGGACGATGTCCCCGCGGCTGCGCCGCCGCCTGGGGCCGAGGTGGCCGGCATTGGCGTGCGGCGCGCTGCGCCTGTTCGCCCGGGTGCCGGAGCGGCGGGTGAGGCGCGTGCGCCCCCCTCACAGACGGCGGATTGCAGGGGGGCTTCCAGGATCTGCGAGCGGCGCTCGAGCCCTCGCTGCGCTCTGAGGACGCGGCGGCGCGGCCCGCGAGGGGCGCTCAGGTGCGCTCGCCGAGGTAGAGCCGGAGAGCGCGCGCGGCGCCCTTGCGATCGAACGGGACGCCGGCGAGGTCCTCGCGCTTCGAGATCTGCTCGAACAGCTTCATCAGGAACTCGAAGAACGCCTCGCACTCGCGGATGGCGGCGTCGAGCCGCTGCGGATCGAGGAGGTCGCTCTCCTCGAGCGCCGTCATCGCGGAGACGAACGCGTCGACGTGGGGGTAGTCGCCCACCCGGAGCAGCGGGTAGCCCATCGCCCGGAAATACGAGAGAAACTCGCGCACGAACGCGAAGCTCGCGATGCCGGTCCATCGATCGGGCGCCGGGCCGGTGTTGCGCGCCTTGCTCGCGAACGCGCGCGAGATCTGGGCGAACATCCACACGTCGCGCCGGAGGCGATCGCTCGTCGCGCGCCGCGCGGCCTGATCGTCGAAGACGCGGCCCTCCTCGAGCTTCGCGCCGAGCGACCTGCCGAGGAACAGGATCGCGTTCTGCAGCGCGGGGCGGAGGCCGTGCGAGACGGCGCGGAGGCGGACCCGGTACTCGGACTCGCTCACCAGCGCGTCGGCGGGCGGGAGGTCGTGCTCGAAGGCGCGGCGCATCTCGAGCCGCAGGTTCGCGGCGAGCCCGCTCAGCGCGGCCTTCGTGGAGAGGAGGCGGTGCCCCTCGGCGGCGAGCTCGTCGTGGCGCGCGACGATGTCGCTCGCGGGCACGCGCAGCAGATCGCGCTCGAAGCTGTCCGCGAGCAGCGCGCCCGCCCGGCGTCGGAGGTAGTTCGAGAGCGCGCGGGCGTCGCTGCGCAGGACCGCGAGCACGAGGTACCCGCGCCCCGCCACGCGGTGATCCGAGTGATCGAGCGCGATGGCGTCGAGCAGGCGGAGGTACCTGAGCATCCTGAACAGCGCGAGGAACGTGAGCGCCACGAGCCGGTGCGCCTGCTCGCCGGGCACGCGGTGGATGAGCTCGAGCACCTGCGTCGACGGGATGCGATCGAACTCCGGGCGAAACTCGAGCGCGTGGAGCGGGTTGAAGAACGTGCTCTGGGCGATCTCGCGCATCGCCGTCGCGAGGTGGGCGTAGAAGAGCCTGAAGCTGACCCTCGGCAGCCGGAGCAGCCCGCCCGCGACCTCGATGAGGTTCGTGAAGCCGTGCCGGAGCACGAAGAGGCTCGACTCCGGCGACTCCTGCGCCATCGTCGCGTGGAGGAGGCGCGTGCGCGCCGTGTCCTCCGGGAGCACCGTCTCCAGGTAGCGCTGGAAGACGAAGGCGCGATCGCGATCGCCGAGCATGGTGCGCGTCAGCTGCACCACGCGCGCCATGCCGTCGCGGGCGTGCTGGAGGTGCTCGCGGAAATCGTGGCTGACGATCGTCTGGCGCCGCCCGGCGCCCGGGTGGTTCCGCGGGTTCGCGAAGCAGGCGACGCCCTTCAGGAGGATCTCGAGCTCGAAGAGCGTCTCGTCCTTCTTGTCGGCCGCGAGGCGCGCGAACCAGGCCTCGCGCGCTTGCTGCTGCTCCCGCCTCAGGCCGCGCGTGTCGCGGAGCAGCTCGGCGTAGGCGTTGCGGCCCGGGTGGCCCGAGCCGCGCAGGATCCCCGAAGCGTCGCTCGACACTGGCGTGCTCCTCGCAGGCGGCGGGCTGCTAGTAGTTGCGTCGCTTGAAGTCGAAGGGGTAGGTCAGCACGGTCTCCTTGCCGCTCGGCGAGCGCGCCCAGGTGATCGACTTCGCGAGCTCCTCCATGCAGGACTCGACCTGCGGCGCGGTCACGTCGCTCTTGTCGCGCACGATGCTCGCCTCCTCGAAGGTCCCGTCGGGCTTCAGCTTGAGCTGCCACGTGATCCTGCCCTGCGCGCCCGGGTGCTTGCGGGCGTAGAGATCGAAGCAGCAGCGGAAGCCGTCGCGCCTCGCCTTGATCGCGTCGACGAGCGGCTGCAGGCGATCGCTCGATCCGGCGTCGGCGGAGGTCGTCGCGTTGTTCATCACGACCCCGCCGTCCGGCGGATCGTTCGTGATCTCGGAGGCGATGACCTTGCAGTCCTCGACGGTCTCGGGCGCCTTCTTGCGGCTCGCAGGCCGGTCCGGCTGCGCGGGCGCGGCGGCGCCCGGGTCCGCGGCGCCAGCGGCCGTGGCGCCCGGGTCCGCGGCGCCAGGGGACGCCGGCTGCGAGGCAGGAGGCGGCGAAGGCGGCGGCGCGCTGTCAGGCGGCGAAGGCGGCGGCGCGCTGTCAGGCGGCGAAGGCGGCGGCGCGGCGCCGCTCGAGCAGGCCGCGAACAGGGCCGCGGCGAGGAGGACTCCGGTGAACACGGCGCTGGCAGTGGCGCAGGGACGCATGGCGCGCATACTAAACGGTTCGGCTGAGCGGAGGCGAGGCGCCTTGCGTTTTTCTCCCCTCGCGCCGGCAATCTGGGCTCTCCTCGACGGCCGTCTTGAAGATCCCGCTGTGCTTCACTGCGGCCGTCGCCGTCCTCGCGCCTTCAGGCTGCGATCCCATCGCGGAGCCGCAGCTGTGCGGCCAGATCCCCCAGGGAGGGTGCCCGGTCGGCCGGGGGGGCACCTGCGACGATGCCGCGTGTCGTGCGCTCTACGACTGCGTCGAGGGGGCCTGGACGGAGGCCGCGACCTGCGATTCCGCCGGTGAGCCTGCCGGGGACGGGGATGCGGGCGGCGGCCCCGGCGCGTGCGAGGTCGTGACGCTCGATCGCAGCGGCGAGGCCGCGGGTTGCTCGCCCGCCCTGCAGCAGCCGGACTGCCCGGCGGACGCCGCGGAGACCTGCGTGGATACCGCGTGCTGGACCGGCTGCATCGACTTCTTCCTCTGCACCGAGGAGGGGTGGAGAGCGATCGCCTACTGCGACGAGCAAGGGCGCGTGAACGTGGCGCCGTGAACGATCGGCTCGTCGGCGCCTGCCCTCGGCGCCGAGGAGAGACCCACGGGGGAGCGCGTCAGCCGGCCCTGAGGAAGGGGCTCCACTCGTCGAACGAATGCGGCAAGCCGATCAGGATCTGCATCGTCGCCGACCACCGCGGCGGCAGAGGCTGGCGGATGAGCCGCATGCTGGCCTCGTCCGGCGTGCGCCAGCCCTTGCGGAGGTTGCACGTGCGGCACGCGGTCACGAGGTTCTCCCAGGTGTCCTCGCCGCCGCGCGACCGGGGGAGCACGTGGTCGATGTTGAGATCGCGGACGGGCGGGCGGCGCGCGCAGTATTGGCACTGGTGCGTGTCGCGGAGCATCACGTTCTTCCGCGTCAGCCGGATCGTCGGGCGCCGCATGCGGTCGTACCGGCGGAGGTGGAGGACGCGCGGCACGCGGAGCGAGCCGCCGACCACGGGGAGGCCATCGTCCTTCTCGCGCACCGGCAAGCTCCGCCACGCCGAGAAATCGTGGAGATCGCCGACCTCGTCGACGGCGAGGGCGGCCCCGCCGAAGAGCAGCAGGAAAGCGCGACGCGCGGTCGTGATCTGCACAGGCTGGAAGAAGCGGTTCACCACGAGGACCGGGAGATCGAGCGGCTCGGTCCTACGCTCGCAGCGGAACCCTGAAAAACCGTCGCCGAGATCGAGCTCCTCGTGAGGAGAGCCCCCCGGGACTGTAGCTACCCCGTCCGGCACGCTGGGCAGTGTAGCAACGAAAGCTCCGGTGAACATCCGGCGCTGCACGGCGGCGTTTCTGCTGGATCTCTGCCATTGCCGCGCGGCGGATCCGGCGCGACGCCGCGCCCTGAGCCGTCAGGGCATCGCCTCGAAACCCCCCGCGCCCGCCCCGTCGAAGCTCGGCGCGCCGGAGCCCGGGCGTCATGGGCGAGGCGCGCCGCGCTCGACGTTCCGCGCGGATCGCTTTCGATCGGGCGCCGTATTCGCTAAGACGCGTCCATGTCGAGGGACGGTCGTCTCCTGGGTCGAGCCGCCGTGGTGGGGAAGCAGGTCGGATGACGGAGCAGCGCGAAGGGGTGGGGCCCGAGCGGGCGACCGGCGCGGAGCCCCCTGCCGGCTCGCCATGGGATGATCCGATCGAGAGCGCGCCGCTCGTGTTCCTCGATCTCGAGATGACGGGCCTCCGCCCCGAGAGCGATCGCGTGATCGAGGTCTGCGCCGAGCGGACGCGGGGGGATGCGTGCGAGGACGCGATCACGTCGCTCGTGCGGCCCGAGCCGGGCGTGTTCGGCAACGCGCACGTGCACGGCATCGATCCGCGGGAGCTCGCGGGCGCGCCCACGTTCGCCGAGCTCTGCGATCGCATCGACCAGGTCACGGAGGGCGCGGTGCTCGTCGCGCACGCGGCCGCGTGGGACGTGGCGTTCCTCGAGGCCGAGCTTGCGCGGGCGGGCAGGGCGAGGCGCCTCCCGCACTACCTCGACACGCTCGTCCTCTCCCGCCGGGCCTTCGCCCTGCCGAGCCACAGCCTCGCCTCCCTCTGCAGGGAGCTCGGCGTGCACCGCGAGCGCGCTCACCGCGCCGAAGACGACGTCCACGCCCTGCGCGCCGTGTTCCGCAAGATCGTGGAGGTCCTCGCGCCGCGGACGCCGCGCGACCTGTGGCACGTCCGGATCGGCGAGCGCCACGCCCGCCCGGCGCTGGTGGCAGCGGCGGTGCGCGCGGCCGAGCATGCCGCCACCGTGCGCGTGAGGTACCGTCCGGCGCGCCGGGGGCCGGAGGAGCTCGTCGTGTGCGTAACGGGGGTGCGAACGGACCTCGACCCACCCCGGGTTCTCGGCTATCTGCTCCCGTCGCGCAGCCGTCGCGAGCTACGGGCCGATCGCATCCTGGCGATCGAGCCGATTTCGCCGGGAGAGCTCGGGCCGGACGGCGTGCCGCAAAGGGCCTGAGATCCACGTGCGAATCCACTCGAACCGAACCTCGCCGACGAGAAGCTCCCTCGCCGTCCGCCTCGGCGGCCTCCTGACCGCGACCTTCCTCGCCTCGTGCTCGAGCATGATCGGCCCGGAGTCCGCCCGCCCGCCGGCGGCCGAGAAATGGCTCGCCCGCGCTCGACAGGAGTTCCAGTCCGCCGACGTCGAGAACGCGCGCGATGCGGTCTCGAGGGCGCTGACGATCGTCCCGACCGACACGGAGGCCCGGCTGCTCGCGGGGCGCATCGCGCTGGCCCGGCTCGATTACGCCGAGGCGCTGCGCCTCCTCAAGGGCGTCGCCGGCTCCGAGGCCGCGGGGCTCCGCGGGCGCGCGCTCTGGTACAAGGGCGATCTCGACGCCGCCGCCGACGAGCTCGAGGCGATGCTCGACGATCCCGATGTCGTCGACGAGTGGGCGAAGTCGATCGCCAAGCTGGCGAGGCGCGGCGCGGGGCGCGCGCCGTTCACGGTCTCGGGCGCGCTCCTCGCGGCGATCGAGATGCAGCACGTCAGCCCCGCGGCCCCGTTCTTCGTCGTCCCGCTCGAGATCGACGGCGAGTCGGCGCTCGCGATGGTGTCGACCGGCACGGGCGAGGTGGTCCTCGACAGCAGCACGCGCAAGGAGCCGAGCTGGGTCTCCCTCCGCTTCGGCAAGAAGCTCGAGATCAACGACGTGCCCGCCCTCACGCAGGACCTGTCGGGCGTCTCGAAGCAGATCGGCGCGCCGGTCAAGGCGCTGCTCGGGGTGAACCTGCTCCGCCGCCTCAACGCGACCATCGACTACAGCGGCTGGCAGTTCGTCGTGCGCAGCTTCTCCCCGCCGGCGCCGCCCGACGCGACGCGCGTCGACGTCGCCTTCATCAAGGGCGGCGGCATGGTGCTGCGGAGCAGCCTCGGCCCCGACAAGTCGGTCCAGGGGCCGCTGCTCATCGACACGTCGATGACGTTCCCGATCGCGCTCGACAAGGAAGGCTGGAAGAAGGCCGGCTTCGAGGCCGATGGGTTGAAGCGGGTCGAGCAGGATCCGGAGCAGAAGCTGAAGCAGGGCGTCGTGCCGATGCTGCGGCTGGGCGCGCTGGAGATCCCCAAGGTCCCGGGCGTGTACGGGGCGCCGCTCCAGGCGGTCGAGAAGCAGCTCCAGCTCGATCTGGACGGCGTGATCGGCGCGGGGCTGCTCGCCTACTTCCGTGTCACCTTCGGCGACGGCGGTCGGCTCATGTGGATCGAGGACGACACCGCCGTGAACAAGGTGCTCCGGGGCGGCGCGCCGGCGCCCGTCGATGAAGGGCAGGCTCCCGCCGCGCCGCCAGCAGACGGCGCCGGTCCAGCAGGCGTGCCCGGCTCCCCTGCGCCCCAGGGGCCCGCGCTCCAGGCGCCGCTGACCCCCCCCACGGCACCCCCCGCGGCCGCTCCGAGATCGACTCCGCCTGCGGCCGCTCCGAAGTCGGCGCCGCCCGCGGGCGCTCCCAAGCGGACGCCGGACCAGTGAGCATCATGTCCAAGGATCTGTTGGCGGTTTACGCGGGAAGCTTCGATCCGATCACGTTCGGTCACCTCGATCTGATCCAGCGGGCGTCGAAGCTGTTCGGTGAGGTGATCATCGCCGTCGGCCGGCATCCGACGAAGCACCCGCTGTTCACGTACTCGGAGCGGCTGGAGCTGCTGCGCCAGACCACGAGCGAGGTGACGAACGCGCGGATCGACTCGTTCGAGGGGCTCCTCATCCAGTACTGCCAGCGCGTCGGCGCGCGGGTGATCGTCCGCGGCCTGCGCGCGGCGACCGACTTCGAGTACGAGCTGCAGATCGCCCACGCGAACGCGGACATGCTCCCCGGCGTCGATACCGTGTTCCTGCCGACGCGCACCCACTACGGCTTCGTCTCCGCGTCGCTCGTGCGCGAGATCGCGAGCCACGGCGGCGACGTCAGCCACTACGCGCCCGCCGCCGTCTGCGACGCGCTCCGGGCGAAGTTCGGCGCCGCGAAACCCTGAGCGCCCGCGCGCTCAGTAGGTGCCGAACGGGGTCGGCATCAGCAGCAGCACGAACAGGAGCAGCGTCACCACGGCGATCACCTTGCGCGCCGGCGACAGCTCGCCGGCCTCCGTGGGAGGGTGCTCCCGCCCACCGACGTGCAACATCAGGTGGACCAGGCCGAACCACGTGAGCCACGGCATCCCGTTCGCGACCGCGGAGATGAGCGCGTCGGACAGCCCCTCCGCGATGAAGTGGCGCGTGAAATAGGCGACGTTGCCGACGAAGAGCGCGAGCATCAGCCAGTGCGCGGCGCGGCTGTAGCGGTCCTGCTCTTTGCCGAACAGCGCGTACGCGACGTGCCCTCCGTCGAGCTGGCCGACGGGAAAGAGGTTGAACGCCGTGATGAGCAGCCCGGCCCACCCCGCCATCGCCGTGGGGCCGAGGAAGACGTCATGGGTCTCGGGGATCGGGCCGACCGCGAGCCGCCTCAGCAGGAGATACAGGAGGCTGCGCCCCTCCTGCAGCGCAGGTCCGGAGCTCGCGTGCACGTCCGAGTGCATGAGGCCCACGAAGAGGACCGGGAGCGCCACCGCGAGGCCGGCCAGCGGCCCGGAGGCGCCGATGTCGAGCAGCGCGTTCCGCGACTTGATCCTGCCCTTCATCGAGATCACCGCGCCCATCGTGCCGAGCGGGCTCACCACAGGGAGCGGGATGAAGTAGGGGAGCGACGCCTCGACCCCGTGCGCGCGCGCCGCGAAGTAGTGCCCGAACTCGTGCGCGAGCAGGATCGACAGGAACGGCACCGCGAACGGCCACGCCTGCGGCAGCGCCTTCACGAACGAGAGCGCGCTGTCGTCGTCCGGCGTGATCGGGGTCCAGAGGGTGCCGGCGACGAACACCGAGACGACCGTCAGGCAGAAGAGCGCGAGGTTCTTCTGCCATCGCAGCGGGGGCGGGCGCGCAGCGGCTGCTGCGCTCGGCTCTGCGGAGCTCGTCGCCGCGGGCGTGAGCTCGGCGTCGAGGTCGAGCGTGCTCGGGGTGGAGGATCGACGGTCGTCGGTCATGCGGCGCCTAGCGTGGCCGCCTCCTCGTCGCCGCTCAAGCGATCCACGCGCGCCTGCGCTCAGGGCGGGCAGCTCGCCGCGCTCTGGGAGCGCGCACGCCGCGCTGCTGGGCGGCGCGCGGCCCTGCGGTGGCGGTGTGCTGCTCGTCTGGGGCCCCGGGACCCTCGACCACGCCCGCTGCAGGCTCGACGAGGTCTGCGCGCACACCGATGACTTTGCGCGTCATCTCGCTGCGCCACGGTCCTCACTGTGGCGTCGGCTCGGTCGGTGGAAACGGTCGCGGCCGGAGCGCTGCGCTGCAGCGGGGCGCGCGACGCGGCCGCCCGATGGTACGGGCGCGAACCTCTCCTGGCCGCGCGCAGGCTGGCCAGCGCTCTCTTCTGCGCCGCCGTCGCGTCCGTGTGCCCTCCGTGCCCTTCGGCAGGCGCGACTGCGCTACGATCGATCCCATGCCTCCCGCTCGCGTCGCCGCTGAAGCGCTCGTGGGCAAGCTCCTCTGCGACAAGTACCGCGTCGTTCAGCTGCTCGGCAGCGGCGGGGTCGGGCACGTCTACCTCGCGGATCGCGTCGGCAGGCCGCGTGAGGCCGCGACGTCGCGCGTCGCGGTCAAGGTCCTCCGGGCAGAGCTCCGCGACGATCCGCTGCTCGTCGCGCGGTTCGAGCGAGAGGCCGGCGCGGCGTCGCGCGTCCGTCATCCCAACGTCCTCTGCGTCGATGCGCTCGAGCGCGCCGGCGACGCGCCGTGCTTCGCGATGGAGCTGCTCGTCGGGCTCGATCTCGCCGACACGCTGACGTTCACCCGAGCGCTCGTCCCGTCTCGCGCGGTCCGGATCGCCGCCGACCTCGCCTCGGGCGTCGACGCCGCCCACCGCGCCGGGGTGATCCACCGCGACGTGAAGCCGGAGAACGTGTTCCTCGTGCACGCGGCCGACGGGCGCGAGATCGTCAAGCTGCTCGACTTCGGCTTCTCGTGCATCCAGGGCCAGGGCGCCGAAGGCGCGCTGCTCCCCCGGGTCGTGGGGACGCCGGAGTACATGGCGCCCGAGCAGGCGCAGGGCGCGCCGGCGGCGCCCGCCGCCGACGTCTACTCCCTGGGCATCGTGCTCTACGAGACGCTCGCGGGCCGTGTCCCCTTTCAGGGCCCGTACCCGGCCATCGCAGAGAAGCACGGGCGCGAGCCGCCGCCGCCGCTGCACCGGGTACACCCGGGGCTGCTCATCTCGCGCGAGCTCGACGCCGTCGTGCGCAAGGCGCTCGTGAAGGACCCCCGCGGCCGGTTCGCCTCGATGGCGGAGCTGCGGCACGCGCTGCTCGCGACGCCCGAGGCCCGCGCCGGGACCTCGTCCGCCGTTCCGCCCGACGCCGGCGCGCCGCCGCCCCCCGGCGCCGGGCACTGGGGCACCAAACCGTGAAGCCCGCTCGCTCCGGAGGCTTCCGTCGGCCTCCCTGCGCCTCGGCTTTGCTCTCACGGCGAAGCCCTGCTAGACGGCCGTTACCATCTCTTGTTCCGGGCGACAGCCGGATCCGCTCGTCAGGCCGACACCGGCCGCGGCGAGCGAGCCGGCGTGGTTCGGAGGTCCGCGGGCGCGGGCCTCATCTGCGCGGGTCGGTTCTCCAGCGAGTGCTGGAATCCCAGAATCGCGCGCCAGTCGTCCTCCACTCCCTCCAGGCTTTGCCTGGCGCTTTCTCGGTTGCTGACTATGGGTCGCGCGACCCCATCACCTGATAACGGCACAGCGGCGTTTCACGACGCCGAACTCCCGATGTACGAGAGCCGCAGCGCCTCCGGGCCACGCGCTGGGCCCGAGGGCGAGCTCATGCCGACGGATACAGGCGCCCTCGACGAAGATCCGTTCCGCGTCGAGCTCGTCGACGAAGACATCCCCACCCCGCGGCGCTACCAGGTCGTCTTCGACGAGGCGCGGATCGATCCGGACGTCCAGAAAGTCGTGCGACGCCTCGTACGCCACGGCTTTCAAGCCTACCTGGTAGGCGGCTGTGTGCGGGATCTGCTGCTCGATCGGCGCCCGAAGGATTTCGACGTCGCCACCAGCGCGCGGCCGGAGGAGGTCCGCGAGCTGTTCCGCAACTCGCGCATCATCGGCCGGCGGTTTCGCCTGGTGCACGTCCTCTTCCAGGGCGGCAAGGTCATCGAGGTGGCGACCTTCCGCCGCAACCCGAAGGAGGACTCCGACGACGGGAGCGAGCTGCTCATCCGCAGCGACAACGCGTTCGGCGTCGCGCACGAGGACGCGCTCCGCCGCGACTTCCGGATCAACGCGCTCTTCTACGACGTGGAGGCGCGGCAGATCCTCGACTGGGTCGGCGGCATGGAGGACGTGCGCCGCCAGGTGGTCCACACGATCGGCGATCCGGAGACGCGCTTCCGCGAGGATCCGATCCGCATCCTGCGCGCGCTCAAGTTCGCTGGTCGGCTGGGCTTCGCGATCACCCCCGACGTCTACGATGCGGTCGTCTACTGCCGGGACGCGCTCGCGCTCGCGGCGCGCCCGCGCCTCTCGGAGGAGATCCTGCGCCTGCTGCGCGGCGGCCAGGCGCGCCGCACGATCTACCTCGCGTGGGAGACCGGGGTGCTCGACGTCCTCCTGCCGGAGGTCTCGGCGCTGCTCTACGACGATCGCGGCGACGACGGCCCCGGCCAGCGCCTCTGGCGCGTGCTCGACTACGTCGACCGGCGCACCGCGGCGGATCGCCCGCTCGACGACACGGTCCTCTGGACGCTCTTGCTCCTCGAGCCGATGAAGGAGGCCTGCGACGGCGTCCGCGACCGCGCGGCGGCGGTCGCCGATTTCCTCGAGCCTCTCATCGACCGGCTGGCCATCTCCCGCCGCTACGCCGACGGCATGCGGCGCATCGTCGCCGTCCTGCCGAGGCTCGCGGGGGGTCGCGCTGGCCGCTTCGCGCGGACGGACATCTTCCAGCCCGCCCTCGACGTGCTCGCCGCCGAGCTCACCGCGCGCGGAGAGTCGACGGAAGCGATCGACCGGCTGCGCTCCGCCCCGCACCCGCGGCGCCAGCACGCCGACGCCGCGCAGTTCCGGCGCTGACGGGTGATCGACGTGGGCGACGTCGGCGCCGCCGGCGCGATCGACGGTGGCCGCCGGGCAGGTAGCTGGCGGCAACCGACCAGCCGCCGTGGAACATCACCGGGGTTTCTGGTTTCATAAGAGGCCCCTGATGTCCTCTCCGGCCGCACGCCTGCGCCCTGCTGCTCCCCCGGCTGTCCCCGTGTCCAGGCGCCGGTTCGGCGGCTCGGCGCGCAGCCTGCTCGTGTTCGCGCTCGCCTGCGCCGTGTCGCGGCTCGCCGACGCGCAGGCGTCGCTCCTGCACGAGTTCATCGCGCCGGATCCCGCGGAGGACGTGTCGCTCGCCACGACGACGCTCGACGGCGGGCTCCCCGCGGCGATCCAGACGCCGAGCGGCCTGGCCACGGCGCCCGATCCGCAGCGCCCGCCGTCGAACCAGCAGCAGGTCTACAGCAACGTCGGATCCGACGCCGGCCCCGACGCGTCCTACGAGCCGGATCGAGACACCCGCCGGCCGAACGTCGAGCGCTACGACGATCCGTTCTCCCCCGCGACCGCGCCGTTCAAGCGGCTGCAAGCGTACGACGCCGTGAGGGCGGACTACTCGCTCGTCGTCCGAGATCGGAGCCTGAAGACCGTCAAGGCGGACAGCGCCGTCTCTGCGGGCGACGAGGCGTTCTACGGGGACATCGCGGTCGATCTCGTGCCCAACGAGCCGGTCCGGATCCCGACGGTCGGGCCGGACACGCGGCTCGTGCGGATGCACGTGAACCCCGACACCCCGGTCGTCGTCCTGCGTGACGGCGCCGACAACTGGTTCGTGCGCGGCACGAAGAGCGCGCGCGTCCGGCTCATCGTGCAGCTCGCCATCGCCCGCGCGACCTTCGGCAGCGAGTTCGCCGACGTCGGCTGGAGCAAGCTCGAGCCCTTCCGCGGGCCGCAGGAGGCCTCCCACGAGGCGGCGTTCAGGCAGGTCGCCCAGGCGATCGGCATCTCGTCCGCGATGCGGCCGCGCGACGTCGTTCAGAAGATGGTCGAGTACTTCCGGTCGTTCGCCCCGTCGGACGACCCGCCCAAGGGGAACGGCGACATCTACCTGGATCTCGCGCTCTCGCGAAAAGGCGTCTGCCGCCACCGCGCCTTCGCGTTCCTCGTCACGGCCCTGCACATCGGGATCCCCGCGCGGATGGTCGTCAACGAGGCGCACGCCTGGGTCGAGGTCTTCGATGGCTCGCTCTGGCACCGCATCGACCTCGGGGGGGCCGCCCTCAACATGGACCAGGAGGTCGATCCGAGCCGCCCGCCGCATGTGCCGCCGCCGGATCCCTACAGCTGGCCGGAGCAGCGCGACTCGGGCCAGGATCTCGCCGACCGCACGCGCGCCGAGCAGGCGCAGCCGGGGCCGGCCGGCCCAGGGGCCGGGAGCAGCGGCGCCGCCGTGCCGCCGCCCCCCGCGCCCACGCCCGCGACCGATGCGGCCGGGCGCGCGGCGGAGAGCACCGACGTCGTCGTGACCGCGCTGGACAAGGACATCCGCCGCGGCTTTCCCCTCCACCTCCAGGGACAGGTCAGCAGCGCCGGGGCGCCGTGCGGGCACGTCCGCGTCGACGTGATCCTGACGGGGACCGCGGCGCCGCAGGGCGTGACGGTCGGCTCGCTGTCGACCGACGACCGCGGCCGGTACGACGGGGCCGTCGTGATCCCCGGCGATTTCGCGCTGGGCGAGTACGACCTCGCGGTCGCGACGCCGGGCGACGTCCGCTGCAAGGCCGGCCGCACGGAAGCCGCCGCCCCGTGAGCGACGCGCCGGCATGCGCCCTCTCGCCCCCGCGCGTCGCGGTGGGCGCCGTCGTCATCGATCGCCGGCCGGATGCGCCTGACGCGCCGCGCGTGCTCGTCGTCAAGCGCGCTCGTCCTCCCCTCGAGGGCTCCTGGTCGCTTCCAGGTGGGCGCGTGGAGCCCGGAGAGCGGCTCGCGGACGCCGTTGCCCGCGAGATCCGCGAAGAGACGGGCCTCGACGTCCGCGTCGGTCCCCTCGTGGAGGTCGTGGAGATCGTGGCGACTCCCTATCATTATGTGATCCTCGATTATCTGTGCGAGTCGATCGGAGGCGCCCTCTCTCCAGGAGACGACGCCTCCGAGGTGGCCCTCGTGCCCGTCCCCGAGCTGCCGGCCTACGGCCTCACCGACGTCGCGCTCCGCGTGATCCATAAAGCCCTGGCGATGGCGGCCGCCGGCTGAAACGGCGCGATCCAGGGAGCCCCCGACTTGGCGCGGCCATGGCGCAGGTGGGATGTCGCAGAAAGGGCGACTCTCCCTGTAGAACTTCCATTGTTGGACAGCAGCAACGTTATTTTGCTGCCCTGGCGCTCACGACAATCGCCGGTGGCAGCGCTAGGTTGGATGTGGGGGCAGGGGTGAGCGCTGGTCCGGCGATCACGAGGGGATTGGTGGTCGTCGTGGTGGCGACCCTGGTCTCTTCTCCTCTCTGCTTCGCGCTGCCTTGCAACGATGGCGCTGGCCTGTTCGCGCTGCCCGCGCCGCGCGTCGCGCGCGTCTCGCGCGTCGCGGCGCCTCCCGGCGTACCCGAGGCCTCGGGCTGGCTCCCGGCGCGGGTCGCGCGCGCCCTCTCAAGGACCGTCTCGTGGGTGGCGCGTTCGGGGGTCGCCCCGATGTTCCTTGGTCTGCACGGGTTCGGTGTGACCGTGTCCGGCGAAATGTGATGAACGCGGTTACCGCGGCTGCAACATGCGATTCGCTGCTCTGCTGAGCGATCGGCGATCACGGCGAGCGCTGGTCGCGCCCGTCGGCTCGAATTCGCGCTGTGTGGTGACCGCTGAGTCTGGATTGCGGCGCTTCTGGAGACATCGTAGACCGGGGAGTCTATGAGCCCGACGCGGAGAGCGAGGAAGGAGGAGCAGAAGGAGGAGCGGCGGCGGTTCATCATCGACGCAGCCTGGCAGCTGTTCCAGGAGACCCCCTATCCCGAGGTCACCATGGCTCAGGTCGCCGAGCGCACCAGGCTCGCCAAGGGCACGCTCTACCTCTACTTCACCACGAAAGAGGAGCTCTTTCTCGCGGTCGTCGATCAAGAGCTCGCGAAGTGGTTCCACGATGTGGATATCCATCTGACGCATTTCTGCGCCTCCCGCGGTGACGCGAGCGCGGCGGGCCCTCGGCCCTCGCGGGCCCGCCGCGGCGCGCCCGGGGCGCCTGCCGAGGACGCGCCGGCGAGCGTCGCCTCGATCCTGTCGACGACCCTCGCCGCGCGCGACGCGATGACACGCTTGCTCGGCATCCTCCACAGCGTGCTCGAGCAGAACGTCAGCTACGAGGCCGCGCTCCGCTTCAAGCTCTCTCTCCTGGGTCACGTCGAGCGCACCGGGGTGCTGCTCGAGCGGTGCCTGCCGTCGCTCGCTCCCGGCCACGGCGGCCCGACCCTCATCCGGATGTACGCCCTGCTCATCGGGATGCGCCAGGTCTGCGATCCCAGCGACGTGATCCGCGATATCCGCAGCCGCCCCGATATGGGCCTCTTCCGGATCAACTTCGGCGAGGAGATCCGGGCGTCGTTCGCGCTCCTCCTGAGCGGCGCGAGCGCGCCGCCGCTCGCGCCCGGGCGGCTCGGCGCCCCGGCGCTCGGCGGGTTGAGCTCAGCGGAGCGGCGCCGCCCGGAGGGGTGAGGGGCGCGCGTTCACCACGGATCCCGCGCCGACATGGGCGGCAGGTGATCGGCGAACGGCTGGTTGAGGATGCGGGCGATGACGGACTTCCACGTGGTCATGTCGTTCTCGAAGTCCTCATGCCGCCGCGCCTCGGAGCCGTGGGGAGGGGGCCTCGTGTTGGGCCCCTTGATCCACTCCGCCCTCGGAAACACGACGGGCCGGTCGTCCTTGGTCTCCGTGAGCAGCGAAAGGACGTCGGCGTTCTCCGGATCGAGGAGCCCCGCCTCCATGCCGAGCAGCGAGACGCCGCTCGTGCCGGGCACCCGCGGGCGCCGCTCGAGGGCGTTCGACACCAGGTAGAGGAGCGACCTGCCGTACACCTCGCAGTGGTCCTGGAGCTCCGCTTCGTCCGTGAGCGTGAACAGGGCGAACCGGCGCACCATGCCGCTCTTGATGGGCGGCATGTACGTGTCGCGGAACGCGTCGATGGCGCTCGCAGGCGCGAGCAGGGAGAGCGACTCGATGGGGAGCCCGAGCCCGAGCTGACCTCGCATCGGGCCGCCCTCGATCTTCTTGCCCTTCTCCGAGGTGACCAGCTGGACGAGCGGCGCGAGCAGGAACGTGCCGCTCGAATGGGCGACCAGGTGGAGCTCGATCTTCGGATCGCCGTCCATCAGCGACGCGAGGCGGCCGATCATCTCGCGGACGCCGCCGTGGTCGGCGTCCATCGTCGCGTCGCCCGCGGCCAGCTTCATGCGGTCCCACTCGGCCTTGCCGCCCATGCGGCGGACGAGCGGCTCGAGGGCGTCGTCGCGCCGATCGATCATGAACCCGAACGCCCTGGGATCGTAGCCGTCGTGGCGGCGCCCCTCCGTGGCGCGATGGAGGATCTCGAGGAGGCGCGGGTAGTGGTCGGTCTCCCAGAGGAGCTCGATGGGGTAGATCTCGTGCCCGAGCAGCTTCGGCCGGAGGCGTGACATCCGGTTGATCGCGTCGATCTGCCGGCGCAGACCGCCGCTCGCGATCAGGACGAGCCGGCGGCGCTTCCATGTCGCGGTCGCGCTCAGGAAATCCTCTTCCATGATGATACGGACGTCATCCGACGACGTGCCGTAGGCGCCGCGCTGCTGGAGCTGGCCGTGCATGTCGACGCTGATGAGGTGCGGACGCAGGCTGGCGAACGTCCGGCTCGTGGACGTGAGCGGGCGGAGCGAGCGCGCCTGGTTCAGGCGGATCGGGACGCCGAGCCGCCCGACCCACGCGTCGAAGCCGTATTGAAGCCAGTCGTCGTAACAGAGTCGACCGAAGCCGCCCTTGCCCCAGCCGACACCCCACGAGTTCTGCAGCCAGAAGCCCTCCGCGTCATACCCGATGATCGCGAACGCGTGACCTCCCCAGGGGGCGATGAAGGGGTTCGTCTTGTCGACCGTCGGGATGATGCCGTTCCTCTGGGTCCCATAATACCAGCCGTTGAACGGGATCAGCGCCGAGGCCGCGATGATCCCGACCTCCGCGAGGGCGCTGTGCATCGCCGGGAGGTCCCTGTGGTTCACGCGTTGATACAGGCCGAGCGGCCGGAGCATCGCGTCCACGGCGCGCTCCGGCGTGAGCGTGCCGTGGAGATCGTTCGCGTCCCATGGCCAGTGCTCATAGGAGCAGATACCGTGTTTGTGCCAGCCCTTCATGGCGCCCCTCAGGCTGGATCCCCTCGCGTCGTCCTCGCCGGGGTACTCGTCGTAGCGGCGCGCCATCGTGTACACCATGTTCTGGCTGACGAGGCTGCGGTCCGGCGAGACCCGGCGTCTGCGCAGCAGGTAATGCGCCACGGTGGCGACCGTGAAGCCGGTGCAGCCGTTGTTCTTGCCCTGGTCGAGCACGGGCACGCCGTACTCCACGAAGCGCTCCGGGGGCATGATCGGAGGCACTTCCACCATCGTGGGGCGATAGAGGGTGTCGCGGAAATCGAGGACGTCAGCGCGCGCGTCGGTCGTGATGTCCCCGTGACGCCCAGCGAAACGCTCGGAATCGATCATGGTTTCTGATCTCGTGAAGTCGCTGAGTGTCGCACGGGCGGCGCGCGGGGCAAAGTCGGCGCCGCCCGCCCTCCCTCGGGCGAGGCTGCTCGTGCTAGCGTCGCCCGGGGCGGCGCCGCCAGCGCCGTCCGGAGGTGGGATGAGCGAGGACAGCCGCGCAGGGGGAGGCGAGGGCGCGCAAGGCGCCATCGAGGCGGCGCTCGAGGCCGAGGTGCTGCGGCGGCTCGCGTCGTTCCGGGCGCGGCTGGGGCGCGAGCTCGGCGCGCTGTTCGATGAGCTCGCCGCGCGCCTCAGGCTGTTCGAGGGGGAGCCGGGCGAGGGCTACTTCTCGCACCCGACGGCGCTCCCGGTGCTCGAGCTGCCGCTCTGGGTCGCGACGCGCCCCGGCGGGCCGGCGCTCGCGCTGGACGCTGGATCGTCGGCGCTTCCGCCGCTCGCCATCGATCTCGCCGAGGCGGCAGCGGTCGGGTACCTGCACGTCCGGATCGAGGACGACCTGCTGGACGAAGGGGTCGGTGAGCCTGGAGCGACGGTGCTCCTGTCCGGGGCGTTGTTCGCTCGCCACCAGGCGTTGCTCGCCCGCTCGCTGCCCGGCGGGAGCGCGTTCTGGGGCCTCTTCGAAGAGGTCTGGCTCGGGTATGGCGAGGCGATGCTCCTCGAGCGGCGGCTCCACCGCGCTGCAGGCCCGCGGGACGGCGCCACGTTCCGGCGGGTGCTCGCCCGCTCGCGCCCGCTCGTGCTCCCGGCCGCGGCGGCCCTGTTCGCGCTGTCGCAGGCCGAGCACCTGGACGCCCTCGAGGAGTTCGTTTCCGCCCTTGTTGCAGCGCATCAGCTGTTCGCGGACCTGCTGCATGCAGAGAAGGATCGTGGGTTCGGCAACACAACGTATGTGCTCTCCAGGATCTGGGCGCTCGCCGAGGCGGACGCGGCGTCGCCGAGCGGGGCCGACGTTTCCGACGGCGGGCCTTGTCGCGCTCAGGAGATGCGCAGCGCGGCGGCCCTGCGCGCGCGGCTGTTCGCGCGCGGCGGCTTCGACGCCATCCTGGAGGAGGCGCGTTGTGAGCTGGCTCGCGCCGAGGTCGCCGCGGCGGCCCTCGGGCTACCGGAGGCTGCGCGGTTCTGCAGGGAGCGCGTGCAGTACATGGTCGCGATCCAGCGGAGGGTATTCCTCGCGTTCTTCAGCGCGCTCGCCGGCGAGCCCGCCGTCGCGCCGCGGTGAACCGGCGTGTCGTGCGCGGACGCGACACTCCCCGAGGACGCGCGGACGCCCCTGCTTGTACTTGCTCGCCGTTTGGAGGTCTCCTAGCCTCCCGAGCGAGAAAGCGAGGAGTCGTGACGTCGAAGAAATCAGAGGCAGAGCTCATCGGTCGTGCCGTCGTGGATTCGAGCTTCCGCCAGCAGCTCCTTGCCGATCCCGAGCGCACCATCGAGGCGGAGGGGTACGACGTCGGCGCGGAGACGCTCCAGCGCATCCGGGATGCCGCGACCTCGACGCCCGAAGCGGTCGATGCGGCCATCTCGGCCGCGGCGCGTGAGGGCGGAGTCGGTATGTGACGCTGTCCCCTGCTGGAGGGGTGACCGCCGCCTGGCCATGGCTCGACCCGGGTGACCGGGCTGTGTGCGAGCGCGCCTGGTCGGCGCACCTGTCATCCGAGGGGGCGCTTCAGCGCGGTGAAGCGGCGTGGGGAGCGCTCGCGCTCGAGCGCAGCGTGGGCTCACCGCCGGGGTACAGCATCCCGTGGGCCAGCTGGGCGCTGCGGCTCTGCGGGCGGGTGTCCGCGCGCGACGCAGCCGCGGACGCCGCCGTGGCGGTCGCCGCGGTGGCCGCCGGGGGCATCGAAGGCGCTCCTGACGCGCTCGCGCGGGGCGCGCTCGCCGCGCGTCTCCTCGCGCGGCACGCGGATGACGCGCGCGCGCACGGGTGGCTCCTGGGCCTGGCCGACCTGGCGGAGGCTTCATGGCGCGAGAACCCGGTGATCGAGATCGACGGCTCCGGCGTCCTGGCGGCGCCCGCCGCCGCCGGCGCGCGCGAGGCCGTGGCCCTCTGGACGGCGCCCGCGCTCGTCGCGGGCGACGATCTCGCGCCCGCCCGTCGCTTCGGAGAGGCCGTGGCCGAGCCGATCTGGCTGCTGGACGGGCTCGTGCGCCTCTGGATCGATCCGATCGCGCCTGACCTCGCGGCGCCGACGCTCACGCCGCTCTTCGCGCTCTGGCTGCGCGGCGCGGGGCTCGCTCCGCCGCTGCTCCGCGCGCTCTCGGGCGAGCGCGCGTCCCGCGTGCGCCGCGGCGAGATCCACGGCCTGCTCGCGACCCGCCCGTACCGCGCCGCGCTCGCCGCGCGCATGCAGGAGACGCTCGCGTCCGCCCGTGAGGTCGTGGCCACGTCTCCTCGGACGAGCCCGAGCGCGCGCGGCCTCGCCGAGGCGCAGCGCGAATTCATCGAGGCGCTCGGCGAGCGCCTCCGCTTCTTCGAGGGGCTGATGTCTTTCCGCGATCTCCTCGGCCCCGGCGCGTCGCTCGGGCCGCCGCGCGCGCAGGGCGAGCCGGCGCCGCCCGACGAGGCGCGCGCGGATCTGCAGGCGGCGGTCGCGTTCCTCCTGGACGCCGCGCCGTGGCGCGAGTCCTGGGAAGTGCAGCGCTTCGGCGTGCTCGGGTCGAGCGAGCAGCCGGTCGGGCACTGGTTCGTCCGGGCGACGATCCTGAGGGCGCTGCTCGAGATCGGGGAGGTCGGGCGCGACGTCCGCGCCGACGCCGCTGCGTTGCTCGAGGAGATCCCGGCGGGAGAGCTCCGCTACTTCACCGCGTTCCGTGACGTCCCGCCGGACGCCGACCTCCTCGGCGTCGTGCTCGAGCTGGTCGCCGAGACGGGCGCCGCGAAGGAGCGGGCGGAGTCGTGGATCGAGGTCATGCTGGCCAACGTGGGTGACGACGGCGTCGTTCCGACCTGGTTCTACCGCGGGCCCGCGGGGCCGACCACGCCGGGCGTGGCGTGGGCCGGCGACGACTGCGCGACCGTCCGGCTGAACCTGCTCGTGGGCCTGCTCTCGTTCGACGCGGAGCGGTTCGCGCGGCTCATCGACGCGAACGCGCGGCGCGTGCTCGACGCCGCCTCGGAGGGCGGCTTCGAGGGCGCTTGCTTCTACGACGCCTCGTACACGGACCTCGCGTTCCTCCGCTTCGCGCGGCTCTACCGGGGGAGGGCGGGGGGCGCGCGGTGGGCCGACGAGGTCGCGGCGGTCGAGGCCGCGACGCTGTCGCGGATGCTCCGATCGCAGCGGCTCGACGGCGGCTCCGGGGCGCCGCTCTGCACGGCCGCGTGCCTCGAGGGGGCCGCGATGAAGGAGCGGCCCGATCCGCTGCTCCTCGAGCGAGGGATGCGCTACCTCGGCGAGCGCCAGCTCGTGGACGGCTCCTGGCCAGCGGAGCCGCTCTACCGGGTGCCCATGAAGCGCGGTCGCGAGGGCCACCACCAGGGCAGAGCGCTGACGACCGCGCTCTGCGCGCGCGGGCTCGCCGCGGCGCGGTCCCGGCTGCGCCGCGCAGGGGGGCGGCGCACATGAGCATCGAGAAGTCGCCCGAGATCGTGCGGATCATGGAGGCGCAGGAGATGCGCGGCGAGCAGATCGTGAACCACATCCGGTTCGCGTTCGCGCTGCTCAGCGCCGCCACGCTCATGCACGTGTGGACGATCAACACGCCGGCCGCCAACCAGATCTTCGCGATCCTGACCGGCGGGTACCTCGCCTACTCGCTCGTGCTCTACGCGTTCTTCCGGCTGCGCCCCGGCGTCTACGCGGGCTGGCTCAAGTACGTGAGCATCTTCGTCGACCTCGCGCTCCTGACGCTCACGGCCCTGGGGAACGCGAGGAACCACTCCGGGATCATCGAGTACTTCACGAGCTACCTCGCCACCGTCTACGTGCTCTGGAACCTGATGTCGGGCTTCCGCTACAGCCTCGCGGCGTGCCTGTACTCGGCGGGGCTGTCGGCCCTCTTCAACTCCGTCGTGCTCGCCGTCACGGTCGGCTCCGGCGCGATCCCGATCAGCCCGGTGTCCGTCTACGGAGAGAACGCCATCAACATCGCGGACCAGTGCCAGCAGATCCTCTTCATCGCGCTCCCCGGCGTCGTCGCCGGCATCATCGCGCGGATGTCGCGCAACCTGGTCGTGCGGGCCGAGGTGGAGTCCATGGCCCGCCTCCGGCTCGAGCGCGAGAAGCAGGAGCTCGGCCGGTACCTGTCGAAGGATCTCGTCGACTTCGTCCTGTCCGATCCGAGGCGGCTCAAGCTGGGAGGCACGCGGCGGCACGTCTCGGTGATGTTCACCGACATCCGCAACTTCACCCCGCTCACCGAGTCGGTCGAGCCGGAGGCCGTGGTCTCGTTCCTGAACGAGTACTTCACGGAGATGGTCGAGATCGTGTTCCGCTACGGGGGCACCCTCGACAAGTACATCGGCGACGGGCTGATGGCGGTGTTCGGCGCGCCGCTCTCCGTCGAGGACGCGCCGAAGCGCGCCGTGATCGCGGCGATCGAGATGGTGCGGGCGCTCGAGCGCATGAACCAGCGGAAGCTCCTCGGCTGCGGCGAGATCCAGATGGGCGTCGGGATCGCGACCGGCACCGTCATCTCTGGCAACATCGGCTCACTCCAGCGCATGGAGTACACCTGCATCGGAGATACAGTAAACACGGCCGCGCGCCTCGAGCAGTTCAACAAGGAGCTCGGCTCCAAGATCATCATCTGCCAGACGACGTACGCGACCCTCGACGACTGCGTCCCGGCGCAGCCGACCGGCGCGCTGAGCATCCGGGGCAAGAGCCGCCAGGTCCACCCCTACATCGTGGACCACATGGAGCTGTCTCCGGCGCGCCTGAGCGAGCTCCGGAGAGAGCTCCTCTCGAGGGCCCGCCCCATGGAATCGATGCCGCCGCGGGCGCCGGCCGCCCTGCGCGGCAAGGAGTAGCCGGAGGCTCGCGGCGCGCCGCGCGATCGGGGCGAGGGGGTCACGAGGGCGTGGCGCGGAAGCGCCGGACGCGCGCCGAGCCGGGGCCGCCGTCCTGCGTCGACAGGCCGAGCGCCGTGCGCGCCGGCGCGTGGAGGCGCTGGAGGACGCGATCGAGCAGGCGGAGCGCGCCGTCGCTCATCTTCACGCCGCGCGGCGAGCGGTAGCCGAACGCGACGCCGTCCACGACCTTGTAGGCGTTCTCGGTGGGTGAGGCGGGGCGCATCTCGACGACCAGCGCGCCGTCGCGCGTCTTCATGATGACGACGATCTCGCCCGGGCGCGCCGAGGCCTCCACGAACGTCCACCCGCCGGAGGTCGCCTCCTTGATCCCGAGCTCGAGCACGCGCTGCAAGTCCTGGCCCGCCGGCGCGAGCGTCGTCGCGCCTTCGACCCGGATCTCGGCGCCCGGCGGGACCACGCCGCTGCCGAGCGGCATCGCGGGCCGTCGCATCTCCCGAGGCCCGGGGAACGACCACATGTCCGGCGTGATCTCGCCGCCTTCGCGGTAGGCCATCTCGATGAGGCGGCTGCGCTCGCGAGAGAGCGCGTCCTCGGACCAGCCGAGGCAGGAGCGCATCATCAGCGTGAAGGGGTCGAAGCGGAGCTCGAACGAGGCGGGCGCGCGGACCATGAGGTCGTCCGGAAGGACGAGGCTGTGGAAGATGCGGACCTTGCACGGGAGCTCGCGCGCGCGCTCGAGCGTGCGCCGGAACGTGATCGGACCGTCGCCCGGGAGGCCGAGGAGGATGTCCACCTCGATGTCCGTGAACGTCGAGAGCTCCTCGATCACCTTCGCGAACCTCGACTCCCTGAAGGGGCGCTGCGTGCCGTCGCCCGTCTCCTTGTTGAGCGGCGGCAGCCGCGCGTCGAGCGACACGCGCGCGACGCCGCGGAGGAACTCGAGGTGCTCGTCGTGCACGTGCTCGGGATCGATCGATGCCGTCAGCGTCGCCTGCTTGAAGAAGCCGACCTGCTTCTCCGCGGCCACCAGGTTCCGGAACGCCTCCGTGCTCAGGTTGAGCGGGGCGTCGACGATCTGCGCGCCCGGCGCGCCGGCGGCGCGGAGCGCGCTCAGCTCCTCGACGAGGTAGGCCTCGGAGAAGACACCGCCAGCGTCGCCCGTGGAGACGCCGCACGTCGCGCAGCTCATGCCGCCCCCGCGGCAGATCTCGAGCGGGACGATGCGATCGGTCGGGAGCAGCTTCATCCGGATCGGCGAGGGGAGCGCGTCGGGCGCCACGTAGAGGGGGTCGCCCGTCGAGACCCAGCCGCCGGCGGTGGACACGTGCAGCCCCGGCACGGCGCGCAGCGCATCGGGAGAGCGCTCGCTCAGCCGGACGATGTCCCGGAACGTGAGCTCGTTGCCGTGCACGAGGGCGTCGATGCAGGCGGTGGCGTCGCGCCAGGGCGCGAGCGCGAACATCGCGGGGCGCGCGAGGGGCCCCCAGAGGGCGATCGTGCGCCCCGGCCGGTTGCGCTGCAGGTGGCGCGCGATCTCGATGAACGTGGGGAACGACCAGACGTGCGCGGCGAGGCCGACCACGTCCGCGTCCACGGTCTCGACCTCCGCGACCCACGCGTCGAGATCCCTCGTCTGCGCGTCGATCACGTGGATCGGCACGCCGGCGAGGTCCGGATCGGCGAGCAAGGAGGCCTCGACACGACGGACTCCATGGCTGGACGGCGCTCCCCCACCGTCCGGCATGGTTGGCTCCATCGCGAGTAGCGCGACGCGGCGTTCGCCAGGCATCCATGAGAGTCTACCAGGGTGTCTCCCCTGTCGGGGAGTCCGTTCGCGCTCTCTGTCTGCTCTCACTCCCCGCCCCCCGGTCGGTTCCTGGCGCCCGGAGTTGCTCCTTCTGCCCGGAGTTGCATCCGGCGCGCAGTCGGGCTTTCATACTGCCCTGGGCGGGAGAGGGGGAACGGAACGTACCGGATCGGCAGACAGCGGCCGACTGTCGGGCTGCGCACTTGGTGGCGTGTCGTACGTGTGGCGCACCGCGGCGAGCGCTCCGGTGTGTTCGGGCGATCCGTCATACCTACCGGGAGCATCACCGAGGTTGCTCGCGCTGCGCTGGCTGCTGGCCAGCGGAGGCTCGGGCAGCGTCGAGCGCCCATCCCGTCCTCCCCACCATGGGGAAGAGAGGGCGCGCTGCCCTGGCGAGCGACCCCCGCTACTGAAGAAAGCCGAGGGGAGCCATGTGTGGCAAGCACGTGATCCTGGTTGCGGAGGACGACGTTGACACCGCGACGATGCTGGAAGAGCTCCTGACCCTGGAAGGGTACGAGGTCGAGCTGACCGCCACCGCGCGCGCGGTGCTCGATGCGCTCGCGGAGCGGCGCTTCCACGCGGTCCTCCTTGATCTGACGATGCCAGGCATGACGACGGACCGGTTCGTCTCCGAGATCGAGGAGCTCGGTACGCCCTCGCCCCTCATGATCTTCTCCGCCCGCCTCCCCCACGAGATGCAGGCGATCGCCGAGCGGCTGCACGCGGCCGCGCTCATCCCGAAGCCGGTGGACATCGACGTCCTGCTGGGCACCCTCTCGAAGGTGGTGCTCGGCTCGCTCGGCTCGCTCGGCTCCACTGATATCGACCGTTGATGCTGCCCGTTCGGACCGCAGCGCGAGCGCCTCGGTCCGTCGTTCCGGCGGACGCCGGGCTGCTGCGCCCCCCGGCACCGGTGGTAGGATCGCCGCTCATGACGTGGTGGATGGCGACCAAGCCGCGCTGCGCTCACCCTGGCTGGCCGCAAAGCGGGCACAGAGCGGCTTCGCCGGAGCGCCACCGTGCTGTAACATCGGGCTCGGCCGCCGACGATCGATCGCCGTGATGCGTACGCCCGTTCCCGCCTGCCAGAGCTGCCGGCTCAACCAACGTCGACCCCGGCGTGGTTGGTTGGCCGCGCGGGCGACGCGGGAGCGGGCTCCGAGGCGCCTTTGCGGCGCTGATTGCCGGAGAGAGACGTAGAGAGACCTTCATGAGCCCCCTTCCTCGCAGAAAGAGCCTCATCAAGCGGAACCCGAGCAGGGATTCAGGGCTTTCCCTGTTTCGCCGTGACGTCAGGCTTTCGCATAGTGGTTGATGCACCGTGCCTGCCACTCCCTTGAAGAGGATCCTCGTTGTCGATGACGATCCGGATATTCGAGAGACCCTCGCCGAGCTCCTGCAGGAGGAGGGGTACGCCGTCGCGTCGGCGGCGCACGGCGGCGAGGCGCTCAGCGCGCTGAGAACGGATCCGAGACCCGGGCTCATCCTGCTCGATCTCATGATGCCGATCATGGATGGCTGGCAGTTCAGGGCGGAGCAGAAGAAGGATCCGGAGCTCGCCGCGATCCCGGTGGTGATCATCTCGGCGACGGGCCGCGACGAGTTCGTGTCCTCGCTCGGCGCGGCGCAGTTCCTCAAGAAGCCGATCAACCTCGAGCAGCTGCTCGCCGCGGTCGAACAGCACTGCCGGTGACGGCGCGCCTGTTCGTCTACGGCACGCTGATGCGCGGCGAGCGCGCGCACGCGCTGCTCGGGCGCGCGCTGTGCCTCGGGCCCGCCCGCACGGCCCCGTCGTTCGAGCTCGCCGATCTCGGCGCTTACCCGGCGCTCGTGCGCGGGGGCTCGGTCGCGGTCCTCGGGGAGCTGTACGAGCTGGACCCGGAGGCGCTGCCCTCGCTCGACCTCTACGAGGACTGTCCCGACCTCTTCAGGCGTGAGCCGATCGAGCTCCATGGAGGCGCGCTCTGCGAGGCCTACCTGATGCCCGCGGGGCAGGCGCTTGGGTGGCCTCGGATCGCCTCGGGGGACTGGCGGACACGGCGGCGATGAGCGCGTCAGCCGGGGCCGGCGCGGCGCGCTGGCCGCAGCCCGGGTGGACCGGCCGGGTCGATCTCGGGCGCCGTCCTGTCCTCGACGACGAGCAGCAGGGCCGGGAGCTCGCCCTCGTCGGCCTGGAGCCGGAAGGCTGAGAACGAGAGCGTCCTGCGGCCGGCGTGCGCGAGCACGGCCTCGAGGCGGAAGTCGACGAGCGCGGCGCGGCGGTGGAGCACGTCCCGGAGCTGCTGCTCCAGCTGCGGGGTGTTCCATCCGGCATCGATGGCCGAGAGCGATCGTCCCTCGATGTCCCCGAGCGGGACCATGAACTGCTCGCAGTAGCGCCGGGTGACCGCCCGGATCCGGAGCTCCCCGTCGAGCAGGAGGAACGGATGGCGCAGCACCTCGAAGACGGCGGAGAGGCCGTCGCGCGCGCCCGCGAGCTCGCGCGCCGCGCGCCTCGGCGCCTCGCTCTCCAGCCAGCAGATCACCGCGCCGTCGACCTCGTCGTCGGTGGTCCGGGAAGGGCGCGCCCGCATGAGATAGCTGCGCCCGTCGCGGTCCTCGACGCGCCGCTCGACGGTGCTCATCGTGCCGAGCACCTCGGCGACGACCGGCGCGATGTCGGCCACGCTCCTCGACTTCACCTCGAGGATGGACCTGCCCACGTCGCTCGCGGCGAGGCCGAGCAGCTTGTCGGCGGCGCCGGCGATCCGGCGGATCCGTAGGTCCGCGTCGACCATCAGCAACGGGATGTTCATGCCGCCGAGGAGCTTGCGTAGCTCGTCGTTGGCGAGGCCGAGCGCGACGTTGCTGCTACGGAGCTCCTCGTTGACGGTCGTCAGCTCCTGGTTCGCCGACTCGAGCTCGTCGTGGGCGCCCTCGAGCGCGTCGTTCACCCTGTGCAGCTCGTCGTTGCTCGCGAGGATCTCGTCGTTCGTGCACAGGAGCTCTTCGTTCGTCGCCTCGAGCTCATCGATGAGCGACTGGAGGTACTCCCTCGTGGTCACGAGCTCCCTGCGGAGCTGGACGATCTCCAGATCCTTCTGGGCGTCGCTCGGGGCGGGATCGCTGCCCGGCCGGTCCGGCCGCGCGGCGCCCGACTCGGAGAAGGTGACGAGGAAGCAGCGCCCTTGCGGGAGCCGCACCTTGAGCGGCCAGACCTCGACGTCGACGTACCGGATCTTCTCGTCCTGCCTGACCTTGAGCTGCTCCTTGCGGGCCATCGCCCCCGAGTTCATCGACGCGTCGATGGCGGCCCGGATGCCGAGGACGAGCCCCTCTCGGGCCATCTTGAAGAGGTGGAGGCTGGCGTCGCCCGGTGACGGCTCGAGGTAGGGCCCCGTCTTGCCCCGGAACTGGACGATCTGCATCTCCTCGTCCACGACCACGCCGGCGGGGGCATAGCGCGCCATGACGATGGCGTCGGCCTCCTTGCGCACCGCATCCATGCCGAACCCCTCGGGCTCCCGCGGCCTCTCCGGCGCCAGCGCGACCACCGGCGCGCCGGGAAGAGCGGGCGCGGTGAGGGCGAGCGGGTGGGCCGCCTCCGACGCGGCGCGCTTGCAGAAGATCCTGTGGGTCCTGTCCACGACCCCGAACAGATCGGGTGCCGTGGTGAGGCTCTCGGACGAGCCGAGGAGCAGGAACCCCGTGGGCTTGAGGGCCTGGTGGAACGTCTGCAGCAGCCGGCGCTGCAGGCTCGGCTCCAGGTAGATCATCAGGTTGCGGCAGCTGGTGAGATCGAGCTTCAACAGGGGCGGGTCGGCCGCGGCGTTGTGGCGCGAGAAGATGCACAGATCGCGGACCGATTTGTTGACCTGAAAGCCGCCTTGTACCCTGACGAAGAAGCGGCGCAGCCGGCTGGGAGAGACGTCCATGGAGATGCTCTCGATGTAGATCCCGGACCGCGCCTGCTGGATGGCGGCCTCGCTCAGGTCGGTGCCGAAGATCTGGATGGCATGATCGGTCGCGTCGGCTTCGAGGAACTCGAGCAGCGAGATCGCGAGAGAGTAGACCTCCTCGCCCGTCGAGCAGCCCGGCACCCAGATGCGAACAGGGGAGTCCTGCGGCCTGCTGTGCATGAGCACCGGGAACACGTGGGTCTTCAGCGCGGCGAAGGCGCCCGGATCGCGGAAGAACGTGGTGACCTTGATGAGGAGGTCCTGGTAGAGATCCTCGATCTCGCCGGGGTGCGCCCTCAAATGATCCAGGTAATCCTGGAGGGTGGCGAGCCGATGGAGCGTCATTCGCCGCTGGATGCGCCGCCTCAGGGTGCTCTTCTTGTACTGGCTGAAATCGACGCCCACCGCGGCGTGGAGCAGCCTGAGGAGCTTGCTGAGATCGGCGTCCATGCCGAGGGGCGCACCCTGCCTGAGCCATGGAGCGAGCACGTGCCCGGGGCGACCCATCCGCACGAGCTCCGCCGCGATCTCCTCGACGCTGAGGACGAAGTCGACGCCTCCCGCCGCGATGGCGCTCCGCGGGAGCGCCGGCCGCTCCGCGCCGCGCGGGTTCTCCGCGAAGGTGACCCCGCCCTCGGCCTTCACGTCCTTCAGCCCCAGCGCGCCGTCGCTCCCGGCGCCGGACAGCACGACGGCCACCGCGCCCGACCCCAGCTCGCCCGCGAGCGAGCGCAGGAAGAGATCGCCTGGGCCCGGGCTGCCCTCGCCCCGCGGCGCGAGCTCGACGCGGAGCCCCGCCAGCGTCGCCTGCGCCTCCGGGGGCAGGACCTGGACGCGACCCGGCGCGAGCTTCATCCCCGATCGGAGCTCGGCCACAGGGAGAGGGCTGCTCTGCGCCACGAGCTCGAGGAGGGGGAGCTCCCCTGGATCTGCGCTGTAGATCAGGACGAGAGAGAGGCTGGTATCTCTGCTCGGCAACCGCCGGAGGAGCTCCGCGATCGCGCCGCGCCCGCCGGCCGAAGCGACGACACAGACGACGGGAAAGCGCAGCTCACCCTCGGCGCGCGGCCCGCCCGCTGCGGCGCTCTCGCCGGCGTCCTCGGGCGGGACCGGCGTGCGCCCCGGCGCGGATGCCCTGCCGGCCTGGGGCGCGGCGTCGCTCGGGCCCGGTGCCCCGAGTTGCGTCCGGCGTGACTTCTTCTGTTCGGGCATTGTTGGCTTGAACGGTTGGGCGCTCTCTCACGCGTCTCGCGGCGGCGAGAGCCTGACAGGGACTAAGCCAGGGTTCCGGTGGGCGGTCGTTCAACGATGGCTGTCGTCGTCCATGTCGCGCATGGGACACGGCGCCGCACGGTCATCTCACCCTATCAGCGCGCGCCTTCCAGGCGCTTCAGGAGTTGCTCGAGCCGCTCGATGATGTGTGCGGATCGGTCGGATACCATTCGGGCAGAATCGTTGAGCCTCGTCAGTGTCATTTCATCCATCCTCCCGCCGGGCTGGAGCCTGGTCATGGCCTCCAGCGCGGCGTCGTGGCGCGCTCGGGCGACCTGGGCTGCCGCCATCGCGCGGCGCAGGCGTGCGCGCGGCGGCTCCAGGCTCTCGACCCCGGACCACCTCCTCTCCGGTGAGACGTGCCGCGCCTCGCCCTCGGCTTGCGCCAGGTGAGCGGCGGGCGCCGCGAGCAGCGCGGGAGCCTGCGTTCCTCGCAGCGATCGATCCGCCTCGTCGTTCCCGGCGTCCTGCGTGCGCTCCGTGCGCTTGCCATCGGTCGGAAGGCGGAGGTTGACGCTGATCTGCTGATCCTCCGCGGGCCCCCCGGCGTCCTCCCACCCCCGTTCGTCGACGATCTGCTTCGTCGCGTCGTTGACGAGGAAGACCTGATCGGCGTCGTGGAACCGCTCTGCCCGCAAGGCCTGCAGCGCAGACCGGGCGGTCTCGAGCGAGCGGATGTGCTTCGTGAGCGCGAGCCGCCTGCCCCGGAAGCGAACGTAAATGCTGTAGCTGGTCTGGGGCGCCATCTCCATCGCCTCGTGGGCCCGGTCGCGTCATGCGGTGTCTGCGCTCTTCTGGATAGCAGCTTCCGGGGTGCAGCTCGCCATGGCGCCGGGCCGAGCGGGCGGGCCCCCGCTCCATGAGACTCTCACGGATCTCGCGCCGTGAGCCCAGGGCGCGAGTTCTCGGCGCGCGTGCTGCTAGCGGTCTCACGCCTCCGGTACCGCCGTCAGCAGCACCAGCCTCCCGGCGGTCTGCTCGGCTGTTCTGCAGGCGGTGCGCACGAGCTGCCACTCTGCCTTCACGAGCTCCGCCATGAGCGACCTGTCCTGACACAGGGCTTTGCTCAGCGACTCCTCGGCGTCTTCGCCGAAGGACAGCACGCGTATCGCGATGGCGAGCGCAAAGTCCTTGGTCAGCCGGACGCGCAGGTCGACGTCCGGCGTGGAGACGTGGAGCGCGTGCTCGGCGAGGGCGACGTCGATCCTGTCCGCGATCGACCTTGCGGTGTCCGCGCGCCACTGGATCGAGCGGCAGGTCTGCCGGAGCAGCTCCTGGATTAACCGTCTATCACGACCCGTCTGGTTGCCCATTCCGCCCCCCTCGACAGTTCCGTTCTTCTGCGGAGAGCCGTCCAGAGAGTGCCTGCGACCCGCCAGAGCGCGCGACGGTCAGCCTGGCGCGATTGAACGAGCAGGACCGCTGCGCTTCTCCCGAGTTGCCCGAGCGGTTCCCCCTCCGGCTCCCCGCTCCACCCCCTCACTGTCCCGCCGAAAATCCCGTTGACTGCTAGCTGTAGCTCAGCTGCTGCCCGACCGACCGCTAGGGCGATATGGAATCGCTCGTCAGGGATTCCCTGTAAGCGGCCCTGGCACCGCTGAGCTTCCGGCCGTCTTATTAAGGCAAAGCCCTACACCCAGGTTATCTAGGTGACCTAGGTCACTTAGGTCACCTAGGTTGCCTTGGCCTTGGAGCGCCGGCGCTCGCTGCTCGACGCTGAGGCAGGCGGCGGGTCGGCGGTCTGCCGCGCGCTGCGCGGGGGGGCTTCCATGACCGACAGGTCAGCGACGGCGCGCACCTCCGGGGCGAGCAGGCCGTGCGTGAAGAGCTGGAGCACCTGCGCGGCCCAGGCGGCGATGTCTGGCCTGGACGGCGCGTCGATGAGCTTGCGCACCAGGCGATCGAAGGCGCCGGAGATGAGCGCGGCGATCACGCTGGGCTCCAGATCGCGCCGGTAGAGGCCGATGTCGATCGCGTACCGGACGCGGCCCTCCACCTGCCGCGCGACGCGCTGGGCGAACTCGTCGATCAGGTAGGCGTACGGGGTCCCACCGCCTCCCGCCAGCATCATCCTGAGGAGCGCCCGGTTCTGCCAGCAGAACTCGAGCACCTCGAGGTCGTGGGCGAGGACCCGCTTGAAGTACTCGTTCACCGACGCTCGCTCGGCCTCGAAGACGATGGGCGGCGGCTCCACGCAGTCGGCGAGGCGCGCGATGAAGGTCTCGACGATCTGCTTGAAGCAGTCGTCCTTGCTCTGGAAGTGCAGGTAGAACGCGCCCTTCGAGACGCCTGCGCGCTCGGTGATGTCCTCGACCCTCGCGGCGGCCAGGCCGCGCTCGGTGAAGGCAGCCTCGGCGGCGCGGAGCAGCTCGATCCTGGCGCGGCGATCGGCAAGGCGGGGCATTCTGACTGGTCGGTCAACGTCGGAGGACCGGGGCACTATGGGAAGGCCGCCGGAAGCCGTCAAGACGCTCGTCGGCCGCGCTCCTCGCGACGCGGCGCGTTCGGCCGCGCCGCGTCGCCCATGGCACGAGCGATGCTGCGGAGGCGGTCATGACGACCGTGGCGAGACGAAATGCAGCAGGGCGCGGCGTCGGCGAGGCGACGGCGGCGGCCCTCGTCCCCAGCCCTCCTTCGTTGCCGAGCCTGCGCGAGGCCGCCGCGCGGTGCCGGGCGTGTCCGCTCTGGGAGCGCGGGACGCAGACGGTGTTCGGCGAGGGCGCGGCGCGATCGGACGTGCTCCTCGTCGGCGAACAGCCGGGCGACAAGGAGGATCTGGCCGGCAAGCCGTTCGTGGGCCCGGCGGGGCAGCTGCTCGATCGCGCGCTCGAGGCGGCGGGGATCGAGCGGCGCCGGGCGTACGTGACCAACGTGGTGAAGCACTTCAAGTGGGAGCCGCGCGGCAAGCGCCGCATCCACATGAAGCCGGACGCGCGCGAGATCCGCGCGTGCCTGCCGTGGCTCGCCGCGGAGATCGCGGTGGTGCAGCCGGCGATCGTGGTATGCCTCGGCGCGACGGCGGCGCAGGCGCTGCTCGGCGGCTCGTTCCGGGTCACGCGCGAGCGCGGCAGGATCGTCGCCTCGCCGCTCGCGCCGCGCGTGCTGGCGACCGTGCACCCCGCGTCGATCCTCCGCGCGCCGGACGAAGCGACGAGGCGAGCCGAGCTCTCCCGCTTCATCGAGGATCTCACCGTGGCGGCGCGCGCGCTCGGCTGAGCCGGCGCGTGCCGCCTCCTCGCGAGGCGCGCTCTCGATGGAGTAGGATCCGCCCGCGATGACGATGAGCCCACGACCGGTCCCTGCCGCAGGGCGCCCCGCGTCCTCTCCGATGGCCGAGCGCGCCCACCTGGGGAGCTCGAAGAAGATGTGGCCGCTGATGCTGGCGGCGCTCGGGGTCGTCTACGGCGACATCGGGACGAGCCCGCTCTACGCGATGAAGGAGTGCTTCAGCCCCAGCAGCCCGCACCACGTCGCTCCGACGCCCGAGAACGTGCTCGGGGTGCTCTCGCTGATGTTCTGGTCGTTGATGATGGTGGTGACCGTCAAGTACGTGACGTTCATCACGCGGGCCGACAACGAGGGCGCGGGCGGCATCCTCGCGCTGCTCGCGCTCGTCCCGAGCGGCGATCGCAAGGGCGAGGGCCGCGGCCTCCTCGTGCTCCTCGTCCTCGTCGGCGCGGCGCTCCTCTATGGCGACGGCGTGATCACGCCTGCGATCTCGGTGCTCTCGGCCGTGGAGGGCCTCGAGGTCGCGATCCCGAAGCTGGACCCTGCCGTCGTGCCGATCATCACCTGCGGTGTGCTGCTCGCCGTGTTCCTCGTGCAGAAGCGCGGCACGGCCGGGGTCGGGTCGATCTTCGGGCCGGTGACGCTCGTGTGGTTTGTCACGCTCGTGCTGCTCGGGGCCAAGGAGCTCATGCGCAGCCCCGGCGTGCTCCGGGCCGTCTCACCGACCTACGCGGTGAGCTTCTTTGCCGAGAACCAGCTGCATGGCTTCCTGATCCTCGGCGCGGTCGTCCTCTGCATCACGGGCGGCGAGGCGCTGTACGCCGACATGGGGCATTTCGGCCGCGTGCCGATCAAGTACACCTGGTACACGATCGTCTGGCCCGGGCTGCTCATCAATTATTTCGGCCAGGGCGCCAAGCTCCTCGCGGACCCCACCGGGGCGGCGAACCCGTTCTATGCGCTCGTCCCGTCGTGGGCGCTCTACCCCACGGTGGCGATCGCCACAGCGGCGACGGTCGTCGCGTCCCAGGCGCTCATCTCCGGGGCTTTCTCGCTGACCCAGCAGGCGGTGCAGCTCGGGTATTTCCCCCGTGTCACGGTGGTCCACACGTCGAAGGACGAGGCGGGGCAGATCTACATCCCCGAGGTGAACAGCGGGCTCCTGATCTCGTGCATCGTGCTGGTCCTCTCCTTCAAGAACTCGAGCGCGCTCGCGGCTGCCTACGGCATCGCCGTCACGGGGACGATGGGGATCACCACGGTGGTCTATTACGTGGTCACCCGGAAGACGTGGGGTTGGCCGGTCTGGAAGTCGCTCCCGCTGGCCGGGCTCTTCCTGGTGATCGATCTCGCGTTCTTCGCTGCGAACAGCGCCAAGTTCTTCCACGGGGGCTGGGTGCCCATCGTGATGGGCGCGGCGATCTTCACGGTGATGACGACCTGGAAGACGGGGCGCAAGCACCTCGCCGCGGCGATCAAGTCGGCGATCTTGCCGCTCGATATGTTCCTCGAGGACGTGAAGCGCGTGAAGCCGCACCGGGTGCGCGGGACGGCGGTCTTCATGGCGTCGAGCCCGGAGGGCACGCCGCCGATCCTGCTGCACCACGTGAAGCACAACCAGGTGCTGCACGAGCAGGTGGTGCTCCTCTCGATCCAGGTGACGAACGTGCCGGAGGTGCCGGCGGAGCGGCGCACGACGGTGATCCCGCGGGGGGAGGGGATCTACCAGGTCACGGCGTGTTACGGCTTCATGCAGACGCCGAACGCGCCGTCGGTGCTCGAGGGGTGCAAGCGGCACGGGCTCGACATCGATCTCGGGAGGACGAGCTATTACCTCGGCAGGGAGACGCTGCTGACGACCGGGCGCTCGAAGATGTCCCGGTGGCGCAAGGGGCTGTTCGCCTTCATCTCGCGGAACGCGCGGCCGGCGACGGCGTACTTCGGTCTGCCGCCGAACCGCGTGGTCGAGCTCGGAATGCAGGTCGATTTTTAGGGCGGGCGCGGGGCTCAGGGCCCCGTGTACCGGGCGCGCGGCCTCAGCATGTACCCCGCTTCCCGCTGCTCGAACGCGTGGGCGATCCAGCCGGCGGCGCGCCCCACCGCGAAGAGCGCCGCCGCCGTGCCGGCCGGCAGGCCGAGCGCGGCCGCGATCGCGACGAGGCCCAGGTCGAGCGACGGCGGATCGAGGCCGGCGTCGCGCAGCGCGTCGACGAGCGCGAGCACCGTGCGCAAGGCCGCGCTCTGCGGGGCGAGCGCGCGGGCGGTGTCGAGCAGCAGCTGGGCGCGGGGGTCGCCCTCGGGGTAGAGCCTGTGCCCGACGCCGGCGATGGGCTCGCCGCGGCGCAGCCGCTCGTGGACCGCGGCGGCGGCGCGCTCGGGCCGGCCTGCCTCGGCGACCAGGGCCTCCACCCGGTCGGTCATGCCGCCGTGCCTCGGGCCGGAGAGCGCGGCGAGCCCCGCGCTGACGCAGGCGTAGAGGTCGGCGCCGGTGGAGGCGGCCACCCGGACCGCGAACGTCGAGGCGTTCAGCTCGTGATCGGCCGAGACCAGGAGCGCGCGGTTCACGGCGCGCTCGGCCTTCTTCGAGGGGTTCGCGCCGAGGGCGATGAGCAGCCGCCGCGCCGCCCCGTCGGCCTCGAGGGCGTCGGTCGCCCTGCGCGCGTCCCGCCCGAGGCCCACGAGCGCCGCGAGCGATCGCACGAGGGCCCGCGCCCGCGCGCGCTCCGCGTCGCCCGTGGGGATGCGCCCGTCGCCCGAGGGCGCGCCCACGTGGCGGGTCGCGTCGTGCGCGCCGAGCGCGGGCACCACGAGCGCGAGCGCGACGAACGGCGGCGCGCCCTCCGGCAGGAGCGCCGCGAGCTTGGCCGGGCGGACGCTCAGCCGGCCTGGCCGCGCCGCCGGCGCGCCCTCCGCCGGCAGCTCGCCGGTCCAGAGCAGCTCGGCGACCGCCTCGAAGGGCACGTCGTCGAGCGCCAGCGCGACCGCCTCCTTGCCCCGGTAGACGGGCCCGCGCGGGCCGATCGCGGTGAGCGCCGACTCGAGCACCGGCTCGCCCCACCGGAGCGCCTCGGCGGCGACCGGGCCGTGGCCGGCGCGCGCGTCGTGCCGCGCCTTGAGCCGCTCGATGTCCGCCCGGAGGTAGAGCCGCGCGCGCCCTCGCCCGCCGGGCACCCCCCGGAGCACGCCCCGGCTCGCGTACGCGTAGAGCGTCTCCCGCTTCACGCCGAGCAGCTCCGCCGCCTCGGCGCCGGTCACGTACGCCGAGGGCCGCTGATCCGAGTCAGGTAGATCCACCATGAGCGCCCATCAACGTTGCATCCATCCTGTCTTCCGATGCACGAGGCGCCGGCGTCGCGCGCGCCGGCGACATCGGCGATGTCGGCGACGTCGCCGACATCCATTCCTCCTAGCACCGCCCTCCTCGGCTTCCTCCGGGATTCTTCCTCGACGCGCTTCGAGGCCGTACATGGTTGATTGTACAATCAAGGTTGATCAACTTCGTGCGGTGCCCAAGATGTCGTCAGCGGAGGTGATCGGGATGAGGGATGTGGCGGCGCCGCTCGCGAGCGGCCTGGAGGGCGTGGTGGTGGCGGAGACGCGGCTCTCGGAGGTGGACGGAGAGCGGGGGAAGCTCACCCTCGCGGGCCACGACGTGGAGGAGCTCGCCGGCGGCGGCGGGGTGACCTTCGAGGACGCGTGCGGGCTGCTCTGGGGCGGCGCGCTGCCCGGGGCGGCGGAGCGGGAGTCGCTCCGGCGAGCGATCGCCGAGGGGCGGACGAGGGCCTTCGCGCTGCTCGGGCGGCTCGGGGACGCGCTCCAGGCGGGCGACGGGATGGATGCGATACGCGCCGCGGTCGCGCACCTCTCGGGCGACGTCTCGCCCGCGGCGATCGCCGGGGCGGTGGCGACGTTCGCGGCGGCGTGGGCGCGGCGCCGCGCGGGGGAGGCGCCGGTCGCGCCCGATCCGGCGCTCCGGCTGTCGGCCGACTACCTGCGCATGGCGCGGGGGGCTGCGGCGAGCGAGGCCGAGGTGCGCGAGCTCGACACGTACCTCGTGACGGTCTCGGATCACGGGATGAACGCGTCCACCTTCACCGCGCGCGTGGTCACCTCGACGGGGTCGGACGCGATCTCGGCGGTGGTCGCGGCGATCGGCGCGCTGAAGGGGCCGCTCCACGGCGGAGCGCCCGGGCCGGTCCTCGACATGCTGGACGCGATCGCGGCGAAGGCGGGCGAGGGCGGCGCGCCGCCCCCGGGCTGCGCCGAGCGCTGGATCCAGGCCGAGCTCGCGGCGGGCCGGCGGATCATGGGCATGGGCCACCGGATCTACCGGGTGAGGGATCCGCGGGCGGCGGTGCTCGAGCGGGCGATCGAGCGGCTCGAGCGGACGGCAGGCGGCGCGCGGAGCGCACGGCTCGCGCTGGCGCGTGAGGTCGAGCGGGCGGCCGAGGCCGCGCTCCGCGCGCGGCACCCGGATCGCCCGCTGCGCGCGAACGTCGAGTTCTACACGGCGGTGCTGCTCGACGCGCTCGGGCTGCCCCGCGCGCTCTTCGCGCCGACCTTCGCGGTGGGCAGGGTCGCCGGCTGGTGCGCGCACATCGACGAGCAACGGCGCGCGGGGCGGCTCATTCGCCCGAGCTCACGCTACATCGGGGGCGTCCCCGGAGCGGCAGCTCCGCCGCATTGAGGCGCCGGGCCCGCCGCGCGCGGCGAGGCTGCTTGCAGGAGCGCTCGTCGTCGCCGCCGGCCACGAGGTCGACCTGCCCCGGTCGGACTTATTGAAGAGTCCGTGACGGCATTCGCTTCACCCCCGTCGTCCTGCCATCCTCTCCGCACAGAAATTGCCGGAGAGGCCGTTCCACAGCCCTGGAAGGACAAAAGGAGAACGCGCCGGGCGCGGGTAGGACGTTGTTCGTCCTGCAAAGTTGGCAGCCTCGCGGGGGCACTGTTATCGTGTTCAGTATGTCGTCCGCCGCTCTTGCCGCTCCGCTTGCCCGGGACCTCCTGCGCCATACCCTCCCCGAGTTCGAAGCGCGCGCCAAGACGCTCCCGCTCGGCCTGCGGGAAATCAACGACGCGCTCCCGGAAGGGGGGCTGCCGCGCGGGGGGGTGGTGGAGCTCGCCGCGCCGCGGGGGCTGGGGCGCTCCACCTCGCTCGCCCTCTCCGCGTGCGCGTCGGCGCAAGCGGAGGCGCGGCTGCGCGGGACGAGCGCGACGGCGGGGGCGTGGTGCGCGTGGATCGATCCGAGCGGCTCGCTCTACGCGCCGGCGGTCGCGCGCGCGCAGGTCGATCTGAGCCGGCTGCTCGTGGTGCGGCCCCCGCCGGAGGTGCTCGCGAAGGTCGCGGTGCGGATGGCGATGAGCCGGGCGTTCGCGGTGCTCGTGATCGACGTGGCCGGGGTCCCGGGGGCCTTCGGGCAGGGCGCGGGGAAGGGGGAGCGGAGCGCGCCCGGGGCGGGGCGCCGCGAGGAGGACCTCGCGCGCTGGGTCAACGTGGTGCGCAAGCTCGCCCTGGCGATCGAGGGGAGCGACGGGACGATCCTGCTCCTCACCGATCGCCAGGCGGCGCGGCCGATGCCCTTGCCGGTCGCGATGCGGCTGGAGCTCGAGCAGGTCGCCGAGAACCGGTTGATGGTCCGCGTCGCCAAGGACCGCCGAGGGCGCGTGACCTCGCCGACGCCGGTGGTGCTCGGGGAGCGGCCCGGGGACAGGGCAGAGCGGACGGCGGGCGGCGAGCCGCGGCCCGCGCTGTCGCGGGCATGAAGGAGGAGGGGCGATGGCGGTGAGGCGCATTGTGGCGATCGTGCTCCCGCAGCTCGCGTGCGAGCTGGTGAAGCAGCGCGGGCCGGTCTCGCCGAGCGGGAAGGCGCCGCTCCCGGTGATCCTCGGGGGCGAGGAGGACCGCCGCGCGGCGCTCGCGCCGCAGCCCGAGCGCGAGCCGCAGGCGCCGGCGGCGGTGATCGACGTGGTCGACGACGAGGCGAGGCGGTACGGGGTGAGGCCGGGGCAGAAGGTCGTCGAGGCGGCGGCGCTGGTCGCCCACCTCGCGATCCACCGGGTGACGTTCGCCGAGATCGACGCGGCGCTCGGCCGGGTCGCCGAGGTGGCGCTCGGGCTCGGGGCGACGGCGGCGATCCAGCTCGGCGAGCAGGGCGCCCCGCGCGCCGGCGCGGCGCGGGCGAGCCGCGCTCCCGAGCGCGCCGCGAGCGAGGCGCGGAGCCCGTGGGGCGACGGCCCGTACGACACGGTGTGGCTCGACATCACCGGGGCGTCGCACCTCGTCGGCGGCGAGGAGGCGCTGCTCGGCGAGCTCGGCGAGCGCGTCGCGGCGCTCGGCCACCGGGCGCGGCTCGCGATCGCCGACGGGCCGCGGCTCGCGCAGGCGCTCGCGCGCTTCGGCGCGCACGCGGACGGCGGGGGAGGGGCGGAGGCCCCGATCGCGCCGCCAGGAAAAGGGGCGCAGGCGATCGGGCCCTTGCCGGTGCAGGCGCTCCCGGTCGAGCGCGAGGTGGCGAGCTTCCTCGTCCGGCTCGGGGTGCTCCGCGTCGAGGATCTCGCGCGCCTTCCGCGGGCGCAGGTGGCGGCGCGGCTGGGGCCGCGGACGGCCGACGTGATGGAGCTCCTTGCCGGCCGCGATCCGGTGCCGCTCCTGCCGTTCGAGGTGCCCCGGCTGCTCGAGGAGGAGGTGCTCTTCGACGAGCCGATCGAGAGCGCCGAGTCGCTCCTGTTCGTGCTGCGCGGCATGACGTCGCGGATCGCGTCGCGGCTCGCCGCGCGCGGGGAGGCGTGCGGGCGGCTCAACGTGGCGATCGCCTACGATCGCTCGATCGCGCGGCTCCGCCTCGGCGAGCGCGAGGACGACGGCGCCGCAGCGCTCCTGGAAGACGACGGGCGCGGCCCTTCGCTGCGCTTCCACGTCGACATGCCGGTGCCCCTCTCGGACGCGGGCGATCTGCTCCGCCCGCTGAAGGCGAGGCTCGAGCGGATCGAGCTCGCGGCGCCCGCGGTGGGGGTGCACGTCATCGCCTCGCGCATCGCGCGGGCCCGCCGGGTGCAGCTCGATCTGTCGCGCGACCGGTCGGTCGATCCCGACAGCTTGCCGGCGCTCCTGGCCGAGCTCTCGGCGGAGATCGGCCAGGAGCGGGTGGGCATCCTGGAGATCGCCGACGCGCACCGCCCCGAGGCGCGCTCGCGGCTCGTGCCGGCCTCTGGCGAGGCGGCCATGACGCGCGCGTCCGCCGCGGCACGCGCGCGCGCCGCGGCGGATCGGGGCGCGGCGGAGCAGGCGGAGGGCGCGGACGCGCCGGCGCTGGAGCCCGCGCGGCTCCTCGCGCAGCCGATCCCGCTCGGCCGGGTGGGGCGCGGGGCGATCGTGGCCGTCGATCGGCACCTCTACGCGATCGAGCGGCTCTCCTTCGTGATGCGGATCGACGCGGTGGAGTGGTGGACGCCCACGCCGGCGTCACGCGATTACGCGCGCGCCTGGCTCGTCTCGGGCTCTCCGTCCGGCAAGGCCGCCCCGGCGCGCCTCGGCGAGCTGCGCCCTCCTCGAGACGGCGCGAGCGCGAGCTCCTGCGGCGAAGCGTGGATCTACGTCGACCGCGCGACGGGCGAGGCCTTCCTGCAGGGGTGGTGCGAGTGAGCGCCGGCGCGTCGGTCCCGTTCGTGGAGCTCTGCGGCCGCTCCTGCTTCTCTTTCCTGGAGGGCGCCTCGCACCCCGAGGAGCTCGTGCACCGCGCCAAGGAGCTCGGCCTCGAGGGGCTCGCGCTCTGCGATCGCGACGGGATCTACGGCAGCGTGCGCGCGCACACGGCGGCGAAGAAGGTCGAGCAGCGGGTGATCGTCGGGGCCGAGCTGACGCTGGGCGCGCCGCGCGGGGGCGCCGAGCGCGCGCCGGAGGTCCGGCCGTCGGTGGTCCTCCTGGTCGAGGACAGCGAGGGTTACGCGAACCTCTGCCGTCTGCTCACGATCGCGCACGCCGAGTGCGAGAAGGGGATGGCGAGCATCTCGGCGGAGGCGATCGCGGCGGCGCAGCGGGGCCTCTCCGCGATCGTGCCGCTCGATCCTCTCGTGCCCGCGGGCGTCTCCGGCGCGCTCCTCGGCACGCTGCGCGACGCCTTCGGCGAGCGCGCGCTCGTCGCGACATGGAAGCACCTCGACCGCCGCGACGGCGAGCGCGTCGCGGCGGCCCTCGCGGCGGAGCGCCGCCACGGCCCCTGCGTGGTGGCGACGGCGCGCCCGCTCTATCATCACCCGTCGCGCAAGCCGCTCGCGGACGTGCTCGCGTGCATCCGGACCAAGACCACGCTCGATCAAGCGGGGACGCGGATCGCGCCGAACGCGGAGGCGTACGTGCGCTCCGGCGCGCAGATGGCGGCGCTGTTCCGCGATCATCCGGCCTGGGTCGCGCGCACGGTGGAGGTCGCGTCCCGCTGCCGCTTCTCGCTGTCCGAGCTCCGCTACAGCTTCCCGAGCGACGCCCTCTGCATGCCGGGGGAGACGTCGGATCAGGCGCTGCGCCGCCTCACCGAGGAGGGCTGCCGCGACCGTTACCCGGAGGGGGCGCCGCCTCCGGTGCGCGCGCAGATCGAGAAGGAGCTCGCCTTGATCGCGAAGCTCGGCGTGGCGCCCTATTTCCTCAGCGTGCAGCAGGTCGTGAAGATCGCGCGCGCGCGGCAGATCCTCTGCCAGGGCCGCGGGAGCGCGGCGAACAGCGCGGTGTGCTTCGTGCTCGGCGTGACGGCGGTGGACCCGGCCCGGTCGAGCCTGCTCTTCGAGCGCTTCCTGTCGGAGGAGCGCCACGAGCCCCCGGACATCGACGTCGATTTCGAGCACGAGCGCCGGGAGGAGGTGATCCAGGCGATCTACGAGATGTACGGGCGCGACCGGGCGGCGATGGTCTCGGAGGTGATCGCCTACCGCGGCAAGAGCGCGCTCCGCGAGGTGGGCAAGGCGTTCGGCTTCTCGGCGGATCAGGTCGATCGGCTGAGCGGCCTCGTGCATCACCACGAGGCGGACATCACCGAGCAGCGGGTCAGCGAGGCGGGCCTCGATCCGGATGACGTGCGCGTCCGGCAAGCCGTCATGATGGCGAGCGCGCTCGAGGGCTTCCCGCGCCACCTCTCGATCCACGTGGGCGGCTTCGTGCTGTCGTCCGAGCCGCTGCACAAGGTGGCCCCGGTCGAGCCTGCGCGGATGGAGGGCCGCACGGTGATCCCGTGGGACAAGGACGATCTCGACGATCTCGGCTTCTTCAAGATCGACGTCCTGGCGCTCGGCATGCTGACGGCGATCCGCAAGGCGCTCGGCTTGATCCACTCGGACCGGTACGCCGGGCTCGCGGGTTCCTCGGTCCACACGGCACGGGACCCCGCGTTCGCGGGTCCCTCGGTCCACACGGCACGGGACCCCGCGTTCGCGGGTCCCTCGGTCCACACGGCACGGGACCCTGCGCCCGCAGGGGTCTCGTTCCATGCGGGCCGAGGCGCCGCGTTCGATCCGATCGCGGCGCTCGCGCAGATCCCGCCGGAGGACCCGGCTGTCTACGAGGCGATCGGCCGGGCCGACACGGTGGGGGTGTTCCAGATCGAGAGCCGCGCGCAGATGGCGATGCTCCCGCGGCTGAAGCCGAACAAGTTCTACGATCTGGTGATCGAGGTGGCGATCGTGCGCCCCGGGCCCATCCAGGGCGGGATGGTGCACCCCTACCTGCGCCGGCGGACGGGGCAGGAGCCGCCGGTGTCCCCGCACCCGTGCCTGGATCCCATCCTGGAGCGCACGCTCGGCGTTCCGCTCTTCCAGGAGCAGGTGATGCAGATCGCGATGGTCGGCGCGGGCTACACGCCGGGCGAGGCCGACCAGCTGCGCCGCGACATGGCGGCGTGGAAGAAGCACGGGCGCCTGGAGCGGCACCGCGGGCGGCTCATCCAGGGCTTCGCCGAGCAGGGGATCTCGGCGAAGTTCGGGGAGATGCTCTACCAGCAGATCCAGGGCTTCGGGGAGTACGGCTTCCCGGAGTCGCACGCGGCGAGCTTCGCGCTCCTCGTGTACGCGTCGGCCTGGCTCAAGGTCCACCACCAGGCGGCGTTCACCTGCGCGCTCCTCAACGCGCAGCCGATGGGGTTCTACAGCCCGTCGGCGCTGGTGCAGGACGCGCAGCGGCACGGCGTGGAGGTGCGGCCGGTGTGCGTGGTGCAGAGCGCGTGGGACGCGACCCTGGAGCCTTCCGCCGAGCCCTCGGCGGGCCCGGCGCTGCGGCTCGGCATGCGGCTCGTGAAGGGGCTCGGCGAGGCGGCCGTGGCGGCGATCGTGGCGGCGCGCGAGGAGGCGCCGTTCGCGAGCCTCCCGGATCTCGTGAGGCGCACGGAGCTGAAGAAGAACGAGGTGGAGGCGCTCGCAGAAGCGGGCGCGCTCGCCGCGCTGGTGCCTGCCCGGAGAGAGGCGCTCTGGCGCGCGCGCGCCCCCCGCGTGGAGGGGTTGTTCGAGGGCGTTCCGATCGAGCAGGACCGGGACGTCGGGCTCCCTCCGCTCAGGCCGCTGGAGCAGCTCGCGCTGGACTACGGGCGCGTGGGTCTGTCGCTGCACGACCACCCGATGCGGCACGTGCGGCGGGCGCTCAAGCGGCGGCGCGGGGCCGGGCGCGTGCGGACCGCCGAGGAGATCAAGGCCGCGCGCGACGGGGAGAGCGTGCGGGTCGCCGGGATGGTGGTCGGACGCCAGCGGCCGGCGACCGCGAGCGGCGTGACGTTCATGACGCTCGAGGACGAGACCGGCGTGGTCAACGTCATCGTCCAGCGGCAGGTCTTCGCGGAGTACGAGCACGTGGCGAGGAACGCGGCGCTCCTGCTCGTCGCCGGGCGGATCGAGCGGCAGGGCGAGGTCGTCCACGTGCTCGCGCGCGAGCTCGATCGGCTGGAGCTGCCCAGCGGCGAGGAGATCGCGCTCAAATCGCGCGACTACCGGTGAGCGCGCGCCGGCGCCGCGCTCCCGGAGCGCGGGGCGATCGGCGGCGCGGCGCGTGAGGAGAGCGCGCGCTCGTCAGAGGGGCGGCGACGACCTCGCCGACGCGAGCGCGCTCGTCAGCGAGCGGCGACGACCTCGTCGACCAGCGAGAGCAGCGTCGCCGCGTCGAACGGCTTCAGGAGCAGCCGGGCGTTGACCTGCTGCAGGAACGCCTTGCTGCGCTCCGTGAAGGCGCCGCCGGTCAGGAACACGACACGGCGCTGCTGCTCGGGCGCGTGCTCGGCGAGCGAGGTGTAGAAATCCATCCCTGTCATATCGGGCATCATGAGGTCGCACAGGATGGCGTCGTAGCGCTCTCCGGCGCGGATCCGGCGGAGCGCGTCGCGCGCGCTCGCTGTCGCGGTCGTCTCGTGCCGTGGCTCGAGCGTCCCCGCGATCGCCCGCGTGAGCAGCGGCTCATCGTCGATGATGAGGACCCGCTGCCGCTGCGCCGCCTCCGGCGCGAGCGCGTCGAGGCCGCCGTTCTCGCGCGGCCACCTCGACGCGGCGGAGCCGGGCGCAGCGGAGGCGCGCGCCTCGCTGGCCGCGGCGGCGGGGAGGAGGAGGCGGAACGTGCTCCCCTTGCCGGGGCGGCTGTCCGCCTCGATCAGGCCCCCCAGCGCCGTGACGATGGAGTGGCAGATCGCGAGCCCTAACCCGAGCCCTTCGCCAGCTTCCTTGCTCGTGTAGAACGGCTCGAAGATCCGAGCGAGCGACTCCGGCGCGATCCCCGCGCCCGTGTCGCGCACCTCGACGACGACCGACCCCTCGGCGTCACAGCGCGTCGAGAGCTCGATCTCGTTCTGCTCGGCGAGCCCCTCGGGGATGGCCTGCGCGGCGTTCACGATGAGGTTCAGGAAGACCTGCGCGAGCCGCGGCTCGTTCGCCTGGACGGGCGGCACCTCCTGGAAGCTCCGGACGACGCGGGCGCGGTGCCGGATCTCGTGCATCGCCATGTGGACGCAGGCGTCGAGCACCCGCCGGGGGTCGACCGGCCCGCGGCGGTCCTCCTCGGCGCGCGAGAAGCTGTGGAGATCGCGCACGATGAGCCGCACCCGCTCGGCGCCCTCGCGCGCGTCCTCCAGCAGGCTCAGCACGTCGGAGAGCTCGCTCGATGGAGCGCGGCCGTCGCCGTGAGAGCGCGCCCAGGGGCCGCCGCGCGCAGCGCTGTTCCGGCGATCGAGCGAGCCGATGCGCCGGATGGCCGCGTCGACGTTCGTGATGACGAACGCGAGGGGGTTGTTGATCTCGTGGGCGACGCCGGCGGCCAGCGTGCCGACGCTCGCCATGCGGCCGGCGCCGATGAGGCGGGCCTGCGTCTGCGCGAGCGCCTGGCGCGAGGCGGCGTCGCGCGCGGCGCGCTCGCGGACGACGGAGAGCCGGGCCCGGGGGCCCGCGCCGCCGCCGCCCGCGAGCAGGAAATCGCTCGCGCCGGCCGCGAGGATGCCGTCGATGTCCCCGTCGCGCTCGGTGATCGCGAGGACGAACACCGCATCGCCGCCGGGCTGCGCCCGCACGCGGCCGCAGAACGCGGCGGCGCTGGTGGGCTCGCTCCAGTCGACGGCGAGCACCGGCGGCGCCTCGCCCAGGCACCGCTCCAGGGCATGCGCGGGGTCGGAGGTGACGCCGACGTCAGGCACGTGGCGTCGGATCAGCGCTTCGAATCGCTCGCTCGCCGCGGCGCGCCCGCGGAGGAGCAGGATGGCGGCCGGCTCCGCGCAGCCCATCGACGTCCTCTCAGCTGTCCTTCGAAGGCCCGTTTCAGGTGTCCTTCGAAGATCCTTTACCGCATCTCCATCCCGGCGTGCAGGCATGGTGATCCGTTCCGCTGCGCCTGCCAGGCATCTCGCCGCGTCGCCGGTCTCCGTCGAGCCGCTCGCCAGCCCGTCGGCTCGCCCGCTTCGCGCGGCTATCGAGGGCCGGACGTCGCGTCGTCGTCCGGATCGCCGTCGTCGGCGACCCTCGTCGCGCCGTCCGTGAGCGGCGGGTACAGGCTCTCGACGAACTTCCCGGAGAACCGCCCCGCGAGGTGTGCATCCATCCGCGCCATCGCCTCGCGCAGCCGATCGATCTCGGCCGAGAGCGCTGCCTTGAGCGGCTGGCGCTGCGCCTGTTCCATCCAGGCGAGCTCCACGAGCGCCTCCTCAAGGTGCGCGCGCGCCGCACCGCTCGCCTCGCCCGCGTCGGGTTCTCGGACCAGGTACTCCGCGACGCGCACGCGCCCGCGGTAGCGGACCCGCGTCCGCTCGAGGAAATCCCGGTACGGCTTCACCGCCCCGCTGAGGGCCTGCACCGCCGCCGCGAGCGCGCTCGCCTCGCCCCGGAGCGCCTCGCGATCGGCGCCGGAGAGCGCCGTGTTGTGCTCGACGTGGGCCTCGAGCGTCGCGAGCACCTCGCGGGCCCAGCGGAGGTGCCGGAGCCCCGAGGCGCTGCGCGACAGGCGCCGCCCGAACCCCTCCCCCGCGCTCACGCCACCGCCGCCGCCGGCGCCGCCTCGCGCTCCGGGCGCTTCGCCGTCTCGTTGATCTTCACGCTGACGAGCTTCGAGACGCCGGGCTCCTGCATCGTCACGCCGTAGAGCACGTCGACCGACTGCATCGTGCGCTTGATGTGCGTGATGAGGATGAACTGCGAGTGGCTCGTCATGCTCCGGATCGCCTCGTTGTAGCGGGCCACGTTCGCCTCATCGAGCGGCGCGTCGACCTCGTCGAGGATGCAGAACGGCGACGGCTTGAACTGGAAGATCGCGAAGATGAGCGACACCGCGGTGAGCGCCTTCTCGCCGCCGCTCATGAGCTCGATGTTCCCGAGCTTCTTGCCCGGCGGCTGCGCCAGGATCTCGATCCCCGTCTCCAGCATGTCGTCGGGGTTCGTCAGCCGGAGCTCCGCCTGGCCGCCGCGGAACATCTTGGGGAACAGCGTCTTGAAGCGCGCGTTGATGCCGTCGTACGTCGTCTTGAAGAGCCGCTTCGACTCGCGGTTCATCTGGGCGATCGCCTTCTCGAGGTCGTCGAGCGCCTTCTCGAGATCCGCCTTCTGGCCCGAGTAGTACGTGTACCGCTCCTCGGCCTCGGCGTGCTCGCGCACGGCGTCGAGGTTGACGGGGCCCATGCGGTCGAGCAGCTCCGTCAGCTCCTGGATGCGCGCGCGGTGCGAGGCGTCGGCGGGCGGCCGCTTGTGGTAGTCGCCGACCACGCGGGCGAGCTCGAGCCCGCGGAAGCGCTCGCGCACCCCCTCGATGAGGTGGTCGTGCTCGACCCGCAGCCGCTCCAGCGCGAGCTCGTGCTTGCGGAGCCGCTCCGACACCTCGGCCAGCTCCTGGCGCAGCCCGCGCAGGTCGGCCTCGCGCACCCCGTGCGCCTGCCGCGCCTCGTCCAGCGAGCGCCGCGCCTCGGTCAGCGCGGCCTGCGCCGCGTGCGCCTCGGCGACGGCGCGGACCAGCGCCTCCCGCGCGATCATGATCGTCGCCGCGGCCTTCCCCGCGCCCACGGCGCTCTCCGTCCGCTCCTGGTCGAGCCGGGCGATCCGGCCCCGGAGCTCGTTGCACGACCGCGTGAGCCGCTCGACCGTGCCCCGCGCCGCCGCGGCGCGCTCGCGCACGCGCGCGAGCTTCACCTTGCGCTCGGTCACGACCGACTGCTGCCCGAGCACCCGCTCGCGCCACTCGGCCGCGACCTGCTCGGCGTGCTCGAGGCCGGCCGCCGCCGCCTCGCGCGCCGCCCGCCCCGCCTCGAGCTTGTCGCGCGCCGCTTGCTGCTCGCTCCCGCCGGCGTCGAGGTTGTCGGCGAGGTCCTCGAGCTCGGAGCGCACCACGCCCTCGCGCTTCTGCGCCGCGGCGAGCTGCTCCTCCGCGCGGCGGAGATCCTTCTCGGCCGTCACGAGGGCGAGCTCTCCCTCGTGCGCCTCGCTCCGCGCCCGCTCCAGCGCCGTCCCCACCTCGGTGATGCGCAGGCGGAGCTTCTGCTGCGCGTCGAGCAGCGCCGTCACCTCCTCCGACTTGGTCGCGACGAACTCGTGCAGCGCGCGCATCTCCCGCTTCTGCTCGATCATGCCGGCCGCGACCGCGTCGCCCGAGCCGCCGCTCACCACGCCGTCCTCGCGGAGGACGGTGCCGTCGAGCGTCACGAGCGTGCACCCCGCGCCCTCCGCCGCGAGCCGCGCCGCGACCTCGGCGGAGGCGACGACCACCGCGTCCCCCACGAGCGCGCGCGCCAGCGCCTCGTCCTCGGGCGCGAAGACGAGCCGGTCCACGAGCGGCCCGAGCACGCCCTCCCCGCGCGGCGGTCGCCGCGTCGCGCCGGCCACGAACGAGGGCCGCGCCGCGATCACGCTCGCCCGCCCGCGGTTGTTCTTCGACAGATCCGCGAGCAGCGCGATCCCGCGCTCGACGTCGCTCACGACCGCGCACTGCAGCCGGTCCCCGAGCAGCCCCGCGAAGGCCGCGGTCAGCTCGGCCGGCGCCTCGATCCGGTCGGCCACGAGCCCGAGCAGCGCCGGGTCCTTGGTCTTGAGGAGGTTCTTCACCCCGGCGCCGACGCCCTCCAGCCGCGCGTGCAGCTCCTCGAGCGCGCGGAGCCGGTTGCGCCGCTGCCCGAGCTCGTTCTTGGCGTGCTCCACGGTGCGGTCGCTCGAGACCGCCTGCTCGCGCAGGGACTTCATCTCGACATCGAGCCGCGACCGCTCGTCTGCCGAGATCCGCTTCCCCTCGGCGAGCTCCGCCACGTTGCGCGTCAGCGACGAGCGCCGCCGCTCGAGCTCCTCCGACTCGTACATCAGCCGCCCGAGCTCGTCCTCGAGCTTCGCGCGCCGCTGGCTCATCTCCGCCATGCGCCGATCGAAGCCGGCGAGCGACGCCTCGGCGGCCGCGACCGCCGCGGTGGCCTCGGCGGCCCGCCGGCGCAGGGCGCCGACCTCGTGCTCGGCGGTCCGCTCTCCGTGGCGCAGCTCCTCGAGCCGCTCGTGCTGCTCGAGCGCGAGCTCGCTCTCCCGCGCCTCTTCCTCGTCGACGCCGGCGAGCTGCGCCTCGAGCTGCGCCTTCTCTGCGCTGAGCTCCTCGACCGTCTTCTCGAGCTCTCCCTGCTCCTTGGCCGCGGTGACGAGCCGCTCCTCGAGGTGCCGCAGGCGGTCGCGCGCCCGCGCGATCTCCGCCTCGTGGGTGCGCACCTGGTTGTCGGCCGCGAACGCCTCGTTCTGCGCGCGCTCGGCCCGCTCCTCGCAGGCGAGGGCCTCGAGGCGGGTGACCTCGATCTCGGCCTCGCGCGCCGAGAGCGCCGTGCGCGACGCCTGCTCGCGCTCCGCGTGCGCGGCCCTGCCGAGCGACTCGTGCTGCGTGAGCACCGTGATCTCGAGGAGCTTGTGCGACGCCTCGTGGAGCACGAGGTCCTCCAGCTCCTTGCGGTAGTTGACGTACCGCTCGGCCTTGGCCGCCTGGCGCTTCAGGGACGCGAGGTTCCGCTGGATCTCGGAGACGATGTCCCCCACGCGGAGCAAGTTCTGCCGCGTCTGGTCCATCTTCTGCTCGGCCTGCTTCTTCCTTGCCTTGTATTTCGTGATGCCGGCGGCCTCCTCGATGAGCATCCGCCGGTCCTCGGGGCGCGCCGAGACGATGAGCCCGATCTTTCCCTGCTCGACGATGGAGTAGGCCTTCGTGCCGACGCCGGTGCCGAGGAAGAGGTCGGTCACGTCCTTGAGCCGGACCTGGGTCTTGTTGATGAGGTACTCGCTCGTCCCGTCGCGGAAGAGCCGGCGCGTCACCGCGATCTCGGCGTAGTCCCGGTACTCCAGCGGCAGCTGCGACGCCGCCGTCGGCTCGCTGTTGTCGAAGGTGAGCGTCACCTCGGCCATCCCGTGCTGGGCGCGGGTCTCGGAGCCGTTGAAGATGACGTCCGACATCGACTTGCCGCGCAGGTGCTTCGCGCTCTGCTCCCCGATCGCCCACCGGATGGCGTCGACGATGTTCGACTTGCCGCAGCCGTTGGGACCGACGATGCCCACCACGTCCGTGTCGAAATGGACCACCGTCCGATCGACGAACGATTTGAACCCGCTGATCTCGAGCTTACGAATGCGCATGACGTCCCCGGAACCGGCCGGGCGGGCTTAAACGTATCGTCACAGCACGCCACGTACCGTCACAACTGGCGTCTCGGGGTCTACGTGGGCTGGCGCCGCGCGGCAAGAGCGGAATCCTGGCTCCTCAACGCGCACCGAGGACCAGGTCTTGCGCATCCCGCTGGTACAGCGATGTCCGAAGCGCAAGGTGTGCTTTTGGCAGCCGCCTTGACAGGTGGCTAACGTGGCCATACTCCTCGGGTTGTTCCGAGGAGTAGAAACGTCATGCCCACTTACGAGTACGCCTGCACATCTTGCGCGCATGAATGGGAGGCCGAGCAGTCCATCAAGGAGGCCGCGCTCTCGGAGTGCCCGTCGTGCCTCAAAGCGACAGCCCGGCGGCAGATCTCGCGCGGCACGGGCTTCATCCTCAAGGGCAGCGGCTGGTACTCCGACCTCTACGCCTCGGGGTCGAACAAGCCGCCCGCGAAGTCGGACGGCGGGTCGGGCAGCTCCTCCGGGTCGGAGGGGGCGAGCTCGGACTCCGGGTCGAGCAGCGCCTCGCCGGCGAGCGGCAGCACCAAGAGCGACTCCAGCGCGTCGTCCGCCTCGTCCGCGGCGGCCTGACGCCAGCTCGGCGAGCAGCGACGGGGGGTTGGCCAGCGCGGCGCAGCGCGCAGTGGCGCCGTCGTGGTGCGCCGGCAGCGCTGCGTGCCCACCGGCGCCGGGCGCGGTGCTAGGGTGCCCTGGATGGATGAGAGAAAGCGACTTGAGGAGCTCCGCCGGCAGCTCACGGAGCTGGATCAAGAAATCCTTCGCAGCATCGAGCGGCGGGCTCGCATCGCGCACGAGCTTGCCAAGCTGAGGACGGGCACGGCCCGGTTCGCCCCCACGGCCGACGCCGCCCACGTGCAGGCGCTCGAGCGCGCCGTGACGCCGCCGTTCCCGCAGCGCGCGGTGCGGCCGATCTTCGTCGCCATCGACGCGGCCTCGCGCGCGTTCGAGGTCGCGCCCCGGGTGGCGTACCTGGGGGCCGAGGGCGACTATGGCTGGACCGCGGCGCACGATCACTTCGGGATCGGAGGCGAGTTCGTCCGCGCCGACAGCCCCCTCGCCGCCATCGAGGAGGTCGCGCGCTCGCGCGCTGACTTCGCGGTGATCCCGTACGAGTCGCTCAAGGAAGGGCCGATCTTCCCGACGATCCAGGCGATCGGCGGCGCCGATCTCAAGGTGGTCGGCGAGCGCCAGCTGGTGCAGGCGCTCGACCTCGTGAACCGGACGGGCAGCCTCGCCGACGTCGAGCGGGTGTACTCCTCGCCCCAGGATCACGTGGCCTGCGTGAACTACCTCGAGCTCCAGCACCCGCGCGCGCTGGTGCTCGACGTGCGGGGCCCGCAGGCCGCCTGGGATCTCGCGGCGGAGAACGAGGGCAGCGCCGCCATCGTCCCCCGCGGCTTCGCGGGCGGGCAGGAGCTCAGGGTCGCCCGCGAGAACGTCGGCGACGAGGGGGAGCTCCGGATCCGCTACGCGGTGCTGTCCCGGCTCCCCTCGCCGCGCTCGGGCCACGATGCCACGGCGATCCTCTTCAGCGTCCACGATCGGCCCGGCGCGCTCCACGACATCCTCCAGCACTTCAAGGAGCGCAGCTGCAACCTCCGGCGGGTCCACTCCCGCCCCGTCCCCGGCGAGGGCTGGGACTACGTGTTCTACGTGGAGGTCAGCGGACACACGACCGATCGGGCGCTCGTCGCGGCGCTCGAGGGCGTGAAGCGCGAGACGAAGATGCTGAAGATCATCGGCTCCTTCCCGCTGGAGCGCCCCGACCCGCCGCACGAGCGAGCTTGATGGCGAACGAGATGATGCGGACGCTATTCCATTCCCGAGGCGCTGCCGCCCTGCGCCGCGCGGCGGGCGCGATCGCGATCGCGGCGCTCGCCCTCCAGGCGCTCGGCGGCTGCGGCGGCGCCGACGACAGCCTCGCGCTGGTCGGCGGAGAGAAGATCGACGCGACGGCGATCGATCGCGACCCCCTGGCCGTCCTCCCGAGCGGCGCGGTGATGCTCGGTTACCTCGACGCGGCGGCCATGTTCACGTCCGGCCTGGGAGGCGAGGTCAACCAGATCGTCACGAGCCTGCTCCCGCTGGGCCCCGAGTCGAACTTCGTCCCGTCGCGCGACATCGTGAAGGTCTACGGCGGTCTCTACGCCATGCAGGGCGCGGACTTCTGCGCCGTGATGCAGGGCAACTTCGACGTCGACGCGATCCGCCGCTCCGCCGACGCCAGGTCGGTCACCGTCATCGGCGCGCCGCTCGTGAAGACGCGCTACGCGGACAACGATCTCTTCACGGCCGGCAACGTCGGCTTCGTCGTGCTCACGCCGCACACGATCCTCACCGGCAACGAGACCGGGATGCGGCGGGCCCTCGATCGGCTCCGCTCCGGCAAGCTGACGCGCTCCGTGCCTTCGTGGATGGTCGAGCTGCTCGGGACCAAGGGCGCGTCGTTCGCCGTGGCCGGCGATCTCTCGAGCCAGGCGGCGGTCGCGTCTGCGGCGGGGCAGTTCCCCTTCCTCGCGGGGCTCCAGTACGTGCGCGTCATCGGCAACTTCCAGCCGCCCGGGGTCAACTTCGCCGGCGCCCTCACGTACACGGACCCGCAGAGCGCGGCGAACGGCGCCGTCGCGCTCCGCAACCTCGAGCAGATCGCCAGGATCGCGACCCTGCTCTCCTCGTGGGGCTTCGGCTACGGCTCGGTCCCTCCGATGCAGGTCGCGCAGCGCGAGAGCGACGTCGCGTTCACGCTGCCCCTCGGCGAGGGGATCGTGCGCATGCTCCTCCGCACGGTCGCCGACACGGCGCGGAGCGTGGCGCTCGTGCGCTGACTCAGGCCTTGCGGAGCGGCGCGCGCGAGGGCGGCGCGGCGTGGGCGGGGTCGTCCGGCCACGCGTGCTTCGGGTAGCGGCGGCGGAGCTCCTTCGCGATGGCGGGATAGTGGCGCGCCCAGAACCCCGACAGATCGGTCGTGACCTGCACGGGGCGCTGGTTCGGCGCGCACAGATGCAGCACGACAGGCACCCGTCCACCGGCGACGCGCGGCCCCTCCGCCATGCCGAAGAAGTCCTGCAGCCGGGACGCGAGCGACGGCGGCGCGCCCGCCGTGTACTCGAGGCGCGCCCGCCGGCCGCCGGGCAGGACGATCGACTCGGGGGCGAGCTCGGCGAGCGCTCGCGCCTTCGCCGGGCCCAGCGAGGCCTGCACGGCGCTCGAGAGATCGGCGTCGCGGAGCTCGGCGAAGCTCCTGCGCCCGTCGCAGAGCGCCTCGAGCGTGGCGAGCACCGCGTCCTCGCCCACGTCCGGTAACGCTGCGTCGGGGCAGTGCGCGCGCACGAACGCGACCCGCAACAGCCAGCTATCGAGGGCGTCGCCCTTCACGAACGCTCGCCACCCCTTCGCCCTCGCCTGCGCCGCGAGCTCCCGCGCCGCCGCTTCCGCCAGCGGACCGCCGGCGCCGGCGGCCGGCCGCGCCTCGTCGAGCACGAGGGCGTCGTACGACAGCCGGCGCACGACCTCGACGCGCTCCGCGGCGGCGTTCCACGCCGCCTCCGTCGTGTCCCGGATCGCGTCCGTGAAGAGGTCGAGCAGCCAGTCGGCCTCGATCGCGCTCGCCGCCCGGACGACCGTGCGCGCCGAGCGCCCCTCGCTGCGCTCCTCGATGTCGACAGCGACCACGAGATCGACCTCGTCGATGACGCTCGCCTCGGAGAGCGCGGCAGTCCCGCCGGCGGCGAGCACGACCTCCCGTCCGGTCCGACCCGTTGCGCTGGTCGGCCGGCGGAGGCGCCCGACCCGGTCGGGGTATCCGGAGAGGATCGCGATGCGCTGGGCGATCTCGCGCGCCTCGACGGTCTCCGGCGGCGCGGCGCTGCGGTGATCGGCGAGCCGCGAGAGCTGCTTGCGCGTCCGCTCCACGGTGAGCGCGCGCGCCGGGTCCACGCCCAGCCACCGCAGGCGGTCCGCCGCGAACCGCGCACGATCCGCCTCCTCGAAGGCCTGGAGCGCGGCGAGCAGGTCGGAGCTGTGCCGCGCGTCGCTCCTCCGACCATGGGGCTCCCGCGCGCCCGACGGCGCGCCGAGGTCGCGCTCCGCGACGAGCGCCGCGAGGGTGCACCCGTCGCAGGCGACGCCTCGCCGCTCGGCCTCGACGATCATCCGCGCCTGGCGCGGGTGCGCCGGGAAGCGAAGCATCCGCCGTCCGGTCGGCGTCACGCGGCGCCCCTCGTCGAGCGCGCCGAGCCGCACGAGCAGCGCCTCGGCCGCGGCGAGCCCGGCGGCGGGCGGCGCCTCCAGCCACCCGAACGCCTCGAGATCCGTGACCCCCGCGGCGCAGAGCTCGAGCACCGTCTCCGCGAGGTCGAGCCGGCGGATCTCGGGCGCCTCGTGCTCCGGCCGCGAGGCGAGATCCCCGCGCGTGTAGAGCCGGAGGCAGCGGCCGGGCCGCGTCCGCCCGGCGCGCCCCGCGCGCTGCGCCGCGGAGGCGCGGGCGATGGGCGCGACGCGGAGCGTCGGCAACCCCGACCACGGCGCGTGCGCGGCCACGCGCGCGAGGCCGCTGTCGACGACCGCGACGACGCCGTCGATGGTCACGGAGGTCTCGGCCACGTTGGTCGAGAGGATGATCTTTCGCCGATCCGCGGGGCGCACCGCGCGATCCTGCTCCGCCGCGGACAGCGAGCCGTGGAGCGGAAGGAGCAGCAGGTCTTCGCTCTTCGCGATGGCTGCGCACGCCTCCATCGCCCGCCTGATCTCCGCGGAGCCGGGGAGGAACACCAGCACGTCACCGTCGAGCCCCTCCTCGATGAGCTGCCGCACCGACGACGCGACAAGGCTCTCGAGCGTCCTGTCGCCCCAGTGCGCCGGGCCGCGGCGGTCGCCCGCGGCGTGGGTCGACGCGCTCACCCGGGCGCTCGGCAGGTACTCGATCGCGACGTCGAACATCCGCCCCTCGGCGCGCAGGGTCGGCGCCACCGAGGCTCCGGCCGACGTGGTGTCGTGGCCGCGCTCGGCCTCGGCCGCCGGGGCGGGCTGCGCCTCCGGCCCGCCGAGGAACGCCGCGATCGGCCCGGCGTCGAGCGTGGCGGACATCACCACGAGGCGGAGATCGGGCCGCGCGCCGCGCTGCAGGCGCCGGAGCAGCGCGAGCGCGACGTCGCCGGCGAGGTGCCGCTCGTGGAACTCGTCGAGCACCACGGCGCTCACGCCCCGGAGCTCGCGATCGACGAGGAGCCGCCGCGTCAGCACGCCCTCGGTCACGAAGCGGACGCGCGTGGCCGGGCTGGACGCCTCTTCGAAGCGCATCGTGTAGCCCACGGTCTCGCCCACGCGCTCGCCGAGCTCTTCGGCCACGCGCCGCGCGGACAGGCGCGCCGCGAGCCGCCGCGGCTCGAGCACCAGGATCTCGCCGCGCTCCGCGAAGCCCGCGTCGAGCAGCGCGCGCGGCACGCGCGTCGTCTTGCCCGCCCCGGGCGGGGCCTCGAGCACCACGCTCGGGCGCGCGCGCAGGGCGGCGCAGAGATCGGGGAGGATCGGATCGATCGGCAGCGGCTGCATGGCTTCGGCGTTCTCCGCGCGACGGGCGCGCGGCAGCGGAGCCTAGCAATCCTTGGCGCGCGCGGACCTGTGATACTCGTCGAATTGCCGTGAGCGCATCGACCGATCCGACCCATCTTTCAGCGACCGCGCTCGCCACGCTCCTTTCGGCGCGCGAGATCAGCTCCGAGGAGCTCACGCGGGCGCACCTGGCGCGCATCGAGGCGCTCGAGCCGCGGCTCCGCGCCTTCACCCAGGTGCTCCGCGACGAGGCGCTCGCGGCCGCCCGCGGCCTCGACGAGGAGCGCCGTCGCGGGGACGTCCGCGGCCCGCTCCACGGGCTCCCGATCACCGTGAAGGAGTCGCTCGACATGGCCGGCATGGCCTCCACGCTCGGCGTCGCTTCCCGCAAGGGGCACCGGGCGACCAGCGACGCGACGGTGACCGCGCTGCTCCGGCGCGCGGGGGCCGTGATCCTCGGGCGCACGAACGTCTCGCAGCTGCTCCTGTACAACGAGGCGCGCAACCCGCTCTTCGGGCAGACGGCGAACCCGTGGAGCCTCGATCACAGCCCGGGCGGCTCGTCCGGCGGCGAGGCGGCCGCCATCGCGGCGGGGATGTCGCCGCTCGGGATCGGCACGGACATCGGCGGCAGCATCCGCGTCCCCGCGCACTGCTGCGGCATCGTCGGCCTCAAGCCCACGCTCGATCGCTGGACCAACAAGGGGAGCAACACGGCGCTCCTCGGACAGGAGGCGATCCGCGCGCAGATCGGGCCGATGGCCAGGAGCGCCCGCGACGTCGCGCTCGTCATGTCCGAGCTCGATCCCGCGTCGATGGCGGAGCTCGACGTGCGCGTGCCGCCGTTCCCGATCGTCGAGCCGGGGAGCGTCGAGGTGGCGCGCCTGCGCGTCGGGTTCTACTGCGACGACGGGCTGGTGCCTCCCTCGACCGCCGTCGCCCGCGCCGTCACGAAGGCGGCGTCGGCCCTGCGCGCGCGCGGCGCGACGGTCGTGCCGTTCACGCCGCCCGGGATCCCCGACGCGGTCTACGCGTACTTCGCGGCGCTCTCGGCGGACGGCGGCGCGACGGCGCTGTCGCTCCTCGACGCCGGCGAGGACGGCCGCGAGGGGACGGACATCGACGTCTCGCTCCGCTCGCTCCGCACGATGGCTTCGCTCCCGCCGCTCGCGCGCCGCGCCGCCGCGCGCGTCGCTGGTCTCGCGGGCGAGCGGCGGCTCCAGCGTCTCCTCGAGGTCACCGGGCCGAAGTCGGTCTCGGAGTTCTGGCGCACCACGCACGCCCTGCGCGAGGCGCGCGCCGCGATCGCGTCGGCGATGCGCGCCGAAGCGCTCGACCTGCTGCTCTGCCCGCCGTACGCCACGCCGGCCCTGCCGCACGCCGCGTCGCGCGACTTCGTCCTCGCGGGCAGCGCCGCGATGCTGTGGAACCTCACGCAGTTCCCGGCCGGCGTCGTCCCCGTGACCCGCGTGCGGCCCGAGGAGGCGCGCCGCGAGCGGCCGCGCGACCGGCTGGAGAAGCGGGCCGCCGAGGTCGATGCGAAGAGCGTGGGCCTGCCCGTCGGGGTGCAGGTGGTCGGCTTCCCCTTCACCGAACACGTGGTGATGGCCGCCATGATCGCCATCGAGGACGAGCTCGCCGGCGAGGCCGATCGGCCCGTCACGCCTGTCTCACCGCCCTCGCTCGCCGGATGACGCGGCGAACGCCGGGAGCCGGCTGACCAGGACGACACCGGAGCTCGATGACGCCGCCGCGCGGTCGCTGTCCGGCGCATCCACAGTCGACAAAAGCTGAAGCCCTACAAAGCCGAAAGGTCCGCCGGAGAACCTCTCCGCCGGACCAGTCGGGGCGAGTGGATTCGAACCACCGACCCCTTGACCCCCAGTCAAGTGCGCTAACCAGGCTGCGCTACGCCCCGAGCCACTCCGCCGCCACGTTTCGGTGCGGAGCGAGGGCGCACCGTAGTCGAAGCCTTGGGAATTGCAAGGGCATCGCATCGAGGATCGCAGACGCGCTCCAGACGGGGCGTTTGGCGCTGGATGCCAGCCGGGCGCGGGGCGCGGATCGTCCGACGAAAACGCCGGGGCTCTCCGCGCGACGTCGCGGGCGCGCGATCCGAGCGGCGCCATCAGATGCCGCGGAGCGCGGCAGCGAGGCCCTGCGCCGTGTTGTCCGCGACGAGGATCCCGTCGTCGCTCCTGGCCCATGCGACCACGTCGCCCGCGTCGCAGGCGATGACCGGCACGCCGAGCGCGCGCGCCTCGCGGATCACCGTGGGGGCGGCCTCGTGCGATGAAGGGTGCAGCAGCACGTCTGCTGCGCCGATCCATGCGAGCGCTTCCCTCCGCGGGAGCGTGCCCGTGAAGCGCACCGCCGCGTTGCCGTCGCTCGTCGCCGTGACGCCCGCGCCGCGCGGGCTCCCTGCATCGAGGTCGCCGCGGCTCGCGAGGCGCTCGAGCGCGCCGCGCTCTGGACCGTCTCCGACGACGACGAGGCGCAACCCGGGTCCAGCGGCGCGCACCGCCTCGATCGCGAGCTCGACCCGCTTCGTCGGGATCAGCCGACACGCGACGACGGCGAGGCGCTCGCCGGGGCCCTTCACGATCTCGCGACGGAGCGCGGCAGCGCGCCCCGCCACCGGCGGCAGATCGAACACGGGGGGCTCGACGCGCGAGGCGAGTTCCAGCGCGCGCGCCTGCTCCGGAGCGAGCGAGCCTGCGAGCGCGTCGCGCAGCGCGCGCGCCGCGAAGATGAAGCGCGCGTCGCGCCGGAGGAGCGCGCTCACCACCGCGGCGCGAGCCGCGCGCGGCGCGCGGAGCAGGAGCCGGACGTCGGCGCCGTGCGCGTGCACCTCGAGCGGCGTGCGCGGAAGCGCGAGCAGGAGCGGCCACGCGCACGGGATGATCCAGTGCGCCACCGCGCGATCGACCGGCCCGATCTCACGGAGCCGCTCGAGCACGCCGGCCGCGAACGGCGCCACGGAGAGCAGCCGCAGAGGCGACTCGCGCGCGCGCGCCACGGCGCCGGGCCACGCGAACAGCGCGCCCCCGCCTGCCCGATGGACGACGAGCCGGCCGTCCCGCGAAGGTGGATCGAGGATCGAGCCCCCGGCGGCGATCACGTGGACCTCGGCGCCGCTGCGCGCGAGCGCCTCCGCCGACGACCGCACGAAATGGCCGGAGGGATCCTCGTCGCTGACAGGATAGGACGTCGTGACCACCACGGCGCGCATCGGGACCTCACCAGGCTGGGCGCGGCGCGGGCACCGCCTTCGCGTCGCTCAGGCGCGCAGCCGCGGTTGCATCACGCTGCCGGGGCAACTGCTGGACGAACAAAATGACAAGACGCAGAGCACGCCGCGGACGCTCGAATCAAGCGTCCGTGTGCGTCTTCTGCGTCTTGGCCGGCTGCTCTTGCGCGAGGTGGGGTCGCTCTAGGCGACCATGTCCATCTTCGACCGCTTCCGGCGGCGACGAGCGGCCTCCGAGGCCTTCTTCCGGCGCTTCACGGACGGCTTCATGTAGTGCCGACGGCGCTTCAGCTCGCGGAGGATCCCCTCGGCGGCCATCTTCCTCTTGAGATGTTTGATGGCGCGCTCGATACCCTTGTCGCCCACGGCGACCTCGAGCGGTTTGCACTGAATGGCGTCTGTCGGCATGTCTCGAAGCGTCCTCTGCTGGGGAAAAAACTGGCCCACTCGGCGGGCGAAATGCAAGCCGGCGGGGGCCGGCAGCGCGGGGCGCGCACTATGGCAGAGGCCTTCTAGCCTCGCAAGACCTCCCGGTCGTCGCGCAGCACGACGTCACGGCGCGCCGTCCGGGCTGTTTCGCCTGTCCCGCCAGGCCCGCCTGATTCGTCCTGCTCGTCAGGTTTCGCCGGAATCCGCAATTCGCGCCAGATTTCTCTGGCTGTCCGTCGGTAATTATTAGGTCTTGCACCTGAGAAACTTTCTAAGTACACATCTCGCTGTGGCCACCTCCCGGACAGGTGCTGCAAAGGGGGCGGCGTCCCGCGATGTCCGGGGGCGCGCAGTCGGCCTCGATCGCAGCGCGGTCGCGGAGGATACCCGGATCGCCTCCATGCTGGCGTGCGTGCGAGCGTCGGGGCTCAAGCTGACGCCGCAGCGCCTGGCGATCGTGCGCGAGCTCGCGGCGGATCCGACGCATCCGACGGCGCAGGAGCTGTTCGAGCGGCTCCGGCCGGCGCTGCCGACCATGAGCTTCGCCACCGTCTACAACACGCTCGACGCGCTGGCGTCCGCGGGGCTGTGCGCCGCGCTGTCGCTGTCGCCAGGCGCATCGCGCTTCGATCCGAACATGGCGGCGCATCATCACGCGGTCTGCGATCGATGCGGGCTCGTCCGCGATGTGCCGTGCGAGCCGCCCGCTCCATCCGCCGAGCGCTCGGACGAGATCGCCCCCGCGCCTCTCGCTGCCGCGCCAGGCTTCGAGGTCCGCGCCGTCGAGCGGATCTACCGGGGGCTCTGCGCTGCCTGCGCGAAGGGCGCCAGGGGTGGCGAAGGCGCGCGCGGCAAGGCGCGAGACGCCGGGCGAAGCGCGGCGAACAGTCGACTCCACCCTGCAGGGGCTCGAGGGGCGCGGCGCCCTGGACGTGTCTAGCGGATCCATCGCGCCGCCGAACCGACCCGCGCGGGCACCAGGGACTCATCATCCCAGCCGTTCAACCGAAGGAAGGAGAGCGAACCCATGACAACCAAGCAGCTTACGGGCACGAAGACGCACCAGAACCTGAAGGACGCGTTCGCCGGGGAGTCGCAGGCCAACCGCCGCTACCTGTACTTCGCAAAGGTCGCCGACGTCGAAGGTCGCCCCGATGTCGCCGGTCTCTTCAAGGACACGGCGGACGGCGAGACCGGCCACGCGCACGGCCACCTCGACTACCTCAAGCAGGCGGGCGACCCGGCGACCGGCTTGCCGATCGGCAGCACGGAGAAGAACCTGAAGGCCGCCGTCGCCGGCGAGACCCACGAGTACGAGACGATGTACCCGGGCTTCGCGAAGGAGGCCCGCGACGAGGGATTCGAGGACATCGCGGAGTGGTTCGAGACGCTCGCGAAGGCCGAGAAGTCTCACGCCGGGCGCTTCACGAAGGCGCTGCAGTCGCTCGACTTCTGAGATCGACGACGCGAGAGCGCGAGCGCTCCGGGGCGCGCCGAGCCGACGGCGACTCGACCCGGGGCGCGCGCGCCGTCGCGGCCCCGACGGCCGTCCGGCGCCGGGCCGCGCGGCGAGCCGTCCCTTCGCGCCGTACCCCATGTTGACGATGTTGAGAGGAGCCGACCAGTGAGCGTCATCCGGCGTGCACCAGACCGTCCACCGGCGACATCGCCGAACGACGAGCGATATCTCGAGCCCCGCGATCTCGAGGCAGAGCTGCGGCGGACGTTCCAGATCTGTCACGAGTGCCGCATGTGCGTCGGGTATTGCGGCTCGTTCCCCGAGCTCTTCGCGCGCGTCGACAGGGACATCGAGGCCGGCGTCGCCGAAGGCGCCGAGGCCCTCACCTACGATGACTTCAAGGCCGTCGGCGACGAGTGCTGGCAGTGCAAGCTCTGCTACATCAAGTGCCCGTACACGGCCGACGAGCACGCCTACGAGCTCCTGGATTTCCCGCGCGTGCTCGCGCGAGAGCGCGCGGTGCGCGCCCAGCGGGAGGGCATCCCGCTGGTGGACAGGATCCTCGGCGAGCCGCAGCTGATCGGCGAGCTGGGCTCCGGCGCCGTCGCGCCGCTCGCGAACCTCGTGCAGGCGAGCCGCCTGCTGCGCAAGGTGCAGGAGAAGGTGACCGGGATCTCGTCGGAGTTCCCGCTCCCGGAGATGGCGCGCAGGCCGTTCTCGTCCTGGTTCGCGGAGCACGGCGCCGCGGCCGGCGCCGGCAAGCAAGGCGACGTGGTGCTCTTCGCGACCTGCTACGGCGAGTACAACACGCCCGCGGTCCCCGAGGCGGCGGTCCGCGTCCTCGAGCACAACGGCTACGCGGTGCACGTCCCTGGCTGCTCGTCGGCGGACGATCCGCGAGACACCCCTGCGGGGGCGCTGACGTGCTGCGGGATGCCGAACCTCGACGGCGGCGATCTCGCGGCCTTCACCGCGAAGGTGAAGCACAACGTCGCGCTCCTGCTCCCGCACGTGCGCCGGGGGAGGAAGATCGTCGTGATCGGCCCGACGTGCGGCTACACGATGAAGAAGGAGTGGCCGGAGTACCTGCAGACGGCGGAGGCGCGCGAGGTCGCGGCCGCGACGGTCGACATGATGGAGTTCCTCGTCCTGCTCGGCCGCGAGAAGAAGCTCAACCGCGAGTTCAAGAAGGGGCTCGGCACGATCGCGTACCACGCCGCGTGCCACCTGCGCGCGCAGAAGATCGGCTTCCCGGGCGCCAGGGTGCTCGGCGTCGTCCCCGACACCGACGTGCGCGTCATCGAGCAGTGCTCGGCGGTCGACGGCACGTGGGGGATGAAGGCGGCCCACTACGAGACCGGGCGCAAGTACGCGTCGAAGCTCGTGCGCGGCGTCGCCGGCGCGGACGTCATCGTCAGCGACTGCACCCTCGCGGGTCTCAGGATGGTCAAGGAGAACGGCGCGAAGGTGCTGCACCCGGTCGAGGCGCTCGCCCACGCGTACGGGCTCGGCCCGACGCCGTGAACCTCGGTCCGACGTCGTCAAGGAGAGGAGCGTCATGCGTCCCATCGATCGCAACGAGGTGCTCGGGATCGGCGAATACGAGGCGATCCGCGAGCGATTCCGCAGCCGCATCATCGAGGAGAAGCGGCCCCGCCGCGTGCGGATCGGAGACCACCTGACCGCGGTGTTCGAGAACCGCGACTCGGTGCTCTTCCAGATCCAGGAGATGCTCCGCACCGAACGCATCACGAGCGAGAGCGGCATCCTCCACGAGATCGAGACGTACAACGATCTCATCCCGGGCGCGGGGCAGCTCAGCCTGACGCTCTTCGTCGAGATCCCCGATCGAGCGCTGCGCGACCGGATGCTCATCGATCTGGTGGGCCTCGAGGACGCCGTGTCGATCGAGATCGACGGCGTCGCCGCGCGGGCGCTCGGCAAGCGCGAGGGATCGATGGAAGACCGCACGACGGCCGTGCATTACCTCAAGGCGGATCTCCCGGCCGAGGCGCAGGCCGCGATCAAGGCGAGGAAGGCGGCGGTATCGCTCGTCGTCGGGCACCCGCGCTACGCGGTGAAGGCGCCGCTCGGGAGGGCGACCCTGGAGAAGCTCGCCGAGGACCTGTCCTAGCCGCGATGGTCTCCCTCGATCGCCCGATCAAGTTCGAAGACGTCGACGCCGCGAACATCGTCTTCTTCGCGCGCTTCCTCAACTACGCGCACGAGGCGATGGAGCGGTTCTTCGCGCCGCTCGACGGAGGCTACGCAGGGCTCATCCTCGAGCGGCGGATCGGGCTGCCGGCGGTGCGGGTCGAGGCCGACTACGCGGCGCCGGTGCGTTACGGCCAGGCGCTCCGGATCGAGACGTCGGTCGTCCGTATCGGCCGGCGGAGCGCCACGCTCCGGTACCGCATGCACCGCGCCCATGACGGCGTGCTGTCGGCGGAGCTACGGCACACGGTGGTGACCACCGACCTCGTGCAGCTGGTGTCGGTCCCGATGCCGGAGGATGTCCGGGCCCTGCTCGGCGCTCACCTCGAGCTAGAGCAGGCGCCCTCCAGCGCCGGTCAACCGGCGTGAGCGCTCGGCCGGCGCGCCCGCGGGCGCGGGCACGGGCGAAGACCGAACCCGAGGCGAAGGCGCGATCGCTGCTGAAGCGGCGCGTCGAGCTGACGCTCCTCCGCGACAGGGCGCACTACGACGCGCTCGTGATGGGCGCCGTCGCGAACGCGCGCGTCTCCGTGTGGATCGCGACGGCGAACGTGAAGGAGCTGCGCGTGGAGGCGCCCATCGGATCGAGGGCGCGGGCGCGCGGCCGGTACATGTCGTTCCTCGACCTGCTCGACGCGCTCGCCGCCCGGGGGGTCGAGCTGCGCCTGCTGCACGCCGGGGTCCCGTCGCGCGCCTTCCGCGCCGAGCTCCGTCGGCGGCCCCGGCCGCCGATCGAGATGCGTCGCTGCCCGCGGGTCCACCTGAAGATGATCGCCGTCGACGGCGCGCTCCTCTACCTCGGCTCCGCCAACCTCACCGGCGCCGGGCTCGGGGCGAAGGGCGAGGGGCGGCGGAACTTCGAGGCGGGCGTGCTCACCGACGACGACCTCCTGCTCGACGAGATGCAGGCGACGTTCGAGGCGATCTGGACCGGCGCCGAGTGCAAGGGCTGCAGGCTCCGGCCGCTCTGCCCGGGGCCGCTCGACCAGCTCGACAAAATTCCGTTGCGCTGACGGTCCCGATGGCCGATGAGCAGCGCATGAGCACCGCGGGACCGGACCCCTCCGACCTCGATCGAATCGCCAACGCCGCGCTCGCGCGCGTGGAGAGCGGGATGCTGCTCGGGCTCGGCACCGGGCGGGCGTCCGAGGCCTTCATCCGCCGCCTCGGGGAGCGCGTCCGCCGAGGGCTCCAGATCAAGGGCGTCGCCACGTCGGAGCGCTCGGAGGCGCTCGCCCGCCGCGAGAACATCCCGACGGTGTCGCTCGAGGAGGTCGAGCGCCTCCACGTCGCCGTCGACGGCGCCGACGAGGTGACGCCCGATCTCGGCCTCATCAAGGGCCTCGGCGGCGCGCTCCTCCGCGAGCGCGTGGTCGCCTACGAGGCCGCGCAGTTCATCATCCTCGTCACCCCCGAGAAGCTCGTCGAGAAGCTCGGCTCGCGCGTGCCCATCCCCATCGAGGTGGTGCCCTTCGCGGTCACGACGGCCACGCGGCACCTGACCGCGCTCGGAGGCAAGCCGGCGATCCGCAAGAACGCGGACGGGTATCCCTTCCAGACCGACAACCACAACTGGATCCTCGACACCGCGTTCGGTCCGATGGACGCGCCCGCAGCGGTCGACGCGCGCATCCGCAGCATCCCCGGCGTCGTCGACACGGGGCTGTTCCTCGACATGGCGACCCTCGTGCTGGTGGCGGACCCGGGCGCCGTCCGCGAGCTGACGCGGCAGCGCTAGCTCCGCGTCTCACGGATCCCGTCGGGGATCGCTGGCACGCGAGGCCAGGGAACACGGCCTTCGGGCGGGCGGCGCCAGCGCGGCGCCCGCCCATGGCGGGATTGATGACAGGCGGAGCTAGCGCGCGTGGCGATCGAGCCTGCGGGCCAGGTCGTCCAGCGCGAGGTTGCCCGGAGCCCCGAGCGACACGCGCGCGCGGAGGCTCGCCGCGGCGTCGCCGGCCGGCAGCGCCGCGATCTCGGCCGCGACCTTGCGGTAGGCCTCGCGGAAGGGGACGCCCTCCACGGCGAGCTCGACGGCGCGATCCGTGGCGAAGCACTCCGGCGTGATCGCGCGGGCCATGCGCTCCCGGTCGAACGCGAGTCCCTCGACGAGCCGCGGCAAGAGGCGCGACGTCGCGAGCGCCTCGTCGAGCCCGCGCATCGTGGGGCCCTTCGTGAGCTGGAGATCGCGGTGGTAGCCCGACGGGAGCGCCACGATGGACTGCACCTCGGCGAGCGCCCCCTGGACGACGGAGCACGCCGCGCGCATGAGCTCGACGACGTCGGGGTTGCGCTTCTGGGGCATGATCGACGAGCCGGTCGTGAACGCCTCCGGGAGGCGGATGAACGCGAGCTCGCTCATCGCGAACAGGCTGAGATCCCACGCGAGCCGGCGGCTCACGGCCATCACCTGCCACGCGGCGGCGAGGATCTGCGCCTCGATGATGCCGCGCGACGTCTGGGACGCGAGCGGGTTCAGCGCAACGCCGGCGAACCCGAGCTCGCGCGCGACGCCGACGCGATCGAGCGGGAGGTTCACGCCGAAGCCCGCGGCGCCCCCGAGCGGGCAGCGATCGACGAGCGCCCGCGTCGCGCGCACCACGTCGATCGCGTCGGCGAGCCCCTCGACGAACGAGGCGGCCCAGTAGCCGACCGACGACGGCACCGCCCGCTGCAGGTGCGTGTAGCCGGGCATCGGCGTCTCTGCCTCGCGCCTGGCGAGATCGAGCAGCGCGCGGGCGCCCGCCGCCGCGTTCTCGGCGAGCTCGTCCAGCGCGTCGCGCTCGTACAGGCGCGTGGCGACGAGCACCTGATCGTTGCGGCTCCGGCCGGTGTGCACCTTCTTGCCCGCGTCGCCGATGCGGGCGACCAGCGCGGCCTCGATCGCGCTGTGGCCGTCCTCGTCGTCCTCGGTGAGCCGCAGCTCGCCGGCCTCGTTCTGGGCCGAGAGCACCTCGAGCTCGCGGACGAGCGCGTCCCGCTCCGCCTCGCTGAGCACGCCGATCCGCGCGAGCCCGCGGACGTGCGCGATCGTGGCCCGCAGGTCGTACGCGAGCAGGCGCTGATCGAGCTGCCAGTCGTCGCGCGAGGTGTAACGCAGCATTTGGGCGTCGGTCGCGCCCCCTTTGTCCCACAGTCGTACGCTCATTCAGCTCCCCAGGCTCTCGTCCACGAGAGCACGGATCTCGGCAAGCTTCTTGGCCTTGCCCTCGTCCAGCGATCGCGGCTTCGCCGCGCCGGCCGCGGGCGCGAGCTCTCGCTCGAGCTCGCGCAGCTCGTCCTCCGCCGTCCGCGCCGGCCGGCGCCTGCCGAGGCCGAGCGCGCGGGCCAGCCAGCTCCTCGACTCGCCGATCGCGTAGTCGTCCGCGGCGATCCGGTCCGGCGCGGCGCGCAGCATGCGGACGAGCGCGGCGTTGGAGCTGGCCCAGACGGCGGACTCGTCGAAGTGGGCGCGCGGCGTCACGTCGAGGTGCCGCGCGGCGATCCGATCGGGCACGTCGTGCAGCCGGCAGTAGACGGCGAGCGCGAGCGCGAGCTCGTCGACCGGCATCTTGGTCGCCGAGTGCACCTGCACGCCGCCGCAGCCCTTCGCGTACAGGTAGGAGCCGTTCGTCGCGAGGACGCCGAAGCCGAGCAGCACGGCGGCGAGATCCACCGCGGGCTCGCGGTCCGACGGCGCGAGCGCGTCGAAGGCGCCGGCCTCGCTCAGGAACATGTACGCCACGGCGCGCACGAACGCCGTCGTGAGCACCGTGGGGTTGCGGAGCTCGCCCGCGGAGAGCGCGACCCGGTACCCGCCCTCGCCGCGCGGGGCGACGCGCTCCAGCTTCGTGTCCAGCGCCATCCCGCCGCATGCGCCGCTCGAGCAGCTCACGGTGCTGGCCTGCCCCTCGGGGGTGACCACCGCGAGCTCCACCGGGACATCCTGGAGCCCGGCGTGCTCCTGGACCCGCAGCATCAGGGCGGCCACCGTCCTCGGCGAGCCGTCGAACGCGTCCGGGAAGAACTCGGCCGTCGGCTGCACCAGCCCGCGCACCGGCTCCGCGCCGTGCTGGAGGAGCGTTGCGGTCGTACGAAGGATCCAGCGGATCTGCGGTTCGTCCGGGAGGTCCATACAGCTACTGTATGCCACCGCTGCGCGGCGGTCGCGCGGTAGTTCCCAGGTAGCTTCAGCAGAAGGCCGGCCGGGCGGCAACGCCCGGCTCGGGGACGCGAATTTTGGCGTTTTTTTGTCCATGCCACTTCCTTTTCGACGGCGGTCGGCGACCGCGTAAAGTTGTGCCCCCATGACGGAAGAGGCGAAGGGCATCTCCGAGAGGAAAGCGGATCACATCGAGCTCTGCGCGACCGGCGACGTCGGGTTCCGCGCCAAGACCACGCTGCTGGAGCAGGTCGAGCTGATCCACGACGCGTTGCCGGAGCTCTCCCTCGACGCGATCGACACCTCGGTGCTGCTGCTCGGGAAGCGGCTCCGCGTCCCGCTCCTGATCGCGGCAATGACCGGCGGGACGGAGCGCGCGCACGCGATCAACCGGGAGCTCTCGCGGATCGCCGAGGAGCGCGGGTACGGCTTCGGGCTCGGGAGCCAGCGGGCGATGCTGAACGGCGACGCCTCCGCCACCTACGAGGTCCGCGCGCACGCTCCGACCACCCTCCTCCTCGGGAACATCGGCGCCGTGCAGGCGCGATCGCTGTCGACGGAGGCGGTCGCCGATCTCGTGGCCCAGGTCGGCGCCGACGCGCTCTGCGTCCACATGAACCCCGCGATGGAGCTGGTCCAGCCGGGCGGCGACCGGGACTTCGCCGGCGCGCTGGACGCGATGGGCCGGCTCGCGAGCGGCCTCAGCGTGCCGGTCGTCGCGAAGGAGACCGGCTGCGGGATCGGTCCGGGGACGGCGTACCGCCTGGTCCGGGCGGGCGTCCGCGACCTGGACGTCTCCGGCGCTGGAGGCACCTCCTGGGTCGCCGTCGAGGCGGCCCGCGCCGAGGGGGCGGCCCGCTCCCTCGGTGAGGCGCTGCGCGAGTGGGGGGTGCCCACGGCCGCCTCGGTGCTCATCGCCCGCGCTATCCGTCCTCGCTTCAAGACGATCATCGCGACCGGGGGCATCACGAGCGGCCTCGACGTCGCTCGAGCGCTCGCGCTCGGCGCGCATGCGGCCGGGATTGCGCGCCCGGTCCTCCAGGCGTTCGTCTCGGGGGGACGGGACGCAGCGGTGCGGTACCTCGAGAGCGTCGAGGCCGAGCTCCGGGCGGTCATGCTGCTCGTCGGCGCGCGCGACGTCGCGTCGCTCCAGAAGGCACCCGTGCTGCTCGGACGGGAGCTGCGCAGGTGGACCCGGTTGCTGAAGCAGATGAAGCGGATGGAGAGGGCGTAGTCGTGGCGGTCGGGGCAACGGGGGTAGGGGGGCCGAGACGGCGGGGTCCGGTCCCCGGGGTAGGGACGGCGGGGCCGAACCGACGTTGTCGGCGGGGACGGCAAGGCGCCCAGCGGTCGCTGTCCTTGGCGGGGGCGCCGGGCACGCCTCTGGCCCGCGCTCGACGCTTCCGTCCGGTCAGCCCCGCATGATACGGTCCGAAGCTCTGGAGAACCCCGGGATAAAATGACGGAGAAAAAAGGGCGTCCGAGCGATCGTCCCCCCGAGGACCTGAAGAAGGAGCGCGATGCCTTCATTCAGCAGTTCTTCCGCAAGGGGGCGCAGCTGACCGAGGAGCTCCTCCGCGAGAACGAGCGCCTTCGCGACAAGATCTCCGAGCTCGAGTCGGAGAACGGCAAGCTCCGCGCGCACCTCGCGAGCGACTCGGCCATCCGCGATCTGCTCCGCAAGATCGAGGAGCTCGAGCAGGAGAAACGCGACCTTGTGACGCAGTCGGTGCGGATGGTGGCGGCCTCGGACCGCTTCAACAGCCGCTACTCGGAGGCGGAGGGAGAGCTCGCGAACCTCGCGAACCTGTACGTCGCGCTGTCGCAGCTGCACGCGGCGCGCAACGTGCGCCATGTCCTCCGCAACCTGAAGGAGCTCCTGGCGCAGTTCCTCGGGGCGGGCGCCTTCTCCGTGTACCTGGCGTCTCCCGATGGTAAAGAGCTCGTCTCGATCGCGAGCGAAGGCGTCGCGGTCGAGGAGATCGCGCGGATGCCGGTGACCGAAGGCGTCGTCGGCCAGGCATTCTCGAAGGGGGAAATCTTCTTCGACGAGACCAAGGACGTCTCCAAGGGGAGCATCGAGGATCCCGCTGCAGTGATCCCGCTCGACTTCAACGGGCGCACCGTGGGTGTCATCGCGATCTTCAGCACGCTCCCGCAAAAGACGGAGTTCGTGAACGTGGACACCGAGCTCTTCAAGCTCCTCGGGGCCCAGGCCGCCCCCGCCCTCATCAACGCGCGGCTCTTCACCGACGCCGGCCGGAAGGTGCCTGGCGTCCAGGCATTCCTGGACCTGGAGGACTGATCATGGCCGAGTACTCGTGTCTGATCGTTGAAGACTCGCCCATGATGCGGCAGCTCTTGGTCTTCGCGCTGGCGCGCGTGAAGAACCTCCGCGTCACCGAGGCAGACGATGGCGTCGACGGTCTCCGCAAGCTCGCCTCGACCAAGTACGACGTGATCATCACCGACATCAACATGCCGATCATGGACGGGCTCAAGCTCGTCAAGCGCGTGCGCACGGATCCGGTCCACAAGGACACCCCGATCATCATCATCACCACCGAGGGGTCTCAGGAGGATCGTCAGCGCGCGTTGCAGCTCGGCGCGAACGCGTACATCACGAAGCCCATCCAGGCCCCGCAGGTCATCGCCAAGGTCAAGGAGCTCCTCAAGATCGACTGAGGCGCGCGCCGGCGGCCGCGCCCCGTCGCCCGCGTCCTGCGGGCGCGCGATTCCATGCGCCGGCCGCTCGGGCGGCGCGGCGCCCCGCCGCGGCCGTGCGGGTCGGCGCTGCGATGAAGCCGCGCTCCGCTCTACGGCTTCGGGCCGAACTTCAGGAGCACGCGGTTGCGTCCGGTGCGCTTCGCCTCGTAGAGCGCCTCATCGGCCGCGGCGATGAGCTCCATGCCGGTCTGCACCGCGAGCTCGGGGTGCGCCGCGACGCCGACGCTGATCGTCGTCGGCATGCGAACGCCCTCGTGCTCGAAGACCGACCCCTCGATGAGGAGGCGCAGCCGCTCGCCGAGGATGCCCGCGTTCTCGAGCCCCACGCCGCGGCACAGGATGCCGAACTCTTCACCGCCGTAGCGCGCGAACACGTCCTCGGTCCGCACCGTGTGGCTCGCGATCTTGGCGATCCTCGCAAGCACGTAGTCGCCGGCGAGGTGCCCGAAGGTGTCGTTGATCCTCTTGAAATGATCGACGTCGAACATGAGCAGCGACAGGTGCGCGCCGTGCCGCCGCGCATAGGAGACCTCGGTCTCGAGCCGATCCAGGAAATACTTCTTGTTGAAGGCCTTGGTGAGGGCGTCGCGCAGCGCGGCGTCGTACATCTGCTGCTGAAACGACTCATCCAGGTGGTCGTGGTAGGTGAACTTGAGGATGGTCGTCGAGCCCAGGCGGATCTTGTCGCCGTCGTGCAGGGCGACGCGCGTGATGTGCTCGCCGTTCACCATCGTCCCGTTCGAGCTGTTGAGATCCTCGATCAGCACCTGGCTGTCCATCTGGAGGAGGCGCGCGTGGCGCCGCGAGATGCCGTCGTCGTTCAGCCGGATGGTCGCCCCGGATGCCCGGCCGATCACGATCTCGGCGCCCTCGACCCGGTACATCTCGCCGACGTTCGAGCCAGCGAGCACGATGAGGTAGGCGCGGTCCTTCGGCGAGCGCGCCGGGATCTCCTTGTGGAGTTCCCCAACGTTGGCCACCCGCGTGGCCTCGAAGTCATCGTCGGGGAGGTAGCTGCCCATGCTCCCTGAGGATGATCCTAAATCCTTGAAATAGGTTCAAGCGGGAGGGCATGGCACAGGCGATGTTCCCTGTCGGGTAGGGTGCGTGACGGAGCGTCATGCGTTTCGCGCGTTTCGCGCGGCTCGAGCGTTTTCCGCCCTTGCGCGCGCTCCCGACGGAGCGCTCCCGCGCACCTGCGCGCTCACGCAGCCCTGCCGAGCGGCACCACGAGCTGCTCGACCCAGAGCTCGCCCGCCCGGAGCTCGACGAACGTCGCGTCGGCGTGCCCCGCGCCATACGCGGAGACGGCGCCGCTCCGCACAAGCTCGTCAAGCTCGCCATGCTCGCCAGGCGCCCGCGCGCCGGCGCGCACGTGATCGACGGTGCCCCGCAGCGAGCACGGCGCTTCGCCCACCGAGCCGACGTTGATGATGCGCACGCCGCCCACCATCCGATCGAACGGGACGTGGGAGCCACCACAGATCACGACATCCGCCGGATCGTCGCCGAGCAGGGAGAGCACCTCCTCATCGGTCATGTCGTGAGAGATCGGCTCGAGCGGATCCGCCGGGGAGCCGTGGACCAGGACGAGCTCGCCGCCGTCCTCGAGCGGCAGGCGGTACGTCGGGGCGAGCCGCGCCAGCCGCGCAAGGATCAGCTCGCCGAGCTCGGTGCGCGTCTGGGACAGGCGATCGAGCCGCGCTCGCTCGTGCTCGCTCCGCGCCCTGACCTTGTCGAGGTCCAGCGTCGCCAGGGCGCGATCCGATACGCCCTGTACGCAAACTGCCTTGGCCTGGGTGAGCCGGCGCCACGTCTCGAGCGGCTTCGGGCCGGGAAAGCAGAGATCTCCGGCGACCAGGAGCTGGGTGTACCCTCGGCGCTCGGCCGTGGCCAGGACCGCCGCGAGCGCGTCGGCGTGGCCGTGAATATCCGAGACGCAGAGCAATCGCACCCGGCGAGCATAGGATCTGAGAGCGACGCCGCCAAGGCGCGAGGTGGGGCCAGGTGGCGATAAACCGGCGGTCGGGCCCTGCGGAACCGCCGTTCACGCCCCCACGGTCTTGCTAGCCTCCCGCCATGCAACAGGTCTCGAGGCTCCTGGAGATCGCGAGCGCGATCGATGAGCAACGCGTGAAGGACCGCGCGGAGCGGCTGTCGTCTCGGCTTCGTCCCGGGACGATGGCCTTCGCCATCGCGGCGCTCCTGACGGCCGCCTACCCCGCGATCGGGGCGATCATCGAGGCGAATCCGGACATCGTGGAGCGGCTCGCGGCGGAGGGCCACCAGACGGCGCGCGATCGCGCCACGTACCTGGCGCGGATCCGGAGCCGCGTCGGCGACGTCTCGGACACGGACCGCGTCCGGCGGGAGCTCCGGCGCGTGGCGCGCGAGGAGCGGATCCGCGTCGCGCTGCGCGAGCTGCTCCCGCCGTCGGCCGGCGGCGCGGACATCGACGTCACCGCGCGCGAGCTCACCGCGCTCGCCGAGGCCACGATCGAGGTCGCGCTCGCCGAGGCCGTCTCCGCCGTGACCGCGCGGTTCGGAGAGCCGCGCACCGCGACGGGTGCGCGCTCGAAGTTCGTTGTGCTCGGGATGGGGAAGCTCGGCGGCGACGAGCTCAACGCGGGCTCCGACGTGGATCTGATCTACCTCTACGACACGGACGACGGGCACGTGGGCCTGCCCGGCGATCGCGCCGTCTCGGTCACCCTGCACGACTTCTGGGCCCGCGTCGCGCGCCGCCTCACGTCGACGCTCGAGGAGGTCACGGAGGACGGCTTCGTCTGGCGCGTGGATCTCCGGCTCCGCCCCGAGGGCCGGAGCGGCCCGCTCGTCAACTCCCTGGCCGCCGCCGAGCGCTACTACGAGTCGTTCGGCCGCCTCTGGGAGCGCGCCGCGCTGCTCCGCGCCCGCGAGATCGCCGGCGACCTCGACTTTGGCGCCGAGGCGCTCGAGGTGCTCGGCCCGTTCGTGTGGCGGCGCCAGGTCGATCCGCAGCTCGCCGTCGACATGATCGAGCTCGTCGATCGCGCTCGCGCGGAGCTCCCGCACGACGCGTCGCGCGACCTGAAGCTCGGCCCGGGAGGGATCCGCGAGGCGGAGTTCTTCGTGCAAGCCCTGCAGCTCATCTGGGGCGGGCGCGAGCCCCGCGCGCGCGCGCAGGGCATGCTCGACGGCCTGCGGCGCCTGCGCACCCTGGGGTACGTGACCGACCGGGAGGGGCGGGAGCTCGTGGAGGGCTACCTCGCGCTCCGGCGCGCGGAGCACGCGGTGCAGTCCGCGACCGGCGTGCAGACGCACCTCCTCCCCGACAGCGAGGCGGAGATCGCGCGCCTCGCGCGGACGCTGCGCTTCGAGGACGCCGCGGCGTTCCTGGCCGACACCGCGCAGCGCCGGGGGCGCATCAAGGCCCGGCTCCTGTCGCTCCTGCCGAAGGGGAGCGCCCGGCCGTCGCGGTGGATCGACGCGATGGCCGCGCTCGACCACGGCGATCGCGACGCGTTCGCCGAGGCGCTGGCGAAGCACGCCGTGCTCGTCCTCGGCGGCGAGCCGGCGGCCGCCGCCGGCGGCGCCGCGCCCGAGCTCGCCGCGCCGCCGGAGCCGCACGCCTCGCTGACGGCGCGCTTCCGCGACGTCGCCGACGATCTCTTCGAGCTGTCCCGCCACCCGGACGGCCTGCTCGGGGCGCGCAGCCGCGAGGCGTCCTCGTCCCTCGCGGAGACGCTGCTCGCCGCGGTGGTCGACGCCGCCGATCCGGAGCAGGCCGCGCGCTTCCTCCGGCTGTGCTTCTCCCGCATCAGGCACTCCTCCGTCTACGCGCGCATGCTCGGCGACGAGCCGCGCGCGCTCCGCAGGCTCGTCGAGGCGCTCGGGTCGAGCGCGTTCATCGGCGACGCCATGGTGAGGTACCCCGAGCTCGTCGACGCCGTCCTGTTCGCGCGCGGCGCGCCGAGCGCCGAGCTGATCCGACACACGATCGAGGCCAGCCTCAGCGAGGCGTCGCCGGACGAGGATCCGGAGGAGGCGCTCATCGGGGCGCTCCGGCGCGCCAAGGCGCGCGTCACCATCGAGGTCGGCCTCGCCGACCTGAGCGGCGAGGTCGGCACGCGCGAGGCGACGCTCGCGCTCTCGGATCTGGCCGACGCGTCGCTCGAGGCCGCGACGCGCTTCGCGCTGGGGACGCCGCCGGGCGAGCCCGTGCGAGGGCTCGCCGTGATCGCGATGGGCAAGCTCGGCGGCCGCGAGATCGGCTACGGCTCGGATCTGGACGTCTTCTTCCTGTTCGACCCGGCGTGCGCGCCGCCCGGCGAGCAGGGGGCCGCGTCCGACCCCGGCACGTACTACGCGCGACGCGCGCGGCAGATCATCCGGCTCATCTCCATGTCGCACGCGGCGGGCCCAGGCTACGAGCTCGACACGCGCCTGCGCCCGTCGGGCAGCCAGGGGCTGCTCGTCACGTCCGTCGACTCGTTCGCTCGCTACCACGGGATCCGCGGCGCCGACGCGGCTTCACCGGCGCCCGCGGAGCCGGAGTCGTCGCCCGGCGCGCGGCACATGCGCGCGGCGATCTGGGAGCGGCTCGCGCTGATCCGGGCGCGCGCGTCGGCCGGCGATCCCGAGCTCGGGGCGGAGGCGATCGCCATCGCGCACGAGGCCGCGTACCTCCAGGCGGACGACTTCGATCGGATCGCCGAGGAGATCCACCGGCTCCGGCTGCGCATGGAGCGCGAGCTCTCGCACGAGCGCCGCGGCCGCCGCGACTTCAAGCTCGGGCGGGGCGGCCTCGCGGACATCGAGTTCGCGGTGCAGCTCCTGCAGATCCGGCACGGCGCCGATCCGCGCGTCAGGACCACCGAGACGCTCGCGGCGATCGACGCGCTCGCCGCGGCCGGACACCTCTCGGCCGGGCACGCCGAGACGTTCCGGGACGGCCACGCGTTCCTGCGCAAGCTGGAGCAGCGGATCCGCATCGTGCACGCGGACGCGTCGCAGCTCCTCGAGGAGGACGCGCCCGGGGTCCCGACCCTCGCGCGTCGGACGGGCATCCGGGGCCGCACCGCGGCCGAGGCCGCGCGCGAGCTGCTCGCGCGCTACGGCGCGATCACCGAGCGCGTACGCCGGGCGTACGAGGCCATCGTCGCGGGCAGCGCGGCGCCTCTCGGTGAGGCGAGCGAGGCGCGAGAGGCGAGCACGGCGAGCGCGGGGGAACCGGGGGAACCGGGGGAACCGAGGGAACCGAGGGAACCGAGCGGAGACGAGCGCTGAAGGTTGCCGTTGACCCTTGTCGGACGCGGTGGAATGCCAGGCGTTCCGATGACCACCCAGAGCGAGCAGAGCGCACGCCCGTCCGTCGGGCACCGTCATGTCACCGGGACGAGCTCCCTCGATAGCCTCGTCGGCGCGCACCCGGGTACGCTGAGGCAGTTCTACGAGGCAGGGAAGCCGGCGGATCCGGCGGAGCTCGGCGATCTACCGCGAGGGCGCCTGCTTGCCCTGCAGCCGACGGCCGGGATCCACCTGGCGACCCGCCCGCTGATCACGGCGCTCGCGTCGCGCTGGATGCCCTGGAAAGGGAACGAGTTCGATCATGGCGGCAACTCCGGCACGAACGTGGTCTTCGGGAGCCGGATCTGCCGCTTCAAGGCGCAGCTGATCCCTTCGGAGCTCGACGGCCAGCCGACGCTCGCGCTGACGTATGGCGAGAAGGCGTTCGGCAATCCCTGGCCGGTGAGCGCGGTCAAGGACGAGCTGCGGACCGTGGAGCCCGGGCTCGCGATCGGACCGATGCTGCTGAAGTGGCACGAGCGGTGGCACGCCGTGCTCTGGTTCGGGCTGACCCGCGTCGATCCTCAGTAATCGGCCGGACGGGCCCGAAGTGGGCTCAGGCGGGCCGGAGGCGCGAGCGGCGCTCGTCGCGGGGCCTCGCTCGCGGCGCAATTGCGCGACGCGCGAGGCCAGAGCGCAACGCGCTCGTCGCGAATCATCGATCCGTCAATCCTTCTTGTCATTGCGTCACGCACCATGTCGGACGCACGGAGATCCACTGTCCGGGCCGTCCGACCGCGCGACACGCATGTCCTTCGCGGACGCGGTAGTCAGAGGTATCAGGGCTCGCCCTAATAACCCATCGCTCCATTCCTGCTCTTTGCTGGACATACTTCCCGATTTCTACAGTCTGGCATACGATAGAGACTGGGCGGCAGCAGAGCACCTTTGCTCGCGTCGCCGGGAGGCTCGAAATGGTGACTTGGTCGGGCAAGGCGGGAGTCTTGATGGCTGCGATCGCTGTAGCACCGGGCGTCATGGCTGGCTGCTCCTGCGGAGATACCGGGGGCACGGCGCCTGTAGCATCCGGCGGCGCGGGGCCTGGCGGTGGCGGTGGAATCGGCGGTGGAATTGGCGGTGGCTTCGGCGGCTTCCCGGCGATCGCCAGCGGGGGCGGTGTCGGAGGCGAAGGCGACTGCGAGGGCCTCGAATGCCAGCAGGTCGAATGCGAGAACGGGGCGAAGACGACGGTGAGCGGCACCGTGTACGACCCCTCGGGCAAACTGCCGCTCTACAACGTGATCGTCTACGTCCCCAATGCGCCGCTCGAGCCCATCCCCGACGGTGCGACCTGCGATCAGTGCAGCGCGACGCTCTCCGGCTCACCGCTCGTGACCGCGCTGACCGATACGGAAGGAAAGTTCGTCCTGGAGGACGTGCCGGTCGGCGAGAACATCCCGCTCGTCGTGCAGGTGGGCAAATGGCGCCGCGAGATGACGCTCCCCGTGGTCGAGCGATGCGAGGACACGGCGACGGACGCCGGGATCATCCGGTTGCCGCGCAACCAATCGGAGGGGCACATCCCGAAGATCGCGCTCACGACGGGCGGCGCCGATCCGCTCGAGTGCTTGCTGCACAAACTCGGGATTGATGAGAGCGAGTTCACGCCGGAGACCGGGACCGGGCGGATCAACCTGTTCGCCGGCCGCGGGGACGTCGATCACGAGGTGACGACGCGCTATGCGGATCGCCTGAATCAAGGCGCGGAGTTCACGCCGGCCACGAGCCTCTGGGGGACCGTCGACGCCCTGAGCCAGTACGACATGGTGATCCTCGCCTGCGAGGGCGACCCGCACCAGGAAGACAAACCCGGGCCCGCGCGCCAGGCCATGTTCGATTATACCTCGCTCGGCGGGCGCGTGTTCGCGTCCCACTGGCACAACGTCTGGCTGAAGCGGGGGCCGGCGCCGTTCCCGGACACGGCGGTCTGGGACAACGACGTCACGGACCCGGAGAGCCCTCTCACCGCGCTCGTGGACACCACGCTCCCGAAGGGGCAAGCCCTCGCGGAGTGGCTCGTCAACGTCGGCGCGTCGGACGTGCCCGGCCAGATCGTGATCAACGGCGCGCAGCATACGGTGAGCGACGTGACCGAGGACGTCTCGACCCGGTGGATCTACTACGACGAGCCCGAGCCGGCGGGGGTCCAGTACTTCACATTCAACACGCCCGTCGACGTCCCGGAAGATCAGCAGTGCGGGCGTCTCGTGTTCACGGACATCCATGTCTCTGCGGCGGACCTCACGGGCCCGCCCTTCCCGGAGGGGTGCTCCACGGAGGAGCTGAGCGCTCAGGAGAAGGCGCTGCTCTTCATGCTGTTCGACCTGTCGTCCTGCATCGTGCCCGACGACGAGCCGCCGCCGATCCCCATCCCGCAGTGACCTGCCTCCCTCGCGTCCCTGGCGTCCGCCGCGCCGCCGGCGCCCGCGCGCCGGCCCCGGAGCCCCGCCGGCGCTGAAGGACGCATGTCGGTGTTCTCCTGAACTACGTCGTCCCCATCCCGAGCTGCCCCGCAAACGATCCTTGATGAGGGGCGGAGAGCGTCCTCTCCGCTCGATCCGGCGAGCGCCGCGCGTCATCGGGGGTCGCCTTCGTTCCTCTCCGGGATGTCCTGTTGCTATCCGCCTCGCCTGAGCGCGGGAGACCACGAGCCGGGGAGCCTCTGTGCTCCATTGCGCGCGCCGGCGGCGGGACACGCTGCCGCGCTGCGCAGCCATTTCGACGCGCCGCGCTCCGCGTGCGCCTCGGAGATATCGATTGAGCGGTCGGAGGCGTACGAAGACGTACGAAGACGTACGAAGACGACAATCATGACGACAGCCGAGACAAGAGGCTGTCGCGGTGGGAAGCACCACGCAGGTACGGAATGTCATCCATGCATGGTCCGGGGATCCTGCTAGGATGAATCTCGCCCGCAGTGCGGGGTTACATCCAGAGCCTGGGTCGCTGGTCTTCGGCTCGGCAGAAGGAACATTCCTACGATGGTCCAGCATCGCCCTAAGCCAGCGGCTGCATGTCGGGCCATCGAGCGTTGGCTTCGCGAGGGCGGTCGTGCTCCTCGGTTGCGCGGGGCGTCGCAGGAGACCGGGCGCACGGAGGCGCTTCCGCTGCAGGGCGAGATGGGGGGGATGCGCGGAGTGATGGAGGGCGATGAAGTTCAGGTCTGTCCTGCGCCGCCGCCGCCGTCCTCGCGCCGGTACCTGTTCAGCCGGCGCGGCGACGCGGGCTGCCCGCTCTGCGCGCGGCGCGCGCGGTCGACGATGCCAGGCCTCGGCGGGGCGCCGTATCCCTTCCTGACCGCCACCTGGGTGGTCCTCATGGTCGGCGAGCCCTTGCCGTCACCGCCCTGATTACGCCCGGCGCGGCGTCGTGCGCGTCGGCCGCGCTGCAGCGCCCGGGCGCGGCGTCGTGCGCGGCAGAGCGGCTGACGCGCACGACGCTGCGCTCCGGGAGCGTTCGTCGCCAGCGCGGCGGAGCGGGCGCGCGCCCTCCTCTCCCGTTGGCAGCGAAGGTGGCTGGCGCGCCGTTGCGCCCGGAGGTGGGGGCCTCGCGCGGAGGCTCGACGGCCGAGATCTGCCGGCGGCCTCGTGGGATGCTTGGGATGGGAAAGGTGCGGCTGGGCGCTCCGCGGCGAGCGGCGCGCCCGACGCTGCAGCTCAGCTGGCCGCCGACCGCTTGCCGGCGGTCGCGCGCTTTTGCCCCGCCCTCTGCGCGCCCGGCTGCGCCGCCTTCGTTCGCCGCGCGGCTCCGCGCCCGACGCGGGCGCTGGCCGACGGCTTCCTCATCGCTGCTGCGCGCTGCGGCGCCGCGCGCTTCGCGCCCGCCGCGCGCGTCGTCTTGCGCCCGCCGGCCGGCGTCGCGCCCGCCGCGCGCGTCGTCTTGCGCCCGCCGGCCGGCGTCGCGCCTGCCGCGCTCCGGCCGCGTCTCGCCGCGCTACCGGTGGCGGTCCGCTTCCTCGTCGTGGCCGCCCTCTTGGCCGCGCCGCTCTGCTGCCGGCTCGTCTGCCCGGCGGTCGCCTTCCTCGGCGCGCTGCTGGTCTTCTTCTTCTCCGCCGCCGCGGTGCTCCGCGCCGTGCCCGGCCGCGCCGCGGCGCTCGCTCCTGACTTGCTCGCTCCCTTCTTCGCCCGGGTCACCCGCCGGGTCGACGCAGCGGCCATCCGCGCGCCGGCAGCGGACTTCGTCCGCCTGCGCGGAGCCTTCCGGCCCGCCTCGCCCTGGGATATCGCGGGCGCAGCTTGCTCGCGCTCGCCGCTCTGGACCCGCTTCCTCTGCTTGGACGTATCCTTCGATGTCTCGCCTCTCGGCATTGAGCCCTCCCCCCGAGCTCTCTCGACATGAGCTCGCTCGTGGACTCATGGTGCCACAGCCTTCCCTCTTTCCCGGTCGGAAAGTCGGCGGGAAGCACCGGAATCGAAATCAGGATCCGCTGTAGCCAACCCCGGCGGAGGCGCCTATTGCGCGTCAGGCTCTCGGCAAATCCGCGCTCCGGACCCGCGCGAGGCCCGCTCCCCTCGCGCCGCCATCGCGCCCCGCGCCGCGCGTCAGAAGCAGGTGCCGCCGCCGCAGCTCCTGCCCACGCAGCGCAGCAGCTGCAACGTCTCCGGGCTGTGGATGCACTGGAATCCGCAGACGGCGGGGCCGCTCCCCTCGTCGAGGCAGCCGAAGAAGCACGCGACGTCGTCGGCGCAGGTGGGGCTGAGCAGGCACTGGCTCAGCTGCGCGCAGCAGCGCTCGGCCACGCATCCTCCGCAGCCCGTCCCGTCCGATGGGCAAGCGGGGCCGCCGCAGAGGCCGTTCTGGCAGCTGCCGTTGCAGCACTCGCCGGAGTCCGCGCACGGCTGGCCGTCGCGCGTGCACGGGGGCCGGCAGACGCCGTCCTCGCACGCGCCGCTGCAGCACGCCTCGCCGGACGCGCAGCGGCTGCCGTCTGCGGCGCACTCGGCGCAGACCAGCCCGCAGAGCCTGGGGACCTCGCCGACGCAGATCTCGTCCCAGCTGGTGGTGCAGCAGAACGGGTCGAACCGGCAGAGCTCGGCCGCGCACCCGCCGCAGTCCGCGGCGAGCGGCGCGCCGATCTCGCAGGGCGCGTGCGAGCACGCCGCGCCCCCGCACACGCCCTGCGCGCAGACGCCGGAGCAGCACGCGTCGGCCGAGCCGCACGCGACCCCGTCCGAGCGGCACCCGCCGCAGATGCCCGCGTTGCAGCGCCCGGTGCAGCAGTCCGCGCTCTGGCCGCACACGGAGCCGTCGGCCGAGCAGCCCTGCCCGCAGAGCCCGCCGGCGCACAGGCCGGCGCAGCAGTCGCCCGGGGCGGCGCACGGCGCGCCGTCCCGCGCGCAGCTGTCGCCGCCGCAGATCCCCTGCGCGCACGCGGCGCTGCAACAGTCCGCCGCGCCCTGGCAGGGGAGCCCGTCCTCCCGGCACACCGGCGGGTCCGGGGGCGGCGCGTCGGGGGCGCCCCCTGCGCCCGTGAGATCGGGCAGCCCGACGAGCTGCTCTCGGGAGCCGCACCCGACGGCCAGCGCCGCGAGGACCACGAGCACGAGGAGGGAGCGCGCTCGGAAAAGCACGGCGCGGAGGCTACCACGGCGGCAGTTCACGACGGGCGGGCGTGGCGGTGGGGCAACGGCGGGGACGTGGGGAAGTGGAGATGGAGATGTCGAACGGAAGCGGGGAAGCGGCGCCGCCGGGGCGGGAGACCTCGGCGGCCCGCCGAACGTGCGGACCCGAGGCCGCTTCCGATGCTACACTCGCGAGCGTGTCGTTGAAGATCGACCAGGATCACGGGCGCTTCCGTCAGATCGTTCGCGGCCGCATCCGCGAGAACCTGCGCAAGTACATCTCGCAGGGCGAGCTCATCGGACGAAAGGGGAAGGACCTCGTCTCGATTCCCATCCCTCAGATCGACATCCCGCGCTTCCGCTTCGGCGACAAGCAACGCGGCGGCGTCGGGCAGGGCGACGGCAACCCCGGCGATCCCGTGGGGGGCTCGGACGACAAGCAGCCCGGCCAGGGGCAAGCGGGCAGCGGCGAGGGGGACCACCTCCTCGAGGTCGACGTCACGCTCGAGGAGCTCGCCGGCATCCTCGGCGAGGAGCTCGAGCTGCCCGACATCCAGGACAAGGGCAAGAGCAAGATCTCGAACGCCCACGATCGCTACTCCGGGATCCGCAGGGTGGGCCCCGAGTCGCTGCGCCACTTCAAGCGGACGTACCGCGAGGCGCTGAAGCGGATGATCTCGAGCGGGACGTTCCGCCCGTCGGCGCCCGTCGTCGTCCCCGTCCCGGACGACAAGCGGTACCGCTCGTGGAAGACGATCACCGAGCCCGTCGCGAACGCGGTCATCATCTACATGATGGACGTCTCCGGGTCGATGGGCGACGAGCAGAAGGAGATCGTGCGCATCGAGTCGTTCTGGATCGATGCGTGGCTGACCCGCCAGTACAAGGGCCTCGAGTCGCGCTTCATCATCCACGACGCGATCGCCCGCGAGGTCGACCGGGACACGTTCTTCCACACGCGCGAGTCCGGCGGCACGATGATCTCGAGCGCCTACAAGCTGTGCTCGCAGATCATCGACAACGACTACCCGCCGGACGAGTGGAACATCTATCCGTTCCACTTCTCCGACGGCGACAACTGGTCGATGGACGACACGCTCTCCTGCGTGGACGTGCTCAAGACCCAGATCCTGCCGCGGGTCAACATGTTCGCCTACGGGCAGGTCGAGAGCCCGTACGGCTCGGGCCAGTTCATCAAGGATCTGAAAGAACACTTCTCGCAGGACGATCGGGTGGTGGTGAGCGAGATCAGGGACAAGGACGCCATCGTGGGCAGCATCAAGGATTTCCTGGGGAAGGGGAAGTAGAGCGGTATGAGCAAGTTCGCCCTGAACACCGCGCTTCCCCGCTACCTGCGCACCGAGAAGGAGCGCATCGAGAAGATCGCCCAGGACTACGGGCTCGACTTCTTCCCCGTCATCTTCGAGATGCTGACGTACGACCAGATGAACGAGATCGCCGCGTACGGCGGCTTCCCGAGCCGCTACCCGCACTGGCGGTTCGGCATGGAGTACGAGCAGCTCTCGAAGAGCTACGAGTATGGCCTCTCGAAGATCTACGAGATGGTCATCAACAACAACCCTTCGTACGCCTACCTCCTCGAGGGCAACTCGCTCACCGACCAGAAGCTCGTCATGGCGCACGTGTACGCGCACGTCGACTTCTTCAAGAACAACTTCTGCTTCCGGTCCACCGATCTCGACCATCGCGGCCCGATCCTCGACCCGGTGCGGAAGAGCGAGGCCTACGATCCGGACCGCAAGTGGATCGACAAGATGGCGAACCACGGCGCGCGCGTGTCGCGCCACATCGAGCGCTACGGCATCAACAAGGTCGAGGCGTTCGTCGACCACTGCCTCTCGCTCGAGAACCTGATCGACCCGTGGGCCCCCTTCACCGGCCGCCCTGTGGCCAAGGAGGACGAGGAGCCCACGGAGGAGCCGATGGACACCTACAAGCTCCGGGCCAAGGAGTACATGGACTCCTTCATCAACCCGGAGGAGATCCTCGCGGCGCAGCGGAAGAAGCGGCAGGACCAGAAAAAGCCGGAGCGCAAGGTGCCGGAGCGCCCGGAGCGCGACGTGCTCAAGTTCCTGCTCGACCACGCGCCGCTCGATCGGTGGGAGCGCGACGTGCTCGAAATCATCCGCGAGGAGACCTACTACTTCGTCCCGCAGCGCCAGACGAAGATCATGAACGAGGGGTGGGCCTCGTACTGGCACTCGAAGATGATGACCGAGAAGGTCCTCGATGCGTCGGAGATCATCGACTACGCCGAGAACAACGCCGGTGTCATGGCGACGGCGCCGGGGCGCTTCAACCCCTACAAGGTCGGCGTGGAGCTCTATCGCTACATCGAGGAGCGATGGAACAAGGGCCGCTTCGGCCGCGAGTGGGAGGAGTGCGCGGACCTCGACGCGAAGCGCACGTGGGACATGCGGCTCGGCCTCGGCCGCGAGAAGATCTTCCAGGTGCGCGCGCTCTACAACGACGTGACCTTCATCGACGAGTTCCTGACGCCGGAGTTCGTGATCGAGCAGAAGATGTACACGTTCGGCTTCTCGGGGCGGAACGACAGGTTCGAGATCGAGAGCCGCGAGTTCAAGGAGGTGAAGGAGAAGCTCCTCTTCCAGCTGACGAACTTCGGCGACCCGTACATCCGTGTCGTCGACGCCAACTACGGCAACCGGGGAGAGCTCCTGCTCGAGCACGTGCACGGCGGCTTCGACCTCCGCGCCGACTACGCGCGCGAGACGCTCGTGGCGCTCGTCCGGTGCTGGAAGCGGCCGGTCGGTGTGGCGACGAAGATGGATAACAAGCCTGTGCTGCTCCGGTACGACGGCAAGGAGCACGCGATGACCCCGTACAAGCTGTGAGCGCCTGCGGAGCGATCCGCCGGCTCGGCGTCCTGCTCGCGCTCGCCGGCTGCGCCCCGGCGGCGCCGGCGTCGCGCTCACCGGCGCCGCGACCATCGGCGGAGGCCCCTGCGCCGCCCGCCCGGCTCGATCCGACGGCGAACGCCGCGCCCGCGCCGCCTCCGGGGAGCGGCGCGGCCCCGGGCGCGGCGGGCGCGCCGGTCGGCTCGGGCGTCCCGCTCGACGCGCCGTCCACGAGCGAGGCCGCGGCGGCGAGCCCTCCTCCGCGCGTCGCGCGCGGCACCGGCACGCCGGCGGACAGGAAGCTCGAAGAGGGCGACGCGGCCTATGCGAGCGGAGATTTCGCCGCTGCCGAGAGGGCCTATCGCGCGGCCGCGCAGCTCGACAGGAAGGACGCGGCGGCGATCGTCGGCGCCCAGCGCGCGGCGATCGCCAGGGCAGGGGTGTCCACCGACTACAACGGGGCGCCGGGCGACAGGACGCTGCTCGCCGCGCTCCCGGAGCTGAAGCGCGCGGTGACGCTCGAGCCTGACCACGCGCTCGCGCACCTCGAGCTCGGCCGCGCGCTCCTCGTCCTCGGCCGCGCCGACGCGGCGCTCGGTGAGCTGACACGTGCCGCGGAGCTCGCCCCGAGCGACGCCGAGGCGCACTCCGCGCTCGGCGTCGCGCACCTCGCGCTCGGCGACTTGCAATACGCTGTCCGCGAGCTGACGCGGGCGGCGGAGCTCGCCCCCGGGGACGCGGAGCGGCAGGCGAACCTCGGGACAGCGCTCCTCGCCGCGGGGAGGACGGCCGACGCGATCCGCGCTTACGAGCGCGCCGCGAGGCTCTCGCCGGCGGACGCGCGCCTGCAGAACGACCTCGGGACGGCACTCCTCGCCGCGAACGATCCCGCGCGCGCCGTTCCGCACCTCGAGGCGGCTGTGGCGCGCGACCCGGCGCGCGCCACCTACCGATCGAACCTCGGGTATGCGCACCACCTCCGCGGCGACCTGCAGAAGGCGACCGCGCTCTACCGCGAGGCGCTCAAGCTCGACGACAGGCTCGGCAGCGCCTGGATCAACCTGGGCAACGCCCTTGCGCAGTCGGGCCAGCTGAAGGACGCGCGCGCAGCGTACGAGAAGGCGCGCGCCATCGATCCCACGGATCCGCGCGTGAAGGCGGTGATGGACGAGCTCGACGCCATCGAGCGGCGCGGCGCTCCGCCGCGGTGACGCTGACGCCCCGGGCGCGTGCGCCTCAGCGGCGCTGCGCGGCGCGAGCCCGCGGTCGGGCGCGCGCTGCGCTCGGAAGGCGGCGCGCTGCCGCGCCGGAGAGCGCGGCGGTGAACACACGCGGCCCGCGCAGTTGATTGTCAAGCTGAATCGTTGCCGTGTCCGACCCCGCGTGCCGCCCAGCCGCCCGCGCCGGAGGCGAGGGCGCTCCTTGGCCGAGCGGCGCCCGGCAGCAGGATCGGGCGCTGCAGGACCATCGATGTCGTGAAGCGCTCCCGGACGCGAGACGACACCCGACGCCGGCCGCGGGCGCTCGCTCGTCGCGGCGCGGCCGAGAGACGCCGACTTCCGCGCGATGGGCCGCATACCGAATCCGCGTCCGAGAGGCGGACTCGGGTCCGGCGTGCGATGGGCTAGGCGGTAGGTGGGCGCACGGATCTCCTTGCACTCCCGCGGCGACTCTCGGGACCGAACGATGCCTGAGCGCGCCTTCGCCTCGCGCAGGAAAGGGTTGACAGAAGCGACGCACGTTCGATTACCTCTCTTCTGCAGCTCCAGATGCTCTGATGGTCAACCACTGTGCGCTCGATCAAGACGAGCGGGTGTACATGTGGTTCGTATTACAACCAAACCCCCTCCGCAGCGAGTGCTCTGTGGACAAAATGTCTGGCGGCCGTGGTGACTCCATGACGTCGCGTCCGGAGAGGAGCGGAGCTCATTTCGCCCGGATAAATGCGAAACGAACGAGCCGAGCCGCAGGCTGCTGGAGACTGTCCCACATCGATTTACCTGACCGTAAGATCAGTGTAGATCGAAAAATGCGATTCGTATTACAAAAATGTTGCGACGTGGTGGCATGCCTGGTGCAACCGATCGGGCGGGCGCTGACGTTTCTGCCGTCTGAAGTCCCGATGGGGCTCGCTGGAAACCTCGCGATGCACTCGACGGGGCACCCCGAACCCGGGTAACCTCGTTCGTGCCTCACTCGTCAACCAACCCCCGAGGCTTTGATGTCCGTTTCCAAGCAGGCCGACATAGCCCCGACGTTGAGACCGCCGCCGGCTCCTTTGGCGGACGGTATGATCATCTCCGCGAACTTCTCCGTGGGTGGTTTCAGCAAACGTTGGAACCACTGTCATCAGCTGGCCAACTTTCTTGCGCGATATGCCAGTGCCAACGAGGACGACCCCGAGCGTCATGCAACCTTGTTGTCGACGTTCTTCAACGAGCTGCTCGAAGCCGTCTTTCGGAATCACGGGCCATGCGGTGAAATACAGATACGGTTCCGGAAGAGTCAGAGTCATATCTTCGTCGAGGCCGAGGTTCCGGTCAACGAACAGAGCGCGAAATTCTATAATCACGCAGTCCAGCTGGTCAATCAGCCCGATCCGATGTCCTGGTATCGAGAGCAGCTCGAGAACGACGTCCCGGACGATGACGCGCAGGCGCTTGGGCTCCTGGAGCTCGCGGTCGTGTACGGCTCCAAACTCAGCATCACCGAACCCGCTGGCGGGGGCCAGCTTGTGCTGGCCATTCAGTTCCCGTTCACTGAGGTAGACGAATTATGACTGCTTCGATCGGTCGCGAATCCGTCGTGCCGCCTTCCTCCTCGAGCGGCCTCCCGTCGTGGCGCTCGCAGGTCACGTTCAGCATGCGCGTCGACCAGACGGATCAGGAGGTCGCGCTGTCAGGCATGTTGCGGCCTTTTGGCGCCGATCAGATGAGGGCCATCCGCGGTACGCTGGAGACGGCAGCGAAGAGCGCGCGGGGCGAGTTGTGCTTGGACTTCAAGCGTCTCAAGTACATGAACAACGTCGCGTTCCTCGAGATCAACAGGTTCGTTCGCTGGGCGGTCGAGGCGCGTCCCAACCTCAAGATTAAGCTCATCATTTCGAGCGTCATCCCCTGGGCTATCCGCAAGTTCCAGGTGATCGCGGAGATCTATACCAACGTCTCTGTCGAGATCTACGACATGGCGTTCTATCCGATCCAGCGCATGCTGGAGGACGCCGAGTTCATCGACGTGCTCCGGCTGCAGGAGCGGATCATCTGGGAGCACGAGCGCAAGATACTGCCGCACCACGGGCTCATGCCGGGGATGAGGATCGCGGACATCGCCTGCGGGCTCGGGTACTTCGCGGTGATGCTCCAGAAGGACTTCAAGCCCGAGTACTTGGTCGGCGTCGATCACTCCCGCCCATCGCTCCGCTATGCGCAGGAGATGGCGAAGCGGCTCGCCATGGAGGACGTGGAGTACCAGTACGGCGATGCCGCGACGCTCCTCCTGCCGGACAACTCGTTCGATTTCGTGGCATGCCGCCTCGCGCTCCAGGTCTTTCACCAGCCCGAGATGATCATGCAGGAGCTGTATCGCATCTGCAAGCCGGGTGGACGCATTTACATCACGAACGAGATGATGTCGTGCAACTACGGGTGGCCCGACCACGAGCTCATCCGCGCGACCTACCAGCGCATCCTCGAGCTCGGCAAGATGGTCGGCATGGATCTCGATATAGGGATGAAGACGCGGCAGGTGCTGACGGACGCCGGCCTCGAAGACCTCAAGATCAACCTCATCGACATCACCAACATGAACACGGACTGCTACGACTTTGCCCGGGTCGTGGAGAGCTGGATCAACGGGACGAGCCAGATGGCGGCCACCGCGGGCACCCTTCCGGAGTTTCACCAGGAGATCTCGGCCGGTCTCAAGGTCCACATGGCGACCATCACCAATCCGAAAGGACTGGCGTCGTGGCCCATCTACGCGGGCTCGGGCCGCAAGCCAGTGAAGATGATGTAGGACGTTTCGTGGAACCGTGGTCGTTTCAGTGGGAGATACTCATACGTGACCTCGCCTGCTGATGAGACACGGAAGGAGCTGCGGCGGCGTGGCTTCTTCTTTGGACTCAAAAAGTTCAATACGAAGTTCATGCTGGTCACCGGGTTCAGCGTGCTGCTCGGTGCCCTCCTGAACGTCCTCGTAGCTCGGCAAGGTCTGCATGAGCTCAGTCAGAAGTCCGCCCGCGAGATTGAAGGCGGGCTGAACGAGGCGAACCGCGAGTACCTGACGAACCACCTCGGCGACACGGCGCAGCAGGTCAACCTGAAGCTGGGCCACGCCTATGCCGATCTCAGGATGCTGGCCGCCATCATGCAGACGATGGTGGACCAGGGCGACCAGCTGGACGAGCTGCACAAGAAGGTCGCCAGCACGGATTTCTTCCGCGACAAGCTCGTCTACAACTCGAAGAGCAACTGGTGGCAGAACGGCCCGGACGAGCCGACCGTCGTCGGCGTCTGGGGCTACCTCGGCAAGGACGGCCAGATTCTGCCTGACGTGCAGCGAGCGGTGGACAGGACCGCGCTGCTCGACCTCATCCTTCCGTCGTTCCAGAAGTACGGGGCTGATAAGCTCCAGGTCTATTACGCCGACAGCGCGGAGCAGCCGTTCGTCCGGGTGGCGCCCTACCTCGACATGGGGGGCACGTTCGATAAGCTCTATCCGGGGCACAACGAGAAGAGGTGGTACGACTTCTTCTATCCCGGCCTCGTCGAGAGCTGGAGCGAGTGGCTGAAGGAGCCTGGGGGGCTGGAGAGCCGTCCCGTTCAGACGACGGTCACGGCGCCCTACGACGACGCGGGCGGCGGCGGCATGATCATGACCGCGTTCCATCCAATCTGGAGCAAGGGGCGCGACAAGTTCGCGGGCGCGCTCGGGCTGGACCTGACCCTCGCGCAGCTCGTCGCGTCGATCAAGGACGTCCGCCTGGCGAACGCCGGCTTCGCCTTCCTGACCCAGGCGGACGGCAACGTGCTCGCCGTGAACGACCTTGGCGTCACGACGCTGCGCCTCCGGGCCGAAGGCGGCGCGGGGCAGAGCGAGGGGGTGGGTGTCCTCCAGCGCCGGCTCAAGGACAGCAGTGACCCTGCAGTTGCGATGATCGCGCTGCCCAGCGACGATAACGTAGATTACCATGAGCGGATGATCGCCGGAGAGGCGTACATCATCGCTCTCCAGCGGCTCGCTCCCGTGAACAGCTGGGCTGGTCCAGGCGCGCGGATCGAGTCGCAGCAGTGGACGCTCGGGTTCGTCGTGCCGAAGAAGGAGCTCTACGCGTCGCTCCTCGCATCGCAGCGTGCCATCGAGGAGAGCCGGACCAGCATCGTCACGAAGCAGATCCTCGTCACGATAGCCTCGTTCCTCGCGCTGATGCTCGGCGTCTACCTCGTCTCCCGCAAGATGACGGGCGCCCTCGTCGCGCTCTCGACCGGCGCGACGCGGATGCGGGAGGGCGACTACGGTGTTCGCATCGACGTGAACTCGGCGGACGAGATCGGGCAGCTCGGCGTCGCGTTCAACGACATGGCGAGCGAGATCGAGGCCTACACGAACAACCTCGAAGAGCTCGTCGGCGAGCGGACGCGGGCACTCGAGAAGGCGAACGAGGAGATCAGCGAGCTGAACGCGAAGCTCGCGCAGGAGAACATCCGGCTCGGCGCCGAGCTGAACGTCGCGCGGCAGCTCCAGCTCATGGTGCTCCCCGCGCCGAGCGAGCTCCAGGAGATCCCGGGCCTCGACATCTCGGGCTACATGGCCCCTGCCGACGAGGTCGGCGGGGACTACTACGATGTGCTCCGGAGCGATGGGCTCGTCAAGATCGGCATCGGCGACGTCACCGGCCACGGGCTGGAGAGCGGCGTCCTGATGCTCATGGTCCAGACGGCCGTCCGGACGCTGCTCGCGGCAAACGAGCGGGATCCGAAGAAGTTCCTGAGCATCGTCAACAAGGTCATCTACCAGAACATCCAGCGCATCCGGTCGGACAAGAACCTGTCCTTGACCCTGCTCGACTACAGCGACGGCGAGCTCCAGCTCACCGGCCAGCACGAGGACCTGATCATCGTCCGGAAGGACGGGACCCTCGATCGTGTCGAGACCATGGGGCTCGGGTTGCCGATCGGCATCGACCTGGATATCAGCGATTTCATCGGTAGCATCGAGGTGAAGCTGCAGCCCGGGGACGTCGTGACGCTCTTCAGCGACGGCATCACCGAGGCGGAGGACTCTTCAGAGGAGCAGTACGGAATCGACCGGCTGTGTCAGGTGATCTCGCGAAACCACCAAAGAACCTCGCGGGAGATCAAGGACGCTATCATCGAGGACGTCTTGGCGCACGTAGGCTACAACAAAATCCATGATGACATCACTGTACTTGTCATTAAGAGGGTATGAGCAAGGGGGAGACTGGGCATTACCATGAGCGAAATCATCGGCGTCTACTCTTTAGACGATTCGTTCAGCGAACACATGTCGCTGACGTTGTACCCCGACTCGTTCGCGGTGAGATGGAGCCTTTGTAACCTGACGGCCAATTTCATGGCCGAGTACTTCGGCGAGCTCTTTCCGGAGATAGACGGCGAGGACAGGCTCATCAGCCGAGACGAGGTTTCCGGCGCCATCGGGTACGTTCTGAACGAGCTGGTTGAGAACGCCGTCAAGTTCAATCAGCACGGTGACATCACCGTGACCGTGGGTATCGGGCGTGAGGACCTGGTGTGCCTCGTCAGCAACCAGATCACGAACGCCGCCGTCCCCTCGCTTCGTGAGAAGCTCCTGGAGCTCACGCAGGAGGACCCTGGGGAGCTCCTGCGTCGGCAGGCGGAGGCGAACGCCGAAGACGCGGAGAACGCCGGGTCGGGGCTCGGGTATCTCATCATCATGAATGATTACGGTGTCAGTCTTGGTTGGAAGCTGGACCCGATCTCGGTCAACAGCTTCAGCATCAAGACGATGGCCAGGATTCCTATTTTGAATGAAAGGTCGAGAATGGAAATCAAAGGTGGTAACTACCGGGTTTGGTACGATCCCTCTGAGGTGGTGGTGTACCTGGAAGGAATCCTTCGTCTTGGCGGCACCACCGAGTACGCCCCCATCGAGGAGCTGCTCGACAAGGTCCTGGCCACGAACCCTCCCACCATCACACTCGACGTCAGGGCGCTGAACTTCCTGAACAGCTCCGGGATCAACGTCCTCTACAAGTTCGCGATCGCCACCAGGAAGAAGGGCGAGCTCCAGCTCATCGTCCGCGGGTCGAAGTCCATCCCGTGGCAGGGGAAGTCGCTGCCCAACCTCAAGAAGTTCAATCAGAACTTCGAGATGATACTCTGTGATTGAGATCGGATGGGTTCGTCCGTCCAACCCGAATCGCGTCCAGGTCGAGCCATGACTGCACCCAAGGACATCAGCTCGATGCACTCCAGAGGCTTCCTGCAGAAGCAGAGCAATCTGGATGCCATCAGGGCGATCGTGAAGGAGCGGCAAGCGTGGAACACCTTGCTCCGCGAGGAAGGGAACTTCACAGACTTCATGGAGCGCTGCAGTGCGCTGCTGGAGTACGTCGACAAGCTGAAGCTCGACTTCGACGACCTCTCCCTGGTGCACGAGGCGATCCTGGAACACGCGACCAGCATCGAGAACGAGCTCGAGGGGTACAACCGGGCCATCGACGACGATCTCGCGGTGGCGCGGCAGGTCCAGCGCGCCCTGCTGCCGGAGGCGAGCGGGGCCATCGCCTCCTCGTTCGACATGGCCATCTTCCACAAGCAGCTCGCCCAGGTCGGAGGAGACTACTACGACTTCTTCTACCTCCCCGGCGAGCGCCACGCGATAGGTGTTTACGATATCTCAGGCCACGGAGTATCGTCGGCGCTCATCATGGCGTTTCTGAAGGCGCAGTTCGCCCACGCTACCAAGCGGCTCGACAGCCCTGGGGCGATCGTGGACTGGGTGAATCGGAGCGCCTACTCGTTCCTCCGGGAGGTTCGCCGGTACGCGACGGTGAACTTCGTCATGTTTACTGACCGATTCCTCCGCTACGTCTCGGGCGGAGGGTACGGGCTCCTGGTCCGTCGCGGTACGCCTCGCTCGTTCAACCGGGTGAGCAACTTCATCGGTCTGCGCATCAAGCCATTTCACGAGTTCGAGCTGCCGTTCGAGGAGGATGACGTCCTCGCCTTGTACACAGACGGGATGTTCGAGGCGCAGGACGCGAGCGGGGAGATATATTCCGTGCAACGTCTCAACGAAATCGTCGTCAAGCACAGCGAGGAACCGGTGCAGGTGATCCTCGACCGGTGCATCGAGGACTACACGCGGTTCCGGGTGGCGGACGCCGACGACATCACACTGATCATCCTGCGAAGGTGCGCCTGATGAAGCCCGAGAAGAATCATTCGCAGACGTCGGTCGGTGCATCGATATATATCTCTCCGATCGATCACATCACGGGCGACGTGGCCGGCCTGCTTGCGAACTTTTTGGACGCGCTTCTGGTGAGGTTCTATCCCAGACGGATCTGCCAGAAGGTCAACGTGGTGGTCACGGAGCTGGTCACCAACGTGCTCCAGCACGGGACCGAGCGTGAGAGCGAGGTGCGGCTCGATCTGAGCATCGATCCGGATCGATTGCTCATCAAGGTATCCAACCGCGTTACGCCGGAAGAGTACCGGACCGTCAAGGCGGTATTCGACGAGATCTTCGCCGCGGAGGACCCGAGAGAGCTCTTTGCCAGGACGGTGCGCGAGCGGCGCAACGATCGACGCAGGGGCGGTCTAGGGCTCATTCGGTTGACCGCCGAGAACAAATTCCATCTCTCGACGCAGTACGTCGATGGAATCCTCGTCGTCCAGGCTACTTTCCCTTGAAAAGGCTGCGTATGTTTTCCACGAAAGGTCGCGTATGAAGGCTCTCAGCTATGGAGAAATCACGGATGGCGGGCTGAGCGTCTTTCAGTCGGTCGCCCGGCTCGATGACGACAACCGCCTCGTCTTGACCTTCGAGGGCGCTATCCGGATCGACAACCCGTACCGGTACCTGTCGAGCTACCTGGACGAGCTGGCCCGAGTCCTCCCGCAGCACCCGATCACGTCCACGGTGATGGATTTCGTGAAGATGCGGTTCTGCAACTCGAACGGCTTCTACGTCATCATGGATATCGTGGACGCCGTGTACAACCTGGTGCCCGGCCGGGTGACCGTGCGGCGGATCCTCGACGATGACTGGCAGCACGAGACGCTGCCCATCCTGCTCAACCTGAACGAGGAGCACGTGGCCGCGCGGACGACGTTCGAGGACGTCAAGGAGACCTAAGCGTGGGGGTGTGGGCTGGGGAAGGCGACCGGCGATGGGCACACCTGCGAACGAAGCGGACGTAGAGAGGTTCTTCGCTGTCTGTCCCGATCCGCTGTGTGTTCTGCGGAGCGATGGATCGTTCCTGCGCGTGAGCGGCGCCTGGGAGCGGACGCTCGGCCTCGGGACCGAGGATCTCGTCGGCCGGAGCCTCCTCGATCTCGTTCACCAGGACGACGTCGTCGCGACCCGGGAGCAGATGGAGCGGCTCCGCCAGGGGCCCGTCACGCTCGGGCTGGAGAACCGGTGCAGGAGCAGGAGCGGCCTCTACGTCTGGCTGTCGTGGTCGATGCTCTCGGTGCCGAGCGAGGGGCTCGTGTACGGGTGGGCGCGCAACGTGGGCAAGCAGAAGCGCCTGGAGCGGGCGCTGATGCAGCGGATCGAGACCAAGATGCTGGTCGCGTCGATCTCGGCCCATTTCATCAACGTGAAGCTTTCGGACGTCGACCGCGGCTTCCACTTGGCGCTCGCGGAGCTCGGCAAGGCGCTGCGCGCCGACAGGACGAGCCTGTTCCTCCTGGCGGAGGACGGGCGGCGGTTCCTGAACACGCACGAGTGGTGCGCCGACGGGGTGCCGTCGCTGCGCGCGGAGCGGGGAGTCGTGTCCAGGGACGTGTATCCGTGGCTCGTCGAGCGGCTGTTCCGCCTCGAGGTGTGCGACGTGCCGCGCGTGGCCGATCTGCCGGAGGAGGCAGCGAGCGAGCGGCGGGCCTTCACGGAGCTCGGGATCGCCTCGTTCGTCCGGATGCCTGCAGCGTACGCGGGGCGGCTCGTGGGCGTCGTGGGGCTCGACGCGGTGCGATCGACCCGCGCGTGGGACAAGAGCGTCCGGGCGCTGCTCCAGGTCATCGGCGAGATGTTCGCGATCACGCTGGAGCGCATGCGCGCCGAGGAGTCGCTGCGCGAGGTGGTCGAGCAGCAGGAGTCGATGCGCGCGGTGATCTCGCGGCAGGAGTCCGCGATCGAGACGCTATCGACGCCGATCATCCAGGTCTGGGACAGCGTGCTCGTGCTGCCGCTCGTCGGCAGCATCGATCGCCACCGGGCGACAGAGATCACGGAGAAGCTGCTGCGCACGATCGTCGAGACGAAGTCGCGCTACGCGATCGTCGAGGTGACGGGGGTCGAAGAGGTCGACTCCACGACGGCGCAGCACCTCATCAGCATGCTCCAGACGATCGAGCTGCTCGGCGCGCAGGGGGTCGTGGCCGGGGTCCAGCCGCAGGTGGCGCAGACGGCCTCGTCGCTCGGCGTCGAGCTCTCGTCCGTCCAGGTGCATCGGGACCTCCAGGAGGCGCTGAGGTGGTGCATCCGGGAGCTCCGGTCAGACCGGGCGACAGGGAAGCGGCGGTAGATCCGACTTCGCGCCGCGTTCTCCCACCACCGAACGTTTACGTGGACGTTTACGTGGTCGTGGTCGTGGTCGTTCACGGCCTGTCGTTGACGACCACGGCGACGACCACGACCACGTAGACGTCCACGACCACGCAAACGTCCACGTAAACGTTCACGACCACGTAAACGTCCACGTTGGTGACCGGGCTTGCGGTGGGGCAGCGCCCGCTCGGTTGGCGGGGGGCGCGGGAGCTTGACGCACCCCCCGGGAGCGAATATTTCGTACACGAAGCATCGTGACAGCGACCCTGCCGCCGCCCGAGAGGCCGGAGATCGACGCCATCGTGGAGATGATCATCTATCTCTACACGGAGTCGCGCAGGCTCACGAAGGGCATGGCGAGCGGGTTCGGCCTCACCGGGCCACAGCTCACCATCCTCAAGCTGCTCGAGTCGTTCCAGGATCTCTCGCTGTCCACGCTGTCGGAGCGCATCCGGGCGCAGAACAGCACGGTGACCGGGATCGTCGATCGCATGGAGCGAGAGGGGCTCGTCCGCCGCGAACGCTCGAAGGCCGACCGGCGCGTCGTCCACATCCGGCTCAGCGAGAAGGGGGCGCGGCTCGCCCGCGAGATCCAGGTCGAACCGATGGAGATCTTCCGGAGCGCGCTGCTCAGCTTGAGCTCGACCGATCTGCGCGATCTGCTCCGGATCCTGACGAAGCTGCAGAAACAAGTGGTCTCGCGGGTCGGACAGGGCCGGACAGAAGAAGAGCGACGGCGCTGAGGAAGCGAAAGGGAGGCAGGGGGCATGAGAGAGAAGCCGACGTTCACCGGGGAGCCGAGGGATCCGAACTCACGAGATCTCGATATCTGCGTGGTGACCTGCGCGCTGTCAGGGGTGCTCGCCAGCCGTAAGCAATGCCCCGCCATCCCCTATACACCGGTCGAGATCGCCGAGGAGGCGAAGCGGGCCTACGACGCGGGGGCGGCGGCGGTGCACATCCACGCGCGCAACGACGACGGATCACCGACGTTCTCTCCGGCCGTGTTCGCGCGGATCAAGGACGAGGTGCGCCAGCGCTGCCCGGTGATCCTGAACTTCTCGACGGGCACCCTCCTCGACGACGTGAGCGAGCAGTGCGCGACCCTCCGGGAGAGCCGCCCCGAGATCGCGGCGCTCAACATGGGCACCATGAACTACTCGAAGTACTCGCGCGCGCGGAAGACCTTCGATTTCGATATGGTGTTTCCCAACACGTACGCGAAGATCAGCAAGCTCCTTGGCGCAATGAACGAGGCCGGGACGAAGCCGGAGCTCGAGTGCTTCGATACGGGGCACACCCAGGGCACCTGGCCGCTCGTCGACATGGGGCTGCTCAAACCCCCGCTCCAGTTCTCGTTCATCGTCAACGTGCTGGGCGGCATCCCCGCGCACGTGGAGTCGCTCCAGCTCCAGACCAGGATCATGCCTCCCGGCTCGGAGTGGGAGGTGATCGGGATCAGCCACGGGCAGTGGAGGATGCTGGCGGCGGCGCTCGTGCTCGGCGGCAACGTGCGGTGCGGGCTCGAGGACCACTTCTACCTGCCGAGCGGCGAGATGGCGCGCAGCAACGGAGAGCTCTGCGAGGTGGCCGTGCGCATGGTGCGCGACGTCGGCCGCAGGCCGGCGACGGTCGAGGAGGCCCGGCAGATCCTGGGCCTTCACGACGGCGGCGTGGCAAGAGCGGCAGGAGGGGCGGCCTCGTGACGGAGCGCGCGTACACGGTCATCCAGGCCTTCTCGGCGGGGGGCGTCCTCCGGCTCACGCTGAACAACCCGTGGCGCAAGAACGCCATCGGGCCGGCGATGGTGAGCGAGCTCCTCGACGCCCTCGCGGCGGGCGCGGCGGACGAGGCGGTGCGCTGCGTGGTCCTGACCGGCGCGGGCGACGCGTTCTGCGCGGGCGGGGACTTCGCGCAGATCGCGGGCGCCGAGGGGGCGCCGCCGCCCGAGATGAAGGGCGATTACGCGGACCTCCTGCTCGCCTTCGCGAACTCTAGCAAGCCGATTGTGGCGCGGGTGAACGGCCACGCGCTGGGCGGCGGGCTCGGGCTCGTCGCGGCGTCGCACTTCGCGATCGGCGCCCGCGGCGCCAAGCTCGGGACGCCGGAGATCAACGTCGGCCTGTTCCCGATGATGATCATGGCGGTGCTCCAGCGGCACGTGAGCCGGCGCAAGCTGCTGGAGATGATGCTCCTCGGGCAGCGCCTCGACGCCGACGAGGCCGCGCAGTGCGGACTCCTCAACAAGGTGGTCGAGCCGGACGCGCTCGACGCCGCGGTCGACGAGGTGACCTCCGCCATCGCCTCGAAGAGCCCGATCGCGGTGCGCCTCGGCCTCGAGGCGTTCGCGGCGCAGGACGATCTCGACCTCGAGTCGGCGCTGCCGCTCCTGCGCGAGCGGCTCGCCGGCTGCCTCGCGACGGACGACGCGCGGGAAGGGCTCCTGGCCTTTCTGGAGAAGCGAAAGCCCCGCTGGTCGGGCAAGTAGGCGCGCCGGGGCGCGCAGGGAGAGGTGGCCCGTGAACATGCGAGAGCTCGTGAAGGACCTCGAGGCCCGCCGGGAGCTGGTGCGGCGGATGGGCGGCGAGGAGCGCGTGGCGAAGCAGCACGCGCGCGGGAAGATGACGGCGCGGGAGCGGCTCGCGGCGTTCTTCGACGACGGCGTGCACTTCGAGGTGGGGATGCACGGCACGCAGATGGGGCTCGCGGCCGGGCCGGACGGGAGCGACCGGCCGCCGGCGGACGCGGTGGTCTGCGGGTTCGGCAAGGTCGACGGGCGGATGGTCTGCGCGGCGGCGTACGACTTCACCGTGAAGGGCGGCAGCATCGGGCAGACGGGCGAGGAGAAGGTGACCCGCCTGCGGCAGATGGCGCTCCGCGGCCGCTGGCCGATCGTGTGGTTCATCGACTCGGGCGGGGCGCGCATCGATCCCGGCTCGATGCACCCGGACAGCATCTCGCTGTTCGCCGGCTCTGGGCACCTGTTCCGCGAGCAGGTGCACATGAGCGGCGTCGTGCCGCAGGTCGCGGCCATGGTGGGGCCCGGCGCCGCGGGCACGGCGTACATCCCGGGGCTCGCGGACTTCGTGCCGATGGTCAAGGACGTCGGCTCGCTCGCGCTCGGCGGCCCGGCGCTCGTGCGGGCGATGACGGGCGAGGACATCTCCGAGCAGGAGCTCGGCGGCAGCAAGGTGCACACGACGAAGAGCGGCGTCGGGGACGCGGAGTACCCGAGCGACGCCGAGTGCATCGCCGCGGTGAAGCGGTACCTGTCGTTCTTCCCCTCGAGCTGCGACGAGGAGCCGCCGCGCCTGCCGGTCACGGATCCGATCGACCGGCGGGAGGAATCGCTGCTCGACCTCCTGCCGGAGAGCCCGCGGCGCGCCTACGACATGCTGAAGCTGATCGACGCCATCGTCGATCACGGCGAGCGGTTCGACCTGAAGCCGCGGTGGGCGCGGTCGATCATCACCTGCCTCGCGCGCATCGGCGGCCAGCCGGTCGGCGTCGTGGCGAACCAGCCGACCCAGATGGGCGGCATCCTCGACGTGGACGCGTCGGACAAGGCCGCGCGCTTCATGCAGATCTGCGACGCGTTCAACATCCCGCTCGTGTTCCTGCAGGACGTGCCGGGGTTCATGATCGGCTCGAAGGTCGAGCACGAGGGGATCATCCGCCACGGGGCGAAGATGCTGCACGTCATGGCGGCGGCCACGGTGCCCAAGATCACGGTGGTCGTGCGCAAGGCGTACGGCGCGGGCTACTACGTGATGTGCGGGCGCGCGTACGAGCCGGACCTCATCGTCGGCTGGCCGACCGCGGAGATCAGCGTGATGGGGCCGGAGGGGATGCTCGGGATCGCGGCGAGGAAGATGTTCGGTGACGCGCCGCCGCCGCCGGAGGTGAAGCAGGGGATGGTCGACGCGATCCAGAAGAACATCGACGTGATGAAGGTCGCGGGCTGGGGCCTCATCGACGACGTGATCGATCCGCGGGACACCCGGAGGGCGATCGCGTGGGGGCTGGAGCTCGCGCGGAAGAAGCGGGTGGAGCGGCCGGAGAAGAAGCGGGGGATCCTGCCCGTGTAGGGAGCCAGGGACGGGGTGCTCGGCCTCAGGGGGTCCCAGCCGCGCCTCGGCGCATCCCTGTCGTTACTCGTCGTGAGCCTCGTGTTCCGGCGCCTGGCTGACCTCGGGCGTCGGCACGGCTCGCGGCGCGGCCGCATAGAACGGCTCTGGTGCGCTCTTCACGCGAAGGAGCGTCGTGTTCTTGGCGGGGACGACGGCGGTATACGCATCCAGGCCCAGCGCGGTGCCCGGCTCGTTCGCGTGCAGCGTGGCCGTGACCTCGTAGAGGCCCTCGCGGTTGAACGTGTCGGCGGGGCAGACCTCCCGGAGGAGGAGCGAGACGTCGGCCGATGCGCCGGGCTTCAGCGTCCTGAAGAGATCGCGCGGGATCGCCCCCGTCGGCGGGGCCGCCGTGCATATCGTCTCGCCGTTCGGGCCGGCCACGTGGAACTCGAGCATCCGAGACCGGATGGCGACGGTCATGGGGCGCCTGCCAGCGTTCTTGGCGCTCACCCGGACGACGATCGAGCGAGGGCTCGCCGCGTCGGACCAGGGCTCGCTCGTGAGCTCCAGGCGAGGCGCGTTGGCGTCCACGATCGGCTTGCTCGGCGGACCGGCGCCGTGGCCCTTGTCCGGCGGAACGCGCTTTTCCGCGGACTCGCCAGCTGGCCTGTCCGCGGACGTCTGGGCCGCTTTGTCGTCCGTGGGGTGAGCCGCTTTGTCGCCCGTGGCCTGAGCCGCCTTGTCGCCAGGAGACTGAGCCGTCTCGTCCGCCGGAGAGGCTGGCTCGGCGCCGCCGGCATCGTCCGCGGCGGCCTCCTTCGGGGGCAGCCCGTAGCTCAGCACGACGGTGGGCGCCGCGAGGCCGGGCGCAGGGGCAAACGCCGGCGGCTGGTCCGTCGACTCCGCAGCGAACGGCGCCGCCGGCGGCTTCTTCGACCACTTGGGCGGCGGACCCCAGCCGTACCAGGTCCTCACCACCGAGCCGCCCGCGAGCGCCGCCTCGTCCTTGCCGAAGCAGAGCAGGCGCGGGTCGAAATGCTCCATGTACGACTGACCGGGCGCCAGCAGCAGCGCGCGCCGCTCCGGGAAGCCGCTCGGCTTGAGCCCCGCGGGCGCGGCGCAGCGGACCGTCTTCTTCGTGCGCTTGTTCGGCGTGTCGACCTCCAGGCGCAGCAGCCGCACGTCCGCCGGGATGCGCATCGGCCGCACCCCTTCGTTGTCGATCCGCAACGTCCATGGCCCGTGAGGCGACGGCGCGATGAGCCACAGGCGCGCCGGAGCAGGCGGCAGCGGCGGGGACTCGGGCGCCTTCTTCTTCGCGCTCGCCTTGGGCGCGCCGACGCTCGCCTTGGGCGCGGCGACCTTGCTCCCGCCGGGCGGCGGAGCGGCGCCAGCCTTCGGCCCCTCCGCGGGCACGGCGGAGCCCGGCCGTTCGGTCTGCTGCGCGGGGCTCGACTTCTCCTCCGCGAGCGCAGGGCTCGACGCGAGCCCCATCACGGCCGCTGCAACAGGAGCGATCGAGGTGAACAGACAGGCGATCCGGACGAGACGTGTGCGCATGGAGGATCCGTTCGGGAGCGAACGCTTCCGCTTTCTTTCCGGGGGCGTCAACCTTAGCGTAGCCAGCGAGCCTGGCCTCCTCCGGAGCGCTCAGGCGCTCTCCCACCGCTCGAAGCGTGGTCATGCGCGGCCTGTACGCCATCGTCGACACCGACTCGCTCGCGCGCCGCGGGCTCGATCCTGCGGCGTTCGCCGAGGCCGTCCTCGACGCGCGCCCCGCGGCCATCCAGCTGCGCGACAAGCGGGGCGGGGCGGCCCAGACGCTCTCGCTCCTCCGCGCGATCCAGCCCCTGGCCGCGCGCGCGGGGGTGCCGCTGTTCGCGAACGACAGGGCGGATCTCGCGATCCTCGCCCGCTGCGACGGCGTGCACGTCGGCCAGGACGACCTCCCGGTGGCCGCGGTTCGCAGGCTGGCGCAGCGCGCTTCCGTCCCGCTGCGCGTCGGGCTCTCGACCCACACGTCCGCGCAGATCGAGGCCGCGCTGCGGGCGTTGAGCGAGCTCCGCGACGCCGGGGATTCCGGCGATTCCCTCGAGCGCCTCGACTACGTCGCCATCGGGCCGATCTTCGCGACCTCGAGCAAGGAGCGCCCCGACGCTGTGGTCGGCCTCGAGGGGCTCGCGTCGCTGTGCGCCCTGGTCGAGCGGGTGCGTCCCGGGCTCCCGGTCGTGGCGATCGGCGGCATCTCGCTGGAGAGGGCGGCCGAGGTGGGCGCGCGCTGCTCCGTCGCCGCGATCATCGCCGCGCTGCTGCCGGATCAGGGCACGCCCGCGCCGCGCGCCCTCGAGGAGGTGAGCGCGCGGGCGCGGGCGCTCCAGCAGGCGCTCGCGCTGGCGGGCGCGCGCGCGGCGCCGGCGGACAGGGGCGCGCGATGAGCCTCACGCTGCTCGCGGCGGCCGCCGCGGTGGCCGCGACCGTGGGCTACATGGCGTCGCGCCGCGAGCGGGAGGCGCCGGGAGGGAACGGCGGCGAGCGCGCGCGAGGCGCGCCGGCGGCGCCCGTGGGGGACGCGCCGTGGCACGAGCTGCCGCTCGCGCTCGGCGACGTGGTCCTCGCCGGGAGCGAGGAGCGCTGGCTCTCGGGCGCGATCGTCGCGCGCGAGCGGGGCGAGATCGTCGCCGCGGTGTTCCTCGCGCCCGAGGGCGGCGCGCACGGGGCGGTCGTGGCCTTCCCCGCGCCTCGGCGCGAGATCCTGTGGCTCGCGCCCGCGGCGGCCGATTCGCCGGACGAGCCGCCGGCGACGCTCGAGATCGCGGGCGCGACCATGCGGCGGCGGGCGCGGCTGCCGGCGGCGCTCGAGCGGTGCGGGCAGGGCGCGCCCCCCGTGGGCGACGCTGGGATCATCGCCCTCTACGACGGCCCCGGGCGCGACGCGGCCGTGGTGCTCGCCAGCGAGGGGCGGATCCACGCGTGGACCGGGCGGCGCATCGAGGACGGCGGATACGAGCGGCTGGGCGGAGGCGGCGAGGGCTGACGCCGGCCCGCGCGGCCACGCGGGCGCGCGGCGCCTGTCAGCCGACGACGCTGCGCAGCTCCGCGATCAGCGACGCCATCGCGAGGCTCGGCGAGGCGTTGCGCTCGAGCTGCGCCACGGCGCGGGAGACCGCCGCGTAACGCCGGGCCGACAGGCCTGCGTGGCGCGGATCGGACGCGACCGCGGCGCGGGCCTCGCGGGCGAGCGCGGCGCTCAGCGCGCGGAGGTCGTCCTTGAGGGCGCCCTTGTCGCGGTCCACCGACTCGGCGAACGCGACGGCGGGCCCGAGGTCCCGGGCGGCCGCGGCCTCGAGGACACGTTTTACAAAGGCGTCGCGCGAGGCGGTCTGCTCCTCGTCCGCGAGATCGAGCGCCGTGGACGCGCTGCCGGCGGCGAGCTCGACGGCGAGGTCGTGCCGCCCCTCGGGCACGCCGCGATCGCGGAGGATGCGGCGGATGAGGGCCTCGGAGAGCGGGGCGAAGCGCACGGGCAGGGTGCGCGAGCGGATCGTGTTGAGCAGGCGGTCGCCGCGCGAGGTCAAGAGGATGAAGTGGGTGCCGGGCCGCGGCTCCTCGAGCGTCTTGAGGAACGCGTTCGCGGCGCCGACGCTGAGGTCCTCGGCGTCGCGGACGATGAACACCCGAGCGCGCCCCTCGTGGGGCGGGTAGGCGGCGCGGGCGAGCACGATGGCGCGGACCTGATCGACCGAGATCTCGGTCAGCTCGTCGCGGCTCCGGCCGATGACGGCGGCGGGGTAGAAGTTCTTCGCGACGATCTGCACGTCGGGGTGGAGCGGCGCCGCGGGGCGCCCGTCGGAGCGCGCGGCCGCGCGCCGGCACGCGTCGCAGCGCCCGCAGCCGAGCGGGTCGCCCCCCGTGCAGACGAGCGCCTGGGAGAGGGCGACGGCCGCGAGCTCCTTGCCGACGCCCGGCGGGCCCTCGAAGCGGTAGGCGTGGTGCACGCGGCCCGCCTCGAGCGCGCGCACGAGCGTGCCGACCGCGGTGTCCTGGCCGAGGATGTGGGAGAACGGCACGGCCCGCTATCTAGCACGACCGGGGGTCGACCTGGTCCCGGTCCGCGCAGCGCGCGAGGCCGCCCGGTGGCGGCTTCCTTCCCGCGCGCCATCCCGCGCGTGATGGCGTCCTCCTCATCGTCATTGCGCGCGGCGATGATAGGTTGCCGCGCATGCGCGTCCTCGTGCTCGGCGGCACTCGATTCATGGGTCATTTCCTGGTCTATCGCCTGCTCGCGGCGGGCCACCAGGTCACGCTCCTGAACCGCGGCGCGACGCCCGACGCGTTCGGCGATCGCGTCGCGCGGGTCCGCTGCGATCGCGCGGCCGGCGATCTCGCGCAGGCGCTCGGAGGTCGCGAGTTCGACGCCGCGGTGGATTTCACCGCGTACACGGCCGCGGACGGCCGCGCGGCGGCCCAGGCGCTCGGCGGCGGGCGCATCGGCCACTACGTGATGATCAGCACCGGCTCGGTGTACCTCGTCCGGGAGGCGTGCCCGCGGCCGTCGCGCGAGCGCGACTACGACGGCTCGCTCCTCCCTGAGCCCGCGGGCGAAGAGGACCGCGCGGCGTGGGCTTACGGCGTGAACAAGCGCGGCTGCGAGGAGGAGATCGCCGCCGCCTGGCAGAGGGACCGCTTTCCCGCGACCGTCCTGCGCATCCCGATGGTGAACGGGGAGCGCGATCCCTACCGCCGCCTCGATCGGTACATCGTCCGCATGCTCGACGGCGGTCCGCTGCTCGTCCCGGACGGCGGTGGACACGCGGTGCGGCACGTCTACAGCGGTGACGTCGTCAGGGCGATCGTGAAGCTGCTGCTCGTGCCGTCGACCTTCGGCGAGGCGTACAACCTCTGCATGGACGAGACGCCGACGCTCACCGAGCTGCTCGAGCTCATCGCCTCGCAGCTCGGCGCGCCGGCGCGGCTCGCGCCGATCCCGTCGGCGGCGATCAGGGCCCGCGGCATCGATCCGGTCGCGATGTCGCCGTTCAGCGACCGCTGGATGTCGATGCTGGATCCGGCGAAGGCGAGGGCGGAGCTCGGCTTCCAGCACACGCCGCTCCGGCGCTGGCTGGAGACGGTGATCACGTCGCTGCTCGCGAACCCGCGTTCCGAGCCGCCGGGCGGCTACGAGAAGCGCGCCGAGGAGATCGCGCTCGCGGCGGAGCTCGCCGGCGCGGCGGGGGGTGGAGGGCGCTGACCCTGCGCGGGGCGCCTTCGCCCGCGAGCGGATAGAGAGGCAGGCGGGCGCCCTCGTTGAACCGGCGTCCGCTTGCTGCGAACCATCGGACGGAGGGAGATCTCGCGATGCAGGAGTTGCAACCCAAGCGGGTCCTGGCGGCCATCGACGCCTTCCTGAGCACGCCGCTCGACGCGGCGCTGTCGCGGCACCGTGAGGCCGATCCGGCCGAGCGCGCGCTCGCGCTGTTCCACGAGGTCGCCGCCGCTGTCCCTGCCTACCGCCGCTTCCTCGCGGAGCACGGCGTGGACCCGGCGGCGATCCGGACGCCCGCGGATTTCGCGACGCTTCCGGTGATCACGAAGCAGAACTACGTGCTCCGGCACCCCATCGCGGATCTCTGCCGCGGGGGGCGGGTCGAGCCGTGCGACATGATCGCGGTCTCCTCGGGTTCGACCGGAAAGCCGACGTTCTGGCCGCGCTCCGTCACGGACGAGCTCCCGGTCGCCCGGCGCTTCGAGCAGGTGTTCCACGACGGCTTCCGGGCCGACACGCGCCGCACGCTCGCGGTCGTGTGCTTCGCGCTCGGCTCGTGGGTCGGCGGGATGTACACCGCCGCGTGCTGCCGTCACCTCGCGGCGAAGGGGTATCCGATCACGGTCGTCACGCCGGGCAACAACAAGGACGAGATCTTCCGCGTCGTGCAGGATCTGGGGCCGGCGTTCGAGCAGGTCGTCCTGCTCGGCTATCCGCCGTTCCTGAAGGACGTCATCGACACCGGGCGTGCCCGGGGCGTCGACTGGGCGCCTTTCCGGATCAAGCTCGTGATGGCCGGGGAGGTGTTCAGCGAGGAGTGGCGGACCCTGGTCGGCGAGCGCGTCGGGTCGACGTCGCCCTGCTACGACTCGGCCTCGCTGTACGGGACGGCGGACGCCGGCGTGCTGGGCAACGAGACGCCGCTCAGCGTCGCGATCCGCCGGTTCCTCGCGGGGAGGCCGGACGCCGCGCGCGCCCTGTTCGGGCAGGACCGGCTCCCCACGCTGGTGCAGTACGACCCCGCGGAGCGGTTCTTCGAGCAGCGCGACGGGATGCTCCTCTTCTCGGGCGACAACGGCGTCCCGCTCGTCCGTTATGCGATCCTCGACAGCGGGGGCATTACCTCGCACGCGGACATGATGGCGGCCCTGGCCGGCTTCGGCTTCGACCCGCGGCGGGAGCTCGACGGGGAGCGCGGGGCCAGGGAGCTCCCGTTCGTCCATGTGTTCGGGCGCTCGGATTTCACGGTGTCGTACTTCGGGGCGAACATCTATCCCGAGAACGTGGTCGTGGGCATCGAGCAGCCCGGCGTGAAGGAGTGGGTGACGGGGAAGTTCGTGCTGGAGGTCCGCGAGGGCGCGGACAGGGATGTGGTCCTCTCGGTGGTGGTCGAGCTCGCGCCGGGGGAGGGGGAGAGCGAGGCGCGGCGCGAGGCGGCGGCGCGGTCGATCGAGGAGCACCTCGTCCGGCTGAACAGCGAGTTCAGGAGCTACGTGCCGGCGGGGAAGCGGGCGCCGCGGGTGACGCTGAGGGCGGCGGGAGATCCGGAGTACTTCCCGCTCGGGGTGAAGCACCGGTATACGCGCAAGCCGGGGGGGTGAGGGCATAAGCGGTACAGGCACCTCGCGTCGTTCTCTGCACAATTCCTGTACTGTGCCTGGAACACCTGGGCCTGCGGCCGGGCCGGGCTGTGTTCATGTTTCGTTGCAAAGCGCCCAACAGAACGCCGCTACGTCGGGAAATCGCTCCGATGCCTCGAACTCGATGGCTCGCTCAAGCACCTTCCTCACCGCATCGCTGCACGGAAGCTGCTCCAGCACCCGCGCCGGATAGCGCATCATGATCGGTGGCAGCTCCGCTCCGTGCAGACAGAACACCGCCGTCATGCCGAGCCCGTACACGTCTGCGCGCGCGTCTGCGTCCTGCGGGCGGTGCATCAGCTCCGGCGCCGCATAGAGGAACGTCCCCAGCGCGCCGCTCCTCGTGCCGCCCGTCGTGTCGCGCGCCCAGACCAGATCGAAGTCCGTGATCCGAGGCAGCCCGTCCGCGTCGAGCAGGATGTTTGCCGGCTTCACGTCCCGGTGCACGAGCCCCCTCCCGTGCGCGAACGAGATCGCCTCTCCAGCGCGGAGGAGCGTCGGTATTACCCGCTCTGCTGGCAGCCGCTTCCCGATGACCGCGCTGTGCACGTCCTCGCCATGGACGAGCTCCATCACGAAGTAGTGCCAGCCGCTGTCCTCGCCCTTGGGATCGAGCATGCGCACCACGCCGGGGTGGTCGAGCTCGGCCATCGCGCGCGCTCCCCGGAAGAACCGCTCCCGGCGGATCTCGTCGCCCGCGAGGTTCGGGTGCAGCACCTTGATCGCCACGGGCAGGTCGCCCCGCCCCGCGTCGAGCGCGCGCCACACGGTCGCGAACCCCCCTCGACCGATCCGCTCGAGCAGCAGGTAGCGGCCTTCGCCGAGCTCCTCGCCCACGTGCAGCTGGCCGCCTTCCCGGCGTTTGCGCCGGAGGTCGAGGATCTCCCCGTCCACTTCCGCCGTGCTCGCACCGGCGGCCTGGAGCTTCACCCTGCGCTGCTGCGCTGCCGCAAGCCTCCTGTCGATCGTGCGGATCGCGTCCTCGGCCTCGCGCAGGGCCGCGGCGAACGTGCTGGGCAGCTCTGGCTTTTTGACCGGTGCCTCCGGCCGCGCGCTCGCAGCGGCTTCTTCCACCGTCGCGCGGATGCCTCGGACGACGTCCCTCCACGCTTCATCCGGGTTGGCCCAGCTCGTCACCGCCCCGCCGTCCCGCGGCAGCGCCTGGAGCTCCGAGAGAGCGGTGCCCTCCAGGTCGCACGCGCGCACCAGGATGGGCACCACGCGCGCCGCCCCGCTGCGATGCCGCTCCAGCGCTCGCCCGAGCTCTCGCTCGTAGCAGCTGTCCGAGGCGAGGAACGCCTCGCTCACCAGCAGCAGCACCACCTCGGCGGCGGAGAGCTCCGCCGCGATCGACGCGTCGAGCACCGCGCCAGCGCCGAGCCGGCCGCGGTGCCAGGTGCTCACCAGGCCCTGCCGCTTGAGGGAGGCGAGGTGCGCCTCGAGCGCTTCGAGGTGCGACCGATCCGCGGGGGCGTAGGAGATGAAGACGTGGACCGCCATGCGCAGAGGAGCGTCGCTGCGGCGGCGAGCTCGCTCGCGTCTCGGCCGCCCGCTCCGCGCCGATCAGGCTATCAGACGCGGCGCTGCTCCTCGACAGCGCGACGATGGCTCGTCCGCGCGGCGGTGAGGCGCCCGCTCTCTCTCGCTGGTAAAGGGCTGCCCAGCACCCATGCTCAACACCTCCCCCCCGCTCATCGTCCTCGGCTGCGGCTTCACCGGCGCGGTGGTCGCCGGCCTGCGGAGGGCGTCCGGCGGCCGCGTCGTCGCGACGACGCGCTCGCCGGAGCGCGCCGCGGAGCTCGCGCAGGCGGGCATCGAGGTGAGCGTCCTCCCGGCGCTCACCGCCGAGGCCGTCGACCGGCTCGTCACGGACGGCGCGGACGTGCTCGTCGCCTTCCCGCCCGACGGCGCGACCGACGCCGCGATCGCGCCTTCGCTCCGCCGCGCGCGCGCGATCGCGTACGTCTCGTCGACCGCCGTGTACGGCGACGCGAGGGGGCGCATCGACGAGGCGACGCCCACGTCGGCCGACGGCCCCCGTGCGGCGGCGCGCCTCGCGGCCGAGGACGTGTACCGCGCGCGCGGCGCCGTGGTGCTGCGCGCCGCGGGCATCTACGGCCCGGGCCGCGGCTTGCACCAGCGGCTCTTGCGCGGCGACTTCCGCATGACCGGCGAGGGCGATCGGCAGGGCAGGAACGTCGTCTCGCGCATCCACGTCGAGGACCTCGCGCGCCTCGCGCTCGCGGCGCTGGAGCGCGCCGATCGCGCCGCCCCCGGCGAGGCCTTCCTGGTCGCAGACGACGCGCCCGTGCCGCAGATCGAGGTCGTCCGCTGGCTCTGCGCGCGGCTCGGCCTCGCGCTGCCAGCCGGGGCGCCGCGGGAGGATCTGCACGAGACGCTCCGCCACGATCGCGCCGTTGACAACGCGAAGATCAAGCGCGCCCTCGGGATGGCGCTGCTCTACCCGAGCTACATCGAGGGGTTCGAGGCGTGCCTGGCCGTCGAGGCCGAGGCGCCGGCCCCCGCCGCGGGTGAGCGCGCCCCGCTGCACCGCGGGTGAGCCGCGCTGGCATCGCGGGTGAACCGCCGCGCGGCCGCGCCGTTCGCCGCCCGCGCTGTCACGCCTCGTCGTCCGCGCTGCCTTGCGGCGGCTCCTGCGGCTCCGTCGCGTCGAGCCGGTCGAGCTCGCGGAAGAGCGCGTCCAGATCGAGCGTCAGCCCCTCGCAGCCCGGAACCTCCCGGAGCACCCCTCCGGGCGCGGTGAGGCGGCGCTGGTAGAGCCCGCCGCGCGCGAGCTCGTGGATCTCCAGCGTGCGGAGCTGCGGATCGAGCAACCAGTACCAGCGCACCCCGAACGCGGCGTACTCCTCGAGCTTCTCGACGCGATCGCGCCGGCTGTCCCGCGGCGAGGGGGAGACGATCTCGACCATGAGGTCCGGCGGGATGCCGACGGCGCCACGGGCCGGGGGCCTCCGCGACGTCGGGAGGAACGCCGACACGTCGGATTTGCGCCCGCGCCGCGGCTTGAGCGCGTACTTCACCTCGGAGCCGAAGACGAAGCCGCCGCGCGGGATGAGCCAGGCCCGCAGGGTGTGGATGAGCCAGGCGACGGCCAGCTCGTGGACGCAATCGGGCATCTCTTCCTCGACCAGGCGGCCATCGATGAGCTCACCGGCTTCGTCTTCCGGCAGCGCTGCCCACTCCGCGACGGACAAGAGGCGGGCTGCCTGGGGCTCAGGATACGGGCGCTGGCTCACGCCTGGAAAAGTACCATCACCGCGCGCCTCGTGCCGGGTCATGCGCGGGGTCGCGGGGTCACGCGGCGCGGCGACGCACGATGCCCAGCGAGGCGTCCATGCCTGCCGTGAAAATCAGGCATCGACGGACGGGATGGCCACGACTAGGGTCGAGGCTCTTGGAGGATCGTTGGATGAAGCTTGGGTATTGGATGGTGCTTGCACTTGCGGCTGCCGCGGTGGGCGCGGGTTGCGGTGATGACGAAGGCGCGAGCAGCGGCGTCGGGCCAGGCGGCTCGGGCGGGGCCGGCGCTGGAGGCGCTGGAGGCGGAGGCGCTGGAGGCGGAGGCGCCGGCGGCGCCGGCGGAGAGGGCGGCACGAGCGACGGCGGGAGCGGCGGGCAGCCCCCGACGCCGCGGTGCGAGCCGTCCGACCCCGCGCTGGCCGATCGCGACGCGGACGAGCTGTACGCGGCGGAGGAGGTCCCGCGCTTCGACTTCTACCTTCCGGAAGAGCGCTGGGCGGAGCTCAAGGAGAACGCCCGCGACGAGCGGTATGTCGAGGCCGAGGCCTGCTACAAGGGCAAGAGCCTGGGCGTGGTCGGCCTGCGGTTCAAGGGCGGTTACGGCACGCTCGACATGTGCTTCGACGGGGAGGGGAACCTCACCTGTCCGAAGCTCAGCATGAAGGTGAAGTTCGACGAGTACGTCGGCGGGCAGCGCTTCTACGCGCAGAAGCGCCTGAACTTCCACTCCATGATCTGGGACCCGACGAGGCTCCACGAGCGGATCGCCTATGGCCTGTTCCGGGAGATGGGCGTCGCCGCCCCGCGGAGCGCGTGGGCGACGCTGCGCGTGAACGGCGAGTCGCAAGGGCTCTTCTCGATGGTCGAGGACGTGGACGGCCGCTTCCTGGACCACCACTTCTCCGAGGCTCCGGACGGCGATCTCTACAAGGAAGCGTGGCCGATCTCGGACGACGCCGGCTACTTCGCGGAGCGGATCGAGACGAACGAAGACGTGGCCACGCACGAGCGATTCGTCGCGTTCTCGACCGCCCTCGCGTCCGCCGAGGGCGCGGAGCGGCTCACCGCGCTGTCGGAGTGGACGGACATCGAGCAGCTGCAGCGCTACATGGCCGTCGACGAGACGATCGTGAACTGGGACGGCGTCACGACCTACTACGCCAACGAGGCGGGCGCCGCGTTCAACCACAACTTCTACTTTTACGACGAGCCGTCCTCGGGCAAGTTCCACCTCATCCCGTGGGATCTCGATCAGACCCTCGGCCCCAGCACCTACTTCGGCCACGTGCCGCGATGGACGGAGACGCCGGCGGACTGCAGCGCCGTGGTCCCGGTGTTCATGGGCTCCGAGCACGTGCGCCCGCCGGGCTGCGACGCGCTGTTCGCCGCCTTGAACCAGGACGCGGCGGGCTACAAGGCCGCGCTGCAGGCGCTCTATGAGGGCCCGTTCAGCGAGGGGCGGCTCGAGGAGCAGGTCGACAAGTACGCGGCGCTGATCCGCACCGCCGTCGAGGAGGACCCGCTCGGGCCCGGGCTCGCCGGGTGGGAGCCCGCGGTCGAGCGCCTCAGGAACGAGCTGCCGATCCTGCGAGAGCGCCTGGGCCGCTTCGCCGGCGGCACGCCGCTCGCGCCGTTCTCGTTCACCGCGACGGGGATCAACGACTTCGAGGCCGCGGACACGCTCGGGCTGTACGTCGGGACGGTGCTGTCCACCAACAACGCGTCGAGCGCCGTACAGGGCCTTTCGCAGGAAGATCCGCTGAACGGCGCGCAGAGCATGCTCCTCCGCTTCGACTTCCGCGACGAGGCGTCTCCCTGGGGGCAGTACGTCTACTTCGGGGTGCCTCTCGCCGAGGGCATGATCGACGCGACGGCGCTCGAGGGGGTCCGCTTCTGGGCGCGGGCGGAGGCGGCGCGCGGGATGCGCTTCGACGTCGAGAGCCCGGCGCAGAGCGAAGGGCTCACGGGCGTTCGCCACGGATGGGACGTGCGGCTCACCGCGGAGCCGACGCTGATCGAGCTCAGGTTCGCCGAGATGGCGCTCCCCGGCTGGGCCATCGATCAGGGGCGCGACCCGGGCGACGACGTGAACGACGTGCTCCGGTCGATCGTCGGCCTCTCCTTCAGCGCGGAGATGAACGGCGTCCGCGCGAGCGGCTTCCTCGGCAAGGACAAGGTCGACTCGGGCACCATCGAGATCGACGACGTCGAGTTCTTCGGGCCGACGTCCGAGTCACCCTGAACGACGGATACGGAGGCCCGGAGCCGAGCGCCCCGGGTCTCCGCCCCTCCTGCGGCGCAGCCCGAGGCTCACGGCGAGGAGCAACGCGGCGACGCCGCCGGCGGACGGCGCGTCGCCGCCGAGGCTGCAGCTGCAGCCCGCCGACGCCCCGCTCCCGCTCGCGTCCCCGCCCGCGCCGGTGGAGGGAGCCCCACCCGAGCCTGAAGCGGCGTCCCCGCCCGCGCCCGATCCGGCGTCGCCCGCGCCGACCGAGGCGGCCGCGTCGAGCGTCGGACCCGCCGCCGTCGTCGTGGCAGGAGCCGGCGGCTCCTCGGCGCACATGCCGGCCACGCACCGCTCGCCCGCGGGGCACACGACGCCGTCGCAGAGGTCGACGCACGCCCCGCCACGGCACGTGGTGCCCGCGCCGCACGCGACGTCGGCGCACGCGGCCTCGACGCACCGCCCGGTGTCCGCGGCGCAGCGGTCCTCCGACGGACAGCCCCGGCAGCCGCACTGGACCACGCAGACGCCGCTCTCGCACACCTCGCCCGCGCCGCACGTCACGCCGTCGCACGGATCCAGGCAGCGGTCGCCGCGACAGGTCTGGCCGTGCGGGCACACCACGCCGTCGCACGGGGCGCGGCACACGCCGTCATGGCACACCTGGCCGACATCGCACTTCGCGTCGACGCACGCCTGCTCGACGCACAGGCCCTCCACGCACACGAGCCCGGGATCGCACGGGAACTCGGCCGAGCCGCAGCGGTTCACGCAGCGGCCGCGGCTGCACACCTGGTCCTCCGGACACGGCGCCTCCTCGTCGACGATGTCGTCGCAGTCGTTGTCGATGCCGTCGCACTGCTCGGTCTGGCTGCCAGGCTCGACGATCGGCGTGCAGATCGCCTGTCCCTGCGCGTCGCAGTCGGAGACGCCCGCGCGGCACGCGCCCACGTTCTCTTCGACCTCGCACGGCCGGCCGGCCGCGGGGCACGTGATGCCGGAGAAGCGGAACAGGAAGTCCTCGTAATCGAGATCATTGCCGTTGACGCCCGCGCTGCCGGCGGCGTTCTGGAAATCGAGATCCTCGAACCCCAGGTAGAACGTGTTGGCGAGCTGGTTCGACCTGTAGATGAGATCGGAGTACCAGGGCCCCGGATTCTCGCACGCCGTACACTCCACGTTGAACCGGTGCTCGGTGTAATGGTACTGCGTGGCGTTGCCGTTGCCGGTGCCGTTCGGGTTGGGGATCAGCACGAAGCCGATGAGGCCTCCCGCGTAGGCGGGGTTCTCCCGGATCGAGACGGCCGTCAGCTCGCGCTTCTCGGGGGACGGCAGGGAGCCCGAGAACGGAAAGAGGATCTGGATATCGCTCTCCGGCGCCGGCGTGCTGAGGTTGTCTCGGGTGTCGAGCGGGACGTACAGCGGCGGGTCGCCGCTGTCGCGGCCGTCGTCGACGTTGTACCAGCCGACCGCGAAGTTGGCGCCGCCCCCCTTCTCGATGTACTTGCCGCTGAACTCGCAGAGCGGCGAGAACACCTGGGGCTCCACCGCGGCGTCGGCCACGACGTCGATCATCTCGTCGAGCATGTCGTTCTTCGCCGAGCCGTTCAGCAGATCGCTCAACCGGCTCGTGATCACGGGGACGACGGTGCCGTTCGGCTGCACCACATCCGCGCGCGCCGCCCCGCCCGTGCCGAGCGCCACGAGGAGGGCGACACGCCACGCGAGAGAAGACGGTTTGTTGGGGGTCGACCAGCGCATAGGGCTTCTCCTTCCGACAGGACACGTGAGTCCGGATCGTAAATTGGACTCGAGTTTTGCTCTCGTGTCCAGACGACGCGCGCGCCCGCTCGAACTCAATAACGACGGATGTGGAGGACCAGCCCACGTGAGAACACTTCGTGTCTGTACGCACGAAGACGGGCAATCCACTTTTTCCAGTGCGCTGGATGACGGGTGATGTGATGACGAGGCGGCGCACGGCGCCGGCTCTGCGACGCCGTCAGCGTTCTTCAGCGTTCTTCAGCGTCTTCAGCGTTCCGCGAGCCAGTGGCCGATCGAGCCGGCGAGCCAGCAGGCTCCGCCGTGTCACGATGCGCCGACGGCGGCGGCGCTCACGCCGTGCCGTCGACGCGCGCCGCGCCAGCCGTCCGGGCCGAGGCCGCTCAGCCGTCCTGCTCTGCCGGTTCTTCCCGCTTGCGCGCGAGCGCCGCGAGCTCGCGGACGAGCTCCGGCACCCCCTCGCCCGTCGCGGCGCTGATGAGGTGGAGCTTCACCTTCGCCTTCGCGAACCGCGCCTTGAGCTTCGGGTAAGCGTCGCGCACCTCGGTCAGATCGGCCTTCGTCAGGACGACGATCTCCGGGCGCTCCGCGATCTCCGGGCTGAACTTCTTGAGCTCCTTGCGGAGCGCCCGGTAGTCGGCGAGCGGCTCGCGGCCCTCGCCCGGGTCGAGCGTCACGAGGTGGAGGAGCGCCCGCGTCCGCTCCACGTGCCTCAGGAACTGGATGCCGAGCCCGACCCCCTCGCTCGCGCCCGGGACCAGCCCGGGGATGTCCGCGATGACGAAGCTCGATCCGCCCGCCCGGACGCCGCCGCCGATCTCGACCATGCCCAGGATCGGGGTGAGCGTCGTGAACGGGTAGTCGCCGATCTTGGGCCGGGCCGCCGAGACGGCCGCGACGAAGGTGCTCTTGCCGGCGTTGGGGAAGCCGAGCAGGCCGACGTCGGCGAGCACCTTCAGCTCGAGGCGGAGCTCGCGGGCCTCGCCCGGCTCGCCCGGCTCGGCGCGCCGCGGAGCCCTGTCGTGCGGCGACTTGAAGTGCAGGTTGCCGCGGCCCCCCTTGCCGCCGCGGGCGACGATGACCCGCTGGCCGTGCTCGGTCACGTCGGCGAGCAGCTCGCCGCTCTCCGCGTCGAAGATCTGCGTCCCCACGGGGAGCTTCTCGACCCTGTCGGCGCCGGCGCGCCCGTGGCAGTCGCTCCCCATCCCGTGCTCGCCCCGGTCGGCCTCGAGCGTGCGCGCGTAGGTGAAGTCGAGTAGCGTGGACAGGCCTCCGTCGCCCACGAAGACGACGTCCCCGCCGCGGCCGCCGTCTCCACCCGCGGGGCCGCCGAACGGGATGTACTTCTCACGACGGAATGCGATCGCTCCATTGCCGCCATCCCCGGCGATCACCTTCAGACGGCACCGATCGACGAACCGCATGACGGCGGCTCATAGCATACAATTTAGGAAAGACCCCAAAGCGGAAGGGCGCCCCGCGCATCGGGCCGCCCGCCGGACCGCTCGCCCAGGAGACCCCAGGTGCCCGCTCGAATCCTGATCGTGGACGACAACACGAGCCTCGCCGGAAACCTCCGCGAAGTCCTGGAGGGCGCGCGCGAGCTCGACGTGGAGGTCGCCCTCGCGCCCGACGGCAAGCAGGGGCTCGCGGCCGCCCGGCGCGACGGGTTCGACGTCGCGGTCGTCGACGTCAAGCTCCCGGACGCGAGCGGCCTGGAGCTCATCGCCCCGCTCCGCGCCGCCGCCCCCCACGGCGAGATCGTCCTCGTCACCGGCTTCGCGACCGTCGACGCCGCCATGGCCGCGCTCCGCGCCGGCGCCTTCGCCTTCATCCTCAAGTCGTTCCGCCCCGAGGAGCTCATCTCCACCGTGGCCCAGGCGATCGAGAAGATCTCGCTGAAGCGCGAGCGGGAAGAGCTCGAGCGCCGGTACCGGGCGATCATCGACGCGGCGGACGTGCTCATCCTCGGCCTGAACGCCGGCGGCAGCGTCGCGCTCTTCAACCCGCGCCTGTCCGCGCTGACCGGCGTGTCCTGCGACGCCGCGCTCGGCATGGCGTTCTGCGAGGCGCTCGTCGACGAGCCCGATCAGCGCCGGTTCAACCAGTCGTTCCTGAGCGTGGTCGAGGGCGACGCCGCCGCCGAGGTCGAGGTCGGCGTCCGGGACGCGGTGGGCGCGATCCGCCGCGTGCGCTGGCACCTCTCCGGCGTCCGCGGCGGCGGGCGCGGCGGCAGGACCGACCTCGTCTACGGCATCGGCATCGACGTGACCGAGCGGCGCGCCCTCGAGCGGCGGGCCGCCGACGCCGAGGCCCTGAACGCCATGGCCCCGCTCGCCCTCGGGCTCGCCCACGAGATCAGGAACCCGCTGAACGCCGCGGTCCTCGAGCTCCACCTGCTCAGCCGCGGCATCGACCGCCTCTCCGACGAGGCGATCCGCGAGCCCATGAAGCGGCGCGTCGGCATCGTCGAGGCGGAGATCGCCCGCCTGGGCCGGCTCCTCGGCGAGTTCCTCGAGCTCGCCCGGCCGCGCGCGCCCCACCGGGAGCCCGTCGATCTGGCCCGCGTCGTGCGCGACGTGCTCGACCTCGAGGAGGAGGCGTTCGCGAGCCACCACGTCGAGGTCGTCCGCGATCTGGCGGACGACTGCTTCGCGCTGGGCGACGTCGAGAAGCTCAAGCAGGTGGTCTTGAACCTCGTCGTCAACGCGCTCGACGTGATGCCCGACGGCGGGGTCTTGCGGGCGTGCGCGTCGGGGGATGCGCACGAGGTGTGGCTGTCGATCGGGGACACGGGGCCAGGGATCGCGCCGACGATCCTCGCCGAGATCTTCGATCCGTTCTTCACCACGAAGGCGGCGGGCACGGGCCTCGGGCTCGCGATCGTCCGGAAGATCGTCGACCAGCACGCGGGCCGCGTGGATGTCGACGCGCACGCCGCCGACGGCACGACGGTCCGGGTGAGGCTCCCCCGCTTCGTCCCCGAGCCCGTCGAGCGCCCGATCGGCTCGTCACCCCCCCGCGGCGCTGGCGCCTGACGGGGCGGGTGAGCGCCGCTCAGCCGACGATGCGCATGGGGGGCTTGAGCGGGAGAGGGGGCTTGGAGCCGGGGGCGGAGGGGATCGCGGAGGGGGCGGGCTTGGGCACCTCGCCCTCGAGGGCGGCGAGCGCGACGAACAGCCGGTCCATGCCGTAGTCGAGGGCCACCTCGCGCTGGAAGACGTGGGCGACCTTGATGAGGCGCAACGACGTCTGCTTGCCGAGGTCGATCTCGCGCTCGAGGAACGCCTCGAACGAGCCGTAGCCCTTCGCCTGATACAGCTCCTGCTGCTGGATCTCGGCGAGCACCACCCCGATATCGAAGAACCCCTTGTCGAGCCGCTTGCGGAGCGTGCGGATCTTCTGGGTCTGGTTGTGGAGCTCGGCGATCTTCGCCTTGATCTCCTCGGCGCCGCTCGGCACGCGGATGGTCGCCCGGGCGCTGCCAGGGGGCGCCGGCTCCGCGGCCCGGGCCCGCGCCTCGGCGGCGTGCTTCGCGGCGTGCCGCGCAGCCCAGGGCGCAGCGCCACGGAGGCCGAGCTTACGCTTCGACGCGCTCGACGCCGATTTCGAATCTTCCTTGATTACCGGATTCACGGGCTTCGCAAGCTGAGCTTCTGCGCCCCCCTTGCTGCTCGAAGAGGCCTTCTTCTTCATACCCGTCGCCTTCTCGGAGCTGCCCTGCTTTGTGATCTTCGGCATGTCGCTGCGTCCCCCGCTGGGTACGAGATCGTCGCGGCCCTTCGCCTCAAGCGCGCGCCGCCCGCGCGGCGGTAAAGACCCGCACGGCTGTCAAGCCCAATTGGCTCACCAGGTCGTCGCCTTACCAAAAAATCGACCACCCCGTCCACTAAGTTTCGGGGAGGCTCCTCGCTTTCCCGAAGGGCAGCATGACCCAAGATCGGTCCGAGAGCCAAAACCAGCGAGCATCGCACGCTATCGGTCCTCCCGGAAAGCTGGTCGTCGGCCGGAGCCCCTGGGTCGCGCTGGCCACATCGGTCCACAATCGCCGACCCCGGCGGGCTCGGCGCTGTGGTCCGGCGAAGGCCGCCTCCGCGACGCCTGTCGCGCGCTGGCCGCCTGCCGGGCGGTTGGTCATCCATCATCAGCCATCTCGCGCGACCCCGCGTCATCCCGCGCTCCAAGCGCAGGGGTGGGTCGTGGTAGATCCCGGTGATGACCTCTCCGCCCGCCGGTCGCGGCCCCACCGATGACGCCCCCAAGGCCGTGGTCGCTGATGCGCCGCGTCGTGCGAGCGAAATACCGCGAGGCGCGGCGAGCAGCCGGATTGCCGTGGTGGTGAACGGCAACGCCAAGAGCGTGACGGCGGAGGTGATCGAGACGCTCGATCAGATCCTTGACACCGGGGATCTGTTCGTCTCGCGGCGGGTGGAGGAGAGCGAGGGCATCGCGCGGATCCTGGTCGACCGGGGTTACGGCACGATCCTCACGGGCGGCGGCGACGGGACGTTCACGGTGGTGGTGACGGCCGTCGTGAACGAGGCGAAGCGGCGCGGGCTGCCGCTGCCCCGGTTCGGGCTGCTGCGCCTGGGGACGGGCAACTCGCTGGCGTGGGTGCTCGGCGCGTCCGGCGGCGCGGGCGCGAAGCCCGGGCTCGCGGTCGACCTCCAGCGGCTGCGCGCCGAGGCCGGGAGCCGGAACCTGCGGCTGGTGGAGGCCGAGGACATCCTGTCGCCGTTCTGCGGCTTCGGGATCGATGCGGTGATGCTCCGCGACTACAACGCGGTGAAGTCGGCGCTCGCGCGGGGCCCGTTGAAGCGGCTCGCGCCGGGGCCGGTGGCGTACGCCGTCGCCGCGACGACGCGGACGATCCCGAGCTACCTCGTGCGGCGAACACCGCACTGCCGCATCATCAACGAGGGCAACGACGCGATCCGCGTCGGCGAGAAGGGGGCGATGCTGGGGGCGCCCATCAAGAAGGGCGGCGTCATCTACGAGGGGCCGGCGAAGATCGCGGCGCTGTCGACGATCCCCTATTACGGCTTCGGCTTCCGGATGTTCCCCTATGCGGACGATCGCCAGGACCGGATGCAGCTGCGCGTGTCGGTGGTCTCGCCGTTCACGTTCGTGCGGAACTTCTCGAGCATCTGGAGCGGAGAGTACGACGACCTGGAGACGGTGTTCGATTACTTCGTGGACGAGGTCACCATCGAGATGGACCCGATGACGAGCTTCCAGATCGGCGGCGACGTCCGCGGGGAGCGATCGCGGGTGCGCGTGCGCCTGACCGAGCCGATCCGGATCGTGGATTTCTACGCGCCGCCGCGCGGATGAGGCTCACCCGCCCGACTGGGCGCGAGACGACACGGATTGGACCAGAGTGGCACGACTCGCCTCGTGCTCATGGCGCAGGGTGGCACGTTGGGGCGCTTCGGGGACTCCTGGTGCCATGACTCCCGGGGTTTTCGCGGGATGAGCGGGGGGCGAGCGGCTGGCGCAACGCTTGCTCCGGGTCTGTGCCATGAACATCAAGCTGACCATTCTTCGCTCCGGTTCGGTGGGAATTGCCTCGCTTGCGCTCCTCCTCGGCGTGGCGTCGATCGGCGCTGGATGCGCCGCGCAGGTGACAGAAGGGGAAAGTGGTGAGGGCACCGACGAGGGCGCGCTCGAAGGCGAGGAGCTCGAAGGTGAGGAGGCCGAGCCGGCCTGTGAGATCGGCGAGTCGCGGAGCTGCACCGTCAACGGGACGCAGGGCTTCGAGCAGTGCGAGAACATCGACGATGTGGCGACCTGGACCGGGTGCCAGGCGGGCGGCGGCGCCGCCAGCACGCCGCTCGTGCTCTCGTTCGAGGAGCGGCCGGTCGAGTACGTGACCGCGATGAGCGGCGCCTTCGATCTGAGCGGGCTCGGGGCCACGATCGCCACCGACTGGCCGACCGCGGCGACGCCGTGGCTCGCGCTCGATCGGGACGGCAACGGGGCGATCGACGGCGGCGAGGAGCTGTTCGGCTCGGCGACGGTGCTCTCGAGCGGCGCCCGCGCGGACAACGGGTTCACCGCGCTCCGCGAGCTCGACACCGACGGGGACGGCCGGATCACGGCGCGGGACGAGGCGTGGTCGCGGCTCGTGCTCTGGAGCGACCGCGACGCGAACCGCGCGTCGAGCGCCGGCGAGCTCGAGCCGCTCGCGTCGCGCGGGCTCGTCGCGATCGAGCTCTCGTATGGACGCGATCGGCGCTGTGACGCGCGCGGCAACTGCGAGATCGAGCGGGCCTCGTTCACGTTCTCGGAGGGCGCCTCGACGCGGACGGGCGCCGTCGTCGACGTGCACCTGCGCTGGCAGTGACGCCGCCGCGGGGGGCGGCGCGGCGCCGCCGGGCGATCAGTCGTAGTACTCGTTGCCCAGGTGGGTGATGAGGTCCTCCCCCATGAGCCAGCGCATCGTGTTCTTGAGCTTCATCGACTGGATGAAGAGATCGTGCTCCGGGTACAGGGCCGGCGCGGTCATGGGGCTCTTGAAGTAGAAGCTGAGCCACTCCTGCGTGCCGCGCAGCCCGGCGCGCTGCGCGAGATCGAGGAGGAGCGCCAGGTCGAGCACCAGGGGCGCGGCGAGGATCGAGTCGCGGCAGAGGAAGTTGATCTTCACCTGCATCGGGTAGCCGAGCCAGCCGACGAGATCGATGTTGTCCCACCCCTCCTTGGCGTCGCCCCGAGGGGGGTAGTACTCGATCCGCACCTTGTGGAAGAGCTTGCCATAGAGCTCGCCGTACACGTGCGGCTGGAGGATGTGCTCGAGCACCCCGAGCTTCGAGACCTCCTTCGATCGGAACGCGTCCGGGTCGTCGAGCACCTCGCCGTCGCGGTTGCCGAGGATGTTCGTCGAGAACCACCCCGCGACGCCGAGCATCCTCGCCTTGAGCCCCGGGGCGATCACCGTCTTCATCAGGGTCTGGCCGGTCTTGAAATCCTTGCCGGCGATGGGGACCTCCTGCTTGCGCGCGAGCTCCCACGCGGCCGGGAAATCGACCGTCAGGTTCGGGGCGCCGTTCGCGAACGGGACGCGCTCCTTCAGGCAGGCCCACGCGTAGATCTGGGAGCTCGAGATCGCCGGGTGGTCCTCGGCGAGGCCCGCCTCGAAGCGCGCGACGGAGGAGTGGACCTCCGCCGGCGCGATATAAACCTCGGTCGATCCGCACCAGACGGCGACGGCGCGCGCGGCGCCGCTGTCGCGCAGGAAGTCGCGGATATCCTCCCGGACCTGCTCGACCATCGCGGCCTTGCTCGCGCCCTTCTTCACGTGGTTGCCGTGGAGCCGCCGGACGTACTGCGGGTAGAACACCGCGGGCATCGGGCGGATCCGCTCGAGCTCCTCGCGGACGGCGTCGAGGTGGCGGTGCTCGAGCACGTCCGCGTGCCGCGCCGACTCGTAGGCGTTGTCGGGGAAGATGTCCCACGCGCCGAACACCAGCTGATCGAGCGCCGCGATCGGCAAGAATTCCTTGATCCTGGGCGCGCGTTCGTCGGTGCGCCGGCCGAGCCGGATCGTGCCCATCTGGGTGAGCGACCCGATGGGCGCCGCGAGCCCGCGCCGCGCGAGCAGGGCGCCCGCGATGGTCGTCGTGGAGACGGCGCCCAGCCCCGGCAGCAGGACCCCGAGCTTGCCCTCCGCGGTCTTGATCTCTTTCGGCTGCTTCACGTGACGTGTTCCCCCCGTGGTCGTGGGCGCTCGCCGGGCGAGGGCGGACATCCGCCGGCGCCGTGGGCGCGGCGAGCGCGATGTCGGTCGAGGCCGCGCGGCGCTGCGACCCGCCGGGAGCATGAAGCTCGAACGCCGCGATCACCACGGGCCGGCGCGCGCGTGATGGCGTTTCCCGCGGGCGCCCTTCGCGCATTTCCGGCGCTCCCTTCCTCTCGGCGCCTCGGACGGCGGCATGAGGTGCTGGCACGAGGCGGGGTGTTCGCGACGCGCCGGGCTACCCCGGCGGGCGATCAAGGGGAGGGGCGCGGGTAGCCGGCGGCAGGGGTCATCGCCTCGATCCAGGCGCGGATCGCGGCGACGGCCTCCTCGTCGACGCGCCGGGTCGCGAGCGGCGGCATCTGCTCGGGCGGCGCGCCGGGCGCGTCGCGCCGGGACATGCTGCGGAGCACGGCGCTGCGATCCGGATCGAGGGGCCTCAGCCGGTCATAGCGGGCTCCCGGCGGCGCTCCGGGCGGGCGGACCTTCGCGGGCTGGTTGATCGCCGTCTGGTAGACGCGCGTGCCGGGCACGTCGCCCACCCGGCCGGCGGCGTCGATGTCGAGGCGCATCTCGAAGTGCGTCGCGACGCCGAGCGGGTGGTGGCAGGAGACGCCGCAGTTGACGTGCAGCAGGCCGAGGGCGCGCCGCTCCGTCGCGGTCCCGGGCACCTCGAGCGCGGCCGCGTCGGGGAGCGGGCCGCCCGAGGTCGTCGACAGGAGGCCGCGCTCGACGAGCTCGGCATACGTCAGGCCGCCGGCGCCCCGCGCGGCGAGCTGGATCGCCTCGAATCCAAGCGGGTTGTCGGTCTTGCCAGCGTGGCAACGGAGGCAGTCGACCTGCGCCGGGATCGCGTAGTCGGCGGCGCCGGGGACGTGGGGGACACCGGCCTTCACCTGCGTCGCGCTCGCTCCGTCCTCCGACCAGACGTAGGTGGCGCGCGTCCAGCGATCCTCCGCGGTCTTCCACAGGAACCTCGTCTCGATACGGCGGCTCGCGCCGGAGACGGGCAGACGGAACTCCTTCCACAGCTTTGTGCCGACAGGAAAGATCCAGTCGTTCATCCGGGAGACATCGATGGTCGCGCCCAGAGGGAGGTAGATCCAACGCGTCTTCTCGGCGCCGTCGCTCCAGAGCTCGAAGGCCGGCTTGAACTCGCGGACACCCGCCGCGATCGTGCGCGCGCCGGGGTCGCTGTAGAGCCCGGTGCAGCGGAGATCGTGAGGATCGGTGTCACCGTCCTTGCAAAGCGGCAGGCCTCCGCGCGCCTGGGCCGCGCCTTGGCCGGGGCGATCGCCTGTGCCGGCCGCGCGCGTGGTGCCCGCGGCCGCCGGGACGGTCTGGGCCGGTGCGGTGGGGAGAGGTTCCGGCCGGGGCGCCTCCTGCGCGCCGCAGCCGCCGCAGCCGGCCAGCAGCAGCGACGCGGCCACGGCTTGCCAGGCGCGGCCTCTCGTGGTGAAGGTGGAGAGGGAGGTGCCCGCTTGCCCGAGAGACCGAGCCACCGGCGCGTCGTGGGGCGCGCTGCCTATCTGACGAGAGCGTGCCATCGGACCGCCTGGTACCTCCTGCTGGCTGGCAGTGTAGCCGCCTGCGACAGGCGTGTGCAGGTCGCGGGGCCGCCCGAGGAGCCTCGCGAGGGCGGCCCTCCCGGCCAGGCCGCGGCGGGGAGCCCGGTCCAGGCGCCTCAGGGGGGCACGGGGGCGCCTGGCGCGGCGCTCGCCGCGCAAGACACGCCGGCCGCGCAGGGGGCGCCGGCCGCACAAGGCGCCCCCGCGGCGCAGGGGGCGCAGGGGGCGCCCGCGAGCGCCGCGGAGCTCGCTCGCCCGGCGAAGTGCGGGGGCGTCCCGCAGCTCAAGCTCACCATGGTGGCGAGCGGGCTCGATCAGCCGACGTATGTCGCCGGGCCGCCCGGCGATCCGTCGCGCCTCCTCGTGCTCGAAAAGACCGGGGTCGTCCGGCTCATCAAGGGCGGCGCCGTCCAGCAGGCGCCGTTCCTCGACGTGCGATCGCGCGTGTTCTTCCCGGCGCCGAACGCGGAGGGCGGCCTGCTCGGGCTCGCGTTCCACCCGGACTACGCGAAGAACGGGCGCTTCTGGCTCCACTACTCGTCGGCCCCGCGCGGCAACGTGGTGATCGAGGAGTGGAAGCGCGCGGCGCAGGGCGGCGACTCCGCCCATCCCGAGCCGGTCAGGTCGCTGGTCGACGTGAAGCACGGCGCCTGGAACCACGTCGGCGGGATGCTCGCCTTCGGCAAGGACGGCTATCTCTACGCCGCGATCGGCGACTCCGCGCGATCGCCGAGCCCCGCGGCCGATCTCACCTCGAAGCTCGGCAAGATCCTCCGCATCGACGTCGATCAGCCGGGCAAGGCGCCGGCGGGCAACATGACGAGCGGTGACCCGATGATCTGGGACTACGGGCTCCGGAACCCGTGGCGGTTCAGCTTCGACCGGCTCACCGGGGACATGTACATCGGCGATGTCGGCCAGAAGAGCTGGGAGGAGATCCTGGTGGAGCGCCCTGGCCAGGGCAGGAACGATTATGGCTGGGAAGCGATGGAGGGCGCCCACTGCTACCCTCCTGGCGCGACGTGCAAGCCGCGCGGCGTCCCGCCCGTGGTGGAGCACCCGCGGAGCGAGGCGGGCTCCATCGTCGGCGGCTATGTCTACCGCGGGGCGAAGATCCCGTGCCTGCGCGGCCGCTACCTGTACGCCGATTACGTGACGGGCCGCTTCTTCTCCTTCGTGTGGGACGGCAAGGCAGCGACCGATCCCGTCGAGCTGACCTCGGCGTTGAACCCGAATGGACTCCCGTCCTCGTTCGGCGAGGACGCGGCCGGGGAGGTTTACGTGGTGATGTTCAACACGGGGCGCGTCTACCGGCTCGATCCGGGGTGAGGTGGCTCCACGGCCGCCGGCGCGCCGCCTGCTTCCTCCGGGACGGGCTGTCGACGTGGCGGCGACGAAGGGCTCCGCCGCAGCGCCGCGTCGAGGAACTCGCGCACGTCGCGCTCGAGCCGACGGTGGAACGCCTCGCGATCGAACCCGGCGCGATCGATCGCGGGCAGGAAGTCCGGGCGCCGCATCTGGGGAGGAAACGGGCTGAGGAACGAGTGATGGTTCGCGTTCTCGACGACCTTGAACGTGACCCGGGCCGGGTCGGGGACGAGGTCGAGGACGAGCTGCCCCTGCCATCTCGGCGCGATGCGGTCGTGCTCCGCCACGAGCAGGAGGATGGGCGCATCGACGTCCTTCAAGGCGTCGTTGGGCACGAACCAGCACGCCGCGGGGGCCATCAAGACCAGCGCCTTGACGCGCGGGTCCTTCGTGACCGCGACCCTCTGCCCCGGCCCCGTCCAGGGCTGCCCGCCCGCGAGGGCGAGCGCGGTGTAGCCGCCCATCGAGTGCCCGATGACGGCGATGTCGTCGCCCAGCAGGCGAGGCCCGAGCTCGGCGTCGGAGCAGACAGCGTCCACCGCCAGCCGGGCGTGCCGGGGCCGGCGCTCCAGGTTCTCGATCGCCTCGGTCAGGGACCGATCGTTGCGATTGTCCCCGGGGTGCTCGGGCATCGCGACGACATAGCCGCTCTGCGCGAGGTGGGACGCGAGCGTCCGATACGCGAGGGGCGTCCCGCCGCCGCCATGCGAGATGAGCACGAAGGGGAAAGGGCCGCCGTGCACGGGCGCGTTCCTGGCGACCTCCAGCGAGTAAGGCCCCATCGATACGACCTCGGCAGGGACGTGCGTCGGATACATCACGAGGACCGGGAACGAGAGGTCGTTCACCGGATCTCGAACGGTCAGACTGCGGCTGCCGACGAATCGACTCATGCTGGCTTCTCCTGAGGGCATCGGGGTGACGGGAAGACCACGGGCGGTGCGCGTCCGTTTATCAGGAGCTCACCGGCACGACCACCCCGACCTTGGTGACCGACGGTGAGGTGGCACCGACGCCCCGTGGACCCGCAACCACGGCCGGTGACGCCGGCTGCCAAGATCCGTCACGCGCCGCTGCGGATCCATCCGCCTCGCCGCGCATCCATCCGCCTCGCCGCGCATCCTCCCCGGCTTCGAGTGAAGCCGTTGATGTCGCCTTCGCCGAGCGGACGGACGCGCCGGAAGTGGACGTAACGGCCGCTCGGTAACGTAGAATCGAACCGCTCCTCGTGGAGCGGCGGGTGAGCGGGCGCCGTGCTACCGTCGCTCGCGGCGGCTTACGCTCGGAGCTGCGCCGCCGAAGGACGACACGAGGTACGCCAGGCGGCCCGGGGGGGGCCTTCGACGCTCCGGGCTCGACCCGCGGGGCGGAAGGAGCGCGATGACGCGCGTGGAGAGCTGGTTCGGCATCGCGCGTTCGCTCGCGATGTACTACGGCGTGCCGCGCCGCGGCGGCCGGATGGCTCGTCTTTACGGGCAGTTCGTGACGCCGGGCTCGCTCTGCTTCGACGTCGGCGCGCACGCGGGGGATCGCATCGGCGCGTTCCGCCGCCTCGGCGCGCGTGTCGTCGCCGTCGAGCCCCAGGCCGCGTTCGTCCGCCTGCTTCGTGGCTTCTATGGACGCGACGGGGACGTCGTCATCCTGCACGCCGCGCTCGGTCGGGCGCCGGGACGAGCGCGCCTCTTCGTCAGCGAGCGCGCGCCGACGGTCACGACGCTGTCGCGCGCCTGGATCGACAAGGTACGGAGGGATCCGTCGTTCCGGGGCGTGAGATGGTCCGAGGGCGCAGAGGTCGAGGTGCGCACGCTCGACGCGCTGATCGACGAGCTCGGCATTCCCGCCTTCGTGAAGATCGACGTCGAAGGCTTCGAGGCCGAGGTGCTCTCGGGCCTCTCGAGGTCGCTGCCCGCGCTCTCGTTCGAATACCTGCCCGCCGCGCGAGAGACCGCGCTCGAGTGCGTCGAGCGGCTCACCTCGCTGGGGGATTACCGCTACAACTGGTCCCGCGGAGAGAGCCTCGTCCTCGGCGAAGCGGCGTGGCTCGACGCGGATGGCATCCGCCGCTTCCTCGCGTCGCTGACCCTCGGATCGGGATCGGGCGACGTCTACGCCCGCCTCGGGGGCTCGGCGCCTTCATCGCCCGCACCCGTGCCGACGAGCTCATCGTGAGCTCGCCGAGCTTCGAGCAGCGTCGACATCCTTCATGACCAGCACGCCCGGCGGCTGTCCGGAGGTGCCGGAGGTGATGGAGGACCTCGGTGGAAGTGCGGCGGGCTTGCCCGGAGGTGGTGGAGGACCTCGGTGGAAGTGCGGCGGGCTTGCCCGGAGGTGGTGGAGGACCTCGGTGGAAGTGCGGCGGGCTTGCCCGGAGGTGGTGGAGGACCTCGGTAGAAGTTCGGCGGGCTTGCCCGGAGGTGGTCGACCACCGTCCCGCGAACGAGCCGGACGGAGAGCGCTGCGTGCCGAGGCAGCGCTTCACCCGGCGCGGGCGAGCTCGTCGCGCACCGCCGCCGTGAGCTCGATCGAGCGCACGCGCGCGGCGTGATCGAAGATCGGCGAGCTCACGATGAGCTCGTCGGCGCGGGTGCGGGTGATGAAGCCGTCCAGCCACCGCCGCACGGTCTCGGGCGAGCCGGCGACCGAGCAGGCCAGCGCCTGCTCCAGGCCGGCGCGGTCCAGGGGGCTCAGGTCGCGCTCGAAATCGTCGACCGGCGGAGGAAAGGGCCCCGGCCGGCCGCGGCGCAGGTTGACGAAGGCCTGCTGGAGCGAGGTCCACAGCCGGCGCGCCTCCTCGTCGGTGCCGGCCGCGACCACGTTGATCCCCAGCATGACGCGGGGCTCTGCGAGCTCGTCCGAGGGGCGGAACTCCCTGCGGTACAGCGCGATCGCCTGCGTCATCTGGCCCGGCGCGAAGTGTGAGGCGAAGGCGTACGGGAGGCCGAGCGCCGCGGCGAGCTGCGCGCCGAAGAGGCTGGAGCCGAGGATCCAGATCGGCACGCGGAGCCCGGCGCCGGGCACGGCCTGAACCAGCTGGCCAGGCTCCGCCGGGCGGAAGTAGCCCATCAGCTCCAGGACGTCCTGGGGGAAGCCGTCCGCGTCGCCGGCCAGGTGGCGCCTGAGCGCGCGGGCGGTGACCGGGTCGGAGCCCGGAGCGCGCCCGAGGCCCAGATCGATGCGCCCAGGAAAGAGCGACGCCAGCGTGCCGAACTGCTCGGCGATCACGAGCGGCGCGTGGTTCGGCAGCATGATCCCGCCCGCGCCGACGCGGATCGTCGAGGTGCCGGCGGCCACGTGCGCGATCACGATCGACGTCGCGGCGCTGGCCACGCCGGCCATGTTGTGGTGCTCGGCCAGCCAGTAGCGGTGATAGCCGAGCCGCTCGGCGTGGCGCGCGAGATCGAGCGAGTTGCGGAGCGCCTGCGCAGCGTCTCCGCCCTGGACGATCGGAGCTAGGTCGAGAACGGAGAAGGGAATCATGTTGGACACCTTGCCAGACTGTTGCACGCCACGGACGGTTGCGGCAGCGCCCGGGGACCGGCGCGGCTCGTGCGCGGTCTCCGCGCTTGATCACGGCGAGGAGGCGCCCCCGCCGGCGCGCCCCGCGGCGCGTCGCCCCCGCCGGCGCGCCCCGCGGCGCGTCGCCCCGCGGCGCTCGAGCCGTCTGGAACGCCATGACGCGGCCGCGCCCGCTGTATTACGCTCGGCTCGTGCGCCGTTCGTCCTCGCCGCTGCGCCGCCTGCCGCAGGTCCTGCTCGTCGTCGCCGCCTCGGCCGCCGCGGTCGCGTGGCCCGGGGGAGCGGCCGCGACCCTCTGGCCCAACGTGCCGGAGCAGATCGCGCGCGCGCTCACGTCGGGCGACGCCCTGGAGCGGCGCCTGGCCGCGACCCGCGTGGGCGAGCTCGCGCCGGAGACGGCGATCAGGCTGATCCAGCGGGGCATGAGCGATCCGGACGTCGAGGTGCGGCTGCACCTCGCCGGGGCGGCCGTGCGCCTCCGGATGCCGCGCGCGGGGGACCTCGTGATCGAGTGGCTCGGCGAGGGCGACGCGCGCCTGCGGCTCGCGGCCTGCGACGTGATCCGCGCGGCGCCCACGGACCGCTCCGTCGTCGCGCTCGGCCGGGTGCTCGGCGATCCCGACCCGCACGTCCGCCTCGCCGCCGCGACCGCGATGGGCGCGGCGGGGCTCCCGGACGCTGTCTCGCCGCTGCTCGGCCACCTCGACGACACCGCGCCGGAGGTGCGCGCGGAGGTCGCGCGCGCGCTCGGCCGGATCGGCGACGCGCGCGCCGTCGTGCCGCTGATCGGCAAGGTGCAGGACTCGGTGCCGGAGGTCCGCAAGGCCACGGCGCGCGCGCTCGGAGAGCTCGGGGACCCGCGCGCGGTCAGCGCGCTCTTGCTCGCGCTCCAGGACGCATCCCAGGACGTGCGCGTCGAGGCGGTGACCGCCCTCGGCCGGCTGCGCTCGGACGACGCGACGTCGGCGATCGCCGATCTCGTCACGGCGTCGCCGGGGGCCGCGGGCGCGTTCCCGGGGGCGCGGCCGTCCGACAGCGCCACCTCGAGCAACGACGTGCGGGAGGCGGCGCTCCGGGCGCTCGGCCGCATCGGCTCCGACGCGGCCGTGAAGGCGCTGCTCGCGGCGCTCGCGAAGGACAACCCCGCGGCGCCGCGCTCCGCGGTCCGCGACGCCCTCGTCAGCGCCGGCGCCGCGGCCGTCCCCGCGCTCGTCGCCGCGCTCGCGGCCGCGCCGTCGGCCAACGCCGCGGCGGGCGCCGCCCTCGTGCTCGGCGAGCTCAAGGCCAGGGAAGCGCTGCCCGCGCTCGCGCGGGGGATGCAGCGGGGCGTCGTCCCGCTCCGCCACGGGCTGCGCGCCCTCGGCGCGCTCGGCGATCCCGCGGCGCTGCCCGGCGTGCTGGAGCTGCTCGGCGACGGCGACCCCGCGGTCCGCGCGGAGGCCATCCGCGCCGCGACGGCGCTGCTCGATCCAGCGCGGCCCGACGGGCGCGCGGTGGACCCGGCGCGCGCCCTGCTGGTCGACCCGGCGACCGCGCCCGACGAGAAGCTCGCCCTCGTCCAGCTGCTCGGGCGCACCGGGTCGCCGCGCGCGCAGGCGGCGCTGCTGCCGCTCGCCAAGGCGCGCTCCACGCCGCTCCGCCTCGCCGTGATCGAGGCGCTCGGGGCCGCGCGCGCTGCAGGGCAGCTCGGCGCGGCCGTGGACGCCGCCCTGCTCGCGGCGCTCGACGACGAGTCGGCCGACGTGCGGCTCCGGGCGGCGATCGCGCTCTCCCGCGTCGCCGGCCCAGGGAGCGCCCGGCCGCTGCTCCAGCGCCTCACGGTCGCGGCGGAGCAGGACCGCGGCGCGCTCGGCATCGCCCTCTCGGGCGCCCTGTCGCGCGCGGACGACGCGGGCGGCGCGAAGGACGCGCGCGACGCGAGCGGCAAGGGCCTCGTCGACGAGGTCGCGGCCGCGATCGCGAGCGCGCCGGACGCCGCGCGCGACGCGCTGATCGAGGGGCTCGGCCGCATGCCGGGGCAGGCCGCGGGCGCCGCGCTCGCGCGGATGGCCTCGGCGGCGCCCATCGACGATCGCCGCAAGATCGCCGAGGCGCTCGCGGGGCACCCGGAGGCCGCCGCCGCGCTCCGCAAGCTCGCGGGTGATCCGGATCCCGGCGTCCGCGCCAACGCGGTCTGGTCGCTGGGCGCGGCGGGGGACAAGGACGCGCTGCCGCTGCTCGTGCCGCTCCTCAAGGACCCGGACGTCGCCGTGGCGGGCAACGCGGCGGGCGCGATCGGGCGCGCCGCCGGCCGCTTCGGGCAGCCGGCCCGCGCGGCCGCGGCGCTCTGCGCGGCGCTCCCCGACGCGCGCCCCTACGTGCGGGCCAACGCGCTCGCGGCCCTCACCGTGGCCGGCGCCCGCTGCGACGGCGACGCGGCCCGGGACCTGCTCGCGCGCGACCCCGCGGAGGCGGTCCGCCTCGCGGCCGCCGACCACCTCGCGCGGAGCGGCGCCGACGACGATCGCCGCGCGCTCGCCCGGTGCGCCGCCGAGGACAGGAACGCCGCGGTCGCCGGGCGCTGCGCCCGCGCCGCGCCGCCCCGCGCGCCGGCCGCCGGCGCCGAGGACGTCGTGGTCTTCGTCGTCCCGTTCGACGCGGGCCGGGGCGGCTCGGTCCGCGACGCGCCGGCCCCGCGCGCGCCCTTCGCGCTCGTGCGCGCGGACGGGCTCATGCGCCTCGGCGTCGCGGACCGGCGCGGAGAGCTCTTCGAGCGCGGCGCTCCCCGAGGGCCGATCCGCCTCACCGTACCGGCCCCGCTCGTGAAGTGAGCCCGCGCCCGCCGCGCTGAGCCGGACACCATGCGAACCCGACCCGACGTCGAGCTCCGGATGTCCAGGACCGTGCACCCGGGCGACGTCGTCCTCGTCGAGCTGGTGCTCCGCTGCCGCGGGAGGACGCCGGTCGACGCGATCGAGCTCCACCTGGAGGGCATGCAGGTCGCCCGCGTCGAGGAGCGCGTCCTCGTGCCGCCCCACTTCCTGTCGCTCGTCGCCCGCGTCTCGGGGCCGACGACGCTGCCGGAGGGGGAGCAGCGCTACCGCGCGAGCTTCCCGGTCCCGGCCGACGCGCCCTGCTCGTACCTCGGCACGCGCGCCGAGATCCGCTATGGCATCACGCTCTCCATCGCGATCCCGTGGTGGCTCGACGTCCAGGAGTCCTACGAGGTGCTCGTCACGCCCCGCCCGGTCACGCGCCCGGCCCGGTCGCCGGCCGCGGGGACCACGGCGCGCGGCGACAGCCCCTTCGTCGAGGTCTCGCTCGACGATCGCGTCTTCGCGCCGGGCGACGAGATCTCGGGGGCGGTGGCCCTCGGCAACGTGCAGGGCCGCGGCGTGCGCGGGATCGAGATCTCGCTGGTCGGCGTCGAGCGCCTGCTCAGCGCCGACCGCTCCGCGCCGAACCGCGCGACCGAGGCGCACCGCTTCACCGCCTTCCGCCGCGCGGACAGCCGCGACGAGGGGCGGGAGCTGCCCTTCCGGTTCAGGATCCCCCGCTCCGTCGCGCCGTCGTTCGACGCCGGCTGGGTCGCCCTCGTCTGGGGGCTCGAGGTGCGCGTCGAGCTCGCGCGCGCGGACGGCGTCGTCCACACGACGCCGCTCGTGCTCGGCGTCTTCGACAGCCCGCCCGGCCTCGGCGCGATGCGGCGGCAGATCGGCTCCGGGAGGTGGCGCGCCGTCTGGGAAGCGGTCGGCGCGCGCCACGGCCTGTCCCTCGACGCGCTGGAGCTCCGCCTCTCGGGCACGCTCTCCGGGGCCGCGGCGTCGGTGTGGATCGACGCGGGCTCGTCGTCGAGCGGCGCGCTCGTGGGCGAGCTGCGCTGGCCGTCGTGGGGGCTCGACCTGGAGGTCGGCGTGAAGCGCTTCCTGCTCGCGCTGTCGTCCGAGGACGACGAGGGCTTCGGCCGCCGTTACCGCGTGCGCGGGCGCGATCCCGGCCAGGTGCGCGCCGTGGTCGCGGGGCCGCTGCGCCGGGCGCTGCTCGCCTTCGACGACGTCCGGCTGGACGACGAGCACGTGTCGGTCCGGTCGCGGACGCCGGGCCACGATCAGCCCTGGCTCGGCGCGTTCCTGGAGCACCTCGCCGCGCTGGCGGCCGAGATCGGCGCCGCGAACGCGCGCATCCCGCCGCCCACGCCGATGGCGGGGATGCGCGCGGCCTGGGAGCGGTTCGCGGCCGAGGTCCACGGCCGCTTCGAGGTGGGCCGCATGCGCATCCGGGACGCGCAGGTCGACGGCGCGACGTTCCACGTCGACACCTGCTTCGAGCGAGGCCCCCACCCCGAGCGCTCCGAGATCACGCTGGTGGTCGATCCGCCCCTCGACGCGGCGCTCGATCCCGACGATCCCGAGCAGCTGCGCGCCGCCCCGCCCAGGGCGCGCGAGGCGGTCAAGGGCCTGCGGGCCCGCGCGCGCGCGCTCCGGATCGCCCCGCACGCCATCGTGATCACGCTGCCGGCCCCGCTCGAGGACCCCGCCACCCTGCGCGATCTGCTCGGCGAGCAGCTGCACGTGGCGGCGCTCCTGCGCGGCCCGCGCGTCGCCCGCCCGTACCGCTGAGCGGCGAGGAGCGGGCGCCCGGGCGGGGGCTGCGGCGACCGCGCTGGAGCGCGCGGCCCATCCGAGGACGCGCGGGTCGGAACGCGAGCGCGGGAAGGCGAAAGCGCGGAACCGGGAATCCCCTTACGCGGCGCGCGGCTCGCTGATTTCCACACAAAACGCTGGCGGATCCGGGCTAGAGTCCCCGCCCATGCTCGACAAGCTTTCTCGCGAAGAACGCCTCCAGCTGATGCGGTTCATCTGTTCGTTCGCCTGGGCCGACCTCCAGGTGCGCGACCAGGAGCGCGCGTTCGTGCGCAAGATGATCCTGCGGCTCCACCTGGACGCGGAGGAAGCCAAGCAGGTGCGCGGCTGGCTCGAGGTGCCGCCCGCGGCCGACGACGTGGATCCGATGAAGATCCCGCGCGCGCACCGGCAGCTCTTCCTGAACGCCGCGCGCGAGATGATCTCGTCCGACGGCGAGATCGGCGAGGAAGAGCGCGAGAGCCTGAGCCTCCTGGATCAGCTCACGCGCTGAAGCGGGCGGGGGGGGCGACGGATAACGACGGACGGACGATGAGCCGGTGAGCGGTGGAACGATGAGCACGATGGCGCAGGGAGGGGCCGGCGAGGGCCGGACCCCGGCGGAAATGGGAGCGAGCTCGGCCGAGAAGCCTTGGGTCGGCGTGATCATGGGCGGCAAGAGCGACTACGAGCACCTCGCCGTCACGAGCGAGCTGCTCACGCAGCTCGGCATCCCGCACGAGGTGCGCGTCGTCTCGGCGCACCGCACGCCGGACCGGATGTTCGAGTACGCGAGCACGGCCGCGGAGCGCGGGATCGAGGTGATCATCGCCGCCGCCGGGGGCGCCGCCCACCTGCCCGGGATGGTCGCCGCGAAGACGGTGCTGCCCGTCATCGGCGTGCCCATCCCCGCCACGGCGCTGAACGGGATGGACGCGCTGCTCTCGATCGTCCAGATGCCGAAGGGCGTCCCCGTCGCCACGATGGCGATCGGCAAGCCCGGGGCGGCCAACGCGGCCCTGTTCGCGGCGGCGGTCCTGTCGGGCAAGCACCCGGAGCTCCGCGAGCGCCTCGCCGCCTTCCGCGGCGCCCAGGAGGCTGCGGTGCTACGCGACTCGGTCATCGTCTAGCTCGTCAGGCCTCGTCAGGCCTCATTTTGCTCCCCCTCGACCAGGTCCTCCGGAAATGCCCATCGCTCCCGGCTCCACGCTCGGTATCCTCGGTGGCGGCCAGCTCGGCCGCATGACGGCGCTGGCCGCCCGCACGCTCGGGTACAAGGTCCACGCCCTCGATCCTGACCCGGACTGCCCGGCCCGTTCGGTGCTCGATCGCTGCATCGTCGCCTCGTTCGACGACGTGGCGCAGGCGGCCGAGCTCGCGTCGCAGTGCGACGTGGTGACGCTCGAGATCGAGAAGGTCGCCACGGACGGCCTCGTGGCCGCCGCCCGGTTCGCGCCGGTGCGCCCGTCGGCCGACGTGCTGGCCATGGTGCAGGATCGCGGCGTCCAGAAGGGCTGGCTCTCGCGCAACGGCTTCCCGGTGGGGCCCTTCCGCGAGGTCGCGACGAGCGAGCAGCTCCTCGAGGCGACGCGCGCCATGGGCGGGGCGTGCTTCGTGAAGTCGTGCGTCGGCGGGTACGACGGCCGCGGCCAGCTGCGGCTCTCGGGGGACGCGCGCTTGGACGATGGCGGCGGCGCTGGCGGCACCGGCGGCCTCGAGCGCGAGGCCGCGTCGCTCTTCGCGTCGCTCGGCGGCCAGCGCTGCGTGGTCGAGCAGGCGCTCGACCTCGAGGCCGAGCTCTCGGTGCTCGTCGCGCGGAGCCCGAGCGGCAAGCTCGCGGTCTACCCGCCGGCGCTGAACCACCACGTCGACCAGATCCTCGACTGGTCGCTGCTGCCGGGCCCGCTCTCGGCCGCGGTGACGGGGCAGGCGGTCCAGATCGCGCTCGACCTCGCGGTCGGCCTGCGCGTCGAGGGGCTGCTCGTCGTCGAGCTCTTCCTGCTCAAGGACGGCCGCCTGCTCATCAACGAGCTCGCCCCGCGGCCCCACAACAGCTACCACGCCTCCGAGGTCGCCTGCGCGACGAGCCAGTTCGAGCAGGCGGTCCGCGCCGTCTGCGACCTGCCGCTCGGATCGGTCGAGATCGTCCGCCCCGCGGCGATCCTCAACCTGCTCGGCGACGTGTGGCTCGACGGCGCGCCGCCGCCGTTCGAGGCCGCGCTGGAGATCCCGGGCGTCCGGCTCCACCTCTACGGCAAGCGGGTCGCCCGCCCCGGCCGCAAGATGGGCCACCTCTCCGCCACGGGCCGCACGCCGGAGGAGGCGCTCGTCGCCGCGAAGCTCGCGATGGCCCGGCTCTCGGCGCAGGCCGGGCTGCCGCTCCCCGGGCGCTGACGCGCCGCCGGCGGGCCTCCGCCGGCGCACGACGCTCTCCACGGCCGCCGATTTGTGAGCCGCCGATGAGCCGCGGCGCAACTGCTCACCCGGGACCAGCGTGACGGGTAGGGGGTGGTCCTACTTGCTCATGCTTGGCTTCGCTTCCCGCGGCTCTGGGGCTCCGCTGTCTGTCGTGTGGACGCGACGGCGGCACCGGGGCCGCGTGCAGCGTGCTCGGCAGAGTCAATCGTCTTCACTGCCAGTGCGAAGCGCGCTCACGGCGTCTTTGTCTTCATGGCGACCAGGCAGCAGCTGATCCGACGACACCCGATCCCAACTCCAACGATCATCTCGTAAGAGGCGCCGCTGTGGCATGTTCGCATCTCATCGGCTCGCGACCGTGGAGACTCCGGCCGTGCCCCTGCTTGCAACCCTGTCGATCATGGGCGGCGGCGACCGCCCGCGGAGAAGCAAGTCGATGAAAAGAATCTCATTCATGGTGTTCGCGTGTGTGGCGGGCGGGCTGGGCAGCGTGTCGTGCGGGGGGGCGGACGCGGACGACGGCGCCGCGCAGGGGAACGAGCCGCAGTTCTCGGTCGACGCTCAGGGCGGCGTGTTCACCTCGGACGACGGGTTCAAGATCGAAGTGCCGCCGGGCGCGGTCAGCGCGGCGACCGACATCACCATCGAGCGCGTCGAGGGCGCGCGCGAGGGCGGGGTGGGGCCCATGTACCTCCTCGGCCCGGAGGGTCAGACGTTCGACAAGCCGATCACGCTCACGCTGCCGATCACCGTCGAGCTCGAGGCGGAGCTCGGGGAAAACACCATCCTCGACGCCTATGTCTTCACCGCGCCGGCCGGCTCCGATGACTTCACGCGGCTCGGGCGTCATGACGCTTCCCCTGCCGGCGTCATCACGGAGACCCCTCATTTCTCCCGCTTCCAGGCCGGGATGGTCCCGCCTGCGGTGATGGCGAGCCAGCACGCCTACCCGATGGCGCTCGCCGCCGACGAAACCTACCTCTACTTTGCGAGCGGCGGCACCGAGGCCAATGCGCCCGCGGACTCGAACGACGGCTACATCTATCGCGTCAAGCCGGGCACGACCGAGGTGGAGGCGATGACCCCCGCGGATCCCGACCCCAAGGCGCTGTGGGTCAACGCCTCCCACGTGTACTGGGCGAGCGGCGGAGACAACGATCCGGTCATCCCCTCGGCGCTCAAGCGCGTCGACAAATCGACCCTGGGGATGGAGACGCTTGTCGAGATCGGCTACGTGCTGAGCGTCATCGGAGACGAGTCGTCCGTCTATTTCGGCGATGGCGACGGACACAACATCTACAAGATGCCCCTCGACGGCGGCGAGCCCGTCGTCCTCGCGGAAGGCGCCGGGGCGCCGGAGCACCTGGCGCAGGACGCACAGAACATCTACTGGACCGGCGGCGCCACGACGAACAAGGTCTACAAGGTGGCGAAGGCGGGCGGGGACGTGACCGTCATCGCCGAGAACGAGGGCGAGCCGGCCGGGATCGCGGTGGACGCGCAGTTCGTCTACTGGGCCAACGCCGGCGACGGCGGCGTGTTCAAGGCGCCGATCGCCGGAGGGGCGAAGACGCTGATCTACCAGGGCGGCTCGATGGCGGGGCTGGCCCTCAGGGGCTCGACGCTCTTCTCGACGGACATGAGCCGGAACCGCAGCGTTCAGGCCCACGATCTCGTGACGAACCAGACCACCGTGCTCGCGCTTGGCCAGCACTTCGCCTGGCGCATCCTCGCCCCGGAAGGTCAGGACGTGTTCTGGACCAACGGCGGTGACTACCGCTTCGAAGGCGAGATCGTGTCCTACAGCGCTCCTTGAGCGCGCGTCCGGCGGCGATTGCGGGCAGCAGGGGCGAACGCGGCGGAGGGAGCCCGTTCGCCCTCACCGCATTGCACCGGAGGTGGCCTCGAGAGCCTGTGGCGAGCGCTCCCGAGTCCGCTCGCCAGGGCGCGCTGCGCCGCCCCTCCACGCCGGCGTTGGCTGCTTTGCGCGTTGACCGTGTCCGGCGTCCTGGCGTAGTTCTTCTCATTCGATGCAGATCACGCTCCCGAGGGCCCGGCTCCAGGTCGCGCTGCTCGCCGTGATGGCGGTGATCGCGGGCGTCGGGCTCGGCGTCGAGGTGCTCAAGCCGCTCCTCCACCTGAGGAGCCAGAGCGGCGTCGTCCCGTTGTTCTCGCTGAGCTACGAACAGAATGTGCCCACGTGGTACACCTCGTCACTGCTGTTCGTGTGCTCACTCACGCTCGCTGTCATTGCCGTCGGCGCCCGGCGCACGGGCAAGTTCGTGAAGCACTGGTGGGGGCTCTCCGCGGCGTTCCTCTACATCTCGCTCGACGAGGTGGTCGAGATCCATGAAGCGGCGAGCTCCTGGCTCGATCTGGGCGGGGTCCTGTACTTCAGCTGGGTGATCCCGGCGGCCGCCGCGGTGGCTGTGTTCGCGGTCGTCTACCTCCGGTTCCTCTCGCACCTCCCGCGAGATACGCGGAATCGATTCCTCCTCTCGGGCGGGATCTATGTCACCGGCGCGCTCGTCCTGGAGCTGCCGCTCGGGTACTGGACCGAGCGGGCCGGGAGCGACAACCTGATCTACGCGCTCATCGACTTCGTGGAAGAGTCGATGGAGATGCTCGGCGTGAATCTCTTCCTGCTGTCGCTCGTCGATCACCTCGCCGTGCAGGGGTGGACGATCGGCTTCTCGCCAGCAGCACCGGAGCCGCGGCCCGCGGCGCTCGAGCATCCCACATGAGCGCACGGGCCGAGCCCGCGTCCGCTGCGCTGCTCGGTGTGGGCCGGGCCGCGTACATCGTCGGCCCCTTGTACGACTGGGCCTTCTTCCTGCTCCCGCCGCTCGTCGCGCTCGCCGCGGGCGCCCTGATCGCGGGGACGCCGTTCGCCGACGCGACGTTCAGGCTTCATGGGGAGAAGGTCACGTGGGCGGGGCTCTTCATCGGCACGCTCATCCACGGCCACCTCGCCGCGGTGCTCCTCCGGAGCCACGGCAACGCGGACGTCTTCCGGCGGCACCGGCTCCGCTTCCTCGTGGCGCCGGTCGCCCTGTTCGCCGCGATGATGCTGTCCATGTGGGCCGTCGCCTGCGTGTCCGTCCTCGTGGTGTTCTGGGACGTCTACCACTCGGCGCTCCAGACGTTCGGCCTCGGGCGCATCTACGACGCGCGCGCGGGGAACGCGCCGGCGCTCGGCCGCCGGCTGGATCTCTGGCTCAACCTCGTCCTCTATGCCGGCCCCATCCTGGGCGGCGCGACGATGCTCCTCCACTTCCAGAGCTTCGACGCCTTCGAGGGCGTGGGCCCCGCCTTCTTCACCGCCGTCCCCGCGCTGATGACGTCGAGCCACCGCGTCATCAGCTGGGCCGTCATCGCTGCGGGCACGTCGTACCTGGTCTATTACGCGCTCGCTTACCGCGCGATATGCCGGCGGGGCTATCGGGTGTCGTTCCCCAAGGTGTGGCTGCTCGTCAGCACGGGCCTCTGCTCGATCTACACGTGGGGTTTCAACCCCTGGGGACAGGCCTTCTTCATCATGAACCTGTTCCACGCCGTGCAGTACCTGGCGCTCGTCTGGTGGTCGGAGGGCGGCCGCCTCCGCCGCCGGCTGCGCCTCGACGCGCTCCGGGCCGGAACGCCGATCGCGGTGGCGCTCTTCCTCGGGGGCGTCCTTGTATACGGGGTCTGGGCCGAGCTCGCGCCGGCGGACGACCGCGCGCTGTGGTCGATCACGCAGACCGTCGCGCTGATGCACTTCTGGTACGACGGCTTCATCTGGTCCGTGACGCGCAAGCAGGTATGAGGCGATCGCGCCTTCGAGGTGTTACCAGAGAGGGGTGTATGCGAATCCAACGTTGTCTCCGGTCCATGGTCGTCGCGCTCGGGGTCGCCTCCGCGGCGCTCGTCTCGTCCGCTTGCAGCAAGTCGCCGCAGATCACGGCGGAGAGCATGGAGGACAACTGGGCGCTGACGGAGCAGCACGAGCCCGGGTCCGTCGTGATGACGGTGGCCCAGGACGGGCAGGTGACGGCGCTCGTGAAGGATCGCGACGGCAAGCCCATCGCGGCGGATGTGTCGGGCAGCGTCTCGGTCAAGGTGCCTGGCAAGGGCGGAGCCCCCATGAGCGCGGCGCTCGTGCCGGAGCCCAAGTCGGGGGGCGTGCTGCTCGCCAAGCTCCCGCCGCTCGAGGACGACCTGACCGAGGTCAGCTACGAGCTCAAGGTGAAGGGCGAGCCGTTCAAGGGGGTGCTGCACGTGCCGCGCGGCGGGACCCGGGAGCTCCAGGAGAGCGCCAGGGAGCACCAGACAACCCAGCTCGACGGGACCAAGGGGCCGAGCGGGGGCGTGCTCCAGCCGGTCGGAGACGACATCGTGGAGATCGTCGCCGACAAGGAGAGCGGCGATCTGCGCGTGTACGTGCTGGATCTCAACCTCAAGCCGGTGCCGATCGGCGAGCGCGAGATCAAGCTCGCGATCCAGACGGCGTCGGGGCCTGACGTCATCGTGCTCGCGCCCGGGCCCGATCGGCTCTACTTCACCGGCAAGCTCGACGTGAAGGTCAATCCGACCAAGATCACGGTGGTGCTCAAGGAAGGCGGGCACACGCACGTGGTCCTCTGCGGTTACCGTCCAGGCGCGGTGATCGTCGTCGGCCCGAGCGCGCCCGTGATCGGCATCCTGGTGGCGACCACGTGGGCCGTGAAGGTCGACGTCAAGCCGACCGTGGTGGTGCACGACGACGATGACGACGGCCGGGTCCTCGTCATCCACAAGCACAAGCACAAGCACAAGGGCAAGGGCAAGGGGAAGTGGCACTGGAAATGACGGGGGAGGAGGGCGCCGCGCTCGGACGGGGCGCGCCGACGCGGTAAGGTGGCGGCGCGGCGCGCCCGCGCCTCACCCGACGGAAAGCCCTCTCCCATGACCGAAGCGCCCGAGCTCCCCGACCTCTCTCCCGACGACTGCCACCCCCGGGCCGCCGCTGCCCTCGCCGACCCGTTCTTCTGGTCGCTCACCGACGAGACCGCCCCGTTCGGCAACGAGACCGCGCACGAGACCCTCACCGCCTTCCGCGACTTCCGCGACGAGCACCCGAAGAAGAGCCCGATCGAGCTCCTCGACGCGCTCCTCGAGCGCTGGGAGGTCGGCAATGCCGGCTGGGACGCCGTGGACGCGGCCGAGGTGGAGGCGCTCGGCGAGGAGGACGAGTACGGCCTGCTCACCCGCGACGAGGCGATCCTCGCCCTGGCCTTCAGCCAGATCGTCGTCGAGGGCAGGCTCGATCCGGAGGTCCGCCGCCGCGCGCTGCTGGCGCTGGCCCGGCAGGCGCTCCCCGCGCTGCTCAGCGCGTACGAGGGGCGCGCCCTGGAGAGGGCGCTGCGGATCGACCGGATGAGGGGCATCCTCTCCGCTCGCTGGGATTAGAGCGACGGTCACCCGCTTCGGATACGGGCCCACCTCGACGTTTTCGGTGCTCAGCGCACCGGAGTGCGCTTGCGCGCCGAAAACGCCGATCTGGGCCCGTCTCCTGTGCGGGTGACCGCCGCTCTGCTCTGGATGGTGCAGAGGTGGGCGGAAACCGCCGTGGAGCGGGGGGCAGGTTCGTGCGCTACGGGAGCGCCCAGTCCTGCGCGTCCTGCCGGCACCCAGGCCCGCAGTCTTCGCCGTTCGGGTACCATGTCCGGTACGCGGGGGTGAAGCTCCGCTCTCCGAGGAGCGCGCCGTCCCGCCGCACGACGACGTCGACGCGCGCCGGCGTGCCACGAATCGAGAGCTGCTGGGTGAACTGCCCGGGGGCCGGGACGCAGCTCTGGGAAACGGCGTCGCCGCGCCTCGTCTCCGTGCAGATTTCCACCGCATTGACCGAGACGCTGACGGTCGGGCTGCACTGGACGAACACGCCGCTGCCGCCGACGTTCGGTGTGTTCGTCCAGCTGTAGGCGCACGACACCGCGTTGCCATCCACCGCGAGCTCCAGCGTGTACTCTCCCGCTGCCCAGCTCTTGTTCGCCGTCGCGGCGGTGATGGTGAAGGTGTCGCTACAGGCCATCTCGGTGCATTGCTTCTGGTTCATGATGCAGCCGGGCATGGCGGAGGTCATGGCGAATCCGGCGGCGAGCGCTGCGGTCGTGCGCGCGCGAGACCCGAGCGGGACGAGGGAAAAAAGAGACAAGGACATGGGGGGCATCCTCTCTACGGCGGAACCGCCGTCGATGAACGGGCTGGCGTAGCAATGGGCAGGCCGCCTGCGCGGGCGCAAGAAGCCGGCGCTCCTGACGCCTTGTGCCAGGCGCCCGCCGAGCGGCATGACAGGTGTGTCAGGGCAACGAACCCGCGGCTCGGCGGATGGACGCGCCGGCGCCGACGGCGCAGCGCGCCTCCAGACCGCGCGGCGGCGCTTCGAAGGGGGCTCCCGCCGGTGCGGATTCGGGTACCGTCAGGCCTTCAGCTGGTCGCGCGTCCGAACGCGAACGCCCGTCCTGCCAGGAGGTTTGCACATGAAGAAGACCTATACAGGGAGCTGTCACTGCGGCGCGGTCCGCTTCGAGGCCGACATCGACCTGAGCGCTGGAACCAACAAGTGCAACTGCTCGATCTGCACCAAGACGAGAAACTGGAACGTGATCCTCAAGCCGGACGCGTTCCGGTTGCTCGCGGGTGAGGACGCGCTGAGCGACTACCAGTTCGGCATGAAGGTCGGGCACCACCTGTTCTGTCGACACTGCGGCGTGCGCTCGTTCGGGCGCGGGTATGTCGAGGAGATCGGCGGCGACTATGTGGCGGTCCAGCTCGCTTCGCTGGACGACGTGGATCTCGCGGAGCTCATCTCCGCGCCGATCCGGTACGCCGACGGACGCAACAACGACTGGGGCGCGCCGCCGGGAGAGACCCGGCACCTGTGACCGTCGCCGCCGCTGGCTGCGGCGGACGGAGGCCCATCGACGGAGGCGCCGCCGCGCGCCGGCGCCCCCGCCGCGCCGTCTTCACCCGCCTTGCTTCGCGACCTCTCCCGTCTTCAGATCCAGCTTGAGCTCCCGCACCACCTCCGGCGTGGCGCACACGATCTGCGGCGTCGAGCCCTGCACATCGGTCTTGATCCGCTCCTCCAATTTCTTGGCGAGATCCCAAGTCGGCACGAACGCGGCGAAGAACCGCTGCCCCATGTCGCGCGTCACCACGAAGCGCGCCGGCGAGAACTCCGTGCGTCCCTTGAGCGCCTTGCGCGTCAGCGGGAAGTCGTAGTCGTCCGGCGCCGTCTTGCTGAACGTGTAGAGCACCACGAGGTTCTGCGGGCACGTCGGCCCGCCGGGCCTGGGCAAGGTCCGGTTCTCCTTGGGCTTCGGCGGCGGCCCCTTCTGGAGCTGGATGGTCCCGGGCGCCGCGCCCGCGGCCTCGCTGGCGCCGCCGTGCTTCAGGATCGCCCCGCCGGCCGCGACCCACACCGCGCCGTCGCTCCCCACGGCCACGTCGCGGGCCTTCACCCCGTCGGGCAGCGGCGCCTGCTCCCAGGCATCTCCCTTGCGCGCGAACAGCGCGCCGTCCGTGAGCGCCCACAGCGTCCCGTCCGGCGCCGCCGACGCGGTGAGCACGCGCGCGCCCTTCGCCGGCGGGTCGATCTTCTTCACCTCCCCGCCCTGGTAGCGGAGCACGCCCCCGTCCACGATCCACGCCTCGCCGTCGCCGGGGCCCGGCAGGATCAGCGTGCGCACATCGTCGGCGCTCTGCTCGTCGGAGGGCGCCGGGATGGGCACGATGGTCGAGCGTTTCTCGCCCGGCTTCCAGACCTCCAGGGCGCTCTCCCCTTTGCAGTTGAGCCCGTAGCTCAGCGCGGTCCCATCGCGCGTCGCCCCGAATGCCTCCGGGCGGACCTCGGTCTCCGAGTAACGCGATGCCCCTTCGAAGTCGAACCCGCGGCACTCCCCCTTCCTGGGCGCCGGCGTGATCGTCAGCCCCACCCTGGGCCCGCGCAGCGTGACGAACCGCGAGGGCCCGATCATCGTCGGCCCCACCAGCCCCACGAGCGAGCTGCCCATGCTCGCCACCCCGGTGAACCACTGCCCCGCCTCGCTCACGCGCTGCACCCAGCCCTTCGCCCCCAGCGCGTAGTGCTCGGCGACGCCGGTGCGGCCCGTCGTGCCCGTCGCGATCAGGTCGAGCTGGTCGGGATAGCGCCCGTGGACGCCGATCACGGACACCCACCACCCCGGCAGGTGCAGCCGCTTCGGGAACTCGATCTTCCCCTCCTTCAGCACGCCGACGGCGGCGGCCACGGCCTCCTGCTCCCCCTCGAGCATCGTCAGGTTGGAGGTCGACACGAGCAGCGCCCCCTCCACCGGGTGCAGCCGCAGCTCGACCTCCTCCGGGATCTGCGCCACCGGCGCGAACGCCGACTTCGGCGGCGGCTCGGGCTTCGCCGCCTCGTCCGCCTTCACCCCGCCCGCCGCGCCCGCGGTGCTCGATGCGCCCGCCGCGCCTGCCGCGCCCGGCGCGCCCGGCGCCTGCGCCACGGCCTCAGCGCGCGGCCCGTCCGCGGCCTGCGGCGCAGGCGCCGGTGCGCACCCTGCCATCGCCATCACGAGCCCGCCCAGCCCCCTCCACGCCCTTCGCCCGATCATCGCCCGTCCTCCTCCTGGCACGGCCGCGCCGGACTGCCGCGCCGCGCTCCCATGCTCTCATCCTCGACCCGCCGGCTGCCCGGCCGCTCACCACCCCGGACCGCGCGCCGCGCCGGCCTGCTCCCCCTCGCGCCGATCCCTCGTCCGCTCATGGCGCGAGCCTCCCCGACGCGACCCGGATCTCGCCCTCGATCTCCGCGGCGCGCAGGTCCACCCCGTTCGGGTGTGCCACCCTCTGGTAGGCCACCTGCCACGCGATCGTCCGCGCCTCGCCGGCGGCCCCGACGTCGAGCTCCACCGTCACGGGCTCCGCGTGCACCCGGTCGTCGGCCACGAGCTTCCGCCCGATCACCCCGGGCCGCAGCGCGAAGTGCCGCGTCAGGTAGCGCTCCGCTTGGCCCAGCACCAGCTCGTCGGGCCCGAGCGCCTCGGCCGACACCTCGAGCCTCCGGAACAGATCCCCCGTCGGGAACGCGTGCCCCGCGTTCGCGGGCGCGAGCGTCACCGCCACGCGCGTCGCCGAGAGCCGCCGCGCCGTCACCGCCACGGCGCTCCGCACGAGCGCCTCGTCCCGCGATCCCGCGAACCCGTGGCCGCGCCGCCCCCCCCGGCCCGCGGGGCATGTGGCACGCCGCGCAGGGCCGGTCCGCGGCCGGAGACGCGCGGTGCTCGATGATGGTCGACTGCATCAGCTCCGCGGCCGACCGCCCTCGCGCCGTGGGGAACGCGAACTCGTGGCAGGCCGCGCATGCGTCCGCGCCCCCGAACCGCGCGTCCCGGATCACCGCGTGCGGCGCCGCCGGCGGCGCCCCGCGCCCCGCCCACGGCGCAGCGAGCACCGGCGCCACCGCCTGCCCCGCGAGCTCGCCCTCGCCGTCGGTCGTCACGTGGCACGTCACGCACCCCACCCCGAGCGCCCCGAGCGCCTCCGGCTCTGGCTCTTCCGGCCTCGCCTCGGGCGCGTGGCACGCCCGGCAGAACGGCATCGGCTCGATCGCGAACGCCCGCCGGTAGGCCGGCTCGGTGTTCGCCCGGTGGTGGAGCGACGCGCGCCACTCCCGCGCCACCTCCTCGTGGCACCCCTCGCAGGCCCGGTTCGCGATCAGCGCCGCCCCGAGCCGCGCCCGCGCTGGCCTCGGCATGGGCACCCGCGCCGCCTCCGCGGCCCCGGGCAGGGCGCTGCCGGCCGGCGCCTCGACGTCACCCGCGGGCCGCGCGGGCGCGTCCGGCGCGGCAGCGCACGCGCCAGCGAGGGCGCCCGCGACCAGCAAGCCGAGGCCAGGTGCACAGCGCTGCACAGCGATGAGTGCGACTACAACACTCCCGACGCTGCGTCTGCCCGGATCTCACGCCCATCGCGAGCATGGCGCGCGTCGAGGGCGCGTGCGTGACCACGGCGCCCGACGCGCACCTCTGCGCGAAATGCGGCGACGGCGCCTGCGACGCGGGTGAGAACGACTGCAATTGCCCGGGCGACTGCGGTGGATCCCGGCCCTGAGCGACGATCGGATCATCCGGCATACAGGCCGCGCGCGCGGCCGCACAGGCGCACGAGGCCGAGCAATCCGTCGATGGTCGGCGTCGGCACGCCGGTCAGCTTGCCTATCTCGTGGACCACGGTCACCAGCGCGTCGATCTCCAGCGACTTGCCCGCTTCCGCGTCCTGCAGCATCGATGTCTTGAACGCGCCGAGCCTGCGCGTGACCTCCATCCGGTCTTCTCCGCTCTGCGCGATCGGGCAACCGATCCTCTCGCCGATCGCCGCCGCTTCCTGCATCGCCTGGAGACAGAAGCCGCGCACCAGCGGATCGTCCAGTATCCGATCGCACGTCGCACCGGTGAGCACCGACACCGGGTTCATCGTCATGTTGCCCCACAGCTTGTACCAGATGTCGGTCCGGATATCGGCGCTGGCCTCGGCCTCGAAGCCGGCGCGCCGCAGCAGCTCGACCAGCGCGCCCACCCGGCCCGAGGGGCCGCCGGCCGGCTCGCCGAGGAGCAGGCGGTTGCCGAGGCCGACGCGCACCAGCCCCGGTTCCGGGCTGGAACCCGACAGATGCACGACGCAGCCGACCACCTGGCGGAGCCGGATGGCGCGCGGCACGACGTCGCCCGGGTCGAGCGAGCGGAGCCGGGCGCCGGCATACGGCACGTTCTCGGGCGCGAAGAACCACCACGGCACGCCGTTCATCGCGGGGACGACGATCGTGTCCTCGCGGAGCAGCGGCGCGACGCGCGCGGCGACGTCGGCCAGCGCGGTGGCCTTGACCGCGATGATCACGACGTCCTGCGCGCCGAGCGCGGCCGGATCCTCTGCAGCGCGGATCGGCACGCGGGTGATCTCTCCATCGACCTGCAGCAGCAGGCCGCGCCGCTGCAACGCGGCGAGGTTCTCGCCGCGCGCGACGGCGCTGACGTCGCAGCCGGCCGTGGCCAGCCGGGCGCCGAGCAAACCGCCGATGGATCCGAAGCCGTAAACAGCAATTTTCATGATGTCCGTGCATCCTATCGCCGTGGACCGCCGGCTGCCTCCTCGCCCGCCGCCGCCGTTCACGGCGCACCGCGGCGCGCCGGTCCTTGGCCTGCGCGGAGCGCGCGATCGAGGCGCTGCGCCGCTCGGCCACCTCGGCCCTTGCGGCGGGAGGCGAGCTGACGATGATGAGCGGGCCCGATCGGCACACCAGCCGGGGGCGCGTGGAGGCTCTTGCTTATGAAGGTCAGGTACTCGCTCGTCGTTTCTTGGATCGTGCTCGCTGCGGCGGCTGGCTGCGGCGGCGGCGGCGACGACGACCCGCTCCAGTCGGAGGGCGGGGGCGGAGCCTCCAGCGGCGCTGGGGCCGGCGGATCGAGCGGCTCTGCGGGCAGCGTGGGCGCCACGAGCTCCAGCAGCACCAGCGCAGGCAGCGCGGGCAGCACGGGCAGCGCGGGCGCGGGCAGCGCTGCGGCGACGAGCGGCAGCGGGGGCGACGCGACGGGGAGCGGAAGCGGCGGGGCCGGGGCGGGCGGGGCCGGGGCGGGCGGCGGTGAGGACGTGTCGGCCGTCTGCCCGGGCGGCCCGTACGCGGCCGATCCGGTGCCGGCGAACGGCAGGCCGCAGCTGGTGAGAGGGGGGTTCACGTACGTCGAGGGCCCGGTCTGGGTCGCCGAGCTCGGGGCGCTGTTCTTCTCGGAGATCAACATGCAGGCGCAGAACGCTCCGCCCCTCAACGGTCCGAAGGCGAAGATCCTCAGGCTCACGCCGCCGGGCGCGTTCGAGGTGTTCGTCGAGAACAGCGGGACGAACGGGCTGGGCCTCCACAGCGACGGGAACCTCATCGCATGTACCCACGACACGCGCAGCATCTCCGTGTTCGATCTCGACACGAAGGCGCGGCGCGAGGTCGCCGGCTCGTACATGGGCAAGCGGTTCAGCTCCCCGAACGATGTCGTCGTGCGGAGCGACGGCAACGTCTACTTCAGCGATCCCGATTTTCAGCTCAGCGGCGGCAGGCCGGAGTTGCCGACAGCAGCTTACCGCGTGTCCCCGTCCGGCGCGGTGAGCCTCATCGGCACGCTGGAGACCCCCAACGGCGTCGCGCTCTCGCCGGACGAGAGCGTGCTGTACGTGACCGAGTTCACCCCCGGCCGGATCCGTCGCTATACGCTGAGCGCCGACGGAGCGCCCGGCGCCTCGTCCGATTTCGCCGCGAACCTGCCGAAGGCCGACGGCCTGGGCGTCGACTGCGCGGGCAATCTCTACATCGGGTGGCGTGACGGCATCGATGTCGTCGCGCCGAGCGGCGCGAGGCTCGGCAGGATCACGGGGATGGGCGAGGTGTCGAACGTCGCGTTCGGCGGGGCCGATAGAAAGACCCTTTACATCACGGCGGGCGCGTCGCTCTATGCGATGGAGATGAACATCCCCGGATATCCTTACTGAACTTCGCTGGACGCAGACCGCCGGTGCCCGGCCGCGCCGGCGTTCCAGCCGCGAGCGTCCGGCGGCTTGTCCCCGCGCGCGAGCACGCACTCCAGGAAATCCGCGATGGATTCACGGACGCGGAGCTCTCAGCGGGTGATGGCGCTTGACCGGCCTGGCGGTCCGGCGTAGGTCACGACGTTCGAGAGCTTGAGCCGGTGTGCATGGGAGTGGTTGTCGCCGAGGCGCTCGCCGCGCAGCATATCGAGCGGGACGCTGAAAGCAGCCTCGACGCAGCGCTCGCCCTGGCGACCACGCTGCACGCGCCGGGGCAGCGCGAGCGCTATCGGCGTCTGCTCGACTGCGCGATCGAGCAGGCGGATCGCGCGCTGGCCGCCGCCGAGCAGGAGCGCGCCGCTCTCCAGGAACATGAGGTCGCCGCAGGAAGAGAGCGAATCCTCGCGACGGCGATGGGCGCCCGTTCGACGCTGGCGAGGGCCCACGCGGCGCGGGCGGCAGACGCGCTCCACGGAGCGGGCCAGCTCTCGTTGAGCGCGCAGCGCGCGCCGACGCGCGACGCCTGCGACGACGGCTGGCGGCGCGTGGAGGCGATCGTGGCCGGCGCAGAGGCCTCGGCCCGCGCGGCCGCGATCAGCGCCTCGGAGCTCGAGGGCGGCTCTCCGCGGTCCAAGGTCGCCCGCGCGGCGCGCGCGGCGGCTCACGAGGCCGAGGTCGCCGCCCGCGCGGCGCGCAGGATCATCGAGGAGCGAAACCACGCGTATACGTTCCACACGGACGGCGGCTTCTCGTTCGGCGAGGGGTGGTACGTCGCCGCGGCCGCCGTCCTCGCGGGCACGGCGATCCAGGTCGAGCCAGGCAAAGCGGGAACGGCGCAAGCCGAGGCGTTTCTCCGCGATGCAGGCCTGAGCGATCACCTTCAGGCGTACCGCTCGCGCCCGCGCGCGGTGAAGCAGACCACGGAGATCGTCGCCCGCGCGTTCAAGGTCGATCCGTCCTCCGCCCAGGGGAGGCTCCGCGCGGCGTTTCTGGCGGACGCGCCGATTCCGGGAGCCGTGATCGCCTGGGTCGATCGCAGGCTCGCGGAAGCGCAGGCGGGAGCGTCATGCCGGAAGAAGGTGCTGCTCTGGATCCGCGAGGGGACCCACCACCCGCACCGCAACACGACGCTCGCCGAGCTGCTCGAGCTGACGGACCTCGTTCAACGCACGGGGCTCGTGCCTGTGCTGACCGGCGACGCTCTTCGAGACGCACGCGTCCCCGAGGGCGCGATCGACATGACGCTCTTCTGGAAGGACCCGACCTTCCGGCAGCTCGACATGCGCCGGGCGCAGCTGCAGTTCTTCGAGCACCTGAAACGAACGCACGGCCTCGTCGGCCAGCTCGGCGTCACGACCGCAGGCATGGACGGGCCCGCGCTCATGGGGCTTCCCACGATGTACCTCACCGAGGCGTCGAACGTGCGTATGCGGGAGTGGGTCGGCGCGGTGCCGGGATACCAGGAGATCGTGCGCGAGGGGGGATATCTCGAGCGCGTCCGCCATGTGTTGTCCGAATGGGCCGCGGCTCCGTAGGCGAGGCGTCCCCTCGAATTTTTCGGGAAGATTCACAGGGAGGCGGGGAGGCGGGGATAAGGAGAGTAAAAAATCAATCTCCCCGTCTCCTCGTCTCCCTGTTCAATTCCCCATGAAAATGCCAACAAGGTGAGGGGATCTGTCAGGAGGCGCCGCCAGCGCCGCCTCCGCCGCCGGTGCCTCCCGTGCCGCCGGTGCCGAGCGGGGTGTCGTCGCCGCTGCAGTCCTGATCGATGCTGTCACCTGCCACGTCCGTCGCGCCGGGGTGGATGTCCGGATTGCCGTCGTCGCAGTCCTCCTCGGGCCCGTAGCCCTCGCATGTCGCCTGGTAGCCGTCGCCGTCGCTGTCGGTCGCGGGCTCGTCGCACGGGGGCATGCCGTAGCAGGCCATCAGCGTGACAGCCATCATGCCGCCCGACGCCGCCGCGAGCAGCCGGCCCGCGATCCCGTGGCGCGCCTGCGCGCAGCTGGCGCGCTCGGCCGCGGGCGTCGCGCCGCAATGCGGGCAGGCGGAAGCGCCGGGGGGCAGGAAACCATCGCAGCAGGGACAAGCGCCGAGGGTGAGCATGAGGATCTCCGCCTTTGGGCCATGAGGCCGAGCCCTGGCGCGCCTCGGAAGGCCGAGCCAGGGAGGTCAAACCGTCCCATTCTATGGCAAGCCGCCTCGGCGACGCACAAGGAAAATGAAGGGGTGTGGCGCAGCGCCCAGCGTGCGCGTGCTCGTGCACGTGCTCGTGCTCGTGCACGTGCGCGTGCGCGTGCGCAGGTCATCATCCATCCCCCGCGCGATCGAAAGTGCACCGGAGAGCAGGAGCCGGCGGCGGAGTTCGCGGTAGGCTCCGGCATGGCCCTGCGCCGTCTCGATGTGGTCCCCGGCGAGTACTTCCCGGCGTACGTGGTCTGGGAGCTGACGCTCCGCTGCGATCAGCCCTGCCGGCACTGCGGATCCAGGGCAGGGGCCGCGCGGCCCTCGGAGCTCGGCACCGACGAGGCGCTGGGCGTGGTGCGGCAGCTCGCGGCGATGGGCGCGCGCGAGGTGGTGCTCATCGGCGGCGAGGCCTACCTGCACGACGGCTTTCTGGAGATCATCGCGGCGCTCAAGGCCGCGGGCGTGCGGCCGACCATGACGACCGGAGGGCGGGGGATCACGGCGGAGATCGCGGCGCAGCTGAAGGAGGCCGGCCTGCACAGCGTCTCGGTCAGCGTCGACGGGCTGGAGCGCGCCCACGACCTCATCCGCAAGGCCCCGGGCAGCCACGGGAGCGCGCTCGCGGCGCTCGGGCACCTCCGGAGCGCGGGGCTGCTCACCGCGGCCAACACCAACCTCAACCGGGTGAACCAGGGCGACCTCGAGGCGCTCTACGACCTGCTGCGGGAGCAGGGGATCAAGGCGTGGCAGGTGCAGATCACCGCGGCGCTCGGCCGCGCGGCCGACCGGCCGGCGATGCTGCTCCAGCCCTACGATCTGCTCGACGTGCTCCCGCGCATCGCCGAGCTGAAGCGGCGGGCCTTCCGCGACGGGATCACGGTGATGCCCGGCAACAACCTGGGCTACTTCGGCCCGGAGGAGGCGCTCCTGCGCTCGCTGCGCGAGGGCGGCCGCGACCACTTTCGCGGCTGTCAGGCCGGGAAGCTGGTGCTGGGGATCGAGTCCGACGGCGCGGTGAAGGGCTGCCCGTCGCTCCAGAGCGACGCCTACGTGGGCGGCGACCTGCGCGGGCGCGCGCTCCAGGAGATCTGGGACGAGGCGCCGCGGCTCGCGTTCGCGCGGGCGCGCACGGCCGACGATCTCTGGGGCTTCTGCCGGAGCTGCGCTTTCGCGGAGGTGTGCATGGGCGGGTGCACCTTCACGGCGCACGCGCTCTTCGGGCGGCCGGGGAACAACCCGTACTGCCACTTCCGCGCGCGCACGCTGGCCGCGCAGGGCAAGCGCGAGCGCCTCGTGCCCGCCGAGCCGGCCGCGGGGAGGCCGTTCGACAACGGGCTGTTCGAGCTCGTGCTGGAGGATCTCGACGGCCCCGAGCCCGGGCTCGATTCCCCGGAGCAGCTGGTCCAGCTCACGCGCAAGCCGCGGCCCTCGAGCTGAGTTTGCTAAGGTCCGGAAATGGTCCGACCTGTCACCCGCCGAGCCTTCCTCCACGCCGGCTGTTGCGCTGCAGGGATTGCCGCCTTCGAAGGGATCGCCATCGAACCTTCCTGGCTCGATGTCGCCGAGCACGATGTCCCCATCCCCCGGCTCCCGGCCGCGCTCCAGGGGTTTCGGATCGCTCACCTCTCCGACATCCACCTGCGCGCGCTGGGCAGCGTCCACGAGAAGGCCATCGAGGCTGTCCGTGGGCTGGCGCCTGATCTCGTCGTGCTGACCGGCGACGCGATCGAGGGCGAGGGCTCGCTCGGCGCGCTGGAGGAGCTCTGCCGCAGCCTCGCCGCGCCGGGGCGTGAGGTCCTCGCCACCGCCGGCAACTGGGAACACTGGGGGCACGTCCCCTTGCAAAGGCTGAGCGAGGCGTACGCGCGCGCCGGAGCCCGGCTCCTCGGGAACGAGTCGGTGCTGCTGAAGCGCGGCGTCTCCATCGTCGCGACGGACGATTTCTGCAGCGGGAACGCCGACCTGCGCGCCGCCCTGGCGAACGTGCCGTCCGCTCCGGCTCGGCTCTTTCTCACGCACGCGCCCGGCGTCTTCGATACGCTCCCTCCCGGCGCGCCGCGCTTCGATCTGGGCCTCGCGGGGCATACGCATGGAGGACAGATCCGAGCGCTCGGAACGGCGGTGTGGGTTCCGCCTGGATCGGGCCGATTTCGCTCGGGCATGTACGACACGGCCCATGGCAGGGTGTACGTGAGCCGCGGTGTCGGCACAAGCGTCCTTCCTGTGCGGTTCACATGTCGGCCAGAGCTCCCCGTGTTCCGGCTGATCGCCGGGTGACGTCCTGCCCGACGACGGATGGCCGGGGGTGAACCGCCCGGAGGCCGTCAGTCGCGCTTCGGTTCTGCGGAGAGCGCGTCCAGGCGGCACGCGACCGACAGAGAGAGCCCCACCTCCAGCAGCGAGATCGGCCGCTGCTCGATGGCCCCCGGCGGCGCGCAGTCCACCAGCAGGAGCGGCGCCGACGCCGCCTGCGCCGCCTCCGCGAACGATCGCGCCCTCCGGAGCCATTGCTCGGTCAGCTGCGCGCGATGCCCCTCCGGCTCCTTCACCTCGGCCCGAGGCTGCCCGAAGGTGGCCCCGCGCCGCCCGTCCTTCGCCGCCTGCACCGCGGCGCTCACCTCGCGCCTGACCTGCGCCACGGCTGCGGCCTGCCGGCTCCTCGCCCAGAAGTCGAGCTCGGGGGCGAGGCGCACCTCGATCACGCCGTCGACAGCGGCCGATACGGCGTCGCCCTCGCTCCCCGCCTTCTCGGTGAAGACCGTGGTGAACGACGCGCCCAGCATCCTCACCGTGGATGCGCCGCCGGTCGCCTCCTTGAACTGCCTCTCCAGGTTCGCCACCGTGGCCTGCGCCGCGGCGAGGGCGCGCTGCGGATCGGCGTCGGTCTCCTGGAGCGCGAAGCCGAGGACGAGCACGTCGGGGCGGACGACCAGATCGGCCTGGACCGAAGCCCGGCTGGGCAACGCCGGCGCGGGCAGCATGCTGGGCATGCTCGCCGACGTGGAGCCCAGGCTCGCCGCGTAGGAGGGAGAGAGGGCCGCGCCGGGCGCCGCCCCGGATGCGCCCCCGCAACCGGCCAGCAGGGCGAGGGCGAGGGCGAGAACCGCGGTTCGCATCGGGGGCCGACGCTAACACGCGCATCGAAACACAGCAATCGTACGGCCGGGTTGGATCTGCTGTGCACATCTGAAAGGCGTGCCGCCGTGTCATCCGCGATGTCGACGCGGACCTTGCACGGTAGGCGTGACGCGAGCGCATGGCGCGTGCGTGCGCCGGGTCATCGACGTGGAGCTTGCTGCCTTTTATCCCGCCCGCCCGATCACCGTGGGGCCTTCTGGGCATATAGGACGGCCACTTTCTGACGCCTGCTGCAGGCACCGCCAAGGGGTTGCACCCCTGGGATGGAGGATTTTTGTGATGAACAGGGCACGCGGTTCGACCGCCGGCATATTGCTCGCGTTTCTCCTGGTGGGGTGTGGTTCTTCGAGCGGCCCGGAAGAACCCGAGAGCTCGGGCGGCCCGGGTGCGGGGGCGGGCAGCAGCGGGAGCGGGAGCGGAAACGCGAGCAGCAGCGGAGACGCGAGCGGGAGCGGAGACGCGAGCGGGAGCGGAGATGCGAGCGGGACGACAGGCAGCGGCGCGGGGACGGGCGGTTCGGACGGTGCGGGCGGCGATCCGGGCGGAGACGGCGGAGGCGGCTCGTCTTCCGGTACCGGCGGCGGTGAGCCCGACGTGGTCGAACCCACGTTGATCACCTCGGGCGCGAACGAGTACTGGAAGATCGGGACGCCGACGGAAGTGACGAGCGGCAATGCCGACGTGACCGTCGACGACGCGGCAACGCAGCAGCGTTGGGATGGCTTCGGCGGCTCCTTCAACGAGATGGGCTGGAACATGCTCTCGATGCTCGGCGAGGCCGAGCGGCAGCGAGCCATCAAGCTTCTCTTCGACAAGAACGAGGGCGCAGGGTTCGTCTACGGGCGCATCCCCATGGGGGCCAGCGACTATGCGATGGACCGCTATAGCCTCAACGAGAAGAAAGATGATTTCACGATGGAGAGCTTCTCCATCGCGCGGGACAAGGAGAAATTGATCCCGTACATCAAGGCGGCGCTCGCCGTGAGGCCCGGGCTCCACCTCTGGGCCAGCCCCTGGACGCCCCCCACCTGGATGAAGAGCAACGGCGCCTTCGACGGTGGCAAGATGAAGGACGACGCGAACACCCTGAAGGCGCATGCCCTGTACTTCGCGAAGTTCGTGGAGGCGTACGCCGCGGAGGGCATGACCATCGAGGCGGTCCACCCCCAGAACGAGCCGACCTACGAGACGAGGTATCCAAGCTGCGCGTGGACGGGGCAGCTCATGGCGAAGTTCATCGGCACCCACCTGGGGCCGCTGTTCGAAGAGCGCGGGATCAAGGCTCAGATCTTCCTCGGCACGATGTCCAACGACGCGGCGGACCCGGGGATCCTCAGCGCCGTGACCGGCGATGCCACCGCGATGAAGTACGTCAAGGGCTTCGGGCTGCAGTGGAACATGCGGGGCAGCGTGAACGGCTTGAAATCGCGCAACCTGCCGATCGTGCAAACGGAGCACCAGTGCGGCAACTACAACTGGAACCCTCCGGGCGTGCCGGTGTTCAACCCGGACACGGCGGCGAACGATCACGCCTACGGGCAGGAGAGCTGGGGGCTCATCCGCGACTGGATCAAGGCGGGGGTGAACTCGTACAACGCCTGGAACATGGTGCTGGACCCGGTGGGGAAGAACATCGACTCGCAGCGGCCGTGGCCCCAGAACGCGCTCCTCAACGTGAAAGCCGACACGAAGGAGCTGATACTGACCCCTGCCTACTACGTCTTCCGTCACGTCTCGCAGTACGTCGATCCTGGAGCGATGCGCGTCAACACGACCGGCGGCGACGCGCTGGCGTTCAAGAACCCGGACGGCAGCATCGTCACGGTCATCTACAACTCCGGCAGCTCCGCGAAGACGACCACCCTCGGCGTGGCCGGCAAGAAGCTCCAGTTCAGCGTTCCTGCCCGCGGCTGGGCCACCGTCAACTGGAAGTGAGGCGCGGGCGACCCGGCCCGGGTCGACCCATCGCGGCCCGGACCTGTCGACAGCCTCCCGGGAGAGATGAAACTCAAACCGGAGGGTGTCGACAGCCTCCCGGGAGCGTTGAAACGGTAATGGTCAAGGTGCAGCCCACTTTGACCAATGGTCGGACACAGGCTGTCCTAGCTGCCGTGCGGCTCTGACAGCGAGGAATCGCGAAATCAGCTAGAATTAGGGCCTACCAAGCAAAAGCGCCATGTCCGGCTGGACCCCGGTCATGGCGCCAGAGCACCGAGCGGTAGGCCCGCCCGTCGCCCGCAACGTCGAGCATGGGCCATGCCGCTGAGAAAGGCAAGGCCCGGCCATGTCTCTGCTGTCGGCGGAGGCGCGCGCTCGCGTCGTCTCTCAGCTCGTCGAAGGCTGCTCCATCGCGTCCACGTGCAGGCTGACCGGGGTCAGCAAGCCGACCGTGCTCGCGCTGCTGCTCCGCATCGGAGCAGGGTGCGAACGGCTGCACAATCGCATCGTCCGTGGCGTCACATGCCACGTTGCGCAGTGCGACGAGATCTGGAGCTACGTCCAGAAGAAGCAGTCTCGGGTGACAGCCTCCGATCCTGCTGAGTACGGCGACGCGTACACGTTCGTCGGGATGGCGAGCGCGTCGAAGCTCATCATCAGCTATCGCGTGGGGAAGCGCGATGAGGAGAACACGCGCGCGTTCGTCAAGGATCTGCGCGCTCGGCTCACCACCATCCCGCAGCTCTACACGGACGGCTGGCAGCCGTACATCGGGGCGGTCGGAGCGTCGTTTACGGGCGGCGTCGACTACTGCCAGGTCGTCAAGAACTACAGTCGCAGACCGCGCCGAGACGATGAGGTGAGGTACGAGCCGCCGCGCGACCCGTTCATCACCAAGACACCGATCTTCGGCATCCCTGATGTGGAGCACGCTTCTACAAGTCACGTGGAGCGCCAGAACTGGACCATCCGCATGCACATCCGCCGGTTCACCCGGCTCTGCAACGGCTTCTCGCGGAAGCTGGCGAACCACCGCGCCGCTGTCGCGCTCCACGTCGCCTGGTACAACCTGGCTCGGATCCACGAGTCGATCCGCTGCACGCCCGCCATGGAGGCGGGCATCGCGCGGCACGTCTGGTCGATCCCGGAGCTCGTCGAGGCCGCCCTGGCGGAGCCGGAGACCGAGCCGCCGACGCCGGAACCGCTCAAGCTCCGGACGCCGCCCGCCGGGACGCCGACGACGCCCGCCAGGGCGCTGCCGAACGGTAGAGGGTTCCTGCGACTGGTCGGCGCCGCGCCGGCTGCGCCGGTGGCCCCTACGCCGCCCGAGGGGCCGGAGCCACCGCCCGCGCCGGCGCCGCGCAGGATGGTGCAGCTAAATTTATTCAACGAATAACCATCGGGTTGCGCTCTACCCTGTGCACTGCCTCGCGCAGAGGTCACACCCGCCGCAGCATGGAGCACACGCTGCGCTAGAGCGCGCTGAGTCCCCCTAGATGAACGACGAGAGCACCGTATCCTACAACAGCGCCTTGGGATACTTTTCTGGACCGATGACCGCCTCATGCCCGACAATCGAAGGCATGGGGCGCAGGTCGCGGGCAGATCGGGCGGGGCAGGGGCATCTCTTCCGGCAGGGCACCCTCTATTACGGGGACAACCTCAAAGTGCTCCGGGAGCATGTGAGGGACGAGTCTGTAGACCTGATTTATCTGGACCCTCCGTTCAACTCGAAGCGAAATTACAACGTCATATACAAAGAGCCCGACTCTAGCGACTCAGTAGCTCAGAAGCGCGCGTTTGACGATTCGTGGCATTGGGACTTCGCCGCGGACGCTGCGTACAGGCGACTTGTTGGCAGCGGCGCAGAGGAGCGCGGGGTGCCGACGAAGCTGGTTTCGCTTGTCGAGGCATTTAGAATATTCCTTGGCCAGACCGACATGTTGGCCTACGTGGTCATGATGGCGGAGCGAATAGTGGAGCTGCATCGGGTTCTGAAGCGAACCGGAAGCCTGTATCTCCATTGCGATCCAACGGCGAGCCACTACCTGAAACTGGTGCTCGATGCGATATTTGGACCAGATAACTTTCGCAACGAGATCGTGTGGCAGCGCTCGACGGCCAAGAACGATCCGAGCAGATATGGCCGCTGTCATGATATCATCTTCTTCTACACGAAGAGTCAAGAATTCTATTGGGACACGCAATATAGTCCATTTCAGGACTATTCAGTAGAAAAGAACTACACGGCCGTGGAAGAGGGTACCGGCAGGAGATATAGGCTTAGCGATCTCACGGCAAACAAGCCCGGTGGGGACACGGACTACGAGTGGCACGGCAAGCGCCCATACAGAGGAAGGTTCTGGGCCTTCTCAAAGGAGAAGATGGACCAGATGTACGCAGACGGGCGAATCGTCTTCCGGCGCACGGGGATGCCTGTGTACAAGCGGTATTTGGATGAGATGCCAGGCGTTCCTTTCCAGGATGTGTGGACGGACGTAAGGCTTGCGTCTGCCTCTACGGAGCGGATTGGCTACCCAACACAGAAGCCGCTGGCGCTGCTGGAGCGCATCATCGCGTCTTCTTCGAAGAGCGGCGACCTGGTGCTCGATCCGTTTTGTGGATGCGGCACGACGATCGAAGCCGCTCATAAGCTGGGCCGAAAATGGGTTGGGATTGACATTACGTATTTGTCTATCGACATAATCAAAGGGCGCATCGACGCTCTGTCGCCTGGTAGTGACGATATGTACACAGTCATTGGCGAGCCGGTTGATGTAGAATCCGCGCGCAGGCTTGCCGAGGAAGACCCCGAGGAGTTCCAGCGGTGGGCTGTGCCGTTCATCGGTGCTCGACATGTCGGCGACGGGCCTGGGGCTGGTACCTTCAAACGAGGGCGCGACCGCGGGGTCGACGGAACAATACGATTCCAAGATGACACGGATGCGCCGAGCAAACGAGCCATCGTCTCAGTGAAGGCTGGGCAGCGGCTCGGGCCCGCCATGGTGCGCGAGCTTCGCGGCACCATGGAGCGAGAAGGGGCGCCCGTCGGCGTGCTGTTCACAATGTATGAACCAACCAAGGAGATGATGAGCGAGGCGGTTAGAGCCGGAACATACCGTGAGTGCCCGCGCATACAGATCATAACGGTCGCTGATGCCTTTGGTGGGAAGCGGCCGCGTGTGCCCGGAGGGGGCATACTCAGAAGGTCGTCTCGGCCGCCGGCTGCGGCGACCGAGAGTCCAACTGTACAGGATGGATTGAAGAAGCTGGCGAAGGCTGGCCAGGCTGCTCGTGAGATGCCCGCCAGGCGAGGATCTGGCAGGCGCTAAATGAGTGCGCAGGCGCTGGCGTTCACCGCCGCCTCCCTTGCCGACGCGCGGGCCTAGTCCTCGGTGCGCCAGACCAGCCGCGAACGGTGGCGCTCCGGTCCCCTGCCGGCAGCAATGTCAGCGAGCACTTCGCCCGGGGACCGGCGTTCGCGCATCGCGATCATGGCGATGATGCGGGTGAGGGGAACGCTCCGGTCGGCCCTGGCTGGGAGCAAGCCGTCGTCCACCCAGCCGGTGGCTTCGAGGTAGCGGTCGATCTGCTCGGGCGTGACCGAGCGCGTGACGGGCTTCCCTGGTACGGTGACGCGGACGCGTCGCTTCGGATCGCGGGGTTTCATCTCCGCCACCTCCTCAGCCGCAGCGCCAGCGCCTCGCGGGCGATGCGCAGGCGGCTCGCCGCCGTGTGCGGGTTCATCCTGCGCCGCTTGGCGTACGCGACGAGCGAGTCGGGGCTGTCAACGGAGAGCAGCGCCTCCAGCTGCCAGTCCGGGAGCTCGGCCATGGCGTCGAGCACTTCGCGTGCGGCGACCTGCGCCTCCAGATCGGGCCCGACGGGCTCGCGCAGCATGCCGAGCGGGCTCGGATGGATCACGGCGCGGCGCGACCACGCGCTGTTGACGTAGTGCGACGCGAGGCGCCACGCGATGCCGTGAAGCCACTTGCGGAGCGCGTCGCGCGGCTTGTCCTTCGGGTCGGGCCGGTAGAGCCCCCGGCGGACGGCGTTCCAGGCGTTGAGCAGCACCTCGGCCTCCACGTCGCGGCGGTCGCGCTTCGGGATGCCGGCGAGCGTCGCCAGGACGATCCCGCGCTCGGCCATGATCGCCTCCATCGTCGGCTTCTTCCTGGGGTGTCGAGCGGCAGGCGGGCGGTGAGCCCCCTTCCGCGGCTTCGTCACCCGCTCCTCCCGCACGTCGGGCAGCGGTCCGCTGCGACGGGGCGGCCCAAGAGCCGCTCGATGGTGGTTCCAGCCGCACGCGCGGCGCGCATGGCGGTGCCGGGCGACCCGGCGAACTGGCCCGAGGCGATCGCGCGGATCGAACGGGTCGGCATGCCCATCACCTCGGCAAGGCATGCCCACGTGCCGTACGCGGTGCGAAGGTTCTTGAGCGCGGCACGGAGGCGCTTGCGCTCGGGTTCGGTGAGGGAACGGGTGACGAAGGGGCGGCGCCGTGTAGGTACACGTCCGCCTTGCCCACCGTCGGGTGGGATCAGGTATAGCTGCACTGTCGGACTCCGGTGCTATCGGGGTTCGGCCACGCAGCCCGGACGGTTGGCGCCGTCGCGGGCTGCACTACTTCCGGCCGAACCTACGGGCCCGATTCGAGGTCCGCTATCGCGAAGTGCTCACTTTGACCAATCGACTGGCACCTTGACCATTACCGTTGAAACTGAAACCGGAGGGTGTCGACAGCCTCCCGGGAGCGTTGAAACTGAAACCGGAGGGTGTCGACAGCCTCCCGGGAGAGATGAAACTGAAACCGGAGGGTGTCGACAGCCTCCCAGGAGCGTTGAAACTGAAACCGGAGGGTGTCGACAGCCTCCCGGGAGAGATGAAACTCAAACCGGAGGGTGTCGACAGCCTCCTGGGAGAGATGAAACTCAAACCGGAGGGTGTCGACAGCTTCCCGGGAGAGTTGAAACCTGAACCGGAGGGTGTCGACGCTCCGGAGCGCCGCCGCGCTCGGTCTTGCGAGCCTCCGGCCCCGGGGCGTTATGATCGCCCTCCATGGACGCCGCTTCCTTCCTCGCCGACATCGAGCCGCTGACCCATTACGACCGCGTCCGACGCGTGGTGGAGCTGGGCCGCGCCGCCGCGCGCGGCGACGCCGGCGCAAGCGCGCTCCTTGGCGCGCTCTGGAGCAGCGCGCAGCCCTACGAGCGGCTCCTCGCGCTCATGAGCGTCTACGGCTCGGGCGACGGCGCGCGCGTCGTCGCGGCCGTCTCCGACCCGTCCCGCTCCGTGCGGCGGCGCGCAAGCCGCATGGTCGCCCGCTTCTGCGACGACGCGCAGGCGCTCGCGGCGCTCGGCGCCCTCATCGAGCGGCGGACCCTCCGGCGCACCGTCGCCCAGCTCGCGCGGCGGAAGCGCCAGGCGGCCGTGGACGCGTTCCTCGGCGCGCGCATGCAGGCGGGGCGCGATCCGCTGATCGTGGATCTGCTCCCGTTCGGCTCCGAGGCGCTCGTGTCGGCGCACCGGCACGCCATCGACGAGGCGGGCGGCCCGAGCTGCCTCGAGCGGCTCGGCGTGAGACACCCCGCGACCGCGGCGCGCTGGTTCGGGGAGGCGATCGCCCGCTCCAAGTCCCTCGACGTCCGCCTGCGCTACCGCCTCGCGCCGCTGCTCGTCCCGCTCGCCCGGCGCGCGCCCGACGCGGCGCTGCCGCTGATCCAGGCCCTCTTCGAGCGCGGCGAGGAGCCCTCGTTCCTCGCCGGCTCCCTGCACCTCCTGGCCCGATCGCGCCCGGCCGCCACGTTCGACCTCCTCAAGGCGCGCCACGAGAGCGGACGACCCGCGCCGCCGCCCGGCGTCTTCGGTGTGGTGCGCTTCGACAAGGGCGCGCGCGCGCTCGGCGCCGAGCGCCTCGATTACCTCATCCGCCACGCCTGGGGCGCGCTGAGCGACGGCAAGAAGGGCCCGCGGTGGTTCCTGCGGCTCGGCCCCGACGACCAGAAGGCGGTCCTGCGGGCCTTCCTGCTCGGAGGGGCCGGGGGCTACGGCGCCTTCCTGTTCCGCTACGTGAAGGCCGAGTCGGCCAAGGAGCAGGTGCTCCGGGAGCGGGCCTTCGTGCGCTGGTCGTGCGCGGCGCAGGCCACCGACGGCACGATCGCGCCCGATGTGCTCGACGCGCTGCCCCGCGACCTGCGCGAGCGCGAGGCGAGGCGGCACCTCTCGAGCTGCCCGTCGCTCGTCTCGAAGCCGGACCGGCGGATGAGCTACGCGCGCCTCCTGTCGTTCGCCGAGGCCAGGGAGGTGCTCGCGCCGCTCCTCGGGCACCCGGAGGGCGACGAGCGGGCGAAGGCGCAGGCGCTGCTGATCGCGAGCGTCCTGCACGACCGGGGCGCGCTCGCGGACGCCCTCGCGAACGTGCGCGCCCGCAAGTTCGAGCAGGATCCGGTGCGGCGGGCGATGATCGGCGCCCTCGCCGCGCTGCCCCTCGGCCGGTTCGCGCAGGAGCACCTGGAGGCCGTGGGCGCCGTGGCGCAGGACGCGCTCGACGCCGCGGATCTGTCCCACGCCACGGCCTCGGCCGTGGAGCGGCTCGTGGTCCGCCTGTTCCGCGTCGACGGGGCGTGGGGGGCGCGCTGGCTCACGAAGATCCTCGCGGTGCGCGGCTCGGTCTCGACGGAGGGCCTCGGGGAGGAGCTGACCCCGGCGGAGGCCGAGCGGCTCACCCCGGCGCTCGCGCAGCTCGCGGGCGCGTGGTGCACCGGCGAGCGGGCAGGGGCGGTGCTCTCGCTCGCGCAGAGCCTCGGCATCCGCCTCAAGGTGGTCACGCCGCTGCTCGAGGCGCTCGAGCGGCTGTCCCGCGAGCTCCCGTTCGTCGGCGTCGCGGCGGGCGCGCTCGGCCTCCTGCGCGCCCACGACAGGCCGCGGTTCGCGCGGCTCGTGCCCGCGCTGCTGCGCGAGGACAGGAGCTTCGTGCTGATCGGCGCTGTCGCCCAGCACGTGAGCCAGAAGCGCCAGGATCTCCTGGACCCCCTGCTCGACCGGGCGCAGCCCATGACCGGCAGGTTCGCGACGGGCAAGACGCGCTGGGTGCTCGACTTCGGCGGGGGCCACGGCCGCTGGACGGCGAGGCAGCAGGAGAAGTACGCCGCCGGCCTCCGCGCGCTGCTCGGCGACGAGACCAGCGATGTCCCCACGCTGCGGTTCGCGATCTCCGCGCTGGTCCGGCTCGCGTACGCCGACGCGTCGGCGATCACCCCGTTCGCCTCGGATCCGAGGCCGCCCCTGCGCGAGATGGCCATCCGGGGCCTGCCGTGGCTCGACGCAGGCCAGGGCGTCCCCGTCCTGATCGAGTGCCTGGGCGACGATCGCGCGCGCTGGGCGATCTACGCGCTCCGGAAGGCCTTCTCCGAGATGTCCCGGGAGCGGGTGCTCGCCGAGCTCCGGGCGGTGCCGACAGCGAAGGTGACCGTGGCCAAGGAGGTCGTGCGCCTGCTCGGCGAGCTGGGCGGCGACGACGCCTACCGCGACCTGCTCCGGCTGGACGCCCCGAAGACGCACCGCGACGTGCGGATCGCGCTGCTCCGGGCGCTCTGGGACCACCTGGACAAGCCCGAGACCTGGGACGTCTTCGGTCGCGCCGCCCGGGATCCCGACTGGATCGTGGCCTCGAAGCTCGCGGACATCCCGCTCGGCAGGCTATCGACCGAGGCCGAGCGGCGCGTGGTGGACCTGCTCGCCGCGATCCTCGGGCGGGCCGAGCCGGAGGCGCGGCTCGACCTGCTCCGGCGCGGCGCGTACCTGCCGCTCCGGGACGAGGCGCGGTCGCTCTTCCGCCGGCTGCTCGAGCACATGGCCGCGCCCGCGCCCGAGGAGGCGGCGGAGGCGCTGTCCGCCGTGCTCGCGAGGATGCAGCCGGGCGAGGTCGCGATCGTCGTCCAGCGGCTCGCGGAGCTCTTGCCGCAGCGCCGGCACCTCATGGCGTTCCTGCCCGCGCTCTCGGCGCGGCTCGGCCCGTACGCCGCGAAGCACTGCGTCGCCGTCGCGGAGGGGCTGCTCGCCGCGCTCGAGGCGGACGCCCTGGCCGTGCCCCAGTACCTGGGGCTCGCGGCGCGCCTCCTTCCCTGGAAGGCGCTCGGACAGGCGCTCGCCGAGCTCGGCCGGCGGGACCTCTTGCACCACGACGCGATGGTCGCGGCCATGTCGGCGGTGCACGGCTGCGTCCACCCGTCGCAGCTCGAGCAGGAGCTCCGGGAGAGCCCGGATCCGCGGCTGCGCCGGCTCGCGCTGGAGGCGCTCGTGCAGGCGGCGTCGCCGAAGAACGGCTGGACGGCGGAGCGGCGCGAGCTGCTGGAGCGCTACCGGAAGGACCCGTCGCCCGCCGTGGCGGGGCCGGCGTCGTTCATCATGCCGCCGTGAGCCGGCTGCTCCTCGGTTCGGCGCTGCCTGGGGCGGGCGGCGTCGGCCTCTGGTCAGAGACGACCTGGTTCCGCATGTCAGAAGTCCCGCCAGAGCGGTGCCTGGTCGCGCATCATGGGATCACACCGGGTCGAGGCTGGCGAGCATCACCGAAGTCCAGAGCGACATCCGGTCGAGCCTGGCGAGCGTCACCGAAGTCCAGAGAGACACCGGGTCGAGCTTGGCGAGCGTCGGCACGCCCCCCCGACGGCCGTTCAGCGCTCCTCGACGAGGAGAATCCGGTGCACGAAGAACGGCGCGTGCTCCTTCACCCGCGCATCGGAGAGGGTCCGGAACGCCTCGGCGTCCGCGCGCTCGCGGAAGAGCCCGTGCTCGTTCAGGCGCGGCCCGTAATCCCGGCGAAGCGCTGTCACGTCGGTGTCCGGCAGGAACCCGCAGTTCGACAGCCCGCTGATCAGTCCGCTGTCGGCCACGTCCCAGCCGAGCAGCCTCCACGCCGGGTCGATCTCCGCCGGCTGGCAGGGGATCTCCAGCGCCCGCGCCCGTTCGTCGTGCTCGCTCACCGCCAGCGCGATGATCGCCGCTGCTCCATCACAGCGGCGCCGGAGCGCACCGAGGTCCGAGAAGTAGTCGGGGGCCAGGCCATCCGTGGTGAGGGCCGCGGGGACCGCCGGCCAGACGAGCCGATCCACCGACAGCACGCGCGGCAGGTCGGGTCGGAGCAGGTAGCGCTCGCGCCGGTCCTGGGTCCACTGCGGGTCTTCCGCGTCCAGGCGGAGGCGCGCGTCGAACCCATAGAGGACCACCGGGCTCAGCATGGCGCTCCTGGCACCCCCATCCCGCAGCACCCGCCGAACATCCGCCTCGGCCCGAAGCATTGGCAGGTGACCGGGTTCTGGTTGTAGACGTAGTAGTGCCAGTGGTCGCCCGGGCACGGGAAGTGGGGTGTGCTGGGAGGGACACGGTCGATCTCCGGCGCCGGCGGCGCCGGGCACGGCGGGCATGTCCGCGTCGCCGCATAGATGCCCACGCCGACGACGATGGCCCCGAGGATGACCCAGCCGATGGGGCCGGCCTCGACAAGAACGAGCGCGCCTGCCTCGGCCTGCCGTTGGATCAGCTTCGCCTGGGCGCTCCCAGGGCCGATCGCCGTGATCGCGCCGGCGCTCTCTCCCCCATCCACGATGCTCGCCGCCACGCGATCCGCCTCGCGCTCCAGCGGGTCCTCCGGCGTGGAGACCTCGACGCCCTTCCGCTGCATCTCGCGCTGGGTCTCGCCAGGCTCCGCGACCGGGGCGCCGCCGGCGGCTGTGGTCTTCGCCTTCTGCTGCTCGGCCGCCTCGTGAATCTTGGCGATGACGGCCGCCTTCTGCGACTCCGTGCCGCTCGCCCGGACGTTGCGCAGCGCGTGGAGGGTGCCTGCCGGGCTGGCCCCGTCCTGCCCCGTGGAGGCGCTGCTGACGCGCCCCTCGAGCACCCGAATGACGTCATCGAGCTCCCGATCCGACGCCGAGGGCGCGGCGGCCTCCGGCGCCGTGTCGCGCTGGAGCGTCCCTCCCCCGATCGACGCGGCCCCGCCCTGCTGCACCACGTGGGTCAGCTCGTGCGCCAGGAGGCGCTGGCCCTCTGCTGTCGACGGAGCGTACTGCCCATCTCCGAACACGATGTCGCTCCCGATGGTGTACGCCCGCGCCTGCACCCCACGTGCGGCCGCGGCCGCCTCCGTGCTCCGATGGATGCGCACCTTGCTGAAATCGTGCCCGAACCTGGGCTCGAAGTGGGAGCGCACCGCGCTCGGCAGGGGCTCCCCGCCGCCCCGGGTGACCTCCACCGCCCTCTCCGTACCCAGCGCCCCTTCCTCGCCCCGGCCGTCCTTCGAGCGCTGGAGATTCTTCTTCTCGCCTTCCTCGCACTCCGCGCACTTCCGCTGGAGGCGCCCCGCCGGTGGGGCGGTCGCGGGCTGGCCGCCGATCGCCCGCTGGAGCGCCATGCCCTGCGCTTGCGGCACGAGCGAGATGCGCGTGAAATCGAAGCCGCAGGATGGGCTCACCGGGGGTGCCTTGGCGGCATGTCGAGGCGTGGGCTCCGAGGAAGTGAAGCGAGCGGCAGACGGACTCCACTTCTGAGCGAACGTGAACATGGGAGCTCCTTGCTCGTCTCGGATCCGCCTTCGCGTATCTGTCAGGCTGCGGGCACGGAAGGTTGTACGCCCGCCCGGCGGGGGCGGCAACAGCGGCCGCGCTTCGCCCGCGCCCGAGGAGGCGGCGGACGCGCTGTCCGCGGTGCTCGCGAGGATGCAGCCGGGAGAGGTCGCGATCGTCGTCCAGCGGCTGGCGGAGCTCTCGCCGAGGCGCCGGCACCTCGTGGCGTTCCTGCCTGCGCTTTCGCAGCGGCTCGGCTCGTACGCCGCGAAGCACCACGTCGCCGTCGGCGAGGGGCTCCTCGCGGCGCTCAAGGCGGACGCCCTGGCCGTGCCCCAGTACCTCGGCCTCGCGTCGCGCCTGCTCCCCTGGAAGGCGCTCGCGCAGGCGGCGTCGCCGAAGAACGGCTGGAACGCGGACCGGCGCGAGCTGCTGGAGCGCTACCGGAAGGACCCGTCCCCCGCCGTGGCGGGGCCGGCGTCGTTCGTCATGCCGCCGTGAGGCGGAGGGCGGCGGGCGCGCCGTCTGGCAGGGCTCACCTCACGACGACAGCGCGGCCATCGACGGTGTAAATCACCGCCTCTGCCCCGGCGACGTTGGCCTCCGGGGACGTCTGTTCGATCGGCCGGCGACGAGCCGCCTTCTCCTTCGTCGAGCGCACGAACGGCCAGAAGAGCTGCTCGGTCCAGGGCTCGACCGGCGCGCCCTCGGGGAGCCCGAAGCCCTCCTGGCGCGCGTGCGGGATCATGAGCGTGCCATGGATCCAATCGAAGCAGATGAGGGCGGCGCCATAGTTCTTCGTGGCATTGCCGAAGCGGCCGACCCCGTGGTGCACATGGTGCGTGTCGGGCAGCGAGACGATGCGCTCGAGGACCCGCATGACAGGGCGCGTGGAGCGGCTCCGCTGGAGGTGCAGGTCCCAGCGGAGATCGCTGTGCTCCGCCAGCACGATCATCGTCCTGAAGGCCAATCCCACGATATAGACGCCAGGGTGGCCGAGCCAGACGACGAGCGGGGCCATCCACGTGCCCGGCAACAGGACATGCCAACTCCAGTTCTCCCGGTACGTGACCGCGATGTTCATGTTGCGCGGCACGTGGTGCGGCTTGTGGATCCGCCAGAGCCAGGGCAGCTCATGGCTCTTGCGGTGTACCCAGTAGATCCCGTATTCATCGAGGAGCACGTAGATCGGGAACACCAGCCAGGAGCTCACGCCGGCGAGCGCGCCCTCGGAGGCGGGCCAGAGCGCCCCGAGCGCCCAGGTCACGGCGACGAAGGACGCGCCGCGGATCACGAGGTAGGCGCCGACGGACACGAGGCTCGCGCCGAGCTCCCGCATGGTGAGCACGCCTGTGCGCCGATACAGGCCGAGCGCGAGCTCGAGGGCGGCAAAGAGCGCGAGGAAGACGAGGACGAACACCGTACCGTGGAGCATGAGAGCTCTCCTTTCGAGCGTCGTGGCCTGGCTCAGGCGACCGCAGCGGCGGCGCGAGCCACCGAGCCGCGGTCCAGGAATCTGTCGTGATGCAAGTGCATCCGCGGGATCTCGCCGCGCAGCACGTCGAGCACGGCGTCGATCATCCCGGGCGGCCCGCACACGTAAGCCGCGCAATCGGCGTGGCCCGCGGCGACCTCACGCAGGTGGTCGGTGACGTGCCCCTTACGCCCTGTCCAGCTCGAGCCTTCGGGCTCGTGCGAGAGCACGGGGATGAAGACGAATCGACCTCGCCATCGCTCCTCGATCGAGGCGATGGCGTCGAGCGCATAGAGATCCTGCCGGGTGCGCGCGCCGACGACCAGCGTCACGTCGCGGGCGAGCCCATCCGAGACCCCCTGCTCCAGGATCGCCTTGATCGGAGAGAGCCCCGTGCCTCCTGCCACGCAGAGGAGCGGCCGATCGGCCTCGTGATAGCGGAAGCTGCCGTGGGGCCCCGAGAAGCAGAGGCGCGCGCCCGTGCGATCGGCCCCGAAGAGCCAACCGGTGAAGGCGCCGCCCGGCACGTGGCGGATATGAAAGAGCGCCCTGCGCGGCGAGGCCCGATCCGGCGCCTCGGCGAACGAGTAACAGCGCGGCTCGCCGAGCCCCGGGACGCCGGGGACCGTGAGCTGCGCATACTGCCCGGCCACGTAGCGGACGTCCGAGGCGAGGTCGACCTCGAGCGCGAGGACGCTGGGCGCGAGCCGCGTCACGCGCGCGACGCTCGCGTCGATCTGCGCGGGCGCTCGATCCGTCGCGCGCCGGCGGCCCACCCCCGGGACCTCGACCGCCACGTCCTCCGACACGGCCAGGCTCTGGCAGGCGAGCACGAAGCCGGCAGAGATCTCCTCGGGCGCGACGTGGCGCGAGATATCGCTCTTGAGGCGGATATGCCCCTTGATGAGGCGGCACTTGCACGTGCCGCACTCGCCCACGCCGCACATGTGTGGAAGCGGGATGTTCCCGCGCACGGCTGCGCTGAGCAGCGTTTCTCCTGCCTCGATACGGGCCGAGCGATCGCTGCCCAGGAGTTGGAGGGTCCCGGCTCGACCCCTCGTCCGGCCGCCGAATGAGATGGCTTTCACGATGTCATGGCTCCCTGTTGCACGTGGCTTCATGGAGGCGGCCACCGAAAAGCCCAATCAGCAGATGGTATGAGGCAGATTGCCGGCGTGAATATTCCGCCGAATCCACGGCCGCCCGCCTCTTTCCAGGCCGAGCCCGCCCGCACGGGGCGCGTCAGACGCGGCTGCAGAGCTCGATGAGGGATCGCCGGAGCCACTCGTGGGCCGGGTCGCCGTCCTGACAGGCATGCCACATCATGAACAGCGGGATCGGCTGGATGGGGAGCGGACAGCTCACCACCCGCACGGGGAAGTGCTGCTCGAACAGCCGCGCCAGGGGGAGCGGCAACGTGCAGACGAGGTTCGACTGCGAGACGATGAACGGCATCGAGAGATAGCGGGGGACCTGCACCCGCACGCACCGGGCTCGCCCAACGGCGGCCTGGATTTGCTCTGCCAGGTTGGTCTGGCCCTCGCGCGGCTCGATGATCACGTGCTCGAGCGCCATGTACTCGTCGAGGGTCAGCGAGGGTCCGACGGTGGGATGATCCTGGCGCACCAGAGTGACGAACTCGAGGTCGAGCACGCGTGTTCGCCGGAACTCCTCGCCCGGGATGGCGATGTGATCCAGGACGAGCTCGATCTTGCCGAGCCGCATCTCGTTTTGCAGCGAGGTCCCGGGCTCGCGACAGAAATCGAGCCGGACGCGGGCGCCGAGCTGCTCGAGCCACTGCAGAAAACGAGGCAAGAGGAGGGCCTCTCCGATGTCGGTGATCCCCAGCCTGAAGGTACGGCTCGCCGTGCAATCGAAGGCGCCGGTGTGGGCGAGTGATGCCTGGATCAGGTCGAGCGCCTTGCGGATCGGGCCGGCGAGCGCGAGGGCGCGCGGCGTCGGGGCCATCTCCTTGCCGCGGCGCACGATGAGATCGTCGTTGAACAGCAGGCGCAGCCGGTTCAGCGCGCTGCTCACGGCCGGCTGGGTCATGCCGAGGCGCTCGGCCGCCCGCGTCACGTTGCGCTCGGTGAGCACGGCGTCCAGCACGGTGAGCAGGTTCAGGTCCACGGCGCGCAGGCGAGGCAGCGGCGGTGCGTTCATGCGGGGAGGGTAGCGCTGCCCCGACAGACACCCGCCGCCGAGGGCCCGAGCGGCGTGCGTGTACGGTCCATGAGGGAGATCCCCGAGACCTCTTGGGCACCGGGAGGTAGCGGCCGGCGCCTACGGTGGCCCGGGCGCGGCCTCGATGCCGCCCTGCCCGACGCCCGGGGGCGGCGGCATCGCCGCGGCCACAAGGGCCACGCGCGCCCCGCGCGAGAGCCCGAGGGTCACCCGGGTCCCCGCGGGCACGCGGAGCAGGGGCCCGACCAGATACCCCAGCTTGCCGGTGACATCGTGGCCGTCCACCGAGACGATCACGTCTCCCACCTGCAGGCCCGCCGCCGCGGCCGGACCGTCGCGGCGCACCTCGACCACCTTGTGCGGCCGCATGGCCACATCCATCGGCGACCGGGGCGGCTCGACCGCGAACCCGAGATCGCCGGGAGGCTCGTCGTGCTTCATCCGGCGCTTCGCCATGAACAACCGCCCGACGTCGGTCTCCGCGCCCGGCTGCACATCGACAGGGATCATCGCCGCATCGAACGCCGAGCTCATCGGATCCGCGGGCATGAGCATGAGCGCGAGGGGACCTCTGGGCACGCGGTCGAGGTGAAAATGACCCGCTCCGTCGGTGACCTCGTGCTGCTGCACCGGCGAGGGCGCCATTCCGCCGGCGCGCGGGTACGCGTGCACCGTCACCCCGGCCATGGGCGCGCCGTCCTCCAGGGACACCACCTGACCCCGGAGCGCGACGCGCCCGGCGAGCGTGAGCACCACCCCGCTCCGCTGCTCCCCCTGCGCCAGCGTCACCTCGCCCGTGGCCGTCCCCTCCGGGGCGTCGGCTGCAAGTTCGTACCTGCCCGCCGGCAGGTCGCTCATCGTCCAGGCCCCGTCCGTGAACGAGAAGGACTCGTTCCGGAAGAACGGCGCTTCGCGGCCCGTGACGCGGATCGTGAACTGATCGGGCGGCGCGCCGCCGGGGCTGGAGACGGCGCCGGAGACGGTGCCTGTCTCCTGGATCGTGAGCGTCACGGTGCGGCCGACCTCGACGTGCTCGACGGCGGCGCGGCCCCCTCCGCGGCGCTGCGCCTGGACGGTGTACGTGCCCCGGCCCAGGTTCCCGATCACGAACTCCCCGTCGGGATCGGTGAGCACCGGCGCGTAGGGCCCCATGCTCTCCGGCGGCGGGGGCGGAGGGGCCGGGGCGCCCGGCTCGCCCGCGCCCTCGGGCTCCCGCTGGACATTGACGAACGCGTCCGCCACCGGCCTGCTGCTCCCGTCGACGACGCGCCCGTGGATCTCGCCGTTCTGGCGCTCCACGACCAGGCTCACGCGCGCGGCCGCCCCTGCCTTCACGGTGACCGCGACCCCGGGGTCGCCGCCGCCGGCCTGACCTGGCGCCCTCATGGGCATACCCCCCTGCATGGCCCAGATCCGGTATGCGCCCGGCGCGACCCCCTTGATCACGAATGTCCCGTCCGCGAGCGACTTTCTCGGAGGGCCGCCCCACCCGGGCTGCTGCGCGCTCAGCATGACGTCCGCGCCTGCAACGGGACGGCGGTCCTCGTCGGTCACGGTGCCCTCGACGCGACCCCCGCTGTCCATCACGAGGGTGATCTCGGGAGCGCGCTCATCGACGACCTCGACCATCACCGGTTCGGGCGGAATGTGATCGTTCGAGTGCGCCATGACCCTGTGCTTGCCAGGGAGGAGCCCCCGGAGCACGAAGCGGCCGTCGTCATCGCTCTGCCCGACGGGGCCGGGCTGCATCGGCTGCATCCGCCCCATATCGGTCGGGCTCGCGTGGACCATGGCGCGCACGGGCTTGTCCTCGCGGTCCACCACCCGGCCGCGGAGCGACAGCCCGGCGCGGACGGTCCACACGAGTCCCTCGATGTCCGCCTCGCCGACCTCCACGGCGGGGTAGGCCGGCTCCGACGCATGATCCTGGCAGAGCACCACCACCTGGTACGAGCCGGGCAGCACCCCCTCGAAGCGCGCCGAACCGTCGGCTCCGAGGACCGTCGGGAGCCAGCCGCTCCCCTCGTGAAACAGGGTGACGGAGCCGCTCGCGCAGGGCCCGCCCCCGGGCGCGACCTCCACGCGGCCGGCCACGCTGCTGGCGGGGTGCATCTCGATCACCACCTCGCTCGCGGTCTGGCCGATCCCGAGCACCACGCTCGCGCGCGCCTGGCCATGGCCGCCCGCGGCGCGCGCCGTGGGCTTGTACCGCCCGGGCGGCAGGCCCGGGATGCGGAAGCGCCCCTCCGCGTCGCTCGACACGGGTTTCACCTCCCCGGGGCCCCACCGCTGCGCCATCCCGGGACGGACCGTCGCGCCGGCGATCGGCGCGCCCGACCCCGCCTCGACGACCCGCCCCTCGATCACCGAGCCGGGCGTCATCGAGATCTCGAGCGGCGGCCCCGGCGCCATGCCGTGCTGCGACCCCTCGGCGTACCCGTCGGCGGTGGCGCGCGCCAGGCAGTATCCCTCCTCGGTCCACGCGGAGAAGGAGCCTTCCGCGTCGGAGCGGGTCACCGCGGCGCCCTGGTGCGACCCCAGGAAGCCATGAATCATGACGAGCGCCCCGGCGATGGGCCCGCCGCTGACGTCCTTGACGTGGCCCCGGACCTCGACGCCGCCGCGGACGAGCGTCAGATCGACGCTGGTGCGCGCCTCTCCCTGGCGGAGATCGAGCCAGCGGGCGCGGTCCGGGGCAGGGGAGGTGTAGCTCGCCGGGCGGTGGCCCGGCGCCGAGGCGAAGATCGTCCAGCGCGCGGGGGAGAGATCCGCGATCTGGTAGCGGCCGTCCTCTCCTGCGGGCGCGCACGTCGGCTCGCCCAGATCGAACGGCGTCAGTCCGCTCGCTCCGCCGCTCGCGCTGGCGCACACGAGCGCTCCGGCGACGGGCGAGCCGGCCGCATCGGCGACCCGCCCCGCGATGCTCCCGAGCGTCGGCGGCGGCGCGTCCCTCGCGCGGAGGCACCGCGCTCCCCGCGTCGAAGCGGCGCTCGCCGGAGGCGCGGGGCCGTCCGCCGGCGCCTCTCCGGCGCGGAGCCACAAGAAGAGGCCCAGGATCCCCGCCGCCGCCAGCCCGAGCACGGCAAGGGCAAGCCACCGTCTCGCTTCCGCTCTCTTCATGGCCTGACTGCCCCTCCTTCGTCCATGGCCCCCTGCCGCCGGGATCATTAATCCATCGCGCGCACGCGCGGCGGGGCCTCGTCCCGGGGACGCAAATTCGAGGAGAGAGACAGGCTCTCGTCCGCTCCGGCGGACCAGCGCCGGGTTCGCGGCCTCCCGCCTCGCGCGGCCCTGGCCGAGCTCGGTGCGGTCCGGCCGACCTTGGTATGGTTCGCCGCTCCTTCTCTACTTTCCGCTAGGATTTCGTCATGTCCGACGATGCTGCCGCTGCCCCGCTCGCGACGCTCGTGACCCGCCTGAGGGCGGCGACCTCCTTCGAGGACGCCGCGACCGCCGCGCTCGAGAGCATGCTCGATTGCGCATCGGCGGCGCTCGCCGAGAACCCCGCCGTGAAGAGCCCTCGCCTCCTCCGCGCGACAGTCCATTTCCGGCCCGATGACGGCTATCAGCGCCTCTTCGGCATCGAGCACCCCACGAGCGCAGCGCTCGAGGGTACGGGGTATGTCACGTCCGCGAACGTCTGGCGCTGGGTCAACCAGCATCGCTGTGCGGTCTCGATCGGCGTGCAGCTCGGCGTGCTGAGCACCTGTTCGCCCGCGGGCTCGGCCCTGCATCGCGAGCCGCCGGAGATGCAAGGCCTGATCGGCTCGGAGACCCGCAGTTATATGCTCGGCCGCGATGTCACGCATGTGCACGTCGTCCCCCTGTGCGCTCCCGGCGGCGGCGTGAGCGGTATGATCACGCTCGAGGCCAGGTGCAAAGGGGCGATGGATCGAGCGGCGATCTGGGATGATTGCCGTGACCTGCTCGATCTCCTGGCCAGCATCGCGGCGCCGCACCTGGGCACCCTGCCGCCGCGCGCCGCGCCGAAGGTCACCACGGACGAGCTCCTGCCCGTCATCGGACGCGCCACCGCCGGCCTGATCGAGCTCGTGCGGGTCTTCGCCGCGCAGGACGAGACCGTGCTCATCAGCGGCGCCACGGGCGCCGGAAAATCGCGGCTGGCTCGCTGGTGCCACGAGCAATCCTCGCGCAAAGGCAAATCGTTCGAGACGCTCGACCTGCTGAGCGTGCCCGAGGACCTGCAAATGGCCGAGCTCTTCGGCTGGAAGCGGGGCGCCTTCACCGGCGCGATGAAAGACTCCCCCGGAACGATCGCGCGCGCGGCGAACGGCACGCTCTTCATCGACGAGATCGACAAACTCTCGCTCAAGGCCCAGGCGGGCCTCCTGCGCGTGCTCGAGGAGCGGCGTTATCGGCCGCTCGGCGACGAAGGAGGCGCTCGGCGGGCGGACGTGCGGTTCATCATCGGGACCAACGCCGACCTGCGCGCGTGCGTGCGCGCGGGGAAATTCCGTGAGGATCTGTATTACCGCATCAACGTGCTGCCCGTGCGGCTTCCCGCGCTCTCCGAGCGCCTGGACGAGCTCCCCCTCTGGGCCGAGTACATGCTCGCGCGCAGGCATGGCGAGTCGGGAGGCCACGGCGCGGCGCGGATCGAGCGGGACGGCCTGGAGCTCCTGTCGAAGACGCCCTGGCCGGGCAACCTGCGCCAGCTCGACAACATCGTGCGCCGGGCCTATGCGCTCGCCCTCTCGGATCGCCGGGGCGCGGGCGGGGATCTCGTGCTCGCGCGGCACCACCTCGAGCGCGCGCTCGACTACGACGCCGCCGCGGAGGACGTCGCGTTGATTGACCAGCTCTGGCGCGCCGCGAAGGCATTTGTCGGGGAGGCAGAGCGCCGCGAGGGCGGCGAGGGCCCGCCGCTCACGCTCGAGATGAGCGAGGCCATCCGGGGCCTCGTGCTCGCCGCCGCGGTCGCGCGCCGCGGCGGCCGCGAGGCGGCGTTCTCGCTGCTCGGGCAGCACGCGCTCCTGAAGAGCCGCAACCATCATCGGGCCTACAAGCGCGAGATCGAGCGCGTGCGTGAGTTCGTGGACCTCGTCGGCGGCAAGGTCGACGAGGACCTCGCCGCGCTGCTCGACATGCAGGAGGAGCCGGCGTGACGCGCCCGGGAGACGTCATCGACGGCCGCTTCGAGATCGAGCGTTACGTCGGCGCCGGCGGCATGGGACAGGTCTTCTTCGCGCGTGACGGGCAGTCCGGCGAGCCTGTCGCGGTCAAGGTGTTGCTCGGCTCGGACCTCGCGGACAGCGCGCGCTTCGAGCACGAGGCGCGGGCGCTCGCGGCCCTCCAGGTCCCCGGCATCGTGCGGTACGTGGCCCATGGCGCGACGGGCGCGGGCAGACCTTACCTCGCCATGCAATGGCTCGCCGGGGAGACCCTCGCCCAGCGGCTGGAACGGGGGCCGCTGGCGGTCTCCGAGACCGTGGTTCTCCTCGCGCGAGCCGCGGCGACGCTCGGCGCGATCCACCGGCTCGGGGTGGTCCATCGGGACATCAAGCCGAGCAACCTGTTGCTCATGGACGGCGCGATCGAGCGCGTCACGCTGCTCGATTTCGGCATCGCGCGGATCTCCGGGCTGCGCGGGGAGCTGACGCAGCCGGGGGCCATCCTGGGCACGCCCGGCTACATGGCGCCGGAGCAGGCGCGCGCCGAGGAGCGCATCGACGCGCGGGCCGACGTCTTCGCGCTCGGGTGCGTGGCCTTCGAATGCATCACGGGCAGGCCGGCATTTCTCGCGAACGACCCGCTCTCGCTGCTGATGAAGGTCGTCCTGGAGGACCCTCCGCCGCTCCGCGAGCTCTGCGCGTCCGTGCCCGCGTGGCTGGAGGAGCTCGTCGCGGGGATGCTCGCCAAGGAGCCGGACCGCCGGCCCGCGGACGCCGAGGCCGTGGCCGACTGGATGAGGGGAGCCGAGGCTGGGGCGCTCGTCTCGAGCGCGGCGCGCTCGTGGCCGCCGCCTGCGGACCAGCGGATGACGACCGGCGAGAGGAGGCTCCTTTGCCTCGTCCTCGCGGACGACGCGCCCGCGAGCTCCGGGCCGGAGGGCGAGAGGGCCGGCCGACACGGTGCGCTGCGCGAGATCGCGGAGGAGCACGGGGGGAGGCTCGATCGTCTGCAGGAGCGGTGGCTCCTCGCCTCGTTCTCGGGCGCTGCCGCGCCGACGGACCTGGCCGCGCGCGCGGGGCATTGTGCGCTCGCCATGGCGAAGGTGATCGGCGATGCCCCCATGGCCGTCGTCCTGGGTCGCTCCGACGTCGGGGCGTCCCTGCACACGGGCGAGCTGATCGAGCGGGCCGTCAGGCGCCTCTCGAGCAGCCGCGAGCGCGGGGCGGCGGGGGAGATCCTCATCGACGAGGTGGTCGCGCCCTTCCTGGAGCCGCGGTTCCAGCTCTCGGAGGCGGCGGCGGGGCGCGTGCTCCGCGGCGTCAAGCGGAGCGACAGGCCAGCCGCCGGCCTTCCCGGAGGTTCGACGGAGTTCGTGGGGCGGGATCGCGAGCTCTCCACGCTCGTCGCCGAGCTCCGGCGCTGCGTCGAGGAGCGGGCACCGGCGGCGGTGCTCGTGACGGGCGCCCCGGGGATGGGCAAATCGCGGCTGCGGCGCGAGCTGTTGCGCAGGGCGCGGAGCGCCGAGGCGCCTCCGGCGATCTGGGTCGGGCTGGCCGATCCGATGAGCGCCGGCTCGGCCTTCGCGCTGCTCTCGGGCGCGCTCCGGAGCGGCTTCGGCATCGTCGAGGGCGAGCCGCTGGCCCGGCGCTGCGAGAAGGTGCTCGCGCGCGTCTCGCGTCACGCGGGCCTCGATGCGCCGCGGGTCGCGGCCTTTCTCGGCGAGATCGTCGGCGCTCCGTTCCCCGACGAGGATGACGTCCAGCTCCGCGCCGCGCGGCGCAACCCGATGCTGATGGCCGATCAGCTCCGGGCCGCCCTGGAGGCGTACCTGCGCGCCGAATGCGCCGTGCAGCCGGTCGTCCTCGTGCTCGAGGATCTGCACTGGGGGGATCTGCCGACGGTGACGCTGATCGAGGCGGCGCTGCACCGCCTTGGTGGGCAGCCGCTCCTCGTGCTCGCGCTCGCGCGCCCGGAGGTGCACGATCTATTTCCGAGGCTCTGGGAGGGCCATCTGCGGCAAGAGATCCGCCTCACGCCGCTCGCCCGGCGGGCCAGCGAGCGCCTCGTGCGGCAGGCGCTGGGGAGCGAGGCGAGCGACGCGCTGGTGGCCCGGCTGGTCGAGCGCGCCGAGGGCAATGCGTTCTTCCTGGAGGAGCTCATCCGGGCGGCGATGAGCGACGCGGAGGCCGCGCTCCCGGAAACGGTGCTCGTGATGGTGCAGTCGCGGATCGAGGCGCTGCATCCGAGCGCGCGGCAGCTCCTGCGTGCGGCCAGCATCTTCGGGCAGGCGTTCCGGCGGCGCGGCGTCGAGGCGCTGGTCGGCGCGGCGGCGGTGGCCGTGCGGCTCGACGATCTCGAGCAACGCGAGCTCCTCGTGCGGGGCGGGAGCGAGCAGCGCGCGGAGGGCGCCGAGTATCGGTTCCGGCATGCGCTGGTGCAGGAGGCGGCATATCAGATGCTGACGGAGCAGGATCGGCGGACAGGGCACGCGCTCGCCGGCGACTGGCTGGAGCGGACGGGGGACGCGGATCCGATGGTCCTCGCGGGGCATTTCGAGCGCGGCGCGGAGCCGCTGCGGGCGGCGGCGGCCTGCTTGCGCGCGGCGCAGCAGTCGCTGCGCGGTCATGACCTCGAGGCGGCGATCGAGCGGGCCGAGCGGGGGATCGCGTGCGCGCCATCCAAGGAGACGGTGGGCGCGCTGCGGCTGGTGCAGGCCGAGGCGCATGTGTGGCGGGGAGAGCTCGCGCTCGCGGAGGAGCGGGGGACGGAGGCGGCGAGGCTGGTCGCGCCGGGGAGCGCCCCTTGGTACATGGCGCTGTACCACGCCGCGATGGCGTACCAGAAGCAGAGCGCTCTCGGGCCGGTGATGCAGCTCAGCGCGACGGCACGGGATGCGGCGATCGGAGCAGAAGCGCTCGGGGCCAGGACGATGTGCCTGAGCGCCTGCGCGGGCACGATGGTGTTTCACGGAGAGTACGCTCCTGCCGATGCGCTGCTCGAGGCCGTGGAGCGAGCGTTCGACGGCGTTCACGCGCTCGATCAGGACGCGCTCGCGGTGTACCACCAGGTGCGCGCCTTCCAGTCCGCGTCCGCGGCGGACCCGGAGAGATCGCTGCGGAGCTTCGGCGATGTGCTGGCAGCGTTCGAGCAGGTCGGCGACCGTCGGAATGCTTGCGCGACGCGCGCGAACCTCGCTCATTTCCATTATGAGATCGGGGACTTTGCCGGTGCAGAGGCGCTCCTCCGCGCGGCGCTCGCGGCGGCGGAGGAGATGGAGCTCCACGAGCTCGAGGCGACCATCCAGAGCAACCTCGGCCTCGTGCTCGCCCGCGTCGGTAAGCTCACCGAGGCCCATGAAGTGGAGCGAGCAGCGCTCGAGGCCACGCGCCGGATGAACATACCTCGCTTCATCGGCAGCACCCTCACCTACCTCGCCGAGATCGCGATCCTGAGCGGCGATTTCGAGGAGGCCGAGCGCCACGCGCGCGATGCGGTGGAGGTGCTCGCGGTGGCGCCGCCGTTGCGCGCCGCGGCCGTGGCGCTGCTGGCGCGGGCGCTGCTCGAATTGGGACGGCCGGACGAGGCGCTTGAACGGGCGCGTGAGGCGCAAGCTGCGCTCGATTCGCTCGGCGGTGTGGAGGAGGGGGAGGCGTTGATCCGTCTGACCTATGCAGAGGCGCTCGCCGCGGCGGGGCATCGGGATGAGGCGGAGAAGGCGATCGCGGCGGCGGCAGAGGCGCTCATGGCTCGTGCGAGCAAGTTCCAGGATCCGCGGTGGCGGGACAGCTTTCTCGAGCGCGTTCCCGAGCATGCGCAGACGCGGTCGCTCGCGCGACAGTGGCTCGGGCGGGACTGAGGGGGCAATGAGCCGGCGCGGCGCAGGCGCAGGCGCGGCGCGTGGGCGCGGGTTGTGGCGTTGCGGCGGCGCCAGCTTTGGAGGCGGCGCCGCCCAGGCGGTGGGGTGTGCGCTATTGGATGTCCAGCAATCGCTGGGGCGTGCTGCCGTCCATGTTCATTCGGCGCCCAAGCTGGCCCGCGTGGTTATCGCCAGAACCCAGGAGACTCCTGTTGGTCTGCATGATCAGTGAATTGACACCCATCGCATAGACTTTCGCCGCTGCGATGGAGGATAGCAGGAGCACGGGCGTGCTCCGCGTCTGGGTTGTGCCGTCGCCAAGCTGTCCACCTCCGTTGTGTCCCCAACCCCACACTGTACCATCTGCCTTGATGCCCAGCACGTGCCAATCCCCCACGGAGACATCAATGAATCCTGATTGATCATGGATGTCAACCGGTTCGGTGTAATAAGAAGCGCCAGCGATGCCGAGTTGCCCATAGTAATTCGCGCCCCAGGTCCAGATCTTCCCATCTGCCGTGACGGCAGCGCTGGAGTCAGTCCCTGCTCCAAATCGGACGACATTCTTGAGGTTCTCGAATTGCGCCGGACTGCGAAAATACAAGGGGTCGACATAGCCGCGGCCGCCCAATCCCCATCCCCAGAGCGTTCCATCCTTCTTGAGCGCCAGGCCGAAACGGTCGCCAGCGTCGATGGCGACGATGTCGCTCAGGCCAGGAATCGGGGCTGGCTCGCACCCGGGTCGATCTCCAAGCTCCTGATAATAGCTGTTAAAGCCCCATCCCCACACGGTACCGTCCTTCTTCAGGGCGTATCCGTTGTAGAGAGAAGCGCTGATCTGTATGATATCTGACAATGCAGCGACCTGATTCAGCGGGCCAGGATATGCAAAGTCCGAATCGCAGCCCTTGCCATCGCCCAGCACACCCCACGAAGAAATCCCCCAAGTCCAGACGGATCCATCCTTCCTGAGCGCCATACTCCATCTATCACCAACCGCGACACTCCTGACGCGGCTTATCCCCGGTATCCTCTTGGGCTCGGTTCTGGCACCGCTTCCCAGGAAATCGCCGGCCTCGCCATAGTGGTCTCTGCCCCAAGCGTCGATCGTTCCGTCTTTTCTTGCCACGAGGGTGTGAAGCGACATCGCCACCGTCTGGGAATCGAAGGCACCTCTCACGCCAGTGGGCAAGAAACGAGCTTGGCCGAGAACCCCGTCGCCGAGCTGCCCCTTGCTATTTTCTCCCCACGTGCGGATGTCACCCGTCGGTAAGAGCACCGCCGAGCTATTTCCGCCGCAAGCAACGGCGCTAGCGTGGGAGATGCCGCTCACCGGCGCCGCGATGCTGCGCTGGCTCGTGGACGTTGAGACCCCGAGCTGTCCGTGGCTGTTCGAGCCGAACGCCCAAACCGTGCCGTCTGCCTTCAAGGCCAGCGAGTGCCCGGTTCCCCCGGCGACGCGCAGCACCTGCCCGAGCTCAGAAACCTGCACCGGTTCGCTACGCTGGCTCGTCGTCCCGTCACCGAGCTGCCCATGCGCATTGTTGCCCCAGGCCCAGACCGTTCCGTCCCCGCGCACCGCCAGCGAGTGGTTCGCGCCGGCCGCGATGGCCGTGACACCATTCAGCGTCGGTATTTTCACTGGAACCTGGCTCGCCTTCGCTGTGCCAACGCCGAGCTGGCCATTCCCGTTGTTGCCCCAGGCCCAGACCGTCCCGTCCTGCCTGAGCGCGAGCGAATGCTCCTCACCGGTCACGATGGCCGTGATTCGGTCGAGCATTGGTACCAGCGCTGGGCTCAACGTGGAGTTAGAGCACCGAACGGGTTGAAGGCTCAACAAATCCCCGGATTTGCGAGCTGGCGTGCATGGCAGCGTGCCTGTCGATCGACGCGCCGGGGGCCATGGGGGCGCGGTGGGCCATTCGAACACGGTGTTTTTGCGAGGTTTGAACCCGTTCGGTGTTCTAGCCGCGCCATTGCTGAGCTGGGCAGCGGAATCATCGCCCCATGCGAGCACCCTGCCATCGCCCCTGAGCGCGAGCGAATGCCTCTTGCCGGCCGCAATGGCCACGATGCCTTGGAGACCAAGAGCCTGCGGGTGCGTCGCTCGGTCCGCCGTCGTGCCATCGCCGAGCTGGCCATACGAATTATCGCCCCAGGACCATACGACACCTGCGCCGTCCAGCGCGAGCGCGTGCGCGCCGCCGGCAGCCGTGCCGAAGACGGCACGGGTGATGGGGATCTCGACAGGAAGCGAGCCCGGAGCGGTCGTCGACGCCTCGGGACCGAGCGTACCCTGGCTGTTGTCGCCCCAAGCCCAAAGCGTACCGTCCGTCTGGGTCGCCACCATGCCCCATGGCGCGACCGCGAGGGTCTGCTGTTCGTTCAAGGGGAGCGGTCCGACGATCAATCGCATCGAGTCGGTCCCCTTATCTCCGTCGGTGCCCGGCGCAACCGTGCCATCGAGGGTGGGTGTCCCCTCGAAGGTTCCGAAGGCCCACAGCCGGCCGCTGTGGTCGAATGTGAACGCATCGAGCGCATCGTTGTCGCCCGGGCCGCCATAAGATCGCACCCAGCGCAGCGCGCCCGTGGTGAGGTCGTATGCGGCGACGAACGCGTCTCGGTTGGCGTTCACGCCCAGCCGTCTGTCCGGGAGCGGAGAGGGAATCGTACCTGCAAAATCGATCGGACCCCTGAACTCCCCCGCGACGACCACGACTTGACCCTGCACCTCGGCCGAGGTGACCTTGACCTCGCGCGTCGGGTCCGGCGAGGACAGGCGGTTGATCCATGCCCACGAGCTATGGCCGGACACCACCCGCCCGATGAACGATTGCGTCTTCTTCCCATTGGTGCCGGCGACGATACCCGCCGGCAGGGCAGCCACGGGTATCGGGTCGGCGATCTCCGGAACGTCGATCGTCACAGACCACGCGCTTCCGTTGCCGCAAAAGGACTCGTCCTCTCCCCAACTGCTGGATTTTCGCACCATGATCGCGCCGGACGAGAGCGACCGCGCGGCGAGGGCGTTACAGGAATCCAGCACCCGCTGCGTCCATGTGCCCGTCGTCGTGTCCACGGGCCGCGAGCGGCCGTGGGCTCCCCCTGAAACCGTGTATTCGCGCCATTCTGGCTGGTTCTGGCTGTTCATGCCGACTACCTCCAGCCAGTGTTCTCCGGAGTGGTCCGCCGAGGATATACTTTGCACCTTCGCCAGATCGGTGGTTATGTCCGCATAGCGTGAATCCAGCGTGTCGGGGTCCAGGACGCGTATCTTGCTGTTGATGGCGACGGCGACATACCCCATCGCCGCGTTCGCGTCCACGTCGGTGATCTCGTCGCCGTCCGCCGCTGCCCACCGTGTCGCAAGCAAGTACGTCCCATCTGCCTTGGCCTTGACCACGAAGATGTCCTTGCTCGACACCGGGGGCGGGTCGAGCGCGTCGAGCCCCGCGATCGTGGGCGCATTGGTGAAGCCAGCGTACACGACGGTGTCCGCGTCGAGGGCGACCGCCGCGACCGTCTTCACATAATGGCCGCTCGTCTCATGATCGGTGATCGCCACGCTCGCCGGGCAGTCCATGGAGCAGCTGCTGCTGTCCTCGCCCGTCTGGCAGATGCCGTTGCCGCAATCCGACGCGGGGGGATCCTTGAGCCAAACCTCGACCGAGCGCTTGCCCTCGCAGATCTCGCCCCAACACGCTTGCGTGCAATCCTCGTAGACCTGGAACGAGCAGTTGCCGCCGTTGGATGCGCAGATACGGCCCGTGATGTGACCCAGGTTGGCGCCGGGGCCCCTGCATGCCCGGTGGTCCTGTTGCGTGGACCCGGCGAAGATATTGCCCCAGAAGCGCCCTTCGAAGTTCTTGTACTCGGCCTGCTCTTGGGGCGAAGCCCAGAGCCGCCAATGGGCGCCGCGAAGCGAAATGTCGACCTTGACGTGGTAGCCATTCACCCGAGCAAGCACGCAGGCCGAGACCCACTGCTTGCACTCCTCGTCGCACTCGCCCGTTTCCCATTCCGGCGCCAGCCCGATCTCGCCCTCGAACTCAACCTGCTCCGTCTGACCCGGATGCTCCAGAGCATCAAGGGTAAGCATCATCTTGTTGTCTTCGGGCATCGCACACTTGTAAATGTACCTCAGGAGCTCGCGCGAGAGGTGACCCCTCCTCGTCGACACCGTGTCGCTCGCAATCGCCCCGTCGTTCAGCGCGTTGAGCGTGTCCATGGTGAGCGCGTTCATTGTGAGCGCGTTGTCGGTGAGCGCGTTCATGGTGAGCGCGTTCATGGTGAGCGCGTTGTCGGTGAGCGTGTTCGTGGAGAGCACGTTCGAGGACAGCATATTTGCCGTCTCGACCGCCTCCGACACCTGCCCCAGCTCCTCGCTCTTTTCGTTCTCGTCCCCTGCTTCGTCAGCCCCGGTGCACGCCGAAAGCGCCGCACAGGCCAACAGCGGGCATATCCCCATCCATCGACGCATCTGCATCTCCTTGATTGGCAGTCCACTCCGGCACTGCCGTTCCCACCGTATGAGCAACCAGCGTGCCGTGCCGCGCCGCTCGGGATGGCCCGGCCGAGGCCGTGCGATTCTCGCCGCTTTTCCCGCAGGTCCGCTCACACCGAGCAGGCCCAACGCCCGGACCCGTGCCGCGACGCCGGCCCGGATCGGCGCTCCTCGGGTGGTCTGGCCGGGACGCGCCTCTTCCCTGAAAGACGCGTGGCCTTCCCGGAGGGACGCGCGCACGCGAAGCGGCCGCCCGACGACGCGGCCACGACGCGAAGAGTCGCGTGCACGGGAGGTGTGGTGCATCACGCTCCCTCGTCGTGTAACATCCCCAGATCGATGACCTTGACGGAGCTGCAGCCAGGAGCCGTCGTCGCGGATCGCTTCGCGATCGCATGCCTCGCCGGCGCAGGCGGCATGGGGACCGTCTACAAGGCCCTGGACCAGGAGCGCGGTCGCCTCGTCGCGCTCAAGCTCCTGAGCGACGCTCTTCCGGAGCACGCCGATCGCTTCGCGCGTGAGGCCCGGATCCTCGCCCAGCTCGAGCACCCCGGCATCGTCCGGTTCATCGGCGCCGGCCACGATGCGGTCGCAGGAGCGTGGCTCGCCATGGAATGGCTCGAGGGCGAGGACCTCGCGGCCCGGCTCGACCGGGGCCCCCTCGCGCTCGAAGAGACCTTCGCGCTCGGGATCGCGGCCGCCGACGCGCTCGACGCGGCCCACGCCGCTGGCGTAATTCACCGCGACGTCAAGCCGTCGAACATCTTCCTCATCGGCGGCGATCCAGGGCACATCAAGCTCGTCGACTTCGGCATCGCTCGCCGTGACGGCCCGACGCGGGCGCTCACCCGCAGCGGCACCATCATCGGCACCGCGGGGTACCTCGCCCCGGAGCAGATCAACGGCGAGCCGCTCGACGCGCGGTCGGACGTGTTCTCGCTGGGAGCCGTGCTCTTCGAATGTCTCGCCGGCCGGCCCGCGTTCGCCGGCGGCCGCATGGTGGACGTGCTCGCGCGGACCCTGCTGGAGGAGGCGCCGGACGTGTGCGCGCGGCGGGACGACGTGTCCCGGGCGCTTTCGTCGCTCGTTGCGCGGATGATAGCGAAGGACCGGGGTGCGCGGCCGGAGAGCGGGGCCGCGGTCGCCAACGCGCTCCGCGCGCTGGCGAAAGAGGCCGCCGCCAACTCAGCGAGCCCCGGAGAGCCTGGACGTCGCGAGGCCATCTCGAGCTGCGAAGAGCGCGTGGGCTCGATCGTCGTCGCCGAGCGGGAGGCCGCCGCCGACGCTGCGTCCGCCCAGACGGTGAGCGCCGACGCCGATGTCGCCCGGAGAGCGCGGCTCGCGGCGGCGCTCGCGCGGCTCGGCGGGCGCGTGGATCTCGTCGCCGGCGGCCGGCTGCTCGTGACGCAGAAGGAGGCAGAGAGCCCGGAGGAGCAGGCCGTGCGCGCGGCGCGGTGCGCGCTCGCTCTCGGCCCGACGCTCGCCGAGAGCGAAGGCGCCGCGAAGCCCAGGATCGCGGTCGTCACGGGGAGCGCCGAGGTCACCGGCAAGCCCCCTGCCGGCGACCTCCTGGCCCGCGCCGTGGCGCTGCTCGCCGCGCCGGCGCCCGTCTCCGGGGTGGCCTACGTCGATGACGTGACGCGGGCGCTCCTGGGCGGCCGCTTCGACGTCCGCCGCGAGCCCGCGGGCTGGGCGCTCGCCGGCGAGCGGGCGATCGGCGACGACGCGCGCTGGGGGCTCGGGCGTCCCAGCCCCTTTCTCGATCGCGACGTGGAGCTGCGCCAGCTCGTGGATCTCTTCGAGGAGTGCGTCGAGGAGGGGCTCGCGCGGGCCGCGCTCGTGACCGGCCCGCCGGGCATCGGCAAGTCGAGGCTGCGCCACGAGGCCATGCAGCGCATCTCCGGGATCCGGACCTCGGCCAATGCCACCCCGGCGGTCTGGGCGGGCCGCGCCGACACGGGAGCGCCGTTCGAGGTGCTCGCCTCGTTGATCCGCGGCGCCCGCGATCCGTCGCACCAGCCCACATCGCTCGGCCAGGAGTTCGTCGACCTCATCGATGCGGCCGTCGAGGCGCGGCCGCTCGTCCTTGTCATCGAGGATCTGCACCTCGCGGACGAGCCTTCATTACAAGGCATCGAGCGTGCGCTGCGAGCGTTCCAGGACCGCCCGCTCTTCGTGCTGGCGTTCGGCCGTCCGGAAGCACACGAGCGCTTCCCCGGGCTCTGGGCCGAGCGCGGCGCCCAGCAGATTCACCTCGGCGCGCTCTCGCCGCGTTCCACGGCCCGGCTCGCTCAGGATGCGCTCAGCAGCCTGGATCCAGGCGAGGTCGCGGCGCTCGTCGAGCGCGCGGCGGGCAACCCGTTCTACCTCGAGGAGCTCCTCCGGTCCGCGAGCGAGGGGCGTCGCGACGAGCTCCCCGAGGCGGTGCTCGCGATGGAACAGGCGCGGCTCGTCGCGCTCCCTCCGGCGGAGCGGCGTTTTCTGCGCGCGGCGAGCATCTTCGGGAACGTGTTCTGGAGGAGGGGTGTGCTCCACCTGCTCGGCGAGGGCGGCTCCGTGACCCTCGCCGAGAGCGCGCTCGCCACGCTCCTCGCGCACAAGCTGGTCGAGCGCCGTGCGACGAGCCGTTTTCCAGGGGAGGAGGAGCTCGCATTTCGCCAGCCGCTCGTGTGCGAGGCGGCGCACAGCACGCTGACGGCAGCAGACCGCGCGCGTGGGCACGCGCTGGCCGCAGCGTGGCTCGAGACGGTAGGTGAGCAGGATACGAGGGTGCTCGCCAGTCATCGGGGATGGGGCCCGGCAAGGAAATAGAGATTCGCCGGCGGCACGATCCGCTTGCACAAAGACGCCTGGTCCAGCCGTGGAGACCAGATCTGGCGACTCGGGGCTCAATGATGCAAGGGGGCTGGCGGCGCACCTACGATGAGGCGGCCGGGCCCACCGCGGGCTGTCACTGGCAGGCGATCCCGTCGGCCAGCGCCGCGCACTCGTCCGGGTTCTCGAACGCGCGGCTCACGTGGAGCAGCCGGCAAGCGACCGTGTCGCCGCCCTCGGCGCTCGCGACGGAGTAGCCCGAATCGTGGGCGGCGCCCGTCATCGCGCTGCACTCGTCCTGGCACGCCGCGCCCCAGCCCTCGTACGCCTCGCCGAGGGTCGGCTTGCAGGCCGCCTCGAACAGCGTGCAGTACGACACGCAGTTGCCCGTCACGCCCGAGCCCGGCTCGTCGGCCCCGCAATGGCCGTCTCCGCCAGGCCCCGTGTGCGGGCAGTGGGTGGTCGGCGCCAGCATGGCGCTGTAGGCGTGGTACTTGCGGCAGCCCACGGTGTTCTCGGTCCGGTCCTCCGTCGTGCCGGGAGGGAGCGCCAAGCAGACAAGGAGGCATTGCGTTCTCGACTCGTAGACGGCCAGATCACCCGTGCACGACGTCATGGCCGCCCGGCAGAAGTCCTCGCAGCTCGGCGTCGTCCCTGCCGGATCGCCGCAGGGCTGCACCGGCGTCAGGCTCGCGTGCGGGCAGTGCTCCTCGGGGTCCACCGTCGCGGAGCTCACGTGCACGAGGCGGCACTGCAGCGTGTCGCCGTCGTGGTTCTCGATGACGTCGAACGTATCCACTTCCTTGAGCCCGGCGCACATGGCGACGCACTCCTCCTCGGTGGCGACCTCGAGCGTGCACGCCGCGGCCCGCAGCGCGCAGTAGCTCTCGCAGTTGCTCCCGCACTCGCCGTTGCCGCCCGGGCCCGCCGCCCGACAGTGCACCCCGACCTCGCCTGTGGCGCCGGCCAGCTCCGCCTGGCGGGCGCGGCACGCGACCGTGTTGCCCACGGGCTCCAGAGGATCGCCCGCCGGGAGCAGCGCGCACACGCCCTGGCAGGTCGCCAGCGTGGCGTAGACCTGGTGCTCTCCCGTGCAGCTCTCCATCACGTCGGCGCAGTACGACGCGCATTGCTCGCTCACGGGCGCCTGCCCGCCCCCCGTGTCCGAGCTGCCCGGGTCGAAGGTGCGGTCCTCGATGCCGGCGATGGCCTGGCAGCCGAGCCACGCGAGGCTCGAGAGCGGGGCGAGCAGGGCGAGCGACAGGAGCCCTGTCATGCGTCTCATTCGAACGTACCTCCCACGCGCAACCCGACGTTGCGCGCGTCCACGAACGCCCCCACCTGGACGGGCGGGGCCTGCCTCGGCGCGACGACGAACACGAGGACGGCGCCGCCGATCGCCGCCGCCGCCCCGAGCCCGAACGCGACGTTCGACACGGTGGCGGCGCTCTTGGCCTCCTCGGTCAGCGTGACGCCGCGCTCGTCCTCGCACGTGTTGCCGCCCTTGCAGTAGCTCTCCGCGTCGCTGTTCTTCGAGATGGCCTTCACGCCGAAGAACGTCCCGACGCCGAGCCCCACGACGCCCGCGCCGCCCACGACGAGGCCAATCAAGCGCGCCGTGTCGCCCCCGGACGCCGCGGGCGCCGGCGCCGGCGCAGGGGCGCCGCGCGCCGGCGCAGGGCCCGCCGCCTCGGGAGGCGGCGCATCGCGGGGCGCAGGCGGCGGCCCCTCGAGCCGCTTGAGCGCCGGGACATCGACGCTCGCAGGGCCCTTCTTGTCGCCCCCGAGCTTCACGGTCGCCGTCCAGGTCTCGTGGCCCGGGGCGCTCGCCTCGATCGCGATCTCGCCCGGATCCACGGGGATCGCGACGCCGAAGACCGCGGGATCGACCGCCTTTCCGGCGGAGCGCACCTTGAAGCCCTCGATCGCGAGGTTCTCCGCGGCGACGTCGATGCTCAGCTTCGACAGGCCCGGCTCCAGCCGGGCCGCCCTCGCCTGCGCCTTGCGGGCGCGGTCGGCCTGCCCCGCGGCCTGCGACTCCGACATGGCCTGCCGGAACGTGGCCCAGGCGCTCGCCGTGCGGCCGGTGTTCTCGTAGCACTCGGCCAGGTAGAGGAGCGTGCCGATGCCCGGATCGATGCGCTGGCTCTGCTCCAGCCTCGGGCACGCCTCCGCGCTGCGCCCCTGCTTCATCAGGTCGAGCGCCGCGTCGAAGAGCGCCTCCGCCGTCGCCTTGTCGGCGGCGCTCGGCTCCGCCCGCGCGGGGAGCCCCCCGGCGAACAACGCCGCGCACAGACCCAGGCCGACGCAGTGTGCGATGCTTCGCTGACGACGTTTCGTACGCCTCATACGTCCCGTGTTCTCCTCCAAGCTGGCCACGACGAGCCTCGGGGCCGTCGCCGGATCGACGCGAGCGCCACGCTCAGCGCCGCCCGCCGAAGTCGCTGATCGAATTGCTCCGCGTCGGCTCCGGGCGCGCCCCCGCGTCGGGCTGCGCGCGCCCGACGGGCCGGGCCGTGGCGGTCGCCCGAGGCGCGCTGGGCTGCGCGGCGAGCGGCGCCGCCGGGCCGGAGGACGCCGCCGGCGGCGGCGCGGGCGCGCTGGAGGAGGCCGCAGGCGCGGTCGGGGCTGGAGAACCGCCGGCCACCTCGGGCGCGGCGCCGGTGGCGCCGGGAGCCTCGCGCGCGTCGCCCTTCGCCGTCGCCTCGGCGGTGGGCGCAGCCGCGGCCTCGGAGGTGGGCGCAGACGCGGCCTCGGAGGTGGGCGCAGACGCGGCCTCGGAGGTGGGCGCAGACGCGGCTGCGGGGGGCTGTCCCTGGTCGGTGGCGAGCCCGGAGCGCAGGAAGAACAGGGCGCCGAGCGAGGCCCCTACCAGCAACGCGCCGGCGGCGATGGCCAGGGCGACGCGGGCCCCGTTGCGGACCGTTCGCACCGGATGGCCCGAGTTGCTCCACGAGTTGACCGTCGGCCCCGTCTCCGCGTTGGGCGAGGGCGGCGCGAAGGGCGGCGTGCCCGGCGCGAAGGGCGGCGTGCCCGGCGCGAAGGGCGGCGTGCCCGGCGCGAAGGACGGCGTGCCCGGCGCGAAGGACGGCGAAGACGGCGAGGCCGGCGCGAAGGGCGGGCCCCCGTGCGGTATGGACGGGCGCGATCCGGTGCCCTGGGCGCCCCCGCTCGGCACGCCGGCCTGGAGGAGCGACGGCCGCGCGAGGTCCGAGGAGCTGCCGAGCATGCGGCGCGCCCGGTCGACGTGCATGTGGCCCGTGGCGGGGCCGAACGGGAGCAGCGCGGCCGCCAGATCGCCGACGTTCGTCCACCGCTGCTCGCGCTCCTTGGCGAGGCAGTGCATCACCACGGCGTCCAGCTCGCGCGGGACGTCGGGGCGCAGCTGGGCGACCGGGGCAGCGTTCTCGTAGAGCAGCGCGTGGAAGAGCTGAGCGACGGAGTCGCCGTCGTACGGAGTCCGCCCGGTCAGCATCTCGTACAGGATCACGCCGAGAGACCAGATATCCGCGCGCGTATCCACGTCCCGCGCGGAGCGCACCTGCTCGGGAGACATGTAGAGCGGCGAGCCGAGGAGCGACGCTGTCTGGGTCAGCGCGACCTGGTCGCGCGATATGCCGAGCAGCGACTTCGAGATACCGAAATCGAGGACCTTGATGACCCGATCGCCGTCGGGCCGGAGCGAGAGGAACAGGTTGGCCGGCTTGAGATCGCGGTGCACGATCCCCGTGGCGTGCGCCTCGGCCATCGCGTCGAGGGCCTGGAGCATGTACCCGACGGCCTCCATCACGGGCAGCGGCCCGCGGGCCCGGATCTCGTGGGCGAGGTCGTTCCCCTCCAGGAACTCCATCACCATGTAGGGCATCCCGCCCTCCAGCGAGCCGACATCCAGGACGCGCGCCACGTGCTCGCTCTTGATCCTGGCCAGCGCGCGCGCCTCGCGCCGGAACCGCTCCGCCGGGTCGCCGCCGTCCGACCGCAGCGAGTGCAGGAACTTCATCGCGACCCGCTGCTCCAGCTCCAGGTGCCACGCGGCGACGATCGTGCCCATCGCACCGGCGCCAACGATCTGCTCCACGCGGTACTTGCCCGCGAGGACGTCGCCCACAGCAACGGGAGCCATCGCCATGGGCCCTAGGCTAGCCGAGATCCACGAGATCACATACTTCGGCGCGCCGCGATCTGCGCGCAGGGCGGAAATCCCTCGTCGACGCTTCCGCTGCGGCGGCGCCGTGCGTCGGGGCGCGTGGTGGGCAGGCATGACACCCGCGCCGGCGAGATCTCACCGGCGTTCCAGCGCGACGCCCTCGAGGCAGCGCCAGCGCTCGGTCTGCCCCGCCACGGCCCACAGCTCGATCCGGTCGGCCCACCACACCTCGTGGGCGAGCGCAAGCACCCGGGGATCCGCGGCGAGCTCCTTTCGGCGCGCGGCCGGCAGCTCGCCGTACACGAGGCTCACGTGCGGGCGAAAGGGGGCCTCGTTCGCGTTCGCGCCGAGCGCCGCCTCGGCCGCGCGGCGCAGCGCCGTGAGCGGCTCGGACGGCGTCACGTCGAGGAACACGCACTGGTGGCGGGTGCTGCCGGTGGCGGGGCCGCGCGCCTCGAGCGCGACGGGGCGGAGCGCGCCGCCGTCGCCGCGCAGCCCGCCGAGCTTCGCGGCCAGCGCGCCGCCGTCGCCGCGCAGCCCGCCGAGCAGGGTGAGGTGAGGCGCGAACGCCGGGCCCCCCGTCTCCCGGGCGAGCGCCTCGATGAGCTCCTCGAGCCGCGCGGCCGGCGCTCCGCCGGGGATGAGCCACAGAGCGAACGCCGTCTCATGCGCCATGGCCGACACCCTTTGCGCCGCCGCGCCTCGCGGGCAAGCCGCCGCGCGCCGGAGCTCGCGTGAGCGCCCCCCTCCGGCTACGGCCCGCTCAGGGCGTGCGCCGGGTGGCGGCTCGCGGCGGATGGCTCGGATCGAGCAACGAGACGCTCCTCAGCCCAGCGCCGCGCGCAGGCTCCGGTAGAACGCGTCCGCGGCCCCGCCCTCGGGGATGCCCGCCGACCCGCCATCGTTCAGCTCCACCAGCATCCAGCCGCCCCCTTCCTTCTCGGCGACGTCGGCCGCGTAGAAGCGACTGCGCACGCGGCCGAGAACGGGCGCGAGCACGTCGGCGCTCGGCGGCTCACCCGGATAGTCACCGTCGGCCCAGTACGGTGCCGCGTAGAACGGCCGGCCGTCGAGCACGAAGAAGCGATGCTCGTTCACCAGCGGCAGCCTGCTCTTCGGGTGCAGCCCGATGCGTCGCAGCTCGACGAACTCCCGGAAGACGAGCCCGCCGACGACGTGGTCGTCCTGGAGGCGGAGGAAGTTGCCCACGACGCGCCGCACGTTGGCCACGTCGTCCGCCGCCGGGATGAAGCAGGCGTCGAACCACTCGTGCTTGCGGGACTTCACATAGTCCTTGAGGATCACGGCGCCCGCTCCGAACGCCTCTCGCACGTGAACGACGACGGCCTCGAGGTCGAACGTGGAGCCCGGGATCCAGATCGACCGCGCTGTGTGCTCGGCGCCGCCGATCGCCTCGTACCACTCGGGCAGGTGATAGCAGTGCTGGTACGCCGCCGGCTCCGTGATCAACCGCCGGCCACGCGCGGCGACGACCTCGCTCATGCATCGGTAAGCATCGAGGCCCAGGATCCAGCCGCGGTAGAGCACCTCGCCCGGGCCTTCCGGCACCCGGCGGAGCTTCACGTCGCCGCCGAGGAACACCTCGAGGTCGATGAGGCCGACGTCGAAGCCCGCGCTGGCGGCATGCCGGGCTTCCTCCTCGAAGGCGCTGTCCGGCGCGGTCGGGTGCAGCGGGCTGCTCGGAAACAGGACGAGCGGGGCAGGGAGCATCTCCCAGACGCTATCCGACGACGCGGCGGGGCGGCGGCGGATTCCAGTTCCACACCATGGGCTCCGGCGGTAGCCAGGGCGGTGGAGCTCCCTCCCAGCCGTTCAGCGCGATCGGCGCGCCCGCCTTGTCGCCCGGTACGCAACGTAGCGCCGGCCCGCCGAGCTGGTCGCGCCGCGCCCAGAAATCGCCGTTGCTCATCCGGGACCGCAGCTCCGTGCCGTGCACGCTCGAGGGCAAGAGCGGCCGGTGCGCACCCGCCTCATCGCGGTAACGGACCGGCTGCCCGTCGGGCTTCAGGGCCGAGCCAAAGGCGATGTGGTGATCGACCTCGACCGTCGCCCGGAGATCGGGCGGGTTGCCGTCGTGCGCGTCGAGCGCGGGCGCGAACAGCCACTCCGGGTACCTGGGCTCGTACCACCACAGGAGCGGCTCGGGCTGGAGGTTGCCGTTCCAGCAACAGACCGCCACCGGCCAGCCGGGGTAGTAGGCCTCGAACGCCTGAAGCATGCGATCGTTGATCGCAGGCCGCTTGGGCTCCGGGACCTGCCCGAGGACGGAGAGCACCGCGCGCGGCGACTCGGCGAGCACCACCGCATAGCTGCCCACGTCGAAGACCACGGCCCGGGCGGCCCCGACCGCGGCGAACGGCGGCGGGCCGTAGCTTGGCGGGATCGGCCGGCGCGTCGCCTGGCGGATGTCCTCGAGGAAGGTGCGGAACGGGCGCGTGTCGACCGCGTTCTGCGGGCCGATCCGCGTGGCCGGGATCGGCAGGATCATGGCGTTCGGGCCGGAGGTCGACGCCGTGTTCTGGTAGGCGAGGACGTGGACGTAAAGGCCGTTCCACTGCGCATCGCCGGCATAGAGGAGGGTGCTGGAGAGCCTCGCGGGGGAGAAGGTGCAGCACATGGTCGCTGCAGGATACACGAACAGGAGCCTTTCACCCCATCGTCGGCGGATGAGCCGCGGGCGCCGCGGGCGCCTGTCGGATCCTCCGGCAGGCTGGGTGGCGTCAGCGTGCACCTCGGAGTGCACCTGCGAGTTGTCGCGTGAGATCGGCCGCTGGCACTTCCTTGCACCCGCTGGCGTTTTGCCCCGCCCAGAGCGGCGAGAAGTCGCCGCTGCCCTGGCTTTCGGCCTTGGCGCGCAGGGGCGCGATGGCCGATGTCGCCAAGGGAAAAGCTGGCACGGCGCCGCTCATCGGCCCAAGCTCCCTCATGATGCGGTTCACGATGCCCCGAGCGGGTCGCCCGGTGAATACATTGGTGAGCGCCGTGATGCTGGCTGCGCCGCTCGCGAGCGCCGCGCGATGCACCCTGCTCGTGGTGGCCTCGGGGCACAACAGGTAGGCCGTCCCGATCTGCACGCCGGCCGCACCGAGCGCCATGGCGGCCGCGACACCCCTCGCGTCCGCGATGCCGCCCGCGGCGATGACGGGGATCTTCACGGCGTCCACGATCTGCGGCACCAGCGCGAAGGTGCCGAGCTGTACGCCGAGATCGTCGGACAGGAAGCTGCCGCGATGACCGCCCGCCTCGATGCCCTGGGCGATGACCGCGTCGACGCCGCGCGCCTCCAGCCAGCGCGCCTCGTCGACCGTCGTGGCAGAGGACAGGATCTTCGCGCCCGAGCGGCGCACCCGCGAGAGCAAAGCCTCCGAGGGCAGGCCGAAGTGAAAGCTCACCACAGCAGGCCTGAGCTCGTCGAGCACATCCGCGGCCTCATCGCTGAAGGGCAACCGGCCGGGGCCGGCCGGGATGGCGCTTGCGTCGACGCCGAGCTCGGCGAAGTACGGCGAGAGCCGGGCACGCCAGATCGCTTCTTGCTGGGCGTTGGGCTCGGGCCGCGTGTGACAGAAGAAGTTCACGTTGAACGGCCTCGTGGTCTGCGCTCGGATGGCCGCCAGCTCCTTGCGCAGGGCGTCCGGGCCCAGCATGGCGCCGGGCAGCGAACCGAGCCCACCAGCGCTGGAGACCGCGACCGCGAGCGCGCTGCCCTGCACGCCGGCCATGGGGGCCTGGATGATTGGAAGATCGATTCCAAGGAGCTCGTGCAGCGTCGTCATGAGAATCTCCAGATCCACTGCCGAGGCAGAGTCCCGCTTTTGTACTTTTTCGCCCAACAAAGAGCGTTCGGCCGTGGGATCTGAGCATAAGCGAACGGCCCATCGGTGGCAACGCCGGGTTGGGCGGCACATGCTCACCTGCACGATGCGCTAGTCGTTCCTCTGCCAGTACGAAGGTCGACATGAGGTGTCGGGGATGAGCGTGGCTCGGGGATTCGGGCCTGGATCTCCGAGGGCGCGCTGAACACCGTCAGCTCGCTCGCAACGAACCGGGGCATCGCTCTTGCGGTAGGACTGAGAGCTGGTTTCATAGTCGAGGTGCCACGTGACGGACCACGTCGAGCCATGAGTCCTTGCGAGCCAATCCGGGGCGCCAGTCGCCAGATGCTCGGATTCCAGAAAATAGAGCCGCTTCCATCCATGTTTCGATTCAGGCAGAGGCACTACATGGCCAACGCCGTCGAACACGGTGCGAACGCATGCCGGAGGCTCCTGGGACACGACCACGCGCGTTCCCATTTGTGTTGGCGACGCGCTGAATGTCACCCTGTGGTCCTCGCGGCCGTCCGCGTTGATGTCGCCGATCGACTCGACGTTGGGCGCTTCGCTGTCGAACGGAAGAACCCCAAATAGCGCGTCTTTCGCGGCGCATGACGCCTCCGCGAGATACCGCGCCTGGAAGAAGACGGCACAGTTGCTGATGTCTCTGGGGGCACCCACGTCTGGCCAGCTGAACCCAAGTTGATAAACGCCCGCCGGCAGCTCGATCGTGCGCTCTTCCTCGATCCTCGTCAATTCCGTGCTGCCTTGCCGGAGTGACGGCGTGATACCCGTAGCAGGGCACCCTGGCGCCTTGAGCCACACCAATGCTCGTTCGCGAAGTCGGAACGCGTGGGAGCCAGGGCTGCTCGCGACAGCGGTGATTTGCAGGCTGACAACGTCTTGCGTGGCAGCGCTTGGCAAGCCTGGCTGTTTCGATGCTGGCGAGCTATTATTTGATATTTCTTGGGCGGGGGATGGCGGTCGAGTTGCAGAGCCGTGGGGCAGCGGCGACGGGCCATTTCGGGCACAGCCGGCGTGCAACAGAAGTATCACGAGTAGCGGTGCTTGTGTCGCTTTCATGCGCAGGTTGGTTAGTTTGTCTAACTATCAGTCGATTGGTCGGCCGAGGCCGCGGGACGAGGTCTGTCCAGTGGACAGTTCGGTAAGTCGTTCAACATGGTCGTGGAGCAGAGCCGTCCGACCACGGCTCGCCGCCGGTGTGCGGGTTCGACTGGCCTTGGCGATATGTTCGAGGCAGGTCGCGGGGGGGGCAAGGACGAAGTGCCGGCGGCCTCCGCTCCGAGCAGGCAGCCGACGAGCGTGCCCCCGATGTTGATGCCGAGGCTGGCCCAACCTTGCCGGAACTGTCGTGGCCGCCGTGGATGGGCGGGCCGCCCAACGCCAGACACGGCCGAGAGTTCCACGGTTTCCGATCCGCGGCGTGCGCGGCGCGGCTACACTGCGCGGCCCGTGGACTCCGTGATGGACCGCATCGAGGCGACGGTCGCCTGGCTCCGGCAGCGCCGGTGGGCGCACCTCGCCGTGGTGAACCTGCGCATCCTGATCGGCTTCGCGTTCCTGCCGGCGGGGCTGAAGAAGATCCTCGGCGAGCCGTTCACGGATCCGGGGAATCGCGGCCCGTTCCACGAGTTCTTGCACGCGTTCCACGCGACCGGGCACTTCTACACGTTCGTGGGCGTGGTCCAGCTGGTGGCCGCGACGCTGCTCATGACGCAGCGGTTCGCGACGGCCGGCGCATTCTTGGCGCTGCCGGTGACGGGCGCGATCCTGGCGTTCTGCTGGAGCACGGCGGTCGTCCCGACGGCGAGCGTCGTCACGCTGATGTTCGCGGGCCTGGTCGGGCTGGCGCTGTGGGACGTCGAGCGGTGGCGCGGCGTCCTCGACGCGCCGGACGCCGCGCCGCGGGCCGCGCGTGCCTCGTCACCAGCGCCGATCGACCTGCGGCTGTGGAGCCTGTGCGGGGCGGCCATCCTGGCGGCGTACCTCGCGACGTGTCTGCTCAGCGGCGGCATCTACCGGCCGCGCGGGCCCGCGTTCGATGAGCCGGGGTTCTACGTGCTGATGGCGCTGCCGCTGTTCCCGATCGTGACCGCGCTCATCGATCGTCGCCGGCGCGCGAGGCGCTGACGCCCCGGTCAGGGCGTCGATCGCGTCGCGCACTGCATGAACGCGCTGTTCTGCCTCTCCCGGAACCTGACGGCCGGCCCGCCGTGCACCGTCGGGTTGTTCGGTGTGCCGCTCATCGTGCCGCAGTAGAGGTGCCCTTGCAGCGGTGTCATGCTCCGGCGGCACCCTCACGAAGCCGCTCGAGGCAACCGCTACGACGCCAAATCTCCCGCGCGCTCGGTCGAGAACGGCAGCTCGACGCAGAAGGTCGAGCCCCGGCCGACCTCGCTCGACACGCGAATTCGGCCGCCGTGCGCCTCGACGATGGTGCGGGTGATGTAGAGGCCGAGCCCGAGCCCCCCGTAATTCTTCGACGAGACGCCGCGGCGAAATCGTTCGAAGAGCTGCGCCTGCACTTCGGCCGGGATCCCGATCCCACGGTCCGTCACCGAGAGCCGCGCGATCCGATCTCCCCGGGTGATCGCGATGTCGATCGGCTGGCGCTCCCCGAACTTGATCGCGTTGGTGAGGAGGTTGGTCACGACCTGCTCCAGGCGGTGCGGGTCCCACCGGCCGATGACCGGCTGCTCCGCGCGCACGGCGACCGCGCTGCCTGACTGCGCGATCTGATCGCCGAGGTGGGCGACGACCTCGTCGACGAGCGCGCGCAGCTCGACGGGCGCTGTGTACAGCTCGAGCCTCCCCGCCTGGATCCGGGAGGCGTCGAGGAGCATATCGACGAGGTCGGTGAGGCGCTTGACCTGGCGGCCAGAGAGGGCGACCGCGGAACGCACGCGCTCGACGTCCATGCCCCGCGCGAGCCTTTGCCCCAGCGATTGAATGGCGAGCTGCAGGCTGGTGAGCGGGGTGCGGAGCTCGTGCGAGGCGATAGAAAGGAACTCGTCCCGCAGGTGCACGGCCTCCTCCGCTGCCGTGCGCGCCCGCCGCTCGTCCAGGAGGAGCTGATCGCGCTGCTGCTCGGCGCGCACGCGCGCGGTGACGTCGCGGAAGCTCCAGACCCGCCCGACCACGCGCCCGCCGAGGCGCTGGGGCTGCGAATAACGCTCGAAGACGCGCCCGTCCGCGAACGGGATGGCATCGAAGCTGGACTCCTCGGGCGAGGCATAGAGAGCGCGGATCCTCTGCAGGAACGCCTCGGGATCGAGGACCTGGTCGCTGGCGAACGTACGGAACGTGTCGTCCGACCCGGTGGAGAGGATCTCGTCCGGGATGCGCCACATCGCCGCGAACCTGCGATTCTGACGCACGACGTGCTGCTCGTCGTCGACGACGAGGATGCCGTCCGCCGTCGATTCGAGCGTGGCCTCGAGGCGCGAGTAGGAATGGCGGAGCACCTCCTCGGCGCGCCGTCGCTCCGCGTTCTCCTGCTGCAGATCCGTATAGAGGCGCGCATTCTCGATGGAGTTGGCCGCCTGGGCCGAAAGGAGCCGGATCACCTCGACGCGATCGGGGGTGAAGGCAGAGCGGGTGAGGTCGTTTTCGAGATAGATCACGCCGGCGAGGCGGCCCTTGTAGACGAGGGGCGCGGCGAGCGAGGAGCGCGGCGCTCCGCCGGCGCAGCAGGGATCGCGCCCGAACGGCCCGTCGATCGCGAGGTCGTCGAGCAGGACGGTCTCGCGCGTCCGCGCCACGTACGTGACGACGCTGGCCGGCAGGTCCTCGCGGCCCTCGAGGGGCGCCGCGCCGAGCACGTGGACCGACGCATCCCGGATGTGGTGCTCGGCCTCGACGACGAGCCGTCCGTCACGCAGGAGCAGGAGGACGCCGCGCCGCGCGCCGGCGTTCTCGACCATGATGCGCATGAGCGCGTCGAGCAGGCGGTCGAGGACGATCTCGCCCGAGATGGCCTGGGAGGCCTTGAGCACCGAGCCGACGTCGAGCGCGGCGCCGGCCTGCGGGCTCCTCTCGCCGCGGAGGCTCTCGCCCGGGACGAGGTCGGGGTACGCGTGCTCGATGCGCCGCATCGCCTCCGTCGCGCCCCAGCGGCCGTACGCCCTGTGCGCCTTGGTGAGGTAGGCGCCGGCGATGGTGGTCTTGCCGAGCGCGCGGAAGCAGAGGCCCGCGAGCTCGTTGCCGAGCGCCTCGTCGTGGAGATAGCCGCCGCGCTGCGCGAGCGCGATCGCATCGTCGTAGCGGTCCCCGGCGGCGCGCGCGTCGCCGCGGGCGCGCTCGAGCTCGGCGAGGAGGAGGGCGCGGCGGTGCGCCACGTTCTCCGGGCAGAGGTCCGCCCAGCGCGAGAGTTTTTCGGCGGAGACCTCGGCGCGGGCGAGGAAGAGCGCGCGCTCCTCCGGGGAGACGACGTCCGCCGCCTGCGTGAACGCGATTCCCGCGTAGCAATGGAACGCGGGGTTGCCATGCCAGGCCGCCACGGCCGGGATTTCGATGTGCGGCAAGAGCGCGGCGCGCGCCGCTTCCTCGAACGCCCCCTGGAAGACGCAGAGGACGACGATGTAGAAGTGGGCGAAGAAGAACGAGGCCTGGTTGTCGATGCGGCGGGACTCCTCGATCACCTCGTCGATATCGACCCACGCCCCCTTGAGCGTGGCGGGGCGCTCGGTCTCGACAGAGAGCTGGTGCGCGATCTGTCCGACCGCGCCGACCATCCAGGTGATGGCATTGAACTCGTCGAGCTTGCGCATCGGCTGGTAGCCCTGCGCCTCGGCGAGGAGGTCGGAGAGCGGGAGGCCGCGGAGGAGGCTGTTCGTGATGCCATTGACCGTGTTGTAGAAAGACCAGATGTACTGGCCCGTCTCGAGCCCGGCGTGCACCCCGGCGACCAGCGACGCCTTGCAGGCGGCGTAGCCCTCTCGCCAATGCTGGACGAAGGCGCCCCACATATTGCGGAGCATCGCCTCGGACTTCTTGTCCGTGTAGCGGTCCGCGAGGTCGATGGCGGCGCGGCCGAAGCGGTAGCCGAGCGCGATGTCGCCGCGGGCGCACAGGAGCATCCCGAAGTTCATGCAGCCGAAGATCGAGTTCTTCGAGAGCCCGTGGCGCAGCGTGTTCTCGAGGATCTTCGCGACCGTGATGCCGAGGTTGTTCGTGGCCAGGAAGTAACAGGGGAGAAAGAGCTCCTGGAGCACGTCCTGCATGGCGAGGATCTCCGGGTCCCCGAGCGGCGGCAGGCCTGGCAGCGCCTCGATCGTCCTTTCCCGGACGAGATCCATCGTCGCCCGCACCTGGGCGTCGAGCAGGACGTCGTCCGGGAAAGGAGGCAGGTCGATCCCGAACGGGCGCAGGGCCTCGAGCCCCTCCGCGAGCGCGGCTGGCAGGTCGTTCTTGAGCACCTGCACGTTCATCTTGAGCCGAAGCACCTCGGTGCGATCGAGCCGGCTCGCGGCCCGCTCCAGGCCATCGGAGAGGATCGCGAGGGCGTCGTCATGCCGGCCGCAGAGCGAGAGCATCAGGGCGGTTCTCTTCGCGTACTCGAGGCGGAGCGGGTACTGTGACGCCCAGGCGTCCTCCGGAAGGCGCAGGAGGCCGAGCTGCAGGTAGCGCAGCGCGGCGCCGAAGGCGGCCGAGTCCTCGGCGCGGCAGGCGGCCTCGAGGCTCATGCGGGCGAGGTGCAGGCGCTCCACGGGGTCCGACACGAGGTCGCCTGCGCTGTTCAGGTGGCCGACGACGTCGAAGAGGCTCTGGCTCTCCGAGAGGTCCAGCTTGCCCGCGAGCAGCCGGCCGATCCGGAGGTGGAAGGCGGGTCGGTCCGCCTCCGGGATCATCGCGTAGGCGCCCTCCTGGACCTTGTCATGGGCGAAGCGGTAGCCGCCGCGCCCGGCGATCACGAGCCCCTCGCTCACGGCGGGATCGAGGCGGGCGTACGCGTCTTCCGGCGAGCACTCTTTCACCGCGGCGAGCACGTCGAGGTCGAACCGGTTGCCGATCGCCGCGGCGAGGTTGAGCGCCTTCACCGTCGCCGGCGGCAGGCGCGCGATGGTGCGCACCATGAGGTCTGCGACGTTGTCCGTGTACCCGAGCGCGTCGATCGCCGCGAGGTCCCAGCGCCAGCCTGATCCGGCTGCGTACGCGAGGACGCCGTGGTCGTGCAGCGACCGGACGAACTCCTTGACGAAGAACGGGTTGCCGCCGGTCTTCTTCTGCACCGCATCGGCGAGCGGCCCACAGTCGCCGCGCTTGAGGCTATCCGACAGCATCTCGAGCAGGTGCGCGCGCGCGAGCGGGGCGAGGACGATGTCGTGCACGACGAGCCCGGCTTGCTTGAGCTCCTCGATCGCCACGACGAACGGGTGCCCGGGCGATACCTCGTTGTCACGGTAAGCGCCGCAGAAAAAGAGCGCATCGAGCGAGTCGCCGGCGAGGAGCGCGCGGATCAGCCCGAGGCTCGCGGGGTCGATCCACTGAAGATCGTCGAGGAACAGGACGAGCGGGTGCGTGCGCCGCGCGAACACCGAGACGAACAGCAAGAAGCACCGGTTCAGGCGGTTTTGCGCCTCGATCGGGCCGAGCGCCGGGACGGGCGGCTGCGGGCCGATCACGTGGCAGAGCGACGGGATGACGTCGCAGACGACGTGCGCGTTCGGCCCGAGCGCCTCGAGGAGCGCGCTTCGAAAGCGGAGGATGCGCGCATCGCTCTCGGTGAGGATCTGCCGCACGAGGCCGTCGAACGCCTGGATCACCGCGCCGTAGGGCGCGTCGCGGTTGTATTGGTCGGATTTGCCGCTCGTGAAATAGCCCTTCTGCCGCGCGAGCGGCTTCAAGATCTCGTGCACGAGCGAGGACTTCCCGATCCCCGAATAGCCGGAGACGAGGACGATCTCACGGCTCCCCTCGAGCGCGCGCACGAACGCGGCGGTGAGCGCCTCGATGTCATGCTCGCGGCCGTAGAGCTTCTGGTGGATCCGGAAGAGGTCCTGACGATCGCGCTGGCCCGCGGCGAAGGGCTCGATCGTCCCCGTGCCGCGCAGGGCCTCGCGGCAGCGCTCGAGGTCGGCGAGCAGGCCCTCGGCGCTCTGGTAACGCTCCTCGGCGTTCTTCGCGAGCAGCTTGAGCACGACGTCGGAGACGGCCTCGGGGATGGTCGGATCGACGCGGGACGGCGGCGCGGGCGCGAGCGCGAGGTGCGCGTGAATGAGCTCCATCGGGTCCAGGGCCTCGAAGGGGCGCTGACCCGTGAGCATCTGGTACAGGATGACGCCGAGCGCGTAGAGGTCGGTTCGGTAGTCGACGCCGCGGTTCATGCGGCCTGTCTGCTCGGGGGAGACGTAGGGCAGCACGTCGGCGATGACCGCCGGCGCGTAGAGCCGTTCGTGCGCGTGGGTGACCTCGGCGTCGACGCCGAAGCCATTGATCTTGACCGCGCCGCGCGCGCCGACGAGCACGTTCTTCGGGCGCAGATCGCGGTGGACGAGCCCGGCCGCGTGCACCGCGGCGAGGCCTTCGGCGAGCGCGGCCGCGAGATCGAGCGCCTCGCCGACAGGCATCCTGCGTGACGGGCGCGCGGCGAGGATCCGCGCGAGATCGCGGCCCGGGAAGTCCTCGAGGACGACGATCAAGGAGCCGGCGAGCGCCTCGACGCCGCGCGGCGCGACGAGGCGAGGCGATGCGATGCGCGCGATGCGCTCGTACTGGTGCTTGAAGCGCGCGATCTCGGCGCCGGTCGCTCTTTCCGCGCGCAGGATTTTCAGCAAGACCGGGACGCCGTCGACCTCGCGGCATGCGCGGTACAGGGTAAAGTCGGCGGTTTCCTCGATCTTCTCGCGGAGCGCGTAGCCTCTCTCGACGATCATCGAAAACCTTGCTCGCTCGTTCGTCAATGCGACGCACTACAACCAGTCAGCTATATATTCCAAAGGGTGTGACTTGGCACCGGCGGACGTTGGCCACGCCCAGCTCGTGCGACTCTTGGGTGTGCAGGCGCGTGAGGTCGTCAGGAAACTCCGAACGCCGCTCTGGAGTCCGGGCGCTCGGCGCGCCCGCGACATCGCCGCCAAAAGCCACGCTGGCAGCGCAGCAGCGCGTCTTCGACCGCTTTCGGCACGAATACAGTGACCAGCGTCCGCACGAGGCGTTCGGCCAGAGCACGCCGGCTTAGCGCTACACGCCTTCGCGCCGCTCGAGTCATCTCACCTTCCCGGGCGCGGCTCCAGCCGGAGCCACACGCCGCCGGACGTGCGCAGCGTGGTCGCGAAGTGCAGCCGCGTCGTCCGCCCCGGCACCGCGCTGATCCGGTAGCGCTGGAGGAGGCGGGCGAGGATGAGCTGCCCTTCCATGAGCGCGAACTCCTTGCCGACGCACTGCCGCTGCCCGATCCCGAACGGGATGAACGCGAGCGGGTGCCGGGCGCGCGCGTGCTCGGGCGTGAACCGGCCAGGGTCGAAGCGCGCCGGAGCCTCCCAGTGGTCGGGGTGCCGGTGCAGGACATAAGTCATGACACCCACCATCGTGCCGGCGGGGATGTGGAAGCCGTCGATCTCGTCGTCCTCGATCGCGGTGCGAGGTATCCAGTACGCCGGCGGGTAGAGCCGGAGCGCCTCCTGGACGACCGCGAGCGCGAGCGGGAGCCTGGGGACGTCCGCGAAGCCGGGCCGCCTGTCGCCGAGCGCCTCGTCGACCTCCGTCGCGAGCGCCCGCAGGAGGTCGGGGTGCTCGACCAGGAGGTGGAGCGCCCACGCGAGGGCGACCGAGGTCGTCTCGTACCCGGCGAGGAACATCGACACCGCCTCGTCCCGCAGCTGCTGATTGGTCATCTGCTCGCCGGTCTCGGCGTCCACCGTGGCGAGGAGGATCGAGAGCAGATCGCCGCCGCGCCCCGGCTGCGCGCGGCGCTGCGCGATGAAGCGAAACACGTGCTCGTCGATCGCCTTCGCCGATCGCTCGAAGCGGCGCCGCCCGGGGGCCGGTATCCAGCTCGGCAGCGCCCGGAGCGCGGCCCCGAGGAGCATGTAGTCGAGCGCGTACCGGAGCGAGCCGCCGACGGCGTCCGCCTCCTCCTTGGTGATCCCCGATCCGAACATGGTGTTGAGGATGACCTTCATCGTGATGTGCGGGAGCTCCCGCTCGGCGTTGACCGGGCGCCCCGCGGCGGCGGCCGCGCCGAAGCCGGCCATGCCGTCGTCGATCGCCTGCACCATGAGGTCGCACATCGCGGCGAGCCGGTCCCGGTGGAACTCCGGCTGGATCATCCGCCGCTGCCGCAGCCAGAGATCCCCCTCGCTCGTGGGCAGCCCATTGCCGATGAGCGAGCGCACGCTCTCCCATATCGCGCCTCCCTTGCGGTAGTTGCGCGCGTTGTCGCGCAGGACGTGCTGCGCGTGCCTCGGGTGGTTCAGCGCGACGAGCCGCGCGACCCCGAGATCGATCGTGTACAGATCGCCGAGCTGCTCTCTCGCCGAGAGGAGGTAATCGAGCCGATCCTTGAGCAGGTGCGGGAGCACGCCGACGAGCGGAAAGCCGCGCGTCGACGGCGGCGTGCTCCCGCGGGCGGCGGCACCGGCGGCGGCGCGGGCGGGTGTGCCGGAGAGAAGATCTGGCTGCATCATGGCCTCGTCAAGGTAAGGGGCGTATCCGCGCGAGGGGCGGTATCCGAGCCGCTCGCCGGATGGAGCGCCCGCTGCGCTGATCGGACGAGCGTACATGAGCCCGGACCCCGGCGACGAGACCTTGGAAAGACGCCTTCCCGGCGTGCCTCCCCCCACCGCCCACAGTGTGGACGCGCGAGGTACACGCGACTCCGTGAGCGTCCGAAGGCCGATGTCCTCGGACGGTGGATTCCTACGCTGTCACACCACAGCGAAAGGCGTCCTCGCGAGAGCGGAGCTAGCGAGCCCAGCGCACGAAGAGCGGGCTGGTCCAGACCTTGGCGTCGCCGATCTCGCGCCCGAAGAGGTACACAGGATAGGCGGGCGCTTGCCCATCGAGCGCCGGCGGTGCAGCGCTCCAGGGCACCGTCAGCTCGCCCGTGAGCTCCAGCGGCAGCGCCGCGTCCGTCACGCGCTCGACCGCGACGAAGAGGCCCTCGCCGCCGAGATCGAAATGAACCCGGCCCTTGTCGAGCAACGCTCCTCCATTCACTTCGAGCTGCGCCGCCTCTCGCCAGGGCTGGCCATCGAAGCCGCTCACGCGCACGTCGAGCGTGAGCTGGGCGTGCCGCAGCGAGAGCAGCCGGAGATCGAGCTCGTCCGCGTCGCCATGGGTGGTGCTCCGGACCTCGAAGCGCCCGTCGGACAGCGCACGCACGCTCTCCTCGGGGTGCTCGAAGCCGCGCGCCGTCCAGTCTTCGACGGCCGTGCCGCTCACACGCAGCGACAGCGCGTAGTCGGCCCAACGATAGCGATCGCGCACGCGCGCGCCGCCCCAGCGCACGCGCAGCCGGTGCGCGGCGTAGCCGAGCTCGCGGTGCAGGTCGCGCTCCCAGACCACGCCTCGGTGATCCTTGAGCGCGACGTACTCCCAGCCAGAATGCCCGAGCACCCGGTAACGCACGGGCAGCGGCCCCGCGTGCTCGAGCTCGTCGCCCTGCACGTGCGCGCCCGACCCCAAGAGCGCGACGTTGCGCTCGCCGGTCGTGGCCCACGTTCGGCGATGGCGCAGGGCCAGGCCGATGGAGGCACGATCGAGCGCCGGGCTGAGCACGCCGGTGAGGCCGCCGCGCACGCCGAAGATCGACGCGCCGGGAGCGCCCCCGCCCGGCCGCCCGCGATGCTCGTCGCCGGAGGCGCTGGCGCCGAGCCGGTAGCCGCGCGCGAGCGCCTCCGAGAACAGCCACTCGAAGTGCCCCCAGGACGACGAAAGCTCGCACAGCCGCTCGAGCTCCGTGTGATGGTAGTCGAGGCTCGCGCGGCGACCGCCCACGTGAGGGATCAAGAGAAAGCGCTCTGGCGCGTCCTGATATGCCGCGTAGAGCGCGGTGAGCGGCCAGCGGCCGGGCTCCGGCGCTGCCCCGCGCATGTGCTCGTGCCACTCGAACGAGCGCAGCGATCTGCCGCTCGCGTCGTTCGGGAAACGCACCTCGCCGGAGAGGAAGACGACGTTGTGGTCTCCTCCCACGGCGCTGTTGCCGCACCACTCGGTGCCCGGGAAGCACACGAAGCGGCCGTCCTCGTGGAAGCGCGCTATGTCCGCCAGCGCCGAGCTCCAGTCGCGATCCGTGATCTGGAAATCGTTCACCGTGTAGCCGAGCACGTCGAGCCCAGCGAGGTCACGCGCAAAGCTCAGGTTGGAGGCGGTGGAGTTGGTGCCGACGGTGTCGTGCGCATGCACGTGCAGGTCGGCGAAGTACGGGCGCTCGCTGGGCAACTCGCCGATCGAGAGCGGAACGGACGAGACCCATGTCTCCTCTCCGCTATCGACGCGCACCTCGAGCCGGTAGTTCCCCGCCTCCGAAGGCCGGAGCTCGTGCCGCAGCGCGCGCGCGCCGGCCACCCACGCCACCGTCTCGCTCGCCGCCGCGCCGCCCTTGAGCGAGAGGCTCACCCGAGCCGCCGCGAGGGCGCACGGGTTGCCCCAGGCGTCGTCGAGCCGCACCACCACCGGCACGCTCACGCCGGGCCGAGCCGCGCGCGGCGTGAGCACCCGCAGCGCGTGCGGGCGCCCGGCAGCGACGCGGAGCACGATGTCGCCGGGGACCGCCGCCAGCCGCGACGTGCCTGTCACGTCCACGTACGCGCGGAACCTGAAGCCGTCCTCCACGAACGTCTGCACGCGCGTGCCGGCTCCGCCGTGCGAGCGATCTCCGAGGCGCACCTCGATGCGATCACCGGGGCGCGCGAAGCCGTCGACGAGGTCCACGATGACCGCCTTCTGGTACGGGCGCTCGTGCCCCTTGGTGTCGTACTTGACGGCGAGGCGCCGGAGCGTCGCCGGGCTCTCGCCAGGGAAGCTCGCCCTCGGCACGAAGCGCGCGCTCAGGTAGTCGCGCCCTCGCGGCTCGTGCGTCTGCAGCTCGCCCCAGTCCGAGTAGAACTTGAATGTGATCTTCAGCCGGCCGCTGTCGGCGATACCCGAAGCGCCGATCTCGTAGACCAAGAGGATCTCTTCCACGGCCCCTGCGCGCACTTCGCCGTGCGAGGCGCTGAGCGAGCCGAGGAACGGCAATCCCGCGAGATACGCTTCGAGCCCCTCCGGGGCGATCACGGTGGTCGCCACGGCTCAGTACACGAACTCGGCGCGGCGCTTCGTCAGCCCGAAGTCGACGAGCTCCTGCGCGCGCCGATCGGCGAAGGCCCTGAGCTCGGGCGAGACGGCGACCGACAGCTGCTTGCCCGCGGCATACAGCGGGTTCTCGGCCGAGATCTGCTGCACGAGCGAGGGATCGAGGCGCAGATCCTCGGCGAACCACTCCGCCGTCCGCTGAGGGTTCGCCGCCACGAACAGCGCTGCTTCCTGGATCGCCGCCGCCAGTCGCTCGCGCAGGCCGGGGTGCTCCGCGAGGAACTCCGTGCGTGCGATGGCCCAGAGGTGATGCGGCCAGCGCTGGATCACCCGCGCGCCCTTCTGGCTGAACTTGAGCAGCTGCGGCTGGCGCAGCAGCACCGCGTCCGCCTGCCTCTGCTCGAGCGCGGCGGGCTGCGCGTTCGGCGGCACGTTGACGACCGTGACGTCCGCTGCCGGGTCCAGCCCGGCCTCCCGCAGCGCCGCGAGCAAATCGACCTGTGAGTCCGTGCCGAAGGCGACGGCGATGGTCTTTCCTCTCAGATCCGCGAGCGACCGCGCCGGGCTGTCGGCGGGCACGACGAGGCCGTGGCCGGACTCGCCCACGGCGGCGATCACCGTCACCGCGCCCGGTTGCTTGGAGAGGTAGGTGGCCGTGGGCACGAGCGACGTGAACGCGACGTCGAGGCTCTTCGAGACCAGGGCCTCGATCTGCGGCGGCCCATACTGGAAGAAGGCGGCCTGCACCGCGATGCCGTGCGCTTTGCCGATGTCCGTCTTGCCCAGGACCTTCGCGACCTCGCCGTGCAGCGCGGTGGGATAACCGACGCGCACGGCCAGCGGCTGGGCGCTCGGGACCCGGGGCCACGCGAGCGCCAGCGCGACGGCCGAAAGCGCCGTCAGCGCGGCGATCCAGCCGAACTTTCTCGCTCCTCGACTCATGATTCTCTCTTTGTTCCGCTTCGTTCGAAGGACCTTCAGCTCGCCTTCTTCCAGGGGAAGATCCGCGCTTCCAGGCTGCCGAGCGCGGACGTCATCAACGCCCCGATGATGGCGATCATCGACATGCCGACGAACACGCGCGGCGTCTCGAGCTGGAGCCGGTTCAGCTCGATCATGTGTCCCAGCCCGGAGCGAGCGGCGACCAGCTCCGCGGTCACCACGGCCATCCACGACTGGCCGAGGCCGATCTTGAGGCCCGTCCACACGTGGGGCAGCGACGAAGGCAGGTAGACGAAGCGCAAGAGCGACAGCCGGCGCGCGCCCAGGCAGCGCGCCGCGCGCAGGTGCTGCGAATCGACCGCGCGAGCGCCGCCGAGGGCGTTGAGGAAGATCGGGAAGAAGGCCGCGACGGCGGTGACGAAATAGCTGGGATGATCGCCGAGGCCGAACCACAGGATGGCGATGGGCACCCAGGCGATGGGCGGGATGGGGCGCAGAAGGGAAAGCACCGGCAGGAGCAGCTGGCTCAGCGAGGGAAACGACACAACGAGCAAGGCCAAAGGCACCGCCGTGAACGCCGAAAGCGAGAAGCCGCTCAGCACCCGCTTCAAGCTGGCGGCGACGTCGACGAGCAGCGTGCCGTCCTGCACGACCTCGTGAAAGCCGCGCAGCATGGCCCAGGGCGAGGGCAGCAGGATCGCGTTGTCGAGCCACAGCGACGCCGCGCCCCAGCCGCCGAACAGCAGGGCCACGCCGGCCAGCGCAAGACCCGACGCGCGCGCCACGTCCCAGCGGACCGGGCGCCCGGGAACGGGCGCGGCGAGCAGGCTGGACTCGGCGTCGCTCGTCACGGCACGACCCTCGGGCCATCGAACGTCTTCGATCTCGCGTCCCGGATCAGCCTGACGAAGATGGGAGTGTGAGGGCGCACAGCCATGGCATGAACGGCCGAGGCGCGCTCCGAGATGAGGACGAGGGACATCAAGTGTCTTTCGATCGTTAAGACGAAGTCCGACAACGCAATCCCACGCCGCCGGCGCCGCTCACGCGCGCTCGGTCAGGCGCGAACGTCGGCCGCGCGAGCTCTGCATCGGCTGGTGCTGGCAACGGACTTGCCAATAACGTGCCAATGATAAAATATGACAAAAATCGCGCGCGACCGGTGATTTCTCCGTCGTCGCGGGGCGACGCTGCTGCCAGAGCAGCAGCGGATCAGCAACGCTGCTGCTCTGGCAGCAGCGGGGAGATCGAGAGACAGAGGCGGCATGGGCCGAGCGCCGGTCACCGGATCACCCAAGGCCGGGTGAGGTCGCGCTATCGCCGCGAGCCGGAGAACGACACCACACGAGACGATCCGGATAGACCGTTGCGCGTGTCCTCCGGTATGCTCTGAGCATCTGTATGGCCCGCTCCAACGCTCCGTTCTTCATCGTCGGTAACGAGCGCTCCGGCACAACGCTGCTCATGGCGATCCTGGGGCATCATAGCCGCCTCGCCGTGCCCGAGGTCGCCTGGTACTACCCGCGCTTCCGTCCCTACCTGCACACGTACGGCGATCTGACGCGGGCGGAGAGCTTTCGCGCGCTCGTCTCCGAGATGATCTTCGGGCTGAAGACGCCGTTCTTCGGGCTGGACCTGAACCCGAGCACGATCGTGCAGGAGCTCGTCGCTCGCACCCGGCGAAACACGTTCGGGGAAGCGTATCGCGTCATCCTCGAGCGCTACGCAGACGCGGTGCAGAAGCCGCGCTGGGGCGAGAAGACACCGCACAATCTGTTCTACGTACGCGAGATCCTCGAGGACTTCCCCGACGCGAAGTTCTTGAACCTCGTGCGAGACGGGCGCGATGTCGCTGTGGAACAGCTCCGCTCGGCGTTCGGCCCCCGCAACGTCTACGCCGCCGCGCTGATCTGGCGCCGCTCGCAATCCATCGCCGAGCGCTGGGCGCGCACGCTGTCCAGGTCGCAATGGCTGGACGTGCGCTACGAGGAGCTCGCCCGTGAGCCCGAGCGCGTGCTCGAACGGGTGGCGGAGTTCTTGGGTGAGGACCACGAGCCCGAGGTCCTCGAGTTCCACCGGGGGGAGATCGCGCGCCGGCGCGCGCAGACGCGCGACCACCGGGCCCTCGGGGGTCCGGTCTCGACGCAGTACGTCGGCATCTACCGGCAGTACTTGAGCCTGGAGGAGCAAGGCGTGTTCGCTGCGGTCGCCGCCGACGCGCTCGAGCGCGCAGGGTACGAGGTCGGGGTGAGCCCGCGGCCCATCTCGGGCGAGGAGGCCGCGCTCTTCCTGGAGCTCGACGCCCGCATCCGCGCCGCGACCCTCGACGCGCCCGAGGGGCATGTCGTGTACGAGAGCTACAACGATTGGCTCGCGGATCAGCGCGAGGAGCGCCGCCGGCGTGGCCTGTGGACGCGCGACGCCGCGCCGCGCCCGTTCGGCGCGGAGGAACCCCTCTTCGACTGGGACGAGGAGTTCATCGCAGGCCAGCGCGCGCCTCGAAAATGGAAGGACTACTTCGCCGTGAAGCGTCGCTACCACGGCACGGGCATCGTGCTGTGACGCAGGCGGCAATCGATGGGGCGCTGGCAGCCGCGGGCGAGCGCGCCGCCCTGGCGAATCGCGCGGGCGGCGCCATCGAGCTCACCGAGGTATCGGTGCGGTTCGGCAAGGCCGGGCGCGAGGTCACGGCGCTCCAGCGCGTGAGCCTCACGATCGCGCCGGGGCAGTTCGTGGCCGTGCTCGGGCCGTCCGGCTGCGGCAAATCGACGCTGCTGAACGTGATCGCCGGGTTCGAACGACCACGGGCGGGCTCCGTGCGGGTCGACGGCGAGCTCGTGACCGAGCCCAGCCCGCGCCGCCCGGTGGTGTTCCAGCAGCACTCGCTGTTTCCGTGGATGACGGCGCTCGACAACGTCGCCTTTGGCCTCAGGATGGCCGGCGACGCGGCGGCGCGCGAGCGCGCGCGGCACTACCTGGCGCTCGTGGGCCTGTCGGATTTCGCCGAGCATTACCCGGAGCAGCTGTCGGGTGGCATGCAGCAGCGCGTGGGTATCGCGCGGGCGCTCGCCGTGGAGCCCGCCATCTTGCTGATGGACGAGCCGTTCGGCGCGCTGGACGCGCAAACACGCGCGTTGATGCAGGAGCAGCTGCTCGGCCTCTGGGAGCGCTGGCGTCACACCGTGGTGTTCGTGACCCACGACATCGACGAGGCGATCTTCCTCGCCGATCGCGTGGTGGTGCTGGGGGTCAAGCCGAGCGGCCTCAGGCGGATCGTCGACGTCGACGTGCCGCGGCCGCGGAGCCCGCGCGCGCGGCTCGATCCGACCTACCAGGCGTTGTATCAAGAGCTCTTCGGGCTGATCCGGGAGGAGAGCTCGAAGACGTTCGATGGCTCGAGGGCTGCGTCATGACGAGGGACGGGCGGCCGATGGCCTGTGTCTTCGGCGCTGGCGTTCTGCGCTATCACGTCGTCGCGCGCGCCGCGAGGTGCCGCTCGATGTGGCCTATCGCCGCCGCCACGCCGTCCTCGCCGCGGATCTTGCGTCCGAGCTCCTCGGCGCGCTGCTTCATGCCGGCGTCGGTCGCGGCGGTCCGGATCGCGGCCGCGAGCGCGTCGGCGGTGAGGCGTGGCCGCGGGATGGCGCGCGGGCCGACGCCGAGCTCCTCGACGCGGCGCCCCCAGAAGAGCTGGTCCCCGAGGTGCGGGACGACCACCGCGGGCCGCCCGGCGCGCAGGCACGCGGCCACGGTGCCTGCGCCCCCGTGGATCACCGCCGCGGCGACCCGCGGATACAGCCAGTCGTGCGGCGCGCCGTCGATCCGGAGGATGGTGTCGGGCAGCGCCGTGTCGCCGAGCCCGGCCCAGCCGGAGAGCAGGATGGCGCGCTGGCCGCTCCGCGCGACCGCGTCGACGAGGAGCCTCGTCGTGGCGCCGGGATCGTGGGACGTCATGCTGCCGAAGCCGAGGGCGACAGGCGGCTCGCCCGCCGCGAGGAACCGCTCGAGGGCCTCGGGCGGCCGGTAGTCGCCGCCTTCATCGAGGAACCAGTAGCCCGTCGTGTGGTAGCTGGGCGGCCAGTCCGGCGGGTGCGGGACGACGTGGGCGCTGTAGGCGTGGACGACCAGCATGCGGCGCAGCGCGGCCATGTACGCGCGCCGATCCTGCGGCGGCAGGCCGAGCCTCTGCCGCACGCGGGCCGTCACGCCGCCGTACCAGCGCCACACCGTCGGCTCGATCAGGAGCTTGCCGAACAGGAGGTTGAGCAGGCTGTCGCTCCGCGGGAAGGGCGCGGCGACCGCGGTGGGCCCGTGGCGCGTGGCCAGGATGGAGGGCTGGAACGGGATGCTGACCTGCACCGCGCCGGAGGCCTCGGCGATGGAGGCCGCGTACGTGTCCGAGGTGAAGCTGCTCAGGATGAGCTCGGCGCCCTCGCACGCGCGCAGGGCGTCGTCGGTCATCTCCGCGCCGAAGCGATCGATGAGCCGCTGCAGGATCCGCGACTGGGCCATGGGGTTCGTGCCGCGCGACACCCACTCCCTCCCGAGGTCGCTCTCCATGACCTCGACCATGTCGACGCTCCCCGGGACCGCCGTGAGCCCGTGCGCCTCGATCCAGGGCTGGAAGCTCTTGCCGGCGAGGACGCTGACGGCGTGGCCGCGGGCCGCGAGCGCCTTGCCGAGCGCGATCGTGGGCTGGACGTCGCCCCGGGTGCCCAGGGCGAGGATGGTGGTCTTCATGGGGCCGCCTCGCCTCAGAGCGCCTTCCAGGACGCGTCGCCCGACGGCAGCCGCGGCGGCTCGACCGACAGGATGTAGTCGACCCGGCGGTTGCGGGGCTCGTCCACCTGGTCCGCTGTCTTCACGAGCGGCGCCGACTCGCCGAGCCCCTCGAAGGCGATGGAGAGCTTCACGCCGCGGCCCTTGAACCAGGCGGCGATCGCGCGGGCGCGCTTCCGCGACAGGGCGAGGTTGTGCTCCGCGCTGCCGACCGTGTCCGTGTGGCCGACGATGAACAGCGTGATCTTGCCGAGCTCGCTGGTCTTCGCCACGACCTCCGAGATCTTCTGGAGGCTCGCCTCCAGCTTGGGCACCTCGGGGGCGCGGATGACGTCGGAGTTGGTCTCGAACTGCACCTCTTCGTGGGGGATGCTCACGTTCCAGGGGATGATCGCGATGCCCGCCCAGTACCCCGCGGTGTCGTGGCCGTAGACCTCGATGCGCGCGACGGGCTCGTCGCTCGAGGGCGACCAGGTCACGGCGAGCGGCGAGCCGGCGGCGGCCCCGCCGAACGGCTTCTCCTCTTCGGCCAGGACCGCGCCCGACTGCCCGAGGACCTTGATGCGCACCTTGCTGGCGGCGCGCGACAGCTTCACCTCGATCTGGCGGCCCTTGAGGTCCACCTTGGACCTGTCGATCGTCACCTCGAGCGCGGGCGGCCTCGCCGGGGCGCTCTGCGCGGGCGGGGGCGCGGGCGAGGGGCCGTCGGCGCGCGCGGCGGCGGGGGCGAGCAGGGAGGCGGCAAGGAGCACGGCCGGGGCATGGCGCATGGGGATCCCCATCTCTGGAGGGTGAGGGAAATGCGGGAAGACGTCCCCGAGCATACCAAAGGGCGCGCGTGGTGGAGCGGCGGGGTGACCTGCTGTGTGTTCGCGGCGCGAGCCGCACTGCGCGCCGGCCTGCACCGGTGTAGGGTTGTACGGTCGAGCGCCGAGCGCGCTCCGGCAACGGGGCCGGAGATCCTGCTGAACGGCGTTCCACGTCACATGGCAGTCACCATTTTCGACCTCTTCAAGATCGGTATCGGGCCCAGCAGCTCGCACACGGTCGGGCCGATGCGCGCGGCGCGCATGTTCGCGGTGGATCTCGACGAGGCGGGCCTGCTCGCCCGCACCGCGGCGGTGTCGGTGGAGCTGTTCGGGTCGCTCGGCGCCACCGGCCGCGGCCATGGCAGCGACAAGGCCGTGATCCTCGGGCTCATGGGCGAGACGCCGGACGGCGTGGACGTCGAGCGGGCGGGCGCGATCGTCGAGGGCGTGCGGCAGAGCGGCCGGCTGTCGCTGCTCTCCCGCCACGAGATCGGCTTCCAGGTGAAAGGACACCTGGCCTTCCTGCACCGGAGCCTGCCGTTTCATCCGAACGGCATGCGCTTCACGGCGCTGGACGAGGGGGGCGCGCCGCTGCGCGCGCGCGTGTATTACTCGGTGGGCGGCGGCTTCGTGGTGAACGAGGCGGCGGCGAAGGGGGAGAACCCGATCGAAGCGGACACGACGCCGCTGCCGTATCCGTTTCACAGCGCCGCGGAGCTGCTCGCGGCGTGCGCGGCGAGCGGCCTGTCGATCAGCCGGGTCATGCTGGAGAACGAGAAGGTCTTTCGCCCGGAGGCGGAGACCCGGGCGGGGCTCCTGCGCATCTGGGGGGTGATGCAGGAGTGCGTGCGGCGCGGCTTCCGGGCGGAGGGCGTGTTGCCCGGCGGCCTCAAGGTGGTGCGCCGCGCGCCGGCCCTGTACCGCAAGCTGATCGAGAGCCCCGAGGCGGGGCTCCGGGATCCGCTGACGGCGATGGACTGGGTGAGCCTCTATGCGCTCGCGGTGAGCGAGGAGAACGCCGCCGGGGGCCGGGTGGTCACGGCGCCGACGAACGGCGCGGCGGGGATCATCCCGGCCGTCCTGCACTATTACCGGCGCTTCGTGCCGACGTCGACGGACGAGGGCGTCATCCGTTTCTTGCTGACGGCGGGCGCGATAGGCATTCTCTACAAGGAGAACGCGTCGATCAGCGGCGCGGAGGTGGGGTGTCAGGGTGAGGTGGGCTCCGCGTGCTCGATGGCCGCGGGCGCGCTGGCCGAGGGGCTGGGCGGCACGCCGGAGCAGGCGGAGAACGCGGCCGAGATCGCGATGGAGCACAACCTCGGGTTGACGTGTGATCCGGTGGGCGGGCTCGTCCAGGTGCCGTGCATCGAGCGCAACGCGATGGCCGCGATCAAGGCGATCAGCGCGGCGCGCATGGCGCTGCACGGCGACGGGGCGCACTTCGTGAGCCTCGACAAGGTGATCAAGACGATGCGCGACACCGGGGCAGACATGGAGTCGAAATACAAGGAGACGGCGCGCGGGGGGCTCGCGGTCAACGTGCTCGAGCTGCCGGTGGAGGTGGGGGTCAATCTGCCGGAGTGCTAGGATCGCGGGGGCCAGGTGCGTGGCCGCGCGGATCCGAGCCTCCTCGCGATGTGCGCGGCAGGCCCCGGGATGCCGTCACGCCGAGGCGTAGAACCAGCCATACGAGCTCGTACAGATCCGCCCCGTCCAGCGCCGGACCGACGTGGGAGAGGTGGTTGATTCCTTCACGGCGCGCTCCGGCGCCGTGCCAGGCGCGCGTCGACGGACCAGCGCCCCGCGCCGACGATCACGAGAAAGAGCGCGCCCAGCAGCATCGCCCAGTCCGTCCTCGCCTCGTGGGCCATGCTCAAGAAGCCGTAGTGCGGCAGCTTGCGCACGTGGAAGCCGAGGATGTCTCGGCCGAGCAGGATCGGAAGCTTGGTCGATGCCAGCGCCACGACCATGTCGATGACGAGCAGAGCGGCGGCGAACCGGGTCAGGAGCCCCGCGAGCACGAGCGCCCCGCAGACGATCTCGACCACCCCGACGAAAGGCCCCATGGCTTCCGGCCAGGGGATGCCGATCTTGACGAACCGTCCGGCGCCGAGCTCCGCTGGATAGATGAACTTCTGGAGCCCTTCGGACAAGAAGACGGCCCCGACCGAGAGGCGGACAAGGAGCGTCGCCGCAGGCGCCTCGGAATCGAGCATCTTGCGCAGATGTTTCATACGTTCGTTCCAGCCCTGTCGAGGGAGCGCGGATGTGGATCTTCCAGAGTCCCACCCGGATCTCACGATCCGCCGTCCAGATGATGGTTCGAAGCGCGTAGACGATCTTCGCAATCCCGTCAATCTCGACCCGCTGCCGTACGGACGCGGCTTTCAGCCTTCCGGCTCGGTCCTACAATCGAACCCGGCGCCTCCGCATCGGCCGGCTCGGCGCTCCTTGGTATCGTGATCCATGGCTCAAATCGCCCGCATCGCAGGTCACGGGATGGAGCCAGCTGCTGCGCCCGTGACCGGCGCCTCCAGGGGAATGAACTGCACGATCGCAGCACACGCGTGCGCGCCACACGCGTGGAGGGGCTGAAGCACGGGTAGCGCGCTGGGGCGCGCTGCGGAAGGGAGGCATCGCCCATGAACAACGACGGATTGTTGCGGCGGACGCTGGTGCTCGCGACCAGCAGCATCGGCATGAGCGCCGTCCTCGGCGCCTGCGCTCGGCCTGGCGCCGCGGCCCGCGATCCGAAACAGGAAGGCAGCGCTGGGGAAGGCGACGAAGTCACCCCCGGTGAGGATCTGATGCGAGAGCACGGGGTCCTGCGCCGGGTCATGTTCCTGTACGACGAAGCAATCCGGCGCCTGGACGGGCACGAAGAGGTCCCGGAGGACGTGCTTCTATCGGCTGCCGGCGTCGTGCGCCGGGTGATCGAGGACTATCACGAGAAGCTCGAAGAAGACTTCCTGTTCCCCCGCTTCGAGAGGGCCGGTAAGCACGCCGAGCTCGTCGTGGTGCTCCGGCGCCAGCACCAGGCGGGGCGCCTCGTGACCGCCGACGTGCTCACGCTCGCGAGGGAGCCGCTTCGCGAGCAAGCCGCTCGCCGCAGGCTCGCCGACAGGCTGCGCGCGTTCAATCGGATGTACCGGCCGCACGCGGCGCGCGAGGACACGGTGCTCTTTCCCGCGCTTCGGGCGCTCGTCGGCGGGAAGGCGTATGCCGAGCTCGGCGAGCAGTTCGAGGACAAGGAGCACCGCATGCTCGGCGAGGGGGGCTTCGAGAAGGCGGTCGCCGAGGTCACCGAGCTCGAGGCGGCGCTCGGAATCGCCGACCTCGCGAGCTTCACGCCCACATAGGGGGACGGTGCGACGGGAGGACCCGGCCTTCGCGACCGCGGCGCAGCGATGTGGCCGGCGGCGTGACCGTCGACCATAATGCCCACGTGTTGTATGTCCGCCACGTGCCGGGTCCGCCGCTTTCGGCGCACGTCGCCGAGCTCTGGTACCTTTCGGCTGCTCCGCCTCACGCGGCCGAGCGCATCCTGCCCTCCGGTACCCTCCAGCTGGTCGTCAACCTCGACGAGGACGAGGTTCGCATCTACGACGGCCCCGCGATTCGCCGCTACTCCGGCGCGGTCGTGTCGGGCGCGTACCAGTCCTCCTTCGGCGTCGACACACGCGAGCACGCATCGATGGTCGGGGTCCAATTCCGCCCCGGCGGCGCGTGGCCGTTCCTCGGCGCGCCGCCCGGCGCGCTGATCGACACGCACGCCGACCTCGTGGACCTCTGGGGGTTGCGAGCGGCGGAGCTCCGTGAACGCCTGTGCTCGGCGCCGGAGCCGCGCGCTCGCTTCGCGCTGCTCGAGCGCGCGCTGCTCGACCGCCTTTCGGTTGCGCGCCCCGGTCATCCCCTGGTGCCGCACGCGATCGCGGCGCTCGAGGGAGGCGAAAGGCGCGTCGCCGACGTGGCGGCCACGCTCGGCATCAGCCACCGCCGGCTCATCGACGTGTTCACCGCCGAGACCGGCCTTGCCCCGAAGGCCTTCGCCCGGATCACACGCTTTCGGCGGGCGCTCTCGCAGGCCGAGAGGGAGCGCGAGCCGGACTGGGCCCGGCTCGCTGCCGTGTCAGGGTTCTGCGACCAGTCGCACCTGATCCGCGAGTTCGTGGCGCTCTCCGGCAATTCGCCGACCGCGCTCGTCGCCCACTCCTCCCGCGAACGCGTCAAGTTGCACCACATCGCCCTCGCCGCGCCAGCCGCGCCGGATGGGGCGCCCGGAAGACATCGGCAACACGCGCGAGCTCGAAGGTCCTGACCCGATGACCGCGAAGGAGCAGCGCGGCGTCGGGACGCGCCGCAGCGCACCGCATCGCGACAGGCGACGAGCCCGGTCGCTTCCAGTCCGTCCTGCTAGCCCGCCGATGCCTCGTGAAGCTCGACCGGGTTGCCGTCGGGATCTTCGAGCTGAATCTGCGCGCCCCCGACGCCGCGTTCGATGTCGTTTCGGAAGGGTGTGCCGGCCGCGCGGAGTCGCTCGATGAGCGCGGTGAGGTCGTCGACGTAGAGGACGATGCGGTTCCAGCCGCCGGCGACCTGAGCGCGGCCGTCGGGCATGGGGCGCGCGCCGGAGCTGCCGGGGCCGCTCAGGAGCAAGCGCAGGTCACCGCGGGAGACCGTCGCGAACGCCGTGCCGGACTGCAGGTCGAGCGTGAAGCCGAGTTGCTCGGTGTAGAAGCGAACGGCGCCATCGACGTCCGTGTTCTGGTAGCGGACGACGGCCGAGGTGGCATCGGGGCCTTCCAGGGCCGAGGTCGATTCCTCCGGCGCCTCGTGAAGCTCGACCGGGTTGCCGTCGGGATCTTCGAGCTGAATCTGCGCGCCCCCGACGCCGCGTTCGATGTCGTTTCGGAAGGGGGTGCCGGCCGCGCGGAGTCGCTCGATGATCGCGGCGAGGTCGTCGACGTAGAGGACGATGCGGTTCCAGCCGCCGGCGACCTGAGCGCGGCCGTCGGGCATGGGGCGCGCGCCGGAGCTGCCGGGGCCGCTCAGGAGCAAGCGCAGGTCACCGCGGGAGACCGTCGCGAACGCCGTGCCGGCCTGCAGGTCGAGCGTGAAGCCAAGTTGCTCGGTGTAGAAGCGAACGGCGCGATCGACGTCCGTGACCTGGTAGCGGACGACGGCCGAGCTGGCATCGGGGCCTTCCATGGCCGAGGTCGATCCGGTGGTACGGGACATGCAGCCTCCGAGAGAGAGAATGACCAGGATGAGGATGATCTTGAGGATGATCTTCATGCGCCGATTCTGTTGCCCGCGCGCGCCGCCGTATTGGACAAATTGGAAGCCACGGCGGTCCAGGCCATCGTGGGCATGCGCCGCACCGAGCGCGGGTGTGGACGACCGCTTTGCCTGGATGATGAGCGACGCCGCCGCGTCCGGCGCGTAGCTCCACCCACCAGGAGTCCGGCCAGCGTCATCCGGCCGCACCGACGGGTGTGCGCTGCTCCCTGCCGAGGGGCGCCACGTTCAAGCGCTCGAAGGAGCGCTCGGCATCGCGCTCTTCACGCGTCCCTCACGGCACGCTTACGGTATCACGAAAATGACGGAGAGATCATCCACGTAGAAGGCGCCCGTGGAGTTCGCGCCCATCCAGGCTCTGACCGCGCCGAAGTTCCGCGCCTGGTTGAGGAAGTAGCTCGGGATCGCGACGTCGAGGCTGCCGGACGCCGCCCCCAGGAGGGTAATGGTCGCCGTCGCCGCGCTCGCGCTGATGTTGAACGTCACCTGCACGCTGAACACCTGCCCGCGCTGATACGTCCCAAAGATCAAGCTGCTGTCGTCGTTGACGCGCACCGTTCCGTTCGTGAGAAAGTCGAGGTGCAAGAAGCTGTTCAGGTCGCTCAGCGGCTGGTTGAAGCCCTCGAACTGCAGCGTCGGGACTCCGCCGTCCGCGCCTGGAATGAAGAGCCTGGCGGTCGCCATGTATTGACCATCTCCCCGGAAGGCGCTGAAGCGACCCTGGATCGACGTCACGTCGTTGAAGCTCGGGTGCTGAATGAGCACCCACTGATCGTTGGCCTCGCCGGCCGGAGAAGCGGCCACCACCACGTTGCCGTTGCCGAGCGCCGCCGCGACGGTGCCGACCGCTTGCTGTGAGCCCGGCGGCTGAGATGCGGTGTCCTGGTTGAACCCGGCGCTGAGCAGCGTCTCGGCGGTGCAGCCTGTGAGCAGCGCCGGCGCGGCCAGGAGCGGCAGACCCAGGATCGTGCGCCGAGAGACGAGGAGCGATTTGCCGGTCGCATGCTCTTTGGCGCGAGCAGACGCGATCGTTCGATTGAACGTCATGTTCATCTCCGTTGGGTGAAATCGGCCCACGCACGACGTGCATGGCTCCGTGTTCGAAGGGGCGTCGTCGCCGAGAAGCGGCGTACAGCGACAGGTTTCGCAAGCGTCATGCCACGGCGAGCGGGTCACGCACCCCCCGACGAGCCCCCGTGTTCGCGCCGAAAACGAGGCTCATCGCTCCCCTGATCTCTAGAGAAGAGCACGGGGCTGCCGAGCTCCCTGTCTCTCTGAAGGAGACACCTGTTCCCCCGGAGGACCAGCGCGCGCAGGGATGGCCTGCGGAGGAGAGCTCCGCGCCGAGCGAGGCGCTCGCCTGCCGGACGACCGCCAGGCCGCCCCATGAGACCGCGAGCTGGAACAAGACATCAACCCAGAGAAATTTCCGCCCCGGATGCCGTCGATGTGGGGCAGAATACGCGTCGACAATGGCGCTCCGCGGCAAGCCAACCGCCCCACCATCAACGAGCTGGATCCAGGTGCGCCATCGGCATCGACGAAGGTGATCGACAACACCAAGCGGGCCGGACCCAGCGCCCAAGCGCGGCCGGAGTTCGCATCGTGGACGCCGCATAGGCCAGCTGTCGGAGACGCCGGGCGGCGGCGAGCGGGCGCCGGGAGAGGTCGGCGCACGAGCCTTGCGCAGCATAGACCATGGTTCGAATTTGCTTTACGCTCGCAACCCAGCCTGAGATGCTATGCGCTGCGACGAAACAATGCACGACAGGCGCATCGTTTCGAATGCGCGAGCATCTTGGAGGGGTAATATGCCGATCTCAGTGACAGTCAAAGGCAAGACGTACGAGAGCGACGGTCATTACCATGCGGAAGAGGTCATGTTCGCTTCCGTCAAGCGTCAAGGGAACCTCGAGGTGGAAATGAACGGTTGGCCGTGCACGGGCGAACGGCACCACAATTGCCATCAGCTCTTCCTCGACCAGTCCTCGACCCGCACGATCACGGTGACCATCACGGACGATCATGCCGGTTACGCCGCGAACCATGGGCGCAAGTTCGGGGAGAAAGGGACGATCACCTACGCCAATGGCGTCGCGACCTACGGCTAGAGCGGCAGACAGCTAGAAGAGCGTCAATCCTCCGCCATCCATCGCGGAGACCGCGCCCTTCGGCCGAGCGCGGCCCGTCCCATCACGCCTCCACCCCGTACCTGTCCAGCCACTGTTTCAGGCGCCGGTAGCTCCTGAAGCCGATGAGCGCCGCCGCGCGCGTCTTGTTGTGGTTCGCTTCCTTCATGGCCCGCTCCAGGTAGCGCAGGACGGCGTGGGTGATGGTCTCTCGAGGCTGAAGCCGTCGCCGTGCGGCTGACGCGCGTCTTCGCGACGAGGATCCAGATGGCCGCCATCGCCGGCGGCTAGCCCTGGCTCGATCGGGACGCGCGATCCGCCGGGTACGGACGCACGTTCCCCTGACGAACCCTGCGTCGGGATCACAAGCTGATCTTCAGCTGTCTGCTCGCGTGCCGTCCCGAGCGGCGCAGCGTCGCAAGGGGGGCGATTCATGAGAGCGCCGCGAGATGTGGTCGTGATGATCGCTCGTCTGGACGTGTCGGCTTTCTCCAGGCCGAGGCTGGACTCCAGGGATGATCCGGGCCTCCGGGTTCGCACCTCCGAGACTCCAATGGTGCAAGCATAGCGAGGACGGTGCCTGGGGGATCGCCCTCGGGGCACGCTCGACCCGGGAGATCCTCTGGGTCGAGCGCTGCCGCGATCCTCTTGCCCGCGACGTCCTGGATGCGGTCCGGAGCCTGAGCGGATCGAGCGACGACTGGCGTCGCTTCAGGGAGGTCCTTGGTCGAGGTCGCCAGCGACGCTTCAGAAGGCCGGGTAGCAGCTCTTGCCGTCGGTGGTAATCGGCCTGTCCTCGGGCTCGGCCTTCGTGAGGTCGATGGCGTGGAGATCCGTCACGTCGTCATGGCGCAGGCAGTAGACGAGGGACGTCGCGTCGGGAGCGATCGTGACGCTATCTATGTAGGTGTCGGGCTCGGCGAGCACGAGGGGGGACATCGTGGCCGTGGCCATGTCGTAAACCAAGAGGGCGCTTGTGGCTACCGTGGTGTCGTCGGCCGGGATGTTGATGGTTCCGACGAAGACAAAGCCGCTTCCGTCGCCGAGCCAGCTCGCCGGCGTGAGGGAGGGCTGCACCTGGCCTGCGCCGTAGCCCTCGTCCACGAGCTTCGTGGGGCTGGTGCCACCCGCTCTCGGATAGAGGAAGATGCCCTGATCCTCCGAGTTCACGCACACGCTGTGAATGAGGAGGACTTCGCCGGTGGCCGGGTTGACCGAAGGTTCTATCACCGTGCAGCTCAACACCGTGGGGAAGGGCTCCGGCAAGCCACCCCCCGCCGGCACGCGCCACGGGAACGAGCCTCCTTGAAGGCTTGTTCCCTCGTACCACCAGCTGCCAAAGTCATAGAGAATGCCGGTGCCGTCAGCCGTGAACATCGGTGCGTCCACCGAGATTTGGAAGTTCGTACGGCCCGCGCCGTCGTTGGGAAACACCGGCGTGAGGCGGCGGAAGTCGGTCCCGTCGGTGGCGAGGCTCCAGAGGCGGCGGGTCGCGAGGTGGGTGTCGTTGTCTTCCTTGGTGGGGCCGTAGAGCGAAGCGAGGACGATGCGGGTGCGGTCGGGCGAGAGGGTGTGGCCCCAGATCTCCCAACCTTCGCTGCCGTCGCCGCGCAGATCGGTGACCACGCGCTCGGCGCCGGTCGCGAAGTCTCGCGCGATGAGCTGATCGTGATCGGCCGTCTCCGCGCGCACGTAGAGGAACGTGCCGGCGGGGAGGGCACCCGCGCCGGTGGACGAGCCACCGCTGCCGGAAGCGCCGGCGCCGCCCGATGTGCCGGTGGTGCCGGAGGAGCCGCTCGGACCAGCACCCCCGGCGCCGGAGGTGCCCGCGCCGCCGGACGTGCCCGCGCTGCCGGAGGTGTCCGATGTGTCGGCGGACGACGCGGTCTCGATTGTGCACGCCGACGTCGAGCTCGCGGCGATCGCAACGAGACTGAGAACTAGCCACCTGTTCTTCGTTGGAATCATGCGACCAGCCTAGCAAACTCTACTCACGCGCATTCGTCTTTCAATCCGGCTGGATCTCAGGCTCGACCAGGTGCGCTCGACGCCTCCCCGGCGTTCGCCCTCAGTCCTCGATGCGCAGCACGAGCCCCGCTGGCGGCATGTTCACGCCGAACCACGCCCGGCCCCGGAAGGTCACGGCGCCAGCGAGTAGCGAGTCTAAGCGGGTTCGCAAAATCAAGCCCGCTCGCCCCGCCGTTACGGTTGACGTGAGGGCCGAAGGACGGTCCGCCCAAAGTTCTCGACTTTGTCCGCGATTTCGCACGGATAGTCCGCGTGCGGGACATCATGACCGGCCCGCGACGACGCCTGCGTGTTCAGCGTCTCGGTCCGGTGACCCTCAACGCCCACACGCACGAGGCCAACGCACTCATGAGGCTGTGACCAACCATCTTGACGCCCGCCACCCGAAGATCCGGATGCGGGAATTCCGCACGTCCGGATCTGTGGGGGGCGGGGGGTAGTCGACCCCGGCCTACCCGACTAGGGGATTTCGGGGTCGGTGTGCCTTCTCCACTCGTTCCGCGCGCTCGAGTTGGCGGTCCGGGCGGCGAGCTCGCGCTCCACGCCGGTGATGGCGGGCATCTTGCGATGGCGCAGCTCCCCGGGAAGGGTGATCTCCACCTGAGTTCGTGCTTCACGCAGCGTGCCGGGCCATCCGCCGGCGGCGGGGCGGCCTTCTCGATGGAGGTCTTGACGCCAACGCCTGGCCCACGCCTGGCCCAGCGCGTTTGCGCTCTGCTCGATGAATCGTTGCCGTACGGTCGCCTGCGCCGAGCCGTCTTGGTCGGTTGCTGGCTCTGACGGGGCGCTCTCGGCGCCCTGGCTCGGCGCTGCGCGCTTCACTCGGTGACCGTAGGCTGAGGCCCCGGGACGATCCCTGCGATGTCCGGATCCTGTCCCGGCGTCCCGCTGACGCCGGAGCCCTTTTCCATGCGGCGCGCGAGACGGTTCGCGTCTTTCTCGCGCTGCTTCTCTTGCCGTTCGCGTTCCTTTTGCCGCTTCAATGCTCCTTGCCTCTGCATGCGAAACAGGCCTTTCGGCGCCTCCGGGCGCGTTCTTCAGCACCTCATGGTGCGTCCTGAGTGCGCAGGCGTGGCGGCGCACGAGCGCCGCCACGCCGCGCCCGTGATCAGTACCGGTCGCGACCGCCGCCGCCGAAGCCGCGCGCCGGACGCTCCTGGGCCTCGTTGACCTTCAGCGTGCGGCCATCGAGCATGGCGCCGTTCAGCTGCGAGATGGCGCTGTTCGCGGCCTGGGCCGTGCCCATGGTCACGAACGCGAAGCCGCGCGGCTGTCCCGTCTCGCGGTCGGTCGGCATCGCGATCTCACGGACCTCGCCGGCCGCGGCGAACGCGGACTCGAGGGTCTCGCGGGTGGTGTTGAACGAAAGATTTCCTACGTAGAGACGATTTCCCATGCCACCCTGCTCTTTTACGGCTTTCTGGTGCGCTCTGCGGCGCTCTCGGCCTGCCATCCGACGAAGCCGTGATGGATCGAATGGAGACGTGCGGCGCGGAACTCCCGCGCGATCACACGGTGCGTCGTCCAGTCGTCCGAGCGAGCTGCAATCTCCCTCACGAGAGAGGGAAGAGGGAAAGCGTCGTTATAGAGGGCCAGGGACGGTCGTGAGGAGGGCATCCTAGCCCGGCGCATCGTCGTCCGCAAGCGCGCCGTTCCGTCTTAAGTCACCGAGCCTGCCGCCGACCGCAGGCGGCAGGCGAACAACGAGGTTGCATCGGGGCGAAATGGCCCATGTCCGCGATCGCCGTGCACCTCGGCCCCGGACCCTGCGAGGGCCCGCCGTGAGCCGAGCGGGGGCCTGGCGCCCGCGCCCTCGCGACCGCGCGGCGTGCTGAACGTGCCCGGCCCCCGGCGCGAGAACGTCAATCTCACTTGTATGCCGCGGACGCATCCGACTGCCAACAAGCGAGCTCCTTGAAATCGGAGCAGCTCATCGGCGCGATGTGGGTGATCATCGCGTCGTGTCCTGAAGCGGACCCCGAGCGACCGCCGTCGGCCTTACGGCCCTGGGATGTACGCACGGCTCGATGGGCTCGCCCGGTGCCGCTCGAGGATCGAGAGCGCTCGCCCCGGGGTTCCGCGCGGTCGCGCCGGCGCTACCGAGGGGGCGGCGTCTTCGAAGCGCAGCAAGTGAACTTTGCGTGGCTCGACTCGTAGGCGGCGCAGCGACCATCGTACCCGGGGTCGAACGCCGCGAGCTCCGCGCCGTCGCTCGCGCACGTGGCGTAGGCCCGTTCCTTGAGGGCGCTCGCGTCGATGCACGAGGTGCCGTCGCCCAGAGAGCCACCCCAGCAGGCCTCCGGCGGGGGAGGCGGGGGCTCGACGCCGCAGCACTCGAAGACGGCCTTGCTGGTCTCGTTGCCGGTGCAACGCGGGTTGTCCTGCTCGTAACTGAAGGAGGTGAAGCTGGCGCCTGCGCTCACGCACGTCGCATAGGCCCGATCCTTCATGACCGTGCGGTCGACGCAGGAGAGGCCATCGCCCAGCTCGCCCTTCCAGCATGCGCCGGACGGAGGAGGCGGCGGAGGAGGAGGAGGCTCGCTACCGCAGCACTCGAAGTAACCCCAGGTGGTCTCGTGGGCCGCGCAGCTCGGGTTGTTCCGCTCGTAATCGAAGAAGGTGAGGTCTGCGGCCGAGCGCGAGCACGCCGCATAGGCCTGTTCCTTGAGCGCGGAGGGGTCGACGCAGGATCTGCGATCGCCCAGCTCGCCCTTCCAGCACGCGCGCGGCGGAGGGGGCGGCGGCGTGGAGCCGCAGCACTCGAAGGTGGCCTTGGTGGCCTCGTTCAGACCGCAGCGCCCGGGGTCCGGCAGGGCGTCGAGCCAGGTGAGCCGGGCGCCCGCGCTCACGCACATAGCGTAGGCCCTATCCTTGATGGCGCCCATGTCGATGCAGGAGGACCCGTCGCCCAGCTCGCCCTTCCAGCACGAGTTCGGCGGCGGCGGAGGCGGCGGCTCGCCGCCGCAGCACTCGAAGACCACCTCGCTGCTCTCGTGCTCGGCGCAGCTCGGGTTGAGGGTGTCGCTCACGAAGCTCGCGAGCTCCGCGCCCATCCTCGCGCACCTCGCCTGGGCGTGATCCCGGAGCGTGGCCGTGTCGTGGCACGTGAACCCGTCGCCCATATCCCCGAGCCAGCACGCCGAGGGCGGGGGGGGAGGCAAGCGTCCCCCGCCGCCCTCCGACCCCGGGTCCTCCCCGCCGCCCGCCCCTTGATCCACGTCCCCGCCGTTCCCGCCCTCCCCGCCCGTCGAGCCCGCTGGTGGATCGGGATCCGGCGCCAGGGTGATGGTGCACCCGGATCCGACGAGGAGACTGGATATCGAGACGCTGAGCAATAGACCTATCGCAAGGGAAGTCCGCATCGTGATCCTCCGTGAAAGCCGGCGTTGCGCCGGACAGCTCCGAACGCGCGCCGCTCGTGCTCCGGTCAGCGCGCCCTCTCCGTCGTGTCGCTCTCCATCTACCAACCGCGACGAGGCCGGCGGTTTCCTCGGGCGGGCGATTTCGCGATCAGAAGGGGCAGCAGGTGTAGCTCAGGCTCGTGGCGGTGGCGTCGGTGCAGGCGACGTGTTTGTCCCCGAACACGCGACGGAAGAGATAGTGGCCCTTGCCGTTGCAGAGCGCCGTGGCCTCGGCATCCAGCCCCTCGTACGGCTGGCATGCCTCACCGAAGTCGATCTCGCTCGTCCAGCACGACGGCGAAGGCAGCGGGTCCCCCTGGGGGCAGCACTCGTAGTAGACCCTGGTCGTCTCGTGGTCACCGCAGTCCCGGTCAGGCTGCTCCTGATCGAGGGAGCGGAGCTCGGTGCCCCTGTCCCTGCACATCCTCCAGACCTCGTCCTTGACATACGTCGTGTCGAAGCACGTGACGCCGTCGCCGAGCACCCCTTTCCAGCACGTGGTCAGCGCCATCCTCCCGCACGTGTACTCGGCGTCGAGGTAGCTCCCTTGAGCGCAGGGATCGAGCAGCGTCAAATCCGCGACGATGAGGCCCTGCGCCTCGCACTGCGCCCTGGCCTCGCGCCGCAACGCGTCCGCCGTCTGGCAGAGCGCCTCGTCCCGCGGGGCCGCCGGATCTTCGGTCGCGGGTCCTTCGGCGTCCGGGGCACGGGGGCCTTCTCCGCTCTCGCCCTCGTGCGCGGCCGCTTCCGCGGGGACGCCTCCGGCGCCTCGGCGCAGCGCGGCGTGAGGCCCGCGCTGCGCGAGAGGAGATAGCCCTTCCGGGCCATCAACCCATCTCCGGCCCAGCGTCTGCGGAGGGGTCAGCGGCTCGACGCGCCCGCGCGCCGGCGGAGGCGAGGCGCGGTCGACAGGGAGCCGGCCGTCGTCCAGGAGCCCTGGGGTGTCGTTCGCGTCCCGCGGCGGCACGGCGCTGCGCGGCACGGGCGGCGCCGGAGCGAGCCGGCGGGGAGGTTCCTGGAGGAGCGGGGCGCGGATCCGGGGAGGCGGCGCTGTCGGGCCGTGGGCCGGCGTGCGCTCCTGGAGCCCGGCGTCCGCGGGAGGCGGATCGCCCACGAGCCCGATCGCCGGCTCGACGGGGCGCTCTGTGAAGATCGAGCCGGGGGTGAGGCCCTGGAGCGCGGCGCCGAGGGCGACGATGCTGGCGCTGGCGCCCAGCACCAGCACGAGCGAGCGCCCCCCGCTCCCGCCCATGAAAGGCCGCCGCCCGCGCCGGTCGAGCTCCGCGACGAGGCGCGCCTCGAGCCGAGGGGACGGCTTCACCGAGGCGAGCTGCTCGTCCACCTCGCGCAGCAACGCGAGCAGATCACGGTTTCGCGTCATGGCCCACCTCCCATCCGGCGTCGCGGAGCTGCGCAACCGCCTTTTGAATCAGCTTGCAAACGTATCCCTTGGAGTGGCCGAGTATCTTCCCGATCTCCTCCTGCTCCTTGCCGTCGAGATAAAACATCGAGAAAGCGACCTGTTCTTTGGGAGGCAGCGTGCCCAGCGTCTCCAGCGCGCGGCGCAGATCGTCGCGCGCGATCGTCACTTCATCGAGGGGGCTGCGCTCGTCCTCGCCTTGCCCGAGCAGCCAGCGGATGGGCGGGAGCGCCAGGAATCGGTCCCGGCGCAGGCGGTTCAGGCAGCGATTCGAGGTCGTCCGGTACAGCCACCCCTCGAGGTTGTCTCGCTCGGTCAGGGTCTCGAGCGCCTTCATCAGGTCGAGGAAGACGTCCTGCGTCACGTCCTCTGCCCAGGCCACGTTGCCGCGGCCGTAGCGGAGCGCGAGGCGGTACACCAGACGATGGTGGTTGCGGTAGAGCGCGCCGATCTCGTGCGCCTCTTCGGAGCGCTGCGTCACGGCGGGGGGGAGCTTCCGCTCCGAAGGCACGGCGATGTCGTCCGGTGGAGCGCTCCGGCCTCCGTCCGCCGGAGGGGGGAGCAGCTCCTCCGCCCGGGTCTGGCCCTCGAAATGAGGTCGCGCGGCGAGGTTCACCGGCGCCTCCGAGCGAGGGTCCCGTCCGCCGTGAAGCCCCACGAGCCGACCAAGAGTTGCGCCATCTGAGACCCTACACAATCGAGGTCGGCGCTGGTTTCCTCTCGGCGGTCTCAGGCGCCGATTTCCCCTCCACGGGGTTCTCCTGGTACCCTCCTGCAACGTCCGCGGTAGAATCGGCGAACGTCACGAGAACCGCGCCGGCTCGGCGTCGTCGGGCCCTCGAGGCGCCGCGAGCGCGCCTTGCTCACCCGGTGCGCAGCGTCTTCATCGCTCCGGCCCACGCGAGCAGCTGGTCGAGCAAGGTGCCGACGGACTTCTCGTGGCGGGGGCGGGGCTTGAACACGCTGAAATTTTCGAAGTCGTCGAACAGAGAGAGCATGACCTGCGAGCGCACGTCCGCGATCTGGAGCTCGGCCATCACGAGCCGGAGGTGCTCGACGGCGCGTGAGCCTCCCGCGCTGCCGTAGCTCACGAAGCCAGCCGCCTTGTTGTTCCACTCCTTGTACAGGTAATCGATCGCGTTCTTGAGCGCGCCCGAGGTGCCGTGGTTGTACTCCGGCGTGACGAACACGAAGGCGTCGAACGAATCGATCTTCGCCGCCCACGCCTTGGTGTGAGGCTTCGTGTACTGTCCCATCGACGGGGGCGCCGGCTCGTCGAGCAACGGCAGGTCGAAATCCTTGATATCGACGAGCTCGTAGTCGGCGCCGCCCTTCTTCGTCGCCACGTCGTGCACCCACTTCGCGACAGCCTCGCCGTTGCGGCCCGGCCGCGTGCTCCCCAGGATGATCGCCACCTTCAACATGTCTTCTCTCCGAGGCAGTAGCCCCTCTCCGCTCGAGCCAACAGGCGGCGTGATGCGCATTCCCACGACGCCGCGGTGGAGAGGAGGGGGCTCACGAGGTTGCTACCAGCTCGAGGCTACTACCAGCCAGGCAGGCTTCCCGCCAGCCAGGTGTCGCGGGAGCGCGCGATCCCTGGGCCCGTACCGCCGCTCGCGCGGCCGCAGGCGCCACGGGGGTGAGCCCTGGTACGGGCAGGCGGGCCGCGCCATGGGACTTGCCGCGGTATCGTCCAGGCTCGTCCCCGGGGTGGGGGGCGGACATCACGGGGCGGGATCGCCGGCGCCGAGCTCCGAGATCGCCTGGCGCACGATGCCGCCCGGGACCCAGACCCAGACTTCGCGGGAGTCCACGTGAGCGATGTTCTGGATGTCGAAGAGCTCGGGGGGCGTCGTGAACGACCAGTGATGGGCGTCGGACAGGCGGTAGACGTGGATCACCTTCTCGCCGATCGCATAGACGGCATAGAAGCCTTCCCCGGCGGCCGAGATGGGGTATCCGATGATAGGGCCCGGCCGGCGCTCCTTCGGAGCGAGAGCCGCCTTCGTCGCCGCGAAGGGGCTGGTCCAGAGGCTGGACGCCCCGTAGAGCCCGTCGTCGGAGTAGGGCTCCGCCTCCAGCCACACGAGCGTCTGGCCGTCGCTCTTGACGTCGGCGATGACCCGAGGCGACTCCGCCCGGAGCAGCGGTTCGATGGTGTGGGTCTGGCGGCTCCAGATCCACCCCTCGGACGTAGCGTCTTCGAGGGTCGCCAGGCCGAGCGCATGATCGCCGACTGGAACCATCTGGCGGAACGATGGCGCGTCGTTGCCTGACTGGCGACCGAACCTCTTGGCCTGGCCGCTGATCCTGTCATAGATGTTGACCGTGCCGGGCCCGGGCCCCGATAGCGCGAGGGTGTCGTCGGTCGTGTAGAGGCCCTGGCTCAGCGAGTCGACCGGGATGGGTTGGCTCGCGGTGGCGAGCGCGTCGTAGCCGGAGACGAGGTAGGCCGAGCCGGGCGCCTCGACGCTCACCCTCTGCGCGCCGAGCCAGACCCGCTCATGACCGACGCTGGGCACCGTCGGTAAGCAGTACTCCTGTCGCGGGTCGGCCTCGGGCACGGTCGGATCGAGGTCCTTGTAGCGCCATGCGGCGAGCGGTGTCCCGTCGGCGTCGTAGACGCCGGTCCGTCGCTCACCCCGGTACTCGAAATACAGCCCGACGCGGTAGCCGTCACCCCAGCGAACGACCGTCGGCGAGGCGGTCCATGGATACTTGCCGGCGTCCCAGTCGACGACGAGCGACGTGCAGCCCGGAGCGCTGCCCGGGCACTGCTCCCAGCGCAAGGACGGCAGCGCCTTGCTGGGCTCGTCGGCGACGTCGACCTGGCACCTTTCGAGCCAACCCGTGGCTCTCCAGGTGCTGTCGCCTGGATCTTGAGGCGCATCAGGGGGAGCGTCCGGGCCAGCGTCGCCCGGGACGCCGGCGCCGGCCGCCGCCTCGCTTGCAGTCCCGGACCCGTGCGTGCTGGCCTGGGTCGCGCCAGCGGTCGCCGGATGACCGCCGGTGCCGTCGACGCTCGGAGGCTCCGGCGCGCCGCGAGAGCAGCTCGCCGAGAGGGCCGAGAGGGAGAAGAAGAATGGCACGGCGCGCGCCGCGAGACGGGCGAGGAGGTCGTGTTGCATGGCTCAGAATACCGCGGAAGCGCCGGTCAATCCGCTTCCTGAACTGTCGTCGGCAACGTCAACGTCAGCAACGGCCGTGCCGGCCGAGGCTCTCCTCGGCGGCTCTGGTGCCTTGGCGGACGCGCTCGGGGCGCCGCACGCCGCGGATGCCGGGAACATCGACCAACGAAGGCGTTTTCCATTCCGCGCACAGGGCCAGGGCTCTGCAGGCGCCTCGGGGGCGACCGTGACATGTCACGCCGCGACCGTGACATGTCACGCCGCGACCGTGACATGTCACGCCGGGACGTGACATGTCACGGGGCGTGCGACGCTACCGCTCGAGTTTGAGGCGCGGTGCCAACGCGATGAGCTTCGTTACGCGCAGGCGGACCCCGGAGGATCAAGGCAATGCCTGACAGGCGATCTCAAGCCACCTCCCTCCGATTGATTGCGTCTGGTCCACGGCACGACACGGCGCGCGCCGTCGCGATCGCGGCGCCGCGCTGCCTGTCTCCTGCGTAGACACGCGCCGGCGTCGGAGATTTGCTTGCGCCGTTTGTAATTTGTATTTACTTGCGGCCTTGGTCCGTTCGTGAACAATCTGCTCGACGGCGCGGTCGAGATGATCGTCAATCCGGGCGATCGCCGCGGTCGCGTCGAGACTCTTCCTTTTGGCCGTGGCGGCGCGTGATCGAGGGGCAGCCTCGCGCGCGCCGCCGGCAGTGGAGATCAAGAGCCATGACCGACAAGAAGCAAGGAGCACCCTCGTCCAGCTCGACCCGTACCCGCCGCCAGGTGCTGAAGGAGGCGGTGGGCCTCGGCGCGGGGCTGGCCGCCACGAGCTTGCTCGGTGGCGAGGCGTCGGCGGCGCCGCGCATCCGCTCCGGGACCTTCACGACGAGCGACGGGGTCGCCCTCAACTACCTGGAGGCGGGGAGGGGGAGGCCGCTGCTGCTCCTGCACGGGTGGTCCCAGTCGGCGGCGCTGTACAGGGCGCAGATCCTCGCCTTCTCGCGGCACCACCATGTCTTCGCGCTCGACTGGCGCGGACATGGCGCGTCGGAGAAGCCCGAGCACGGCTACCGCATCGCGCGCTTCAGCAGAGATCTTCACGAATTCATCTGCGGGATGAGGTTCAAGCACCTCTCCGTCCTCGGGCATTCGATGGGGTGCGGCGCGCTCTACAGCTACTGGGATAACTACGGGGGTCGCGACCTGGACCGCCTGGTCCTCGTCGACGTGGGCCCGGCGATGACGGCCTGGCCCGACTGGTCCGCGGAGGAGGCGGCCGAGGCGGGGGCCCTGTTCACGCCGCAGTCGCTCCACGAGACGGCCGCCGCGCTGCGCGGGCCCGACGGGATCGCCACGACCTACGGGCTCGTGGCCACCATGTTCACCCCCGGCTACCCGGCGGATCAGCTCGCGCTGGTCGTCGAGCAGAACCTGAAGCTCCCGCGCGCGTACGCCGCCAAGCTGCTCGTGGACCAGGCAGAGCAGGACTGGAGGGACGTGATCCCGCGGATCGACGTGCCAACGCTCGTCGTCGGCGGAGAGGCGAGCATCTTCAACCCCATCTCCCAGCAATGGGTCGCCGACCAGATCCCCGGCGCCGAGCTCATCCTCTTCGGCGCGGACGAGGGGGGCAGCCACTTCATGTGGCTCGAGAACCCCGAGAAGTTCAACGAGGATGTCCTCGACTTCCTCGGCTGAGCTGCGCTGCGCTTGAGCGGCTGCCGCGCGGGGCTGCGCGGCGGCACCTGCCTTCGCTGTCGATACGATGACTCGGCGCCTACTGCTTCTTTCTGCTCGACCTGCTTTTCACCGGCTCCGAGGTCGTGGAGGTGTCGAGCAAGAAGCGCGGGCTCACAGCTTCACCTGTCGACCCGGCGAACGGTCGCGAACGGACGCGGCGAAGTCGCGCTCCAGGCCCACCTCCTCGAGGACGTGCCTCTTCCGGAACGCACGGTACGCGTCGCCGAAGCTCGGTCGATCCGAGCGCAGCCGATCGAACTCCTCCCGGGACAGGACGACCGCCACGAGGCGACCTCGCCGGGTGAGCTCGACGACTTTACCAGCTTCCGCTTGCTCGATGATGGAGGGGAGATGGGCCCGAGCTTCTGCGACGGAGTAGCGACGCGCCATTCCAGAGATGTACATTCGTACAACCGGGCGGTCCAGCCATCCGATTGACCGCGGGCACAGCGATCCAGTCAAGTCCTCCGGCGTCCTTGGCGGTTCCATCATTCCGGCAGGGTAGGGTAAGTACCCCACCACCCGCCCCGGATGCCCTGCAGCTCGCGTCCGGTCGCCCGGCTGCTCGCCAGGCGCGCCGCGCGCGGCGCGGGAGCGTGCCAGTGCCTCGGCGCACTCACGCCTGCGAGGTTTGGTGGTAGAGTGACGTTCTCATGCCGCGATCACCGGCACGATGAGGCCCCGCCGCCCGGCGCTGCATGAGCGCGCGGGCGGCCCCGACAGACGCTGAGCCGAGGAGACCCACGTGAGCGCTCGAATTCCCCTGCAGCCTTTCCCCCGAGGCTGGTTCCAGGTCGCCACCTCGGACGAGCTGTCCACGGGCGGGCCCATTTCGCTCCGCTGCTTCGGGCAGGATCTGGTGCTGTTCCGGACGCAGGACGGACAGGCCAGGGTCCTCGACGCCCACTGCCCTCACATGGGCGCGCACCTCGGGGTGGGGGGCCGCGTCGAGCAGGGCGGCATCCGGTGCCCGTTCCACGGGTGGGTGATCTCCGGCGAAGGGAAGTGCGTGCACATCCCTTATGCGGACACGATCCCGCCGAGAGCGAGGATCCGCGCCTGGGAGGTGCGGGAGCTCGACGGCCTGATCCTTGTCCACCACGCGCTCGGCGGCGAGCCCCCCGCCTTCGAGATCCCGCCGCTCGCCGAGGCGCGCTCGACGGAGTGGTCCCCGAAGCTGAGCAAGCGCTGGAGGGTCCGGACGCATATCCAGGAAAACCTCGAGAACATCGTGGATCCGGCCCACTTCGTGACGGTGCACGGCATGCTGGTGCCGCCCCGGACCGAGATCGAGATCGAGGGCCACATCATCCGATCCAGGTCGGCGGTGAAGCAGAAGGGCCCGGGAGGGCAGGTGGTCGACGGCACGATCACCTGGGAGGGCCACGGCATGGGGTACGGGACGATCCGCTTCACCGGCATCGTCGAGCTCCTCTTCGTGAACACGGTCACCCCGATCGACGACGAGCTCGTCGACATCCGCGTCGCCTTCTGGCTGCGCAACGACGGCGCGCAGCGCCTCGGCCAGGCCCTGGCGGCGGAGGTCTGCCGGCAGATCGAGGAGGACATCCCGATCTGGGAGAACAAGATCTACCGCGCTCAGCCCGTCCTGTGCGCCGGGGAGAAAGGCATCATGACGTTCCGCAAGTGGAGCAGCCAGTTCCTCTGACGCGCGGGGCGCGGCGGCGGCCTCTATCCGAGCAGGGCTCTCGCATCTCGGGTGAGCTCGACTTCTAGCCGATCCCGATGGCCTCTGTTCCGGATCCCTCCGCGAGGGCAGACTGAGGCAGGTCCCCGCGTGCTCGTGCCCGCCCCCAGCTCGCCCCTCTCCGGCATCGGCGCCGTCGGCGTTGGATTCCGCCCCGAGCTCGCCGCCGACTTGCTGTCCGCGCCCGGCGCGGTGGACTTCGTCGAGGTCGTCGCCGAGGCCTGCTTCGCGAGCCCGGCCGCGCGGCGCGAGGCCTCGGCCATCGCGCGCATCTGGCCGGTGGTGCCCCACGGGGTGAAGCTCTCGCTCGGCAGCGCCTCGGGCATCGACATGGATCGCGCGCGCCGCCTCGGGGCGCTCTGCCGGGAGCTCTCGGCCCCGGTCGTGAGCGAGCACGTCGCGTTCGTGCGCGGCGGCGGCCGGGAGATCGGCCACCTCACCGCCCTGCCGTACACGCTCGAGGCGGCGCGCGCCGTCGCGAAGAACGTCGCCGCCGCCCGGCGGGCGCTCCCGGACATCCCCCTGCTGCTCGAGAACGCGGCGTGCACGCTGCGGTTCCCGGGCGACGCCCTCGGGGAGGGGGACTTCTATGCCGAGGTCGTCGCCCGCACCGGGTGCGATCTGCTCCTGGACGTCGGCAATGTCTATGCGAACGCCGTCAACGCCGGCGTCGATCCCGCGGAGCTCCTCGGTTCCTACCCGCTCGAGCGCGTGGCGATGATCCACATCGCCGGCGGCGTCGTGGAGCACGGCTTCTACTTCGACACGCATGCCCATCCGGTCCCCGCGCCGGTGTTCGACCTGCTGGCTCAGGTGGTTGCTCGCGCCGGGCCGCTCCCGATCCTCCTCGAGCGCGACGGTGACTTCCCGCCCTTCGGCGAGCTCGCGGCCGAGATCGCGACCGCGAGGGCGATCGCCCGGTCCGCGCCGTCCCGACCCAGGTTGACCCCACCCACGTCGGCCGGGCCCACACCGGCCGAACCCACGTTGGCGCCGACCCGACCGGGGTTGGGGTTGGCGCCGACCCGACCGGGGTTGCCCGCCTCTCGTGTCGCCTTGCTGCAAAATTCTCCTGACGCTTCACCTTTCGAGGCGTCGGCGCTCGCCGAGGTCCAGGCCCGCGTGGCCGAGCTGCTCACCTCGCCCGTCGATCCGCCGCCGGAGGCCGTGGCCCCGTTCGACGCCGGGGACGTCGCCCGGTCGCGCGCGATCCTCCAGCGCAAGCGCGTCGACGACGCGCTCCCGCTCCTGCCGCGGCTCTCGTCTCACCGCGAGGCGGCCGCGCGCCTGGGGGTTCGGTGCGTCGAGGCGTCGCCGAGGGCCCCGAGCCTCACGGCGGTCGCCGACGCGCTCCGCATCGCCGCGGCTGCAGCGGACGACGCCCGGCTCGCGCCCGAGGCGATCGTCGACCGCCTGCTGCTCCGCGCCCGCTTCGTCGGGCCTGCGGGCGACGGGAGCGTCAGGCCCAGGCTCCTGCCGTTCATTCGGCGAGAGCGGCTGCCGGGAGGTCGGGTAGTCTGGGCGATCAAGGGGATTGGCTCGAGCGCCGAGGTCCGGCTCATCGAGCCGCGAAGGTAGACCATGAACGAGGGATCCATCGCCACGGGGAGCGCCGTCTCCAGGTTGCCGGCGCCGGTGCAGGCGCGGCTCGTCGAGCTCAAGGAGAGCCTCGAACGGACGCTCGGCGACGAGCTTTCGTGCCTGCTCGTGTACGGGAGCGCGGCGCGGGGCGGCTACCGCGACGGGCAGAGCGACGTCGATCTGATGGTGGTGCTCAAGGAAGCCTCCCGCCAGAGCCTCGACGCGATCGCCAACGCGCTCCAGATCGCGCGCTACGCGGCCCGCATCGAGGCGATGATCCTCACCGCCGCCGAGATCCCGCGGGCCGCGGACGTGTTCCCGCTGCTCTACGACGACATCCGCCGGTGCCACGTGCTCCTCTCCGGCAGCGACCCGTTCTCGGCGCTCGTGATCGACGGCAAGAACCGCCGCCTGCGCGTCGAGCAGGAGCTGCGCGAGGCGCAGATCCGCCTCCGGCGCGCGGTGGTGGACGGGATGGGCGCGGACGACGCCTTGAAGGGCGCGGTCTCCCGCAAGGTGAAGCAGATCCGCGGCCCGCTCCACGCCCTGCTCGGCCTGCACGGGATCGAGGGCGACGACGATCTGGGCACGGTGCTCGCCGGAGCGGGCAAGCTCCTCGGCGTCGACGTGGCCCCGCTGAAGCGCGTCCACGAGGCGCCGGGCGCGGCCTACGCGGCGCTGGCGGAGCTGCTCGCGCGCGCGGTCGATGACGTCGACCGGCTGGAGCACCCGGAGGCGGCGCGATGATCCACGAGATCTTCGACTTCTTCCCGTTCAACATGGCGTCGGGGCCGGCGTTCCTGCTCTTCTATCTGGCGCTCTCGGTCTCTGGCCTCGTCGTCGCCATCCTGGTGCGCAGCGCGGTCGGCGCCTCCCTCGATCGCTCGGCGCAGCTGCGCGGCGCCGAGGCGGTCACGGGGGCGCCGGGGGGCGCGCCTTACCGCTCCCCGGCCTACGCGCATGCGCCGCAGCGGCAGCGGCTCTCGGCGGGTTGGATCCCCCAGCCGGACGAGTACTGGGCGATCGCGTACCTCCGCGACGGGAACAAGGGCGTGGCCGCCACGCTGATCGCGGTCGCGATGGGCGCGGGCTGGCTCGTGCCCGCGGGGGACGCGAAGGACGCGCCGCAGGCGCTCCACCTCCTGGTCGGCTCGCCCCCGCCGGACCGGGTGCTCGCGGCGTTCTTCAGCTCGCTCTCGTCGAGGGGCGCGCACGGCCAGCAGACGGTGACGCTCTCGATCGATCAGGTGCGCGCCTCCGCCGACCAGATCGCGGCCCGCTTCGAGCAGGAGATCCGCATCGATCTCGCCGCCGCGGGGATGCTCCGCCCGCGGGCGACGATGACGGCCCTCTCGGCCGTTGTGTGGGCGGTCGGCGTCGGCCTGCTCGGCGTGGGGCTCATCCGCGCCATCCGCGCGGAGGAGCTCGACCGGCCCTACTCGTTCCTGGTGGTGGAGATGATCGCGCTGCTCGTCGCGACGTGGATCGTGTCGCGGACCGCGAGCGCCTACAGCACCATGAAGTCGGACTACCTCCGGTGGCTCGACGACTCGACCGTCTCGCTCCGCTCCGACGTCGCGAGCGGCCGCCGCCGGGAGGCGGTGGACATCGGCTTGACGGTCGCCGCGAGCGGCACGGCGGCGCTCGCGATGTCGCCGCTCTTCGGGCCCATGGTCTACGCGATGACCCCACCTCCCCCGGTCTCGACGGGGGGCGGCTCGTCCGGCGGATCGAGCTGCAGCTCGTCGAGCTGCGGGGGCGGCGGCGGCTGCGGCGGTGGCGGCGGCTGCGGCGGTGGTGGTGGCTGCGGCGGGTGACGCCCGCTTCGAGGTGCTCGACGCCCTCGGCCTGTGCCGGCTCACCCGGCGCACCGGCGATCTCGACGGCGCGGTGCCGCTCCGGGTGGCGAAGGCGTGCGTGCCGCTGCTCGAGGGCAACGCGTTCGGGCTCCAGATCTCGCTGGCCCGGCCGATCGAGGTGCGGCGGCGCCTCGGGTCGCTCCGCGCCGAGCCGGCGGGCGAGCACCGCGAGGCGCTCGCCCGCGCGCACCGCGCCGCGCTGACGCGGCTGGTCTCGCAGGGCTTCCTGGCGCCGGAGGGGGCATGGCACCGGGCGCTGCGCGGCGGCCTCGCCTGGGCGTGCCGGAAGGGGCTGGGGCCGCCCCGCCTGCGCCTGTGGACCGGGCTCCTGGTGCGCCCCGACCCGGGCCTGTGGCTGCGCGTCGCGGGGGCAGCCAACCGCCGGAACGCGCTCATCGAGGTGAGCGAGGCGTACCTCGCCGACGACGGCGCGTTCGTCCCGCTGGTGGTCGAGCTGCGCGTCCGCGACGAGGCCCCGCAGCGGCTGCAGCTCGAGGGGGAGATCGGCTGCATCGCGCCCGTGCTCCCCGACGTGCAGATCGAGGCGTGCTCGCTCGCGGACGCGCCCGAGGTGGGGCGGGCGCACGCGGAGTTCTACGACGCGAAGTACTTCGCGGTGAAGAAGGGCCAGGTGACCCGCAAGTACCGGCGGCTCGTCGGGGGCACGGCGGGTGGGCGGAACGCGAGCGCGGGCGAGGGGAGCGCGGGCGGGGGGAGCACAGGCGAGGGGAGCGCGGGCGAGGGGAGCGCGGGCGAGGGGAGCGCGGGCGAGGAGAGCGCAGGGCGGGCGCGCGTGCGGCTGGTCGTCGCCGGGCCGGCGGCGCCGGAGATCACCGAGGTGACCGAGGTCACGACGGCGGCCGGGCCGGATCCGGTCCCCTGGCGCGGGGGTGCTCGGCGGCTCGCGTCGATCGTGGTGAGGAACGCCGTCCCGTTCCGCGCGACGTTCGACGGGCACACGCTCGCCGTCGCGCCGGACGCCCCGCGCCTCGCCGACGGGGCGGCCGCGGTGGAGCGCGCGTTCGCGCGGACCTTCGGCGACGATTTTCTCGCCGCGAACCGCGGGGCGCTCTGGTACCTGACGAAGTACTTCACGCCGCACCCGCCGGGCGAACCGCACTTCTTCGTGAAGCCCTGGGCCTTCACCCGGACGCCGCCGGGCTGGTCGAGCCTGCTCGACGGTGTCCACGGCGACGGCTACGACGTGATGCGCGGCGTGGTCGCCACCGACGCCTTCTTCGCGACCCCGGCGGTGTTCCACGTGCGCCGGCTCGGGGCGCCGATCGAGGTGCCCGAGGGCGCGCCGTTGCTCCGGATCGTGCCCATCCCGCGCGACCTGCTCCGGGCCGGCTTCCGGGAGGCCCGCTTCCGCGATGCGTGAGCGGAATGGACGGCGCGGCCATCTGGCCTGGTTCTGCTGGATAAATAAGATGATTTTCCCCTTCGAGCGCCCTCGCGGAGCGCGCGCATGAGCGAGCGATGGATCTGGCCCGGGCCGGAGGGCGGCCCGGCGAGGCTCTTCGACGAGCTCGCGGCGCGCGGCTTCTCGGTCCTCCGTGGCGATGCGGCGCTGGCGCCGGAGGAGGCCGCGCGGGCGCCGTGGAGCTTCGCCGAGCGGCTCCTCGGGGCAAGGCCGATCCTGGTGGAGCGGCAGCCGATCAAGGCCGTGCCGGGCGGCAGGTCGTTCGCCGCGAGCTCCGCGGCGGCGCCGCTCCACACCGACAGCCAGTGCTTCGCGGGCGCGCCCCCGGCGGTGCAGATCATGGCCTGCGTCAGGCCGGCGGAGCGCGGCGGCGGCTGCCTCCTGCTCGACGGCTGGCCGCTGCTCTCAGCGATCGAGCGCGCCGATCCCGAGCTCTTCCGCGCGCTCTTCACGGTGTACAGGCGCATCCCGTTCGTCTTCGGCGACTTCTTCGGGCCCACCGTGTCGCTCCGCGGCGGCGCGCTCGCGCTCACGCACGCGCCGGTCGTGCCGCCGGGGGACGGAATCGCCGCGCGCCTCGCGCGGTTCGTCGAGGCGTCGCGACGCGAGGTGATCGAGCTTTCGCTCGGCCCGGCGGACATCCTGGTCGTCGACAACCGGCGCATGCTGCACGGGCGGCGGGCGTTCGAGGGGGCGCGCGAGTTCGTGCGGCTGCTCGTCTGGACGGAGGCGCGGCTCCCGTCGCCGCCGGCGTACGACGCGCTCGCCGCGGAGGTCGCCGGGGCCGCCGCGCGCCGGCTCACCGGAGCGCCGCGGGCCACGCGGCGGCGGCTCGGCCTGGGCGCGCCGCCGCCGCCCGAGGCCCGCCGCCGCCTCGGCCTGGTCCTGGAGATGTTGCGCGGCGTCCCGCCGGGCGTGCTCGCCGCGCGCGCGGGCATCCCCGAGCCCGAGCTCTACCGCCTCCGCGACGCGGCGCTCGCCGCCGCGGAGGAGGCGCTCTCGGGCGACGCGGAGGGCGCGGACGACGGCGCGCTGGCGGAGGCGCTCGGGCGGATGAGCCGCGGGTGAGCAGCGCTTGCGCCGGGGCGAGGCGCAAGCGGAAGCGGACGTCCTCTTCTGGAGCTCCCTCCCCATCCACCAGCGTGCCGAGGTCACCTGGAAGCTAAGTCAGGAGCTGTTCGAGCTGGCCTTCCCGGGATCCGCCCATGAACGAAGACTTCCTCGATCTGATTTCCGCCCTGTGCGCCGTTGACGCGAAGTTCTTGGTGATCGGGGCCTACGCCGTCGGCGTGCATGGCCGCCCGCGCGCGACCAAGGGCGTTGGTGCGGCGCGGCCGCCGGGATAGATTCTCGAGGCATGGCGTCACGTCCTCTCGGAGCGGCCGCGCTGTGCGGGATCGCCCTTGGCTGCGCGGCGTGCAAGCCGGCGGCGCCGCCGCTGCCGGCGCATGTCCGCATCTCCATCGACGGCGCCGTCATCAGCCCGGCCAAGGCGGACGGCCGTCAATGGGACGGCATGGGCGCGGTCCCGGCGGAGGCGCTCACCGCCATCGGCGGCCTGCTCCGCACGAAGCACCCTGTCGCCGCGGCCGCCAGCGTGGCCGGCTTCGCGGCGGAGGCGGCAGGGGCGGGGACCGAGCCGCCGGAGCCCTTCGGCTCGGCGGAGCTGTTCGTGGGCGGCCGGTCGCTCGGGAGGCGAGCGCTGGATCGCCCGGGGCAACGCGACACCTGCACGCCCGGATGGAAAGGCCCGCCGACCTGGTACCGCGTGCCGCTCACGCCGGATGTCCACCTGAGCGGTGAGCTCATCGACAGGGATCTCGTGAACGACGACTTCATCGGGCGGTTCGCGATCCACCACGGTCACCTCGTCGAGGCGCTCCGAGCGCGCACCGTCTATCCGGTGGCGGTCGATAACCAGGCCGCCGGACAGGTGCTGTTCGTCTGGATCGAGGTCTGGCCGGAGTAGAGCGGCGGTCACCCGCTTCGGATACGGGCCCACCTCGACGTTTTCGGTGCTCAGCGCACCGGAGTCTCAAGATCCTACACATCTCGCTTGATGTGTGCTGGGCGACGTGATCAAAGCTGCGGATGGGTTCACCTGCAGCAGAGCACGCAGCGGCACTCGCCGAGGAGATGAGCGACGCGCACTTCGGCGATGCGCGGCTTTCGAAGCGCCAGACCAAGCTGGTGCAGAAGCTGGCGCAGGCGCCGGACAAGAGCTTCCCCTCGCTCTTGTCCGACAGCGAGCTGGAGGCGGCGTACCGTTTCTTCGGCAACGACGCCGTCACGCCCGCGGCGATTCTGGCTCCGCATGTGCGCGCCACCCTCGCGCGCATGGAGGCCGAGCCGGTCGTGCTCGCCATCCATGACACCACGACCCTTTCCTTCCGCTCGGACGGCCAGCGGCAGGGGCTCGGACGGCTGCGCTCCTCGGGGCAGACGTTCTTCGCCCACTTCACGCTGGCGGTCAGCGGCGATGGAACGCGCCGCCCGCTCGGCGTGCTCGATCTGAGCACGCACGTGCGCGACGACGGCACGACGGACAACGAGCACGACCGCTGGGGAGAGCAGGTGGAGCGAGTCGCGGTCTTGGGCGCTGCGCCGCACGATGTGGTGCACGTCATGGACCGCGAAGGCGACGACTACGGCCTGTTCGCGCAGCTTCTGAGCGCAGGGCATCGGTTCGTGATTCGGCTCGCGCACAATCGCCTCGTCGAGGCTGACGCCCTCGGAGCGGAGGCCAAGCTCGAGCAGGCGCTCGCGCATGTTCAAGCGGTGGCCGTGCGCGAGGTAGAGCTTTCGCCGCGGCCGGCAGGCAATCGCAGCCCTCAACAGAAACGGCTGCATCCTCCGCGTGCAGGACGCTTGGCCAAGCTCGCCCTTGGAAGCACGCGCGTGACCCTGCGGCGACCGAGATCCCAGCCGCGCGAGCTGCCTGCGACGCTCTCGTTGCGGGTCGTACGCGTCTGGGAGATCGAGCCGCCGCCGGGCGAAGCGCCGGTCGAGTGGGTGCTGCTCACGAGCGAGCCGGTCGAGTCCGTCGAGCAGCTGACGCAGCTGGTCGACTGGTACCGGGCGCGCTGGATGGTGGAGGAGCTCTTCAAGGCCCTGAAGACCGGATGCGCCTACGAGAAGCGCCAGATCGAGGACCTGCACGGCCTGCGCAACGTGCTGGCGCTCTTCGCGCCCATCGCCTGGCAGCTATTGCTGCTGCGCAGCGAGGCTCGGCGCGCTCCGGAGCAGCCCGCGACCGCCGTGCTCACGCCCACCCAGCTCGAGGTGCTGCGGGTCTTCGCGCGCAAGCCCCTGCCCGAGAACGCCACGGCCCGCGATGCCTTCCTGGCGATCGCCGGGCTCGGCGGACACCTCCGGCGAAACGGCGAGCCCGGCTGGCAGACCTTGGGCCGTGGCTACGAGCAACTGCTCACCCTCGTCCAGGGCTGGAGCGCCGCGAGGGAGGTGGGGAAAATATGATCAATCCTGAGACCGGAGTGCGCTTGCGCGCCGAAAACGCCGATCTGGGCCCGTCTCCTGTGCGGGAGACCGCCGCTCTGCTCTGCATGGTGCAGAGGCGGGCGGAAACCGCTGTAGGGCGACAAACGGGCTGAAGCTGCCTGAAAAGCGCAGATTTCGGACCGCCAAGGCGCCATAAGACGCCAAGATATTTTTATTCTTCTGGCGTCTTCTGGCGTCTTCTGGCGGTTCATTTCTCGCTTGAGCAACGTGAACAGTATTCTAGGGCAGCGCGGCGGGCACCGCTTCGACCCGCGTGCTGACGACCCTCCGGCGCTGCGCGCCGATGTTCGCGAGATCGAAGAGAAACGTCAGCTTGGGCAGCTTCACGCCCGGCGACGGCGCCAGATGAGGCGACCTGAAGCGATCGTCCAGCGAGTCTTCGCGGATGATCGACCTGCCGTCTCCAGGTCTCTTCGTCGGCGTCGGGATCCCGTGCGACGTCCCATCCGGCATGACGACCCGGCTGGTCACGTGGACCGTCACCCTGCTCCCGGCGGCAAAGTCGCCGTTCATCGCCAGCGCACGCGCGGAGAAGCGCTTCAACACGGCCTGGGCGACGCGCCGGAAGTCGTCGCCGTTCCCCGTGTTTGCCTCCAGGAAGCGCACCGAGACCAGCCGTCCCTTCGCGTCCAGCGTGAGCTCGAACGAGCTCTCGGAGTCCGGCGGCACGGCGGATGACGACACCTCCTCCGCGACAGCAGAGGCGAGCACGCCCGCCGCGGGGAAGACCAGGACCGGCTGCCGCCCGTCCTTGGCCGCGTCGCTCCGCGCGGAGCGCTCAGGGACGGGGCGCACCGGGGCGAGGGGGCGCTCGGCAGCGCGGGGACGCACCGGAGGCTCCACCGGCAAGACACCTGGCAATGCCCAGACCGGCGCGCCGCCGAGGCCTGGAGGTGCCGCGGCGGTGGGAGGCGCGTCGGGCGCGCCCGGCGGCGCGTGGGCAGCGTCCGGCGGCGCATGGGCGGCGTCTGGCAGCGCGTGAGCCGCGTCCGGCGGCGCGTGATCGTGGGTCGCCGCGCCGGAGCGAGATGCTCGCGCAGGAGGCGCCTCGGACAGCGCTCGGCCGCGCTCTCTCGGCGCGGCACGCGAGAAGCCGGGATCGACGCCCGTTGCCCGGGCGAGGACCTGGCGGGGCTCCGTCGCTCGGGCTTCCGGCGTCCTGGGTTCGTCCAGCAAGACATCGGTGTCCAGCACCAGGAGCGGCTCGACCTGGTCGCTCGCGCCAGCCCGCGCCGGCGCCTCGAGGCCCTCCGGCACGAGCACACGAGCCGCGATGACGCCGCCCGCGTGGAGGAGGAATGCTGCGAGCAGAGAGAGGGAGCCCCGACCGCGCACTGGCCGGCGCGAGGGTATCACGTGGGCGCGCTTCCGATGGCCTCACACCGACGTCGGAAACTGGCTCCGTGCGCCGCATCGCGCGGGCGCTCCAGCCAGTTCTGCGAGGCGCCCGCTCGAGCTCAACCGTTTCTTATCCAGGCATCAACGGCGCCGCCTTCACACGCTGTGCCCTCCACGGGCCCGCCATGGCGCATCCGTCGTCTTCTACGCTGTGCAAGCGTCGAGCGACGCTCGGCCGCTCAGCCTCGATTCCTTCTTGCTCGCGCTCTGAAGAGGAGGGCTCCGATCGCCGCAAGATGGATCCCGAAGCGCCAAGGCGGCGTTCCGGGCTCGGACCCGGGGACCGAGACGCTGCAGCTAGAGTCTTCCGTCGCGGGCGCCCCCTCGTCGGTGCCGCCGCTCGCGCTGCTCGAAACCTGCCCGCCAGTCGTTGCAGAACCGCCTGTCGTGACGGCACCACTTCCGGGCACGCCCCCGCCGTTTCCGCTTCCTTCCCCTGCGCTACCGCCGTTGCCGCTCCCGTCCCCTGCGCCCGCGCCGTTGCCGCTCCCGTCCCCTGCGCTACCGCCGTCGCCCGCGGCCCCGCCGGCCCCTCCGGCGCCATCCGCCCCACCGGCCCCACCGCTGCCCGTCGTGCCCCGGTCGAGGAAGATGCGTTGGGCGAAGTTGTAAAAGCTGCGGTTCCAGACCGTCTTGGTATGGCCTTCGTTCGCCTCGATCTGGTAAATATGGTCGATGTTGTTCTGATCCAGGAAGTCGTGATAATTCTGCTATTGCCGATCAGGTTGTCTGCGCTGCCGCAAGAGATGAAGATGAGCTTCACGTTGTTCTTGACCGCAGCCACATCCTTGATGACCTGACTCGGCTGCTGGGTGTTGGGCGCAGCCGAGTACGGTCCGATGTAATGGAAGACATCGGTGTTGGGGAACCCGAAGTTGAAGGTCTGCCCCCCGCCCATCGACAGGCCGGAGATGACCCGCGAATCGGCGTCGGTGGCGGCGGAGTAAGTCTTCTCGACCCAGGGGATCAGGTCGTTGAGCAGGACGTCCCCGAAGTTCGCGAAGCGCGCGAAATCGTCTCCTCCGTCCATCTTGCCGCTGGGCATCACGACGATCATGGGTTTGGCCATCTGCTTCGAGTACAGATAGTCCATGATATTGTCGGCATTCCCTTCGTTGCTCCCCTGGCCGATCCAGGAGACCTCATTGCCGCCGATTCCATGATGCAGGTAAACGACAGGGTATTTCTGGCTCGTCGAATACCCCGGCGGCATATAAACCGTCACCTTCCGCATTCCGTAGTTTCGGGTCGGATAGCTGACGGAGACGTCCAGCTTCCCATGGGGAATGCCGGCGTCCTTGGTATCGAAGCCCCTGGGCGGAAGGGGAAGATCAGCGGGGTCGCTGGCATACACCGCGGCGGGGAGGACGGAGATGACCGAGAACGAAAGGACAGCAGGCCAGTTTTTAAAGGGCATGAGGACCTCCAACGTGCGTAAGAGTCAAACTCGAGTTCCATGGCCCGCGCTAGTTCCATGGTCCGCGCTACAAGTGCTTTGGCGCGTTTTGCATTGTGACCGTGGTGTCCCAAGCAAGCGGCACGTGCCGACGCACGGGTCGCGCAGCGCGCTGCAGGTGGCATGCAAAACTACGCATCAGGCGTTCCGAGGGGCAACAGGGCGAGGAAATCCAAAAATGCTACGAATCTGACATACCCATGGCCTCTGCAAGAGGCCGGTCCCGACAGGCAGGTTGGACCGGCAGGAGGACTTGGTCGTGAGCGCCGCGTACGCCGTTGCAGCAGGTCAGGACCCTTTCAAGAGCGCCCGGGAGCAGGCAGAAGTCATGGAGAAGCATCTTCGGTCATCCGAGTCGATGGAGAGCACGCATGCCGAGCTGGAGGGGTTCGTCGTCGACGAGGGGCGCGAGTACCAGCGGCGGCTCCTCCAGGCCCACCTCGAGCTTCGGGCCGAGCGCGAAAGGCCCGTGGTGGTCAAGGGCGCGGACGGCGTTCAGCGCAAGCATCGACGTCTCAGCAGCAGAGCGCTCATGTCGGTCGTCGGCGAGGTCGATGTGCCACGCGTGGCCTATCAGGCGCCGGGCGTCCCCGGTCTTCATCCGATGGATGCGGCGCTGAGCCTGCCGGACGAGCTCTACTCGCACAGCGTCCGTCGCTACGTCGCCGAGAGCGCCGCCCGCAGCTCGTTCGATGAGGTCGTTGAGGGATTGAGAAAATCGACCGGCGCCGCGGTGCCGAAGCGCCAGGTGGAGGAGCTCGCGGAGCGCGCCGCGCAGGACTTCGATGCGTTCTACTCCAGCCGCGCCGTCGAAGTCGAGGACACTCAGGCGCTGCTGGTACTCAGCTTCGACGGCAAGGGGATCGCGATGAGGCGCGAAGACCTCCGACCTGCGACGCGGAAGGCTGCGGACGCCGGGAAACACAAGCTCACCAAGCGCCTCGCCAAGCGCGGGAGGTGATCTCGGCGGCGTTTGCTGAAGGCCTGCGTCGCGATCCGGAACGCCTTCGGCGGTGGGTGGTGCTGGTCGATGGCAACAAGGACCAGATCACCCTGGTCAAGCGCGCCGCGAAGAAGGCATGCATCGAGATCACGATAGTCCTCGATATCATCCACGTGCTTGAGTATCTCTGGAAGGCCGCGCACTGCTTCTTCGCCGATGGGACCAAGGAAGCCGAGCAGTGGGTGACGTGCCGGCTGCACGAGCTGCTCGCGGGGCGCACGGCCGGAGCCATTGCCAGCACCATCCGGCGCCACGCCAGCAGCCGCGTGGTGGACATGGGGACAGCGGTGACGCTCGATACCTGCATCGGCTACCTTGTGAAGCATCGGACGCTCTTGCACTACGATCGCGCGCTCGCAGCGGGGCTGCCCATCGCAACGGGCGTGATCGAGGGCGCATGCCGCCATCTCGTCAAGGATCGCATGGACCGCACCGGGGCTCGCTGGTCGCTCCGAGGCGCAGAGGCGGTGCTGCGCCTCCGCTCGCTGCGCTCGAGCGGCGACTTCGAAGCCTACTGGGCGTTCCACCTGCAGCAGGAGCATGACCGAACGCACCGTGCACGTTATACAGAGGGCGATGTTGCCTCACCGCTGCCGCCGCCTCGACCCAAGCTGCGCCGGGTGAAATGAGCAAAACGCCATCGTTCCAGAAGAGCCGCACCCGTCGGATTTGGGCCGGTGAGGTCCCCCTTTTGGCGCCTTCACCGAGGCGCTGTCGAGAGAGCTCCACTTCCAGCGATGCCGCGACGACCGTCATACAGGATGCCGGCCATCACGACTCGCGCTGAGACTGGAGGGCGATCTCCCTTCGGCTTCGGCGGCTCCGCTCGTATCAGCGGCTCGATCCGACGCCACAGAGCGTCGGGCACGTCGGCAAACTTGGCTTCCACAAAGCACTGTAGCTCACACTCGATCCGACCTTTCAAGAGGTTTTAGGCTCGACTCTTGGCAGCCTAGAACTGACTGAAGAACTTCCAAACCTCTTGCGGTTGCCAACGTTGACCACCCTCTCGCGGCGGATCAGGCGTGTGCGGTCCCACGAAGGAGCAAAACTCGACCGGATAACCCGTCGTGCAGCCCATGAAGTTGGTACACACGTGGTTTCCGGTGGCCCTTGTCGGCTCCTTCCAGGTGCAACCGTTCAGCCCGGCGTACGTCTGCGCCATCGAGACACCGGCACTGTACTGAAGGACGTTGTCGTCGGTGCCATGGGATGCGTAGAAGGCGACCGCTTCGCTCGGCTTGCAGTTGCCGGCACTGAGCTGCGCCATTCCGTTGTAGACGGCGACGGCGCGGACACCCCAAGTGCCGGTTCCATCGAGTGGACGCGAGCAAGCCGTCCGGTAGGACATGCTGCCGCCGTAACTCCAGCCGTTTGCGAAGATCTTGCTCTTGTCGATACAGAAATTTTGCTCGACCTGCTCTACCACGGCGTCCGCGAGTGCCACGTTCGAGCCGCTTGAGTCGGGCCACCCGCAGCCGCTTTCCCCGTTGCCATTCCCGGTGCACGGCGTTCCGTTCTTCTCCCCATTGGGAGCCACGAAGATCGTGCTGCTGGCGGCGTCGGCGATGTCCTTCAGCCAGTAGTAGTTCTGCTGATACATCTGCTTGTCGTTTCCATCGAGCTGATGCCAAGCGATGACCAATCTGTACGGCTTCTTATTGTCGTAGTTGGCCGGCACGCTCAGGATGTATCGACGTTGCCGATTCGCCGCCGTAATCGAGATCGGGTTGCCGTTATTGTACATGCTGGCGTCAATGGTCGGCGTTTTGCCGCACCCGGCGGACAACGTACCCGTGTCCGAGCCTCCACCAGCGCCACCACCGGACCCGGCCCCGCCGGCTCCGCTACCACCTGAGCCAGCAGCCCCGCCCGTGTCCGAGCCGCCCGTGCCCGAGCCGCCCGTGGCCGAGCCGCCCGTGTCCGAGCCGCCCGTGCCCGAGCCGCCCGTGGCCGAGCCGCCCGTGGCCGAGCCGCCCGTGTCCGAGCCGCCCGTGCCCGAGCCGCCCGTGGCCGAGCCGCCCGTGCCCACGGCACCGGTGCCTGCGGAACCATTGGGAGCGCTACCTCCAGAGCCCTGCGTGTCGCCCGAATCGGACGAGCAACCGACGAGCGCCGAGGCACACGCGAACGAGGTGAGAATGACGACGAGGGAAGCGCGGTTCATTAGGCCTCTCTATAAAGGGGACGTACGGGTTTACCTACCGCTTGTAAGTACCGGAGTCACGGTCTAGAAATTTATTCCTTCGCTGTTCGCTCCCTCGGTCCGATCCGCGGGTGAGCACGTGGGCGCTCGTGGGCGACGCCGAGCTGGCGCGGGCTGGATGCACTCCGCCATTCGCGAGATGCTGCGAAACCCAAAGTACGTCGGCGAATTCTCGTTCGGTCGACGGAGGTGGAATTTGTCAACGCGGATGAGACAGCGGTCACGAGAATCCTAACTCGGCACGCGCTCTCGTATCGCCGGTGGCCGCGGCGGGCTCGTACCTCGGTACAACGTCGCACGGCTCACTCCCAGCGCGGCGCACGCGGCGACCACCGAGACCCCAGGCTCGGCGAAGTCTTCCACCAGGTCGATCAGCTGTCTCCGTGCGGATAGGACAAGCAAACGCGTTCCGCAAAGTCAAGATTCTCGGAGCCGTTCCTGGCTCGTGCAGTCCGACTGTACGAGCTTATCGACAGAACGGGCCTTATGCGATCAGACAGGCCTTCCACTCGTGAAACGCCTGCGATTACCGCGACGTCGCACCAAGCGGAAGGCATCCTACCGTATAGCTGTACACTACTGGCACCAAGCGGAAGGCATCCTACCGTATAGCTGTACACTACTGAGCTCGTCCAAACGGCCGCCGTCGCGGTTCGCGGCGCGTCGTGATGGCCGGCGCACGCACCTCAGGGCAGACCTCCCCCCGGCCACGTCGTCGAGCAGCGTCCCTCCCCTTTCAGTTTCGTCACGCGGGGTCCGCCGGGTACCGCGCGCGGCACTCCAGCGGCTCGGCGAACAGACCGAGGTGGCTCAAGATCTTCCTCGCCGTCGCCTTGTCCGTGATCGCGGCCATGAGTCGCATCCGCCCGCTGCATCGCGGGCACGCGAGAACATCTACTGCGTAAGTCCGCCGCAAAAGCTTCGCCCATTCGACGCGAGGCGACGTCGCCAGAAGGAGCCCATCCAGCAGCCGATCAAGATGCTGGACCGAGATCCCCTCCGACACGAATCCAACATCAGCCCACGGCAGTACAGCGCCCAGCGCAGTCGACACCCGCTCGCGCTCGACCGCGCCATGCACCATCGTCAGCAGCGCCCCAACCGCCACGTCCCGAGCGCCTCGCTCCGACACTGCCGACGGCGCCGCCTCGCTTCGCTCGTCTCCTCTGCGCTACGGCGTCTCCATGCCTCTCGCCGGCCCCTTCGGCGCCTGCCTCGCCGGCAAGGGCGTGATCGTCGTCGTCTTCTTCTTGTCATCGCTGCCCGCGCTATCAGCTCCGGCGCGCTGCTCGCCCTTACGCGCCTTCCCCGTCGCCTTCGGCACCACGAGGCTGCGTTGCTTCGCATGCGGCGCGAGCACACCGTGGTAGCGCACCAGCGGATGGCGCGGCGGCGGCACCAGCGCGGCGAGCCTCGCGAAAAACACAATCGGCGTCATCACCCGATGCGTTCCTTTTCGCCGCGGGTATTTCACCTGATAGGCCACCCGACCGTCGCGGAGGATGCTGAGCCGCTCCAAAGCGAAGCAGGGACGCGCGCAATACCGGACGAGCCGCTCGCGCCCCTCGTCGTCGTAGCCCTCGATGCGCACTGCCGCCTCGACGTTGAAACCATCGAGCTCCACCGTGAGCGGCCGACGGCGCTTCGCCTCGAACCGCGCATGAGCCAGCGAGGCAAAGCGGTCCGGATAGTCGGGCTGGTACTTGAGCGTCTTGAACTGCGACTCGGAGAAGGCGTTGTCATCGCTGACGTGAGGCCGGCTGAAGCTTCGAACGACGCCGAGCGAGCCGAGGAGCTGAGCGAGCCCCTCCGACCTCATCGCGGAGCCGCGGTCGGTGTGCACCGTGAGCGAACCGGGCTCGACGCCGTGGCGGGCGACCGTCTCTGCGAAGAGGTGCTCGGCGAGCTCCGCGCTCTCGCGCTCGGCGAGCAGCCAGCCGACGGTCATGCGACTGAACAGGTCGAGGACGACGTACAGGCAGTAGAAGACCCCGGGCAGCGGCCCGCGCAGCTTGGTTATATCCCACGTCCAGATCTGGTTGGGGGCTGTGGCGGTGAGCGTCGGCTTGGCATGCTTCGTCGGCCCACGCTGCGCGCGTCGCTCGCCGCTCTCGCCGGACGCCGCGAGCAGGCGGTACATCGTACGGATGGAGGCAAGGTAGACGCCGCGCGACAGCAGCGTCGCGTAGACCTCCGGCGGGGGCTGGTCGACGAACTCGTCGCTGTGCAACACATCGAGCACGGTTTGCCGCTCGGGGTCACTGAGACGGCGTGGGCTCGGAACGGGCCCCCGCAGCGCGGGTGGCCTCGCGGGCTGGGTCTGCCGGTAGAGCGTAGCGCGGCTGACGCCGAGTGTCGCGCACGCCTGCGCGATGGGGACGTGCGGGTCATCGAGCTCTTCGATAACGTCCATCAGCGCTCTTCGTCGCTCGTGAGGTTGATGCCCAGAATGGCAGAGACTTTTTTTGGGAGATCGATGAGCTTCTCAGCGAGCGCGAGCTTCTCCTCGAGTCGGGCCGAGCGCTTCTCGAGCTCGGCGATGCGCCGGTCCTTCGCGTCCTGCTTCGGCTTGCGGCCGGGCTTGCGGTGGGTGTCAAGATAGTTGTCCGTTGATTCGGTCACATCCTCGTGAGTGCTTGAGCCTCGTGAGTGTGGGGGTTGAGGGTCACGGGACCGATCGGGGTCCAGTTGCGTGTCTGGCCGGTCCAGCGCAGGGGCGTCCTGCGGCGGGCCCGCTGGTAGAGGGCATGGCGGGCGGCGAGCAGCGAGCCGTCGCGCCCCCGGTGTCGGTCGTCGGGCGTGACGAAGCGGATGCTGCTGTGCAAGTGCTCGCCGTTGTACCAGGCGACGAAGCGCTCAACCCAGTGGCGTGCCTGCTCCACGGTGGCAAACGGGCGGCGTGGGTACTCGGGCCGGTACTTGAGGGTGCGGAAGAGGGCCTCGGCGTACGGGTTGTCGTCGCTGACGCGAGGGCGGCTGAAGGAGGGCACGACGCCCAGGCGCTGGAGGGTGGCGAGCATGGTCGAGCCCTTCATCGGGCCGCCGTTGTCCGCGTGCAGCACCAGGCAGCCGGAGCCCACGGCTTCGCGACGGCAGGTCTGCTCGACGAGACGAGCGGCAGCGAGCATCGACTCGTCGGTCTCGACCGACCAGCCGACAATCTTGCGACTGTAGACGTCCACGATCAGGTACAGGAAATAGAACGCACCGCGCACCGCGCTCTTCAGGTAGGTGATGTCCCAACACCACACCTGATTGGGCCTCTTGGCGACGAGCGCCCGAGGACGATGGGCGCTCGCTGGTCGAGCCGGATTGCGGTGCGCCAGCAGCCCCTGCTCGCGCAGGACGCGGTAGAAGCTCGACTCCGATGCCAGATACACGCCGCGGTCGGCCAGACGCGGGACGATCTGCTTGGGCGAGAGGTTGCGGAACTCGGGGCTATTGGCCGTCTCGACGATCCTTCGACGCTCCGCCTCGGTCAGCTTGTGCACCGGCGCGTGGTGCGGTCCGGCTCGACCGTCCTCGCCGCCAGCCTCCCCTCGCCAGCGGGCGACGGTACGCTCACTGAGTCCGAGCGCACGGCAGGCCGCTGCGAGTGTGGCGCCGCCACGGACGGCCTCGTCGATGAGCTCGAGCGTCACCTGTCGGTCTCCGGGTCCGTGTCGTCGTCCCCGTCCCCCCAGATGGCCTGGGCTTTTTTTTGGAGCACCAGAATGGCCGCCGCCTCGGCCAGCGCCTTGTCCTTGCGCCGCAGTTGCCTCTCTAGCTCCCGAACCCGCCGCGACGGGGCCGTGCCGTGCCCTGGTTTTGCCGGCCCGCCCAGCGCCTCCAGCGCGGCCTTGCGCCACTCGCCGAGCTGCGCCTCGTGCAGCCCCTCGCGGCGGAGGAACTCGCCCAGCTCCCGCTCGGAGAGCGCGGCCGCCTCCGTCACCGCGCGCAGCTTCTGCTCCGGGGTCCAGTCCTCCGGGCGGCGAGCAGCGGCAGGAGGCGGGGGCGCGGAGCGGTGAGCGTCATCGGACATGGGCGCGAGGCTACGAGCATCGCGAAGCCAGCGCGAGAGCGTCGTCTGATGCACCCCCGTCTCGACGGACAGCGCCACCGCCGTCGGTCCTCCTGGGGCGAGCAGCCGTTGGACGATTTTTCTTTTGAAGGATTCTGAGTACTCTCTCACCTCAAAGCCTGTCTCCGCTCCCCGAACGCGGTGACCTGATCGTGCGTAAGCGGATCAGATCGGGCGCCAACTTCTCTGACACGGGGGGCTTGCGCCCGCGAGAGCCTCGCTGCCGTGGAGAGCGAGCTGCTTGCGCCACGCCGTCAGGAGGGAGCTGTAGATGCCCTCGCGGCGCAGCAGCGCCTCGATATCGCCGCGCTGGGTGCATGCGGCCGCCTCGCGAACGATGCGCAGCTTCTCCGCCGCCGAGAACTTCCGCCTCTTGCCCGCCTTCGGCATGGTCTCGACGGCGACGCCACTCGCGCGAGGAGCAGCGCCCTGCGCCGCTGGGGCAAGGGTAGGATCGACGGATCGGAGATGGGAAGGCTTCGGCACGGGTCAGGTCCATTCTCCGCCCTCTCACCACAGATTTCCAGGGGGAGCCTGTCTCACCCGACGTTGGCACAGAGGGCTTGCGCCCCCTCAACGGGAACAAGGGGCAGTTTGCGTTTGATGGCAAGGCGGTGTAACCGAATACGCGACGCCGCTGCTTGAGCATGGCGGCAAGGTGGCTGCGCCCTCGGCGGAGCTGCGAGAGGGCGGTCCCGATCGGCATCCCGAGGCTCCGGGCGATCTCGCTCACCTGCTCACCGCCGCCGACGAGGATCAACACCCAGCGCTCCCACTGATGCACCTCCCAGAGCAGGTCCACGATGGCGCGAACCTCTACCTCGCCGTAGGGAGACGGCGCCCGCTACCGACCGGCGACGTAGATCAGCGGAACGGCGACCTCCAGGCGGCAGACCCCGTCGTGGGACTTGCGGCCTGGTGGACGGCGACGGCGTTCAGCCGGCCGCGGTGGCGTTCAGGATGGGCTCAGGATCGCGCGCGGCGCGCGCTGGCGAGGTCGACGACAGGCGCAACGTGGTTGGGCTGCTGCGGGGCGCTGAGGAGCGCCGAGAGGGTGCGAGCGGCGATCTGCGCGGTCGCGAGGTCGCCCGCTACGTGGGCAGCGGCGATGGTCTGCGTGAGGGTCGTGACGAGCACCTGGCGCGGGCTGCTCGCCGGGGGCGTGATCGGGGCTGCTTCGGGTCGGGGAGGGGTCGTCAGCGCGGTCTGCTTCACAACCGCTGAGGGCATCGCCGGAAGCGTCACGGAATCGTCCGGCCGACCAGAGATCGCGGGGTTAGCGCCCACGATCGCCGAGTCGACGCCGGCTTCGACCCCCTCGAAATCCGCTGAAACCCGCCCCATCGCGTCCTCCCGCTCCCCCTGGAAAAGTGACGCTGTATCAGGAACTTTTCCGTGCGGGCACGCGTGCCAGGGGCGGCTCGCGCCCCACACGCCGCGTTGCCTCCCTCGGGGAAAGCGGTCAAGGGACAAGGAGTCCGCGGGACATCCAGGTCGCAACCACAGGCTTCGTGCCCTCCCAGGCGACGAGGGCCTGCTTCGTGAGGTCGATGTCTGTCCGTTTTTCGCCACCCTTGCCCTAACTGGGTTCGGAGCGGGGGACGAAGACATGGCAGGCAGGGGGGAGACGTTCCGCGCTGCCAGCGATGATCTCGTCGTCGAGGGAGATCTTGTCCTTCGAGAGGTTCTCCTCCCGGTGTATGCTGCCGGTCGCCGCCCGTGGGACTTCGGGGCGATTTCCGATCCCAGTCTGGAAACTGTCGTAGGTTGATCGCCCCACCATTCCCCGGGCGGCTCTTTGCCATGCCCCCCGCCCCTCCCGCGCCCCCCGCACGCTTCCACACCGAGCGCGTCGAGCGCGAGGACCTCGTCATGTTCATCAACGCCTGCTTCGCGTGCACCGGGCAGGCCGAGTTCTATGGCACCTCCGGGGGCCAGGCCGTCTCCATCGAGTTCCTCCACGAGTACATCCTCGGCAATTACCGCCGCCTCTACGCGCGCACGCTCGCCGCGGGCATCAACCACTTCAACCAGGCGCGCATCGCCGTGAACCTCCTCGCGACCGGCGCAGAGACGCCCGCTCCCGACCGGCGCGAGGAGGGCTCGCTCATCGCGGCGGCGCTCCGGGAGCTCCCGCCGCAGCGCGCGCTCCGGGCGCTGCGCGAGCTCCGGGAGCGCCGCGTGAACAACCGCCGCGCGCGCGCCGTCATCCGCGGCTACCTCGCCGGCCGGCCCGACCCGGCGTTCGACGCCGTCAAGTACCGCGCCCACCTCCGCGCGCTCGCGGTGCACGCTCACCTCCAGCTCCCCGGCGAGATCGGGCCCTTCCTGTTCGAGCCCGGGCGCCGCGCGCCGTTCGAGACGCCGCTCCTCGAGCGCGCGCGGCAGGCGCGTCATGCGAAGGAGGCGATCTTCGACCTGCCGCTGACCGTCGCCGAGGGGCTCGCCGCCGCCCGCGGCGTCTCCCGCGAGGAGCTCCTGCGCCGCGCCGCGCCGCGCATGACCGAGGGCGAGCGCCTCCGGCTCCAGCGGGCCGCCGGGCGCGAGGACGTCGACCTCGCCGTCGACCTCGGCCGCGCCCCGCTCACGCGCGTCGCGCTCTATGCGCTCTCGCTGCCCGAGGAGGCGCGTCGCGAGCGCCGCGACGAGCTCCACGCGGCGCTCGAGCGCGCCGCCGCCCGCGCGCTCAGGAAGAGCCCGGCCGCGCTCGGGCGCGTCGCCGCCGTGCTCGACCGGAGCTACTCGGCGTCCGGATCGAGCGAGAAGCGCCGCCGCCCGCTCGCCGTCGCGCTCGGCGTGAGCTACCTGCTCCGCGCCGCCGCCCGCGAGTACCGCGCCTTCTGGACCGCGCCCACGCCCGACGAGATCCTCGTCGGCGCGCGCGGCCAGACCGATCTCGCGACGCCGCTGCTCGACGCGCTCGCCTGGCGACCCGACGTCGTGGTCGTCCTCTCGGACGGCTTCGAGAACGACCCGCCCGGCGCCGCCGCCGAGGTCGCCCGCTGCTTCCGGGCGCGGCTCGATCCGGGGCAGCGCACGTCGATCGTCCACATCAACCCCGTGTTCGACAGCGAGCGCTACGCGCCCCGCGCGCTCGGCCCGTCGATCCCGACGGTCGGCCTGCGCGACGCCGAGGACCTGCCGACGGTCCTCGGCTTCGCCCGCTTTGCCGAGGGCACGGCGCCGCTCGCGGAGCTCGAGCGCTACCTCGCGCGGCGCGCGGCCGCGCTGCTCTCGCGGCACGTCCGGGCGCCGGGCGCCGCGGAGCCAGCTGCGGATCCGGGGCCGGCAGACGTCGCGGAGCCGGCAGCAGCCGCCGATCCCGCAGAAGAGGCGCCCGCCGCGGCGCTCGAGGTGCCCTGATGGCCAAGGCGCCGGCCCTGCTCCGGTCGCTCTCGCTCCGGGGCCTCTCCGCGACGCACGCCCAGGTCTTCGCGGGCGTGCGCCTGGTCCCGCTCCTCCGGGACGCGCCGCGGGACGACCTGCGCATCGCCGGCCGCAGACACGAGGACGCCTGGTCGATCGTCGATCTTGGCGACGGCACGGCCTACTGCTCCTACGTGCCGCACGCGCTCGTGATCGGGTGGACCGAGGACGGCTCGCCGGTCGCGTCCTACGGCGCGGCGCTCGCGGGGCCGGAGGTCCGGAACCCGCTCAGCAAGTGGGGCTGCGGCGTCCAGCTGCTCCACCGCATGGCCCGGCGCGAGGCGCGCGGCGAGGACCCGGCCGAGCGGAACCGCCTGCGCCTCTTGCCGCTGCACCTCGCGATGGAGGGCTTCCTCTCCCTGCACTTCAACGCCCCCGAGATCGCCTGGTCCGAGTACTCGCGGCGGGCCATCTCCCGCGGCCTCGACCCGCGCACCGAGGTGTCGCTCTCCGGCCGGGCGATCCCGAGCCTGGAGGACGCATTGCGCGTCTTCGAGATCCACGAGGGCCAGTGCGGCGTCCTGCTCTTCGTCGGCGAGCTGCTCGCGTCGGTGTTCGTTGTGTCGCACCCCGACGACTACCGCGCGCTGCACCGCACGCTGATCGAGGACTTCTACGAGCAAACGCTGCTCTACGCGGCCCGCCACAACGGCGACAGCCAGGCGCTGGAGCACACCTTCGACGCCGCGCAGATCGGCTCGCTCGACGACCTGCGGGCCGCGCTCGGCCGGGCGCGGGCGGAGGCCGGCGCGCTGCACGTGGACACGGCCGCGGGGCTCCTCGGCCGGCCGATCGCGGCGGAGCGCGTGTACCGGGCGGGGCCGTTCTCGCTGCAGCGGTTCATGACCGAGCTCGATCCGTCGCTGGACAACCACATCGGCGAGGCGATCGTGCGCGAGGACGGCACGCTGGAGTACGCGAAGACGTACCGGCTCGCGGCGGGGCAGGTGAGGCGCGCCCGGCTCCTCCAGCAGCTCGCGGCGCACGGGTGGAACCTGAACGCCACCGCGGCGGCGCTCCGGACCACGCGCGACCAGCTGATCCGGCGGATCGAGGGCGAGGGGTTCGGCTACCTCATCGCGGAGCACGTGCTCAAGGCGGCGCTGAAGCGGACGAGGTGAGCGCGCCGTTACCGGCTCGTTCACGTGCGGGCGCGCGGCCGTGGTCGCGCTGCTCCCGTACGGCATCGACAACGACGCGATCTTCTCCATGTGGGGCCGATCCGCGCCATCATCCGCCTGAGATGAGCCTGCAAACCACCCGCGACACCTGCCTTGCCCGCGACGCAAGCGACCCGCTGCGCCACCTGCGCGACGAGTTCGCGCTGCCGGACGGTGTGATCTACCTGGACGGCAACTCGTTGGGCGCCCGCCCCAAGGCGTCGCTGGCCCGTGCCAGGGAGGTGATCGAAGCGGAATGGGGCGACGGCTTGATCCGTAGCTGGAACACGGCCGGCTGGGTGCACCTGTCCCGCCGCCTGGGCGACCTCCTGGCTCCGCTGATCGGCGCCGGCAGCGGCGAAGTGGTGGTCACCGACACCACGTCCATCAACCTGTTCAAGGTGCTGGCCGCCGCCCTGCGCCAGCAGCAGAGCACCGCGCCCGAGCGCCGGGTGCTCGTGTCGGAACGCGACAATTTCCCCACCGACCTGTACATCGCCGAGGGCCTGACCGAGCTGCTGAAGATGGGCGGCGGCGCGGCCTACGAGTTGCGCCTGATCGACTCGCCCAAGGAATTGCCCCAGGCGATCCGCGACGACGTGGCGGTGCTGATGCTCACCCACGTCAACTACAAGACTGGCTACATGCACGACATGGCCGGCGTCACGGCGCTCGCGCGCGAAGCCGGCGCGCTGACCGTGTGGGACCTGGCGCATTCCGCCGGCGCCGTGCCGGTGGACCTCCACGGCGCCCGCGCCGACTTCGCCGTCGGCTGCACCTACAAGTACCTGAACGGCGGACCCGGCGCGCCGGCCTTCCTGTGGGTGGCGCCGCATCATCAGAACCGCTTCTGGCAGCCGCTGTCCGGCTGGTTCGGCCATGCCCGGCAGTTCGCGATGGAACCCGCCTACACCCCCGCCGACGGCATCGGCCGCTTCCTGTGCGGCACCCAGCCGATCACCGCGCTTTCGCTGGTGGAGTGCGGGCTCGCCATCTTCCGCCATACCGACATGGCGGCGCTGCGCGCCAAGTCGCTGGCGCTGACCGAGCTGTTCATCCAGCTCGTGGAAGCCCGCTGCGGCCAGCATCCGCTGATCCTGGTCACCCCGCGCGACGCCGCCCACCGCGGCAGCCAGGTCAGCTTCGAGCACCCGCAGGGCTACGCGGTGATGCAGGCGCTGATCGCCCGTGGCGTGATCGGCGACTACCGCGAGCCGCGCATCATGCGCTTCGGGTTCACCCCGCTGTATACCCGCTTCGTCGACGTCTGGGACGCGGTGGAAGCGCTGCGCGACCTTCTGGAGAGCGGCGCCTGGGACAAGCCGGAGTTCCACCAGCGCGGCGCGGTGACCTGATCCGCCCGTAGCCTGGACGGGAAGCCGCCGGGGACGCGCTGGCCCGGCGCTCGCGGCCCTCTGCGATCGGGTAGAATGGGAGCGTCTGAATCGGGCACTCTCGGGCTGCGGGCGAGACATCTCTGAGGAGCACTGCTCATGGGCAAGACGGCCAAACTGTTCTCGGTTCCGAAAGAGCGGCAGATGGAGGCGCTCTGCGCGCGCAGCGCCGAGATACGTGACGAGTTTCGAGCGTGCTTCTCCGTGTCGCCCGGATACCCGAAGACGCACGAGGAGCCGCGAGAAGGCGAAGCGCCCCACTTCGACGGGCTCTGGGTCTTCGGGGATGGGCCCGGCGTCGTGGTGGACGACACCGGCGCGCACGTCGAAGCCGAGCTCCTCTGCAATCGCGCGCTCGGGGAGCGCTCCTACGTGCAGTACGAGGTCCGCATCGAAGCGCTCGATCTTCGGTACAAGGGCGACTACGCGCCGTATTACAGGAATCGCGGCAGAATCCTGAAGCACATCGGAAAGCGCCTCGAGCTCTTCTGCGCGTACTCGCTGCTCGAGCTCCACGAGCTGGTGCAGCGCCGCGGGGTCGAGGAGACGACGCTCGGCGCGCTCTTCTCGCCCAGGCACGTGAAGGCCGTGTTGATGGCGTTTCGCGTGCCGATCCGCTTCACCGGCGACCTTGGTTGAGGTGCCGCCCGGCGCCTCGCGGCATGTCGATCTCGGCCCGTCGCCGGGCACGGCGCGCCGGGCGACGGCTCGTCATCGACCGGGTGTTCTGGCAGGATTTCTCTAGGCGCGCGCGCTCACGAGCCAGCAGGCCGCGGTGAAGCGGGCCGCGCCCTCCTGGACGTACGCGTCGAAGGCAGCGCGAACCGCCTGGGCCGTCCGGGCGCGCGTCGGCTCGTCCGCGTCCCGCAGCGCCTGACCCACCGGTCCGAGCCTGGTGACGTAGGCGAGCAGGTCCTTCTCAGCGATGCCGCTCGGCTCGTCGATCGGGCGAATGTCGATGTCGGTCCAGCCGCTCGCGTCCAGGATCCGCTGCACCCGCTCGCTGTCCGCGAAGGCGAACGGGCCAGGGGCGCCCGGGTCCGGGACGCGCAAGCTCGGCAGGAGCGGGGCGGCAGCGCGCGCGGCCTCGGTCATGAACGGGTTCTCGTCGGCGCTGCGCCATGCCACGAACGAGAGCTTCGCCCTGCGCCGGGCGGCGCGCCGGATGTTGGCGAACGCCGCTGCGGGATCGTCGAAGAACATCACGCCGAAGCGCGAGATCACCGCGTCGAACGTGCCCTGCTCGAACGCATGGGTCTGCGCGTCCGCCTGGACGAACGCGGCGGACGCCAGCCCCTCGGCGGCGGCGCGTGCCCTGGCGGCCGCCACGAGCGGCCCGGAGATATCCACGCCGAGGCAGAGGCCGGCTGACCCGAGGCGCCGCGCCATCGCGAGGGACGTGGCGCCCGCGCCGCAGCCGACGTCGAGGACGCGCCCGCCCTCGCCGGGGAAGCCCTCGTCGATGAGCGGCGCCACGAGCGGCGCCAGCATGCCGTCGAGCACTTCCTGCAATTCCACCCAGGTGCGCCCGCTGGCCTCGTTCCACAGCGTGGCCTGGTCGCGATTCGGCTGATGGGCTTCGGACATCGGAGTCTCCTTCGGTTTGCAGTCGAAACTCATGTGCCGTAGTCTGCAAGCTCAAGTCAACTTGAGGTCAAGCGTGAAACAGCTGGACATCGCGGAGGTGGCCCGGCGCTCCGGCGTGCCCGCCTCGACCCTGCGGTTTTACGAGGAGAAGGGGCTGATCGCGTCCACCGGGCGGCGGGGCTTGCGGCGCCTGTTCGACCCCGGGGTGCTGGAGCGCCTGGCGCTGATCGCGCTCGGCCAGGTGGCGGGGTTCTCGCTGGACGAGATCGCCCGGATGTTCTCGCCCGACGGCCGGCCGCGCATCGAGCGAGAGCGGCTGACGGCCAAGGCCGAGGAGCTGGACCGGACCATCCAGCGCCTGGTCGCCCTGCGCGACGGCCTGCGCCACGCGGCGGCGTGTACCGCGCCGAGCCACATGGAGTGTCCGCGCTTTCGCAGCATCGTCCGGCTCGCCGGCGGCGCCGGTCGTAGAAGGACGCGGGGACGGGCTCGTCGGGAAGCACGCCTACGACGGGCGGCGCTCTAGCACGGAGCGCGCGGACGGCGGGATGTCATCGTCTACAGCGCGCTCGCGTCGGTGGCAGCCCCTGGGAGAGCGAGCCAACTCGTGCGGTCCAGAGGAGGGGCGTAGGCTCAGGTGCCGAGCGCGATCCAGTTGACGTCGACGCCGTGCACCTGGCTGCCGAACCAGGTGCTGAGCAGCACCGTGAAGCCGGCGCGATCGATGTGGCGCGCGCGCACGCGCACGCGCACCGCGTCGCTGCCTTCCACGTCCAGACCGGCAATGCCGATGTGCACGACCGGCGGGCTATTGAACTCGCGCTCGAACTCGACGCGCGCCGAGAACTCCCGATCGATGCCCTCGCTGGGCGGTCCGAGCAGGTTCCAGTGCGGCTGCGCCTTGCCAAAGTGGTTCGTGCCGGCGAGCATGTGCAGAGGGGTCACGGCGGTCGTCATGGCGGCGCATCGGAGTCGAGGCGCCGAGCCGGGTCAATCGCCTTTGCACGACGCCCCTCCCCGAGCCGGTGGACGACACGCGACGGAAACTCGGGAGATCACCGGAGCGCCTCGTGAGCGCTCTCGGCGCGCCGCCAGGTCGTGCTCCGCGGTGGATGCTCGGCAAGCGATGAGCGCCTGCCCATGCTCGCGCTCGGCCGAGGCCCATCCGGCTCGATGGCGTGTCGTGGTCAACTTTGCCCAGAGAGAGTCCACATGAATGCGGGAAGATCATTCGCATCACGGAGACCCCCGAGCAGGGTCCCGATTGAGCACACCGACCCGTGGCAGCCCCGTGAGGTGCGCGGTGCGCGTGCTCGCGATCGCGCCGTCCGGCGGCGCCGCGCTCGTGCGGCTCAAGGAGGTGCTCGCGGGCCCGATCGCCGCGGGCGAGGTCGAGTGGCTGGCGCCGATCGAGGGGCAGGCCGCGCAGCTGCCCTGGCTCTTCGATCGGCTGGGCCGCGAGCCGATCCCGCACGTGCTCCACTTCGTCGGTCACGGAGGGGTGAAGGATGGCGCTCCCGTCCTGTGGCTCGCGGACAAGGACGGCGACGAGCGCTGGCTGCCGGTCGAGCTCCTCGGGCAGCAACTCAAGGCCGGCTTCCTCAGCTTTTTCCGGCTCGTTGTGCTCGAGGCGTGTGAGGGGGCCCGGCCGTCGACGTTCGCGTCGGCCGCGGAGCTCCTCGCGCGGGCCGGCGCGGACGCTGTGGTCGCCCACCTCTGGCCGGTCCAGGCCGACGTGGCCAGGGCGTGCTCGGAGCGGCTCTACAGCGCGCTCGTCGGCGCGAGCCTGACCGTCGGGTTCGAGCCCAGGATGCAGGGAGAGAAGTTCCTGGAAGCCGGTGGCGAGGACGCCGCCTCCATTTACCGGGGCGTCGAGCGGCAGCGCTGAAGAGCGCGCCATCCACGATGACGCCCACGCAACGGCCACCCGTGAGCGCGCGTCCCGTTCGGAACCCCACCCCCGCACGTCGCGCCGATCCCATGGAAAATTGATACGACTCATCGGAATGCCACCGGCGCATCCAGCGCGCATTGCCTTTTCGCTCACGATTTTCTCACGCCTGCTGCCGGCCACTCGACTCGGGTCTTGCGGTAGGCTGCGCGCCCATGCCGAGGCCGAAGCCCCGAACCACGAGAATCACGAAGAAACCCGAGCTCCGTCCGATCGATCGAGCGACATGTTGCGTGCCACGGCCCATCCGGAAGGCGCCATGACCCCGGTGCAGAACAGGTATTGTGAACGCCTGGGCATCGCCGTTCCACGGGTCGACGACGTCGCAGCGCAGGGGACGGCGAAGCTGTTCCACCTCATGATCGTCGCCCTCCTCGAGCGAGGCGCCCCCATGACCCTCGACGAGATCGCGGAGCACCTCGAATCGGCGGGCGTGCTCGCCGAGACCGGCGATCTCGCGTATTCGCTCAAGAGGGCGTGGCACGGCATGGCGCCGGTGTACCGCGATGCGACGGGCCAATTCGGCCTCGACCTCGACGCCTTTGCGCTCCGCATGCTCGTGCGGGCCATCGGCCTCTTCGAGAACCGCGCGGCGCCGTCGCCCCCCGCGCGGACACCTCCCGCGCCCGGCGACGACGTCCCGCTGTCCGCCGAGGAGCTCGACGCGGCATTCCGCGATCGGTCTATGACGAGCCTCTCCTGGGTCCGCCAGGCCGCGGCCGTGCTCGACGCACGGCAGACGGCGATTCACGCCGGAGCTCCTCATCGCCGGCACCACCGGAATCGGCCGGCCGCTCGGCGACCTCGAGAAGGTGGCGGGCTACCTGGTCGAAGGAGACCATTCGAAGCTCGCGCGCCGGCTCGAGAGCGACGTCAAGGCGCTTTACGCATTCTACCATTACGGTGTCCTCCAAGGCTTCGTCCGGCTCCGCTGGGGCTTCATCGACGAGGGCTTGACCGCCGAGTGGGCGCTGCCCGGCGACGTGAGCCTCTACCGGCAGCTGAAGAGCGCCAGCGAGACAGGCACGCCCATCGATCTGGTGATCGGCGTGGCGCCTGGCTGGGCCGATCCCTGGTCGCGAGCGCGGCGCGTCCGCATCCTCGAGCTCCGCTTCAACGATGTCGTCGTCGAGGAGGAAGGGCGAGCGGCGTTCGCGATCGCACGGCACGAGATCCAGGCCGTTCGCCTGGCCCCCGAGCACACCGAGCAGAGCGCGACGCAGGATAGAGCGTGGCGCGAAGAGAGAGGTTGAACCACATCCCTACCGCGCATTGACCCACCCGCATGCCCCTGGCACCCTGCTGCCGCCATGAACGCTGCCCTCCCCAGCACCCTGGAGCTCCTGCTCGCGGACGCCACCGAGCTCCGCCCCACACTCGCGGCGGGCCTGCCCGAGGTGACGGCGGGCATTGCGCCGCGGCCGGCGAAGACGTCTCGTCGCGTGGACGCGCTCGTGCGCGAGATGCCCGACGCGGATCCCAGCGATCTCGCCCTCCAGCGCTGGTCGGTGATCGCGCCCGAAGGCGCGCTGGGCGACGAGGCGCTCGAGGCGATCGCGCCGCTCCTCCGGCTCCGGGAGGCGGAGCAAGGCGCTCCGGTGACACCCTACCGCGTCGCGCCCGGAATGGACATGGCGGAAGCCTTCCGCTGGAAGACCGATGTGCTGCGCGACGAGTCGATTCCGGAGGAGGAGAGGCCCCGGTATCTGCTCCTCCTCGGGGATCTCGACGCCGTCTCACCCGAGCTCCAGCATGTCCTCGCGAACGGCGCGTTCGTCGGCCGCCTCCACATCGCGGGCGCCGACGGCAAGCCAGATCCCAGCGGCTATGCCGCGTACGCAGACAAGGTGGTGCGCTGGGCCAAGGCGCCCTCTGGCCACGACCGACCCGATGCGCTGTTCTTCGTCGCGGAAGACGGCACCGCCGCTACCCAGCTCGGCCGCAGCCTGCTCATCGCGCCTTGCGTCGCGATGGCGCAGAGGCAAGGCAGGCGACCGTCCCCGGCCGCGAACGTCGTCGAGGTCCCCGGCGCCGACGGCACAGACGATCTCCTCCGCGCGGGGAGCACGCCGAGGCCTTCCGTGCTCCTGTCCGTGAGCCACGGGCTCGGCCGGCCCCGCGGCGGGTGGGCCTCCGTCGATCAGCAGCGCGCGCTCCAGGGGGCGCTGCTCGTCGGCGCACAGGGCAGCTCCGCGCCGCTGCTCACGGCGGACATGCTGCAACACGCGCCCTTCCTCCCAGGCGGCCTCTGGTTCTGTCTGGCCTGCTTCGGGGCCGGGACGCCGAAGGAGAGCGCGTTCTATCCCTGGCTCTCGCTCCTCGCGCGCGAAGGCGCCTACAGCGGCCAGGTCCAGCGGGTGCTGGCGAGCTTGCCTCAGGGCGGCGAGCGCCCGTTCCTCGCCGCCCTGCCGCAGGCCGCGCTCCGGAATCCTGAGGGGCCGCTCTCGGTGATAGCGCACCTGGATCTGGCCTGGACCTTCGGCTTCGTCGATCCCGACAGGATGACCCAGAGCCGCGCTTCCCGGATCTTCAGCAGCCTCCAGGCCATGGCCCGCGGCAGCCGCGCCGGCGTGGCGCTCGACGCGCTGATGCGCTCCTACCGCGAGGTCAACGATGAGCTGCTCGCCGGCTACCACGCCGAGGAGGACGCGCGCGTGTGGAACCGGCCTTCCCCGGTCGCTCCCATGCAGCGCGGCAGCGCGTTCATGCTGCGCAACGATCTGCGGGGCTATGTGCTCCTCGGCGATCCCGCGGCCCGGCTGCCCCTGACGGGGAGCCAGGCCCCGCACCCGGCAGCGCCGTAGTCGGCAATCGCGCGCCGCCGCGCGTGTCGCTCTCCTGGCTCCTGCAGGTGCGAGCACGCCCACGCCACGCCCACGACGTACGCTACAGCCGTCGATGCGAACGCCGTGGACGGGCAGAGTCCTGCCCCTTCATTGTCTATCGCTCCATATCGCGAAGCAGGCCCGGTCCGTCCAGCGCCCCTCGCCCGCCCGACGCCCGGCCCAGCCCGCTGGTCCGGCGGGCGCGTCACATCGGCTCTTGAAGGTCCTTGTAGCTCGGCAGCCCGCCGAAGTTGAACCCGATGCCGAAGTTGTAGACGAGCCCCGGCCCCTCGAGGCTCTTCATCATCGTGAGCTCCGGGTGGATCGCAAAGCTGTCGGAGGTCCGGAACTGGAACCCGAGGCTGCCCCGGAGGAGGAGGCCATCCGCGGTCGAAGCGGCCTCACCGTCGTCCGCGATATTGCCCGAGGCGAGGCCGTAGGTGACGCCAGGGGTCACCACGATCGAGAACCAGTCCGTGGGGTTCACGCCGAGCATCACCGGCGCGTGGAGGTAGACGATGTGGACCGACGCCTCGTCGGACGAGAGGTAGAAGTACTGCACCCCTGGATCGACGGCGAGATCGAAGACGCCGCGGACGGGGTTCACCTTGAGATCGACGCCGAACGAGCTGAGGTTATGGACGTGGGCGCCGACGTCGAGGATGTCCGTCAAACCGGAACGGAGCTGATACGAGGGCAGCGTCGGCAGGAACCCGCTGGTCGTCCTCGTCCTCGCCTCCGCCTGGCCGGTCTCCGGATTCTCCACGAGCTCGGCGGTCTCGCCGATGTAGCCGAAGCTCTCGAGCGACACCGAATGCGCGATCTTGCCGGGCGCCACGGTCCGCGGGGTTCCGTAGGAGTTCGGGTTGGGGCAGCCCGAGAGCAGGGCGCCGAAGAGCAGGACGGCCGGAAGCGCGAGGAGACGAGCAGATGGCTTTCGCATAGCCGACCATCCTATCCATTCCACACTCGCGATGTCCAGGCACCTCGCGGAGAAAGCAGCATCGCAGCGGCATGGCCTCACGCGGGGTTTACGCGTGGTTCTCGCATGGTTCGCGCATGGTTCGCGCACGCCAGGTGCCGCCCGTTCGGCGCTGTCTGGGGGTGTCCTGAAGCAACGTGGGAGCGCTGTTGTCTCGTCGCGCAACGGCCGTGATGGGTCGATTCGCCGCTCCCTTGTCGGGATCGGGCCATGGAGCGTATACGTCGGCGGCATCCCGCTCCTTCCTTACCACCCGCGACGGCGTGACCCTGCGGTCCCTCGAAGCTGGCAGAGGCCTCTGGTCATGAACCCGGGATGGTCACAGACGGCGATCATGGTCGCGCAGCAAGTCGAGGCATTCTCGCGCCACCACCACGTCATCGCGCTGGAGTTGCGAGGGCACGGAGACTCGGACAAGCCGTTGTACGGCGACCGGACGGCGCGTGCCGAGCCGGCGCTCGACCTCGACATCGTGACGGGGCGAGTCACGGTGCGAGACGAGGTGAGAGGCGCTACCTGGGCTACCTGGACGGTCGGCGCGCTGGTGGCGCTCGTGGGGGCACCGTCATCGGCATCGTGGCCGGCGCCGCGGTGGCTGGGCATCGTGACCGCGGTGAAGCGGCTGCTCGGGAAGACGCACGGGGAGCACGCGGACATGGGCGGGGCCTCGCCGAGCAGGCGGGAGGTTATGTCGGACATGGGCCGGGGCCTCGCCGAGCAGGCGGGAGGTTATGTCGGACATGGGCCGGGGCCTCGCCGAGCAGGCGGGAGGGTATGTCGGACATGGGCCGGGGCCTCGCCGAGCAGGCGGGAGGGTATGTCGGACATGGGCCGGGGCCTCGCCGAGCAGGCGGGAGGGTATGTCGGACATGGGCCGGGGGCTCGCCGAGCAGGCGGGAGGGCATGTCGGACATGGGCCGGGGGCTCGCCGAGCAGGCGGGAGGGCATGTCGGACATGGGCGGGGGCCTCGCCGCCGGCTGCACGGAGGCGTGGCGCTCCGATCGGAGGGCTCCAGATCGAACGACCAGCGCCCTTGCGCTACGTGAGCACGGGGCGCGCGTCGTGGGGGCCCGCCTCGCCTACAGGCGCCGGTTGATTGCGCTCCAGCGCCTCGATGCGCCCGAGGAACGCGCGCCCCTTGGCCGGATCCGTCATGTACACGAACGCCGCGAGCCCCTTGAGCTGCGCGAGCGTCTCGCCCTTGCCCGGCCTCCCGAGCTCCCGGTTGCGGATCGCCGCGCGCAGCGCGCGCACCCGCTCGCGCGGGACGCGCGCCGCCGGCGCTCCCTCGCTCGCGTGGTTGACGACGAGGCCCGTCACCTTCTGCCGGCTGCCCTTGCGCATCACCACGGTCTTGCTCGGATGCAGCCGGAAGCCCTCCGAGCTCAGGATCTCCCGGAGCCCGCGGAGCAGCGCGCCCACCGGCGCGCGCGGCCGCGCGGCGCCGGCGAGGCCAGGCGCCTCGGTCGCGCGGAAGGAGAACGTGAGATCGTCAGCGTACCGCGTGTAACGAAGCCCCAGCTTGCGGGCGAGGCCGGACGCGCGGCGATCGAGCCGCAGGCAGATCGCGTTCGTGATCGCCGGAGAGGTGGGCGCGCCCTGCGGGAGCACGCGCGGGCCCGTCGCCACGTAGAGCGTCTGCCCCCGGAACTGCACGACGTCCCGCGGCGCCTCCGTCGAGAGGAGCGCCACGAGCGTCGCGGGACCCTCGGCCACGCCCGCCTTGCGGAGCAGGCCGCGCACCCGGCGCCACGTGATCGTCGGGAAGAAGTCCTTGATGTCCACCTTGACGATCGTGTCGGCGCCGGCGTGCGCGGCGGCGTTCGTGACGATGGATCGGCTCGCCAGGAAGCCGTGCGCCGCGGCGTGGACCGGCAGCTTCTCGAACAGGTTGCGGAGCGCCCAGCGCTGCGCGCGCTTCAGATCCCGCTTCGGCGACGAGATGGTGCGCGCGCTGCCGTCGCGCTTCGGGATGTGCCACCGCCGGTAATGGGTGCCCGTGTCGACCTCGCGGTGGTACGCGAGCCAGCGGAGCCGCGGGATCGACAGCCCCAGCGCGCTCGCGAGCTCAGCCGCGCCCGGCAGGTCGGGGAGCCCGTGCGCCCGCGCGCGCTCGCTCAGCCCGGGCACATCGAGCCTGTCCGGCCCGACACGGTCGCTCCAGTGCACGCCCGCGCCGAGGTGGTTGACGTGCGTGGCGACGTAGGCCTCCCAGGCCAGGCGGCGCAGCGAGCGGCGCTCCCGGGCCTCGACCTTCTTCCGCTCCTTCCACTGCGCGCGCTCCCGGTCGGACATCGCCTTGGGATCGCCGGTCGCGAGGGCGCCCTTCGACGTGAGCTCCGCGCTCACCCACGCGTCGATCCCGCCCGCCTCGTCGATCGCCTTCCAGCGGGCCACGCGCTCCTCGTGGGCGAGCCGGCGCGCTTCCGCGCCTGCGGCGGCGTGGAAGCGCGCCGCCGCGCCGCCGGGGGCAGGCGGCGTCGTGATGGGGAGAACGACGGGGGCTCGGGCTTGAACGGTCGCGTCGATCTTCGCGGTCATGTCTCGGTGGGAGCGTGGTGGTGAGTCACGATGGGCGCGATCTGTCCTCAGGACACCGGAGCGTCGATCGCTGTCTCATGTCGCCAAGAGAGGCTCCAAGCGCATCACCTTCATCGCTTGGTGCACGGTAGCCTCACCGGTTCTCCGGCTAGACGAGCCCTACGGCGTCGGGAGAAACGGCGTTTGCGAGGTTGTCTCAGCTCTCCCGACGCCGTAGGGCTCGTCTAGCCGAAGAGAACCAAGAACAGGCTACCTTGCGGAGAGTGACTGGCGGTTCCTCCAGAGCGGCGCGACGCCGCTCCTACGCTCGAGGCGTGGAGGCTGGTGCGTTCAGAACCTCTCCTGGCAACACGAACAATCTCTTTTTCTTGACCTCCTTTCCTCTCTCATGCTGACGACGCGTCGGCGTCCACGAACCCGGAGGACGTCAATGCATCCAGTCTCTTGAAATACGCGTCGCGCGCTTCGCCGTCCGTGTCAAACCAAATGCGCTGGTGTCGAGGCGCTTCGGCGCGCGCCCCCCACGACAGGTGTACTACGCGGTCGTCCAGGGAGACACGGTAGACGACCTCCGCGCCCGAGGCCTCGCGCCGCACGTACGTGCGCGTCTCGGCGCGGATGAGCGACCGCCCCTCGGCCGTCTGGCGCAGGGCGTCCCGCTCGGCGCGCTCGCGGGCGTAGGCGACGCGGAGCGCGATCATGTGCTCGCACGGACCTTCGCGGAGGCCGCTCCGGCGGAACGTGGGGCAGCTGCACCACGCGTCGGAGACGCGGCCCTCGAGATCCATCGTGAACCGCGGCGCGAAGTCGCGGTGCGCTTCCCGGTCCGCGACCTCTCCGTGGATCTCGGTGCCCTCGCCGGCGATCTCGTGCACCTTGGTCGGCCTCACCGCGCCGGGCGCGCCGAGCAGGCGGTGGGCCGCGGCCTCGCGGGGCGAGCTGTAGCGGATGTCGCGCTCGTCCACCGGATCGGCGAACAGCTCGCGCGGGCGGTAGACGCGGCGCGCGACGTCGTAGAGCACCCGGCCGCGCAGGCACTCGAGCTGGAGCGCCGCGCGGGCGTCCTCGGCGCCGCCGCCGGCCGCGAGCGACGCGAGCGGGAGCGGCCCGCGCTCGCGGAGGAGGGCGAGCTGCCTGCCCGCGAGCGCGTCGAGCGCCGCGCGCGCCTTGTCGCCGCCTTTCCCCTCGCGAGGCATCAGGGCGTCGAACGAGGCGGCGCTGGCCCAGCTGCTGTCGGTCCAGCCCGTGAGCGCGATCGTCAGCGTCGCGCGGCCCAGATCGAGCACCCAGAAGACCGGCAGCCCGGGGCCCCGGAGCTCGGCGCGCACGCGCTGCACGTGCGGCAGGAGCCGCGACAGCGCGAGCAACCGCTGCCGGCCGAAGGTCCGGACCACGCGCGGCGGGCCCTCGTACGGAGGGCCGTGGCCCTCGATCAAGATCTCCCAGGGCTCCAGGATGAGGCGCGGCGGCTTGCCGGGGACGAGCTCGAAGCGGAGGCCGCGGGGCGGCTTCTTCGCCTTGCGGGTGCGGAGCACGAACAGCGCGTTGTAGAGATCGATCGGCGCGAGCTCGCAGGAGACCGCGGGGAGCGTCGCCGCCGACTGCACCTGCAGGAAGCCGCGGAGCCAGGTCGTCGGGACCTCGATCGAGCGCTCGATCGGCGCGGAGCGCGCCGCCGCGGCGTCTGCGCGCGCCGCCCCGGCGTCGAGCTCCACCTTGGCGTAGGCGCGCAGGCGATCGATCTGCTCGACGATGCGCGGCGAGAGATCGACGAAGGCGGTGCCGTGGGCCGCCTCGCGGCCCTCGAAGAGGTCGCTGGAGAAGGCGAGCCGGGCGTAGGCGCTCTCGTCGCGCGAGAAGACCTCGATCGAGACCTCGTCCGGGTGCACGGTGAGCACGGGATCGAGCGCGCCGGAGGCCCTCGGCTTCGCGGCGGAGCCGTCGCCCTGGGGCGCCGCGTCGTCGGGGAAGGCGCCCTCCAGGAACGCCTTCTGCGCCTCCCAGATGGCCGCCGTCGCCTTCTTGCCCTGCTTCATCAGGTAAGCGAGGTACGCGGTCCGATCCCGGCCCTTGTACCGGAGATCGCTCTCCAGGATGGTCGCCAGCGCGGCCATCGCGTCGCGGAAGAGCGCCGCGTCGCGGACGGTGCCGCGCACGCCGACCGGGCCGCGGGCGCCGTCGAGGGAGAGGCGCACGCTCGAGTGGAGCGGGGCGGCGGCGAGCTCGCTCGGCGCGGCGTACCGGAGGAGGATCGGGCGGGCGAGTGCGGCCGTCATGCGTTGACTCCTTCGGGGGTCTCGGGCTCTCTGGACGAGCGCGCGGCCGCGAGCCGCGCCGCGCGGGGATCCGCCGCCTTGCGCTTCGCGCGGCGGTACGCTCGGTACGCGGCCTTGCGGACGGCGACGTCGGCCTTCTCCTTGGCCTTCTCCTTGTCGAAGGCGAGCGCGGCCAGCGCCTCGAGCGCGCGCTCGCCGCCGGCGCGGCCGAGCGCCCGATGGCGTCGAGGCGCGCGGAGGCGTCGCCGCCGCTGCCCTGGGCGAGCGAGATCAGCGGGGCGAGCGCGGCGGCGTCGTGGCGCGCGAGGATCGACGGCAGCGCGAGGCGCCGGCCCGGCTCGGTCGCGGCGAGCGCCGCGAGCGCCTCGGGCGAGGCGACGCGCGCGGTCGGCCCGAAGGCGACCGGGTCGAACGGCCTCACCGCCACGGCGATCGCGGCCGAGCCGTCCGGCGCGAGCGCGGCGAGCGCGGCCGACGCCGAGGCCCGGACGCCGGCGTCCATGTCCTTGAGGGCCGCCGTGAGCGCCTCCACGGCGCCCGCGGGCGGCGCGGCCCCTCCGGACCTCGCGGCCGACTCGAGCGCGCCGAGGGCGCGCACGGCCTCGCGGCGGACCTCGCCGGGGGCGCTGTCGTTCGAGAGGAGCGCGCGCAGCGCGGGCGCCATCGCGGCCGCGCCGGCGCGCCCCGCGGCCCAGAGCAGCTCGCGCCACGCAGCGGCCTCGGCGCTGCGCTCGTCGCCGTGCGCGGCCGACCAGCGCTCCGCGGTGCGCTGCGCCGCGGCGGCGAGCGCGCCCGCGAGGGCCCCGCGATCGCCGGCCACGGTGCCGGCGGCGATGAGCCGCGCGGCCTCCTGCCGCGCCGGGGCGCGCTCGTCCTCGAGCATGCGCAGGAGCGCGGCCACAGGCAGCGCGCCGCGGCGGAGCAGGCCCATGGCGAGGCGCTGCCGCAGGTCCTCGTCCTTGAGCGCGGCGAGCCGGGGCAAGAGCTCGGCCGGGTCGGCCTCCGCGGCGAGGTAGCTCGCCGCCGGGCCCGCGATGTCGTCGTACTCGCTCCCGACCGCGAGGAGCTCGACGCGCGTCCGCTCGCCAGGGAAGAGCTTCTCCAGCGCCTTGCGCGCGTTCTTGCGGACCTCGCTGCTCCGCGCGTCGAGCGCGCGGGCGAGCGCGGGCTCGGCCGCGCCGTCGCCGAGCAGGCCGAGCTCGTTCACCGCGACGACGCGGAGCCTGTCGGGTGTGTCGCCGGCGCGCACGAGCTCCTCGAGCAGCACGCGGGCGCGCTCGCCGCCGATCCAGCGCACGCCCTTCGCCGCCGACTCGCGGAGATCGATGGAGTCGGCGTGGAGCGCCTGCTCGACGCGCTCCGAGGCGCGCTTGCGGAGCTCGGCGCTCCCGAGCTTCGGGGCGATGCGACCGAGCGCCTCCGTGGCGGCGGCTTGCATGCTGGGCTCGACGGAGGGGGCGGCGGACGCCGACCCCCGACCCACATTGACTGCCGCTTCCTTGGTGCCGCCGGCGGCCACCGCCTCGAGCTCCTCCAGCGCGCGGGCGTCGCCGAGCGTGCCGAGTGCGAGCAGCGCGCGCTCCCGCTCCCCGGGCTCGCCCGCGCGCACGACGAGCAGCAGCGGCCGGAGCGCTGACGCGAGGCCCCGCTGGGCCACCCCCTCCGCGGCGGGCAGCACGAGCTCGCGCGTGCCCGCGCGCAGCACGGCCTCGAGCGGCCCCGAGGGCGCGCCCTTGTCCTTGACGCGCTTCGCGTACGACGTCACGGCCGCGACGCGCGTGGGGAGATCGCGATCGGCGAAGAGCGCGACCAGGAGGTCGTTCTGCGCGGGATCGTCGCCGAGATCGAGCTCGCGCGCCGCGGCGAGGCGGAGCGCCGGGTCCTTGGCGCGCGCGGCGGCGGCGAGGAAGGCGAGCGCGAGCGCCGTCTCGCGCTTCTCGCGCTCGCGCCCCTTGTCGACGATCTCGAGGCACGCCTTGAACGCGGCGCTCCGCACCTCGGGCACCTCGTCGTCGAAGCGCGCCGCGAGCGGGCCGGTGGCCGCGTGGTTCCGCGTGCTCCCGAGCGCGCCCGCCAGCGCTTCGCGGTCCGTCGGCGTGGCGGCCTCGTCCATGCGCGCCGCGAGCGCCCGCACCGCCGCGTCGCTCGCGAGCGCGACGAGCGCCTTGCGCGCGCGCGTTGCCGACGCGGCCGCGCCCTCGCGCAGGAACGCCGCGAGCACGTCGACCGCGCGATCGTCGCGGCTGCGGGCGAGGAGCTCCGCGGCGCGCAGGCGCAGGTCGTCGTGCTCGCTCTCCATCGCGCGGCACAGGGCGGGCACGATGCGCGGATCGCTGGACGACGCGAGGCGCTCGAGCACGCCGAGGCGCAGGTCGTCGTGCTCGCTGCCGAGCGCCGCGAGGAGCGGATCGAGGCTGCCCTTCGGAGAGAGCCGCTCCAGGAGCTCGAAGGCGTAGCGGCGCACGTCGGGCAGCGCGGAGCTCAGCGCGCGCACGATCTCGGGGCGGGCGTCGCCGCCCCGCGCGGCGATCTCGTCGAGCGCGGTCCGCGCCACGTCGGCCGACGCCGACGCGAGCCCGAGCGCGAGCGGCTCGCCCGCCCCCGCGGGGAAGAGCGCCTTGAGCCCCGCGAACGCCGCCTTGCGCACGAGGTGGTGCGGGTCGTCGAGCGCCCGGACGAGCGGCGGGACCGCCGCCGTGCTGCTGACGTGCCCCTTGGCGCAGACGTCGACGATGCGATCGATGGCGTCGCGGCGCGTGCGGTGCGCCTCGTCGTCGCCCGCCGAGACCTGCCGGAGGAGGCCCATGTACGCGCCGAACGCGAGCCAGCGCAGCCGCCGCTGCTCGCCCTCGGGGACCGCGTCGCCTGCCGGCTTGTCGCTCTGCTTCTGGTTCTGGCCGCTCTGCCCGCTCGGCTCGGGCTGCGCGAAGAGGCGGCGGAGCCACCCCTTCGCGGGCTTCGTGTCGCTCTCCTCGGCGGCGCGCGGGGTCGTGTCCGCCACGACGTGGGCGCCCGCGGGGCGCAGCGCGGCCACGCGCTTCGCCTCGCGGAAGTACTCGACCGGCTTGCGCCGGATGCGGAGCACCTGCGCGGCCGCGTAGCGCTGCTGCGGGTCGTCGCTGGCGAGCGCCTCGGCCAGGCCGACGAGGATGCGCCCGCGCGCGACCTCGGGCGGCCAGTCCTTCATGCCGGCGGGCTTCTCGCCGTCGGCCGCGCGGCCCTGCTCCGCCGTGTCGGGGCGCGGGGGCATCAGCGCCTCGATGAGGTGGGCGAGGTACAGCTCCGGATCGGTGCGGAGCTCCAGCGCGCGCGCCGCGGCGAAGCGCACGTCGGAGCGCTGCGACGAGAGCGCGCTCGTCAGGAGGTCCGGCGGGTCGCCGCGGCGGAAGGCCCTGAGGTCGCGCGCGAGCACGATCGCGAAGACGATCTCCTGGACCTCGCGCGAGCTGTCCTCGAGGCCCTGCAGCATGCCGCCGTAGCCCTCGGGCCCGAGCGCCGCGAACGACATGATCGTCGCGACGCGGATGGGCGGGTGCTCGTGGCGCAGCGTGCCCGTGAGCACCGGCAGCGCCCGCACGTCGCCGAGCCGCGCGAGCCCGTCGGCGGCCCACGACCGCACCGCGACGTCGGCGTGGCCCATGGCGTCGAGCAGGTAGCCCTCCTCGCCGCGGCGGGCGGCCATCGCGAGCCCGCGCGCGGCCTGCTCGCGCACGTCGGGGTACTCGTCCTTGAGCAGCTCGGTGGCGAAGTACTTGACGAGGCGCGGCGAGCCCAGCGTCGCCAGCGCGGTCGCGGCGCGGGCGCGCAGCGGGCCGAGGACCTGGATCGGCATCTGCTTGAAGAGGGACTGATCGGCGAGGAGCGCCCGCATCGGGCTGATCAGCTGCTCGTCGCGCCGGACGGCGCAGAGCTCGGCCGCGCGCACCCGGAGGTCGAGGTGGCTCGACTGGAGGCCGATGTGGAGCGGCCCCGCCTCGCCCGGCAGGAGCTTGTCGAGCGCCTCGATCGCGGCGATGCGCGGCCCCGCGTGCTCGTCCTCGAGCAGCTTGCTCAGGGCGCTGCGCGCGGCCTCGCCCACCGGCACGCGCGTGGCGAGCAGCCGGAGCAGGGCGCTGCGCGCGTCGTCGCCCGCCGGCAGGTGCGCGGCCCCGCGCGCGCCGCTCTCCCGGACCGAGGGGTGGATCGACGCCATCGCGGCGAGGTGCGGCTCCGCGGCCTCCTTGCCGCGCAGCTTGACGACGGCGTCGTACGCGGCCTGGGCCACGCTCGCGTCGCGGTCGCCGATGGCCGCGTGCAGCCGCTCCGCGGCCCACGGCTGCTCGCCGTGCGCCTTGAGCTCCTCGACGGCGCGCAGGCGCAGGTCGGGGAAGCGCGCGAGCTGGGCGCGGTCGAGCGCCGTCTGCGGATCCGAGGCGTGCCACGACCAGAGCGTCCGGAACGCCTCGCGGCGGACCTTGGGCGACTCGTCCTCGATCGCGTCGGCGAGCAGCGCCTCGGCCTCGGGCGGCCTCGGTCCCTTGCCCTCGCCGGCGAGCGCCACGAGCCGGTCGAGCCCGCGGACGCGGATGTCCTCCTGCGACGAGCGGAGCGACGCCTCGGCGACGGTGAGCGGGGCCGACGGCTGGAGCCGCGCGTAGGCGTCGTGCGCCGCGGCGCGCACCGCGCCGTCCGCGTCGTCGAGCATCCAGATGAGGCGCTTCTCGGCGCGGGTGTCCCGGAGCTCGGCGAGCGCGGTCGCCGCCTGCCGCCGCAGCGACGGATCCTGCTCGCGCGTGAGCTGCAGCAGCGCGCCGAGGGCGCGCGTGTCGGCGAGCTGCGCGAGGCCGCGCGCCCCACGCACCGCCGTGTCCGGCGTGCGGCACGCCATCGCGGTGAGCAGCGGCTCGAGGTCGGCCTCGGCGAGCTCGGCCCCCGGGCTGCCCACGCCGGGGATCCGGGCGCGCGCCGCCTTGATGGCCGCCTCGTCGGCCGCCTTCGCGCCGTCCTTCGCGTTCGCCGCGGGCTTCTCCGCGCCGCCCGCGCCGGCGCGCCGCAGGACCTCGGCCGCGCGCCGCGCGATGTCGATCGCCGCGCGGCCGAGATCCTCGTCGCGCGCCTCGAGCGCGTGGGCGAGCGCGCGCCGCTCGATCACCTTCGCCGCGAACGCGATGCGGCGCACCTCGGCGTCCTCGTCGTCGAGCGCGCGCGCCGCGATCGGCGCGAACTCCGGCGCCGAGAGCCAGCCGGCGAGCGCCGCCCGGATGAGCGCCTCGACCCGGAGGTCGGCCGGGCCGCGCTCGAACGCGGTGCGGAGCGGCTGCGGGCCGTCCGGGTGGATCTGCTGGAGCTGGTCGAGCGCCGTGAGCCGCACCGACGCGTCGCGGCCGGCGAGCTTCTCGGCGATGAGCCCCGGGATGAGCGGTGAGCTGCCGTAGAGCTTCCCGAGCTCGAGGAGCGCCCGGCGCTGGACGTCCGCGGCGCGGGCCTCGAGCGCCGCCCGGAGCGGGGTCAGCGGCGTGTCGCGCTCGATCGCGCGGAGCGCCTCGAGCGCGGCCATGCGGACGTTCGGGCTCTCGTCGTCGAGCGCCTCGCGCAGCTTCGCGCGCGCGCCGCGGCGCCTTTTTTCGCCGAGCTCGCGGGCGGCGAGCGCGCGCACCTCGGCGTCGCGGTCCGAGCGGAGCACGGGAAGCGCGGCCTCGAGCGCCTCGGGCTCGTCGAGCGAGGCGAGCGTCTTGACGGCGCTCTCGCGCGCCGGCCGCGCGCCCGAGAGCGCCTGGGCGAGGACATCGAAGCCGTGCGCGAGCTCGGCGGTGCCGTCCGCGGGCGCGCCGGCGGCGTCGATCGGGAAGCGCCATACCGTGCGCCGGTCCCCCGCGGCGAAGACGGCGCCGAGCCCGTCCTTCGCGTCCGCGCCGCCGCGGCCCGCCTGCCCGCGCGCCCCTTTGCGCGCGGCGGCCGGCGCGAGCGCCAGCGCGTGGAGCGCCAGCGCGCTCGTCTCCAGCGTGCGCGGCTTGCGCTTGTCCTCGAGCCGGTGGATGCGGATCGCGCCATCCGCGCCGGCGGACAGCAGGCGGTCGCCGCTCTCCTTGCCGTCTTCCTGCGGCGGCGGGGTGGGCAGGCACAGGAGCGCGCGGACGCCGCCCGCGTGACCGCTCCCGTCCGCGCCGCGCACCTCGCACTCGACGTCGCCGACGAGGTACCAGAGGCGCACGGTGCCGTCGTCGCCGCCCGACGCCAGTCGCCCGTCGCGCGGCGTGAACGCGAGCGCCGTGACCGGCCCGTCGTGGCCTGGCATGGCGCGGACGGCGCCCGTCGACAGCGTGACCACGCGGACGATGCCGTCGTCGCCCGCCGCCGCGCAGAGCTCGCCGGCAGGATCGAAGGCGACGGCGCGGAGCGGCGCCGCCGAGAGCGCGAACGACGCGTTCTCGACCGCGGCGCCGGGCTGCGCGGCAGGGGAGCCGGTGGCCTCGCCGACGCGAAACACCCGCAGCGCGCCGTCGACCCCCACGGTCGCGAGGCGCGCGCCGGCGTTGAGCGACACGCCCGCGGCGATCGCCGTTGCGCCGCCCGGGTGCGCGTCGATCGCCCGCCCGTCGGCCCCGCCGCCCGCGAGGAGGCGCAGCGCCCCGTCCGAGCACGCCGCCGCGAGCAGGTCGCCCGCGAAGGCGAGGCCCAGCACGTGCGCGGGCACGTCGATCGAGCGCACCGGCTTGTTCGCCACGTGATCGAACAGCGTCACCTGGCTCGCGCTCGCGGGGGATGGCGTGGTCTGCGTCCCGCGCGCCTCGCCCGGCGCCGGCGCGCGCACGCCGCCGACCGCGAGGAGCCGCGGGCCGATCGCGAGCGCGCGGACCTTCTCGTAATGGCCGATCGCGTGGCTCATGCGGTCTCCTGTCCGACGCTGGGGGGCGCTCGGCGTTCGCCGGCCGCTTGTCCGACGCTGGGGAGCGCCCGGCCATCGCCGGCCGTTTCGAGGCCTTCGATCTCGAGCCCCGGGTGCGCGTGCCTGAGCCGCAGGAGCGCCGCCAGGCACGCCTGCCACTCGCCCTTCGCGATCGACCCGGTGAACTCGGCGATGACGGGGGCGACGAGCGCCGCGAACGCCGCGTCCTCGACCGCGAGGTCGCGCACGACCTCGATCACGTGCCGCTTGGCCTCGCTCGCCGAGAGGCGCCTGCGCGAGCCCGCGTCGTCGCCCGGCTCCGGCGACCGCCCCGCGGGGATCCCGGACAGCACGTACCGCAGGAAGCGCCGGAGCGCCTCGACGTCCGCGAACCGCCCGGCGTCCTCGGGCAGCTCCGCCGCGGGGCGCGCGTCGTCTCCGCGCGCCGCGCGCGGCTTCCAGCCCGGCGGCAGATGGCGCGGCCGGTGCTTCTCCCAGAGCATCCGCACGGCGAAGAGGCGCACCTCGCGGTCGGCGCTCTGCATCAGCCAGCCGAGGCGCTCCGGGCCCCCGAGCCGCGCGTAGTGCTTCAGGATGAGCGAGAGGCCGAGCTCGCGCGCGCTCTTCTTCAGGCTCTCCGTGAGCGCGAAGACCTGCGCTGGATCGAGCTCCTCCGGCGTCAGCGCGATCGCCGGATCGGCCGACGGATCGCCGACCTTGCGGAGCGCGTCGAAGGCGATGTTGCGCACCTCCTTCGCGTCGCTGTGCGCGAGCTCGTAGACGCGGGTCTGGTAGCCCCACGCCCGGAGCTCGGCGCGCGTGATGAGCGCGGCGAAGCGCCGGACGTCGTCCCGCTTGTCGGAGAGCGCTGGCCAGATGCGCTCGGCGGTGAACGCGCCTCGCTTGAGCGCCGGCTTCAGCTCGAGCTCCTTGGCCTCGCCCTGCTCGGGCCCGAGGACGGGGTGGTGGCAGCGCAGGTACGTCTGCGCGAACGCCCGCATCGGCTCGGGCTCCTTCTCGCCGAGCGCGAGCGCGAACAGCCTCGCCGTGCCCGCCTCGCGGTCGCCGCGGCCGCTCGCGTCCTGCCCCGCGTCGAAGTCCTGCGGCTTCATGTGCGAGAGGAGGTACCGGCGCGCGAAGCCGTTCAGCGTCGGATCGGCGCGCCGCGCGAGCGCGAGCAGCCAGGGCAGCGTGAGCTGCCGCGGCGACACGATCTTCGGGTTGCCGAGCACCTCCAGCGCGACCGCGCGCGTCTCGGCGCTGAAGACGAGCCCCTTCAGGCGCTCGACGCCCTCGACCGTCAGGTCGGGCAGGGCGTCGGCCTTCTGGAGCCAGGTCGCGACCGTGGACCCGAGGCGCTTGCGCGTGAGCGCGCCGAGCAGCCACGGCGTCCCGATCGCCGCGATCGGGTACTTGCCGAGCGCGTCGAGCGCGGACTTCGTCGCCTGGTAGTCGTCCTCGTGGCGCGGGTCGTCGAGCACGCGCACCCAGAAGCCAGCCCCGGGCTCGCCGGGCCGGTACTTGGCCTTGAAGTACGCGGCGGCCCATTTCTTCTGCTCGGACTCGCCGTAGAGCATGTCGATGAGGAAGCCCTCGGGCAGCTCGGCGCGGTCGAAGCTCTCGCTCAGGGCCTTGCTGGCCCACGCCTCGGTCTCGCTGTGCGTGAGCAGCCGCCCAAGGAACGCGTGGCCGAGCGCGCGCGGGCTGTTGCCCTGGAGCGCCGACGCCGCGAAGGCGCGCGTGTCCTTGTGCTCGGAGTCGAGCAGCGCGGCGAGGCGCTCCGGGTCGAGGTCCGTCGCGTGCGCGCGGGCGTACTCGATCGCGAACGTGCGCGCCTTCGCGCTCGGGGAGCCGAGCAGCGCGAGCGCCGCGTCGTGCAGCCCGAGGCCCCGCAGCTTGCTCTGGTGGAGCTCCGGCGAGCCGAGCAGCGTCTCGATCAGGAACTCGTGCGCGCTCGCGAGCGGCCGGTACGCGAGGCGCGAGAGCCACGCGGGCGTGACGCTCCGCAGGGTGTCGGCGAAGTCCTTCTTGAGCCCCTGGATCGCGAACTTGGCCGGCGGGTCGGCCTGGCAGGCCGAGAGCAGGAGCATCAGCGGATCGGGCGATCGCTTCCACGCCTCGTCGAAGGCGCGGTGCTTCACCATGTCGTTCGGCGGGACGTTGCCGTGGAACGAGCGCCCGTCGTACTTGCCCGTGCCGTGCGCCCAGACGTGGTTCGCGACCCAGAGGTCGCTGAAGCTCGTGCCCGGCGCGTAGTGGCGGAGGACCTCGACCGCGAACTGCGGGTAGAGCTCCGGCGTGCTCCGGCCGAGCTCGCGCAGGAAGCGCCATGCGCGGCGGCGCATGTAGATCAACGTCCCCCTGGAGACCTCGCGCCGCCGGCTGCGGGAGAGCTCGACGTCGAAGCGGAAGGCGAGCGCCCCGAAGAGCTCCGCGTCGAGCCGCGCCTCGGCCAGCTTGTAGATGCGCTTGAGCCCGCCCCACGCGCCGAAGACCAGCGGCGCGCTCGTGGCGATGTCGCGCAGCGCGCTGCGCCCTGCGTCCGTGCCCTCCTCGTAGATGCGCACGAGCAGGTCCGCGAGCTCGAGCCGCGGCGGCGGCGCGGCGTCGACCTGCGCGAGGAAGCGCTTCCACGCGTCGGTCGACTGCTCTCGCCGCTGCTCGGGGGAGCGCATGCCCTGCGCGCGAGAGAGCAGCTGCAGGAACGCCGCGAAGGTGAGGGCCCCCTCGCGCGGCGGCACGTCCGGTTTGGGATCCGGCTGCTCGAGGTACGCCTCGACGGCCTCGGCCAGGGTGGGTGAGCCGCTCGTGGCGAGCTGCTTGACGTTCGCGATGTCGATCGGGTTCGGTGAGCTCGTCAAGGCGCCCTCCCGCGGCGGGATGGCCTGGGAGAATCGCGAGCCCCGCGGTGCAGGTCAAGCCAGAGTCGATCTGACGATGACGGAAGCGTCGTCGCTTCCCCGCGGTGTGCGCCTGTGGGTGGGGCGTGTTCGCCGATGCCGGGGTGCCGCGCGGCGCCCGGAGCGTTGCCTCGTGGCGCGCGCCGCACGGGCAGCTCAGGTCGCGCAGCTCAGGCCGCGAAGGTCAGTCAGCGCAGCTCAGGCCGAGCAGCTCACGCCGCGCGCATCCGCGCGACCCGCTCGGCGACGTGCGGGTCGCCGCCCGCGTCGATGCTCGCGAGGAGGTCCTTCAGCGAGCGCCCGCGGTGCGCGAGGTGCGCCTCGAGGTGCGGCGAGAGCGCCTTCCAGCGCCGCGCCCACCCGGCCTCGGCGCTCATCGAGCCGTGGTGTGGCCGATCGACGAGCAGGGCGCCGAGCCGGAGGCCGAGCTCGGGATCGTCGAGCTCTTCGAGCTGCCGCTTCAGGAGGGCGAGCGCTCCGGCGGCCGGGGAGGTCGCCGGCGGGGCCTTCCAGGTGTCGCGCACCGCGCGCGCGAACGCCGCGGCGTCGAGCTCCGAGAGCAGCTCGATCGCGCGCACGAGCGGCAGGCGATCGCGCGCGCTCGGCGCGACGACGCGGTCGAGGAGCGCGTCCAGCGCGGCGGACAGCGCCCCGTCGGTCGCGGGATCGAGCCCGCCGAGCGACTCGAGCGCGCGGCGGGCGCGTCGGACGGCGCGCCCGAGCACCCAGCTCCGCCGGCCGCGCGCGGCCGAGACCGCGGCGAGCGCGTGGACGGCGGCCTTGCGCCGCGCCTCGGTGGCCTCGCCGGGCCGGACGCGCGGCGGCAGATCGAGCTTCGGCGGCTGCGGGGGCGCGGCCGCGCTGGCGCCGGCCGCGGGGGCGCCGCCGGCGGGCGCGCCGCCCCCGGCGGCGGCCACTTCCTGGTAGCCCTCCCTGAGCTTCTCCGCGATCTTCTTGTCGCACTCGCGCTGCGCGGCCTCCGCCGTGGGGAACGCCTTCTCTTTGCGTTGTCCGGCGGTCCCCAGCCGCCCGTAGACGACGATGAAGGTCGTGTCGTCCACGTCGGCCATCCAGAACTTGGCGCTCGTCCCCTGCACGAACTCGAACCGGCGCATGCGGGCGACGATATCACGTCGCGCTGGCGGCGCGCCTCAAGAGGGCGGCTGGCGGATCAGCACGAACGGCGCGACCACGAGCGACAGAAAGCGCAGATCGTGCTGCTGCGGCCAGCGCGCGAGATCGGCGGCCGTCGGCTTGGTCAGCTTGCCCGCCGCGATCCAGGCCTCCACCGCGGCCGTGTCGTTCGCGGCCATGGCCTCGCCGACGTCCAGGAGGTCGAGATCGGCGGCGACGACGATGACCGCGTCGCGCGCTGTATGGGTGCGGAGATCGGTCCAGAAGACCTCCCCGAGCGTCTTGGCGAGCTGTTCGCGCATGGGGGCAGCATAGGCCCCGGACAGCGGCCGCCAAGCCTGCGCGCCGCCGTCCGGGCAAGGAGGGCGGCCGCCGGCCGTGGCGGTCCGGGCAGGCGGCGCTGCCCGAGGCTCCAATCGCGCCCTACCAGCCCATGTTGTGGTGGACCCAGCAGTCGATCTGCTCCCAGCCGACCCGCGCCTTGCGATGGCCGTTCAGGATGTGGCCCGTGTCGGGGACGATCGCGGTCGTGACGCTCTCGGCGCTGGCATAGAGCGCCGCGTCGGAGTCCGCGTAAGCCGCCGGCTGCAGCGCGTCCGTCTCCCCGAACTGGATGAACACCGGGCTCGTCACCTCGTCGATGCCGGCGAGCGTCGGGTCCTCGGAGACGGCGAGGAGGCTCATGAACTGCCCGCGCGTGAACGTGTCGGCGATGGTGGCATTGTCGAAATCGATGAGCGCCGGGGGCGCGTTCGCGGTGTCGTAGAAGATGGCGGTGCGCATCTCCGGCGGGATCGCGATATAGGGCGTCTGCAACAGCGCGGAGATCGCCTCCGGGGGGACCGGGATCGGGTGCGGCGTGAAGGCGAGGCCGGTGTTCACGAGGACGTCGGCGTCATTGTAGGTGCTCTGAGCGAACGTGTTGATGATGGCGCCGTTCGAGTGACCGACGAGCGCGACGCGCGTGAAAGGCGTTTTGTAGACGCCGCCAGGCGTGCGCATCTCGGTGATGATCTGATGGACGCTGTCGGCGGTCTCTGCCAGATCGAGGAAGTCGCCGTCGGGCCGGCTGCTCTCTCCGGCCCCGAGCATGTCGAGCGCCAGGACGGCGTATCCCTCCTTCGCCATGTGCCGGGCATAGGAGTAATCGTGTCCGCCGAACGACGGGAGATCCCAGTACTCGTGCGTGTAGGTCAGGCCGTGGACGAGCACCTGGAGGGGGCGGTACTTGGTCTGACCCTGATAGTAGAGGTATCCGACGACATCGTACGTGTTGCCGTCGGAGAGGGTCACCGGGAACACCAGGCGCTCGACCTTGGTGGGCTGCCTCGACGACGACGCCTCGGCATCGCCCGAAGAGAGCGCGGCGGCCGCGAGCGTCGCCGAGAAGAGTACCGTGCTGAGTGCGCGATAATACAAGTTCATGAATTGACCCTCATGGTTGCGGCAGGTGATTGGAGGTGAGGCAACGTCTATCGCGGTGCGATATCCCGTGGTCTCTCAGCTCCAGCGCCGCCACGCCATGTTCGCAAACATTGGACCAGAAAGCGTCTACGTCAACAGGATAGCGCACGATCTCCGCCCGCGCCGCCGCTTGCCGCCATTAACCGCCATTTCGAAGCGCTGTTTGGTCTCCAGCGCGTTGACCGTGGGCTCGCCGGGCCCTCGCGGCCCGTCGTGAGGAGCGGACCGCTGCACGAGTCTTTGCGTGATGCCGCAATGGTTTGCACGGGGGTGACGCCGGCTGCCGGTCCCGGCACATGTGCCAGGGAAGGCGTCATCACGACGACTTCTGTGCTGGCGAACAAATCTCCCCGTGCTTTACCGCTCTTGCCGGACGTCATGGCCAGGAGACGCCATCGCGGCACGGAAGTCGTCTGATGAATCTATGCGGGATTTTTGTGGCTCCGCTGCATTGCGCTCGCGGGTGCACGGCCGATCGCGCCCCCGCGGGTGATCCCGGCGATCGTCGGCGCGGCGCGGGCGCGCAGCCGCGGCGCACCTGGTGAGGGTGAGCGTTGCTCGCGGCGCGATGACGTCAATGCCGCTCAGAAGGTCGCTTCGGCGCCGATGCTCGGTAGGGTGATGGGGCCGAGCGTCTCCGGCTCGCATCCGCGCAGGAGCGAGCACTCGTATTGCAGCGTCTCTTTTCCAGCGGTGGCGTTGAGCACCTCGACCGTGAGCGAGACGGTCCGTCCTTTGCGGAGGATCCACCGCTTCTCGAGCCGCAGGTCCAGCCGGAAGAACGCCGGAAGCCGCTCCGGCAGGCTCAGCCGGCGGACCACCTGGGCGATCCGCTCGCGCAGCCGCTCGCGGCGCCGGATGTCCTGCTCCGTGTCGGGGCGGTCGTCGTTGCCATCCGGGCGCTGACCGTCGACGCCGTCGTTGTCCCACAGATTGTAATCGACCGTCATGGGAATGCCGCTGTAGAACACCGCCCTGCCCCCGAGCTTCCAGCCGCGGCCCACGTCGACCGCGGCCGCCATGTTGAGCACATGGCGGCGGTCGAACGCCGAGTCGAAGCTCTCCCGGCCGACATGGCGGATCGAGCGGGAGAGGGTGTAAGACACGAACCCTCCGATGCGCTTCGACAGGCTGCGGTGCGCGTGGATCTCCAGCCCATGGGCGCTGCCGGCGCCGCGCAGCTCGGCCCGCTGCGCGAGGCCAGCGTCGGTGCCGGGAGGCCGGTTGCCGAGGGCGTCGCTGAGGTCGAAGAAGCCGCTCCGGAAGCCGGTGATCGTGGCCTTGATCTCCCCGGGGAGGCGGAGCTCGACGCCGGCGCTCGCCAGCAGCCCCGTCTGCACGCCGCCGCGCAGGCCGCCCACCTGCATGCCGGGCACCGCGCCGAGGAAGCTCGGCGGCTGGTGGGTCACGCCGAAGGCGCTCAGCAGGGCGACGCGCGGGGTCGCTTGCAGCCGCGTCGCGAGCCGCGGATCCACCGTGGCCCTCGTCGCGCCGCCGGACGCGAAGAGGTCGCCGCGCAGGCCTGGGACCACCTCGAACCCGGGCGCGGCGCGGACGACGACGTCGGCCCAGAGCCCCGCGGCGAGGTCCTCCCGGCTCGTGAAGAGGCGCGCGAGCGCCCTGTCGTTCCGGGTCGGGAAGTCGCCGTCGTTCTCGCGGATGTCGATGTCGAACCGCTCCAGCTGCGCGTCGACGCCGGCGCGTGCCGTCAACCGCTCGGAGACCGGCGCGGACAGCTCCACGCGCGCGCCGAGGAGCCGGGCGCGCCCGGCCCGCTCCCCGTCCTGGTTCTCGCTCTCCTCGTGGCCGAGCGTGATCGCGTGCCGGAGGCGGCCGCCGCGCGCGAAGAACCTGTCGTACCGCAGGTCGAGCCGGTGGAAGTCGCCGGCGAGCACCACGTCCGTGTCGCCGTCGTCCTCGATCTGGGCGAGGTAGTCGTGCGACCCGAAGGCGAAGAGGCCGACCCGGTCGTACGGCGAGGCGTCGTAGGTGACGCGCGCCTGGTAGTCCCAGTAGCCGAGCTCGACGCCGGGCGAGAAGAGCGCGAGCAGCGCGCCCGGGTACGCGTAGCGCCCGCCGACGAGCGCGGTGCCGCGGCCGTCGGCCCAGGGCGCCTCGACCAGGGCGCCCGCGTCGAAGAGCCGGAGGTTGGCCTCGCCGTGGAGCAGGCGCGCCGGCTCCCGGGTCTCGCCGGCGATGACGCCGCCGGTGTAGCGCCCGAAGCGCGCCGGGAAGCCGCCGGGGTAGAGATCGACCCGCTCGACGAGCGCCGGGTGGATCACGCTGGGGCCGAGGGCCACGTGATAGAGCAGCGGGACGCGCACGCCGTCGATGAAGTAGCCGACGTTGCCCGGCGGCGCGCCGCGCACGAAGAAGTACGGCACGCCGGACGCGATGGGCGTCACGCCGGGCATCGCCTCGATCGCGCGGAAAGGATCGCCGAACGCGCCGGGAACCTGGCGAACCTCCTCGCGCGTCATCGAGGTCGTCATCGGCGCCCCGCGTTCGCCCACCACCACCACGTCGATGGCCTGCGCGGCAGCCGGCGGCGAGGGCGGCGCCGTCGCGATGCTCCCGCGGGGCGGCGCGGGCCCGGCGGGCGCCGCGGGAGGCGCGGCGGGCGCCGCGGCGCGAGGATCGCGGAACCTCACGGGGAACAGGATGCGCGCGCCGATGGGCCGCCCGTCGCGCCGGGCGGGCTCGAACCGCCACGACGGCGCCGCGCGCGCGGCCGCGCTCGCGAACGGCTCCTCGCCCTCCACCTCGACCGCGCCCACGGTACCGTCCGCGTACACCGTGATGCGGGCGACCACGGTCGCGTCGCCGACGCCGCCGGGCGGGTAAGGCGCTTCGGTGGGGCCGAGCGGCGACGGCATCGTGACCCGGGCCCCCTGCGTGGCCTCCGCGAGGGCCGGCTCCTGCGCGGGAGCCGCCGTGGCCTCGCCGTCGGTGAAGGCCACGAGGGCGCCGGTCGCCGCGGCCACCGCGACGGCCGCGGAGCCGCGCGTCCTCCGGCGTCGCAGATCGCTGTGCTCCGGCTCCTCCATCGGCGCTCCGGAAACCATGGAGAGTCGCGGCGGCACGCTCAAGCAAAACGTACCGACGCGCCTTTCGGGCCGAGCGCCGCGCGCCTCGCCGAGGTCGCGCTGGACGACCGCGCCGTCCCTGCCGTAGATAGCTGGCAGCGCCGACGTGGGCTCGAACAGGAAGCGACAACAGAAGTCCTGGGGTTCGCGCGTGCTCGTCGCGCTCCTCGTGACCGGGCTCAGCGCGGTCGGGGTCAAGTGCGGCCTCGAGCGCGCGCTCGAGGAGCTCGGCCTCGACCTCGGCGGCGACCGCCCCTCCAGGCCATCGCCGACGCCCGGCCGATCCGGCAGCGCCTCGCCGCCGAAGGGCGCTCCGCCGAAGGGATCTCCGACGAGCGGCGCGCCCTCCTCGCGGCAGCCCGCGCCGAGCCCGCATCTCGAGCTCGGCGTCCCGGCCCGCACGGGAGCGCGCGCCGCGCGGGCCGACGCGTCCGACGATCACCTGATGATCAAGCCCCAGTACGCCCTCTCGTACAACCGATCCAGGAACGGGGCGAACTGGGTGAGCTGGAGGCTCGACGCCGCGTCGTTCGGGGACGCGCCCCGCCATCGGGGCAAGTTCCTGGCCGACAGCGCGCTGCCGGACGGCTGGTACCGCGTGCAGCACGACGACTACACCGGCTCCGGCTTCGATCGAGGCCACATGGTCCGCTCCGAGGAGCGGACGCGGAACCCCGACGACAACAAGGCGACGTTCCTCCTCACGAACATCCTGCCGCAGCGGCACGAGCTCAACGCCGGTCCGTGGCTGAGGCTCGAGGAGGCGTGCCAGGAGCTCGCGCAGAAGGAGCGGCGGGTGCTGTTCCTGATCGCCGGCGGCCTCTTCGACGAGCGCGAGCGACCGGCCGCCACCATCGGCAAGGACGTCGCCGTGCCGGACGCGTTCTTCAAGGTCGCCGTTGTCCTCGAGCCGGGGCAGGGGCCCGGCGACATCGGCCCGGCGACGCGGGTCATCGCGGTGGTGATGCCGAACGAGACGGGCATCCTGGACCAGAGCTGGGGGCAGTACCGGACGACGGTGGACGAGATCGAGCGGCGCGCGGGCTACGATTTCATGACCGCTCTCCCCGAGGCCGTGCAGCGGACGCTCGAGGCGCGCGTCGACGACGGGCCTGCCGGCGGTCGCTGAGCGGCGCGCTCAGGTCTCGACGACCTTCGTCACGAGGCCGAGCCACGCGCCCGACGGATGGCGGCCGACGACGTAGACATCGATCGCGACGCGCCCGACGCGGTAGACCCGGACGTCGGTCAGGTGGCGCTCCAGCAGGTCCACGAGCCGCCGGTACCGTCCCGCCTCGGCCAGCGCCGCGTCGCCGGCGTCCCCGGGCACGTCGATCACGGGCGCGAAGAAGTCGCCCGCCGTCGTGACCTCGACCGGCGTCGCCGCGCCGAGGCCCTCGGCCGCGAGCAGCGCGGCCGGCGAGGACGCGTCCCCGCGCGACCGGAACGGGCGCAGCTCGTGATCGGACTCGCTGGGGAACAGCAGGCCCTGCGCGGCCTCCGCGAGGGATGCGAGGAGCTCTTCGGGCGACATGGATGAGGCCTGCATGCGGATCTCCGGGCGGCTGCTCGGCGAGGGCAAGCTCGCCGTGGGGTGATCATTCCACCGTGAAGCCAGCGGAGAAACCGCTTGCTCCCTGGGCTTTGGCGATGGTACCCGGACCCGCCCGCCCTGCGGATCCGATCCACCCTTCCGCTTTCCTTCGCCGCGTTGCATGCTCGGGCGAGACCCGAGCAAGGAACAAGGATTCAAGGTGCCATGTCCAAGATGAAGCTCAAGCCCGGCGTGATCACTGGCTCCGCTCTTCAGGAGCTGTTCGAGTACATGAAGAGCGTCGAGTGTGCGCTGCCGGCCGTGAACGTGATCGGCTCGCACAGCACGACCGCCGCGCTCCAGGCGGCCCGAGAGGCCAAGTGCCCCATCATCATCCAGTTCTCGAACGGCGGCGCCCACTTCTTCGGCGGCAAGTTCCTGGACAACAAGGGTGAGAAGGCCGCCATCGCGGGCGCCGTCGCGGGCGCGCACTACGTGCGGAACCTGGCCGAGGCCTACGGCGTGCCGGTCATCCTGCACACCGATCACGCCGCGAAGAAGCTCCTGCCGTGGATCGACGGCCTGCTGGAGCACGGCAAGAGGTTCTTCGAGAAGAACGGAGAGCCCCTGTTCTCGTCTCACATGCTCGATCTGTCCGAGGAGCCGCTCCACGAGAACCTCGAGATCTGCCAGAAGTACCTGCGGCAGATGGCGGCGCTCAAGATGACGCTCGAGATCGAGCTCGGCGTCACGGGCGGCGAGGAGGACGGCGTCGACAACAGCGGCATCGACAACTCCAAGCTGTACACCCAGCCCGCGGAGGTGCTCGCCGCGTACGACGCGCTGAAGCCGATCGGCAACTTCACGATCGCCGCGTCGTTCGGCAACACGCACGGCGTCTACAAGCCGGGCAACGTGCAGCTCCGGCCGCCCATCCTGAAGAACTCCCAGGACGCGATCCAGAAGGAGCGCAAGACGGGCCCGAAGCCTGTCGACTTCGTGTTCCACGGCGGCTCCGGCTCGTCGCGCGAGGAGATCCGCGAGGCGGTGTCCTACGGCGTCATCAAGATGAACATCGACACGGACACGCAGTGGGCCTTCACGCAGCCCATCAAGAAGTACATGGACGACAAGGGCGCCTACCTGAAGTCGCAGCTCGGCAACCCCGAGGGCGAGGACAAGCCCAACAAGAAGTACATCGACCCGCGCGGCTGGCTCCACCTCGGCGAGAAGGCCGTGGCGGCGCGCCTCGTGGACGCGTGCAAGGACCTGAACTCGTTCGACAAGTTCGAGTTCTGATCCGCGGCGGAAGCTCCGGCCCCGCTCGCGCGGGGCCGGGGCGACGCCTGTCTCGCCTCGCCGCGGCGACACCGCGGCGTGTCGATCATCCCGCAAGCGGCTGGCTGCTCACGAGGGCGACGGGTGCGCCGCGCTCAGCGAGCGGGCCGGCGCCGTCACGGCAGGGCGGCGGCGAGGCAGCCGGGAGAGCGGCAGGCCGAAGAGGCCGAGTGCGGTGAGCTCGATCCCCAGCACGGGCAGGAAAGCGAAGCCCGAACCCCCGGTGGCAAGGAACTGCACGAGGGCGATCGGGGCCGCGACCGACAGGAGCGCTGTCGGGTACGTGACGCCGTGAAGCAACGCGAGCAGCACGCCGACGATCCCCACCGTGAGACAGCCGTCGACGCTGGGGGTCATGTCCAGCGCGCCCGGCGTGCGCAGCGCGGCGCGGATCCACAGCAGGGAGCCAGTCCCCAGGAGGACCATCGCGATCGGCAGGTTGGCCGAGGAGCGGGTCGTCATCTTCGGTATCTGGAAAGCCATGGTTCCGGCCACGACAGCACGCGATGTGCCATCTCGGCTCCCGGGCGGCGGCGGGCCGGCCGGCGCGCCGCGCGATGCAGGGAGTGCGGGGCGGCGCACGCCTTGCGCGTCACGAGCTCCCCGGTCCCATCAGGGCGAGGGCGGGCCGGGCTCCTCGCCGGCGCCGGGCTCGCCAGCGTCAGGGCGCTCGTGCGTTCGTGGTGGACGCGCCGGCTCGACGGGAGCGAGCCGGATGCCCAGGTTCAGGAGCTTCACACAGTCCTGCTCGCACGTGGGCCGCCCGCCGGGGAGAAGCGAGCAGTGTGCGACCTCGACGGACTCCTCGGAGCGGCCGTCGACGACAAGTCGACACCGCACGGGAGCCCCGGTCCGTGGACAGACCAGGGGAGTCTCCGAGGTGTGGTAATGCCGCCGGGCGAGCAGACTTCTCGTCCCGACGATCAACGCCACGACGCCTCCAGCTGCCGCCAGCAGCACGACGAGCCAGTCTGCCATCGCGACCCCCTGTGAAGAGACCTGCGGCGCCCACCGCAGCACGTACGATGCAGCAAGGGGTGCGCCATGCGCTTCGCCGGGGCGTGGGCCAGCCGGCGCGGCAGGGCCCGTCCCTCGTGTCGTCGTGGATGCATTCCGCGCGCCTCTCGGCGCAGGGCGTGCGCCCCGGAACCCGGGACGAGGAGCAGCAGCCCGCCCCGCCGCTGAGAGATGACGTGAGGAGCCGTGAAGAAGCATGAGAATCGACGGCAACAGGCGCGATCCGGGTGCGGTCCCGGCGGCTCGCCGTGGCGGCGCCGCGGGTCGACGTCTTCCGGCTCGCTGATTGCAAAACGCCCTTCATCGGCAGATGGCCGCGGGAGGAGGTCGCCATGGCCTGTCATCTGGAAGAATCGGACAAGCTGGTGTGGATCGAGGTCGAGGGGGGTGGCACCGAGCCACGGACGGTGCGCTGCCCGCGGCGGGCGGCGACGGTGGACGCGCGGGAGTGCTTCGCCTGCCCGCGCTACGCGACGCTCGCGATCCATCCGAGCGGAAAGAAGGTCTATCTCGTCTGCGAGCCGTTCGACGAGGAGCCGAGCGAGCCCTCGTAGCGGCGCGCGAGCCCGGGAGCGCCCCTCACGACCTCCCGTCCCCGATGGCTGCGTTCACGCGGCGCGGGCGCCTCAGATCGCGCAGCTTCTCCAGCTCGAAGAACCCCGCGAACGCGACGCCGAGCAGCGGGTACGGGAACAGGATCGCCATCGTGAGCAGCACGCCGAGATGGAAGAGCCACGCGGCGCCGCAGAAGACGACCGCGACGCGCCGGCTGAACAGGGCGAGCGGCGCGCCGAGCTCCATGGCCAGGCTGGCGAGCGCGAGCGGCGGAAACAGGAACCGGTAGCGGACGAGCGCGCCGCCGAGCGGAGAGTGCGTGTCGCCGAGCGCGATCTTCCGGACGTTGTCGTAAGCGATGTAGTTGCGGAGGATGTCGCTCGTCGCCCAGTCGAGGCCGCTGTTGCGGAGCTTCGTGACCCCGGCGATGAAATACGACATCACCGTGATCGCGCAGAAGAGCCGGATCGGCCAGCCATAGCGGCCGTCCGGCGCCGGCGCCGGGGTGCCGGCGCGGCGCGCCGCGCGCGCGTCGAGCGAGTGCGCGTCCGCCGCGGCCCCGAGGCCGAGCGCGATGACGTGGAGCGCGAGGAGGTTCTCGGTGTGGAACACCATGCCCCAGGAGCTCCGGTAGCTCAGCACCCAGAGCAGGAGCGCGCCGAAGAGGGGCCCGGCGACGCGGAACCGGTAGCCCGCCACGAACGCCGCGCCGGCGGCGATCGCCGCGCCAAGGAGGCTCCGCACCGCCCAGAGGGGGAGCGGCGCGGACAGCACCGAGACCACGCCGACGGGCCTGAAGCTCTCCAGGGGCAGGTGGCTCACCCGCTGGAAGTGCACCGCGCGGACGCAGAGGTACACGAGGGCGAAGCCGCCGACCAGGAGCCGCAAGAGCGCGAGCCGCTCGGCGGGCGCCTCGGCGAAGAAGGCGCGGTCGAGCCGCGCAAGCAGCCGCCTCATCGCGCGCCCACCTTGCACGTCGCGTGGAGCTTGGCGTCGATCGGGGCCTCCTGCCCCTCGAAGAACGCGACGGCATCGAAGGTGTCGGTCCGGATCTCGACCGCGACGACGTCCGCGTAGCGGTCCTCTTGCGCGACGCGCGACGCGATGCCGCGGCAGAGCGCGCGGGCCGCGCGGGCGCCCTGGCGGATGCTCTGCGCCAGCGTGGCCTTGGCCTGCAGCACCTCCTCGCTGCCCACGAGGCGCGGCGGGATCGGCCGCCGCCCGCCCCGGGAGTCCACGCCGACGGCGCGCTCCACGGCGGTGCGCGCGTCGTGGCGGCCCCACGAGAACATCGGGTAGGTGGACAGCGGAAAGCTGTCCACCGGAGGGCGGCGGAACAGCGGGGCGAGCATGAGGAGCAGGAACGCGGCGGTCACGCCGTACGCGTACGCCCGGCGCTCGCCGAGGCGAGCGGCCCCGCGCGGGCTCGATCCACCGCCTTCCCCGGCGCCCACGGCGCCGCCCCGCGGGCTCGGTCCACCGCCCGCGCCGGCGCTCGCGACGGCCTCTCCCTCGCCGCCCGCGCTCACAGAGGCCCCGCCGCCGGCGCGCTCCGCCCTGGCACGAGCCCGAGCATCCGGCCCCCATGGCCGAGCGCGGCCCAGGCGTGCTGCACGTAATCGATGCGGATCCGGGGAGACGCCATGCTCTCGCTGAAGCCCCCCTCGATGATCACGTCGCGGCTGCAGGCGAAGCAGGTCGCGGGCGACCACTGCTGCCGCACGAGGAACCCGAGCACCCGCCGCATCAGCGCCTGATCGGAAGCGAGGTCCTCGCCGCGCGCCTCCTTGACCGCCATCGCCGCGGCGAGCGCCTCGCCGAACCCCGCCGTCGCCGTGTTGTGCGGCGGCAGCACGTTGCCGAACCCGTACCCTCCCACGAGATCGGGCGTCACCTCGCTGTCCTCGTCGAGCACGAGCCGCGACTTGAACGCCACGTAATCGAGGCAGAACCGCTCGTAGTCGTCGCGGCGGTGATGCCCGAGCGCCGCGCGCGCCGCGAGGCAGTGCCAGTTCTCCTCCATATACACGAAATCACTGGCGAAATGGTCCCAGTAGCGGTTCGCGTAGTAGTCCATGGCGCGATCGACGGCGGCGCGAACGGCGGCCGCGGGCGGGTACTCGGGGCTCGGCTCGCGGGCGGCGAGCGCCTCCAGCAGCGTCAGCGCGAGCACCGACTGGCCTCCCTCGTAGAGCTGCGTCGGGCCGAGGACGGGCGCGACGCGCGCGAGGTCGAGCTGCGGCGCGAACCCGCCGTCGTCCCGCTGCGTGGCGAGCACCATGCGGGCGAGCCGCCCGATGAGCGCGTCGTGCGTTCCGTGCGCGTCGCGGCACGTGAGGAACGTGACAAGGCTCAGCGCCGTGGGGTTGAGGCCCGCGATCGTCCCGGGGCTGTCCTTGGGGTAGAAGAGCGCGCCGACGGAGTCGCCTTCTCCGGCCTTGCGCTCGAGCTTCGCGAGCAGCCCGAGCGAGCGCTGCACCACCTTCGCGAGCTCCGGCGACGTGGGCGCGCCCTCGGCGCCGGCGCCGAGCTCGCACAGGGCGAGCGTCGTGCCGGCCTGCCGCGCGATCGAGAACCCGTCGAACGAGGCGCGCCCGGTGAACGGGTCGACGATGTAGCGGAACATGCCGTCCTTCCGCTGCGCCCCGAGGATGTAGCGCTGGGCCGCGGCCGCCGCCTGCTGCGCCGTCGCCTCGGTGAGCGGGACCGACGGCTCTCCGATCCGCGACAGGAGGTGGAGCGCGCCCTCGGCGTCGACGGCGTAGCTGAGCGTCTCGACCCGCACGAGGCCGTCCCGGAGCGCGGCGCCGCCGGCGGTGGGGCCGCCGGGCGGCTCGGGCTCGCCGAGGGCGCGGCGCAGGACCGCGAGGTCCACGCCGAAGCGGAAGTCGGGGACGCCGGCCAGCGGCGCATTGGTGTTGAACGCGTCGAGCGCGATGAGCTGCCACGGCATGAGGCACCGCTCCGCGAGGCAGAGGCCGTCGAGCCCGGGGCGCAGCGACAGCCCGTCGAGGCCCGGGCCGGGGGAGGCGAGCGGCTGCGTGGCCGAGACCACGTCGATCTTGAGCGGGCCGCGCAGGGCCTCGGCGAGCGCGCCGCGCAGCGCCGCCGCGGCGTCCTCGCCCGGCGCGGGCTGGAGGCAGCGGGTCGCGACGGCGGCGCGCTCGGGGTCGCGGCCGGGGGCGAGGTGGGTGACGACGAGGGTGGGGCGGCCGGGCTCCGGGGGCGCGGCGCACGCGGCCGGCGCCGTGGTCATGAGCGAGGGCGCCTTGGCCGGCGCCGGCGGGAGCGCGTCGAAGGAAGAGAGCGCCTCGCGCAGCGCCGCCCCGGTGCGCGACGGCGCGCCGCCCGGCACGGGCACGACGTCGGCCTTGGCGACGCGGTGACGGAAGAGCAGCGAGAGGGCGGCCAGGACGAGCAGCGCGGCGAGCGCGGAGAGCGCGGGCGAGGGCCGGCGCTTCGCGCGGAGCAGGCGGAGGCCGCCGGTCGAGGCGACGCCCCAGCACGCGAACGGCAGCGTGAGCAGCGTGACGACCGCCCAGACCGCGAGCAGCGCCGCCGCGATGCCGGTGCCGAGGCCGCGGTTCAGCGAGGCGACGTAGACGGCGGAGGAGAGGAGCCCGAAGCTCAGGAAGGCGAGGTAGCCGAGCGAGCAGAACGACGTCACGCGGAAGGCGCGCGGCGCGAGCGGGTGGGCGAGGAGCGAGAGGACGGCGGTCGCGGCGTGGAGCAGCGCGAGCGCGGCGGTGACCACGGCGAAGAGCGTCCACGGCCGGAAGGGGAGGGAGAGCGCGGCCCAGGCGAAGACGGGGGCGTGCAGGGCGCTGAGCAGCCCGACGGCCCAGTGGCGGGGCTGCGGGGGCGTGGAGGCGGCGCCGCGGCTGGCGAGTGTGGGGGATTCGGCCGGGGGGGCGCTGTCCTGGAGCGGCTCCGAGGGCGGGGGGGGATCGGTGTCGGGCGCCTGCATGGTGCGGCGACGCTTAACACGGCGCCTGGCGCGCACGATCACCGCCGTCGCTCGGCCGCGGCGTGAGGGGCGGGCGGGCCTCGTCGCGCTTGCGCGGGGCGGCGACCGCGAGCCCCGGGGCCGAGGCGCGCGGGGCTTTACGCCGAGGGCGCTCCGGAGGGCGAGACGCGTGGAGCCTTCGTCCGACTCAATTATTGACGCAGCTGATGAGGGCGCCGGCGTCCGCGCAGATCGCGGACATCTCTGTTCCTCCGTTCCTGCAGGAGAGCCAGGCGACGTCGGCGAGGTGGTGGAGGCCGACCACCCGGCCCGTGCCGGCGTCGATGATCGGCGACCCGCTCGAGCCCCCTTCGCTGTCGCACGAGTAGCCGATCTGCGATCCGGAGAGCGTGCCGGAGTAGGTCTGATCGAGCGCGTCCACCTGGCAGCGGAGGGTATGCGCGTCATCCCTCCAGAACCCGATCTCTTTCGGGCGCCCAGCCGGGTGCTGGATGAAGTTGATGGGGTTGCCGACGCGGGGTGCCTTCGTCGTCGGGGTGAGCACGCCCCAGGTCGTCTGAGGGTTGCCCGGCAGCCTTATCAGCGTGTAATCGAGGCCGCCTCTGGAGCGGGTGCGGGTCCGGCTGTTGGTCTTGAGGAGGGAGCCGCCCACGAGGCCCTCGCCTGCCGCCACGGCCGCCGCCGCCGAGCTCTCGCAGGCCGTTCTCTGGTAACCAAAGCGGGTCTCGAGGCTGTTCGTCTCCTCCTGGGTGCTGATGCAATGGTTGTTGGTGATGAGCGTGGTTCGGTACTTGTCCTCGGTGGCGATCAGCCAGCCCGTGCACAGGTACATGCCCGTGCCGCGCGCGAAGAGCAGCCGCGCCACGGGCCTCTGCTGAACGTCGAGCTCCGGGTGACACACGATGGGTTCGCGACCCTCCGTGGCACACACGATATCCGGTGTGCCTCCGCCGGGCCTCCTCGCGAGGGCGACGCTGCCCGGCGTCGCCTCGCCCGATGTCACAGGATCCGGGGCGATCGCGATCGTCCCGTGGCCGATGTCCGCGATCGAAAACCCGTGGCCACCGCCGGTGCTGCTGTGCAGCTCGACGATCGCCGTCTCTCCGTCGATGGCGAACGCCCAGACGTCGCCGTCCCCGTTCGGGCCGCGGTCCTCGTACCGGAACGACTGCGCGCCGTCGGGGCTCGAGACGGTGACATAATCGCCCTTCGCGAGAGAGAAGTCGTTGAAGTGCACGCGCACGAACGTTGCGCCCGGCGAGGTGATCGCCTGCTTCCAGCCACCCGCGTACGGGTGGGACGTCTCGGCCGCATACGCGATGACGTCACCCGCCCGGAGCGGCTCGGGCGCCGTCTCGAGCTCCTCTGGGTCGTCGGTTCCGCCTGCGCCGGGAGCGTCCACGTTCCCAGCACACCCCGTGAGCGCGAGGAGCGACCCAGCGACCAGCATCTTTCTGTTCATTACAACCCCCCTTCGTCCAGAGTCACCGCATGGAAGCGGCGCAAGCGGACGAACCGCATAGGATAAGAGAGGATGGCGAGCCTGGCAAACACGCCGGCCCGCCGAGCGCCGGGGGTGTCGAGGTGCAGCTGGGGTGCTAGGCCTCGAAGATCTCGCGCACGCGGCCGAGCTCTGCCGGCTCCACGAGCACTTCGAGCCTGTCGCCGGCCTCGAGGATCGTCTGGCCTCGGGGCACGACCGTCCCGCCCTCGCGGTGAATCGCGCGAATGAGCACGCCGGCGGGCAGGCCGAGCTCGGCGATACGCTTGCCGACGACGGCGGCCCCGGGCGCGAGCTCGAACGCGCGGGTCCTCGGCTCTGTGCCGGCGAGGGTGTGGGTCGTCGGATCGTAATGCGCCGCGAGCTCGTTCACCACGGTCTCCGGCGAGAGGGGTGTGTTGGTCGTGTAACCGGCGCGAGCGAGCAAGTGCGTCGCCACGGGCATCGTCAGCGCAACGAACGCGATGATGACGATGGCCCGGGTGGTGACGGCCGGGTCGTAGAAATGAAGGGCGGACGCCGAGATGATGCATGTCATCCCGAACACCGAGGCCTTCGATGTCACCTGGAGGCGCGTGAACAGGTCCGGCATGCGCAGGATGCCCACGGCCGCGAGCAGCATGAAGATGCATCCGACGACGAGGAGCGCGCCCTCGACGATAGCGAGGATCACGGCGCCTCCCCCTGCCGCTCGAGGTAGTACGCGAACGCGATGGTGCCGAGGAAAAAGATGAGCGACAGCACCATCACCGCATCGAGGAGGACGCCGTGATTGGTCACCATCGCGTAAAGGGCGATGCCCCCGCTGCCGACCGTCGCCATGAGGTCCATGGCGATCACGCGGTCGGGGAGGCTCGGCCCTAGCAGGAGGCGGATGAACGCGACGACGAACGCCACCGTGACGACGGCGATCGCGACGAGCAAGAGCGGGGTCATCGGAAGAGCTCCTTCACGCGGCGCTCGAGGTCGCTCTTGATGGTCGCGCGCAGCGCGTCGGCGCTGTCCACGAACATCGCATGGACGAAGAGGACCGTGCGGTCGCCCGAGACGTCGAGGCCAAAGGTGCCGGGCGTCAGGGCGAGGAGGATCGTCAGCACGGTGATCTCGAAATCGGTCGTCAGATCCAGGGGGACCGCGACGATGCCGGGGCGGCTCTTTCGCCTGATCGAAATGACGTCGCGGGCGACCCTGAGGTTCGCCCGCACCATCTCTTTCGCATAGAAGAGCATGAACGACAGCACCCCTGGCAGCTTCTCGAAATAGGTCGTGGGGCCGATCAGGCGCCGGAGCCAGAGGAGCAAGAGGTACCCGAGGAGGAAGCCGAAGACGAGGCCCCCCGCGGTGGCGCGGCCGGTCAGGCCCACCCAGACGATCGCCAGGAACAGATTGAGAACGAGGGCTCTCATGGGTGACCCTCCCCCAGCACGGCGCGCACGTAGTCGGTCGGATCGGCGAGCTGCGCGGCCGCCCGCCGGACGACGGCGAGGAGCGGCTCGGGCGCCATTCCGAGCGTGACGCCCAGCGCGGTCAAGAGGACGACCGGCACGTACAGGAGCGCGCGACGCCGCGTCCCGCTCTCGCGCGGGGCGAGGTCGGCCCCGGCGGGCGCGGGCTTCCAGAAGGCCTCGTTCCATATCTTCGTCATCGAAATGAGGGTGACGAGGCCGACGGCGAGGCTCGTGGCGACGACGGCCGCGGCCCCGCGCGAGCCGACCTCGAGCCCCGATCGCACCAGGATGAGCTTGGCCCAGAAGCCTGACAGAGGCGGCATGCCGGCGAGCGAGAGGGCCGTGACGAGGAAGCAGGCGGAGAGCCCGGGGCTCCGCGCGAGGAGCCCGCCCTGGAGGTCGAGGGGGGCGTCTCTCCCCCCGGATCGCATGATCCCGCTGATGAGGAAGAGGTTCGACTTGATGATGGCGTGGTGCAAGACGAAGAAGATCGCCCCCGAGAGGGACGACAGCGTGAACAGGCCGAGGCCCATGATCATGTAGCCGACCTGGCTCACGCTGTGAAACGCGAGGATCCGCCGGACCTCCCGGTGGGACACCGCGCCGAGCACGCCGACGGCCATGGTGAAGGCCGCGATCCCGAGGAGGAGCGCGTGGGCGGCTCCCCCGTCGCTCACGAAAAGGAGGGTGAAGCTGCGCACGAGGGCGTAGACACCCACCTTCGTCAAGAGCCCCGCGAACAGCGCGGTGACCGTCACGGGGGGCGTGTGATACGAGTCCGGCAGCCAGAAGAAGAGGGGGAAGACAGCGGCCTTGATGCCGAACGCGACGAGGAAGATCATCGCGAGGGTGAACCGGATCGGCGGCGCGAGGCTCGGCAGCTTGAGCGAGAGGTCGGCCATGTTGAGGGCGTGCACGGATCCGTAGAGGATGCCGAGGCCGGTGAGGAAGAGGGCGCTCGAGATCAGGTTCATCGCGACGTACTTGATCGCGCCCTGCATCTGCGGTCGCTCGTTGCCGAGCACCAGGAGGACGAAGGACGCGATCAGCGTCACCTCGAACCAGACGTACAGATTGAAGAGGTCGCCGGTGACGAAGACCCCGTTCGTCCCCATCAGGAGCACGTGCATGAGCGGGTAGAACCCGTGCGCCCGCCGCCCGCGGTCGATGTCCGACAGGGAGTAGGTCGACGTGGCGACCGCGATGACGCCCGAGAGCAGGACCATCAGCGCGGAGAAGAGGTCGGCCACGAAGGTGATGCCGTACGGCGCGGGCCAGCCCCCGAGCTGGGTCGATTGAATGCCTCCCCGGTGCACGGCGCGGAGCAAGGCGAACCCGACGGTGAGCTGAAGGACGCTCCCGGCGAGCCCGAGCGCGCGCTGCCTCCCCACGCGCCGGAAGGAGAGGAGCGAGAGGGCCGCCGTGGCCAGGGGGACGAGGACGGGCAGGACGAGGAGCACCTTCATGGGCGGGTCGATTCGAGAGAGTCGATGTCGTCGCTGCCCATCGTCCGATGAACGCGATGAAGGAGGACGACGGCGAACGCGACGACCGCGAAGCTGATGACGATCGCCGTCAGGATCAGCGCCTGGGCCACGGGATCGGCCGGCGGCGCGTGGAAGGCCCCCTCCCCCTTGGGGATCAGCGGGGGACGGCCGCGGACGACGCCGGCCGCCGTGAGAATGAGGAGGTTCGTCCCGTGTCCGAGCAGCACGAGGCCGAAGGCGAGCTTCACGATGCTGCGCCGGAGCATGAGAAACAGCCCCGACGCGTAGAGCCCGCCGACGACGATCGCGAGGACGACCGTCATGAGCTCATCTCCGCGGCCATGAGGAGGATCATGAGCACCATGCCCATCACGGCGGCATACACGCCGACGTCGAACAGCACCGGCGTCCCGACCGCGACGTCGCCGAGCCCCGGCACGGGGACGGTCGCCCACACGCCTTGCAGGAAGGCTCCGCCGGCCACGAGCCCGACGACGCCCGAGAGCAGGATCGTCGAGAGCCCGAGCCCCATGAGCGTCTGGGGCGCGACGCGGAGCAGCCGCCGCGTCGAGGGGACGTCGTGAGCGAGGATGTGGAGCGAGAACGCCGCCGCGATGATGAGCCCGCCGAGGAACCCGCCCCCGGGCTCGTTGTGACCGCGGAGGAGCGCGTAGATCGAGACGATGATCAGGAGCACCATCAAGACCGGCGTGGCCGTGCGCAGGATGACGGAGGGCATGGCTCAGGCGCCCTTCCGCGCGCGGGTCGCGAGCAGGGCATAGACCCCGATCCCGGCCACGCAGAGGACCGTGGACTCGCCCAGCGTGTCCATCGCCCGGAAATCCACGAGGATCACGTTGACGATGTCCCGCCCGTGGGCCTCCGGGTATCCCTTCGCCACGAAGAACTCGCGCAGGATCGGCTCCGGCGAGAGCGTCGACGACATGAGGATCAACAGGGTCACCGTGGCCCCGAAGATCACGGAGACGATCGCGTCCGGGATCCACACGCGCGCGGGGGATCGGGGCACGAAGCGCGGCAGGTGGTGCAGGACGAGGACGAAGATGACGACCGTCAGCACCTCGACCATGATCTGCGTCAGCGCGAGATCGAGCGCGCTGAAGACCACGTAGACGAGCATGACGCAGAGGCCGATCGCGCCGAGCGCGGCGACGACGGCGAGGCGCGATTGCGTGCGCGTCGCCATGGCCGCGGACGCGAGGATCACGCCGGCGAGCACGAGCTCCGGGAGCTCCACCGTGAGCGACGGGATCGTGAAAGGGAGGCTCCGGAGCAGAGGCGTCCCGACGAGCACGACCGTCGTCAGGGCCGTGATGAGCAGATAGCGGCGCAAATGCCCCGTCTGGAGCTGCCCGGTCAGCCACTCCGCGAACCGGAGGAGCCCCGCGAAGGCAGCGTCGTACACGCGCGCAGGGCCCCAGGCTCCGAGCCGCGCGGCGGCGTCGAGGAGGCGCCCTGCGCGGCCGGAGAGGGCGCGGAAGAGCCCGAGGCCGGCGAGGAGCGTCGCGACGCTGAGCCCGAGTACGGGGGTCAGGCCGTGCCACAGGTGCAATTCGATCGGCGCGGGCCGGGCGAGGATCGCGGTCGCCGCAGCGCTCGGGAGGTCGCCGAGGAGCCGCGGCGCCACCCCGAGGACGAGGCTCGCCGCGGCGAGCGTGGCTGGCCCGAGCCACAAGGACAGCGGCGCTTCGTGGGGGAGCGCGGGCGCCGCCGGAGGACCCCCGAAGAAGGGGCGATGGGCGACGATCAAGCTCACCACGACCAGGAGGGCGCTCGACAGGACCGCGGCCCCGGCGAGGACCGCCGTCATCGAGGGCGGCCCGAGGACGGCCTCGTAGAAGAGCTCTTTCGACAGGAAACCGAGGAGGGGCGGCGCCCCCGCGCTCGATATCGCCGCCAGCACGGCCGCCGTCGCGGTGATCGGCATCCGCCGCGCGAGGCCCCGCAAGCGGGTGACGTCGCGGGTCCCTGTCTCGTGGTCCAGGGTCCCCGCGGTCATGAAGAGCGCGCCCTTGTACAGCGAATGCGCGACCAGATAGACCACCGCCGCGGAGACGGCCGCCCGGGTCCCGATGCCGAGGAGCATCGTGAGCAGGCCGAGCACGCTCACGGTCGAATAGGCGAGGATCCGCTTGAGGTCCTTCTGCGTGACCGCGAGCGCCGCGCCCACCACCATCGTGGCGGCGCCGAAGCCCGTCACGACGAGGTACCATTGTCGCGTCGCGCCCAGCGTGGGATGCAGGCGCGCGAGCAGATAGACGCCGGCCTTCACCATCGTGGCCGAATGCAGGTAAGCGCTGACCGGCGTGGGCGCCTCCATCGCCCGAGGGAGCCAGAAATGAAAGGGCACCTGCGCTGATTTCGTGAAGGCCCCCGCGAGGACGAGGAGCAGGATCGGCAGGTACAGGGGGCCTTCGCGGACGACGTCGCCCGAGAACCGCGAGATCTGCGTCTCTCCCGTGACCACGACGAGGAGGACGAGGCCCGCGAGCATGGCGAGCCCGCCGCCGCCCGTCACGAGGAGCGCCGTCAAGGCGGCTTTGCGCGCCTCCGGCCGCTCGTGGTCCCACCCGATGAGCAGATACGAGCTCACGCTCGTGAGCTCCCAGCACACGAAGAGGAGAATGACGTCGTCGGCGAGCACGAGGCCCGCCATGGATCCCGTGAACAGGAGCAGGTAGGCGTAAAACCGCCCGAGCCGCGGGTGCGAGCGCAGGTATTCGCTCGCGTACACGAAGATGAGCGCGCCGATGCCGCAGATGAGCCCGAGGAACACGAGCGAGAGCCCATCCAGCCTCACCGCGAGCGCCACGCCGAGCGACGGGATCCACGGCAGCGACGCGTGATGGGCCTCCCCCTCGGCGAAGGGCCCCGGGACGAACGGCGCCGCGGACACGAGCACCGCGAGCGGGAGCGCCGCGAAGAGCCAGCCGGCCGGGCGCCCGAGCCCGCGGTAGAGGGCCGGCGCCAGCAGCGCTCCGACGAACACGCTCAGGACAGCCCACAGCATCGCGGCAGGTTCCCCTTCGATGCCGGCGAGGGGCCGAGGCGTTCGGGCCTACGGCCTGCCGAGCGGGCTCGACGCGCTGCTTGCCCTCGTTCCCGCGGCGCCGGCGAGCGCGATCGGGCGAGCGCGCCGTGCCGAGCAGCCCGCCTCGTCGCGGCCGCGCGCTCGATGGATCTGCCGCGATGCGCGGCGGGCGCAGAGCATCGGAGGCGGCATGGATGCGCAGCGCGCCAAGGCGAGGCCCGCCGCCCGCCGCCCGCTCGCGGCGCTGCTCCTCGCAGCGCCGCTCCTCCTGGTGAGCTGCGGCCGGGCGCCCGCCGCCCGCCGGGTGGAGCCGCGCGTGCGGGCCGTCCTGGAGGCGCACGGCGCGCCTGCGCTCCCGGCGCCGCCGCCCGCGGAATCGGTCCCGCTGCTGCTCGTCGCCGACGCCGCGCCGAGCGCGCCCGCGCCCCTGAAGCGCCCGCCGGGAGCGGCGCTGCCGGCGCCGGAAGCCGTCGTGTCGGCGGCCGTGCCGTTCGCGCCGGGCGCGCTGCGCGACGTCCGGTTCATCCGCCTGCGCGACACGCGCGGCGCGGCGGTCCCGCTCCGCGCGAAGCCGCTCGCCGTCTGGCCCATGGGCCGCTCGATCCGCAGCGCGCTACTCGTCTTCCGCGCGGCGCTCGCGCCCGGAGAACGAGCGATCTACACGCTGGATTTCGGCGCCCCTCCGCCATCGTCACCTTCGCAGCGCGCCGACGGCCCAGCCCCCCCGGCCCCCCGGCTCGCCCAGGTCCCGCAGCCCTTCCAGGTCCCTCGGGCGGCCGTGCTCGACGAGGCGCTCTTGCCGAACCCGGACGGCCCGATCGCGGCGGTGCTGCCGCCGTCGTGGTACGCGGCGAGCCTCGTGTCCGGGCCGCAGCTGCCGGCCATGGACGATCGCCGCTTCCCCGGCTTCGAGGCCGGCATCGAGGGCGCGCTCGCCCGCATGACGCCCGCCTACGACGCGTACGGCGTCAGCTGCGCGGCCCCGTACCGCACGTACTACGACGGCCCGCACGCGCTCTACCAGCGCTTCCTCCGCAACGGCGACGCCGCGCGCTACCGGCGCGCGCGCGCCGAGGCCGTCTGGTACCGGCAGCACGAGCTCAGGTTCTCGCCCGATCGCCGCCTCGCGGTCCACGTCTGCGAGCGCGACGACTGGAGCCCGGCGGCGCCCCTCTCCTGGCAAGTCCTCCGGCGCATGCTCGGTCAGGGGATGGTCGACGACTACCTGCTCACCGGCGATCCGGCGGCCAGGGAGGCGGTCCTCGCCATGGGCGAGGCCCTCCGGCAGAACCAGGCCGCGCTCACGGGCGGAAGGGAAGACGTGCTGCGCGTGACCGAGCGCAACATGGCCTGGGTGATGATGACCCTGTCGAGCTACTACGCGCTCGACCCGAGGCCGGAGCTCCTGTCGACGCTGCGCGGGCTCGCGGATCGCACGGTCGCGTGGCAGCGGCAGGGCGCGTCGGGTGCGTTCGAGCACGACCTGACCCGCGCCGACCCGTCGGAGTGCGAGCGCGGCCCGCGCGGCGGCTCGCCGTTCATGACCGCGCTGCTCGTCGACGCGCTCATGGACTACCACGCGCTCACCGGCGACCCGCGCGTCCGCGAGGTGGTCGCGCGCGCGGCAGGCTGGCTCGCCGAGCGCGCCATCACCTCGGACGGGCGCGCGTTCCGGTACCTGTGGGGCTGCGAGACCGACGCGTACGACGACAGCGGGACCGCCGACCTCAACCTGCTGATCGTGCCCGTGTTCGGCGCCGCCTACGCGCTGACGCGCGAGCCGCGGTGGATCGAGGTGGGCGACGCGCTGGCCGACGTCGGCGTGAAGGAGATGCTGGTGAAGGAGCCCAAGCACTGGAACCAGGCGATGCGCGCGTTCGGGCGCTACCTGGGGTACCGGGCGGCGCTCTCCGGCGCGGCGAGCGAATGGCAGCGATCTGCCGGTCGTCAGTAATGGCCGTTCCTGCGCCCGGTCGCGGCGTTGTTGCGGGCGTGATTGCCGCTTTCGTGCAGGCCCGCCACGCCGTCGCCGGCCTGCCGGAGCGCATAGCCGATGCCGCTCTGGAGCGTCCCCTTGGTCACCACGGCGCCGAGATCGACGCCCAGATCGATGAGCGTCTGCGCCAGCTCGGCGCGGATGCCGGTGATCACCGTCTTCGACCCGAGCAGCCGCAGCGCCGTCGCCGTGCTCATCAGCGTGCTCGCGACCGCCGAGTCGAGCACCGTCACCCCGGTGACGTCGATGATGACGACCTTCGCCCGGTTCGCCTGGACGCCGTTCAGCGCCGCCTCGAGCGCCTGCTGCGCTCGCGCGGAGTCGATCGTCCCGATGAGCGGCATCACCATGATATGATCGGTGATCGGGATGAGCGGCGTCGAGAGCTCGGCGAGCCGGGCGCTCTGCGCGTCGATGACCTCCGCCTGCAGCGCGGCGCGCTCCTCCTCGGCCCGGGCGCGCTCCTCCTCGGCCCGGGCGCGCTCCACGAGCTCCCGCTGCAGGCGCTCGTTCGCCTGGCGGAGCTCCTCCGTCTGGCGCGCCACCTCGGTCTCCAGGCGCTCGTTCGAGCGGCGGAGCTCGGACGTCATGTCTGCCAGGTGCCCGTAGAGCAGGGCGTTCTTCACGGCCACCGCCGCCTGGGAGGCCAGGAGCCCGAGCGTCTCCAGCTGCGTCGCGAGCAGCGGCTCCGGCGCCGCGTCGCCCTCGATGTAGAGGACGCCGATCAGCTCGCCCTGGCACATCATGGCCAGGCAGAGGATCGATCTCGGCCCCTTCCCGGCGAGGTACTGCGCGTCCTCCGGGCGAGCGTCGCGGCCCGTGTCCCAGACGAAGACCGATTGACGGGTCCTCGCGACCTCCTCCACGAGCGACGCCGCGAGATCGGCGCCCGGGCCCACCGGCGTCGAGAGCCCGAGCACCACCGTGTCCGGCTCGCTCGTGATCGACGCCTCGATCACCAGCCCGGACTCGCGCGAGAGGACGAGGACGCACTTCCGCGCGCCGGCGTGCTCCAGCGTGAGCCGCATCAGCCGATCGAGCACGTCGTCGAGGACGATCTCGCCAGAGACCGCCTGCGCCGCGCGGATGACCGTCGCCATCTGCGCCTGCGCCTGCGTGAGCCCCTCGAGCGCGCGCTCCAGCGCGACCGTGCGCTCTCCCACGCGCCTCTCCAGCTCCTGCGTGAGCCGCTGCAAGGCCGCCTCCGCCGCGATCCGCTCGTCCACCTGCGCGGCGAGGCGCATCGTCAGCCTCCTGAGCTTGGTGTGCACCCGGACGCGCGCGAGCAGCTCCTCGTCCAGGAACGGCTTGGCGAGGTAATCGACGGCCCCGAGGTTCAGGCCCTTCACCCGGTCCGCAGACAGGTCCGTGCTTGCCGTCATGAAGATGACGGGGATCGCGGCCGTGGCCGGGTCTCCCTTCAGCCGGCGGCACGTCTCGAATCCATCCATCCCATCCATCTTCACGTCGAGCAGGATGAGATCCGGCATCCCCTCCCGCGCGAGCCGGAGGGCGCGCGCGCCGTCCACCGCCACCGCGACCTCGAAGCCTGAGCCCGTCAGGGTATCGGACAAGAGACCGAGGTTCCTCGGGTTGTCGTCCACGATGAGTATCGTCCCGGCTTCACTGGCATCCATCGTTCTACCCTCCAGGTCGCGCGCGCTCCCCCTGCCACGACCAAGGCGCGCGCCGTCCAAGCAACGTCAATCGCGTAGGTGCATCTTGATGAAATCTTCCACGGCTTCCATCTTGAAATCCTGCATCAGGCGGCGCAGGTGCCTGCAGAACGGCGCGAGCGTCGGATCGGCGCGATCGAGCCTGTCCAGGTGCTTCTGGAGCTGGTGGAAGAGCCCCCTGTGCGCGAGATCGAAGAGGAGCCGCAGCTCCTCGGCGGCGGGGACGAGCACCGGGAGATCTGCGCCGCCGGGGAGCTCGGGTGAGCTCGGGTCGCGGGGGGCGCCGGCGGGCGCCTCGCCCATTGCGCCAGGATCGCCCTGCTGCTCGTAGATCCACGAGAGCCCGAGGTGCCGCTGGATCTTGTCGTAGAGCTCCTCGAGCTGCAGCGGCTTCGGGAGGAAATCGTCGGCGCCCGCGGCCAGGCTCTTGTCCTGATCGGAGAGGAAGACGCTCGCGGACGACGCGAAGATCTTCAATCCTGCTCGATCCGGCGCCTTCCGGAGCAGCTGGATCATCTCCCAGCCGTCGAGCTCCGGCATCGCGAGGTCCGTGATCACCAGGTCGAACTCGCGCTCCGACGCCGCTGCGAGGCCCTCCTTGCCGTCCGTGGCCTCGGACGTCTCGAACCCGACGGACTGCAGCATTTTCACCAGCACCGCGCGGTTCTCGGGCTGGTCGTCGACCACGAGGACCCGCCGCCGCCTGCCCTCGTAATCGACGATCGCCGACGCGGGCCGGAGCGCCGTGGCCTGGGTTCGCCGGGGCGACTCGGCGAGGATCACGTCCATCCAGAACACGCTCCCCTTGCCGGGCTCGCTCCTCACCTCGATGGAGCTGCCGAGCAGCTTCATGATGCGCTGGCTGATCGCGAGCCCGAGCCCCGTCCCGTCGACGCGGCGCTTGCCGTCGCTGGCTTGCTTGAACGGGAGGAAGATCTGGTCGAGCTGATCCGGGCTGATGCCTGTCCCGGTGTCCTCGATCTCGAAGCGCACCCGGTGCGTCCTGCGCGGCGCGCTCTGGTTCGCGGCGGAGTCCGGCGCGGAGCCGTACGGCGGGCGCGGCCCGTCGCCCAGCCGCTTGATCGTGAACGAGACGCGGCCCTTCTCGGTGAACTTCACGGCGTTGCCGAGCAGGTTGATCAGCACCTGCCGCAGCCGCCGCTCGTCGGCGACCACGTCGGTGGGGAGCTCGGGATCGGGCGTATACACGAGCGCGATGCCCTTCTCCTCGGCGCGGATGCGGCAGATCTCGGCCGTCGATCGCAGGAACGAGGGCAGGTGGAAATCGTTCGCGTGGGCCTCCATCGCCTGCGCCTCGATCTTCGCCAGATCGAGGACGTCGTTGATCAACGTGAGCAGGTGGGCGCCGGAGCGATGGATGACGTCGATCCCGCGCAGGTCCTGCTCGCTCAGCCCCCGCGAGCGCCGGAGGATCTGCGCGTAGCCGAGGATGCCGTTGAGCGGCGTCCTGAGCTCGTGGCTCATGTTGGCGAGGAAGTCGCTCTTCGCCTTGTTGGCGGCGTCCGCGGCGACCTTCGCCTCCTTCAGCTCGGCCGTGCGCTGCTCGACGCGGTGCTCGAGCTCCTCGAACGACCCCTGGATCTGGCGCGCCATCTGGTTGAAGGCCTCCGCCAGCGTGCCCATCTCGTCGTGGGACCGCACCTCGACCGCGGTGTCGAGCTTCCCGCTCGCCAGCTGCGACGCCGCCTGGGCGAGGCGGGTGATCGGCCTCGTCAGGACCTGCGCCATCACGACGGCGACCGCCGTGACGATCGCGGCGATCAGCGAGGCGAGCAGCAATGCGTCGCGCGTCGTCCTCTCCTCGATGGGCTCGAGGAACGCCGCCTCCGGCCGCACGAACGCCACGGTCCACGGCGGCTTCTTCATGCCGTCGAAGGCGCTCACGCGCGCGAGGGCCACCGCGCTCATGGGGGCGTCCCGCGCGGCCATGCGGGCCTGCAGGAAGCGGCTCGCCGTCGAGGTCGGGTCCTGCTCGCGCTCGAACCGGCGCAGCCCCTCGTCGAAGGCCTGCACGTCTGTCGACAGCTCCGCGGACGGCCTGTCCGGCAGGCGCCGCTCCGCCTTGAGCCGGCCTTCGAGCTCCGGGGCGAGCGGCACCAGCGACTTGAACACGAGCTCCGGGGAGCGGCCGTGCGCCAGGCGGACGTGGTGCTCGTCGAGGAGGATCGCGAACGCGTCCGACGCCTCCAGGAGGCGCGTCTGGGAGAGGATGATCCGCTGGACGGCGGACAGGTTGTAGGTGCACCGGAGCACGCCGATTGTCTTCTTCTTGTTCAGCGCGTCGCGGACGGGGCTGCTGAAGACGAGCTGGGGCACCTCGCCGGCGAACACGACCGACGACGCGTACGGCAGGCCCGTCTCCATCGCGCGGACGAAGTAGTCCCTCCTGGATTCGTCCCTCTCCGCGGGCGCCTGCACCGTGTCGAGGACGTTGTGCCCGCGCTCGTCGAGCAGCGCATAGGAGAGGATGTTGATCGTGTCCTTCCGGATGAGGCCGTGCAGCGTCCTCGACGCGAACGCATGCGCCTCGCTCCCGCTCCTCCGGGCCTCGTCGTCGAGGCTCAGGTAGCTGGTCAACCCGGGCAGGCGAGCCTCGACGCGGACCGCGTCCAGGTTGCTCTCGATGAAGTCGTCGACGCTGGTCGCGGCCTGCGACGCGGCCGCGGCGAGCGCCTGGTTGGCGCTCTCGGTCAACACCATCTCGTTCGTCCGCTTGTTCAGCAGCGTGAGGATCGAGAGCGGCGCGAGCGCGACCGTCAAGAGCGCCACGATCAGCTTCATGCGGAGGGTGATGAGCGGGGCCTGCTGCTGCATTGCGCGACTCATGGCGTTCGTCGAACCTCCGTGGCGATGCTCCCAGGTGCTCCGCGGGCCGCGGCGGTCACTCGCGGCTCGTGGCGGGCGGCAGGAAGGACGAATCGAAGATGTTGTCGAGGTCCGGGCGGCGCCCCAGCTGCCCGTCCTGGACGAGAAAATCGACGTGCTTGTTGACGAGCGGGGCCAGCGACGTGGGGTCGTTGTTCGGGGCGAACCTCCGTCGGACCTCCTCCAGCGAGAAGAGCTCGTACCCGTCCGTGCTGATGTCCGAGGCCGGGATCTTGAGCGCCTTCGCGATGATCTCGTTGCCCTCCTGCGGGTGGGCCTTCCAGAACTCGACGGCCTGGAACCACGCCCGGATGAAGGCGCGGACGTCGTCGGGCCGGTCGCGCAGCACCGCGCCGCGGAACATCGTGAAATCGGCGAAGAGCCCGGGCGTCTCCTTGCTCGAGAAGATCGCCTTGGCGCCTGCCTTCCCTGCTTGCGTCGCGTAGGGCTCCCAGGTGTGCGCGGCCTGGATGGTGTTGTTCGACAGGAACGGGATGACGTCCGTCTCGCTCGCGTTGACCAGCGTCACATCGTCGATGGCGAGGCCGCTCCTCTCCAGCATCTCGCTGACCAGCATCTCGCCCAGCGCGCCGGTCTTGGCCGCGATCTTCTTCCCCTTGAGATCGGAGATCGTCTGGATCTCCGGCCGCGCCATGATGACGTCGGCGCCCGCTGTCTGGCCCAGGTAAAGGACGACCCGCGCGTCCGGCTCCTTCGCGAGGATGCGCACGACGACCTCCATGGTCCACGGCAAGCCGTCGACCTTGCCCGCGGTGAAATCGGAGATCATGCCGTAGAGATCCGGGTTGAAGACGAGCTCGACGTTCACCCCTTGCTGGTCGAAGAAGCCCTTCTCCTCGGCGATCGACTGCGGGAAGAACCCGACCCAGTAGCCGTGGCTGACCCGGAGCGGCGGCCGCGCCTCCTTGCCCCGATCGCCGAGCGGGGGATCCGGCTGGCACGCCGAGGCGAGGACGGACAGCGCGGAGACCGCGAACCAGCCGATGGTGCGTCGCGCAGCCGATGTCTTCATGGTCTCTCGGGGCTCCTTATCGGGGCGTGTCCTGCGGGCCGCGCGCGCCGCCCGGCGGCGCGACAGCGCGGAATGCGCGCCGATCGCCGCGCGCCGTGCTCCCGGCGCCGAGACGACGGCCCGGCTGCGAGGCCCCCCTGCATGTTGCGCAGCCTACCATGAACCGCCGCGGCGCCGCGACGCTCTGCGACCGGATCACGGCGATCCGGGGGGCCGTCTCGAGGTCGCCGGCGCCGTCTGCCCGGCTGGACTGCCTCGCACCGTCGCGAGACCTCGGTAGGTAGCTCGGCGCAGGTGTGCCGAAGGTATCGATTGCTGAAGCAAAGGCATTGCGATATTGCAATGCGAGCCGGCCACGCCTACCCTTTAACTCAGCCTTCGCGCCTTATCGTCTGCTTGTCATTCGAAATCAGTTGAAGAGAACCCCACTCATCGGAGGTGACTCATGGACTCGTACTTTGTCGTGCGCGATGTCCTCTCCCGTCTCGTCGCGGCGTCGGCGCTGCTCGTCGCCCTCGCGGCCGGCCGATCCGCCGAGGCGGCGTCGTCTTTCACCCTCTTCGAGAGCGGCCATGTGCGTCCGCTCGCGCTCTCGCCCGACGGAAAGCTGCTATTCGCCGTGAACACGCCCGACAACCACCTCGAGGTGTATCGGGTCAAGGATCAGGGTATCGAGCACCGCGCCTCCATCCCCGTCGGCCTCGAGCCGGTGGCCGTCGCGGCGCGGAGCGATACCGAGGTCTGGGTCGTCAACCACCTGTCGGACAGCGTGAGCGTCGTCGAGCTGACCCAGGGGGCGCGCTCGGGCCGGGTCGTGCGGACGCTGCTCGTCGGCGACGAGCCGCGGGATATCGTGTTCGCGGGTCCTGGAAGGCGCCGCGCGTTCATCACGACGGCGCACCGCGGGCAGAACATCCCGTTCGATCCCCAGCTCACGACCCCCGGCGTGGGCCGGGCGGACGTATGGGTCTTCGACGCCGATCGCCTCGGGTCGACGCTCGCCGGCGTGCCCCTCACGATCGTCACGCTGTTCAGCGATACCCCGCGGGCGCTCGCGGTGACGCCGGACGGCAGCAAGGTGTATGCGGCGGCCTTCCACTCCGGGAACCGCACCACGGCGCTCCACGAGGGCATCATCCCGAACGGCGGAGAGGCGGCGGGGGGCGTGCCCGGGCCGGCCACCAATGTGGAGGGGATCCCGCACCCGGAGACGGGGCTCATCGTCAAGTTCAATGGTTCCCACTGGGTGGACGAGCTGAACCGCGTCTGGGACAGCTCCGTCCGGCTCTCGCTGCCCGACAAGGACGTGTTCGTCATCGACGCGAACGCGAGCCCGCCGAGGCAGCTGCCCGGCGCCGCCGGGTTCTACACCGGCGTCGGCACCATCCTCTACAACATGGTGGTCAACCCGGTCAGCGGGAAGGTGTACGTATCGAACACCGAGGCGGGGAACGAGAAGCGCTTCGAGGGGCCCGGGATCTTCGCCGGCCAGACGGTACGAGGCCACCTTCACGAGAGCAGGATCACCGTCCTCGGCCCGGCGGGCAGCGTCACGCCGAGGCACCTCAACAAACACATCGATTACGACGCGTGCTGCGCCCCGGTCCCGAACGCCGAGAACCAGAAGAGCCTCGCCCTCCCGCAGCAGATGGCGGTCACGAAGGACGGCAAGACGCTGTACGTGGCGACGATAGGCTCGTCCAAGATCGGGGTGTTCAGCACCGCCGCCCTGGAGAACGACACCTTCGTGCCGAGCGCCTCCAAGCAGATCCCGGTGCCCGGCGGCGGCCCGACGGGGCTCCTGCTCGACGAGGCGCGGCGGCGCCTCTACACGATCACGCGCTTCGACAACGCGATCTCGATCCTCAGCACGACGACCAAGTCCGAGATCGCGCACGTGCCGATGCACAACCCGGAGCCGCCGAGCGTGGTCGCCGGCCGCCGGTTCCTCTACGACGCGTCGTTCGAGTCGAGCCACGGCGACTCGTCGTGCGCGAGCTGCCATGTCTACGGCGATTTCGACAGCCTGGCCTGGGATCTCGGCAATCCGGACGGGGTGGTCGCGGACATCCCGGGGCCGTTCGAGTCACACCCGCTGGACTTCGGGATACCCGATACCCACCACCCGATGAAGGGGCCGATGACGACGCAGAGCCTCCGCGGGATGGCGAACCACGGGCCCATGCACTGGCGCGGCGATCGCACCGGCGGCGATGAGGAGCCGAGCGCGCACCCGGACAGCGGGACGTTCGACGAGGTGACGGCGTTCATGGAGTTCCAGGCCGCGTTCACGGATCTCCTGGGGAGGAGCGAGTTCATCCCCGAGGCCGACATGCAGGCGTTCGCCGATTTCATCCTGCAGGTCACCTATCCGCCCAACCCGATCCGGGCGCTGGACAACTCGCTCACCCCGGCGCAGCAGGCCGGGCGCAGCTTCTTCTTCAACAACGTGTCCGACTTCAGCGAGGAGGGCACCTGCGTCTCGTGCCATGTGCTCGACCGCCACGGGAACGAGGAGTTCGGCGTCGATGCGCCGGGCTTCTTCGGCAGCGATGGCCGGTACACGTTCGACCTGGAGACCGAGGCCTTCAAGTCGCCGCACTTCCGCAATCTGTACCAGAAGGTCGGCATGTTCGGGATGGCGAACAACGATCTCTTCCCGGGCAGCGACGCGCACGTGGGCGACCAGGTCCGCGGCTTCGGCTTCAACAACGAAGGGGGCGTCCCGACGCTCTTCCGGTTCGTGAGCTCGGCGACCCCCGACATGGGGTTCAACCAGTCGCCGCTCACCCCGGGCGGGTTCCCGCCGGGGCCGGAGGGGGAGGTGATGCGGCGCGAGGTGGAGCAGTTCCTGCTCGCGTTCGACAGCAACCTGGCGCCGATCGTCGGGCAGCAGGTGACGCTCACCCGCCACAACGCGGCCGCGGTCGGGCCGAGGATCGACCTGCTCCGCGCGCGGGCTGATGCAGGGGAGTGCGATCTCGTGGTCAAGGGATCGCACGACCATGAGACGGCGGGGTTCCTCTACGTCGGCGCGGGCCTGTTCGTCGGCGATCGGCTCTGCGACGCGCCGATCCGCGATGCGGCGCTGCGGCACCGGGCCTCGCGCAACCGGGGCGAGCTGACGTACACGTGCGTGCCGCCGGGATCGGGGGTGCGGATCGGGCTGGATCGCGACGGCGACGGCTTCCGCGACGGCGACGAGGAAGACGAGGGCAGCGACCCGGCAGACCCGTCGAGCACGCCCTGAGGGTCGCGCCGCGCCCCTCGCTCGCGCGACTGCCCACATCATGACTACGCTGCTCGTCGCTCGGCGCGGCCCGGCGACGAGCAGCGCGAGGGGCGGCGCTACCCCGCCGGCCGGAGCCGGAACGCGCCGCAGTCGGGGTGTTCGATGCGTCCGGCGAAGAGCGAGCCGTCGAACGCGAGGTCGCCCTTCATGCCCACGGTGACGTAGTTGGGCGGGCGCTCGAGCCAGGCGCCGGGCGAGAACGACGCCGTCCGCGTCTCGGCGTCGTAGCGGCCGCTCATGAGGTATTTGCCGGCGGCGCCGGACTCGGCATGATGAAAGCCGAACACGGCCTTGATCCTGTCGCCCTTGACCTCCAGGATCCGGAACGTCATCTCGGTCGTGCCCTGCGGGCAATCGTAATCGCCGATCCAGGTCCGCGTCCGCTGGAAGGGGTTGTCGCCGGGGAACTCTTCTGGCACCCAGCCGTCGGCCGCCGTTGTCGTCGCCGCCGGGGGCGGATCCTGGAGGACGATGTAGACCGTCTCGGGGGCGGGCGGCGGCTCCGGGGCGCGCGGCTCGGCCAGCGTGGGCGCGGGGCCGCACCCGGCCAGCAGGAGGGCCGCGCATGCGGCGCAGCGCAGGGCCGAGCGCCGTCGGGGGGCGGGGGCGTTCGCGGTACCCATGCGCGGGAGGGTACCATGGAGAGGGCCGAGCGCGGAGCGTGCTTCAGCGGCGGCAGCCGATGCGCTCGGTCGCGACGACGACATCGTCGTAGAGGATGGTGTGTGTGTCGGAGACGGTCATGCCGAGCTCTTCCATCTCCGCCCGCCGGCGCGCGTCGGAGTCGCGCTCGTAGTAGGCGTCGAGCATGAAGCTCTTGAAGCGCACGTCATCGCTCGATCGGAAGTCGAAGCCACCGAACGGCTCGGGCGGCGTGCACGCGCTGAAGTCGCACCCTCCCGTGTGGAACTGGGCGCGGAGCCAGGTGCCGTCGGGGTAGCCGGGGCGGTAGTCGCCGATCGCCACGCCGTCGATCCAGAACGCGAGCGCGCCGTCGCTCTGGCCGACCGTGTTGGCGCGCGCGTGCATCTCGACGCAGAACCATCGGTCGCGCGGGAACGACGCTTGATCCGGCGGCTGGAAGACGTTGCCGTAGTAGTACGTCGTGCCTTGATCGCCGGCGCAGCCAGGGGTGGCGGTCCCGTCGTTGCAGCGCCCGGAGCGCATCTTGTACCAGTAGGCGTAGAAGTTGAAGACGTCGTCGGTGGTCGTGTCGAAGTCGAACCAGAAGCCCTCGTCTCCGGGCGGCACCGTGTTCGCGAGGCCGCTGCTGTCCCAGCTCTCGGTGCCCGCCGCCATGCGCACCCAGTGGTGCGGGTTCGGGGCGAGCTCGGGGAAGCGCACGTGGAAGCGCCAGTAGAGCGCGTCGACGCGCTCATGGGTGACCCACGTGGACGACGAGATGTACGTCTCCTCCGCCAGATCGGCGGTCGTCACGGTCGAGCGGAGGTAGCCCTGCCCGGCGTGGGCGGTCGCCGCGTCGGCCTCGATGTGCAGATAGCGCGTGTCCGCGGTGGGCCCGTCCCAGCGCCCCCAGCCTTGCTCGAAGTCGTCGTGGAAGAGCACGGCAGGGTCACCGGCGAGCCCCACGTCGTCCGGGTAGCGCTCGCTCAGCGTGCCGGACGGCGACGTGTCGCCGCCGCCCCCGCCGGCATCGCTCGTTCCGCCGCCCCCGCCGCCATCGTTCGGTCCGCCGCCGCTCGGGCCCGACGAGGACGCGTCCGGCCCTGCGCCGCCGTCACCGCCAGAGCTCGACGTGGAGTCGCAGGCGGCGAGCAACAGCGCGATCACCAGGGAAAATTGCAGAGGGTTCTTCATCCTTCCACGCTATCCGCTGCTCCGCCGCCTGCGCGAGCGCCCGAGGAAAAAATGCGGAAGACCCGGTGGCGGGCGGTGTAGGTTCTCTGTCCGGCGAGCCGAGGTCGGGACCCGGGGAGAGAGGACCTGACACACACGTCGGCGCTCGCGAAGCTGACACCCAGGGCGAGACGAGGGCTGATTGCGGCGCTCGCGGAGCTCCGCCGGGAACGCCGAGTACACGCCAATCGCGAGAGCAATGTTGATGGCGGCGACGATCCCTGCCGGTACGCGATACGAGTTCGCGAGTCCGAAGAGAGACCGTAGAAGCTCCAGCGCCTTCATCAACTGCCCATTGCTAGTCTACTCAACCCCCCCCGGCGATCACCCGCGGAGCGAAGCGACGCCGGGGTGATTGGCAGGTTGGGGAGCTTCTGCTCACGCGTGATGCGGATGGCTCATCTCTGCACCGTGCGGATGTGTGCGAGCGCGCCTTGCATCGTGTCGACGATGCAGGCCGGACTGACAGACATGGCGCCAAGATGGTCATCTGCACCTGGTGATCGAATCCACGCGGTGGGACCGCTCCGCTGGACGAGGGGAGCGAGGAACGGATGGCAAGAGGTGCCCATCGATCGGAAGTTCGAGAAGTCGACGATGAGGGGCTCATCCGCAGGGATAGCAGAGAGCACCTCGCGAAGGCCGTCGGCCACATCGGGGCTCCAGCCCAGGCGTCCGAAAATCCGGAGAATACGCGGCGGCCCCGGCCGCACTTTGACGGGGAGCCCCGAGCCACGCAAGTAGCCGAACAGGTTCTCCAGCGCTGCTACGCTCCCGGGAAGGCGAGCGCGTTCCCACGCCGCTTCGAAGAGGAGCCTGGCGAGCTCGACGCCTGGACCACCGCTTGCCATATGAACATTGAAGTCGTGCTTGCGGCCGTCGCGGAAGCACCCTGCGACCCTCAACCCGTCGAGCGCCCGGGCTTCTCGCTCCGCACCGTCGACCGAAATTGCCCCGATCTTGCGCCAAAGCTCCACGGCATCCTCCGCGCGCACGACCATCTGCTCCTGGTGAACTGCGAGAGCCTCTGGCAGTCGCTCGGCAGGGAGGCTGTTCGCAAAATCGGGGTCCCAGGCGAGGTAGGCGGAGCGCCAGAGGCTGACGCTGGCCGCCGTGATCGAAAGGACGGTCTGGTCGTCGTCAAGGGCGAGGGAGAGAGCGGCCTCCGGGTCGAACGAGGGCTGGTAGACAACCTGGACGAGCTTGTCGACGGTGGCAGCCGCGGAGTCGCCGAACTTCACGCCGAGGACGCCGGCCACGGTCTCTCCGCGATATCCATGAAAGAGGATCGGCAAGACGGCCGCCGTGTTGACGAGCCTCACGTTCCCCTGCTTCATGTGCGTGCGCGAGTAGCGGAGCTTGCCTTCCTCCAAGGCCGAGAGCTCTTCACCGACCGATTCCAACAGCGCGGCCGCCAGCACGTAGTTCTTCTCCGCGAACATTCGCCCGGCGAGCCGCCGCCGATCCTCGGCAGGCAGCGCTGAATATCCATCCTTGTACGCCGACGGCTCGCTCATCCGATCTGCTCCATTGCACATGGCACCTGCGCCTGCCCCCGCTCACGTCCCTTGATGGCCCGCAGCCCCCCTCGCGCCCCGGAGCTCGCGCGGAGGGCGGCCGAACCAGCGCCGGAACGCGTGGCTGAACGCGGTCGTGTCGGAGAAGCCGAGCCGCAGCGCCGTCTCGGTCACGCTGCTCCTCGCCAGCAGGTCGGCCGCGCGGTCGCGGCGCATCTCCTCGACCAGCTTCCGGAAGCTCGTCCGCTCGACCTCCAGGCGCCGGCGCAGCGTCCGCTCCGTCGTGCCGAGGGAGCGAGCCACGTCGTCCAGCGTCGGTATCCCGCCCTCGGCGCTCGAGAGCGCGCGGGCGAGCTGGTGCCGCACGCCGTCCGCGATCGACGGCGGCGCGAGCTGCTTGCAGAGGGCGCTCACGCTGCGACACAGGTACTCCCATAACCTCTGGTTCGCGCCCGCAGGCACCATGTCGAGGACCTCGCGGCGGAACACCATCCCGTCCCAGGGCGCGTCGAACCGCACGGGGCAACGGAAGAACTCCACGTGCGCAGTCCGGCGCGGCGGGGCCGCGTGGCGGAAGCTCACCTCCAGCGGCGTGAGGTCGTCGCCCGCCATCTGCCGCAGACAGCCGAGGTTCTGCGCCAGCGCGGTCTCGTTGGAGAGGCGGTGCCCCAGCGTGAGCGGCCGCAGGCGATGCCACCGCACCTCGGCGCGCTTCGCGGTCTCGATCGCCTCCCACCGGCCCGAGTCGGTCAGGAGCGCGCTGTACCGCGCCGCGGTGTCGAACGCATGGCGGATGGAGGGCGCGCTCATGATGGCGAAGCCGAGCACGTGCAGGTCTTCCACCCTCGCGCGCTGCGCGACGCGGATAGGCAGCGACGGGTCGTCCAGCGTCTGACCCAGATAGGTCCACAGATCGAGCAGCCGGTCGATCTCGATGCGCCGGTCGGGATCGGCGGCGAGCGACGGCAGGCGCGCGGCGCGCTCCATGGCGCCCAGCCGGATACCGTCGCGGAGCCCGAGGTCGACGACCAGCCTGGCCACGGACGTCATCACGGTGGGCAGCGGGCGGTGCATGCGCCCGGGATCATGCAGGATCCGCACCGGCGGTCGCTCGCCGGTGTTCGCTGCGGCGCGAGAGCGCGGCGGAGCGAGCGCGCTCTGGCGCGCCGATCAGGGCGCAGGCACCACGGGCGTCAGGGGCTGGTGAAGCCGAGGAGCCCGTGGCCGACGAGGATGGTCGTGATGTTCGGAGGCAGGGAGGCGGCGTTCGTGGGGCCCGCCCATCCTTCGCGCATCAGCGCCGTTCGGATGCGCGAGATCGGGGAGACTTGGTGGGCCTCCTGGAGCAGCTTCATCGCCTCGGCCGGGATGGTCAGCGTGCCGTCGCCTCCCAGCGCGACGCATTGAATCTCGACCTGCTTGCGCGCGGGTGGGGGCATCGCGAACGGCGACGCGCCCTCGACGTCGCCGTCGGTGCTGGTGAGGCGCACGATCGTGGCCTGCGCCGGCCCGCAGCTGCCGCCCGGGCCGCCGCAGCCGAGCGTCAATGGGCTGCCGTCGAGCGGCACCGCGACGAGGGCGGCCGCCGACGCCGTGTCGGGCGTGAACGCCTCACCGGCCACGATGGGCGCGCTGTCGGGGAAGTCGAAGGCCATCTCGCCGCCGGGCGAGATGCCCACGACGACCTCGTCGCCGCCCTCGATCGGGTCGACGGGGTTGTTCGGAACGGGCCCCGCCCCGGCGAGGACGGTGTACTCGGCCGCGAAGGCTTCCTCCGCCGCGCCCTGGTTGACCACGATCGCTGTCGTGCTCGACTCCACGGCGACGATGGGGAACGCGCCCTGGTTCTTCGCGTTCGCCGCGCCGGTGACGCGCAGGTAACGGCCGACATCCGCTGCGGAGAACGTCGCGCCCTCGATCGTGTAGGCCGCGGTCCCCGCCTGCCCCGGAGCGACGCCCGCCTGGCCGGCCCCAGTTGACGTCGGGCACACATAACCCGAGCCAGCAAAGCGGCACACGAGGGGCCCGCCTTCGAGGCCGGCAATCGTGATCTCGCCTTGATCCGTCAGGGCCGGCGGCGGGCTGTCCTCCGTGTCGTAGACCCACGCCTTGCATCCTTCGACTTGCCCGGGCATCTCCTCGTAAGCAGGAGGCCTGGACGCGGTGAACAGGACTTGCACCGTGAGGCCGTGGCCCGCCTGCGGCGCACCTTGAATCGATACATCCTGGATCGAGATGATCCCGTTGTGCGTCGCGACCGGGCAGCGGACCGAGCCGCCCTCGCCGGAGCTCGATGAGCCGCCTTCACCGGAGCTAGAGGAGCCGCCCTCACCGGAGCTCGATGAGCCGCCCTCGCCGGAGGCCGACGAGCCGCCGTGCCCTGCGCTCGTCGAGCTGCCGCCGGCGCCATCCTCGTCCGACATGGGGCAGCCCCCTGCGACCGCGAGGGTGGTGGCGAGCGCGAGGGCCATTGAGCCCCTCCTTGAATTTCGCGAGAGTTCCATTCGATTGATCATGGCTTTGAGCCTCCACGCGTCCAGCGAGGCGCGACGCGCGCCTCCGCGGCTGGACATGCGGCAGATCTAGCGATTGGCCTCAGGGGCGGCCTGGTCGCGCCGGCCAGGGAGTTGGTCGAATCGGCCAGCCGATCGCCTCCCGACGCGCTCCGCTCGCCACGTCGAGGCCTTGCCCGAGCTTCCCCGAACGATCCCTCGCGACGAACGCGCGCAGCGCGGACGGCGGGTCGATCGAGCCCCCGTTCGGGTGCTCCTGTGCGCCGCGCCGTGCAAGGTGGTCGCGGCGTTCCTGGTCGATCGGTGACCGAACGCGGCGCACACCCGCGGACGATGATCAACCCGCGCGGCAGCCGCTCGGAATGCCGCCCGTGGCATATTGACCGCGTCTGCCCGACTGGGTACGACTGGGTTCGTGCCGGGTGAACCTGAACAACGAACGCTATCCGCCACGGGCGGACAGCGGTATCTGGACAAATCAGGCAACGGCAGCTTTTTGTTTCTGATCGCGGACAGCCATCGGCCGCTCGCGCCGTCGGCGCGCATCGCCCTCGATGACGTGGAGGAGGTCGTTATCGGCCGCGGCAATGCCCGGAGGCTGGAGGTCGCGGACAGCGGTTCACGCCGGCGCGTCGAGATCCGGCTCGACGACCCATGGCTCTCGTCGAGGCACGCGCGGATCATGCGGGTCCTCGGCCGGTGGTGCTTCGAGGATTGCGGCTCCAAGAACGGCAGCATCCTCAATGGGGCGCCGAGGAAGCACGCCGAGCTCGCGGAGGGCGACGTGCTCGAGCTGGGCCGCACGTTCTTCCTCTACCGCGCGGCGATTCCCCGCGGCGCCGAGCAGGTCACTCTGCTGGAAGCGTCGAGCCTCGCCGCGCACGTCCCCGGGCTGCTCTCCCTCATCCCGTCGCAGCTCGAGATGTTCGATCAGCTCAGGGTGGTGGCGGCCTCCACCATCCCCGTGTTGATCCAGGGCGAGACGGGCACCGGCAAGGAGGTCATGGCGCGCGCCATCCATTCGCTCTCGGGCAGGCCGGGCGCGTTCGTGGCGATCAACTGCGGCGCGCTGCCGCGGGATCTCGTCGAAGGCGAGCTCTTCGGGCACAGGAAGGGCGCCTTCTCCGGGGCCACCGAGGATCGCCCCGGGCTCGTGCGCAGCGCCGACCGCGGCACGCTCTTCCTCGACGAGATCGGCGACCTGCCCCTGTCCGCCCAGGTGGCCTTGCTCCGCGTGCTCCAGGAGCGCGAGGTGCGCCCCGTGGGCGGCACGCGCTCGATCCCCGTGGACCTTCGCGTCGTGGCGGCCACCCACCGGCCGATCGAGCGCATGGCGGCGTCGGGCGACTTCCGCTCCGACCTGCTCGCGCGCCTCTCCGGTCACGCCGTCGAGCTCTCGCCGCTCCGGGCTCGCCGGGAGGATCTCGGCCTCATCCTCGGCGCGATCCTCCGGCGCGCCGACGGAGAGCGCGCCGAGCACATCCAGCTGCACCCGCGCGCGGCGCGCGCCCTCGTCACGTACGGCTGGCCGCTCAACGTGCGCGAGCTCGAGCAGTGCATCACGACCGCGGCGGTGCTGGCGCAGCGGGGCACGATCGAGCTCGATCACCTGAACAGCGCCCTGAGGCGCAACGCCCTAGGCGCCGCGGAGCAGGGGGACGATCCTGCCCGGCCCGAGGAGCTCAAGGCGCTCCTGCGCGCGCACAGCGGCAACATCGCTGGCGTGGCGCGCGCCATGGGCAAAGCCAGGATGCAGATCCATCGCTGGTTGAAGCGCTACGAGATCGACCCCGATGACTTTCGCCACTGAGGTGCTGCGCCGCGGCCGCGGGGTGAGGCGGGCATGACGCCGGACACCGTCGTCGCGGCTCGCTACCGCGTCCTGCGCCGCCTGGGCGCGGGCGCGATGGGCGCCGTCTACGAGGTGATCGACCTCCAGACGGAGCGCCGGCGGGCGCTCAAGGTGATGCACCCTCACACGGTCGGGCGCGCCGACCTGAGGGAGCGATTCGCGCTGGAGGCCCGCGTGTCCGGCCAGGTCGACAGCCCCGCGCTCGTCGACGTCGTCGACGCGGGCGTCGATGACGCCACCGGGACTCCATTCCTCGTGATGGAGCTGCTCCGGGGGGAGACCTTGAGCGAGCGGCTCGCGCGCGTGGGCGGCCACGCGCCGGAGGAGGTGCTCGTCTATCTCGCTCAAGCCGCGCCGGCCATCGACAAGATGCACCAGCTCGGCATCGTCCACCGCGACCTGAAGCCGAGCAACCTGTTCCTGGAGCAGCGAGAGAGCGGCGCCCCGCGCATCCGGATCCTCGATTTCGGCGTGGCGAAGGTGCTGCGCGAGGGCGCGACCCGCGGATCGACCGGCGCGGCCGGGACGCCGATCTACATGGCGCCGGAGCAGTTCCAGAGCGGCAGGATCACACGAACCGCCGATATCTACGCGCTCGGCATGATCGCGTTCACGCTCCTCGTCGGCAGGCCCTACTGGGAGGACGAAGTGGGCATTGGCGACAGCCCCGTCGCCTTCGCGCTCGTCGCGCTGCAGGGCCCCAAGGAGCCTGCGTGCGAGCGCGCCGCGCGGTACGGCGTGACGTTGCCGCCCGCGTTCGACGCGTGGTTCGCGCGCGCGACGGCGCTCGCGCCGGACCAGCGCTTCCCGACCGCGGGCGCCGCCGTGGGGGCGCTCGCGCGAGCGCTCGGCGTGCCAGGCTACGATCTGCCCGCACAGCAGGCCGCCGGGGCCGAGGCGCGCGAGGGGACGCCACCCGCCGGCGAGCAGTCGACGTGGACCGACACGTTCCAATCCGACGGGCATCGGGGCGGGAGCGAGGGCGTGGGACGAACGGACCCGGTGGCCGCCGGCGCAGGCGGGCCCGGCCCCGCGCCGCCTCGCTCCGAGCCCGAGAGCGACGCACCGAGCGCGAGCTCCGCTCGGCAGCCGCGGGCCATCGTGCATCGGTCGCGCCGGTGGCGCTGGATCGCAGCCTCGAGCGTCACGCTGGCCGCCATGGGCCTGGGCGCCGTCCGGTGGGCGTTCCCTCACCGGCAAGCGCCTGCTCCTCCTCCCACCGTCATGCGATCTCCGCTGGAGCCCGACAGCACGGTGCTCGCCTGTCCGATCCTGGAGGCCTCCGGTGTCGAGGAGCCGGCCGGGTGGCTGGGAGCGGCCGCGGCGGCGACGTTGTGCGAGCGGGCTCGGGTCCTCCTCGGAGGCCGCGCGGCGCGCACGCTGGTCCCTGCGGAGCTGCTCTCGCTCCCACGGCCGCCCGCGGACACCGCTCCGATCGACCCCTATGCCGGGCCGGAGGCTCGCGCGCAATCGCTGGACGCGGCGCGCAGGAGGGGAGCGGCCTATGTGGACGGGGCGATCGTCCTGGAGCCGTCCCGCGCCTTTCGGCTCACGGTCACGCTGCGGGCCGCCGACGGCAGGGAGCTCGCGTCCTCGGTCGGCAGGGCGAGCGCGCTCTATGAAGCCGTGAGGAACGCCATGGATCCCTGGGTCGATGCGGGGGCGTTGCCAAAGGCCCCGCGCCTCGACGACGCCGTGGCCGATTACTCGAGGGCGCGCACGGTCGACGGGGCGCTCGATCTGCTCGACCTGACGCTGGCCATGACCCACAACGCCGGCGGGCTCCGACAGGAGTGCGCCCGGTTCGAGGCGCGCGGCGGCGGGCTCGCGGAGATGGGGCCAGGAGAGCGCTTCCGCTGCGCCTACACGCTCGGCGAGCCCGCGCCTGGGGTCGCGCTCCCACCGGCCAGCGCCGACGCCTCACCGGGTGAGCTCGCCGCGCGCGCCCGCGTCGCTCTCATGATGCGGCGTACCGTCGAGCCGACGGCGGTCGCGGAGCTCCAGCGCATCCATGATCGCGAGGCGTCGGCCTGGGGACGCTCGACGCTCGCGGCGACGATATCCTGCCTGCTGCCGTCGCCCGATGAGAAGCGCGCCACGGAGCTGACGACGCTCGCCAAGGACATGGCGTTCAGCGCGGTGCAGGCCGAGCCGAAGAACCCGATCGGGGAGTGGTGCGCGCCCTGGGTGCAGCTGGCGACGGTGACGCACGGGACCCCGAGCGCGGCGAGCGCGTTGCAGGGAATGCGGGCCTGGATGCCCTGGGAAGCGTATGGGTGGCTGTTCGAGGACTCCGGCCCTGCAGCGGCCGAGGCTCCCGCGCGGCAGGCTCGCGCGCGCGCCCTCGCGTTCGCGCGGCGCGCCTATGTCCTCTCGCCCCTGGACATGAATGTTGCCGACACGCTGGTCGAGCGGCTCCTCCAGGAGGGAGCGCGCCAGGAGGCGCGCGGGATAGCGCTCGCGGTGGGCCAGGGAAGCCAGGTGCTGCACAAGGTCGGCAGCGAGCTCCTCCTCCTCCGCGTCGAGGCGAGCGAGGCCGGCGTCGGCGCCGCCCTCGAGCGGGCGAGGCGCGCGATGGCCATTTCCCCTGGCGATTCCGGGTTTGTTCGCGTGCAACGCCTCCAGATCGCCTGGCGCGCGCTGGAGCTCGCGCTCGTCCTCGGGCGCGAGCGCGAGATAGCCGACCTCATCGTCTCCCGCTTCCTCGACCCGGAGCCACCCCTCCTCGAGGGCACCCACATCAGCGTCCCGCTCCGCATGGGAGCCGTCTGCGCCCGCGCCAGCCGGGCGGCGTCGCGGCGTTGCTTCGAGCGGCTTCGCGAGCTCCGGGTCAGGTTCCCGGAAGGCGAGCTGCCGAACACGGAGAGCTTCATCACGGGCGCCGAGCGTCACGCCCGCGGAGACCGGAGGGCCGCCGCGCTGGCGTGGCGCCCGCTGCTGCAGGAGCCTGAGCCGTTCGTCGAGGTGCTCGGCGACGCCATGATCGCGACGTATGAGCTCGAGGGGGAGCACGAGCTCGTGGACCGGCTGGAGCAGGCGATCCCGGACGACAGCGAGGCCCTGAACGGCGCGAGCCTGAAGACGGTGCGCGAGGCGGAGCGCGCGGCGAGGCGCGGGGACAGGAAGAGGGCCCTCGAGCTGGCCCAGCAGGTGATCAATGCCTGGTCGGCGGTGGACGCCCCTGTCCCGGCGGTCGAGTCGATGAGGCGGCTCGCGGCGAGGCTACTTGAGTGAACGGTCGATCACCCAGTCTTTGAACGAAGGGCACTCGGAATCGCTCCTGAGATCGCATGGATGGTTCAAGTAGACCGTGACGGGGTATCTCCAGTGCGCGCCCGCTTCATCGCACGGCGTGTAGATGGCTCGCCTGCCGCCAGCAGACCTGGTGCATGCGCCCGGGTTCCCATTGAAAGGCGAGCATGGCTTCGGCTCATGGACGAAGCACTGCGCAGCCGCATCGGGCGCAGGGAGCGCGCAGAGCCTGTCGGCGAGGTTCGCCGCCCCTTGATCCCAGTCCTCGCCGTAACACGCGTACTGCTTGTCGAAGAGCACCCCGTCGGGCCGAGCATCACTGGGCACCGAATCGAAGATATTTCCATAGAACGCGCCCTCGCGGTACCTGAATAGCTCCGCCTCCTTCGCCGGATACCTCACGCCATCGCCCTCGCCCTGCGAGCCCTCGGATTTTACGTCGATCGCAAAATTCCGCTCCGACAGCATCACGCTGAAGTACCCGACCTGTTCGAAGGTGGAATTCGCCTCATCAACCATGCCCGCGCCAGCAGGGCCATTCGCGGGGCACGTGAACTCAACCGTATCGCCAGGACCGTCGAGCGCGTCGCTCTTGATGTGCTTGATGTACCTGCTCCGAGGATCTGCCGCAGCGTAGTCCACATGGTTGCATCCATGGATGCCCGCGCAGACACGCACGAACACCGGAGATGGGCGGGCGTGGGCCGAGTTGAGCTTGAGCTTGACCGTCCTCGGCCCGGTACCGTCTGACCTCTGGGCCAGGCACTGCCCGACGTAGCGCGCCGACCACCCGCAGTCGCTCGTCGCCTGATTCGGTCTGCCGACAGGGTTGCAAGCAGCGAAGCTCTCGATCGTCGTGGCCTCGCCTGTGCTGGTGTTCCTCTCTCGAGACCTGGTCTCGGCGGGGACCTTGTCATGGAGCGCGACGAGATCCCCCGGGCCGCGCATGGATACGACGACCACCTTGTTGAGCGCGTTCACCCGGGCGAGCACGCCGGCGGAGACCGCTTGCAGGCATTCCGGGGATGGAAGGTCGTTGAACCAGTCCCCGAGCGGTCCCCCGCTGGCGCATGCTCCGATCTGCCCGTTCCACTCATAACGCTGGTTCCCGACGCGGGCCGACACCTTTTGGCCTTCCTTCAGGGCAAACGATACGATGTAGTGCATCAGCTGAACGGCGCGGGGCTCCAGCGTCGGGTCCTGCGTGCTGAAAGGCTTGACATCGTCGAGCTTCAGGCTGTTCAGCTTGCTCACCTTGAGGCGCTCGAGCAATTCGCTGTTCGCGCGGAGCGCCTCCGCGCTGATGCCGTTCTTGGGCATGCCGTTGTGAGGCAGCTGCCCCGGGGGAGCGACCGGCTCTGTTGGCCCACCCGTGGACGCCGGCGTCACAGGCCCTTTGGGGTTCACCGTGACGATGCATCCGCCGCACCCCAGGAAAGAACCCACGCCGATGCAGGCCAGCGCCATGTACAAACGGCTTACGGTCACAGGCATTCTCCTTCTCCTGAACTCGAGACGCGAGGTGAGCGCCCCTCGCGGGCGCGCATCCTTGCACGGACGCGCGGCGGTTGGCCAGCTGGCCCCATCGATGCTGAATGGTTCTTGCTGCCGCCAAAGCATCTTTCGTGCCACGGTGTGCGCTGCGCGCCGTTGCCCACCAGCGTGGCTGGATGCCTGGTGCTGACCGCGGGCGGCACGTTCTTCGTCCCATCGAGGCAGCGCCGAGCGCCGGCGCGGTGAGCCCCGCCTGACGCGCCCGGCGCCTGCGATGAACCGGGGTGTTACGCCGGTGATACACCGTGTTGCGCTGCGCAGAAACGCGCCGCGCACGTGTCCCCGCAACAGGTCGGGCGCCCCGCTGTTGCGCCGCGCGGCGCAACAGCGGGGCGTCACAGGACGGCGACGGTAACCGATGCGCCGGGGCGGCGGTCCGTTTCGGCGTGACAAAGGGCCAGCTCCGGCCACGCGCGAGCGTCCGTCCGGTTGGCACCGGAGCTGCAATGCCGGCAAGCGTCTGCCCGACCGGGCGGTCAGGCGCCCGGACAGCCATCACTCGGCCCGGGATCCGTGGCCAGGGGCGGGGGATACGTCCAGCTCTGCGTGAGGATTGCAGACGTCTGGGTCTTCTCGTCACGCGCGGGCGCCTTTCGCGCCGCGCGCACCAACGACCAGCGATGGAGAATTCCATGAAGAATCGATCGATAGGCGCGGCGTTGACCTGCGCCCTGCTGTTGACCGCCTGCGGCGCCGAGCAGGAAGAGCCGGAGCTCGCCGGATCGAACAGCGACCCGCTCATCGTGGCGCCCTCCAAGCGGGCGCCCAAGGTCGATCAATTGTACCTGCGGCTCGCGTCGGATGGCGTCGGGGTGCTCTCGCTCGAGTTCGCGCCGAGCGACCGCAAGCGGGTGATCGAAGAGAACAAAGGCGCGGCGTTCGAGATGAGCCTCGATGCGCGCGAGAAGGCGGTCACCTTCAACGACTCGGGAATAAAGCCAGATCTCAAGGCCGGAGACGGCTTGTTCTCCGCCGCGGTCCCCATCGACCTGGAACGGCTGAGCCAGATCAACAGCGAGATCTCGAAGCTCAAGACCCGCACGCTCCAGACGTTCGAGCCGGGGTCGCGTTTCGCCGCCAAGCCCATCGAGATCTCGCAGACCAGCGCGATCGACATCGAGGCGCTGAAGAAGGGCGCGACCATCCGCTTGCCCAACCTCGCGGAGCTCGGCCCCTTGCGCGCGCTCGGCGGCGTGACCACGGCCGCCATCAACCCGCAGAAATCGCTGCTGATCCGCTCGCTGCCGGTGATCGAGGACCCGGCGCGCACCATGAACCCGTGCGACTCGATCGCCGCGAACGCCCCGCTCAAGAAGTGGACCTTCGGCTACCTGATGGAACAGATGGCCATCGGGTCCGGGCTCACCGCGAGCCAGTTCGTCGAGCAGTGGCTGGCTTCCTGGCGCACCCAGCAGATCGTCAACGCGAGCTCGGGCAGCCTGGTCCTCGATGCGACGAGCGCGGCCGCCGCGGCGAGCGTCGACAGCATGATCATCAACCCCTGGCGCCAGAGGAGCGGCGGGGGCGCGTTGAACCTCAGCATCGCGCCGTTCCGGCTACAGGCCATCCTCTATCGCCCCGACCTAGCGCAGAGCTCGCCCTACCTCGGCGGGGCTGCCGGCAACAACGGAGGCGAGCTCCGCTTCGTGTTCGGCCTGATGGAGGTTCGCGACGGCAATCGGGACGGCGACGCCAGAGACGGCGTGGACACCTGCCAGCCGATCGAGGCCGCGGCGATCTTCGAGTACGGAGTGCCCATCACGAGCTGCGCCGGCATCAAGGATTGGGCGAACAAGTGGGTCAACCTGAGCGCCTTGCTCCCCGGTGACCCCGCCTACGGCACGGCGCTCGAGGCGCTGACCGAGCAGGTGGTGAGGAACGGCGCCGCGCCGAGCAACCCCAACCAGAACGCGCTCAACCAGCTGCGCACGAACGAGATCGATCTCACGGGGATCTGGCAGATGCGCGAGTTCGTGATCCGCCCCGGGAGCGGACCTCTGCAACAGACCACCACCAAGAACAACCCCCGCGAGCACCAGGCGAGCTTCACGTCGGTTCCGGGCACGACCCCGGCGCCGATCGATCTGAACGGCACCGACGCGCTGCTCACGGAGATCCTGGCCTCCATGAGCCCCGGTTACACGATGCCCGAGGCCCGCGGGGGCGTGCCCTTCATGGGCGGCGCGTCGACCTACAACGCCGGGACCTTCTGGGACCACCCGGACCTGGAGACGCCGGCGGAGCTCGAAGCACGCTTTCGGTTCTCGTCCAACACGTGCAGCGGCTGCCATACGGGCGAGACGGACACGCTCTTCTACCACATTCGCCCCGCGGGGCCCGGCGGCGTCCCCAGCATCTCGGCCCTCCTGCAAGGTCCGTTGACGGTGACGGACAATCGTGGGCTCAGCCATTCGTTCGCGGAGATGGACAACCGCAAGCAGGCTCTCGCGAGCCTCGCGAACCAGTCGTGCTCGTTCCGCGTTGGAATCCCGCCCTTCCAGGTGTTGCGGCTGCCGCTGCTGAGCGTCCACTGAACCGCGATGAGCGCGGGGCCCGCGGCGACCGAAGGGCGCCCCGGGCCCCGCGCGGGCAGAACAGGGCCGTGCCGTTCCCTCATCCCTGAACGGAGATCGCCATGCCAGCACGACTTCGCCACGTCGCTTCGATCTTGGCCCTCGTCCTCTCGATGCCCACCGGATGCGGCAACACGGTCACCCGCGCCCCCGCGGGGAGCGGCGGCGCAGGCGGACAGGGCACCGGCGCCGCGGGAACCAGCGGAGAGGGCACCGGCGCCTCCGCGGGGAGCGGCGGCGCGGGCGGAGAGGGCACCGGCGCCGCGGGAACCGGCGGACAGGGCACCGGCGCCACGGGGGCGGGCGGCGCCGCGGGGGCCAACTCGGGTGATTGCCACACCGACGCGAACTGCCCTGGGTCAACCTGCGTCGACATCACGCCAGGCGGGTTCCGCGTGTGCAAGACCAACTACCCGCCTGCGGAGACGTGCGCACGACCGGACTTCGACGAGTGCTGCACGACCGAGGATTGCGGGCCGGGGAGCACGTGCCTTGCCGCGCCCCTCTTGCCCTACTGCGGCGGCCCTCCGCCGCTCGAGAACAACGTGTGCGCAAAGGATCTGTGCTCGAGCGACGACGAGTGCCCTGGCGGCCTGTGCGCGCCGGCGGGCACGCTGAACAACAAGGTTCGCGCGTGCGTGAGCGCGCGCTGCCGGCTCGATGCGGACTGCGACGCCGAGCCCGGCGGCATATGCGCCACCGTGCGGGATCCATGCTGCAACCAACCCGAGGGCCTGTTCTGCGTGTATCCGGGCAGCGGCTGCCGCAGCAGCTCGGACTGCGGGCAGGGCGAATATTGTGGGAGGGACGCCGGCGGTGCAGCGCGCTGCATCGTGGGAGACGTGGTTTGCCCGGCCTGAGCGATCAGGCGGACGGGCAGCGGGTATGACCCGCTGGTCCTCTGGCTCCGCGGCGCTCGTCCGTGTCTCGCCTACCGAGGCGCGGGCGAGGGCCGCCCCATCAATGAGTCACGAATTTGACGGGAGTCGTTTCATCATGAACAGCAAGATCAAGGCTCTGGACGAGAACACTTCGCAGCGGTTCGACTGGGCCGATCGCCACCGCAGCATCGAGCGACGGGAGCAGTGGTTCTATCTGGACAGGTCGCGCGACGATCGTGAGTTCTCCGGCTTCATGGATCGCGCGCGCAGCCACAAGCGCAGGATGATCGGCGAGCAGCGCGAGACGGCTCGCGATCTCGCCGGCTATGGTCCGGCCGGGGCCGGATCGCCCTGGTACAACATCGGACCCCGCAACGTCAATGGACGCGTCAAGAGCCTGGCGGTCCATCCCACCAACGCGAACATCGTCTATGCGGGCGCCGCGAGCGGCGGCGTGTGGAAGAGCACGGACGGCGGCCAGTCGTGGCGTGCGCTGTGGGACGAGCAAGAGACGCTGGTCATCGGCTCGATCGCCGTGGCCCAGAGCGCGCCCGATACCGTCTACGTCGGCACCGGCGAGTGGACCCCCGGGTATGCTGCCGCGGGCCCCGGCGAGGGGGTCTATGTCTCCACCGACGGCGGAGCTACCTGGGCGCGGCGCGCCGCGGTGCTGGCCCGCCGCGTCGCGCGGGTGCTGGTCTCTCCCACGACGGCCACGACGGTCTACGTGGCGGGGGACCAGGGTTTCGAGCGCTCGACCGACTCGGGCACCAGCTGGGCCACGCTGCGCGCCGGGCAGATCTCCGATGCCGTCATCGATCCTACCAACGCGGACGTGATCTACATCGCCGTGCGCAACGACGGCATCTACAAGAGCACCGATGGCGGGGGCACCTGGAATCTGCTCGGCAACGGGCCCACGGGCGCGTCTGCCGACTGGCTCAAGCTGGCCCTGGGGACGAGCGGCGCGCACGGCACCGAATTCGTGGCCGCCAAGCGCTCCGGAGCTCTGTACACGAGCACGGACGGCGGCGCGACGTGGACCGCGCTCGCCGGTAGCCACGGGTCGGCCCCGCACCATACCTGGGCCAACCTGCTGGCGGTCGCCCCTGACGACGAGGCCATCTTGCTCGCAGGCGGCGTCTCGGCCCAGCGCACGGCCGACGGCGGCGCCACATGGTCCAACCTCGGCGTCCTGCACGCCGACCATCACATCGCCGTGTTCGCACCGTCAAACACCAGCGTCGTGTATGCATGCAACGATGGCGGGCTCTATCGCTCCACCGACAAGGGCGCGACATGGAAGAAGGCCAGCGACGGCATGGTCGTGACCCAGTTCTACGACGTGGGCGTATGGGAGACCATCAGCACGGTGGTAGGGGGCGGAACCCAGGACCAGGGGACCACGATGACCACGGGAGGCCTGACGTGGCGACACATCCAGAACACGCACGACGGCGGGTATTTCGTGATCAGCCCCACTGACCCGCGCACGATGTACGAAGAGTACCAAAACACCGTGATCCACAAGTCGACGGACGGCGGCAACACGTGGACCCTCAAGACGGGAGGACTGGTGGGGAGCAGCCCGTGGACGGGCGTCATCTGCATGCATCCTACCAACCACTCCATCCTCTACACCGGGACGGATCGCGTGTTTCGCACCACGGACGGCTGCGCCACGGACTGGGCGCAGTCGAGCCAGAGCCTGGCCGGCTCGGTGACGAGCATCGCGGTCGCAAAGTCCAACCCGAGCCGGGTTTACGCGGCCGCGGGCGGCCACATCTACCGCAGTGACGATGGAGGCGCGACGAACCCGTGGACGGACAGGACGAGCGCCGCGCTGCCGAGCGGCCGGACGCTGCGTGACATTGCGGTCTCGGCCACGAACGCCGACCGCGTGCTGGTCTGTTACGGCGGGGTGTCGGGAAGCCCGGCCGCGAGCCACGTGTTCCTGTCCACCGATGGCGGGACCACCTGGGCCGACGTCAGCGGAAATCTGCCCAACATCAACACGAGCGCCGTCGCGTTCGACCCCAACGCCGCCGATACCTTCTACGTGGGCAACGACGTCGGCGTGTTCCGCACGACCGACGCGGGGGCCACCTGGATCGCGTACGACAACGGAATGCCGAATGTCATCGTCACCGACCTGGCGGTCGACGCGGAGGACAATCGACTGTATGCGGCCACCTTCGGGCGAGGCATGTACAAGCTCGACATCACCCCATCGGCGTCGAGGCCCGCGGTCGACCTGTACCTGCGCGACAGCGTGCTGGACACGGGGGAGCGCTCGCCGTCACCGTCGGGCCACCCGAACCCGGCCGATGGCGGCGATACGGTCCACTTCTGGGAGAGCCCGGACATCAAGGTCGAGGTCACGCCTTATTACGCGCCGGACGCGGTGTTCGACGGCGTCGAGTTCGACGAGGAGGTCGCGCACGACGATCCCATTCGCGGCCAGGTGGCCCGCTTTTACCTGCAAGTCCACAACCGGGGGTATGAGAACGCCACCAATGTCCGGGTGCGCGCCTTCTTCGCCGATGCCTCCCTGGGCCTCCCGGCGCTGCCGAACGCGCTGACACCACCCAACTTCGATCTCGCCTCCACGGTCGACTGGAAGCCCGTGGGGGCGGCGAAGACCATCGCGGTGCTGGAGCCCAATCGACCGGTCGTGGTCTCGTGGGACTGGGAGGTGCCGGCCACGACGGCCACCCATAGCTGCCTCCTGGCGGTGGTGTCGTCGAACGAGGATCCGATCACGACCGCCGAGACGAACGCCGACACCCTGGTCCGCAGCGAGAAGCGCGTGTGCCTCAAGAACCTGCACGTGATCGACAGCCCTGGTCCGCGGCCAGCGCAGTCGCTCGTGACGGTCAAGCTCCACAACGCCGAGAATCGAAAGAGCATCGTCGACCTCGTCGTCAAACCGGAGGGGCTCGGGGTCCGCGGCGTCCTGGGCGTGTTGCTCGAGCGGGTGAGCTTCGTCGATCCCGTGGGCGCCCTGGTGAATGCCACCAAGATCCCGCTGCAGGACGGTGAGAATGTGGGCGAGTGGTACCGGAAGCCCGGCGACCGCGTGAAGCTGGATCGCACCGAGCTCCTCAAGCGGCTCGACCGGACCGTGCTCTACGATCTCGACCCGACCCGCACCTCGGAGATCCGAGGGATCGAGCTCGGGGCGGGGCAGACGATGCAGGCCGTGATCTCCTGCAAGGGTACGCACAAGATCCCTTATGGCGCCACCCAGCGGTTTGCCGTGATGCAGCGCCAGAACGGCAAGATCGTGGGCGGAAGCACCTTCGAGATCCGCCTGCGGCGGGCCAAGGCGCTGCACCCGGTGTCTCGGATCCGCATCATCCTCGAGCGAGTTCGGATCCTGGACGACCAGGATCCCTGGCTGAAGGGCCGGGGCGAGATGAGCTTTCGTTGTTGTGTGACGCTCGGCTCGGGGGCTGGCCGGCGCCACACGGCACGGCTGCCCGAGGCCGGCGTGGTGAAGATCTCGGACCAGCCAGGCCGCAACGAGCACCGCTTCGACGCCTGCATCTTCGACGGTTATGTGGCCGAAGCTGACGCCATGCTCCTGGAGGTCTTCCCCACCGAGCACGACTGGCTCGATCGTGACGACCCTCTGTGTGCCTATCGCCGCCAGTTCAGCCAGCCGCCCGAGACGTGGGTCGGGAACTATCGCCCCAACGACGAGGGTCCAGGTGACGCCGAGCGCCGCCCGGGCTGGGAGCTCGACTACCGCATCGAGTCCCTCCCTCTGAGGTAGGCCGCGAGGAGGCGAAGGTCGAGGGCGCCGGGCCCCGCCCCAGAGACTGGGATCGGCGAGGGGCGTCACGGAGGCATCCGTTCGTAGGCGTTGCGCGCCCTCTTGGCCCCGCTGGCAGGTCGGACCAGCCCGAGCCGCTTGACGACCGGCGTTCCTGGTTTACATTGAGCTCCGCTGCTGCGGTGTGCGACCCCCTCGTTCGCGCACCGGGTCCAAATCGGGGGAGAGTGAGCCGCGGCCCCGTCGCGTGATCGCGCCGGCCGCGTGCGTCTTCGTGGATTGGACAGCAGCATGGTTGGCAAATTGCATCTCGATGCGGTGGTGCGTCGCCTGGATGGCGCGACGGCCCGCATCGACAATCCGTTCGGTATTCCGATCACCCTCGTGGCCAGGGAGGATGTCGTCGTCGAGGCCGACGGCATCGAGGAGCTCCTCCGGTTCGCCTCGCTTGAAGGCACGCTCCGCGATCTTCAGACCTGGGAGAAGGCCGGCAGGATTGCCCCGTTCTGGGGCGGCACGGCCGGCGAGATCCGCTCCATCGTGCTCACGCCCGACTTTCACAAGGGCGCGGGCATCCCCGTGGGCACCGTCGTGGATGCCCGCGGGTTCGTGGTGCCGCAGGCCGTCGGCAACGACGTGTGTTGCGGCATGCGCCTGCTCGCGACGGACGTGGACCGGGACGAGCTCGCGCCGCACATCGGCGCCCTGAAGCAGCGGCTCCGCGCGATCTTCTTCCAGGGCCAGCGCGATATCCCCATGTCGCCGCGCCAGCGCGCGGCGATGCTCCGTGACGGCCTGTCCGGGCTGCATGAGACGGCGGCGGACAACGCCCGCACCGGCCTGTGGGCCCACTATGATCCTCGCGCCCAGCGCGCGGATCTCGATCGCGTGCACTTCCACGGCGGGCTCCCCGCGCGTGGGACGTTCGCGTTCGACGCGTACATCCAGGCGTCGGGCCGCGCGGACGGGCGTGACATCCAGATCGGCACGGTCGGCGGCGGCAACCATTTCGTCGAGATACAGGCCGTCGACGAGCTGGTGGACGGCGCGACGGCGCGCTCGTTCGGGCTCTCGAAGAACGCCGTCACGATCATGGCCCATGCGGGCTCCGTCGGGCTCGGACACGCGGTCGGCGGCTATTTCAACGAGCGCGCCCGCGCGCTGTACCCCGCGGGGGTGCCCCATCCGGCGCACGGCTTCTATGTGCTGCCGGCGGTGGGCCCCCACGCCCACGAGGCCTCCGTCTACCTCGACGCGATGCGGAACGCCGCGAACTTCGCGTTCGCGAACCGCCTCTTCCTGGGCCTCATGGTGGTGCGGGCGATGCGGGAGGTCCTTGGCCGTCACGTCACGAGCACGCTCGTGTACGACGCGCCGCACAACCTCATCTGGGAGCCCGACGGGGCCGAGCCGCGCTACCTGCACCGCAAGGGCGCGACGCCCGCCGGGGGACCCGATGGCGAGGGCGGAGCGTTCTCGTACACCGGTGACCCGGTGATCATCCCCGGCTCGATGGGCGACTCGAGCTGGGTGCTCGCGGGCGCAGGGCACGCGGCGCTGCTCGCGAGCGCGTGCCACGGCGCGGGCCGCAGCCTCACGCGCGGCCGCTCCGCGCACGCGGACGAGGACGTCTACCGGCGCGCGGTCGAGAAGCTGCACGTCGTGACGCCGCTCGACCCCGACGCGCCTCACGTGCGGCGGCGGCGCGACATCCTCGCGAAGTACCACCAGCGGATGAAGGAGGAGGCGCCGTATGCCTACAAGCCCATCACGCCGGTGGTGCGCTCCGTCGAGGAGGCGGGGATCGCGCGGCGCGTGGCGCGCCTCTGGCCGCTCGTCACGGTCAAGGGATGAGGGCACGAGCCGGACGACCGCTCCGCCCGCGAGCGGGCGGCTGAGGTGCGCCGGCTCCTGGTTCCACCGGCCGAGCGCCTACCGGCGCCGACGCCCAAGAACGAGCGCAGAAGCGGCCAGCCAGAGAGCGGCGGCGAGTCCGCCGCCCCCGGTGCTCGCGCCCGCCCGGCAAGCGCACGAGCCGTCCGAGTCGTCGCCGGTCGCGTCGTTCCCACCGGAGGGTCCGGCGCTGCCGCCGTTGCCCGAGCCGGCGGAGGCGGTCGTTCCGCCGGTGCCTCCGGTGACCGAGCCGCCGCTGCCCGAGGTCGTGGCCCCGGCGTCGGCGCTGCCGCCGGTGCCCGAGGGCGCGCCCCCGGCGCCGTCGCTGCCACCGCTGCCGCCCGCTCCCTGGTCCGAGCCGCCGGCACCGCCTCCGCCGCCGTCGCCCCCGTCGCCCGGCATGGTGGGTCCGGTGAACCGCCACCAGTTGAACTTGAAGAGGTCGCCGCCGCCACCGACGAACTTCAGGAACAGGTCGTGTTTCCCGCTGCCCCCGCTGACCGCGCAGGTCTTGGTGGTCCAGGACGACGCGCCCGAGACGTCGCACGTCCCGAGCAGCGTGCCGTTCTGGCTGTCGAGGCGGAGCTCGATCTTCGCGTCGCTGGCTGCGGACGACACCCGAGCCTCGAAGGACGTCACGCCGTCCAGGAAGTCGACGTTCTTCACCTTGATGTAGTCGCCGTTGCTGATGGACGAGACGTTCATGCCGGCGCCGGTGTCGGTGCACACCTCGGTCTTGAGCCCGGACGAGAAGGCGATGGTCTCGGCCTCGACTTGCTTGAACGGATCCAGCGTGGCGATGGCGGGCGGTCCATTCGTGGACATCGTGAGAGCCGGAATGCTGCCGTCGGCGCCGTACGTGAACTCCTCCACGCAGACCGAGCGCTTGAAGTCACCGCCGCCCGGCAGTGCGCTGTTGTGATAGAAAAAGTACGAGTGCCCCTTGTAGTCGACGATGCCGGCGTGATTGGTGTAGGTGCGGCCAGCGCCCATGATGTCGCCGCGGAAGGTCCAGGGCCCGGTCGGACTGTTGCTGGTCGCGTAGCTGATCTTCTCGGTCCCGGCGATGGCGGCGTAGACGAGGTAGTACAGCGACCCTCGCTTGTGGAGCCACGGCCCCTCGGTGAAGCCGTTCAACGGCACCTCGGTGATGCTTCCCGAGGTGCTGATCATGTCCGAGTTCAGCTTCACGTGCCGGAGCTTGGCATTCCCCCAGTACATGTGGGCCTGTCCATCGTCGTCGACGAACACCGTCGGGTCGATGTTGCCGCCTCCGGGCGCCACGGCCAGCTCCTTTCCCAGCGGATCCATGAACGGGCCTGCCACATTGTCCGATACGCCAACGCCGATCTTCGCGCCGGTGTTGTTGTTCAGCGGCACGTACAGATAGTACTTGCCGTTCCTGGCGATACCCTGCGGCGCCCACGCACTGTCGGTTCCCCACTTGAAGCTCTTGTAGCTCGCCACCGAGCCGTGGTCCCTCCAGTTGACCATGTCCGTGGTGGAGTAGAGCCTCCAGTCGTTCATGGTGTAGAAGTTGTTCACCGAGACGTCCTCGTCGTGGGACGTGTAGAGGTACAACGTGCCTTCGTGCACCATGGGGGCGGGGTCGGCCGTGTAGAAGGTCTGCACGATCGGGTTGTCCGCCCGAGCGGGGGAGGGGATCGCGGCGACGAGGCCCAGCGCCATCGCCGACAGGGTCATTCTTCTTGCTCGGTAGAACGTTGTATTTAAGCGCACGTTGAATCCTCTCGCGAGCGAAATTGCCGGCGCCCCGCACCCCTGGTGCTGACTCGACGGAGGCGCCATCCAATGAGAGGCAGCCCACGCAAAGGCACGCAGGACGACCCCCCAGGGCAAAGCACAAGTATACCCTTTCGAAATGTGAACGATCACATTCCTGGTGTCAAACCCAATCGACCGGCCCGGGCGGGATCCTCGATCCCGAAGGGAGGACAGCGCTGGCGGGCTCTTCCGGAGCGCCGCGTCACGGGGGCGGGCGGGCGCCGGACCGCGGTGATCGCAGGCTCGATGCGTTCGATGCCCACCTGCGCATGGACGGCTGGCGCTTCGATGCCGGCCTGCGCACGGACGGCTGGCGCTCGATGCCGCAGGCGGCCGGCGCCCCGGATATCGCCTCTTGTGCGCGACGACTCGAGCGCGCGCTCCGGCCAAGAGCTCGCCCCATCACCGGCCGATTTGGTTTGACGTCGTTCATGTGAACGATCACATTTGGGGCTGCGATGGGGTTGTCGAGCTTGCCCTTTGACCGGATCAGGAGACGCCAGATGTCGATAAGTAGGAAGCTGATGGGGGCCATGATCATGAGCGTCGGCATTGGCTCTGCCGGCGGTTTTGCGGGCGCAGCATGGGCCGCGGGCGCGAAGGCGGACGTCCCCGCGTCGGTCGCCGAGGGGAAGGATTTTGGCTGCGGCGCAAAAGGACAGAAGGCCTGTCCGATGCAGGGCTGGATGAAGACGGTGATGCAGTCGGCGACCACGAGCGGCGACGGCGCGAAGATCGCGTCGGCGCTGGACTATGTGGCGTCGAAGCCGCCGCCCGGGATGCCGAAGTGGGTCGCGATATCGAAGGAAGGCGCGGAGAAGGCCAGGAAGGGCGATATCGACGGCGCCAAGGCGAGCTGCAAGGTCTGCCATGATCTGTACAAGGCGGAGTACAAGGCGAAGCTCCGTGATGCCGCCTTCTGAGGCGCCGCGCTCTGCTCTCGCCTTTGTCGAGCGACAGTAAACCTGGCTCCCCCTCCTTCCCGCTGACCCTGAGCCAACGCTCGAACGCGTGCAGCACGACGCGGGCACGCTCGTGCTGACCCCGAAGCTCGCGGTCCTTCAAACAACGCGCATGCCGCGGGGCCCGAGCTCGCGACCGCAGCCCGGGACCGGCAGAGCGCCCGCGATGCGCAACCACGCGCGAAGGTGAGCGAGGTTTCGCTCAACTCCGCGCGCAAGTGAGCGAGGTTTCGCTCAGTCCCCATCGCGACGAAGGAGGCAGCGTCACAGGCAGGCGTCCGGCGGCCCCGGCCCCCTGCGAATGGCCCGAGGATGCGGGGGGTTGATGCGCGGGCACCCGCCTTGCTCTGAGGGAGCAGCGAACCTTCACAAGGAGCTGCTCAGATGAAGAACACCGTTCGCGCCGGGCTCGCCATCCTGTCTCTTGCCTCCGGCCTCCTGGCCGGCTGCGTCGTGGCCCCCGAGGAAACGACCACTCCGGAAGAGACGACCGACGTGACAGAGGCGCTCGTGAACAACGGAGGCGGCGCCGGTTCGCTCGGTTGGTGGTGCAGCGACGACGGAACCTGCACGTGCGAGGGTGGAACGCTGTCGTCAGACTGCTGGGGGCTCTCTCAGTACTGCATCGACAGGTTCGAGTGTCGCATCAATCCACCGTACCTGTGCTATTGCCACTGGAAGCTCGTGCGGCAACACCCTGGCGTCAAGGCGACGACCGGGACAGTCGGGAACGGGACAGTCGGGACGGCGATCAGTCCGTGAGTGCCCGCGCGGCGGCAGGGCTCGCCTGGGCGGGCTCGGATCACCTCCCTGCTCGTCACCTGCTCGGCGAGGGGATCCGCGCCTTCTCCGCGCGCGCCGCCGCCCCGCTCCGGCTGCTCACGCCGACCTGACGCGCGCAGGATCCACGAACCGCCCGCGTGTCTGCGTGAGTGGTCTGCTCGAACGACGGCCACTCGAGCAGGTCGCCTCGCGGTCGCGTCCTCGGAAAGGGGAGGCGACGCCTCTTCGGTTTCGGTCGTCCTGGTCGACGGCGCCCTTCATCACGAAGGCTTGGCCGCGTCTTCGGGGAACGACTCCGGCGCCGGCAAACGAGCGAGAGGCTCCCCGATGGGCGGCGGAGCGAGGTGCCAGCTCAGGACCCCCAGTACCGCCACGGCGACGTAAATGACGAGGAAGACGCCAAGCCCGAAGACCACGCCCTTCTCCGAGGCATAACCGAGCACCGGAAACACAAGCGAAAAAAAGAGCTCGCGCACGCCGATGCCAGAGACGGAGATCGGCAGCAAGCCGAGCAGGCTTGCGACGGCGAGCAGGCAACAGATATCGAAAAAGCCAATGGGAGCCCCGAGCGCGCCAGCCAGCCAGTAACCTTGGAGGAAATTCAAGAGCAGCGCGGAGAGCGAGAGCAAGAGCGCGAGCCCGACGTGATGCGCCCGCTGCGCCCGAAGCGCGGCGAGGAAACGCTCGAACCCCTCGCTCGAGAAATCACCGGGCAGGCGCCGATACACGGCGCCGACCGCGCGACGAGCGAGCGGACGATAGAAGAGGACAAGCGGCCCGAGCGCGACGAGGCCCACGCCGAGCCACGTGATCTTCGCGAGATCCCCGGCGATGACGCCGGAGAAACGAGCGATGCCGACCGCGACGAACGCGAGGAGGACATAGAGATCAAAGAGCCTGTCGAGCACGACGAGCGCCATCCCCTCGGCATAAGGCATCGCGATGTCGTGCCGGAGATACTGGACCCGCAAGACATCGCCCACGCGCCCCGGGGTCATCAGGCCGACGTAGACGGTGGCGAGGAACGACGTCCAGGCCCGCGCCCGAGGGAGGCGGAGCCCGCGCGCCGCGAGCAACACATCCCAGCGGAGCACCTTGAACCATAAAACGCCGAGGTTCGCGGCGAGGGCGAGGAGCAGAGGCGCGACGTCGGCCGCGAGCAAGGCGTCGAGCGCGACGCGCGAGTCGCGCATACGAAGGAAAACGAGCACGAGGAGCAGCGGCCCCACGAGCTGAATACCGAGCCTGAGGAGCCTCCTCCGCGAATCCTTCGAATTCTTCGGCGCCACGGGCCAAAAGCCCTACTCAGGGTCCTTGCGACCGAGGATGCAAAGGTTGATCATGAGCCGGGAGGCGACCTGCAAATGCTCGTCGAAATAACGAGAGAGCTCGTGGAGGCCAAACTGGAACGGGAAGAGGTGCAGCCCCTTGCGCCGGATGATCTTGACCCCCCCGTCCCCGAGAGGACGCGCGAGCGACCCCCACGTGCTGAAATTCTCGTGGCCGTCAAAAGCCCGAAGCTCGAGGCGAGACGCGAGGCGGACGACAGGCTGCCACAAAAGATTCGGCGTGCTGAGCGAGAGATACCCGCCGGGCTTGAGCACCCCCGCCATTTGCCGGAGGCAAGCCTGCGGATCCGGGGTATGCTCGATGCACTCGGACGAGAGCACGAGATCGAATCGATCGCGGCCGAATTGATCGACGAGGCGGAGGGCGTCGGCGACGACGGCCTCGCAGCCGACCCTCTTGCGCGTGGCCTCGACGAGGTTCGGGCCGAGATCACAGGCCGTGACGATGGCCCCGCGCTTCGCGAGCGCCTCGCTGAAGTACCCGAGGCCGCAGCCGACGTCGAGCGCGTGTTTGCCGCGGACCATCTCGTCCGTGAGAAACTCGCCGACGAGCGTCTCGACGCGGCGCCGCGTATCGTACTGGGAGAGCGCTTTCTCGAAGCGATCACCGAGCCGGTCGTGGGAGTATTCTCGTTGATCGGGCACGCGGCTTGACATCGTCATCCCTGCTCATTCGCGAACTCGAGGGGCGCCTCCGTCCGTGCGTTCTTCTTGGCCGCAGCGGACGTCGCGCGCCTCGGGCGCTCTTCGGGGGTTTGTTTGAAAACGTAAAGGGGCCTGCCCTTCACCTGCTCGAATATACGCGCGAGATATTCACCAATGAGCCCCGTGAACGCGAGCTGAAGCCCGCCCAGGATGAGCAGCGTGCCGAGCAGCGAGCTCCAGCCGGGCTCCGTGTCGTGCAGCCATAACGCTCGCCCGATGACGTACACGAGGTAAAGCGCCCCGAGCGCGGCGATCCCCACGCCGACCCGGGTCGCGAGCCGGATCGGCGCGACGGAGAATGCGAAGACGGCATCGAGCGCGAGCCGCAGCATCTTCCGCAACGAATACTTCGAATGCCCCGCAGCGCGAGGCGGCGCGACGTACGGGAGGTACGCGCGGCGAAAACCCATCCACGCGACGAGGCCCCGGACAAACCGGTGCCGCTCGGGCATACCGGCGAGCACCTTGCGCGCCTTGCGCGACATCAAGCAGAAATCAGCCGCGCCAGGCTCGATCCGGGTGTCGCTGAGCCAGTTGATGACCGTGTAAAACCCATCCGAGCTCAGCCGCTTGAAGAGCGTGGCGTCGTCCGTGCTCCTCCGGACGGCCGATACGACGTCATGCCCCGCCCGCCACGAAACGAGCATCTCCGGGATCAGCGTCGGCGGATGCTGGAGATCCGAGTCCATCACGATCGTCGCGTCCCCGCGCGATTTCGCGATGCCCGCCGAAATGGCCACCTGATGCCCGAAATTGCGGGACAACGAGTACACGAGCACCCGCTCGTCCCGGTCGGCGAGGGCGTTGAGCACGTCGAGCGTCGCGTCGCTGCTGCCGTCGTCGACGAGCAGGATGCGGTGATCGATGTCCTTCAGCGAAGAAAGAACAGCCTTCAGCGCGTCGTAAAATGCGCCGATGACCTCTGCTTCGTTGTAGCAAGGGCTCACCACATAAAGCACAGGCTTCTTGACGCTCATCAGGCGCGGCTCGCGCATGTACCCGCGCATGCTACCCGATAAGCTTGCCATGTCAACGGCCAATCACGGACCCCGAGGCCTCACCGGAGCCCGCCCGGGCACGCCTCGCCGCCTCCGCGCGCCCGCTCTTCACCTCCGCGTGCCCGCTCTTCACCTCCGCGTGTCCGCTCTTCAGCAAGTCCGAGAGGTGCCTGCCGTCCGGCCGAGCCCGTCCTCCCAGCGCACGCCGGGCTCGTATCCGAGCAGCTCGAAAGCCCGAGAAAACTAGGCGAGCGAGTGATGCACCTCCCCAGCCCTCGGGCCCTCGTGCTCGATCGACAGCGGCCGGCCAGGCTGCCGCTCGAGCTCTCGGCGAAGCGGAATGCGTCAATGTAATTGAGACACCAGCTGGTCGGCAGACACACAGAACGCACGGCTCGTGCTGATCACGTCGAATCACGGCGCCAACCAGGGCGGCGAGGAGCACATTCGCCGCGAGCATTGCGTGCACGCCGACGGCAAGCTGGCCTTGCAGTACAAGCCCGGTCGCATGTCGTGTGAGCCGTTCCGCAAGTACAACACCCACGGCAACGGCGTCTACGGGCGGTCGCCGCGGTCGGACGAAGAGTGGCAGTCGTTCAGCGACTCATGCCCTGGCGACATCATCGACACCCGGAACGTCCCGTGGGGGGCCGCGAGCGCCGGCATGCACGAAGTCGTGAACGACGTCCCCGACGCGACCTTCGTCGACGGCGACGAGCTGGTCCCCACGCTGGGCGGCTCGAGGACGCACGGATGATCCGCATCTCGCGAATCGCCTGGGCCTTTCCGGACGTCACGCCGCCCCGCGCGACCCGTCGCCGAAGAGCAGCGCGCGGAGCGCCTCGGCCTCCCGCTGCGCCCGCGCCACGATGGGCAAGAGCCCCACGAGGCACTGGACCGGCACCTCGCGCACCAGGATCACCCCGTTCTGGCTGCGGAACACGCGCACGCCGCGCGCCCGGAGCCTCGCCGGGCTGATCTCGAGCATCACGTCGACCTTGGCGCGCTTGCCCACCGCGCTGCCCAGCGCGTCGGTGCAGTGGACGTGCGTGCGCGCCGCCGGCCGGATCCCGTCGCGCGCGATGCCCCTCACGGCGTCCACGCTGGTGCCGTGCCAGATCGACGCGTCGTCGTGGACCTCCTCCCACGACGCCTCGAGGCCCGCGAGCGTCACCGGCATCCCGTCGCGCGAGTGCCCTTGCGAGGCGCGCATCCGGTCGCCGCGGATCTCGAGGCGGTTCTTCGTGTTCTTCTCCACCACCTCGTCGAGCACCGGCCGGGAGATCCGGAGCGCCTTGAGGACGTCGTCCACGGCCACCCAGCCTGCGTCGTCCATGGCGACGCCCTGCGAGGGCGCCGCGTGGCGGAGCAGCCAGGAGAGCTTCTTGCTCGTGTCGGTCAAGCGATCGCGGCCCATCGTCAAGCTCCATTCTCGTCTCGTGAACCGGAGCCGCGGCCCGCGATTCGCGGGCACGCAGAGGCCTCCGGGAGGTCCCTGGACGGAGCAGGGACCGGGACCGAAACCGTGAAGGGAATCGGCACGAGGAAAGAATAGACGCCCGGTTATCATCCGGAAGAAGTATTTCTGGAGTCGCTATCGCGTTTCTCGATAGCGTGCCGCCATGCTCAACCTCGACTGGCTCGGCGCCTTCGTGGTCTTCACCGAGCACCTCAACTTCACGCGCGCGGCGCGGGCGCTCCACGTCTCGCAGCCTGCGCTCCACGCGCAGATCGGCAAGCTGGGCGAGGCGCTCGGCGTCACGCTCTACCAGCGGCGCGGGCAGCGGCTGGAGCTCACGGCCGACGGCAAGCGCGTCGCCGCGTTCGGGCGCGAGGTCGGCGAGCGGACGCGCTCGTTCCTCGACGTGCTCCGCCACGGCGAGAGCCGGGAGCCGGTGGTGCTCTGCGCCGGGGAGGGCTCGTACCTCTACCTGCTCGGCGAGGGGATCCGCGCCTTCTCCGCGCGCGCCGCCGCCCCGCTCCGGCTGCTCACGCGCGACCGGGAGGGCACGCTCGAGGCCGTCGCGGCGGGCGAAGCGCACCTCGGCGTCGCGCCGCTCGAGGGGGCGCCGGACGGGCTCGCCGCCGATCGCCTCACCGAGGTGGCGCAGGTCCTTGTCGTCCCCGACGGCCACCCGCTCGCCCGGAAGCGCCACATCCGGCTGCGCGACCTCGAGGGGGCGCGGCTCGTCGTCCCCGGCCCGTCGCGGCCCCACCGGGCCCTGCTCGCGCAGGCGCTGCTCTCGGCGGGTGTCCGCTGGGAGCCGGCGGTCGAGGCGAACGGCTGGGAGCTGATGCTCCACTTCGTCCAGCTCGGGGTCGGCATCGCGGTGGTCAACGCCTGCTGCCGCCTCCCCCGCGGCCTCGTCGCGCGCCCGCTGCCCGAGCTGCCGCGCAAGGTCTTCTATCTCGTCCGCCGGCGCGGCGGCGAGCTCCAGGGCGCGACCGCGGAGCTCCGGGACGCGCTGCTCGCACACGCCGCGGCGTGGCAGAGAAACCATGCGGGGGGCGCGTCAGGCGCGCCCGACGCCGCCCCGACGGCGCCCGCGCGCCGGCGCTGAGCCCCGGCATCGCTCTTCCTGCCGCCTGCCGGCTCTGCCGGTCTCCCTCCCGGGATCTGGCTTCCGGGCTCAGGCCGCCTTTCTCGACTTCTGCTTGCTCTGCTTCGCCTTCTTGCCGCCGACGTCGTCCGGGCGGCTCACCAGCTTCGAGAAGTAGCTCGGCTCGCCGCTGGCCTTGGCCTCCTGGTACACGAAGGCCAGGTTGGACGATTCGAACTTGTCGAAGAAATCGTCCCACGAGATCTCCTCCAGGGTGTCTTCCCCGCTGTACCCTGGGAAGTCGATCCGGAGGACGCCGGGCTCCCCCTCTTTCTCGGTCCGCGCCACCGTCGCCGGGTGGCCGCCGCGCGCCTCGACCCACGCGCGGATCGCGTCATGGTCGATGGTCATGTGGGACGCGTTGTCGCCTTCGGCGCCTCTCGGGCGGGCCTGCTTCCCGCGAGGACGCTGCTCGGCGCCGCCGGGCTCCTCGTCGATATCGAGCTGGACCTCCACCTCGACGTCGAGCTCTTCCTTCTCACGCTGCTCTCTCGCGCCCCTGGCGCCGCTCGCCTTCTCGGAGCTGCCCTTCGCCGCGCGCGGCGTCGGCTTGCCCTTCTGGACCATGTCGTCCGGGCGGCTCACCAGCTTGGAGAAGTTGCTCGGCTGCCCTTCCGCTGTCTTCTCCTGGTACACGAAGGCGAGGTTCGACTCCTCGAACTTGTCGAAGAAGTCCTCCCACGAGATCTCCTCCAGGGTGTCTTCCCCGCTGTACCCCGGGAAATCGATGCGGAGGATGCCAGGCTCGCCGCCCGCCTCGGTGCTCTTCACCGTCGCCGGGCGGCCTCCGCGCGATTCGGCCCACTGGCGGATCTCGTCATGAACGATCGTCGTCTTCGATGAGCTGGCCGACATGGTCTTCCCTCCTGTGCTCGTGCATCGATGGCGCGGGGAACGGCAATCCGCATGCCAGAGACCGATGAGAAGATCCGGGCACGCGATGGCCGACCTCGGCCATACGGCAGCTCCCTGGACCGAGCGCGGCGCGCCGCGGAGCCCGTCGCGCTGCCGAACGACCGCGCCGCCGTGCATGCGACGCGTCGCGGTCACCAGGCGGAGACCGTGGTGAAAGCAGGGGAGCTCTGCTGTGGTCGACGATGGGCTCGGCGATGCGATTTTCCCCGCCTGCGGCGAAATGCTGCCGGCTGGCGGAGGTCCTCATCGGAGATCGCGTTTCCCTGGATCCGATTGAACCTGAAGCAGACAGGCCGGCAGACTGCCTGCTTGAATGCTGACAGACAGACTGCCTGGCTGACAGCAACTGCCCGACACGCGACGCGCGGCGCCCTCACGGAGGCACACGCGTACGCCGTGAGGGCATCCCGGTGGCGCTCGCCACGGAACCAGGCGTCCCCAGTGTAGCTCGCGCTCGATGCAACCCACGTGCGCAGGGCCAACCCGGTTGGGCGGCCGAGAGATCGTGTGAGCGCGTGTCGACGTGGGGGAGCCGGTCGTGCTACCTAGTATCGAGCGCCGCGATGCGCGCGCTGCCGAGGCCGAGGACGTGACCGCCGCGCACCATCTGCTCCTCCGGGTCGCTGTGATCGCCGTCGCCACGGCGACCGCCGCGACGGCGGGCGCGCGCCCGCCGCGCCCCGCGCCGGCGGCCTCGCAGGCCCACCCGCCGCGCTCCGCGCCGGCGGCCTCGCCAGCGGGCCGGCCGCGACGTGCGCCAGCCCCCTCGCCGGGGCGGCCGCCGCGCCCCGCGCCGGCCGCCCCGCACGCCCTCTTGCCCGCGCCGGCCGCCCCGCAGGCGCCCCCGGCTTCGCTCGCCCCGCCGGCCCTGCCTTCCGCGGCTTCCCCCGAGCCCGCGGCCTGGCGCGCGCTCGTCGTGGGCGGCGGCCCGAGGCCGCCCATGAACCAGGTGGCCATCGAAGGCCACATCCGGTACTTCCAGTCGCTGCTCCCGGCCTGGGCGGAGCGGCGCGTCCTCTTCGCCGACGGGCGCCGGGGCACGCGGAGCGTGCAGTTCCTCGACGGCGACCGGACGCGCTACCGCGCGCCCAGGCTGCCGCGCATCGACGGGGCGACCACCCGCCCCGGGTTCGACGCGATCTGGCGCAGGTTCGTCCACGCGCGCCCCGCCGACCCGTTGCTGCTCTATTTCGCCGGCCACGGGAGCCCGGATCCAGGGCACGACCTCGACAACAACGTATTCGACCTCTGGGGCGGCGGAGCGCTGTCCGTGCGCGACCTCGCTGCCCGCATGAAGGAGCTGCCCGCCAGCACCCCCGTCGTCCTCGTCATGGCCCAGTGCTACTCCGGCTCGTTCGCGAACCTCCTCTTCGAGGGCGGCAGGCCCGACGGCGAGCTGGTCGAGCGCGACATCGTCGGCTTCTTCGCGGCGACCCGGGACCGCCCCGCGTCGGGCTGCACGCCCGAGATCGACGAGGCGGACTACACCGATTTCAGCAGCTTCTTCTTCGCCGCCCTCTCGGGCGTCGATCGCCTCGGGAAGCGCGTCGACGGCGCCGATTACGACCGGAACCAGCTCGTGGGGATGAACGAGGCGTTCGCGTACGCCCTCCTCCACCAGGAGACGGGCGACGTGCCGGTCGCGACGTCCGATGTGTTCCTGCGCCGCTTCGTCAACAAGCCCGATCACGAGACCATGGCGACGCCCTATTCCAGGGTCCTCTCGTGGTCGACCCCGGCGGAGCGGGCCGCGCTCGAGGGGCTCTCGGACGCGCTGGGCCTCCACGGAGAGCACCGGCTGCGGGCCGCCTACGAGCGCGAGTTCGGGCCCCGGGCGGGCAGGAGAGACGTCGAGGACGTGGACTCGGCCCACCGCCTGCGGTTCATCCGGCTCGCCAAGAGCGTGGTGCTCGCGCGGACGCTGCGGCAGAGCGGCCACCGCGCGAGGATCGAGCGCTTCGAGCGGCTGCGCGCCGCCGAGGCGCGCAATCCGCTCGTCGAGGTCAGGGCGGCGAGCCAGGCGCGACAGGACGGCCGGCGGCGCGCCGCCCGGTGATCCCGGGCTGGCCCAGCCCGCCCGCCCGAGGTGCTATCGGACCACCGGACAGCCGCGCTCGCCGCGGGGCGAGGCGCGCGTCATCGCCCGCGGCTCTCGTCCCGCAGCATCGCGATCAGATCGGTCGCGCCAGGGTCGATTCCCATCTGTGTGAGCAGGGTGGTCACCTGACCGCGGTGATGGGTCTGATGATTGAAGAAGTGCCCCACGGACCACCAGAGCGGAGAGGTGTAGACCGTCCCGCTCCGCGTGTACGTCAGGTCGCCCGCGAGCGCCCGGTCATCGATCTCGTGCACCCAGGCGAGGATATCCGCGTCCGTCCTGGCGCGCTCGCGGGAGAGATCGCCGAAGTCCGCGTAGAGCTCCTGCGAGAGCGCGGTGATCTCGATGGCCTTCCCGCTCGGATCGCGGGAGACGAACCGCTCCGCGCCGCCGGTGAAGCGCCCCATCCACGTGCGGTCGGCGAGCAGGATATGGTTCAACGTGCCGTGGATCGACCGGAAGAAGGCCCCGCGATCGCGCTTGCGCTCCACGTCGTCGAGCTCGCCGACCAGCGCAAAGAGCCTGTCGTTCATCCACCGGTTGTAGCGAGCCAAGGCGCGGTACTGGTCGATCCAGCTCATGAGCGACTCCTCATTGTTCGAGAGCAGGCGCGAACGCTACCACGCCCGCCCCCGACGGCGAAACCGGGCCAGCACCGCCGCTGTCACCCGCGGCGTCGCGGCCGGCGCGCTACCCCCGGGACCGCGCGCCTCGGGCGCATCGCCGGCAGCCGTAGAGATCGCGCGCAGCCATCGAGATCGCGCTTGCTCGGTCCGTTATGGCGGACTATTGTCCTTGATAGCAGACGCGTGGCGCTCGGGGAGAGACCCTCCATTCGGACCCGTCTTTCGCCGATCTCCACCTCCTCTCCCAAGGAGCCATGATGGTCAGCCTTTCGCTCGATTCAGCTGTCCTGGCCGAGACGTATGATCGCGTGAGCGATCGGCAGTTCAACCACGGAAAGCTGCTCATCGAAGATCTCCAGATTTCCCCGGGCGAGCGCGTGCTCGACGTCGGATGTGGGACGGGCCGGCTCGGGGCCTACGTCGCGGATCTGGTCGGCCCCTCCGGCGCGGTGGCCGGCGTCGATCCGCTGCCGCTCCGGGTCGAGCTGGCGAACGAGAAGCGCCGGCCGAACTTCCGCGCCAGCGTCGGGCAGGCCGAGGATCTCTCCCAGTTCGCCGCCGGGAGCTTCGATGTCGTGTTCCTGAACAGCGTGCTCCACTGGCTGCCCGAGAAGCTCGGCCCGCTGCGCGAGGCGCGCCGGGTGCTCGAGCGGGGAGGGCGTCTCGGCATCAGCTCGGCCGCCAGGGAGCGCCCGCACGAGCTCGAGCAGGTGATCGAGGGTGTGCGGTCGTCTCTCGGCGTGACCGCCGCCGCGGAGACGCTCGGCAGCACGACCTACAAGGTGACCTCGGACGACCTGACGAGCACCCTCCTGCTCGCCGGCTTCGAGGATCCGAGGCTCCAGATCCGCACCTTCACGGACCATTTCGCGGACACGGACGACGTGATCGCGTTCTACCTGGCCAGCTCGTTCGGCAACTTCCTGTCCAACCTCGATCCGGCGGAGGCCGCGCGGGTCAAGGCGGCGCTCGCGGCCGAGCTCGAGCGCCGCCGCGCGCCGGAGGGGATCCGGCTGCAACGTCACCTGATCTTCGCCGTCGCGCGCGCCGGCGGCTGACCGGCCGCGCCGCGGAGCACAACATCGAGGCGGGGGCCACGCCCGCCCGGGGGACGCCGGCCGCTGCGGGCTCCCGAGGTGCTTCTCCGGCACCACCGGAGCAGCAGGCGCTGCGCTCGGAGCAGCAAGCGCTGCCTCCCGAGCAGCAAGCCGGAGCCGCCGCGATCGACGCGGCGGCGCTGGCATCTCCGGGCGATTCGGGCACAGCCCCTGCATTCGGCCGCGCCGCCGCCGCCCTGCCTTCCGGACATCCTTCCCCACGGGGCGGCGCGAGGAGCTCGCCCATGGAGTATACCAATCTCGGTTCGACTGGTCTCAAGGTCTCGCGGATCTGTCTCGGCGCCATGACCTTCGGCTCGCCCAAATGGCGGGATTGGGTGCTCGACGAGGCGGCGAGCCGCCCGCTCATCAAGCGAGCGCTGGACCTCGGCATCAACTTCTTCGACACGGCCGACGTCTACTCGCTCGGCGAGAGCGAGTCGGTGCTGGGCCGCGCGCTCAAGGATCTCGGCCCCTCGCGCGACAGGCTGGTGATCGCGACCAAGGTCAACGGCCCCATGGGCGACGACCCGAACCAGCGCGGGCTCTCGCGCAAGCACATCAGGCACTCCATCGACGACAGCCTTCGCCGGCTCGGCACCGATTACGTCGACCTCTATCAGATCCACCGCTTCGATCCGAACACGCCCATCGAGGAGACGCTCGACGCGCTCAACGAGGTCGTCAAGGCGGGCAAGGCGCTCTACCTCGGCGCGTCGTCCATGTTCGCGTGGCAGTTCGCGAAGACGCTCCACGCCTCGGACAGGCTGGGCCTCCACCGGTTCGTGGCCATGCAGAACCATTACAACCTCGTTTACCGGGAGGAGGAGCGCGAGGTGATCCCGCTCTGCAGGTCCGAGGGCATCGGGGTCATCCCGTGGAGCCCGCTCGCGCGCGGGTTCCTGGCGGGCAACCGGGGCAAGGACGGGAAGGGGGAGACGGTCCGCGCGAAGAGCGATGAGTTCGCCCAGCGGCTCTATTTCCAGGACTCCGACTTCACCGTCGTCGAGAAGGTGACCGAGATCGCCGCGAGGCGCGGCGTGCCGAACGCGCAGGTGGCGCTCGCGTGGCTGCTCCAGCAGCCCGGGGTGACCGCGCCGATCGTCGGAGCGACCAAGCTGTCGCACGTCAACGACGCGGCCAAGGCGGTGGAGCTCAAGCTCGACGCCGAGGAGCTGCGCGCGCTCGCCGAGCCGTACCGGCCGCACCCGGTGCTCGGCCACAGCTGAGCGCGCCGCCGAGCCCCGCCCGCGCTCGCCGTGCGGCCCGCGCCGGAAGGCGACCTGCCCGACCCGGACGGCGCGCATCAGGTGAACACCCTGGTGCGGGGGGCCCGTGGTCCTCCCCGAGGTAGCGCGCGCCGGTTGCGTGACCGCGCGCCTCTGCGAGGATACGGCGCCGGCAGGGGCGGGGAGCCCGGTGAGCGCCCGCGCGCGCTCGACGACGACCGAGGAGCGCCGAGCCCGCCGCTCGGGGGGCAGGTGAGCGAACGACTCGACGTAGAGGTGCTGAGCCGCCGCGAGGAGCTCGAGGCGCTGCGGGAGCCGTGGAGCGCGCTGTGGCAGCGCTGCCCGGCGGCGACGGCGTTCCAGCGGCCGGAGTGGCTGATCCCGTGGTGCCGCGCGCTCGGGCCCGAGGAGGTGCTCGCCCTGGTCTTCCGGTCGGACGAGGGGCTCGTCGGCCTCGCGCCCCTCGCGGTTCACCGCATCGGCGACGAGCGCGTCGTCGCGCTGCTCGGCGCCGGGATCACCGATTACAACGATGTCCTGGCCGCGTCCGGGTACGAGCGCGCGGTCGCGGACGCGGCGCTCGCTTGCCTCGAAGAGCGCGCCGACGCGTGGGACGTCGCCGATCTCCACGACCTGCGCGCGTCGTCGCCGCTGCTCCTCGCCGAGGCGCCCCCCGGCTGGTCGGACGAGGTCGAGAAGCACGAGGCGTGTCCGGCGGTGACGATCCCCGAGGGCGCCGCGCCGGACGAGCTGTTTCCGCCGGGGATGCGCGCGCGCGTCGCCCGCGCGCGGAAGCGGCTCGCGCGGGCCGGGGACCTGCGCCTCGACGTGGCCGACGCGGCGAGCGTGGACGAGCTGCTCGACGCGCTGTTCGCGAACCACAAGGCGCGCTGGCGCTCGCGCGGCGAGGGGGGCGTGCTCGACGAGGCGCTCCGGCCGTTCCACCGCGAGGCCGCGCGCGCGCTGTGCGCGCGGGGCGCGCTGCGGCTCTTCGGCCTGCGGCTCGACGGGCGGATCATCGCGTCGCTCTACGGGTTCGCCGAGCGCGGCGGGCTCGCGTCGTACATCACCGGCTTCGATCCGGAGCTCGCGTGGTACAGCCCGGGGCTCGTGATGCTCGCCAGCGCGATCGAGCACGCGGCGCGCGAGGGCGCGCGGACCGTGGACTTCCTCCGCGGCCGCGAGCCGTACAAGTACGACTGGGGCGCCGTCGACCGCTGGACGTTCCGCCGGCGGCTGCGGCGCCGGGGCGCGCGCGGGGCCGGGCGAGAGGTCGGGGAGGGCGATGGCGCGGTGCAGGCCGTGATGTCCGGCGAGGCGTCGCCGGAGGTCGGCCTGGTGCGGCTGCTCGGCGCCGCGGGGGACCTCGCGGCCGCCGCGCGCGTGATCGACGCCGCGCACGCCGCGGGGCCGGCGGCGGGGGAGGGGGCGGCGCGACTCGAGGCGCTGCGCCGCTGTCTGGACGAGCGGCGCGCCGCGTGCGCGACCGTGGCGGCGATGCTGGACGCGCACCGGGACGCGGGCCTCGCCGGCGCGGACGCGCGGGGGGCCTGTCGCTCCGCCGCGCGGCTGTTCGACGAGCTCTGCGAGCGCTCGGAGGAGGCGAGCGTCGCCGCGTACTCGCTCGGCGATCCGGAGATCCTCGAGCGCGCGACGCGGGAGGTGGTCGAGCTCCTCGATCGGTGGGGCGCGATCGGGGAGGACCGCGCGATCCTGCAGATAGGCTGCGGGATCGGCCGCTTCGAGGCGGCGCTCGCGCCGAGGGTGCGCGAGGCGTGGGGGCTCGACGTCTCGCCGCGCATGATCGAGGCCGCGCGGCGCCGCTGCGCGGGGCGCTCGAACGTCGTGCTCGCGGTCTCGTCGGGCGTCGATCTGGGCGGCGCGCCGTCGGCCCGCTTCGATCTCGTGTACGCGGTCGACTCGTTCCCGTACGTCGTCGCCGCGGGCGCGGAGGTCGTGGATCGGCTCGTCACGGAGGCGCGCCGGACGCTGCGGCAGGGCGGGGAGCTCGTCGTCCTGGGCTACTCGTACCGCGGCGACCCCGCGCGCGACGCGGCCGACGTCGCGCGGCTGGCGGCCCGCCACGGGTTCGACGTCCTCGCGAGCGGCGAGCGGGCGTTCTCGCTGTGGGACGCGCGGGCGTACCGGCTGCGGAGGATCGAGCACCGGTGAGGCGCGCTCGAACCGCGACGTCACGCGGGAGATCGACAGAAGGCCGACCGCGGACGAGGCCTGTCGGAATCCTGCCGGCCCGGCGGTCAGGCGAGGAAGAAGCGCTCGCGCGCGCACGTAGCAATCGACACAAGGTGCTTGCCATGAAGACATCGATCCACGGTGCGTTTGCTCTCCTCCTGTGTTGCCTGACCCTGCCCGCCTGTGCCGCCGTCGAGCTCAACCCGGGCGCCGAGAAGGTCATCGTCACCAAGCAGCCGGCCCCGCAGGGGTGCCGGTTCCTGGGGACGGTGGTCGGGGAGCAGGGCGGCTCCGTGTCTGGAGCGTTCACCAGCAATGCGAACCTGCAGGAGGGCGCGGTCAACGACATGAAGAACAAGGCCCATGGCCTGGGCGGCAACTACGTGGTCCTGGAGAACACGAACGCAGGGACCACGATCTCCGGCGACCGAGACAGCATCTCTGGGCAGCAGACCGACGTCACCCACATGGGCAACGCGTACAGCTGCCCGCCGCAGCTCGTCGGCCTGTAAGACGCCCCGATCTCGCGAGGTCGCCGCGGCGATGGTCCGCAGCGCGAGGCTCCCGAAGGCGCCGCCGGCGGGGGCCTCATGGCCTCTGGGCCTCATGGCCTCTGGGCCGCGCGGCCCAGAGGCCGCCGCCGGGGAGGCGCGCTCGACCAGGTGAACCGATCCGAAGCGGTCCGACCGCAACGCGGCGGGCCGGGGCTCATCCAAGGTCGACGAAGGGCCGGTGGAGCGTCGCCTCGGCGGGGTGCCCGCCGGTCGACCGCGGCCTGCGCCAGCCGTCGGGGTGGCCCCACGGCCGGGCGCGGCCGCCGCAGCGCCTCGGTCCGCGCCGAGGGGGCCTGCCGCAGGGGGAGATGAAGAGATGGAGATGTCGTTGTCCAGGCGTACGGCCGCAGAGTTTCTCGGAACGTTCTGGCTCGTGCTCGGCGGCTGCGGGAGCGCCGTGCTCTCCGCGGCGTATCCCAGGCTGGGGATCGGCTTCCTGGGCGTGGCGCTCGCGTTCGGGCTCTCCTTCCTGACGATGGCCTACGCGGTGGGCCACATCTCGGGCGCGCACTTCAACCCCGCCGTCACGCTCGGCCTGATCTCCGGCGGGCGCTTTCCCACGCGAGACCTCCTGCCGTACATCCTCGCCCAGATCGCCGGCGCCATCGTCGCCGCCGGGATCCTCTATGCGATCGCCAGCGGCGCCGCTGGCTTCACCGTGCACGCAGGCTTCGCGTCGAACGGCTATGGCGGGCGCTCGCCCGGCGGATACTCGCTCTTCGCGAGCCTCCTGGCCGAGATCGTCCTCACGTTCGGCTTCGTGATGGTGGTCCTCGGCGCGACCGATCACGGCGCGCCGCGCGGGTTCGCGCCGATCGCCATCGGGCTCGCGCTCACGGTGGTTCACCTCATCGGGATCCCGGTCACGAACATGTCGGTGAACCCGGCGCGCTCCACCGGTCCTGCCCTGTTCGTCGGCGGAGGGGCGCTGTCTCAGCTCTGGCTCTTCTGGCTCGCCCCGCTCGCCGGCGGCGTTCTCGCGGGCGTGCTCTATCCGGTGCTCGTGGGCCCGAGGCCGGGCCGGGCCGTCGTCACGTCGCCGCCGGTCATCTGACGAGGCCGACGGCCGGGATCAGGCCGGCCCGGCGCCCGGCTCTCCGGCCCCGCGCGCCGTCGAGATTCCACGCACGGCATCGTGCCACCTATGCTAGGGCTCGCGCCCCGAGATGAGGACCAAGACCGGGCCCGGGGCGCCCGAGGCTGAGGCCGACACGGACGCTGCCGCCGGCGCGGAGGACGAGAGCACCGCCGACGCAGACGGCGAGGCGAGCTCCGGCGCGGAGGGCGCAGACGGCGAGGCGAGCTCCGGCGCGGAGGGCGCGGACGGCGAGGAGAGCTCTCCGCGCACCGCGCGGCCCGAGGCGGCCGGGCCGGCGCGGCCCTCGCCGCGGCAGAGGCTGGCACCGCTCCTCCGCGAGCTGCCGGCCGCGCTCATCGCGCTCGTCGTCTCCATCTGCTTCGGGCTGAGCTACGGCGTCAATTACGGCGTCAGCAACCAGACGGCGTACATGCTGGGCGCGCTCCGGCTGCTCGATCCCAGCGTGCTCGCGAAGGACTGGTACGCGACCGGCTCGGCCAACTACCACCCGGCGTTCTCCTACGTGGGCTGGCTGCTGCTCGCCATCGACCGCGGCGGTGCGGCGGTGGGCTGGGGCCTCGTGGTCACCGCGGCGCTCGGCGCCATGTGCGTGTACTGGCTCGCGGTCGAGCTGCTGAAGCAGCGGCGCCTCGCGCTGGCCACCTTCCTGCTGGTGATGGCGATCGCCTTCGTCACCCGCACCGACAGCGTCGCTGTCAGCTACATCTTCGATTTCACCCTGCAGCCCTCCACCCTGGGCAGCCTCTTCCTGCTCGCGGCGCTGCCGCCCCTCGTGGCCGGCCGCACCCTGCTCTCGGGCGTGTTCCTCGGCCTGAGCGGCCTGTTCCACGCCAATTACCTCGTCCTCGGGATCGGCACCTTTGGCCTCACCCAGCTCCTGCTCGGCTGGAGGGACGGCTGGAAGGATCTGGCGCGGCGCATCGCCATGCAGGTCGGGCCGTCCATCGCGGTGTTCCTGCTCCTCTCCCCGCTCATCCTCCGCTCGGTGCGCTCGCCGGACGCGGCGTTCGCGCAGGAGATCCTCTTCAACATCCGCGCGCCGCACCATTACGTGCCCACGACCTTCAAGGGCGGCTTCTTCCCGGTGGCGGCGTGGCAGATGCTCGGCCTCGGCGCCGGCGGGTGGCTCTTGCGCGGCCGTGAGGGGCGCGGGCGCCGCCTCGGCGCGGCGGTGCTCGCGATGGCGATCCTCATCTGGACCGGGACGCTGCTCACCACCTGGGTGCAGATCCCGCGCGTCGCGCAGCTCTTCGTGTGGCGCTTCGCGCCGTTCCTCGACCTCCTCATGCAGCTGCTCGCCTGCGCGGCCTCGGCGAGCATCGCGGTCCGCCCCTCCCTCTTCCGGCGCATCCCGGCCGCGGGCCTCACGCTGGTGCTGGGCGGCTTCGTCGCCCTCGCCATGCTCGACAAGGAGGGGGATCTGGCGCGGCCGCTCTTGCTGGTCCTCGCGCCCGGCGCCGCGGGCGCCCTCGTCGGCGCGGCGGCGTCGCTGCTCGAGCGCCGGCGCGTCCATCTCGCCCCGGCGCGCGAATTTCTGTTGCGCTTCGGCGCTTATGTGATCGTCGCCTACGCGGCGTTCGCCTGCCTCCGCTCCGGCGTGCCCAAGGTGAGGGGCTACCAGGAGCGGTCCAACGTGATCAAGGGCATGCGCGGGCCCGAGGCCGACATGTACGCCTGGATCCGCGCCAACACCTCGAAGGACGCGGTGTTCCTCACGCCGCCGCAGCTGGGGGGCTTCCGGCTCCTCGGCGAGCGCGCCATCGTGGTCGACTGGAAGAGCAGCGCCTACGTGCCCAGCGAGCTGGTGGAATGGTACCGGCGGCTGGAGGACGTCTCCGGGCGCAAGGGCTTCCGGCGCTCGGACGACCTGTCCGACGGCTACGCGGATCTCGATGCCGCCCGGCTCGGCCCGCTGCAGAAGAAATACAAGCTCGATTACGTGGTGGTGGCGCGCGGCCGGCAGAGGGACCTGCCGGGCAAGGTCGTCTATCAGAATTCGCGCTTCGTGATCCTCGACCTGGCCGGCTGAGACGTGATCGGGGCTCGAGGCTCGCCGCGGGTCGCGTGGCCGTCCGGGCGAGCTGCCGAGCTAGCCGCCGAACCGGTCCCACGCGAGCTTGGCCGTGAGCGTGAGGCCGAGCGCGACAACGAACCACCGCACCTTCCTGGGCTCGATGCGGCGGGCGACCACGGCGCCGGCGAGCGAGCCGACCACCGCTGCCGCCATCATGATCGGCGTGGCGACCGCGTCGACCGCGCCCGCGAACAGGAACGCGAGCGCCGCCACGCCGTTGATCAGGCTCGCGAGCACCGTCTTGATCCCGTTCAGCCGGTGGATGTCCACGTCGCCCGCGAACGAGGAGAGCAGCGCGAGCATCATGATGCCGATGCCGGCGCCGAAATAGCCGCCGTAGACGCTCACGAGGAACTGGAGCAGGAACACGAGCCACGGCCGGGAGGGCAGCGCGAAGCGCTCCGCGCCCGGATCCGCCGCGGGTGATGGCGCCGCGGAGGGCTTCGCCCGGCGCAGGTTCTGCCAGAGCAGGAGCAGCGTCGCGACGAGCACGAGCCCCGGCACCGCGGCGTCGAACACGCGCTGCGGCGTCACGAGCAGGAGCGCCGAGCCCACGACGCCGCCGAGCAGCGAGGGCAGGAACAGGACGCCGAGGACCCGGTAGTCCCGGGAGAGCTCCCGGCGATACGCCCACGCCGACGCGAGCGACGCCGGCGTGAGCGCCACCGCGTTCGTCGCGTTCGCCGCGAGCGGGGGCAGCCCCGCCGCGATCGCCGCGGGGAACGACACCAGCGTGCCGCCCCCGGCCACCGCGTTGATGGCGCCGGCCACGGCGGCGCCGCCGGCGAGGAGTGCCGCTCTGGTCAGATCCACGGCGCGAGATCGCCCGAGCCCCGCCGGCCTGTCAACCGCCGCGCTTGAGGGGGCGGGCGCGGCGCCCCTAGGATGGAATGGCGGCCGACCCTGCGGTCGCTCCTCCTCGGAGAGCCGAGCGACATGCCGCGATCCTTCCCGCACCTCCCCGCCGCGCTGCTCTCCGCCATGGCGTGCGGCGCGCTCGCGAAAGCGGCCGCCGGCGAGGGGCAGCCCGAGCGCGCGCGCGTCTGGGTGGCCGACGACGGCACGCGCGTCCGCCGGGAGGACGTCGGCCTGCCGCTCTCGCGCGGCGAAGGAAACGCGCTCTTCCGGCCCGGCGAGCCGATCCGGCTCGGCGCGCTCCGCGCGGAGGTCGTCGCCTTCCAGGTCGTCGTCGAGGCCGGCGCCGAGCCCGTGCGCGGCGTCACGGTCGAGCTCTCCGCGCTCGACCCCGCGGCCGGCCCGGGCGCGCCGGCCAAGGCGCCGCCGGCGCCGCAGCAGCCCGCGCAGGGGCAGGGAGCGGCGCCCGCGGGGACGATCTCGATCCGCCGCTTCGTCGAGCACTACGTCGAGATCACGCGGCGCTCGCGCAACGAGCAGCGCCCCCGGGAGTCGCTCGGGTGGAGCCCTGCGGCGCGGCCGCCCGACGACGCGCACCTCGGGTTCGTCCCCGACGCGCTCATCCCGGTCGAGCTCGCGCCCCCCTGGGCGCCGTACCCGCTCGAGGTCGGCGCCCGCGAGACCCGGGCGGTCTGGATCGATCTCCACGTCCCGGAGGGCGCCCTCCCCGGCGCTTACGAGGGGAGGGTGGTGGTCGGATCCGTGTCGCACGGCGAGCTCGCGTCGCTCGAGCTGAAGCTCGACGTCGCCCCGCCGGCGCTGCCGTACGGCGCGGTCGACTTCATCGCGTTCTACGACGCCGACGAGGTCGCCGCGCGGGTCGGCGACGGGCCCGCCGTCGAGCAGCAGCTCTGGCAGCTGCTCCACGAGCACCACGTCGACGGCTTCGCGTCGGTCCGGAGCCCCGCCGAGGTCGAGCGGCTGCGCGCGGCGATCGACGGCTCGCTCTTCACGGAGGCGCGCGGCTACCGGGGGCCGGGCGCGGGCGTGCCGCCCGGGGCGGTGGCGCTCGGCGCCTATGGCAGCTTCGGCGATCCCGGGGAAGCGACCCTCCGCCGCGTCGAGGCGGTCGCGGATCTCCTCCCGCCGGCGGTGGACGACGTGATGCTCTATGCGATCGACGAGCAGTGCGAGAGCCCCCGCGGGCCCGGCTGGCGCCGGCTGATCCGCGGCTCGCGCCTGTCGTCGCGCGTCCTCGTGGGGCACTCGTGCGGCGAGGTCCCTCCGGTGGAGCAGGACGTCGACCTCGTGCTCACGCCGGCGAACCGCTTCGACTCCACGTGGGCGCGGGCCGCGCGCGAGGCGGGCCAGCGGCTCTGGGTGTACAACGGCGCGCTGCCGCGGACCGGCACGTTCATGATCGACGCGCCGCTCACCGGGCTCATGGCCGACGGCTGGATCGCGGCCTCCCACGAGGTGGACCGCTGGTTCCTGTGGGAGACGGCGTTCTGGCACGACGGCAACCGCGGCGGCAAAGGGCCCATCGACCCGTTCACGGTCGCCGAGAACTTCCACAACCGCGACGGCGACGCGTGCCTCGGCGACGGCATGCTGCTCTATCCCGGGACGCAGCGGGGCGCGTTCTCCTCCCGATCCGTCGGCTTTCCCGGCGTGCTCCCCTCGATGCGCCTGAAGAGCCTTCGCCGCGGGATCCAGGACGCCGGCTACATCGCCCTCGCGAGGTCGGCGTCGCCCGGCGCGGTGGACGCGATCGTCAAGGAGGTGATCCCGGCCGCGCTCGACGAGGCGCTCGACAGCGCGCCCGCCGCGTGGAGCAGCGACGGCGCCCCGTTCTTCAGGGCGCGCTCCGCGCTGCGCGCCCTCATCCCGGCGGACGCCTCGCTCGACGCCGCCGGCGTCCGCCGCGCGCTCGCCGAGGCGGCGGTGGCCCGCCGCGCGCTCGTCCCGCTCCCCCGCGCGGGCGGCGAGGCGGACAGCGCGGGACGGGCCAGCCCGTGGCCGTTCGGCCGATGGAGCACGACGGCGCGGCTCATCGCCGTCGCCGGGCTGGGCGCCGCCGTGCTCGCGCTGGTCATCGGGCTCTACCGCCGGGGGAAGCCGGGGCGGGGGGCCGAGGGGCGCTGACCGGCGTACGCCTCACTCGCCTGCCTGGAATGGCGATCACGTTGATCAGGCGAGAAATAAACCGCCAAGACACCAAGGACGCCAAGATAAGATTCTCTTCTTGGCGCTCTTGGCGCCTTGGCGGTTCGAAATTCCGCGCTTTTCAGGCAAATTCAGCCCGTTTGTCGCTCCAGCGGCTGAGCCAGTATCCCACGAACCTGCACCCCGCCATGAAGAGGGTTCTATCGCCGGCGGACGGAGCGGCGTTGTGGGCTCGTCGGGCTCACGACGAGCGCATGATGAGCTGCTGAGTCGCCTTGCGCTCGCCCACGACGGCGACCACCGTCTCGGAGGCGAGCCCCGCCGCGCCCTGCGACGTGCGGCGGATCGTGCCGAGCAGCGCGAACCAGCCGAGCTGGCTGCTTGAAAGGGCGCGCTCGCTGATTCCGTCCACGCGGGCCAGCGCCTTGCGCGCCACCCGGAACACGCTGCGATCGATCCCCTCGATCAGGTCGAGCGTGGCGCCGAGCCGCTCCTGCGTCTCGACCCGCACGTCCTCGAGGAAGCCGAACCCCGCGCGCACGACCTCCTCGACGACGCCGAGGCTGCCATCAACCCAGGTGGAGATCAGGCCCTCTTGCGGAACGCTGAGCTTCGCGCGATCGGAACCATTGCTGCCGGCCGCGGCCTGGCCGGAGATGCTCTCGTCCATCTCGAACCCCCTTCCTCAAAATGGCTCGCAGGCATTCGCCTGCTGCGAACCCACTATCAACAACCGAGTTCTCGGATGGGTTATCACAGGGCAACAAAGGCGTGAACTCTTTCTTTGTCATCTCGTCATCGCGATCGTGCCCTCTGGTGCTCTGGTCGGCTGCGTCCGTTGCATCGTCGCATCTTGCGTTCGTTGCGCCGGTCACGTTCGTTGCGCCGGTCACGTTCGTTGCGTCGGTCACGTTCGTTGCGTCCGTCGCGTCCGTCGCGTCCGTTCCCGGAGCCAGACGTGCCGCGCGGAGTGAGGCCGTGGCGGCGCCCTCCCAGGCGTCCTGCCGAATCCGCTCTGTCTCGGCAAATTCACTGAAAATACGCGATAAACGGCCAGCGCGTCGGAGACGTAAGCTGGCGGCCACCGAAGACCCTTGGTCCTTGGCAGGCGCGCCCCGGCTGGGTACGGTCCCGCGGTGCCCACGAGGCCCACGAAGATCGAGCGATTTCTGAGGGGAGCCACCTTGTCCACGCTGCTTGCCGCCTCCTGCGTCTCCGGCGCACCGCACGGCGAGGCGCCCTCCGCGCCGCCACCCGCTGAGCTCTTGGCCTTCGATCTGCAAGAAGGCCAGATAGACAACCACTTCTTCCGTCGTGGTCATATCGCCGCCCATCTCTTGACGACGTCGGGCGTGTCGCCGCGGCTCATCGTCGCTTTTCCGGCAGGGAACATGGGAATCGCGGTGTGGTTCGATTCTCTGCCCGCGCCGGTCGAGCTCTCGGTGGAGGGGGACGTCGCTGGCGTGGAGCGCGTGGAGCGGCCCGGCGTCATGCGCGGCGTGTCGGCGCTCCTCGCGAGCGAGGCGCCGGTGCTGCGTGTCCATCGGGTGCTCCTGGGGAGTGTCCGTACGATCCGCGACGTGGGGCGCGACGCCGAGGTTCCGGCCTGGCTCGGGAACGACGTCGAGGCCTTCGCCTCGCAGCGGGGAGCGGCGATCGCCGTGCGGCGGACGATGCTGGACGGCGATCATCACCTCGAGCTGCTCATCGAGCCGCAGGACGGCACGACGGCCGCGCTCGGGGACGACGGCGGGATCGAGCTGGCGGCAGGGCCGAGCGGCCTCCGTGTCCGGGTGACGGCGCTCTCGGACGAGGCGCCGCTCACGCCGGTGCCCCTCGAGGAGCTCGTGACCGAGCGCGCCAGCGACGATCCGCGCCACCGCCAGGCGCTCGCCTTCCTCGCGTACCGGGAGAAGCTGCTGGCCGGGTCCTGGCGTTTCCTTACGTACTTCGGCCGGGACACGTTGCTCGCGGTGAGGATGCTCCTGCCCGTCCTCGAACCGGCGGTGATCGAGGCGGGCCTCGGCTCGGTCCTCGATCGGCTGAGCCTGGCCGGTGAGGTCGCGCACGAGGAGGCGATCGGCGAGTACGCCGCGTTCATGCACCTCGATTCGGGCATTCCCGGGGCGCTGCGCGAACCTGTCTACGATTACAAGATGATCGACGACGACTTCCTCCTCGCGCCGGTCGCCGCTGAATATCTCCTCGGCAGCGCGGCCGGCCGGGAACGCGCGGCCGAGTTCCTGTCGCGCCGGACGCCGGGGGGCGACACGTACGCGGAGGCGCTCGCGCGGAACGTGGCGCTCGTGCTCCACCTCGCCGCCCCCTTTGCCGAGACGGGGGATCCGATGAAGTTGATCGGGCTCAAGGCGGGCACGAAGGTGGGCGAGTGGCGTGACAGCCAGGAGGGCCTGGCGGGCGGCCGGATCCCCTACGACGTGAACGCCGCGCTGGTTCCGGCTGCGCTCCGCGCGTCGGCGCGGCTGCTCGCGAGCCCGCTGCTCGGCGCGGACGCGGAGCGCGCCGGCCGGGCGGAGCGGCTCGCGCGCGCGTGGAAGGACGCCGGCGTGTTCTTCCGCGTGGAGCTGCCGGAGGACGAGGCCAGGCGGCGCGTGTCGTCCTATGCGGCGTCGCTGGGCCTGGACGCGGCGCCGGCGCTCGCGTCGCTCTCGGGGACGCTCTCGTTCCCTGCCGTCGCGCTCGACAGCGAGGGGAAGCCGATCCCCATCATGCACTCCGACGACAGCTTCGTCCTCCTGTTCACGGAGCCGCCGCCCGCTGCGCTGGAGGAGATCGCGGGCCGCCTGATCCGCCCGTTCCCGGCCGGCCTGCGGACGCCGGTGGGGATCCTGGTCGCGAACCCCGCGTTCGCGCAGGATCCGGCGATCCAGAGGGATTTCACGTCGGCCCACTACCACGGGACGGTCACGTGGTCGTGGCAGCAGGCGATGCTGGCCGCGGGCCTCGAGCGGCAGCTCGGCCGCGGCGATCTGCCGCCCCGCGCGCGGGGCGCGCTGGAGCGGGCGCGGAGCGCGCTCTGGGAGGTCATCGCGGCGACGCGCGAGGCGAGCACGCGGGAGCTCTGGAGCTGGGCCTTCGAGGGCGGCTGTTACAGGCTGGTCCCCTTCGGCGCGGAGCGATTGCACCACGACGAGTCGAACGCGGTGCAGCTCTGGAGCACCGTGTACCTCGCGGTACGCCCCTGAGCCGAGCGGCGGCTCGCGCTCAGGCCTTCGCGCTGGCGATCAAGTCCATCAGCGATCGCCGCTCCCCGCCACGATCGGCCCCTTCCATCGCCCCCAGCTCGACATCCGGCCGGATCCCCGCCCCGTGGATCGGCTCTCCGCCCGGCAGGACCATCCTCGCCGCCGGCGCGAGGACCGGCGCGCGATCCTCCGGATCCGCCGCGACCCTCAGCGCCGTTCCCTTTCCGTACGTGCGCTCCCCCGCCACGACCGCCCTCCCGTGCCACTGGAGGCAGCCGGCGAAGAGCTCCGCCGCCGACGCCGTCCCGCCGTTCACCAGGATCCACAGCGGCACACGGCGCGGATCCCGGTGGCTCGACCGGTACACGATCTCGTCGCCGTCCGCGTCGATCGCCCTCCCGAGGACGCTCCCCGGCTCCAGGAAGTCGCCCGCGAGCTCGAGGAACGCCGTCAGGTCCCCACCGGGGTTGTCGCGCAGATCCAGCACGAGCGTCTCCAGCCCTTCGGCCTCGAGCGCCCTCACCGCCGTGTGGACCCGGGCGGGCACGTCCAGCGAGAAGGTGCGGATCTTCACGTACCCGACCCCCGGCTCGAGCTGGACGCTCTCGACGGGCGACGCGCCGCCGCACGGGTGGAGCGACGCGACGAGCGCGTCCAGATCGGCCAGCATCGGGGCGCCGGCGGGCCGCGCGCCGCCGGCGCTGCCCGCGTTGTACGTGATGAAGACGTTGGTCACGCTCGGCAACACCTGGACGCCGATGAAGCAGTTGTAATTGTTGCCGGACCTCGGAGAGAGCAGCGACGTGGCGGGGGCATAGTTGATGAAGACCCGCACGTTGCCGAACGTGTACTGGCCTGTTCCCATGAAGGTCCAGTGCAGCGTGCCCAGCCAGTCGCCCATCGTGAGGATCGCGCGCGCGAGGAGGCTCAGCGCGGGCCCCATCGAGAACCACACGTTGATCGAGAACGGGAACTTCACCGCGTTCAGGTCGAAGTTGGGGAACGGGAACGGGCCGAGCGCAGGCGACAGGCACACGTCGGGGTACCCGGCGCTCATGCCGGTACACTTGTTGTTCGCAGGGAGCATCGCGCCGGCCTCCTATCCCAAGAGGATCTGCTTGCCGTTCACCGTGACCGTCTCCTCGGTCAGGATCGTGGCGTTCTTCGCCTTCGTGAAGGCCGTCTTCTCCACGACCGTGTGCGACTCGCTCGCCTGCACGCTCAGCAGCGCGCTCACCCGCTGGACCATCGAGGTGAACCTCTGGACCACGGCGTCGGCCACCATCCGGATCTTGCCCGCCTGCACCTCGAGCTCCGGCCCCCGGATCGCGACGCCCTTGTCCCCGGACAGCGAGAGCTCTCCGTCCCTCGCGTGCACCGCCACGTCCCCCTGGAGCGACAGCACCGTCCGACCCGCGCCGTGGAGCACGCCGATGGCGTAGTAGCGCTCCTCCCTGCCGATGACGAGCAGCGTGTCGCCCACGGCGGGCTCGTAGGGCAGCGCGAGCGCCATCTCGACGGCGACCGGCTGGCCGCCCGGCAGCTCCACCGCGATCGCGCCCCCCTCCGCCGCCGTGACCTGGCCCGGGCCCAGGTACTCCCTCGGGAGCGCCGCGGCGCCCTCCTGGCCCGCGTCGCCGGCCGCCGCGCCCCCGGCCCGCGGGAGGCCGATCCGAAGCACGTCCGCGCCGCGCGAGCCGTGCGCGCCGTACGCGCCGTACGTCCGGAGCGCGTGCTCCTCGCCCGCCGCCGCGTCCACCCGCACGGCCGCCGCGCGATCGCTCTCCTTCATGGCTCCCATCGACATCGCTCCTCCTTCATTGCGAGCGCCGCTCGGGCGGCATCCATGCTTCGGCCTCCAGGCGATCCACGTCCGTGCGCCTCGCCGTGGCGAGGTTGGCATCGAGATAACGTGTCTTCTCGTCGCGGACGTGGTGCAGGTTCGCCCAGTGCAGGTCCGCGCCGGTGAAGTCGGCGCCCGAGATGTCCGCGTGCGAGAGATCGGCGTGGTGCGCCTTGACCCCCACGAACAGCGCGTCGGCCGCGCGGACCTCGTGCATCACCGTCTCCCGGATGTCGGCCCCCGCGAGGTTCGCCCCCGAGAGATCGGCCTTCACGAAGATCGCATTGCGGAGCATCGCCTGCGTCAGTCCGGCGCCGGCGAGCACGCCCTCGCCGAAGAAGGCGGCCTTCGCCATCGCGCCCGCCAGCGAGGCCTGCCGCAGGTTCGCTCCCTTGAAGTTCGCGTTCGCCAGGATGGCGCCGTCGAGCCGGGTCCGCTCCAGGTTGCACGAGGTGAAGTCGCAGTTCGACAGGTTGCACCCCGAGAGGTCCATCCCCGAGAGGTTCCCGAGCGCGAAGAAGCACCGCGAGAGGGTCAGCCCGGAGAGCGACGCCCGCGTCAGGTCCACGCCGGAGAAGTCCACGCAGTCGAAGATCGCCTTCTCGAGGGTGATGCCCTCCACGACCGCGGTCCGCAGCGTGGTCTGCGAGACGAGCGCGCGCGTCAGGTTCGCGCCCGTCAGGTCGGCCCCCTCCAGCATGCAGCGCACGAGCCGCGATCCGGACAGGTCGGCGCCCGAGAGATCGGCCTCCTTGAAGACCACCATCTCGAGGTCCTTGCCCGAGAGATCCGCGCCCGGCAGCCGCGCCCGGTACAGCATGCACGACCTCAGCGTCGCGCCCCGGAAGTCCGCGCCGGTGAGGTCGCAGCCCGCGAGCACCGTCTGGTCGAGCGTCGCGCCCCGGAAGCTCGCGCCCCGGAGATCCGTGCCCTGGAGCGACGACAGCGTGAGGTTCGCGTTCTCGAAGCTCACCCCGGCGAAGTCCATCCCCTCCAGCGCCGCGCCCGCGAGGTCCGCCCCGGAGAGGTCGAGCCGGCCGAGGCGCGCGCCGTCGAACACCGTCTTCGTGAGCTTCTTCGGGAGCACGGCCTCCCGGAGATCGGCCTTCAGGAACACCACCGTGTCGAGCTCGGCGCCCGACAGATCGGCCCGCGTCAGGTTCGCCTCGGTGAACGACGAGCCCTCGATCCGCGCCTGCGACAGCGAGGCGCCCGAGAGATCCGCCCGCGTGAACGACGACTGCGAGACGGTCACCCCGTCGAGCGCCGCGCCCGACAGGTCGGCGAGGTCGAGCCGCGTGCCCTTCAGGGTCGCCCCGGACAGCTCCGCCCCCGCGAGCTTCGACTCGGCCAGGTTCGCCTCCTGGAGCCGCGCGCCGCGCAGGTTCGCCCCGGTCAGCTGCCCGCGGACCAGGCTCGCCCCCGTGAGGTTCGCCCCGGCGAGGTTCGCGCCCGAGAGGTCGCTCTGGGCGACGGCCGCGCCCTCGAGATCGGCGCCTGACAGGTCCGCGCCGCGGAGCGCGCACCAGGCCATCTTGATGCCGCGGAGATCGGCCCCCGAGAGGTCCGCGCCCTCCAGCTGCACCCGCCCGAGCTTCACACCGCGCAGCCGCGCCTTGCGGAGGTCGGCCCCCCGCAGATCCATGTCGCCGAGCGTCCTGCCCTCGAGCGCCTCGCCCGCCTGGAGCAGCGCCCTCAGCTCGTCCGGGGTCATCGATCTCGCTCCAGCGTCGACTTCTTCAGGTTCGCCCCCCTGAAATCACAGCCGGATCCCGAGGTCTCGTAGAATTTTGCATCGTAGAGGTTCGCGTCGACGAACTTCGCCTCCGGGACCCGCGCCCTGAGCAGGTCCGCCTCGAAGAGGTTCGCCCGCGTGAAGTCGGCGCGCGTGAGGTTTGCCCGGTCGAACCGGGCGCCCCGCGCGTTGGCCCCGAAGAAGCTCGCGCCTTCGGCCGTGGCCTCGCTGAAGAGGGTGCCCGTCAGCACGGCGAGGCTGAGATCCGCGCCGGTGAGGGTCGCGCCCATCCACACGCTCCCGTCGCCCCGCGCGCCCGTGAAGACCGCGCCGGTCAGGTCGGAGCCGGAGAAGCTCGATCCGGTCAGGGTCGCGCCCGCGAACGTGGCGGAGGCGCCCTTGACCTTGGACACGAAGCACCGCGTGAGCGACGCCTGCGACAGGTCCGCGCGCTCGAGCACGGTGTCCTCCAGGAAGGCCACGGCCCACGCCGCCCCGCGCGCGACGGCCGCCGTCATGTCCGCCCTCGAGAAGACGAGCTGCGACCCTTGCGTGCCCGAGAGATCGGCCTCCATGAGCCGCGCGCCGTCGAACGTGGCGCCCTCCAGCGTGGCGCCGCGGAAGACGGCGCGCTCTGCCCGGGCGCTCTGCAGGGTGGCGAGGCTCAGGTCCGCGCCCGTGAAATCGGCCTCCCTCACGTCGGCGTCGAACAGCACGGCCTGCTTGAGGATGGCGCGCGTGAGCCTGGCGCCCCGGAGGTTGGCGCCCGTGAGGAGGGCGCCCGTGAGATCCGCGCCGGTCAGGTCGCGGCCGCTCAGGTCCTGCTCGCTCAGGTCCTGGTCGCGGAGGTCGCTCCCGGGCCCGATCTGCCCGGGCGGCCGCGGCGCGTCCATGGAGAGGCCCATCGACGCGAGCTTCGGATCGCCGGCGAGCTTGTCCCACGCCGCGAGCGCCGGGACCTGCGTCCCGCGCGCGGCCGCGAGCGCCTTCGCCTCCTCCACCGCCCGCGCGACGCGCCGGAAGGCCGTCCGGAGCGCCGCGTCCATCAGCACGGGCGACGCGCCGGAGCTCATCGGCGGCAGGGCCTGCGAGGCCTTCGGCAGGTTGCGCAGCGCCTCCGCGATGACGCTGCCGAGGACCTTCCCCCCCGGCAACGCGACGGCCGAGAGCCCCGCCATGGCCCGGCCGATCCTCTCCTGCTGCGGCTTCGCGACGTCGCCGAGCCGCGCCTTGAGCAGCGCCGACAGCGGGTCGAGCCCCGCCGCGTCGCCGCCGTCGCGCGGCGCCGCGCCGTCGCCCTTCTTCTGCAGCGCCCCCCACTCCTCCTTGAGCTCCGGCGCGAGCTGCTCCTCGATCTCGAGCGGATCGGCCTCGAAGCGCGCGAGGAGCTCCCGGTAATGCTCCTCGGGCAGCGCCGGGCCGTCGAGCGGCTCGGAGGCGACGAGCGTGGTGACGCGCGAGAGGTCGTCGTCGGTCACCTCCGTGAGGCCGCGCCACGTGAGGAACAGGGCCCCCTCGTCCAGGTTGGCGAGCAGCGTGTCGAGGTGCATCGGCACCTCCCGGAACCCGCGCTCCGCGTCGTTCGCGAAGACGCGGATCCGGAGGCCCGGCAGCCGCGACCGGAAGACCTCCGCGTCGGGGTGGAGGTTCTGGAACAGGAGCTCCTCGTCCCCGCGCAGGTAGGGGAGCCACTGATCGGGCCGGGCCGAGTTGAAGAACGTCCAGTCGAAGTCGTCGGCGAAGTACGGCGCTCGCTTCTCGCGGTACGCCTTGCCGTAGTTCTTCCCGACCCGGGCGCGCCGATCGGGCCGGTTCGGCGACAGGGGCCCGAACCCCGCGGGCGCCGGCCGATCCGAGCGCGACAGCAGCAGATCGTCCGCGCCCTCGACGTTGGGGAGCTCGCGCGTCCCGTGGCCCCTGCCCACCGGGTTGAGCGGGTGCCCCGGCCCTCCGAAGCTGCGCCGATCGCCGAGCGGCATCCGGTCGAACGGCACGGGATCGCTCATGGCGGGCCCGAGAAGGCCATCCATCCACACGCGCTCGCCGACCACGCGCAGGATCTTCGACCAGGACCCGACGCCGAACCGCACCGGACACTCGGTCATGCGCGCCTTGCCCGGCGTGTGGCACGTGCCGATCAGGAGCACGTCGGCGTGGGGCTTGAAGTCCACGAGATCGCTCGGGTACAGGCACTCGCCGGTCTGCTCGTGATCGTCGTCGTGGAACACGTCGCCGCGCAGCGTCTCCTGCGCGAGCGCCGGGTGGCCCTCGGGCACGGAGAGCGGCGCTCCGGGCTCGAGCGTGAACTTCGCCCGGACGATCAGGGTCATCTCCGGCTGGGGCGGCCTCCGCGAGGTGACCTTGCTGCCGAAGAGGAACGGGGTGAGGTTCTTGTTCGCCATCCGTGAGGGTCGCCGCGCTTGCGCGTCACGTCATGAGGTGGACTGCCGCGATGTTCGTGTGGATGGGCACGACCTTGCCCCGGTCCAGGGTGACCTTCACCTTCTCCGGCCCCATCGAGAGCGTGGGCCCGATGCTGGCCTCGAGCGACGCGGCGACGGTGACGGACGCCTCCAGGCCGATCGTGGCGCTCGCCGAGATGCCGCCCGTGAAGCTCACCTCCGCGCCGAGCGTCGCCTCGATCATCCCCCCCAGGACGACCTCGTTGACCATGCCGAGGTTGATCGTCGTCTCGATCCCGTCGACGACGGTCTTGCTGTTGCCCTGCGTGTAGGAGTCCGCGTCGCCGTACTTCTCGTCCTTGGTGTCGGCGTGGGTCTCGGAGATGATCTTGCTCGCCTTCGTCGTATTCTTGATGATGTCGGCCTCGGTGTGGTCATCGATGGTCCCGGTGACCGTGGTCGAGGTCGTGATCGACCCTGCCTTCATGGTCGACTTCGACGGTCCGTCGATGGTCGTCTCGTCGGTCATCGACGTGGCGTGGGTCGTCGACACCATCGTATCCGCCCAGGTCTCGTTGGAGATCGAGGGCACCCGCAGCTTCGCCGAGCCGGTATAGGACGAGATGCTCTTGGCCCACGTCCTGTCGACGATCGTGGGGTTCTCCCCGAGGACGCCTGAAGACGGGAGCCCCCAGGGGTCCGTGATCTCGTCCAGGTTGCGCGGCGGGCTGTCGCTCCCGGTGACGCTCTCCAGCTTGCTGCCGTAATGGAACTCGAAGGCATCGCCGTGGTAGGTGGTGTGCACCTCGCCCTTCACGGTCTTCTCGCGCAGGCGCTTCTCGCCGCGGGGGCCCTGGATGAAGTCGAACTCGCCCGACCCGTAGAAGGTGATGCTCTTCTCGTTGATCTGCCCGTCCTCCGCCTTCCAGCCGCCCTCGAACTCGCGGCGGCCGAGGACGGTCATCTTGTACGTGCCCCCGATGACCTCGATCTTGTCGCCCCGCGTGGTGATGACCCGGTTGCCGTCGGTGTGATCTCGCCAGGTGTACTCGTCGCCCTCGGCCGCGCCGATGCGCAGGTACGACGACATGCCGTCGCCGAAATCAGGCACATGGAGGATACCGTACTTGCCATCGCCGGCCATGGGAGCTCCGTATCCGGTGGCGCGTGGAGCGTTGTGCTCGCGCCCTCAAACGAAGAGGTGGAACGCCGAGACGATCTTGTTGGCGAGCGCGATCTCCGTCTTGCTCATGTGGAGCTCCACGCCCGCCGGGCTGATCTCGAGCCTGGGGCCGGCGGAGACGTCGATGGTCCCGGTCAGGCTGAAATCCGCCTTGAGCCCGACGGTCACGTCGACGATGCCGCCGGCCGTGAAGGTCACCTCCGCGCCGAGCGTCGCCTCGATCATCCCCCCCAGGACGACCTCGTTGACCATGCCGAGGTTGATCGTCGTCTCGATCCCCTCGACGACGGTCTTGCTGTCGCCCTTCGTGTAGGAGTCCGCGTCGCCGTACATATCGTCCTCGGTGTCGGCGTGGGTCTCGGAGATGATCTTGCTCGCCTTCGTGTAGCTCTTGATGATGTCGGCCTCGGTGTGGTCATCCATGGTCCCGTCGACCTTGGTGGAGGACGTGATCGACGCGGCGCGCATGGTGGATTTCGACTCCCCCTTGACGGTCGTCTCGTCGGTCATCGAGGTGGCGTTCGTCTTCGTCACCATCACTTCCGCCCAGGTCTCGTCCGTGATCGACGGCACAGGCAGCTTCGCCGAGCCGGTATAGGACGCGATGCTCGTGGCCCACGTCCTGTCGACGATCGTGGGGTTCTCCGTCGGGATCGCCTGGGGCGAGGGCGGATTCTTGTCATCGATGAAATCGTCGGTGACATTCAGCGTGGGGAACGTGTCCGTGCCGGTCTGACTCTCCTTGATCTTCCCGAAGTAATAGTCGTAGACGTCGCCGTGGTAGAGGGTGCGCACCTCGCCCTTGATGGTCGTCTCGACGACCTTCCACGTGCCGCCGTAGTTCTGCACCCACTCGATCGTGGTGCCGCCGCCGAAGGTCTCGCTGACCTCGGTGACGTGCCCTCCCGACACGTCCCAGCCCGCCTGGTGCTCCCCGCGGCCGAGGATGAGCAGGCGGTAGTTCCCCCCGATCACCTCGACCTTGTCGCCCTTGGTGGTCGAGATGCGGTTGCCGTCGGTGTGATCGCGCCAGCCGCCCTTCGTGTGCAGCTTCGCGGTCTCGGCCTTTCGCTCGCCCACAGGCACGAAATCGGGCGAGCCGTCCCGCTTGCGGTCGTCGTCGGTGAACGTCTGAATCCGCTCGGCGAGATCGTCGCCCGCGCTCTCGCCGAGCGGCGCGGCGGCCCCGAGGCGCAGGTAGGACGGTTCCCCACCATTCAGATCCGGTACTTCGAGGAGCGCGAACTTGCCTCCGGACACTGGAGCCTCCGAGCGTGATGGACGACGCAAGGCGTCGCCGTGTCGCGGACCGCACAATCCTATGTCAGCGGACGCCGCCCGTCCAGAGCGACGGTCACCCGCTTCGGATACGGGCCCACCTCGACGTTTTCGGTGCTCAGCGCACGGGAGTCTCAGGATTGATCATATTTTCCCCACCTCCCTCGCGGCGCTCCAGCCCTGGACGAGGGTGAGCAGCTGCTCGTAGCCACGGCCCAAGGTCTGCCAGCCGGGCTCGCCGTTTCGCCGGAGGTGTCCGCCGAGCCCGGCGATCGCCAGGAAGGCATCGCGGGCCGTGGCGTTCTCGGGCAGGGGCTTGCGCGCGAAGACCCGCAGCACCTCGAGCTGGGTGGGCGTGAGCACGGCGGTCGCGGGCTGCTCCGGAGCGCGCCGAGCCTCGCTGCGCAGCAGCAATAGCTGCCAGGCGATGGGCGCGAAGAGCGCCAGCACGTTGCGCAGGCCGTGCAGGTCCTCGATCTGGCGCTTCTCGTAGGCGCATCCGGTCTTCAGGGCCTTGAAGAGCTCCTCCACCATCCAGCGCGCCCGGTACCAGTCGACCAGCTGCGTCAGCTGCTCGACGGACTCGACCGGCTCGCTCGTGAGCAGCACCCACTCGACCGGCGCTTCGCCCGGCGGCGGCTCGATCTCCCAGACGCGTACGACCCGCAACGAGAGCGTCGCAGGCAGCTCGCGCGGCTGGGATCTCGGTCGCCGCAGGGTCACGCGCGTGCTTCCAAGGGCGAGCTTGGCCAAGCGTCCTGCACGCGGAGGATGCAGCCGTTTCTGTTGAGGGCTGCGATTGCCTGCCGGCCGCGGCGAAAGCTCTACCTCGCGCACGGCCACCGCTTGAACATGCGCGAGCGCCTGCTCGAGCTTGGCCTCCGCTCCGAGGGCGTCAGCCTCGACGAGGCGATTGTGCGCGAGCCGAATCACGAACCGATGCCCTGCGCTCAGAAGCTGCGCGAACAGGCCGTAGTCGTCGCCTTCGCGGTCCATGACGTGCACCACATCGTGCGGCGCAGCGCCCAAGACCGCGACTCGCTCCACCTGCTCTCCCCAGCGGTCGTGCTCGTTGTCCGTCGTGCCGTCGTCGCGCACGTGCGTGCTCAGATCGAGCACGCCGAGCGGGCGGCGCGTTCCATCGCCGCTGACCGCCAGCGTGAAGTGGGCGAAGAACGTCTGCCCCGAGGAGCGCAGCCGTCCGAGCCCCTGCCGCTGGCCGTCCGAGCGGAAGGAAAGGGTCGTGGTGTCATGGATGGCGAGCACGACCGGCTCGGCCTCCATGCGCGCGAGGGTGGCGCGCACATGCGGAGCCAGAATCGCCGCGGGCGTGACGGCGTCGTTGCCGAAGAAACGGTACGCCGCCTCCAGCTCGCTGTCGGACAAGAGCGAGGGGAAGCTCTTGTCCGGCGCCTGCGCCAGCTTCTGCACCAGCTTGGTCTGGCGCTTCGAAAGCCGCGCATCGCCGAAGTGCGCGTCGCTCATCTCCTCGGCGAGTGCCGCTGCGTGCTCTGCTGCAGGTGAACCCATCCGCAGCTTTGATCACGTCGCCCAGCACACATCAAGCGAGATGTGTAGGATCTTGAGACGGGAGTGCGCTTGCGCGCCGAAAACGCCGATCTGGGCCCGTCTCCTGTGCGGGTGACCGCCGCTCTGCGATGCACGTAGCAGAGGTGGGCGGAAATCGCCGTGGAGCGCGCGGCGAGCGGGCCGCGGCGCTCAGGAGGCCTCGGCGGGGCGCTGCGCAGCCGACTCGGGGGCTTGGTGCGCGATGGCCCAGACGAACTCCGGCAGCAGCGCGAGGGAGTGTGGATCCTGCGTCACGCCGATGAGGCCGCTGATGAACTCCATGGGGTGCTCGCGCCTGCTCCCGTCGATGAAGCGCAGCTGGGCGCTGGTCAGGCCGGGCGGCAGCTCGGAGAGGCCCGGTCCCTGCGGGTTCCCGAGGCCCCCGAGCGCGTCGCTCCGGGCCTCCGCCGTCCGCCATCGCTCGTGCCAGCTCTCGAAATAGGGATTCGGCGCGAAGTAGTCGTTGGGCCACGCGCGCAGGTAGGGAAACAGCACGTGGATCCACCCGGTCAGCTCGTCGGCCGAGCTCTCGTACCTGAAGAACGCACGCCAGAACATCGTGTCGGCGCGCCCCTCCGCCGAGGCGGCGATCTGGTCGAGCACGGGCAGGAGCGCGCGGGTCCACCGATCTTGCCCGACGGAGCCGAGCATCGCCACGCGCTGGCGCACCCAGCGCCAGTCGTCGGACGTGCCGAGCAGGTACACGCGCGGGATCCCACGCTGCGGGAACACCATGTCGCCCGGGAACGGCGGCTCCCACGCGTAGTGCGGCGCGAGCGGGGTCGCGACCGTGAGCTCCGACGACACCCGCTCGACAGGCCCCGTGGTGGAGAAATTGGAGGTCACGAGGTCCCGCAGCGAGCCGACCCGCGCCGAAACCTGCCTGGAAAAGTCCGGAAACAGAGCTGGCCACGGGTTCACCTCGCCGAGGGTGAAGTCCGGGCGATCGACGACGAGCGAGAACTCGTGATCGTCGGGGAGGAAGCGGCGCCGATGCTCGTCGTTCGCGGCGAGGTGGAACGTGAAGCCGCGCGCCAGGCAGAGCCAGACCACGTCGGGCGAGAGCACGAGGGGATAGCGCTGGGTGAAGGCGGTATAGGCGGCCTGGACGAGCGGGTGGAGGTCCGTGCGTCCCACGAGGGGCAGGCGGTGGCGGTAGGAGGCCTCGATCTTCGAGACGAGCAGGCTCTGCACCGCAGCTTCGCTATCGAATCCCGGCAACGGCGCCGTCGCGGGCTCGACGTCGGCAACGGCGATCGTCGTGACGTTCATGAAACCTCGTCCTCCCCAAGGCTGCGCGGCGCGCTCGTGATCGTTCGCTGTCCTTCGTACACGAGCGTGCGGCGCGCGACAACGGGCCGCGCGCAGGCGCCCACCGCGGCATCGCCGCATGGGGCGGAGCGCGCCCGGGCGCGGCCCATCTCTGCTGCCCGGCGTGCGCGCTGGGGCCCGGCAAGGTGCCTGTTCCGAGGCATCGATTGGTGATGGGTCGTGATGGGTCGTGCTCCGGGCCCGCCGGGAGGCGTGCGCGGTCGTTCTTCCCGACCTCTGAGAAGGCAGGAGTTCGTTCTCCTGTTTTCCTTCCCACGGCGCGCGCAGCCAGGTCGACGGCGCTGTTGCTCGGCGCTGGCGTCGCAGCCGAGCGCGTCATTCGTCGCAGCCGAGCGGTTTGTCGTCGGAACCAAGCGTTTTCTCTGGATCCGGGCTGCTCTTCGCCGTAGCCGAGAGCTTTTCATCTAGATATTGGCTGGTTTTAACCTGATTCGAGAGACGATTATCTTGATCCAGGCTATTGTTAGCCTGAACCGAGAGTTGAATCTCTGGATGTGGGCTTCGATTAGCCGGAATGGAGAGGATTTTCTCTGGATTCGGGCTGCTGTTCGCCGGAAGCTACACGATGTCGGCGCGCCGTTCACGCCGCGCCGGGCCCTCCGTGCGCGCGCGATGCCGCTGGAGCGTGATTTTTTTGCGGGCGGCAGATGCCCGAGGGCTTCGCCGTGGCGGTGTTGCATGTCCGAGGTGAATGGTGCACGACTAGGCGCTCGTGCAGCCGCGGCGAAACGCCCTGAAGGAGGAGCGCAGCAGATGAACTCACGCCAGGCGAGTCCCCTCGGGGCGAGCGTATCGGCCAGCCCGAAGCTGGCGCTGCGGATCGACTTTCTCAAGAAGGTGTACGGGCTCTTCACGGCGAGCCTTGTCGTCTCCTCCCTGGGCGCCATGTGCGCGCTGTACATCGGGGCGCCGGACGTGGAGGAGGGGACGCTGCGGCGCGAGATGCCGCCGCTGGTCGAGCTCTTCGCGCAGCACCCGATCCTCTCGATCGGCGTCGTGTTCGGCGTGATGTTCGGCGCGCGGGCGGTGCGCAAGATCCCCGGGGTCAACGTCCTCGCGCTCTTCGGGATGGCGGCCGTCCTGGGCGTCACCGCGGCGCCTGCGCTCTACATGGCCCAGGCGGCGGCGGGCCTCGGCGGCACCCTGTCGTCGGCCCCGGTGCGGGACACCTTCATCCTGACGGTCCTCACGTTCGGGAGCCTCACGCTGGGGGTCTTCCTCTCGAGGGAGGACCTGTCGTTCATGGCCAGCGGGCTGGTGATGGGCGCCATGGTCGTCCTCGGCGCGATGCTGCTGAACATCCTGCTCGGGAGCACGCTCCTCGGCCTCGCGATCGCCAGCGTGTCCGTCCTCGTGTTCGGGGGATACGTCCTTTACAACACGTCGCGCCTGCTCCACTCGAGCGAAGAGGACCCGGTCGGCGGGGCGCTCGATCTCTACCTCAACTTCATCAACCTCTTCTCGTCGATCCTGCAGATCCTCTCGGGCCGCCACGTTTGAGCCGGCCGCGTCGCGTTCACGTCGCGGCGCGCGCCCGTCTGCGCCCGACCGCCCTCGGGTCTCTCGCCCGGGGCGGACGGCTGGAGGGCGGCTTGACGCGCCATTTGGGCCGGGTAAGAACGCGCTGACCATGAGCCTGCAGCTCCTCGTCACCGCGCTTGCCCTCTCCCTCTCCTCGCTCTCATCGCTCTCCTTGCTCGCTTGCAACAAGCCCGCCGAGGAGGCGCCGGTGGTGGCGGCCGCCGAGCTCGCCGCGCCGGCGAACGTCAAGCGCATCGACATCGCGGTGAACGACAGCGGCTTCTCCCCGTCGACGATCGAGCTGAAGAAGGGGGAGCCCGTGGTGCTGCGCTTCACGCGGACGACGAAGAGCGAGTGTCTGAAGGCGATCGCGATTCCCGATCTGAAGATCGAGAAGGACCTGCCGCTGAACACGCAGGTCGAGGTGGCCATCACCCCGCAGAAGGAGGGGAAGATGGTGCTTCAGTGCTGGATGGCGATGGTCAAGGCGACCATCAACGTGGTCGGCTCGTGACGCGGCCGCGCCCGCTGCGAGACGCGCGCGCGCGCCGTCAGAGCATGAGCCAGAGCTCGGCGTCGTAGCGCTTCGCGCCGCCGCCCGCGTCCTGCGCCGCGCGGCGCCCCCCCGAGGCGGGCTCCCCCGCGCTGCCCGGCGCGTCGCCCCGGCGCGCCCCGTCGCCTCGAGCGCGCGCGCCGGCGTGGGCCAGGTCGATGCCGGAGGCGGCGCAGCGGGCGACGGCGAAGCCGAGCATCTCGCGCACGTCGCCCGAGCGGAGCATGCCGCGCGTCCGGTGGCGCGCGATCGCGGCTGCGCGCTCGACGCACTCGGCGCAGGGGGCCACCTCGGATCGGAACCTGAAGAGCAGCGTCCCCTCGGGCCACCCGAGCGCCGACGCCTCGATGCTCACCACGACGAACTCGCCGTCGCGGACCACCCGGGTCCGGGCCGCGCTCGCGCTGTCCTCACCGGCGCCGTGCGCCTCGCCTCTCAGCAGGAACCAGTAACGATCCATGAGGCGCTCGACGTCGCGCGGCTCACCGTGAGCGATGATGTCTGTCATCCCTGACCTCCGATGACCCAATGTGAGGCCCGCTCCTCCGAACTTCGACGCCAGGGAGAGACAGGAAATGTCCGCTCAGAAGGACAATGTCCGAGCGGGCGTAACGCGACGTGACGCGACGTGACGCGACGTCACGCGACGTCACGCGGCGCGTCTCGGCTTGATGTTGTCTGTATTACCGTTGTGGCGGTGGTTTTCGCTTCCCTTTGGGGGCCCCGTGAGTAAGCTCTGCGCCCCCCAACGTGCCCGGCGGGAAGCCGCCCCGGTTCTTCGCTCCGAACCGGCTCGTGATGAGGCGCGCCGAGGGGATCGCTCTCGCGGCGCGCCGCGCGGAGCCAGTTTCAGCCACCCCAGACGGAGCGAGCAAGGCGATCCCATCATGAATCAGCATCCCGGCATCATCGGCAAGAAGATCGGCATGACGCAGATCTTCAACGAGACGGGCGAGGTCCTGCGCTGCACGGTCGTGCAGGCGGGCTGCGTCGTCATCGGCAAGCGCACGCTCGAGAAGGACGGCTACAGCGCCCTCATCCTCGGCCTCGGCGAGCGGGCGGAGAAGCACACCACGAAGCCGGTCGCGGGCGCGTACAAGAAGTCGGGGCAGACGCCGAAGCGGATCGTGCGCGAGCTGCGCTGCAGCCCGGAGCACGCGGCGAAGTACGAGATCGGGACCACGCTCAAGGTCGACGAGATCTTCGAGGTGGGCCAGCGGGTGGACGCGCAGGGCCGCTCGCGCGGCCGCGGCTTCAGCGGCGTCATCCGCCGGTGGAGCTTCGCCGGCGCGGTCAACTCGCACGGCACGCACGAGTACTTCCGCCACGGCGGCTCGATCGGTACGAACATGACCCCCGGCCGCACGCTGCCCGGCCTGAAGATGCCCGGCCACTACGGCGACGAGACGGTGAGCGCGCTCAACCTGAAGATCGCGAAGCTCCTCCCCGAGGACAACCTGATCCTCATCGAGGGTCCGGTCCCCGGCCCGAAGAACCAGGTGGTGACGATCCGCGGCGCCGTGAAGAAGCGCGGCGGCAAGGGGATCGTGCCGGTGCAGCAGCCGACCAAGAAGAAGGGCGGCTGATCCCGGCCGCCGGGCGGGGCAGCTCCCCTGAGCGAGCGCCCCGCCGGCCGTGCCCGCCGAGCGTCCCTCCGTGTCGCAGAAGCCGAAGAACCCGTACAAGCGGCCTGACGCCTTCACGAAGGCGGCGAAGGCGCAGGGCTATCCTGCGCGCAGCGTCTTCAAGCTCGAGGAGATCGATCGCCGGGTGCGGCTGCTCCGCCCTGGCCAGCGGGTGCTCGACCTGGGCGCCGCGCCGGGGTCGTGGTCGATGTACGCGGCGCAGCGGATCGGCGCGGGGGGCAAGCTGCTCGCGGTGGATCTGTCGCCGATCACGGCGGCGTTCGGGCCGCAGGCGACGGTGGTGCAGGGGGACGCGCTGTCGCTCACGAACGAGGCGCTCGCGCAGTTCGCGCCGTACGACGTGGTGCTGTCGGACATGGCGCCCGCGACGAGCGGCAGCAAGATCGCCGACCAGGCCCGGAGCTACGAGCTGTTCATGCGCGCCGTGGCCGTGGCCGAGGCGCTGCTCGCGCCGGGCGGGGCGTTCGTCGGGAAGATCTTCATGAGCGAGGACTTCGTGAAGGCCCGGGACGCGCTGAGGAACCTCTGCGAGGAGGTCCGGAGCATCCGGCCCGAGGGGACGCGGGCGAGCAGCGTGGAGATCTTCCTGGTGGGGCTGAAGCGGAAGGCGGCGGGGAAGACGGGGTAGCGGCGTGCCACATCGGCCACCAGCGTGGTCGTGAAGGTGGTCGTGGTCGTCGACGGCTCGGTCGTGAACGTCACTCGACCGCCTGGCGACGGGAGGGCCCTTGGCCGTCAATCCGCTCTGAGCACCTGCCGATATCCCCTCAGAACGCGTTGTGCCCGGTGATCGCGTTGCCGAGGATCAGGCAATGCACCTCGTCGGTGCCCTCGTACGTGTACACGCTCTCCAGGTTGAGCATGTGCCGGATGACGGGGTAATCGAGCAGGATCCCGTTCGCGCCGAGCACGCCCCGCGCGGTCCGCGCGATCTTGAGCGCCCAGCCCACGTTGTTCCGCTTGCAGAGCGAGACCTGCACCGGGCTGATGCCGGTCGTGTCCTTCAGCCGCCCGAAGTGCAGCGCCATGAGCTGCCCCTTCGCGATCTCCGTCGCCATCTCGACGAGCTCCGACTGGATGAGCTGCCGCGACGCGATCGGCTGGCCGAACTGGACGCGCTCGCGCGCATAGGAGACCGCCGTCTCGTAGCAGGCGCGCGCGGCGCCGAGCGCACCCCACGCGATGCCGAAGCGCGCCTGGGTCAGGCAGCCGAGCGGGCCCTTCAGGCCGACCACACCCGGCAGCACGTTCTCCTCCGGCACGCGCACCTCGTTGAGCACGATCTCCCCGGTCGGGCTCGCGCGCAGGCTCATCTTGCCGTGGATGAGCGGGGTCTCCAGCCCCTTCATCCCGCGCTCCACCACGAAGCCCCGGATGGACTCGGCCCCTCCGTCATCGACCTTGGCCCACACAACGCAGAGGTCCGCGATGGGCGCGCTCGTGATCCACATCTTCGTGCCCGTCAGCACGTACGCGCTCCCGTCCTTCCGGGCGCGGGTCTTCATCGAGCTCGGATCCGACCCGCTGTCGGGCTCCGTCAGGCCGAAGCACCCGATCAGCTCGGCGGCGGCCATCTTCGGCAGCCAGCGCTGCTTCTGCGCCTCGGAGCCGTACTTCCAGATCGGGTACATCGCCAGCGAGCCCTGGACGCTCACGAAGCTGCGCAGGCCGCTGTCGCCATATTCGAGCTCCTGCAGCGCGAGGCCGTAAGCGACCGAGTTCATGCCGGCGCAGCCGTAGCCGGTCAGCGAGCCGCCGAGCAGGCCGAGCGCGGCGATCTCGGGGATCAGGTCGGTCGCGAACTCCTCGCGCGCGAACAGGTCCGCGGCGCGCGGCAGGTACCGCTCGCGCACGAAGCGACGGACGGCGTCGCGGATCATGCGCTCTTCCTCGGAGAGCAGCGGATCGATCGCCATGAGCTGATCGAGCGAGAGGGGCTCCTGGATGGCCATGGAGCGAGCGTGTAGCGTGCCTGCGCGCGGCGCGGAAGGGGCAGCGCCGGCGGGCCGCCGGCTCAGGGGCGGATGGAGACGAGCGTGCCCTTCCGTAACGAGAGCGCGCCGTGCCATTCGGCCGGGACCTCGGGGGTCGTCCACTCGAACAGCCAGGCGGCGTCGAGCGGAGAGAGGTTCACACAACCGTGGCTGCGCGGGGTGCCGAAATCGTCGTGCCAGTAGGCCGCATGGAACGCGAAGCCCTCCGTGAAGTACTGGACGAAAGGCACGTCGCGGAAGTCGAACGGATCCTCGTCCTCCTCGTCGCCGTCCATCGTGACCGTGACGTGCTTCGTGTGGATGCGGAACAGCCCCTGGATCGTAGAGCGCGTCGTCTTCGGGTCGCCGAGGCCGTCCGCCCCCGTCGAGACGAGCGTCACGTAGACCGGGCGGGTGCCCTCGTAGGCGACGAGGCTCTGCTTGTCGATCGAGACGTCGATCCACTTCCGCCCGCGCACCGCCCACGCGGGCGTCCTGGGGAGCGGATCGACGCGCACGACCTCGTCCGAGCGGACGAGCGAGCCGTCCCGCGCCTCGAGGTAGTCGATGCCGCCGAGGCGCCGCGAGGCGCCGGACAGCGGGATCGCCTCGCGAAAGCGGAGCGGGGCGCGGGTGACGCCGCCGCGCTCGCCCGGGACGAGGCGCGCGGCGTGGCGGCGCCTGGCGAAGGCCACGGGCAAGGTGACGCCCTCAGGGAGCGCCAGCCCGACGAAGGCGCTCGGCCGGATGACGCGGGTGCGGTCGAGCGGCAGGACGGCGAGGTCGGTCGTCAGGCCGAAGCGGCGCCCGTCGTGATCGAACGTCGAGAGCAGGGCGAAGCCGGAGCGCGTCCGGGCGCGGCCCAGGACGAGCGCGTCGGGAGAGCGGCGATCGCCGGCGAGCCCGGGCGCCGGCCGCCCGTAGAGCAGGACCGAGGGCGTCGCGTCCGGAGGCGGCGGCGCGACGAAGTCCGGCGCGCGCGCGGCGGTCGCGGCGCGGAGCAGGTGCCCGGCGAGGTCGGGCTCGGCGCCGCGCTGCTCGTCCTCGTTCGGAAGGCGCGCATAGAGCGGCGGGGTGGGGGAGCGAGACATCACGTACGTGTAGGGCAGGCCGCCGAGCAGGGTTGTCGCGTCCCCTGCCTGCGTCGTGGCAAGTGCGTTTGCGCCCGGCTGCGTTGCAGCAAGTGCGTTTGCGCCCGGCTGCGTTGCAGCAAGTGCGTTTGCGCCCGGCTGCGTTGCGGCAAGTGCGGTCTCGCCTGGCTGCGTTGCGGCAAGTGCGGTCTCGCCTGGCTGCGTTGCGGCAAGTGCGGTCTCGCCCGGCTGCGTTGCGGCAAGTGCGTTTGCGCCCGGCTGCGTTGCGGTAAGGGCGGTCTCGCCTGGCTGCGTTGCGGCAAGTGCGGTCTCGCCTGGCTGCGTTGCAGCAAGTGTGGCCTCGCCGGCCTGTGTCGTGGCAGGCGCGGCCTCGCCACGAACGACCGGCAAGGTGGGCGAAGCGAACCGGCGGACTGGGCGGCGTGACGACGCCTCGACCGCGAGGTCGTGAATGTTGAGCGTCGCGCTGGCGCCGATGCAGACGTAGCCGTTCGGCTCGATGTGGTACCAGCCGTCGGCGCACGACGTCCTGCCGGACGGCTCCGGCCTGCGCGCGACCACGGCGCCGGCGCGCAGGTACCCGATGCGCCGGCTGGTCCAGCGCGGTTCGGCGAAGATCCACGTCTCCCTGGCGATGCTCGCGAGCTCGTGGACCTCCTCCTCGGCCGCCGTCGGCGAGGTGGCCGGGGGAGGATCGATCTCGGGCAGCTTGTCGGACCCGTCATCGACGAGCTCCGGCGGCAGCGCCGGCAACGCGAGCGGGTCGCCGCCCGGCGCCGCGGCGAGCGCGCCCGGCGCCGTCGCGGCCTCCTCGCCGGGCGGCGCGGCGTCCTCCGCGCGGGCGGCGGAGGGCGCCGGGGCAGCGACGGCCGGCGCGGCTGCGGCGAGCGGCGCGGTGACGCCGGAGGCGGGCGCAGGGGCCGGGGACGTCGCGGCGGGCTCGGAGGCAGGGCGCGGGCAGCTCACGCTCAGCGTCGCAAGCGCCATCGCCGGCAGGAGGAAAATGCCTCTCACGCGCATGGAGCGCGCGTATCAAGGGGCGCCTGCGAGGGCCAAGTTCAAGGGGGGGGTCATTCAGGAGAGCGGGAGGGCACGGGAGCGAGCGGCTCGCCGGCAGGAGGCGCCCGCCTGGGAGGCCCGGCAGGGCCGGCGGGCGCCTTGGCGCGAGGTGCGCGGCGGACCCGCGCCCGCCGGCTTCACCAGCGCGGCGCGCGTTCGCCTCGCCGGGCCGCCGGCCGGAGCGGCGTCACGGCATGGGGAGATCGCGCGCGCACGTCGCCGTGACGTAGTAGCGCCGCGAGGTGCCCGCGTAGGAAGCCCGAAAGTCCGTCGTCTGCTTGTACCCGGCGGCCAGGAAGCTGCCGCCGTGCATGAAGCGCGCGCTCGAGCTGTTGTCGAGCCGCGAGCAGTCGTTGCAGGGCATCAGCAGCTGATAGTTGTCCGAACCGTCACGGGTGGCCTTGTACGCGTTGCCGGCCAGGTCGAGCTGCCCCCACCGCCCGGCGCCCTGGGGGAACTTGCCGACGTCCGTGAGATCCGTGTGCGCGCAGGGATAGTTGCTCGGGTACGGCTCACCCAGGCAGCGGTTCGTTCCATCCCCCGCGACCGTGCCGTCGCCCTGGCAGCACCAGGAGGCATACCGTGTGACATCCGTGGAGCCGTCCTGGTTGACGCCGATGATGCTCTCGACGCTCGAGCCGCCCCACGGGAACATGCGCTGCTCGTCGCCGCCGGCAGAGGCGTAGTTGAGCTCCGCCTGGGTCGGCAGCCGGCCGCCGTCCCACGCGCAGAACGCGAACAGCTCGTACCACGTCGCGCAGACGATCGGCTTCTTCTCCTTGGCTCCCGGCGTGTCGCTCCAGGACGGCCATCCATAGGGATCGCAGATGAGCGCCGTCTTGAGCGCGCCCGTGTTGGCCGCGAGATACGTGTTCCACGACGGGTCCCAGCCGCTGTTCGCGATCTTCGGGTGCGCACCCGCGCCAGCGGCCGGCGGGTTGGCCTGGGTCGGGCCGCCGGTCTGCTCGAGGTACTGCCGGAAGCGCCCCACCGTGACCGTGTACTTGTCGAGGTAGAAGCTGCTGACCGTCGCCGGAAGACCCGCGTTGTTGAGCCGGTTGAACGTGCCGCCCGGGACCGGAAGGGTCGAGCAGCAGTTATCGCCCCCCTCGACGCCGCAATTGGCACCTGCGCCAGGAGTGCTGCTGTTGCAGCTGATCGGCAGGCCAGGAACGCCGCCCCCGCCGCCCCCGCCTCCGCCGCCCGCGCCGCCCGCGCCGCCGGCACCCCCCGCGCCGCCCGCGCCCCCGGCGCCGCCCGCGCTGCTGGAGCTCGACGTCGTGGAGGAGGTCGTCGAGGAGCTGGAGCTCGACGTCGTGGAGGAGGTCGTCGAGGAGCTGGAGCTCGACGTCGTGGAGGAGGTCGTCGAGGAGCTGGAGCTCGACGTCGTGGAGGAGGTCGTCGAGGAGCTGGAGCTGCTCGACGTCGCCGTCGTGCCCCCCGTCTCGCTGTCGTAGCAGACGCGGAGATACGGCCGCCGATCCAGCGAGCTCTCGCTCGTTCGGATGTGGGTGCGATTCAGGGTTTGCTCGAAGAACACGCCGTTGTTCGGGACAGCGCCGTTCACCCAGCTCTGCACGGTGCTGGTGAGGCTGAGCGTGTGGTAAGTATACGTGTATCCCGAGCTCGCCGTGAGGGTCCCCAGGACGGTGGGATCCCAGGCGGTCGAGTGCGAGTTCCACGTCACGGTGTTCTCGTCCCAGGCCGTCGTGACCCGGTGCACGCGCATCACGTCGGGCGTCGAGGCGCCGATGTTGAGGTAGAGATCCGCCGAGACGATGGTGGCGTCGGCAGGGATCGAGGAGAGATCGAACGCGATCAGCCCACGCAGCTGGGAGCCGGAGCTCTCGCCAGCGTACATGTCGGCTCCGGTGGGTGTGTAAGTGGGGTAGGTCGAATTGATGAGGGCATCCTTGACCACGCCCGTCGTCCCCGTGCGCTGGAGAGTCACACAGACCGTCGCGGCCTGCTGCGCCTCACCGAGCAGCTCGTCACCTTCGTCTTGTGCGCCGACGCACCCGGCGAGCGCCGCGCCGGAGGCGGCGGCGAGAGACGCCAGGAGCAGATGCCGAGACCCTCTCATGATCGTTCGATTCCTCATGATGCTCTCCGATCCGCGTCGTCGGGCCAGCTCCGCCCGCGAGGCTGCGTGTGATGCCGTCGCGCAGGAACGCCAGAGAGCGCCCCCGCCAAAACCACCATCTGCCTGCGCGCCGTAAAGCATCACCTTCATCAGGTCAGCCGTCGGATCGTTCTGGCGTCAAACAGCGCGCGAGGAAAACGATACCGTTGTACGGCTTGGAATTGAATGCGTCAATTGGGAATCGAGGTTTGTTGTCAAAAACCTGTTGACGTTGCTTGTGATGTCAGAGCAAAACTAAGCATTATTGATCGAGCGCTGGGTGATTGTCGAGCGCCGCGAGGTGCATTTTGTAGCGTCGCTCACGTTTGCGTTGTGCGCGTGCCGCGCGACATGAGCAGCCACATCAGCTTGAACAGCCTGATCCGCCTGATCAGCTTGCCAGGGCGCGTGAGTCGATGGCGGATTCTGCCGTTCAGGCGAGCGTGAGGGCGTGGTGCTGGGGCAGAGATGCCTGCTTTTGTCTACCTGAGCGCTCGTTGGTTTACCTGCTGCTTTTTCGTGGCGCGGGTTCGTGGCCGGAAACGCTGGAGAGGCCTTCTTCGACCTCGGTGACAATCATCGTCGCGAGCAGATCGAGCAACGCGCGGCCTTCGTCCTCGGATGCCTCGCGCGGAGATCCCGTGTAGGCGGCGTCCATGCCCAGCGCGCGGAAGCTCTTCGCTCCTGCCTTGATGCCCTCCGACAGGCTCAGGCCGAGGTCCGGCAGGGCCTCGGCGATGTCTTTCCGGACGAGCGCGGAGGCCGCGGCGAGGACGAGCGAGGTCTCGTAACGGCCCGCGTGGCAGGCGCCGCTCCGGAACTCCGCGGAGAGCGTCCGCGCCCAGCGGCGCGCGAGCGGGCACGCGACCGAGGCGCGGCCCAGGGGCAGGTCGCTGGTGGCGGCGCGCACGGCGCGGTCGTGCTCCGGCTCGAGGTGGTTGTTGATGAAGCAGACATGCGACAGGCCGGCCGACAGGTAGGCCTCGGCGACGGCGCGAAGAAAGGCGGTGAGCGCGGGCGCCGGGATCGAGATCGCACCGGCGAAGCCCGCCGCGAAGTCCGTCACGCCATAACCGATGGGCGGGGCGAGGAGCGCGGCGACGCCGCGCGCCCACAGCCGGCGGCCAGCCTGCTCGGCCGCGGCCTCGCCGATGAGCGTGTCCGTGCCGAGCGGCAGGTGCGGGCCGTGCGGCTCGACCGACCCGACCGGCACGAGCGCGACGCACGGCGCGCCGCCCGACAGGAGCGCGGCGAGCTCCTCGGTCGTGAGCTCCGCGAGGCGCGGCGCGGCCTGCATGGGCTACACGCCCGCCGGGTTCTCGCCGGCGGCCTCGCGCTGCCGGAGCGCCTTGCGATCGACCTTGCCGCGATCGTTCCTGGGGACGTCATCGACGAAGGCGACCCAGCGCGGGTACTTGTGCTTGCTCAGCCGGTCCTTCACGAAGGCCTTGAGCTCCTGGGCGAGCTCGGCCTTCCCCTCGCCGGTGGCGACGCGGCCGCGCGCGTCGTCGCGGACCACGATGAACGCCTTCGGCTTCACGAGGCCCGCCTCCTCGGCGCCGATCACGGCGGCGAGGCTGACGGCCGGGTGCTCGGTCAGGCACTCCTCCACCTCGACCGGCGCGACCCAGACGCCGCCCACCTTGAGCAGCTCGTCGGCGCGCCCGCTGAACCAGAGGTAGCCCTCGGCATCCATGCGGAAGAGATCTCCGGTGCGGCACCAGTGGCCGTGGAAGGTGCCCCAGCTCTTCTCGCGATCCTGGAAGTAGCCGAGCGCGACCGAGTCGCCCTTCACCCACATGACGCCGGTCTCGCCGGGCGGGAGCTCGGGCGCGCCCGGCCCGGCCGCGTCCGAGGGGAGGATCTTGATCGTGTACCCCTCCACGACGCGGCCGAGCGACCCCGGGCGCACGTCGCCGGGGCGGTTCGTGCAGTAGATGTGGAACATCTCCGCGGAGCCGATGCCGTCATAGACGTCGGCGTGGAATCGCGCGCGGAAGCGCTCGAGGAGCGCCGGCGGCAGCGCCTCGCCCGCGGACAGGTGGAAGCGGACGCTGGAGAGGTCGAGGCGCGGCGCGCCGCGCGCCGCGCGGGCATCGTCGTCATCGAGCAGCTTGCCCATCATCGTCGGGACGTTGGTCACCACCGTCGGGCGATAGCGCTCGACGTACCGCGCGAGCGACTCCGGCGTCGGCCGCTCGACGAAGAGGCCCGACGTCGCGCCGACGGCGAAGGGGAACAAGAGGTTGGTGCCCGTGGCGTAGCCGAAGAAGAGGCGCGGCACCGAGACGGTGATGTCGTCCTTGCGGTAGCCCACGGTCGCCTTGGCGTAACGCTCGGTGTTGAAGGCGAAGTCGCGGTGCGTGTGCATGGCCGCCTTGCTCCTGCCGGTGGAGCCGGACGTGAAGAGCCAGATGGCGATGTCGTCGCGCCGGGTGGGGCGGGGGCCCGCCGGGGCGCGCTTCGCCGCGAGCGCCGCGCGCCCCTGCGCGAGGGCGCCGCGGAGCGAGGTGCCCCGCAGCGCCGCGAGGGCCGGCGAGACCGGGAGATCGGCCTCGAGATCGCCGCCGGTCGGGACCTCGGGCACCAGCACGACGGTGCGGACGTCCGCGGCCGCGAGCGCGCCTTGAAGCGCGAGCGCCTCGGCCACGCGCGGGATCGTGACGACCGCCGCGGCCCGCGTGTACTCGACGAGGTGCGCGAGGTCGGGCGCGGGCGCCTCGGGGTTGCCCATCGCCACGACGGCGCCGTGGCTCAGCGCCGCGAAGAAGGCCCAGACGAACGCGGGCGAGTCGTGCAGGACGATGAGCACCCGCTGCTCGAGCGCGACGCCCTCGACGGCGAGGTGCGCCTGTAGCATCCGGACCTTCTCGGCGACGTCGGCGTAGGTGTGCCGCTGATCGCCGAAGAGCAGCGCGACCTTGTCGCCGAGCCCCTCGCGCAGCCGATCGAACAGGAAGTAGTCGGCGAGGTTGAGCTCGTCAGGGAACGTCGGTGCGGTCATCGTCACGCCTCCTCTCGCCTCCATCGCGGCGCCGTGAGCCGGCGCTTTCCGCCCTCCGTGGTCGCGACCCCCGGCTCGTCGAGCCCCTCGCGATCCCAGAGCTGGCACGTCACGGGTCGGTGGCGCTGATCGAGCGCCTCGCAGTAATTGGAATAGATGCAACGTCGGACCTCCCCGCTGCGCCCGAGCCGCACCTTCAGGAACCAGTCGGGATCCGCGAGCGTCTGCCGTGCCGCCCCGATGAGATCGGCCTCGCCGCGCGCGAGGATCGCCTCGGCCTGGGCGAACGTGCAGATCCCCCCCGCCACGACGACCGGCGTGCCGAGGCCGGCCTCGCGCAGGGCGCGCCGGATCTGCGCCTGCTTCGGCACCTGCCGCCCGAACGGCCCCGCCGCGTCCGAGAGCGCGGTCGGCATGCACTCGTACCCGCTCGGGCCGGTGTAGGGGTACGCGGCCTCGCCGACCTTGGGCTGCTTCGCGTCCTCGAACTTGCCGCCGGTCGACAGCGAGAGGAAGTCCATGCCGGCGCGCGCGAACGCGAGCGCGAAGAACGCCGCGTCGTCGACCCGGCTGCCCCCCGCGACGACGTCGTCGCAGAGGAAGCGGCAGCCCACCGTGAAGCGAGCGGAGACGGCGGCGCGCACCGCCGCGTAGACCTCGAGCGGGAGGCGCGCGCGGCGCTCGCGATCGCCGCCGTAGCCGTCCGGGCGGGTGTTCAGCGCGGACAGGAACGAGGCCATGGTGTAGGCGTGCGCGTAGTGGAGCTCGACCCCGTCGAAGCCCGCCTCGCGCGCCCTCACGGCGGCCTCGGCGAAGAGGCCCGGCAGCGTCCGCGGCAGGTCGCGGATGTGAGGGAGCGCGACGTCGGTGACGCGCTCGCGCTCGCCGAAGCGCAGCGCCTCGAGCTCGCGGGGCGCGAGCACGGCCTCGAGCCGCGCGTCGTCGAGCGCGAGCAGCCGCTCGCGCACCTCGCGCTCCGGCGCGTCCCGGAGCGGCGGCTCCCCGAGCGCCTCGGACAGGGCGCGCCGGTGCGCGCCGGTGATCTCGAGGAACTCCCGCAGGAACCTGTCCTTCGCCGGGCGCCTGCGGATGCGGAGGAAGTCGATGAGCTGCAGGAACACGCGCGTCCTGCCGGCGCTCCGCGCGCGGACCGTCCGGACGAGCTCCCGGAGCCCCGGGACGAACCGATCGTGTCCGGCGCGGAGCAGCGGGCCGCTCGGCACGTCGCGGATCCCGGTCGCCTCGACCACGAGGGCGCCGGGCTGGCCGTCGGCGAAGCGGCCGTACCAGTCGAGCACGTCCCGCGTGACGACGCCCTCCTCCGTCGCGCGCCACGGGACCATCGCGGGCACCCACGAGCGCTCGGCGAGCTCGAGGCCCGAGGCGAGGCGGAGCGGCGAGAAGAGGCGCGCGCGCGCCGCCTCGCCCGCGGTCTTGGGCTCCTCGCGGGGCAGCGCGTGGCGGATCCTCTCCGGCGGCTTCCACATGGCTACCGCGTCCCGTCGCGAGCGCGCTCGTCGGCCGTGGGCTCCGCGGCGGCGCGCTCGAGGATGCCCTTCGCGATGATGAGCTTCTGGATCTCCGTCGTCCCCTCGTAGATGCGCAGCGGCCGGATCTCGCGGTACAGTCGCTCGACCTCGGTCCCCTCGATGACCCCCATGCCGCCGTGGAGCTGGACCGCGCGGTCGATGATCCGCTGCGCCGCCTCGGTGGCGAACATCTTCGCCATGGCCGCCTCGGTCGAGACGCGCGCCGCCGCGCCGGCCGCCGCCGTGTCGCGCTTGTGGGCCGCGCGGGCGACGAGCAGGCGGGCCGCGTCGAGCTCGGTCGCCATCTCGGCGAGGTACGCGCGCACCATCTGCTGCTCGGACAGGGGCGCCCCGAACTGCCTCCGCCGCGTGACGTGCGCGATCGCCTCGCGGAGGGCGCGCGCCGCCATCCCGTTCGCCGCCGCGCCGACCGAGATCCGGAAGGCGTCGAGCGTCTGCATCGCGAGCTTGAAGCCGCCGCCCACCTCGCCGAGCCGCGCGCTGTCCGGCACGCGGCAGCGCTCGAAGCGGAGCCGGCCGATCGGGTGCGGGACCGACATCGGGAGCGGCTCCGAGGCGACGCCCTCTGCGCCGCTGTCGACGAGGAACGCCGTGATCGCGGCGCGCCCGCCGTCGCGCGGCGGCGCGCCCGTGCGGGCGAAGACCACGAGGTGGTGCGCGAGCGGCACGTTCGAGATCAGCACCTTCTCGCCGTCGAGGACCCACCCGTCGCCCTCGCGGCGGGCCTCGGTCCTCAGCGAGGCGACGTCGCTGCCCGCCTCGGGCTCGGTCAGCGCGAAGGCCCCGATGCGCCGCCCCGAGAGCACATCGGGCAAGATCGCGCGGCGCTGCGCGTCGCTGCCGGCCAGCACGATCGGGTACGAGCCGAGCCCTTGCACCGCGAAGATCGCGTCGGCGAGCGGGGCGACCTGGCCGAGCGCCTCGCGGATGAGGACCAGCGAGCGCACGTCGACGGCGGTCGCGTCCGCGGGGCGGCCGCTGCCGCTCGGCGCGCCGCCGAGCGCCTCGGGGACGAGGTGCGCGTAGAGCCCGAGCGGCTCGCCCATGCCGCGCGCCACGGCGGCGGCGTCGTGCGTCTTGGCGAGCCGCGCGAGCGGCGCGAGCGCCTCGGGCGTCAGCCGCGCGGCGAGCGCGGCGTGGCGCTCCTCGAAGAAGACGGGGAGCTCGGCGGAGGAGAGCGCGAGCCCGCTCATACGCGAGGCGTCTCCTGGCCGGTGGACCGCGGGGTGGGGGGCGCGTCGGCGTCGCCGGGCGCGGCCGGCGCGTCGCCCAGGTCGGCGCCCTCGAAGCGCGGCGGGCGCTTCGCCCTGTTCGCCTCGTGGGCCTCGCGGAAGTCGGGGTGGGCCATGCAGATGGCCTGCGCCTGCGCCTCGGCCTCGATCGCGGCGGCGAGGGGCATCGTGCGCTCGCTCTCGAGCATCTGCTTGGTGATCGCGTGCGCGAACGCCGGCCCGCGCGCGAGGCGCTCGGCCCAGCCGCGCGCCACGCCCAGCGCGTCGCTGTCGGCGACGACGCGGTTCACGAGGCCGATGCGGAGCGCCTCGTCGGCGCCGATGAGATCGCCGAAGAAGAGCAGCTCGGCGGCGCGCCCCTGGCCGACGATGCGCGGCAGGAGGTACGAGGCGCCCATGTCGGCGCCGGACAGGCCGACCTTGGGGAAGATGAACCCGAACCGGGCGCTCGCCGCGGCGATGCGCAGGTCGCAGGCGGCGGCGATCACCGCGCCGGCGCCGACGGCGACCCCGTTGATGGCGGCGATGACCGGGCGCCGGAGCTCGCAGATGCTCTGGATCAGCGCGCCGGTCGCGCGGGTGAACTCGAGCAGCCCCCGCGCGTCGCGCGCGAGCAGCTCGGCGATGATCCCCTCCACGTCGCCGCCCGAGCAGAAGCCGCGCCCCGCTCCGGTGAGCACGACCGCGCGCGCGGCCGAGCGCTCGAGTGAGCGGAACGTGGCCGTGAGCTCGCCGTAGACCTCGAAGGTGAGGGCGTTCAGGCGGTCGGGGCGGCTCAGCGTGATCTCCGCGACGCCGCGGCTGAGCTCGAGATGGAAGGAGCGGGGTGTGAGGGTCATGGGCATCTCCTGGGTCCGGCGGGCGCCGGACGCGAGCCTCGCGCGATCAGGGCTTCGTCCGCGTGCGCCGCGGGGGGCTCCGTGCGCTCCGCTCGGCGTGCGCGCGGGCGCTGCCGGGGCGCGACGGGACGGGCATGTCCGGCTCGCGGAGCGTGGTGCGCAGCTTGTCGAGCAGCCGCGTCAGCGTGGAGAGCTCGGCCGGGCTCAGCCCGGAGAACACCTTCGCCACGCGCGCGGCGTGCCGCCGCTCGGCGTCGCGGAACGCGCGCTGCCCCTTGGCGGTCAGGTGCACCCGCCACGCGCGGCGGTCGCTCGGGTCGGCCCGCCGCTCGACCATGCCGTCGCGCGCCGCGCGATCGACGAGCCCGGTGAGGTTGCCCGCCGTGACGAGCATGCTGCGGGAGAGCGACGCGAGCGTCTGCCCGTCGCTGCGCACGAGGTTCGCGAGGAGATCGAAGCGCGGGAGGGTCATCTCGTGCTCCAGGTCCTCCCGGATGGCCGCGAGCGCGCGCTTGTGGACCGCGAGGATGCGCACCCAGGCGCGCACGGCGGCCTGGTCGCCGCGCGCGCTCTCCGGCGGGGGGACCACGGCGAGCGGCCGCCTCGCCGGCGCCCCGCGCCTCACGGGCCGCCCCCGCCGCGCGCGTCGAGCGCCGCGACGGCCTCGATCTCCACGAGCGCGCGCCGCTCGACGAGCCCCGCGACGCCGAGCAGGGCCATCGCGGGGAAATGCTTGCCGAACCGCGCCCGCCACGCGGCGCCGATCGCGCGGAGCGAGCCCCTGTACGCCTCGAGATCGGTCACGTAGACGGTCATGCGCGCGACGTCGCCCGGCTCCCCGCCGGCGGCCGCGACGATCGCGAGCACGTTGTCGAGCGCCTGGGCGAACTGCTCGGCCAGATCGTCGCTCCGGAACCGCCCGGACGCCGGGTCCCACCCGATCTGCCCCGCGATGTGCAGCGTCCTGCCGCTCGTCACGACGCCGTTGACGTAGCCTCGCGGCGCAGGCCACCCGGCCGGCTGCACGATCTCGAGATCGCCGTTCACCGCATCACCTGCCCCCCGTCGACCGGGATCGCCTGGCCATGGATGCTGCGCGCCTCGTCGCTGCAGAGCATCGCCACGACGAGCGCGACCTCGGCGGGCTCGACCATCCTGCCCTGGGGCGACATCGACTCGAGCGACCGCCGCGCCGCGTCCTCGCCCCGCCCGGTCTTCTCGGCGATGCGGGAGATCGCCTCGTCCGCCATCCTCGTGTTCACCCACCCGGGGCAGACGCAGTTGATGGTCACCGGCGTCCGGGCGATCTCCAGCGCGATGGCGCGGGTCATGCCGACCATGGCGTGCTTCGACGCGCAGTACGCGGTCGAGTAGGCGCACCCGACGAGCCCGGCGGTCGAGGCGACGTTGACGACGCGCCCGAAGCCGCGCGCGATCATCTTCGGGATCAGGGCGCGGCAGAGCGCGAAGGCGCCGGTCACGTTGACCGCGAGCATGCGGTCCCAGAGCGCGTCGCTGGTCCTGTCGAACGGCGCGCTCTCGGCGACGCCCGCGTTGTTGACGAGCACGTCGATGCGCCCGAGCTGGGCTTCGAGCGCGGCGATCGCCGGCGGCGCGCCCTCGCGATCGCCGACGTCGAGCCGGACGGCGACGCCCCCGACGGCCGCCGCCGTCTCCTCGATCTCGGCCTGCGTGCGGCCTGCGACGGCGACGCGCGCGCCTGCCTGCGCGAGCCGCTCGGCGATCGCCCGGCCGATGCCGCGACCCCCACCCGTGACGAGCGCGATCCTGCCTTCCAGGGACATCCGGAGCACCTAAATCATATATATATGAAGCACAGGCCGAAGTCACCCTCGTCGGCGCGCGCCGCGGCGCCCGCTCGCTGAGGTCGGAGTCGGCCACCTCGCGACGGAATGCGCGATCGGCCCCGTTTTCCTCGCTCTCCTTGATCTCCTCGCTCCTCGCTCGTCTGGCGCTCGCCGCGCGCGCCGTACGCTGCGCGTCGTCGTCTGGAACGTGGTCGGTGGAGAGCATGTGACGAAGATCAGAGCGGCCGTGGCCGAACGATCTGCGCCGCGAGGGCGGCATGGTCCGGCTCGACGGCTACTCCGCTACTCCGGCCTCGCCGGGGCGCGGAGCACGAGATCCACCCCGCGATCTCGCTCGCGCAGTCGATCGTCGACGTGGTCGATCCGATCCACTACGCTGCGCGCCTGTGCGTCGCGCCCCGCGACGGTTTCGCGGCGAAGAGCGTTTACATGACCGAGAGCATCGACCCGGATGGCACTGGCGACACGTTCGCGCCGCCTCGCGGCACCGAGATGCACGCCGTGGCGAGGGGCTTGCCGCTGCAGCCGCCGGCGGGCGCCGTGAGCGCGGCCGGCGCGCTGGCGTCGCGCGTCGCCGCGCTGCTCGCATGCGCCGGCGTGGAGGCGCGGCCTCCGGCGGCAGGGGCGGGCGCGTGGTCCCTCGCGCTGGCCGAGCCGCCGGATCTCGCGGCGCTCTACGCGGCGGCGGACGGCATCGCGCTCCCGGACGGCACGCTCCTCCTGCCGCGCGGCGACGTCGCGCGGGCGACGGCGTGGCTCGCGGAGGAGCGCTCGCTCGACTGGGCGCGCGACCTCCTGGTCATCGGGGAGCGGGAGGATCTCGTCATCGTGCTCGACCTCGACGTCGCGGGCGCGCGCGCCGGGGGCGGCGTGCTCGAGGCGCCGACCGACGGGCTCGCCTCGTTCCAGCGCGTCGCCCGCTCGGTGGTCGGCTACCTGGAGCGGCGCCTCGGCGTCGCAGGGGCCGAGGCCGCGGCGCCCGAGGTGCGGGCACGCGAGGCCGCGGCGCGCCGCGACGTCCCGGCGCTCGTCGAGGCGCTCGCGGAGGAGATGTACCCGGGCGCGGAGCGGCAGGTCGCGCATGCGGCGCTCACGCTGGGCGGGCTCCTGTCGGAGCGCGGGGACGAGGCGGCGCTGGACGCCTTCGCGCGCTCGGTCGAGGCGCGGGTCGCGGCGGCGCCGCGGGGCGCCGCGGGGCCGGAGCGGCTCGCGGCGTGGCGCGCGTGCGAGATCGTGGCGCGAGAGGCGGGGTCGGAGGCGATCGCCGCGGCGTGCGCGGCGCGGGCGAGCGGCGGGGGGTAGGCGAGTGGCGCGGGGGAGGCGAGCGGCGCGGGGGTAGCGGCGGGGGCGGCGCCTCGACGCTCAGCGGATCGCGCTCACCGTCGGCCGCGGTTCCGGAGCATCGCTCGCCACGCGCGCACGACCGTCGTCTGGTCACCCTTGCGCACCATGAACTCCGTCAGCTCCGCGGTGTCGAGCCCCGGCAAGAACCGGCTTCGCTCCGTCTCGGCGTAGCCATCCGGGCCGAGGAGGTGGATGGAGAGCTTCCCCTTCTTCAGGAACCAGACCTCGGGCACGCCGAGCCCCGCATAGACGGAGAGCTTGTTGATCGTCCCGCTCTTCTCGATGATCTCGATCGCGAGCTCCGGGATCTCCCCGTCCTCGACCGTCCCGAGCACATAGCACTCATCCGGCTCCACCCCCCGCTGCGCGAGCCTCTTGCGGACGGTCATGCTGCCGTACCCGCTGAGCGGCAACTCCGCCTCCTCCGCGTAGGCCTCGACGAGGCGGGCCAGGATCGTCTTCCGCCCCTCGTGCGGTCCGCCCGGGCTCATCAGCTCCAGCACGCCCTCGCAGTACGTCACCCGCACGCCAGCCCGGTCGCCGAGGGCGGCCAGGATGGCCTCGTACTGCTCCCACGAGACGTCATGAACGACGAAGAGCTGGTCTTCCGAGCCGTCCGCCGCGACAGCGTCGGCGGCGCCGGCAGGGGAGGCGAGGAGGGGTGCAGCGGCGGCCATGACAGCGTGCTCCTCCGGGGAGTATCACCGCCGGGCCGCGCCCTGGCAACCGCCGATCCGAGCGCCCGCGCACCGCTGCCCCGCTGGACGGCCCTGACGCGCGCCACGGCCTCGCCGGACGCTGCCAGGGGCGGGCCCGGGAGCCGCGCCTTCAGAACACGCGCCCCAGCCCGTCGAGCGCCGCGACGCGGTAGGCCTCGGCCATGGTGGGGTAGTTGAACGTCGTGTTCACGAAGTACCGGATCGTGTTGTGCGGCGCAGGTTGCGACATGATCGCCTGCCCGATGTGGATGATCTCCGCGGCGTTCTCGCCGAAGCAGTGGATGCCGAGCAGCGCGAGCGTCTCGCGGTGGAAGATCAGCTTCAGCATCCCGACCTGCTGGCCCGTGATCTGCGCGCGCGCGAGCGTCTTGAACGTCGACTTCCCCACCTCGTAGGGCACCTTCTCCGCCGTGAGCTCCCGCTCGCTCTTGCCCAGCGACGAGATCTCGGGCGTCGTGTAGATGCCCGTGGGGATGTCCCGGACCAGCTTGTCGTCGGCGTGGCCGCAGATGTGGCTGGCCGCGTACCGGCCCTGGTCGTAGCTCGCGCTCGCGAGCGCCGGGAAACCGACAACGTCGCCGACCGCGTAGATGTGCGGCTGGCTCGTCTGGAAGGTCTCGCTCACCTCGATCTGACCGCGCTTGTTCGGCGTGATGCCGACGCTCTCCAGGCCGAGATCGGCCGTGTTGCCCGACCTCCCGTTGGCCCAGAGGAAGACCTCGCTCCGGAGCTTCTTCCCGCTCTTCAGGGAGAGCACGACGCCCTCCTTCGTGGCCTCGACCGCCTCGTGCTCCTCGCCGTTCAGGACGCGGATCCCCTTGTCGCAGAAGTGGTACCCGAGCGCGTCGGTGATCTCGTCGTCGAGGAACTCCAAGAGATGGGAGCGCGTGTTCACGAGGTTCACGGCGACCTGCATGTTGCGCAGCATCGACGCGTACTCGCAGCCGATGACGCCCGCCCCGAAGATGGTGATGCTCCGGGGGGTGTGATCCATGCGCAGCAGCGTGTCGCTGTCGAAGACGCGCGGGTGGCTGAAGTCGATGTCGGCCGGCCGGTACGGGCGCGAGCCGGTCGCGATGACGAAGCTGTCGGCCGTGTACCGCCGGCGCTGGCCGCCGTCGCCCTCCACCTCGATCGTGTGCGGGTCGACGAACCTGGCCTGCCCCGGGACGAGCTGGACGCGGTTCCGGTCGTAGAAGCTCTCCCGCAGATCGACCTGCTCGTCGATGACGCGGTTCGCGGTCGCGAGGAGCTCGGCGAACGGGTACTCCGGAACCACATCCATCCGCTTGTAGATGGGGCTCTGGTTGATCAGGTTCATGTGGTAAATCGCGCGGCGCAGCGCCTTGCTGGGGATCGTCCCCCAGTGGGTGCAGCCCCCGCCGACCCGCGTGTAGCGCTCGATCGCCGCGACCGATTTGCCGTGCTTCGCGGCCGTCATGGCGGCGCCTTCGCCGCCCGGCCCCGTGCCGAGGATGATGAGATCGAAGTGCGGGGTGGTCACCATCGAGTTCCTTGCCTCCGGCGCGCCGAGCGCGCGCGTGCGCCGGGAGAAGGCTACTCGAACTGGAGCGGCTCGTCGTCGTCCCCGACGCCGAGCATCTCGAGGATCTGCCGCACCTCCATCGCGGCCTCGACCTCCGGGCCCGCGTCCAGGAAGCCCTGGAGGTGCTTCCGCGCCTGCGCGCGGTTGCCGCGGGCCGCGTACGAAAGCCCCATCGCGTGCATCGCCTCGCCGTCCTTCGGGAACCGGCGGAGCGCCTCCTTCGCCTGCGCGATCGCCCCGTCCGTGTCGCCGAGGCGACGGAGCGCGTGCGACAGGCCGACCCGCGCCCCGAGGAAGCTCGGCGCGAGCCGCACGGCGGCGCGGTAAGCGTCGCGCGCCGGCTCGAGCTGGCCGAGCTCGTAGAGCGCGTGCCCGAGCAGGTTGTACGCGTACGGGTTCGACGGGGAGGCCTTGATCACGTCGCGCAGCGCGACGAGCGCCTCCTGGACCTGCTCCTCTTGCAGGAGCTCGGCCGCCTCCTCGACGGCCTCCCAGTGGGCGGCGTCGATCGATTCGTCCACCACGGCTCTGAGCACCATGGCGCGCAGTCTAGCCAGATTCGGCGCGCCGTCCTGGGCTCCTTCGTGGTACCGGCCGGGCGGTGAGGCGCCCGCCGCGGATCCGGCTGCTCTTGTGGCACGCGAGCGCCGCGATCCCGGTGCTCGGCGCCGCCGCGGCGTTCTACGGGCCCGCGCTCGCCAGGACGGGCGGCGTCTGGCCGGCGCCCCTCGACGACGTCTACATCCACTTCGGGTTCGCCCGCGCCGCGGCCCTGGGCCACCCGTTCTCGTGGATCCCGGGCAACGGCTACTCCTCGGGCGGGACCAGCCTGGCGTACCCCCTCGCCTTGGCGCCCGGGTACCTGCTCGGCTTTCGCGGCGCGTGGCTCGGCCTCTTCGCCGCGCTCCTCGCGTGCGCCGCGCTGCTCGACCTCTGCCGGTCGCTCCGGCGGCTCCTCGAGCCGCGCGGCGGGCCCGGCGCCGCCTCCTCCCGCTGGGTCGCCTGGGCGGCGCCGCTCTTCATCGTGGCCGTGCCGCTGCTCGACTGGAGCTGGTTCTCCGGGATGGAGGTCGCGCTGCTCGGCGCGGTGATGGGCCGGGCGCTCGTCGCGGTGCGGCGCGCCGAGCTCGCCCCGCCGGCGCAGCGCCCGGCCGAGCAGCTCCGGGCAGGGCTCCTCGCCGCGCTGCTCGTCGCGACGCGGCCCGAGGCCGTCGCGCTCGCGGCGCCGCTCGCGGTCGCCGTGGCCCACGCGGCGGGCTCGCTGGGCGCGGCGGCGTCGCTCGCGCGCGCGTCCCTGCCGACCGCGCTGCTCCTCGCCGCGCAGGCCGCCGCGAACCGCGCGCTCACGGGGGAGTGGAGCGCGGCGGGGGCGGTGCGCAAGCTCATCCTGTCGAACCCGTACCCGGCGCCGCTCGAGAAGGCGCTGGAGGTGATCAAGAACCTCGCCGCGCTGCGGGTGCAGGCGCTGGAGAGCGCGCTGGGCGGCTCGTCCTACGCCTTCCTCTTGCCGCTGCTCGGCGCGATCGCGGCGCTCGATCGGCGGACGCGGCGCCTCGCCGTGCCGCTCCTGATCGGCGCCTACGGCTCGCTGCTCCTCGTCGCGCTCAACGCGACGGCGCGCTACCAGAACCTCCGCTACGCCGCCCCGGCGCTCGCGATGCTGCTCGTCGCCGCGGCCCTCGGGACCGAGGCGCTCGCGCGGCGGGGGCGGCTCGCGGCCGGCGTCGCCGCGGCGCTCGCGCTCGCGGCCCTCGCGGCGCCCTCCGCGTGGTTCGCGCGGCAGATCGACCACTTCGCCCGCTCCTCGGCCAACATCGCCGGGCAGCAGGTCGAGGTCGCGCGGCGCCTCGCCGCGCGCGCGCGCCAACACCGAGCGCCGCGGCGGGTGCTGCTCGGCGACGCGGGCGCGATCCCGTACCTGTCGGGGATCCCCGCCATCGACGGGCTCGGGCTCGGCGGGTACCGGGGGATGCCGTTCGCGCGGGCCTCGGTGCACGGGATCCCGGCCGTGGTCGAGCTGATCGAGCGGCTCGACGCCGCCGAGCGGCCCGACGTCTTCGCCCTGTACCCCTCGTGGTGGGGCGGGCTCGCGGACGTCTTCGGCCGGCGCGTCGACGCGGTGAAGATCGAGGACAACGTGATGTGCGCCGCGGACGAGAAGGTGATCTACGAGGCGGACTGGTCGGCGCTCGCGCCGCCGGGGGAGCGCCGCGACGGGGCCATCGACGAGGTGGACATCGCCGACCTGGTCGACGAGCGGGCGCACGGCTACGCGTTCCCGTCGCCGCGCGGCGGCTGGGTCGTCGGCGCCGTGCTGCGCGACGGGAGCGATGGCGGCGGAGCGCCGCGGTTCGACGCCGGCAGGATCATCCCCGAGGGGCGCGAGCAGTCGTTCGCGATCGGAGCGGCCAGCGGGGCCGCTCCGATCGGAGCGGCCGCCGCGAGCGCCCGCGGGCCCGCCGTGCTCGCGCTGCGCACCGACGGGGGCGGCCCGATCGCGATCGGCGTGGCGGTCGAGCGCGCCGCGGACGAGGCGCGCGCGGTCGAGCGCGCCGCGGACGAGGCGCGCGTCGAGGTGCCGGAGCGTCCTCTGGACCGCTGGTCCGAGATCCGGGTGCCGCTGCGCGACGTCGCGCCGGGGGACCTCGTCCGGATCCGCGCGCTCCGGGGGACGTTCCGCAGCTTCCATGTCTGGCTGCTGCGGCCGTGATCGACCTCCTTGCCGCCCGCGCTGCATCCTCGTGGCGCGCGCCCGCGACACAGCGCGTCGCGAGCCACGAGGACGTCGCGCGACGGATCCATGGTAAGAGCCACCACGTGGCGAGGTGGTTCCGTGCGTCGGCCTTCGCGGCGACAGCTGGCAGGGAGGTGGCCTCGTTCGCGAGGCAGGCGGTCCTCCTGCCGTACGACACCCTCGCGCCGGTGATCCCCGACGGGGCGCGCGACGGCGACGAGGTGGTGGTCATCCTCCACGGGCTCTTCGCCTCCGCCGGCGTCCTCCGGCCGCTGCGCACGGCGATCGAGCGCCACGCCGCGATGTCTCGCGCCTCGCGGGCGCGCGGTCGGACGGACCCGGCGCGCGCCGAACCGCCGTGGTCGGTCCACACGGCGACGATGTCCTACGCGCCGGGGCCCGGCGTCGAGGCGCTGTCGGCGCGCCTCGCGGCGCTCGTCGCGGCGCTCCCGGACGGGGCGCGCTTGCACCTCGTCGGCCACAGCATGGGCGGCATCGTGTGCCGCTTCTTCGCGCAGGAGGTCGGCGATCCGCGCGTCGTGCAGACCATCTCCATGGCGAGCCCGTTCGGCGGCATCCCGCGCGCAGGGCTGCTCGGCTTCGGCGGCGCGCGCGATCTCGACGCGTCGAGCCCGGTGCTCCGGCGCGTCCTCCTTGGGACGGCGCGGTCGAGCGTCCCGCACCTGTCGATCGTCGCGGGGGCCGACACGCTGGTCCGCTCGCCCATCGCGCACGCGCTGCCGGGCGGCGAGGTGCGGGTGATGGAGGGGCGGGGGCACAACACGCTCCTCTTCGACCCGGAGGTGGCCGCGCTCGTGGCGCGGCACATCGTCGCGCGGCGCGGCCCCGTGCGCTGACCTATCCCCGCTCGGCGCTTCGTGCTAGCTCGCTCGCGTGCGCTCGCCCATCGCCTGCCTCGCCGCCGTCGGGGCCTTGCTCGCCCCGCTCGCTTGGTCCTCGCCTTCGCGCGCGGACGCCTCCGCGTGGACCTTCGTGGGCGCCGGCGCGATCGGCTGGAAGCAGGGAGAAAGCGATCTCGTCTTCGACGGCGCGCTGTCGTGCGACGTCGGCGTCGGGACCACGCCCGACGCGCCCGTCATCGTCGGCGGCCTGATGCGCGCGACGCCGATCCTCGACAGCGGCATCGATCTCGCGCTGCTCGCCCGGGTCGCGACGCGCGGCTTCCAGGCTGGCCAGCTGGGCCTCGCCCTCGACGCGGGCGGCTACCGCCGCTTCTGGGGCGCAGGTTCCACGGGCGTGGCCGGCGCGCTCACGCTGGGGGCGCCGCTCGGCATCAGCCTCTCGCTCCAGGGGAGCTACGGGACCGACAAGGCGATGGCGTTCGCCGCCATCGCGGGCATCGACCTGCTGCGCCTCACCGTCTACCGGCAGTCGCTCCTGCCGGTGTGGCCGAACCCGTTCCCCGCGCAGCAGCGCGGGCAGGACGTCGCCTCGCGCTGAGGGGCGCGCGAGCGTCTCTCCGGACGCGACGGGAGAGCCATTCAGGCGGGCAGGGGGCAGGCGAGGACCGGGCACGCGACCGCATTGGCGCCGCCGACGCCGGTTGACCGGCGAAGTCGTGCCCCGGTAGGGTGCGACCAGGGGGTGTCATGGCTGTCGTCGCCGCGCTCGCCATCCTCCTCCTCGCGTTCTTTCACGTTGCGCCCCGCCGGATCGGAGGTCACGCGCGGAGGGTCGACGAGATCGCGACGGCGAAGCCGGTGCTGGACTTGGTCGCCAAGGGGAGCGAGCCGGTCGACGGCGCGCGGTCGATGACCGAGCTGCCTGCGGCGGCGCGGCACTACGTGGAGATGGTCGAGAAGAGGAGACGGGCGTGCAGGTCGACGTCGTCTCGGTCGGCGCGGATCGCGACGCGAACACCGTGCGGCACAACGCGTTCGCATGATGCGGCAGCGCTGAGGACGCGCGGCCTGCGCGGGCGCCCCGCCGCCGAGAAGTTCCTCGCTGGGGGCGGCGCGGGCGGGTGTGGGGTGCCCGCGGGCACGCGGCCGGCGCTTGTCCGTCGATGACGGCTTAACGCAGCCGTAGCCCGCGGTAGCTCATTCTGGATCGGAGGGGGCCACGCTCGAGAAATAGCGCTCCTGCTTGACCCAATCGAGGATCAAGCGCCGAGCGATGGACCGACCATTGGCCAGATGATAGGCGACCCATGCATCGAGGCCGCTGGCGGTCCGGTCATTGCGATCTGGCCAGCTCTCACGGCTGCCGGGGCTGCTGCGCACATGCTCCTCCAGCTCGCGCTTGATCGACGCTGGGTCTACATGCTCCCGAGCGAACAGCGACTCGAGATAGTCGGCGAATGTGGTGCATGACTGATGCCCCGTGGCCCGCAGTCGCTCGACGATCTCGGCATCGGATAGCGAGAGAACCCAGACCTCCTCGGGGCCATAGTGACTGGTGAATTCAGCCAGGATCTCATCGACCGTCTTGCACATCTGTCACCCGCAGCGTTCATTGCGCAGTACATTGAAGAAAACACTCGCCGCCACGATCCCCGACCTTGTCGTGACTACACTCCTCCATACAGCAGACGATGCGATCGCGGCCGGACTTCGACTTGCAGCGCTTGATCTTCTCCTTCCATTCGTCGCCCGGTTTCCGGTACTCGGGGCACATCCCGAATTTATCCTTTGGCTTGGGATTGGATCCGGACCCATCCCCTGACTTCGACCCGCCCCCACACACCACCGAACCGAGCGGACCATTGCAAAGCCGTTCGCGCTCCTCAGCAAGGCAATCACTCAGGCTGCCTCCGCGCGCGAGGCACTGCCCGAGCTCGATAGGGCCATAACCGTTCGGGTCGGTGAAGTTGACCGGATCGTTGAGCACGTACCCGTACAGGTTGGCGTCACCACCATCGAACAGAATCGGGTCCTTCGCCGTCCACCTCCCCACCTCCGCGTCGTAATCTCTCGCCCCGAAGCGCACCAGCTTCGTCTCGGCATCGTACAATCCACCGGCGAAGCCGAACGGCTGGAAGCCTGGGTTCGTGTCTTGGAGGACGCGGCCGAACTCATCGTAGTCGATGCGCTGCGCGACTGCCCCGGTCGCGGTGTTCACGACCAGACGCGGACTGCCGCGATGGTCCGTCAGGATCCGGTAGGTCGCCCCGCCCTTCAGGACGAGATCCGGCACGTTGCGGTCCTGGCCGTAGGCGAACTGCGCCACTACCGCACCCGTGGGGCCGAGCTCCGCCGCGGGCTGCAGGTCGTCTCGGTAGAGGAATCCCTGTACCATCACGCCGTTCTTCTTCTTCCAGATCCGGTGATTTTCGCCGTCCACCAGGTATTCGATCACGTCGCCGCTGCCCAGCACCACCTGGCGGAGGTTGCCGCGTGCATCATACATCAGGGTCGTCGTCGCCGCCGTAGCCGTGTCGGTCACGGTCGCGAGGTCCCCCGTCGGGCTCACCCCGTAGGTCGTGCTCCCGTAACTCAACAGCCGGTCCTGGTCATCGTACACGCCGATCGCTGTCCCCGACGACGACGTGTGCGCCAGGCGGTTTCCGTTTACATCGTAATTGTAGTGGGCTGTGAGCACGCCGTTGCGGTACACGTCGGTGAGGCGGTCGTTGAGGTCGCGGACATACGCGTACGTCGCCGTGTCCCCTTGTATCGTCTCCGTGAGGCTCTGAATGCGCCCCAGAGCGTCGGGCGTATACGTCACCTCGTACACCGTCGACGCGTTCGCCTGCGCGACATAGGTCGCCACGGCGCCGTACGCGTCGTGGGTGACCCCGTCGGTTACGACGCCGATCGTGCTCCCGGTGTACATCCCGTTGCCGGGGTGCCGGGAGAGCGTGAGCCCGCCCGCTTGGGTGAGGAGGCCGTCTGCGTCGTAGTCGAAGTTGATGGTCGCACCGCCGCCCACCGTCTCCGTATCGATGCGGAAGTCGTTGTCGTAGGCCCACTGCACACTCGCGGAGCTGCCCCCGAACCCGGTTCCTGTCCACGTCAGACCGGTCAAGAGCTCGCCATCGTAGGCAAAGTTGAGCGAGATGCCTGAAGGACCGGAGACGGTCGTCAGACTTCCAGTCGTCGGATGATAGCCGTAGCCGATGGTGCCCATCCCCAGCGGCAGCGCCACCTGGCTGAGGCGACCCGTGGACGGGTCCCGCGTGTAGACCGTCGCGGCCTCACCCGGCCGCGCCGAGCTCGTGAGCATGCCGTCCAGATCGTAGGACCACGAGGTATCCCCGGGACCACCGCCGACGGCCGGCGCCAGGTACTCCTCCAGGAGATCTGCCGGCGTATAACCGAATGTGTGCGCCGGCCGGTCCGGCGGCGTCACCGTGTGGACGAGCCCGCCGGGATAGTAGCTCGTTCCGATCACCTCGTCGTCGGCCCTCGTCACCTGCGTGGCGCGGCCGACCGCATCGTGAAGGAAAGAGACGGTGTTGAGCAGTGGATCGGTTGCCGTCGTGAGCCAGCCGTTATCTTCGTACGTGTACGTCCACGTCCTGGCTCCCTGGGTTCGCGCGCTCAAGCGACCATCCGGATAGTACGTGAAATCCATTGGCAGGATCGCGGGCACCGCGATGCGCTGGGTGCGCCCCTCGGGGGTGAGGGTGACCGTGGACTGGCGCCCCGCAGGGGATGTGTGGACGGTCGCCCTCGTAGCCTTGTTGAAAACGAGAGAGGAGGCGCGCCCGTTGATCGATATGGAATCGGTCAACGAGCTCACGCTCAGCGCGTTGGTCGGCTCCGTGAGGACCACCGAGCGCGATCGGGTAACTTGCCTTGTTCGTCCAAGGGGGGTCGTCGTGACCTCGCTGCTGACCAACGGGGACTGCATGCCGAAGCGCGGCTCCCCCTTCACCTCGACGGAGGTCACGGTGCCGTCTGGCGCCGTGGTCGTCCTGGCTCCGCTCGTGCTGATCTGCTCCACGCTCGAGAGCCCGTCCGATCCCGTGCGGATGCGTTGCTTGCTTCCGTCCGGGAGCGTCGCGACCTCGTATCCGCGGGTCAACCCCATCGCGGTCGTGACCGTGACACGGTGGCCGTTTGGCGTCTCGGTCCGGGTGAGCTGCTTGTAGCCGCCCGCCGGATCCTCGTCCCTGATGAGGCGTCCTTTCGCGTCGAACTCGAACTGGTGCAGCCGGCCGAGCGGGTCCTCGAGGGACTGGAGCAGCCCGCTGTTCGGATAATACGAGAGCGTCGTCGTCTCGTTCGCCGGATTCGTGACCTTCCAGAGGTAGTGCTCGGCGTCGAGGGTGAGCTCGGTGCTCTGCCCGGTCGGCGCGAGGATGGCCGTCGGGTAGCCGTCTGCGTTGCGCTGGATGGTCGTGACCTGCTGGTCGACATCGGTGATCGTGCTCAACCGCCCCTTGGCGTCATAACCGAATTCGTAGCGCACGGTGCCGAGGAGAGTGTCATGAGTGACGAGGTGCTTACCCTGCTGGTCGAAGATGTACACCTCGGTCCCGTCATCGCTCGCGATCGCGAAGTGAGCCGCTTGGATGCGCGGGAGCGCCATGTCGACGCGGCCGATGTAGGAGGAGCTGCCGCTGCCATCGATGAACATCAGGCGGTCATCTGGAGTAACGGCCAAATCGGTCACTTGTAAGAACCAGGCCGCGGTCGGAGGGCCGCCAAGACCGCAAGCATTGCAATTCCAAGGGCGAGGAGCTCGGTTTCCGGCGAACGTGGTGAGTACCCCATCGGGCGAGATGCGCCGGATGAGATTGTCCTGCAGCAGCTCGCCAGACTGCGCGGCGAAGTACACGCTGCCGTCCTGTCCGACCGCCAGTGAGTCGGGAACACCGATCGAAGCCGAGATCGCGGGCACCCCATCCTCGGATGTGGTCGTCTCGGCGGTGCCCGCGATCTTGTTGATAATCCCACTGCGATCGATCCGCCGGATCCGGTAACCATCCCACGGTTGTCCGGAGGACTCCGAGATGTATATCGATCCGTCCGGCCCAAGCGTCATGTCATAGATCAAACGGAATCGGGCATCGACAGCGGGGCCGCCGTCGCCGGAGCTGACACTAGCGTTGGTGTTCCATGAGCCTGCAACCGTCGTGATGATCCCATCTGGCGCCACCTTGCGGATAGAATTGTTGAATGCCAGGTAGAGGTTGCCGTCGCTGGAAACGTCGAGGCCATACACGGAGCCCGAGGAGCCGGAAGTGGCGAGCACACCGTCGGGCGGTCGAGTGCCTAATAGACCGTTGCCTGCGACAGTGGTGATGATTCCATCGGGCGAGATCTTACGGACGCGGTAGTTGCGCTCGTCGATGAAATAGATGGTACCGTCGGGTCCAATCGTGAGTCGCCGAGGCTCGTTCAATAACGCCTGTGTCGCAGGCTGGTTATCTCCATTGAATCCGGCCTGCGCGTTGACGCCGGCGATCGTGTTGACGAAGCCGTCGGGCGAGATTTTGCGGATGCGATGCATATAACGCTCGGAGTAGTAGATGCTTCCATCCGGACCGACGGCGATTCCGCGAGCGGCAGCAATGGGCACTCTATCGGCGCGGACTCCCTCAGCGGTGGCGCTGCTCGCAGGAGGAGGTGGATAGCCGGCGATGCGCTGGAGCATGGCAACCATGGCTCGGCCGGTGCGACGCGAGCCGTCGCCGCGGTAGAGCATGGACATGCCGGGATCGAAGACGTGATGATGGCTCAAGCTGAACCCGCCGAGGGCAGACGTGCTGTTGGTCCACGCTCCGAGCGTGCTCTCCCAGCGTCGGCCCAGGGAGATCTCCTTCCGAGTGCGGTTCCCCGTGATGATCACGTCGGCGGGCGCTCCGAAGGATCGCGGACCGCCGCCACCGCTCGACGTCGCTCCCTGCGCGGCCGGCACAGAGTAATAGCCTTCGTAGACGTAATTGATGTCCACTGTGACCGGCTGCACTCCGGGAACCACACGCCCGAACATATCCCTTCCGTCCCACTCAAACGTGTACTGCTCGTTCGGCGAGCAGGGACAGTCGACGCGCGTATCGAATGTTTTCCCCGCCACGGTGACCTCGAACTCGATCCGCTCGAGGTTGGGGGGCACGGCCGACGTCGTCAGTGGAATCGCGAGGCGATTCCGGTTGAGTCCCTCTGTGCGATCGCTCTTGTAGTGGAGGTCGAACGGCGTCCCGACGATGGGTAAGCGCTCCCCGAGCCTCTGGCTCTCGCATTCGATGATGGATCCGCACTCGAGGCTGGGGTCGTCCGGATCGTCGTCGTCGTCCTCGTCGTCGTCCTCGCCGCCACCATCGCCGTCGCCGCCACCATCGCCATCGCCGTCGTCGTCGCCGTCGTCGTCGTCGTCAGGAACGGGCGGCGCCGGAGCGCCAGGGGGCGGACCGAACGGCCAGTTGCAGTCCCATGGGGTGAAGTGCGTGACCAGGGATCGCCAGAGGCTCGTCCCGACCGCATACTGCGCGCCGAGCTGCTCCAGCTCCTCGGCGCTGATCCCGAGCGCGCCGAGCTCGCTCGCGTCGTCGGCCGCGCCGTCACCGTCGATGTCGACCGACGCTACCCCGCCGCTCACGTCGACGATCTCGATGACACGCCCGTCGTTCGCCGGCACCCACGCCCCTTTCTCGGCGTCGTAATAGCCGAGCGGCACGTGCATCCCGACCGGGAAATCGAGGAAGTTCTCGACATAGAACGGGATCGGCTGATTGAACTCGACCTTCGTCGCCCCGGCGGCCACGGCCTCATCCAGCCCGAGCTCCACCGCGTACGTGTACCCGCTGGTCGGCGGCAGGGTCCCCGGCATCGCCTCGGGGCCGTTCGGGCCGACCGTGTACTCGGTCGCGCGCACGTGCACCTCCGCCGGCAGCGCCACGGTCATCGTCGCTCCCGGCGGGCCGCTCGGGTCCGGCACGGTCATCGTCCCCGTCGTGCCCGAAGGGAAGAGCAGCGTCGCCTGGCGCGTGCCGCTCTCATCCGTCTGGACGCTCCCGCGTGCGACCTGCGCCCCGGTCGCGCTCCCCAGCGCGACCGGCGTCACCACGGGATCGCTCTCGATCAGCACCACGTCGGGCGCTTCGGACCAGCGCTGCCACTGGGTGCCAACCTGCCGCTGCACCGGCAGATAGCCGGCCTTCTCGTACTTCATCGTGAGCGGCTGGCCTCCCCGCACGACCAGCTCGAAGGCCCCGTCCGCGCGCGTCAGGACCTGCCCGTAGCTCTCCGCGTCTCCCGCACCGTAGTGCAGCACGCTCACCTTCACGCCCGAGATCGGAACGCCCGCTCGCGTCGCGACCTTGCCCTTGACGACCGCCACAGAAGCCGGGGCGATCGTCGCCGTCACACCCGTCTGCGGCGCGTTCGGCCCCTGGTAGATGCAGCCCACGGCATCGATGAGCCGCGTGGCTACGGTCGGATCCAGCGCCGGACAGGCGACGTGCGTCACCGCGCCGGTCGCCGGATCGCACGTGTCGATCGTGCTCGGGTCGCTGTCGTCGGTCGCGATGGGCGTGTGCAGGATACCCAGCACCGGATCGCAGGTATCCGTCGTGCACGCGTCGCCGTCGTCGAGCGTGCCGGTGCAAGTCGGCGCGGTCGTGTAACAGACCTCGAGGCTCGGCCGCTCGGACGCGTTCGGGTCTTCGCTGCTCCGGAAGGAGGTGGTGAGGACCGGCGTCTCTTCCAGCAACACGCCGTCATTCGGCGTGGTTCCCGCGAGCCACGCCGCGGTGAGCGCGGTCAGATCGGCCGAACGCATGCCGGCGCCGGGCAACGACTGAAATGACGCCGCGATCGCCGAGTCGAAATCGGTGCCGTTCGCCAGGCTCTGCCAGGTCACTGTCGACTCGGTCCACGGCGAGAGGATCCGGTGGATGTTGATGGTGCTGGAGCTGGTATCGTCCCGGTAGATCTGCCGGAGGCGCAGCGTCGCGGAGACGACCTGCGCCTCGGTGGGCACCGGCGAGAGGTCGAAGCGGAGGACGGCGTGCCGCACGCCGAAGCCGGCCAGCGTGCCCGTGCGGAGCAGCACGGTCGAGTCGGTCCAGGTCGGGTACGTCTCCCAGATCGTCGCGTCTTCAACCGCGCCGAGCGTACCGCGCTGGATTGTCACGCACGTCGGGTCCTCGGTGCCCGCCGCGAGCTTCGCGGTGCCGTGCAGCTCCTCCTCCGGTGAGCTCGAGCTGCACGCGGAGCCGGTCGCAGCTGCGCTGAACAGGACACCCCCCATCAGCAGGGAGTACTTCCGCCAAGGTATGCGTGAGAGCCTGATGGATCCTAGCGGTCGAAGAAATGATGGCTCGTGATGTCTCACTCAAGAGCTCCTTAACTGAAGCGGAGGGCTGCAGCGCGTCACCACTGGACGATGGACGCATTGAACCGCATAGCGCCAACGACCAAGCGCTGTCGCGCTGCGCCCTGTTATTGGATTTTTTTTGCGATGGGCGGCATTGAGCCGACCAGGGCAGGTGGCGCACCTTAGGGGGCCGTCAGGGAGCTCCACATTCAAAAAAAACTGGGGTCCACGCTTTGTCATGCGAAGCGAGTCCGAATGTCTTGGCGCCGCATCCACAGGCACCATCGAATTTGCCTGATCGCGAGTTCAGTAAAGGGTGCTGAATGTACGTCGCGACCGGCAGCCAAGCCCGGTGGAGTCGCGCCTGAAGGCGATTTGGGTCTGGGCTTCACGGGCGTGGCCGGCGCGCTCACGCTGGGGGCGCCGCTCGGATCAGCCTCTCGCTCCAGGGGAGCTACGGGACGGACGACGCCGTGGCGTTCGGCGCCATCGCGGGCATCGAGCTGCTGCGTCTCACCGTCTACCGGCAGTTGCTCCTGCCGCTGTGGCCGAACCCGTCGCCCGCGCAGCATAGCCGAGACGTCGCCTCGCGCTGACGAAGGCGGTGAGCGCTCCCCCGCGTTGAGATCGCCTTCCCGGGCGCCCGAGTCGCCCGTTTCAAGCCTTGAAGCGGGCGACTCGGTCGCCGAGCGAGCGATTTCAAGCCTTGATCCGCCCCGCTGGCCGGCCGAGTCGGCCATCTCAAGGCCTGATCCGCCCCGCTGGCCGGCCGAGTCGGCCATCTCAAGGCTTGAAAGGGCCGACTCGGCGACCGAGTCGCCCGTTGCAACGCTTGCATCAAGCGTTGCAGCGGGCCGCAGGGCTCACCTGTCCAGCGACGGCTACCAACGGGGCGGTAGGCCCCCGGCGAGGGAGCTCGGCACACCCTCCCCCAGCCGCCCCCACGCTCCGCTCAGCCGCCGCCCCGCTCCGCTCGGAACCGCCTCGTCCGCTTCAGGGCGTGAAGCCTGCGAGCCCCGCCACCAGCCGATCGAGATCCGCCCGGCTGTGCCGCTCGGTCACGGCGACCAGCAGCTCGTCCCGCCGCCGCGCGTCGATCCGCCCGAGATCCAGCCCCGCGATGATCCCCTGCTCGGCCAGCGCCCGCGTGAGCTTCCCCGCGTCCCCGCCGCGGACCTTCACGACGAACTCGTGGAACGTCGGCGCCGACATCGGCAGCGAGTAGCCTTCGAGCCGCGCGATCTCCCGCTTCAGGTGCTCGGCCTTCGCGAGGCACTGCTTCGCCGCCTCCACGAAGCCGCGCTTGCCCAGCATGCACATCCGCATCGTGACCGCCGTCGCGCAGAGGCCGCTGTTCGTGCAGATGTTGCTCGTCGCCCGCTCGCGGCGGATGTGCTGCTCGCGCGTCGCGAGCGTCAGCACGTACCCGCGGGTCCCGTGCTTGTCGACCGTCTCGCCGACAAGCCGGCCGGGCACCTGCTGGAGGTACTTGCGGTCGTTCCGGCACGCGAACAGCCCGACGTTGGGGCCGCCGTACTGCGGCGGCAGCCCGAGCGGCTGGCCCTCCGCCACCGCGATGTCGGCGCCGAGCGCGCCCGGCGACTCGAGCAGCGCGAGCGCGTACGGGTCCAGGGTGACCGTGATCAGCAGCGCGCCCTTCTGGTGGCACACCTCGGCCACCTTCCGGATGTCGCCCACGACGCCGAAGAAATTCGGATAGCCGACCACCACGCAGGCGGTCGTCTCGTCGATCGCCCGCGTCAGCGCCTCGACGTCCGCCGTGCCGTCGCGGCCGACGTCGACGCCGACCAGCGACGCCTTGCCGGCCCCGATGCCGTGCACGTACGTCTCGACCGTGCCGATGTAGTCGGGGTGCACGCCCCCGGACAGGACCGTGCGCTCGCGCCCCGTCAGCCGGCGGGCCATCAGCACGGCCTCCGCGAGCGCGCTCGCGCCGTCGTACATCGACGCGTTGGCGATCGGCAGCCCGAGGATCTCGCTCACGATCGTCTGGAACTCGAAGATCACCTGGAGCGTGCCCTGGGAGACCTCGGGCTGGTACGGCGTGTAGGCGGTGTAGAACTCGCTGCGGAGCAGCAGCTGATCGGCGGCCGGCGGGAAATGGTGCTCGTAGGCGCCGGCCCCCAGGAACGAGAGCATGCGCCCTGCGCGGTTCTTCTGGGCGAGCTCCTCGAGGTGCCGCATGAGCGAGGCCTCGTCGAGCGAAGGCTCCATCGAGAGCGGGCGCGTGAGGCGCGCCTCCTTCGGGATCGCGCTGTAGAGCTCCTCGAGCGACGACAGGCCGACGGCCTGCAGCATCTCGCTGATTTCCTCGGGTGTGTGGGGCAGGTAGCGCATGGTCTTGTGCAGCGGGAAGCGGGAAGGGTGATGCGGAACGCGGAGGGGCGCGGCGCTCAGTGCGCCGCGGTCTTCAGGAGCTCAACGTACGCGTCGGGATCCATGAGCGTGCCGAGCTCGCCCTGGTCCGAGGGGACGACCTCGATCATCCACGCCTTGCCGTAGCAGTCGTCGTTGACGAGCTCGGGTCGGCTCTCGAGATCCGCGTTCACGCGCTGGATCTTGCCGCTCACCGGCGCGAACAGATCGCTCAGCGTCTTGACGCTCTCGATCGTGCCGAACGCCGTGCCCGCGGTGATCGTGTCGCCCGGCTTCACGTCGAGGTTGACCAGCGTGATGTCGCCGAGCTGCTCGACCGCGAAGGCGGTGATCCCGATCACGACGAGATCGTTCTCCTGCTTGGCCCACTCGTGGTCCTTCGTGTACCGCCGGTCCGTTCGGACATTGTCGCTCGCCATGTGACTTCTTCTCCCTTTGCCAACCTGGATCTCTGGTCGCCGCGCGCGGTCGCTCGGATCGGCCCGCCGCGGCGCGCCTCGGCGCGGGTCAGGCCCGCTTGTAGAACGGGGTCTTGACCACGACCGCCTCGACCGTGCGCCCGCGGCAGTCCACCTGGAAGGCGGTCCCTACCGCCGCCATCGGCGCCGGCAGGTAGCCGAGCCCGATGTTCTTGCCGACGGTCGGCCCCGGGCTGCCGCTCGTGCAGACGCCGACCTTCGCGCCGCTCACGTCGAGCAGCGGGTAGCCGTGGCGCGCGATGCCGCGCCCCGTCATCTCGAAGCCGACCAGCTTGCGCGCGGGGCCCTCGTCCTTGATGCGCTGGAGCGCGGCGCGCCCCACGAAATCGCCCTTGTCGAGCTTCACCACCCAGCCGAGGCCCGCCTCGATGGGGTTCGTCGTCTCGTCGATGTCGTTGCCGTACAGCGACAGGCGCGCCTCGAGGCGGAGCGTGTCGCGCGCGCCGAGGCCCGTCGCCTCGAGGCCGAGCGGACCGCCGAGCTCGACGAGCGCGCGCCAGAGCCGCTGCGCGTCGGACGGCGAGCAGAAGATCTCGATGCCGTCCTCGCCGGTGTAGCCGGTGCGGGCCACGGTGCAGCGCACGTTGGCGAGCGTCGCGTCGCGGAAGTGGAACGGCGCGAGCTCGCGCAGCGCGGGGCCGTCGCCGCCCGCGAGCGCGACGATGTCGAGCGCCTTCGGCCCCTGGAGCGCCATCATCGCCGTGCGATCCGACGCGTCCTCGAAGCTGCAGTGGCCCTGCGCCGCGGCCCTGATGTGGGCGGCGATCTTGTCGCGGTTCGACGCGTTGCAGACGATGAGCCACTGCCGCGCGTCGATCCGGTACACGATGAGGTCGTCGAGGATGGTTCCGGCCTCGTTGCACGCGCACGTGTAGAGCGCGTGGCCGTCTTCCAGCTTCTTCACGTCGTTCGTGACGAGGTAGTCGACCACCTGTCCGGAGTGCTCGCCGCTCAGGATGATCTCGCCCATGTGCGAGACGTCGAACAGCCCGGCGGCGGTGCGCACCGCCTTGTGCTCTTCGGTGACGCCTTTGTACTGGACCGGCATCTCCCAGCCGGCGAACGGGACCATGCGGCCGCCGAGCTTGATGTGCTCGTCGTAGAGCGGCGTCCTTCGGAGCGGAGCGGTGGGGAGCGGCTTGGTCGACACGGCCGCGATCTACTTCGAAAGGTCGGAGATGTCGACTGGCGCCGACGGGCGCAGCGGCCCCGCGGCGCCGGAGGTCGAGGCCGCCGCTCTCGCGCTCACTCGAGGCGGGTGGGATCGATCACCTTGCCGGCCGGCGTGAGCCCGCTGCGGCGCCAGCGCTCCTCGACCGACAGGCCCTGCTCCGCGGGCGCCCGGGTCTCGTCGCGGATGACGAGCTCGGAGATGTGCGCGCGCGAGACGACCTCGATCCGGATCATCCGCTGCGGCGCGCTCTTCACGGTGGCGCGCGAGAAGATCGTCTTCGCAGGCCCGGTCTCGACATTTCGGGCGAGGACGCGCGTGCGCACGTAGTTCGCCACCCGCTCGGCAGGGATTTCCCCGACGGCGAAGACGGCATCGGCGAAGCGCGCGCGCACCTTCATGCGGCGCGGGATGGGCAGGCCGAACGCCTGCTCGGCCCCCTCGGCGAGCTCGCCCGGCAGCGCCTGGTCGACCGGCGGCTTCGGGGCCGCGGCCTCGCTCGCCTGCGGCGCGGGCGCCGGCGCGCTGGCGTCGCTGCGGCAGGCGGGCGCGGCCGAAGCGCACGCGACGAGCGCGGCGAGCGCGCCGGCGGCGCGCGACAGGCCGGCTCGCTTCATTCGATGAGGGTGGCCCACGAGTCGATCTTAACGACCTTGCGCGGCCGCTGCAGCGTCCTCGTGCTCGTTCGCGTCGCGCCCCCCTGGGCGTCCGCGTCGCCGGCGGCGCCGGTGTGGAACACGAGCTGGTACTCGGGCGGGGTGGAGTGCCGGACGATCGTCTGCGGGCCGAAGTAGTCATCGGTGTACTCCGCCGTCTCCACGCAGGTCGGCTTCTGGGTCACGGCCACGCCGAAGACGATCGTGCCCGGCGACTGCAGCTCGAAGCGCTCCGGAGGAGCGGCCGGATCGACGACGAGGCAGCCGTTCGGATACGCCGGCGAGTCCGTGTTGCCGAGCAGGTAGTCGACGCCCCAGATCGCGCCGCGCCCGTCCGCGCACGCGTAGGTCCCGGGCGCGACGGGCCTGAACGTCGCGAAGTACGCGCAGCCGTTGAAGAGGGAGATGGGCCCGGTCACGCGCTCGCCGCCCGTGAAGGGGACGACCCAGTTCTCGCTGAAGCGGAGGCTTGTGTCGTGCGGTTTCTCGGTGATCGACCAGACCCGCGTCTCGATGGCGCCGCTCGCCGTGAACGCCTCCTGATCGCCCGTGGAGAACAGGATGACCTTGTTACCGAGCGGATCGGTGCTCACGATCGGCGTCGTCTGGATCGGCTGGCTGCGCGCCGCGCTGTCGGTCGGGAACGAGTACGCGTCCCAGGCGAGGTCCACGGTCCAGTCGTCCGGGTTGGTGCTCGTCAGGCTGACGCGCCAGAGCGTCCCGTCGGCATCGCCGACGTAGATGCGCTCGGCGACCTCGCCGACGCCCGCCGGGAACGGCACGGGGACGCCGGTGATCGGAGAGTCGAAGTCGACCCGCGTGGTCCGCGAGGCGATCCCGCCCGGGGCCTCGTCGACGCGGCCCCGGAACGTGCGGATGATCTCGCCCGTGTCGAGCCGGACGATCGTGAGCGAGCGCGCCGGGCCGACGGGGCCGCCGGTGCCCGCGCTGCCCCAGCACCGGACCGAGTCGCGGACCGCCAGGGTGCCCGTCGGATGGAAGAGCGGGGGCGTCGCGTTCTGCCGGTTGCACGCGGGCTGGCTCGTGTCGAGCGGGGCGGAGCCGCCGGGCAGGATGGCGACCGCGATCTCCTTGATCTGAGCGCCGTCCTGCATCTCCACCATGCCGATCGCCGGCGTCGGCGTCGCGTCGCCGAACAGCGGGGTGCCGCTATCGTCCGTGGAGAGCTGCCAGAGGAACTGCGGCGCCTTCGGGTTCGTCACGTCGAGCGCGTAGTAGAAGCTGCCGCCCGCGCCGCCGCTGGCGACGAGCACGGTGTTCCAGGTCGCGTTGGCGCTGCTCACCTGCGCCGACGTGCGCTCGAAGACGACGTTCTTCACGACGGGCGCGCCGTCGAGCAGCAGCGATTGCTGGTTGAACGTCGCGAGCAGCCGGGGGAGCACGTGGGGCGGCAGGAACGACCAGAGCTCGTTGTTCTCGACCTTGTCCACCTTGAGCGCGTCGTCCGCGTCTGCCGCGGTCACCTGGAAGGCGTGCAGCTGCCCGTCGGTCGTCGCCGTGTAGAGCACGAGCGGCCGGGTCTTCTGAGCGGGGCTCTCCGCGAAGGCCCGGTAGGACTCGTCGGGGATGTAGTCGTTCGGCGGCCCCACGACGACCGGCGTGGAGTGATAGATGCTGCCGAGCACGTTGCCCTCGCGGGAGGCGACGCCCGAGGGCATCGGCGCGCCGACCTCCCACTCGATGAGGCGCCGGGCGCAGTCCGCGGCGTTGGTCGCCTGCAGCCCGCCCGAGCACTGCGGCGGGACGGGCGCGCTGGGATCGAGATCGAGCGCGCGGGACGCGCTGGAGAGAGCGGTCGCGAACGCCGTCGCCTGCGCGGGCGCGCCGCTGCCGGTCATCGTGCCCGTGTAGCTGCCCAGCCCGTCCGTGGCGACGTCGGCGGGGCGGATGCTCCGGCTCGACCAGATGCGCTGCGTGGTGGTGTCGAGGTCGCCGATCACGGTGAAGAACCGCCGCGGCTGCCCGGTGTTCGAGCTGACGTTGGCCGCGAAGTCATCGCCCTTGCCGGGGTCGATGTCCTTCAGCTGCGTCGTCATGACGCCGCTCACGGTCTCGCAGACGAAGCGCTTGCGCTCGAGGTTGCCGCTCCAGAGCGAGCCGTCCGGCGGCGGGCTGGCCGTCCGGCGGCGGGCTGAACGAGGAGGCGAACTGGTAGGCGACCCCCGCGTCGGTGTTGCCGTTGTTCGCGGTCGTGGTCGCGTTGGCGAAGACGGGGAGGGTGCGGCTCGTCGAGTTCGCGGCGATCTGCGCGAAGATCCGCGACATCACCGCGGAGAGCTCGTTGGCGTCGTCCGGGAAATAGCCGCGGTCGGTCCCGCCCTCGATGGCGATGCGCGAGAGCGTGCAGCACGCCTTGACCGCGCCAGCGGCGTTGTCGCAGCGCCCGGCGGGCAGGAAATCAGCGCTGGAGATCGTCGCGCAATTGAACGTCGGATCGCCGAGCTCCTGCCGCGCCTGGGTGGTAAGGCCGAACCCGACGGTATACGTCGACACGCGCCGGTTCGGGTTGACGTGGGAGTTGAGCGACTGGGCGATGACCTGAGGCTCCTCGTAGGGACAGCCCGTCCCTTCGGGGCCGGGGCCGGCGTCCTGTGTGCAGGTCGGGCGCAGGTCGAGGTTCGGCTCGCCGTCGGAGATGAGCACGATCGAGGTCTTGCGGCAGCCGCCGCTGATGAACGGATCGTCGCGCGGCCCGAGCGGCCGGCTCTTCCAGGTCGAGGCGTCGTTGAGGATGTAGTCGCGCGCGTCCGACAGCATCCCGGCGAGCGGCGTCGCGCCGTAGGGGCGCATCGCGATGAGCGCGTTCTGGATGCTCTCGTTCACGCTGCGGATCTCGGTGGTGTCCGCCGTGTAGGTCGGGAAGGGGATGAGCGGCCCTTCCCAGAGCGGCGCGGCCGGGTTCCTGGCGCCGACCTCCATGTCCGCGGGAGCGCAGGCGGGCGGGTTGCCCCGCGCCGGGTATCCTGGGCCGGGCTCGAACCCGAGGAAGTAGCTCCACATCCCCTCGATGCCGCCCACGGGATCGGGAGCGCCGGAGAGGAGCCCGGTGCTCGCGTCGGGGAGCGTGTCGAACGTCATGAGCCCGAACCGGATCCGGTCCTGATAGACGTCGAGCAGGCCGGAGTTGAGCTGCGTGAACGGCGTCGTGCAAGGAGTGGCCGCGTTGTCCCAGCGATGCTCTCCCACCAGATCGTAGGTCGCCCCCGGGCCCTTCGTGCAGTGGCCCGAGATCATGCGATGGAACGGGATGTAGTAGTTCCTGTCGTAGGGCGGCTCTCCCCCGAGGCTGAACTCGTTGACGAACGCGGTGCTCGTGCGGGGCTGCGCGACGCAGCTGAAGTCCTGGATCGGGCCCGTGAGCGACTCGACGAGCTTCATCCAGCGGCTCTTCAGGGCCTCGGAGGCGGGGGGAGTGCCTGGGTTGCAGTCCGGCTCCCCGCCCGCCACCGTCTTCTCCATCGAGCCCGACGTGTCGACGAGCAAGAGCACGTTGGGCAGCGGCGGCTCCACATCCATGGCCTGCGCGCGCGCGCGCCCCGCGACGAGGCCGACGGTCGCCGCGGAGCTCATGGTGACAAGGACCTTCGTCAGGTTTCGCATCGTGCGCTCCGGTTCGTCACTTCGAGCAGAGGATATCGGCAACGACAGACATGGATTCCTGGCTGCCCGCCGTCGCGATGGCGGAGCCGTCGGGCCAGGCGATGAGCCGCGCGCTCATGGTGACCGTGCAGTAATCGACGCTCACCGGGTTCGGGCCGCCCATGTCGCTGCCGGCGCGGTTTCCTATCGCAGGCCTTATCTTATCAGTGATCTCCACCTTGGCGATCCACTGGACGTCGGCGCGACCAAGGCTCCCGGGCGTCTCCGGCGGGCCGGCCGCGGGCGGCTCCAGGAGCGCTTCTGTCGCATTGAACGTGTGCGGCAGGAGCGACCAGCACTCGTCGGTGATGACCGAGCAGCTCGTCGACCTGGGGATCATCTCCAGGCCGCCCTTCTGCTCGATCTCGGCGATCGCGAGCTGCATCGCGTACTCGGTGAGATAGTGGGTCTGCGTCATCCGGCGCTCGTGGCCGCTGGCGATGGTCGACAGCGTGGCCGCGTGGGCCGCGAACAGGCCGATCGCGGTGAGCATCGTGATGACCAGCACGACGATGAAGACGGCGGCGCCCCGCTCGCGGGAGCGCCGTCGGGACCGGGCGATGCTTGTGTTCACCATGGGACGTAGGCCTGGTTGGGGAGCGCGATGTCGGCGTAGAGCGTGCGCATCCGGGCGTAGACCGGCGGCGATCCGGAGGGCGCCGTGTTCCCATAGGTGTTGGCGCCTGCGGCGATGCCGGGGATCAGGAACCTGAGCCTGCGGCCATCCGGGCCCACGGGGACGGGGAGGCCGACGTCGCGATCGGGCGCGCGGGTGCGGGTCGAGAGCCGGACCTGGACCGACCGCACGCGCTCCGGCGTGCCGGGCGGTCCAGCATCGATCGCGGCGGCGGTGCTGTACACGAGCGCGTTGTCGGTCGCCATGATGGGATACCGCGTGATCTGCGGGTTGGTCACTCCAGGGACGGTGCTCTCCTGCGCGACGGAGATCCCGAACTTCAGATCGACGGCGTACTCCGCGATGAGCTCGAGCGTGCCCGGGATCTCCTGATCCTCTTCGTTGAGCTCGACCCGCACGAGCTCGGTGCGGCCGTTGTCGCCGGTGAGCGTCCCGAGCTCCGTCGAAATGGGCGCCACGAGGGCGTCGTAGGCCGTCCCCTTGCCGACGAGGCTCCGGATGTCGTAGCGGACGCGGGAGACGACGTTCACCCATCCTCCGTCGCCGGTGGAGCCGCCGGGGGTCACGCCGCAATCGGCGAGCCCGACCAGCGTCGGCAGGCCGGGATCCGCCTTCAGCATGATGCGGATCTCGAGGGGCGGAGTGCCGACCACGTTGACCTGATCGATGACGCCATACAGGAACTTCTCCTGACCGCGGACCATGATGCGCAGGAAGCGGTGAGGCGCGAAGATCTGGGTCAGGCTCTGCCCGCCGCCCTGCGCGCGCGCGAGCGTGCGCTGCACGGCGGAGCTGTTCGGGTTGAGCTCGACGATCCAGTCGCCCGACTCATCGCTGATCTTCCTGAACTCGAACAGCTCGGTGCTGTTCAAGCTGCCGCCGATGATGATGGAGTCCGGATTCAGCCCGTTGGCGACGCTCTGGTCGAGCTCCGACCCGTGGAGGTCCACCGACCCTTGAGGCAGGATCGAGATCCCGGCGAGGCGCTTCAGGCCGACCGGGGCGGCCGGGACCTGGCAGACCTCCGGGTCCGCGAGGATGTTGGCCGACGAGAGATAGGCGGCGCGCTGCAGGTCCGCGGTGAGCCGGTTCAGCCCGAGCGTCGCCGCGAGGTGCGAGGCGGAGGCCCTCGCCTCGTTCTGGAAGAAGCGCGTCGCGTTCTTCGAGAGCAGGAAGGCCGCCAGCGACACGACGAGGCCGGCCGCCATCGCCACGAGCAGCTCCACGAGCGTGAAGCCTCGCTGTCCTGAGGCCCGCGCGCGCGGGCGGGGGGTACGTCGGCTCGTCGTCATCGCCTGTCCTCGCTCGTGTTCCGGAGCACGCCGGTCGTCAGGTAGACCGCGCCGAAGCGCTCCGGGTTCGTGTCGACGGCGAGCGGGAGGATCCCGCAGTCGATCGGGTTCCCGCTGCGCTCCCAGACGACGCGGATCTCGGCGCGGAGGAGGCTGTCCCAGATCCGCGTGCCCGACACGGGATCGGTGAACTGGCGGAAGCGCACGTGCGTGCAGAACGCGGACTCCCACGTGTCGCCCGCGTAGATGTCGGCCCCGAGCACGTCGGCGCTCGGCGACCCGAGCGCGGTGATCTCCGTGGGGGTCACCTTCGCGGGGAACGGGGAGGTGGCGCTGAGCGCGAGCCAGTCGGTGTCGCTGCTGATGTCGGGCACCCGCATGGGCTCGTTCCACTGGAGCGCGTCCACCCGCAGCCGCTCTGCCCAGGTCATGGCGATGCTGTTGGCGATCGCGAGGTTGCGCGCGTTCGTGTTGCTGATGAGCGTCGCCTTCTGCAGCGCGAGCACCCCGGTGGCGCCGATCGCGAGCACGCCGAGCGCCGCCATGACCTCGATGAGCGTGTAGCCACGGCTCGCCGCCCTCCTCGCACGCGCCGCGCTCACAGCCCGAGCCTCGCGACGCCGTTCGGCGGGACGAAGACCGAGCGCAGGAGGCCGGTCCTTGTGTTGGTCACGTTCACCCGGAGCGCGCCGAGCAGCGGCGCGAACGTCCCGGCGGGGTTGTAGCGGACGAACGTCCGCCCCCGCGGCGTGAAGCAGACGTCGGCGTTGTCGCTCGCCGCGCCGGTGGGATCGAGCAGCTGCATCGCCGCCAGCTCGATGCCCTCGGTCTGGAGCGTCGTGACCGGCTCGGTCTGGGCCGGGTCCATCCAGTTGGTAACGCTGAGGCAGCTCGTCGCGATCAGAGAGCCGGCGGCGATGTTGTCGACGTGCGCCTGCCGCACCTGGAACGCGCCTGTCGAGGCCGTCCACCGCACGAGGACCGCCGCCCCGCGCCCGATCGCCTGGTAGCGCGCGAGCCGGTAGATGCCGCTGATCTCCATCGCGGCGCGGTTCACGCGGCGATCGCGCATGCCGCTCACGAAGCTCGGCGACGCCGCGGCGGCCAGGATGCCGATCAGGACCACCACCGCGAGCAGCTCCGGCAGGGTGAAGCCGCGCGCGCCACGGCGGCGCAGCGCGCGCTGCCCCGGAGCGCAGGCCCGCGATCGATCGGAATCACGAGGAGGAGGTCGCGAACAGGAGGGAGGACGCACCAAAGGATCGGCAAAGGCAAGCTGCATGCCCTCGACATGCGGCGCTAAGTGATGGAACTTCATGGAGAATCTCTCAAAGCGATTCGCCGCGGGCGCTAACGATTGCGGCGCTATGAAAAAAGGTGCAAGGCGAACAGGCCATGCGATTCCCGCCCGAAAGGTGTTCACCGAGAGGCCCATTGGACCACAGCGTGCCAGCTGCGACTCGCGCGACGCGCGCGTGCCCCGGGGGGCCGTTGCGCCCCCGTGCGTGGCGCTGCGCGCTGCTCGCCGGCGCGCTCGTGGCCGCGCTGTCTTCGGGCTGCAGCAAGAAGGAAGAGCGCCTCGGCGCGCCGCCGCCGCCTCCGCCGGCCGCGAAGCCGGCCGCCTGCGCCGGCGGCGGGGGGACGATCAGCGACGCGGCGAGCGCGCCGTTCTTCCCGCGCACGACGGGCGGGTTCTGCCTCGACCCGAACGGCGGGGAGAAGACGTTCGGCGAATCGGCGCCCCTGCCGCTCGACAGCATCTGCGACATGTTCGACGGGGAGTGCGAGATCTACAAGGGATTCGGCGTGCGGCGCGTGGTCGAGGCGCGGTACGTGAGCGGCGAGGGCGGCTCCGCGACCGTCGACGTCCACCTCTCGAAATTCGGATCCACGGAGGGCGCTTACGGGATGTTCACGAAGCGCACCGTGGGCGACGGCGACCCCGCCGACGAGGCGACACCCCGCACGATCGAGGGGGGCGGCGCGGCCGCGATGGGGGTCGGGAACGCGTACCTCTGGCGCGGGCAGTACCTCGCCGAGATCACCTACAACGACGAGGCGCTGGCCGAGGCGGCGCTCAAGTCGTCGAGCGAGAAGGTCCTGCCTGGGCTCGTGAAGGAGATGGGCGCGAAGCTGCCCGGCGAGCCGTCGCTGCCGCCTGCCGCGGAGGCGCTGCCCAGGGACAACATGATCCCGCTCGGGATCCGCTACGAGACCAAGGACGTGCTCGGGGTGGATGGCGCCGGGCCCGGCGCGTTCGGCTACTACAAGGAGGTCGACAAGCGCTACCGGGTGGTCGCGATCGTGCGCGACGACGTCGACCAGGCCAAGGACGTGCTGTCGACGCTGGCGAAGCTGCCAGGCGCGGCCAGGGAGAAGGGCATCGGCGACGGCGCGGTGCGCCTCATGAACAAGGACGGCGAGGGCTCCGCGACCGAGTGGGTGTTCGCGCGCGCCGCCAAGACCGTCTACGGCATCGGCGACGAGGCCCGCGTGCTCCGCAACGGCATGACGGCCGATGAGCACGCCAAGCTGACGCTGACCAAGGAAGAGAAGACGGCGAGGCTGAAGAAGCTCGTCAGCGCGCCGGCGCGCTGATCGCAGCGGGAAGGGTCGAGCCGCCCGGGGCTCGCGACGCTGCGGCGCCGCGGCCCCGGCGGCGCCGCGCGCTCACTGCGTGCGGAGGATGACGTGGTAGCCGAAGGGCGTCTCGACGAGGTCGCTCACCTGGCCGACCTTGATCTTCTCGAGGCCCGCCTGGAACTCCGGGACCATCGCGCCCTTCGGGAACTTGCCGAGGTCCCCGCCGCGCTTGTCCGCCCCCGGCTCGTCCGAGTACTCCTTCACGACGTCCGTGAACTTGCTCGGATCGGCCTTGGCCTTCGTCATGGCCTCGGTCGCGCGGGCCTTGGCTTCGTCCTTCGTGCGCTCGACGGTCGGAGGCGCTCGGCGGCTCCCCTTGTACATGACGAGCAGGTGCTTCGCGCCGAACATCTCCCTCGGCGCCTGCGCCGACTGCGCCGGGCGGGGCGTGGGAGCGGGCGGCGGAGCGGCGGCGGTGGCGTGCTCGTGCTCATCGGGCTCCGGGGCGACGGGGGCCGCGAGGCGGGCGAGCGGCGTCTTGTTGAACATGCCGACGAAGCCGAGGAGCCCGATCAGCACGAGCGCGCTGAGCACGGCGTGCGGCGCCCACCAGTACGGATCTTCGGGCTCGGCGCCGTCGTCCTCCGCGTCGTCGTCGTCGTCGTGCGCGTGGCCGTGTCCACGGCCGCGGGCCGCGGTGGCCTTCGCCTCTTCCTCCTCGTCGTCGTTGCCTTCGTCGGTCGACCCGGCCTCGTCGTCGAGGTCCTCGTCGTCCTTGGCCCTGTCCTTCTCGCTCGTCTTGCTCATAACGCTTCCCTGATCCGGGCCTCGGCCCTTAGCACGCGGCCACGCCGGCCGTCAGCCGATCTCCGCCCACGCGCTCGTGAGCACCGGATCGGGGCGATCCTTGACAGAGGTGACCACCGCGACCTTGCCGCCGGCCAGCGCCCAGCCTCGCGTGATGAGGGTGTCGCCCGGCCACACCGGCTTGCGGAACTGCGCGCCGTATGCCCGCAGCCGGCTCGCGTCGCCGCCCGCCGCCTTCTGGATGATCGCGCGCGCCGCGAAGCCGTACGTGCAGAGGCCGTGCAGGATGGGGCCCTGCGTGAAGCTCGCCTTCGCAGCGACCTCCGGATCGGCGTGCAGCGGGTTCTCGTCGCCCGAGAGCCGGTACAGCAGCGCCTGTTCGGGCGCCGTCGCCTGCTCGACGACCCAGTCGGGCTCGCGGTCCTTCGGCACGGGGGCCTCCGACTCGGCGTGCGGCGGGCGCGGCCCGCCGAAGCCGCCGACGCCGCGCACGATGATCGACCACACCGTGTCGAAGAGCGGCTCGTCGTTGAGCGTGGTCTTCGTCTCGACGATCACCTGCGCGAACTTCTTGAGGTCGTAGATGCCCGCCAGCGTCGCGGTCGTGAACAGCGTCCCGCTCGTCGGGAGCGCGCGGTGCACCCGGAGCGTCTGCCCTCCGTGGACGATGAGCGCCAGCTCGGCCCCGGCCACCTCGAGCGCCTCGAACACGGTCCCCTGGGAGGGGATCACGCCGAACGTGGGGTAGACCTTCATGCCTCCCGGCGCGCCCTCGTACAGGTACTCGAGCTCCTCGCGCTTGGCGCCGATCCCGAGCGCGTAGGTGGCCAGGGTCTTCCAGTTGAAGGTGAACGCGCTGGGCTGGGTCGTGTAGCCGACCTTCGAGAGATTCAGCGGCATCGGGGGCTCCTCGCAGGATGGAAACGGCCGGGCAGGCGTACCGACCTGGCGATGTCGCGTCAACTGCCGCCCGCCGAGCGGAGCGCGGCGTCAGGGCGTGAGGCGCCGCGGGCGGCGCCTGGCGCGGCGTCAGAGCGCGAGGCGGTACGCGATCAGGACGCCGATGTTGAACATGTCGACGCGCTCGGAGAGCGAGGCGAGATCGCCGGTCGGGGAGACCTTGCGCTGCTCGGGGAGGAACCAGCTCGAGTAGCGGATGTGGCTCCCGATGCTCCAGTTGTCGGCGAAGGCCCAGTCGCCGCCGATCGCGAGCCCCGCGGCGACACCTTCGGTGCCGAGCGTCGCCGCCCTGGGCCCGACGTACGCCGTGTCCGAGTACGGGTTGCGATCGGCCTCGACCGACCACGAGTCGTTGACGACGACGCCGCCGATCGTCACGCCGGCCCACCACTCCGAGCTGCGGATGCGGAGGGCGTAGTAGCGAAACAGCCCGTCGAGCATGAAGTAGCTGCGCGCGTGATCGCGCTCGAGGCCGGGCGCGCCGCGCGCGGCGTCGGAGGTCAGCGTCGCCGCCCAGAAGATGCCTGCGCCGAAGCCGATGTCGCGAAAGCGGTAGAGGTTGTGGATGCCGAGGGAGACGCTCGTCTCGCCCTGCTCGCAGGCGCCCGGAGACAGCGACACGGGGCAGACGTCGGCGCCGGGGAGCGTCATCACGCCGCTGCTCACCTCCACCATGGTGTAGGGGAAACCGCGCTCGCGCGCGGCGACGGCGCGGCGGGCGGCCCTGCTCTCGTCGGCCCGGCCGGGGGCGGAGAGCAGGAGCGCGGCGAGCGCGGCGGCGCACGCAGCGCCGCGCGAGCGCGCGCTCGTCGCTCGCGCGCTGCCACGCCCCACCAGCGCTGCCCGGCTGCCCTGCCCGGCGCGGGCGTTGGCGGGCGCTTGCGACGTCGGGTACCGGCCGCCTGGACTCACCTTCTCTGGATTATAACCAAGGACCGGTCGACGAGGGGAGCGGCGAGGCGGCGTCCGCGGGCAGCGGCGGCGGCGAGGGCGGCAGGATCGGCGCAGGTGCGGCGCTGGCCGGCGGCGAGGCGGCGCGCGTGCTGTCGGGCGAACCCGCGCCGCCCGGCGTCGGGGACGGCGCCTGCGAGCCCCGGGGGGCGGGCGCCGGCGGCTGGCCCTGGGGAGCGCCGCGGACCTCGGCCGGCGCGGGGCGGCGCGGCGCAGGCTTGCGGTCCGGGCCTGCGGCCTGCGGCCCCGAGCTCTGTGGAGCGACCTGAGGTGGCGGCGCCGGGGCGGCGCCCGGCGGGCCGCCGGAGAGCTCGGCGACGAGGTGCTGGGCGGTGGTGAGCGCCGGCTGCAGCTCGAGCGCGAGCTTCGCCAGCCGGATGGCGCCGGCCTTGTCGCCCGCGTATTTCCGCCCGAGGGCGTCGGCGACGATGCGCTCGGACGACTCGCGGCGGAGCTCGGCGAGGCGCGCGTCTCCCGGCCACCGCGCGAGCGCCTGCGAGACGATCTCCTTGACGTTCTCGCGGGGCGGGGTGTCCCAGGCGTGCCTGCCCATGCAGTCGCGCGCGCGCTCGATGTGCGCTTCGAGGGTGTCGCGCGCGGCCGGCCCCCCGAAGGCGCCGAGGTGCCGCCCGCCGAGGAACACGACGAACCCCACCGCGCCGGCGCACGCGAGCAGGGCGGTCGCGCGCGCGATCATCGCCCGACGAGGGAGCGGCCGCGCCGCGGACTCGACGCCTTGCATGGTCGACGGGACGGGCGCGGCGTCGCGCATGGGATCGATGCCGAGGCCGATCGCCGTGCGCGCGGGCTCGTCCTCCGCGCCGCCGTGGCGAGCGGCGCTCCACGATGCGCGAGCTCCGGCGTCGAGCCGCTCCACCGGTTCGGCGAACGCGCCGCCGAACCGCGCGCCGCTCGAAGGCCGCTCGGCCTGGGACGGCGCTGCGAGCGGCGTGGTCCAGGAGGGCGCCGAGCTCATCGAGCTGGACGAAGCGCGCTCGACGCCGCCGGAGGACGAGCGCTCCTCCTCGCGGCGGTGCGACGCGGGGTCGCTCTCGCGGCGGTGCGACGCGGGGTCGCTGTAGCGCGCTGCCTCGGCCCCCGGGAGGCGGGGATCGAGGTCGCCGATGTGGGCGCTCTCGAGCGTCGGCGCGGCGATGCCGCCGATCTGGGCGGCGAGCGCGGGGGAGAGGTCGAGCGATTTGGTGCGCGACTTCGAGGCCAGCTTCATGACCGCGCTGGCGCGCAGGAGCCCGGGCTGGGCGGCGATCTCATCGGGGTCGAGCCCGCTCGCCCGGACGGCGAGGGCGAGGTCGCGGCCGAGGGCGCGCGCGTCGGGGGCCCGGTCCGAGGGCTTCTTGGCGAGGTTCTGCATCACGATCCGCGCGATGGGCTCGGGCACGTAGCTGGAGCGCGCGATGCTGCGCAGGTCCGCCGGCGGGGCGTGCGTGTGCTGGACCAGGAGCGCGACGGGCGAGTCGCCCTCGAACGGGGCGCGCCCCGCGAGGCACTGGTACAGCATCGTCGCGATGGAGTAGACGTCCGCCGGCGGACCGACCCGCTGCCCTTCGGCGCCTTCGGGCGAGATGTACTTGGCGGTGCCGAAGATGAGCCCCGCCTGGGTGGTCATCGCTTTGTCGGCCCAGTCGAGGCGGGCGATGCCGAAGTCGAGCACCTTCACGTAATCCGGGTCCTCGCCGCGGCGGACGAGCATGATGTTCTCGGGCTTGAGATCTCGGTGGACGATGCCCTGCGCGTGCGCCTCGCCGACCGCGTCGCACACCTGGAGGGCGATGTGGAGCGCCCTCGGGAGCGGCAGCGCCTCGCTCTCGCCGCCTGCCCCTGCCGCGGCGAGCGCGGAGAGCAGCGAGATGCCGTCGAGGTGCTCCATGACGAGGTAGAGCTCCCCGCCGATCCGGGGGTCGGCCGTCGGGGGCACGCTCCCGGTCATGAGGACCTGGACGACGTTCGGGTGGACGAGCCGGCTCGAGATCTTGGCCTCGCGGTGGAAGCGGCTCACGAGCTCGGCGTTGCTGCTGAGCTCGCGGTGGAGGATCTTCACGGCCACGTCGCGCTCGATCCCGGCCTGGAAGGCGCGGTAGACGCGGCCCATCGAGCCGATGCCGATGAGGTGGCGGGTCTGGATCTGCCCCCCGAGCGTGATGCCCACGTACGGGTCGCGCTCCGCGGCGCCGAACGTGGGGCTCTTGCGCGAGCTCGCGAGCGGGGTGCCGTCGCGCGGGCAGTAGAGAACGCCCGCGTCGTAGCGCTCGCCGCACGAGGGGCAGCTCTTCGCGGTGGACGGCTCCATCGACGGCGCTGATCCTAGCACCGCTCCCGCCATAAATTCTCGGACGGAGCGGCGTTTCGGCGCGCCGCGGCGCCCGAGGACGCTCGGACGTGGACCGACCGGCGCCTTGCGACTACGGTCGCGGCGTGAGCGGTTCCAAGGCGGGTGCAGCACGGGCGCGCAGCGGGAAAGGGCGCGGCAACGCGGGTGCCACCCCTGCGCCCGCCGCGCGCCAGGCCGCCGCCTCGCTGGCCCGGGAGGCCGCCTCGCCGCCCCGGGAGGTCGCCTCGCCGGCGGCCGATGCGGGGCCGCGCGAGGGCGAGTACGTCGTCACGCTCCCCACGTTCGAGGGGCCGCTCGACCTGCTGCTGCACCTCATCCAGCAGCACGAGCTCGACATCCTCGACATCCCCGTGAGCTTCGTCACGGAAAAATACCTCGAGTACCTGAAGATCATGCGCTCGCTCTCGATCGACCTCGCGAGCGAGTACCTCGTGATGGCGGCGACGCTGACGCACATCAAGTCGAAGATGCTCCTGCCGAGCGTGCCTGCGGGGCAGGACGACGACGGGATGCCGGGTGAGGAGGAGGATCCGCGGGAGGAGCTCGTCCGGCGGCTCCTGGAGTACCAGAAGTACAAGGTCGCCGCGGCCGACCTGGCCGAGCGCGGGACGCTCGGGCGCGACGTGTTCACGCGCGGCATGAGCGAGAGCGAGGTGCCGAAGGGCCCGGCTCCGTTCGCGCCGACGGCGATCTTCAGCCTGCTGGACGCGTTCGAGCGCGTGCTGAAGCGGACGAACGTCCAGATTGATCATGAGGTCGTCTTCGATCGCATCAGCATCACGGATCGCATCGTCGAGCTCACGGAGAAGCTCTCCGCGCGGCGCGCCATGCGGTTCGAGGATCTGCTGCTCGACAGCGTCTCGAAGGGGGGAGTGATCCCTCGCTTCGAGGTCGTCATCACGTTCCTGGCCGTGCTCGAGATGTGCAAGCTGAAGCTCATCCGGGTCCATCAGACGGACCCGCTGGCACCGATTCACATCCAGCTCGCGGTAGCCGATGGCGCGCCGGTGGCGGATGACGGATTCGAGGACGGCGCGCCGGCGGCGGAGCGGATCGAGACAGCGGGGAGCGAGGAGGCAGGAGCACCGCCTGCTGCCGCGGAGGGCGAGGTCGCGGAGGCCGTCGAGGTGGGGCGAAGCGAGCCGGCTGGGCCGGAGCTCGTCGAGCCGGCCGAGCAAGCGCGCGGAGAACTGTCGGAAGCGGAGCTCGCGGGGGCGCCGAGCGGCGCACCGGAGAGCCTGGAGCCGGTCGAGCCCCTGGAGCAGGTGGAGGACCTCAGCGTCGAGGCGGCAGAACCGGAGCCCACGGAAGCAGCGGAGGCGTCGAGCAGCGAACCGGCGTGGTCGGAGCTGGTCGAGCCTGTGGAGCAGGTGGAGGACGCCAGCGTCGCGGAGGCAGAACCGGAGCCCACGGAAGCAGCGGAGGCGTCGAGCAGCGAACCGGCGTGGTCGGAGCTGGTCGAGCCTGTGGAGCAGGTGGAGGACGCCAGCGTCGCGGAGGCAGAACCGGAGCCCACGGAAGCAGCGGAGGCGTCGAGCAGCGAACCGGCGTGGTCGGAGCTGGTCGAGCCTGTGGAGCAGGTGGAGGACGCCAGCGTCGCGGAGGCAGAACCGGAGCCCACGGAAGCAGCGGAGGCGTCGAGCAGCGAACCGGCGTGGTCGGAGCTGGTCGAGCCCGTGGAAGAGAGGAACGTCGAGGCGGGTGACGCGGACCTGGCGGAGCCCGTGGAGCCACCGATCGGCGAACCGACCGGCCCGGAGCTGGCCGAGCCGGCTGAGGAATCGAGCGGCCAAGCATCGGGGACGGAGCTTCCCGGGACGGCGGAGGAGACGAGCCGTGCGCACGACGTCGCAGGGGGCGAGCCTTTGGTGGACGCGATGGAAGCCGATGCCGGTCCTGCTCCGGAAGAGGCGGAGCGCGGCGATGCGGTTGTGGGCCCGAGCGCGCACTCGACCGCAGGGGACTTCGCAGCGCCGCCGACAGAGGTGGATGAGGTAGACGCAGGGAGTGGCCGTGACGGTGGCTGATGCCGCGGCGAAGCGGCGGCGCATAGCGAAGACGACGACAGGTCAGGGCGCGTCGGCGCGGCTGCGGGCGGCGGCGCACGCATGGCTCGGCGAAACGAAGCGGCCGAGGGGCGGGAAGAAGGAGCCACGCGCATCGAAGACGGCGGGGCAGGGCACGCCGGCCAAGGCGAGTGCGGCGCAGGCCACGCCGGCGCGGCTGCGGGCGGCGGCGCACGCGTGGCTCGGCGGAACGAAGCGGCCGAGGGGCGGGAAGAAGGAGCCGCGTGCACCGAAGACGGCGGGGCAGGGCACGCCGGCCAAGGCGAGCGCGCAGGTCACGCCGGCGCGGCTGAGGGCGGCGGCGCACGCGTGGCTCGGCGGAACGAAGCGGCCGAGGGGCGGGAAGAAGGAGCCGCGTGCACCGAAGACGGCGGGGCAGGGCACGCCGGCCAAGGCGAGTGCGGCGCAGGCCACGCCGGCGCGGCTGAGGGCGGCGGCGCACGCGTGGCTCGGCGGAACGAAGCGGCCGAGGGGCGGGAAGAAGGAGCCGCGTGCACCGAAAGGGACACGGCACGATCCGGTCGCTCGCTTCCGCGCTGGTGCATGGGGCCAGCTCGGCCATCCGGCGCGCCGCGCCGACGTTCCTGTCCGGAGCGCAACCACGGCGCCCGGGCTCTCTGCCGTCGCGCGCAAGCACCTGAAGGGGGTGTTGGAAGCGCTCATCTTCGTGGCGGAGCGACCGGTGCCGGCGCGTGATCTCGCGCGTTCGGCGAACGCAGAGCACCGCGTCGTGCGAGAGTTGCTGGCCGAGCTCGTCGCGGAGTACGACGGACGAGGATTTCGTCTGGACGAGGTCGCCGGAGGGTACGTCTTTCGAACGAGCCCCGCATTTGCGCCCTTCGTTCGCGAGGTGACAGAGCAGAAGCCGGTCAAGATGTCTCGCGCCCAGACCGAGACGCTCGCGATCGTCGCGTACCGGCAACCGATCACGAGGCCCGAGATCGACGAGATCCGCGGTGTGGATTCCGGCGCGGCGCTCAAGTCGCTCCTGGAGCGTGACCTCGTGAGGATCCTGGGCAAGAAGGACGAGCCTGGGCGCCCGATGCTGTACGGCACGACGGCGCAGTTCCTCGAGTTCTTCGGTCTGAAGGCGCTCGGCGAGCTGCCCACCCTGCGCGAGTTCACCGAGCTGACCGAGGAGTCGCGCCGTGCCTATGAGCGTGAGCTCGGCGAAGAGCCGCCCGAGACGGGGGTGGTGACATCGGGACAGGAGAGCTTCGCCGGCGCGGAGGGATCGCTCCGGACGAGCGTCGCCAGTGCAGGCGAGAACCTATCGGAAGACGTCGGCGCGTCGTCTGCTGCGCCGCGGGAGGGAGAGGTCGCGATGGAAGCAAGGGAAGACGAAATGTCCGAGGAGATCTCTGTCGTGGAAGCGGACGCAGCGCTTGGTGAGCCTGCTGAAAAGGACGCATTCCAGCACGCCAACGACGTCGCGGAGGAACGGCGCGACGAGGATGACGAAGACGACGAGGACGACGAGGACGACGAGGACGAGGACGAGGAGGACGACGAAGACGACGAAGACGACGAAGACGACGAAGACGACGAGGACGAAGACGAGGAGGACGACGGAGACGAGGACGACGAAGACGACGAAGACGAGGAGGAGGACGACGACGACGAAGACGAGGACGAGGACGAGGAGGACGACGAAGATGATGAGGACGACGAAGATGACGAAGACTGAACGTTCGCCCTTGTCTGAACGTCCAGCGCGTCGCCCCGTCGTTCACGGCGGTGGAGCATCCGTCGGATCCGGATAGGCCTCGGCCAGCTTCGTTGCGGCGCTCCTCAGCTCGGGGTGGGCGAGGAGCTTGCGGAAGAGCCGCCAGAGCTCGGGATCGGCGAGCACCTGGAGCGGCGAGGCGGCGACCTGTCTCCTCTTCTTGCGGGGGATCGCCTCCGGACCTTTTCGTCGCAGCTCCTCCATCATTCCCACGAAGCGCTTCGTGGGAAAGAGATCTCCGTGCTCCCACGCGAGCACGGTCTCCTGCTCGATGCCCAGCGCTCCGGCGAGCTCGCGGGCCGTGCAGCCGAGCTCCTGCCGGAGCTTCTTGATGTCCTCGGGGGCCATGCGGGGCGAGGGTAGCGGCCTCGAAAAAAGAAAGCGACGTCGAGCAACCGGCAGCGAGCTCCCGCCGAACTCCGCGTCATGACCCATCGTTGCCCGCTTCGCCCCTCGTGGACTCCCCGCGCGCTCCGCGCGCTGCCGCTCGCGCTCGCGCCGCTCGTGGCCTCACCCCTGTCCTGCGCGCCGGAGCTCGTCGTTCCCCCGCAACTCGATGAAGGCGGTGACGAAGAAGACGCCGAGGTCGCCGGCCCCGCAGACCCGGGCCCCGAGCTCCAGATCGAGCCCGCCGCGCCGCTGGACGCCGCGCCTCCGGTGCTGCGGGCGCGCGTGCTCCTCCCCGGCGCCGCTCTCGGGAGTGTCGACCCCGCCCGTGCGCTGGTCGTCCGCGGCAAGCTCAGCGCGGCGCACCTCCGGCAGATAGAGCGAGGCGAGCTGTCGACGGCGCTGTCGGAGCGCGTCGTCCCCTCGATCGCCTGGCTGAACGGGACTCCCCCTGGCGACCTCTCGCTGACCGTGGCGCCGCTCGCCTCGCTCGCCCCCGGGGAGACCTACGCCATCGCGAGCGGCAGCCCTGTGTTCTCGCACCACATCCAGATCGCCACGGAGGGCTCGCCGCCCGTGCTCTCACGGCTCTGGCCGCCGCCCGACGCCGGCGCGACCCTCGGCCTGGGGGTGTGGTGCGGTGACGCGCCCCTCCCGGAGGTGGTCGCCGCGGCGACGCTCGCGCCTGGCGGACCGGCGGGCGAGCTGCGCCGCGGCGCCGTCGACGACATCGGCGCGCGCTGCCTGCGCTTCGAAGGGGAGCCAACCGCCACGGCGCCGCCCGGGGCCGACGGCGTGCGCCTCGTGGGGCCTCCCGTCGCGCTCCCGGGCGAGCCGACGGCTGTGAGCCTCGATCCGCGTCCGTTCATGCTGGAATCAGAGCCGCTTCCCGCCATCGCGGTGGCGTGTGCGCCGGACGAGCTCGCGCTCGGGCCAGGCTGTGCTCGGGTCGCCGACGATCGGATCCTCGTTCGTTCGGCGGATGCGCCGCTGCTCTGGGCGATCGCGGGCGCGGGGTTCGACGAAGTCTTCGCGGTGCCGCCGGGCGAGCCGTTCGTCCTCGCTCCCCTGCCGCCCTCGAGTCCCGTGGAGCTCGCCCTTGCGATCGTCGACAACGCCGGGGTCGTGGAGCGCCGGACGTTCTCGGCCATGACGCTCGCGCCCATGCCTCATGTGATCATCAACGAGGTGCTGGCGAACCCCGTCGGGCCAGAGCCAGGGCAGGAGTGGGTCGAGCTCTACAATGACGGTGATGTCCCTGCTGAGCTCACAGGGGTCGTACTCGCCGATGTGGGTGGTGAGACCGAATTGCCCCCTATTTCGTTCATGCCCGGCGCGTACGCTCTGGTCGTCAACGAGGACTACGTTTCTGATGATGAGCTCGACCCTCCGCCTCCTCCCGAGACGCTTCTTCTCCGTGTCCCCAAACTTGGCAGCCACGGGCTGTCGAACTCGGGAGAACCGCTCAAATTGAAGGATCGAGGAGGTGTTGTCTTGTCCAGGTCGCCCGCCGCGCCCGTGCCAAAGCCGGGAATGAGCCTGGCCCGCGTCGCTCCGCACGCTCCAGACGGCTCGGCTGGCTCCTTCGCGACCAGCTGGCCGACGCCCGGTCGCGTGAACATAATGAACCAGGAGATCCCCTGAAGGATGGGGAGTTTGCCTCCGCGCGGGGCGAACTCGCCATGGGGCTGAGAAAATTCGAGCAAAGCGGGTGACGGACCCGTCTATGAGAGCTAGGTTTCAATCGAGTAGACAGACGGGTGGGGGGGCCGCCACCTGAGGAGACGCTGCCGCGCTGTGAACGCGAGCTGTGCGGCAGGTGCCTTTCGCGTGGAGTTCGGCGATGGCTGGTGTTCGTGAAAAGCTGTTGACGGCATCGGACCTCGCAGCCTTGTGCGAGGTCGACTTGAAGACAATCCATAACTGGGTAGATCGGGGGAGGATTGCCCATTTCCGTACGCCGGGGAGACACTTGCGCTTCAAGGCTGCGGACGTGGCCGAGTTCCTCCGTGCATGGGGCTATTCGGTGCCCAGGGAGCTCGCCAAGGCGACCTCCAAGTCGATGATGGCCATCGGCACCAAGGATACGATGGCCCACGTGGCGCGAGCCCTCGGGGAAGGCGTGCCCATCCGGCACGCGAGCCACCCGTATGACGCGCTGATCTTCGCGGGGGCGGACCCCGCGGACGTGTACATCGTCGACGTGCGGGCGGTGGCCAGCGACGTGGATGTCCCCTCCCTCTTCGAGGCGCTCCACCGAGCGAACTCGCAGGGGACCTTCGTCGCCTTGTCGGATGAGCCGATCAGCCTGCCGTCGTTCGTCGGCCGGATCGGCCGGAGCGACGCGCAGCAGCTGAAGGGCTTCCTCGTGCCCGAAGCGGCCGCGCAGACGGCGACGCCCCTCCAGGCGGCGAGCGGTCCGGCGTCGGAAGAGCCGCCGCGGAGCCTCGCCGCAGGCGGGTCCTCGCGCTGAGCCAGGGCCCCGGCCGTCCTACGCCCAGCAGAAGAGGCTGGGCTAGGACGGCCGGTCGCGCCCGAGGAGGCTCCGCCAGGAGCCGCAGCACTGCAGAGCGAGCCGCTGAGGTCAGAACCCCCTCCTGCAGCACAACCCGGGGCCGGTTGATGGGTCGCTCGCAACCCCGCTGTCGAGTCCGCTTCGGAGTCTCCTGGAAGAAGACGCGCCCGAGGAGCAAGGCCCCTCGGACGGAGGCGCTTCAGCTTCCAGCGATGGTCATGGAGGAGACCCGGAACGTCGGTGAGCATGTCGACGTCCGGAGATCCAGGTCGTCCCCGACAGCGTCGATCCGCTGCAAGAGCTCGTCGAGGTTCAGCGAGATGGTTACCTCGCTCACCGGATAGGCGAGCTCTCCATTCTCGATCCAGAAGCCGGACGCGCCCCGGGAAAAGTCGCCGGTCACGGCGTTGAAGCCGAAGCCCATCATCTCGGTGACGTACAGCCCGCGCGGCGTGGAACGCACGATCTCCGCCGCCGGCGTGGAGGTGGGCTGGAGGAGGAAGTTCGACGTGGACGGCCCGACGCCGCCGCCAGCGCCGCGCGAGGCGCTGGCGGTCGGCGGGCGCTTGAGCTTCCGGCCGCTGTAGCTGTCGCAGAGGTAGGTCTTCAGGATGCCTTGCTCGACAACGACGTTGCGCCGGGCGAGGAGGCCCTCGCCGTCGAACGGGCGCGAGCCGGGCGCGCGCGGGATCAGCGGGTCGTCGACGACCGTGATGAGATCGCTGGCGATGCGTGTCCCCTCGCGGCCGACGAGGTAGCTCGACTTGCGCCAGATCGAGCTGCCCATGATGCAGGAGCCGAGCAACCCGAGCATCGACCGGGCGACGTCCGGGTCGAAGACGACGGGCGCCTCGCAGGTCGCCACCTTGCGGGCGCCGAGCTTGCGCAGCGTCCGGCGCGCCGCCTCGCGGCCCACGGCGTCCGGGGCGTCCAGGTCGGCGAGGTGGCGCCGGCCGGTGAAGTAGAAGCCGCGGCGCTTCTTGTCGCCGCTGTCGTCGGCGATCGGGGAGACCACGAGCTGCGCGTACGAGCCGGCGAAGCCGCCGCGGAACCCGCCGGACAGGACGAGGGCGAAGGCGCCCGCGCTCCGCGAGAACGTCGCGCCCTCGCTGTTCGTGATCCGCGGGTCGGCGTCGCGCGCGGCCTGCTCGCCTCGGCGCGCGATGTCGATCGCCTGCGCGGCCGTGACCTCGCCGCCCGAGGGATCGTAGAGATCGAGCGCGGGAAGGGGCCCCTTGGCGATGAGCTCCGGATCGGCGGGGCCGGCGAACGCGTCCTCCTGGGAGATGTCGGCGAGCTCGAGCGCGTCCGCCACGAAGCGATCGATGCCGCGGGGCGTGAGGTCGGACGTCGAGGTCAGCGCGACGCGCTGCTTCTTGATGATCCGCATGCCCAGGCCCTTGTGGACAGCCTCCTCGACGAGCTCGGGCTCGCCGAGGCGCACCTTGGTGGTGAGCTCGGAGCCGGAGCGGGCGATCGCCTCCGCGACGTCGGCGCCGCCCTTCCTGGCGCGCGTCACCACCTGCTCGGCGAGCTCCATGAGTTCCTCGACCTGCTGCTCCACGCGGGCTCGTTCGGACATGGGGCGACAGGGTGGTGGAGCGGGCTGGCTCCGTCAACGCGGTGACGTGGTCGCCTCCCCCGCGCGCACCAGGGGCGCCTCAGCCCCGCGCGCACGAGGGGCGTCTCAGCCCGGCCGGTTGGAGCGCCCGCCGCTGCCGACGCCGAGCCGCCGCTGAGGGCGTGTCGAGGCGGGCCGGGGCGGAACGACCTCAGGCGCTGGCTCACTCGGGACGGCGCGGGGGCGCGCGCCGGGGGAGGGCTCGGCCTTCGGCGCGCCGCCCGCGGGCTCGCGCCGGAGCAGGGCGCTCACGGTGACCGCGAAGCCGGCGGCCAGCATGGTGTACATCCAGAGGAGCGCATAACCGAGCGGACCGCCGGCGACCGGGTGGACGCCGAAGTCGCCCTCGACCTGCCGGTAGGTGCCGTCGAGCGCGAGCCGCCGGGACAGGGCCAGGACGGCGACCAGGGCGAGCGACAGCGGCGCGCCGGCGAGGACGGCGAGCGCGCGGACCGCGCGCTGCGCGGTCCACCTGCCGCCAGCGCTCCCGGCGAAGCGATTCGCGGCCGCGAACCCGGCGGGCACCGAGGCGGCATTGACGAGGACGAGCACGAGGTCGACGGCGGACGGGATGCGGCGCGTATCGACGAGGTACGCGAAGCTCCAGTCAGGGGCGAACACGAGGAAGTACGCGCAGACCGGCGCGAAGACGAGGCAGGCGAACAGGGAGACGAGCGCGAGCGGCCGAGCGCGCGCGCCCGGCGCTGGCCGAGGCTCCGACGCGCGCAGCGCGCCCAGGCGGTGAGGGGCTGCAGCGCTGAACCAGGCGAGCAGCGCACCGAGAGCAAAGCCGACGAGGGGAGCGACGAAGGCGGGCACGCGGCGCCGAAAGTAGTCCCGTCGCCCCCTCCTGAGCAAAGTGCCTGGACCTTTTCCTGACCAGGGCGGATCGAACGGCCCACACCGGGGCTCTTCCGGGGGCGGCTTGGCAGGCTGGGCGGAACGTTTGCTCTGGGAACGCCGCCGCGCTAAGCGGCTGCGCACATGGAGCCGCGCCTCGTCCGGGAGATGCTTGAGCGCGTTCGAACCGGCGAGCTTGCCGTCGAGGAGGCGCTCGATGCCCTCCGAGGGCTGCCTTTCCGGGACCTGGGCGTCGCGACCGTCGATCACCACCGCGCGCTCAGGCAGGGCGTCCCCGAGGTGATCTTCGGCGAAGGGAAGACGCCCGAGCAGATCGCCCTGATCGCCGGGGAGATCTCGGGGGCGGGGCAGAACGTGCTCGTGACCCGGGTCGACGCCGCGAAGGGCGCGGCGGTCTCGGCGCTCTTGCCCGCGTTCCGTTATGTGCCCCTCGCGCGGACCGGCAGCATCGAGGTCGCGCCGCCGCCGAAGCGCGCCGCCGGGGCGGTCGCCGTCGTGACCGCGGGCACGAGCGATCTGTCGGTCGCCGAGGAGGCCATCGAGACGCTGCGCGCCGTGGGCCTCGAGGCGAAGCGGCTGTACGACGTGGGGGTCGCGGGGCTGCACCGCTTCCTCCATCGCGTCGAGGAGCTGCGCAAGGCGTCGGCCGTGATCGTGGTCGCGGGCATGGAAGGCGCGCTGCCCAGCGTGGTCGGCGGGCTCGTGGCGGCGCCGGTGATCGCGGTGCCGACGTCGGTCGGCTACGGCACTGCCCTGGGCGGCTTCACCCCGCTCTTCGCCATGCTCACGTCGTGCGCCTCTGGAGTCGCCGTGGTCAACATCGACAGCGGCTTCGGCGCGGCGATGGTGGCGCATCGCATGTTGCCGAAGGAGTAGCTCGGAACGAGCGCGACCGCGGGAGCGCCGCGCCGCGAAGGCGCCCGGGGAACGGAGAAGGCGAGAGATGGGACACGGGCACGATCACGACCACGCGCACGGGGATGCGCACGGAGACGAGCACCACCACGGGCACGCGCACGGGGACCATCACGAACACGGGCACGGGGGCGATCACGATCACGCGCACGCGCACGCGCACGAGCACGGGGGCGATCACGCGCACGCGCACGCGCACGCGCACGGGGGCCATCACGACCACGGGCACGCGCACGACCATCCGCGCGCGCCGCTCCTCGAGGAGGGCGCGGGCACGGGCAAGGTCCTGTTCTTCGACGCCTTCAGCGGGATCGCGGGCGACATGACCATCGCCGCGCTGCTCGATCTCGGGGTGCCCCTCCTCGTCATCGAGCGCGCCGTCGCCGCGCTGCCGCTCGATGGGTTCCACCTGCACCGCGGGCACGCCCATCGGAGCGGCATCGTGGCGACCTCGTTCGACGTGCACGTCGAGGCGCCGCAGCCGGAGCGCACCTATGGATCCATCGACGCCATGCTCGCCGCCGCGCCGCTCGATCCACCGGTCGCCGCGCTGGCGCGCCGGATCTTCCGGCGCCTCGGCGAGGCGGAGGCCGCCGTCCACCGGATCCGCCTGGAAGACGTGCACTTCCACGAGGTCGGCGCCGTCGACGCGATCGTCGACATCGTGGGCGCCGCCGCCGCGATCGTCCACATCGGGGCGGAGGTCGTCGGATCGCCGCTGCCCATGGGGCGCGGGTTCGTGAAGGCGCGGCACGGGATCCTCCCGCTGCCGCCGCCCGCGGCGGTCGCGTGCCTCCGCGGCGTCCCCACCTACGGCGTCGAGCTCGACGCCGAGTTGGTCACGCCCACCGGCGCGGCCATCATCGCCACGCTGGCGACCCGGTTCGAGCGCTGGCCGACGTTCGCCCCCGATCGGATCGGCTTCGGCGCCGGCCAGCGCGAGCTGCCGGACCGCCCCAACCTGCTGCGGGTCGTGCTCGGGACGCGCGCGGGTGGAGACGAGAGCTTCGGCAACGCGTCGCACGTGATCGTCGAGGCGAACGTCGACGATCTGACGGGCGAGGTGGCAGGGCACGCGATCGAGGCGCTGTTCGCGGCGGGCGCGCTCGACGCCTGGGCGGCGCCGATCACCATGAAGAAAGGGCGCCCCGCCCTGACGATCGCGGCGCTCGCGGCCGCCCCCCAGGCCGACGCCGTCGCGACGGCGCTGCTCCGCGAGACGACCAGCATCGGGCTACGGAAGATCCCTGTCGCGCGCACCGAGCGGCCGCGGCGGATCACCACGGTGCAGACGGCGTACGGAGCCATCCGCGTGAAGATCAGCGAGGGGCCGTTCGGGCCGCCGCAGATCAAGCCGGAGTTCGATGATTGCGCCGCGGCGGCGAGGACGCACGGCGTGCCGGTGCGCGAGGTCGTCTCGGCGGCGCTGTCGGCCGCCAAGGGGTGACGCTGCGCCGCGCAGGGTGCTGCCGCGCGGCGCCGAGCTCGCCGAGCGGCGCGGCGTCACCCTGCGGCAGCGGTCAGTCGGGGCGCTGGATCGGGAGCGCCTCGGCCTCCCACGAGAGGAAGCCGCCCTCGAGGAACGCGACGGGCACGCCCTCCTCGGCGAGCTTCGCGGCGACGTCCTTCGATTTGTCGCCGGAGCGGCAATAGAGGACGGGCGCGCCGGCCAGCATGTGGAGCTCGGCGAGCCGGCCCTCGATCTCCTCGATCGGGATGTGCACCGCGCCCGGGATGTGGGCGCGGCCGTAGGCGGGGGTCTCGCGCGTGTCCACGGGGACCACCTGGCCCTCCCGGATCAGCTGCGCCAGCTCGGCCGCCCGGATGGCGCCCTCGGCGCGCGGGAGGAACGGATCGAGCAGCTCGCGGAGCTGCTTTCGGTTGAGGACGCCCTGCTCGGCGGCCACCGGGCGGCCTCGATGAAAGACCATGAACGTCGGGACGGCCTGGATGCGCAGCGTGGTGGCGATGCGCTTCGACCGGTCGATGTCGACCTTGACCACCTTGGCCTTGCCTTCGAGCTCGCGCGCGATGGCGTCGACCTCCGGCGCGACCGTCTTGCACGGTCCGCACCAGGTGGCGGTGAAATCGATGAGCACGGGCAACTCGCTGCGGAGCACCTCGCGCTCGAACTCCTGCTCGTTGATCTCGGGAACGGCCATGGCGGGCGAATTCATAGCGGGCCTTTCCTGCGAGATCGAGCGGCGCGAGGGCTCCGCCGCCGAGATCGCGGAGATGAACGCGATTTCAGCGCAATTTCGGCGCGCGAGAGCGCTGTACGGCCGGCGGCGCCTGCGGACGTGCGGCCCCCGCGCCCCGCCCCGTCAGCGCGGGACGCGCGTGCGCACGGTGCGTGTATCGATGGAGTCGCGCAGGGCGTCGGCGATGAGGTAAGAGCCGCCGACCGTCGCCAGGAGCAGCACGAAAGGGAAGACGAGCAGCCGGATCTCGCTCGGGTGCCGCGCCGCCTGGCCCAGCGTCTCCCCCCACGAGGCCACGCGCGCGGGCGCGCCCATCCCGAGGAACGAGATCGCCGCCTCGAGCAGGACGACGGACGCCACGCCGAGCACCGAGCTCACGATCACGGGGCCGAGCGCGTTCGGGAGGATGTGGCGGTAAAAGACGCGCAGCCGGGTGCTGCCGAGCGCGCGCGCGGCCATCACGTACTCCTCGCTCGACGCGCGCAGCACCTCGGCGCGCACGAGGCGCGCGATCTCCGCCCAGCGGACGAAGGCGACCGCGAGCACCAGCGACAGCGCGGAGGGCTCGCGCTCGATCGCCCGCACGATGGCCACGACGAGGATCGCCGGGAAGGTGTCGACCGTCTCGACGAGGCGGACGAGGCCGTCGTTCCAGACGCCGCGCAGCGTGCCCGCGAGCCCGCCGAGCACGACGCCGAGGAACATGCCCACGAGCACCGCGCTGAGCGACAGGCCGAGCGCGGTGCGCGCGCCGTAGATCAGCCGCGCGGCGAGATCGCGGCTCTCGAAGTCCGTGCCGAGCGGGTGATCGAGGGACGGCGACGCGTTCGGGCCGGCGTCGGTGCGCTGCTCCGGGCCGTAGCGGATGGGCGGCCAGATCGCGAAGCCCTCGAAGCGCACCCTGAGCTCGGCCTCGGTGAGCGACTCGAGCGCGGCGCCCTCGGTGATCGCGGGCAGGATCTCCGCGCGGCCCGGCCGGAAGCAGGCGATGGGCGCGGGGGCGGCGAGGAGCTCGGCGAAGATGGCGAGCAGGGCGAGGACGCCGAGCAGCACGGCGCCGATGGCGACGCGCTTGCTGCCCACCATCCGGCGGAGGAACGCGGTCGCGTGGCTCATGCCTCGCTCCTCCGCGAGAGCACCGCCGGGCCGAGCCGCGGATCGACGAGCACGTAGGCGAGGTCGGTCGCGATCACGCCGAGCGCGGCGATGGCCGCGGCGCCGATCGAGATGGCCATGAGCCAGCTCACGTCGCGCGCCTGCACGGCGAGGAGCGTGAGCTCGCCGAGCCCGTGGAGCTCGAAGACGCGCTCGACGACGAAGGCGCCGCCGAGCGCCATCGGCGGCTCGAGCATGGCGAGCGTCACGACCGGGAGCACGGCGTTGCGGAGCCCGTGGACGGCGATGGCGCGCGCGGCGCCGGCGCCTCGCGCCCGCGCGGCCCGGACGAAGTCCTGCGTGAGGACCGCGACGAGCGCGGCGCGCTGCTGCCGCGTCGGCGCGGCGACCAGCGAGAGCGCGATGATGCACGTCGGCAGGAGCAGGGAGCGCGCGCCGCCCGAGAGGAGCGCGGCGGCCACGGCCACGACGGCGGTCGGGAGGACGGCGGCGGTGAGCACGGCGGCCGCGATCGCGGAGTCGCTCCGCCGGCCCTGCGAGGCCGCGCTGAGCGCGCCGAGCGGGATCGCCACGGCGTAGGCCAGCGCGATCGCCCCGAAGACGAGCGCGAGGGTGACGGGCGCGCGCCGCGCGAGCTCGTCGAGCACCGGCTCTCCGGTCGCCGCGACGCCGAGCCGGTGGGTGACCGCGCCGAGCGCCCACTTGCCGTAGCGGGTCTCGAGCACGGTCGCCGCGAGCTGCGCCGGGCCGGAGAACACCTCGAAATCGCTGCGGTACACGTTCCAGAACGACCTCCACCGCGTGACGCACGCGCGGGCCTCCGCGAGGTCGTCGCCCGGGGCGATCCGGTCGTCGATCTCCGCGATGTGGGCCGCGACGTCGACGAGGGCGCGCGCCTGCTCGAGCGTCGCGGCGTCGCGCGGCGGCTGGAGCGCGGCGATCACCGCCTGCAGGGCGAACGTGTCGAGCTCCAGCAGCTCGGCGGCGCGCGACGCGGAGCCGTAGCGGACCAGGCGCCGCACCGCGCTCCGGACCGACGCGCTCCGGAACTCGATGCCGCGGTCGTCCCAGAAGCGCGTCCAGAACGCGACCGCGTGCGCCGGGTCCGCGGCGTCGTCGGCCCGCGGCAGGCCCATCCGCGCCGCGACGGGCGCGAGCGCGAGCGCGACGCGGGTGCGCGGCTCGGGCGCGAGCGCGTCGAGCGGCAGGATGTGCGGCAGCGCGGCGCCGCCGAGGCGCCGCAGCTCGTCGGCGGCGGCCGCCGCGTCATCGCCGCCGGCCGCGATGGCCTGCGTGGCCGCGAGGGCGCGCAGGCGCACGTCGCGCGGCTTCAGGTTGATGAAGCGCGGCAGGTCGAGGAAGCGCTCCCGGCGGAGCCGCGCGAGCTCCGCGCTGGAGAGCGAGCTGGCGAGGAGCGGGTCGTCCGTCGGATCCGGGACGAAGGAGAGCACGAAGAAGGTCAGCAGCGAGACGCCGACGAGGGTCGGCAGCGTCCAGAGGAGCCTGCGGAGCGCGTGGCGGAGCATCTCTCTCGGCCGGGAGTCAGCGCAGGATGGCGTCGAGCAGGTCGATGCGCATCCCGAACTTGTAGGGGGAGGCCTTTACCACCTCCATCTTCTGGCCAGAGATCGTCTCGTCGTTGCCCTCGAGGTACCCGCCGGCGTTGATGCCGATGACCTTGCCCTGGCCGTTGAAGATGGGGCTCCCGCTCATGCCGCTCGTGCTGCGGGCGTCGTGCTGGATCAGCCAGGCCTCCGCCGCGGGCGCGGGCCGGCCGTTCGCGCCCGTGATCCGGCCGATGTTGGCGGCGAGGAACGTGGCGACGGGGTTCGCGGTGTCCGTGAGCCGCTCCGGGAAGCCGATCAGGTACACGTCGTCGCCGGCGCCGGCCGCGGCGAGCTCTTCCCGCGTCGCGAGCTCGAGCACGGCGGCCGCGCGCCCCGCGATCGTCACGGTGCCGATGTCCGGGGTGAGCTGATCCGCGCTGTCGCGGTACTGCGGGTGCGTCCGCATGCCGGTCACGGCGAAGCTTATCTGGCCCCGGCCCTCGTTCTCGAGCGCCGCGATCGTGCCGCCGCGGCGCTTGGCCGCGGTGATGCAGTGGGCGTTCGTCACGAGGACGGAGGGCCGCACCGCGAACGCCGTGCAGAACCCCTCGCGCCCGGCGGCGAGCATGAAGATCCCCTTCCTGGAGCGGTCGTGGAGGTTGCGCCCGAAGTTCGCGTTCGAGGGGTGGAGCGTCCCGAGGCGGCGCTCGATCTCCTTGCGCCGGGGGTCCTCCGGCGAGAGGCCCGCGAGCTCCTCCCGCAGCTGGCTGATCTCGTCGTGGGAGGAGCGGTTGTAGACGATGAGCGCGGCGAGGCTCGCGAGCGCGATCACGAGGAGCGCGGCGAGGATGTAGGTCGTGCGCCGCTGGCCTGCCGTCGCGGCGTGCACCTCCTTGTGGAGCATGGCGTTGATCTCGACGGTGCCGCGGGGCTTCGCGCGCCCCGTGGCGGCCGCGACGGCGGAGGAGATCATCATGGCGATCGTCCGCTCGCCGACCCGCCGAGCTCCGGCCGGCGGCGCCGCCGGGACGTGCCCAGGGGAGGCGGCAGCGGGCGCGGGGTACGCGGCGGGCGCGGGGTACGCGGCGGGCGCGGGGTACGCGGCGGGCGCGGGGTACGCGGCGGGCGCGGGGTATGCAGCGGGCGCGGAGTAGCCCGCAGTAGGCACGGGGTACGCGGCGGGCGCGGGATGGCCCGTCGCTGGCGAAGGGTAAGCCGCGGCAGGAGAGGGGTGATGCGCCACGGCGTGCGCCTGCGGCGGACCCGACGTGCGGCGCTCGACGAGCTCCAGCCGCACCCGCGGGCCCTTGGCGCCGAACGTGATCTCGTCGCCCGACGCGATCGGGTGCCGCTTGATCCGCTGCCCGCCCGCGTAGGTCCCGTTGCGGCTGTCGAGGTCGTAGAGCACCCAGCCCGCCGCCTCGAGGCGCGCCTCGGCGTGGTGGCTGCTCGCGTCGCGATCGTGGTTCGGGTCGAAGACGACGTCGTTGTCCGGCGCTCGACCGAAGCGCACCGCGCGCCGGTCATGGATCTCCACAGAACCGGCGTTGCGCCCGAAGGTATGTACGACGCGCAGCATCACGGCGCCGGGACCCCCTGCAGCAGATCGATCCGCATCCCGATGCGGAACGGCGAGCTCTGCGTCACCGTCGCCTTCCGGCCGTCGATCGTGACGTTGTCCTCGTCGTCGATGTGCGCCGCGTGGATGCCGATGACGTGCCCGTACTGGTTGAAGATGGGGCTCCCGCTGTTGCCCCCGCGCGTGACGGCGTCGTGCTGGATCAGGACGGCTCGGTCCGGCGTCGTCGCCTCCTCGTCGATGCCGGTCACGCGCCCGATGCGGCCCTCCAGGAACGTCGCCGAGGGGCTCAGCGGGTCCATCAGGCGACCGGGGAAGCCGATGACGTAGGCGTCGTCGCCCGGCCCGATGGCCCGCAGCTCGGCGTCGTTCGCGAGCTTCACCGTGCGCGTCGCCTTGCCGGCGATCCGGAGCAGGGCGACGTCCGGCGAGCCGGCGCCCGCCTGCCCCGGCTTGTACGCCGGGTGGGCCGACATCGCGACGATGGGGAAGCGGATCTTCCCCATCGAGTCGTTCTGCGTGACGATCGAGGTGCCGCCGCGGGCGCGGCAGTCGCGGACGCAGTGAGCGTTCGTCGCGAGCAGATCGGGCGCGATGGCGAACGCCGAGCAGCAGCCGCCGATGCGGTTGTCCACCTTGTAGCCCATCACGTAGAGCGCCAGCCTGTTCTGCTCGAAGATGGCGCGCCCCGAGAGCACCTGCTCCGGGATCGCGCCCGACGGGCGCGCCGCGGGCGCGATCCCGAGGCCGACCTCGCGCGCCAGCGCGTCGGCCGCCTGGCGCGACCGGTACGTGACCACGAACGCCACGGCCACGGCGACGAGCGCCGCGGCGACGCCTAGCCCGAGGATCAGGTTGTGGCGCGACACCCTGCGCCTCGCCTCGTCCGCCTTGGCGCGCACGAGCGCGAGCGCCTTCTCCTCGCGCCGCATCGCCTGCACGACGGCATCCTTGACGATGCGCTGCGCGGTCTCGACGTCGACGCGGCCGTCCGCGTCCGGGCGCCCGGGGGGCCACTGTTCCTGCGGGGCGGCCGGAGTCTGCCGGCCACGCTTGTCGTTGCTGCGCAGCATCGCGGTGGGGGGCGCGTGCGCTACGCGTACCCTAACGAAGCAGGTAGTAGCCGGCGATGGTAACGCACGCGACGGCGCTCACGATCATCAAGATCACCAGCCACTGCGGCGCGCCGTCGGTCGGGATCATGATCGGCTCGTCGCCCTGGACGGGCGCGCGGGCGTTGCGCTCGTCCAGCGCGTCGTCGGCCGGCAGGGGCGAGGCGACGTGGTCGTAGTCGTCCCCGTCGTCGTCCATGTCGCTGTCCGCGCCGCTCAGCCACGATTTCGGCGAGGGGGGGCGCTGCGAGATCTTCTTCTCGTCGAGCTCCTTCACCTTGCGCGCCGGCTCGGACGCGGCGGCGTTCTGGGCCAGGAGGTGCTCGGGCAGCGCGTACTTCTGGTAGCGGAGGTCCTCGATGTCCTCGAGCTCCGGCAGGGCGAGCCCGTCGCCGTCGAACTTCGCGACCACCACCGTGATGTTGTCGTGCCCGCCGGCCTGGTTGGCCCGATCCGTCAGCACCTTGCAGGCCTCGATCGGATCGTCGACGCTCCGCAGCACCTCGCGGATCTCCTCGTTCCGCACCATGCCCGAGAGCCCGTCGGAACAGAGCATCAGCGTGTCGCCCCGCTTGAGCTCCACGAAGGTGAGGTCGACCTGCACCGAGTCCGCGGTGCCGAGCGCCTGGAGGATGATGTTGTTGTGCTCGAAGGTCTCGGCCTCCTCCTCGGTGAGCTGGCCCGCCTCGATGAGCTGGTTCACGAGCGACTGGTCGCGCGTCACCTGCACGAGCCGATCGCCGCGGAGGACGTACGCGCGGCTGTCGCCGACCTGGCCGAGGAACAGGTGATCGTCCATCAGCGCGGCGATGGTCGAGGTGGTCCCCATCCCCCGACGGGTCCGATCGAGCTTCGCCTCGCTGAAGATCCGGAGGCCCGCCGCCTCGATCGACTGCACGAGCCGCGCCGCGAGCTCGTCGTGGTTCTCCGGGGGACCGGCGGCGCTCATCCGCTGGTAGATGATGTCGACCGCGAGCTGGCTCGCGACCTCGCCGGCAGCGGCGCCGCCCATGCCGTCGCACACGCCGAGCAGGGCGCCCCGCTCGCCGACGACCTGGTAGCGATCCATCTCCATCAGGCCGCGGCTCGCCTTCGTGAGATCCGCGACGATGAAGTTGTCCTCGTTGTGCTCGCGGACCTGGCCCACGTCGGTCCGGCCGAACAGCCGCAGCACGACCTCGGGGCGACGCGGCTCGTCGGGCGGTGTCGCCGCGCCGTCCATGCCGTCGGGGCGCTGCCCGCCCTCGTCCGGCTCGCCACCCCCCGGCGCCTCGCCCGCGAAGCGCCCGGCAGCGCCGCCGTGGGCGGCCTCCGCGGCAGGGGTCTCGTCGAGCGCGCCGTCGTACGGCGCGGCCGCGAGCGAGGCGTGCGCCTGAGCGGCGGCCGGCGGCGCATCGGGGGTCACAGCGTCTCCGAGGTCGTCCGACCGTGCGGCGCTTCCATCCGCGTCCTCCTCGCGCGACCCGCCCGCGGTGAGCCGCACCCGCGGCGGCGGAGGGAGCTTCCGCCCGACCTTCTCCGGGCTCGATGCGCTGGGCGCCTTCACGGGCTTCACGGCGATGCCAGCCTTCTGCGCGGCGTTCGCGGCCGGACGCGTCTTGAGCGGCGGGGGCTTCCAGTTCACGGGCTTGCCTGCTTCCACAGACCCCGCCTTGCCGGACTCGAGCGACGCGGCGCCGTGCGGGGAGTCATGAAGCGCCTTGCCGGCGTGGCTGCTCGAGTCGGTTCCTGCGGACGTCGCGCCGGGGAGCCCCTCGACTTCCAGCGCCTCGGTCGGCGTTTCGCGGACGGTCTGGTCGCTCATCGGGGGAGATCCACGCGGAACAGGTGCTGCCCGATGCGCACGAAATCGCGATCGAGGAGGCTGACGTCCTCGCGGATGGCGACGTAGGTCCCGTTCGACGAGTCCAGGTCGCTGAGCGTGAACTCCCCCGTGGCCGGGTTCCTCCGGATGGCGGCGTGGCGTCGCGAGAGGAACGGATCGGCCGTGAATACGATGTCTCCCGTCTCCCGTCCGATCACCGTCTCATCCCGGTAGAGGTGGTACACGTCCCGCGTCACGCCCTCCACCGTCCGCTGGCAGAGCCTCGCCCGGCGGTGGATGGCGGGCGAGCCAAACAGCAACGTTCCATGCTGGATGGCATGGCCGAGGCCTCGCTCGCCGTCGTTCACGGTCTGAAACTGTAACACCTCGAGGCCCAGGAGGAGCAAGTCGCCATCTCGGAGGGGGTGCGTCTTCCGGATGCGGAGGTAGATGCGGTTGACGCTGCCCAGGTCACGGAGAACCCAGGACCCTTCCTGCGGGATGATCCGCGCGTGCCGCGGCGAGACGTACTGGTCGTCCTCGAGGACGATATCCCCCTCGGTTCGGCCGATGTCGATCTGCGGGCCCGCGAGGGGGAAGCTCTTTCCCTCGGTCCCGTCTTCGACGATCACGATGAGCCTGCCCTCGAGCGCTCGGGTCGGCTGGGTGTCAGCCGGAACCCACGCCGGCGGGCGAACCGAGAGGGACGCGCGCAGCGGCGCGAGCGGCCGCTGGGAGGCCGGCGGCGCGCTGCTCGCCTCGGCCGAGATCGGCCCGGCGGGCTCGGCCGTCTGCGGGGGCCGCTGCGGGTCGCGCCGGGCGTCCGGGGCGAGCGCGGGCGCGGGCTGCGGGCGTTCGGAGGCGGCCCTGGACGGGCGCTCGGAGGCGGGCCGCTCGCCCTCGAGGGGCGCGCCGCAATACTTGCAGAACCGCGTGCCCGCCAGGCACTGACCGCGACAGCGCGCGCACTCGACCGGCGGGACGGGAGCCCGCTGCGACGACGCGATGTCGACCACAGGCGAGCCGACGATCTTGTCCGAGTTGCTCCCGCTGGCCGCGGGCGGGGGCAGCCGCGCCGGGGGCAGGGCGACCGGGGGCAGCGGGGGCGGAGCCGGCCTGGCCGGCGCGCCGGCCCGTTGATGCGCGTCTCCGGCGCCGGAGCGCTCGTCGCGCGCCGCTGGCGGCGGCGCGGCCTCCGCGGGCGGCGCGTGCCGGGGCGCGGCGGGCGTGGCGTCGTGGAGACCTCGCGCGGTCGTCCCGATCTCCTCGTGGGGCGGGGGCGCCATGTACGGCGCGCCAGGGAGAGCGCGGCGCCTGGCTCGCCGCGCTCTCCCCTGGCGCGCTTCGACACCTGGCTCAGCGGCTGCGGGGCGCCCGCCGGCGCTCCGCCATCTCTCCTGTTCAGCGCCGCGCCGCACGTCACGCAGAAGCGGTAGCCCGGAGGGTTCTCCCCGTTGCAGTTCGCGCAGGAGAGCCCCAGGAGCGCGTCGGTGATCGAGGGCGTCGCGGGCGGCGCGGGCGCGTCACCCCGCTCGGTGACCCTCGGCCCTTGCAGGGCTGGCACCATCTGGATCGCGCTGTCCAGCGCGCCAGCAGCCGGCGTCGCGGCGCCCTCGCGCGCCGGGCGCGAGGCGCCCTCGGCGCGGCCGTGCGCCGCCGGCATCGCCGGTTCCGTCCTCGCCGAGCTGAGCGGGCTGAAGGAGAACACGGGCGCCTCCGGGCGAAGGCGCCCCGGCGCGCCGCGAGGCCCCGGCGCCCTGGCGGCCGCGCGGGCGTCGTTCGCCGGCGGCGCCTCGGCCTGCGCGGGCGCCGGCAGGGCCGGGAGCGACACCTGCGGCAAGCCGCTCGGCGGCGTCGGCGGGACGACCCGCGCCTCTCGAGCCTTCAGCCGTCGACCGCAATCCTGACAGAAGGTCAGATCGCCAGCGTTGTCGCGGCCGCACACGTCGCAGATCACGCTGCCGAGGGGACCGCGGAGCGACGGTCGAGTCAAGTAGCCGGTGCGTTCTCTCGAGCGGACAGGGGGACCGCTCAGCGCCGGCCGACCTCGGTCCGCACCTCGAGAAGGAGCTCGAAGCCGACGAATTGCGCGATGGCGGTGGCCCGCTCGTAGTTGGCCGTGTCCCTCCAGCCAGCGAGCAGCACCGGCCGGTACACGCAGCTGACGCCGAGCACCGCGCGGCGCGAGACCTCCAGCTCGACCCCGACGCCGCCGAAGATGAGCGCGCCGCCCGTCTCGACGCCCCACTCGTTCCCGTAGGCGACACCGCCGATCCCGGCGGAAAAGTAGGGAGCCGCCCGGTAGCCGATGTCCGGCAGGTACCTCATCTCGGCCCGGAGCTGCTGGAAGATTCCAAGCCGGTAGAGGTTGCTCGAGTCCATCTTGGTGAACTGGTACGCGCCGCCGAAGTACCAGGGGCCCGGCGAGCGGTATCCGCCGCGGATCGCGAGCCCGCCTCCGCTGCCCAGGATGCACGCGTAGAGGGGCCCCGAGCGCGGGCAGGCGGCGCCAGGATCGAGGCTCATCTCGGCCACGAGGGCGACGCCGTACTGCACGTACTCGACGTGCAGCGGCGGCGGCCGGGAGGCGAGCTCGACGCGCGGCTTGACGGCAGGCGATGGCTCCTGCTCGGCGGCGGCCTCGTCCCCCGCCGCGTCGAGCCGAGCGCTCCCGGCGGACGAGGCGCGGACGTCCTCGGCCCCATCGACGGGACCTCCGCCCGTCCGTCCGCCGGCGGGAGCGCCTGGCGCGGCGCCGTGGAGGGCGCCCTCGGCCTGGAGGTGCGGAGGCGCGGCCCGCGCTGTCAAGGACAGCAGGGCGCTGGCCGCGATGGTCGCGGCCCAGAGCGCGCCGGGCGGAGATCGCAAACGCACGAGTTGTTTGAGATACGCGAGAGATCTGCCGCCGGCAACGCTCCTCCGCTGCGCGGGCGCGGGGGCGCGCCGGCGCCGACCTCCGACGTGTGGGCGCACGCGCGGCCGCCTGGGGCACCTCCGCGCCTCTACGTGCCCGCCGCGCCCGCCGCGCCCGCCGCGCCCCGTTCGCGTCTCGCGCGCCTCCCCAGGAAAAGACGCGACGGAAGGGGGAGGCGAGCGGTCTCTTGAAGCTCGACACCATACGCCGCTTGACGGCAGCTGCGAGGGTCGCCTAAACGAAGCCACCTTCATGGAGATTCACCTCGACAAGCGTGCCGTAAAGCAGATCCGCCTCTCTGCGGCGGATGCCGTTGAGGAAGGCGACACCGAAGCGCTGCGCGAGGACGTCCTCGAGGCGTTCTCGGAGGAGCAGGTCGAAGAGATCGAGCGTCGTCTGGACAGCGGTGATTTTTTTGAGTTCTTGACCGACGTGCTCGACGAGTGGGGGGGCGACGACGTGGACGAGCTCTTCGAGCTCCTCGAGACCCAGCTCGGCGACATCGGCATCGATCTGAAGTACGAGCCGCGCGAGGACGACGACGACCTCGACGAGGCCGACGATGACGACCTCGCCGACGACGAGGACGAGGACGGCGACGACGACGACGCCGAGCTGGAGCCCGAGGACGACGAGGACGACTGAGCGCGGTCGGCGCGCCGCCGCGGCGCGCCGCGCGGAGTCCCCGCGTCACGGGTCCTTCGCGCCGTCGAGCTCGCGGAGGATGTAGTCCGCGCACGGGCGAGGCGCCGCAGGGAGCGACGGACATATCGCGTGCGCGCAGCGCGCGTAGCGCGAGTCGGGGAGCTCCCGGGCAATCCGGGCCGCGGTGGCGCACGCCTCCTTGCTCCGCCCCTCCTCGCGCCACAGCTTCGCCTCGGCCCAGAGCGCGTCGTCGCGCAGGATGGACGCGGGGTGGTCCGTATAGAGCTTGCGCAGCTCGCGGCGCGCGGCCGCGCGATCGCCGAGCGCGTCGCGGTAGAGGCGCGCGATCTCGAGCTGCGCGTCGTCGAACTTCTCGCGGTCGTAGCTGCCGGTGACGGCCGGCTCGCGCGCGGCGAGCATCTCCCTCAGGTAGCCGATGGCCTCCTCGGGGCGCCCGAGGGACGCGGCGAGCTCCGCAGCGTGGAACAGGGCGTCGTCCGTCAAGCTGCCGACGGGGTACGGGTGCGCGCGCGCGGCGGCGACGAGCGCGCGCAGCGCGGCCTCGCGATCGCCGCTCCGCTCCAGGAGGAGCGCGGTGTGGTAGGCGACGTCCTGATCGAGCTCCGTCCCGCGGAGCGCGGGGCCGTGCTGCCGCAGCCACGCGAGCGCGCCCGCCGCGCCAGCGCGGTCTTCTTCGCGCTGGATGAGCCGCTTCAGCGCGTTGCGCGCGAGCCCGTGCGACGGGCGGCGCAGCGTCGTCGCCAGCAGCATCGCGTAGCCCGCGTCCGCGTCGCCGTGCTCGATCGCGAGATCGGCGAGCTCGAACTCCGCGCGCTCCGAGCGCGGCCCGCGCGGCGAGTCGGCGAGCAGCCGCTCGTACGACGCGCGCGCCTCGCCCCACGACTCCGCGCGCTCGAACGAGCGCGCCTGCATGAGGCGCGCCTCGTCGCGGTCCTTCACGCGCAGCGCCTGCGACGCGGCGTCGTCGAACGAGCGGGCCGCCTCGCGGTAGCGCCCCGCGTGGTAGGCGCGCTCGCCGGCCGTCATCGCGGCGAGGTAGGCGTCGCCGCGCGCCGGCGCGCACGCGGGGCCGAGCAGCGCGGCGATCGCGATCGCGAGGGCGAGCGCCGGCGCGGGGGCGTTCGTGGGGCGGCGGCTCATGCGCGCGCGCCCTCGGCGCCGCGATCGCGCGGCAGCGCCAGCACCTCGGCGAGCGCCTCGGCGAGGGCGCTCGCCGCGGGCGCGACCTGCTCCGGCGCGAGATCGAGGTGGGTCACGGCGCGGACGGCGCTTCGGCCCGTCGCCCCCACGAGCACGCCGCGCCGCCCGGCGGCCTCGACGAGCCGCTCCGCCGGGATGCCGGGCGTCTCGATGTAGAGGATGTTCGTCTCGGGCTCCTCGATCGTCGCGGGCGGCGCGCCCGTCGCGGGCGGCGCCGCCGCGCGAAGGGCCGCGGCGCGCATCGCCCGCGCGATGGCGCGCGCGGCCTCGTGGTCCTCGGCGATGCGGCCCTGGTGGTGCGCGAGCGCGTACAGGGCGGCGGCGGCGAGCACGCCGGCCTGCCGCATGCCGCCGCCGAGCATCTTCCGGAAGCGCAGCGCGGCGCGGACCACGTCGGCGCTGCCGCACAGCGCGGAGCCGACGGGCGCGCCGAGGCCCTTCGAGAAGCAGACGCTCACCGTGTCGAACGGCGCGGCGAGCTCGGCGGGCGTTCGACCGGTGGCGACCGCCGCGTTCCAGAGGCGCGCCCCGTCGAGGTGCAGCGCGAGCCCGTGCGCGCGCGCGACGGACGCGATGGCGAGCACGTCCTCCTGCGGGAAGACCCGGCCGCCCGCGCGGTTGTGGGTGTTCTCGATCGCGACGAGGCGCGTGCGCGGGAGGTAGTACTGCGGCGGCTTGATCGCGTCCTCGACGTCGGCCGCCTTGAACAGGCCGCCGCGCCCGGCGAAGACGAACTGCACGCCGCTCCAGGCGGGCGCGGCGCCGCTCTCGTAGAACGCGCAGTGCGCGCCCTCGCCCGCGATCACCTCGTCGCCGCGCTGCGTGTGGCAGAGGAGCGCGATCTGGTTGCCCATCGTCCCGCTCGGCACGAAGAGCGCCGCCTCCTTGCCCGTGAGCTCCGCGACGCGCTCCTCGAGCGCCCGCACGGTGGGGTCCTCCCGGTACACGTCGTCGCCGACCTCGGCCGCGGCCATGGCGGCGCGCATGGCCGCGGTCGGTCGGGTGACGGTGTCGGAGCGGAGATCGATCGTCGCTTGCATCCTGGAACCTCGGCTGTCGGCGTCGGCCGACGTTGTAGCACCGCGTGGCGCCGCGCCCGCTACGCGGGGCTCGCCGCCGCGAGCCGCGGGAACCGCTCGGCCATCCGCCACGCGATGCGCGTCGCCATCGCCATGATCGGCACCTGCGAGTTGACGCCGATGCTCGTGGGGAGGATCGAGCCGTCGGCGACGAAGAGCCCCGGCAGCGCGAAGCACTCGCCGCTCTGATCGACGATCCCGCGCCGCGGATCGTTCGCCACCCGCGCGCTCCCGAGCGGGTGGAACGCCATGCACTCGATGCGGCGCGCGTCGATGGACGCGCGCTCGGCCGCGCGCGCGGCGTCCATCGACGTGACCGGCGGCGCGCCGAGCAGCGCGGTGTAGACCTCGCGCGCGCCGGCGGCGAGCGCCATCTCGCTGAGGATCGTGATGGACCGGCGGAGCCGCGCGAGGTCGCGCGGCGCCATCGCGTACGAGACGAGCGGCTCCCGGCCGGGGCCGGGGCGGACGCGGCCGCCGCCCTCGTCGTGGATCATGGCGCCGAAGACGGCGCAGCGCGACAGCGCGGCGGCCCGGCGCCGCAGCGCGGGCCCGACGCCGGGGAGGCCCGCCGCGAGCACGTTCACCGCCGAGTAGACGCCGACGAGCTTGATCCCCTCGGCGTCGAAGTGGTCGGAGTAGACGCTCTGGAGCGCGCCGTCCCAGCCGTTCAGCGCGTCGTCGAACCGGGCGACCACGCGCACCGCGGGGTGCAGCGTCACGCCGTCGCCGAGCCCGGAGCTCGCCCCGAACGCGCCCGCCGTGCGGAGGAGCAGCGGCGTGTGCAGCGTGCCGCACGCGGCGACGACCGCCCTCGCGCGCACCCGGAACCGGCGCGGCGGGGCCCCCGGCTCGCCGCCGAGCAGCCTCCCCTCGACGCCGACGGCGCGCCCGCGCTTCACGCTGATCCGCTCGACCAGCGCGTCGGCGACCACGCGCGCGCCATGCGCGGTCGCCGACGGCAGATAGGCGACGTCGACCGAGCGCTTCGCCCCGGCGGGGCAGGTGAAGTTGCACCGGCCGTTGCCCTCGCACGCGTCGCCGGTGTTGCGGCGGAGCGGGCGCATCGGGATGCCGAGCCGGCTCGCCCCCTCGACGAGCCGCGCCGTCGAGGCGGAGCGCAGCGCCTCGGGGACCTCGCGGACCTCTAGCCGATGCTCGACGCTGTCGTACGCCGCCTCGAGGGCGCGCTCCGACAGCTCGTCGAGGCCGAGGTCGCGGGTCCACCGCGCGTGGACGCTGCCCGGGATGCGGAAGCACACCCCGCCGGTCACCACCGACGATCCGCCGACGGCGCGCCCCAGCGTGAGCGAGATCATCGGCGTCTGGCCCACGCCGAACGCCGTGAACAGGCCGGCCTCGCGGAACAGCCGCCGCACCGACTCGCTGGGCTTCCAGCGCTGGTAGTCGTCAGGGCGAACGTAGGGGCCCTCCTCCAGCACGATCACGCGCCGCCCCGCCTCGGCGAGCAGCGCGGCGACGACCGCGCCGCCGGCGCCGGAGCCGACCACGACGACGTCGCACGGCTCGTCGAACCCCGCGGGCAGGTCGCGCCCGCTGACGATCGGCTCGCCCGACGCGATGCCGCCGCTCACGCGCCGCCCCCGGCGCCGAGCCCGGGCAGCCTGCGCCGCGCCGCGGTGCTCTCGCGGTCGAAGCCCGTCAGCGCGAGCTCCGCACCCTCCTCGAAGGCGGCGATGCACATCGGCACCTTGAAGGCGAGGAGCAGCATCGCGAGGAGCCCGGAGCGGCTCGACTCGAGCGCCTCCAGGTACGCGAGCCGCCGGCCGAGCGAGAGCCGGCTCATCCGGCCGAAGGCGCCGATCACGAAGGGCGGCAGCAGCTCGAGGCAGGCCGCCAGCAGCGCGAAGCTGCGCCGGGTCTCGGGGCTGCCCTGCCCGAGCGCGAGATCCAGCGCCGCGACCGCGCGCTCGCACACTTCGGCGCCCGGCGGGGCGAGCTCCCCGCGCTCGTCCTCGTCGCAGAGCATCGCCTCGGCGGCGGCCCACGCGACGCGTCGCGCCCACGGCGAGAGCCCGCGCCCGGCGCGCTCCCGCCGCTCGATCCCTCGCGCGGCGCGCTCGGGCGCGCTCTCTCCCCCGTCCTCTTGCATGGCCGCGAGAGCCTAGCCCGGATCGACGCAGCGCCGAGGTCGAAGGCGGCGCGCGACGGGGTCGGGTGATCCCGGGCGCTTGGCGCGGCCACGCGGATGGGCTTTTCGCGTGCCATTGCAGAACGACATCCCGGCGGTCCGCTGGAGGCGCGCGCCGTGCCGCGTCGAGCGCTGCGCCGCGGCGCGCTCGTCGCGGCCGCGTGTGGGCTGGCTGTCCGCCGCGGATCCGGTTCTGGTATTGAGCAGTGCGGCCGGGGGAGCACGGAGGAACGATGGCGGAGCGATCGCTGCAGCACCGGGATCCCGATAGCAAGGACGACGAGACGCTGAGGAGAGAGGCGCGCGTGCACCTCGCGAGCGAGCCGGCGCTGCAGCTCGTGGCCGAGCTGATCGCGCGGCTGCGCGAGCTCGACCTGCCGTGGTGGACGCCGGTCAAGCTGCGCGATCAGTTCGGCGCGGTCGAGCGGATGGGCTGGTTCCGCGAGCGCAGCGACGTGCGCCAGCAGATCACGACGTCCCTCACCGGCCTCTCGCCCAAGGCCGCCCGCCGCAAGACGCCCGACTTCCAGGGCGCGCTCATCGACTCCGTCATCGACGAGGGCGACATCACCCCGCGCGCGTTCGAGGACGCGTTCGACCCGCGCGATCTCGCGGTGTACGGCCCGGCCGGCGGCTACTGGCAGTTCTTCCGGGACTCGATGCCGTGGGATCAGGACACGCCGCAGCTCCAGGAGATCGTCGCCTGGCTGCTCAAGGCGTTGCTCGCGGATCGTAGCCCGTTCGAGGGCATCGGCAGGACGCCGATCCTGACGCCGTGGGACGTGCGCACGGCGATCGACGGTCGGCTGTGGCAGACCCGCATCCCGCTCGAGATCCGCGTCGCCATCGACAACGCGCGGCTCAAGCAGGAGCGCGAGCGCCCGGGCGTGCCGTTCCACGCCGACGGTGAGCTCGCGATCGCCGGGCCGGACGTCATCGCCGCGAACATCCCGCCGCGCGACATCCTCCCCGTGGTGCAGCTCGCGCAGAAGGCGATGCGCTTCGACGGGCCGCGGGCCGCCACGCCGAGGGCGGCGGCGCCCGTGGAGCTGTCGTCCGGCCGCGGCGGCGCGCCCGCTGCCGCTCTGCCGGGCGGGGCGGCCGCGCCTGCATCGGCGCCGGGGGTCTCCGCTCCCGTGTCGAAGCCGGCGGCGTCGGCCTCCGGCGGTCCCGTGTCGGCTCCGGCGGCGTCCGCGCCCGTGTCGTCCGGCGGCGGGCCCGTGTCGGCGCCTGCCTCCGGCTCGTCCGGCGGCGCGCCCGACGCGGCCCAGGCCAGCAAGGTCGCCGCGAGCGCCGCGCCCTCCGGGGCGGCTGGCTCGCCGCCGGGGGGCCTCGCGGCGTCGGTGAGCAGCCCGCCGGCCGGCTCGGCCGGCTCCTCCGCAGGGCCGAAGGCCGCCGGCAGCATCACGCCGCCGAGCGCGATCGCCGCGAGGCCGCTCGCAGCGGCGGGCGCCGCGGCCGCGGTCTCACCGCTGGGGGGGGAGCCGTCGCGCAGCAGGCTCCCGAGCGACCCTGGCACCTCGTCGTCGGCGCGCGCATCGACGCCGCCCCCTCCGGCGGTGCGCCCGTCGACGCCGCCCGCGCCCCCGGCGGTGCGCGCCTCGACGCCGCCTGCGCCGAGCGCCTCGCCGGACGGGGCCAAGGTCGAGTCGCTCGACGACCTCGAAGAGGAGGACGACGACGACGCCGACGGAGACAGCGGCGTGCCCGAGAGCGAGCGCACGAATCCGTGGGCGACCTCGGGCGACGGGAAACCGAAGGACGACCTCGACGACATCGGCGACGTCGAGTCGGTGAAGTAGCGCCGCCGGAGCGCGGAGCGCCGTCCGCGAGCGGGTGGCGCGCCGCTCCGTCATGGCGCCGCGCCGCGCTGCCCGCGGCGATCTTCATGTTTCTTCACACGCGCTCCTGAACATCCTTCACACGCGCTGCGCAGCTTCGAGGTGTCCCGGAGCCGCGCGTCTGCGGCTCCGGTCGTTGCTGCCCGGGGCGGCGCCCGCGTTCGGACGAACCGAAGCCGCGCGCACACGCCCCGTGCACGGATCGACGGCGGAGACGCTCACGGAGGGTACGCATCATGTTGGGATTCGTGGTTGGAACGGCCTGTCTGATAGGCCTCGTCATGACGTTGAAGCGCGGCTGCAGGTACGACTGCGGGGCGGCCTGGGGCGCTGGGCCGCGCTTCTTCGGGCGGCGCGGGTTCGGGGGGCACGGCTTCCGCCGTCGCTTCTTCCTGTCCTTCCTCTTCGATCGGCTCGGCACCACGCCGACGCAGGAGAAGGTCATCGTCGCGGCCATCGACGAGCTCCGCTCCGCCGCTGAGGCGCAGCGGAGCGAGATCCGCAGCACGCGCGCGGACGTCGCGGCGGCGATGCGGAGCCCGAGCTTCGACGAGACGCGCCTCGGCGAGCTCTTCGCGCGCCACGACACGGCCATCGAGGCGCTGCGCAGGGCCGCGGTCGGCGCGCTCGGGAAGGTCCACGCCGTGCTCGAGGACCGCCAGCGCGAGCAGCTCGCCGATCTCATCGAGATCGGGCCGGCCGCGTTCCGCGACATGTGGTCCGGCAGGGCCGGGTGGCGCGGCGACGATCCCTACAGGACCCACGGCCGGTGGGCGTGAAGGAGGGGGATGAGACCATGATGCGACGCCAGATCACCATCGCGCTGCTCGCGCTCGGCACCGTCGCCGGTTACGCCTCGGGCTTCTCCTCGCTGCGCTGCCGGGCGGAGGCCCGCCGCGACGCCTTCCAGCGCCACGTCGCGTCCATCTGCGTGGACGCCGCGCGGGACGCCGAGCGCTCCTGGCCGCGGGGCGCCGCGCGCGCGGTCCACGCGCCCGCGGCGGCCGACGCCGACACCGGCGCGGTCCCCTGAGCTATACAAGGGGTGAGCGGCGGCCGGTCGCCGCCGCACCTGCCCCCCGGGTCCTTCCATGGCGCTGCGGCTCCTGCTCATCGACGACGACACCCGGCTCCACGCCTTGCTCGCGAGCTACCTCGAGCAGAACGGGTTCGCGGTGACCGTCGCGTGCGACGGCGCGCGCGGCCTCTTGGCGCTCGCCGCGGGCACCTTCGACGCCGTCCTGCTCGACGTGATGATGCCGGGCATGGACGGCATCGAGGTCGTCCGCCGCATCCGGCAGAAGAGCTCGATGCCGATCCTCATGCTCACCGCCCGCGGCGACGAGGCCGATCGCGTGGTCGGCCTCGAGATCGGCGCCGACGACTACATCGCGAAGCCCTTCAGCCCGCGCGAGCTGCTCGCGCGCCTCCGCGCGGTGCTCCGGCGGGCCACGCCCGACGCCGCCGGCGAGCGGATCGTGGCCGGCGACATCGCCATCGACGTGCCCGGCCGCGTCGTCACCGTGTCGGGCAAGCCCACCGATCTCACCGGCATCGAGTTCGACATCCTCGTCGCCCTCGCGCGGCGCGCTGGCCGCGTCGTCGCCCGGGAGGCGCTCCTCGAGGAGGCCGGCCGCGGCGACGTCAACGTCGGCGGGCGGACGGTCGACGTGCACATCTCGCACCTGCGGCAGAAGCTGTCGGACGACCCGAGGTCGCCGAGGCTCATCAAGACGGTGCGCGGCGTCGGCTACGTGCTCGCCAAGGACCGCGTGTGAGGAGGAGGTACCGGTCCTGGCTCTACGAGAACGGGCGCAAGGTCTCGATCGGCCGCTTCCTGAGCGCGCGGCTGCACCGCCGGATCTTCATGTGGTTCGGCGCGACCATCCTGATCACCGCGCTCGCCGCGGTCGCCACGATCGGGGCCATCGATCGCGTCGGCAACTCCGGCTGGCGGCGCGAGCACGCCCGCGCCCAGTCGTTCGTGGCCCACGAGTTCGAGCGGGTATGGGCCGATCCCGCGGCCCGCGACACCCTCGCCCGCGCGTTCGCCGAGGATCTCGAGATTGACCTGGAGCTCGTCGACGCGAGCGGGCGGCGGCTCGCCAGGTACGGCCAGCCCTGCCGGGCGCAGACCCTGGTCGCCCCGGTCCGCGACGAAGGGGGGCCGCTCGGCTCCGTGCTCCTCTGCCCCGCGCGCGGCCGCTCCGGCGGATCGCTCCGGTTCGCCCTGCCGCTGCTCGCCGTGGCCATCGTCATGTGGGGGGCCTCGGGCCTCATCGCGCGCCGCCTCGCGCGCCCGCTCGTCGATCTGGCCCACGTCGCGCACGAGATCGGCGCCGGCAAGCTGTCGAGCCGCGTCCGGCTCGACTGCCACGGGCAGCAGGGTGAGGTCGGCATCGTCGCCGAGGCGGTCAACGACATGGCCGCGCGCATCGAGCGCCAGATCGCCGACCAGAGGGAGCTCCTCGCCGCCGTGTCGCACGAGCTCCGCACGCCGCTCGCCCGCATCCGCCTGCTGACGGAGATGGCCCGCGAGGGCGGCGGGCCGAGCGCCTGCGTGCTCGACGACCTCGACCGCGAGGTCATGGAGATCGACGCGCTCGTCGGCGACCTCCTGGCGAGCTCGCGCCTCGACTTCGCGGCCCTCACCGTGGCCCGCCTCGACCCGGCCGAGGCCGGGATCCGCGCTCTGGAGCGCGCTGGGCTGGATCCGACGCTGCTGGAGGTGGTCGAGGGGACGCCGGCGCTCCAGGCGGACGCGACGCTGCTGGCGCGCGCCCTCGCCAACTTGCTGGAGAACGCGCGCGCGCACGCTGGCGGGGCCGAGCGGCTGCGGGTCCGTCCCGGCGGCCAGCACGGCGTCGTCTTCGAGGTCGAGGATCGCGGGCCCGGGTTCGCGGACGGGGAGGAGACGCGCATCTTCGAGCCGTTCTTCCGGCGCGAGCGGGCGCAGGGCGGCGAGAGCGGCGCCGAGCGCGGCTCGCTCGGCCTCGGCCTGGCGCTGTGCAAGCGCATCGCCGAGGCGCACGGGGGCCGCGCGTTCGCCGAGCGCCGCGAGGGCGGCGGGGCGCGCGTCGGCATCGAGCTCGCGCTGCGTCCACCAACCAGCGCCGCGCGCCCACAGGGACGCGACAGGGAAGCAAACGGAGCAGGCAGAGCAAACGGAGCAGGCAGAGCAAACGGAGCAGGCAGAGCAGACGGAGCAGGCAGAGCAGACGGAGAGGCCCGCCCTCGCCGCGCGTAGCGTTCCCGCTTGACCGCGCGATGGGGCGAGTGCGACGCTCCCCGTGCTCGCGACCATGCGAATCCTTCTCTGCGAAGATCAGGACGCGATCCGGCGCATGATCGAGGCGCTGGTCGGAGCGAGTGGTCACGAGGTGATCGGCGTGGGCACCGGCCGCGAGGCGGTCGAGCGCGCCCTGACCGAGCCCTTCGACGTGCTGCTGCTCGACCTGATGCTGCCCGGGAGCATGGATGGCTTCGAGGTCTGCGAGCGCCTCCGCGCGCACCCGGGCACCTCGAGCCTGCCGATCATCGTGATCAGCGCCCTCGACGATCACGAGGCGCGCGCCCGCGCCTTGAAGCTCGGCGCGACCGCCTACTACGCCAAGCCGTTCCGGCCCCTCGAGCTCCTGGAGCACATCGGCGGGCTCAAGGCCGCGCGGCGGGCCTGAAGCGGGGCCCCGCCCCGACGGGAGCCGTTCGTCCGGCGCGACGCGCGACGCGCGACGCGCGACGCAACGGAGCGCTGGAAGATGGCGCCCGTTTTGACTACACCCGGCCGTCATGCACACTCGGTGGCGCTGGGTCACGGCTTCGACGCTCGCGGCGGTCGCCCTCTCGGGGCTCGCGGGCTGCGAGGGGGAAAAGAGCAAGGCGCAGGTCGCCGCCGACGCCGGCGCGCTCGACGCCGGCCCGGCGCTGCCCGTCGTCGGCGGCAAGCTCGGCGCGGAGCTCGCGGAGGCGGCGTCGGGCAGCACCGAGAAGAAGGGGCCAGCGGCGGCGGGCGGCGCGGCGGGCGGGCCGCCGGAGAGCGGCGTGTTCTCGGCGTCCGAAGCGGCCGCCGCGCTGCCGAAGGACGTGCCCTACAAGATCGAGGTCATCGGCGACGGCAGCGAGCCGCGGGCGAAGCTCGCCCCGAAGATCGACCCGAAATCCGAGCAGAAGCTCGACATCACGCTCGGGCTGCGCATGGGCGGGCCGCAGGGGCTGCCGAACCTGGAGCTCGGCGTGAGCTTCAAGGCGGAGAAGCCGGCGGACGCACCCAAGGAGGGCGCGGCCGCGCCCGCGGCTCCGACGAGGGTGATCGCGAAGATCACGTCGGCGACGCTCGCCTCGATGTCGATCGGCGGCCCGCCGAAGCAGCTCGCGGACGCGCTCGCGAAGCTGAGGGGGAGCGCGCTGCGGTACGAGCTCTCGCCGGCGAACGTGGTCGGCAACCTCCACTTCGAGCTCTCCAAGGACGCCGATCCCGGGCTCCAGCCGCTGATCGGCGCGCTCGGGGAGGCCATCACGCTCCTCACGCCGCCGCTCCCGGACAAGCCCGTCGGCGCAGGCGCTTACTGGATGGTCACCGATCGCGTGGTGGCGTCGGGCGCGCAGCTGCCGGTGCTGCGGTACCGGGTCTTCAAGATCGAGAAGGTGGAGGGAGGCGTCGTCTCGTTCAGCGTGGACACGCGCCAGTACGCGGAAGGGGCCGACCTCAAGCTGCCGAGCCCGAACGGGGAGGTCACGATGACCATCGACCGGCTCGACTCCTCGGGCAAGGGCACGCTCACCTGGTCGCCGTCGAGCTTCGCGCCCGGCGTGGCCGACGCCTCGCAGCGGCTCCAGGCATTGCTGGTGCCGCCCGGCGCCACCGGCCAGCAGGCCGCTCAGCGCAGCGTGGCCCAGGTGGAGCTCACCGCGAAGTTCGCGTCGCCGGCAGCGCCGTAGCGCCGGCCCGCTGAGCGGGCGCGGCAGCTCTCGCCAGGGCCACGCCGTGCCGCCCGGGGCACACGGAGCGGCTCTCGCGCATCGGGCGGTGTGAGCGCAACGCCCTGGCGGCTGTGCACTTCCGTGCGAGCGTTCGCGCCCGCATCTCCCGCCGCGCGGCCGTGCTGCCTTCCAGGACGCAGGCGTGCGTCCCGGTCGCTGCCCGCGAGCCATGGAAACCATGGCAGCCGCGGCCAACCCCGGAGCGGCGCCGCGGCGCCGGGGGGTTGGCTAATCCCATGCATGAGCGCCCGTGCGGGGAGGCGTGACGGCTGTCCGCCCCGGCTGCCAGAGGCGGGGGAGCAGACCGAGCCACGGTGCAGACGCATGACGTACGGGTGCGAGCGGAACATGCGCGGATGCAGCCTCGAGGCGTACATCGAGGAGCCGGGCCTCACGGAAGGGCAGCGCCGGCGGCTGCGGCTGTTCCAGACGGTGGAGGAGGCCGTGAGCCGTCGCGTGGAGCGGCTGTGCACGTCCAGCGAGATCGAGGTGACGGACGCGGCGATCCTCGTCGTGTCCCCGGCGGCGCGCCGGGCGTTTTTCCGGATCGACGCGCGGGGCAGCGCGGAGGCGCCGGGCGCGAGCGTCATCGTCGACCACCGCGCGCGGCTCCACGAGTTCCTGCACGCCGTGCTGCCGCCCGTGGACGAGGCGCCGTTCGATCCGTACGTCGACCTGCTCGCGCCGTCTCCGCCCCAGTGCGTCCGCGTGCTCATCGTGGACGAGGACTCGCTCACGGTCCTGAATTACGGCGCGTTCGTGGTGGTGAACCTCGACCGCAGGGAGATGCCGAAGGCCTAGCTCCCGCGTCGGAGGTCAGAAGCGCACGGTGAGGCGGAACGGATCGAGGGCGGCGCGCGGCGGGGGCTGCTTTCGCGGGGCGCCGGCGTGATCGCGGTCGAAGACCATCACGAGCACGCCGACGCCCGCCGCGAGGAGACCGGCGCCGGCGACGATGTCGCCCGCGAGCGCCTGGGCGCGCGCGGCGTCGGCCGCGTCCCCGTCCCGCGTCGGTGCGTCCGACGCGCTCGCGACCCCGAGCAGCCCGATGGCCGCGCCGGCCGCCACGGTGGTCAGACCGCCGGCGAGCAGCACGATCGGCACCACCCGGCTCGGCGCAGCGTCGGGCGCGGAACTCGGCGGGGCGCCGCGCAGGACCGGTCTGGCCGGAGCGACGCTCGCTGGAGCGCTCGTCGAGGACACCCTCGGCCCGGCGGGCGCGGCCGGCGCGACGACCTCGCGCTCGAGGCTCAGCACGACGACGGCGCGGCTCCCCGGCGCCGCTGCGACGCTCCGCTCGGCCTCGCGGTAGCCCGGCGCGCTCGCGCTCACCGTGTGATCCCCCGGGTTGACCGGGCGCGGGCGATCGAGCGCCGCCGCGGGCACCACGACGCCGTCGATCTTCACCTCGAGGCCGACGGCGTCGCCCGGGGAGAGCCGCAGCTCGAGCGCCGCGACCTTGTGCTCGAGCTCCTGGATCGCCTGCCGCGCGAGCTTCTCGTACCCTTTCGTCGCAGGCGCGGACGGCTCGACCAGGAACGCGCGGAAGCTCTCGAGCGCCTCGACGAGCTGCCCCGTCTGCTGCTGGGCCACCCCGAGGCTGTAGAGGGTGATCGGCGCGCGCTTGATCGCGAGCGAGCGCTCGTACCGCTCCCGCGCCTGCTCCCAGCGGCCCTGCCTGGCGAGCTCGGAGGCCTCGATGAAGATCTCGCGCGCGACGGCGACGTCGGCCGCGCTCTGGGCCGCGGCGGGCGCGGGCGCGGCGAGCATCGCGGCCGCGACGAGGAGCGCCAGGACGCCCGAGGGCGCGCGCGTCCGCCGCGGCGTCACGGCCTGAACCGCTCCCCGTCGGGCACCAGCGCGAACCCATCGAGCCCGGACCACAAGATGAGCTCGGTCCCCGTCCACACGCCCACGCCGTAGGCGTGCTGCTTGCCCGCGGCCGACATGTTCGCTCCCCACGCCATCGTCATCGGATCGTAGAGCTTCCCGTCTCGCCTGAGCGTCACGCCGCTCCGCCCGCCGGCGACGAGGGCGTGCGCGCCGGTCCACCCGGTCCAGCCGGTGCGCCGCTCGACGCGGCTGCGCTCCGACGGGGCCCCCTTGTCGTCGATCCCGCGCCACGCGTCGGCCGCCGGATCGTAGATCGCGCCGCCCTTGCGGGCGACGCCCTCCTGGTCCTGGCCGCCCCAGACGAGGAGCCGATCGCCCATCCAGACCGCGAACGCTTCGGTCCTCGGGCTCGGCGCGCCGGCGCTGGGCAGCGACCGCCAGACGTCGGTGGTGGGGTTGTAGGCGTACCCCTCGTTCGTGGTCGCCTCGCCGGCCTCCCCGCCGAACAGGTAGAGCTCCGTGCCCGACCAGGCCCACGCGACGCCTTCGCGCGCCGGGGCCGCGCCGGCGCTGGAGGCCGGCGTCCATGTGTCGGCGATCGGGTTGTAGAGCCCGCCGCCGGCGACCGGGGCGCCGCCCGCGGAGCCGCCCCAGATCAGGAGGCGCGTGCCGGTCCACACGCCGATCGGCATCCGCCGCGCCGCGGGGGCGTTGGTGGTGCTCATCGCGCGCCAGGTCCGCGCCGCCGGGTCGTACACGCCGCCGGTGGACAGGCCGAGCGGGCTCGCGAACGAGCCGCCGCCCCAGACGAGCACCCTGGAGCCCGTCCACGCCGCGGTCGCGAGCACGCGCGGCGAGGGGGCGCCCTCGTTGCCGATCGTCGACCACGTGTCGCGCGCCGGATCGTAGAGCGCCCCGTCGCCCACGTCCCCGACCAACGTGCGGCCGCCCCACAGGAAGAGCGCGTTCCCGATCCAGGTCGCCGCGGCCATCTGCCGCGGCGCGGGCGCGCCGGTCCTCGTCATCGGGGCCCACGCGGGCGTGCACTGGCCGGTGCGGCACTCGCGCCCGCTCAGGCAGGCGTTGCCGCACGCGCCGCAGTGCTCGGCCGAGCCCAGGCTGACGCACTTGCCCTCGCAGGCCACGAGGCCGCCTCCGCAGGGCGGGATGCAGGCGCCGCCGGAGCAGATCTCGCCCCCGCTGCAGTCCGCGCTGGTGCAGCACTGGCGGCACGCGACGAGGCTGCAGCACTGCTCTCCGTCGGCGCAGCCCGTGCTCTTGCACCTCGCGCCGCCGTCCTCGCACACGTCGGCGGTGCAGCCGTCGCCGTCCGAGCAGTCCTCGTCCGAGCAGCAGGCGCGGCACGCCGTGCCGCAGTCGCGCGGCGTGAGCGCACCGCACGCGCACGCGCCGGAGACGCACACGGCGCCCGGCTTGCAGGTGGTGCTGCACGCGCCGCAGTGCCGCGGATCCCTCGTGAGATCGGACTCGCAGCCCGGGGCGACCGGGTCGCAGTCCGCGAAGCCCTCGTCGCACACCAGCTCGCCTCGGTCGCAGCGCTGGTGCGGCCCCGCGGCGACCCCGCACGCGCCGCAGTGGAACGGGCTGACCTGCGTGTCGACGCACGAGGAGTCGCACGCGGCGAGGCCGGCGGCGCAGCCGGCCGCGCACGCCACGCCGTCGCAGTAGGCCGCCTCCGGCGCGCACCGCACGTCGCACGCGCCGCAGGTCGTCGGGTCGATGGTGATCGCCTCACAGCCGGGCGCGCCGTCGCAGTCGAGGCGCCCGCTCGCGCAGGCGCAGCCGCCGACGCCATCGCAGATCATGCCGCTCGCGCAGGCATCCCCGCAGGCCCGGCAGTCCGCCTCCGTCCCGAGCCTGGCCTCGCAGCCGTCGTCGGGTGAGCCGTTGCAGTCGGCGTATCCCGCAGCGCACCCGCACACGCCGCCCCGGCACTCCATGTTCGGCCCGCAGGTGACGCCGCAGGCGCCGCAGTTCGCGGGATCCGAGGAGCCGTCGATCTCGCACCCCGTGTCGTGGAGGTTGTCGCAGTCGAGGAGCGACGGCGCGCACGCGCACTGCCCCTCGTCGCAGATCGCGCCCGAGGGGCAACGGAGCGAGCAACCGCCGCAGCGCTCGGGATCGCTCCGGAGATCGACCTCGCAGCCGTTGGTGACGACGTTCCCGTCGCAGTTGTCGAAGCCGAAGACGCACTCGGACGAGCAGTGGCCACCCACGCAGAGGGTGTGCGGGCACGGCACGCCGCACGCGCCGCAGTGCGACGGATCGTTCAGCACGTTGGTGCACGACCCGCCGCAGCACGACTCCCCGTCACCGCACGCGTTGCCGCAGGCGCCGCAGTGCTCCCGGTCCATGTCCAGCGCGACGCACGCACCGCCGCAGCAGGCGCCGTCCGGGCAGTCGGGCGCGCAGCCGCCGCCCGTCGAGGTCGCGTCCTGGCCGCCCTCGGAAGGTTTGTCGGAGAGGGCGCTCTCCGCGAGCAGCGAGCAGGCGCCGGTGAGCACGGCCAGCGCGAGCAGCAGCGGCCAGCGCGCGCCGGTCGTGGGCCTTCGATGTCGCGTCTCGCGCGCGGGGCTTTCCTGGGAGGACATCGCGACGCTAGAAGTTAGGCCGGGCCGGGACCGGCAAGGCAGCGCCAGTGGTCTTCGCGCCCGCCCGTGAGGGCGCGGTGCGCCGCGCGCCGGTGCTCCGGGGCGGCGGCGCGGGCTCCCGCGCGTGGGCGCTCGCGGTGGGGCTCTCGGCCGGTCCGAGGCGGGCCACGCCGGCCGAGGGCTGCGGCTCGGCGGTGCGGGCTGGCTCGGGGCGGCTCTCGGGCGCGGGGCCCTGCTCGGTCGATCGTGCGGCGGCGGCCTGAGGCTGGCCCTGCGACGCCGCGGGCGCGGGCTCGGCGCTGCCGTCCCGCGCGGTCATGGCGCGCAGGGAGAGCAGCGCGGCGCCGAGGATCACGAGCGTCGCCAGCCCCGCCGCCGCGACGACGGCGACGCGCCGCCGATCCCCGTTCGGGCGAGCGGCCTCCTGGTGGACAGGGTGTACAGCGACCTCCTGGTGGTCCTCGCTGCTCCTCTGCGCCCGCGCCGCCGGCCGCTCGGAGATGCGCCGCTGCTGCGCCCGCACCGCCGGCCGCTCGGAGAGGGGCCGCTGCTCGCCGTCGCTCAGCCAGTGCACGGCGAGCGAGGTCCCGGTCACGTCCTCCACGACGCCGTTCTCGGTCGCCCAGCGCGCGAGCGCGACGCCCATCTCGCGCATCGTCCGCCACCTGTTGAAGCGCTCCTTCCCGAGGCCGCGCGCGATGATGGCCCACAGCACCTCGTCGCCCACGCCGAGCGCGGTGATCGGCGTCGGATCCTTGACGAGGATCGCCGCCACGAGGTCGTGGTAGTTGCCGCCCTGGAACGGCTTCTGGCCGGTGATCGTCTCGTAGAGCACCACGGCGAACGCCCAGACGTCGGTCTGCCCGTCGACGTCGGTGATGCCGCGCGCCTGCTCGGGCGACATGTAATCGGGGCTGCCGAGCACCGTGCCCGCCTTCGTCATCTCGCCGCTCGCCGTCTCGCTCCACACCTTGGCGATGCCGAAATCGACGATCTTCGGGGTGATGTCGCCGCGATCGTTCTTCACGAGGAAGATGTTCTCGGGCTTGAGATCGCGGTGGACGATCCTGCGGTCGTGCGCCGCGGCGACGGCGCTCGCGATGGGCAGGAGGATGCGGAGCGCCGCCGTGGGCGAGAAGCGCTTCCTGCGCTCGATCGCCTCGACCAGCTGCTCTCCCCGGAGCACCTCCATCACGATGTACGGGTCGCGGTGCTCGGACTCCCCGAAGTCGATCACGCGGACGATCGAGGGGTGATCGATCCGCGCGGCGGCGCGCGCCTCCTGGTGGAGGCGCACCGTCGCCTCGGTCGAGTTGACCTCGCGCCGGATGAACTTGATGGCGACGTCGATGTTGAGGACGTCGTTGTGGGCCAGCCACACCATCCCCATGCCGCCCTCGCCGAGGACGTAGCGCAGGCGGTATTTGCCGCCGATCACGTCGCCCTCGCGGTAGATGCGCCGCGCCGCCTTCCCCGGAGCGGGCGACGGCGCGCTGGCCTCCGGAGGCGGTGTCACGAGGGACGGATCGATCAGCTCCGGGTCGAGCGAGTCCGGAGCGCTGGCGCGCGGGAACGCTGCCGAAGAGGCGAACGAGCGGCTCGCGCTCTCGTGCCGCGGGGTCGAGTCCGTCGACGAGGCGGGCGCGGAGGAGGAGCGCGGCGGCATGGAGCGAACGCAGTCTAACTTTGCTGGCCTCTCACAGCCATGGTCTCGCGCACCCGTACGTCGCTGCCTGCCCGCGCGCCGCTGCCTGCCCGCGCGCCGCCGCGCCGTCGGTGCATGGTCAGCGCGTGATCCATGCATGTTCAGCGTACGATTCCGCAGGGATGCGCGCGCTCCCCGCGGCCGCCTACATCGTGCGACGTGCGCCGGGCGGGGCGATGGCCGGACTTGTGCTCCACGAGGATCTTCACCCGCGGGCCGATGCGCACGGTGAGCGGGCCCGCGTGCTCGTGCACGTCGCCGTCGCAGACGTAGTGGACCACGCCCGACCTGGCCTCGAGCACCGCGCGCCGGGCGATCTTCTCGAACGTGTGCGCCTCGCCCATCGGCCGCGCCCGCCAGATGTCGGGCAGCTTCCTGACGAAGCCGAGCGCGGAGGTGTGGATGCCCAGCATGTGGAAGCTCTCCGGGCGCTCGTCGTGGCGGTGGAACGGGCGGAACCCGAGGCCGATCTGGTCCACCGTGCCGGCGGCGACGGCGAGGTAGTCGCGGTCCGGGAACGCCGAGCCGTCCTCGAAGTGGACGCGGCCCTGCCAGCGCGCGGCGACCTGGGTGCCCGTGTTGAGGAGCACGGCGGCGCTCGCGCGGGCGAGGACCTTCGCGGCCCAGAGCGCGCTCCGCTCCTCGCTGCGGTTGTACTCGGCGATGAAGCCGTGGACGCAGCCGGTGCCGAAGATGAAGCCGTAGTGGGCGCCGATCTGCATCACGTGGCGCTCGACCCAGCGCAGCGGGTGCCGGCCGCGGTCGGTGTAGCGGGCGATGAGCCCCGCGAGCAGGCCGTCGGGGCGCCCGCGCGGGACGCCCACGGCGTTGGCCACGGTGTTCATCGTCCCGCCGCGCAGGAAGGCGATCGGCGGCAGCGGCTCGTTCTCGTAGACGTCGAGGAAGCCGGTGATGGTGACGTGGTTCGTGCCGTCGCCCCCGGAGATGCCGAGCACGTCGATGGAGAGCTTCCTGAAGTCCTCCGCGATCCGGGCGAGGTCCTCGCGGGAGCGCGCGGCGCGGACGACGCCGTGGTCGCCGAGCGCGCGCGCGAGCCGGACCGCCGCGCGGGGATCGCTCAGGTTCTGGCGCGAGCGGGGGTTGATGATGACGCCGATGCCGCCCATCTAGCGCCGGCCTCGCGGCGACTTCCACCGCGGGTTGAGGTGGACCCGCACGACGTCCGCCATCAGGCCGAGGTGGGCGCAGTGATCGGGTTTGTCGTCGCCGGTGTACCCGCGGACGTGGAAGTCGCCGCGGTCGAAGCGCTGGATCATGTCGAGGCCGAGCACGTCGGCGCGGGAGGAGCCCCTCGGCTTGCCCCGCAGCTGCCGCACGATGAAGTTCGCCGTCTCCGCCGTCGACGCGTAGCCGGGCGGCAGGATGGAGGAGTGGCTCATGAACATGAACGCCTCGCCCGCCGCGGCGCGCCTCGCGAACGCGATGAACGGCTCGAGCTGCGCGACCTTGAGCTTGTGCTGCTGCTCGTCGGCGTACCCGGCGTGGAGCGAGTCGAGCAGCACGAGGGCGTCGACCCGCTTGCCGGCCGGCTGACGCAGGATCTGCTCGACGGCGCCGTAGCCCGCGCTCCACGACGAGAGGCCGAGCTTGCGGATGTAGGCCTTCTTCTTGCCGGTCTTCTTCGCGACGGCGCGCTCGATGCTGTCGAGCAGGTTCTCGAAGACGTACGGCGCCGAGAACGCGCTCGAGTACGCGCCCGAGCCGATGCCCAGATCGATGCCGACGAGGACGGCGCCCTCGGCGGTCTTGACGAACTCCTTCCGGAGCGCCTCGTGGCCGTGGAAGTGGATGATGACGTCGAAGCCGCCGCGCTTCGTGACCCCGCCCCGGTGGGGCATGATCATCTGCCCGATCGAGGGCGCGCGGGACCACCGGTCGTAGACGCCCCAGCCCGGATCGGGCGTCATGCACGGGTTGATGTCCCCGCGGCGCTTCTTGGAGGGGGTGGCGCGGCTGCTCGTCGCCCCGGGCCTGTCGCGCCGCGCCGCGCTGCGCTCGGCCGGAGCGCGCGCGTCCGAGGCCGCGCCGCCGGCGCCGCCCGCGCCCGACGGCGCGCCGGCCCCGGCGGCTCCGTCCGTCGGGGGCGCGCCGCCCTCCGCCGGAGGGCTGTCGGCCTGCGGCGCGGCGGCCGGAGGGCCATCGGCCTGCAGCGAGGCGGCGTGCGTCGCGGGCGGAGCGTCGTCGGCCTGCGGCGCGGCGGCCTTCGGAGCGGCCGTGTCCTGCGCTGCTGCAGGGGGCGCGGCGAGCCACCAGGTGGCGGCGAGCAGCGAGAGGAGCGCCCATCGCCCGGACGGCCGGCGGGCCTGCAGGGGGTGTCTCATGTCGGGAGCGCCTCCATTCCATGGAACGGCGTGCGGATCGAGCGCTCGGTGCAGGGCCGTCGCCGCGCTGTGTTCGCGGGGACACCCCGCGGGAGTTCCGTGGTCGTGCAGGGGGCAGGCGCGCCCCCCGCGCCGGCCGGCGTCACCCTGGCGGCGTCACCCTGGCGGCGGCTTCCCGTGGGTGAGGGCGGCGCCCGCGTCGGCGGCGGCGAGGATGCGCTCCTCGGCCTGGGAGGCGAGCTTCTCGACCGCCGCGGCGGCGTCGGCGGGGGGCAGCGAGCGGAGGAACTGGATGAACTCGAGCTCGAGGCCGGGCTTCACGCCGCTCAGGACGAGCACGATGGGGATGGCCGGCTTCTCGACCTCGGCGAGCTCCGTGGTGCGGGCGCGCCAGCGGCCCGCGCCGAGGGCGAGGCGGAAGGCCCACTGCGCGCCGAGGCCGATGAGGAGGCCCGCCATGACGCCCGCGACGAACAGGTCTGCGTCCCTCGGGGCGAGGAGGGCGGCGGAGAACCCGCCGATGGCGGCGCCGATCACGAGGCCGGGCTCGCCGCTGTTGTGCGCCGCGGCGGTCTTCAGGATCTCCGCGGCCTGCATGCCCGGGCGCCCGCTGCGGACCGCGTCGCGCAGCGGGAGCAGCGTCGCGAGGCGGCGCATCGAGGCGGCCCGCACGCCCAGGTAGCTGATGAAGAGGGCGCAGACCGTCAGCCCGACGCCGACGCTCACGGCCACGCGCCGCGAGAAGACGCCCTGAGGCAGCGGCTCGCGGACCATCGCGGTGAGCGCGCGATCCCGGTCGCGCTCCGCGTTCGCCTTGAACGCCGCCTCGGCGTCCTTCGTGGCCTGCGCGACCTTGTCGGCCTGGATGTCGGCGACGAGCGAGAGCAGCTGCTTCGCCGCCTCGAACTGCTCGGCCTCCGCGGCGCCCGGCGGCGTGATCGCGGCCGCCTTGGCGATGGCCTCCCAGGCGGGGATGGCGTTCACCCGAGCCCCGAGGAGCGCCTCGGTCGCCTCCCGGCAGCCCGCCAGGGTCTTGACCTGCTTGTAGAGCGGCTGGGCGGAGGCCCACGCGCCCTGCTTGTCCGGCTCCTTGGGCTTCGGCGGCGGCGGCGCGTTGCGGGGCGGGCGCCCCTTCGTGGACGTCGCCGGCGGCGGCGGCGCGGGGGGCGCCGCGCCCGGGTCGGGCATGCGCGCCGATTTCGCGGCCGCCTTGAACAGGTCGATCTCGACGATCAGCTTCTCGCCGGCGAGGGCGCACGCCCGCGCGGGCGCGACGCGGGCCTCGGCCTCCTCGGCCTGGCGCCGCGCGCCCGGGTCGGGGACGAGCCTGCCCTCCACGGTGACGAGCCGGAGGACCGCCACGGCGATGCACAGGACGAGGATGGCCGAGGCGATGAAGGTGGCGCGGACCTCCTCGCGCCGGGTGTACTCGTTCACGCTGGCTCCCTCGGAAAGACCGGAGATGGCCAAGGCGCCGGCCGGGTCGGCGCGAGGTCGGCGCGCTCGAGCGCGGCCGCACGGCCGGAGCGGCACGAAGCGCCACGATCGGCGTCGCCGCCGTGACGGCAGGGGGACACCGAGGGAGCGTGAGCCCGTCGCATGCAGTTCACCGTTTAAACCAGATGCCGGACCGATACCACAGCGTCGCTCGCGATGGAGTCCGCTGCGTCCTCGCCGCCTCGCGGTCTCACGGCGTCGTGTTTGCCTCCACGATCGGGCGCGGCGGTCGGGGGTCCTGGAACTTGCTCCGTCCCGGGGCGCATCGTGTAAGGGTGCGGAGAAGGCGTGGAGGCTGCCGTTACATCCCACAAGCCCGTCGAGCCCGCGGTCCCGGCGCGCGCCGCGCTGCCCGAGCCGGGAGCGGAGGCGCCGAGGCGTGACGCCTCCTCCTCGGAGGCGCCCGGTGAGCCGGCGTCGTCCGGCGTGGCGGCGTCGTCGGGAGGGGCGAGCCGGGGCCTGTGGATCTCGTCGACCTACTTTGCCGAGGGCCTGCCCTACGCGATCGCGCACAAGGTGGCGGGGGAGTTCTTCACGGCGGCGGGGGCGAGCCTGGAGATCATCGGGCTGACGTCGCTCTACGGGCTCCCGTGGAACCTCAAGTTCCTCTGGAGCCCGCTGGTCGACCTCCACGGCAGCCCGCGGCGCTGGCTCGTGGGGGTCGAGATCGCGCTCGCCGCGATCGTCCTCGGGCTCGCTGCGGCGGCGGACAGCGGCGCGATATGGCTCGTGGCGGCGCTGTTCGGGGCGGTCGCGGTCGCCGCGGCGACGCACGACATCGCGGTCGACGGCTTCTACCTGCAGGCGCTCGACAAGGACGCGCAGGCCGCGTTCTCCGGGCTGCGGGTCGGCGCGTACCGGCTCGCGCTGCTCGCGGGCGCGCTGCTTGTCGCGTTCGCGGGCTGGGCGTCCTTTGGCGCGGCGTTCGCCGTCGCCGCAGGCGGGCTCGCGCTGCTCGCGATCGCGCACGCCGCGGGGCTGCCGCGCCCGGCCGCCACGCCCGGAGCCGGCGCCGCGCCAGGAGCGACCGGGCTGCGGCGCTACGTCGAGCCGTTCCGTGTGTACCTGCGGCAGCCGCAGATCGCGTCGAGCCTGGCGTTCATCCTCTGCTACCGAGCAGGGGACGCGCTCATGTTCGCGATGTCGTCGCCGCTGCTGAAGAGCCTCGGCCTCGACACGGCGGCGCGAGGCAACGTGGGCGGGGTCGGGACGGTCGCCTCGATCGCCGGCTCGATCCTCGGCGGGGTGATCATCAAGCGGTGGGGGCTCGCGCGGACCATCTTCCCGATCGCGCTCGTGCAGAGCCTGGCGATCCTGCTGTACGTGGCGCTCGCGTGGGCGAGGCCGGCGCTCCCGTGGGTCGTCGCGCTCGTCACGCTCGAGCAGCTCGCCGCCGGCGTCGGGACGGCGGTGCTCGCGGTGTTCCTGATGCGGCGCTGCGTGGACGGGTACAAGTCGTCGCACTTCGCGATCGGGTCGGCGCTCATGTCGGTCTCCGCGACGTTCGCCGGCAGCGTGAGCGGCTACCTGGCTGCCAGCGCGGGGTTCACGGCGTTCTTCGCGATCGCGTTCGCGGCGTCGATCCCGGGGGTCGTCCTGTCGCGCCTGGTGCCGCGGGACTAGCATTGCTGCGGGAAGCTGCCCCGAATCAGCAGAAGAACCGCCAAGCGCGCCAAGGCCGCCAAGAGAAGAGGGGGAGGGCCATCCCGGCATTCCCCCTCTTCTTTTCCCTGTGTCCTGGTTTCTTTGCGCCGTTGCGTTGAACTCTCTGTCCCGTGTCCGGACCTCCGGCGGGTGGAAGCCGGTAGATTGGACTCGTCCGCGCGATCCCGATGCAAGAGCCCACGTCCGCCCTCTCCGAGCCGAAGGCGCGCGCCGACCGCGCGCTGAGCCTGACCTCCCTCGGCCTCCTGGCGCTCCAGGCCGCGCTCGACGCGCCCGCGTTCCCGCGCGCGACGCTCGCCGTCGCGGCGGCCGCGGCCCTGGTGGCGCTGCTCGCGGCCCGCGTGGCGCAGGGGCCGGCGCGCGCCGTCGCGGTGCTCGTGGCGTGCATCGTGGTGGCGATGCGCCTCGGCGTCGTCTGGCAGCTCGCCATGATCCTGGCGCTCGTGGCTTACGGCGGCCTCGCACGGCTCGCGCCCGCGCTGCGTCCGCCCGACGGCTGGCGCGCGGCCGGCGGGCTCCCGAAGCGCTGGACGGCGCTCGTCGGCGGCGTCACGCCGGTCGCGCTCGTCGGGTGGCTCGCGCTCGCCCGGCCCGACCTCCGCGACATCACCGGGTCGGAGCTGCTCCAGGTGTCGACGCCGGTGCTCCTCGCGGGAGGCGCGGTCTTCGCCGTGCTGAACGCCACGCTGGAGGAGGTGATCTGGCGCGGCGTACTCCAGCCGAGCCTCGCGGCGACGTGGGGCGCGCGCGTCGCGGTGGTCCTGCAAGCTGCCTCGTTCGGCGCGCAGCACGCGCACGGGTTCCCGCGGGGGCTGCTGGGCGTCTTCCTGGCGGGCAGCTGGGCCGTGATGCTGGGCCTCCTGCGGCAGCACGCCCGCGGGCTCCTCGCGCCCGTGCTCGCGCACATCGTCGCGGACGCGACGATCGCCGCCCTGGTGATCGGCATGCTCCGCTGAGCGCGTCAGGGCCGGAGGCCGAGCAGCTCGAACGCGCTCAGCAGCGCCGAGCGCGCCCACGACCCCCGGCCGCGGGGCGCGCGCCGCGAGGCGGGCAGATCCCAGAGCCGCTCGAAGTGCGCCGCGAACGCGGCGACGAAGGCCGGATCGCGGGTCTCGAGGTCGGTCTCGAGCCACGCGCGCGAGAACGAGTTGGGCGTGAAGTTGGCCTGGCCGCCCACCAGCATCGGCCGAGCGCCCAGCCGCGCCGCGGTCTTGAGGTGCATCATCGCCCCGCCGCGCGAGTCGTGCACGCGCAGCGCGAAGCGGTCCGGCCACCGCGCCTCGGCCTCGATCGCGCGGGTGATCCCGTGGTGGTTGACCAGGCTGCGGATGAGCCACGCCGCCGCGGGCGGCAGCGGGAGCGCGTCGATGGAGTCGATCAGCACGCGCACCCGGGCGCCGCGCGCCGCCGCGCGCTCGAGCGCCTCGAGCATCGGCAGGTCCGAGAGGTACGTTGTCGCGACGAGGAGCTCGTCGCCGGCCTCCGCGCCGTCGAACAGGTCCGTGAGGCGCTCGCGGATCGCCTCGTGCTCGACGAGCGCGCACGTCTCGTCGTCCGTGGCGGTGAGCGCGCCGGGCGGCGGGAGAGGGACGCGCAGGCCGCCGGCGTACCCCGGCACCGGCGCGAGCGTGGGCGCCGGGGAGGCGCCCTCGGTCCCGAGATCGTCGGGCCCGCGCGCTGCGTCTGCGACGAGCGCGTGGAGCGCGGCGCGGCCCTCGGCGCCGATCGCCTGCGGAATGGTGAGCGCCTCGCCGATCGCCGCCATCGCGACGCGCCAGAGCCGGCGGGCGACGGCGCCCGTCAGCCAGAACAGGTTCTCGTGCCAGTCGAACGCCGCGTCGATGAAGTTGTGCGACGTGATCGCGCCGGCGCGCCCGCCGTCGATCACCAGGTTCTTCCGGTGATCCTCGACGTTGTGCAGCACCTGCCAGCGGTTCTGGTGCTCGACCCAGTCCTCGATCGGCACGCGCCCGCGCGCGTGGTCGAGGTGGAAGTTCATCCGGGGCAGGAGCCGGCGGCGCCGATCGAACCGCGCGCCGAACAGGCAGGCGTTCAGCACGAGGACGCCCGCGTCCGCGAGGCGACTCCGCACCAGCGCGCCGCGGCGGCGCGTCAGGGCGGGGTTCGCGGGCGTGTTGCTGTCCAGGATCACGACGACGGTCACGTCGGGCCGCGCGCGCCTCTTGGCGATGAGCCAGTCGGCGACCGTGTCGGCGTAGGGGAACGCGCCCGGGCGCGGCAGCAGCGTGGTCTGGTCGCCGTTCGCCGCGAAGAGGTACATCTGCAGGACGACGCTCCGCTCGGCGGCCTCGATGAGGTCGCGGCACGCGGAGAGGATGCCGTGGCTGTCGCCGATGTACGCGAGCCCGGAGCTCACGCGGGATCCGTGCGCAGCGCGCGCCGCAGCGCCCAGCAGAGGGGCCGCGCCCCCGCGAGCCCGCGGCCCTCCAGCTTGCGCGTGAAGCTCTCGGTGCCCCAGCGATCGGACTGCGTCGGGGCGCGCGCGCCGAGCCGCCGCCGCTGCGCGGCGTCGAGGCCCAGCTCGCTGCCGGCCGAGGCCACCAGGCGGCGCCAGGCGTCGCCGACCACGCCGTCGACGTACACGAGGAAGGGCAGCGCGAGGGCCGTCTGGATCGCGGCGAGCCAGCGCGGACAGCGCTCGTTCAGGTGCAGCAGCACGCGCTCGTCGATGGCGACGTGCGGCGCCTCCTCGCGCGCGTGCAGGGCCATGATCTCGGCGACGAGCGCCGCGCTCTGATCGGGCCGGGCCTCGATCGCCCGCGGCACGAAGAGCGTGATCTCCTCGAAGTACCACGCGAGCAGGAAGAACGTGCCCGCCGGGGCGAGGCGCAGCGCCGCGTCGTCGCCCCGGCCCCAGCGCAGGAAGCGCGGCGGGGCCGCGTCGGTCGGGTAGAGATCCGGCCGGAGCCTGTGCAGGAGCCGGCGGAACATCTCCGCGTGCGTGCGCTCCTCGGCGACGAAGCGGGCGACGACGGGCGCGGACAGGTACGGCGCGCGGTGGGCCGACCGCTCGAGGTACCGGATCACGTAGCCCTCGAAGTGGATGAACAGCTCGCACGTGAAGCACGCGAAGAGCCGGTTGATCGCGACGCGCTGGCGCTCGGTGAGCCCGAGGCCCGCGACGTCCATGTAGTGCGCCTCGGGGATCACCAGCGCTTCGGGCGGGATCGGGCGCGTCCAGTCGATGCGGTCCCAGCGCCGGCGCACCGCCGCGTCGAGCCGGTCCTCCCTCGCGGCGGCCTCTCCGTCGTGGGGCGGCGTGCGGGGGCTGCCTTCGTGGCCGGGGAGCCCGGGATCGGCGGAGAGCTGGAGTCTCACGATGGCACCGTCCTCTCGGTCGACGCGACCGGGCGTTCGTCTGCGGCCGCGGGCGCTGGGCCGGCCGCGGGCGCTGGCGGCGACCACGTGGGCAGCTCGCACAGCCCGCCGCCGAGGAAGAGGTGGTGCCACAGCTGCGTGGTGACCACGGCGGTGTAGCTCCCGTCGGCGACGATCCGCCGCGGGGCGAGCGCGGGCAGGATCCGCTGGAAGCGCTGCTCGCGCGCGACCTTCGCGGGCGAGAAGTAGCCCGTCTTGCGCAGCGACTCGGGGCTCACGAGCTGCGCGATCCAGCGGGGCTGGGGCCCGAGCGCGCAGAGCGCGTGGGCCTTGAACATGCCCTTGGGCGGGTCGGCGATGTCGCGCGGGAGCACCCGCCGCGCCACCTCGCGGAGGAGCCACTTCTCCCGCAGCCCGCGGAGCTTGTACGCCGGCGAGAGGCCGCTCGCGAGGTCGACGAAGGCCTCGTCGAGGAAGGGGTAGCGGTGCTCCACGCCCGAGCGCATCGCCGCGCGGTCGCCCTTGCCCACCAGGAGGTGTCCGGCCAGCATCAGCTTGTACTCCACGTAGAGCGACCGATTCAGCGGATCCCAGCGGCGCATCCGCGCTGGCGCGATGTCGAGCTCGGAGAACGGGTCGTGGCCCGCGACGCGATCGGCCATCGTATCCGAATAGAACAGCCAGCGCGCGCGGGAGAGCGGTTCGTACAGGTCGAGGAGGCTCGGGCGAACGTCGCCGAAATGGTCCTGGAACATGGGCGCGGGTGTGCCGGGCGCCGCGAGCTCGGCCAGCGTGCCGCGGATCGCGCGCGGCAGGGCGGGGTGGACGCGGGCGAGGCGCTCCATGGCGCGGTGGGTCTTGTGCCAGACGTAGCCGCCCATCGCCTCGTCCGCGCCCTCGCCCGTGAGCACGACCTTGAACCCCCGGCGCGCGGCGCGCTCGGCCAGGAGGAGCACGCACCCGTCGGCCGTGTCCATCACGGGGCCCTCGGCGGCCTCCACGACGCGCGGGAGGGCCTCGAGGATCTCCGTCGGCGAGGGCACCAGGGTCTCGAGCCGCGCGTGAAGGCGCGCCGCGCTGCGGGTCGCGCGGCGGCGCTCGTCGGGCCCGGCGCCGTCGAAGCCGACGGTGAACGACGCGATGGGCGCGTCGCCGCGGGCCTCCCGTGCGAGGCCGAGCACCAGCGTCGAGTCGAGCCCGCCGCTCAGGTACGTCGCCACCGGGCCGTCGGAGACGAGGCGGCGCTGCACGGCGTCGCGCAGGCAGGCGCGCGTCTCCTCGATCAGCGCGTCGAGCGAGGCGACGCGCCGCTCCTCGCCCTGGGCCGGGAAATCCAGGTCCCAGTAGCGCCGCTGCTCCACCGCGCCGCCCTGCGCGCGGAGGTAGTGCCCGGGCCAGAGCGAGCGCACGCCGCGGAAGCACGTCCGCTGCGTGCCCGCGGCGAACAGCGAGAAGACGTGGTCGATGCCCGCCGGATCGACCTCGGGGCGCACGAGCCCGCTCGCCAGGATCGCCTTGATCTCCGAGGCCCAGAGGAGCCAGCCGTCCGCCTCCGCGTAGTGGAGCGGGCAGATCCCGATCCGGTCGCGGCCGAGCAGCAGCGTGCGCGCCTCGCGATCCCAGAGCGCCACGGCGAACTGCCCGCGCGCGCGGGAGAAGGCGCCCTCGCCCGCGTCGAGGTAGAGCCCGGGCCACAGCTCGGTGTCGCACCGCGTGCGCTGCGTGTGCCCGCGCGCGGCGAGCTCGCGGCGCAGCTCGGCGTGGTTGAACAGCTCGCCGTTGTACGAGGCCCACACGCGGCCGCCCGCGTCGGCCATCGGCTGGCGGCCGCCCGCGACGTCGACGACGGCGAGGCGCCGCGTGGCCATGGCGATCCCTGGCTCCGAAAAGGAGGCGCCGTCGTCCGGGCCGCGGTGCCGCACGCTCGCCGCCATGCGGTCGAGGCGCGCCGGATCGAACGTGCGTCGCCCGGCGAGGTCCAGCGCTCCGACGATGCCGCACATGATCGAGCGCTACCTCCCCGTGTCCCCGAGCAGATGCCGCCGGAGCCAGCGCCAGCCGAGCCGCGGGCCGAGGCGCACCGCGACGGCGCGCACGAGCGGCCGGCTCGCGCGCGCGTACGCGGCGTATCCGCGCCAGATCCGCAGCGTCGCGCGCTCGATCGCGAGCGCGTCGCCGGGCGCCGCGCACGCGTCCATGAACCGGGCGATGGCCTCGATCGACCACGCGGTGTGCCCCGACGCGGCGTTGTCGATCGTGTTGTGCAGGTCGAAGAAGTACGGGTCGATCCGGTGGCGCCGCAGGAGCGCGGCGGCCATCGCGTACCCGCGGCCGATGCCGGCCATCTCGATCGCCAGGTTGAGGCCGAGCAGCTCGGGCAAGAGCTCCGTGGACCCTTGCGCGAACGCGAGCCAGAGCGCGGGCATCGAGAACGCCTGCGGGAGGAGGTCGGGCCGTTCGATGAACGCCCGCGCGTCGCACGGCGGCAGCGTCACGCCCTGCTCCGCGAGCGCCCTGCGCAGCACGTTGCCGTGGTGCTGGGCGGGCACGCCCGCGCCGAGCTCGTCGCGGTAGATCCGGAGCAGGAGCGACGCGACCGGCGTGCGGAACGCGCCGGGGGCCGTCATGCCCTGGAGCCAGGCGCCGTCGATCACGGCCGCCGGCGCGAGCTGGGTGAGCAGCCAGACGGCCTCGCCGCGCGTGATCTCGCGCGCGACGCCCGCGTCGTCCGTGGGCTGCGTGGGGTCGCGCGCGGGGTGTGGGGCTGCATGCGGTCCCACCGTGGACCGCGCGTGGGCGTGCCCTTCCTCGAAGATCTGCTCGCGCAGCCGCGCGTCGACCCAGCGCGAGAGCCCCGCGGCGGACCAGGGCCAGCGCCCATCCGCGGCGAGCCGGGCGGGGGACACCTCGCGGTGCACCTCTCGGAGCATCGCTTCGACGTGCGCCCGCGCGAGCGCGCCCGCCTCGCGGTCCACGTCCCCGGGCCCGCGGGCGCAGAGCAGCCGGTGGTACAGCTCCGGCAGGGGGAGCTCTGCGCGCACCTGCGCGCGAGGGGGGGATCCGCCTCGGCGATTCACGTCGATCGAGGGTCCCTCGCGATCGGCGCGCGGCGAGCCCTCACGCTCCTCCGCGCCGCATGCCGCGCGGAGGGCGGTCGGAGGCTCCGGCGCCTCGATCAGCGCGCGGATCCAGGCGCGCATCACGTCGACCTCGGCGTCGGTGAACACGCCGAACATCGGCCCGCCGAATTGCACGGAGCGGGTGACGAGCGGGCTCTCGTCGGGCCTCCCGGGGACGATCCATGGTGAGCGCGCGAGGCGCTGGAGGATGCGGCGCGCGTCGAGCTGCACCGGATCGAGCGCGTCGTCGAGCGCCTGTCCGTCGAGCCGTACGCGGCCGTGAAATCCGAACGCGTGGCGCGCCTTCGCCTCGACGAGCGCCAGCATCGCCTCCCACGCGGACGGCGCGACGGCGGGCCGGAGCGAGGCAAGCCACGCGCGCCGCGCGGCCCAGAGCGACCAGGCGCCGCGCCACACGCGCGACCAGTCCGGCGCCCCGCCCGCGGCGTGCGCCTCAAGGCATCGTCGCGCGAGCTCACGGGCCCGGCGGGCCGTCTCCGCGCCCTCCGCGTGCTCCGCGAAGTACAGGCCGTCGCAGCGCGCGCGCGACGCGGCCCGGCGCACCGCGGCGGGCGGGCCCAGCACCGTGGCCGCCCCGTGGTGGCCCAGCGCCTCGGGCAGCCCCGCGTCCCCGAGCTGCGCGGCGCGGAGCCCTGGGATCGCGAGCGCGAAGTCCGCTTCGGCGAGGCAGCGGGAGCGCTCGAATGCGGGGCTCCCGAGATCGGGCAGCGCGAGCCCCGCGGCGGCCAGCGCGGCGCCGTACAGGGCGCCGTGGTGCCGCGCGGGGTCGCCCTCGCCGCACTCGAGATAGAACGCGTCGAGGCAGGCCGCGCCGAGCGCTCCGTCCGCGCGGCGCACGCGCACCGCCGCGGCGAGCCAGCACCCGTCGAGCAGCGCGGTCGGCGCATAGCCGAGCAGGACCCGCGCCGGGTCGACGTCTTCGGAGCTGGGGGCGCCGCACCGCTCGTCCTCGTCGCGGAGCGCGGTCAGGGCCGCAAAGAACGCCTCGATGCCGTCGGGGGGCCCGGCTTCCGGCGCGGGCTCGTCCGCGAGATCTTCCGGGGCCGGCTCGCCGGCCCGCAACCTGCGGTAGATCGCGCGCGGCGACGCGTCCGGGGCGCGCGACCGAGGGCTCGCCGCGCGGTCCGATGCCGGGGTATGAAGGGCGTTCATACGACCGGACGACGCAGGCTGCCGGCGCCTACCCGCATCCGAACGACGTTATGCGGGCGCGCGACCGGCGTCCACACAGGGCACGGATCTCACGTGAGCCGCTGCAGGAGCCCCGCGAGCCCCAGCGCCACGAGCACCCACCCGAGGCCGCGCACCAGCCGCCCGTGCCATGCGCCGAGCCGCTCTCGGTAGCGCGCTAGCAAGCGCCCGAGCGTCGCGAACCAGCTCACCACACCCGCGGCTGCGCCCACCGCGAGCGCGGCCGCGTGGGCCGGCGCGACGGCGGGCGCGAGGGCAGGGTACGCGCGGAGCACGGCGCACGACGCGATCCACGACGCCAGGAACGACGGGTTGAGCGCGACGAGGACGAACCCGGTCAGGAGCGCCGATGTCGCGCGCCCGGAGGAGGGCGCCTCGGCGGCGCGTCGCGGCGCGAGCGCCAGGGCGAGGCCCATCGCCACGACGAGCGCGGCGCCGCCCGTCCGCAGCGCGCGATCGATCGCGGGGTGCGCCTCGATGACCCACCCGAGCCCGCGCGCCGCGGCGAGCGCCCAGAGCCCCTCCGCGAGGGCTCCTCCGAGGGCGAGCATCAAGACGCGCCGGGGCTGTCCCGCCAGCGCGGCGGCCACCAGCAGCACGGCCAGCGGCCCCGCCGCCGGGATCGAGCCGAGATAACCGAGCAGGAACCCCACGACCAGCGCGAGCGCCATGGTTCATCCGAGGCGAGGTGTGCGGCGGTGAGCTGCAAAGGATCGCCCGCGGCGCGGGGGCGAGCCGCGGTCGTCAGGCGGTTTCAACTGGTCGTCGCCTTAGCGTAGCGCCAGCGTGAACGCGAGCCCGAGGCTCACGCGCAGATCATGGACCGCCTGCACATCCAGGGCGGGCGGCAGCAGCCGGTACTCGCCCTCGATCACCGCGGCGATCGGTTGATCGTCGATCGCGGCCAGGATCCTCTCGACGTGCGCGGCCGAGCGCACGAGGACTCGCCAGCGCTCTTCGCTCGTCCAGTGCGGGACGACGTCGCCTCGACCATCGAAGACCGTCAGCCCGTCGCCGCTCTGGAGGCGCAGCCGCAGCGAGCCCGCGGTCATGGGCGCGATCCGGTGGACCACCCTGGGCTCACCGAGCGTGCGGCGCGCGGGCGCGGCCCTCGGAGAGGGGGACTCCGCGTAAGCGTCGATGTCGTAACGGACCCCGAGCCCGATCTCGAAGCTGCGGCCCGGCTCGCCCGTGCGCCATGGATCGAGGATCGCCGTGGCGCGCGCCACGCCGACCCGGATCAGCGGCGCCGACGATCCGTCGCCCTGGCGCCGCGGGATCGAGGGGATGCTCACCCGGCCCACCTCGGCTTCCACGCCGATGTCGAAGGGGAAGGGGACCGCGATAGGCGGCGACATCGGCAAGACCACCCGCGGCGATTCGTCGTGCCGCAAGAACGACGCGCCGTACAGCGCCGCGTCGAGCGCGGGCACGCCGTCGAGCGCCTGCCCCGCCGGAGACACCCGGCCGGCGAGGACGCGGTGATCCGACTGCCAGATCACGCGGCCAGGCCCGGAGCCCGTCACGCTGCGCGCGCGGTAGGACAGGCCCGCGTCGATCTCGGGCTCGATCGCGATCGCACCGCTCGCGCCCCGGTGCAGCGCGGACGCGACGCCGAGCCACACCCGGCTCGCCGGGTCGAAGCGCACGCGGAAGCGCCGGCCCTCCTCGGAAACGGCGGTATCGCCGCCGCCCGCGCGCTCGCTCTCCTCGCGCGCCGGCTCGGCGCGGCCGGCGCGCGGGGAGAGCGCCGCGGCCGCCGCCATGACGAGCAGCGCGGCGAGGCGCCGAGCCGTCACGGGTCCTCGAAGGCGGGCATCGGCTCGAACACCCGTGGGGGAGCCCAGAACGACACCCGCAGGCCCGCGGCGGCCTTGACCTCCACGTCGCGAATGTCGCTGTCGAGGTCGTTGCGGCTCACCCCCATCGCGGCGAGCCGCAGCGAGATGGGCTGATCGTTGATCGCGAGGAGGATGCCCTCGTAGGCGATGGTGGCCTCGAGTCGGTTCATTGCCTCTCCCCTCCCGCTCCCGGCCGCGATGTTCGGGCGCCGGTAGGTGAACGCGGTCGAGAGCGCGTGGAGGCCGCCCTCGCCGAGGCTGAAGCGCGATTTGAGGGCGCTCGTCGGGCCGATGTACAGAGCGCCTGTGTCCAGGCCGTCGTCGATCTCCGATCGATGCTCCCAGTACTCCCCCAGATCGGCGCCCGCCTCGAGCCGGATGTGGCTGTACATGTCGTTCGACTGCCACGGATGCCACGCGAGGTGGACCTCGCCGAACTCCACGTCGAGCGTGTCGCGGCGCGCGGGAGGGCGGTCGTTCACCGACACCACCCGGAAGCCCCAGCCCATCCGCGGCGAGATCGGGTGAAGCCGCGGCTTGCCCACGAAGGTGCTGAGCCAGTGGGCCGGCCGCCGGTGCAGGTGCTGGTAATCGTAGCTGAAGAGCACCCCGGAGAGCTCGAGATCGTCGAACGTGGCTGTTCCCTCGAGGATGCGCATGTCATGGCGGGCGCGGGAGCGCGTCGAGAGCACGCTCACGTGGATGCCGGCCTCGGCCCTCCCGCGGCCCAGGGGGAAGCTCGCGGGCACGGGGAGCCCGTTGTTTCCATGGAACGTGGGCAGCCAGGACGCGCCCAGGTAAAGCCGGTTCAGGAGATCGAACTTGACCTGAAATGCCTTGCCCTCGGCCGAGCGCGCGTAGCCCGGCGGCGCCTCGGGGATCGCGGCGACGAGGCGGGCGCCGCGCGCGGTCAGGGCCCGGTAAGCCTCGGTGTCTTCCACCACGTTGCACGGCTGCACCTTGTCGAGCGCGCCGCCGTCGTGGGCCAGGCGATCGGGCGCGACGAGGCAGCGCTCGCCTTCCGGGCCTGGCTCGCATTGAACGCGCACCGCGCCGCCGTCTGGCGACTTGATGCAGCGAACCGGCTTGTCCCAGGAGAGCTGCGGCGGCTCGCCGGGGCGAGCAGGCGCGGACCAGAGCATCGCCGCCGATAAGGAGGCGAGCAACGCGTGAATCCGAGGCAGACGTCGTCTCAAAGCACCCTCACGAGGCAAAGGAGCTGTACGGCGGCAAAGCTGTCCACGCTGTATGGGAGCGCTTCACCAGGCGCTTCGCGGGCGCCGGAGGCGACAAAGCACGCGTCGTGCCCTGCGACACAATGCCGGAGCGCGCGCCGCGTTTCCGAAAATTCCGAGAATTCCGAACGTACCGACTTCTTCGCGGGGGCGAGGTGCGAAGCGGTCAGCGCAGCGACCGCTGTTTGGGGAGCAAGGCGTTACCCAGGCGCGCAGGGTTCTTCACAGCTGGCTGCGGGCGCTTCGCCATCGGCGGTCGCGGCTTGGGTCGTTGGACCCGACGCGAGGGGTGCGGGTGCGAGTCGACATTCTAGAGCGACAAACGGGTTGAAACCGCCAGAAGACCGCGTCTCCGCGCCGCGCCCGGAGGGGTCGAGGCACGCAGCCGTGCAGGAGGCGCAGACTCGGCTGCTCCTCATCGTCGACCCCGCCGTGGCCGACCTCGGAGAGCGCGCCAGGTTGATTGTCGATGAGCTCGAGTCGGCCCTCGAGTTCCTCTTCGACGACGACATCGACGATCCCCGACGGCGACACCTCGGCCGCCGCGACCGCGATCCGCAATCAGCTCCTGCACCTCATGGTCGAGCGCGTCGGCGCGATCCGGAAGACGGCGGCGCACGTCTTTCCGCCACCACCCGGAGATCGTCCGGGAGGCCACGAGCGCCTATGAGCGGCGCCGCCGCGCCGCAACTCGGCGGGAAAAGGCCCGCAAGGCCGCAGCGGGCAAGGCGGTGGACAATCGATCCGGCGCAGCGCCTCCGCCTCCGCTCGCGGCGTCCGCGAGCTCGGCCGGCGCTCAGCCCTCGTAAGCTCCGCCGTCCCGCCCGCGCCGCGCGCCCCTTCCGTTCTGCGGTGCGCCCCTCCTCCGTGACAACTTGACAACCGCACCCGCTGGCCGGGCGTGTCTCCGCAATCCATGCTCCCGCCCGCTTGCGCCCCGCCCGCGACCGGCGCAACCCTCGGGCTCATGCAGACCCGCGCGCGTCACCCGCCGCTCCCGCGCTCCACCGGGCCGATCCTGGTCGCCGTGGCCGCGGCCCTCTCTCTGTCCGGGCCGAAGCCCGCACCCGCAGCGCCGCCCGAGGCCACGTCCTCGCCGCCGAAGTCCGCGCCGGCCGCGGCTCCGAAGGCTGCGCCACCGGCGGCCTCGGCGCCCGCGCCAGCCGCGGCCCCGGCTTCCGCGCCCACCGCGCCTCAGTCCGCGGCCTCCCAGCCGCCGAAGCTCGACATCCCGTACACCAAGTACACCCTCAAGAACGGCCTCACCGTGATCCTCCACGAGGACCGCGCGCTGCCGATGGTCGCGCTGAACCTCATGGTCAAGGTCGGCTCTCGGTTCGAGGAACCTGGGCGCACCGGCTTCGCGCACCTGTTCGAGCACCTCATGTTCATGGGCACGCGCCGCGTCCCCACGAAGCAGTTCGACGCCTGGATGGAGGCCGAGGGCGGCTGGAACAACGCGTGGACGAGCGAGGACCGCACCGCCTACCACGAGGTGGCGCCGGCTCACGCGCTGCCGCTCCTGCTCTGGCTCGAGGCCGATCGGTTCTCGTCGCTCGCGGACAGCATGGACCTCCCGAAGCTGAACGCGCAGCGCGACGTCGTGCGCAACGAGCGCCGCCAGACGAGCGAGAACGAGCCCTACGGCAAGGTCGACCTCCTCTTGCCCTCGCTGATGTACCCGGAGGGGCACCCCTACCACCACCCCGTGATCGGCTCGCACGAGGACCTCCAGGCCGCGACCGTCGACGACGTCACGACGTTCTTCCGGCGGTGGTACGTGCCGAACAACGTCTCCCTCGTCGTGGCCGGCGACTTCGATGCGCAGAAGACGCGCGATCTCATCGAGCGGTTCTTCGGCGGCATCCCGGAGCGGCCCGTCCCCGCGGCGACAACGCCCTCGCCCGTGAAGCTGAGCGGCGTCGTGCGCGAGACGATCGAGGACAACGTGAACCTCCCCAAGGTGATCATGGCCTGGCACAGCCCCGCGCACTTCGCGCCGGGCGACGCCGAGCTCGACCTCCTCGCCACGGCGCTCGAGCAGGGGAAGGCGAGCCGCCTCTACAAGGCCCTCGTCTACGACAAGCAGCTCGCCCAGGAGGTGAGCGCCGTGCAGCACTCCGGCGATCTCGGCTCGACGTTCACCGTCGAGGCGATCGCGCGGCCAGGCGTGCCGCTCGAGAAGGTCGAGGCCGCCATCGACGCCGAGCTCGCCAAGGTGCGGGACGCGAAGGTGAGCCGCGAGGAGCTCGATCGGGCCAAGAACCAGTACGAGACCGCCTTCGTGACGGCGCTCGAGTCGGTCGCCGGCCGGGCGTCGATGCTCAACCGGTACGAGACGTCGAAGGGCCAGCCCGGGTTCGTGGAGCAGGATCTGAAGCGCTACCGCGACGCGACCGCGGAGTCGCTGCAGGCGTACGCGAAGAGCACCCTGGACCCGAACGCCCGGGTGATCCTGCGGGTCGTGCCGAAGGGCAGCGAAGAGGCGAAGAAGGCGGTGACGAAATGAGAGCGAGACACGCAGGCGCGATGATCGCGCTGGTCGCCGCGGCCCTCGGCTGCGAGCCGAGGACGCCGGCGCAGTCCGCCGCCCGGGCGGAGGCGCCGCGTCCGAGCGCCCCGCCGGCGGCCGCGGAGCCCGCGGACCCGCTCGGGCCCAAGCCGGAGCTGCCGAAGCCGCAGCCGTTCACGCCGCCGGCGCCGGTGGTGCTCGACGGACCGAACGGCGCGAAGGTGTGGCTGCTCGAGCGCCACACGCTGCCGATCGTGTCCGTGTCCATCGGCGTCGCGTCGGGATCGGCGGACGATCCGAAGGGCGCGGCGGGGCTCGCGCACATCACCGCGGACATGCTCGACGAGGGCGCGGGGACGCGGAGCGCGGTGGAGCTGTCCAGCGCGATCAACGACCTCGGCGCGACGCTCTCGGTCGGGGCGCGCGCCGACGGCAGCGTCGCGACGCTCTCCGTGCTGAAGAAGAACTTCGACAAGGCGTTCTCGCTGCTCGCCGACGTTGTCGCGCGCCCGCGGTTCGAGGCGAAGGAATGGAAGCGCGTCAGCGAGCTCTGGCAGAACGACCTCAGGAAGCGCGGCGACGACGCGACGCGGGTCTCGGGGCTGGTCTCGATGGCCGCGCTCTACGGGCCGGGCACGCCGTACGGGCACCCCGTCGACGGCCTGGTCGCGGACGCCAAGTCGATCGGGCTCCCGGCCGTGAAGGCGTTCTACAAGGCGGCGTGGCGCCCGGACCGCGCGGTGATCACCGTGGTCGGCGACATCACCCGGGACGAGCTGCAGCAGGCGCTCTCGCGCGATCTCGGGACGTGGTCGGCGAAGGGCGCCACGGCGAGCGCCGCGCCGGCCACGAAGGGCGCGGCGGAAGCGCAGGGCGCGGTGGCCGCGCCGGCGTGGAAGCCGCCGCGGCTGGTGATCGTCGACCGCCCGGGGGCCCCGCAGTCGGTGATCGCGGCAGTGCGCGAGGGGGTCGCGGCGAGCGATCCTCGGCGGCCGATGCTCCAGCTGATCAACTCCGCGCTCGGCGGCTCGTTCACGTCGCGCCTGAACCAGAACCTGCGCGAGGATCACGGCTGGTCCTACGGCGCCGGCTCGACGTTCACCGAGACGAGGCTGCCGGGCGCGTTCGTGGCGCGGGCCTCCGTCGTCACCGAGGCGACAGGGCCCGCCCTGAAGGAGATGCTCGCCGAGCTCGCCAAGATGGCCGACTCCGGGCTGACCCGGGACGAGCTGGCGAAGGTGCAGGCGCAGGACCGCGCGGAGCTCGTCTCCGCCTACGAGACCGTGAACCGCACCGCCCAGCGCCTCGGGACGCTGGCGCGGCTGAAGCTGCCGGAGACGTTCGACGGCGACGCGAGCAAGGCGCGGCAGAGCGCGACGCTGGCGAGCCTCGCGGAGCTCGCGCGGGCCGTGGATCCGAAGACGGCGACCGTCGTGGTCGTGGGACCGCGGCAGGAGATCCTGCCGCAGCTCCAGGGGATCGGCCTCGGCGAGCCGGAGGCGTGGGACGTCGAGGGGCAGCCGATCCAGCCGAAGAAAGAGCCCTGAGCGGCGCGCGCCCTGGCCGGGCGCTCCTCCCGCCGCGCGGGCAGCGGGGGGAGCGGGCGGCAGGATCGCGCCCTCAGGGCGCGGTCGGCTCGAAGTCGATCGGGCTGCTGGGCGCGCCCTCGTGCAGGACGCCGTCGCCGAACCAGTAGACGAAGCGGGGCTCCTCCGCCCCGTCGAGGTAGGCCTCCAGCCGGACGATGGCGCCCGGGGTGGTGGCAAACGTCATCGCGTCGATGTCCGAGCCGGTCTCGGCGTGGAAATACGCGACGCCGATGTCGACGAGGCGCGTCGCGTCCGTCTTCTCGATCTCGATCCCCGCCAGGTCGATGAGCTCGGACGCCGTGTCGACCGAGGCATAGAGATCGAAGCTGCAGACGACCTTGGAGGTGTTGGTGTCGCAGGTCGTCCAGAGCGTCCACGTCCCGCCCTCCGTGTACTCGACGAAGATGCCGACGCCCTCGCCCGGCTCGGTGCTCAGGGTGGCGTCCGTGTCGATGGCGACGAGCCGCACGTCGTTCGCGGGCGGCGGGGGAACGGTGTCGTCGTCGCCGTTGTCCCAGTCGTCGTGGACGTGATGGCCATCGTGGTCGCCGTCCTCGTCGACGATGATGCAGCCGGCCGAGGCGAGGGGCGCGGCGACGAGAAGGAACGACCACAGCCCCCGTGAACGACGCTTCACAAAGTCAGCGAAAAGAGTCATCGGATCTGCTCCTGCTCGTGGACGTCGCAAGACGTGGACCAAGGGCTATCTCGACCGCGGGCGACCGGACGCCGGCGCGGTCTTCCCCGGAGCCGGGCCTGACGGAAGGTGGATCCTGGGGCGCGGCGGGGACGACGGCGCGCTCGGGAGCGCGCGCGGCTTCGCGGCCGGCTGCGGCGCCGGCGTCGCCTGCGGCAGCGGCCGCGGTGCCGTGGCCGACGGCGATCGGTGCGGGAGGGCACGCGTGGCGGCCGGCGTGCCGACGGCGCGCGGCGCCGGGGCGGCCGGCGGCTCCGGGGCAGGGGCGGGCGACGGCGGCGTGACCGTCGGCCGCGAGGGCCGGTGCGATGGGCTCGCGCCGCTGCGGGGCAGCGCGCCCGCGCCGGAGACGCCCCGCGCGGGGAGGCCGGGCCTGGCGATCGGGGCCGGCGCGTCGCCGCCGGGCGTCCCCCGCGGGTGCAGCGGCGTGCGCAGCGCAGGCGCCGCGCGACGGTCGTCGCCTGCGGGCGACGCCGGACGGCGCGCCGGCGGGGGCGCGAGGCGTGCGCTCGGCGTCGTGCTCCTGCGCGAATAAGCGAGGGCGCGAGGATCCGGCCTGTCGCGGTGCCTCGGGGCGGCCGAGGAGGGAACGCCGGCCTCCGCGAGCGACGGCGACGCCGGGCGGTAGCCGCCAGGACGGATGCCGTGGGGCGGGCTCGAGCGGCTCGCGCCCCCGTCGCCGCGCGGGCGGACGTCGGCGCGCCCGGGCCTGCTCGCGGTCGGCCGCGCCGGCCTGTAGGTGTGCGAGTGCGCGGCGATGCGCCGGACGACCTCGCGATCGCGGACGACGTGCGTGTGGACGTGGCGATGGAACACGTGCGTCGTCGGGCAGAAGACGTACGCCGCGGGGGGAACGGTCCACAGCGAGACCGCGACGCCGCTGCTCCAGTAGTAGGTGGGCGGCATCGGGGCCCAGCCGACGTAGCCGGCGTCACCGACGCGCCAGACGACCCACGCCGGGGCGTACGTGCGCCCCGGGATCCAGGCCCAGCCGTGGGAGGAGATCCAGACCCAGCGGCCATAGTGGAAGGGGATGTGGCCCCACGCGTAGTCGCTGACCCAGAGCCACTCGCCGTCGTCGGTCAGCGCCCAGTGGCCCGCTGTCTGGTAGGGCGCGAAATCCGGGCCGACCACGACCGCGGAGGGCACCCAGACCGTGCCGTAGCCCGGGGTGTCGATCCAGGTGCCGTACGCGGCGAGCGGCTGCTGGAACTCGACAAGGGCGCTCGGGTCGGTGTCTTCGTACTCGTCCGCCTCGATCTCGGCGTTCACGCGGACGTCGACCTGGACCGACGGGGGCTCGGCGGGCTGGGCGGCGGCGCTTGCGGGCGCGGCGATGAGCGCGGCGAGCAGCGGCAGGACGCCGCCGAGCCGGCGGAGCCGGGCCCCGGGGATGCCCGGCGCCGCGGGGGCAGGGCGCAAGGGGAAAGCGGACAGCGGGAAAGGCATCGGCAGCATGATGGGTCCTTCTGGAGGGGGGGGCCAGGGAGAGGTCGGGCTGGCCTCGGGCGCCCTCAGATCTCTTCAGACGTCCCTGCGCGCCCGACGTTGCACATTGCAGGCCACCATCCGGAGCGCCGCGCTGGCGTGCCCGACCGAGGTTGAGGGGCACCCGACCGAGGTTGAGGCACGGGCACCCGACCGAGGTTGAGGCACGGGCACCCGACCCAGGTTGAGGCACGGGCACCCGACCCAGGTTGAGGCACGGGCACCCGACCGAGGTTGAGGCACGGGCACCCGACCGAGGTTGAGGCACGGGCACCCGACCGAGGTTGAGGCACGGGCACCCGACCCAGGTTGAGGCGTCGGCGCTCCTCAATCGAGATCGCTGTCGTCGAGCGCCGGCGTCTCGTCCCCCGGAGGCGGCGCTCTCCCGGGCAGCGCCGGCGGCCTCGGGAGGAGCGACAGCCGCGCGTGCGCGTCGGCCAGCTTGCGGTCGGCCTCGCGCAGGCGCCGGTTCAGCACCCGGATCACGGCGTCCGCGATCTCGGCCGTCTCCCGAACCGCCTCGTGGAAATCCTCGGCGGAGACCCGGAGCAGCTCCGTGTCCTCGGTCACCACCGCCGTCGAGGCCCTCGGCTCGCTGTCGAAGAGCGACATCTCGCCGAACACGTCGTTCGCGCCGAGGCGCGCGATCTCGCGGCCGTCCAGCGTGAGGCTCACCTCGCCCGAGATGATCGAGTAGAGCGCGCCGCCAGGCTCGCCCTGGCGGAAGATGACGTCGCCCCGGGCCAGCGACACAACGAGCGAGCCGCGCGCCAGCGCCACCAGATCGTCGCCGGCCACGCGGGAGAAGAGCGGAACACGCTGGAGGAACAGGACCTTCTCGATCGTCGTGTACATCTCGTCCTCGGGGTCGATGCCGGTGCCGCCGGTGACCGCCCAGTATCGTGCGTAACGGGCCACCGCGGGATCCTCATCGGCCCGCAGCGCGTCCAGCCGCTCGCGGGCGCCCGGCGGCGACGTGACGGCGACCGCGATGGCGGCCGCCTCGCGGACCAGCGGGTCCGGATCGTAGGTCGCGGCGAGCGCGTCCCCGGCGGCGCCGGAGATGGAGTTCCGGGCGACGGCATCGAGCGCGAGCGCGGCGCTGTAGGGGTCGCCGCGCACGATCTCGTGGCGGATCCAGGAGATGATCCCGGCCTCCGGCGGCAGGGGCCTCCGGGGGAACGCCGCGGACAGCTCGAGCAGCCGCTCGACGAGGGAGACGAGGCGCTCGCGCAGCGGGCGGTCGAGGAGCGACTCCAGCACCTCGAACGCGTTGGCCCGCAGCGCGGGATCCGGGCCGAAGACGTGGTTGCGCACCAGGGCGACGACCTCGCGCGGGTAGGCGAGCTCGCACAGCCGGAGCACGCGGATGAGCCCCTTCCGCAGCCGGCGGAGCAGGTGCTGATCGAGCAGCGCGCCGGCGACGCGGGGGCGCGCCGCGATGTACGCCTCGCGCGTGCGGACGTGCTCCAGCGTCTCGTCGTCGATGCGGGCGCGGATCACGCGGAGAGGCGCCGGCGGCGCGCGCAGCGCGAGGCGCAGGCGCGACGCCGACGCGAGCACCTTCTGGCGGAGGGCCTCGTTCGGGTGGTCGATCCGGGCGAGCAGCACGTCGAGCGCGTCGTGGCTGCAGAGCCGCGCGAGCACCCGCGGGATCGCGAGCCGCACGGCCCGCGGGGTGCCGTCGTCGCCGAGGCGCGCCGCGAGCTCGGGGATGGCGTCGTCGCCGAGCGCCTCGATGGCCCGGGCCGCGGCCGGCGCGAGGGCGCGCTCGGCGAGCGCGTCCGCGAGCAGGGGGAGCAGGCGCGGATCGGCGACGCTCGACGAGGCGCGCACGGCCGCGCGCCGCACCGCGGGGTCGGGATCGCCGATGAGCCGCGCGAGGGCGCGCTGGAGCGACGCGTGGCCGACCAGGCCGAGGATCCGGGCGGCGGCGGCGCGATCGCGCGGCGACGGGCTGTCGAGCAGCGCGCGCAGCCGCGGCGCGCCCTCGAGCATGCCGTCCAGGCCGCAGTAGCGCAGGAGCGCGGCGATCGCGGCGGCCCGGAGCGCCTCGCCGCCGGTCGCGTCCGCGGCGGCGCGCGGCGCGGCGCCCTCCCGCGCGAGCGCGAGCAGCTCGTCGTGGGCGTCCTCCCGCAGCAGCGCGGCGAGCGCGGCGACGGCGGCGACGCGGACGTCGGTGTTCCGGTCGTGGATCGCCGCGCGGGCGATGCTCGCGCCCTCCTCGTGCTCGAGCTCGGCCGCGAGGCGCACCCCGAGCGCGCGCACCCTGGCCGAGCCGTGGCGCGCGAGCGCGGGCACGGCCTCGCGCACGAGGGTCGGGTCGAGCTGCTGGAGCTGCTCGACCGCGAAGAGCACCTGCACCATGGCGCGGCTGTAGAGCGCCTCCTTGAGGATCGCGCGCGTCTGGGGGCCGTACGCGACGCTGTCCGGCTCGATCTGGCGGCGCATCAAGGTCCGGCGCATGGCGTCGAAGTAGCCGCGCCGCACGAGCGGGAGGAGGGCGATGGACGCGACGCAGAGCGGGAGGGAGTAGACGCCGATCCACGCGGCCTCCTCGACGAGCGCGGCACCCGTCGCGGCGGTGGGCGCCACGGCGAGCAGGATCAGCGCGCCGAGCCCGTAGCCGAGGGGCTTGGCGATCGTGGAGACGAGCGTCCGCACCCGCTCCCGCAGCGCCGGCTGGAACGGGAAGAACAAGAGCTGCATCGTCGCGTCGTAGATCGTGAGCTGCAGCGCGTTGTCGCTCAGCTTGAGGATCGCGCCCCAGGCGAGCGACGGCGCCGCGAGCAGCGCGACGGTGCTCGCGGTGAACGCGGCCGGCATGGCGAGCAACCCGCCGAGCACGCCGTGGCGCCGGAGGACCCGGGGGGTCGCGACGAGCTGCACGAGGAGGCCGACCACGCCGACGGCGCCGTAGAGGAACCCCATGAACCGGGTGAGGTCGTCGACGTGGGGGTAGGCCGTGAGGGCGATCGCCTTGAACTGGTAGTCGCCGATCGTCAGGACCGTGAAGAGGAGGAAGGTCAGCAGCGCGACGGTGAGGGCGTAGCGCGATCGCCACACGTCCATGCGCGGAAGGCGGGCCTGGAGGAGCTCCTCGTCGCCGGACGGGGGGCGCCCGAGCGGGTGGCGTCGCGCGAGCGCGGTCGTCAGCGCGGCCATGGCGAGGAGCGCCGCGATGAGCACGAACAGGAGGTTCTCGGTGCCGATCCACCGGACGACGGCGCCCGTCGCGAAGCCGCAGGCGACGGTGCCGACGACGCGCCCGCTGCCGATCAGGCCGAAGAGGCGCTTGGCGCTGCGCGGGTCGTGCAGGTCCTGAGCGACGGCCCAGACGAGCACGGCGGTGAAGTTCGCGATGATCTCGGACCAGATGTAGAAGACCAGGATCGCGGCGCGCACCTCCTGGCCGATGAGGACGCGCAGCAGCGCGAACGTGGCGGCGCCGAAGAGGGCGAAGGCGACGCACAGCTGGGCGCGCGGCAGGTGGCGGGCGACGCGGTCGTACGCGAGCGCGGCGACGGCGGAGGCGACGCCGTAGACGATCCACATCGGCGCGATCCAGGTGACGGGGAACCTGGTGAGGAAGAGCGCGTCGCGCGCGGAGCGGCCGACGACGAAGAGGAGGGCGGCGAGGAAGAGCAGGCAGAAGAGCAGCGCGGTCCGGTGCAGCTCGACGCGGGTGAGGGGGACGCCGAGGACGGCGGTGTGGGCGTCGGGGGCGGCGCCGCTCGGCTGCAGTCGGCTGGGCCGGCTCGAGGTCGGGCGCACCGACGGGGTGGCGCCGGACGCGGGGGACGCGGGCGCGCCTTCCGCGCGCGCGCTGGGCTGGCCGGGCTGCCCAGCGCGCGACGGCTCCGGCGCCGCGGCGCGCTCCTTCGCCCTCGGCTCTGCCTTCGAGCCCGGCTGCGGGGGAGCGGCGTCGGTCGAATCCACGGGCCTCACGCTAGCCGAGCTCTCTCGAAGAGCGCGTGTTTCGGGCCACGCAGCTCGTCCGCCGGCCCATGGCGCTGCGCGGCGGTCCGCTCACCCTGCTGCTCCGCGGCGTCGATGCCAACTTGTCAGGAACGCACGGCGACCATGGCCAGCTCGTCATGCGGCGCGCCTCCGAGCCTCCGAGGTGGGGCGTCGAGGACGCCTCCAAGGACGCCTCCGACGGGACCGCGGGGCCTTTGAGGGCGCGTTCGACGCGGCATCCGGCGTGGGCGCACGCGGGCGCACGAACGATTTCCCCGCCGTTCGAAGGGCTGTGCGGGGCATTTGCGGCGTGGTACGAGCTGTGCTGAAAGGACGCGCCCATGGACACGACAAGGTATCTCGTGCGGCCACGGCCGCGAGGGCGGCGGCACCTCCCCCGGCTCTGCGCGGTGGCCCTCGCGGCGGCGGCGCTCGCCGGAGGCGCGCGACAGGCCGGCGCGACGGTGACCATCAGCAGCCAGGTGGTGCGCACCAAGGTCACTCGCCCGGACGCGCAGAACCCCCTCTGGATCAGCCATGAGGACTGCGTCACCGGCAACGATCTGCAGCTCACGCTCACGCTGACCAACCCGACGGGCAGCGATAGCCTCGAGGCGTGGGTCACCCAGTCGACGGATTGCACCCAGGCCGTGAACCGCCAGGCCGACGGTTACTGCAAGCGGCTGGATCTGCCGCTCGGCCTGGCTGACACGGTGCCCGTCACGCTGCCGGCAAAGGAGCTCGCGAAGGCGCTCCTCGACGCCGACGAGTGCGAGGTCACGTCGCGGACGAGCACCGAGGCGGTCAAGATGACCGTTTACTTCCTGCGGCTGTCCACCACGGATCAGAGCAATCCGGATTTCGCGACATGGGAGCAGACCAAGGTGGACCTCCTGGGCCCGAAGCCGCCGACGAACGTGCAAGCGCACTCCGGCGATGGGCGTATCCTCGTCGATTACACGCAGAACGAGGCCGATGAAGTGCTCGGCTACTATCTCTACTGCGACAATGGCGGGCAGTCCTCGCCTGACTCGAGCGGGGCAGGGGCAGCCGGCGGAGACGACGGCGCGGCGGGAGCCGGCGGCGGGGCAGCCGGCGGAGGCGGCGGCGCGGCGGGAGCCGGCGGCGGAACGACGAGCGGCGGCAGCTCCGGCTGCCAGTCGTCGCTCCTGGTGCCGGGGGAGATCCCGGACTCCGCGCAGCAGTGCGGCAGCGTGGGGAGGGCCAGCCGTGGCGAGGCCACGGAGAACATCGTCAACGGCAGGTCGTATGTCGTCGGCGTCGCGGCCTATGACCAGGTGGGCAATGCCGGGCCGCTGTCGGCGATCTCCTGTGCGATCGCGACCGACGTCGACGGGTTCTTCGAGCAGTACCGGGACGCCGGCGGGCAAGCCGGTGGGGGCTTTTGCAGCATCGAAGGGCCGGTAGGGGCGGGGCGGTGGGCCGCTGCGCCGCTCGCCGCCGTCGCGGCCGGCGCGGCGCTCGGGTTGTTGCGCAGGAGCCGTCGTCGACGCCACGCGCGCGCGCACGCGCGTTCCTTCACGCAGGAGAGCGAATGAGCTGTCATCTCCGTCATCAGCTGGTCGCCGGCCTCGCCGGCGGCGCGGCGCTCCTCGCCGCCTCCGTGGCCGGCGCGCAAACGAGCTACGGGACGGGCGACTGGCGGCAGCACGATCGCTCGAGGATCCAGCGAGAGGAGCGCTATGCGTCTCCTCAGAGCTTCGCGTTCGAGCTCCGCTTCGCCCCGTACTCTCCCCAGGTCGACGAGGAGTTCTCCGGCGCGGGCCCCTACGGGAAGACCTTCGGCGACGGCCAGAATTTCTATTTCGGGGTCGAGGTCGACTGGCTGCCGCTCCGGATCCCGTACGTCGGCGCGATCGGCCCAGGGCTCGGCTGGGGGTACACGTCGGCGTCGGCGAAGGCCTTCGTGGCGGGCAGCGACGACAGGGCCGAGGCAGAGGAGACCTCGCTCTCCATCATGCCGATGCACCTGTCCGCCGTCCTCCGCGCCGACGAGCTGATGCGCAAGACGGGCGTCCCGATCGTGCCTTACGCGAAGGTGGGCCTGGGGATGGGGTTATGGACCACGACGTCGGGCCCTGGCACGCCGAAGCCCGATGGCGTCCGGGGCGAGGGCGTCACGTGGGGCACGCACCTCGCGTTCGGCGGGATGCTCGCGCTCAACTGGCTGGACCGCCGCTCGGCCTCCCAGCTCGATGAGACGACGGGCATCAACCACACGTACCTGTTCGGCGAGTGGATGTTCGCGAACCTCGACGGGCTGGGCTCGCGCCCGCAGATGCACGTCGGCACCTCGACGTGGGTCCTGGGGCTGGCCTTCGACATGTGAGGCGCGGCGCCGCGCGCCCGTCGCGCGGCGCCGGCACGCGCTTCACGGCGCGCTGCCTTCGAGCGGCGCGCCGCCGTCGTCTTCCTCGATCACCGTCGTTCCCTTCGGCCGGGCGGTCGTCGCGCGGCGCGGGGGGCTGTCGCTCGCGAAGGCCTCGACGGTCTCCTTGGTCGGGGCTCCGAAGATGGGCACGACGAGCTCGCGCGCGGCGCCCTCGCGCTCGTACGTGATCTTGAGCTCGCTGGCGCTGGCCAGGGCGCGATAGGCCGCGAACAGGTCGTCCGGGCGCTCCAGGGGCGTGCCGTTGACCTGGGTGACGATGTCGCCGGTCTTGAGCTCGATGCTGCTCCAGTCCGCGGGCAGCGCGAGGATCTTCCAGCCGATGAACGCGCCCGCCCGGACGACCTCCTCGACGGGCACGCGCCGCAGGATCCAGGGCGGCCCCTGCAGCAGCACCCGGTCGACGTCGGCGCGGGCGAGCTGCCCGGCGGGCACCGTCTGCTTGGGCGGCGCCGCGCTCTGCGCGCGCGGCGCCGGAGCCGCCGCCGGGGCGGCCGTCTGCGGCCCGCCGCACCCTGCGACGACGGACAGGGAGAGACATGCGCCGAGCAGGAGTCTTACGGGCGTCGACATCGGCGGGACTATGCGCAGCGGACCCGAGGAGGCCAAGTTCGATGCGCGGCGGGTGCGACGACGGAAGCGATGGCGACGCGAGCGGCGATCCAGCTGAGCCGCAGGGCCGGGGCCACCGAGGCCGCCCGGCTCGCGAGGGGCGAGGATCGTTGGAGAGGGTCGGGGAGGCGGGATTTGAACCCGCGACAACGAGCACCCAAAGCTCGTGCACTACCGGACTGTGCGACTCCCCGGGCAGAGCGCGTCCGCGAGCGGGACCATAGACGAGGCGCCCTGCCGGGGCAAGACAGGTCGCACCGATGGCCGAGCGCGTCGAGCGCCCGGCGCCGGCCGATCGAACGCCTGGCGTCGGCGAGGCGTCGGCCGCGCGGCGTCCGCGTGGCTTTTCAGGTGCGTCGCCGCGTGAAAGGCGCTGAAATGAGGGCGCAGTATGGGCGGGACGGTCGCGGCTCTGTCGGTCCATCACCTGGCCGTGGTCGTGCGCGACCTGGTGCGGGCCGAGGCGTTCTACGCGGGCGTCCTCGGATTGCCGGTGGTGCGGCGCTGGACGGACGAGGCCGGAGCGCCTCGGTCGGTGTGGCTCGAGCTCGGGGGCGGCGCCTTTCTGGCCGTGGAGCGGGCGGGCGCCGCCGGGCCGATGCGCGCGGACGAGGCGCCAGGCTGGCACTGTGTCGCCCTGGGGATCGCGCCGTCGGAGCGGGAGGCGTGGCGCCGCCGGCTGGCCGCGGGCGGCGTGGGCGTCGAGCGGGAGAGCGCCTACACGATGTACGCGCGCGATCCCGACGGGAACCTGGTGGCGCTCAGCCACTACCCGCACCCGCAGGCGGGGCCGGGCTGATGATGGCGCGGACCGTGTGCAGTGCGCGTGGAGCGCCGTGGTGAGATGATGGAAGGTCGGGCGGCGCGCCAGGGACCTGGAAGCTGCTCGAGGGCCTGCGCGTCGAAGGGGAACGAACGAGCCGGAGGGTTTCGAGATGCCGCGTTCAACGTCCGATTCCATGTCGCCTGATGCGCCCGTGCCGCTCGTGTTTCCCTGCGGGGCGATCGGGCTCGTGGGCGGCTGGATCACGGCCGACGTTCTCGAGATGGACGAGCTCGTGCCCCGCTTCCTGCTCGCGGGTGTGACCCCGATCGTCGCGGCGCTGCTGGGCCACTACCTGACGTCGCGGATCGGAGGCGTCTGGGGCGATGGATCGATGGCGTTCGGCGCGGGCGACGCGCCGGCGGACGGCCTGCCGTGGGTCGACGCGCCGGGGAAGTGGACCCGGCGGGGGCCGTTCGTGGCGGGCGTGCTGGCGCTGTGGGCCATCGTGGTGGCCGGCGTCGTGAACGGGATGACCATCGGGCTCGTGGCGGGGCCGGCAGGGATGATCGTCGGCGCGGCGTTCGGCGCGGTGTTCGCGCTGCCGTTCGTTCCGGCGCTCGCGGTGGTGCTGATCGCGGCGAACCGCGTCGGGCGGGCGCGCGCCGGCTCGATCGTGGCGCTCTCGGATCGGCGGGCGGTGTGGGCGGCGACCGCGGCGGTGATCGCGGTGGCGCTGCAGCTGGGGTCGGGGCTGCCGGAGGCGGCGGCGCCCGACCTGGGGCGCCTCGTGGCGGCGATGGGGTTCGCCGTGGTGGCGGGGCTGTGCGCGCTGGACGCGCTGGAGATCGCGAGGGTGCTGAAGCTGCCGCGGGAGCGGAGCGGGGCGGGGGACGAGGTCGCGGAGCGGATCGCAGCGGAGATCGAGGCGGGGGCGGCGGCAGCGGAAGACGACGGCGGAGCGGCGAGCGCTGCGTGGGCCGGGGGGAAGGGGACGGGGGAGAGGATCGACCTCGGCCTCGGGGACGAGGTGCACGTCGAGGTGGTGAGGCCGACCCACGCCTACCGGGGGGCGCAGCAGATCGCCCGGGTGGTGCGGGGGAACCGCGAGCGCGCCGTGGCGGCGCTGCGGGCAGGGCTGATGCGGGGCGCGGGCGCGCTGGTGGTGGGGGCGGCGCTCTGGGGCGAGGTGTGGAAGTGATCGAGGCGCGCGGAGGGCGGCGCCCGGCGGAAGAGCGCGGGCTGGCGGCCGGCGGAGGAGCGCGGGCCGGTGAGGCGCGGCGGAAGAGCGGGCTGGACGAGGGCGTGGCTGGGGATCTGGCTTGATGCGTGAGGCGAGGTGTGCCAGGTTCCGGCGCCCGTAGCGGCTGTCGCCCCTGCCCCCGTAGCTCAGTGGATAGAGCAGCGGTTTCCTAAACCGAAGGTCGCAAGTTCAATTCTTGCCGGGGGTGCTCGAAATCCTGAGGGATTTTGGCTCCGCATCAGATGGCCGAGCAGGCCGCGGGCAGGAGGCTCCGCGGCGTCGCTCGCTGGGCGCGTGTCGGGGACCGCAGCGTGGCAGGGCCGACTCGACCAGGTGGCGGTCAGCGAGCGGCAGCAGGAAGCTTCGTCATCCGCTGGACGGACTGCGAACGAATGCGGCTGCCCGCCGCGAGCGATGATGCGCGCGGGGGCCGACGACCTGTGCCTGCGCACCTGGTGGGACCAGTGGCGCAGCTCGGGGAGGGGGCCGGACACGCCGGGGGAGGCGCCGTCGTGGTGCTGAAAAATTTCTAGTTGGGAAGCTCTCGAGAGGCTCCGGGGAGAGTTTCAACTCTGGGCGGCGGCTCTCGAGAGGCTCCATATCGCCACGCTGGAGCTCCTACGTCGCGCCGAGGAAGCCGGCTACACCGGCAAAAAGACCGCGTTCTACGCCCTTGTCGCTGCTGCCCGCCCCAAGCACGCCCCGCCCATCGTTCGCTTCGAAGGCCTGCCGGGCGAGTTCTCGTAGCACGACTTCGGGGAAGTCGTGGTCACGTTTGTCGATGGCCGCAAGAAGCGCGTCCGCTCCTTCGCTTCGCGCCTGAAGCACTCGCGCTTCGCCGCCGTCGATCTCGTCGACAACCAGGGCATCGAGACCCTCGTCCGCAGCCTCGCGCGCCACTTCGTCGCCTTCGGCGGCTTACCGCTCATAGCCGTGTTCGATCGATCCAAGACCATTGTTAAGAAGAGCGGCAAAGGCCGCGCGCTTGAGCTCTTCAATGCCACGTTCGCACAGGCGATCGTCGACCTCGGTGTCGGCGTCGAGATGTGCGCACCCAGGCGCGGTAACCAGAAGGGCACCGTCGAGCGGCTCGTGGGCTGGGTGAAGAGCTCCTTCTTCAAGCCGCGCAAGTTCCAGGACGAGGCCGACCTCGAGGCCCAGCTCGCCGCGTGGCTCGTCGAGCCCGAGCATCGCGCCTCGACGATCGCCCCCCGGGTATAGCGTCTCGCGACGCGCCTCCCGGGCCAGACCAACGCCCGGACGGACACGTGTGCCCACGGCACGCCGATGCGCCCCGTAGCGCGCTCGGCGCCGCCCGGACCACGCTCTTTCGACCCAGGACCGAGCCATCACGACGCTCGCGGTCCCATCCGTTCGGTTTGCTGCGCTACACGTCTTCGCGCTGCGATCCGGCTTCTTTTACCTACGGTGCGCCAAGCACAGCTTCGATCAGGAGGATGCCATGTGAAGTCCACACCAACTGAAACCTGATGCAGCGACCCAGCGGGTTGAATTCCTGCCCGACCAAGGTAGGGCCGCCAGTCGGAAGCGAGTCTTGCGTGGTGACCGAGGGCAACCCGGACCACGAAGCGTAGACAGCGAGCACGCGGGCTGCGGAATCGGGCTCCGAAAGAAAGAAGTCGTGGAAGCCGACGGGACCGTAAGCCCGGACGGCTGAGCAGCGCCAGGAAGATGGGGGCCCCGGGAAGGCGACGACCCGGGGCTACCCGACCGCCTGGACATGGCGGCGCGCGTGGCGGCTCGACGCGATCCCGGGTGTGGTGGCGGTCGTGCTGGGCGGATCGCGCGCTCGCGGCGCGGGCCACCCGGACTCGGACGTCGATCTGGGCATCTATTACGAGCCTGAGAGCCCGCCCGATCTCGCGGCGCTGCGCGCGCTCGCGCGGGAACTCTGCGCGGGCGGCGCCGAGGGCGATGTGGCGCCGCTCGCGCGGGAACTCCACGCGAGCGCCGCCGAGGACGTCGTCACGCCGCCCGGCGCCTGGGGGCCCTGGATCAACGGCGGCGCGTGGCTGGAGATCGAGGGGCACCGGGTCGACTGGCTCTACCGGGATCTCGCGCGCGTATGGCGCGTGATCGAGGAGTGCCGGGCGGGGCAGGTGACGTGCGACTACCAGCCCGGGCACCCGCACGGCTTCCTCAGCGCCAACTACCTGGCCGATGTCCACGACTGCCGGCCGCTCTTCGATCCGGAGGGCGCGTTCGCTCCGCTGAAGGCGCTCGTGACGCCCTATCCGCCGGCCCTGCGGAGGGTGCTCCTCGACAGGTTTCTGTGAGAGTCCGGCTTCGCCATCGACACCACGAAGAAGGCCGGGAGGCGCGGCGATGTGTTTTACGTGAGCGGCTGCCTGTTCCGCGCTGCGGCGTGCCTGGTGCAGGCGCTGTTCGCGCTGAACGAGCGCTACCTCTCGAACGAGAAGGGAGCGCTGCCGAGGACGCGGGCGCTCCCGCGGTGTCCTCAGGGCTTCGCCGACTCGTGGAGCCCGGCCCTCGTGCGTGCGCCGGAGGTCCCACCCCACGCGATCCCGAGGACGAGGGAAAGCCAGCCGAGTCGCATCGCGCAGGTGCGAACCGTGCGAAACGAGAGTAATCTCCGGGGGAGGAGCGCTCCATCATGTTCGTGCGCGAGCGGAAGCCGATCCCCAGGACGACCGAGCACGAACTGCCGAAGCATGCGCAGCGGCTCGTCCAGCGGAGGGTGAAGTCGGGCCATAGTCAGGAGCTGGACGAGGCCCCCTCCGTGGTCACCGACACGTTGCGCGCGAGCGGCGAGCCGCTGGACGCCGCGGTGCGGGCGTACTTCGAGCCACGCTTCGGTCACGACTTCGGTCAGATTCGTGTCCACACCGACGCGAGGGCGGCCAAATCGGCAGCGGCGCTCCAGGCCGTGGCCTATACGTTCGACCGACACATCGTCTTCGGAGCGGGGCAGTACAGCCCCTCCACACGCGAGGGCCGGATGCTTGTCGCGCACGAGCTGGCTCACGCGGTGCAGCAATCGCAAGCCTCCCCGGCAGCTGCCTCACCCACGCCGCACCGGCTGGTGGTCGGCCCTGCCGGCGGCGTGCACGAGCAGGAGGCCGACGCGACCGCCGCGCGCGTGATCGACGGAGGAGGCGCGCACGCGACGCCGTCCGCGGTCTCCGCTGCGCCGGTCGTGCAGCGCAAGTACATCAACAATGTCTTGTATGCGGTCACCGCGTTCAGCAAGTTCATCGAGAATGCAAAAAAGTATGGTTTGCCGACGAAGATCCTCGAACGGATCAAGTTCCCCGAGCGGACCATCGAGCTCGGCAACGCGGACCAGTACAATCCGGTGCTGAATACGCTGTCGCTCCGCAAAGACACACTGCAGTCCGTCGAGAACATGGCCCCCACGCTCCCCTTCGGTGAGTCGTCCAGCATCCAGACCATCTACCACGAGTCGACGCACGCGATCCTCGACCTCTTGGAGAACGATCCGAAGTTCGCCAAGTTCATCAAGGCAGGCGTCGCTCACTACCAAGGGGCGCCGACGACCGCGGGGAAGCCGACGAACGATCCGGAACGCGTATTCCAGGAGGCCGCGGCCTCCTATGTGGGCGGTCGCGTCGCGAGCTGGTGGAGTGCGCTGGAGTGCCTCACCGTGGCGACGACCATCCCCGTGGACAAGCGCGCCAAGTGGGTCGCACGCTGCCGGAAAGAATATGACAGCGCCATGACCGAGCGCATCTTCGGATACTCCTACGAAGGAATCTGGGCCCAGCTCAGCAACGATCAGACGTCGACCACCCGGGCGATTTCCGAAGAGATGAAGACATTCATGGATCAGGAATTGTTGGAGGGGAAGATCCCGGATTCCTTCGCCTCGGTCTCTCATTTCGTGTCGCTCGAGCAGGAGATTCTGAAATCGATCACGAGCAGCCCCACGCCGCCGTAGGCGGGGCCGGCGAGAGCGCCCTCGCCTCGTCCCCTCCCCGTATTGCCCTGCCTTCGTGCGGCCGCTCCTCCGGCTTGTCAGCGCCTTGGTCTTCCGCCTGCCCGGCCACACCGCCAGGAAGCTCTATAGGTTCGCGCTCGCCGAGCCGGGGAGCCTCTTCACGCTCCGCCTCGCCGCCGCGCGGACGCCCGACCTGCGGCGCCGCGCGCTCTACCTGCGCCACGCGTCCGACGCGGTCCGGCACGCGCGCATGTTCCACGCCGCCGTCCGCGGCAGGCCCGGCGGTGCGCGGCGCCCGCCGAACCTGCACGCCGACGCCGAAGACATCCACGAAGCGCTCGGTGAAATCGGCTTTCTCGCGTGGCGCCAGAGAGCGCAGATTCAAGCACGTGCCTGGCACGCTGCTCATCCATGGTCCCGAGGCATGACCATCACCTTATTGACGCTCACGATGGTTGATGCTCGATCGCGCAGGCTGTTCGATGGCCATCGCGGAGGTGTGCGCTCCCGGTCACGGCCGTGATGGTCGGCCCATCCCGCGGCCGTAGCTGCCGGAGTGCTCAGGCGCGTCAAGGGTGCCCGCGCCGGGGCGCCGCGGCTACGCCGCCTTTGGCCCGCCCTCCGCGCTCCGGCGACCGTCCCGTGCGGGCGATGGGCGAACGGAGCCTCCGGCGGGGGCTCCGGGCACCGGATGGCCATCAACCAGCGCGAGTGAAAAAGGGCCCAGGACCATCATCTAGCCAGTTCGGTAACACACCTGCTCGGTGATCGGGATCATCGGCGTGGACAGCTCCGCTAGCCGGCTCTGCTGCACCCGGAGGCTCTCCTCCTGCAACGCTGCGCGCTAGCGCTCTACGTTCTCGCGCGCCGACATATCGAGCGCGAGCCGGGGGCTAGGCGAGCGCCTCCGCCGCCGCGGTAGCGAGCGTCGCGGCCCGCCGCCCCCGGCCCGCCGCTCCGCCATGGCGCCGACATGGGCGATAGCCCGGCGGGTTGTCGAAATTCGCGGCAAAAACGCGACGACCAACAAACACCCGAAGCGCTGGGGGGCGGTGCTGCACGACGATGATCTCGCAGACGCGATCGTCGATCGGATCCTGCATCGTGGGCGGCTCTTGCGGCTCGACGGGCCGTCGGTGAGGACCAAGCACTTGCCCGAGGGCGAGCTGCGGGTGGATGATCAGGAGCAGGCTGGGCGCAGCAGATTTTCCGGACTGGCTGCCGCAGATTTTCCGGAACCCACACGGTCTTTCTGACGAGCGCGACGGCGCCCGCCTTTGCCGTAACCCGGTATATATCCGACAGGACTCGCTCCTCCGCCGAGCGCGTCCAGCGAAACCTGTCCGCGCGTCGCCGCCGAAGCCGTCGCTGCCGGCCTTCGATGAACCGCGCGGCGCCGCCATGACGACTCGCAGCACGAGCGTTCGGCGCGATCCGGTGCGCCCGTAGACGACTTGACGTCCTCGACGAAATCTGTTGCCGTGCTTGCCGTCTTCCGGATCGTCTGGGCCTGCGCAGTTGTGGGGAGTCATGCGGCAGTCCGTTGTTGAGGGGACCGGTGATCTGGGGGCGCGGCGCGCATGTCGCCCGCCGCGATAGTGCAGCTCAAATCGTTTGTGCTCGCGGCACAGGCTTCGGTGTCTGCCAAGGCCGTCTCGCTGCGCCGGTCAGCCCCGCCCATCCCAAGGAGGAGTTCTCGATGCCCGTCACACCGACCTATCCTGGCGTCTACATCGAGGAGGCCCCGAGCGCCGTGCGCACCATCGCGGGCGTCGGCACCTCGATCGCCCTTTTCGTCGGCCGGGCTGCCCAGGGCTCGCTGGAGAAGCCGACCCTGTGCCTGAGCTACGCCGATTTCGCGCGCGCTTACTCCGAGGATACCCGCTACGGCGAGCTAGCGCAGAGCGTGCGGCTGTTCTTCGAGAACGGCGGCTCGCAATGCTGGGTGCTGCGTATCGCCCACAACGCCCAGGCGGCGGTGACCACCCTGAAGAGCGAGGCCGACAGCGACGTCCTCAAGCTCACCGCCAAGAGCCCGGGGCTCATCGGCAACACCATCCGGGCGGCGGTCACGTACAGCGGCCCGCGCCCCGAGGCGACGTTCAACCTGGAGCTCTTCCGCTGGGACAAGGACTCCACGGGCGCCCTGGTCCGGCGCGACGTCGAGCTGTGGACGAACCTCTCGATGGATCCCAACTCGCGCCGCTACGCGCCGACGCTGGTGACGCAGTCGTCGAAGCTCGTCAAAGCCGAGCTGGCCGGCGCGCACGCGGCGGGCGTGGGTTACTCGCAGTCGGGCCGCCCGCTCGACTTTCCGAGCGCCGCCGACGACGCCGCCTTCAACCAGGTGTGGAATGACGCGCGGGGGGCCGGCACGGACCTTCGCATCAGCGTCGACGGCGGCGAGCTCGTCAACGTCGAGCTCGGCGGGATCCCGGCCATCACGGGCGCCGACTTCGGCGCGCGCCAGAACAACCTGGCCACGGAGATCGAGCAAAGGATCAACGCCAAGCTCTCGCCGACCAAGACGGTCAAGGTGAGCTTCGTAACCGGCCCGGAGAGGGCGACGGGCAGCGTCACGTCGCTGCTCCGCATCGAGTCGACGGGCGCGGATGTGATCATCCAGCCCGCGGCGGATCCGGCAAAAGACCTGACCGCGGCGCTCATGCTCGGCGAGCCGCAGGGGGGCCTCGAGGTCGGCGCCTGGGCCGCCACGCGACCCGCGCCGACCGGCATCAGCTACAAGGCGCTCAGCGCGCTCACGACCTTCGCAGGCGAGACGCAGGGCGCGATCTCGAAGATCACCATCGATGGCAAGGACGTGGATATCGGCTCGCTGGTGACGGTGGTGACAACGCCCGCCGGGACCGGGCGCATCTTCGTCGACGGGAGCTCGAGCTCGAAGAATGGGAACAGCGACGGTGTGCGAGAGAAGCTCGGGCTCATCGTTTCGCGGTTCAACGCCAACGCCGCGGCCGCCGGCGTGCCTTACCGGGCCGAGCTATGGGGCCTGCGCCTCGCGTTCATCGCGGCGGACGGCTCGGACAATGTCGTGCCGAAGATCTCCACGGGCGCGGGCGCGGGCGGCACCAACCTCGCGACGAGCTTCAACAAGAACGTGCGTTACGCTTCGCTCGGCGCCGGCGGCCTCGGCTCCCAGACTCCCGGCCAGGCGGGCGACGACGGCGACCCGCCGCAAGATACGGACTACCAGGCCGCTTATCTCATCGCCGACAAGGAGATCGACCTCTTCAACCTCCTGATCTTGGCCGCGAACAAGGACAAGGACGGGGCCCCCGTCGCGCGCACCGGGTTGTGGGGGCCGGCGAGCGTGTTCGCAGCGAAGCGACGGGCGCTCCTGCTCGTCGATCCGACCGACACGTGGACGAACACGGTCCCCGCCACCGACAAGAATGTCGGCGTGGACGCGATCCGAATCGGGCTGGTGAAGGCCAACGCGGCATTGTTCTATCCCTCCGTTGTCGTCAGCGAGGGCGGGCTCAACGCGACGGTGAGCCCGTCGGGCGCGATCGCCGGGCTCATGGCGCGCATCGATTCGAGCCGCGGGGTGTGGAAGGCGCCAGCCGGGATGGAGGCCGATCTGCGCGGCGTCGTCGGGCTCAGCCAGCGCTTCTCCGACGGCGAGAACGGGGTGCTCAACCCGCGCGCGGTCAACACGCTCCGGGTGTTCCCGTTCGGCATCGTCAACTGGGGCGCGCGCACGCTCGACGGCGACGACGCCTTCGGCAGCGAGTGGAAGTACGTGCCGGTCCGGCGCCTCGCGCTCTACCTGGAGGAGAGCCTCTACCGTGGGATGCAGTGGGCCGTCTTCGAGCCGAACGACGAGCCCCTCTGGGCGCAGATCCGCCTCAACGTGGGCGCCTTCATGCAAAGCCTCTTCCGCCAGGGGGCCTTCCAGGGCCGCTCGCCGCGCGAGGCGTACTTCGTGAAGTGCGATCGCGACACCACCACGCAGGACGACATCAACCGCGGGATCGTCAACGTCATCGTCGGCTTCGCGCCGCTCAAACCCGCCGAGTTCGTGATCATCAAGATCCAGCAGATGGCCGGTCAGCTCACGGCCTAGGAAGAATCGAGGAGGGACCGACCATGCCCCAGTTCAGCGTGAATGCGCAGCGGTTCGATCCGTACAAAAACTTCAAGTTCCGGGTGAAGTGGGACGGGCGCTACGTCGCCGGCGTGAGCAAGGTGGGCGGGCTGAAGCGGACGACCGAGGTGGTGAAGCACCGCGAGGGCGGCGACCCCAGCACGACGCGCAAATCGCCGGGTCGTACCGAGTTCGACGCCATCTCGCTCGACCGCGGCGTCACCCACGATACCGAGTTCGAGAAGTGGGCGAACAAGGTGTGGGCGCTCGGCGCGGGCCTCGGCGGGGAGGTGTCGCTCAGGGACTTCCGCAAGGACCTCATCATCGAGGTCTACAACGAGGCCGGCCAGCTCGCGCTCGCTTACAAGGTGTATCGCTGCTGGGTTTCGGAGTACCAGGCGATGCCCGATCTCGACGCCAACGCCAACGCCGTCGCCATCCAGCATATCAAGCTGGAGTGCGAGGGCTGGGAGCGCGATCTCGAGGTCGCCGAGCCGACCGAGCCGAGCTTCACGATCCCGAGCTGAGGATGCGCGGTCTATCGAGCGCTGGAGTCCTCCTGGCCTGGGAGGCCGGGCTGGAGCAGCACCCTCTGGACAGGGCGCTCTCCGTGCTCGGGACGGCCCATCCGGAGCTGGATCGCGGGGCGCTCGCGGCGCTCACCGTCGGCCAACGCGACAGCCTGCTGATCGCGCTGCGCCGGGGCACCTTCGGCGACTCGCTCGGCGGGTTCGCCGAGTGCGGCGCGTGCGGCGAGCGGCTGGAATTCGCGCTCTCCGCGCGCGATTTCCCGGTCGCCGCCGCGGTGTTCGAAGGTGAGGCGGAGATCGATGGACTCCGGATCCACTTCCGGCTGCCCACGAGCCGCGATCTCGCGGCCGTCGTGGGCGCGCGCTCGGTCGAGGCGGCGCGGCGGATGCTGCTCGAGCGCTGCGTGCTCGAGGCGGCGCAGGGCGATGCGCCGATCGACGGCGCATCGATCGCGGAGGAGGCGGTGCAGAAGCTCGCCGAGCGCATGGCCGAGCTGGACGCGGCGGCCGATCTGACGCTGGAGCTCGCGTGTCCAGCGTGCGGACACGCGTGGGAAACGGTGTTCGATATCGAGAGCTATTTCTGGGCCGAGATCGCGGCGCAGGCCGGGCGCCTGCTCGCGGAGGTCCACACGCTGGCCAGCGCCTACGGGTGGGACGAGGCGCGCATCCTCGGCATGAGCGCGGCGCGCCGGCAGGCGTACCTGGATAGGGTGGCCGGATGAGCGATTTCCTCGGCCGGCTCGCGGGTCGCACGGTCGGCGTCGCGGATGTGGTGAAGCCGCTCGTGGCGTCGCGGTACGCGCCGGATCCGCGGCGGCCGGCCGCACCGTCGCCGTTTTCCATCGCGGAAGAGCGAGCGGTCGAGACACCTCCGGCATCGCCGTGGAGCGAGGTGGAGGGCGAACAGGTGGCGGGTGATGCGCCGCTCGTCGAGCGGACGGCGCCGGCGCGCCACGGCGAGGTGATGAGGCCCGCCGCGGTTCAGGCAGGCGAGGGCGCGATCGAGCCAAGCGCGCTGCTCTCCGAGGTGGGCGAACGCCCGCGCCAAAGCGCGGAGAAGTGGACCTCACGGCCGGCGTCGCCTGCTACGACCTCGGCGGTGCGCGCACGGATGGCCCCGACGGCTCCTCCGCTGTCGTCGATGGCGTCCAGCGCGCCGGCGCAGCCTGGAGCGGCGCCCGCGGCGGCCCCTCCGCTGTCGTCGATGGCGTCCAGCGTGCCGCGGCAGCTCGGTCCAGCGCCGTCGATGGGGGCGGGTCCCCCGGCGTCCTCGCCCGTTCCCAGCAGAGGCCTCCCGGCGCATCACTCGGGGCCCGCGATGCCTGCGGCCGTGTCGGCTACCCGCGCCGCCACGGCGGCGCGCCCAACGGCGGCGCGCCCAACGGCGCCGCACGGCGACGCGAGCACGCCCACGCGAGGCCGGACCGAAGCGGTGATCGGCCCGCAGGCCGCGCTCTCGCCCTTCGCCCCGGAGGCCGAGGCGCTGCTCGTCCCCGACGCGCAGCTGGTACAGCACGCCCCGCCCCTTGGGCGCGCCACGCCCCGCGCAGGCGGCGCGACCTCCATCGAGAGGGCCGAGCCGGGAGCGCAAACGGCGGATCCGAGCGCTCCCACGACGGCTCCCGCGCCCGCGCAGGCTGCGCCCACCATCCGCGTGAGCATCGGCCGCATCGAGGTCCGCGCCGCGCCGCCGCCGCCTTCCCCCGCGCCCAGCCCGGAGCGACCGCGGCCGCCGCTCCTCGGTCTCCAGGACTACCTTGCGCAGCAGGGAGCGCGCCGATGAGCAACTCGCTCGCGATCGCCACCGTCACCGCCACGCTCCAGCGGCTGGTGAGCGCGGCGCTCGACGTCGCGGCGGACAGCCTGAAGGTGTCGCCCGGCACGCTCTCGGTGAGCACCGTCCGGCCGACCGTGGGCACGGCCGGGCTCACCAAGAAGGGCGTCAACATCTACCTGTTCCAGGTCACGCCCAATCCCTCGGCGCGCAACGACGATCTCCCGACGCGAAGGTCCGGCGGCGAGGCCGTGCAGCGGCCGCGGGTCGCGATCGATCTGCACTACCTCTTCAGCTTTCACGGGGCAGACAAGTTCTGGGAGGCGCAGCGCGCCCTGGGGATCACGCTTCAGACGCTGCACGCGCGCCCGGTGCTCAGCCGCGAGATGATCGCCGCCACCATCAGCGCGCTCGGCGACAGCGAGGGGTTCGAGTTCATGAAGACCTCGAACCTGGCCGACGCCATCGAACCCGTCCGCATCACGCTCGAGACGCTCAGCCTGGAGGAGATCTCGAAGATCTGGTCGGTGCTCTTCCAGACGCCGTACGACCTCTCGGTGGTCTGCCGCGCCTCGGTCGTCATCGTCGAGGCGGAGGAGACGCCGGCGCCCTCGCTCCCGGTCCACGCCGTCGCGGTGCGCGCGGTGCCCTTCGCGGCGCCATGGGTCGGCGAGGTGACGAACGCCGCGCGCCATGTGCCCATCGTCGGCGACAGCACGCTTTCCGTGCGGGGGCGCGCGTTGCGCGGCGACGTCACGCAGGTCGTCATCGACGGCGTGCCCGCGCCGAACGGGCCGGATTTTCTGGGCGACGCGGAGCTCCGCTTCGATCTCGGCGGACTCCCGGCCCCGCTCGCGGCCGGCGTGCACGGGCTCCAGGTCGCGCACGCGGTGCAGGTTGGCGAGCCGCCGTCCTCTCGGCTCGGGTCGTCGTCGAACGTGGTCCCCTTTGTGGTGCACCCGCGCGTAACCGCCGTCGCGACGGGGCCCCTCACGACGAAGACGGTGGCCGGCGAGACGCTCTGCACCGGCCGCGTCACGCTGACCTTCGGCGCCGCCGTGGGCCGAGCGCAGCGCGCGGTCGTGCTCCTCAGCCGCGTCTCGCCGGCTGCGTCGCCGCGGGCCTACGCCTTCGAGGCCAAGCCGCGCCCGAGCGGGCCAGCCGATCCGCTCACCACGCTCACGATCGACTTCGACGTCGCTGACGTGAGCGCGGGGACGTATGCGGTCCGCGCGCAGATCGACGGCGCAGACAGCGCGCTCGTCGCCGCGGCCGAGGACTACCCGAGGGTGACGCTCTCATGACGGGCGAGCCGTGGATCCGCGCGAACCAGCGCGCCTTCAGCGCGGCGCTCGACGAGGTGCGCTCGCTGCTCGAGCGCCACGCGCGGTCGCCGGGCGGCGCCCCCCGCCCGGACGAGGCGCCCGCGCCAGCGGGGGAGGCGTCGCCCGCGCAGGGCAGCCCGCCGGCCCTGGATCTCGTGTGCTCCGCGTTCGGGCTCTCGTCGTTCGAGCGCCGCGTGCTGGTCCTCTGCGCGGGGATCGAGCTCTGCTCGGATTTCCCCGCGCTCTGTGCGGCGGCGCAGGGCAATGCGCGCTCCACCCACGCGACCTTCTCGCTCGCGCTCGCCGCCTTTCCCGACGCGCACTGGAACGCGCTCGTGTCGTTCGCGCCGCTGCGCCGCTACCGGCTCATCGAGCTCGATCGCGGCGCCGGCCTCACGTCGGCGCCGCTGCGCATCGACGAGTGGGCGCTGCACTGGCTCACGGGTACGCCCTCGCTCGATGAGCGGCTGCGCGACCTTGCGCAGCCGCTCATCGCGGCGCGCGATCTCGTGCCGACGCACCGGCGCATCGCCGAGCGTATCGCACGCCTCGCCGAGGGCCCGGCCGCGGCCGCGGTCATCCAGCTCTGCGGGGCTGATCGCGCGACGCGGCGCGAGATCGCGGCCGGCGCGGCGGCGCTCCGCGGCGGCGGCGTCGTCGCGGTACGAGCGGCGTACCTGCATGCCGCCGATCGCGACCTCGTCGCCTCGCTCCTGGAGCGGGAGGTGTTGCTCTCAAGCGGCACCATCCTGATCGAGATCGACGACGACGAGCCGCCCGAGGCGCTCCGCGCCGTGGCCATGCTCGCGGATCGTCCGGCGTTGCCGGTCGTCGTGAGCAGCGCCGCGCCGGTGCGCGCCGGCGCGCGCCCGGTGATCCGCGTCGACGCGCACCGGCCGGCCCGCGCCGAGCAGCGGGCCTTGTGGCAGGCCGCTGTCGGCGCCGAGGACGCGGAACGCTCCGGCGAGATCGAGCGCGTCGTGCAGCAGTTCGATCTCGGCCGCGAGGCGATCTTCGCCGCCGCCGCCTACGCGCGCAGCGACCTCGAGAGCGGCAACGGCGACCCGCGGCTGTCGCTGTGGAGCGCGTGCCGCGCCCAGATCCGCCCGCGCCTCGCGGATCTCGCGCAGCACATCCCGACGGTGGCCGGGTGGGACGACCTGATCCTGCCGCCGGCGCAGATCGCGCTGCTCCGCGAGATCGGGGCGCACGTGCGGCACCGGGCCTGCGTACTCGACGACTGGGGCTTCGGCAAGGCCACGCGCGGGCTCGGCGTGAGCGCGCTCTTCGCCGGCGCGAGCGGCACCGGCAAGACGATGGCGGCCGAGGTGCTGGCCCGCGAGCTGGAGATGGATCTCCACCGCGTCGACCTGAGCCAGGTGGTCAGCAAGTACATCGGCGAGACGGAGAAGAACCTGCGCCGCGTCTTCGACGCCGCCGAGGACGGCGCCACAGTCCTGCTCTTCGACGAGGCCGACGCGCTCTTCGGCAAGCGGAGCGAGGTGAAGGACAGCCACGATCGTTTCGCCAACATCGAGGTCAGCTACCTCCTCCAGCGGATGGAGAGCTACCGCGGCCTCGCCATCCTGACGACCAACATGATGGAGGCGCTCGACGACGCATTTCTCCGGCGCATCCGCTTCGTGGTGCAGTTCCCGATGCCCGACGCGGCGCTGCGCCGGGCCATCTGGCAGCGCGCCTTCCCGCCGGCCACGCCGACCGAGGGGCTCGACTGCGGCAAGCTCGCGCGGCTCGACGTGGCCGGGGGCAACATCCGTAACATCGCCATCGGAGCGGCGTTCCTCGCGGCCGAGCGCGGCGAGCCCGTGCGCATGGGCCACGTCCTCCGCTCCGCGCGGACGGAGTACGCCAAGCTCCAGCGGCCGATCACCGAGATCGACCTAGGAGGCCTCTCGTGAGCCAGCGCCCCTCCGTCGAGCTGCACATCGACGAGCTCGTGCTCGACGGCTTCGCCCCCGAGGCCCGCCGCCACATCGGCGATGCGCTCCAGCGTGAGCTCCTGCGGCTGCTCCGGGAGCAGCCGCTCTCCACCGCGATCGCGGCGTACGACGGGCTCGGTCGCCTCGACGCCGGCACGTTCAACGCCGACCCGGGCGCGAGCCCCGAACAGATCGGCGCCGCCGTCGCGCGCGCCGTCCACGGGGGGCTCCAGCGATGATCACGGTCACGGCCACGCGAAAGGAGGGAGCGCATGTCGTTCCCTGGTAGCCCGAAGGTCTTCAAGGGCGCGATCATCGGGCTCGACCCGTTCAACCCGGTCGCGAGCACCATCGTGTTCCAGTACAACCCGGACACGCTGACGCGCACCATCACGCCCAACGCCGTGGGCGGCACCAACCCGGGCGAAGCGTTGCGGCTCAACGGGCCGCCCAACGAGACGATCTCGCTCACGGTCGAGATCGACGCCACCGACCAGCTCGAGCAGGGCTCGCAGCTCGCGACGAGCGTGGGCCTCTACCCGGCGATCGCGTCCCTGGAGATGCTGCTGTACCCCAAATCGGCGCTGGTGATCGCCAACCAGGTCCTCGCCGCGGTCGGCATCATCGAGGTCATCCCGCCGGAGGCGCCGCTCACCCTGCTCGTCTGGGGCCCGAAGCGCATCGTCCCGGTGCGGCTCACCAACCTGACGATCACGGAGGAGGCGTTCGATCCCGCGCTCAACCCGATCCGCGCCAAGGCGACGCTCTCGCTGAAGGTGCTCACGTACCAGGATCTCGGGCTGCTCAGCGTGGGCGGCGCGCTCTCGATGGCGAACCAGGTGATCAAGGAGGCGCTCGCGACGATCAACGGCGTGGGCGCGGTGTCGGGGGCGCTCTCGTTCAGCGTCGGCGGGTAGGCGGGTCGAGGAGGCTGAAACCATGTTCGATGCGAACAGCCGCTATGCGAAGGTCGAGGAGGCGACGATCGCCGTCGCCGACGGGGGCGGCGAGCCGCGGACGGTGCGCTACAAGCGCCGGCGCTTCATCCCTCAAGGCGAGGGCGCGGTGGTGCTCCTCGAGCACACGGTGCGCGACGGCGATCGCCTCGACAACATCACCGCGCGCTACCTGGGCGATCCCACGCAGTTCTGGCGCGTGTGCGACGCAAACGGCGCGGTCCGGCCGGACGAGCTGACCGAGGTCGCCGGGCGCCGCATCAAGATCTCCATGCCTTCGCCCTGAGGGAGCCCGCCGTTGTTCGCGAGCCTGCTCGGAATCCGCCTGCTCGTCTGGATGGGCCGCACCATCCCGGCGCCGCCCCCTCCCGGCCTCCTCGACACGCTGGGTGAGGTGGAGGTGACGAACGACGCGCGCAGCGGCGACGGCTTCCGCCTGACGTTCACGGTCACCAAGGGCCTCCTCGATTACGACGCGATCACCGCCGGCGCGCTGGAACCCATGACCCGCGTGGTGATCGCCGCCGTCATGGGGGTCGTGCCCGAGGTGCTGATCGACGGCGTGATCACCCACCAGCAGCTCGCGCCGAGCCAGGAGCCCGGCGCCTCGACGCTCACGGTGATGGGTCACGACCTGCGCACCGCGCTCGACCTCACCGAGCGCAACGCCAAGTACGAGAACCAGCCGGACTTCATCATCTTCAACCAGCTCATCGCGCGCTACCCGCAGTTCGGGCTCGTGCCCGTGGCGATGCCGACCACGAGCATCCCCATCATGCTCCAGCGCACCCCGCGGCAGGCGGAGACCGATCTCGCGTTCATCGAGCGGATGGCGCAGCGCAACGGCTACGTGTTCTACATCGAGCCCGTCACGGTCGGGGTCAACACGGCCTATTTCGGGCCGCCCAGCCGCGTCGGGCTCCCGCAGCCGGCGCTGACCATGAACATGGGCGCGGACTCGAACCTGAAGAGCCTCTCGTTCAGCAACGACGCGCTCGCGCCCACGGGCGTCGAGGGCACGTTCGTCGAGCCGTTCACCCGCACCGCGCTGCCGATCCCGCCGCTGCCGTCGTTGCGCGTGCCGCCGCTCGCGTCGTCGGCGGCGGCGCCGCTCCGCACACGGCTCGCGCGCGACGCCGCGCACCAGGGGCCGACCGACGCCGCGCTGACGGCGCTCGCCGCATCCATGAACGCGGCCGATCCGGTGCGCGGGCAGGGCGAGCTCGACGGCGTGCGGTACGGGTCGGTGCTGCGCGCGCGGCGGCTCGTGGGCGTGCGCGGCGCAGGCTTCGCGCACAACGGCAACTACTACGTCGAGCGGGTCACGCACCTGATCCGACGCGGCAGCTACACGCAGCAGTTCAGCTTGAGCAGGGAAGGCACCGGCGCGCTGCTGCCGGTGGTGCGGCCATGAGCAGGACCTTCTACGGAAAGTACCGAGGCATCGTCTCCGACATCCAGGATCCGCTCATGCAGGGCCGGATCAAGGCCCGCGTGCCCGCGGTCCTGGGCGACGACGAGAGCGGTTGGGCCCTGCCGTGCGCGCCCTTCGGCGGCAGCGGCGTCGGGTTCTTCGCGCTCCCGACGGTCGGCGCGGGCGTGTGGATCGAGTTCGAGAACGGCGACCCCGACTACCCGATCTGGTCGGGCGCCTGGTGGGGCTCCACGGCCGAGATCCCGCCCGATCTGCTCGCGCCTCCGTACAAGAAGGTGATGCTCAAGACCGAGGGCGGGCACTCCATCGTGCTCGACGACACCCCGGGCGTCGGCGGGATCACCCTGAAGACCTCGGGAGGGCAGAAGGTCGCCATCACCGCGACGGACGTCACCATCGACAACGGCATGGGCGCGAGCATCGTGCTCCAGGGCCCGCAGATCACGATCAAGGCGACCTCGATCCAGCTCGACACGGGCGCCGGCGGGAGCGTGAAGCTCACCGGCCCGCAGGTCTCGGTCAACGACGGCGCCCTGGAGGTGCTCTGATGCCCGGGCCGGTCCTGCACGTCGGCGCCACCGTGCTCTGCGTGCACGGCGGCCAGGCCCAGGCGACGTCGCCCAACCCGCGCGTGCGGGTGGGCGGCCAGCCCGTCGTCACCCAGCCCGGGCCGCACGCCATCGCCGGGTGCGCGTTCCCGCCGCCGCCACAGGCGACCGGCCCTTGCGTCACCGCCATGTGGGTGACGGGCGCGACGCGCGTGCGCGCCGGCGGGATGCCGCTCCTGCTCCAGGACAGCCAGGCCGTCTGCGCGCCGACGGGCACAGGGCTCAGCGTGGTCGCCTCCCAGATGCGTGTGAGGGCGCAGTGATGAAGCTCGATTACCCCTATCACTTCGACGGGCGCGGGCGCACGGGCGTCACCGGCGATGACGATCACATCCGCGACCTCATCGAGCAGGTGCTCTTCACCATCCCCGGCGAGCGCGTCAACCGGCCGAACTTCGGCAGCGGCCTCCTGAGCCTCGTCTTCGGCCCGAACGGCGACGCCATCGCCGCGGCGGCGCAGGTCTCGGTGCAGGGCGCGCTCCAGCAGTGGCTCGGCGATCTCATCCAGATCGACGATGTCCGTGTCGAGAGCGAGGACGCCACCCTGCGCGTGACGGTCCGCTACGTGGTCCGCCGCGATCAGCAGCGCCGCGTGGCGCAGTTCTCGAGGGGGGCACCGTGACGGCCGGGGCGGTCTTCTCCTGCTGCGACGAGCGCCGCCGCGCCGCGGTCGAGGCGCACGGCAAGCTCAACGGGATCGACTTTCTCGAGGTGATCGATCGAGCCGCGGCGAACGTTGCCGATCGGCAGCGCGAGCTCCACGTCCGTTTCATCAAGGCGCCCGACGCGGCGCTCGAGCAGGCCGTCGGCAACGGCGATCTCGAGGTGCGCATCGACGGCGGCGTACGCATCACCCAGATCGGCGTCGCGTCGGCCGAGATCAAGGCGGTGGGCGGCGAGAAGGTGCTCGTGGTCCGCGTCACCGAGCCCGGCGACTACTCCACGTACACCCTGCGGCTCTGCGATCGCGACGGCGACCCTTACGTGAAGGACTTCGATCCGCTGCTCTCCGCGATCGATTTCTCCTTCAAGGTCGAGTGCCCGAGCGACTTCGACTGCGCTCCGCCGCGCGTCTCCCGGGAGGCGCGCCGCGAGGCGCCGGCGATCGACTACCTGGCCAAGGACTACGCGAGCTTCCGCCGCCTGATGCTCGATCGGCTCTCGCTCCTGCTCCCGGGCTGGCGCGAGCAGAACCCGGCGGACATCGGGGTCACGTTGGTCGAGCTGCTCGCCTACGTCGGCGATCACCTGAGCTACCAGCAGGACGCGGTTGCCACCGAGGCGTACCTCGGCACGGCCCGGCGGCGCGTCTCCGTGCGGCGCCACGCCCGGCTCGTGGACTATGCGATGCACGACGGCTGCAACGCCCGGGTGTGGATACAGATCCGCCTCACCAGCGACGCATTCAACATCAAGCTGCCCCTGGGCACGCGCGTGTACACGGACGTTGCCGGGATCTCCCCTCGCGTCGCGCCAGACGGTGTGGATCCGCGCAAGCTGGGACGCGACGAGCAGCGACTCCTGGAGGCCGGCGCAGCGTGTTTCGAGACCGCCGAGGAGGTGGTGCTCTTCGACAAGCACAAGGAGCTGCCCTTCTACACCTGGGGTCAGCGCGCGTGCTGCCTGCCGCGCGGCGCGACCGAGGCGACGCTCGCCGGCTGGCAGCCCGACCTGAAGGAGGGCATGGTGCTGATGTTCGAGGAGGTCGTCGGCCCGCGCACCGGCCAACCCGCCGACGCCGACCCCGCGCACCGCCACGCCGTCCGCCTCACCAGGGTCGAGAAGGGCAGCGACCCCCTCGGCGGCCGTTTCCTCGATTCGCCGAGCGACGCGGCCCTCGACGTCACGATCATCGCCTGGGACGTGGCGGACGCGCTCCCGTTCCCGCTCTGCATCTCGGCGCAGCTCGACGGCGGCGAGTACCTCGACAAGGTCAGCGTGGCCCGCGGCAACATCGTGCTCGCGGATCACGGCGTCACCCTGTTCGACGAGCCGCTCGATCCGGTGCCGTTCCCCGATCTGCGCCTCGCCCCGCCGGCCGCGAGCGGCTGCGATCGCTGCGAACCCTGCGAGCCTTGGGTCCCACCGGCGCGCTACCGCCCGTACCTCGCCGCGGGGCCGATCACGCAGGCGGCGACGATCACGCTGGTCGAGGGCAACGAGCGCCGCGTGACCGGCTTCGACCCCAAGGCGCCGGCCGCCGCCGCGATGACCTGGACCATGGATCAGGTGCGGCCTGCAGTGTTCCTCCGGATAGGCGACGCCTGGGACTGGTACCCGCAGCGCGATCTGCTCTCCAGCGACGCCTTCGCGCGCGATTTCGTCGTGGAGGTCGACGACGACGGGCGCGCGGCCCTCCGCTTCGGCGACGATCGCAACGGCGCGCGCCCCGCGCCGGGCACGACCCCCGTCGCGCGCTACCGCGTGGGCAACGGCGCCGTCGGCAACGTCGGCGCCGAGGCGCTCGCCCACGTGGCCACGAGCGACGATCGTATCGAGGGCGCGCGCAATCCGCTCCCGGCGAAGGGCGGCGTCGATCCCGAGAGCGTGGAGCGCGTCCGCCAGGTGGCTCCCTCCGCGTTCCGCGTGTCCAAGCGCGCCGTCACGCCCGAGGATTACGCCGCCTTCGCCGAGCAGCACCCCGAGGTGCAGCGCGCGGTGGCGACGCTGCGCTGGACGGGGAGCTGGCGCACCGTCTTCATCACCGTCGATCGCCTGGGCGGCCGCGCCATCGAGGCCGACTTCGAGGCCAAGCTGCGCGCCTTCCTGGAGCCTTATCGCATGGCCGGGCAAGACATCGAGATCGACGGCCCCACGTTCGTGCCGCTCGAGCTCGACCTGCACGTGTGCGTGAGCCCCGATCACTACCGCAGCGACGTGAAGGCCGCGCTGCTCGAGGTCTTCTCCAGCGGCGAGCTGCCGAGCGGGGGGCGCGGCTTCTTCCACCCGGACAACTTCACCTTCGCCCAGCCCGTGTACGTGAGCCGTATCTACGCCGCGGCGCAGTCGGTGCCGGGCGTGCGCGCGGTCAGGATCGACAAGCTCCAGCGGCTCGGCGTCGCGGATCGCACCGCGCTCGATCGCGGCGAGCTCTCGCTGCGCCGCCTGGAGATCGCGCAGCTCGCCAACGATCCGAGCTTCCCCGAGCGCGGCGTCCTGCGCCTTGGCATGGAGGGCGGCCGATGAGCGTCGACGTGGGTACCGGAGGAGACAGCGGCTGCTGCGAGGGCACGGGCGTCGTCACGCCGATCGTGATCGAGAACCGACCCGGCCTGCCGGCGATCGCGTACCGCGTCGGGGTTCACTCCGACTTCCTCCAGAGCATGCTCGCCAGCCTCACGGACGCGCGGCGACCCGTGCTCGGCCGCCTCCGCACGCGCGAGCCCGACGATTTCACCATCGCCCTGCTCGACGCCTGGGCCGTCGTCGCCGACGTGCTCACCTTCTATCAAGAGCGCATCGCCAACGAGGCCTACCTGCGCACCGCGACCGAGCGCGTCAGCGTGATCGAGCTCGCCCGCCTCATCGGCTACGCGCTGCGGCCTGGCGTGGCGGCGAGCGTCGATCTCGTCTTCACGCTCGAGAGCGCGCAAGGCGCGCCCCCGGTGGTGCCCATCCCCAGCGGCACCCGGGTCCAGAGCGTCCCCGGCCCGAACGAGCGGCCGCAGACCTACGAGACGGTCGAGGACATCGTCGCGCGGCCCGAGCTCAACGCGCTTCGCCCCATCCTCACCGAGCCGCAGTCGTTCCCGGCCGGCCTCAAGGAGCTCTGGCTCGACGGAGTGGCCACCGGCCTGAAGCCCGGCGATGCCATCCTCATCGTCGGTGAGGAGCGCGAGGGCGACCTCTCCAGCGAGCGCTGGGATTTCCGCCGCCTCGTCTCCGTCACGCCCGAGCCGCCGGCGAATCGAACGCACGTGACCTGGAGAGAGGGCCTCGGCTGGAAGCGCGGGAAGAGCGCGGTGCTGCCCGCCGCTGCGGGGGTGAAGGTCTTCGCCTTCCGCCAGCGCGCCGGCGTCTTCGGCGGCTCCGCCCCCGACTGGCGCAGCCTACCGAACCGCGTGAAGGCCGCATACCTCGGCGACGTCGAGAAGACGGTCAATGAGAAGAGCGGCGACGTCGACTTCTTCGGCCCCATCCCCGCCGACTGGCCCGACCTCGATCTCGCGTCCATCGCTCAGTCGTTCGTGCCGAGCACGGAGCATGGGCTCACCGCCGCGTACTACAGCAATTCGGACTTCTCCGGCCGCCGCGTGCGCCGCATCGATCCCAGGGTGGAGTTCGACTGGGGCACCGGCAGCCCGCACCCCTCGATCGGCGGCGAGACCTTCTCCGTGCGGTGGATGGCGTGGCTCAGTCCCGAGAGCACCGGCAGCTACACGTTCCACGCGGTGGCCGACGACGGCGTCCGCGTCTGGGTGAACGGGCAGCTCATCATCGATTTCTGGAAGAACAACGCGGGTACTCCACAGCAGAGCGTGCCCATCTACCTCGCGAAGGGCCGGCGCTACGCCATCCGGGTCGACTACTACGAGAACGAGGGCGCCGCGCGCATCAAGCTCCAGTGGTCGACCGCGGAGATGGCGGAGACGGTCATCCCGTCGCGCGTGTTCACGCCGCTCGATGTCGACACCATCCACCTCGACGGCCGGTTCCCCTCGATCACGGAGGGGAGCTGGGCTGTCGTCGCCACGCCCGAGTACGAGGAGCTCTACGCCGTCACCGACGTCGCCGACGACGCACGGATGGCCTTCACGCTCTCCGCGAAGACGACGCGCCTCACCCTCGAAGGCGAGAACCTCCGCGAGGTGTTCAACGACCAGGTCCGCCGGATCACGGTCTACGCACAGAGCGAGGAGCTGAAGATCGCGCCCCGGTCGCGCACCGATGCGGTCGAAGGCACCACGGTCCTGCTCGACCGCCTCATCTCCGATCCCGGCGCTGGGCGGCGCATGATCATCGCCGGCACCGACGTCAGCGGCGCGCCCGCCGCCGAGATCGTGAAGCTCGTCTCCACCGATCGGGTCGGCGACCTCACCCAGCTCACCTTCGCGTCGATCGCGGGCCATTACCGGCGCGACGCGGTCGCCATCTTCGGCAACGTCGCCCCGGCCACGCACGGCGAGACGACCCCGGCCGAGGTGCTCGGCAGCGGTGATGCGGGCCAGGCCTACCAGAGGTTCAAGCTGCGCCAGGCGCCGCTCACCTACGTCAGCGCTGACGTCCCGAGCGGCGGGGCGACCACGCTCGAGGTCCGCGTCGACGACGTGCGGTGGCACGAGGTCCCGACCCTCCTCGGCCGCGGCCCGAAGGAGCGCGTCTACGTCACGCAGACGGACGAGGCGGGCAAGGTCACCGTGCAGTTCGGCGACGGCCGCGCGGGCGCGCGCCTCCCCACCGGCAGCGAGAACGTGATCGCCCGCTACCGCAAGGGCATCGGCCGCGAAGGTTTGGTCGCGGCCGGGCAGCTCAGCCTCCTCCTCACGCGCCCGCTCGGCGTGCGCAGCGTCGTGAACCCGCTCGCGCCCTCGGGCGCGGCCGATCCGCAGTCGATCGAGGACACGCAGCAGAACGCTCCGCTCAGCGTGCTCACGCTCGATCGCATCGTCTCGCTCAAGGACTATGAGGATTTCGCCCGATCCTACGCCGGCATCGCCAAGGCCCACGCCGCGTGGACGTGGAACGGCGACGCCCGCGGCGTGCTCCTCACGGTCGCGGGCGTCGACGGTGACGCCGTGCTCTCCAATACCCGGCTCTACGACGGCCTCACCAAGGCGATCAAGGACGCGGGCGATCCCTCCGTGCTCTTCGACATCAAGACGTACACCTCGACGACGTTCACCGTGAGCGCGGGGATCGGCGTCGACGCCGACTTCGAGGCGGAAAAGGTGCTCGCCGCCGTGGTCGCGGCTCTCCGGAGCGCCTTCTCGTTCACGCCGCGCGCCTTCGGCCACGGGGTCTTCGCCAGCGAGGTGATCGCCGTCATCCAGCGCGTGCCGGGTGTCCGCATGGTGGACCTCGACGCCATCGTTCGGGTCACGGGCGGCCTCCACGAGCAAGATCGCGCCGATTTCCTCCAGGCCAGGGCGCCTGTTGGCGGCGAGCTCGCCGACACCGCCGCGCCCGCAGAGCTCCTCACCCTCACCACGCTGCCGCTCACCGAGCTGAAGGTGATCGCATGAGCTTCGACGCCGACACGCTCTACAAGCTGCTGCCCGAGATCCACCGCCTTCGCGACGCGGAGCGGGACGAGCCGCTGCGCGCCCTGCTCGGTGTGATCGCCGATCAGGTCGCCCTCCTCGAGGAGAACCTCGCCCAGCTCCACGACGACCAGTTCGTCGAGACGAGCGCGCCCTGGACGCTGCCCTACATCGCCGATCTGCTCGGCGTCACGGGCCTGCCGAGCACCGGCATCGAAGGCCCGAACGCCCGTGCCGAGGTCGCCAACACCATTGCCTACCGCCGGCGCAAGGGCACGGTAGCGGTGCTGGAACAGCTCGCACGGGACGCCACCGGCTGGCCCGCGCGCGCGGTGGAGTTCTTCCAGCTCGTCGCTACCACGCAGCACCTCAACCACCTCCGCCCCGAGAACACGAGCTTCATCGGCGTCCGCGACGCCTCGCGCCTCGAGTACCTCGGCACCGCCTTCGAGCGCCTCGCACGCCGGACCGACCTCCCGCACTCTGTCGATGTGCGGCGCATCCCCCCGCGAGACGGCGCCCGCGTCGCGCCCCTCACCCCGCCCGGCGGCGTGCTCGATCCCGCGCTCGACGCGCTCCCGCTCGCGGGCGTTGGCCGTTATGGCATTCCCAACGTCGGCCTGTTCCTCTTCCGCCTGCGCGCCCAGCCCCTCACGCGCGTCGAGGCATCGAAGGTCGCCGCGCGCTGCTTCCGCTTCGATCCGCTCGGCGCGGACGTCGCTCTCTTCAACAACGCGCGCACGGAGCGCGAGCTCACGCACCTGGCCGAGCCCGCCAACGTCCCCGGCCGCATCAGCCGGCGCGAGCTTCACCGCGATCTCACCGCTGCTGGCAGCGACGCCGACGGTTACTACGGGCGCAGCCTGAAGATCGAGACGATGACGCCGGGCGACGAGCCCGCGCTCATCGATCGCACCAAGGTCGTGGCCTGTGATCTCTCCGACTGGTCGCGCGAGCCGCCGCTCGACAAGACCGTCGCCGTCGATCCCGCGCTCGGCCGCATCAAGTTCCGGACCGCCCCCACCGCCTCTGTGCTCGTCAGCTACCACCTGGGCGTCACCGCCAACCTCGGTGGCGGCGAATACACGCGCAGCACCGCCGCGAGCCCTGGCGCGCGCACCGTCATCCGCGTCTCCAAGACCGGCCCGATCCACACCCTCCAGGACGCGCTCAACGCGCTCCCGCAAGCCGGCGGCGTGATCGAGATCGACGACAGCGCTCGCTACGAGGAGAACCTCACCGTCCCCTCGTTCCCCTCGCTCGAGATCCGCGCCGCCGACAAGCGTCGTCCGACCCTCGTGATCCTGGGCGGCCCGCTCATTCTGCGCGGCGCGAAGGACGGCGAGATCACCCTCAGCGGCCTTCTCATCGCCGGCAGGGCCGTCCAATGCGACGACCCGATCCGCCTCCTTCGCATCGAGCACACAACGCTCCTGCCCGGCATCGCCCTCGGGGCCGACGGCAAGCCCACGAGCCCCGGCGCGCCGAGCCTCACCGTCTTCGGCGCCAACACCGAGCTCGTCCTCGACCACGCCATCGTCGGCGGCCTCCGCGTCGTCGACGAGGCGAAGGCCACCATCACGGCCAGCATCGTCGATGCCTCCTCGGGGTCGGCGGTCGCCTACGCTGCGCCCGGCGACAACGGCCCCAAGGGCCCCGGTGGGTCGCTCCGCGTCGTGAGCAGCACCCTGATCGGCAAGATCCACGCTGCGGCCATCGAGCTCGTGTCGAACTCCATCCTGCTCGCGTACCGCGAGCCGAACGAGTCGAACGACCCGAACGATCCGAACAACCCATGGCCGTGGCTCGAGCCGGTCCGCGTGCGCCGCCGGCAGGAGGGCTGCGTGCGCTTCTCCTACGTCCCTCCGGGCTCGCGCGTCCCGCGGCGCGCGCACTGCCAGCCCGCGTCGGAGGCCGACGCCGCGCGCGTCCGGCCCATGCTCGACTCGACACGCTACGGCGATCCGGAGTATGGCCGACTCAGCCTCAAGTGCCCCGACGAGATCCGCCGAGGCGCCGATGACGGCTCGGAGATGGGGGTTTTCCACGAGCTCTACCAGCCCCAGCGCGAGGATCACCTTCGCGTCCGGCTCGATGAATACCTCCGCTTCGGGCTCGAAGCGGGGATTGTTTACGCGACGTAGCTGATCCGGAGAACAGCGATGAAGGGCGATTTCAGCCGGCGGACATTCGACCCCACGAGGCATTACCGCAGCCTGCTCATGCAGCAGGGCCGCGTGCAGCTTGACGCGGACTGGAACGAGCAGGCCGAGATCGTCGCTCACCGCGTCGAGACCGAGGCGCTCGATCTCATCGGCCGCGCGGGCGGTCCGATGCACGCCGCCGGCTTCCGCCTCGTGACCGCGACAGACGCGCTCACCGACGACGAGAAGGCCATCCCTGGCAACGCCGCGCCGCTGACGATCCCAGCCGGCGCGCTCGCGATCACCGCCGGCCGTTACTACGTCGACGGGATCCTCTGCGAGAACGACCAGAGGATCCTGCTCGACAACCAGCCGGATTTTCCGGCCGCGGCGCCGAGCTCGAACGGGGTCTACCTCGCGTACCTCGATGTCTGGCAGCGCCATATCACCGTCATCGAGGAGCCGCACCTCCGCGAGGTCGCGCTCGGCGGCCCCGACACCGCGACGCGCATCAAGACCGTCTGGCAGGTTCGCCTCGCCGACATCGGGGCTCTCGCGTCCCCGAACTGCAAGAGCGCCTTCGAGGCCTTCCTCGCGGCGCATCCGCCGCCGAACGGCACGATGGCCGCGTTTTGCACCCACGAGGCGCGCAGCTCCGACCCCTGCATCGTCTCCCCGAGCGCCGGCTATCGCGGCCTGGAGAACCAGCTCTATCGCGTCGAGATCCACGAGAACAGCGCGCGCAACCCCGCGACGAACGCGCCCGCCGTCCAGGCCACGGTGAGCACCGACCGGCGATCCATCCAGATCTCGACGGCCTCCGCGCTCTTCGCGGCCGTGCAGGCCCGGCTCGTCGCCAAGGAGAGCGCCGCGGTCGAGATCTTCACGGACAAGGGCTCAGCCGTCGTCTTCGCGATCAAGGTCGACGCCGCGACGGGCACGCTCACGTTCTCGGGCGGTGTCGGGAAGGACGTCATCAACGAAGACCAGCCCAAGGTGCGCCTCGTCGACGCCGTCTTCAAGTGGTCTCGCGACAACGGCTCCGTGGTGACCACGATCAACAAGATCGACAAAGACAAGCTCACGGTCCACGACGTCGGCCGCGATACCATCCTTGGCTTTGCGCCTGGCCAGTGGGTGGAGATCACCGACGAGCGAAAGGAGCTCCGAGGTGAGCTCGGCGAGATCGTGCAGATCAAGGAGACCGACGGCAAGCGCACGATCACGCTTGCCGCCGAGCCCACGCCGCTCGGCGGCAGCTCTGGCGTCAACCCCGGAGCCACCGCCAAGCTGCGCCGCTGGGACGGCATCGGCGCCATCCGCTTCGGCTCCACCGACTGGATCGAGCTGGAGAACGCCGTCCAGGTCCAGTTCAAGAACACCCGCTTTCAGCGCGGCGACTACTGGAACATCCCCGCGCGCGCCGCGACCGCCGACGAGCGCTCCGGTCAGATCGACTGGCTCCCGGAGAAGTCGCACAAACCGGCTGTCGGCGTCGAGCACCACTACGCCGCGCTCGGGCTCGTCACCAGGACGAGCGACACCGCTGTCTCGGTCCACGACTGCCGGAAGCTGTTCCCGCCCGTCACCGAGCTCACCAGCTTCTTCTATCTCGGCGGCGACGGTCAGGAGGTCATGCCCGATCTCACCCTGCCGGCCGCCCTGTCGCTGCTCCCGGCCGATCTCGTCGTCGGCGTCTCCAACGGCCAGTGGCCCGTGAAGGGGGCGCGCGTGCGCTTCAAGATCCTCCACGAGGCGCGACCCGACGGCGGCTCGATCCCCGGCGCCGGCGCGCTCGCGCCCGCCCCCACGTACACCAACGTGGGGGCCGCGAGCGATCAGGAGATCGTCCTCGAGACGGCCGCCGACGGCACCGCCCGCGCGCGCTGGTCTCTCGGCGCGTCGGCCGGCAACCTCTACCAGGTCCGGGCCGAGCTCCTCGACGTCACGGGCGCGGTCCGACACCTGCCCATCACCTTCACCGCCAACCGCAGCGTCGCCTCCCAGGTGGCGTTCGATCCCGGCCAGTGCGCCGCGCTCCAGGGCAAGAAGACGGTGCAGGCCGCCATCGAGCAGCTCGCCCACGAGCCTGTGCTGCGCCTCCTCTCCGGCGACGGCCAGGACGCGATGCCGGGCCAGGTCCTGCCCCTGCCGATCCAGATCGAGGTGCGTGATCACTGCGGTCCGCTCGTCGATGCGCAGCTCAATATCTCCGCCCCCGGCGCCCTCGCCGTGAGCTCCGCCGGCGTGGGTTCTGGCGCCGGTCCCGCCACGCTCACCCTCACCACCGACAACAACGGCGTCGCCGCGTTCTCCTGGCGCCCCGACCCGGCCGGCGCGCCGGTGCAGCGCGCGCGCGTCACCCTGACGAACCCCTCGCGCGTCCCCGGCCCCGCCGCGTGGATCGAGGTCACCGCCAACCTGAGCACCGCCGCGCAGGTCGCCTTCACGCCTGATCCAGGCTGCCGCCTGCTCCAGGGCACCTCGACCGTGCAGCAGGCGCTCGAGCGCATCTGCAGCGACGGCGCTTGCCGCGAGATCATCGTCACGCCCGAGTCCAAGCTCAAGGAGGTGTTCGACAGCATCGGCGAGAAGGAGGACGCTCACGTCTGCTTCACGCCCGGCACCTTCCACTTCGAGAGCCCCGTGTTGATCGGCGGCAAGGGCCACCTCAAGATCTCGGGCGCCGGCGAGGCCACGTTCCTCGACGCCGGCAATATCGAGAAGGCGCTCGTCTTCATCGAGTGCAAGAGCGTCCTCGCGCGTGATCTCTCCGGTCGCGCCGGCGTCGCCCAGGTGCCCGAGAAGCCGGGGGAAGAATCGCCGCCTCGCCACCTCAACGGCGTGCTTACCTTCCGCGGCACCGATCGCGTCACGGTGGAGAACGTCCGCCTCCAGTCCGGCGCTGGCCCGGTGCGCGCCGCCTCGGCCATGACCGTCGTCGACGCCGAGGACGTGCGCGTCCGCGGATCCACCTTCCTCGTCGAGGACGCGCAAGTCGGCCTCCTGCTCGTCGATGTGAAGCGCGCCGAGGTCGTCGACAACGTCGTCAAGGTCGTCTCCGGCAAAGTCGAGCTCGGTTGGCTGATGCAGAACCCTCGTTATCGCGCCGGTCTGCGCAGGCTCGTGCTGGCCGGACTCCAGCCGCCGTCAGCGGAAGGGGTGGAGCAGCCCAGCGAGAAGACGATTCTCGAGCGCCTCGAGCGCCTCGACCCGAAGCGCGCCAAAGAGCTGTTCGCGCTGATTCGGCCGCGGTCGCTCCGGACGCCGCAGGCTACCCTGCTCACGGTCGCGGTGCTGAGCGGGCGCGACTGGCCGACACTGCTGAACACCATCTCCGAGCCCTCGAAGCTGTCGCTCGCGGAGCTGAAGGGGGCCCTCGACGGGCACATCGACGCGGTCTTCGGCGCCCTCGCGGGCCTCCACGTGACTCCGCCGGTTCCCGTCGCGGAGTTGCCCGGCTTTAAACACCTGTACGACTTGCTCGCCGACGAGCGCACCAGCATCGCGGCGCAGGGCATCGTGGTCGCAGGCGAGCACGCGGGTGACGTCCGCGTCCGCGACAACACGGTGCGCGGTGCCCTCCAGGGCATCCACGTCGGCCTCAGCCACGCGCCCAGGGACGACGGCGGTCCGCGCCGCGATGCCATCCAGCGGCTGCTCGTCGAGGGCAATACCGTGTACGTACACTTCAGCCTCGACGAGCAACGCGACCGTCACGGCATCTTTGTCGGCAACGCGCAGAGCCTCGTCATCGAGAACAACTTCGTCGTCGTCGAGCGCACACCCCTCGCCGCCGCCGGCTACATCGAGGGCATTCGCGTCTTCGGCGATCAGGGCGGGATGTGCATCATCCGCCAGAACCACCTGGTCGACTTCGACTGTGGCGTCCGGGTCCAGGCCACGAACCCCGGGCGCCCGCCGCGCCTCTGGCGCGTCGCCGACAACTTCGCCGAGTTCGCGGTCGACCAGGAGATCACCGACCCGAGCCCGTTCGAATGAGCCGTCGGGCCCTGCGGCCCTTGACCGCGCGGCCCGGATTTCATAAGCTCTCCCTGCTTAAACCAGCGTGCTGCAAACAACGTCACTGTATGGTCGCCTCTGAGTGTGTTGGTGCAAACTGGTGCAGGATGAGGGGCGGTTCGAGTCCGTAGGCGGGAGAGGTTCGCAAGAGCATCTCGAGTTAGCGTACGAAAAGGAAAGGCAAACCGACCGTCGCTGTATGGTCGCCTCTGAATGTGTTGGTGCAAACTGGTGCAGGATGAGGGGCGGTTCGAGTCCGTGGGCGGAGGATTGGGAAAAGCGAGGTGAACGCCTCGCTTTTCTTTTTTGCTTCGGGTTCATTGCGGCGGCTCTCCCACCGCAGCCACACCTGGGTGCGGGGCAGCGACGGAGGGGTTCGCCCGCTCGACATCCGGATCCGGCCGGCCTCGAAACGGCCGGGCGACACCTCGACGAGATCTCCAACCGATAGAACGAGTCGGGCTTGGCCTGCGCCGTTCACGGCCTGACCGTCACGCGCGGGTTCAGCTTCGTCGACGTGCCCCGCGGCGCGCGTTCATCGTGGATTTCGCGCCTACGATGCCGATCCGAGGCGTGAGAAATCCGGCGTCGTAAACGGAAGTGCTTGAAATAAAGGCTCGGCGTGGCGACCCGTGCGGGTTGCTATGACCAAACGAAGGCACACGCCGAGCACCTCCAAGGTGCGTCGACGCGAGCTCGGGTTCAAGAGGAAAGGCGACGGGCGGCACCAGGGGCGAATCCGGCGGCCAGACCCTGCCGGGATTCACGTCGAGCCCACGGAGAAGAACCTGACGGGCGTCGCAGGGCTTGCTCCGTTCGGCGCCTTCATCCGCGAGCTCGGCATCGACGCGGCCCTTAGCCGCAGGTTCTCCGGGCTGAAGACCGGCCGCACGGTCATCTACCCGATGGCTGCGCAGATGCGCCTGCTGATGGACAGCGCGCTCGCCGGCGAGGAGCGCGTCTTCGGCATCGAAGCGCTCGCCGTCTATCCGCTCTTCGTGCGCCTCGCAGGCGGCGTCGTCCCGAGCATCGACACCGTCTACCGGGACCTCTGCCGGTTCGATGAGGAGGCGCTCGACGCGCTGCACAGCATGGTCGTCGACCACGGGCTCGCCCTTGTTGCTCGCCGAAAGCACCGGTTCGTGCACATCGACGTCGACACGACCGTGGAGCCGCTCTTCGGGATGCAAGCGGGGGGGCACTGCCGGGCCCGAACCCACGCTACCGCGGCCGGTCGAGCTATCATCCGATCCTGGCGCGCATCGCCGAGGTCGAGGCCATTGTCGGGGCCAAGCTGCGACCGGGCGACACGAGCTTCGGCGAAGCCGATGTGCCCTTCGTCGAGGAGTGCATCGACCGGGCGCGCGCCGCAGCGCCGAGCGCGGCCATCTACGTGCGGATCGACGGCGCGGGGGATTGCAGCGCCTTGATGCACGCTGTCGCCGCGAAGGGATGCTTCTTCCTGACCAAGGCGCGGATGAGCCCCGATCTGGTGGGCAGGGTCGCGTACGCGACCGGATGGCGTACCGTCGACCGGGATGCCGACGGTCGTCCTCGACGGCAGGTGACCGAGGTCCCCTTCCGGCGCAGCGGTTGGCCGAATGGAGTCCGCGTGATCGCCGTACGCACACGCGATCGGGACAACGGCAAGCAGATCTACCTCTGGGAAGGCCTCGACTACACGGTGCAGGTCTTCTTGACCAACGATCCGGTCGAAGCGCCCGAAGACGTCGCGGCGCGGTATGACCTGCGCGCGGGCATCGAGCCGCTCATCGGCGATCTCAAGCACGGCTGGGGATGCGGTCGCGTGCCGAGCCAGAGCTTCAACGCCAATCATGCCGCGCTGCTGCTGAAGCTTCTGACCGCCAACCTGATGCGCCGCTATGTGCTCGACCATGTTCCGCACCTCGCGAGCTGGCGAACGCCGTGGCTGCGGCGCGCGCTGATCCTCGTCCCTGGAAGGTTGGCTCGCCCGAGTCGGGGCACGAAGCTGCACGTGCCGGAGCGCTCGCAGCTCGCTCGCCGGCTCAATTGAGCCCGGAACCAGCCGAATTCATGGTGGGGGTAAGGGGGACGTGTGCCTTCGCGGCGCGCTGAGCGCGCCCCAAATGTAATTGACGTCGCATTCGTCGCCGGAACGCCGCTCGCGCGTCGCTGTCGGCTAAATCGTGCCCCGTGGGCGCGAAATCCACGCTCAATCTGAACGCTTCACGGAGGCGATGAAGCACCTCGGGGGGACGGATATTTTCGTCCTTTGCGCGCGCGACCAGGTCGTTGAAGTCCCGCGCCGGCAGCCACGGGACGAGGGCCCGCGCCAGCGTGAGCGCTGCGGGCCTTCCCTTGACGAGCTCGCCGAGCCGGCTCCAGTCGCGGAAGCCGTCGGGCGCCTTCTTGAGGACGATGGGCCGGTCCGTCAGCACCTTGTGCCGATGGCTCTTCGCGACATCGGGGATGCGCCGCTGCCCTACCAAGATGGTCGGTCTCTGCTCCAGACGGCTGCGCAGCCAGTCGAGCACCGTCGACTTTTCCTCCTGCCACAGCGCTGTCGTCGGATCCTCCACGCTCGGAGGGGAGCCGAGCAGATGGTGGGCCTCATCCGCCACGAGAGGGCGCCCGTCGATGGCTGGTTCGGCGACCTCGAACGCAGCCTTGACCCCGGTGCATCGGACCGCTTGAGGATCGGGCGCCCCTCCGGCCCGAGTTGCCTGGCGACATCGGCCAGGAACCGCAGCCCGAGCAGAGGTCCGTCCGTGAGGTGGACGAGCACACCGCGGCCCTGAACTGCTGCGCGACCCGCGTGCGACGTCCCGCTGCCCAGAGGCTCGAAGACGCAGCCTCCCCGCCCCTCGCTCAGCAGCTCGCGCACGAAGGCCGTGGCAGCAACCGGGACGTCACGGGTCTCGAACAGGAAGTTCGCGGGATCCTCGTCCGGCCAGGCTAGTCGTCGCCTCTCCGCTATTCAACTTTTCAGGGGGCATCGGACGGCTCCGTCTCGCCTGCGCCTTCGTCATAGCCACCCACGGAGCGTTGCGAAAGCTGTGGCCGCACGTGAGCCCCTCCACCCGGACGCGCTCGCTCACGCTCCACTCCCGTCGCTCGCCACCACCACCCTCGGTCGCTTCTTCCTTCATTGCGCCCGCTCGTGACGCCGAAGCCACCCACGTGGCCGTTGAAGCCGAAGCCGTGCGCTGCGGAAACGGCCGCGGCTGCGCTTGCACCGCGAGCGACGAGCGCGTTCGAAGCGTCGTCGCCTGCGCTCGCGTCGCCGGCACTTCCTATGCTCCCCCGCGGCCTGCACGGCCTGATCTCCGCCACCCCCGCGCCGGAGGCACACTACGCGGTTGGGGGCGACCCCTGACGGCGTCTCCAGGTGCCCGAGCGCTCGCGCTCGACTCCTCGTTCCAGCACGGCTCGCCGGCGAGCAGCGTGTACAGGACGTGCGCGGGACGCTCAGTGTCCCCTCCTTGACGGCGGATCCCCGCCGCATATACTCGACTCCATGGCGTTGCCCCATCGCTTCACCGGGCTCATTGCGAGAGTCCCCGCCCCCAAGGGGTGGGAGAAGCCGGTCGCGCCGGGGGCTCGTGCTCGTTTGGAGGCTGTCGCCGATCTCGGCGCAGAGAGGGCGCTCCGCGAGGGGGCCATCACGAGCCCAGCGGGAGCGACGAGCGGCGCGCTTCCGGATCCGCTTCGGAGCTCCTTCGAATCACGCCTCGGCTTCGACTTCGGGCGGATTCGCATCCACGCGGACGCTGAGGCAGGCCGGATTGCCGACAGCTTCGCCGCCAACGCGGTCACGTTGGGGCGCGATATCTACTTCGCGCAGGGACGCTACCAGCCCGCCGACGTCGAGGGACAGCGCCTCCTCGCGCACGAATTGGTTCACACCGTGCAACAAGGAGAGGCGCCGGCACGTGGGATGTCGGTCGATGGCGCGCTGCGCAGCGCGGCTGGCTCCGCTCGCAGCGAAGGCGCCGCGGCTACGCCGATGTGCAAACTCCGCCTGACGGGTTTGCCCGCAGTTCAAGCCCGTGCGCTCGCCATCATCAATGGTGGTCTGTCGCCCTTGTACACGGCCCAGATCAACGCGACTGGCGACGTGACGCTGCAGGCCACGAATCTGCAGGGGCCGCCCACCGCGGAGACGCAGGCCTTCACCGAGAGGCTCAAGCCCATCATCGACGAGGCCGGGCTGACCACGGTCAGCGTCACCGCGAGCGGCGTTCCGCTCGTCGGCAGCTACGTGCTCGAACAGATCGACGTCGCCGACATGGAGAGGCTCGGCTCCGGGCAAAGGGGGTGGACCGCGGCGGCGTCATTTCTCCACGAGATCGTCGAGCAACGCCAGAAGCAACAGCTCGGCGCGGGCTCGGCGGGCGGCCAGTTCGGGACACCGACCTCCGGCGCCCATGGCACCGCCACGGCCGCCGAGCTTGCCGTCATCGGCGCAGTGATGGAGAGCGACACTTCGGCGATGACTCCGAACCCCGACGGAACGGTGAGCGGCACCCGCACCACCGTCTTCCGTTACCCCGACCGGACGCGCTGGCAGATGGTCGTGACCGTGGTAAGCAACAACATCACGAACGTGGCTCGCACACAATTGCCATGATCATCCGACCGGTCGCCATCGTCGTCTTCGTGTCCGCGACGGCCTCGTGCGGGCTCATCGCGTGCACCGCGCCGTCGGACGGCGCAGGCGCGCAGGGGGTCCAAGTGAACGAAAACCCCATGGACGAATGGTTCGCTATCTACCTCGCTGGCATTCCGTCGCCGGATCGTCAGGTGACGTCCGCCGCGATGGCCGAAGCGCAGCACGCCCGCGCGGCAATCCTCGAGATGGGCGAGCGCGCGGTGGGCCCGCTTTCGCGCCGCTGGGAGAGCTCGTCATTCACGGAGAAGGACGCAGCGTGGGATCTGGTCCTCGAGATCGGCCCTGCCGTCGTGCCGGAGCTGCGCAGGCGAGCGCACGAGCTCTCGCCCACCGCTCGAATCTGGGCGGCGTCGGCGCGCCACCATTTCGGCGATGCGACCGCCGTCGGCGACCTCGTCGCGATGCTGAAGAGCGAGACCCCGCATGTACGTCACCTCGCCGCGCTCGCGCTCGTCTTCCAAGGCGATGTGCCGCCATCGGCCGAGGAGCCTGCGGTGGCCGCGCTCGTCGACGCCTTGCACAGCGAGGCTAAGCTCGAGAGCACGGCGTTCTCCGTGGCCGGGGCTGCGCTCGCCTGCCTCGTAGCGGCGACCGGGCAACCGCTGTTGCCGCCCGACAAGCCGATTCGGTTCTACAATTACGTGGCGTTCGCCTTTCCGCCGCCGGTGCACCCCTTCCCGTTCGCCTCTGATTACCTGGGCGACGCGCCTCCCGACGAGCGAGCAGCCATCGTCGCCGCGGCCGAAGCATGGTGGAACGCGCCGGGACGAACGCTATCGCTGCGACCCATCCAACCGACCTGGCCCCGAGCCGAGCTGGACGCATCCTCTCGTCCGTAGCTGTTCGTGCAGAACGCGTTGTCGCTCGGCGTCAGCGCGTCGTCCGCCCCTTGTGGTGGCTACCACCGGGCGGTGTCCATGCGTCCGTGCACATAGCCAGCGGGCCCTGGGAGTGTTCGCGGGCGGCCGTTGGATCCTGCGGATCCTCAAGGTAGCCAGCACAATGGGCGGCTCCGCTCAGTCGCGCCCCGCATCCGTCGGCCCAGAATCCGCCGGCCCTGAATCCGCTGCTCCCGCGTCGGACATCCCCCCGTCGCGAATCTCGGCCGCGCGCACCCCGCTGTCGGGGAAGTCGCCCGGCTTGGCGTCCGATACACCGCTCGTCCAGGGCAAGAGACGCCCGTCGGCCTCGGGGCGCCAAATGAGCTTTGGGGTCGCTCCGCTCTCGCGGTCGACCAGCAGCAGATAGGTCATGCGCGGGTTGTCGGCGATACGCACGTTGACACGCGCGGTGACGTCTTGATCGAACCGCGGGCGAGGCAGCCTGTTGCGGTTGCCCTGCGGGGGATCATCGCCCGTCAGAGGCACGTTGAAGCGGGCGCGGTCGAGCAGCTCGCGGCCAATCCAGAGCTCGATCGCGAAGCGGCCAATCACCCGCGGTGTCTCGATGGGCTTGTCGACCGTCGCCGCGCGCGCCCGCTCGGCGGTCACCTTGCCGTGCTTCGACGAGACCTCGATCGTCCACTGTTTGCGGCTCGCGCGCGGGGGTGGATCCGGCGCGACCGCCCCTCGGCGGGTGGGCCAGGGCGACGAGCCCGGTGGCCCCGAGGACGGCGCCCAGCACCGCGGCGGCGAAGAGAGAGCGGGGAGGATGCATCGGGCGCGCTGGTCTTTCCACGCGGAGGGCGTGCGGTCGAGCGAAACGCGCGATCACGCGGGGCTCAGCGTCTCCGGCGGGGGGAAGAGGCTTGTAGAGCGTCAGTAAAAATGGCTCTCCCGCACTCTTGCTGACGCAGGGGAGCGAGGTCTTCCGAGACGACCGCCGTGGAGCATGATCGGTGACGGACCGGTGTGCAGCCGTCGACGTCGGCGGCCCCAGCTCCAGGACCGCGCCCTGAGCCTCACGCGCTGGTTGCAGGCGGGGGCCCTAGCCCCACAAGCGCCGCCCTACGCTGCGAGGAGCAATCGTTGGCGGAGGAGCCCCACGCTGGCGCGGCCGTACATCTGGCGCTTGAGCATCTTCAGCTTCGTCACCTGTCCCTCGGTTTGCCCGTTAGTCCACCTCTCGGTGAGCGCGGCCCTGACCGCACACTCGTCGCGGCAGAGCCCCGCGGCGAAGTCGCGGAACTCGGCCAGCGAGCTCGCCTTGGCTTGCTCCAGCCAGGGCACCAGCGCAGCTGAGCAGCGCCAGGAAGATGGCGGCCCCCGGGCGCCATCCTGAGCGCATTCTTTGAGGGGCGACAAACGAAGCCCCCTCAGAAAACTTGTCGAAGTCCTCCGAGGGGGCTCGCCTCCGAGTTGCCAGAAACGGAGGAGCCCATGTTCGACCAATTCACGCTCGAGGGCGAGTTCTTCGCGACGTTGGAGGCCCTGGACCGGGCCGTCTTGCCTGGGATCGTCAAGGTCATCGAGGACGCGAACGCCTTGATCACGGATCCGGCGTTCAAAATCGCCGGCTGCGCGATCACCAACACGACGAGCCGGCTCGTGTATTACCAGAAGAAGCCGCTGCTCCTGCTCGACATGACCCATGTCGATGTCGAGACGGCGGTGCACGAGGCGAGCCACGCGGTGTTCCTCTACTACATGAAATCCGGCAAGGCGCCGGCCGCCGCCGCTCCCAAGATCGTCGATCTCTACCTTCGACTCGCCGCGACGAAGGACGTGGAGGACGAGGAGCGCCCGAGCTCGGGTGGCGTGAGGAAGGCGAGCCATCCCGCCGGGCTCTGGATGGTCGATCCGTCACAATGGTCGAAGACGTTCACCAGCGAACATCCATGGGACGACGCCGACGAATTCTTCGCGAGCGCGCGCGCCGCATGGCTGACCGACCGGAAGGGCCTGAGGAGCGCGATCGACAAGTTCACGAGGCTCGATCCGGCCGTGAAGGCGCCAGCGGCGGAGCTGCTCGAGCTCTTGAACAACCTCGCCGGCGGCAAGACCGGAAAAGCGCTCTCCACGACGGCGGAGACCAAGGCCCGGGCGGAGCTCGCCGGCATCTCGGAGCCTCGCACGCTCGAAGACACGCTGGATTCCATGATGAACCAGCTCCTCAAGTGGACGCTCGATCCGAGCACCATGGGGCCGAAGACGCGGCCAGCCAAGCCTGCGCTCGAAGGCCCGCCGTGACGCGTCGCCGCGGCTTGCTCAGCGGTCCCGCGCGGTCGACCCGCGCCCACCGCAGGCCGACCTCGTGCTGGGACATGATGTGCCCGTCGCGCATCCGAATGCGGGGGGATCACAAGCTGGAAGACGCCTGTGATCCGGCGTGAGCCCAAGCATCGCTGAGCGCGCCGGGCCGGCACGAGCTTGACAGCGGCGGACGGGTGAGCGTCTACTCGCTTCGCGAAAGGAAGCCCCGTGGCGATCTTCACGCGAAGCACGCAAGCGACGCCCTCGCTCGTGACCAGAGCAGCTCCGGCAGGTCTGCGCGCTCCGGCCGTCGAATCGAGGTTTGCCGGTTCGTCGCGGGCAGACGTGTCGACGTACGATGAAGTGAGGCCCACGAAGGCGTCGCGGCTCGGCTTCGATTTCAACCGTATCCGCGCGACCGCCGGCGCGGATGCCGCGCCCCCGGGCCTGATCCAGCGCAAGTGCGTGAAATGCGAAGACGAGGACGAAGCGAGCGCCGGCGCCCCCGTGCAGCGATATGCCGCCGCGACGGACCGCTCCACGGCGGCCCCGCCGATCGTGGGCGACGTCCTCGCGGAGCCCGGCGAGCCCCTCGACCCGGGAGTACGCGGGCGCATGGAGGCCGCCTTCGGCCACGACTTTTCAGCGGTTCGCGTCCATACCGACGCCCGCGCGGACGCCGCCGCTGGGGGCATCGACGCGCTCGCCTTTACGTCGGGCGCGCACATCGTCTTCGGCGCCGGGCAATACGCCCCGCGGAGCCGGGCTGGCCAGTGGCTGATCGCGCACGAGCTCGCCCACACGGTCCAGCAGCGCGGGGAACGCGGCCGCCCCGCGCGGCGGCCCGCGGTGGGGCCGGCCGGCGGCGCGCTCGAGCGCGAGGCCGACGCCGCCGCGGACGCCGCGATGGCCGGTCGCTCCGTGAACATCCGTGGAGTGAGCGAGCCAGCCCTCCAGCGCTTCGCGCCGTGCCGTTACATCCTCGACGCCGCCGAGCGGGAGTTCGTCGCCGAGAGCGACGTGCAGGCCAACCTCGCCGTACCGATGCGCAGCCTCGGGCCGTCCGAGCGCGAGTTCCCGATCCCCGCCGGCAGCTTCTCGGCCTGGCGCGACGAAGACCGCCGCCGCGGGACGGTACGCAGCCAGCAGATCGGCGGCCGCGCCGGCAGAGGCTCCGCCGATATCGCCCTGATGCAGGGCAGCGTCATGGAGGTGCTCGAGATCAAGCGAGGGCAGTGGGACCTGATCACCGACGCCGAGGCCCAGGCGCTGAACTACGTCGAGAAGGGCAAGCAAAACCTGCCCTTCCTCACCAATCGATGGCAAGTCCGGGGGCACGCCGGCGTTACGGTGAGCGACGTCCGCATGATGCCGATGAACCGCCTGCCCATCACTTCGCCGGCGCGGATCGGCAGCGTGCCAGTCTCCATCGCGTGGTGCAGGGACGGGCTGGTCTCCTTCAAGGCCATCGGCAACCAGGACCCGGATATCTACGCGTGCGGCACCGACGTGCCGGGCACGAACCGCTTCATCGACGGCCTGCTCGGGCGCGCCGAGGGTGCGCTCGATCGCTATTTCGAAGACACGGTGAACCCGCGGCTGGACCGGGCGATCCAGACCATGCCGATCCGACAGGCGATCGTGCTCGCGCTCCGCGACCCCCGCACGCGGGAGATCGTCCAGCGTGCGCTCGGCGCCACGGGCTCGTTCGTCCTCGATCGGCTGCCCGTCGAGCAGCTCGCCGACCTGGTCGAGAGCCGCCTGCAGGGCGCGCTCGATCGCCAGATTCGCATCGTCGTGCGCCAGTTCAAGGACCGGGTGATCGGGGAGTTGAGGACCCGAGCCAGGCAGGCGCTGCGGCAGTGGCTCCAGACGAGCTTGAACGCGCTCTGCGCTGCGGCCGCCGCGGGGGCCGCGATCACCGCGGCCGACGTGCTCCGCGAGCTCCGGCGCCGATTCGGGCAGATCCTCGCCGACGCGCTCCCGGCCGCGGTGGAGGCGGTCGCCTTGGCGCTCGCGCGCGAGCTGCTGAGCGAGCTCGGTCGGGCGTTGCTCGACGTCCTGCGCGGACTCGCGATCGTGGTGGGGATCGTCGTCGCGGCGATCGTCCTGTGGGAGGTCGCCGCGGTGATCGCCGCGGGGGCGACGCTCGCGGAAATCGGCGCGGCGATCGCCGGCCTCCTCAGCCGCCTGATCCCGCTCATCCCCGCCCTCGCCTGACAGAGCCGGCGCAGATCCTCGCGCCGGCCGCGCCGGGGTGATCGCGAGACGGGCGCGCGGTGAATCGCTCGCGAAGCGAGCGATCGCGGGGCCACCTTGGATCAGGCGAACGCGACGGCGCGGCGCGCAAACGACGTTTGCGTCGTCGTGTTAAGCTGCGTGATGGACGAAGCGACGGTTCGAATGCTGTGGGACGAGGGCCAGGCCGCCGAGGCGATCGCGGGCGCGCGCGCCGCGCTGGTGGGCGCCCCCGAGGACGCGCGCCTCAGCGTGGCCGGGGCGCTGATCGCCTGCGCCGACGCGGCGGACTCCAGCCCCATGGCCGAAGAGGCGCACCGGGTGGCCGCCGAGCTCCGCGAGAGCGTCTGGGGCTCGGATCACCCAAGGAGCCCCTACGTCCGCCTTCCGCTCGCGGGCTGGCTCCAGCGCGTCGGTCGGTTCGACGAGGCGGAGCGCGAGCTCCTGGCCGCCCTCGCCGTCGCCGAACGACGGACCGAGGATCCGCGTCCCCTCCGCGACGTGCTCGTATGCCTCGCGCGGCTCGCCCTCGAACGGAACGACCTCGACGAAGCGGCGGTCCGCTTCCAATGCGCTATGGCCGCCGAGGAGTCACGGCCGCGCCCCGAGGCCATCGAGCTCCAGCCGCTCCTCGGCGAGCTCCACGCCATCTACGCGCAGCAAGGCCGCGTCGCAGAGGCTGCCTCGGCCATGGAGCGGCGGCTGCAACTCTCCAGGACGCTCGGCCGCCGGCCGAGCCTCGACGACGCACGCGACCTCCTCGCCCTCGCGGATCTCCGCGATAAGCAGGGCCGCTCCGGCGACGCGGCGGCCCTGCGCGAGCGCTCGGCGCGCATCAGCAGGGCGGCGGGTCGCAGGTGAGCTCGACCCATCCCGCCGCAAACGTCGAACCCCTCGCCCCCGACGCGGGGCCCAGGGGTGGTGTTCGTTGCGAAATCGGCTGGGGCCGCGCGCGCCGCGGTGCGAAGGGAAACGCGACACACGGGGACGCTTCGGCGAGCATCCGCGGAGCAGATCGCTTCATCGGGAACCACCTTAGGGCAGCCCTCGTCGGGCGTCGGAGTCGTAACGATAGGCGGCTCGACCCGCAACGTAAAACGACGAGCTCTGCGGGAAGGACGGCGGGGCCGGCCCCCCCGACTTTCCACTTATCACGGGGCCGTCAGCCGGCTCTGAGCCGTGACGCTCAGGTCATGATCACCATACTCGATCGCCACCAGTTACGTCTTTCCGGGTGCCAGTTGATAAAAATCCCCGATGGGGATCACGAGGCCCACCGAATTCCCCGGCGCCAGCTGGAGCTTTGGCAACAGAGCGGGAGTCGCCCACGTCTGAATATCTTGCCGCGGAAGCTCTCGCCCCATCTCATCGGCCACCGACGTGGCTCCGCTCTCGCTCCTGTGCCGGCTGGTGACCAGCGTCCCCCCCCGCCCGAGGGACCCGGTCCGCCGTCATGACACGGAGAGGAGCGAGCCTCCGTACCAGGATCCTCATGAGTCGAACCTGAGGTTCAGGCTTCGCAAGCCCGATGGTGCGCCTCGCAAGCTCGAGCTGATGGATGTCAACACGTCGGAGAAGATGGGCTGGAAGGCAAAGATCACGAGATCGGATAGAGATGGTGGTTGAAGAGGAAGTGAAGGGACCGCCCGGCCGCCGCCGACGCCCTGCCAAGACGCGGCGGGCCGACCGATGCGCCGCAGCGGGCTCGGCCGCGGATTGTCCGCCCGCGCTTGCCTGAAGCTCACGTGCCTGGTGCGTTCTTTGCTGAAACCCCGGCTCTCCGGGAGGACATCTCATGACCGAACGCAAAGACCCCGCGAAGCCGTCCAGAGAGCCGGCGCAGACCGAGAAGGGCGCGGGCAGCGCGAAACAATCGATGGGCGGCCCGTCGGCGAAGCCGCGGGCGGCACGGCCGAAACGCAGCCTCCTCGAGCGCGCGGCGACCGCGCTCGGCAGCGGGACGAGCAGCGAGGACGCCGCGGTCCGCAACATCGCGGCAGCCGACCGCCTCGACGCGAAGATCGACGCCACGGAAGCGCTCGTCGCCGCGATCCCCGAGAACGTGAACAAAGGCGCCGAGTACGCGCTACGCGGCAAAATGCCACAGCCGCCGCAAGGTGCCACGGCGAAGCCCGAGAACCTCGACGCGACCGCGAGCACGATCACCGAGAGCAACGAGTCCGAGAAGAACGGCGCCAAGGCGGCGCCGGGCGAGAATCCGAACCAGGGGCCTCTGCAGAAGCATCGGGTCGACTCGCTCGGTCGTGCGCTGACGACGAACCAGGGCGTGCCCGTCGGGGACAATCAGAACTCGCTGCGCGCGGGGCTGCGCGGCCCGACGCTGATCGAGGATTTCATCCTGCGCGAGAAGATCACGCACTTCGATCACGAGCGCATCCCCGAGCGCGTGGTGCACGCGCGCGGCTCGGGCGCGCACGGGTACTTCGAGTGCACCGAGGACATCACCTCGCTCACCAAGGCCGCGCCCTTCGCCAAGGTCGGCAAGCGGACGCCGGTCTTCGTGCGCTTCTCGACGGTGGCGGGCGAGCGCGGCAGCGCCGATACGGTGCGCGACGTGCGCGGCTTCGCCGTGAAGTTCTACACCGAAGAGGGCAACTGGGATCTGGTCGGCAACAACATCCCTGTCTTCTTCATCCAGGACGCGATGAAGTTCCCGGACGTGGTGCACGCCGTCAAACCCGAGCCGCACCACCAGATGCCGCAGGCGTCGAGCGCGCACGACACCTTCTGGGACTTCATCTCGCTCATGCCCGAGTCGATGCACATGGTCATGTGGCAGATGAGCGACCGGGCGATCCCGCGAAGCTTCCGGACGATGCAGGGCTTCGGCGTGCACACCTTCCGGCTCGTCAACGCGGCCGGCGAGGCGACGCTGGTGAAGTTCCACTGGACACCCGTGCTCGGCACGCACTCGCTCGACTGGGACGAGGCGGTGAAGATCGCGGGCGCCGACCCCGACTTCCACCGCCGCGATCTCTGGGAGGCCATCGAGGGCGGCGCGTTCCCCGAGTACCTCTTGCAGATCCAGACGTTCACGGAGGCCGAGGCCGAGCGGTGGAGCTTCGACGTGCTCGACGCGACCAAGATCGTGCCGGAGGAGCTCGCGCCCCTGCGCACCGTCGGCCGCCTCGTCCTGAACCGCAACCCCGACAACTTCTTCGCCGAGACGGAGCAGGTCGCGTTCTGCACGCAGCACATCGTGCCCGGCATCGACTTCACGAACGACCCGCTGCTTCAGGGGCGCAACTTCTCGTACCTCGACACGCAGCTCACGCGCCTCGGCGGGCCGAACTTCCACGAGATCCCGATCAACGCGCCGGTCGCCGAGGTGCACAACAACCAGCGGGACGGGTTCCACCGCCAGGCGATCAACCGCGGTCGCGTGAACTATGAGCCCAACTCGCTCGCCGGCGGCTGCCCCTTCCAGGCCGGCGCGCGCGGCTTCGCCTCGGTCGCCGAGCGGCTCCTGGCGCAGCAGGCCGCGACCGAGCCGAGCAAGCTGCGCGCGAAGCCCGAGAAGTTCGCGGACCACACCACGCAGGCGCGCCTCTTCTGGGCGAGCCAGACGCCCGTCGAGCGCCAGCACATCGCGCGCGCCTTCCGCTTCGAGCTGACGCGCGTGCAGACGCAGGCCATCCGCGAGCGCATGGTCCGGATGCTGCGGAACGTCGACGAGGGGCTGGCCGCGCAGGTCGCGGCCGACCTCGGCATGCCGCTGCCCGAGCCGCTCTCGATGGTGGCGCCGCCCGTCAAGGATCCCGAGGTCGCGGTGTCGCCGGCCCTGTCGCTGTTCGCCCGGCCCGGCGATGGCCGCATCCTCGGCCGCCGCGTCGCGCTCGTCGTCGCCGACGGCGTGAGCGGGGCGGAGGCGGGCGCGCTCTACGAGGCGCTTCTGCTGGCGGGCGCGGTGCCCCGCTACGTCGGCGCGCGCCTCGGGGTGGTGCGCACCGCCGAGGGCGACGAGCTGCCGGTCGAGGTCACGATCGAGGCGGCCCCGAGCGTCCTCTTCGACGCCGCGGCGCTGCTGCCCGGCAAGGGCGCGGCGGCGCTGGCGCGCGACGGGCTCGCGGTCGAGTTCGTCCAGCTCCAGTACCGCCACTGCAAGCCGCTGCTCGTGCCAGCGTCGGCCGCGCCGCTCGCCGAGGCCGCCGGCGTGAAGGCGGCCGCGGGCGCCGACCCGGGCCTGCTCGTCCTGCCGGACGACGCCGTGGGTGCTGCGGCGCCGGCGTTCGTCAAGGCGATCGCCATGCACCGCGCGTGGCAACGCCAGACCGAGCCGCCGGCGGTGTGACCCCGGCTCAGCGCTCCTCGACAACGACGTCGACGTCGCCCTCGACCCGCAGCACGTCGACCTCGACAGCGTCCCCCCGCCTCTTCCGGAACTCCAGATCGACGCGGCCGTCCGCCACGGCCAGCCCGCGCACCGTGGCGCGGCGAACGAGCCTGGGCAGGATCGGGCGAACGACGCGCAGGCGCCGCTCGAAGCCCTCGGGCTCGAGCCCGAGGAGCGAGGCGAGCATGTACGGGACGGCCCCGGCGGCCCACGCCTGCGGGTGACACGCGACGGGGTAGCGGACCGGAGCGCCGTGCTCGGCGCGCGGGAAGCCGCAGAAGAGCTCTGGCAGCCGGTACATTCGATAATGCATGGCGGCCCTCACGATGCCGCCGAACACGGTGCGCGCCTCGCGGTCGAGGCCGTAGCGGCGCAGCCCGGCGGCGATCAGCGCGTTGTCGTGGGGCCACACGGTCCCGCGGTGATACGACATCGGATTGTAGGCCTTCTCGTCCGCCGCGAGCGTGCGGATGCCCCAGCCCGAATACATGCTCTCCGACAGCAGGCGCTCCGCGCATGTCCGCGCCCTGGACGGGTCGGCGATGCCCGCCCACAGCGCGTGTCCGGCGTTGGACGAGCACACCGCGGCGCGGTGGCCGCCGGCCACGAGCGCCAGCGCATACACCCCTCGCTCCGGGAGCCAGAAATCCCGGTCGAAGCGCTCCTTCAGGTCCGCGGCCTCGCGCCGGAGCCGCGCGGCCGTCTCCGCCTCGCCCGCGCGCTCGAACAGATCGGACAGCTCCGACTTGGCGAGGTACACATAGGCCTGCACCTCGACGAGCGCGATCGGCGGCTCCGCGATCTGCCCCTCTTCATCGACGATCCCGTCGCCGGAGTCCTTCCATCCCTGGTTGACGAGACCCGATTTCGAGGTCGAGTCGTAAGCCAGGTAGCCGTTGATCTCCGGGTGAGCCTCGGGGCTCGACAGCCACCCGAGCGCCGCGTCGACGTTCTCCCTGAGCTCGTGGAAGACGTCGAGTCGACCTGTCCACGCCGCGTGCCGCGCCATGAGGATCAGGAACAGGGCGGTCGTGTCGACGCTCCCGTAATACGGTGTCTCGGGGATCTCGCCGACCCGCGCGAGCTCGCCGACCCGGAGCTCGTGCAGGATCTTGCCCGGCTGCTCGTCGCGCCACGGATCCCGCTCGCGCGCCTGGAACCTCGCGAGCAGCCGCAGCGTATCGACGGCGACGGTCTGCTGGTAAGGCAGCACCTCGAGCGCCGTGATCAGGCTGTCGCGGCCGAAGAGGGCCGTGAACCACGGCACGCCGGCGGCGAAGAACGTGTCGTGATCGAGCGGGGTCCGCAGGAGGAGCAGGTCGGCGAACGACCGCGCGAGGACGCGATTGACGAGCAGGCTGTCCGTCTCGACGTGGGCCCTCTCCTGCACCTGCGCGGCGAGGCGCTCCTCTCCCCGCCGCTTTGCCGCTGCGACGTCCGCCCCCGAGCACGAGGGCGCGGGGCGATCGGCGGGCGTCCCGCCCGAGGACTCCGAGAGCGAGATCACGAGGGAGATCGGCTGGCTGTGCCCGGGCGGCAGCCGGACGCGGAAGAGCGCGGAGGTGCCGTCGATCGCGTCCGGCCGGCAGCCCCAGCGGATGGTCACGGCGCGCTGGAGGCCGTCGGCGCCATCGTACGAGAAGCGCAGCTCCTCGTCGCTCGCCGCGGGGGCGTGGTGCTTCCCCAGCGCCTCGGGCATGAGGCCGCGGACCGCGTAAACGTCCTCGAACTCGGCGCGGAAGGTCAGCTTCACCTCGAGGTCGACCGCCGAACGAGCATAGTTGTGGACAGTGATGTTCTCGTGGACCGCGGTCGCGTCGGCGTCGATGACCCGCTCCCACCGGAGGCCGACGTCGTGCTCGGACATGATGTGCCCTTCGCGCATCAGGATCCGGGGGTTCGCGAGCCGGAAGACGCCTGCATGGTCGGCTTCCGCGGTCGAGGCGAGCACCTCGGGCCGGACGCCGTCCAGCTCGACGGTATAGCCGTTCAGGAACCGGCAATCATGGTAGTAGAGGCCAAAGCCGTGCTCGCCACGCAGGGGGATCGCGCCGCCCTGCTCGGTGACCAGGAAGACGCCGCCCTGCTTCAGGACGATCGCATCCGCGATGCTCTGCGCCATCGAGGAGGTGCCCTGGGTGAGCACCTTCTTCTTGCGCTCCTGCCGTTCGCTCGGTGAACGCTCGCCCGTCCCGGCGTCCGACCGCGGCCGGCGCTCGCTGCCCGGTTCTGCATGGCGAGTCGACTCATGAGCTCCCATCCCAGCCCCCTTTCGCGATTGCTTGCGATCCCTTTGCAATTCGTTGCGATTGTCGTGCCTCCGCCCGCCGCCCTCGGTGGTCAGCGCGCGTCCCGGCGCGAGCGCCAGCGCCCCGCGCGCCCTGCCGGCGCGCGCTCCTGACCTGTGTGGCCAGGCGTCCAGGAAGAACCCTCCGGGTAAACCGTGCAGATGTTGTCCTTCGCCGCGAGGTACACAGGTTGCAAGTTGTCGAATTGTCGAATTGTCGAATTGTCGAATTATCGAATTATCGAATTGTCGAATTGTCGAATTGTCGAGTTGCCTTGGCGCTGGGCGTGTCGTGCGGCGCTCGGGGCCGGGCGCATGCAGATGCGCGCTCGAGAGGGGGTAAGCTCATGAGGAAAGACCAGGGCGCATCGGGCAATGCTCGGCGAGCGAGGCGGCGGCGGGCGCCGCGCCTGCCCGGCGCCGGCGCGCTTCGCGCCGCGCTCCGGCGCGGCCGATCGAGCGATCTCGCCAGGCGCCGTCTCATCGCCGTCGCCTCCCTCGCGGGCGGCGCCAGCATGGCGGTCGTCTCGCTGTTTCAGCTCGGGATCATCGAGCACTTGCCCGATCCTCCGCTCCCAGGGTTCGACTCGGACAAGGTGACGAGCTCCGATATCGCGTTCGGGCTCACGCTGCCGGACGCGCCGCTCTCGCTCACCAGCTTCGCCTCCAACCTGGCGCTGGCCGGCTGGGGAGGCGCCGAGCGCGCCAGGGACACGCCCGGGATCCCCGTCGCGGTGGCGGCCAAGGCGGCCGTCGAAGCGGCCGTGTCCGGGTGGCTCTTCGTCCAGATGCGGAGACGGGAGAGGGCCTGGTGCGCGTACTGCCTCGTCGCCCTGACGGCCAACATGGCCATCTTCGCGCTCTCGCTCCCGGAGGGGTGGAGGGCGCTCCGGAACGCGCGATCGCGGTCGTGACAGGGCAGCGCAGGGCGGCCCGGCCGCCGGAGCCCGCCGCGCCGGGGTTCCTCGGCGCGCGCGGGCTCGAGGCTCAGCCTTCATCACAGTGCCGGCGATCGCGCTCCGCGGCGCCGCGCGAGCCGCCCGAGCAGCCCCACCGCCGCGAGCGCCGCGGCCGCGACGCCCGCCGCCGGGAGCCACCGTTCGCGCCGCCGCGCCCGCCGCCGCTCGGCCGCGAGCCGGCGACCGCCCGCCCAGAGGAGCGCCGCGCCCGCCGGCGCCGCGGCGAGCGCCGCCACCGTCGTCCGCGGCGTCACGTAGACGTCCGCGGGTCCGGGCAGGTAGGCGCGCTCGGGGTAGTCGCCCGCCGGCCCCTCGGGGCCGTGCAGCGCCGCCATGCGCACGACCTGGGCGACGTGCAGCGCCTGCCTGTCGGTCGTCTGCTTGATCTGCTCGCGGCAGCTGAAGCCGTCGGCCACGATCAGCGCGTCCGCCGGCGCCGACCGGACCGCGGGCAGGAGCACGCGCTCGCCGCACCGGATCGAGACTTCGTACTTGGCGCCCTCCTCGAAGCCGAACGCGCCTGCCATGCCGCAACAGCCCGAGTCGAGGAGCTCGACGTCGAGGCCCATGCCGTGGAGCACGTCGCGCTCGGCGTCCATCTCGAGGATCGCCTTGTGATGGCAGTGGCCGTGCACCACCGCGCGCCGATCGAGGCGCGGCAGCCCGCGTCCGCCGGGCGAGGGACGGCCGGGATCTCCCCCCGCCGCCCCCTTCAGGAAGTCGCCGAACATGTGCGTCTGCTCCCGGAGCTTCGTCGCCAGGGCGTCGTCGGGGAAGAGCCCGTGGAGCTCGTCGCGGAAGACCGAGACGCAGCTCGGCTCGAGGCCGACCACCGGCACGCCCCGCTCGATCGGGTCGCGCAGCGCGCCCATCACGTCCCGCAGCAGGCGCTTGGCCGTCTTCAGGAAGCCGAAGTCGTAGAGGGGCCGGCCGCAGCAGACCTTCTGCTCCGGGACGATCACCTCGTAGCCCGCCCACTCGAGCACCTCGGTCGCGGCGATCGCGGTCTCCGGGAAGAAGTGGTCGTTGAACGTGTCCGGCCAGAGCACGACCTGCGGTCCGCCGGCGTTGCGCCGCGGCCGCCCCTGGAACCACTGTCTGAACGACGTCCGCGCGAACGGCGGGATGCTCCGCTCGGGCGCGATGCCCGCGATCTTCTTCGCCACCGCCGCGAGCGCGGGCGTCTGCGTCACGAGGTTCGCGAGCCCCGGCACGAGCTGCCCGAGGCGGGCCCACCAGTGGATGAGCCCCATCGTGTAGGCGGCGCGCGGCCGCAGCCGTCGCGCGTAGTAATGGGACAGGAACTCCGCCTTGTAGGTGGCCATGTCGACGTGGACCGGGCACTCGCCCTTGCACCCCTTGCAAGCCAGGCACAGGTCGAGCGACTCCTTCACCGAGTCGTCGCGGAAGCCCCGGAGCTCGCCCCCCTCCAGCATCTCGAAGAGCAGGCGCGCCCGCCCGCGCGTCGCGTGCTCCTCTTCGTGCGTCACCATGTAGCTCGGGCACATCGTGCCCCCGTCGTGGCGCCGGCACTTGCCCACGCCCACGCAGCGCAGGGTCGCGCGCGTGAAGTCGCCGTCGTCGTCCGGGAAGCGGAAGTGCGTCTCCACGGCGGCGGGGCGGAAGTCGGCGCCGAGGCGGAGGTTCTCGTCGACGCGGTACGGGTCGACGACCTTGCCCGGGTTCATGCGGAACGAAGGATCCCACGCCGCCTTGAAGCGGCGGAACGCGGCGATGAGCTCCTCGCCGTACATCTTCGGCAGGAACTGCGCGCGCGCCTGGCCGTCGCCGTGCTCCCCGGAGAACGAGCCGCCGTAGCGGACCACGAGATCGGTCGCCTCGTCGAGGAAGCGGGTCCAGTTGCGGATGCCCTCGGGCGTCGTCACGTCGAAGTCCACGCGGCAGTGCACGCAGGCCTGCCCGAAGTGGCCGTAGAGCGCGGGCTGGTAGCCGTGGCGATCGAACAGCGCGCGCAGGTCGCGGAGGTACCCTCCCAGGTTGTCGGGGTGCACGGCCGAGTCCTCCCAGCCGGGCCACGTGTCGGGCTCGCCCGGGACGCGCGCGGTCGCGCCGAGGCCGGATTTGCGCACCTCCCAGAGCGCCTGCTCCTGGTCGGGGTCGTCGTACAGCTTCATCGACGGCGGGTTCGCCCCGCGCCCGAGGGCCTGCATGGCGTCGCGCGCCCGCGCGTCGGCCTCGTCCCGGGTGTCGCCCCCGAACTCGGCCAGCAGGAAGCCGCGGCCCTCCGGGAGGTAGCGCAGGTAGCGCTCGTGCAGCCCCTTCTTGCGCATGTCCTCGATGAGCCGGTGGTCGATCCCCTCGAGGGCGATCGGCCCGCAGCGCATCACCTCGGGGACATGGTCGCCGCTGGAGAACACGTCCGGGTAGCCGATCACGAGGAGCGACCGGAACCTGGGCCAGCCCACGAGGCGCAGGGTGGCCTCGAGCACCGTGACGCACGTCCCCTCGGTGCCGACCAGGGCGCGCGCCACGTGGAAGCCGTTCTCCGGCAAGAGCTCGTCGAGGTTGTAGCCCGACACGCGGCGCGGGATCCGCGGGTAGCGGGCGCGGATGAGATCGGCGTACCGGTCGCGGATGGCGCGCAGCTCGGCGTAGATGCTCCCGCGCCGCCCGCCCGCGCGGACGATGGCCTCGATCTCTTCCTCGCTCGTCGGCCCCACCCGCAGCCGCAGGCCGTCGTACGTCAGCACCTCGAGCTCGTGCACGTTGTCGGCGGTGCGCCCGCCGAGCACCGAGTGCACGCCGCACGAGTTGTTGCCGATCATCCCGCCGAGCGTGCAGTACTCGTGGGTCGACGGATCCGGCGCGAAGGTCAGGTCGAGCTCGTTCGCGGCGTTGCGCAGGGTGTCGAGCACCGTGCCCGGCAGCACCCTGGCGCGCCTGCTCGCGGGGTCGAGCTCGAGGACGCCGCGCATGTACTTCGAGAAGTCGAGCACGACCGCGACGTTGCACGTCTGCCCGGCGAGGCTCGTGCCGCCCCCGCGCGCGAGGATGGGCGCGCCGTGCCGGCGGCACGCGGCGACGGCGGCGATCACGTCGTCCTTGTGCCGCGGCACGACGACGCCGATGGGCAGCTGCCGGTAGTTCGACCCGTCGGTCGCGTAGAGCGCCCGGTCGCCCGCGGTGAAGCGCACCTCGCCTTCGACCGTGCGCGAGAGCTCGTCCGCGAGCGCCTCCACCTCGGGGTCGGCCGCGGGCGCGAGCCGCACGCGCCGCTCGCCGGGGAAGCGGATCACGCCGCGATCGATCTCGCGCTGGACGGCCTCGGCCGGCCTGCCCTCCGCCGGGGCCTTCTCTCGCTCCTGCCTCTGTTCCTGTTCGACGTGCTGCATGATCTCTCCTCACACCGCGAAGCGCTCGGCGTCGGCGCGCCGGAGCGAGATCCCCATGCCGGAGCGACCGAGGTCCGGGGCGAGCGCGCCGCCCGCGGGCGCCGCCGCGCCCTCGAAGAGCATCCGCTCGATGCGGACGTGGTCGTGAAAGAACTCGATGTGCGCGAGCCGCTGCACCGCGCACGCGGGGTGCAGGTGCAGCGAGGGGGCGCAGTGGCACGACAGGTCGAGCGAGCGCGCCTCGCACAGCGCCGCCGCGGCGAGGAAGCCGGTGATGCCGCAGCGGCTCGCGTCCGCCTGCAGGACGTCGACGGCGCCGGCGTCCAGCATGCGGCGGAAATAGACGAGGTCGTAGCCGTACTCGCCCGCCGCGATGTCCATGCCGGCGGGCGCCCGGTCGCGCAGGAGCCGCAGCCCGTCGAGATCGTCCGAGGTCACGGGCTCCTCGAACCAGCGCACGCCCTCGCCGGCGAACCGCTCGGCGAAGGCGAGCGCCTGCTTGCGGGAGTAGGCGCCGTTGGCGTCGACGAACAGGGCGGCGTCCGGGCCGATGGCGCGGCGCGCGGCGCGCACGCGCGCGAGATCCGCGCCGGGGTCGCGCCCCACCTTCATCTTCACGCGCGGGATCCCCACGGAGACCCAGCCGCCGAGCTGCTCCGCGAGCTCGGCCTCTGTGTACGAGGTGAACCCGCCGCTGCCGTAGATGGGCGCGCGGTCGCGCGCCGTGCCGAGCAGCGTCGCGAGCGGGAGCGCGAGCAGGCGGGCCTTCAGGTCCCACAGCGCCGCGTCGACGGCGGCGATCGCCATCTGCGCGATCCCCGGCCGGCCGAGGTTGCGGACGCTGCTCACCATCGCGGCCCACGCGCCAGGGACCGCCATCGCGTCGCGCCCGCGCACGACGCCGGCGAGCCGGTCGGCCACGAGCCGCGCCGTCGCGACGTCGGCGTACGTGTAGCCGAGCCCGCGCTCGCCCCCGGCCGACGCGTGCACGACGACCAGCGTCGTCTCGCGCCACGCGAGCGTGCCGTCCGACTCCGGGCGGTCGGTCGGGACGGTGTACGCGGCCACCTCGATGCGCTCGATCGGGACCGACGCGCGCTGCTCCTCGCCGGCCATCGTCAGCCCCGGTGCGGGATCCAGCTCTCGATCATGTCGCGGTACGCCTGGCGGACGATCCCGCGCCCGCCCGGGTCGCCCCGGAGCAGCGCCGACGTGAGCATCGCGGCCTGCTTCACGGTGATGTGCGGCGGCAGCGGCGGGACCTCCGGGTCGGTGATCGCCTCCACCACGACCGGCCGGTCGACCCGGAAGGCCTCGTCCCAGGTGCGCGCGCACTGGTCCGGGCGGTCGATCCGCACGCCGCGCAGCCCGAGCGCCTCGGCGTAGGCCGCGTACGGGAAGTCCGGCAGCGTCTGGGACGCCTCGAGCTTGGGATCGCCGCTCATGGCGCGCAGCTCCCAGGTGACCATGTTCAGGTCGCGGTTGTTGAGCACCAGCACGACGAGGCGCGGGTCCTTCCACTCGCGCCAGTACTTCGCGACGGTGATGAGCGTGTTGATGCCGTTCATCTGCATCGCGCCGTCGCCGACCATCGCGACGACCGGGCGGTCGGGGAAGGCGAACTTCGCCGCGACCGCGTACGGCATCGCGGGCCCCATCGTCGCCAGCGTCCCCGAGAGCGAGGCCATCATCCCCGCCCGGATCTTGATGTCGCGCGCGTACCAGTTCGCCGACGTTCCGGAGTCGGCGGTCAGGATGCAGCCGTCGGGCAGCCGCGGCGACAGCTCCCAGTAGACGCGCTGCGGGTTCAGCGGATCGGCGTCGTTCATCGCCCGCGCCTCGAGCACCTTCCACCAGTCGGCGACGCTCTCCTCGAGCTTGCGCCGCCACGAGCGGTCCGTCTTGAGCTTGAGGTAGGGGATGAGCGCCCGCAGCGTCTCGGCGCAGTCGCCGATCAGGTTGACCTCCATCGGGTAGCGCAGGCCGAGCATCCGGCCGTCGATGTCGATCTGGACGCCGCGCGCCTTCCCTTCCTCCGGCAGGAACTCCGGGTAGGGGAAGTTCGAGCCGACCATGAAGAGCGTGTCGCAGTTGGCCATCATCTCCCAGCTCGGCTTGGTGCCGAGCAGGCCGATCGCGCCGGTGACCCAGGGCAGGTCGTCGGGGAGCGCCGCCTTGCCGAGCAGCGCCTTCGCGACGCCGCACCCGAGGATCTCGGCGGCGCGCACGATCTCCGGCGCGGCCCCGAGCGCGCCCTGGCCGATCAGCATCGCGACCCGCTTGCCGGCGTTGAGCACGTCGGCCGCGCGCCGCAGGTCCTCCTCCTTCGGCACGACGCGCGGCGACGAGTAGCCGATGCCGGAGTGCACGGTCCCGTGCGCGTGCGGGGGCTGCTCGACGGCGTCGAGCTCCTGCACGTCCTTCGGGACGATGACGCACGTGACGGTGCGCTCCGCTTTGGCGATGCGCATCGCGCGGTCGATGAGGTGCCGCATCTGCGCGGGAGAGGACGCCATCTGCACGTATTCGTGCGCGACATCCTTGAAGAGCGTCACGAGGTCGACCTCCTGCTGGTAGTGCCCGCCGAGCGCGGCGCGGTCCTGCTGGCCGACGATGGCCACGACCGGTTGATGGTCGAGCTTCGCGTCGTAGAGCCCGTTCAGGAGGTGGATCGCGCCGGGCCCCGAGGTCGCCAGGCACACGCCGACCTCGCCGGTGAACTTCGCGTGGGCGCACGCCATGAACGCGGCCATCTCCTCGTGCCGCACCTGGATGAAACGGAGGTCCGGAACGCGGTGGAACGCCCCGACGATCCCGTTGATGCCGTCGCCCGGATAGGCATAGACGCGCCGGACACCCCACGCGACGAGGCGTCTCAGCAGGAACTCGCCGACGGTCTGGGCCATGATTCCCTCACTGCGAGCTCGTACGTGAGCTCGACCCGGCGCGGCGTGCGACAAACGTGCCGCCTCGCCGCGCCGCGCGCTGCGTGCCGCGGCTGCGCGTGCGAGCGTGCGCTAGGCGCGCGGGCAGGGCGCGGGCAGGCAGGGCGGCGCGTCGCTCACGTGAGGGCTTACGTGAGGAGGCGCCGCCATGGGCTCGCGCGCCGCGCGGCGGCCCTGCGCGCGCCGAACCCGACCACGGCCGCCGCGCACAGCGCGAAGGCGCCGAGCGACCCGCGATGCAGGTCGAGCCAGAGCTCCGGGCTCGAGGGCTTCGAGCGCCGGTCGAACGGGCCGTGGGCGCCGAAATCGCCCTGCACGGGCGCCCACAGGTCGTCGGGGCGATCGGGATCGGCGGGCTCGTCGGTCAGCTGCCGCGTGTACCCGACCCGGGCGAGCCATCGATCGAGCAGCCCGGGGATCACGCGGTTTCCCCAGATCGCCTTGACCGTCGGGAAGCCGACCATGACGTCGCGGCGGTCGTGGTGCGCGGCCCAGTAGAGCGCGTCGGCGGCCACCTCGGGCTGAAAGATCGGCGGGACGGGCTGTGGCTTGTAGGGGAGGCGCGACTTCGACCAGAGGAACTGCGGCGTGTTCATCGCCGGTAGGTGCACCATGCTCACGCGCACGCGGCTCTTGTCGTGGAACAGCTCGCTGCGCAGCGACTCGGTGAAGCCCACGATCGCGTGCTTGGACGCGCAGTAGGCCGACTGGAGCGGGATGCTCCGGTGAGCGAGCGCGGAGCTCGCCTGGACGATCGTCCCGCGATCGCGGGGGAGCATCCGCGCGAGCGCCGCGAGCGTCCCGTGCACATAGCCGAGGTAGTTGACCTTCATGACGCGCTCGTACTCCTCCGGTCGCGTCTCCTTCACCGGCGAGAAGACCGACGTCATCGCGACGTTGATCCAGGCGTCGATCGGGCCGAAGCGCTCCTCGACGGCCGCGGCCGCGGCCTCGACCTGCGCGAAATCGGCGACGTCGGTCGGCAGGACGAGCGCGCTCGCCCCGGCGTCCTCTGCCTCGCGCCGCGCCCCCTCGAGCCCGTCGAGCCCGCGCGCGACGAGGCCGATGCGCGCGCCTTCGCGCGCGAACCGCCTCACCGTGGCGCGCCCGACGCCCGCCGACGCCCCCGTGATCACCACGACCTCTGGCCGCCTGCCTCCGTCCATTCCCATCGTGCTCTCACCTCGCCCGCGGCGTCAGGCAACGTGAATGCCACCCGGCGGGTCAGCGACCGCGAGGGGAGCTCACGGACCGCACAGCTCCAGGTCCGGCGCCGGCGGCGCCGGGTACGCGTCGGTCGCCGTCTTCGCGAACTGGCACGCGAGATCGTCCGGCTGACACCCTGCCTGGGAGATGCACGCGCCGCTCTCGTCCGTCCCCTGACACAGGCACTCCTCATCTCCCGGGTCGCAGATCTCCACGAGCTCCATCATCCCTTCGTCCTCGTGGTTCAGCTTGTGGCAGTGGGCCACGAACTGGCCCGTGAACCTCCGGGGGTTCATGATCACGTCGCGCGGCCCGTCCTCGACCTGGACCCACATCGTGTCTCGCCAGTGGGCGAAGTTGGGCTCCTTGTTCGATTCGTTGGGGCACACGAGGAACGGGTTGATGTGGATATGGAAAGGGTGCCCGTCGAACGCGCGGATCTCCCACCGCTCCGAGCTCCCGACGGTCATGACCCGATCGCTCCGGTAGCCGCGGGCGCGCCGCTCGTCGAACTTGCGGCAGCTGATGTTCGGATCCGGACAGATGCACACCGGCGCGTCCGGATCGACCTCGTGCGGGTGGTCTCCCGGGTCACAGGACATGAGCGCCACATCGCTGCTGAGATCCGGCGGCTTGCTCCCCGGCGTGGGCACGAGGAGCACCACCTTCTGGTGCACGGCCTCGACCGAATCGCAGCTCACCTCCATCTCCTTCCCGTCGACCGTGCCGGTCCACGACGTCGGCGGCGCGAGCGCGGCCACGTCCGCCTCGGCGGGCACGTTCACCTCGGTGGGCTCGCCCGCGCTCGGATCCACGTCGACGATCGCGATCACGCTCCCCAGGAGATCGTTCGGCCGGCGGCCCACGAGGCAGAGCGTCTGCTTGCCTTCAGGCATCTTCACCATCACGTCGGCGCGGTAGCCGGGGGAGACCCACACCGTGTCGCTCCTGTAGAGCTGCGGGAGCGTCAGCCCGTCGCGCGCGATCTGCGTCGTCTCGATGGGCGCCTTGTCGAAATCGGAGCACGAAGCGTCCTTCGCGACGTGGAGCTTCATCCCCATCTCGTCCGGGCTTCCCGCGTAGACCATGCGCCAGCGCTCCACCTGCCCGGGCGGCGTCGTGAGCCGCGGCCTGAGCTTGCCGTTGATCAGCGTGGCCCGGAGCGACTCGACAGCGAGGAAGTCGGTCACCGACAGGTTGTCCTCGGTGCAGGCCTCTCCCTCCTTCAAGGGCACCGTGTTCTGGTGATCGATGGGCACCTGCGTCATGACCATCACCCGCTCTCTGGCCCTGGCGATGCCAGGCAGCTCGTCGAGCGCGCCCTCGATGATGAGCGCCCCGGCGGCTCCATCCATGACCTGAATGGCCGTGGAGCCGTGGATGTGAGGGTGGTACCAGTCCGTGCCCTCGTGGTGGATCCCGTCCTCGTCCAGGTCCCAGCGGTACCGGGCGCTCTCGCCCGGCCCGACCTCGTGCAGCACGTGGTCGCCGAAATACCGCCCCTCGGGCGCGCAGCCGTCCCCCACGCACGGGTCCGCGGGATCGTCCGTCGCGAAGTTGGGCTGCACGTGCAGGCCGTGGCCGTGCAAGTTCGTCAGGTTGAAGTCGTGGCACGATCTGTTGCCATGGCCCATCATGCTCGCGATCTCGCGGAAGTCGCTCTTCGTGAAGTCGTTGTGCAGGGTCACGTGGACCTTGCGATCCTCGCCCTTCGGAATGCGGATCGTGGGGCCGCTCGTCATTCCGTTGTACGCACGGAGGCAGAACCGGCGCCCGTCGATCTCGACCTCGCTCGGGCCGAAACGCAGCTCGTACGCTCCATCCGCGCCCGGCTGGAGCTCGGGGGGGTCCTCGTACGTGGACGTCGTCTGCGGCGTCGTGCTCGTCGTGCTCGTCTCCTCGCCTCCGCCGCAGCCCGCGGGCGCCGCGAGGGAGAGGGCCAGCGCCGCGAGCGAGCCTGTGCGCGTGAGCGCGTGCGAATCGTCTCGTGCCATCAACTTGTCTCCTCCTTTCGCGACACTATCGAGCGGCGCCGCATGTGGATGGCCGAAGACGGTCACCCCTGGCTAGAATGCGGACAGTGGCAGGGTGTATGGACCTCGAAGAGCTTCGCGCCTTCCTCGCCGTGGTCGAGGCCGGCTCCTTCCTGGGCGCGGCCCGCGCGCTCGGCTCGTCGCGCACGACGCTCCGGCGTCAGGTCGCGTCGCTGGAGGCGCGCGCCGGCGTCCTCCTGCTGGAGAGCGTGCGGAACGGCGTCGTGCCGACCGAGGCCGGGCAGGTGCTCGCCCGGAAGGGGCGCGGCATGGTGCAGGAGGCGGCCGCGCTCCTGGCCTCGATCCGGGAGGTGGGCGACGCGCCCTCGGGCACCCTGCGGGTCATCCTGCCCGTCGGGCTGCCGCCGCACATGATGACGCCGCTCTTCGCGGCGATTCGCGGCGCGTATCCGAGGCTCCACGTCCACTGCCGCTTCAGCAACGATCCGCTGGGGGAGGCGCTCACGGACATCGACATCGCTGTCCACTTCGGCGAGGACGCGCCGAGCGGACACTGGATATCGCATGTCGTCCTGCGCGTCCGCGAGTGGCTCATCGCCAGCCGCGCGTACCTGGAGCGGCGCGGCACGCCGCAGACGATCGACGATCTGAAGCACCATGAGCTGTTCGCGTGGCAGGCCCCGGGCGAGGACGCCCGCACCTGGCGGACATGGCGGGGCGCGCCGTTCACCGTGGCGCCGGCGCTCATCGCGACGGACATCCACTTCATCCGGCACTGCTGCATCTCCGGCCTGGGCATCGGCCTCGTCCCCGACGCGCTCGTGCCCGACCCCGACGTGGGGCCGGACGTGCTCGTGCCGGTGCTGCCCGACGTGGTCGGGCAGGAGCGGCCCGTGCGGCTCAGCGTCCCGGGGGCGCTGTCGGAGATACCGAAGATCAAGGTGTTCATCGGGCACGTGCGCGCGTCGCTCGGAAAGCTATAGAGAGCGGTGATTTCGAATCACCACGGCGCCATGAGACGCCAAGATATTTGTTGTTCTTATGGCGTCTTATGGCGTCTTGGTGGTTTGTTCTCTGTTGAACAACGTGATCGGTAATTTCTAGGGGGCCGACCCCGCCTGAACGCAGTGGATTGCGGTCTGGAGGGTCCCGGACCCCGCGCGAACGCAGTGGATTGCGGTCTGAAGGGTCCCGGACCCCGCGCGAACGCAGTGGATTGCGGTCTGGAGGGTCCCGGACCCCCCATCTGGCACAGAAATGAGCGCCTTCAGGGGGTAGTTGGCACGAAATTGCGCAAATTCAGGCGCCATCTGGCACAAAGTCCCGCGAAAAATCGCTCCGCGGAGCGCTTCGGGGGGGTCCGGACCCCGGTGTGTCGCAATGCATTGCGGTTGTGCCGGTGCCGGACCCCCCTCACTTGGCACAGGTCAGGGCCGCCTGGCACAGTCCTCCCCCGCCGGAGACGCGAACTGACCGTGCACGCCAGGCAGAACGGACGCGCCTCTCAGCCCGCGCCCTCTCCCTGCCGCAGATCCTCGATCAGCGCCTCCACCACCCCCTCCTCGTGCACCGCGCGCCGCTCGTCGCACATGGCCGCGCAGAGCTCGTCGTCCCAGGCCGCGGCCACGGGCACCCCGGCGAGCTCCGACCCCTTGGGCGCCGCGCGGTAGTCCGCGGCCCCATACCGCCAGGGCAGGGCGCCGTGCCTCCCGATCACCACGTTCCCGATGCGGATGCCGCCCCAGTCGAAGTCGCCGTGGTACCGCAGCGTCGCGCCGGCGCCGCGGAGCCGCTCCAGGAGCAGCCGCGCCGCGGTCCGGACCTGCCCCTCCACGCAGACGAGCGGCGCCCCGCGCGGCCCGAGGCGGTCGGCCGCCGCCGAGAGGACCGCCGGGTTCTCGCAGACGAACACCTCTCGCCCCGCCACCTCGAAGCACGGCGGCGCGCGCCGGAGCTGCCGGACCGAGAGCCGGCAGGGCTCCCCCGCCGCCGCGTGCATCGCCAGCACCCGCCCGGCGAGGCTGTCCGGCGCCGCTCCCAGGTTGAGCACCAGCACCGGGGCGCTGAGGTCGTCCAGCAGCACGCCCGCGCGGTCCCACGCCTCCCGCCGCTCCGCCGCGCGCTCCCAGCGGGTCACCCCGGAGAGCGCCGCCGCGAACCGGATCACCAGCGCGCCGAGCGGCGCGCCTGCGTCGAGCGCATGGCTGTCCCCGGTCACCGCCGCCGCGAGCTCCGCGAGCGGCAGGCCCTCGGCCGGCAGGCGGCGCACCACCGAGACGGCCTGCCGGAGCAGATTCCGCGCCGCCTCGACGTCGCCGCACGAGAGTCGCCGCACGAGGCCGGACGCGCGAAGATCATCGAGCCACACGCCGACCTCGGGCCGGCCATCGCCCGACGCCGCGGCCTCGTCGAAGACCGCCTGCCAGCCCGCCTCGATCCGCGCCGCCTCGGCGCGACGGTCCACGAACGGCCCCGTCAGCGCCTCGACCGCCGCCTCCACGCCCGCGCAGAGCTCCGCGTCCCGGAGGAGCTGCGCCAGCTCGTCCAGCGAGACCCGCAGCGCGCCGCCGTGGGTCACCCGGCCGAACAAACGCTCGACCGCAGCGCGCTCCGCGGCCGTCGGGTCGCGGCGCTGCACCACGGCGCCCCGCACGGGCTCGCCGCGCTCCAGCCGCCGGCGCGCCTTGTCCACGATCCACCCGAGCTCCCGGGCGCCGAGCACCGCCCGCAGCCGATCGCCGCTCACGACAAGCCGATCGCCGGTCACGAGGGCCCGCCGCCGCTCACGAGGAGCCGATCGCCGCTCACGAGGGCCCGCCGCCGCTCACGAGGGCCCGCCGCCGAACAGCGGCCCCGTCACGCCGTCGGGCGGCGGCTCCGGCGGCGCCGCCGCGGCGGCCGAGCGCACCCGCTCCCGCCCGTTCCACACCCACCGGGTCACGCCGACCGCGTCGATGCCGGGCCTCACCGTGAGCTGGTGGATCGACAGGCCGGGCAGCGTCGCGTAACACCCCCACTCGCGCTCGCTCGTCATCACGAAATCGAGGTCGAACGCGGCGAGGAGCCCCATGCACTTCGCCCGCATGTCGGGGTCGATGCCGACGAACGCCTCGTCCAGCAGGATGAGCCGGGGGGCGTGCGGGTGCGCGCTGCGGTAGTGCGCGGCCGCCGCGGCGAACTGCGGGATCGTCAGCGCCAGCGCCTTCTCGCCGCCAGACCCCGTCCCGTAGGTGCGCCTCGTCAGCCGCTTCCACGCGCCGTCCTGGTGGCGCTCCACCGCGAACGCGTGCCACCCCCGGTAATCGAGCGCCGTCGAGAGCTGCTCCTGCCAGCTCGCCGCCTCGCCGCGAGAGCGCACCTCCTCGATGCGCTCCTTCAGGAACCGCGCGAGCAGCGCGCGGTCGCCCGGCGACCAGGTGCCGCCCGCCCGCAGCAGCCGATGCCGGGCCTCGAGGAGCCCGGGCGGGCCGTCGACGAGCGGCGCCCACGAGAAGCGGAGCCTCATCCCGGTGCTCGTCGGCCGCGCGGCGAGCTCCTGGTTCATGTCGCGCACCATGGCCTCGCACCGGTGCAGGAGATCGTGCAGGTGGCTCGCCACCTCGCCGATGAGGTGGTTCTCCAGCACCTCGCGCTCGCGCGCGTCGAGCACCGTCCGGCGGTGCGCCACCTCGTCGGCCAGCATCGCCTGGAGGTCGTGCACGGCCCACGTCCGGTCCTGGAACGGCACCGTCACCGCGACGAGGCCGTCCTCGCTCGTCGTCTGCGGCCCATAGCCGTGCGGCAGGAGCGCGTCCCGCAGCGCCTCGACGTGCCGGAAGATGCCCCGCTGCAGCCGCTCCCACGCCCTGTCGTCGTGCTCGACGTCGCCGCTCGACGCCTCGATCCGCCGCGCCACGTCCACCGCACGCGTCGGCGACCACCCGGCGGCCCCCTCGCTCCCGGGCTCGACGTCCGCCATCTCCAGCACGGACAGGAGCCGCGCCCGCGCCATCGCCGCGAGCGCCTCGACGTGCCCCGCCCGCTCGCGCGCCGCGCGCTCGAGCCCATCGCGAAGCGGCTCGATCTTCGCCTGCGCGCGCGCCTCGGCCACCCGCGCGTCGCCGTGCGCGCGCTGCGCCGCGCGGTGCTCCGCGTCGCGCGCCTCGCGCCGCTCCCGCGCCTCGGCGAGCTGGCGCAGGATCTCGTCGACGAGCGCCCCCGTCGTCCGCTCCAGCGTGTCCCGGTGCACCTCCGCTTCGTGGAGGCGGGAGGCGGCCCGCTGGCGCGCCTCGGCGCGGGAGACGGCGCGCCCCTCGGCGAGCCGCGCCTCCTCCTCGGCCTTCTGCGCGCGGCGGAGCGCGGCGGCGGCGCCGCGCGCCGTCGGCCACATCGCCGCCGCGGCGTGGACCAGCGCCGCGAGCGCGGCGTCGTGCCGGTCGAGCGCCCCGACCCACGCCGCGAGCCCGAGGTCCGCCGCGGCGCGGTCCCGCTCCGCGAGCGCCTGCGCCTCGCGCTGCCGCCGCGAGAGCGCGCGCTCCTCCTCCTCCGTGAGCGCGGCGCGGGCGTCGACCACGGCCGCCTCCGCCGCCTGCTCCGCGGCCAGCGCGCGCCGCAGCGCCGCGGAAGACGGCGCGCTGGCCGCCTCCTCGCGGGCGACGCGCGCGCGGCGATCGAGCTCGGCCCGCGCGGTCAGGGCGGCCGAGCGCGCCGCCGCCGCCTCGCGGAGCGCCTCCTCGATCGCCGCGAGCCGCCGCTTCCGCGCCGCCTCGCGCGACGCGTGGCCGATGTGCTCCGCCTCGGCCTTGGCAGAGGCCCCGTGCAGCGGGCCGAGCGCGAAGCCGCCCGAGACGTCGGCCCAGATCCGGCCCGCGCCGCGGCCAGCGCCGATGCGCGTCAGCACGGCCCGCACCACGTCCGGCGGCACCGGCGGCGCGCCGGCCGCTCCCTCGGCCGCGAGCGCAGGCGACGCGCGCAGCCAGCGGCCGAGCTGCTGCTCGAGCGGGAGCGCCTGCTCCCCGGCGGCCGAGAGCGCCGTGTCGAGCACCCCCTCGGCCAGGAGCTCGCCTCCGGGCGTCACCCAGGCGTCGAGCAGCCCCGCGGCCTCGAGCGCGGCCTCCAGGCCCGCCCGGCCGGCCGCGTCGAGCTCGGGATCGAAGTCGCACAGCTGCCACAGCGGCGCTCCAGGGCGCCCCTCGCGGGCGCCCGGCGCGCGCGACGGCGGCGGCTCTGGGCCACGGTGCGCGCCGCGCTCGAGGGCGGCCCGCTCCTCCTCGAGCGCGCGCCGCGCCTCCTCCGCCACGGCGAGGGCGCGATCGGCCTCGGCCCGCGCCGCGGCGAGCCGCCCCAGGGCGTCGGCGAGCGCGCGCTGCGCCGAAAGCGCCGCGGGGCTCTCGCCGTCGCCGTGCTCGGTCCACGCCGCGACCGCGTCGGCCACGTCCTCGACGTCCGCGCCTCCGATCGGGAGCTCCGAGAGCCCGCGCGCCCACGCGCGCCACGCGTCGACGAGCGCGTCCGCCTCCGCCTCCCGCTGCCCGAGCGCCGCGGCCGCCCGCTCCCGCGCGCGCTCGAGCCGCGCGGCCGCGCCCTCCAGCGCCGCGTCGGCGCGCTCCCGCGCGGCGCGCGCCGACGCGAGCTCGCCGTCGAGCTTGCGCAGGTGCGCGACGCCCCGGCGGCGCTCGGCCACGGCCGCGTCGAAGCGCGCCTGCGCGCCCGGGAGCGCGCGGCCGCCCGGGTCGGCCTCCCAGCCGCCGGGCAGCGCCGGCGGGGGCAGGCCGACCTCCGCGCCGGCGCCCTCCGCCGCGGCGACCGTCGCCGCGAGCGCGTCGCGCTCGGCGCGCGCGCTCGCGGCGGCCTCCTCGCGCTCGCCGCCGCGCCGCTCGGCCTGCTCGACGGCCCGGCGGTGCTCGAGCTCCGCCTCCCTCGCGTCGTTCGCCGCGGCCTGCGCCGCCCCCCGCGCCTCGTCGAGGGCGCGCGCCTGGTCCATCTCGGGGCGCCGGCTCAGGGTCTCGACCTCGCGCGCCGCGCCGCGCGCCGCGCGCTCGGCCTCCTCTTCGCGCGCGGCCGCCTGCTCCCCGGCGGCCCTGGCCTCGTCGAGGCCCGCCTCCGCCGCCCGCAGCTCCCGCATCACGGCCTCGTACGCGGCGTGCGCGCTCCGCACCGCGGCCGCGCGCCGCCGCGCCGCGACCCTCACGTAGCGCCGGTACTCGTCGAGGAACGCCGACGACGCCGCGCTCGCCGCGGCGAAGCCGTCGAGCGCCGCGCGATCGGCCTCGAGGCTCCTGAAGGACTCGGCCAGATCGGCCACGACCGCGGGCGGCACGGGCGGCAGCGCGCTCGAGAGCGCCCTGGAGAGCTGCGCCTCGTCGAGCTTGCGCGACAGCTGCGGCTGCCGCAGCTGGATCAGGAGATCGAGCAGCGCGCCGTACCGGTCGCCGAGCTGGAAGAGCCGGCGATCGACGGCGGCGCGGTAGGCCGCGGCGCTCGTGAACACCTCGCCGCTCCCGCCGAGCTCCGCCTCCAGCCGCTCCCTTCCGATCGCGGCGCCGGCGCTCTGCAGGAACAGATCGCGCCCGACGCGCTTCGAGGTGACGAAGAGCCACTTGCCCGCGAGCCCGCGGCCCTCGACCGCGTGCAGCCCGCAGCCGAGCGTCAGGTAGTGCTCGGCCCCGTCGTCGTCGCGCCGGCCGAGCTCGATCCAGGTGTAGCCGCGCCGCTCGTCGTAGCGGCCGAGGAGCAGGTTCCACTCGACGCGCTTCGCCGGGTCGGCGTCCGGCTCCAGGCGGTGGGGGCTCACCTCGCCGTCGAGCAGGAACGGCAGCTGCAGCGCGAGCACGCGCGACTTGCCGCTGCCGTTGTTGCCGCGCAGGAGCAGCCGGCCGCCCTCGAAGACGAACTCCTCGCTGTCGTAGCGGTAGAGGTTGAGCAGCCCGCTGCGGAGCGGCTGCCAGCGTCGGGTCACGGGGGAAGGCAGGGTCATCGCGTCTTCCTTGGCGTCCTCGCGCGCGGCGCGCCGTCGGCCCGGCCGGCCGGAGCGCTCAGTCCGGCCAGCGGCGCTCCGGAGCGCGGCGCGCCCGCCGGTCCCGAGGGGCCGGGAGGGGCGACGACGGCGTACCGGGCGATGGCGGGGAGCGGCGCGATCCCCGCGGGCGTCCAGCGCAGCAGGCGGAGCGCGGAGAGCCGATCGAGCGCCCTGTCGGTGAGCTCGACCTCGGCGCCCGCGCCGAGCGCCGCCTTCCTCCAGCGCCCGCGGTGCTCGTCGACGAGCTCCGCCACGCGCTGCTCGACCGCGGCCCGGCCGACGAGCCTGCCGTCGCGCGCGCGGCCCGCGAGCCACTCCGCCACGAGCAGCGTCAGGTGCCCCTCGGTGCCCTCTTCCGGCATCGCCAGATCGCTGAGCTCCTCGTCGGGATCGACCATCGCCAGCCCCTCGCGCCGCGCCTCGGCGACGAGCCCTGTCGCCCGCTCGATCTCGTCGACGATGAAGGGCCGCTGGGTCGTGAGGTACGCGCGCTCCTCCGGGCCGAGGTCCTCGTAGTAGACGACCGGATCGTCGAGGAGCCTCCGGAAGAGCCGGGCCCGCAGCGCCTGATTGCGGGCGTCGTCCGTCTCCGGGGCGAGCTCCTCGACGATGCCGGCGAGCCGCGCGGCGAGGTCCGCGGCGCCGGTCGCCTCCAGCGTCGAGGGCCCGCGGCGTACGTTCAGCATGGCGGCGACGGCGGGCCGGCTCACGCTGTAGAGCACGTCGCGGCGCTGATCGGCGATGAAGCCCTGCTCCTCGCCGGCGACGCGCGTGAGCACGCGCAGATCGAGGAGGAGGCGGACGACGTGGACGAGATCGCGCCGCTGGTCCTGCACGTCGAGCTCGAAGGCGCCGGCGCGGGTGAGCGCCGGGTCGTCGGCGAAATACCCCACCATGCGCTCGGCGAGCCGCCCGAGCGTGGTCTGGCGGTCCTCGCCCTCCAGCGCGAGCAGGGCCAGGCAGAGCAGCACGTAACGGCGGCGCGTGAACGGGGTGCCGTGGTGCGGGTCGAGCGCCGGCCGCGTGCCGTCGGCGAGATCGGCCGGCGTCTTGCGCAGGCGCGCCTGCTCGGGCTCGACGAGCAGCGACCAGCGGGGGTAGCGGGCGAGCCAGGCGCGGAGCGCGGCCGCGTGCCGCCGCACGAGCAGGAACGACGCGGCGTGCGCGCCTGCGGCCGGCAGGAGGGGGTGGCGCAGGAGGGCCCGCAGCGCCCTCTGCTGCTCGTGGCGCTCCTGGGCCTCGAGGGCGCGCGTCATGGGCGCTCCGCGGGCGAAGGTCCCGGCGGGGCGGGTGCGCGGTGCCAGGACGGGGCCGCGTCCTCGGGGGCGGGCGCGCGATGCCGGGACCCAGGCGCTTCATCCGCGGCGAGCGAGCGGAGCGTCAGGAGGTGATCCGGTCCGCGGAAGGTGCCCGATGGCGTCTCCACCGTCGCGACCTGGCCGTCGTTCGTGGGGACCAGGGAGATGGCGATCGCCCCGTCGGCCGAGGTGGTCTCGCCGCCGCCCGCGGCGAGCGCCTCGCCCAGCCAGTCGAGGAGCATCTCGAAGGCCAGCGGATCGAGCCGGCCGAGCTCGGAGAGGCGCGTCGGCCGGCCTGTGGCGAGCCGGGCGCGCGCGTCGGCGATGGCGCGTTCGTCCTCGTCCTCGTGCGCGAGCAGGAGCGCCTTCTCGCGGGAACGGTCGATCACGTCGCTCGGCCGCCCGGGCCGCGCGTGCCGGCCGGTGGCGCGGAGGCGCGGCGAGATGCGGAGCGGCGGCGCGTCGAGCCACGAGCGGCCGGCGGGGACCGGCGCGGCCTCGCGCTCGGCCATCGCCTCCTCGTTGACGAAGAGGTGCCGGGTCGAGGAGAGGGCGAACGCGGCGCGCCAGACGCGGTGGGCGTCCGCGTCGCTCGGGGCCTCGGCGAACCACCGGGCGAGGGTGCGGAGATCGGCGGCGCGGTCGCTGCGGGTGAAGCGGCGGTCGTGCAGGCTCGCGACGGCGGAGAGCAGGGCGGGGATGGCGGCGCGGGCGCGGGCCCTGAGCTCCTCCGCCTGCGACGGCGCGCCCGGCCGGCCGATGAACCAGCCGCGGACGCCTTCGATCCGCGCCTCCCACCGCGCGGCCGCGGCCCGCTGGTCGGCCTCCTCGCCGTCGAGCGCGTCGGCGACCTCGCGCCTGCCGGCGCTGTCCGCGAGCCGCTGCGCCGCCGCGCCGTCGACCCGGCCGAGGAGCTCCGCGATGTCCGCCGTGGCGATGACGAGCTGGCCGACGAAGCGCTCGAGGTAGTCGATGAGGCGCTGCTTGTACGCGAGGAAGCTCGCCACGCCGGCCGCGTGCAGGTCGATGCTGCGCTGGAGGCTGCCCATGAACGCCTGCGCCTGCGTGGTGAGCTCGCCGAAGCGCGCGCGCAGCGCCGAGAGCGCGAGGTGGACCGCGCTGTCGTCGAGCTCCGGCCGGGAGAGCATCTGCGCGACGCTCTCCAGCAAGGTGCGGATGTCGTCGAGCGCCGCGGCCTGGAGCTCGCCGCGCTGCGCGAGCGCCTCGAAATAGGCGTCCACCGCGCGCTCCACCGCCTCTCCCTGCGGGGTGAGCTGGTACAGGAAGCGCGGTCGGTAGAACTCCTCGACGGTCGCGACATCCGCCGTGTCCAGGTGGGATTGCAGGTTCCCCCATTCGCAGAGCTTCTGGAGCGCCGCGTCCACGGCGGCCGGGTCGAGGCCGGTCTCCCGGACGGCGCGGAGGACGTCGGCTGGCCGGAGGTGCAGCACGAAGCGCTCCCGCGCCTCCACGAACGAGCGCATGATGGCGCGGTAGAGCGCCGCGTTCTCGGCCGTCAGGTAAGAGAAGGCTGGAAGCTTGGCCGGCGACTCTTCCATGATGACCGCACGCTCGCGCCGCGGGGCGTTGGCCCGCCATCGAACGCCGGCGCTACCTACTACCCGCGTCGCGGGGCCGTCAACGGAGGGGCGCGCGGCAGCGTCACGAAGCGCGCGCGGAGTGCATTGCTATTTGCCCGGTTGAATTCTCATGCACGGTGTTCTTTTGTTCCTGGGGCTCCCCGTCCGGAGGAGTTCGGATCGAGCTGGCCGTCCATCGAGCGACAGCCGAGAGGGTGCCATGGCGAGACATCACCGGAAGATCGCGATCTCGTGCGCGGCCGCTGCGATGGCGGTGACCGGCTTCGCGGGAACGGCGCGCGCGCAGGTCGCTGACGCGGTCTACGAGGACGTGAGGGACGTCATCGAGGATCTGATCCAGCGGGAGGTCGCCGAGGCGGTCGCCCCCAACCTGGTGTGCCAGACGGCGCGCCTGGCGAGCGCGGATCATCACCTGCAAGAATACGCAGGGATCGTCGACAAGCTCGAAGACGCGGCGGCGGGCCCGGAGAGGGAGGCGCTGGAGAAGAAACGCGGCGAGCTGAGGCTCGGCATAAAGAGCGGGTTCCCGATCCTCACCTATTTCCCCCTCACGCTCCAGCGGGTCTTCCGGCGGCAGTTCAGCGCGATCCGGACGAGCGTCACGGACGAGGTCGCGGGCTTCGCTGGGCACATGGTCTATGTCGGGCTGACGTCGAACGAGGGCCAGATACGAAGGCCGCAGGGGACGCAGAGCATCGAGCTCCTGCACAAGTTCGCGAGCGCCGACGACGCTCGCGCCGAGCGCGCGGCGCCCAGCAAGCTGACGTGGACCAGGCTCGACCCGCGGTCGCTGAACCTCTGTGTCTCCGTCCTCAAGGAAGATCTCGCCGTCGGCGTCACCGGCGCTGGGGCGCAGTCGCCGCTCGAGCGGGATTGCGGCGCGAGCGCAGCGTCGGGGACCAGCTACGCCTGTGAGCTCGCGTTCGCCGTTCGCGCCATTCTCCAGAGGAAGGACGCCCTGGCGGAGGAGCACTTCATCAGGGCAGCCGCCGTCGTGGTCGGGGCGACCGCCGCGCGGGCCCTCGAGGTGACGGACGACGCCGTGAGGAGAAGGCTCCTGGACGAGGCGGTCCTGGTCACGAGAGACGTCCTGCGCGGCGGCAAGAAGCTCGACGAGATCCTCCCTGTCCTCTTGTCCGCCGCGCCCGCCGCGTCCGCCGCCGAGGCAGACGCAGCCGCTCGTGCCCGGGAGCTGCGCTCGAGGTTGAGCAACCTCGAGCGCCTCCGGGTCCAGTGGAACATCGGCACGCGGGGCGGCGCGAACAACCTCGAACTCGTGAGCTTCGTGAACGTCATCGGCGCCGCCGGCGGCGCGCTCCGCGATCTCTGTGACAAGGACCTGATCGGCCAGGTCTGCGCCCAGATCGAGCGACAGTCCTCGGCGCTGACGAAGATCGGCGACCTCCAGGCGGACCTCTGGCCGGCGATCCGGCTCGCCAGCCAGGGCGAGTACGGGGAGGCAGCGAGCCGCGCGATCAGGACGTTCTTCTCCTCGCGGCCCGGAGGCGAGGGGGATCAGGTCGAGATCTACCGGCGCTTCGCCGAGGCGGTCATCGTCTACGTCCTCGCGACGGTCGACGACAAGATGCCTTCGGACGCCGACCGGGCCGCGTTCCGGGAGGCGTCCGTCGAGGTGCTCCGGGAGCTGGGCACGGGGGGCGGCATGGATCGCCCGTGGGGTCACGCCTTCTACAGGCCCGACATGGCGCTGCGCGTGTCGTGGAGCCCGAGCTACATCGACGGCCAGGGCGGATCGCCGAGGATCGTGCCGTCCGCGAACACCATCAACCTGCGCGGCGTCGTGCGTTATACGGATGCCTATTATTTCGCCCTCCAACCCTCCTTCATCGACCTCCTCGCCCCGCTGAGCGAGCTCGCGCTCCGGCGCTCGGAGGCGGTCGAGTACGAGGATTCGGGCCGTGTTCTCCTGAACGCCGTGACCCCCCGGATCGAGGTGATGATCGGCGTGCCCGCCCTCTCGAAGCACCTCGTCGTCTCCGGCGGCGCTTCCCTGCGCCTTTCGGCGCCCTTCAAGAAGAAGGATCAGGAGGGGTGCGACGGCGCCTGCTATCGCTACAAGTTCCTCTGGAACAAGAAGGACGATGTCGTCTCGGACCCGGCTGGGCTCGGGTTCATCGAGTTCGGATTCGGGATCAAGTACCTGCTCTGAAGCATCCCCTCGAATTTTCGGGAGAATTTGCCCCAGCGTTGCGCAGGTACACCTCCCCACAAGGGAAAGTGGCAGGCAATCACACGGCACGAACGCGTGATCGTGATCGTGATCGTCATCGTGATCGTGATCGTGCGCGTGATCGTGCGCGTGCGCGTGCACGTGCGCGAGACACGTGGCTATCGGCACATCCTCGTCAGCATGGCGGCGAGGCGTGACAGAAGGCGCTTGCCTTGCTCGACATCCCGTGGTCCACGAGTGGACGGTCGGTGTTGGACATGCCCGGTACATCGACGAGAAGGTCTCGCGAGTTGCGCGCTTTCGTGCACGCGCACGCGCACGCGCACGACCACGCGCACGACCACGACCACGACCACGACCACGACCACGACCACGATCACGACCACGACCACGCGGGACCGGGAGTCTGTGCGGCTCACGACCCCAGGTCGTTTATGCAGCGTCGAGCCTGAACCTGCCTTCTGGCAAGTCTCACCTCGGGTGCCTTCCTTTGTTCGTCGGAGACACCTGGTCTTGCAACCACTTCGACGCACGAGAAGGGCACTTTTGCTCGTTCTTCTTGCGGGAAGAGCGTCTATTTATGCAACCTGGGGTTTCACAGGGAGTCGAGGAGGCGAGGAGGCGAGGAGTAAAATCCAAAATCTCCCCGTTTCCCTGTTCAATTTTCCGCTGAAGATGCATGGGTGCAGGCGAACTGAAGCTGTTTACTTGACAGTGGTAGTGTCTCGATGCAGGATGCGCCTCGTGATGACGTACAAGCTCGACGAGCTCGCGGGCGAGGCGGGGGTGGCGCCGCGCACGGTGCGGTACTACGTGCAGCGCGGGCTCCTGCCGGCGCCGGAGTTCCGCGGGAAGGACACCTCCTACGGGCGAGAGCACCTCGCGCGGCTCCGCGCCATCAGGGTCCTCCAGCAGGCGCACTTGCCGCTCGAGGAGATCCAGGCGCGCCTCGCGGGCGCGGGCCTCGACGAGATCGAGCGCATCGCCTCGGGGGCGCCGCCGCGCGTCCTTGAGGCGCGCTGCGCCGCCCCGGAGGAGGCCGCCGCTGCGCCGCGCGCCTCGAGCCCGCCCGCCGCCGCGCCGCGCGGCGCGCGCTGGGAGCGGGTCGAGATCGCCGACGGGGTGGAGCTCCACGTGCGGACCGACGCCCCCGAGAGCTCGCGGCGCATCGCCCTCGATATCGAGTCTCGCTACACAACCCTTGCCCCGAAAGGCTCGCGATGAACCCCTCCCACGATCCTTCGCACCCGTCGCCGATGTCGTGTCTTCGCACCTCCGAGGGCCACCCGGTCCCGCTGCTCGGCGTCTCCCTGTCGGGCGAGGTCCTCGGCGGCGCGGCCCGGCTCGTGGTGCGGCAGCGCTACCGGAACGAGGAACGCCGGCCGATCGAGGCGATCTACACCTTCCCGCTCCCGGGCGAGGCGAGCATCGCCGGCTTCGCCATGGAGTGCGCCGGCCGCAGGCTCGAGGGGGAGGTCAAGGAGCGCGAAGCGGCGTTCCAGGCCTACGACGAGGCCATCGCCACCGGCCACGGCGCGGCGCTGCTCGACGAGGAGCGGCGCAACGTGTTCACGGCCAGCGTCGGCAACCTCCTGCCGGGGGAGGAGACGGTCGTCGAGGTCGCGTTCGTTCAGGCGCTCACGGCCGACGAGGGGGCGCTGCGGCTCATGCTCCCGACCCTCGTCGCGCCCCGCTACATCCCCGGCGCGGCCGGGGGCGACCGGACCGCGCACGGCGTCCAGGAGCCCACGGGCGACGTGCCCGACGCCGACCGCATCTCCCCCGAGATCGCGCGGGTCGACTACGGGATCACCGTGGATATCGTCTTCGATCTCGGGCGCGACGTCGCGATCGAGAGCCCCTCGCACACGCTCTCGGTGCGCCGCGAAGAGGGGTATCGCCAGCGGGTCTCGCTACGGAACGACAAGGCCGCGCTCGATCGGGACATCGTGCTGCTCGCGGCGGGCGCGCCGGGCGTGCAGGCAGGCGTTGTGTGCGACAGGACCCCTGGCCAGGAGGGCACCTTCGCCCTCACCGTGGTGCCGGACCTCTTCGACACGCATGCACACGCGAAGCGGGCGTCCTCCCGGCGCGACGTCGTGTTCGTCGTCGACGTGTCGGGTTCGATGCAGGGCGAGTCGCTCGACCAGGCGAAGCGCGCGCTCCGGCTGTGCCTCCGCCACCTCGCCGAGGGGGATCGGTTCGGCGTGATCGCGTTCTCCAGCGATTTCCGGGCGCTCGAGCCGTCGCTCGCCCCGTTCACACAGGCGACCCTGAAGGCCGCGGACGCGTTCGTCGACGGCCTCCGCGCGGACGGCGGGACGGAGATGCTGAACCCGCTGCTCGCGGCCGTGGGCATGCTCGGCGACGCGGAGCGAGACCGCGTGGTCGTGCTGCTGACGGACGGGCAGGTAGGCAACGAGGCGCAGATCGTCGATCGCGTCGTCCAGCGGGGCAAGGGGGTGCGGATCTACACGTTCGGCATCGGCACGAACGTGAGCGATGTGCTGGTGAACGATCTCGCGCGCCGGACGGAGGGCGCCGCGGAGTTCATCCACCCGGGCGAGCGCATCGACGAGAAGGTCACGGCGCAGTTCGCGCGGGCGACGGCGGTCCGGGTCACCGGGCTCGAGGCGCGCTTCGAAGGGGTCGACGTCGGCGAGCTCGCGCCGGCCGAGCGCCCCGCGCTCGTCGACGGCGAGCCGTGGGTGGTCTACGGCCGCTACGGGCAGCCGGGGATAGGGCGGCTCTCGCTCCGCGGGACCCTGCGCGGGGAGCGCTTCCACCTCGATGTGCCGGTCGAACTCGCGGCGGAGGCGTCGCGGCCCGGGCTCGAGGCGCTGTGGGCGGGCGCGCGGGTGCGGGAGCTGGAGGAATCGGAGCGCGGGCTTTCCGGCAAGCGTGCCGAGGCGATGCGAAAGCGCATCGTGGACCTCGCGGTCCGGCATCGGGTGGCGTCGAAGCACGCGTCGTTCGTGGTGATCGAGCGGCGGACGGGCGACCGGCGCGCCCACGGGCAACCCGAGGCGCGGCCCGTGCCGGTGAGCGCGCCGGCGGGGTGGGGGATGTCGAGCCACCGCGGCCCGGCGGCGCCGGCCGCGGTGTACGCCGCGATGCCGATGGGCGGGGGTGGCCCGTGGAAGGGCGGCCCGGGCGGCCCCGTCGTCATGAGATCCAGGGCCCCCGCGCCTGCTGCCACGGCGGGCGCCGCCCCGCCGAGGGCGGCGCCCGCCGTGGCCGGTCTGCTGGCGCGCGCCAAGCAGCTCTTCCAGCCGGGCGAAGGCGCCGCGGCCGTGCGCGGCCCGGCCGCCGCCGCGCCGGGCGGCCCCGCGTCGCCGCACCACGTGCCCCCGCCGGCTCCGGCCCCGGTCGCCGCGCCGGCGCCGAGCGCCGTTCCAGGTGGGGTCTCGTCCCAGGGGGACGGCCTGGGGCGCCTCTTCGAGGAGCAGCTCGCGTCCGGGCTGTGGGAGCGCGGCGACTCGACCGATCTCGGCCGGCTCTCCAGCACGGCCCTGTGCCTCGCGGCGTGCCATGACCAGGGCGTCGACTCGGCCCACCCCATCTACGGCGCCCAGATCGCCAAGGCGATCGAGGCGCTCTGCGCGCTGGCCGCGTCGCTCCTCCAGCGCGGCGGCGCCGACGGGGAGGTGGCCGCGGCGCTCGCAGCGGCCTACCTCGTCGCGGGCGGCCGGCGGCTGCGGGCGCAGGTCCGCGACGCCGTGGCGGCCGCCGCGCCCGAGGCGGTGCGCGCGCTGCTCGGCGAGCTCGGGGACGCCAAGGCGCTCAGGCTGAGGGTCGAGGCGCTGCACGGCGCATGACAGGCTCGCCGCGGCCGGATGGTCGCGGCAGTCCTCGCGCCGCGTTCACGGATACGTATCGTCCCCGCCCTTCGTGCCGGCTCCCGGGCGGGCCGCGCCAGCCGGTGTCGCGCCAGCCGGTGCAGCCGGCGCCGCGCCAGCCGGTGCCGCCGGGGCCGCGCCAGCAGGGCGAGCGGGGCCCTCCGGGAGCTGCGCTGTCCCCTCGATCACGATCTCCACGCGCGGCTCCTGCGGTTGCGCCGGGGCGCCGCCGCCCGCGTCGGCAGGCGGAAGATCGGCGAAGCTCGCCAGGCTGAGCCGCGCGAGGGGCACGCCGGCCTCCTTGGGCTGCGCCAGGAAGAGCAGCACGGCGCGCGCCTGCGCGACCGTCACGTCCCAGCCGTTGCGCCACGCCACGCCAGGCGTGCCGCTCGCCGTGTGGCCGACGACCTGGTAGGCGAGGCCCTTGAGCGGCTCGTTGCTGCGGATGATCGCGGCGATGTCCCTCAGCACCTTCTCCCCCGCCGGGGAGAGCGCGTCGCGGTTCCCCTTGAACAGGACCCGGCTCGGGATCGAGATGACCACGCGGCCGTCGCGCGGCGCGACCGTGACGTCTCCGGCGGCGACCGGCAGGAACGCCCTGAGGACGTCGCTGTCGCGCTCCGACGCCGGGCGGGCCCCGGCCGGCTCGCCGCGCGGCTGCGTCGCGCCCGGCTCGACGTCGAGGCCCGAGCTCGGACCGTTCGCCCAGTGTGGATCGGCCGCGGCGCCGCCGCGCGGGCCCTGCTCCTCCAGCTGGCGGACGCGCGCCTGGCTGGCCACGAGCTCGCGCTGGAGGCGCTCGGACCGGTCGAGCTGAGCTTGCCATTCGAACTCGGTGTAGCCGCACCCGGCGAGGAGCGCAGACGCGACCAGCGCGGCCAGGCCGCGCCCGGCGAAAGCGGCCCGGAGGGCGCGGGGAGGGGAGGCCTCGGCGCGCCTCTTCGCGCTCACCTCTGCGACACCCGAAACAGGCAATTGCACTTTGCAGGCTCCTTCTCGCCGGATCATCCGGATCCATCCTTCTCGCGCCGGTGCGCTGAGCGGGCGGGAGCCTATCCGAGCGGCCGTGATCCCACAAGGCGCGGCCGGGCCGGGGCGCGCCCCGGCCTCGAAGACCTCGGCAGGGGACCGGGCCGAGGGACCGATCCGCTCCGGGATCGACCCGCCCGAGCGCGGTCCCTCGCTCGCGATGCGGGTGAGCCTGCCTACGACAGCCGCTCGTGGCCGGCGCCGTTCGGCAGCGAGGCCTGGTGCATTTTCCTGCGGTGCTCGAGCTCGGCAGAGATGAGCCGCACGAGCTCCGTCGAGAGGACGATCGCCTCCCGAGGGCCATATCCATGTTTGCTCAGCTCCCGCGCGACCGACTTGGCCAGGATCTTCATCGCCGAGTCGATCTCTCCCGGCGTCTTCGATGTCGACGTCGAGAAGAGGCTCGCGGCCATCCGGGTGTCGGCGCCTCGCCCCTGGCCGTCCTCGGGCGTCCGGTGCAGCGTCGGCTCGCGCTCCGGAGGCGCCGCGCTCCGGAGCAATGGCCCATCGATCGCGTGGTTTTCGTGGTTCTCGGCCGATGCGGGCGTCGTCGTGCTCGTCGTGCTGTCCGTATGCAGCGATGTCATGTTGTGCGCGCTCACGGTGGATCCCCGTCGTCGTTTAACGGTTTTCTCGCCTTCGTCCTTCGTTCCCGCGCGAGAGGTGCTGTTCATCTCGAGCTCATGCCGCTCGTCGCCGCGGCAGGCATCGGTGGATTTACGTCGCGAGGCGAAGTTGACGGTAAAAGCAGGAATGGCACCTGCCGGGGAGTGTGGAGGCGGACCACAGCGGCCCCTGACCCCACGATAGCAGGGCTCCGATAAAGGGCATCACTTCATCGGTTGTTCGCTCTCAACCACTTATGCTCGCGCGCGCCGCCGGTCGACGCCGAGGGGGCGCTCCCGCGAGACTGCAACTCTGAGCGTGCGCGCCAATGCTCCGCCCGCAGGGGGCGCCGTCCGCGGTGCGCCGCGAGCGCGAGAGATGGCTTGCCCGGGGCAGACCCGGGTGCGTCTGGCGCGCTCGCAGCGCGGGGCGCGGGGCGCCGCCGCCCCCGCTGCGCTCCGCCGGGGAGCGCGGACGCACGCGCGCGCGGAGGAGGAACAATCGACGTTGAGCACGGATGGCGAGTCGGATGTTCGCTGGTCGGACAGGGCTTGTTAGGAATCGCACGCCTTCCATTGACGATGTGTGTTTCCTGCGGTATTCGATGGAATCGTTGGCGGCCCGACGCTGCGGCGCCATGAGCGTCCGGAGGGAATTCCGGGCTTTGTAGAGCCAGCGGCGCGGTCGATCGACGCGACGTCCTTGCTTCCGTGTGCCGCTCCATGGCGCCGTTCGCTGCGGCTCGGCCGACGCCGGACGTTCCGTGTTCATCATGTGTAGGGGGGAAGTATGGCCACACTGTGCAGGCCGGAGGTCGCGGTTCCGGAGTTCATCATCACGCGGGAAGACACGCTGAAGCTGGCGGAGCGGCTGCACGCGAGAAACCCGCAGCTGAAGCTCGTGCTGCGCCTCATCAACGGCACCGGGGTGCAGAAGCGCCACATCGTGCAGCCTCTGGAGCAGGCGCTCGCTCACCCTGGTTTCGAGATCCGAAATAGAATTTACGAACGGGAGGCCAAGCGTCGGGTGCCGCCAGTTATACGGCAGGCGCTGGAGAACGCCGAGCTCACGGCGCGGGACATCGACGCCATCATCTTCGTCTCGTGCACCGGCTTCATGATGCCGTCTATGACGGCCTATCTGATCAACGCCATGGGCTTCCGGCACGACACGCGCCAGATCCCCATGGCGCAGCTCGGCTGCGCGGCCGGGGCGGCGGCCATCAGCCGCGCGCACGACTTCTGCGCCGCGCACGCGGAGGCCAACGTGCTCATCGTGGCCTGCGAGTTCTGCTCCCTCTGCTACCAGCCGACGGACGATGACGTCGGATCGCTCCTGTCCGACGGCCTCTTCGGGGACGCGGTGGGCGCGGTCGTCGTCCGGGGCAGCGGAGGCACCGGCATCCGGCTGGAGCGGAACGAGGCGTATCTCATCCCGGACACCGAGGAGTGGATCTCGTACGCCGTCAAGGACACCGGGTTTCACTTCCGGCTCGACAAGCGGGTCCCCGGGACTATGAAGCCCCTCGCCCCCGTGATGCGCCGGCTGGTCGCGAGCCACGGCTGGGACGTGGGCAACCTCGACTTCTATATCGTCCACGCCGGCGGTCCGCGCATCCTCAACGATCTGTGCAAGTTCCTGGAGGTGCCCCAGGAGGCGTTCCGGTACAGCAGGGCCACGCTGACGGAATACGGCAACATCGCGAGCGCGGTGGTGCTCGACTCTCTAGGACGCCTGTTCGCGGACAGGCCGATGCCCGACGGCGCGCGCGGCGTGATCGCGGGGTTCGGCCCGGGGATCACGGCGGAGATGGCCGTCGGCTCGTGGGTGAACGATCACGGCCAGAGCAGGGGCGGAGCGCGTTCGTCCTCCGCGGCGTGACAGCGGCCCTGTCGCTCCTGCAATGAAAATCGTGTGAGAAGAGGAAGGGAAGGCTGATGACCAACGCATCGCTCAAGACGCCGTCGCTGAGGTTCACGCTCGGAGGCGACCGTCCCGTCTGCCGCATGGGTTATGGCGCCATGTACCTGACCGGGCCGGGCTACTGGGGGCCGCCGGCCGACCCGGACGCGGCCGTCCGGCTCCTGAGGCGCGCCGTCGACCTCGGGGTCAACTTCATCGACACCGCCGACGCCTACGGCCCGGACACCAACGAGCAGATCATCCGCCGCGCCCTCCATCCGTACCCGGCGGGGCTCGTGATCACCACCAAGGGCGGGCTGCTGCGCTCCGGACCGGAGGACTGGACCGTCCAGGGGCGCCCGTACATCGTCCCGTGCGGGCGCCCGGCGTACCTCCGCCAGCAGGTGGAGATGAGCCTGCGGAATCTCGGGCTCGAGCGCATCGAGCTCTATCAGCTCCACCGCATCGACCCGGCCGTACCGCTGGCCGATCAGCTCGGCGAGCTCGCGCGGCTCAAGGAGCAGGGCAAGATCCACCATATCGGCCTCTCCGGGCAGCCCGAGGTCACCGTGGAGCAGCTCGCCAAGGCGCGCGAGATCACCGAGATCGCCGCCGTGGAGAACCTGTACAACGTCGCGGACCGCTCCGGGGAGAAGGCGCTGCGGTACGCCGAGCAGCACGGCATGGCGTTCATCCCGTGGTTCCCCATGGGACACGGCGATCTCGCCAAGCCCGGCAGCGTCCTCTCCGGGCTCGCCAAGGAGCGCGGCGCGACGCCCGCCCAGCTGGCCCTCGCCTGGCTGCTGCACAGGTCGCCATCCATCCTCGCCATCCCCGGCACCTCGTCCATCAAGCACCTGGAAGAGAACTGCCGCGCGGCGGACATGAAGCTCGACGAGAGCGAGCTGGCCGCCATCGAGGACGCCGCCGCCGCCGCGAAGACGTGGCGTCCATCGGCGTCGGAATCGAGGGCCGCCCACACGAAGGAGACGCCGTGAGCACCCAGCAGCAAACCAGCGCCGCCCACCCGAACGTCCAGAAGCTGCGCACCCTCTACGCCGATCTGTCGCGCATCGGGGAGTTCGTCGCCGACGACATGGTCCTGCACACGGCGCACCGGGAGCTCTGCCGCGACAGGGCCGCCGGCCGCGTCGTCGGCAAGGCGGCCGCCGCCACCCACGAGCGCGAGCTGATCCGCATGACCGGCGGCACGCTGCGGATGGACGTGCAGCACATCTTCGCCAACGATCACTTCGGCGCCGCGTTCGGCGTGCTGCGCGCCCACCTCGGCGGCGCGAGCCTGGCGATGCCGTTCTGCGGGGTCTGGCGCTTCCGCGGGGGCCTGATCACGGAGCACTGGGAGAACGCGTACGACGTGGCCTCCGTGATGGCGTTCCTCGGCGACGAGAGCGGCGCCCCGCCCGCCTGAGGCGCCGAGGGGCCGCGCCGCGAGGCCTCAGCGGGGGTGCGAGGCGAGGCGCGGGGCCGCGCCGCGAGGGCCTCGCCCCCACCCTTTGTCGTTCCCGCCATCCGCCCGGATCTGCTACTGCTGCGCGCCGCGCCGGTGCCCTCCCGGGCACGGCGAGCTCCCCCGGGGAGCGCGCTCGCCGCACGTCAGCCATGGCTCAAGGTTACCTCTTCCTCATCATCGCCCTCGTCTTCAACGCGACAGCGAACATCCTGATGAAGCTGGCGTCGCGGCGCGTCCCCTCGATGGAGGGGCTGTCCCTCGTCGAGAAGGCCCTCGCGCTCGTCACGAACTACCACCTCGTGCTGGGGCTCGTGCTCTTCGCGTCGAACATCCTGTTCTACGTCCTGGCGCTCAAGCGCATCAACCTGTCGATCGCCTATCCGATCATGTCGTCGGGCGGCTTTCTGCTCATCTCGGTCTTCTCCGTCTACTTCCTTCACGAGACGCTGACGGGGCTGCAGATCGGCGGCATCGTCCTGATCGCGGCGGGGATCGCGCTGCTCGCGTACAACATCGCCTAGGCCTCCGGCCGGCCTCCGCGGCGCGACGCCGGACTGCCGGTCCGCCCGCCCTCGGCGTGGCGCCGTGGTACGGTGGCGCGCGCCTCGCGCCCGAACGCCCTCACCCCGGAGACCGCCGCCATGCGCAGCCGAACGCTCCCGCGTGCCTTGCTCGCCGTGTTCCTCGCGACGCCCCTCGCGACCACTGCGTGCCACGGCGCGGGGCAGGACGCCGCGCACCCCTCGCCCGGCCGGGCCGGCGCCGCCTGCGGGCGCGGCGATCCGATGACGCGGACCGAGCTCTTCTTCGGCCTGGACCGGCTCGAGCTGCCCCCCGTGACGCAGGCGGAGTGGCAGCAGTTCGTCGACACGGCGATCACCCCGCGCTTCAAGGACGGGCTCACCCAGTTCGATGTCGACGGCCAGTACCTCGCGACGACGGGGAAGCTGATCCGCGAGGACAGCCGGCTCATCATGCTCCTCCACGACGGCGGCCAGGTCGCCTCGGACGCCATCGACGCGATCCGCAAGGAATACAAGGTTCGCTTCAACCAGGAATCCGTGCTGCGCATCGACGAGCCCGTCTGCGTCGGCTTCTGACGCCTGGAACCGCTGCTGAAGGGTGAGCTCCGCCCGCCGCGGGGACAGCGCATGTCCCGCGTGTCTGTTCGGAACACCGCCTGTCCTCTCCGCTCGGCGGGCCCCTGATCGCGAAGATTCTTGACCCGAGAGGGGCCGGGAGACAGAGTTTTATTGCAACTGCCAGGCTTCGGTCGGCGCATGGCCGCGCATTGCGTTGCGCGCATCCGTCAGCGTGCAGCGTGCTCGTGCCTGGCGTTCACACAACAAGCGTTCGACGCGAGCGCTCCTGCTCGGCTCCAAAGGGAGCAAGGAGAACCCCGTGCTGATGAGGCTTCGCTGGCGGCCCGGATGGGCCATGGTGAGTGTGGCTGTCCTTGGGTGCTCGGGCGCCGATGCGCCTCCTACGGAGGAGGAGAGCGTCTTGGAGAGCCAAGATGAGTTGCGCTACGACTTCCATGCACCCGCGTCTGGAAGGACGGTGTTCGCGGACGTCGTGGCCATAGATCAGATGTTCGTCTACGATCGTCTCGGCGCGTTCAACCCTGGGGGCATGGTGTACGCGCTCCGCCGGGACGTGGTGGCCGCCGATCCGTCGCAGCCCATCGGTCCTGGCAACGCGACGCTGCGGCCGGGCAAGCGCCCGAGGCCCCTCGTCCTGCGGGTCAACGCCGGCGACAGGCTCTCCATCTCGTTCACCAACTGGCTCACGCCCGCGACCGGCGCGCTGCCGAGCACCTCCGCGTCGACCCGCGACGCCTCGATCCAGGTGGTCGGGCTCCAGATCCGGAACATCGACGCGCTCGCGGGCGACGTCGGGAAGAACGAGAGCTCGCTGGCCGCGCCCGGCGAGACGCGCAAGTACGAGCTCTTCGCCGGCCGCGAGGGCACGTTCCTCATGCACAGCGGCGGCGCCATGGTCGGCTCGGAGCCTGGGCCGGGGCGGCGGATCTCCCAGACGCTGTACGGCGCTGTCACGGTGGAGCCGCCGGGCGCGGTCGCGTACCGCTCGCAGGTGACGGCCGCCGAGCTCTCGGCCGCCTCCCTGCACCCCTCGAACCCGGACGGCACGCCGCGCATCGACTACAACGCGGTCGACGCGTCCGGTCAGCCGATCCTGAAGATGATCGACGACGCCGGCGAGATCGTGCACGGCGACGTCAACGCCGTCATCGCGGGCTTCGACGAGACGGAGGTCGGCTCCCCGGTCTCCGAGAACATGGGCTATTTCCGCGAGTTCACGGTGCTCTTCCACGACATCCTGAGCGTCGTGCAGCCCGTCGCGGAGTACCAGGCGGACCCGCGCTACAACGGCGTGCGCACCGGCTTCGGCATCAACTACGGCGCCGCCAGCCTGGGCAGCGCCGTCTTCGCCAACAAGCAGAGGATCGGCCCGAGCAAGCGCTGCGAGGAGTGCAAGTTCGAGGAGTTCTTCCTGAGCTCGTGGGTCAACGGGGATCCGGCGCTGAACATCGATCGGGACGACGCCGGCAACGCGACGGAGGCCCTCTATCCGGACGACCCCTCCAACGTATCCCACGGTTACCTCGGGGATCCCGTCCGCATCCGGAACCTCCACGCCGGCCCCAGCGAGACGCACGTCTTCCACCTCCACGGCCACCAGTGGCTGCGGTCGCCGGGCAACGAGAAGAGCGCGTACATCGACTCGCAGACCATCGGCCCGAGGGCCGCCTACACGTATGACATCACCTATGGCGGAGGCGGCAACCGCAACCTCTCCGTGGGAGACGCCATCTACCACTGCCACCTGTATGCCCATTTCGCGCAGGGCATGTGGGGGCTCTGGCGCACGCACGACGTCTTCGAGGCGGGCACGCCGGACCGCTCGCTCCCGGACGGCGAGCTCGCGGCGGGGACGCCCACGCCCGCGGTCGTGCCGATCCCCGGCGTCGCGCTGGCGCCGATGCCGACCTACGAGCGGACGTCGGTCAGGACGGCCGACGGCAAGACCGTGGAGCGCGACCCCATGCCGGGTTATCCGTTCTACGTCGCCGCGGTCGCGGGGCACCGGCCGTCGCAGCCGCCCCGCGACATGGAGCACGACGGCGGGCTCCCGCGCCACTACATCGCGAACGTCCCGCCGGGAGGCGCGGCGGTCGGCGGCCGCGGCCTCTTCGACGTGCAGCTCTCCAAGGCCGACGTGCAGCTCTTGCCGAAGGACGGCACCCCGTCGGAGGTGGCGGCCGCCAACTTCCACGCGGGCGCGTTTCCGGGCGCCGTGCTGGCGCCGGAGCGCTACGGCTTCCCCGTCAAGGGCTACCCCGCCTTCACGGCGGAGGGCAAGCCGGCGCTCTTCCTCGTGAACGGCCAGCCGCCGGCCGCGGGCGCCCCCTTCGCGGACCCGTGCCCGCCGAACGCGCCGGTGCGCACCTACCGCGCGGCCTACGTCCAGACCAACGCCCCGGTGAACCGGGCCGGCTGGCACGACGCGCAGGCGCGCATGATCGTCCTCGAGAAGGACGTCGAGGCCACCCTCGACGGCACGAGGGCGCCGGAGCCGCTGTTCATCCGCGCGCAATCCGGCGAGTGCGTCGTGTTCCACGCGACGAACCTCATCCCGGCGGCGCTCGCGGCGGACGACTTCCAGATCTTCACGCCCACCGACGTCATCGGCCAGCACATCCACCTCGTGAAGTTCGACGTCACCTCCTCGGACGGCGGGGCGAACGGCTTCAACTACGAGGACGGGGCCCTCGCGATGGAGGAGGTGGTGGCGCGCATCCAGGCGGCCAACGCGCTCGGCGGGGCCCTCGCCGCCGGCGTCAGGAGCGGCGAGCCCGGGGCGCGCGTGCGGCTCGGGGACCCGACGCGCCACCCGCGCATGACCACCCCGTCGCTCGGGGCACAGACCACGACACAGCGCTGGTTTGCCGATCCGATCATGAGCGAGGCCGGCCAGGACCGCGCGCTGAGCACGGCCTTCACCCACGATCACTTCTCGGCCTCATCGCACCAGCACCACGGGCTCTACGGCGGCCTCGTCGTCGAGCCGGCCGGCTCGATCTGGCGCGATCCGGAGACCGGAGCGCTCTTCGGCGATCGCAGCGACGGCGGGCCGACGAGCTACCGCGCCGACATCCTGTTTCCGCCGGGCGACCACCGGAGCCCGTTCCGCGAGTTCAACCTGAGCATCGCCGATTACGGCCCCATCTACGACGAGTGCGGCCGGCCGGTGAACCCGTCGTCGCAGGCGCCGGCGCCGCTGCCGGTGGCCATCACCCATGGGCCCTCCACCCCCGACGCGATCTCGTGGCGTGACTCGGGCGTCGGGCTCATCAATTACCGGAACGAGCCGATCCCCCTCCGGATCGCCGAGCGCAACTGCAGCACGCGCGCGGTCGTCCAGAAGAGCGGCGACGCCGGCGCCATGCACAACGTCTTCAGCTCGCGCGTGCACGGGGATCCCGCGACGCCGCTGCTCCGCGCGTACGACGGCGATCGCACGCTGATCCGCCTCACCCAGGGCGCGCAGGCCGAGCAGCACGTGTTCACCGTGCACGGGAAGAAGTGGCTGAACGAGCCGACCGATCCCGACAGCGGCTACGCCAACGGGCAGGCCATCGGCGTCTCGGAGCAGGCGGACCTCGCGCTCGACGCGGCGCCCCTCTTCCGGAAGAACGCGGCCGGCGGCGCGGACTACCTCTATGCGGGCGCGCCGACGGACGATCTCTGGGAGGGGCGGTGGGGCATCCTGCGCGTCCACGGCGAGCGGCAGACGGATCTCCTGCCGCTCTCGGGCGCGTCGCTGCCGAGGGGCAGGCGCCGGGAGGTCGAGGTGTGCCCGCCCGAGGCGCAGAAGAGGGCGTATGTCGTCCGCGCGATCACCGCGAAGGGCAACCTGCCGGACGATCGCCTCACGTACAACGCGACGTACGGGCTCCACGATCCCAACGCCATCCTGTTCGTCCTCGAGGAGGATCTGGCCGCCCTGCGCTCGGGCGCGCGCCCGCCCGAGCCGCTCGTCCTGCGCGCGGCGGCCGGCGAGTGCGTCGAGGTCACGCTCGTCAACGACCTGCCCGAGGATCTGCCGAAGTCGCCTCACTGGAACTACAACGCTCCCATCGTCGACGGGTTCAACGTCAACCAGGTGAAGCCGTCGAACCGCGTCTCGCTGCACGCGCAGCTCGTGGGGTATGACGTGACGGCGAGCGACGGCGCGAACGTGGGCGAAAACCCCGATCAGACGGTCGAGCGCGGGGAGCAGCGGACGTACACCTGGTACGCCGGCGACATCTCCGTGACGACCCGGGGCGACGTCCGCTGGCAGCCCGTCGAGCTCGGCGCCGTGAACCTCAAGGACATGGCGGACGTGGTGAACCACCCGATGCACGGCGGGATCGGCGCGCTGATCGTCGAGCCGGAGGGCGCCGTCTGGTACCCGAGCCGGGACTCGCGCGCGGCGGCTCAGGTGAAGTACCGGGACGAGAACGGCTCCGAGATCTGGTTCCGCGAGTTCGTGCTCCTCTACCAGGACGAGGTGCCCTTGCAGTCGGATCAGGCGGCTTTCCGCTGCCTCAACCCGGCCCTTGGCTGCGGCGCCACCCTCGCGAACGTCGCTGGCCCTCCCGATCCCGACTTCACTGGCCACAAGGCGTTCAACTACCGCGCCGAGCCCATCTGGGCGCGGCTCGGCGTGGGGCCGGACGCGCCTCTCGGCACCCGCCCGGGCCTCGACGTCAGCGGCGTCTTCAGCTCGGCGGGGCGCGGCGATCCGGCGACGCCGATCTTCACGGCGGGGCGCTATGACCGCGTGCGCTTCCGGGTGCTGCAGGCCTCGGGGCACCGGCGCCAGCACTCGTTCGGGCTCTCGAACACGGAGTGGGCGTACAACCCGTGGGCGCAAGGCTCGGGGTCCCGGTACCAGGGCCGGAACAGCAAGAGCTTCGCCGTGAGCGCGCACGGCGGCATCGGCCCGATGACCGCGTGGACGGTGACTCCCTACTTCAGGTCGGGCGGCATGTTCGATGTCCCCGGCGATCGCCTCTACATGGACCAGTCGAACGCCATGCTCACCGGCGGGCTCTGGGGCATCTGGCGGGTCACGCCGTGAGCGGGAGGAGGGGCCTGTGATGCGACGGATCTCGATGGACGGCGCCTCGATGGGCGCGCGCGGACTCTGGCTCTCGCTGGCCTGGCTCAGCGCCTCGACGGCGCTCGGCTGCGGCCGGAGAGAGGCGCTCCCTGCCTCGCAGGACCCGGGGGCCGAGCGGCCAGCGCAGCCGGCGCAGCTCGCGCCGCCGGCGCAGCCCGAGGAGCCCGCGGCTCCCCTGCAGGAGAGCCGGGTCGAGCGCGATGGGCTCTCCATCGCGTTCGCCCTGCGGCCGCTGGATCGCGGCCAGCAGGGCGGGGGGAGCGGCCTCGGGGCGGCGCCGGCCGCGGCGGTGGCGGGCTCCGACGTCGTGGCCGAGTTCACCATCACCGACGCGTCCACGGGCGCGCCGGTCCGTGGCCTCACGCCCCTCGGCTGGATGTCGCGCCGCGCCGGGGCGGACGGCGCCGCCGCGGCGCGCTTCTCCGGCGGCGCGCCCGTGGCGAGCCTCGCCAGCGGCGCGGTCGACGCCGCGCCGGACGAGGCGGCGTGCCGGGGGAAGATCAAGAGCTTCATGGCGGGCCTCCTGTCCGTGCGCCCCGAGGTCGACATGAACGCCTACCTCCTCTGGACGCTGAACCAGGACAACACCCTCTCGGCCATCAACCCGCAGGTCGCCCTCGCCAGGACGCAGCTCCGGAGCGTGGTCAGCCTCGCGGGCCGCGGCGTCTCGTTCGTCATGCACCCCGACCGGGAGAGCCTCTACGTCACGCTCCGGGGCGGGCAGGGCCTCGCCGTTGTCGACACGCGGCGGGGGCTCGTCCGGACGAACGTCCCCGTCGGCCAGGATCCGTCGCGCGTCGTGGTCGCCCCCGACGGGCGCACGGTCTGGGTGGGCAACGACGGCGACGGGACGGTGAGCGTGATCGACGCCCGCTCGACGGACGTCCTGAAGACGCTCCCGGTCGGCCCGGGCCACCACGAGATCGCCTTCACCGGCGGCGGCCGCGCCGCGTGGATCACGAGCCAGCAGGGGGAGTCGGTGGCCGTGGTGGACGGCGAGACGCTCGAGCCGCTCGGCGAGATCGCGGTGGGCGAGGGGGTCGTCTCCATCGCGGCGAGCGATGAAGCGGGCGTGGTCCACGCGGCGAACGCCGCGCGCGGCGAGGTCGTGATCCTCGACGTCGCGCGCCGCGCCGTCGCCGGGCGTGTCGCCCTGAAGCCCGGGCTCGGCGCGCTCCAGTTCGACCCGCGCGGGCGGTTCTCGTTCGCGCTGAACCCGGCCGCGAACGAGGTCGCCGTCCTCGACGGCGCGACGGGCGCGGTGGCGCACACGCTCACCGGGCTGGCCGCGCCGGACGCGGTCACCTTCACCGGGTCCTTCGCCTACATCCGCAACCGGGGCGCCGCGCGGGTCTCGCTCGTCGACCGGTCGGCCCTCGGCGGCCCGGCGGCCCCGCCCCTCGTCGACATCGCGGTCGGCCAGGGCCCGCCTCTGGCCGCCGCGGCGCCGCCAGGGCCGGCCGCGCTCGCCACGCCCATCGCCCCCCTGCCCGAGGGCAACGGCGCCCTCGTCGCGAGCCCGGCCGACAGGGCGCTCTACGTCTACGTGGAGGGCATGATGGCCCCGATCGGCACCTTGCCGAGCTACGGCCGCGAGCCGCGATCGATCCTCGTCGAGGACAGGTCGCTCAAGGAGGTGCGTCCGGGCGTGTACGCGACCACGGTGCGCCTCGGCGAGGGGGGGCTCTACGACGTCGAGCTCCTCCTCGACCGCCCGCGGACGGGGGTGTGCCTCGAGGCGACCGTGGCGCCCGCGCGCTGCGCCCCGGGCGACGGCGAGGCCGACGCGTCCGGCTGCGGGGGCGATCCCGTGAAGGACATCGCGATCGCGCCGCTCTTCGAGCCCGACCTGCGGCTCGCGGCGGGCGAGCCCGCGACGCTGCGCTTCCGCGCGACCGCCGGCGAAGGGGGCCCTCCGCTCGACGCGCTCGACGTTGAGGACATCGAGGTGATGGTCGTCCGGTTCCCGGCCGGGTACCGCTTCCGCGGCGCGCCGCGGGCCGAGGGGGACGGCACGTTCTCCGTCTCGTTCACCCCACCCGCCCCGGGCCAGTACCGCTTCCTCGCCGCCGTCCCCGGGCGCGGGGCGCCTGTCGGCGCGCTCCCGTTCGTCCCGCTGCGGGTCTCCGCGCGCGGCGCTGGCGCGCGGGTCGGAGGTGCGCGATGAGGCCCGGGGCGGCCCTCGCCGCGGCGGCTCTCGCGCTCGCGATCTCCTCGGCCGCGCGCTTCACGCCCGCGGAGGGCAAGGCGCCGCGCGTGGAGCGGATGAAGATCGGCGGCGTCTCCCGGGAGGACGACGCCGCCGCGGCGCGGTACTTCACCAACACCGAGCTCGTCGACCAGCACGGCCGCGCGCACCGCTTCTACGACGGGCTGCTGCGGGGCCGGAAGGTGCTCATCAACTTCGCCTTCACCTCGTGCAAGGGCGTCTGCCCCACGATGACGGCGAACCTCGCGCGCGTGCAGGCGCTGCTGCGGGCGCGCGGCCAGGCGGTGACGATGCTGACGATCACGGTCGACCCGGAGAACGACACGCCGGCCGCGCTGAAGGAGTACGCCGCGAAGTTCAAGGTGGGCGAGGGCTGGTACTTCCTGACCGGCACGCCCGAGAACGTCGCCACGGTGCTGAAGCGCCTCGGCGGCCAGGTGCGGCGGCCCGACGAGCACACGATGACGCTGCTCGTCGGCGACACGTCGACCGGCATGTGGCTGAAGGCGTTCGCCACCGAGGAGCCCGAGGCGCTCGCGCGCGCCGTCCAGCACCTCAACGACCCACGGTGAGGCCGACATGCGTTTCCTGTCGCTCGGTGCATCGAAAGCGCTGGTCCTGGCCGGCGCGCTCGCCGCGGCCTCGTGCGGCCGCGGGGCTCCCGGCGAGCACGCCGCCCCCGCTCCCGCGGGGCCGCCGGGGCGCCCTCCGGACGTCGCCGCTGCCGCGGGGCCGCCCGGGCTCTCCGCGGACGGCGCGGCGGAGGTGCGCGCCTCGCCGGCGACGGGCGTCGAGGTGCTGGACGAGGAGCTCGTAGATCAGGACGGCCGCCCTGTCCGTCTGCGCGAGCTCGCCAGGGACCGGGTGCTCGCCGTCAATTTCATCTTCACGACCTGCACGACGATCTGCTCGCCGATGACGGCCATCTTCGGCCGGCTCCAGGCCGAGCTCGGCGGCGCGCTGGACCGGGACGTGCGGCTCGTCTCGATCTCGCTGGACCCCGCGATGGACACGCCGGAGCGGCTGAACGCGTACGCCGAGAAGTTCGGCCGGCGGAAGGGCTGGTCCTTCCTGACGGGGCGGCGCGAGCGCGTGAACCGGGTGCTGGACGCGCTCGGGGGGCGCGCGCCCATCAAGGAGCGGCACGCGCCGATCACGCTCATCGGGCGCGAGGCGGAGGGCCGCTGGACGCGGGTCGAGGGCATCGCGCCGCCGGGGCGCCTCGCGGACGAGGTCCGGGCGTTCCTTCCGCCGCGAGGGGCAGCGGCGCGGAGCGTGGGTGGTGGCTAGGCTGGGGGCCCGTTCCGGGAGGGCGCGGCTCGGCCTCCTGGCCGCGGTGCCGGTGGGGATCTGCGCGGTCGCGGCGTGGGCGCTCGGCCGCGACGAGCATGCGCCCCGGGCGCACGCGCCTGCGGCGGGCGAGGCGGCGTCGTGCGAGGAGCTCTCGCCGGCCGCCCGGCGCGGCAAGCGCATCTACCAGCGCGGCGCGACCGAGGACGGCCGGGCCGTCGAGGGCGCGATCGCCGGCGGCGCCGCGGCGCTCTCCGGCCGTGAGGCCGCCTGCGCGGGCTGCCACGGCCCCAGCGGGGAGGGGACGACCGAGGGGGGCGTCACGGCACCGCCGCTCGCGGCGGAGCGGCGCCTGGCGGCCAGCGGCGAGCGGGGTGGGGGAGCAGGGCAGGGCAGGGGGACAGGCGACGGGGCGATGACCGCCGCCGCCCTGGTGACGGCGATCCGCGAGGGGCGAGGGCCCGCGGGGCAGTGGCTGAGCCCGGTGATGCCGCGGTACCGCCTGGCGGAGGCGGATCTATCGGATCTTGTTGAATATTTGGATTGTGTCGGCCGGGATCTGGATCCTGGCGTCACGGCGGGCTCGGTGGCGCTGGGCGCCGCGCTGCCGCTGACCGGGCCGGATGCGCCGGCGGGCGTGGGCGCGCGCGACGTGCTGATGGCGGCGTTCGCCGAGGTGAACGCGCGGGGCGGCCTCTACCGGCGGAGGCTCGAGCTGCGCGTGGAGGACAGCGCCGGCCCGGCGGGCGATGCCGGGGCGACGGCGCGCCTCCTGGACCGGGGCGTGCTGGCGCTGGTGGGGAGCGCCTTCGACGGGGATCCGGCGCTGCGGGCGCGCCTCTCGGAGGAGCGGGCGCCGCTCGTGGGGCCCTTGGCGCTGGCGGGCGCACCGGGGTTGGCTGGCGGGGCGGGCGCACCCGGGTTGGCCGGCGGGGCGGGCGCACCCGGGTTGGCCGGCGGCGCCCCTGGCCGCGCGCGGGATGTCGCGGCGGGGGCCGACGACATGGTGTTCCAGGTGTTGCCGGGGCCCGACGTGCTGGCCCGCGTGGCGGTCAAGCACCTCGCCGGTGCTCCGGCGAACGCGGCTGCGGCCGCGCTGGTCGTGCACACGCGCGACCGCGCTGGCGAGGCCTGGGCATCGGGCGCGCGCGCGGAGGCCGCCCATCGCGAGCTCCCGCCGCTCTCGGCGCTGCCCTTCGAGCCAGGCCGCCTCTCGCCGCGCGACGTCGCCGATGCGGCGCGTGCGCATGGAGCGAAGGCGGTGCTCTTCTGGGGCCCCGGCGCGGAGCTCGCGAGCGCTCGGGCCGCGCTGGACGCCGCCGGATCGGCCGTGCCGATCTACGCCTCTGCGGGATCGATCGCCGGCCACGCCGGGGCGCTGTCCCGCGACCTCGCCGGCCGCGTGCTGTTCCTGTACCCAGGCTCCCTGGGTGAGCGGGAGCGGGCCTCGGAGGACGCGCTGCGGGCCTTCCTGCGCCGGGCCGGCGTGGCGCCGGGGCCGCTCGGGATCCAGGCGAGCGCCTACGTCGCGGCGCAGATCGCGATCGAGGCGCTGAAGCGCGCAGGCGCCCACGCGACGCGGGAGGGGCTGATCGCGGCGCTCGAGCGGCTGCGAGACTTCGACGCAGGCCCGGCGCCGCCCGTGACCTTCGCCCGGAACCGCCGGACCGGTGTCTTCGGAGCGAGCCTTCTCTGGATGGATCCGACGTCCGACACCACCGTGCGAGCGTCGGAGTGGATCGAGGTGGTCCCGTAAGGCGGGGCCATCCCGACATCGGTCCTCCCTGCCCACGCACCGTGCTCTCGTGGCCAGGGCGAGTGCAGCCATCGCGCGCGTCCTCGCCCGGGCCGATGAGCTCAGCGACCCAGGGTGATGCGAGCCTCCCCGGGCTGGTTCCCCATGCGGGGTCGCGCTAGGCTCGGCGCCATGGGTGATCCCGCCACGATGCGGAACATGAGCGCCGCGGAGTACCTGGCGTGGGAGCGGAGCCAGCCTGCGAAGCACGAGTACCATCTCGGCGAGGTGTTCGCGATGGCGGCTGGCAGCCCTCGGCATAACTTGCTGTCAGGCGCCATGATCGCGGAGCTTCGAGCGGCCGTTCGCGGCAAGGGGTGCCACGTGCTGACGTCCGATCAGCGGATCTCGGCCGAGCAAGGGCAGCGCTACGTCCATGCGGACTCGGTCGTGGTGTGCGGCCCCATGGACACGGAACCTGGCACGAACGATGTCCTCACGAACCCGTGCATCCTTGTCGAGGTCGTCTCGCAGAGCACCGAGCCCTACGATCGCGGCAAGAAGTGGGCGGCGTACCAGCGCCTCGCCTCGCTGACCGACTACGTGCTCGTCTCGCAGACGTCTGCGCGGGTCGAGCACTATCGTCGCGAGGCGGATGGCTCCTGGCGCTACCGGGTGCTGGAGGCCGGCGACACACTGACGCTGGCGAACGGCGCTACCATCTCGATCGACGCGGTGTACGAAGGCGCGTTCGAGCTCGCCGGCGACTGACGTGGGCGGAGGCCGCGCGCCCGTATTCGCCACGAGGCCGGCCTACCGGTAGCCACCGTGGCTGTTGCGCGGACCGGAAGACCGATCGCAGAGGATCGAACACGTCAAAATTCAACCGCAAGGGGCGCAAGGGACCAGAGGCGCGATGGTTTTTGTCTTCCCCTTGCGCCCCTCGCGCCCTTGTAGGTTGTCTCCCCTGCTGTTGATTTCTTCGGGGACTCCAACGCGATCGGCGATCTCGCGGTGCCCATGTCTCCGCGTCGCGGTTCCGCTGTCCGTCACCGCTGCCGCTCCTCCTCGTCCTCGTCGTCCTCGTCGTCGTTGAACAGCGTGCCTACCTTCAGGACGATCGCATCGAACGGCTCGGGCCTGACCCGATCCTCCCGCTCGGCTGCCAGCACCAGCAGATATCCCTCTGTCGTCCACCGGTAGACCATGAGCGTCTCCATCTCGGGGTCGACGATCCAGTAGTGGGGCACCTTGCAGCGCTGGTATGTTCGAAGCTTCTTGAACAGATCGTTGCGGCTGTTCGACGGCGATAGCACCTCACATACCCAGTCCGGTCGTACCCGGATGGGCACCTCCCGAGGCAGCTCCGGTAAGCGCTCGCGCAGCCACCCCGTCACATCGGGACGGTAGACCTCGTGGGTTTCCATCTCGACCTCGACCTCGGTCGCGAACCACCACCCTCCGGGCCAGCGGCCGCCGGGCCGCCGGTCATAGGGGCCGCTGATCCGGCTCCCGATCCGGAGCTGGGCGCGCCCGTGCGGGCCGCTCGGCATGGCCTTGCGAACAAGCTCGCCGCCGATGACCTCGTGGAAACGCTCGCGCTCGGGGATGGCCAACAGATCGTCCGCGGTGGCGAGGCGACGGGCGGAAACGGCTCCGGACATGCCCGCAGGTATAGCGCTGGGGGCTCTCGAGGGCACCACAGGCGTCGCCGACACGTCCCTGCGACCGACCAGAAGGCGAGGGAGCCTGGCCCTGACGAGCTCGCCCGGGGAAGCTCGTCGCAGCCCTACGGGAGCCAGCTCGACGCGTGCTCGCGCGCGAACTCCGCGAAGGAGCGCGGCCGAGCGCCGGTCACGTCGAGCACCGCATCGCTCGTCTTCGGCCCCCGACCTTCCTGATGGAAGCGGAGCATCGCCGTGATCCCGTCGACGTGCTCCTGGGATACCGCATAGGGCAGCATCGCCGCGCGGAACGCCTCCGCCGAGATCGACGCGAAGGTGACCTTCCGGCCGGTCGACCCGGAGATCTCGGCGACCATCGACGCGTACGAGAGCGGCTCGGGCCCGCACAGCGTCAGCGCCTGGCCCTCGAAGCGGTCCGATGACAGGCACTCCCTTCCATGTTCGTCGCCGCGCCGTCGATGCGCTCCACGAGATCGCGCGCGGATGCGCCGAGCAGATCGTCGAGCGGGTGGTGGTCGGTGAGGGCCTCGGCGAGCCCGTCGAGCTTCGCGTACCTGCCGACAGCCTGCAAGGCGGAGAGGCGAGAGGTGGAGACGATCAACCTGATGGTTCGAACGACTGATCCCCATTTCTCGTCTCCCCGTCTCCCTGTGAATCTCTCCTTTTTCCCCTCCGCCGAACGGGCGGCCGCTCAAGCCTTGAGGGCCTCGAACTCGCCCGGGCTGTGGATCCTGGCGGGCTTGGTGCCACCGCCGACGAAGTCCTCCGTGCGGTCGTACATGCCGAAGTGAGTCACCTCGCCCGAACCGCCGAGCTTCGCCCGCGGGCTCACGTCACGGCCCGTGGGCTCACGTCACGCGCCTCGCGAGGATCACGGCATCGACGCCCGTCCCCGCGACCGCGCGCGGCCGCTCCTCGGCCACCACGCGCTCCCACCCATTCGGATCGAGCCCGGCGGCCGCGCTCTCGACGGAGACTTGCACCTGGCTCGCCGCTGCCGTCGGCTTTCCCGTCGCGGGATCGATCGGACGGTGGCCGACCATGAACAACGCGCCGCCCGGCGCGACCCCGCTCGCCATGCGCCTCACCATGTCTTCCACCGATCCCGCGACATGAACATAGAGGCACACCACCAGATCGAAGTGGTCGCGCGGCGGCGTCCACACGGCCAGATCGCCCTCGACCCACGCGATGCGCTCGGCGATGTCCGCTCCCAACGCCTCGGCCGTCGACTGACCATGAGCGAGCGCGCTCGCGGAGAAATCGACCGCCGTGACTTTCCATCCGTGTGCGGCGAGCCACAGTGTCTCCGCTCCATGACCGCAGCCCGCGTCGAGCGCGCGCCCCGGACGAAGGCCGGCGACCTCGGCGATCAGGTGCGCGTTCGGCGGACGCTGCGCGACCTTGTCCGGGTGCTCGCGCAGCGTCTTTGTCCAGAGCTGTTCCCAGTATGCGCGGTCGAAGGTCATGCGCAGCAGGTTACGCTGCTGCGCCAGCGTGGTGCAGGCAAGTTCAACCAGCCGAGCCGTGCGCGTCCTCGCACGAGCAGGATCGCGCTATCCTCCGCCGGAGAGCCGCGCCGCGAGCTTGCCCAGCGTCTCCGGGGTGCCGCGGACCGTGACGGAGACCTCGTCGCCGTACTCCTCCCGGACCACCTGGAGCCGATCGCGCAGCTCGGCGAGCACGCCGTGGCGATCGTAGGGAATCGATACGGTCTGCTCGACGAGGTGCTGCGCGAAGAAGGCCTCGATCCGCGCCCGGAGCGCGTCGCCGTCCCGGTGATCGAGGGCGCTCATCAGGAGCGCGCCCGGGTGCTCGCGGGCGAGCGCGTCGCGCTCCTCGCGATCCAGGCGGTCCGCCTTGTTGAGCAGGAGCAGCGCTGGCGTCTCCGCGGCGCCGATGTCCGCGAGGACCTGCTCCGTCACGCGGATCTGCGAGCGGAACGCTGGATCGGCGGCGTCGACCACGTGGAGCAGGAGCCACGCTTCCCGCGCCTCGGAGAGCGTGGAGTGGAACGAGGCGACCAGCGCATGGGGCAGCCGGTGGATGAACCCGACCGTGTCGGCGACGAGCACGGCCGGCGTCGCCGGGGGCGAGAGCTGGCGCACCGTCGTTCCGAGCGTCGCGAAGGGCCTGTCCTCGACGAGGACGTCGCTGCCCGTCAGCTGGCGCATGAACGACGATTTGCCCGCGTTGGTGTAGCCGACGAGCGCCACCCGGAAGCTGTCTGCGCGGGCGAGGCGGCGCTGCTCGGCGCTCTCCTTGAGCTGCTCGAGCTCCCTGCGCACCGCGGCCATCCGGTCCCGGGCGCGCTGCTTGGCCAGCTCGACGTTCGTGTGGCCGCGGGAGGCGCGGCCGCCGCCGCCCTCGCGATCGCCGAGCGTGTGATCGTCGCGGATCCGCGGGAGCTCGTACTCGATCCGGGCGAGCTCGATCTCGAGCCTCGCCTCGCGGGTGCGGGCCCTCGACTCGAACACGCGCAGGATGACCGCGGTCCGATCGAGCACGTCGACGCCGAGCGCCGCCTGCAGGTTCCGCAGCTGGCCGGGGCTGAGCTCGTCGTCGGCGACGACGACGAGGCGCTCCGCCGGCTCGGAGGCCGCGCGGTCGGCCCGGCGCGCTTCCGGTCCCCTCGGCACCTCGCCTGTGCCGCCTGTGAGGGCGGCGAGCTCGCGGAGCTTCCCCTCGCCGAGATACGTGGGGGACGAGCGCACGCTCCTCTTCTGGACGACCTCCGCGACGGCGGTGATGTCGAGGCCGAGCAGCAGCTGCTTGAGCTCGGCGAGCGATCGATGAACATCGGCCTCTGCGGCCTCCGGGAGCTGAACGGCGATGACGATCGCCTTGTGAACAGGGGAATTGCGGCACGCGCGGGTTGAGCGCTTCGATGCAGGCATGACACGACCTCCGGCGAACACGTCCGAGGAGGCCGTCGAGCGCTGAGCAGGAGCAGATGGCGGCGAGGGCTACCGGATGGCGTCCCCCCGCGTCCGCGCGCGCATCACGCCCCCGACCTCCGACAAGGGTTCAGGGACGGGTCGACAGCGCGGCGGACCACCGCCCCTGCGCGGAACGCGCGGGGCGCGGCGTGGGACGCGCTGTCCTGCTCAGCGCAGCCGGAGGGAGGCGGTGGCCATCGACCGAGCCTATCGTATCCGGTGACCAGGGACAACCGGCGAGCGCGCCCGCCGCACCCGCTCGGATGTCCTCCAGGAGGAAGTCGAACAGCGCCGTTCCGGTCCTGGTCCGGATGTCGCGCTTCGGCGCCTCGATCGCCGCCTGGCGGCGCTCGATCAAGCCCGCGACGATCGCGGGTCGTCCTCGACCTCCACGTCGACGTGGGGTCGGTCACCCCGGCGGCGGCCGGAGCCGGCTTGCCTTCGCCCCTCCCGCTCGGTAGCGTCGGTCCCGGGTAGATTCTCGTGCCGGCCCCGATCGTCGTCGACATCGCGTCGGGCCCTGCCGTGCATGGCGAGCTCCCGGCGCTCCTCGTCGAGGCGTGCTCCCGCGCCGCCGGCGGCGGCGGGTGCGCGCTCGGCGACCCGAAGCGCGCCGGGACCCCGGTCCGGGCGCTCGCCGTCGTCTGGCTGGACGGCCCGGACTACCGCCGCCTGCGGGTCGACGTCGCCTCCGTCGGCGCCCCGGAAGGCACGCTGTCGTCGCGCGAGATCGAGTTCCGCGAGGAGGATCCGGTGCCCGACCGCTACCGCACCGCGGGGCTCCTGGTCGCGGCGCTGGCGTCGGAGCGCGCCGGCGCCCCGGCGCCGCCCGAGCCGACCGGCGCGGCCGCGGCCGGCATCGAGCCGGCGGTCGCCGCGCTGCCGCGCCCGCTGGGCTGGTTCCTCGCCGCCGGCGGGCTCGTCGGCAACGGGCTCGATCGTGGCCCCGCCGGCGCCGTGGGCCCCGCCCGCGCCGGCGCCTGGGTCATGGCCACGGCGCTCGACCGGCGCTCGGGGTTCTTCGGGACCCTCTCGGCGTCCTATGCCACGGCCCTGCGCGAGCCGGCCCCGGGGCTGTCCGTCCAGTGGCTCGCGCTCGGGGGCGGCGGCGGCATCGCCGCGCCCATCGCGCCGCTCGACGCGCTCGTCCGGGCGAGGATCGAGGCCGCCGCCGACTGGGTGATCGCCTCCCCGGGCGACCCGAAGAAGCCCGAAGAGACAGGGCACGGGTGGGCCATCGGGACGCGCACGGCGATCGACCTCGTATGGCCGGCCGAGGGCAGCGTGGCCCTCCTCGGGAGCGCCGAGGCGTTCGTGCGGATCCATCAGACCGACCTCCGCGTCCGCCCGAAGCCCGAGGCGACGCTGCCGAAGGGCGGCGTCACGGGGATGCTGGGGGTGCAGCTGCGCCTGCGCTGATTCCGCGTGTCAGAAAACTCGCCAGGATTCCGCCACGGTGTCGAACCGTCGCGATCCGTTACTTTCGGCGGGATTTCGGGAGGGCGTGACGACGGATCGCACCCCCTCGGACGGCATGGACCCAACCCGGGCCCAACCGCCGAGCCCTGGGCCCGGGGAGTTCGCGACGGTCGATCCATCGCCTCGAGCCGCCGTGGTTGCGTCGCTCGCCGCCACCCTGAGCCGAGCCGTCGCCCTCGGGGACGCGGAGGCAGCCCGGGTCGTGCACGAGGCGATCGGTCAGCTGCTCGGGCTGCCGGTGGCACCGGAACGGTGAGCAAGCTTGGGGCTCGGTGATCGGGATCATTGGCGTGGACAGCTCCGCTAGCCGGCTCTGCTGCACCCGGATGATCTCCTCCTGCAACGCTGCGCGCTCGCGCTCTCGCGTTCTCGCGTTCTCGCGCGCCGACATATCGAGCGCGAGCCGGGTGCCCAGGACGGGGTGTTGTTCGGCGTGCTGACCCGCATCTTCGTCGAGAGCGTGGAGCGGTTCTACGAAGAGCGCGGTGCCCGCCGAGGCTTCAGCGGCGCGGTCAAGAGCGGCGCGGTGACCGTCGTGCAACGCACGTCCGGCGACAATCGTGCGACCGACTTGATTCAGTCACCCGTGCGCTGTATCGAGCCGTTCATGGCGCGAAAAGGCTTCGTCTTGTGTTTCGTCGTCGTCGCAGCGACGCTTTCTTGCGGCAAGTCCGAGGAAGACGCCTCCGAATCGGGCAAGGGAGGGTCGGCGGTGGCGAGCAACGCCGCCGGGAGCGGCGGCAGTGGAAACACGTCGAGCGGGGGTTCCGGAACGGGCGACGCCGGGTCATCCTCGCAAGGCGACCCGGATCCCATCCTGTGCGGCGGCGCCTACCCGAGCGAGTGTGCTGACGGCAAGTTGTGCCTCTTCGATTCCGGGTGCGGCACGGTCGGGCATTGCGTGCGAAAGCCCGAGGGGTGCGACGGCAACTACGCGCCCGTCTGCGGCTGCGACGGCACGACGTACAGCAACGACTGCGAGGCGCGCACGGCCGGAGTCACGCCGAACGGCGGCGGCGAGTGCGGGTCGCTCTTCGATTGTGGCCCATACCGCTGCGACCCCGGGAGCTACTGCGTCGACAAGGCCGACGACGCGGACGGCCCCTGGCGTTACGCGTGCATCGCGTTGCCTTCCACCTGTAACGGCGTTGCCTCTTGCGATTGCGTCGCCGACGTGGGCGGCTGCTTCACGGGCTTCACGTGCATGCCGAGCGGTGGCAGCATCACGCTTACTTGCGAGTGACGCATCACCTTCTGGCGGAAGAGGCTCGCTCGGCCCAGGACCGAGCCATCACGACGCTCGCGGCCCCACCCTTTCGGCTTGCTGCGCTACACTTCTTCGCTGCGATCCGGCTTCTTCTACCTACGCGCCGATTCCCCGGTGGCGCCGATGATCCAGAATCTTTTGGGCGTGTTATCGCGTAGGCGGCGGACGTCTTCCGCGACGTCCCGGCCGACCGGTGGGACCTGCGTTGCTCGAGGAGTACATGCGCGGCCGCCAGTTCGTCGTGGGCGACGGCGTCACCGTCGCCGACTTCGTGCTCGCCTACACGCTCGACTGGGGCAACGAGGTCAAGCCGCTGGGCGATTGCCCCGCACTTCTCTCTTACATGGAGCGAATGTACGCTCGCCCCAACGCGCCGCCGCGCATCGCCCAGGTCCTGGCGAGCATCGCGGCCAAGTAGGTCGCCCTCATCGCCCAGGGGCAATCCACGTAGACGCCGTCGCATGGCGCACATCGACGGCCGAGAGCGTCGCCCGCGCGTTCTCGTTCAGCGCGCCGTCGGGCTGCCTCCGGGGCGCGAGGAACTGCCAGAGGCTAGCTGTGCTAGCCTGGCGGCGATGGCCGACGTCAAGGACAAGTTGCTCGCCGTAGCGTACCGGGTACTCGAGAGCGAAGGCCCAGCGGCGCTCACGACGCGGCGGGTGTGCGAGGAGGCCGGCGTGACGATGCCGACCCTCTACCACCACTTCGGCAACCGGGACGGGCTCGTGGCTGCGGTCCACGCCGTCGCGCTCGAGAAGTTCATGGCGAAGAAACGGGCGCTCACGCCGACAGACGACCCCGTCGCGGATCTCCGCAGGGGCTGCGAGCACGTGCTCGAATTCGTGCAGGCCCACCCCTCCGTCACGGCCGCGTTGATGGCGCGCGGCATCGAGCAGCCGTCGATATTCGAACCCAGCTACGCCCTGATGCGGCACCGCCTCGAGCGTTGCGCCAGGGCGGGCGCCCTGCGCGTGCCGATCGAGCGCGCTGCCGAGCACGTCTGGGCCGTCGTCCAGGGCCTCGCGCTCAGCATCGTCGCGAGCCCTTCTGGCGCACCACCGAGCCGCGCCACCTCGGCGGGGGCGCTCGACGCGGTGTTCCAAGCGATCGCCGACCAATTGTAGCGCCGCTATAGACAAGCCGTGTAGCGATGCTATAGATGATCCTGGAGGGCGCGCCGGAGCGGGCCCGAACAGGAGCGATTCGTCATGGCAGAGACCGTGTTCGTCACCGGAGGCAGTGGCTTCGTGGGCCGCGCCATCGTCCGTGCGCTCATCGCGCGTGAGTACCGCGTCCGTGCCCTCGCGCGAAGCGCCGCCAGCGCTGCCAAGCTCGCCGCTCTCGGCGCCGAGCCCGTCCGCGGCGACCTCCACGACGCCGCCGCGCTCACCGAGGGCTGCACGGGCGCCGCGGTCGTAGTGCACGCGGCCGCGTCCCTCACCTCGGCCCTGCGCTGGGGCGAGCACGCCCGCACCAACGTCGAGGGCACCGGCGGCTTGCTCGCAGCGGCGCGCGCGGCCGGCGTCCGCCGCTTCATCTACCTCGGGGCTGCGTCGGTTGTCATCGAGGGCTCTCGGCCGAGCGAAGGGGACGAGGACGGTCTGCCGCCCAGGGTCGACCGCTCCTTGCCGTACAGCGCGACGAAAGCGCTCGCCGAGGCGATGGTGCTCGAGGCAGACAGCCCCGCGATGCGCACCGTGAGCCTCCGCCCACCGATGATCTGGGGCCCGGACGCGCAGACCCTTGATATCATCGCGGAGGCCTTCCGCGCCGGGCGCTTCGCCTACGTCGGCGGGGGCAAACACCTCTACAGCGTCGCCCACGTCGACAATGTCGCCGAAGCGGTGAGCTGCGCAGTGCGCAGTGACGTCGGCGGGCGCGCGTATTTCGTGACCGACGACGAGGTCACGCCGATGCGCACCTTCTTGACGGAGCTCATGGCGACGCGCGGCGTGGACGCGAAGGCCTGGTCCGTACCCTTCCCCCTGGCGGTGCTGTTCGGGTGGCTCCTCACCAACCTCTTCGGGTGGTTCGCGCCGCGACGGCGCCCACCGCTCACCCTCGAGGACGTGCGGCTCCTCGGGCAAACGCTTCACCTCTCGTCTGCTCGGGCGAAGAAGGAGATTGGCTACCGCGCCGTGCGGAGCCGCGCGGAAGGCCTCGCCGCGCTCCGGGCCCATGGCAGCGCCGTTCGGCGGAGCGGCGAGAGCCCCGCGCTCGCGCATTGAGGCGCGGTCGGTGCCTGTACTGGTTCTCCGTGAGGGTGACAGCGGCTGGCAGAGAATAAGAGAGAAGATGGAGAAGGCAAGAGGGCGCACGATGGCGAGAGCTAGCTGCCATCGCGCCGAGGAGAATGCCACCGCGCTCGCTTCGGGCAACGTCGCGCCCTCGCCATCCTCGCGGTGCTCGGCAAGCGCCTGCGGGCGGCTGCGGGCGGCTGCGGGCGCTCGGTTGCCCTGCATTGCGCGCGGCGGCCCCGCGACAGCGCTCCGGCGCTCGCTCGCCGGCGCCGCGCTGGCAGGCGCGCTCGCCTGGGGCTCCCCCGCCCGCGCCGCGGAGACGCAGAGCCTCGCCGAGGCGGGGATAAGCCCCAACCTCGCCTGGGCCGCGTCGCAGCTCATTCCGAGCCCCACCTGGCACCTCTACGCCGACGACACGCGCTTCGGCCTGCGCTGGCAGCTCACCCCGCTGCTCTACTCCTTCGGCAGAAATCGGAGGCTGTCTCCCTGGCGCAGCCTCCTCGCCGAGCCGCTCGCGCGGCATGCCGGAGCGCTCGAGATCCATGTCACGCCCGAATACCTCTTCTCCGGCGCCGGCATCGAAGATCACGTGCAGCTGACTGGCGGTGTGCGCACCTACTTCCCCCTGCTCCACCGCGGAGAGTACCTCTCCTGCTCGCTCGGCGGCTCCGCCTTCACGCTCGGCGGCGAGGTCGCGGCGGCGTACGAGGCCGGCCTCTACACGCTCTTCGGTGTCATCGGCGTGCAGGTCGCCTACTCTCCGACGCGCGCGCTGCGCGGGACCACGTTGACGCTCAACCTCAGGTACTTCTGACCCCATGCTCCGCGCGGCAAGCTCCACCGTTCTCATGGCGCTCCTCGCCGCCTCGGCGCTGTCCTGCAACAGCATGCCGGGGCGCATCCTGTCAGGCAACACGGGCGCGCTGTTCGGCGGCCCGGCGCCCGTCGCCAACAAGGTGCGAGAGCCCTACCGCAAAGACGCGCGCCTGGCCGTCCTCTGGGTCGGCCACGCGACGGCGCTCGTCCAGATCGACGACAAGCAGATCCTCACGGATCCGGTCTTCACCTCGACCGTGGGCCTCCTCTCCGCGCGGCTCGTCGAGCCGGGCCTGGACCCGGAGCACGTGCCGCCCCTCTCGGCGGTGCTGGTCTCGCACACGCACTTCGATCACCTGTCGCTCGGCTCGCTCGAGATGATCGAGGAGAAGACACCGGTGCTCTTTGTCCCCCGCGGCGCCCTCCCCTACGTGCCCGATTTCGCGTTCGACACGATCGAGCTCTCCACGTGGCAGCGCTGGGAGCACGACGGGCTGCGGATCACCGCCGTCCCGGTGAAGCACGGGGGAGGCCGCTACGGAGTCGACATCGCCCTCGGCTGGGGTGGATTCACGGGGTACGTCGTGGAATATCATGGGGTCACTGTCTACTTCGGCGGGGACACCGCTTACGATCGCAAGGTGTTCACGGAGACGCGGGCGCGGTTCCCCGCGATCGATCTCGCGCTGATGCCGATCGCGCCGATCGGGCCGCGCGATTTCATGCACTCGCGCCACGTGGACCCGGCAGAGGCGCTAGAGGCCTGCGAAGAGTTGGGCGCGAAATGGGTGGTGCCGATCCATTTCGACACGTTCATCAACTCCTCGGACGAGCCCGGCCAGGCGGTCTCCGAGCTCAAGCGCGTGATGGCGGCCCGGCGGATCGCGCCTGGGAAGGTCCACATCCTCGCGCCGGGAGAGCAACGGATCTTGCTCGGCCGCTAGGATCGAGCGCCGGAGGGAGGTCGCTCCTACGCGCTCGCGAACGGCAACACGACGCTGAACGTCGTCCCGACATCGAGCTCGATCCGGACGTCGATCATTCCGCCATACAGCGTGACGAGCCGCTCGACCATGCTCAGGCCCAGGCCCGTGCCGGAGCCCTGCCTCCACCATCGTCCTCTCCCCGCACCACGCTCGGCAGTCACCCCGGCGGCTTGCACCTCGCTGCATGAAGCGCCGTCTCTCCCCAGCCGCCACGTCCAGCGCATGCGTCGAGGCCGCGCGCAAAGAGGCCTTCGACACGGCCTTCTGCCTCTCTACCGACGCCACCGGGGTCTCCGTCCAGCCTCGGCCTATCCAGGAGCGCAAGGACAAGAAGCCTGGACCGTGCCGCAAAGGACACTTCTTCGTCGTCCTCGCGGACAAGATCACGTCTTTTGCGAGTACCAGCCCAAGCACACCAGCGCTGCGGCCTGCGAGATGTTCCGCGGCTTCTCGGGGTACATCCAAGCCGACGCCCACGCGCTCTACGACGCCCTGTTCCGCGGCACGTCCCCAAGGGGCGCTCGTGCCGACGAGGGACGTGGACCGCCGCCGACCGAGGTCGGCCTACTGCGCCCTCGAGAAGGACACGCTCCACGTCGGCGCCACCTCGGCGATGATCTCCCTGAACCGCGGCGGGATGTCCGAGAGCTCCGTCATCTGGTGGATCGTGAGCACCTCGGCGCTCCCGAGCCCGACGGGGCAGCGCAGCGCCCAGGCGATCGCCTCTTCCTTCGAGCCCACCTCGATCAGGTAGAAGCCGCCGACGAGCTCCTTCGACTCGGCGAAGGGCCCGTCGAGCAGGACGCGCTTCCCCCCCGAAATCCCGACGCGCGCGCGCGCCCCTGCGGGATTGAGGCCCTCGGACGCGATCAGCACGCCGGCCTTCTGCATGTCTTCGTTGTATTTCATGTACGCGGCGAACAGCGCCTCGTCCGGGGGCGCATCCGCCGCTGCCTGTGCGTCGTGCTTGGCGTCGTCGGTCGCCCGTGTCGCGGTGATCATGAATCGCATCGTCGAGTTTCCTTCCGGTTCGAAGAGGAGCGCCCCGGCGGCGTCGACCGCCCGGCCCCGCCTCCACCGTCACGACGAACGGGCGACCGCGCGATCGACACGCGGGGCGATCTTTTTTAGATTACACCTAAGGCTTCGTAGTCACGAGGTTTTCTTCTGGCGGGCGGAGCTGGACGGTGGACCTCCTCTGGGGAGGGCTCGGGCTGCGCGACCGTCGGGTGCGCGCGCTGCTTTCGGCGACGCCGCCCTCCGACCGATGAGAGCACAAAAACAGCTGGCAGCTCGCCGAGGCGGCCGGCGACCCGACGCCGTACGCGCTGCAGCACCTGCTCGGTCGTGCGCGCTGGGATGCAGGCGCCGTGCTCGATGACCCGCGCGCCTACGTCGTCGAGCATCTCGGCCATCGCACGGGCGTGCCGGCGCTCGACGAGACGGGCTTTTGAAGAGGGGCACGCGGTCGGCCGGCGTACAGCGGCAGTAGCTCTGCCTGCTTATCCTATCCTGAAATTATAAACTCAACGTCTGCTCGTCCGCTACGTCCTCCCGCCACTTTCGTTCGGTCAACGTGGGCGAGGTGCGCTGCGGCGTTTGGTCCAAGCTTGCTCACCCCTCCGGCGCCACCGGCAACCCGAGCAGCCGACCGATCGCCTCGTGAAGGACCCGCGTCGCCACCTCATCTCCGAGGGCGACGGCGCGGCTCAGGGTGCTGGCGAGCGAGGCGACCACCGCAGCCCGACGCGACGGCTCGGTCACGGCGAGCTCCCCAGGCCCGGGGCTTGGCCCTTGGGCCCGCGTTGGGCCCATGCCTCCCGAGGCGGTGCGATCCGTCGTCACGCCCTCCCTGAATCCCCGGGAAAGCGACGGATCGCGACGGTTCGCTTCCGCGGAATCGTCCCGCCAGGAACACCGCTCGATGACGACCGGCCGCCGGAAAATAAGCGGCCCGTCCGAGGGGCGTACGTCAGCAGCCGATCTGAAGTTGCGGGAGCTTAACTGACCGGCATTGGATCTAGGTCGATGCTCCGCGTCCCACCGAGGGGATCAATTGGGCCAATTGTAATCGTCTACGTACAACAATTGGTAGATGGGATCGCCCGTGGTGACGCATGGCTTGAGGACCACATTGGTCGGGGTAGCGCTCCCGTTGACGTCGAGGCATTGACCATTGGTCACGTTCTGCAGTTTGAACGCGCTCGAGCCGGGGGAGTCGCCGACGACGGTCCACATGAATTCATTGCCGGTCCCGCAGGCCTTGACCCGCACGTTGGAAGTCGTACCGTCGCGGTAGGCGCATTCCGTGCCCCCATCGGGGTTCCCGTTCCGCAGCCGGAAGATGCCCGTGCCGAAGGCTTCGAGGTGCCAGCGGGTCGCCGGTTGATCGGCGGAGGAATAGGCGGCTTGCAATTGGGGATCTGTTCCGGCGGGGCGGCTCAGGATGGCGGGATTCCCGCCGCGCAAAAAGAACACCGCATTGGATGTATACAGGCCGTGGATATGGCCGAACACCAAGGTGGAGCCGAGGGTTTGCCCCGATCCCCCCGTGCCGTCATCCCTGCTGCGCACGGTGAACCCCTTCGCGGTTCCGTCGAAGGGGATGAGATCGGCGAGGAAGCGCGCGCCCGAGCTCGTGGTGGGGGCATAGCCGCCCACGCTCGAGCCCACCCAGGAGGGGCTGATGGTGTAGGTCGCGGTGCCGTAGCCGGTGGTCGCCGCCGCGGTGATTTCCTTGATCATGGGATAGGTGAAGCAGCTGTCCCACTGGGGAGGGCAGGCTTTCACCCCGATCGCGTACGACTTGAGCGGATTGTCATGGGCCGGAGAGCTTCGGGCCCGGGCGCTGGCGCGCCAGGCCCTTCCGTTCGGGCCGTCCACCGGCCGCGATTCCACCAGGTACGCATCGGTGGCGGCGGTGATGCTGTCGGCCGGGTTGGTGCTGAGGACGTGCGCGCCTCCGCCGATCAGGAAGTAACCATCGTCGGAAAACCAGGACTCCGGGGTCTCGACGGTATAATTGGACGGGGGATTGACGGCGCTTGTCACGTTGTCCCTGCCTTCGGTGACCGCGGGCGTGAAGGCGGTACCGGCGGCATCGACGAGCTGCATCTGGATGACATAGGCCTGCAATTGATGGGTCGCGCCGGAGGCCCTCACCACCCAGGTCGATTTGTCATCGATCCCAAGGCGCGGGGGCGAATGGCCCGCAGGGCCCGTGCAGCCGAAGGAGTTGGCTGCCGTGAAGGAGAACGGGCTGGGAAAGGATGCCTGCAGCATGGCGCCGGGGTTGTTCTCCCCCAGGATCTGCGCGCCGCCCCCGATGCGGACCCAGCCATCGTCGGCGGTGCAATAGGCGCAATTGGTCGTCGCAGCCGCGGTGGGATCGCAGGTCTTCACCCGGATGCGGATTCTTCCGCTGCCGTCGGTGAAGTCCGTGTTCGTCATGGCGGCCGCGGTAACGAGGGTGTCCTCGGGTCCGGCGGGGGAGCCGTTTTCATCGGTGACTTGGCATCCGGTCAGCAGCCCGCCGGCCAGCAACGAGCCGGAAAGGGCGATGCGGATCCCGCGGCGCCCGGCCAAGGTCATAGAATGCAGCATGATCATAACTCCTTGGAAGATTTTACCCTATATTGATGCGGTGTTGGTGGCGTCCGCGGGATCGGAAGCCTCGCATGGTGCGGAGGCGCGGCCAACGGCGGCCGCTCACGCCTCGGTTCGCGGGATGGCGTTTACTCTTCCTAGTCTCTTACGCTGATCAAGCAGCTCGACCTGAACGGCGCCTCCGGAGGCGCGTACAGTACCAATCTCCACGACGCCGACTCGGCCGCCTTCCGTGCCGAAGCGGATTTCTTGCGCGTCAGTCCCCAGCGCTTCGTCGGAAAAGCCGTCGCTCGGATCCGCGGCGCTACACGCCACGGTGGCCAGACCGAGCAGCGCGCTGACCGCGCCCGTGCGACTTCATGCAATCCCAAGGTCTACCATTTCGCGGAAACCATTCGAAGCCTTGATATTCTTCATTGGTGTATCGCTTCGGTCAATGTGTTTGGGCTCCGCTCCGGTGCTCGTGGCACGCAGATCGACACACGGGTTCTGTCGCCGATGCCCGTGAGCCAAACGATCGGCGCGGCTCGGGCTCGTGGCAGCCGTGTCGCCTGCGCGCTGGCTGCCAGGTCTGCCGGGGCGCTCGTCGTCCGGAGGCCCGATGCCTCGCGGCTGTCGTGAACGACGGTCCTCCTCGGCCGCTGCCCGGAGGTCCTCGCACGCCTCGTGCCAGATTCAGCAATGACCTGGGTCGTCCGGCCATCACGGTCCGTGTGGAAAAGGCACGGCCGAGCTGGAAATGCGGACCGATGCGCCGCTACCTGTCACGGGTTGCACCGTGACAAGTCACGGGTTGCACCGTGACAAGTCACGGGTTGCACCGTGACAAGTCACGGGCGCGGATGAGCTCGTAGCCATCCATCCCGCGCATCCCGATATCGCTCACGAGCACGTCCGGCCTCTCCAGCTCGAGCAGTCTCAGCGCCTCTTCCCCTGATCCTGCGAGCCTGACGCGCGCCTTGCGTTCTTCGATGTCGGTGATCATCGCATCCCGCGTCCGGCCGGTGAAGAGGCCGGTCACGTGATGGTCGGTGTTCACCCTTCGCCGCCGGCATCCCCGCCGATCACCGCTGCTACCGTACGGCGTCGCCGCCGCTCCGCGCGGGCGCGAGCTCCGCGATGACGAACAGTTCGAGCGGCGGCGGCGCGATGCCAGCCCGGACCGCAAGGTCGCGCGCCGTGTGCGCGGCGCGGAGCTCGAAGCCCTCCGACGATACGAGCGTGCGCAGGTGCTCGAGGTCGTCGAGTCCCCGGCACAGCATCGAGCGGAGCGCGCGCTTGCGCAGCCATGCCTCCCCAGGCACCCCGGCGTCGCGCGCCGGCGTGGCCGCGGCGCCGTCGCGCAGGTAGAAGTCCATGAGCACCACGCACGAGCTCAGGCGGCTCGCCACGCGGCGCACCTGCCGCAGCAGCCCGCGCAGCGCGGGCTCGTCGAGGTAGCCGGTCAGCCCCTCGGAGACGACCGCCGTGCGGCGGTCGCGCAGCGCCGCGCCGAGCGCCTCGCCGAGGTCGGCCTCGCGCAGGTCCGCCGCGACGAGGACGAGCTCGCCGCGCGGCTGCGCGGGCTCGAGCAGACGCCGCTTCGCGTCGATCACGGCGGCCTGGTCGACCTCGATGTACACGACCGGACGAGCCCTTGCCCACTCCGCCCCGCGCGGCGACAGCCCCGCGGCGAGCTCGATCACCTGCTCGGGGGCGATCTCATCGAGCAGCGCGCCGAGGCCGAGGTGCCGCGCGGCGAGCAGGAGGCTCGTGACGCTGTGGTCGCCGCGCAGGCCGAGCATGCTCCCGCCCCAGCGCGCGGCCTGGTGGAGGACGCGCCCCCTCAGGGTGTCGAAGCGCGCTGCGCCCGGGACGCCCAGCGACGCCCACACCGCGGCGGTGAAATAGGCGCTCCAGGCGAGCGCCGCGTTCTCTCGCGCTCCGCTCAAGAGCGCTCCTCCCCGGAGCGCGACGCCGCGAGCCACCGCCTGGCCGCGCCGCGGACCATCTGGCCCGCCGACGAGAGCCGCTCGAGCTTCGGTCCTCTGCCCAGCGAGCGCACCATCCCGCGCGCCAGATCGAAGAACGCGCGGTCGTAGGGGAACCACCAGAGCTCGCGCGGCGCGGTGTTCTCGTCGACCGCGAGCAGCCGCGGCCTCGTCATCGCCTGCACGACCGCCGGGCCGTTCTGCACGCCGTAGCCCGAGATCCCGCGCCCGGTCCACACGGCTTGCGGCGCCGCGGCCGTGAACATGTGGTTGTTGACCGTCGCCACCCCGACCCGGAGCGCTCGCGCGAGCGCCGCGCCCCGCGCGACGTCGCGCGTCCACACGCTCCCCGTGAGGCCGTAGGCGCTCTCGTTGGCCGCGCGGATCGCCGCGTCCGCGTCCGGAACGGCGACGACGGGGATCACGGGCCCGAAGGTCTCCTCGCGCAGCAGGTCGAGCGACGGGTCGACGCCGGTGAGCACCGTCGGAAGGTAGCAGTTGCCACGCCGCGCACCGCCGCAGCGCACCTGCGCCCCGGCCGCGATCGCCTGGCTGACGTGCGCCTCGACGCGCGAGAGCTGCGCCGGCGTGGCCATCGGCCCGATCTCGACCGTGCCCGGCGCGGTGCCGTCGTCGCCCACGCGGAGCCGCTCGGCGACGGCGACGAGGCGCCCGACGAACGCGTTGAAGACCTCGGATTCGACGTAGACGCGCTCGACCCCCGCGCAGCTCTGCCCGGCGTTGACGAAGCCGGCCCAGGCGATCCCGTGCGCTGCCCGATCGAGATCCGCGTCGCGGAGCACGACGGCCGCGTCCTTGCCGCCGAGCTCGATCTGCGCCGGGATCAGGCGCTCCGCCGCGGCGCGCGCCACCGCCCGCCCGCCCACGACGCCGCCGACGAAGACGATCTGGTCGACCTCCTCGACGAGCGCCGCGCCGGCCTCGGCGCCGCCCTGCACGAGGCCGAGCAGCGCCTCGGGCAGCGCGTCCGACAGGGCGCCGACGAGCGCCGCGCTGGTCCGGGCGGCGTGCTCGGACGGCTTGAGCACAACGGCGTTGCCCGCGAGGAGCGCCGGGACGAGGTTGTGCACCGGGATGGAGACCGGGTAGTTCCACGGCATGATGAGGCCGACCACCCCGTGCGGTAGGCGCTCGACCCGCGCCTTCTTCCGCGGGAACATCACCGGGTTGAACGCGACGTCCTCGGCCGGGAGGAAGTCCTCGGCGCGCGTCGTGTAGTAGCGAAAGACCTCGGGGGTCGAGCCGAGATCGACCCCGTACGCGTCGGCCATCGGCTTGCCCAGCTCGCGATGGAGCTCCGCCGCGATCTCGTCGGCCTTCCCCATCAAGCAGCGCCCTGCCTCGGCGAGGAGGCGCGCCCGCTCCGCGATCGGCCGCGCTGCCCACGCCGCCTGCGCCTGCCGGGCGCGGCGGACCACGTCCCGGAGCCCGTCGGCCGTCGTCACCCGCACGGGACACAGCGGGGCGCCGTCCAGCGGTGAGGCGCCGTGAATCCACCCATCGTGGATGATCTCGCCCATGGGACTACGCAGCTTGTCCGCAGAGAAGCGCGGGCATCAGGCGACGGCAGCCCGGCATCCTCGACTCCTGGATGTGCGCGGCGAGCGCCTTCCGGAAGGAGCCGCGGGGCAGCGGCTTGTGGCGATCGAGCGCCCGGAGCAGCGGCACGACCGTGGCGAGCACGCCCGCCGTGTGCCACCAGTAGCGCGCAGTCGCGCGCAGGTGCGCGGACCGGCTCGACTGGGCGAAGAAGCCCTCAAGGTAGGCGAGGTCGTACGCGGTGTGCGCCTCCTCGTCGCTGGCGAGGCGCCGGAACACCGGCTCGAGCGGCGGGTACGACAGGCGCGGCGCGGCGACCTTGTAGAAGGCGCTCATCACCACCTCGAAGGCGAGGCAATCGACGGCGAACTCGAGCACGCCGTGCGGGACGGCGACCTTGCGGAGCATCATCTTCATCAGCCAGCCCGGCAGGCGCGCGCGCTTGACCACGTCGGGGTAGGCGCGGCTGAAATCGAGGAGCGCCTTGCACCAGAGGTTGGCGTGCATTTGCTCGTCCTTGAGGTGCCGGATACCGTGCTCGAAGAACGACTCGAGATAGCCGAGATCGTCGCGCTCCCGCGCCAGGTCGAGCGCCGGGAGGACGGGGAGGACGCCGAGCGCTGCCGATTCGACGATCGCAAACCATGTGATCAGGAGACACGTGGCGTCCGCTTCGGCCTCGCTCTCGAACGCGAACGACATCGGCTCACGGATCGAGACGGTCTCTTCGGCAGCTCCCATTTCCGGATCGTCGCTTTCCCTCTTCGTCGAAGAGAGCATCGGAGTTGAGCTGCCCGCAAGGTACTCGACCAACCACCCTGCCGCAAGCCAACTTGCCGGAGGACATGCGCCGGCCGTCGTCGACATAGCTTCACCGCGAGCGCTGGCGCTCCATGCGCAGCGCTTTGGACACCGCGCGCCGCTCGCACGCCGTTATGGCGCCGGGCTGAACAAGCGCCGCCGCCCGCTCCAGCAGCACCCGGTCCATCTCGTGCGCGACCATCCGCTCCCGGGACGCTTGCGGCGCGCCCCGCGAGAGCGCGGGGCCATAGGAGAGTTGGACGTCCGGGTTGCGCAGCTCCTCCTGCGCGAGCCCGTGCACTCGGGCGAGCGCGCCAGCGTCGAGCCCAACGGCCCCTGCGGCTCCGAGGACGCTCCGCGACGCCTTCACGCCGACGCGCAGCGCGCGCTCACCTCCCGGCTTGACGAGCGGGTCGATCCCCGGACGAGAGCTCACGGGGCAAGGCCTGCGCGACACTGCCGAAGATTGCACGGCCTGTGAGCGACATCAAATGCTCTTGCCCGCGCTGCCCACGTCAGTCACATCAGCCCACGTCAGCCGTCTTCACGCATCGAAGATCCTGCTCCCGCGACCGATCGCGATCATGGACCTCACCCGCGCGGCGAGGTCCTCAGGGGAGGTGAATGCGGGCTGCGCGCGGTAGAGCTCAAGCGAGCGGCGCGCGGCGCGGATCTCGCCGAGGGCCTGCAGCGCCTCGAGAGAGGTCCGCTCCGTGGGCTTCGCGTGACGCAGGCCGCGCGGGTTCAGACGCCCGAGCGCGACGTTGTGGTTCACCTGGAACGCACAGCGACACGGATTCGCCGGATTCGCGACGCCGCAGTGCTTCGACACGAACGCGTCGAGCGCCGCGCGCGCACGGGAGAGTCGTTTGCGGAAGGCAGCTTCGGTGATGCCGAGCGCGTAGGCCGCGTCGGCCGACTCGAGCTCGCAGATGCCGCCGAGCACGAAGGCGATGCGCAGCGGCCTGTCGAGCGCCTGGAGCATCGCCTGGGTGCAACCGAGGAATACCTCTTCCTCGAGCAGACGCGCCTCGGCGCTCTCGAGCGCCTCCGCGCCGATGGCGTTCGGCGCCTTGGCGAGATCCTCGTCGACGAGCTGCTCGAAGGTCAGGCGGCGGTACGTCGCGCGTGCGCGGAGGAGGTGTCGGCACGCGACGCGGTACGCCCACGTCGAGATCGAGCTCTCGCCCCGGAACGTGGAGAGCTTTGTCACGATGAGAATGAGGATTTCCTGCGTCGCGTCGCGCGCGTCCTCGGGGTGGCCGAGGAACCTGCGCGCGAGGCGGAACAGCGTATCCTGCAGGCCTCGCACGAGCGCTTCGAGCGCCTCTCGGTCGCCCGCGCGGGCGCGGATCGCCAGCGCGTCGAGAGCCGCCTCGCTCATGACGCCACCGGTTGCGCGCGCGTCGGCGGAGCGAGGGTATCGAGCCAGCCTGCGAGCGCGTCGGCGATCTCCATCGGCGAGTCCTCCTGAGGATAGTGCAGGCCGCGCACCGTGACCTCCCGCTGGTTCGGGAACCTGCGACAGATTTCGCGGAGCTCCCCCGTGAGGATGCGGCCCGGCTCCGCGTTCACGAACAGCTTGGGCACGCTCGATGCCGTGAGCCACGCGACGTAGGCGTCGGCGAGCGCGCAGATCGCCTTCGGCTCTCCGTCGAAGGGCAGCAGTCGCGGCCACGAGAGCGTCGGCCGCCGCCCCTCGCCCGGCACGAGGAACGGGCGCCGGTACTCGGCGCGCTCTTCGTCCGAGAGCGGACGCAGCATGCTGCCCTCGGAGATGGTCCGCTCCAGAAAGACATTCTGCTCGAGGACGAGCTCCTCGCCCGCATCCGAGCGGATCGCCTCGAAGAACTCCCTCGCGGCCGCGGGCCACTTCCCGAGCGGCATCGATCCGACGATCGCCTCCATGTATGCGACGCCGCGCACGCGGTCCGGATGCCGCCGAGCCCAGTCGAAGCCGAGCGCCGACCCCCAGTCGTGCACGGCGAGCACGACGGGCTCCGCAGGCACGACCGCGTCGAACCAGGCGTCGAGGAACCTCGCATGCGTGGCGTACCCGTAGGCTTGCCTGCCCGTCTCCGGCAGCTTGTCCGAGTCGCCCATGCCGATGAGGTCCGGCGCGAGGCAGCGACGCCGCGCCGAGGTCGGCCCAAGGATGTTCCGCCACAGGTACGACGACGTCGGGTTCCCGTGGAGGAACACCACCGGCTCGCCCATCCCCTGGTCGACATAGGCCATCTCGTGGCCCTCGATGCAAACTCTCTTCTTCGAGCTCGTACCCATAGGTTCCCGTCCTTCCTGGCCGTACGCGCGCGGCGTCCAGCGTGTCTCTCCGGTTCGAGACGGGGAACCCTGTCCGTGTGACCGGAAATCGTCCTCCTCGCAGCGAAGGGCGGAACCTGCCAAGCGGCAGGAAAGCATGCAAAAACCGAGCGATCAGCTATCGACGAGCAGGAGCCGGGCGGTCCGGCTCGATTCCTTCGGCGGCCCCGAAGTCCTGGAGATCCATGAGGTTCCAGCTCCGCAGGCCGGACCGGGACAGGTCCGTGTTCGGGTCACCGTGGCCGGGCTGAACCCGATGGACTGGTTCATGACCGCTGATGCGGACACCGCCGTCCGGTTTGGCTTGAGCCCGCCGGCCGGGTTCGGGACCGACTACGCGGGAGTCGCCGCCCAGGTCGGTGACGGGGTGACCGGCTTTGCACCTGGCGACCGGGTGTTCGGCGGCGCCCTGTCCCGCGCGGTCGCCGACGAGGGCCGGCTGCGTCGGCGGGAGATCGATGCGTTCCGCGAGCGCCACGGGTCACGCGCCGCGAAGTCTTCGACCCGCGCACCGGCAGGGTCCTGACCAGGACAGACGGGCCTCGGCCACTTGACCGCCTGGCGACGACGATCGTTCCTTCCATGCACCTCCCGGCGCGGACGAGATCATGGCCCTCCGAATCTGTCGATCCTTCCATCGGATCGCTCGGAATTCCCCAAAAATCAACGTGATCGGTATTCTGGTCAACAACGCTGCAAGTTCGCAGGAGCACCCAAACGATGCCCCACAGAATGGAGAGAAAGACCACGAGCTCGACGGTCCAGTCGATGATGTTGATCAGCCTCGGTGCCCTGATCTCTCGTTCGATGTCGCTCGCCTCTACCCTCTCTGGACGTCGCGCGGGCGGGCCAGAGGCCGAACTCCCCGTTTCCTCTTGCTCGCGCTCGCCGTTCATGACCAGCTTCGTAGCAAGCAGAGGGCGTTCGGCTGGGAGCGCGTGAAGGAAGCGCTGCGCCGCGACTGGGAGCAGACCAAGGCGGACTTCACCAACAACAAGGGGCAGGAGCTCAACCAGGACGTCGACGACACGGTGCAGCAGGCGCTGGGGCGCGGCAGCGCCGTCGGCTGCAAGTGCCGGTCAGGCGCCTCTTGCTGACCGGCAAAGCTCCTCCAGAGCGAGGTATGTCGACGCAAGATGCCCAGGGGGTCCTCGATCCTCGTTAGCCGGCCCCCTCTTCACGCCGGAGGATCTTCGGCTGGTTCCGATCGTGCTCGAAGATCTTCAGCAGTCCGTCCCAGAGCCGGGCGATCGCCTGGTCGGCCAGGTCGAGGGTGACGTTGACCTCCTGGTCGACACCGAGCTCCTTGGCGGCGGCGGCGGAGAGCGTCAGATCGAGAGTGCTCCCTCGAAGCCGGCACGCCTCGATCCCAGCGTAGGTCGTGGCGCCCGTGTGAGTCGAAATGGAGTACGTGTCCTGCCCCAGCTCTCGGTCCTGATCATCGAACGGGTCGAGCCGACGCTGGACCTCGATCCGCTCACCCTCGCCGTCGGTCGACGACGCGAGCACGACGACGTAGGCGTCCATCTCCGGGACGGCGAGCGCTTCACCGGCTCGTGCGTGGAGCGCGGTCATCTGGGTCTGGCCTCCGTGGTCGTCGCGTAACAGGACGCGAGCTCCCGGTCTGAAGAGGGTACCCACCCCGGCAGGAAGCTAACGTGCCGAACCTTGCAGCGCGGGCACGTGGCTAGCTCGAAGTCATCTCGAGTCGAAGGCTGGCAGAGCAGCGGGCTGTACGACACGCACAAGGGCGGCATCTGTTCTGCGAAGTGGACCATTTTGGGGCTCTGACCATCCGTCGATTGGCCGACCGAAGCCGCCGGGCCAGGTCTATCCAGATGGTCGCCGTCCGTGATCTCCTCCGATCGAAAATCTCACGGTTCGGCTCCGCGCCGCAAGGCCCAAGCGCTGTCCAGCGCCACAGGGTAGATCCATCGAACAGCCGCGGCAGTCGCCGCCTCTCCGACGCATCGCCTTGTCGGGCCGAATCCGTCCATCCTCAGGAGAGCACTTCGGTAGCCGTCTTCGCCCCGAGGACGTTCTCGATCCAGCGGTCGAGGGTCGCGACGTTTGTACATGCCTGGATGCGCGCTCTCTCGTCCTCGGTGAGCACGATCCCTGCACGCGCAAGCAGCCGCAGCAGCGTGTCCCTCTTGCCCTTGAGCTCGCCCTCACGCATGCCCTTGAGCTCGCCCTCACGCATGCCCTTGAGCTCGCCCTCGCGCATGCCCTCGAGCTTGCCTTCACGCATGCCCTCGAGCTTGCCTTCACGCATGCCCTCGAGCTTGCCGCGATCGACGAGCTTCTGCACGAACGGGGGAAAGGTCGCCTCGCCTTCGATCTGCCGTTCCATGACCAATGCCTCCAGAGCCTGCCTCATCGGCTCACGCAACCCGTTCCAGATGAGCTGAAAATAGACCATCGCGTGCGCCTGGTCGAGCCGGCCGAGGGCAGCCAGCGCCGCCTGCACCACGGTGAGCCCACTCGGCCCGTTGCCGTGCGCCACCGCCGACAGCACCGCGAGCTCCGTCTCCTTCTCCGCGTCCGCCGGGTCGGTGATCTCGGGGACCACCGCCGGACCGAGCACCAGCGGCGCGACGTGGCCGCGGCCCAGGCCGAGGTCGATGTTCTCCGCCGCCCACGCGGCCACGCCGGCGTCCGGCGCGACCACGAGGACGATCGTGCCGCAGCGCTTCCTGGCGCGCACGACCGCGACGTACGCCGGCCACGAGTACTTCTTGCCCGGGTCCACGTCGCGCTGTACCTCGATGACGATCGCCATCACCAGCGCGTCGCTCTCGTCTCGAAGCTCCAGCACCAGATCGGCGCGGAACTCCACCGGGATGAGCTGGTCGAGCGACGACTCGACAACCGCGACCGCGGCGTGCGGCGGCACCTCGACGTGGAGGAGCATCGCGAGCAAGCGGGGCGCGAGCTCCGGGTGCTCGCGGAACATCTCGACGAGGGCGTTGTGCTCGAGCGTCGGCATGACGCTCGGCCTCGAGCACGCCCCATGCCGGCACGAAACGCCGGGGATATGCGAGCGGAGCTCCAGCTCAGGGGGTGGCGGCGCCATGGCGGACGCAGGCGGCCAGCGACGCCGGATGGGAGGCGGACCGGGCCGGCGGCTGCGGCGGCCGAGGCGGCAAGGGGGCGGGGGTAACGGAGCATCCGCCCGGCGGCGTGCTCTAGCGCGACAAACGGGCTGAAACCCCAGCAAAGAGCAGGAATTTGAACCGCCACGCGCACCGAGGACGCCAAGATTGTGTGTGTTGTTCTTGGCGTCCTTGGCGCCTTGGCGGCTCATTCTCGCTCGATCAACGTGCTCGGTGTCCTAGCGGAGCTCCGCCGGGGGCGGCTCCGGTGTGGCCCAGCGGGGCGCCCTCCGTCGCGTCGCCCGCGGTGAAGGGCCCGCGGCATCACCGATCGGGGTCGGCGCCTGGCCCGGCGCGTCCTCGACGGGCCCATCACGGTTTATCCTGGGTGACACGATGGGTGTGTGTCGTTCCCTGCCGCTCGTTCTGGTTCTCGCCGCGTCCGGGTGCCGCGACCGCGCGCCGGATCCCTCGGCCGTGCTCCAGCCGGCGCCCGAGGCGCTCGCCTCGGCGCTTGCCGGCGCCGGCGCCGCGGCTCCGGCCGCTGCGTCGAGCGACGCGGCCGTCGCCCCGCTCGCCTCGGACGGCGCCGCGGAGCTCGCCCCCGCGCCCAGCGGCTCGGCCGCCGCGCTGCCCGGGTCATCTCGCGTCGAGGCGGCGCCGGTGGATCGCGAGGCGTACCTCGGCGCCCTCGGCCAGGGCCGCGCCGCCGCGCGCCAGGGCCGGTACGCCGAGGCGATCACCGCCTTCGACCGCGCACTCGCCGCGATGCCGCACGAGCCGCGCGCCCTCGCCGAGCGCGGCCACGCCCGGATGCGCCTCGGCGCGGACCTCGACGCGGCCGCCGCCGACCTGCAGCGCGCCGAGCAGCTCGGGCCCGACGACAAGCTCGCCGCCCAGATCTGGTACAACCTCGGCCTGCTCGACGAGTTGCGCGGCCAGGCCGAGCTGGTCCGCGCCGCCTTTGCCCGGTCGTTCCTCCTGTCGCCCACGGCCGCGGCCAGGACCAAGGCGGGCCCGGCCCGACGTGGTGCACGTGACGGTCGAGGCGGAGCTCCGCGCCTGGAAGAGCGCGGACGAAGCGGCGGCCGGCGCGTGTGACCCCGGGCGGCTCGAGACCGAGGATCTCCTCTATGACGCGAAGACGAGCCGGGAGCTCGCGCGGCTGAGCCGCGCGGGGGGCCGGGACGCGGCCAGGGTGAAGCTCGCCGGGCGCATGGTGGAGGTCGCGGCGGGGACCTGCACGACGACCGTGCCGCTCGACGTGCCCGCCGCCGGCGCTGGGAGGCCGGCGGGGCCGAGATGAGGGGATGAAAGGGCAATCGGGTCGCGGCCGGACTCGACGAGAGCGGCGAGGGAGGTCGCCCTCACTCCCAGCCGGACATGCCGTTCGTGTCGCGCAGGATGGCGTGGACGGCGTGCACCTGACCGCCGGACATCTTGATCATATGCATGTCCAGATGCCCGTCCGTCATGAAGTCGAAGATGGTGAGACCGATGGCGATGCCGCGCACCTCGTCGGCCAGGATGACGCGCGGGATGAAGGCGCCGCCGGACCCAGGATCGCCGGCGCTGCAGGAGGCTCCGGCGCCGCAAGCGAAGTTGCCGCCCCCGTTCTCCAGGCGCCTGCAGTCTCCCGTGACGTTGCAGACGCCGGAGGGGAACGCACGGAAGTACTTGTCGATCCAGCTCGTCAGCTCTTCCCGGGTGGCCCGCTGGGCCTCCGGAACCTCGTCGTGCCAGCCGATGTCGTCCGCGATGGAGATGATCGCGGCGGGATTCGAGGCGACCGCGAAGGATGCCGTGTAGTCGCCCGGGCGGACGACGATCGTCTCGATCTCCGTCATCTCCGAGCCTTCCACCTTGATGCGGAGGGCGACGGGAAGATCCCTCCCGCCTTCCGGGATCACCGCCTGCGCGCCGACGCTGCACGCCTCGGTATCCAGGGCACGCTGGGAATGCTTCACCTCGCCAGCGTTCTTCCAGAAGTCCGTCGTGCCGATCTCGGCCTGCACGGCGTTTTCGGTGAACTTCACGCCTTGTGCCAGGGGTAGGCTGGAAGGATCCCCGGCGGCGAGGGCGGCGAAGTAGTCGTCCAGGAGGCCATCCAGGAGCTCGCGCGTGCAGCCGCCACCCGGAGCGCCGCCCGACCCCGACGCTCCGCTGGTGGCCGCTCCGGATCCACCACCGCTGGAGGTGCTGCCGCTCGACCCCGCGCCCCCGGTCGACGTCGTGCCGCCGCTGGCGCCGCCCGATGAGGCGCTGCCGGTCTCTTGCGGCGTGCCGCCGGCGCTTCCCGCGGAGCTCTGGCCGCCCGAGCCCACCGCGCCGCTCGAGGCTCCACCACCTCCGGTGCCGCCCGTGGCGTCACCGCTTTCGCCAGAGCCGCAAGCGCCCAGCGTCAGGGCCATGGCGACCCCGAGAGAGAGGAACGAACTAGGGTTCATGCGTCTACCTCCGCGCTGGATCAAAGCTCGCCGGCGAGCGTCGGCGGTGTCCAGTCGATGTGATCCATGTGGTTGGGCTTGTTGGGCAGGTCCGTGGCGAAATTGCCCGTCGCCGCGGCGTTGTTGCCCTTCAGGAACTTGTCGACCATGGCGTTGAGGGATGCAGTGTACTGCGAGCGCCAGCTGCAGTGGCTCCCACCTGCGCCCGTGTAGGCGATGTGGTTTCCGACGCCGAGCGCCTCGAAGATCATCTTGCCGACGTTGGCGGTGACCCACGCCGAGTTCCGATCGAGCCCGTTGTACATGGTGCTCGGGTTGTCGACGATGTAGAGGCCGCGCGGCGCGATGAGGCCCATCATCTCGTGCATGTCGACGGGCAGCTTGTTCGTGTTGTCGGCCCCAGCGTTGTTGCCCGTGGTGAACTGGCCGAGCGCCACCTCCGAGAGCCAGCGGACGTAGCTGATGCCATGATAGGGCCATTCGGAGCCGCTGTAGCTATCGAGCACCTCGACGAGGCGCAGGCCAATCGTGCCCCCGAGACCCGACTCCACCGGGATGGTCAAGGCGATGCGGTTGTCGAGCACGCCGGCGACGAAGGCACCCTTGCCCCAGCGTGAGCAACCCGTCACACCCACCCGGCGCGGATCGATGACGCCGGGGTTCTGCTCCAAGACGTCGAGGACGCGGCTGATCTGCCAGGCCTGCGCCGTGAGGTAACCCGCGGGATGGTCCGAGCCGTACACGCTGTAGAACGGCCCGTTCTTCGCGCCGCTGGTGCCCGTCGACTCGATCGCGGTGAAGGTGATCGTCGCGACGCCGCTCGGAACCGGCATGCCGCTCAGGCCGCCGTAGCCGATGATGGCCGGGGCGGGCGCCGTCGCCCCGTTCATGTTCACGGTGAGGTTGAACGAGCCGCTGCCGCCGCCATCCTTGACCTCGACCGTGATCCTGCTGGTGCTCACGGTACCGGACACGGATCCCTTTGCCGGGACGGGCTTGTCGCCGTAGATGAACTTGTACGCTTGCTGGAGGATCTCTTCGCGCCGGCAGGCCCACTCGCTCTTGCTCGCGATGCGGCTGCCGTCCATCTTCTTGAACGGGTCCGGCAGCTTCGAGTTCGCGGTGAGCGAAGCGACGCTCGGCATCGGTCCGACGGTGCACCCGGCTCCAGGGTTTTCCACCTCGCCCCACTCGGCGCTCCCGGCGTTGCCGCCGTCGCCGCTGCCCCCGGTACCACCGGTTCCCGGCGCTCCGCCCGTTCCGGCCGGGCCCCCGCCACCGGTGCTGGCTTCGCTCGTCGTCGCGTCGCCGCCCGTCCCGGTCGGGGTACCGCTCGAAGAGGACGGTCCACCAGTTCCCGTCGGCGTCCCTCCGGTGCCGCTGCCGCTGGCGCCGACGCCCCCCGTGCTGGCTGCAGGGCTTCCTCCTGAACCGCTGGGATCCTCCGATCCGCCTTCGCTGCCGCAGGCGGCGAGCATCCAAGGCAGCACTGCGAACAAAGCCAAAGAGATCGTGGGACGTGCAGTGCGTAGACGCATGTTGAGCGCTCCTCGTGAAGTGTCGTGAAACAGGATCCCGCTGGGGTCGGGCGGTGGGATGGCGGACGAGGGCCCGACCCGCGAGTGCCGCCGAAGTTATTCCCCACTTTGCCGGTCGTCTTCAAGCTGATTTTGTGCTACTTTTCGTAACGTCCGTGCGCTGCGCGTACCGCTCAGATGGACTGTTCTCGGCTCTTGCGAAATGTCGATTCTTGCGAGATGCGCACGGACGTGTCGACTGGCGCACGCTGCGATTCGCTGTTTCGATGGATTCACGAGAGTCAGCTCCTCGATGTTCGTGGCACTCCTTACCCTGCCAAGAATGACACCCTCGCGCCCGCCGACGCCGCCGTGGTCAGGCGGCGCAGCCATAGAACATCCCCCGATCAAGCCGCGCCCCTTCGGATCAGGGCCCGCAGGCGCGGCGAGAGGGCGCGGCCCGAGAAGAAGAGGTCGCGGAACCAGCGCTGCGCCGGGTCGTCGTCGTGGCGCTGCGACCACACGGCGACGACCTGGGCGGCGGGCAGCTCGAAGGGGGGCGCGAACACCCGAAGCCCGAAGAGCTCGCGGGCGCGCTGGGCGACGCTGCTCGGGATCGTGCAGAGCAGGTCCGAGCTGCGCACGGCGAGGGGCGCGGACATGAAGTGAGGCAGGCGCAGGGCCACGCGCCTGGTCTTGCCGAGGCGGGCCAGGGCGCGGTCGACGGCGCCGCCGCGGTGGCCCTCGACGCTGACGAGGACGTGGCCGAGGGCGACATAGGTGTCGAGATCGAGGCGGCGCTTGATCGCCGGGTGGCCTTTACGGGCCATGACGGCGAAGGGATCCTGGTAGAGCGGGGCGCGGCGGAGGCCGGCGGCCGGCACCGGCTGCGAGGCGCCGAACAGGGCCAGATCGATGTCGCCGAGGACCAGCGCGGGGGTGACGTCAGGGGAGAAGCGCTCGATCTCCAGGCGGACGAAGGGGGCGTGCTCGCCCAGGTGGTCGAGCACGTCGGGCAGCGTCGTGAGCTCGAAGTAGTCGATGGTGGCGACGCGGAAGGTGCGCGCCGAGGTGCGCGGATCGAAGGGCTCGGGGGAAGCGAGGGCGCGGCGGAGGTGCTCGAAGGCGGCGGGCAGGGCCGCGCGGAGCTGGAGCGCGCGCGGCGTGGGGGTGAGACCGCGGCCGAGGGGGACGAGGAGGGGATCGCCGAAGAGCTCGCGCAGGCGCGCGAGGGAGTGGCTCATCGCCGACTGGCTGACGTGGGCGCGGCGCGCCGCGCCGCTGACGCTGCCCTCGACGAGCAGCGCCTCGAGGGCGGGGAGGAGGTTCAGGTTGATGCTGCGGATATCGATCTCGCTCATACATGGCATGAGATACATCCCATTTTCCTCATGGGTCCAGCGACGCATGCTGGGCGGCCTATGAGAGCGTGCGATGTCGAGGTCATGGTGACGGGGGGTACGGGATTCATCGGGCGCTGGCTGCTGGCCGAGCTGACCCGGACGAAAGCCGTGGCAGCGCCGGTGCGCCGGGCGCGGCAGCGGGCCGCCGAGCTTGCCGCGTTCGTCGACGCGCACGGCGGCGATTCGCGGCGGCTCCTGGTGGTCGAGGGCGATGTCGAGGCGGCGTCGCTCGGTCTGTCGGAGCGCTTCGAGCAGGTGCGCGACGTCTATCACCTGGCGGCGCGCTTCGCCTTCGGGCTCGGCGTGCAGGAGGCGCGGCGCTGCAATGTCGAGGGCTCGCTGCACGCGGCCGAGTGGGCGCTCGGGCGGCCCCACCTGCGGCGCTTCGTCTACCTCGGCGGCTACCGCATGATGCACGCGGGCGCCCGGTCGAGCGCGGAGAGCGCGCTGACGCAGCGAGCGCGGGACCGGCTCTACCGCCAGCACGGCGCGTACGAGGGGTCGAAGCACGAGTCGTTCCTCGCCGTGCGCCGCTTCGCGGCCGAGCGCGGGCTGCGCTGGACGGCCGTGCATCCGAGCAGCGTCATCGGCGACTCGCGCACCGGCGAGACAACGCAGCTCACGGGCGTCGGCGAGATGGTCGAGCAGCTCTGGCGGGGCCGCCTGCCGGCCCTGGTCGGCAGCGAGCGCACCTTCCTGCCGCTGGTGACGGTCGACTACCTGGCGCGCTTCCTGGCGAGCGTGCCCGAGCGCCCCGCGACCGCGGAACAGGACCTCTGCGTCCTCGATCAGGCGACCCCGCGGCTGCCCGCGCTGGTCCGCGGCATCGCCGCCCACCTGAGGCGCAGCCCCCCGGCGTGGGTGCTGCCCCTCGGCCTGGTGCGCCTGTTGCCGGAGGCGCTCACCGGGGTGACGCGAGAGAGCCTGTCCTTCGTCGCCGAGGATGCGTATGACACCAGCGCGGCCGACGCCCATGCCCGCGCGGTCGGTCTGGTGATGCCGCCGATCCACGCCAGCGTGGAGCGCTGGTGCGACTACCTGGTGGCGACGCGCTTCCGCGCCACACCCGGGAATGCGCCCGGCCGATCCGCGCGATCATGACCGTGATCCCGCTGATCACGATGGTGATCGGGGTGATCACGATGCGCTGATCCGAGCGATCACGATGCGCTGATCTCGGTGATCACGATGGGGTGAAATCCGCAAGCGCGAGCCCTCCTCCACGGGGGCCGGGCAGCTCGGCATTACCACGCCGGACGAGCGGAGGTGAACGGCCCGCTCCGCGCGAGGCGGGCCGTCGCTGCCTCAGCTACAGCTCATACGGCTCAGTGGCAGCCGGGCGACCGGTTGTGGAATCCCCGCGTGCTGCAGGGGCCCGCCGTGGTGGACTGCCACGAATCATTGTAGATCGCGTCCCGCTGGAGCTCGGCGTCGTCATTGCAGTTGTGCTGGTTATTGCCGCTGTCCCAGGCGTATTCCGTCGAGCAACCGCCGCTCACCTGGCTCGTCGAGCCCGAGGGTTCGGAGTAGAAATAGCGCGTGTGCGTGCCGTCGTCGGTCCGGAACCCGCTCATCGTGCAGTGCGTGTTCATGGAGGACGCGCCGGCGCAGGCGCCGTGATTGCAGCTGGCCGCGGTGAAGACGACGTTGGTCGACGACGACCAGCCGCGGAGCAGGACCGCGGTGTGGTCGCCGAGGCCGAGCGCAACAGCCTTGTTCCGGATCTGGTAATCCCAGTTCACGACCGCGCTCCCGCCGAACTCGAGCCCCTGCGGAGCGAGGGCGCCCCCGCCGATCACCGGCGCTTCGTTCGCGGGGATCTCGGCGCCCGGCTTCTCGGAGAGGCCGTCGACGCCGAGGCCGATCTCGATGCCCGCGAGCCGCAGCTCTGCGAGGCCCTCTGGCAGCTCCAGCGCGCGGAACGCGGGGACCGCGTCGCGCATGAGCCGGATGTCCGCGAGCCGACCCGCCTCGTCGAAGCCCTCGACGCGCGGCATCGCCCAGCTCGCGTCGATGAAGGCATCGCCGCCCATCTGCATCCTGAACGGCTGCCCGTTCGCGTCGAGGACCTGCGCGTCGATCTGATAGGTCGGGAGCTCGGGGTTCGCGGCGAGCTCCTCGGGCGTCGGAGGCGTCTCCATCTTCGGGCCGAGGCGCATATCATACGTGATCGTGCGGCCGTCCTTCTCGAACTTCAGGACGAGCTTCCCGGCCGCCTCATCCATGTCGACGATGCTCAGGCCATGAGCGACGGGCGCGGATTCGAGATCGTCCACGGCCGGATCTCCCACAGGGCCACAGGCGACAGCGAACGACATGAGACCAAGTGCGCCCGATGCCGCGAGCGTGCGGAGGTTCATCATAAAGATAGTTCCCTTCGTGCTGATGAAATGAAATGCATCGCGTCCTCCGGCGCCGAGATGGCCTCTCGCGCCGAGCGGCACCGCTGGAACGACGAACGACGAACGAGAGGAGTCCTCCGCCGGAGCAGCCGAACGGGCTGCTGCGACCATCAGAGCCGCGCTGCGATGCTGCAGTGCAGGCCGTGAAGCGCCGCTGCCGGTCTGCCGCACAGCGAGCCTCTCGCCGTCACCGAGCGTTGGAGCTCCTCTCGTTCAGGTGCCGCGACCGCGCATGAGCAATGGCTGTTCCATGAAGTCGCCCGGGCGCCGTGATCTCGAAAATTCGGCCAAAACCTGCGAACGAGCGGCGCCTAGACGAGCCGTCGTCAGACTCCTACGCTGACGGCCGAGCGCAGGCGGTTGCGCGGGTGCGCGGGATCTTGCGGCACTGCGCGGGCACTTGCGACAGAACGCGGGCCGCCTTCTTCGCCGGGAGTGCCTTCACGGCGTCTTCGGGCGCAGGGCGCGGACCCGTTCCTTCAGCCAGCCGTCGATCGCGAGGTCGATCTCCTCGAGCACGCTCTCCCTGGTCCGCCCCGCGGACTTGAGGAGATCGAGAGAGTGCTCGCCGCGTGTTGCTTTACCGTGTTCTCGATGCGGCCGAGCGGTGAGAGACGTACTCGTGCGTCTGCGCCGCGGAGCACTGTTCGCCTCGTGATGGAAGCTGGCGAGCACGCCGCCTGTCCAGCCGCTCGCTGCCATGCCGCGAGCACCTGCTCGGGAGAGACTCAATGAGCGTTCGATTCGGATCCATTTATCACGTTGCTTGCGACCATGCATCGAGGGGCCGCTTTCACTCCAGCGGACTGGATCGCCGCCTCGATCTGGTAGCGACCGCTCGGCCCCGCAGGGAGACGACCATGTGGCCAAGCCAGATCGCCTCGTCGACGAGCTCGGCGAAGGCGTCGTCGCCGTGTGGCGGAATGCCGCAGTGAGGCACGCGTGCGGTTCGCGCATGGACGGGGATGACAGGCGATGAGGTGCGCTCATCGGGCGCGAGCGCGTTCACGCGAAGCTCCTTCCGCGCGTCTCTCTGGACGAACGCTCAGCCCGCACGCCTGGACCGCGCTTTGCAGTTATACAAGACATGCTGCAAGATATTCATCCGCACGCTGCGTTCATCGTGGGAGTCATGGGCTTCTCGCTGACGCTCGGCTGCGCCGGCGAGCCTGGAACAGCCGAGGCGCTCGGAGAGAGCTCCGATGCGTTTTCAACGGCGCCGGGTGAACCGAACCACGAAGAGATCACCAGCGCCGCGCTGGCGTTCCTGAAGCCCGCGGTGATCAGCGCCCTGAAGATCGGCAATGTGTCGACGGACGCCGAGCTCCACTTCAGCAATGCTGCTCACTTCGATGACTGCAACTTCAGCGGAGGAGCCGCGTTCATCGCCGAGAAGCAAGCCGAGGCGGTGGCAGCGCTGGGCCCGGGCCTCGCGCAGCTGGGGGGTGAGGCGCTGGCGTTGCTGGCGTTTTCCCGTTCGCTTCACGCGGTGCAGGACTTCTACGCACACACGAACTGGGTCGAGCTCGGCGGCGACGTCCTCGTGGACCAGTCGCTCACGGCGTTCCCCGCGCTCACTCCGTACTCGGCGGTGCCGTCGACGGGCTTCATCGTCGTGCAGGGCCAAAAGCCGAGGGGGGCGTCGGTGACTCGCGACGACGATGCGCCGTACCCGGAGTACGCGATCGTGACCTTCCGCCAGCGGCGGACGACCGCCCATGGACTTGTCTCGGGCACGGTCGACTACGAGCCAGGCGACGACTGTCCGCCCCCGGTGGCGATGACCCACGACGAGCTCAGCAAGGACAAGACCTCCTTGACCGATCGCGTCGAGCAGCACCTCGCGGCGAAGTCGCTCGCGATCCAGCAGACGCGTCATGAGTGGTGCCGGCTCAACCAGCTCGCGCACGATGCGTGGGGCGACGCCGGGACCGCGCGCCTCGCGGCGTGGGTGGCCGACCCGGGCTCGGCACCCGACTGCACCACCGAATGAGGCGGAGGCGTCCTGGCGCGCCTTCGCCTGTCACCACCTGTCACAAGGCGAGCGCACGGGGTGGCTCTGTAGGGCATAGGCGTTCGTGGGGCGCGCCGTCGACACGCCCTCGCTCACGTTCCAGCACCACCGCATCACGTCCGAGTGCAGTTCCACGCCTGCTGACCTTCCGGGAGGCGGCGTCCCGCGGCCGCCTCCCGGAAAGCGGACGCGCGACTCGGATCCATCAGGCCGGCGTGCTCTCCCGTACCGGCTGTGGGGCGCCGGGACGCCGTCGACTCCACGCTGTTCAGCTTCGGCTCGACGGGGCACAATGCTCGTCATCATGAGGATGGTCTTCCGGGGCGGCGCGGCGTACGGCCCGAACGGGCGGTTCGGCGCGTGGGTGGTGAGCGTCGACGCCGGGGGGAGCGTGACGCTCGCGGGCCAGGCGCTCGGGGAGGAGATCCACCGGGGACCGGAGCCCCTGTCGGAGTCGGAGCTGGCGGCGCTCGATGGGTTGCTGCGTTCCGCCGCGACGGTGGACACGGCGTCGAAGCGAATGGGCATCCCGGGGGAGGCGCTGGTTGGTTTCGACATCGAGACGCCTTCCGGGCGCCGCGAGATCCGGCGATGGCACCGGGAGGCGCAGGAGCAGCCGCCGCTGGCGGGTCTGCTGCGCTGGCTCGACGAGGTGATCCAGGCGCGGACGGGGCGCTTCGCGGCCTTCGGGAGCTGACAGGCAGCGGGGCGCACCACGGCGTCGTGAACGGCGGCAGACTGGCTCACGACGGCGCCGCCATGACAGCGGCCGACGTCTCCGGCGCACGATCCAGCGTGAGCTCGTCGGCCACGCAGCGTCGACGTCGCGGACGCCACGTTCCCCCTCCGTTGGTCGGCGGCGCAACACCGCAGGTGGCATGCTCGATGCCTGCTTCTTGCGAGCGTGACCAATTTTAACGATTCGCGAGGAGGCCTGGTGCACGGCGATGATGCCTGTCGAGGCTCGGCCGCGGAGGGACGGCCGCCGGCGACCGCCTACATCAACCGCATTGCCACGGCCGTGCCGCCGCACGACGTGCACTCCTCTTTTGTCCGCTTCGCGAGCACGCTGTTCGGCGACGAGCGCAGCCGCGTGCTGTTCGGGCGGATGGCGGACAAGGCGCAGATTTCACACCGGTTCTCCGTGCTGGCGCCGAGCGCCGAGGTGGGCGGCGCCTCGATCGACGCGGGGCGGTTCTACCTGCGCGGCGGCTTTCCGACGACCGCGGACCGCATGCGTTTGTACGAGAAGCACGCGCCGGAGCTCGCCGCGCAGGCCGTCGCCGGCCTCGACCTCGGGAGCGCGGCGCGCCGGATCACCCATGTCATCGTGACGTCGTGCACCGGCTTCTCCGCGCCGGGCATCGACCTCGAGCTCGTCGAGCGCTTCGGCCTCGATCCATCGGTCGAGCGCACGATGATCGGCTTCATGGGGTGTTATGCCGCGATCAACGCGCTGAAGCTCGCGCGGCATATCGTGCGCTCGGCGCCCGAGGCGCGCGTGCTCGTGGTGAACGTCGAGCTGTGCACGCTGCACCTGCAGGAGGCCGTCGCCATGGATCAGATGCTGTCGTTCCTCCTGTTCGGCGACGGCTGCGCCGCGGCCGTGGTCAGCGCCGAGCCGAAAGGGCTCGCGCTCGACCGGCTCCACGCCGTCGTGGTGCCCGGGACGCGCGAGCTCATCACATGGAACATCCGCGACCTCGGCTTCGAGATGTTCCTGTCCGGCCGCGTGCCGGGCGCGATCGACCGGGGGCTCAAGGCCGCCGCGGGCGCGATCCTCGACGGCGCCGCGCCAGGCGAGATCGACCTCTGGGCGGTGCACCCCGGCGGTCGGTCGGTGCTCGACGCGGTCGAGCACGCGCTCGATCTCGGGCCCTTGGCGCTCGGGGCGTCGCGCGACGTGCTCGCGCGCTTCGGCAACATGTCCTCGGCGACCATCATGTTCGTGCTCCAGTCGATCGTCGCGGACGCGCGGCCGGGCATGCGCGGGTGCGCCATGTCGTTCGGTCCCGGTTTGACCGCCGAGACGGTGCTGTTCCATACGGCCTAGACCGATGGGCACCCTCGACTTCTCGCGTCGATCCACGCTCGACGAGCTGATGGATACCCAGCCCGTCGACTTCGAGGATTTCCGCGCTTGCCTCGTCGATCTGGCGCAGGTCAACCGGCTGACGCTCGCTCACCGGCCGACGTTCGCGTTCCTCGAGCGCCTCGTCGCGCGCGGCCTGCCCGAGAGCCGGCCGCTGGAGGTGATCGACGTCGGCAGCGGCCACGGCGACATGCTGCGGCGGATCGACGCGTGGGCCAGAGCGCGCGGCATCGCCGTCTCGCTCACCGGCGTCGACCTCAACCCGTGGTCGCGCCGGTCGGCCGCCGAGGCGACCCCGCCGGGCCGGCCGATCACCTGGGTCACCGCCGACGCCTTCGCCTACGAGCCGCCCGGCGGCATCGACGTCGTGTTGAGCTCGCTCTTCACGCATCATCTCCCCGATCCGGTGGTCGTCCGTTTCCTCGCCTGGATGGAGGCGAAGGCGCGGCTCGGCTGGTTCATCAACGATCTGCACCGCCACCCGCTGCCTTATCACTTCTTCCGCCACCTCTCGCGCCTCGCGGGCTGGCACCGCTTCGTGCAGCACGATGGGCCGGTGTCGATCGCCCGCGCCTTCTCGGCGAGCGACTGGCGGCGTCTCATCGCCGAGGCAGGGCTCGACCCGCGCGCCGTCGAGGTTCGGTGGTGGATGCCGTTCCGGCTCACCGTCGGGAGGCTCAAGGTCCCGTGAACGACGCAGTGGTCGTCGGAGGAGGCCTGGCCGGGGCGGCGGTCGCGCTGCTCCTCTCGCAGGCGGGGCGCGAGGTCGCGCTGATCGAGCGCGAGGCGTGCCCGGCGGACAAGGTCTGCGGCGAGTTCCTGTCGCGCGAGGCCGCGCTCTACCTTGCGTCGTTCGGGCTCGATCTGCCGGCGTTCGGCGCGGCGCCCATCGAGGCCGTGCGCCTGGTCGAGCGCGATCGGGTCGCGGTCGCCGCGCTGCCGTTCTCCGCGCTTAGCCTGTCGCGCCGCGTGCTCGACGAGGCGCTGCTCGCGCGCGCCGCGGCGGCGGGCGCGTCGATCCGGCGGGGCGTCCGGGTCCAGGCGCTCACGCGGGCAGGCGCGGGCTGGGAGGCGCGGCTCGAGGACGGCAGCGCGATCGAGGCGCGCGCGGCGTTCCTCGCGACCGGCAAGCACGACGTCCGGGGCCTGAGGCGGCCTTCTGGGCTGCAGGACGATCTCGTCGCCTTCAAGCTGCACTGGCGGCTGTCGCCGCGGCAGGCGGTGGAGCTCGACAGGCACGTGGAGCTCGTGCTGTTCGAAGGCGGTTATGCCGGCCTGCAGCCGGTCGAGGGCGATCGGGCGAACCTCTGCCTCCTCGTCCGCAAGGGCCGCTTCGCCGCGCTCGGGCAGCGCTGGGACCGCCTCCTCTGCGCGATGCGCGAGGGGTCGCCGCACCTCGACGCGCGGCTCGCGGGCGCGGAGCCGTGCCGGGCGCGGCCGCTCGCGCTCTCGGCGATCCCGTACGGCCATGTCCAGCGCCGCGCGGACGGGATATGGCGCCTCGGCGATCAGGCGGCGGTCATCCCCTCCTTCTCGGGAGACGGCATGTCGATCGCGCTGCACAGCGCGCGGCTCGCGGCCACGGCGTACCTCGAAGGGGCGAGCGCGGAGGCGTTCCAGCGCCGGCTCTCGCGCGACGTGCTCGGGCAGGTGCTGCTCTCGACCGGCCTCTCTCACGGCCTCGTGCGGCGGCCCGGCCAGGCGGCGCTCGGCGCGGCGGCGCGCCTTTGCCCGGGCCTCATGGCGGCCGTGGCCGGGCGCACGCGCGTGTCCGAGGCTGCGCTCGTGCGCGGAGGGCTGCCGGCCGCCGCGCTGCAGGGCGGGCGCGGGCCGCGCTGGGCGACACGCTAGAGCGACAAGGATCCCGGCCGGACGCCTCGCTGGCGAAGCCAGGGGGCGGCGCGGCGGCGTCGAGGAAGATCCTCCGCCGTTCAGCCTGCTTTCGGGCGGACCGGCTACTGTGCATGAGCATGGGAACCGCCGAGCCACACCCCGCAGGCCGCCGGCTCAGGCTCGTCTCCGCCCAGGGTGGCGGGGGGCAGCCCGCGCCCGCGCCCGCGCCCGTCAGCGACGAGGAGATCCTGCTCGCCTTCCAGCGGGGCGAGCGAGGGATCGGCCTGCGGCTCTACGAGCACCTGCTGCCCGCCGTCGACCGGACCCTGTACCGGATCCTGGGTTGCCGCGAGCAGGACCACGCCGACCTCGTGCAGGCCGCGTTCGAGCAGATCGTGAGCACACTTACCAAACACCGGTTCGCGGGGGAGTGCAGCCTGGCGGGCTGGGCGTCCGTCATCGCCTGCCATGTCGGGCTGAGCGCGCTGCGCGCCCGCCGGCGCGAGCGGAAGGTCATCGATCGCACGCCGGGGTCGCCGGAGCCTGGCGCCGGGCCCGAGCCGCCCTCGCAGGGCGCCGACCCCGAGCGCGAGGTGAGCGCGCAGCGCGATCTCGAGGCCCTGCGCCGGCACCTCGCGGCGATGGACGGCGACCGCGCGACCGCGCTGCTGCTCCACGCGATGGGCTATTCCCTCAAGGAAATCGCTGACTTGACCGGTGTTTCCGTGGCCGCGGCCCAGTCGCGGCTGTCGCGGGGGCGGCGGGAGCTCCAGGCGCGCTTTGAACCCGAGGCGGCGGCGCGACGCGACCCCGCTCGACCCGAGGAGCCACGATGAAGCAGGACGACGTTGACACCACCCCGGAGGATCGCGCCGCGGCGGCTGGCGTGGACAGCGTGGAGGCCTCGCTGCGGGCGCTGGTCGAGCAGCCGGTGCCGGCGCTGCCCAGGGTCCAGGCGAGGTACCTCCAGCAGCGGATCGCCGGCCGCATCGACCAGCTCGTCGCCGACGCGGCGGAGCGGCGCGCCCGCGCCGCCCGGCGGCAGCGGGCCGCCCTGGCCGCGGCGGCGCTGGCGGCCGCCCTGACCGCGGCGGCCGCCGGCGTCTTCCTCGTGGTCCGGGCGCGCGACGCCCCGCCCGCCGCGGCGCAGGTGACGGCGCTCCAGGGCGCGGTCGAGATCGCGGCCGGGGACGCGATCCGCTCGCCGCCGTCGCTCGCCCTCGTGCCGCTCGCGAGCGACGAGCAGCTCCGGACCGGCGAGGGCGCGCGGGCCAAGGCGTCGCTCGCGACGGGTGCCACCGTCGAGGTCGGGCCCTCGACGCGCGTGAGGTTCGCGCCGGTGGGCGCCGGGAGCGACCGCGCGGGCGACGTCGTCGCCCTCGAGCAGGGCAGGATCGCCGTCGATGTGCCGCCGCTGCCGGCGGGCACGAGCCTGTCGGTGCACACGTCGGACGCCGTGGTCACGGTGCACGGGACGCGCTTCTCCGTCGAGCGGCGGCCCGACGCGGCGGGAGAGCCCGCCGAGACGCGCGTGTCGGTCGTGGAAGGCCGGGTCGCCGTGCACCGCGGCGAGGTCGAGCGCTTCCTGAGCCCGGGCGAGACGTGGTCGTCCCGCGACGAGGAGCGCCGGTCGGACCGCCCCGACGAGGGACGCCCGGGCGACGCGCCCGCGCCGCCTCGCGACCTCGGACAGGACAGCGCCGCCGGCGAGGGCGGCACGGGCGACGGGGCCGGCGAGGGCGGCGCGGGGGAGCCGCGCGCGCCGCGCGACGCGCGCCAGGCCCCGCCGCGCGCCTCGCTCACGGCCGAGAACGAGCTGCTCCAGGGCGCGATGGCGGCGCGGCGGCGCGGGCAGCCGAGGCGGGCGATCGAGCGGCTCGATCTCCTCCTCGGCCGCTACCCGGACTCGCCGCTCGCCGAGATCGCCCGCGTGGAGCGCCTGCGCGCGATCGAGATGCTCGGCGACAAGGAACGGACGGCGGCCGAGGCGCGCCGGTACCTCAAGGACTACCCGCAGGGCTTCGGGCGCGAGGAGGCCACGTCCGCCTCCCGCCCCGGCGGCGCTCGCCCCTGAGCGCCCGCGCGCGAGGCCGTCTCGATTTTTTGACGAATCCCTGCCTGCTCCCGGCGCCTCCGGCGACCTTCACTTCATCGAGGAGATCATCGCGCCGGCGATCGGGTTCGCCGGCTGCGCTCCAGGTCGTGCTTGCTTTCGAATTGGGAGGAACTCGATGCGTTCATTCGCGTTGACGGGGTGGTTCTGTGGTGGGCTGTTGTCGCTCGCGGCCTTCGGCGCGGGCTGTTCCCTATCGGGCACAGGAGGCGCAGACGGCCGCATCGTCTCCGGGGAAGACTGCGTCCCGTCGGACGACGAGGGCGGCGCGCCGGCGCCGAGCTTCCCGGGGGCCGGCATGTCGGGCGCCGGCGACTCCATCACGGCGGATCTCGATCCGCTCTCGTGCGGCGCGAGCGCCCGGGGTGTCCCCGTGGACGGGACCGCCCAGGTCGACTGCTATTACACGAACAACAACCCGACGACCCCGATGGCCTTCGTCGAGCGGGTCGTCGAGATCGCCGAGAGCGAGGAGCTCGTGCACGTGCGGCTGACGCTCAACCCCGCGTTCGTCGACAACACGTATGGCGAGACGGCCATCGGGTGGGGCGGCGGCGAGGAGCCCGCCGGCCCGCAGCCCGGCGGCCCGAAGCCCGGCGACGGGCCGAAGCCGAAGGGTCACGGGGGCCACACGTTCAAGGATCTCGTGGGCAGCGACAAGGCCCAGTTCCAGCTGACGAACGGGAAGGGCGAGCTCGTGCTCGACTTCTACGTCGACTACCTCTCGGCCGACGAGGCGAGCCCCTCGGGGTATGCGTCGCTCGGCGTGCTCGGCGGAGAGGGCAAGATGCTCCTCGGAGACGCCGGCGCCGTCGTCGCGGCGACCACCTCGCTCGACCGCGATCTCAACGCGTGCGGGTACGGCGCGTACCTCGAAGACTCCCCGGAGACGGACGAGAACTACACCCCCAACTCGGAGGCACCGAACTGGGATTACCGCGTTGTCTACGACGTGTGGGTGAGCGCCTCGGCGTTCGGCGCTGCCGGCTTCGGCGACGCGACCATCAGCTATGTGCACGCCTCTCCGAGCAAGTACCCGTCGGACACGGTCACCGTGACGCCGGGGCCGTGCCCCACGCCGACGTGTGAGGGCGACGACCCGCCCGCCGGCGGCGGCGGGGGCAGCGATGCTGGCGAGGATCCGGGTGAAGGCGGGGAATGCAAGGAGTCGGGTGGGGAGTGCACGGCCAGCACGGACTGCTGCTCGGACAGCGACGTGTGCGTGAGCGGGGTGTGCAAGCCGATCTTTATCCCGCAGTGAGCCGGTGATGTCCCCGGCGCCGGCGCGGCCGCGCCAGGGAGGCGCTGGCGAGCGAGGTCATGGTCCTCGCATCCGTCCGCCGGAGGGGAGCCCGCAGCACGAGAGGCTCGGGCTCCTGGCGTGACGGGTAGGAGGCGCAAGACGCTCGACGGTCAGCGCGCGGCCAGCGCGAGCAGGCAGGCGCGCAGCTCCTCATCCCCCCGAGTTATCCGGGAAGATTCACAGGGAGGCGGAGAGACGGGGAGTAAAATCCCATCAATCTCCCCGCCTCCCCGCCTCCCTGTTCAATTTCTCTCTAACAATGTGGACTGGTGTTCCCCGGCGCCGCCGCGGCTCGCGGAGGAGGCTACTTGCCCAGCAGGGCGTTCATCACCCTGTTGTAGGTCTCCTTCTTCCCATACTGGTCGTTGAAGAGCAGCGACTGCGAGCTTTGCCCGTTGCACAGCGCCCCGCTCCAGCTGTTGAGCCACGACCTGCCGTCGTTGATCCCCCAGAAGGTGATGGCCGTGCACTTGGGCTCCTTGAAGCAGGCCGCGACGATGTCGTGGTAGTACGTGAGCTGCTCCTCCGCCGTGACCACGCCGCCGCAGCGGTTGATGTCCATCTCGGAGATCAGCACCTCCAGGCCCAGGTCGGTGAAGCGCTTCAGGTTCGCCGCCACGTCCGCTCCGGTGGCCTCGTTGTTCGGCGGACCGATGTGCATCTGGAACCCGACGCCGTCGATCGGGACCCCCCGATCGACCATCCCCTTGATCATGTTGTAGACGAAGTCGACCTTCGCGTTGCGCGCGTCGATGCTGTAATCGTTGTAATAAAGCTTGGCCTTCGGATCCTGCTCTCTCGCGATCTGGAAGGCGAGGTCGATGTACGATTCCCCGATCTGGTTGTAGAACACCGTGGGCCTCATGCGGGGATTGCCGACGCCGGTGTCGCTGTCGGTCTGGACGGCCTCGTTGACGACGTCCCAGTGATCGAGCCGGTCCTTGAAGTGCCCCATGACCTGGGTGATGTGCCTGCGCATGGCGGCCTCGACGTTGGCCTTCCCGGTCATCGAGCTCATCCAGTTAGGCAGCTGGCTGTGCCACACCAGGGTGTGGCCCTTGACCTTCATGTTGTTCTGGCGCGCCCAGTTCACGATGTTGTCCGCGGCGCCCCAGCTGAAATTGCCCGCGCTGGGCTCGAGCGCGTCCCACTTCATCTCGTTCTCCGCCGTCACGTAGTTGTGCTCGGCGGCGGCGACGCGCTTGTAGTCGTTGTTACCGAGACCACCGCCGGAGATGGCCGCTCCGATCAGTATCGGGGGGTTCGCCTTCTCACCGGCCTCCCTCAGCGTGCTGGCGCTCGCCGCAGGGACTCTGGCGCTGGCGCCGCCGCCCGTACCATCGCTGCCGCCCGCGCCCTCGCCGCCGGTGCCGCTGCCGGTCGTCGCGCCGCCGCCGCTGCCGCTCGTCGCGCCGCTGGTCGCGCTCGTCGGGTCGCCGCTGCCGGTCGTCGCGCCGCCGCCGCTGCCGGTCGTCGCGCCGCCGCCGCTGCCGGTCGTCGCGCCGCTGCCGGTCGTCGAGCCGCCGCTGGTGGTGGTGCCGCCCGTCGCGCCGCCGCTGCCGGTCGTCTCCCCTCCATCGCCGTCACCGCTGTCCGAGCAGCCGGCTGCACACAGGAATGCCGAGAGGAGAAGTGTCAAGGGTGCTGATCTCATGCTCGCATGCTCCAAAGTAAAATGTATTTACTAACTCACGCGACCTGGTGCCTTGATCATCCGCGGGTCCACGTCGCGCGCGGGCGGCACCCGAGGTGGTGCCGAACCGGCAGTATATCGGCCGCTGTCTCCCAAGCATACAGCTTCACGAGGCGGACCCGAAGGATAAGGGGCTCCGGAAGCGAATTCCAGGGCCGTTCGAGAATTTTGACATGGGGATAATGTGCGCCCGAGACCGAGTCGGTAGGGCGCCCCACACGCGGCTCGGCGTGCTCCTGGGGTGCACCTGCTGCTGGGGCGCACCTGCTCCCCGGAACGAGCAGGAGGTCGCCGCAGACCTCGACGATCGCGCGACGAAACGTCCTTTGTCGCCGGCGTTCAGAGGCAGCGGGGAGAGGGGAACGTGATCTTCACATTCCGGATCTCCTGGCGCGCGGTAGCGTCTCCCGTGCCGGCGGCGAAGCCATAAAAGAACTTCGACCCGACGGGGAAGCCGGGGATGGAGACCCCCTGGAGCTGGCTTTTGCCGTCGATGATCAGGCTCACCTTGCCTTGGTTGAGCTCGATCTGCGCCGTATGGAACGCGCCGTCGCCGAGCGCGACGCCGCTCGTCCCGTGGCCCAGCGAGCCGAGGACGCCCTCGTCGCAAGGCTGCGTGAGATCGTCCACGCCCACGTGGTTATTGTTGGGATCCGTGCAATCGAGGTTGTGGTAGGTGTCGATCTCGACGCCGTAGCCGGCGAGCCCGGCCATGCCGAGGCCGCCGCCGGGCTCGCCCACGGCCGTCTCTCCTGTCGTCTGGAGCATGAACCCCATCCCGTCGCCGTCGCCGAGGCGGAACTCGAACGTCGCGGTGAAGGCGTCGGCGGCGAGGGGATTCCAGTAGATGATGGTGCCAGCCTGCCCGCGTCTGGCCTCGGTGAGCACGCCAGACCGCCTGTCGACATCCCAGAAGGCGTCTCCATTGAAGGACCACCCCTCCGGTGGTGAGGCCATGTCCGCGGCGAGGCTCACGCCGCAGGCGGTTCCAGCGGGGCACGTGCCCTCGTCGGTCTGCCCATCACAATCGTTGTCGGCGAGGTCGCACGCGTCCTCGGACGCCGGCACGACGTCGCCGGTGCACGGACCCCAGGTAGTGCCGGAGCAGACCTGAACGCCGGCCTTGCACGCCCCGACGCCCTGGGTACCCGGAGGGCCCGAGTAGCAGCCACGTTTTTCCCCCTCCACACAAGGGCAGCCCTCATCGACGCTCCGATCGCAGTCGTTGTCGAGGCCGTCGCACACCTCCGGCGCCGGGACACACCGGGGGCCTGGCGCTTCCGGGCCTGGCTCCTCGAGGCCTGGCTCCAGGAGGATGTCGCTCCGACCGCCGCACATGGACACGGCGGCGGCGAGCGCCGGAAGCAGGAAGAGGGCCTTTGCGCGCGCTCGCCGGCCTGCGCCTGCCGCCGCGTGTGAAGAGCGGAGTGGCTGTGAAGATTGCATGTACTCTCGATCCTCGGCGCGACCATGGAGCGTGTGGATGATGCAACCCCCTCGCGCCAGCACGCCTGCGCGGCAGCCTACCAGATCGAGGCGAGCGCACCTCCAGGAATCCGGGGAGGTGAAGGTCGGGATCCTGCCGCACACGGCGCGCCGAGCCCTCTGCCGGGCGTTCGACCGGCGTGCGTCTCGACGAGCGGCGCCGGTCCATGGCATGGATGGGCCTCATGGCCGAACGCTCCATCTCGATCCCGATCGTCGATAGCAGCCCTGTCTCGGGCGTGATCCACGCCCCGAGGACGCGGGCGAAGCGCTCCGGCGTGGCCGTCGTCCTCGGCCATGGCGCCGGCAACGACATGAACGCGCCCCTCGTGGTCGACGTCGCCGGGCGGCTCGCGGCGCGCGGGCACACCGTGCTCCGCTTCAATTTCGTCTACAAGGAGCTCGGCCGGAGGGCGCCCGATCGGCAGCCGCTCCTCGAGAAGGCGTTCGAGGCGGCGATCGAGAGGATGCTCGAGGACCGGCCGGAGCGCCTCGTGATCGGCGGCAAATCGATGGGCGGGCGGATCGCGTCGCTCCTCGCGGCTCGCGGCGTCCGCGCGGACGGGCTGCTGTTCCTCGGCTATCCGCTCCACCCCGCGGGCAAGCGCTCCCCGCTCCGGGACGCGCACCTGCCCGCGATCCCCGCGCCGCTCCTGTTCCTTCAGGGCACGCGCGACCCGCTGTGTGATCTCGCGCTCCTCCCGCCCGTCCTGAAGCGCCTCGGGGAGCGGGCCAGCCTGCACGTGATCGAGGGCGGCGACCACTCGCTCGATCTCCTCAAGTCCGCGGGGCGGACCAGGGAGAGCGTGCTCGAGGACATCGACCTGGCGATCGATGGTTGGCTGAAGGCGCGGGTCCTCGCCCAGCACCAGAAGGCGCCGTGACGGGGAGTGCTTCCAGCCTGCCGGAGTGATGGAGGCGCCGAGGCGCCAAGCACAGAAACCTATCCTGGCGTCCCTGGCCCCTTGGCGTCCCCCGATTCGGCGCTTCTCTGGCGGTGTCAACCGGGGGGTCGCTCCAAGCGCGCCCGGCCGATGAGGCCGGAGGGTGGATATGGCGGTGTCTCGCCGATCCTGCGACATCGTCTCATCAGACTCGGGGCTGGAGCGCTGGGTGCGCACCATCGTAGGATGCTCTCCGGCCGAACGCAGAGCTCCCGCTGCGTGCCAGGAGAGCGCGACCATGCTCGACGAACTCGATCCTTTGTCCCGAGCTGCCCCACCCTCGGCGCGCAAGCCATCGCCGCGCGCCCGTGGCTATCCGGTGGTGGGGCTCCTCCCGGCGCTGGCGCGCGACGCGCCGAGCCTCCTCCGCCAGCTCGCGCGGCAGTACCCGGGCGAGCTCATCGAGCTCGACCTCGGGCTCACCCGGGCCTATCTGGCGACGCACCCCGAGCAGGTCCAGTACGTGCTCCACGACAACTGGCGCAACTTCGGCAAGGAAGGCGGGATGTGGAAGCCGATCGGGCGGCTCCTTGGCAACGGCCTCGTCACGGCCGGGGGCGACGAGTGGCTCCGGAACCGCCGGCGCATGCAGCCGCTCTTCTCGTCGCGGCAGCTCGCGGGCCTGGTCGATCGGATGTTCGATGTCGTCGAGGGCGACCTGCCGCGGCTCGAGGAGCGGGCGCGCGCCGGGGCCGTCGTCGACATGGACAAGGAGATGATGCAGCTCACCCAGCGCGTCATCCTGGCGACGATGTTCGGCGTCAGCATCACCCCCCGGGAGGCCGACAGCCTCGGCGAGGTGCTCCTCGTCGCGATCCAGGCGCTGAACGCGAGGATGTTCCTTTATTTCATGCCCGATCGCCTGCTCCCGGGCGAGCGCGCGCTCCGGGACGCGATCGCCAGGATCGACGAGGCCATCCTGCGCCTCGTCCGCGAGCGCCGCAGGAGCAAGGAGGAGCGGGACGACCTCCTCTCGCTGCTCCTGCGCGCGCGGGACGAGTCCGGCTCCGGCATGGACGACCGCCAGCTCCGGGACGAGCTCGTCACCATGTTCATCGCCGGCAACGAGACGACGGCGATCACGATGACCTGGCTCTTCTACCTGCTCGACAGGAACCCCGGGATCGAGCGCAAGCTGCGCGCGGAGATCGAGGAGGTCGTCGGCGACCGGCGGCCGACGGCCGCCGACCTGTCGAGGATGGAGTATACGAAGATGGTGATCCAGGAGGCGATGCGCATGTATCCACCTTCCTGGCTCGTCCCGCGCACGGTGAAGGAGGACGACCAGATCTGCGGCTATCCCGTGCCTGCCGGCGCGACGGTCATCCTCAGCCAGTACGTCATGCACCACGACCCGGCGTTCTGGGAGGCCCCCGCGGAGTTCGACCCCGAGCGCTTCACGCCCGAGCGCTCGGCCTCGCGCCCGCGTTACTCGTACATGCCGTTCGGCGGCGGCCCGCGGCAGTGCATCGGCAACCTGTTCTCGATCATGGAGGCGCAGATCGTGATCGCCGTCCTGCTAAGGCGGCTCCGCATGCGCCTCGTGCCCGGTCACCCGGTGTCGCCCCAGGCGGTGGCCACCCTCCGGCCGCGCCACGGGCTCAAGATGACGCTCCATGCCGTGTGACGGGGCCGCCCGCGACGAGCGGCGGCCTCGATGAGCCGATGAGCCGATGAGCCGCCGCCGTCGTCGCGCTCGCGGCGGGGCGTCAATTGATGATGGCCGGGTCCTCGATCGTGAAGCACTCGACCGACGACGCCGCGTATTTGATCGCGTTGTACCAGAACTGCGAGATCTGGAAGACCTGCGCGGCGGATCTCTCGTAGCAGGGGCTGTTCGGGTCCGTGTACATCTGCGGATTGAGGCACGCGGCCGTCCCGCGCCACTGGCCCGAGTAGGTCACCCACTCGTCGCCGAACGCGACGACATGGCCCTTGCCGATCTCCTCGTGCACCGCGAAGTTGTTCCTGCCGTCGGTGCTGTCGACGGTCGCGGTCGTCGATTTGATCGAGCGCGCGATGTAGGCGCCCACGCTCTGGATGTTCCTGCCGAGCGGCGTATCCTGGTTCCAGGTGCCCACGCTCGTGGGGAGGTCGCCGCCGAGCGGCAGCGAGCCGCCCCAGCAGTTGCAGTTCGCGCAGCCGTTCCGCGCGGGATCCAGGAGGCCGTCGGCGTTGAACTGGATGTCGGTGAACGAGAGGAGCTGGTTGGTCGCCGTGATGTCGTGGATGGTGCATCCCTGCCCATTGCACTGATAACCGCTCAGCGCGATGAGGCCGCCGCCGTTGTTGACCCAGTCCTTGAGCGCGTTCACCTCGTCCGGCGAGAACTGCCACGGCGCCCCGTCGTCGTTCTGGGCGCCCTTCGTCACCATCCACTGGAGGAGGATCACGTCGTACTTGGCGAGAAACTCCGCCGTGAGCGTGGGCTTCTCCCGGTTGTAGTTGTCGACCTGGGCCGTGCTCTGCGTGTTGAGCCAATCCTGGAGCGCCGTGGTGCTGTCGCTGCTGCACGGGCCCCAGACGCCTTCGCGGCCGATCGACGCGATGTTGATGCAGGTGCAGTTGCCGGCGTCGTCGCAGGTCGTCTGGTGACCGGCGTCGGGCGGCGGCTCGCCGCCCGGTCCCGTGCTCGTCAGCCCGATGTCGCCGCCGATATCGTCGCCGGTGCTGGTGCTGCTGACGCTGCTGGTGCTGCTGCTGCCGCCGGCGCCGCCGGCGCCCTGGCCGACCGCGCCATTCCCCGTGGTGTTGCCGTTGCCGCCCGATGAACAGGCGATGACGGGCAGCCAGAGCGCTGCGAGCACAGCGCCGCAACGCGTCGCGAAATGAAGTCTTGTCATGATGCCTGAGACTACCACTCCCCGCGCCTGGCCGGAGATCCAAAATGGGGGAGGCTCTCCACCCGAAGCGCTACAGGCTGCTTGATTTCCAGCTCCAGCCGCGCGAGCACCTTGCGCGACGGCTCCGGCGTGAGAGTCGCCCCATGCTCTACCGGCCGGACAGGCGCGAGCGCGAGCAGCAAGGATACGAGGGGTGGCGATCGGCCCTCGCAGTGTCTTGGGCGCAGCTATGCGCACGTGTGGCCGCGGGTGCGTGTGATGTGGGCGAAAGAAAGCGGTGCTAGGGGAACGGTCGGGAGTGCGGGCGCCGGAAGCGTGCTACGCGGTTTCGTGAGCTCTCGTGGGGCTTGCGTTCGCCACACAGCGTTAGGCGTCGACGCGCCGGGTCTGCCGGGAGAATTGAAGCTCTCTCCGGAGGGGGTCGACACCTTGCCGGAGAGTTGAAATCCAATCTGGATGGTGTGGATACCCTCAGGGGACAATTGAAATCCAATCTGGAGGGGTCGACACGCTCCGGGGATAATTGAAAATCAGCCAGGCAGGTGTCGACATCTGCCGGGAGAGTTGCAATTTAACCTGAAGTCTGCAGGTATTCACCGCGCTGGATGATTCAGCTGTGGCTGTGTCCTGCGCCGCTTGCTGAAGCTTCCTGGGCTACGGCTCGCCCTCTGCTCCAGCCTGCTTCTCCTCCGCGGCGCGCGCCTCATTCAGCGCGAACAGCCGGTCGATCAGCGCGTCCTCGAACGCGCTCCGCGCCTGCCGCTCTCCCGGGGTCGCGGGCTCCGCGTACGGGGGGACCTCCACGCCGTCGAACCCGTAGGCCGCCAGGACGGCCCGGTCCATCTCCTCGTGGAGGCAGCGCAGCTCGACGATGCTCGGTTCCTTGCACCTTGGGTCCTTGATGAGGTTGTACGTCTCCGTCAGCCCCAGCCGCGACGCCAGCATCCACCGCGCGCGGGCCGCGTAGAGGCGCTCGCCGGCGGCCTCGACGCGGCCGCCCTCGGCGAGGTGGTCCGGGCGAGGGAAGGGGAACGTCTCCACGCAGTCCGACGGCGCGTACCGGAGGCCCTCTCCCATCGTCGAGGAGAGCAGCCGTGCCCACGTCTCGTGCGCGCGCGACTGGAGGACGGCGAAGCGCGCGTGGTCGTCGATCGCGAACACACAGAGCTGATCCGAGAACGTCCGGCCCGCGGGCTGGAAGGCGAAGCACAGGTGCTTCGTCACCCGCGCCGCGACGAGGCACCGCTCGAGCGGCGCGATCGTGCGCCGGAGCTCAGGCCGCGTGTTGGCGAACTGCCACCAGCGCGCCCGGTGGCCCGCGTCGATGCCGGTGCCCTTCAGGCGATCCCGCGCCGGCTTCACCCGGGTCCGCACGATCGAGAGCAGCGCGGGCCACCGGCCGGCCTCCTCGAGCCCGCGCTCGCCGAAGTCGATCACGTGGCGGTGCGGGCTGTGCGAAGGGGACGAGTTGACCTCCTCGCCGCCGAGGAACGGGCGGAGCACCTCGCCGGCCGCAGGATCGCCCGCGAGGAGCGCCCGCGCCTCGCCGTCGGTCAGGACGAAGCCGTCGCCCCGGAGGAAGCAGCCGATGAAGCACAGATCCCGGCTGGCGCCGAGCGGGCGCGGGTCGGGGCGCTCGGGCATCGCGCGCAGGTGCGAGTTGATGTGGCCCACGGGCACGCCGTCGAGCCGCGGCGGCGGCACGCCGTCGCCCGGCGACATGCCCAGCGCGAGGTGCACGACGGCGACGTGGACCGCGGCGTCTCCCGGCCACGGAACGCTGCGCACGGCGTGGTAGATGATCGCGCCCCCCGCCTCGACGAGCGGCCTGAGGCCCGAACGCCGGGTGTCGCCCTGAGCTATCGTGTTCGTGGCGATGAGCCCCACCGTCCCGCGGCGCCCGAGCAGCGCGGCCGCGCGGCGGAAGAAGTGGGCCGCCAGATCGGTGTTCTTCGTGGCGCCGTGCAGCCGCTCGAGCCACGCGGCGTAGAGCTCGCCGTGATCCGTGGAGATCCGCTTCCCACCCAGGAACGGCGGGTTCCCGACGAACGCGCCGAGCCGCGCCGGCCGCGGCTCTCGGGCGCCGCCGGGCTCGTCCGGGTGCGGCTCCTGGAACACCTCCGGGAGCTCCAGCGGCCAGTGGAACGCCGGCAGCGGCGGCGGCCCCCCGGGCGCCCCCTCGCGGAGCGCCCGCTGCATCGACAGGAGCTCTTCCGAAGGCGGCCCGCCGCCGCGGAGCCATGCGATCGCGAGCTCGGCCCGCCGATCGCGCTCCTTCTGCCGGTCGCGATCCTTCTCGTGCGCGAAGAACGCGCCCACGACGAGGTCGCCGAGCAGCCGCGCCCGGGCGATCGCCTCGTCCGCCTCCTTGGCGAGCCGCGCTCGCCGGCGCGCGGCGCCGGCGTCGCCGCCTTCCGGGACGTCCGGCCCTCCTGGGTTTCGCAGGCTCGCCGGGAGCTGCGCTTCGTCGCCTTCCGGGATGTCCGGCCCTCCCGGGTTTCGCAGGCTCGCCGGATGCTCCGCGTCCTCGGCGAGCCGCCGCCGCAGCTCGAGCGCCCGCGCCACCGCGACGTCGATCGCCTCGCAAAACGGCCGCGCCGGCGCCGCGGGCTTCCAGTGGAAGCCGCGCAGCTGGGCAAGGTCGAGGCCGACGAGCGAGTCGCCGTGCCGGAGGGCGTGATCGACGAACGTGAACGGCTCGTCCTGCGCGCGCGTCACGAGCCAGAGCGACAGCCTCGCCAGGCTCACCGCGAAGGGGTTCTTGTCGGCGCCGTAGAGGCAGCGCCGCGCGACGAGCCGCCGCGCGTGGCTCACGGCGCCCTCGCCCGGCAGGGCGAGCCGCGCGGCCGCCGCCGCGTCGCCGCGCGCGGCCTCGCGCGTCCAGGCGGCCACCACATGGTCGGCCAGGTACCGGCACGCCTCCATGAGGAACGCGCCGGAGCCCATCGCCGGGTCGCAGATCGCGAGCCGGAGGAGCGCCTCGGACGCGGGCTCCTCGCCCAGCTGCCGGAGCAGCGGCTCGAGCGTCCGCGCCACGATCGGCGCGGACAGGCTCCTCGGGGTATAATGCGAGCTCGTCCGCCGCCGCTCGGCGATCGGCTGCAGGAACAGCCGCCCCGCCCCGAGCACGCCGGTGTCCCGCGCGCGCAGCGGTCCGAGCGCATCGAGGACGCCGGCCGCGGTCTCCGCGGCGACGAGCGCCTCCCCGAGCCTCCCCGCCTCCCGCCGCGAGATGCCTGCCCGCTCGGCGAGCCACGCCGCCCGCCGCGCCGCCGGCTGCGCGAGCGCCTCGGCCGCGCCCACCCAGATCCTGTCGGGCCGGAGGCACACCGTCGGCCCGGCGGCGCGCTCGACCCGGTAGCCCATGAGCGCCTCGTAGAGGCCGCCGAGCTGCTCGACGTCGATCGACCGGTACGACAGCGGGCGCCCGTCGAGCACGAGGAGCCGCTCGAGCACCGCGTGCACCGCGCCGTCGTCCACCGACGGCGCGCGCGGCGCGCGCGCCGCCGCGGCGTCGTCCGGGGCCGCGCGCTCCAGGAACGGGTATCGTTCGGGGTCGAAGAGCTCGCCTCGCCGCGCCGGCAGGGTCAGCTCGGGGAGGCGGATCCCGTGGAAGACGGCGCGGAACAGCGCGGTGAGCCGCACCCACGCCCCGAAGCGCCGCCGCGGCGCGCCCGGGCGCGCGCCGCGCTCCGCCGCGAGCTCCTGGAACAGCGGGCGCACGCCGAGGTGCGCCGCGTAGTACGGGTCCGAGGCCGGCAGGAGCCCGCGGTCCTCCGCGTGCAGCAGGAACACGAGCCGGAGGATCGCGGTGAGCAGGCCGCCGTGGAGGTGCTCCGGGCCGCGGGCGAGCGCGTCCTCGAGCGCGCCCGCCCCGTCGCGCTCGGCCGCGTCCTCGAAGCCGCGGAGCAGGATACCGAGCGCGTCGAAGGCCCGATCCGCGAGCGCGCCCGCGACGTCTGCCTGCTGCGCCCTGCTGTCCCCGGGGACGGGCTGATCCATGCCGAGCGCCCGGAGTGTACGCGAGCGCGGCGCGCTTTGCTGCAGGTTCTACCTGCGCGCGGCGTTCAGGGCTTGATCTTCGCCGCGAACGCTCGTGTGACCGCCGGCCTCGCCTTGATCGCCTGCTCCCAGCGCGCGAGGTTCGGATACGGCTCGACGTCTACCCCCATGCGCGCGGCCATGGAGATCCATGGAAACGTGGCGATGTCCGCGATCGAGTACTCGTCGGCGAGGTACTCGGACTCGGCGAGGCGGCCGTCGAGCACCTTGTAGATGCGGTCCTGCTCGTTCTGATAGCGCTCGATCGCGTAGGGGATCTTCTCGGGCGCGGCGCTGCGGAAATGGCCGAGCTGGCCGAGCATCGGCCCCACCGCGCCCATCTGGAACATCAGCCACTCGATGACGCGCGACCGGCCCGGCTCGCTCGCGGGCAAGAGCTTGCCCGTCTTCTCGGCGAGGTAGATGAGGATCGCGCCCGACTCGAAGACGGTGACTGGCCCGTTCGGGCGGTCGTGATCCTGCAGCGCGGGGATCTTCCCGTTGGGGTTGATGCGCAGGTACTCCGGCGTTTTCTGCGCGCCGGATCCGATGTCGATGGGCTTGATCTGGTAGGCGAGCCCGAGCTCCTCGAGGAGAATGATGGGCTTGTAGCCGTTCGGCGTGGTCCACGTGTACAGATCGATCATCTGGTGCTCCCTCCCATCGGCGGTGCCTCCGGCACCCGTCCCGGCAGCTGCGGGGATGGTCCCCGGGTGACCCGCGGAGGTCAAGCGAGGGCTGAACGGTCCGCGCGCTGCGTGTCGATTTCACCCGAACGAACTCGCGCAAGCGAGGCGCCGTGCGCGCCCAGCACGCCGCCGATGTCGCGGCTGGCGCCGTAGGTGTCCGGAAACTCCTGATGAGGCGGCTGCTGTATCAGCCTGGCGCGATGCCTCCGGCTGCGCGCCCGCCGCGCCCTTCCGGGCGCCCCCGGCCCGCCGGAAAGGCGGCGACTGCGCCCGGTGCTCGACGGATCTATCCTGTGGCGCCGCACCGCATTTGGGCCTTGCGGCGCAGAGCCGGTCTGTGAGATTTTTTGTGGGGGAGGCCTCAAAAGGCGACGATCTAGACAGAGCTGGTTCCGCGGCTTCGGTTGACCGATCGACGGATAGTTGGGCAGGCAGAACGGCCGTGCCAGAGCAATATGACCATCTCCACCGGAATGCTCCTTTTGACCGTTCGCGAACTCCGAGAGGCGCTGAGCGCGCTTCCGGGCGGCGCTGTCATCGGGCTCACCCGCGACGGTTCGACGGTAGAAACGCTCGACGCACTCCACGCGGTGACGGTAGTTGCGGTTCAGCCCAGTCTCCTCGTGCTGGGCCCGCCGCCTGCTGATGCCGGGCGCCTCTTCGAGGCCGTCTCCGAGGGCGACCAAGAGCTCGTTCGCAAACTGCTGGCCGATGGCGCGGATGTGAACGCACGCGACCCTCGGTCCCCTATGTTCGACGGCGAAACGCCGCTCATTCTGGCGGCAGGCGCTGGTCTGATCGACATGCTTCGTGTTCTGCTCGAAGCGGGCGCGGATGTTAACGCTCGCTCTGCGAGCGGATGGACCGCGCTGATGCGAGCCTGCAATGCTGGAGCGACGGAGGCTGCACGTCTCCTCCTCGATGCCGGCGCTGACCCGCGGCTCATCAACGATGAGGGGTACACGGCGCGCGGGCGGGTTCCCGGCACCTCGCCGGAGCTCAAGGCGCTCCTCGAACCTTGGGAGGCTGCCCAACCCGGCAAAGCACCCGGCGGCGCTTCGCGCGGCGGGTGATTGCCAGGCCGCTGGGTTGCTCGAGGTCGAAGATGCTGAGTCTCACGAGTGCTCGATGGTCAGAGCTGGAGCACGCATACGGTGCTGCTTCAGATGTTCCAGAGTTGTTGCGAAAACTCGATGGCTTGCCCGCTGCGGAGGGAGAGCAAGAACCCTGGTTCTCACTTTGGAGCTCCCTGGCGCACCAAGGGGACGTTTACTCGGCTTCTTTTGCCGCGGTCCCCTACGTGGTGAAAGCCTTGGCATCCGCTCCGGCTTCTGCCGATTTCACGTACTTTCAGTTTCCGGCTTGGGTGGAGATCTGTCGAGCTAAGAAGAGTATTGCAGTTCCAGAGGATCTTGCCCCGGCTTACTTCGACGCGTTGTCACAGTTGCCATCTCTTATTGCGGCGGCGGCGTCAAGACCTTGGGACGCTGGCTTCCTTTCGTGTGCCTTGAGCGCCCTTGCCGCTTCGAAGAGCCAGCCGGCCGTTGCGGAAGCGGTGCTCGAGCTGTCCCCGGAAACGGCGAACGAGTTCATGGAATGGTTGGGCAGCCGCTAATCGACCAAACAGCGCGCTGCTGCCGACGCGCGAAGTCCGAAGGCGAGGAGCCAGCTAACCAGGTCGTTGCTGCTGATGTGGCCCTCGCTCCGCTCGGGACTACGCAGAAGAACGCCAGTCGTCAGGCACACACGGCAACCCCGCGGGAGGTCCTCGCATGCCCTTCGAAATCCCACCGCGGCTGCTCGAACGCCTGCGCGCTCGACGTCTTGAGCAACGTCAGCTGCGGGCGACCCGCAGCGCTGCCGGCGCGCCGCGCGAGCAGGCGGGCGGCAACTTCATCGATTCCATTCGACACGTCTTCTCTGGAGCTTCTTCCGTCGATCAGGCGGCCGGGCGGTACGTCGCGGCCATGAGCTCTTGGCAGGACGAGGTTGAAGACGAGTACGACGCGTTCCTGCTCGACCCCGGCATGGGACCGATGACCTACCTGACCTCCGACGGCCGCGTCCTCGAGGACCTCCGTGGCTGGGACGGCGATGAGATCGTCGAGGTCGGCGGTTTGCACGCACATTCCGCGCTGATCGTCGGCGCCCGGAAGACGGGCATCGTCGAGCTTCTCGAGCTGATCCCGCCGCCTCCTCCGGGGTCGTCGGTCTGCTCGACGTGCAACGGCAAACGCGTGGCTGAACCGGCCCCCGGATTCCGCATGGAGTTCCCCTGCAACGAATGCGACGCGCGCGGGTGGATCGATGCTGGCTGACTCCGGGATGAACCCGACGAGCAGCTCCGTGGCTCCTTTCCGGTGCGGCGGACGCCGTCGCGCTCGACATGGGCCGCAGGGCGGAGCCCCGGAGCCCCCGCCCCCGGAGCTCATGCCGTTGCGATTGCGAGCCGGCGCGTGGCGCCCTTGACCAGAGGGCCGGTTTGCTCTTCGCTTTCCCCGACCATGAAGCTCGTCATCCGCTCCGCTGGCGTCTGGGGGCATCCCAATCTCCGGACGTGGGCGCCCGACGATCCCGACGCGTTCGCCGAGCTCGTGATGCTGGACATCGGGCCCAGAAAGGGGGCGGGCGCGGATTCCTTCACCCTCAGGGTGGCCACGCCCGCCGGGCTGGACCGGCTGGAGGCACGCGATGGAATCCTGGCCACCCGCCCCCTGCTCGTGATGCGCCGGTACGACTTCGACGATCTCTGGCGCTGGCTCGAGCAGACCGTCGCGTCCTGCGAGGCCGAGACCTGGCCGGCCTGCGTCGAGAACCTCCGGCGCTACTTCGCCTGGGAGTACGAGAGCTACCGCGAGCCGTGACACGGCGCGCGCTCTCCTGTTCGCCCCCCGCTGCGCGCCGCAGCGCCGGCGTTCGGCGCGTGCGGCGGCTCCTCCGGCCCGGCCGCCCAGCCGGCGCTCGCGGCCCCCGGAAAGGCGGCGAATGCCGCCGGTGTCAGGCGCATCTACGCGACCGCGCTGGGCAGCATTTGGGCCTTGCGGCGCAGAGCCGGTCTGTGAGATTTTTTGTGTGGGGGCGGTCCTAACACTACTGCGAGAAGTCGGAGGGGGAAGCGATCCGCCATGACGCCAAGAGCGCCAAGAAACCAGGGAAATGAGAGGGGAAAGTGCCGGGACGGCACTTCTTCTTCTCCGTTGGCGATCTTGGCGCCATGGCGGTTCTTCTTTGCGCCGCTCGTCCGAGGATAGAGAAATGAGGCTGACAATCTTTCTGGAGGAGTACGCGAAGCACACGGCGCTCAACATCGGGCAAGTGATGCAAGGCGTGCGGTACTTCCACTCTCATCCGGACTGTGATGATGTCGCGCCGCGAGGGACGTTCAAGCATTGTTTCTTGTCGATGTCCCTTCGGGCGAGGCGAATCGCGAACGACCTCTTCTTCTCGGTGATTCCACCTCACTGGCATCACACGCCAGAGGAGCTCCGCGAGATGCGACCGATCCCGATCAAGAAGTGGTTCTTCTATGGATATTCAGCCTGGCAATTTGACGAGTCCGGGCAGGTTAGAGCCGACCTCGACGGAAGAGAGGATCGAAGATGGGATCCGCGATGCCAGAAGCCACAGACTTGACGGGTCGAGCGCCTGACGGCGGTTTGCGGCGAACGGCGCTTCGCGCCGCCGCTGAAGCCGAGCGCCGGACGGATCAACGTGACGTGCGCTCGAACGCGACGCGGCGCGAGCGAGAGGACCCACGGTAGGAGGACGGGGAACGTCGAGGTGCCCAGGGAGACGTGCGAATGCCCGACCTCGGTGTCGCCGGCGCTGGCCGACCTGGGCCTGCTGCCGATGAGAGGGTGAGCACGCGTCCCCGCTCGCGGCAGAGGCCCCGTTCGGCAGGAAAGGGGAGGCGATGCTTTCATGGGCTGAAGTGAAGCGGCTGATCTCGCAGATCGTCGGCCCGCGACTTGCCGATCTCGGGTTCCACAACCCAGGCCGAGCCATGTGGCGGCTTCGCCCGTACTTCGTTGACGTTGTCTGGTTTCACTGCCCTCGCGCCGGCATCTTCCAGGTCGAGTTTGGCTGTGGGCTGCGCAACGCCGTCCGAAACAATCCGGCTCCCTGGCATTGCCAGTTCCGCACGCAGCCGGCGCATTCGTTCAACTGGGAGGAACTACCCTGGTCGTTTCGCCTGTCGGAATCGGAGCAGGTCGAGGTCCTTCGGCTGCTCGCCCCTCGGGTCGTGGCAGCCGCAAGGCGGTGGTTCGCTCACTTCGACACGATCGACAGCGCCATCCGCGCACTGGAGAGCAATCCATTGTCGGGGCCGCGGAATGTAGCGCCCTGCGCCCCAGGTAGTCCCGCCTACAACGAAGCGATGTTCGAGCTGCGCGCCGCGGCGGCCGGTGTGGCCGGACAACCCGCTGCGGCGGACGAGGCCGGGGCTGTGCACCGCCCTCGGCGCTGAGCGCGAACGTTGTCGCTCACGATGAGCCGGCCCCCGCGGGCTCGCCCTGCGGCGGCGCGCCCGGCAGCGCCGCGCGGGCGCCGCCTTCGGCCTCGAGCGACGCGGCCGCGAAGAGCTCCTCCGGCGAGAGGATCCGGTCGATGTCGAGCAGCAGAAGGAGCCTTTCGCCCACCTTGCCGAGGCCGACGAGCTGGCCCTGGCGGGCCCGCGTGCCGAACGGCGGCGGCGGCTCGATCGCCGCCGCGTCGAGGTCCACGACGTCGCCCACGGCGTCGATGAAGAGGCCCATCCGGGTGAGCTCGCCGTCGAACTCCGTCTCGACGATGAGGATGCAGCTCCGCCGCGTGATCACCGACGCCGGGAGCCCGAGCCGGACGGCGAGGTCGATGACCGGGATCACGCGCCCCCTCAGGTTGAGCACGCCGAGCACGGCCTGCGGCATCCTCGGCACCCGCGTGATCGCGGTGATCTCGACGATCTCACGCGCGCGGAGGATGTCCAGCGCGAGCTCGTCCCCGCCCACGAAGAACGAGATGTACTGCGACGATCGAGGCTCCGGCGCGGAGCTCACGGGACCTCCGCGCGCGCGGAGGCGGCCCGAGCCGCGCCCCGCGGCGGAAAGCGCTCGAACTCGGCGTCCTCGTGCAGCGCCGCGGGGGAGCGCAGGGCCCCGTTCGTCCTGGCCCGGGCGAGCGTCGCGAGCACCGCAGCGCCGTTCGAGGCGCCCCGCGAGGCCGCGGAGCCCTCCCGGGAGGGCAGAGGGAGGCGCCGCGCGTCGCCCGCGCCGGGGGCGCGCGGCACGCGGGTGCGCCCGGGGAACGCGAGCTCGTCGCCCACCTGGAAGAAGCGCAGCATGCCCGAGAGCGCGTCCGCCTGGGCCGCGAGCTCCTCGGCCGTGCTGGCGAGCTCCTCGCTGATCGCGGCGTTGCGCTGCGTCACCTCGTCGACGCGGCGCATGGCGCTGTTCACCTGGCCGACCGCGTCGGCCTGGCTGAGCGAAGCGGTCGCCACCTCCTGGGTGAGCGTCGAGGTCTGCCGGATCGAGGGCGCCATCTCCTCGAGCAGCTGCCCCGAGCGATCGGCGACCTGCACGCTCGTCGACGCGAGCGCGCCGATCTCCTTGGCGGCGGCCTGGCTCCGCTCCGCGAGCCGGCGGACCTCGCTCGCGACCACGGCGAAGCCGCGGCCGTGCTCGCCGGCCCGGGCCGCCTCGATCGACGCGTTCAGCGCGAGAAGGTTGGTCTGGTACGCGATCTCCTGCACGATCGAGACCTTCTCGGCGATGTCGCGCATCGCGGCCACGGTGCGCTGGACCGCCGCGAGGCTCTGGTCCGCGGCGGCCGCGGCGCCGGTGGCGAGCTCGCCGGTCTGCTGGCTGCTCTCGGCGTTCTTCTGGATCGAGCCGCTCACCTCCGAGAGGCTCGCCGACGTCTCCTCCACCGCGGCCGCCTGCTCGCTCGTGCCCTGCGACAGGTTCTGCGAGGTGGCCGAGATCTGCGTCGAGGCCGCGGCGAGCGACTCGGCGCCCGTGCGGATCTCCAGGAGGACGGTCGAGAGCTTGTCCGCCATCTCCCCCATCGCCTCCTCCAGCTGCCCGAGCTCGTCGCGGCCCGCGGCCACGCCCCGGTGCCGCAGATCGCCGTCGGCGATCCGCCTGGCGAGCCCCACGGCCGAGCTCAGCGGGCCCGTGATGCTGCGCGAGACGAGGACGCTGACGAGCACGCCGACCGCCAGCGCCACGAAGGCGATGAGGCCCATGTCCCGCGAGGCGCGCTGCGCGTCGCCGCTCAGGGACGCCTGCATCGCCTCCATGTGCCTCGTGCTCGCCTGGGCGAGGCCCTCGGCCGATTCCTCGAACCCGTGGATCTCGTCCTTGTAGCCGGCCATCACGGCGTTCGCCGTCTGGGCCGCGGGCAGCTGCCCGGCGAGCGTTTCCTGCATCACGCGGCGAAAGCCGACGACGTAGCTCGCCAGGTCGCGCCGCATCGCGGCGACCGACTCCCGGTCGTGGGGCAGCGTCACGAGGCGGTCGAGCTCGTCCAGCCGGCGCTGGATCTGCGCCTCGAGCTCGTTCCATTTCTCCTGATACCCCTGCTGGACGGGGCGATCGCCCATGCTGAGGAAGCAGTCTTTCTCGTAGCGGCGAAGCTCCATGAGGTCCCGCTCGATCTGCATCGCGATCGCGAGCTCCCGGACGTCCGACACAAGGATCTCGTGCGTCTTCTCCGCGACGGAGGTCAGGCCGAGGTGCCCCGAGATCGCGATGGCGATCATGAGCATCGCCATGAACGCGAGCGAGAGCGAGAGACGCAGCGCTATCCTGAGCCGGTTCATCGTGTCCTTCCCTCCGGATTCATCGCCCCTCCCCGCCCCTCCGAGGGGGGAGCCCGCCATCGATCCCTGAGCGCGAGCTCGCCGCCGCCGGCGCGGCCGCGGGTGAGGTCGTGCATCAGCGCGTCCACATCGAGGATCAGCGCGAGCCTGCCGTCGGCGAGGACCGTGGATCCGGTGATGCCCCGGGTGCGGCGGAAGAGCCGGCCGAGCGGCTTGATGACCGTCCTGCCCTCGCCGTCGAGCGAGTCGACGACGAGGCCGGCCTGGCCCCCCTCGTGGGCCACCACGACCACGCTCTCGCGGGCCGGCGCAGGCCCGGAGAGCCCGAAGAGGTCGCGGAGCCGCACGCACGGCAGCGCGCGCCCGTGCACGTGAAGGACGCCGCCCGGGCCCGCGGCGAGGGCGCCGCGCGGGAGCCCGACGCAGGCGACGACCGCGCGGAGCGGGATGACATAACGCTCGCCGGCGGCGCTCACCGAGAAGCCCTCGATCGTCGCGAGGGTGAGCGGGAGCCGGAGGATCAGCGTGGTGCCGACCCCCGCGGCGCTCTCGATCCCGATCGAGCCCTCCAGCGACTCGACGCGGCGCCGCACCACGTCCATGCCCATCCCCCGGCCGGACAGGTCGGAGACGGTCGTGGCGGTGGAGAAGCCAGGCTCGAATACCAGGTCGTAGAGCTCGCTGTCGGAGAGCGCGTCGGCGTCCGGGCACCTGCCCTGCGCGCTGGCCCGCGCCGCGATCTGGGCGCGGTTCATCCCCGCGCCGTCGTCGGAGACGCGGAGCGCGATGCCGCCGCCCTCGTGCGAGGCGCGCAGGGTGATGGTCCCGCGCGCGTCCTTGCCGCACGCCTTCCGCACCTCGGGCGGCTCGAGGCCGTGATCGATGCCGTTGCGGATGAGGTGGGTCAGCGCGTCGCGGAGGCGCTCGATCACCGCGGTGTCCACCTCGACGTCGCCGGCCACGACCACGAGGCGCGCGAGCTTGCCGTGCGACCGGGCGAGATCGCGCACGGCGCGCTCGTACTGCCGGAACCAGGGGCCGACAGGCACCATCCGCGCGCGGCGGATCGCCTCCTCGAGCTTGGTGTTCAGCCGATCGAGCTCCTCGAGGCCGTCCCGCAGCGCCGCGCCGACGGCGCCGCCCGCGAGCTGGACCTCGCGCGCGATCCGGTTCCGGGTGATCGCCACCTCGCCGATGAGATCGACCATGCAATCGAGCTTCTCGACGGTGATGCGGACGGTCTTCGGGCCCGGGCTCCGGTCGCCCTCGTCCCCGGCGCTCGAGGTGGCCCCCTTCGGCGTCGAGGGGGTGCCCTCGCGCTCGGTGCGCCGGGCGCTCTTGAGCCGCTCGAGCACGCTCGCGGGCAGCGAGGTCGACCCAGGCGGCTCCTCTCCGCCGTCCATCTCCGCGAGCTGGCGGCGCGCCGAGTCGACCGTCTCGAGGAGCAGCGAGACCACCATGCCGGTCACCGGCAGCGTGCCCCGGTGCAGATCCTCGATCACGTCCTCGGCGGCGTGGGTGAGCTCGCTCAGCCCGTGGGCGCCGACGGAGCTGGCATTGCCCTTCATCGTGTGGGCGACGCGGAAGATGCGCTCCAGCAGGTGGCCGGCGTCGGGCCGCCGCTCGAGCTCGAGGAGCGCGCTCTCGAGCTCGTCGAGGTGCTCGGCCGTCTCGGCGGCGAACATCTGCATGAGCGCGGCCCGCTCGGTATCCATCGCGATCACAGGGGCTGGATGGCGGCGCTGCCGTCGTCGGTGCGGAAGATGAGCTTCCGGCCCTGGCTGCCGCCCGTGTCCTGCTGGACGACCCGGATCCCGGCGGCGCGCAGCACCATGAGCCCGACCGCCACGTTCTGGTGTCCGAGGTGCGAGTCCCGCTCCCGGAAGGCGGAGATCATGCAGGCGCCGCCGACGATCCGGGCCTGGAGCGAGCGGGGCGGGGCGCCGAGGGCCGCCAGACGATCGAGGAGCTGCTGAAAGGCGGTGTCTCCGAAGCGCCCGAGCGGCAGCGCGAGGTTGGGGCAGCTGGGGAGCACGTAGTGGTTCATGCCGCCCACGCCGAGCGCCGGCTCCCAGAGGCAGATCGCGACGCACGAGCCGACGATCGTGGTGATGATCGTCGGCTCGCCCGACGCGACGACGTTGCCCGGCGTGAGGTAGTGGGGCTGCGGGCTGCTCGGGGGGGGCGCGCTCAGCCGCGCTCCTCGAGCGCCGTACCGCTGTGACGGGGGCTTGAGCATCGTCATCGCATCTCCAGGGCGCCGCAGCGCTCCCGCCCCGCGCAGAACGGCCCGGCCGCCAGCGTGCCGAGCGCTTCGAGGAGACCCTTGTCGATCGGCCCGAGCTCGGGTTTCTGCGAGAGCAGATGGAAGACCGCGATGACGCCGACCACGCGCTCATCCATCGTGAGTGGCACACAGGCCATGATGTCGCCCTCGCCGCGCGCGCAAGGGGCCTGGGGGGCGGCCGGGTCGCTGCCGAGCGCGGCGCCCTGCCGGAAATACGGCTCGATCCGCCGCGCCACGCGCCCCACGATGCCCTCTTCCGGCGCCAAGAGGACGGCGGACGACGGATCGACGCCGTAGGCCGCGACGACCCTCGCCGCCCCGCTGCCGTCGATCTCGAAGACGGCGATCTCCTCGGAGCCGACGAGGTTCGCGATGATGTCCTGGAGGGCGCGGCACGCCTCCTCACGGGTCCGGAGCGGCAGGAGCCGGCGGCTCGCGACATAGAGGCTCGCGAGCTGCGAGCGCTGCTGTTCCTCCGCGGCGCATCGATCGGCGGCGAGCGCGAGCGCCGCCTCGGCGCGGACGGCGCGGGCCTCGAGGCGCCCGCGGGCCCTCCGAACCCGGACGAGCAGCCGGCCGAGCGCGCGGGCGCGCCGGGCGAGCCGCTTCTTCTGCCCTTCGAGCGCGCTCACGTGCGCTCGTGACGATCGCTCGCGGCGCGCCGCGCGCTCCACCCCGCGTTCCGCTTGTCCATCACGCGACATGTCGGTCTTCACCTCATTCGCCGAGACAGCTCTTGACCTTCTCGAGGAGCTCCAGGGAGTCGATGGGCTTCGTGATGTAGTCGGAGCAGCCACAGCGAAACCCCTCTTCCCTGTGCGAGACCTCGCCTCGGCTCGTGACGAGGACAATGGGCGTCTCCCGCGTCGCCTCCTCCGAACGCAGCCTCCGGCAGGCCTCGAATCCATCCATGGCCGGCATGATCACGTCGAGCAGGATCAGATCAGGTCGCTCGGCGAGCGCCCTGGTCACCGCCGCGCTGCCGTCCTTGGCCGTGACCACGTCATAGCTCCTCCGGAGGATCATCTGCTCCATCATCAGGACGGTCTCCGAGTCGTCCACCAGCAGGATCTTCTTTCGAGACACCACCACCTCCCCTCGCAGGCTACGAAGTCCACTCGAGCGCTCTCCCGTGCGGCTCGAACGCCCCCTCTCCCCAAGGGGCGTCGCCTTTGCCCAAGGTACGCTCGGGTCACGCCTCAAGTAAACATCAATCGCGGCAAGAACACTCGGACATACAGCATCTTTTCAGTGGGCCGGCGGGCTGGCGAGCCGGCGGGCTCGCGGGGTCGGCCCGCCGGCCTCGACCTTCTCGACAGCGCGGGTGCGAGGGCCGGACGCCACGGCGAGAGCGTTGGTGTCTGGCGGAGGCGCAAAGACCCTTTGGAAGGTGACGCAACAAAGCTCCGCGTGTTGTACGACCGTTTACGACATGGGCGGACACGCCAGAGCTCCAGGCTCCCATGGGTCGGGAGACGGTGTTCTCTGGTGAGCGCAGGCGGTCAGTTGTAGTGTTCGACGTGGACGTGCCCGCGCGTGCGTCGTGGCCAGATCGAAGCGCGGCGAGCCGCCAGGGGCGGAGGTGATGGAGCAGGCGCGCTTTGCGTCGCCTCAGGGCAGTGGCCTGGCAGCGCTGGCTCTCTCGGCGAGCTGTCGAGTCGCAACGTCGACTTCTTCGATCGTCATGAATGATCCCGCCTCATGGCGCGACCGGCTCCCAGCGGGCCAGCGGCCCTCTGGGAATGACGCCTCCCGAGAGGGGCACGCTCGATTTCACGGAGAACGCGCCGTCCAGCGTGTGCAGGACGCCCGGCCCCGGGCGGTGGAAGCGCGGATCGACGGCCAGTCCGCGCGCGGCCCACTCCTCTGGTGTGTAGACGACGATGTCCTCTCGATCCGGGCGCGTGAAGGCTGGAGCGTAGCCGCCCAGATGGATGAGGGGCACCGCTCCGCCCGCGAATCCGTCCTCGATCTGAAGCTCGATCGGGTCGTCCGCCGCGTAGATGACGAGCGCCCGAAACCGCGCCCCGGCCGCCACGCTGACCAGGGTCGCCTCCTCGAGGGCCAGGCAGAGGAACACGCCCGGGTTGTCCGCGGTGATCTGCACGGTCCGCGGGGCGCTGTCGCCGCCTCGGCCCAGATAGCTTTGCACCTCCAGCTTGTCCGGCGTCGCGGCCGCGAGGGTCACCTGGTCCACGCCGGAGTCCGGCTGTACGAAGCGGCCGGTCGCGCCAGCGTAGCCGTCGAGACCGAGCTCGGCCGCGGTCGAGCGACAGGCTTGCACGCGGGCGGCGGCCTCGTCCGCGTCGGTCGCCGACAGCGCGAGGAGCGCGCCGTCGGCGCCGATCTCGATGCCCAGCGTGGCCGGGGGCAGCGGCGCGAGCTCGGTCAGCGCGCCGTCGGCGAGGCTCACCGCGAACAAGGTGTCGCGCAGCACGAGCACCCGCTGGTTTGCGGCGTCGAAGGCGAGATCCGCCGCGCCGGCCAGCCCCGTCTCGAACCGCGGCACCACCGTCTTCGCGGCGGGATCGATGCTGAGCAGTGAGAACGACCTCGGTCCACCGAGCGCGTAGAGCCGGTTCGTCGCCCCATCCCAGGTGAGCGGACCCACGGCGCCGCTGCCATCCACGGCGTCCTCGACGGCGCCGGTCGCGAGCGAGTAGGACGAGATCGACCCGGCGCGGTTGACGAAGAGCGCCTGCGGGGTCGCGCCGCCCGACAGCCCCGTGACCTCGAGCTCCGCCAGCGGAAGCGCGCTGCCCGAGCCCGGATCGAGCGTGGCGAGCACCGGACGCCCCTCGAAGGAGCCCGCCATCACCAGGGCTTCGCTCGCCGTGGGCGTACGGCCGCACCTCCCGCCTTCGCCTTGCTCGAAGTTCGCGGCGCAGAGGTCGCAGCTCTCCCCCGTGTATCCGAGAGCGCAGACGCAGCGCGCGAAGCCGATCGAATCGTCGCACCTCCCGTGCTCGCCGCAGCGCACGCCGGCCCCGTCGCAGGAGGGTAGGCAAGCGCCCGTCGTCGAGTCCTGCAGGTAGCCTTCGGCGCAGCTCGCACAGCCGATCCCGCCGTACCCCTCGGCGCACCCGCAGCGGGCGCCCGTCTCCGTGTCGACGCAGATCTGGTTCGTGCTGCAGGTGAAGCCGGAGGCGGCGCACGTCGGCACGCAGCCGGTCCCGCTGTCCCGATAGCCGAGCGCGCAGCGCGAGCAGTCGTCCCCGGTGTACCCCGTCGGACACTCGCACAGCGCGGTGCCGCCCGCGTCCGAGCAGCGGCTCGGCGCCTTGCAGTCGAGCTGGGCCTCCGCGCAGGTGGGGCGGCAGTCGCCGTTCGCGTCGTTGTCCTGGTAGCCGCTCTCGCACTCATCGCACAGCCGACCTTCGTACAGCGCCTCGCACGCGCATTCGTCCGCGCCGGCCGTCGCGACGCACGTGCCGTGCGGACCGCAGAGCTCCGGGTTGACAGCGCAGTCGAGCGGGATGAGCGCGCAGCGGTTGCCGACCTGCTTGTAACCGGACGCGCACGTCGTGCACTCGGTGCCGACGAACCCCTCGGTGCACACGCAGGTCGGGCCCAGAGCCGAGCTGACGCACTCCTGCCGGGCGCTGCACATCTCGACGCCGCAGCTCAGAAAGCCCGAGACCGAGTCCTCGCACCCCAGAAGGGAGAGGAGCAGGAGCGGCCAGGAGACGCGCAGGACCCTCATGGCACCTCCGCTACCCACGCAAGCGCGTTGCCCGCAGGCTCGTGCGCGAGGCGAACCTCGAGGGTGGCCTGAGACGCCCAGTCCATCAGCGCGAGGGTGGCGGCGCGCCGTTCGGGGAAGTTCGTGATGCTGTCGAGGGCCAGCGCCTCCCACGAGGCCGTGTCGTGCCCGGTGATGCCTTCGATCGGCCCCGAGACGCTGAGGCCCTCGTCGGTGTGGACGATGAAGCTGTAGCTCGCGTCGGCGGGGCGCGCCGTCGCGTCGACGCTCACCGGTCGGCCCGGCGCGGCGACCAGGAGGAAGCCGGCCCGGAGGCTCGCGGACAGCGCGATCTCGAGCTCGGCCGCCCCGCCCCCGTCGTCGACGACACACACGGCCGCGTCGGGGTGGTCGACGGCGATGGTCACCGCATCGATCGGCTGGGCGCCCAGATCGGCGACGATCAGCGCCGGATCCGCGCCCTCGTACGCCAGCGTGAGCGGCGCCGTGCTCCCGCTGCTGGCGTCGACGACGCGGCTCGCGTGCCACGCCGGGACGGCGCCGAAGCGCGCGAGGGCCCCGGCGCAATACCGCAGGAGTCGATCCTCACGGCTCTCCGCCTCGCTGCCGAGCAAGTAGGCGCGCGCGCTTCCGGGATCGAAGGCCATGGCGAGCCAGTCGGAGCCCTGCGTCTGGCCGACGTGCTCCGGCGCGGAATCAGCGAGCTCGAAGGTCGCGCCCGCCTCGTCCAGCCCGAGGATCCTCGCGCGGCTCGGGTCGTACTCGAGCGCGCGAGCGCCCACAGCGGAGAGCTCCTCGGCCTGGAACGTGTCGAGATCGATCTCATAAATGGCGTCCGCGGACGCGGAGAGCGCCCTGTTTCCGGCTGGATCCAGCGACAGCGCGCTCCCCAGATCGGCGTCCGCGCTCGTGAGATCCATGACCGCGCCGGAAGCGAGATCGAGGGTCGAGAGGCGCCCGCCGTTCAGCGCGAACACGCGACCGGAGCCCGCGTCGTAGGCGACGTCGGTCACGGTGCTCGGGACGCTCGCCAGAGGGCGGAACGACCAGTCGGGCGGGACGAGCGCGCCGAGAACGCGTTCGGAGCCGACGACGGACAGCGTCAGCAGCGCAGGGGCCGAGAGCGCGGTGACGCACCGTCCGGCGTCGTTGCGCGTGAGCCCTGGCTCGCAGCGCTCACAGCTGTCGCCCGCGTGCCCCGGATCGCAGCGACACGCGGCCCCGCTCGCCGTCTCCTGGCAGACTCCCGCCTCACCGCAATCGACGTCGGGGGCGTTGCAGGTCGGGACACAGTCGGACCCGACCAGCGCGGGCCGGTAGCCCTCCTGGCAGGGATTGCATTCAGGCCGGTCGTCTCCCGGCGCGCAGGTGCAGACGCGGCCTTCGCCGCAGTTGAGCGGCGGGGCCTCACCGCCGTCGTCTGCACACCCGGCGACCAGCGCCAGGGCCGTCGCCCAGAGCCCGTAGCGCAACGTCATTTCCCTATCCCGACGGTGACCATGAGCCAGAACCTCCACGCGCTGTAGTCGTACGTCTGCTTCGCTCGCCAGCTCGGTCCCTCCGCGTCGATCCCGAACAGGCGATAATCGACATGCTGGACAAGGAGCTCGGCGCCGATGGTGTTGAGGCGCGACGTGCGGAAGACAGGGCCGACCTGGAACCCGTAGATCCAGCTGAAGCGGGTCGGATAGGTCACGTCGCACTCGCTGACTTGCCCGCGCGCCCGCAAGTCATCACACAAGTTCTCGTAGGCTTCGCCGTCCCTCCCTTGCGCGCTGCCGTCGTGCGCGAACAGGAACTCCGGGCCGGCGAAGGCGCCGAATCGGAGCGCGAGGGACTCCGCCACGGGGAGCGCGGCGCCGAGCATGAAGGGGGTCGCGAACTCCCAGCCGATGCCCCGCTCCGGAACGGTGGGCTCTCGTCCTTCGAGGGTCGTGCCCGTGGTGAACCAGAAGCCAAACCCGAGGCTCACGGGCTCAGGCCCGAACATCAGATCGAAGCCGAGCAGCACCGGCGTGTGATCGTCGACGTCCTCTCTCCCGGAGCGCAAGGACAGCGGGCAACTGCCGGCGCACTGGCCCTGAAAATCCAGCGTGCCGCTCCCGTAGGCGCCGTAGCCGAAGCGAAACACGGACAACGGCACGCTCCGCGGCTTCCTCTTGGCCGGAGGCGGTGGCTTGGACGGCGCGCCAGCGGTGGGGGCCGGCGGGGGCATGTACGGTGGAGGCCCGGGCGGGTAAGGCTGGGATGGATAGGTATACGGATACGGGGTTGGATACGGATATGGGTACGGGTACGGCTGGGCGGCGCTCGGAGGAGGCGGCGCGGGCTGCGCGGGTTCAGGCTGTGAGGGGCCGGGCGGCGGAGCTTCCGCGGGCGCGGGCTGCGGCGGTAGAGGCGGCGCGGGCGCGGGCTGTGCCGGTGCAGGGGGCGCAAACGCGGGCTCCATGGCGCTCGAGTCGGGCGCCTGAGCGAACGACCGCGCGCTCATGATCAAGCCGAGGCACTGCACGTGCCAGAAGAACCTCCTTCGCGAGGTGCTCCACCGTCGGGTTTTCACCACTTCCTCATCCTAGAGCTCGGGCGCGAGCTGAAGCAAGGGCCAAGCCAGCGCCGTAGTTGCTGCAAAACCCGCCTCGCGCCTCGCGAAGACCACGACATCCGTGTCGTTGGCTCTCTCGACGAGCTGTCGAGTCCCAGCTTCGACCGCTTCGATCGTCATGGAGGTCCACGCTACCCTGTTCGACGCTGGAACTTCGGTGATCCCGGGTGAGCTCGGCCTGGCGCTCTCTGTTGCGCGCCCCGCGTCGCGGCCCTGGAGCTTGGCCGAGCGACCGCCCGGTGGTACCAGGACACGATGGACGTGAGAGCTGGGGCGCCCTCCCGGGATCCTGCGCGCACGGCGCTGCTGATCATCGACATGCAGAACGACTTCCTCGCGGAGGGAGGCGCGTTCTCGAAGCGCCACTGCGATCCGCACCAGCTCGCGCAGACCGTGGCCTGGCTCGCGCGCGCGGCGCGAGCGCAGGGGCGGGTCGTGGTGTGGGTGACGTCGGTCTACGGCGAGATCGACGCGGCCCCGGACGCGCTCCGCGGGCAGACGCACACCGGCAGCGCGTGCTGCGCTCGCGGCACGTGGGGCGCCGAGCTGTTCCCGGCGCTCGTCCCGGTGCGCGCCGAGCGCCCCGCGGGGACCGCGGAATGGCATGTCGAGAAGCGCTGGTATTCGGCCTTTCGTGAGACCGAGCTGCACGCCCGGCTGGCGCAGGCGGGCGTGACCGGCGTGGTCCTGTGCGGCGTCGCGACCAACGTGTGTGTCCTCGCCGCCGCCCGCGACGCGCGCCGGCTCGGCTATGACGTCGACATCCTCGGGGACGCGACCGCGGCGGGGACCGCGGGCAAACACGCCGTGGCGCTGCGCGAGATCGAGGGCCTCGGCGGCCGGCGCCGCAGCTGGGCCGACCTGCTCTCCGACGGACCCGGGCCGGTGCACATCGCCGGCATCGGCGCGGGCGAGACGGCGCTGTGGTGCGGCGCCCTCGACGAGCGCCTCGCCGGGGACGCCGGCGCCTTCGCCGCCGTCGAGCGCGAGGTCGCATGGACGACGATGCGCCACCGCGGAGGGGAGGTGCCCCGCCTGGTCGCCATCCAGGGCGAGCGCTCGCCCGACGGCGCCATGCCGCTCTATCGCCACCCGGCCGACGAGCAGCCCGAGGTCTGCCCCTTCACCCCCGCCGTCGACCGCATTCGCAGGGAGGTCGAGCGCCGCGTCGGGCACCCGCTCAACCATTGCCTGCTCCAGCTCTACCGCACGGGGCGCGACTGGATCAGCGAGCACTCCGACAAGACGCTCGACCTCGCGCGCCCGTCGTTCATCGTCAATGTCTCGCTCGGACGACAGCGCACCATGGTGCTCCGGCCCAAGCGCGCCGAGGACGGGAATGCTGTACAGAAGGTCCCTCTGCCGCACGGCTCGCTGCTCGTCATGGACCTGGAGACGAACCGCCGATTCTATCACGCCATTCGCCAGGAGGGGGACACGGAGGGTGAGGGAGGCGGCCCGACGCCGCCCTCGCGCATCTCGCTCACGTTCCGGCACATCGGCACGTTTCACGATCCGGCGACCGGCGCTGTCTGGGGCGTCGGCGCGCCCGCGTCCCATCGCCCCGAGGCCGAGGCGCGCGCCCGGGCCCGATCCGCGGTCCCCGAGCCGGAGCGCGAGGCGGCGGAGCGCGGCGAGGCAGAGCGGATGTTGCAGCTCTTCCGCGCCGAGAACATCGACCCCACCTTCGACGTCGCCGCGTACCGCCCGGGCTTCGAGGCGCTCAATTTTCGCACGCTGCGCACGGCGCAGGAGCCCGGAGGCGACCGATGAGCGCTCAGCGCACGGTGTATTTCGTGAACGGCTCGATCTCGAGCTGGCGCGTCCTGATGGCGGCTCACGAGAAGGGCCTCGCCTTCGAGCCGCGCCGCCTCCGCGTGATGCGGGAGCCCCGCGAGACGCGCACCCCGGAGTTCCTGGCCCTCAACCCGCGCGGCCAGGCCCCGGTGCTCGTGGAGCCCGACGGCGCCGTCATGAACGAGTCGCTGGCCATCCTGATGTACCTCGAGCTGCGGTATCCCGACCCGCCGCTCCTCCCGCCGCTCGCCGAGCCCGGCGCGCTCGCCCGCGCGCTCGCCTTCGCGCAGGAGTCGGAGGCCACGGCGTGTGTCTACGACCCGCTGGAGGGCCTCTTCGAGGCCGGCCCCGAGGCCGTGTCGCCGGACCGGCGAGCAGCCATCCTGGGCGCGCTCTCGGGCGTGGAGCGGGAGCTCGCGCTGTGGGATGCGCGGGCCCAGAAGACACAATTCATCGCGTCGGACGCCTTCACGCTCGCGGACTGCGCGTTCTACCCCGTGCTCGCCTACATGCAGCGGCGCGGGCTGTCGCTCGCCGGTCATCCGGCGCTCGACGCCTACGAGCGCCGCGTGCGCGGTCGGCCTTCGGCGGTGGCCTCGTACCCCGAGGGCTGGTCCCACGACCGGGCGCGCCCCGACCTGTTCGCGCAGGCGCGCGCGCTCGCCGCCGCGACGTAGCGCGGCCGCCCCGCTGGCCGTGGGGTGAAGGCGGCCTGTTCGATGCGTGGATAGGTCGGCGATCGTATCGCCCTCGCGCACAGGCTCGAGCTCACGAACCAGAGATCCGAGGTGATCGATCGCGTTCGCCGAACTCTCGTTCATCGATACGCCCAGCAGCAGCAGATAGAGGGACCGATCACGATCTCGCGGTCCCTGGAGTCCTGACGCCGAGGGGCTTGGCTTCAAGCAAAGCGCTGAAGGGCGACCGGCTCGAGGATCCTTGTGAACGGTCACACCGGGTCGAGCTACCGCCCGGTTCCGCAGGGGTGGCGTGAAAGCGGCTCCTTCGGTTCACGGATAAATGTATTGAGGGACGAACTTCAACGATGCGGCGCTTCATTCGGGCTAAAGTTGACCATCATCACTGAATCTTCCGGAGCCGTCATTCGACCGGGACTCATCGGACAGGATCGATCGCCGTCCCGTTGTGCGGTGAGCTGAATAGTTGCACTACCCTGTGCTTGACATGAAAGCGCGCTTGGACGTCTTATTGCGCCGCGATACCAGCTGCCGTTCCGGTGAGTGCAAATCCAACCGATGAACGTTGATTATGCTCGCTCCAGGAGGTCCATCCATGCGAACGCTTGCCACTCGAACCGCCCGCGCTGCCCTCGGTCTCTGCCTCACGGCCGCTGCCTGCGGGCAGTCCCAGCCGAACCTCTCCGGGCAAGGAGGTGCGGGCGGCGGCTCGGACGGCTCGGGCGGCGAGAGCGCGACCAGCAGCGGCGACACGACGTCGAGCTCCAGCTCGGGCAGCGGCACGGCGTCGAGCTCCAGCTCGAGCGGCGGCACGACATCGAGCTCCAGCTCGGGCGTCGATACGACGTCGAGCTCCAGCTCGGGCACGGGTCCGGACGACACCCCTGTCGAGAACGCGAGCGCCGATTGCGAGGTCGCCGCCCTGCCGGAAGCGAGCGCTCTACCCAAGGTCTCCAAGTTGCCCGACCCGTTCACGAAGCTCGACGGAACCAGCGTTTCCACGAAAGCAGAATGGCACTGCCGGAGGCAGGAGATCCGCAAGCAAGCCGAGAAGTACATCTACGGCGAGAAGCCGACGCCCGACGTGGTGACCGGCACCGTCACCGAGAACAAGATCTCCGTGCACGTGGAAGCCCAGGGCAAGAAGATCGACTTCAGCGCCGACATCGTGCTGCCCTCCAAGGGGGAAGCGCCCTTCCCCGCGATCATCAACGTGGGCGGGAAAGGCGGGTTCGGTGGCATCACGCTGGGTGAAAGCCGCATCCTGGATCAAGGTGTCGCCGTCATCTACTACAACCACAATGAGATCGGCAGGGAGGGCACAGCGGAGCAATCCAGAGGAAAACCCAACCCGGGGAAGTTCTATGATATCTACGGCGGTGATCACTCGGCGGGCCTCTTGATGGCATGGGCCTGGGGCGCCAGTCGGATCCTCGACGTCATCCAGGCGTCGGGAGGCGACATCATCGATCCGACCGGGATCGGCGTCACGGGGTGCTCGCGCAACGGCAAGGGAGCATTTGCCATCGGCGTCTTCGATGATCGGATCGCCTTGACGATCCCCCACGAGACGAGCACCGCCGGCGTGCCGGCCTACCGCATCGCCGACGTGCTGGGCAAGGAGCGGACGGACCACAACTACTTCGGGCTGAACTGGCTCAGCAACAATTTCGAGCCGTTCGTCTTCAAGAACAATGCCTCGAACGCCGTCAAGCTCCCGATTGACACCCACGCCCTGATCGCGATGATGGCGCCGCGCGGCCTGCTCGTCCTCGAGAACCCGCACCAGGCTCAGATGGGCGCCCCCGCCGGTCATACGGCGACAGCGGCCGGAGCGGCGGTCTACAAGGCGCTGGGCGTGGAGAAGAATGTCAGCTACCACTCGAAGGTCGCCGAGACGGCGCATTGCTCTTACAAGAACGAATACACCGATGTCCTCGCCAAGAGTATCGCCAGATTTCTGAAGCACGAGGGCGAGGCGCCCGGTGAGTTCGTCGTGGGCTCGGGCGGCTCGCTCAGCATGGCGGACTGGGTGGACTGGCAAGCCCCAACGCTGGAATGATGGCGCTGTTCGGGGAGCGCGATCGTCCCTGAGCCGAGGTGCGCGCAGAGCGGGGTGCAGGTTCGTGTGATTCGGGCTCAACCGCCCCGCATCACCCCGGGCGAGGCGCGGGCTGCACCGTGGCGACGCTTCGTGTCTGAATCTGCATCCACCGAGCGGTGGTGACCGCGGCCACGAGCGCGACGATCGTGGTGACCAGGAGCGGCGCGGCGCCGTCGCCGGACATGTGCGCGCGAGAGACGTTGTCGAGGTGGATGCCGAGGTGCGCGGCCCACGCGACGAGCACGCTGCCGCCCGATCGGAGGTGCAGCGCCGTCATCAGCACGCTGAGCGACGTGATGAACAGGAGGCTGAGCGCCCACGACCACCTCCCCAAGAGCATCCCGCGTGGGGCTCACCGCCCGCGCGTGCGCTCGAGCAGCGAGCGCAGGATCTCCTCCGCGTGCGTCCACAGCAGCGACCCTCCCGCCTCCGGGAGCACGCGCCGCGCTGCCGCGCGCAGCCGCCCGGCGAGCGACGCCCCGAAGTCCGGCGAGTGCACCGTGCTCGTGTCCCGCGCGCCGTACCACAGGTCGACCGGCGCGCGGATGCTCCCCGGATCGAACGGCCACGGGCTCATCGTCAGCACCGTGTCGCGCGCGTAGCCGGCCGGCCCCTGCGAGAACGCCTCATCCATCGCGCGCCGGTAAGCGCGCTCGAACACGGGGGCGGTGTACACCGCGCGGTCGACGTCCGCGAGCGTCGAGATGACGAAGCCCCACATCGCCTCGGCGCTGAACCCGCCGAAGAACGCCTCCGCGCGCCCTGCGTCGGTCGCCACCAGCTCCACGAGCCGCCGCACGTCCGGCGCCAGCGCATCGGCGAACACCGGATTCGCCAGCTCATCGGTCCCCGCGACCACGGCCACGCCAGCCACGACGCCGGCCGCCGCGCAGGCCAGGGCGAACGGCGCGCCCGCAGAGAACCCGACGGCCGCCACGCCGGACAGCCGCCGCGCCTCTAGGAAGCGCCGTATGTCCTGCGCCCAGTCGCCGAGCGTGCGGCCCGGGGCCTCGTCCGACGCCCCGAGCCCCGGGCGATCCACGGAGATCAGCCGCACGCCGAGCCCGTCGACGACGTCGCCCCCGAACCCCATCGACCGGCTCGTGGCGCCGCCGGGGCAGAGCAGCACGGGGATGCCGTCCTCCGGTCCCCACTCCGCCCAGCCCAGCCGCCGGCCGTCTGGAAGCGCCGTCTCCCCGAGCCGGACCGGCTCCACCACGCCGCTGATCATGGCCCCAGGGTAGTTGACCTGCACCGAGGATGCCAGGCGCCCCGCGCGTGTCGGGAAGGCGCGGAGACCGACCGGGGTCAGGACGATGCGGAGCGCACGTGTACGTGCTGCGCGGTTCCGCATGGAGCTGCCACGGACTCCCGTGGTAAGGTGATGGTGTCAGGGGGGTGGATGGTGGTGAATTTGTGATCGAGCCCGCGCCGGCCTCCGGCACACAAGTGCGCATGGATCAATGGCTCGATGGCGCGCCGGTCGGGGAAGGGGACAGGCCATGATCGCGGTCGCCGAGCCGGGCACACGCTCCCTCAGCGACGACGAGTTCGTCCTGTTCCAGAAGCTCGTCAAGCGCCTCTCGGGCATCTCCCTGGGCCCGCAGAAGAAGCCGCTCGTGCTCTGCCGACTCGGGCCCCGGCTCCGCGCGCTCGGACTCCGCAGCTTTGGCGAGTACTACCGCCGGGTGACCGCGGCGGGCGGTGAGGGTGAGCTCGTGCACATGCTCGACTGCATCTGCACCAACGAGACCCATTTCTTCCGGGAACGCGAGCAGTTCGAGCTCCTCGAACGCGAGATCCTCCCGGCGTGGGAGAAGAGCGCGGGCCCCGGCTCGCCGGATCGCGGAGCGCCCCGCGCGCGCGTCCGCCGCCCGCTGCGCGCGTGGAGCGCGGCCTGCTCGACCGGGGAAGAGCCCTACTCGATAGCGATGACGCTGCTCGACAGCCTGTCCTCCGATCACAGCGGCGCGAGGGCTGATCGCGCGCCGCGCAGGGCAGGCGGCGCGCCGGCGGGCGTTCCGGGGATCGGCGTCCTGGCGACGGATCTGTCCGTCCGTGCGCTCGAGCGGGCGCGATGCGCGGTGTGGCCGATCGATCGGGCCTCGGAGATCCCGGACGGGCGCCTGCGCGCCTACATGCTCCGCGGGACGGGCGCAAGCGCGGGCCTGATGAAGGCCGGGCCGGAGCTGCGCCAGATCGTCACCTTCCGGCGCTTCAACCTGCTCGACGCGGCGCCCGAGCGATTCGGCCTGTTCGATCTGATCTTCTGCCGGAACGTCTTCATCTACTTCGACGCCGCGACGAAGGCGGAGATCGTGGCGAAGCTCATCGCCAGCCTCGCGCCCGGAGGGTACCTGTTCCTCGGGCACGCCGAGGGTCTCCACGGGACGGACCCCCGCGTGCGATGCGTTGCCCCGTCCGTTTATCGGCTCCAGCCCCCGGCGGGGCTCAAGGGGAGCCGGATCCAGTAGCGCTCCTGCGGGACGTTGCTCCTGAACAGCAGCTCGTCCGACGGAGCCTCCCTCTCTCGAGGAGACCCGCGACGCCGCTCGACGGCGCCGGTGCGCGGTGCGCTGTCAGGGATGGATGTTGAGCTCGTAAACGCCGGATTCCTCGATCGCGCCGTCGACCACGATGACGATGGTCTGCCCTGCGTCGAGCGACACCGTGACCTCCGACGTGAACAGGTGCAGGTCGTCCCCGAGCACGTCGTCGCTGCACGCGATCTCCTCGCCATAACAGTCCCCGTCGAAGACGGCGAGCACGGTGTCGTAGTCGGAGCCGACCGTATCGATCGTGTACGTCCCCGCCTCCGGCGCGGTGAACAGATAGGCCACCTCAGGCGCGTCGAAGCCGCCGCAGCTCGCGTCCACCTTGGCCAGGCTCCCCTTGGTCGTCCCCGTCGCGGTCTGGGAGGCGAGGGGGGCGAGCTCGATGGGTTTATCGCACGTGCCGGTGCCGTCGAACAGGTCCACGTTGAGCACGTAGTCGCCCTCCGCGCCGTGGCTGTCGACGCTGATCAGGGCGGTCTGGCCGGCGTCGAGCCACACGAGCTTGCTCGAGTCCCTGCTGTCGTTGACGCAGGCCATCTCGTCGCCTTCGCACCCGCCGTCGCGCACGGACAGGACCGTATCGATCGTGGAACCCACGGTGTTCATGCGGTAGAAGCCATCTGCAGGCGCGGTGAAGCTGTACGTCGCCTCGCCGCCGGGCACCGTGGCGCAGGAGGGCGCCAGGAGATCGGCATAGCCCTCGGTGCTGCCCGTGACCGACTGCGGGACCACGGCGGCGAGCGCGAAGCGAGGGCACGGCGGCGCCTCCCGCTGGGTGATGTGGAGCGCGTACTCGCCGCTCGCCGACACGCTGTCCACGGAGACGATCACCGTCTGGCCGGCGGCGAGGAACAGGCTCGCCCGCGAGTGGGTGATGACCCCCGCGGGGTCCACGTTGTCATTGCACCTGAGCGAGGGGCCAGAGCACGAGCCCTTCAGCACGTCCAGGACCGTATCGAGCGCCGAGCCCTCCGTGTCGAAGATGTAGAGCGCGTCGGCCGGCGCGGTGAAGCGATAGGTCGCCTCGGGGGCCCCGCGAGAGGCGCAGTCCGGCGCGAGGTGATCGGCGAGATCCGCGGTCGTGCCCGTGACCGTCTGCGGCACCGTCGAGCCGAGATCGATGAGCGGGCACTGCACCTCGTCGACCTCGAGCCGGTAGTCGCCCGTCGGGCCCGCGGTGTCCACCACGAGGATGACCGTCTCGCCGGCCGCGAGCGAGAGCGTGATGAGCGCCGGCTCGAACAGGCCGTCGACACACGCGATGAGATCGCCGGCGCACGAGGCGCGGCGCGCCTCCATGAGGACGGGGAAGCTCGAGCCGCTCGCGTCGAACGTGTACATGCCCTCGCGCGGCGCGGTGAAGCCGTAGGTCGCCTCGCCCCCGGTCGAGAAGGTCGCGCAGGCCGAGATCAGGTTGCGGAGGTGCTCGTTGTTCCCGGTCACCGTCTGCGGCAGGGTCGCGCCGATCTGGACGCCCGGGCACGGAGGGGCCTCGACGATCTCCAGCGTGAAGCTCGCCAGCGTGCCGGCCGGATCCGCCACCGCGACGAGCACCGTCTGACCGGCCTCGAGCGTCGCGAACGCGTTCGACTCGCCGCTGCCGTAGCGGCAGTAGAGCGAGCGGCCCGTGCACGAGCCGCCGTCGCGGAGCTCGACGATCAGGTCCGACGGGGCGCGCGCGCTGAACACGTACGTGCCGTCCGACGGGGCCGTGAACGTGTACGTGGCGTCCGGGGTCGCGCCGATGTCGCAGTCGGCGGACACCGTGTCCTCGCGCAAGACGGTCGTGCCCGTCACCGTCTGCGGGACGACGGGATCGAGGGCGGTCGGCGCGCACTGGACCGGCCCGGGCTCGGCCACGCGGAGCGTGAAGTCGCCCTGCGCGCCGCCCGCGCCGCTCACCACGACGAGGATGCGCTCGCCCTCGGCGAGATCGACGGAGATCTGCGACTGGACGCTCCCCGCGTCGTCATTGCAGGCCAGCTCCTCGCACGTGTCCGCCCGCAGCGCGCCGAGCGCCGTGTCGTACGAGGCCTCGAAGGTGTCGAACAGGTACGTCCCCGCGTGAGGCGCCGTGAACAGGAACGCCTGATCGGCCGCGCCAGGCTCCGAGCAGGTCAGCCAGCGGCCGTCGTCGGCGCCGATCGTCGTGCCGCTCACCCGCTGCGGGACGGCGGAGCCGATGTCCTGGGAGGGCTCCGCGCTGCACGCGCAGGTGCCGCCCTCGCAGGGGCGCCCGGGGTCGCAGGCGCGATCGCACCGGCCGCAGTGCTGCGTATCCGCGGCGAGGTCCACGCAGCTGCCGGCGCAGTCGGTGAGGCCCGGGAGGCAGGTCTGCCGGCAGACGGATCCGGAGCACGCGCGGCCTGGCGGGCACGGCGCGCCGCACTTGCCGCAATGGTCCGGGTCGGTGCGCGTGTCGACGCACGCGTCGCCGCAGCGCTTCACGTAGCGGCCCTCGCGGCACTCGGCTGGCTCACCGCCGCCACCGCCACCGCCGCCGCCGCCGTCGCCGCCGCCGTCACCGCCGCCGCCGCCGGTCCCCAGCGGCGCGCAGGCGCCCTTCACGCACGCCTCCCCGGCCCGACATTCCTGGCCGCACGCGCCGCAGTGCTCCGGATCGGCGTGCAGCGCCACGCAGGCCCCGCCGCAGACCGAGTAGGGAGCCTCGCACCGCGGCGCCGGCGCGTCGTCGTCGCCGCCGCACGCGGGCGCCGCCGAGAGGAGCGCGGCAGGCAGCCAGAGCGCGGCGCTCGAGAGCGCGCGCCCGAAGCGAAATCCGTGTCTGTTCATCGACATCCCCCTGCGGCACGCGCCGTCGGCGCGCGCGAGCCGGCGGAGAATGCGAGCGCCTCTCCGACGTTCGGCTCCCGGGCTCCGCGCTGGTGGTTGATGGCTGACGTGGCCGCTCCGCTCATCCGCCCCTGTCGTCGAGGGCTCGCTGCGCCGGCCGGCGACCCGACGGCACCTCGGCCGGGTAGGCCGCTCCACGATCGTGCCTCACGTCGCGAAGCGAGGTCAAGGCGCGCCGTCCGGCAGGCTCTTCGATAAGGCGAGCCCGCGCGCCGCGCCAGCTCCAGCTAGAGAGCGACAACCGCCCCACCCCTTGCTAGAACCGCCCGCATGTCGCGGCCCGCGCGCCCTGAAGTCCTCGCTCCCGCCGGTGACCGCGCCGCCATGGAAGCCGCCGTGCGCGGCGGGGCCGATGCCGTCTACTTCGGCCTCCGGGGTGGCGCCGCGGGCGGCGGCGCGGCGTCGCCCTTCAACGCCCGCGCGCGGGCCGCGAACTTCGACGCGGCGGAGCTCGAGGAGGCGGTGCGCTTCCTCCACGCCCACGGCGTGAAGGGCTACGTCACCCTGAACACGCTGGTGTTCGACGACGAGCTCCCGGCGGTCCGCGGCGCGATCGAGGCGTGCGCCGCGGCCGGCGTCGACGCGGTCATCGTCCAGGACCTCGGGGTGATGCGCCTCGCGCGGGCGATCGCGCCCGGGCTCCCGATCCACGCCTCCACGCAGATGACCTGCACCGACGCGGCCGGCGTCGAGCTCGCGCGATCGCTGGGCGCCGCGCGCGTCATCCTCGCCCGGGAGCTCTCGCTCGACGACATCGCCGCCATCCGCCGGGCGACCGACGTCGAGCTCGAGGTCTTCGTCCACGGCGCGCTCTGCATCGCTTACTCGGGGCAGTGCCTGACGAGCGAGGCCATCGGCGGCCGCAGCGCCAACCGCGGCGCCTGCGCGCAGGCCTGCCGCCTGCCGTACCGCCTCGTCGTCGACGGCGCGCTGCGCGACCTCGGCGACGCGGCCTACCTCCTTTCGCCGGAGGATCTCGACGCCACCGACGTCATCCCCGACCTCGTCGCCCTCGGCGTCGCCTCGGTGAAGATCGAGGGGCGCCTCAAGGGCCCGGAGTACGTCGGCGCGACCGCGCGGCTCTACCGCGCCGCGATCGACGCGGCGCTCGGCGAGGGGGCGGGCCCCGGGGTCACGGACCGGGAGGCGGCGCTGCAGGCGTTCTCGCGGGGCTCGGGCCCCGGCTTCCTGCGCGGCGTCGACCACCAGCGCCTCGTCGACGGCCGCACCTGCGATCACCGCGGCATCGAGGTCGGGGAGGCGCGCGGCGTCGCGCGCCGGCGCGGCCACGAGGTCGTGGTCGTCCGCGCCGCCCGGCCGCTCGCGCGCGGCGAGGGGATCCTCGTGGAGGGCGGGTTCGCCGGCGAGGGCGAGATCGGCGGCCGCATCTGGGGCCTGTGGGCGGCTGGCCGCGAGGTCGAGCGCGCGCCGGCGGGGGGCGACGTCGAGGTCTGGCTCGGCCCGGACCGGCGGCTGCCCGAGGACGTGCTGAGCGGCGCGCGGGGGCTGCGCGGGCGCCGGGTCTTTCGCACGAGCGACCCCGTCGCCACGCGCGCGGTCCGCGAGGCGCTCGACCGCGCCCAGCGCCGGGTGGCGATCGACGTCCGCCTCGAGGGCCGCCTCGGCGAGCGCCCGCGGCTCTCGGCGGCGACGGAGGGCGGGGCGTCGGCCTCGGTCGAGGTCGATACCCCGCTTGGCCGCGCCGATCGATCGCCGCTCGACGAGGCCACGCTGCGGAAGCAGCTGGATCGCCTGGGCGACACGCCGTTCGCCCTGCGCGGCGTTGGGCTGTCGCTCGACGGGCCCGCGCTCGTGCCGCCGTCGGCGCTTAACCGCGCGCGCCGGGCGCTCGTCGCGGCGCTGATCGAGGCGTCGCACCGCCCCCATCCGTCGGCGCCGCTCTCGGCCGAGGGGCTCGTCGCCGGGGTCGCTCCGCCGGACGCGCCGCCGCCGGCGCCGGGCCTCTTCGTGCTGTGCCGCAACGTCGCGCAGGCGCGGGCGGCGCTCGATGCCGGCGCGAGCGGCGTCTACCTCGATTTCCTGGAGATGGTCGGCCTCGGCGCCGCGGCGCGCGAGCTGATGGCGGCCGGGGCCTCCGTCGGGGTGGCGCCCCCGCGGATCCGCAAGCCGGGCGAGGAGAAGATCGACCGGTACCTGCTCTCGCTCGGGCCGGCGGCGATCCTCGTCCGCAGCCTCGGCGCGCTGCTCGACGAAACGCCGGGCGTGCCCCGGATCGGCGATTTCTCGCTGAACGTCACGAACAAGCTGGCCGCGCGCGAGGTGCTCTCGCGGGGGCTCGCCGCGTTCACGCCGTCGTTCGACCTCGACGCCGCCCAGCTCGAGTCGCTGCTGGACTCGCCGTTCGGGCCGTTCGCCGAGGTGGTGGTGCACCACCCGATGCCGCTCTTCCACATGGAGCACTGCGTGATCGCGGCGACGCTGTCCGAGGGCAAGGATCACCTCACCTGCGGCCGCCCGTGCGAGCAGCACGCGCTGTCGCTGCGGGACCGGGCGGGCATGGATCACCCGCTCGAGGCGGACGTGGGGTGTCGGAACACGGTGTTCCACGCGGCGCCGCAGAGCGCGGCGCACCTCGTGCCGAGGCTCGCGAGCTGCGGCGTGCGGCGGTTCCGGATCGAGCTGGTGCGGGAGGACGCCGAGGGGGCGCGGCGGGTGGTGGAGGCGTACCGGCGGCTGCTCGCCGGGGAGGTGGCGCCGGCCGAGGTCGCGCGCGGGCTGCGGGCCGAGGGCAGCTACGGGGTGGTGCGCGGGTCGCTGCGCGTGCTGCAGGCGTGAGAGGTGCGGCCATCGCTCGGCGTGCCCTCCTCGTCATCCAGTGGAAGCCCTGTTCGACCGAGCAGAGCGCGAGAGCGACGTCTGCGAGAACGGCAGCGTTCGCTTCGACGACCGTTACGGCCATGTGGCGGATTGCTATTGGCACTGCGGTACAGACGGGAGCGGCGAGGAGGTCACCTGCTTCCAGCCCGACACGAGCGACGCGACGCGCTGCGCGGAGTGAGCGCTCAGAACACGAGCACCTCGCCGCCTGACGCGAGCTGGCACGCGCCGTCCTGGGGATCACCGCCGGTGCGGAGGATCTCGGACGGCTCCGGCTCGCGGTAGACGCCGGAGAGCGCGATGTCGACCATGCGCAGGATCGCGCGATCGAGCTTGGTGACGAAATAGCAGGGGATCGTCGGCTCCTTGTGCGCCCCGCCAACCCCGGAGTCGTCCGTCAGGAAGAGGTATCGGCCGCCCGTGAGCTGCGCGGCGGAGCGCATGCTGAGCTCGGTGAGCTCATCGACGCCGCTCGACGCGACGGGATAGACAGCCACCCCGAGGTCCTTCAGGGCTCGTATTCCGCTCGCCATCGCTGCGGCGTTGCTGTCGTGGTGGGGCGCGTCCGCGACCCAGAAGGCGAGGCGCGCGGTGTCGCCGCCCGTGCGCCAGGAGAGGTCGGCCGCCTTGGAGAGCGCCATGTCCGGCGCCTCCGGGAAGTCGCCGCCGCCGCCGGCCGCCTGCTCGGCGAGCTTCTCCTGGAACTCGTCGGGATCGGAGCGGAAGTCGAACCACCGGACGATGTAGTCGTCCTCGGTGTCCTTGTACAGGACGAGCGACCAGCGCTGCTGGGCGTTCGGGTACCTGGCGAAGATGGAGTCGGACAGCGCGATGAACTCCGTCTGGAGATACGTGATCTCGTCGCTCATGCTGCCGGTCGTGTCGATGACGAGCGAGACGTCGAGCGTCTCCTTTTTTCCTGGAGGCGCCGCGAAGAGGCTGTGCGCGGCCTGGTGATCGGCCTCGGTAATGGGCAAGAGGCCCGGGAGCTGCTGCGAATAGAGCGTGCTCCGGTACGAGAGGAAGAAGTCGAAGTTGCGATTGTCGTCCCAGGCGCCGGCGGTGAGCGTGCCAGGATCGATGCTGGCGCCGCCGCCTGCGCCGCCTGCGCCGCCAGCACCGCCTGCGCCTCCGCCGCCTCCTGTGCCCAGGCTTCCGCCGGGGGAGCCTTCGCTCGGAGGACCGACTCCATCCGACACACCTCCCGAAGCGGCTGAGCCGACCGCGGCGCCTTCGCCGAAGCTCGCATCGGGGACAGCGCCGCCGCCCTTCCCCGGGATCTCCCCGTCGCCGCCCTCTGCTGAGCTCGGGCCGCCCGAGCACGCTCCCAGCGCGAGAAGGCCTCCCACCATGAAAGCGAAGCGGAAACGGGTGTGCATCGGGATCTCCTTGGCCGCCAGGGTCGTCACGTGCCGACGTCGGACGCGGCCGGGGACGCCGTGATGCACGGCGCGTACCGGGTAAGATATGAATAATTTCATATGCTTACGTGGATGCACGTGGTGCGTTCTGTGCCAAGGCGCGCCGGGGCGCGCCGAGGAGCAGCAGGCGCGCACCCCTGGGATCGCCGCCGCGGTTGTGGGTGACGTCGACGTGACGCGCTGCGCGAGAGACCTCAGGAATGAACGCGTCATGGACTCGTTGACCCTTCGCGCCTTCATACGTCTCGACCGCGTGCTGCACGCCCGCCTGCTGGAGCGCGTCGATCAAGCGCTGTTTCTGCTGGTCAGGGAACGAGGCGTCCTCGACCGCGCCCGCCACGTACACGCGCGCGCGGATCCGCGGCGCCAGGAGCTGCGGGCTGTCTGGATCGTCGGTCGCCAGGTTGCCGCCGTGGTAAGACGCCGCCGCGATCACGCGATCGTCTTCAACGTGACTGTAGCTCGTGACATCTGTTCGTCCTGCGTTTGGCGTGTGGATTACTCTCCTCCTCTCGCCTTGGCGAGCACAGTTGTCGTTCTGCGCCTCGAGCAGCGGAGTTGCTGATCTGCTGCTTCCCAGGCAGCAGCGTCGCCCATCTCCGGGTGAAGCGGCGACGACCCCCGGACGTCGCGCTCGATGGTGTCGCAGATGCGCGTGAGAGGCAGCAGGCCGTCCGGCTCGTGGCCGGACGGGTCGAGGCGTGGCCCCGAAGGCGGCATGTGATCGTTCACATGGCCGATGTCAACTCGAAACGGCCGCCAGCGACCGTCCTTGCGCCCCGATGGCAGACAGGTCTCCTCCGGAGCGCCGCGTCAAGAGGGGCGGGCATCGGGCCGCCGTCACACAGGCGCTGCAGCGCCGCCACCTCCGGCGCGTGGCGGAGCGACCTCGATCTGGCGATGCGGGCGCCACACCCCGCGTCGCGCGCCCGCCGCCGACGCGGTAAGGCGCCCGCGCCTCTTGCCGCGGCGCTCCGGAGAGCCCCGCCAGCCTCGTGCTCCCTCGGGCTCGGGGACCCTGCGGACCGGTCGATTGGAATTGACGTTGCTCATGTGATCGTTCACATTGCCGCCGAGGGGTATCCTTGTTGCTGCGCCTTGCTCGGGTCGCCACGCGTACCGAGGCATTCGTCGTCTGATCGATACTTTGCACCAGCTCCGTTCGCTCGGTCGTCGCGGAAGCGATCGCCGAACGATGGAGATTGGCATCGAGCCGAGGGTGCTGCACCGGAGAACACCGCATCCCGCGCTTGTTCGGCGGTTGTCGTGAGATCTCGAGTGCTGTTCACCGGAGATGATTCCTTCAAAGATCCGGCAGCGCTGGCGACGCCGGATGACAACCGTCGGGGCGGCGTGATCTATGTTGAAGAACATGAACCCACAAAACCACGTGTCACGGAGGATGTTCCTGGCCATCCTGGGCTCGGCGTCCGTCGCCGCCGGCTGCTCCCGCGAGGAGAGCGAGGCCGCGCGCGACGCCCAGAAGCCGGCGTCGAGCGCCGAGGCCGCGGGGCGGAAGCCGAAGGCGCTGACCGAGATCGTCGTCGGCTTCTCGCAGACGGGCGCCGAGAGCTCCTGGAGGATCGCGCACAGCAAGTCGATCCAGGCGGAGGCGGAGAAGCGCCACGTGCAGCTCCTCTTCGCAGACGGTCAGAACGTGCACAACAACCAGGTCAACGCCGTCAACGGGTTCATCACCAAGGGCGTCGACGTCATCGTCATTGCGCCGCAAGAATCTGTGGGCTGGAAGCCCACATTGAAGGAGGCCAAGCGCGCCGGGATCCCGGTGGTGCTCACGAGCCGGGGCGTGGACGCGGAGGAAGATCTGTACGAGACGGTGATGGTCGCGGATTTCGTCTGGGAGGGGCGCCGGGCAGGGGAGTGGCTCGCAAAGCAGACGAACGGCAAGGCGCGGATCATCGAGCTCGTGGGCACGCCGGCGGCGGACGTGGCGGTGATGCGCAAGACCGGCTTCGCCGAGGCCATCGCGAAGCATCCGGACATGAAGATCATCGCGAGCCAGAGCGGTGACTTCACGCGCACCAAGGGAAAAACGGTGATGGAGACGCTGCTCTCGGCCCACAAGGGCGAGATCAACGCCGTCTACGCTCACAACGACGACATGGCGCTCGGGGCGATTCAGGCGATCCAGGCGGCAGGGTTGAAGCCCGGGCAGGATATCCTGGTGATATCGATCGACGCCGTGAAGCCGGCGTTCGAGGCCATGATGGAGGGGAAGCTGAACGCGACGGTCGAGTGCAACCCCATGCACGGCCCCCTGCTCTTCGATACGATCGACAAGATCGTGCGTGGTGAGAAGGTGCCGAAGCGCACGATCGTCCCTGGCCAGATCTTCGAGCGCGAGCAGGCAGCGGCGGCCATCGGCTCGCGGCCCTACTGAGGGAAGGCCTTGCTCTCTGTCGAGGGCCTCAGCAAGTCCTTCCCCGGCGTTCGCGCTCTGCACGACGTGCACGTCGAAGCGCGCGCCGGCGAGATCCAGGCGTTGATGGGGGAGAACGGCGCCGGCAAGTCGACGCTGATCAAGCTGCTCACCGGCGTCTATCCTCCCGACGCCGGGACCTTGCGCCTCGGCGGCGCGGTGATCCGGCCGACCTCTCCCCGCCACGCGGAATCGCTGGGGATCAGCGCGGTGCACCAGGAAATCAGCCTGATCCCGCACCTCTCCATCGCGGACAACATCATGCTGGGCCGGCAGCCTCGGCGCTTCGGCCTGATCGACCGGCGCGCCGTCCGCGCGAAGGCTCGTCAGGCCCTCGCGCGCCTCTCGCTGGATCTCGACGTATCGCGGTCGGTGGCGGCGCTGCCCACTGCGCTGCAGCAGATGGTGGCGATCGCCCGCGCGCTCGCCGTGGACGCGCGGATCCTGATCCTGGATGAACCCACCTCCAGCCTGGATGAAGCGGAGACGCTGCGGCTCTTCGACGTGATGCAGAGGCTGAAGGCCCAGGGGTTGGCGATCCTCTTCGTGACTCACTTCCTGGATCAAGTCTACGCGGTCAGCGATACGATCACGGTGCTCAGGAATGGCTGCTTGGTCGGGCAGTACGCGAGCAGCGCGCTGCCTCGCCTGGAGCTCGTTCAGGCGATGCTGGGCGTCGAGCCTGGCGCGAAAGGCAGTGCCGCGCCGGGCGGCGCTGCCGGTCCGGGAGGGGCGGCGAGCGCCGCTGAGCCGGCGCTCGCCGCGCGCGGCCTCGAGAGAACGGGGGTCATCGGGCCGATCGAGCTCGCGCTGCGGCCCGGCGAGGTGGTGGGGCTGGCGGGGCTGCTCGGCTCTGGCCGAAGCGAGACCGCCAGGATGCTCTTCGGGATCGAGCCCGCAGATCGCGGTGAGCTCGCGGTGAACGGACGTGCGACCGAGATCAAGACACCACGGCACGCGATCCGGGCCGGCCTCGCGTACTGCCCGGAAGACCGCAAGGTGGATGGCATCATCCCGAACCTCTCGGTGCGAGAGAACCTCGTGCTCGCCTTACAGGCCTCCCGGGGGGCGCTGCGGGTGCTCCCGCGCCACGAGCGGGATCGCCTGGTCCAGCACTACATCAAGGCCCTCAGCATCAAGACGCCGTCCCCCGAGACGCCCGTCAAGCTGCTCTCGGGCGGCAATCAGCAGAAGGTGCTGCTCGCGCGCTGGATGGCCATGCAGCCGCGGATCATGCTGCTCGACGAGCCCACGCGCGGCGTGGACATCGGCGCCAAGCTGGAGATCGAGGCGCTGGTGAGGTCGCTCAGCGAGAAGGGGGTCGCCACGGTCTTGATCTCGTCGGAGCTCGAGGAGATCGCGCGCAACTGCTCCAGGGTGGTGGTCTTGAGAGACCGCAAGCAGCAGGGCGAGCTCGCCGGAGAGTCCGTGACGCCTGCGTCCATCATCCAGTCTATCGCCCATCAGAAGGAGGCGCCGCCCGATGCTTGAGAAGATCACGGAAGCGGCGCGCACGAACGCCAACCCCACCGGCATCGGGATCCTCCTCTTCATCGGCTGTGCGAGCGCCCTGCTGCTCGTGCGCGGGCGCCGCGAGGCCTGGCCTTTGCTCGGCCTCCTGGCGCTCCTTCTGTTCAACTCCGTCCTGTCCAAGAATTTCTTCTCCATCGTCGAGCGCGACGGGGCTTATTACGGCACGCCCATCAACCTGCTCAACCAGGGCTCGGAGGTGATGCTCCTCGCGATCGGCCTGACCCTGGTGATCGCCGTCAGGGGCATCGACCTGTCGGTCGGCTCGGTCATGGCGTTGTCGGGCGCCACCTGCGTGATCCTGATGAAGGAGGCGCACTGCGGGCCGCTCCTGGCTGCGTTCTTGTCCCTCGCCGTCGCCGGCGGCGTCGGTCTGTTCAACGGCGCGCTGGTGACGGCGCTGAACATCCAGCCCATCATCGTCACCTTGATCAGCATGGTCGGTGTCCGCGGCGTCGCCATGCTCATCACCCGCGCCGAGCCCGTGACGCACACGGATGCGACGTTTGCGTTCATCGGCAACGGTCACGTCGGTGGCTTGCCGTTCTCCATGGTGCTTGTGGCCGCCGTGTTCGTCGTCGCCGCGCTGCTCTGCCGGAGGACGGCGCTCGGTCTGTTCATGGAAGCGATCGGCGACAACGAGCGGGCGAGCCGGCTCGCAGGCGTCAGCGACCGCCGCATCAAGCTCTGGTTGTACGGCTTTTCGGGCCTGTGCGCCGGCATCGCCGGGCTCGTGGCCGCCTCGTACATCTCCACGGCCGACCCCGATCGCGTGGGGCGCCTGCGGGAGCTGGACGCCATTTTCGCCGCGGTGATCGGCGGTACGGCGCTCACCGGGGGGCGCTTCTATCTGGGGGGCACCCTGATAGGAGCGTTGTTGATACAAACGCTCTCCACCACGATGTACATCCAGCACGTCCCCTCCGAGATCGAGCCGATGCCCAAGGCCGGCGTGATGCTGCTCAGCTGTCTGCTGGTCTCGGAGGAGTCGCGCCGGCGGCTCGTCGAGCTGCTCGGGCTCAAGCGGTGGCAGTAGCCATGCTCCGCTGGGATCGGCGGGATCTGCCGCTCGTGGTGACCGCGGTCCTCCTGATCGCGCTCTACTCGGGGGTGCTGGTCTGTTACGACACTGCGCGTAGCCTGCGTTTCCTTGTCGACCTGATCAAGGGGAACGCGGCGATGGGCCTCTGCGCGGTGGGCATGACCTTCGTCATCCTGTCGGGGGGGATCGACCTCTCGGTCGGCTCCGTCGTCGCGCTCACGACCGTGCTCGTCGGTACGCTGGTGGCCGGTGGTTGCCACCCGCTGTTGGCGTTCTGTATCGGCCTCGCGGTGTCGGTCGCGTTCGGCGCCATGACGGGGCACCTGATCCATCGTTTCTCTCTGCCCCCGTTCCTGGTGACGCTCGCGGGCATGTTCTTCGCCCGCGGCGCGGCGTTCCTCGTCAGCATGCAGCCGATCGGCATCGATCACCCTGTGCTGGACTGGATCGTCGATGAGCTCGGCTTCGCGCTGACGATCCCGGGCCTGGACCGGACCTGGGTCCCGGCGACGGCGCTCTTGTTCCTGGTCGTCCTCGTGCTCGGCGTGATCCTCGGCCGTAGCACGAGCTTCGGCCGGAACGTCCTGGCCATCGGCGGGGACAGGCAGGCGGCGCTGCTCATGGGGGTGCCGCTGGGCGCCACGACGGTGGGTCTGTACGCGTTGTGCGGCTTGTGCGCGGGCCTCGGCGGGGTCACGACGGCGCTGATCGACAGCGCCGGAAAGCCGAACATCGGCGCCGGCATGGAGCTCGAGGCCATCGCCTCGGTGGTGATCGGCGGAACGCTGCTGACCGGGGGGGCTGGCAGCGTCGTCGGCACCGTGATGGGCGTGATGATCACGGGCATCGTGCGGGCGGTGATCAACCTGGATGGACGGCTGCCGTCGCCCTGGCACCACATCAGCATCGGGCTGCTGCTGCTCGTCTTCATCGTCATGCAGCAGGTCCTGATCCGCTCGGCCCCCGCAGCCAGGGGGGTGGAGTACGGTCGTCATTCATGAATGTGGAGAGCGAGGAGCGATAGAATGAACGAGGCCAAGCGAATTCTGGTCACCGGAGCGGCGGGCAAGGTCGGCCAGACATTCATCCGCAGGTTCCTGTCGAACCCCGCGTTCGAGGGGTGGAAGGTCCGCGCGCTGTGCCATAACCGCATGCTGGAGCGGACGGCGCGCGTGGAGGTGCTGCGTGGGGCCATCGAGGACAGGGCCGTCGTCAACGAGGCGACCGAGGGGGTGACCCACGTGCTGCACCTGGCGACCAGCAAGGAGACCCCGGAGAGCATCATGGACGTGGCCGTCAAAGGCATGTTCTGGCTGCTGGAGGCCTGCCGCGTCAGCCCTGCGTTCGAGCAATTCATCCTGGTCGGGGGCGACGCCGGGATGGGCCACTTCTTTTATCCGCACCCCGTCCCCGTCACGGAGGCGCAGCGGCACAGCGCCTACCCGGGTTGTTACGCGCTGTCCAAGGTGCTCGAGGAGGTCATGCTCGAGCAGTACTACATTCAGTATGAGCTCAACGGATGCTGCCTGCGCGCGCCGTGGATCATGGAGAAAGACGACTTCAAGGCGCAGCTATCCTTCGGGGACGACGTGTTCGGAGGGCCGAGGTGGCGCGATCTGGTCGGTACCGAGGCGGCAGAGGGGTACGTCCGCTCGGGCGCCGTGCCGGTGATGCTCGACCGCCACGGCGAGCCGGTGAAGCGTAACTTCGTGCATGTGGAGGATCTGGTCACCGCGATCGTCAAGGCCATCAATCATGAGAAGGCGCGCCAGCAGACCTTCAACATCTGCATGGACGAGCCGGTGGACTACGGGGAGCTGGCGCGTTACCTGGAGGCGACGCGGGGCCTGCCGAGCGTGAGGGTGAAGACGCCGTTCCATTCGACTTGGCTGGACAACTCGAAGGCGAAGTTTCTGCTCGGCTGGCGGCCGCAGTACGACCTGGCGCGGCTCACGGACGCCGCCTTCGACTACGTGCGCGCGCCCGATGACCCGCGCGTCACGTGGTACCCCGGTTGATGGGCCCTGCCTCCCCGCGGCGGCCCCTTCCCGTGGTGGACGAGCCTGGCGATCACGCCGACGCCGAGCGTCGCTGCTAGGGGACGGGCCCGCCGACAAGCACCGTCGCCCGGCGGCCCGGCGTGCGCGCGTAGGCCTCCACGACGGCCCGCCCCACGCTCGCAGCGCGCCCGCGCTTCACCAGGGCCACGATCGCGCCGCCGAAGCCGCCGCCGGTCAGCCGGGCGCCGAAGACGTCCGGCTGCGCCCGCGCGCTCTCCACAAGCTCGTCGACCGCCGGCACCGACACCTCGAAATCGTCGCGCATCGACCGGTGGGACGCGTCGAAGAGCTCGCCAAGGCGGGCCAGATCCCCGGCGCGGAGCGCGGCCACGGCGGCGAGCACCCGGGCGTTCTCGGTCACGACGTGGCGCGCGCGCCGGTCGAGCGGCGCCGGCAGCGACGCGATGCGCGGCTCGATCGACGCGCGCGTCGCGTCGACGTCCCGGAGCTCCGGGACGCCGAGCGCCGCGGCCGCCTGCTTGCACTCCGCGCGCCGCGTCTTGTAGTCGCCGCTCGCGTGCTGGTGAGCCACCCCGGAGTCGACGACGAGCAGCTCGGCCTCCGCGGGCAGCGGGATGCGCTCGAACGCGAGCGTCCTCGTGTCGATGAAGAGCGCCGTGCTCTCGTCGGCGAGGCTCGCGGCCATCTGATCCATCGTCCCGACCGGCGCGCCCACGAAGTCGTGCTCCGCGGCGTGCGCGATCCGGGCGATCTCCACGTCGTCGATGGACAGGCCGAGCATCGACCGCAGGGCGCGGGCGAGCGCCACGAGCAGCGAGGCGCTCGACGACAGGCCGCTTCCGAGCGGCACTGTCGACTCGATCCTCGCGTCGAAGCCGGGGATCGATGCGCCCCGGCCGCGGAGGACCGCGGTGATGCCCTGCACGTAGTCGAGCCACAGCCCGCGGCGCGCCTCCTCGCCGGCGCGGAACGAGAGCAGGGCGCCGCCGTCCACGTTCGCCGTCGCGACCTGGATGAGCCTGTCTTCCCGGGGCGCGATCTCGACGCGCGTCTTCTGCGGGATCGCCGTCGGCAGCACGTAGCCGCCGTTGTAATCGGTGTGTTCGCCGATCAGGTTCACGCGCCCCGGCGCCTCGGCCAGGACCTTCGCCGGACGACCGAAGACGACCTCGAAGCCATTGCTCTTCACCGTCATCGCGGCGCACCCATGTTCACGGCGAACAAAGAACCCAAATGCCTCGGAGACGTCAAGCCACAACTGCGGGAGTTTGCCGTCCTTGGTTGAGCTCGAGGGGCTCGCTCATCGCACATCGCTCATCCATGCCGGGCGCGCCGCTCAGGCTCCCCGCAGCGCAGCGATGACGGGCGCTGTGTCGGGCCGCATGCCGCGCCACAGGGTGAAGCACTCGGCGCCCTGCTCGACCACCATGCCGAGGCCGTCGGCTGTCTGGCCCACGCCGGCCGCGCGCGCGGCCTGCACGAAGGCGGTCGGTTCCTTCTTGTAGGCCATGTCGTAGGCCAGGGAGCCCTCGCTCCACACGCCGGCGGGCAGGGGCGGCACCTCGTTGGTCATGGACGAGGCCGAGCCGTTGATGATCACGTCGAAGCGCCCGGCGATGTCGGCGAAGCCGCCGCCGGCGAGCCGGACCGCGCCGGCATGCGGGCCGAACTCGGCGGCGAGCTCCACGGCCTTGCTGGCGGTGCGGTTGGCGACGAAGATCTCGGCCGGCTGCTCATCGAGGAGCGGCAACAGGGCGCCGCGCACCGCGCCGCCCGCGCCGAGGAGCAGCACGCGCGCGCCCTCGAGGCGGCGGCCGAGGTTATGGGTGATGTCGCGCACGATGCCGAAGCCGTCGGTGTTGTCGCCGAGGACGGTGCCGTCGGCGCGCAAGGTGAACATGTTGATCGCGCCGGCGGCGCGGCCGCGGGGCGTCAGCTCGTCGGCCAGCGCGAAGGCCTCGAGCTTGAAGGGCATGGTGATGTTCATGCCCTTGCCGCCGCTCTTCTGGAACTCGCGTACGGCGGCGGCGAAGCCATCCAGCTCGCCGAGGATCGCGCCGTACACCATGTCCTGCCCGCACTGCTCGGCAAAGGCGGTCTGCAGCGCCGGCGACTTGGTCTGGGAGATGGGATTGCCGATGATGGCGTAGCGATCGGTCATGGGGGCGTTCAGGCCTCAGCGACGCGGGGCCGCGCCCGCGAGCGCCGCAGATCTACGATAGTGTCCAGCCAATTGCCAGGAGCGCGCGGCGGCGCCGTGGCGGCTCGCATGCAGAGCGCCTTCCACCGCCCTCCTCGGGAAGAGGCGAGAAAGGCGCCGCCACCGCCGCGCCGCGCTCAGTCCTGGTAGCTCTCGGCCTTCGACGCCATCACCAGATGGAGCGGCGACGACCCCAGGAGGTCGCGCTCGATGGTGTCGCAGATGCGCGTGAGGGGCAGGTCGTTCGGCTCGTGGCCGAACGGGTCGTCGAGCTCCCCGCCGAGCGCCTCGATCATCAGGACGGGATACGCCACCAGCATCGTCACGACGGGCGTCAGCACCCCGAGCGCCTCGACGAGGGCGAGCGGCAGCGTGGCCAGGTAGAGCGCCACGCCCCGCTGGAGCAGCAGGATGTAGCCGAGCGGCGTGGGGGTCTTGAGGATGCGCTCGCAGCCCCCGAGGCAGTTGACCAGGACGCTCAGCTGCTCCTCGGCGCACACCGCCATGTTGCGCTCGAGGCTCCCGGCCCGGACGAAAGCCGCGAGGCGCTCGGAGACCTGCTGCGCCGCGCGGAGCGGCGGGTGAGGGTGCGCCGAGAGGGCCTCGACCTGCTCCGCCGGGAGCAGCCGCTCGATCTCCGGGCGCTCGGCCTGCCGGCGCAGCGAGCGCCGCGCGGCGTGGACGAACACCACCACCCAGACGGCGACCTCGCGCGCCGCGCCCGGGTCCACCGCGGCGTGCGCGTTCACGATGCGCGTGATGTTGCGGCTCGCGTTCACGATCGAGCCCCAGAGGGTGCGACCCTCCCAGAAGCGGTTATAAGCCGTGTTCGTGCGGAACGCGAGGATGAGCGCGATCACCGCGCCGGCGACCTCGTGAATGCCGATCGAGAGCGACACGCGGGGGATGTGCCTGTGCGCGAGCCAGAGCGCGGCGGCGATGACCCCGAAGGCCAGCACGCGACGCATCACGCCCGGCGACAGGGAGCCCCGCGGCGAGACGAGCATCGGCAGCCAAGCGCGCCTGGTGTAGGGGATCATCGGGGCGACCCTCGTGGCGATGCCCTCCCGGAGCACCGGAAGCGGCCATGGACGTGAAGAGGCCTCAGCCTCTCATCGAACGTGCCGAGCCTCGTGTGGCCCTGTCGGGATCGCCGCCCTGATCGCCGGGATCCAGCGCGCGCAGCGCGTGGCTCACGAAGAGGAGCATCGCGCCTCCCTACCAGCGAGGTGCCTGTGTCGCAACGCCGCCGGGCGGCGCGGGCGCACGCGCGTCACACGCCAGGCGGTCGGCCTCCGGTGGCGCCTGGCGCGGACGCGCTGGACGCGGGACACTCCGCGTCCGTCCAGGCAGAGCAGACCACGGTGGTCCTGTGCGCCTGGATCGCCTGGAGCCGTCGATTGAAGCTCGTGTCCCCCATCGTCCTGTTCTGGGCGGCCTCCGCCGTGGCCTGGCTCGTCGTCGTGGCAGCGGCGAGGCGCCGCCGGGGCGGGCTCTACGCGCGGTTCGTCGGCGTGCTGCTCGGCATCCACACCTTGATCTCGTGCGCGCTCTTCGGCCACGTCGGCCCGCTCGCGCCGGGGTTCGCGTATCTCCAGGGCGCGGTGTACCTGCATTTCCTCCTGCTCTCGCGCCCCCGGATGCGGCCGCTCGCCTACCGCGCGCTCGTGAGCATCCCCGCGTCCTACTTCGTGGCGGCGATCTTCCTGTCGTTCCCGTGGGCCATCGCGAGCGGGCTCGGGGCCACGCCCTACGGCCTCTGGGTGCCCTTCGCGCTCGCCGTCGTCGGTATCCTCCAGTCGCTCACCGCCCGCCGCGAGGAGATCGAGCTCGTCGTCGATCGCGCCCCCGTCGACGGGCTGCGCCGCCACCCGCTCCCGCGCGAGGGGGCGCCCGGCGCGCGCCGGCCCCTCCGCATCGTCCAGATCACCGATCCGCACCTCGGTCCGTTCATGTCCGTCGCTCGGCTCCGCGGCATCTGCGAGCGCGCGGTGGAGCGCGATCCCGATCTCGTGGTGCTCACCGGCGATTACCTGACGATGGAATCGCAGGACACCGCGGATCACCTCGCCGAGGCCCTGTCCCCGCTCCGCGCCCTGGAGGGGCGTGTGTTCGCGTGCCACGGCAACCATGATCACGAGTCGCCCCGCCACGTCGCGACCGCGCTGGAGCGCGCGGGGGCGCGCCTGCTCGTGGACGACGCGGCGCTCGTCGAGACCGCCGCCGGGCCGGTCCAGGTCCTCGGGATGGACTTCCATTACCGCGATCGCGCCGAGCGCATGGCGGCGGTCTGCGCCCGTCACCCGCGCAGGAAGGGCGCGCTCCGGCTCGTCCTGCTCCACGATCCGGGCGCGTTCCGCCACCTCGGCGAGGGGGAGGGTGATCTCGTGCTCTCGGGCCACACCCACGGCGGGCAGCTCGGCCTGGTCAGCCTCGGAGGCTCCTGGACCGCCCTCCAGCTCTTCGTGAAGATGCCCGATCATGGCCTGTGGGCCCGCGGCCCCGATCGGCTCTACGTGCACCGCGGGACAGGGCACTACGGGTTTCCCCTCCGGCTCGGCGTGCCGGCGGAAGAGAGCGTTCTCAAGGTCCACCTCGCCGGCGACGGTGTTTGACGGAGCGGAGCGCCCTCGCCGCTCGGCGATGTGGTCTCGCGCACGAGCACGCGTACCGTGCGCCGGAGACAGGTGGCGATGTTTCCGATAAGCCGCGGCGCGCCGATCCCTGGACAAGCTGCATCGGGCCGGGCGTACCTGCCGGTCCCGGCTCGCAGTGTTAGGTTAGGTTGAGCCGAAGAAGGCATGTGGTCTATGCGGCGACCAGCAGCGTGGTTCTCGGAAATCATGGTTTAGGGGGCATCATGTACTGGGGTCACAGATCGCGCAGAAACGAAGAGAGAGGGGCAGCGCTCCTTGGCGCGGTTCCACGTGCGGCCATCACCGGTGCCGTCGCGACGCCGTCGCACGAGCCCGTGCCAGGATACCGCAGGTTGACCCGCGCTGATGTCGCGCGAGCGAAGGCGACGATGGACGCCGCCTTGGCCGCGGTCGGGAGGACGCGCCGCCTTGCCGCCGACGCGGCATTCGGGAGCAAGACGCTATCGGGGGACTTCGTACAACCGTCTATCTTTTTCCCTGACGACCGGCGGCCCATCCTGAATCCCCAGTTGGCGCCGTGGCGCGCGATCTGCGCGCTGCGGATCCACGCCGCCGACGGCTCCCTCTGGCACGGTACGGGCTGGTTCATCGGGCCCCGTACCGTGATCACGGCAGGGCATTGCATCTTCATGCACAACTACGGAGAGTGGGTGACATCCGTCGAGGTGATACCCGCCCTCGACGGCGACAGTCGTCCATTCGGCTCCGCGGTCGGGACGGTATTCCGCACCGTCGAAGGATGGGTCGCGGACAGGGACGACAGCTACGACTACGGCGCGATCCTCCTCGGCGAGGACCTCGGAACTCACACGGGGCACTTCGTGGTGGACGCGCTGAGCGACCAGGACCTCGAGAGTGCCATGGTGAACCTCGCCGGCTATCCCATCGATCGCGACATGGCGACGAGGCTGTACTTCCATGCGCGTCAGCTCCAGAGCGTCGAGATATTCCGCTTGCTCTACGATATCGACACGGAGAGCGGACAGAGCGGCAGCCCAATCTGGCTCGTGCGCAATGGCCAACAGATCGCGGTCGGGCTGCACACGAAGGGCGACGCGAGCGTGAACTGGGGGACGCGGATCTCTGTCGATGTCCTCGGGAACCTGCGGCGCTGGCTCAACGAGTCGTCTCAGATCAGCCCGCCAACGCCCGCGCCCGCACCTGTCGCGGTGTCGCCGGCCGAGACGGACACTGATCACACCGAGCATGCCGGCCGGGGCGCCCCTTGCATCAAGGCGCCGTGATGCTGCCGCCTCGCCGACGCGCGCTGGTCTCCGGCGTCGTCGTCGATGGCGTCGGGCGCCCGCTCGCGGGCGTACTCCTCGGCATCAGCTCCGGAGACCATCCGTACCCCGAGATAGGCGTCGTCTCGGGGTACGACGGTACGTTCGAGCTCCCGCCACTGATCCCGGGACGCTACGTCATCTCGGCCTACTCGACCAGGGGGAGCGCCAAAGTCGCCATTGAGGCTCGCGCAGACGCACCGAATCACCTCACCATGGTGATCGCGTGAACGAGCGTTTCGGCCGGGGAGGGCGCCGCGCGCAGGAGATACTGGAAGGAAGATGAGCGAGACGAATTGGTAGTTCGAGGAAGGGGGAAGTCGTCATGAGGATCGAAACGGTCGTCGTCGGGGGACGCAGACTCCGGGATGAGTCGGGGAGGGAGCAGTCATCCACACCGGTATCCGAGCGCGCCATTGCGCTGGAGGACCATTTGCTGAAGCTGAAACCGATGCAGTACGACCGGCAAGCCGCGGAGCTCCTCGCCATGGCGTCGGCGTGGGCGTACTCGGATCCGAGCACGTTCGCCTATGCGATGCATCGGCGCGGCCTGGAAAACCTCGAGTGCGCCGATATCTCCCTCACCAACGATCCTCTGCTCGTGGACACGACCGTGCGCGTTGTCCAGAGCTACTCGGGAAAGCTCGCAATCCTGTGTTGCCGTGGCACTATGCCGCGGAATGCTATCAACTGGATGACGGATGTGAGCGCCAGGATGCACTCGTTCTATTCCAGGGGGCGCGTCCACGGCGGGTTCAGCCGCGCCATCCAGGCGGTGGTGCCCCACCTCGTCGAGCTGTCCAAGCCGCTCAAGGGCGGCCGTTCCATCTGCGAGGCGACGGAGCAGCTGAGGAACCAGTACATGGTCTCTTGCCGGGACGAGCCACCGCGGAGAGCCCCCGGCTCCTCTTCGCCGCACACGCCCGTGGGGTCGGGCGGCACGCCAGGCGAGGAGCCTCCCACGAGCGGCCCGGCGGGCGCTCGTCGGGTCGAGCCGGTCGAGGCCCTCTACATCACCGGCCATAGCTTGGGCGGCGCCGTGGCTACCCTCGCAGCGGCGATCGTGTATGCGGATCATCGGTTCGAACACTACCGGCCGCTGCTGAAAGGCGTGTACACGTTCGGGCAGCCGATGGTCGGCGACGCGACGTTCGCCGAGGAATTCAAGGACGATCTCGGGAAGAATCTCTTCCGGCATGTGTACAATTCGGACATCGTGCCGCGCTTCCCCTCGCGGGCGATGGGTCGGTTTGCTCCTCTTGGCCGGCAGTACGTCTCCTCGAACGAGGGTTGGGTGCTCAGGCCAGCGCCGGTGCGCGCGGCGTGGACGTTGCTTCTGAGCAACTTCCTCGGCGTGACGTCGTTCCTCACGCAAGAGGTGTTCTCCGTCAACTGGCTGAGGTTGCCGTTCTCCTGGCAGGATCACTCCCCGCTCAACTACATGCGAACTTCGATGCTGGCGCCGCCCGGCGCCGAGTTCGAATGATGTGAGGCGACCCTGCGCCGCCGGCGGCCCATCCTGGCGGGAGCGCGGTGTCATTCCCGGGCCACCGCGCTCCCGATCATGCACACGTGCTGCCGGGGTCAGACAAGGTCGAGAGGCTCTATCCGCGTGGCGCCACGGAGCTCCTGGAGGCGCCCGTCGGGCGGCAGCCCGACCGCGGCCAGCTTGCCGGCCGCGAACGCGGTCCCGAGGCGCGCGCACGCCTCCAGATCGACGCCCTCGGCCAGCATCCGTGCCGCCAGCACGCCCGCCACCATCGCGTCGCCGGCGCGCCCGCTCCGGGGCGGGCGCGCTCGCCGGCGTGCGCTCCGAGAGGGCTCAGGCCGTCTCGAGGAACTTGCGCACCTGGGACTCGATCGCGCTGCCGGGCACGATGAAGGGCTTGTCCGTGATGTCCACGGAGAAGCTCTGAGCCGAGACGGCGTACGTCCCCTTCACGGTCCCCGCCGGCGTCGGCACCGAGAAGTCGCCCTTGCCCTCGTTGCCCGTGAACTTGCCGCCGGCCTTCTCGATCGCCGCCTTGGCCTTCGCGACGATGTCTTGAGAGGGACCGTTGAAGGGGACTGAGAAGCTGTGCTTTGCCATGTCGTCTCCTGGGGTGCTCGATCGCCATCCTGGTACGGCGCGAGGTGCGGCGGAGGTTAGTGCGGCCTCGCCACGGGTACCAGCGCGAACTTGCTGGGCCTTCCGCGCGCCGCAGATCACGCGGGATCGCCGCGCTCCGCAGGGCCGCGCGGGACCGCGGGTGATGGCTGGTCGCGCGTCGCTGGCTGCTGGCGAAGGTCGGCGGGACGGCCGCCGCGACGCCTCGAACCCGCGCGTCCGTAAGGATTGCGCTTGACAAGACGGACGGAATCGCCGCCTTCTATGCGCCGATTGCTCCCAGCCGTGAACCGAGGACTTATGAAGGACCTTTTTCTCAAGCAGTCGATCCTCCCCCGCGCGGGGCGGGTGTCCGCGCTCGCGCTCGCGCTCGGCCTGAGCGCTGGATGTGTGGTCACGCAGGGCCCCGGAGCGGGGGCCGCCCCTCCTGGCGGCGCGAGCCCCGGCGCGGGCGCTGACGCGAGCGCCGCGGGGGGCGAAGGGCCCGCGCAGACCAACCTGCTCAAGGCGTCCGACTTCGACGACAACAAGAGCCTGCCCTGGACCACCTCGTTCACCGCGCCTGGCGCGGGCAGCGCCGAGGTGAAGAAGGGGGCCTATTGCGTCACGGTGACGAACAAGGGGTCAAACAACTGGGACGCCCAGTTCCGCCACCGGGAGATGGTGATCCAGAAGGGGCACAGCTACACCCTTCAGTACAAGGCGTGGGCGTCCTCGCCCACGAAGGCACGCCCGAAGGTCGGCATGTCGGGGCCGCCTTACGAGGAGTACTGGTCGGACACCGTGATCCTCGGGACCGAGCCCAAGACCTTCTCCGGCAAGTTCACGATGGGGAAGGCCGATGACGCCACGGCGGAGCTCGCGTTCCACATCGGCGGCGCCATGGCGTCGGCCAAGGAGCCGTTCGAGGTCTGCATCGACGACATCCGCCTGGACGACCCGCAGTTCAAGGCCGCCGCGCCCGTGGCCGAGGTGGCGGCGCCGAAGGTCGCCGTGAACCAGGTCGGGTATCTGCCCGGCACCATCAAGATCGCCAGCGTGAACAGCGCGGCGACCGCGCCGGTCGCCTGGGAGCTGCTCGACGCCTCCGGCAAGGCGGTCGCTCACGGCCAGACCAAGGTCTTCGGAAAGGACGGCGCCTCCGGCGATCACGTCCACCTCGTCGACTTCACGGCCGTCAAGGCGCCTGGCCAGGGCTACGTGCTCAAGGTGGGGGAGGACAAGAGCTTCCCGTTCGACATTGGAACGGGCCTTTACCAGAAGCTCAAGTACGACGCGCTCGCGTATTTCTACCACAACCGGAGCGGCATCGAGATCAAGATGCCGTTCGCCGGCAAGCCCGAGCTGGCACGCCCGGCGGGGCACCTCCACGACAAGAGCACGCCCTGCCTGAAGGACAGCGGCTGCGACTATGCGCTCGACGCGTCCCGCGGCTGGTACGACGCCGGCGACCACGGCAAGTACGTCGTCAACGGCGGCATCTCGGTGTGGACGCTGCTCAACTGGTACGAGCGCACGAAGCACCTCGGCGCCTCGAGCGCCGACTTCGCGGACGGCAAGCTCAACATCCCCGAGAACAAGAACGGCGTGCCCGACATCCTCGACGAGGCGCGCTGGGAGCTCGAGTTCCTGATGGGCATGCAGGTGCCGGAAGGCAAGCCGCTCGCCGGCATGGTCCACCACAAGATGCACGACGAGTCGTGGACGGGCCTCGGCCTCGCGCCGCACGAGGACAAGCAGGCGCGCTTCCTCCACAAGCCGAGCACCGCGGCGACGCTCAACCTCGCGGCCACGGGGGCGCAGTGCGCGCGCATCTGGAAGACGGTGGACGCGGCGTTCTCGGCGAAGTGCCTGAAGGCCGCCGAGCGCGCCTGGGCGGCGGCGAAGCAGAACCCGGCCCTCTATGCGCCGCCCGGCGGCGACAAGGGCGGCGGGCCCTACGACGACACGGACGCCAAGGACGAGTTCTACTGGGCCGCGGCGGAGCTCTTCGTCACGACGGGGAAGCCGGAGTACAAGAAGTTCCTGCAGACCTCGCCGCTCAACGCGCGTTTCCCGACGGAGGTCGAAGGGGGCGCGGCGTCGATGAACTGGCGGGTCACCGACGCGCTCGGCCAGATGTCGATGGCGATCGTGCCCGGCCACGTGGACGCGGCGTGGCAGAAGGAGATCCGCGGCCGCATCGCGAAGGCGGCCGACCAGTACCTCGCCATCGCCGACAAGGAGGGGTACCGGACGCTCATCGCTCGGACGGCTGAAGGCAAGTACGACTGGGGCTCGAACTCGGGCGTGCTGAACAACATGCTCGTGGTGGCGCTCGCCCACGACTTCACCAAGCAGCCGAAGTACCTCGACGGCGTGGTGCTGGGCATGGACTACCTCCTCGGGCGCAACCCGCTCGGGCAGTCGTACGTGACCGGCTACGGCGACAAGCCGCTCGAGAACCCGCACCACCGGTTCTGGTCGCACCAGGCGAACAGCAAGTACCCGAAGGCGCCGCCCGGCGCCGTCTCCGGCGGCCCGAACTCCTCGCTCCAGGATCCCCACGCCCAGAGCGCCGGCCTCAAGGGGTGCGTCCCGCAGCGGTGCTTCGTGGACAACATCGAGGCCTGGAGCGTGAACGAGATCACGATCAACTGGAACGCGCCGTTCGCGTGGGTGACCGCCTTCCTCGACGAGAAGGCGAAGCCGTAGCCGCGCTGGCCGGAGGCGGGGTCGTTTGAACCGCCGAGCGCGCCAAGGACGCCAAGTGAAAGACAAAGATCTTGGCGTCTCGTGGCGTCTTGGCGGTTTCATCCTTCCCGCAGGGTGGGGGAGCTCCCCCACCACCTGACGGCAGGCTCCCGCCGGCCACGATGCGGCCGCCGGCGCGCCGGTGGTACCATCGCCCGGTCACATCGTGGAGCTCCGACCCGACGCCGTCATCGCGGACAAGCTGCACCTGCTGAGGCCTCTCGGGCAGGGCGGGATGGGCGTCGTGTGGGCGGCGCGGCACCTCGCCCTCGACACCGACGTCGCGGTGAAGTTCATCCGCCCCGAGCGGGCGGCGGAGCGTCCTGCCCTCGTCGCGCGCTTCCAGCGCGAGGCGAGGGCCACGGCGCGGATCGCGCACCCCCACGTGGTGCAGGTCATGGACTACGGCGTCGTCGACGGCGCCGTGCCGTACCTCGTGATGGAGCTCCTGCGCGGCTTCTCGCTGGCCGAGCTCCTCGAGCGCGGCGGCCGCCTCAGCTTCGCCACCGCGAGGTCGCTCGCGCGCCAGGTGGGGAGCGCGCTCGAGAGCGCCCACGAGCTCGGCATCGTGCACCGCGACATCAAGCCCCACAACGTCTTCATCACGGAGGGGGGCCAGGGATACCCGCTCTTCGTCAAGGTGCTCGACTTCGGCGTCGCGAAGGTGGCGGGCGACGCGGCCGTGCCGGCGGCGAACCCCGCGCTCACCGAGACCGGGATGGTGATCGGATCGGCCCCGTACATGAGCCCCGAGCAGCTCGAGGGGAGCAAGGACGTCGATCTCCGCTCCGATCTCTGGTCGCTCGGCGTCATCCTCTACGAGGCGTTGACCGGCGCGCAGCCGTTCCAGGGCAGCTCGTTCGTCGCCGTCGGCGCGGCGGTCCTGAAGGGGAGGTTCCGCCCCGCCAGCGAGCAGAGGCCGGGTCTGCCAGCGTCGATCGACGACTGGTTCTCCAAGGCGCTCTCCGTCGATCCGACCTGCCGATTCCAGTCGGCGCGCGAGATGGTCGATGCGTTTCTGAGCCTGGAGGTCCGGACGGCGGATGTCGACGCCCCCGGGGGCCGCCATCACCCGGCCGCGTTCGCCACGACCGTGGCCGCGCCGGTCGCTCTTCTGGGCGCGCCCCACGGCGCAGACGAGCTCGCGAGAGCGCCTGTCACCTCGGGCACGCTCGCGAGCTCAGGCGCGCTCGCGGGCGACCCTGTGACGGCAGCCCCTGCCCCTGACACCGCGGCCGGCCACACCGTGCTCCACCAGCGCGCCGCGGAGCGGCCCGCGGCGCGGGGCCGCGGGGGCGGCTCGCGCGCGCGCGAAAGGCGCCTCCGCCGCGCCGCGCCGCTCGCCGCCGCCGCGTGCGCCGCGGGCGCGGGGGTGTACCTCTTCCTGCGCGAGCCGTCGGCCGGAACGGGCGGCTGCCCGGCCGGCATGGTGCTCGTCGAAGGCACCGAGTTCCAGATGGGCTCCGACGCGGACGCGGAGACGCCCAGCGACGAGACGCCGCGACATGGCGTGACCGTGAGTCGGTTCTGCCTCGACGTCACCGAGGTGACGGTGAAGGCCTACTCGGACTGCAAGGCCTGCGATCGCTCGCAGAAGACCGTCGAGTCGGAGGGGCTCACGCCCAGCGGCCGCGCCTTCTGGAGCCAGTTCTGCAACGGCCCCGAGGCGCTGGACCACCCCATCAACTGCGTCGATTGGTACCAGGCGAAGGCGTATTGCGCCGCCTCCGGGAAGCGGTTGCCCACCGAGGCGGAGTGGGAGCTCGCGGCGCGCGGCAAGGACGCTCGGACCTACCCCTGGGGCCACGCGCCTCCCTCGGGCGAGCGCCTCAACGCCTGCGGGCCCGAGTGCAGCCAAATGCTGACGGAGCGGCTGGAGAAGGTGGGGAAGGGGCCGTGGCCTCGCATGTACAACGACGGCGACGCGGCCCCGGCGACCGCCCCCGTCGGGCGATCGCCGGCCGGGAAATCGCCCGCCGGCGCCCTGGACCTGGCCGGCAACGTCTGGGAGTGGACCGAGAGCCATTATTGCCCTTACGACAGGGACGATTGCGACGACTCCCGCCGTGTGCTCCGCGGCGGCGGGTGGGATACGGTCGAGAGCCAGTATGTGCGCTCCGCGCACCGCCGCCCGAGCGCCTCCACGGCGCGCGGCTGGAGCATCGGCTTCCGCTGCGCCAAGGCACCGTAGGTCCGCGGGTCGGAGCCCTGCCGAGCGCGACCTGGCGGAGCCGCCGCTCGACCTCACGTCATCGATCCCGATGCGCCCAGCGCTCGCGGCCGGCGTGACCTCGACGGTCGCACGCGGGCGCACCAAGAGCTCCCGCATGATCGTGGAGTCGTTGCTCCCCTGGCCAGTGATGAGGCTGACCAGCACGGGTGGAGTCCAGGCGAGCGCGTCCTTGCGCGAGCTCCTGGAGATGGAGTCACCGACCCCGGAACGCCTGTCGGAGCGCTTCGAGATATCACGGCTCGGGAGCCAGGCGGTCCTCGCCGAGAGAGAGTTGCCGTGGCGGCGCGCGCTCCGCGGCGAGTCCTTCAACGACGAGGAGGTCTGGTACGATCGACCGACCGGCCGCAGCCTGCTGTTGCTCGTGCGCTGCCGCGCGTCGGCCGGCGAGGCGCTGCTCGCGTTCGAGAACGTCGCCGATCAGCCCTTCGCGATCCGGCTCGCCGATCTCGTGGCCAGCGTCGGCACCGCGCTGCCCAGCGCGGACGAGCCCTCGGCCCTGGCCCATGGGCTGCTCGACGAGGTGGCCGTCGCCGTTCGCGCCGACGCCGTGTTTCTCGTCGCCACCGAGGGAGACGAACGCCTCAGGCTGGTCGCCTCGGTCGGCCTTCCCGAGGCATTCGCACGAGATTGGAACCTGAACCTGACTGCCAGCGTCATGGCGCTGGCCGTCGAGACCGGCGACATCCAGGAGGTCGCGCGCATCGAGGATCTGCCGGAGGGCGCCTTCCGCGGCACCCTGCGCCTGCTCGACCTCGGGCTCCGCGCGGTGTTTGCGTTCCCCCTGAGCGCGGGGGGCGAGCGTGTCGGGGTGCTGGGGCTCGCGCGGCGCAAGCCGGGGAAACTCAGCCGGATCGAGCGCCGCTTGCTCCGGGGCGTGGCGGGCGCCTGCGCGCTCGGGCTGCGGCAAGCGCGGCTGCGCGACGCCGAGCGCCGCGAGGCCCGCCGGCTGCGATTGCTCCGCGACGTGGCCATGGACATCGAGGCCGCCATGCCCCTGCACGCGCTGCTGCGCCGCCTGGTGGAGCAGGCCTGCGAGCTGACCCGCGCCCGTTACGGCGCCCTGGGGGTGCTCGACGCCGAGGGAACCGGGCTCTCCGACTTCATCTATGTGGGCGTCGCCGAGAAGGTCGCCGGCGACATCGGCCGCTTACCCGAGGGCCGCGGGCTCCTGGGCGCGCTCATCCACGACCCGCGGCCCTGCCGGGTGGCGAATATCCACGCCGATCCGCGGTCGGGCGGCTTCCCCGCGCATCACCCCGCGATGACGTCCTTCCTCGGCGTCCCGCTGCTCATCGGGCAGAAGGTGTTCGGAAATTTCTATCTGTGCGACAAGGACGGTGGCGCCGAGTTCGCGGAGGAGGACGAGCGGTTGGTCCGGCTCTTCGCCGCGCAGTCGGCGCTGGCCATCGCCTACGCCCAGCAAGTCGAGCGCACGCAGGAGGCCCATCGCGAGACGGACCGCCTGCGAAGCGAGTTCGCGGCCGTGATCGCTCACGATCTCCGCAACCCCGTCGCGGCCATGACGCTGCTCCTGGACGCGCTGCTCGCCAAGCGCGAGGACGGTTCGGTCGTCGTGCCGGTTCAGCAACTCCACTGCTTGCGCCGGATAGGCAGCCGGATCTCGCACATGAGCCAGGACCTGCTCGACGTCTCTCGCATCGAGCTCGGGCGGCTCTCGCTCGAGCGCCGGTCCGTGTCGCTGGAGGAGGCGACGCGCGCGCTGCTCACCGAGATCGAGCCGACCCTCGGGCAGCACCCGGTGACCCTCGACGTGGAGGGGCGTGTGCCCGAGGTCTTCGTCGATCCGGCCCGGCTGTCGCAGATCCTCACGAACCTGCTCGACAACGCCGCCAAGTACTCCGGCGCCGGCTCGCCGATCCGCGTGACCCTCCGTCCGGAGTCGGGAGGCGCGGCGCTGACGGTCGAGGATCGCGGCCCTGGTATCGCGGCGGCGGATCTTGGCAGGCTGTTCGATCGGTTCTTCCAGGCCCCGCGGGCGCGGGAGAAGAACACGGGGCTCGGCCTGGGCCTCTACATCGTCAAGGGGCTGATGGAGGTGCACGGCGGCAGCATCGCCGTGGAGAGCTCGCCGGGCCAGGGCTCGACCTTCCGGCTGTGGTTTCCGGCGGCTCAACCCGCGCAGGCAGCATAGCTTGCCTGGCGCTCACCCGGGCCTTCGAGCTCACCGGCGACATCGATCCAGCTGAAGCTGGAGAGACTGAAGTTTCCTGACATCCACAGAAGCACTTTGATTTCCTGCCCGCCCAGGTCGTGTCGTGGCGCACGCCATCGAGCGCCTTCCGTTCCCGCGGGGGGAGCCTCATGACAGGCGAGTCGCCGCGCGATGCGCCCGCGTCGCCGGCGACCACGAGCACGCGCGCGATGGAGGCAGCATGAAAACGAACCGGACTCGTCTGGGCATCTCTGCGCTCTTTGCCATGGCTTCATTCGGGCTCACGATCGCGGGCTTCGCCGACACGATGGAACGCACGGAGGACGAGAGAGAGGTGGACTGGAGGGCCTGTCAGCAGCTGCATGCCCGCGCCTCCGGCCAGGTGGAGCGTGTCCGGGCGGCTTACCAGGCATGCCGTACCGACAACGATTGCGCCATCGTCGATACGAGCACCGACTGCGGCGGCACCTGTGGTGAGGTGGTCAACCGGGCGGGCGTCCACCAGATGAGGCGCCTCATCGTCCACCTCGACGCGACCGTATGTCGCGAGCATCGGAGGATGGGCTGCCCCTACGGCACGCCCGCGTGCCTCGCGTCCAGGCCCGTTTGCGCCGGCGGTGCGTGCACGTTCGCCCCGCTGTAGGCGACGTCGCGCGACCCGGTGTCGCCGCGCCGACGCGGGCCGCCCGGGCGCGCTCAGATCTCCAGCGCGCTCTCGACGATGCGATGCACGAGGCCGTACTCCTTGGCCTCGCGCGCCGTCATCCACAGGTTGCGCTCGGTCTCCTGCGCGATCTTCGCGGGCGCCTGCCCCGTCGCCTCCGCGAAGATGCGGTTGAGCCGCTCGCGCGCGGCCATGATCTGGGCCGCCTCGATCTCGATGTCCGACGCGGGGCCGCGCACGCCGCCGAGCGGCTGGTGCAGGAGGAAGCGCGTGTTCGGGAGCGCGAACCGGTTCTCCCGCCGCGCGGCGACGAAGATCAGCGCGCCCGCGCTGGCGACCCAGCCGGTGCCGATCACCTTGACCTCGGGCCGGATGAAGCGAATCACGTCGTGGATCGTGTCCCCTGACTCCACGTGCCCGCCCGGCGAGTGGATCAGGATCCGGATCGGCTTTTCACCATCATCGCTCGCGAGGGCGAGGAGCTGCGCGGTGGTCGCCTGCGCCAGCTCGCTGGTGATCTCCCCGAAGATCAGGACGGTCCGGCTCCTCAGCAGGCTGCTCTGGACCTTGTCGGGCAGCGCGCGGTGGAGCGCTTCTTCGTTCGGCGTGGAATCCGGCGTGGAATCCGGCGTGGAATCGAGGCGCGTCATGGCCCCGAGCTTCCGGCGGCCCTCGCCCGCGCGCCATGACCGCGAGGCGCGGAGTCATGCTCGCGCGTCTCGATCCGCCAGAGAGCGCTGGACGAGCGGCCTCGGCGGGGGCAACCATGGAGCATGGCGGACGAGATGGAGCGGCTCCTTCCCCGCGGCATGGGGGTCTCCCGGCATCACGGCCACCCTGGCGCGCCCTGGCGCGCGGGCGCGGGCGATCCCCCGAGCCTCCACGTCGTCGTGCAGGGCGCCTTTCGCCTCTCGCAGGACGGCGTGTGCGCGCTGGAGCTCGACGCCGGCGACGTCGTGCTCCTCGGGTTCGGCCCGCGCGGCGCGGGGCCCCGCGAGCAGAGCCTCCGCTGCGTCGCGCCGCCGCCCGACCGCGCCCCCGCTGAGGCCGAGCTGATCTCGGCGACCTACGCCGCCGCGCCCGGCACGGCGCTCGCCTCGCTCGCGCCCGTGGTCCACCTGCCCGCCGGCGAGGTGCGGCGCGCGCCGGGGCTCTCCGCGGTCGTGGGCCTGCTGCGCGCCGCGCTCGCGGAGGCTTCCCCGGCGCAGGCGCATCTGGCGCGCTCGCTGCTCGAGCCGCTGCTCGCCTACGCGCTGCACTGCCACGAGCATGCGCGCGAAGGGCGCTCGTCGCGCGCGCTCGACCGGCGCGGCGCGCGCGCCTTCGACCGCCGCGTCGCGCGCGTGCTGCGGCTCATGCAGGAGAAGCCGGCCGAGCGCTGGAGCGTCGAGGCGCTCGCGAAGGCGGCGGGCCTCTCCCGGGCCGCGCTGGCGCGGCGGTTCCTCGCCGAGCTGGGGGTCCCGCCGCTCCGCTACCTCGCCGAGCTCCGCATGCAGCGGGCGGCCGAGCTGCTCGCCGAGGGCGACGGCTCGCTGGCCGCCGTGGCGGCCGAGGTCGGGTACGACTCGGAGTTCGCGTTCAGCCGCGCGTTCAAGCGGCACACGGGCGAGGCGCCGGGCGCGTTCCGCCGGCGCAGCCGCTCCGAGGGGGCCGCGTTCCGCCTGCCGCCGGTCCGCGCGGCGGCGTGAGCGCTCCGCCCGGGCGGAGCGGGAGCCCTCAGCTGGCCGGCTCGCCGCTCGAGGTGCGCCGCCGCGGCGAGGTGCCGTCGGCGCGCGAGCTGTTGAGGTGCGGCAGGTGATGAGCGGGAGCGAGCTCCCCGAAGAGCTCCTGTGAGCTCACCCTCGCGCGGCGCGCTGATCGGGCGGCTCCGCCACTTAGCGCCCGAACGTCATCAGCGACGAGCTCGCGGGGCGTGGGCTGGTCCGCCGGGTGAGCGTCGAGGTGCCGTCGTTCCTCGCCGGCCTGATGATCGTCGCCAGCTCGGATCTCCTGATGAACGCGCCGATGCCCCTCGTGCACGCGGTGGCCGGGGTCCTGGGGCTGGTCGTCCGCGAGGCGCCGATCGCCCTGCCGCCGGTCCCCTTTGCGCTGCTGTGGCACGAGCGCTTCCAGGCCGATCCCGCGCACCGCTGGGCACGCGAGCGGATCGCCGCGGCGATGCGCCGTCGCCTCGGGCTCGACCAGCATCCCCGTCGCGGCGCCGCTGGCGGCAGGGCTCAGGACCGGGAGCCCCTCCAGCGCGTGCGTCGGCCAGAGCGGCCGCGGCGCTCATGACCGGAAGGTCCGGGCTCGCGAGGCTCTGGACCGTGCGGCACGCCTTACCGTACTTCGTGGTCGGGTAGGGCTACGCCTTGGAGGCCGTGATCCTCGAGCCAACCTCGCGAAGCGGGGGCGGAGCATCATCCTGGTCTCCTCGGAGCTGCCCGTGATGGGACGCTCGTCCCGGAAGGAACAGTCTCGATGAAAACGGATCGCGAAGGCCAGAGGATCGCTGCTTCGAACGAGGCGCCCCGCGGCGCGCGCTTCATCCACGCCGCGGGGGCGGCGCTCCTTGTCGTGCATGCGCTGGTGGGTTGCTCGAGCGCGCGCGACGTCCCTGCCGGCCATGGCGGCAGCGGCGCTGGCGGAGGGAGCGGCGGTGAGGGCGGCAGCGACGAGGGGGGCGAGGGCGGCGGCGCTGGCGGCGAGGGCGCTGGCGGCGAGGTCGGCGGCGCTGGCGGCGAGGGCGGAGGCGCTGGCGGCGAGGGCGCTGGCGGCGAGGTCGGCGCTGGCGGCGAGGGCGGAGGCGCTGGCGGCGAAGGGGGCGAAGGGGGCGGCGGCGTCACGGTGTCAGCCGAGTTCTTCGACGACTTCAGCTACAGCGGCATCGCCGACGACGGTCTCAAGAGCCGGTGGTGGGTACGGACGACCGACGGAGCGCCCGGGGTCGCCGGCGCACAATGGCTCTCGTCCAATGTGTCGTTCATCGACGATCCCGATCTCGCCTCGAACAGGCTGCTGCGGCTCGAAGCGACCACGCGCGGATCGGGGGCGAGCACCTCGCACGCGGAGCTCCAGTCCAACGACGACAGGTTCCGCCTCGGGACCTACTCCGCCAGGGTGAGATTCCGCAACACGCCCCTGACCGGGACCCGGCACCTCGGCGACAAGCTGGTCGAGACGTTCTTCACGATCAGTCCATGGATCAACGACCCCGAGGTCGATCCCAACTACTCGGAGCAGGATTTCGAGTACATGCCCAACGGCGGGTGGGGTCAGGGCGATACCAGCACGCTGTGGCTGACCTCGTGGGAGACGGCCACGCTCGAGAATACGCAGTCGAACCAGGTCGCAGGGGACCAGGCGGGCTGGAAGAGGCTCCTCCTCCAGATCGACGCGTCCGGTATCCATTACTACATCGACGGCGCGCGGCTCTGCACGCATGACGCCACGTACGTCCCCGAGACGGACCAGCACCTCGACTTCAACCTATGGTTCGACGAGCTCGCCGCCGGACAGACCGGCCCGCGGACGTACGCCGAGGACGTCGACTGGGTTTACTTCGCGAAGGACGTCCTCCTGTCGCAGGCCGAGGTGGACGCGCAGGTGGCCCGTTTCCGGGCGTCCTCGCTCGCCCTCGTGGACACCCTGCCGTAGCACCCCCGCTCAGGGCGAGGGATTGTTTTACTTTTCCTCCTCTGTATTCCCATTCTTCCCGGCAAGGCACAGGCGGACCTGGCGAACAGCACATCCGGTGTGTAGTTGACCGAAGCTGGCGGATCCTTCTGATGGTGGTCACGCCGGGTCGCACGCAGGTTCTTCGGCAAGAAGGGCGGCCGAATGCCGCGGAGCCAAATCGCCGATCCTGACTCGCCGACGGGTAGCATCTGGCCGGCCTGAAGAACATCAGCCCGAGGGCCCAGGTCCTGTGCCAGGCCGGGCGCGAGGCCGAAGATTCCCTCCGGGCTCGGCGCCACACGAAGGAGAGAGGACCGTGAAGAACGAGATCGCTGGCATCCGCATCCCTGACAGCCACCTGGCCGCGGAAGCGACCGAGCTCGCGCGGGAAATGTCGGCGCCCTTCCTCTTCAACCACGTCATGCGCACGTACATCTTCGGCGCGCTGCTCGCGAAGCGGCGCGGGCTCGCGCTCGACCTCGAGCTGTTCTACGTCGGGGCGGCGCTCCATGACCTCGGCCTGGCCGCGAGGTTCCGGGGCCCGGAGCGGTACGAGGTCGAAGGCGCAAACGCGGCGAGCGAGCTCCTGAAGCAGCACGGCGTGCCCGAGGAGGCGATCGGCGTCGTGTGGGACGCAATCGCGCTGCACACCGTGAGGGGGGTCCCGCCCTACAAGCGGCCCGAGGTGGCGCTGCTCCACGTCGGAACGATCATGGACATCACTGGCAAGGACTTGAAGGAGCTCTCTGCGGACGATGTGGATGAGGTGCTCCAGGCGTACCCGCGTCTCGATTTCAAGCGCGCATTTCCGCAGGCGATCGCTGACATGCTCGCCAGCAAGCCCGAGACTGCGTTCTACAACTTCACGGCCGACATCGCCGAGCGCCTGATCCCGGGCTTCCATGCCCCCAATTTCTACGACGTTATCCTGGCGGCGCCGTTCAAGGAGTGACTGGACCCAGCGCGTTGAGATCTGTAGCCAGCCAATCACAGCGAGGCTCGCCGCCCTGCGTGCGCTGCGATGGCGACGCCGCCGCGCTCGCCCGGGCTCGACGCGCGCGGCGCCATCCGGCGCAAGGATGAGCCGATCGAGCGGCTGCGCGCGGAGCGCGGGGCCACCCTCGGCGGCGAAACGGGCGGGCCGATCTCGTGGAGGCCCACCCAGCGCGAGCGGCGGCGCTTCAACGAGACAGGTCGAGCTCGAAGAGCGGGAGCAGCCGGCCAGGGATGCTGGCAGAGCCCTTCTCGCCCACGCGCCGCGCGCCGCAGGCCTCGTAGAACCGCGCGGCGTTCGGATCGCCCTGGATCACGAGGACGCGGTACCCGCGTCGCCGCGCTTCGTCGCGCGCGTGCGAAAGGAGCGCGCGGCCATGACCGCGCCCGATCTCCTCCGGCTCGACGAAGAGGTGGCCGAGCTCCACCCGGGTCGGGCTCAGGGCCTCGAGCGTGTAGAACCCGAGCGCCTCGTCTCCGCGCACCAGGACGAAGGTCGGATGCCGCGCCACGTACGCCGGCGAAATCGAGAGTTCCGCGCGGCACGCCTCCATGAACTCGCGCGTGTAGCCCCAGTGCGCCTTGGAACGGAGGGCGAGCGCGCCGAGGAGCTCAGCCTCCTCGGGGCGAGCGGCCCGGATCACGGGGACCTCGGGCAGGCGAGCCGACCGGGCGCGCCGGGGACGGCGGCGCGCCGGTCTCCGCCGGGCGGCGTCTGCTGGTACAAGGGCATGGCCTCGGCATTCTAGCGACGGGCTCCTGACCTCGCGATGGCCTTCCGAGGAGCGAGCGCCTGTCGGCTACAGGCTGCGTCGTGGGACGTCCTGAGCCGGAGGGACACTCAGCCCTTCCCGCTCATCGTCCCAGGCAACCGCGCTGATCTTCCAGCCGGCAGGCGTCTTGACCAGCTGGATGGACTTCGTGCCCCTCGCCTCGAAGCGCTGCCCCGAGAGCAGCCCGGACTTGCGATACACACAGAAGCGCTGCGCGATGTTCCCGAAGAGGTCCGTCCTCGCCGAGACCTCCTCCTCGGAGAAATCGACCAGCTCCCCGCTCGTCAAGAGCTTCTCCCTGGGCTCGATGAACGAGCGCAGGTCGTAGATCGTCGGTGGTTCTCCGCAGGTCTTGATGATCACGCCCTCCGCGAGGAAGAGCGCGCGCAGCGCGTCGAGGTCCGGTCGGACTCCACCCTTGTTTCCAAAGGCCTGAAAGAACGCGTGTACGACGGCGTCGATGGCGCGCTCGTCCTCGCTGCGGGTCATGGCAGGCCGGCCTCCATCGAGGGGTCTCAGAGATCACCAACGAACGCCGGACGAGCGCAAAAATTCGGCGCGCCGCCGTGCGCCGCGAGGCGCGCGTGCAGCGAGGAAACGAGCGAGCCTCCCGTCCATCTCCAGCCCCAGCGTATACCAGACATGGGGCCTTGCCGGAAGCCCCCAGGCATGCCGCACCATGCTGCGCCATGAAGATGCCGAAGCACGCCGTGGTGATCGCGGGTGGAGGGCCGACGGGGCTCATGTTGGCGGCCGAGCTGGCGCTGGCGCGGATCGACGTCGCCGTCGTCGAGCGGCGCGAAAACCAGGACCTCGCCGGCTCGCGCGCGGGCGGTCTGCACGCACGCACGATCGAGGTCCTCGATCAGCGTGGCGTCGCGGAGCGCTTTCTCTCACAGGGGCGGGTGATGCAGGTCGCGGGCTTCTCGTTCATCCCTCTCGACATCAGCGACTTCCCCGTTCGCCACAACTACGGGCTCGCGCTCCGCCAGAACCGGATCGAGCGCATCCAGGCCGACTGGGTCTCCGAGCTGCCGGTGAAGTTCTATCGCGGGCGTGACGTGACGGGGTTTGCGCAGGACGACACGGGCGTCGACGTCGAGCTGTCTGACGGCGCGACGCTACGAGCGCAGTACCTCGTCGGGTGCGACGGCGGTCGCAGCCTGGTCCGCAAGAAGGCGGGCATCGACTTCGCCGGGTGGGACGCGTCGACGAGCTACCTGATCGCGGAGGTGGACATGGTGGACGAGCCCGCGTGGGGCGTCCGCCGCGGCGAAAAGGGCGTCAATGCGCTGGGTAAGCTGGAGGATGGAAAGCGTGTTGGCGTCGTGCTCGTGGAGCCGCACGTCGGCAAAGCCGACAAGCCGACGCTCCAGGACCTGCGCGATGCGCTCGTCGCGGTCTACGGCACCGACTTCGGTGTTCGCAACCCGACCTGGCTATCCCGATTCAGCGACATGGCTCGGCAAGCGGCGTCCTACCGAGACCGGCGTGTCCTCCTGGCGGGCGACGCGGCGCACGTGCACGCGCCGGCAGGTGGACAGGGACTCAACCTCGGCGTCCAGGACGCCGTGAACCTGGGATGGAAGCTCGCCCAGGTGGTGAGCGGCACATCGCCCGACAGCCTGCTCGATACCTATCACGCCGAGCGGCACCCCATCGCTGCCCGCGTGCTGCGCCTGACCATGGCGCAAACCGCGCTCGGTCGCGGCGACGATCGAACGGAGGCCCTGCGCGAGACCGTGACCGAGCTGCTCACGATGGACGAGCCTCGCAAGCGCTACGCCGCGATGATGTCTGGTCTCGACATTCGCTACGACCTCGGTGAAGGACACCCGCTGCTCGGACGTCGGATGCCCGATCTCGACCTGGTCACCGAGAGCGGACCGCTGCGCGTATTCACGCTGCTGCACGAGGCAAGACCGGTCTTGCTTAACCTCGGCGAGCCGGGGGCCTTCGACATCGCTCCCTGGGCCGCTCGTGTTCGGCTGCTCGAAGCTCGCCCCGCTGGTGTGTGGGAGCTCCCGGTGCTCGGCGCGGTACCTGCGCCGACTGCCGTCTTGATTCGACCCGACGGACACGTCGCGTGGGTCGGAGAAGGGACGGACCACGGCCTTCGCGACGCCCTCACCACCTGGTTCGGACCGCCCACCGAGCGGAGCGCCGCGGCGTAGAATGTCCCGGCAGCGAAGCGCGCGAATGCGCTCGACGCCGAGCCGTATGACGAATCCCACGACGAGGAGCACATCGCTCTCGAGATCGAGCCCCGTGACCCGGTTGGCGCCGGCGATCTGATCTTACATCCAGGCTCGTTGTATTCGCATTCACCTCTTCTGTTCGTTGCGTCGGAGCTTGGCCAGCAGATCGTCGAGCTGGTCGAAGCGCTCGCCCCAGATGTGTTCTCATCGGACATGTCCAAAATTTCGGCGGACGCTCGTTCGTCGCCCGGTCTTCTGGCGGGATTTCCGACGCACGGAGCCTGGCGCGCTCACTCCCCTTGCTGAGCGCGCTTGCGGAAGCGCAGCAGCTTGCCGCGCGAGACGCCGAGCCGCTCCGCGGCCGACGTCACGTTGCCCCCGGCGGCCGCGAGGGCGGCCTCGACGCGCTCCTGCGTGAGCGCGGCCTTCTGGTCGTCCGGCGCCTTCCCCAGCACCTCCTCGACCGCCCACAGCCGCAGCCCGGGCTCGTGATCGAGGCGGCGCACCTCCGCGAGGGCCGCGTCGAGCCCGCGCACGTTGCTCGGCCAGGGATCGAGCAGCAGCCGCTCCATGGCCTCGACCTCCACCGCTTCAACCGGGAGCGCGACGCCCGCGCGCCGCGCGAGCTCGCTCGCCACGCTGAAGAGGTCCTCGCGCCGCTCGCGGAGCGCCGGCACGTGGATGCGGGCCATCGCGAGCCGCGCGAACAGGTCGCGCCGGAACGCCCCGCGCTCCACCATCTCCTCGAGGTCCCTGTGGGTGGCGGCGACGACCAGCACGTTCACGTGGACCGGCCGCTGCGCCCCGACCGGCAGCACCTCGCGGTTCTCCAGGAGCCGCAGCAGCTTCGCCTGGAGATCGGGATCGAGCTCGCCGATCTCGTCGAGGAACAGCGTCCCGCCGTCGTGGGCCACGACGATCCCGGGCGCGGCGCTGCGCGCGTCCGAGAACGCCCCCGCCACGTGACCGAACATCTGGGACTCGAACACGCCGCGGGCGACGCCGGCCACGTTCACCGCCGCGAACGGCGCCGCGCGTCCGAGGGCCGCCGCCGTGGCGCGCGCGACGAGCTCCTTGCCCACGCCGGTCTCCCCTTCGATGAGCACGTTGCCGGGGCGGCTCCGCGGCAGGCCCTCGAGGGGCTGCGCCACGGTGCGCAGGCCGTACGGCCCGACGAGCCCGCCCACGGGCGGCGCCGGATCGAGCGGGCCGAGGAGCTCCTCGCGGAAGACGAACAGGACCCGCCCGAGCCTCAGCACCGCCCCGTCGTCGAGCGGCGTGAGATCGCGCGGCGCGAGCCTCGACCCGTTCACCCACGTGCCGTTGCGCGACCCGACGTCCGCGACGCGCAGCGCGCCGCCGGCGCGATCGATCCGCAGGTGCTTGCCTGACACTTCCGCGTCGGCGAGGCCGCGTTCGGCGAGCCAGGCGCGGCCGATGACGGTCCCGGAGTCGGGCAGCGCGAACGCCATGGGCCGCGGGAACGCACACACCAGCGCTGGCCGCCGCCTCCCGGCCTCGGGCCGCACCGGGCTCCGGTGCTCGA
>NC_010162.1:3032500-3485000 GCF_000067165.1 Sorangium cellulosum So ce56
GCGCCGACCACGTACGACCTCCCGTTCCACGCGGTGAACGTCGAGGGCACGCGCCGCGTGCTCGCGGCCTCGATCGCCGAGCACGCCGCCCGCCTCGTCTTCGTGTCGACGAACATGGTCTACGGGCTTCCCCAGGCGCTGCCCATCCGGGAAGATCACCCGAAGAGGCCGTTCGGACCTTATGGACGCGGCAAGCTGGAGGCCGAGGAGCTGATCCGGGCGGCGCACGACGAGGGGCGTATCGACGCCGCCGTCATCCGCCCCTGCCTCATCGTGGGGCCGGGGCGCACCGGTGTTCTGACCCGTGTCCTCGAGTGGATCCTGCGCGATCGGCCGGTGGCCCTCATCGGCGGCGGGAGGAATCGGTATCAGATGGTCGCGGTCGAAGACTGCGCGCGGCTCGTCCTCCTGGCCGGCCTCGACCGCGGCTTCGCCGCGTACAACTGCGGGTCGTCCGACGTGCCGCCCATGCGCCGCTGGGTCGAGGAGGTCGCGCGCCGCGCGGGGTCCCGATCGCGGGTGGTGAACCTGCCGGGAGCGCTCGTGAAGCCCGCGCTCGCCGCCCTCGAGGCGGTGCGCCTCTCGCCGCTCCGCAAGGACCAGTACCTCATCGCCGATCTCGACTACATCGTCGACACGACGGCCGCCCGGGCGCGGCTCGGCTGGGTGCCTCGGTACAACGACGTCGACGCCGCGCTTCAAACCTTCGCGTGGTACATCGAGCACAGGAACACGGCGCGCGCAGCGCCGGTCGCGTCGTGAGCGCGGACGCCGCGACGGCGGCGCCTGCGCCGGCGCGCTCGCGGAGGCTGCGGCTCCTGGTCGGGGCGCTCGGCTACGCGGCGATCGCCGCCCTCGCGTGGCGCAACCTGGACCGCGATGGCGTCATCGAGGGCCTCTCCCGCCTCCGGCCTGCCCACCTGCTGCTCATCGTCGCCGTCTCGCTCGCCCACATCGCGGCGCGGGCGCTCCGTTACCACGCCCTCCTCGTGCGCGAACGGCCGCAGGACTACCGCTGGATCGACGGCGCGCGGATCTTCCTCGCGGGGTTGAGCGTCGCGGCGGTCACTCCGGCCAGAGCGGGCGATCTCATCAAGGCCGAGCTGGTCCGCCGGCATGGCGTCGCGCGCAGCGCGGGGGTCGGCCTGGTCCTGGTGGAGCGGGCGCTGGACCTCCTCGCGGTCGCCGCCTCCATCGCGGTCACGGGCGCGCTCCTGTCCGGGCGGGCGGCGGCCGACGCGTGGCGGGGCGCGAGCCTCGCGCTGCTCGCAGGGCTCGCCGCCGGCGTCGCGGTGATCTCGATGCGCCGCGTGCGGACGCCGCTGCTCGCGGCCCTCTCGCGCCTCGCCGGGCGTGTCATGGGATCGGGCCAGAAGGGCCGCGCGCTGGCGCTCCTGGAGGGGCTGTTCGCCGCGTGGGATCGCAGCTTCGGCTCGCCGGCGCGGCTCGCCGCCTACGCGCTGCTGTCGGCGGTCGCCTGGGCGATCGAGTTCTCGAAGCTGTACCTGGTGCTGGTGCTGCTCGGCTTCGAGGCCGAGCTCGCCGTCGTGTTCTTCGTGTACCCGATCTCGATCATCGCCGGGATCCTGACCCTGCTCCCGGTCTCCGAGGGCGTGATGGGGCTGACGGGCGTCGCGCTCCTCACGTCGCTCACGGCGATCGACGCCGACGCCGCGACGGTGGCCGTCGTCGTGGACCGGGCCGCTTCGGTGCTGCCGCCGCTCTGTCTCTGGGGCGCGTGGTCGCTCTTCGGGGCGCCCGGCGCGCAACGCGGCGCGGGCGAGCCCGCGCCGGTCGAGCGAGGCTGACGCGCATGGTCAGGGCGCTCGTCGCGCGCGCGCTGCTCCTCGTCCTCGGCCTCGCCCTGCTCGTGCCGGCGCTCTGGCACGTGGCGACGCTCGCGCAGATCTTCGCGGCTCGCATCGGCTACCCGATGGACATCGAGTGGATGGAGGGCGGGGCTCTCCTCCACACCCATCGCCTGCTGGCGGGAGAGGCGGTCTACGGGCCGCCGTCCCAGGGGTTCTTGCCGTACCCGTACCCGCCAGTCCACTTCACGGCCGTCGGGATCGCCGCCGCGTTCGCCGGGCTCGATTACGCGACGGGCCGCGCCGTTTCCATCGCCGCCTTCGCGCTCGCGTGCGCCGTGCTCTTCGTGGAGGCCATGCGCGCCTCGGGCCGTCGCCGCGGCTTCGGCGTCGCCCTGGGCCTCACCGCGGTCGCGGCGGCCGCGTCCAGCTTTCCCGTGGTGGGCGGCTGGTACGATGTCGTGCGCAACGACTCGCTCGCCATCGCGCTCCCGCTCCTCGGCGCCGCGCTCGTCAGCGGCGATAACCCTTCTCGCAAGCAGCTGATCGCCTCGGCCGCCGTGTTCACCGCCGCGCTGTTCACGAAGCAGACGGGGGTCTTCTTCGCCGCCTGGGTCGGCCTGTTCCTGCTCGTGCGCCGCTTCCCGCGCGCGATCGTGTTCGGCCTGTCGATGGCGGTCCTGTCGGGCGCCCTGCTCGCAGGGCTCCAGATCGCCACGCAGGGCCGCTTCTGGCTCTACACGGTCAAGAACCTCTCGCACCATCAGGTGCGCGGGTCGCAGGCGCTGGACGGGCTGCGGATCCTCTTCGAGTTCGCGCCGTTCCTCGCGCTCCTCCCGCTGCTCGCGATCCTCGCGCGCCGCCGTCGCTGGCTGCGGCCCCGCACCGCGCTCTGGATAGGCATGCTCATCGCGGCATTCCCGGCGGCGATCCTGCCGTTCGCGAAGGCCGGCGGCTTCCTGAACAACCTGATCCCGGTGGCGCTCCTGGCCGGCCCGGTGTTCGTGCTGCTCGTGGGGGACGTCCTCCAAGGCCTCTGGTCCTCGCCCCGCGCGCGCGCCGCCTCGGAGATCGCCGCCCTCGCGCTGGCCGCCGCGTTCCTCGTCCACCACCGGTACGACAAGGCGCGCTACATCCCCTCCGAGGACCTCTGGAAGAGGGCGGTCGAGCTGAACAAGTTCGTCGCCTCGCTGGAGGGCGGCGTGCTCATCCCGAGCCACCCGTTCCTCGCCGTCCGCAACGGGCACACGACACCCCAGTTCCATGACATGCCCTACTGGGATGCCATGGTGGGGAGGATGCGCGGCATCGATCTGCCCGGCTTCCTGAAGCGCACCCAGGCCAGGTGGGTGATCCTGTCGGGCGTCGAAGGGCCGACGATCCGGGGCTGGATCTACCAGAGCTACAAGCCGCACAAGCAGCTCCCCAAGCGGGCGCGCGTCAACCCGTTGATGGGCTATCCCTCGGCGCCGCGGCACCTCTTGCGGCTGCGGGAGCCGGTGAACAAGAAGGGCCGGCGCGTGATCTTCGACTTCGAGGCTGGGCTCGACGGCTGGACGACGTCAGGGGACGCGTTCAATCCGGGCGTCGTGGGCGCCTCCCGGCACAAGCTGCTCACGAGCTTTGCTCCCAAGCTCTACGACGAGGCGGTGGGCGAGGCGATCTCTCCCGCGTTCGTCGTCGACCGCGATCGACTCGGCTTCTTGATCGGCGGCGGCAAGTCCTCGACGACGCGGGTCGAGCTGCGCGTCGACGGAAAGAAGGTCTTGAGCGAGGTGGGGATCGAGAGCGACATCCTCACCGAGGTGACGTGGGACGTGCGGAAGTTCCGGGGCAAGACGGCGCAGCTCGCGGTGATCGACCAGGAGAAGAAGGGCTGGGGCCACATCGCGATCGACGAGGTCGAGCTCTTCGACGAGGCGTCGCCGGCGCGCTGACGCTGCCGGCGCCTCCACGAACGCTCGGCCCTTCACGCGATCCGGGGCGTCTGATACCATCGCTCCCGACCGCGGCGCCTGCCGCACTGGAGCATGACGTGAACTGTCCGAAATGCACCGCTTCGATGGATGTCGTCACCTTCGGCGGGATCGACGTCGACCGGTGTACGGCGTGCGGCGGGATCTGGTTCGACAGCCGCGAGAAGGAGTCCCTCAAGGCCATGGCGGGCTCCCAGCAGATCGACACCGGCGACCCCTCGGTGGGGCGGAAGAACAACCAGATCCGGCGGGTGCCGTGCCCCCGCTGCTCGACGCCGATGGTGCGCATGGTCGACCCGGAGCAGTCGCACATCTGGTACGAGAACTGCAGCGTCTGCGGCGGCGTCTACTTCGATGCCGGCGAGTTCCGCGATTACAAGGAGCACACGCTGAGCGACTTCTTCCGGGACCTGTTCGCGCGCCCGCGCAGCTAGAGCGGCGGTCACCCGCTTCGGATACGGGCCCATCTCGGCGTTTTCGGTGCTCAGCGCACTGGAGTGCGCTTCCGCGCCGAAAACGCCGATCTGGACCCGTCTCCTGTGCGGGAGACCGCCGCTCTGCGTCGCGTGCACCAGAGGCGGGGGAGGGAACCGCTCTAAGGAGCCCGTCCGTCCGCTCCCGGGAGCGTGCTCGGCCCGGGGAGCTCGGGGCCTGAGCCCTCGCGGGGCTCGGGGAACGTCGCCAGGAGCTCGCCGGCGCGGAAGACCCACAGCGTGCCGGGCGTCGCCTTGCGCCATAGCTCGTCGCGCGTGAGCGGCTCGGTGGCCACGACGGCCATGCGCGCGTCCGGGCCGACGCCGTGGAGGTCGTTGAAATTCACCTTGAGATCCGCGTCCACGAGCGTGGCCTCGCCGAACGGGGCCTGGCGCAGGATGCAGGACAGGTGGTCGCCGCAGCGGGCGAAGAGGTGCTCGCCGTCCGCAAACAGGAAGTTGAAGACGCCATCGGCGCCGAGCTCGTTCCCGAGCTCGTACAGCGTGCGCCCCAGCTCCCGTCCGTCGGCCGGGTACCTCTCGCCGTACGAGCTCCGGATCGCCTCGAGGAGGATGCAGAAGGCGTGCTCGCTGTCGGTGTCGCCGACCGGCGTCTCGAGGTGGAGCTTCCGATCCCTGACCGTGGGCAACGTGCCATTGTGCGCGAACACGATGTGCCGGCGGTGGAGGACCCGCATGAAAGGGTGCGTGTTCTTCAGGGCCGCTCCCCCCCGCGTCATCTTGCGCACGTGCGCGATGGCGAGGGCCGTGTGGATCGGGTTCTCGCGGATGAACCGCGCGAGCGGGCTCGAGAAGGCCGGGTGAGACTCGAGGAACGTGCGCGCGAACAGTCCATCGTACAGCGAGACGCCCCAGCCGTCCGCGTGCGGCCCCGTCTGCCCGCCGCGGAGCGCGAGCCCCGTGAACGAGAACACGATGTCCGTCGGCACGTTCGACACCATACCAAGCAGCTCACACATGACGGGCACCCTCCCGCGGCGCGCGCGCGCCATCGACGATCACGAGCCCCGTGACCCCGCCTCCCGCGGAGACGTTGCTGACCTCCGAGGCGGAGAGCCGGACCATGGCGCCCTCCATGCGCGTGGTGAAGGTGGGGAGCGGGCCCTCCACGCCGCGGGCGAAGACGAAGGGGCAAAGGTCGAAATAGACCTGCTCTTCCTCCACGGCGCCGCCGCGGAACGTCGGCATGCGCGCGGTGCGCGGGCGGCGCCGCTCCTGCGCGATGCAGGGCTGATCCGCGGCGGCCCGGACTGCCTCTCTCCAGGCCGCCGGCGTCGCCGTCCACCCGAGGAGCACGCCTTTGCCGCCGTACTCGTCGTTCGGCTTCAACACGAAGCTCTCCTGCTCTTCGAGGAGGAGCTCGACGAGATCCACCTCGCGGCCCCGCCACGCGGCGCGGCCGGCGGTCAGCCGGCGCGTCCAGGGGATGTGCTCCGCGATGGCCGCGCGCTGCTCGGGCGTGAACAGGCCCGAGAACATGGGGTTGCTCAGCACGGCGAACGCCGCCTTCTTGTTGAGGGGCCTGATCCGGAACGAGTTCGCCACGTGCGCCGCGCGATCGCAGTAGGCGCGGATCAGGGGGTGATTGAGGCCGCGCCGCCCGATGAGCTCCTGCGTGATCACGCGCCGGTAGACGAGATCGATCCGCTCCCCGCCCGCTCCGAGGCGGCGGCCATCGTGCGTGAGCTCGTCCGGATCGACGATCCTGGTCCGGTGCCCCTCGGCCGAGAACAGGTCGGCGAGCACCCTGAGCTCGGCCGAGGTGTCCAGCGTGGCCCAGTCGACGATGGCTATCGCGGGCCGCGCCTCGCGCCCGCCCCACGCGGCGTAACCCTCGCGCAGGGCGCCGAGGAGCGCCCGGTGCGGCGCCGGCGTGCGCAGGCCATGTCCGTCCCGGAGCGGCGCGAGGTGAGGGAGCTCCATCAGCGTCCGCTCGACGAGGATCTGGTCGGTGAGGCCGGCGGGGGAGTCGGCGTTGTACTCGATGAAGGAGAAGCCGCCGTCGGTGACCAGCATGTCGAGGCGCCCGACCGTGTGGAGCGGCCCCGGACCCGGCACGATGGCCGCGAGGGCGCGCTCGTCCGCGGAGAGCCCGACCTCCTCGGCCAGGAAGTCGTCCCGGATCGCGCGCTGCGCGACCCTCTCCAGCGCGGAGGCGATCTGCTCGGCCGCGCGGGCGATCGCGGCGAGGTCCTGCTCGGCGATGAGGTGCGGCCGCAGGTAGCGGCACAGCGGGCGCGCGCCGTGGACCAGCCCGAGCCGCCGCTGGGCGTCGAGGAACGCCTCGAACCGCGCCGCATCCATCGCCCCCGGCGCGGCGAGCCGGGCGTCGAGCTGCTCCGCGAGGGATCTCGTGGCGTCCTGGCTCATGGCGACCTCACGTCGCGCCCGCGCGCGGGGTCCCCCAGGCGTGCACGGGCGCGCCGGAGTCGACCTCGGCCATGTACCGCTCCAGCATCTTCCTCAGCGCCTCCTCGCGCGACGCGGAGCCCATCTCCAGCGCCGAGAGCGCGCGGAGCTGCCATGTGGCGCCCGTGATGCCTTTGGCGACCCGCGCCTCGAAGATCCGGAGATAACGGCGGGCCTCGTCTCCGTCGACGCCCTCGGTCACGAGCCCCTCCTCGACCCGCGGCAAGAGCGAGAGGAGGAGATCGCGCGCCCGGACGCACCTCGGCGCGGCCCCCGGCGCGGCCGGCCAGACGAGCTCGGCGTCGAGGCCGTAGTGCGCCGCATGGTAGAAGTTCCTCACGGCGAGCTCGAACGGGAACGACGGCAGGAGCTCTCCGATGGAGGGCGCGAGCGCGAGGATGCCCCCGAGCAGGAAGCTCCCGTTCGCGAGCATGTCATCGAGCGTGGGCCCGGACGGCAGGGCGCGAAGCTCGATCCGCAAGTGGCCGTCGCCGGCCGGATCGTACACCGGTCGATTCCAGTTCCAGACGGTGCCGTGGTGCAGGCGGAGCTCGTGGAGCTGCGGTATCCCGCCGGCCCGCGCGCAGCCGACGACGTCCTCGTCGCAGCACACGGGGAGGATGGGCTCGTGGAGCGCGACGCTCTCCATGAAGAGCTCCGCCGCGCCGTCGCGCACCCAGCCGGTCCCGAAGCCGATGCGGGCCGGCATCTTCCAGTCCGCGCCAGGCGCCGGCGGGCGATCGTCGCCGGCCTGCTTGAACACCGCCACCCGCGTCTCGTGCCACAGCCGGTGGCCGAGGAAGGTGGGCGAGTTGCACGCGGCCGCGAGCGCGGGCGCGGTCATCATCATGGCGGCGTTGAACAGCCGCGCGAAGGCGTCGGGCGTGGCCCGGAGGTGGATCTGAAAGGCGGTGTTCGCCGCCTCCATCGCGGGGTCGTCCGACGTGAGCTCCAGCGGCTCGGCGCCGTCGATCCGGATATGGAAGGGCGCCCTGCGCAGCCTGCAGAGCCCCGCGGCGAGCGCGCGATACCGGGGCAGGTTCGTGATCGTCGCAGGGCTGAAGTCGCGCCGCTGGAAGGTCGGCAGGATGCTGACCGGGACCACGCGCGCGCCCAGCGCCGCCGCGCGCTCGCGGATCGCCTCGACGGTCGCGCGCATCTGCTCGCGCAGCGCCGAGAGCGGCCTGCCGGCGAGCGGCACCGGCTGCGTGCTGAGCTCGATGTCGAACGCGCCCATCTCCGGCGTGATCATCGGGCTCGCCGCGGCGCGCGCGATCTCCGCCCCGATCGGCACGGGGCGCGCCTCGCGATCGACGAGGAACATCTCGAGCTCGGTGCCGATCGTCGCTTCCCCGTGGCCGAACCCCGGCCGGGCGAGCACCATCTCCAGCGCCGCGAGGTTCTGCTGGAGCCGCCTCTTGAAGAGCCGATAATCGACGGTCTTGAAGTGGTCTTGCTGGATCTCGATGCCCAAGGGACCTCCCGCTGCGATCCCGGCGAGGGTCCGTCCTCCAGCACGGCGAGCGCCGTGGGCTCCAGGAGAGCTCGCCGACGGGGTCGCGATGTTCCCGCGCCCTACGCGCCGCGCAATGCAAGCGCAGGGCCACGGACGGCGGTCTCGACATGAAGGAGGCCGGAGGCCGCAGCCCGCTGGCCTCGAGCTCGATCGGTGTGGCGCGGATGCAGCCTGTGGCAAAACGCGCCGTGGGCGCTGGGTGAAGGTATCCCCTGGATTTCGCGTAGGTGTCGGGGAGGTTTCAGCCCGGGCGCCGGCTCATCGGTCGACGTGCGGGACGCGCTCGACCACACACGCGCCGGCCTTGCAGCGAGCGACCGAGTCCTCCTTCGGTGCCATGCACTTGGCGACCGGGCAGCTCTCGGCGGCGCAGCTCGCGGCGCGCCACTTCTGGAGCTCCGCGAGCGCGTCGCGGTGGAACGCCTGGTCGCACGGCGGGCACAGCTGGTCGCAGCACTGCCCGGCCCGCGCGCAGGACACCACGCAGTCGGCGTCGGCCTCGCACCGAGCTTCCGACGCCGCGGCGCGCGGCTCGCCGCCGGCAGCCGGCGGGGGCTGCGCCGCGGGCGCGCTCTCGGCCCCCGGCGGGGCCTGCGACGCCAGCGGAGCCTCGACTCCCGGGGCCTGCGGCGCGGGTTCCTTGGTACAGCCGGCGAGACAGGCGAGGCCAGCGAGCACGAGCGAGCGAGAGGGCAGCAGCGATGTCTTCATGCCGGCCATGATGGCACGGGGCGAGCCCGCGGCGCGCGGGGCGATGGCCGATCCATCTGTTCTTTCTGCGACTTTGCGGCTCTGCGACTTCGCGTTGACATCTCCCTCCGGATCCTGCCCGGACCTGCTAGCAGAACGAGAGCGGCTGCCCCGTGGCCTCCACGACGGCCATCCACAGGTCGTCCGTCGGGTCCACCTGCTTGCGCATGCGGACGGCCATGGGCATCGGCACGTGCACGAAGCGGCCGTGCCACCGGCCGATCAGCATCTCGGTGTTGCCCGCCATGGCCGCGTGGACCGCGTTCCGGGCCATGTTCCAGCAATACACGCTGTCCGACGGGGACGCGGGGACGCTGCGGATATGATAGCTCGGGTCCAGGTACTTCAGCGTCGCCTCGACGCCGCGCGCCCGGAAGTGCGCGTTGATGCGGTCGCGCAGGAAGAGGCCGATGTCCTTCAGCTTGAGGTTGCCGCTGAGATCCGTCGCCATGGGCTCCGCGCTGGAGGTGCAGTGTTCTTGCATGGCGCCCTCGGCGACGACGATCACGGCGTTGCCGTGGCGGGCGAGCCGGCGCTCGAGGTGCGCGAGCAGCCCGCACGGGCCGTCGAGCTCCGCGTGGACCTCGGGGATGAGGACCACGTCCACGTCCGCCGACGCGAGCGCCGCCGCGCACGCGATGAAGCCCGAGTGGCGGCCCATCAGCTTGACGAGCCCGATGCCGTTCTTCGCCCCAGAGGCCTCCACGTGCGCGCTGCGGATGACGTCGACGGCGGCGGCGAAGGCGCTCTCGAAGCCGAAGCTGCGGTCGATGAACTTGATGTCGTTGTCGATGGTCTTGGGCACGCCGACGACCCCGATCGACAGGCGGCGCTCCTCGATGGCCCGGACGAGCGACATCGCGCCGCGGATGGTGCCGTCGCCGCCGACGACGAAGAGGACGTTGATGCCGAGGGCCTCGAGCGTGTCCACCATCTGGTGCGGGTCCTGGTTGCCGCGAGAGGTGCCGAGCACGGTGCCGCCCATGCGGTGGATCTCCTCGACGCTGCGGGGATCCAGGCGCATCGGGGCGTGCCCGAAGCGGGCGACGAGCCCCTCGTAGCCGTAGCGGAAGCCGAAGATCTCCGGCACGCCATAGCTCTGCGCCATCGTGAGCACGAGGCCGCGGATGACGTTGTTGACGCCGGGGCAGAGCCCGCCGCACGTCACGATGCCGGCGCGCACCTCCTTCGGATCCCAGAAGACGCGGTTGCGCGGCCCGGCCAGCTCGAACGCCGGCGGCCGCGCGCCGGAGGCGTCCGCGAGGACGGCGGACAGGCGATCGTCGAACAGCACCTTGTCGGCCTCGCCGACGTACACCGTGGCCTTCTCGCCGAGCTTCTCGGCGACGGGCGAGGGGTGCCGGCAAGGGCCGAGATCCTTGATGGCGAGGTCGGCAGGGGTCACCACGCGCAATGCCTCCAGGTGGGGAGAACAGCGCCCCTCCGGCGAGCACCGCCGCGGGGACCCTGCCATGATCGGACGGCGCCTGTTTCGGCCGCTTTTCGGGAGCGATAAGCTATCGTAACGCCGCGCGCCGGGCGGGAGCCGATCGGCTCCGAGCGGTTCGCGCAGGACGGCGCGGCCGCGCTCCGCGGAGGTGCGCGCGTCGATCGTCCGGTGCTCTGGATCTAGAATTCAGCCATCAGCCCTACCGACGGGTAGACGATGAAGCTGTCGAGATCGAGCGCGACCGCCCGCTGACCGAGCACGGTGAGCTCACCGCTCGAGAAGATCTCCGCCATCGTCAGCTCGAAGCCGAAGAATACGTGTTGATAGCCGAGCGCGACGCCGGCCTGGCCGCCCAGATAGAACCCGGTGCCAGAGAACGACGCGAGCTCGCGCTCTCCCGCGTAGCCCGTGAAGGCGGGCAGGTCCAGGACGAGCGACGTGTCGAAGGTCGTGAACATCAGGCGAGGGCCGCCCCAGACCCGGTACCATGTGCCGGCCTTCCCGATCTGGATGGGCAGATCGATCTGCCATCGCGTGAAGTCCTCCAGCTCGACGATGCCCAGGATGCTCCCGACGGGGAACTCCATCACGTAGCGCCCGACGCCGGCGCCGGCCGTCAGATCGACGCCGTGCTCGTCGCTCTTCAGGAGCTGGTAGCGGGTGCCCAGGCGGAACGCGCTGCCGGTCGTGCGGAGGTTGAGCTCCCAGCGATCGAGCGCGGTGTAGCCGACGCCGATGTGCGGCGTGACCGAGGGCGGGTTCAACGCGAGCGCGCCGCCCGCCTCGAAGAGCGCCTGCCGCTCGGCCTCGGACAGCTCCCGTGACTCCGCGGCGTCCGCCAGCACGACGCCGGCGTCCACCATCGACGCGAGCGTGCCGGTCGGGATCGAGACGTCGAGCCCGAGCTCGGCCTGGACATGGCCCTTCTTGGCCACATGGGCTGGCTGGAACGTGGAGAGCGCCGGGGCGCAGCCGCAGGTCCACAGGGCGACCAAGGCGAGGGAGCGAGGAAGCATCGGCCGATCACGCTATCATGACCGTCCTCTGGAGGTGCGCGTCGACGAGGGGCGCCGGTCCCGGACACCGGCCTCTAGCTGTACGATGACGGCGAGATCCGCGCGGTGGTGCGGGCGGGGACGGTCATCCCGGGTCGGGGCATTCTGACCGGTCGTCGCGCGGCAGGCCGGCTCTCACAGGCGTCCAGGCGGGCGGGTCGCTGGCAGGAAAGGATTGCTGACAGGCCTCGTCCACGACATCACCCACAGGCACGGCCGGCGCGACCCGCGCCGCGGCTCGCCCCGCGCGCTGCTCCCTGGCCGGGCGCGCCTCGTCGCCTGGCTCTCTCGAGCCACTCCGGATCGTCCGCGCCTGCGCATGTCCCATGGTGCGTCCTCCGCCGGCGGACATTGCGCTTCGCCGCCGCCATGGCAAGGTCCTGCGCTGCGCTGACGATCTCGGGCGACCGAGCAGGTCGCGGCTGGCGGAGGGCCGCGCGCGACGTGACGGCGCGACGTGACGGCGCGACGTGACGGCGCGGCGATCGAGCGGAGGCGCTCGCGGGAGGAGCCCACGATGGACAAGGCGAACCAACCGTTCCGAGTCGGGATTTCAGGGTCCTACGGCGGCATGAACCTCGGCGACGAGGCCATCCTCGATGGCATCCTCACGCAGCTCCGGGAGTCGATGCCAGCGGAGGTCACCGTGTTCTCGCTGTGCCCGGAGGACACGAAGATGCGCCACCAGGTGGAGCGCGTCGTCCCCGTTCGTGACCTCACACGAATGGAATCGACCGCCGAGATCGATCGCCTCGATCTCTTCGTCCTCGGTGGGGGAGGCATCCTGTACGATCGGGACGCGGCGGTCTATCTGAGAGAGGTGCTCATCGCGGAAGAGCGCGGCGTCCCCGTCGTGATCTACGCCGTGAGCGCCGGGCCGCTGTCGGACCCGAGCGCGAAGCAAGCCGTGCGGGCGGCGCTGAACGCCGCGGACATCGTCACCGTACGAGACAAGCAGGGACGTCGCCTCCTCGAGGAGGTGGGGGTGAATCGCGAGATCCGCCTCACGGCCGATCCGGCCCTGCTGCTGCGCGAGGAGGCGCTGCCCATCGAGGCCATCCGGGCCGAGGGGGTCGAGTTCGAGCGGCACCTCGTCGGCTTCTCCGTCAGGGAGCCGGGCCCGGCCGCGCCCGACATCGACCCTGACGAGTATTATGGCCTGCTCGCCAACGCCGCCGACTTCGTCGTCGAGCGCCTCGACGCGGACGTCGTGTTCGTGTCCATGGAACGGACGGACGTGCAGCACAGCCACGCGGTCGTCGCCCACATGAAGAACGCCGAGCGGGCAGAGGTCTTGAGGCGCCGGTACACGCCGCAGCAGATCCTCAGCCTCGTCGGGCACCTCGAGTTCGTGGTGGGCATGCGCCTCCACTTCCTGATCTTCTCGGCGCTCCGCGAGACCCCGTTCGTCGCGCTGCCCTACGCGTCCAAGGTCGCGGGGTTCATCGAGGACCTCGAGATGGAGACCCCGCCCCTCGGGAGCATCAGCTCCGGGCAGCTCATCGCCAGACTCGATCGCTCGTGGGACACGCGTCACGAGATCCGCGCGAAGATCCGCCGGCTGCTCCCTGGCCTGAAGGCCAGGGCGAGGGAGACCAACCAGCTCGTCCTCGAGCTCCTCGCGCGGCGAGCCCAGGCGGCGCAGCCCGCGCGGAGGAGCGCGTGAGCGCGGGGAGCTGGCGATGGACGTGATCCGGACCGACGTCGCCGTCATCGGCGGAGAGCTCGGCGGCTTCGCGGCTGCGCTCGCGGCGGCCCGGACGGGCCGCCGCGTCGTCCTGACGGAGGAGACTCGCTGGCTCGGGGGCCAGCTGACGAACCAGGCGGTCCCTCCGGACGAGCACCCGTGGATCGAGGACATCGGGGCGACCCGGAGCTACCGCGCGCTGCGCCAGGGGATCCGCGAGTATTACCGCAGGCATCTACCGCTCACCGCGTCGGCCAGGGCGCTCCCCGAGCTCAACCCCGGCAACGGCTGGGTCAGCCGCCTGTGCCACGATCCGCGGGTCGCGGTGGCCGTCCTGCACGAGATGATCGCGCCGTATCGGCTCAACGGGCGCCTCGTCGCGCTCCATGCTCACCGGCCCATCTCGGCGTCGACGCAGGGCGATCGGGTGACCGGCGTCGTGGTCCGAGGGCTGGAGTCGGGGCGCGACGTCCTCCTCGTGGCCGACCTCTTCATCGACGCCACGCCTCATGGCGAGCTCCTCTCGCTCGCGGGCGTGGAGCACGCGCTCGGGGCGGAGTCTCGCGCGGAGACCTGCGAGCCGCACGCCCCCGAGCGCGCGGATCCGAGGGCCCAGCAGGCGATCACCGTCTGCTTCGCGATCGAGCACCACCCCGGAGAGGACCATACCATCGACAGGCCCCCTCAGTACGAGCGCTGGCGCTCCCTCGAGCCGCCCGGCTGGCCGGGTCGACTGCTGGACTGGACGGCGGTTCGACCCGAGACACTCGAGCCCCTGACTCGAGGTCTTTTCGTCGCGGAAGACAGGCATCCCTGGTGGAGCTTCCGGCGGATCCTCGACAGGACGGTCTTCGAAGAGGGGTTCGCGCCGAGCGACATCACCATCGTGAACTGGCCGCAGAACGACTATTGGTTCGGGCCGGTCTGCGGCGTCGACGAGGTGGAGGCCGCGCGGCACCTGGAGGGAGCGCGGCAGCTCAGCCTGAGCCTTCTGTACTGGATGCAGACCGAGGCGCCTCGCCCGGACGGCGGGGTCGGATATCCAGGCTTGCGCCTCCGCGGGGACGTGGTCGGCGGCACGGTCGACGGCCTCGCGCCAGCGCCCTACATCCGCGAGTCCCGCCGGATCCGGGCCGAGCTCACGGTGCTCGAGCAGGACATCGCGTATCCGCTCCGGCCCGACGGCCCCGCGACGTTCGAGGAGAGCGTCGGGATCGGGTGTTATCGCATCGATCTGCACCCGCGCGTCGGGGGCGCCGGGTACCTCGATCTCGGCTGCTGGCCGTTCCAGATACCGCTGGGTGCGCTCATTCCGGTGCGGGTGGAGAACCTGTTGCCGGGCGGGAAGAACCTTGGCGTCACGCACATCACGAACGGCGCCTACCGGGTCCACCCTGTGGAGTGGAGCGTCGGCGAGGCGGCGGGGCTGCTCGCGACGTTCTGCCTGGAGCGCCGCGTGCTGCCGCGGCAGGTGCGCGCCCGGAGCTCGCTCCGCGAAGAGCTCCAGGCGCTCCTGGTCCGCGAGGGCATCGAGCTGGCCTGGCCGGCGCTGAGGCCGGTCTGAGCCAGCGCCGCGCCGCCGCGTGTGTCGGCGAAGCGACCGCGCTACGACGAACGGGGGAGCTTGACGCGGAACGTGGTGCCCTCCTCCAGCGTGCTCGTGGCCTGGATGGAGCCTCCGTGCGCGTCGACGATCGATTTGACGATGAAGAGCCCGAGTCCGAGCCCCTTCGAGCGTTGTACGACCCGCTGGCTCTGCTCGCCCCGGCGAAACGGATCGAAGAGGACGGGCAGCTGCTCGGGCGGGATCGGGGTCCCGCGGTTCGTCACCTCGATCACGACGCCATTCTTGTGCCCGCGCAGCTCCACGTGCACCGGCTCCTCCGGTGGGCTGTAGTCGACGGCGTTGCCGATCAGGTTCGACAGGAGCTGCCCCATCCGGCCCGGATCCCACTTGCCCCGCCCGTCGCCGTGGGCCGTGAAGCGGATGGTGTGCTCCGGGTGGGCGAGCTCGAACTCCTCGACCACGCGCTGGCAAATCGCGCGGAGGTCGACGGGCTCCGGCTCGACCGGAAGACCATGGTGGGAGCGGATGCGCGTCAGGTCGAGCAGCTCCTCGACCATCCGCACCGCCCTCTCCGTGCTCGCGGCGATGCGCTGGGCGAGCCTCGCGATGGCGGTCGTGACGTCCTCGCGCTTGAGCAGGGCGGCGGTGGCGAACCGGATGGCCGAGAGCGGGTTGCGCAGGTCATGCCCGAGGACCGCGATGAACAGCTCGTGGAGCGCGACGTCACGGCGGAGATCGGCCGAGCTCGCGCGCTCGTACTCGACGGCCGCGGTGATCATCACCTCGTCGAGCGCCGAGTGCACGAGCTGGGCCTCCTCGCCGCCGAGCACCACCCCCTCCCGCGCGCACACGTCCACGATCACGGCGCGAAGGACGCCGAGCTCGCGCAGCTCCTCCGCGAGGGAGTAGCCCTCGGCGATGCGATGCGAGACGTGCACCTTGGCGGCGTCCGAGCTGCCGATCTCCGGGCCGCTGGCACCGTCCGGTGCGCCCGGCTGCGCGCCCTGCGCGAGTGAGTCGATGAGGTCGTCGAGGAGCTTCGGCGTGTAATCTCTCAAGGTTTCATCGGTGAGCTCACGGGCCCGTGGGATCTTCGGCGCGCTCCGCACGCGCACCATCCACTGGCCTATGATCTCCTCGCTTCGCTCACGGAGCAGGACCGTGATGCGCGACAACGTGTGGCTCACGTGCGCTCTCCCCCCGTCGACGTCGATGCGCCTCGTCATCCGGCGCGGCGAAGCTGGCCATTGTCATGGATCCCGCAAGGCCCCCCAGGAGAAACACGAGCCGGACGGAGCCAGGTAGCCGAGGTGGGAGCCGATCGCGCGTGCGCCGTGGGAGCGTCACCTGCTCCGCATGCTTCCTGCAGGCCGGGGAGCGGGCTCGGGCGCTGGTGCCAGCGGTTCCTGGATCTCCCGCTGCGCGCCGGTCAGGCAGGCCGGGAAGGGTTGCGGTCCTCGGGGCTCCATGCCCCGGAACCTTGATCCAATTCTCGGCTAAGCAAGCTCCGAGAGCTCGACCTGGCGGACCGCCGGCGCTGCGGTCCTGGAGGGCTCCTCCCTGCGGCGCGGGCTCATCAGGGCGTCGAGCTGCTCGATGAAGCAGGTGTTCTCCGCCGGAAGGCCGACGGTCACGCGAAAGTAGTCGTCGTATCGCTCGTCGCCGAACGGCTCGAAGGCCTTCACCCTCACGCCTCGGGCGAGCAGCGCGTCGTGGATCTTCGCCCCGGACCACGCCCCGCGCGCGCGGCACAGGATGAAATTGGTCTGTGACGGATAGGCCTCCAGCGCGCGATGCGCTCCGATGGCCGCCATGAGCCTGGCGCGCTCCCTCGCTGTCTGGTGCCGGACGAATCCGAGGTGTCCGCCGTCCTCGAGCGACGCCATCGCGAGCTCCGCGGCCAGCTGCCCGACGCGGTGCGGCGTCATCTTGGCTTCCATCTGCGCCACCACCGTCGCGTCTCCCATGGCGTATCCCACGCGCACCGACGCGAGCCCGTAGGCGAAGGAGAAGCTGCGCAGCACCATCAGGTTGGGATGGCGCAGCACCAGGTCTGCCACCCGGGTGTTCGGGCTCTCCTCGAGGTAGTGTACGTACGCTTCGTCGATGAAGAAGAGGGAGTCCGGGAACCGGGTGAGCAGCGGACCGAGCTCCTGCCTCGTGATGAGGACATTGCCTGTGGGGTTGTTGGGGTTGCAGAGGTAAACCAGGCCGTCCTGCCGCGAGAGGCGCGACTCGAGCATCCCCACGTCGAGCGCGAAGCCGTTCTCCGGATGGAGCGGGAGCAGCTCGCATCGCAGCCCCACGCGGACCCCGGACGCAGGCACCTTGGAGTAGGTGAGCCGGGTGGTGATGATGGGATACGCCGTGCGCTTCAGCAAATGGCGCAGGGTCCGCGTCGCCGAACGCCTGATCTCGCGCTCGATCAGGAACGGGATGCAGGTCTTGAGCAGCGGGCCGCTCCCGTTGGCGACCAGCACGTTCTCCGGCCTGACGCCCGCGTCGGCGGCGAGCGCGCGCCGGAGATCTCCGTTGTCCCCGGCCGGGTAGCTCCGCAGGGAGATGTTGCCGGCGTGGCGCCGCAGGACGTCCGCGCACCGCTCGGAACAGTAGGTGCCGTGGTTCAGCGCCATGTCGATGGGCGGCGCGCCGGACCGGCGATTCGGTGCATCGAGTGCTTCGCTCGCTTTCGTTCGAGGCTGCATGGAGTGCTCCTCTCGTGGTGTTCAACCAGCATCGACCAGGCGATTCGTCCCCGTGATCCAGGAGGCCACCGTCGCGGGTCAAGCGCAAGAAGGAAGAGCGAGAGGCGCGGGCCCGGAAGCTGTGTGCGAAGGCGTGCGATCAGGGAGAGGATGGGCCGTGGTGCGAGCTCGGCTCACGGAGCGTGATGTCCTCACCGCAGGCGCTCGTGGGCCGGCCGCGCCTGCGCGGACCGCGCTTCGATTCGCCGGCCGGCAGGCGAGCTGGCTCGCGAACGATCACGGCCTTGAGCGCAGCGCACGGCCGCAGGCCCTGTCGATAGCAAAAGGCGGTGTGAGAGAAGACGCCTCCGACGTGGGCGATCGTCGCCCAACTCGGCGATGGGGCCGACGGTGAGCGCTGTTTCGTTGCGCTCGCGAGAGCGCCCTCGATTCGGTGGCGGCCTCGCGCGACAGCTCAGCTCGCGCGGAGCGGCGGCGCCCGCAGCGGGGCGCTCTCTCGCTCTATCGCGAGCGCGGCGCGCAGCACCAGCGCTTCCTCGAAGTGGCGCCCCACGATCTGCAGCCCGAGCGGCAGGCCGGCGCTGGTGAGGCCCATCGGCACGCTGATCGCCGGCTGGCGCGTCAGGCTGAAGGGCGCGGCGAAGGAGGGCGGGAGCGCGCCGCCGTCGATCAGGGGCGCGGCCCCGGCCGACGTCGGCGTCACCAGCAGATCGAAGCGGCGATGGAACACGGCCATGGCCAGGGCCAGCTCCGCGCGCTGCCGCTCCGCCTCGAGGTACGCCACCGCGCTCAGCGCCTCTCCCTGGGCTGCCGCGCTCTGGACCGCCGGATCGAGCAGCGCGCGCTGCTCCGGCCCGAGCTCCCGCACCGTGTGCGCGGCGCGCGCCGCGAACAGCGTCCGCAGCACGCCCCCCGGGTCCGCGAACGGCGGCGCCACCTCCTCCACCTCGGCGCCGAGACGTCGCAGGAGCGCGACCGCCGCGTCGAAGCAAGCCCGCGTATCACCCGGCAGATCGACGTACCCCAGCGTGGCGCTCACGCCGACCCGCACGCGGCGCAGGAACCTCGCGTCGAGCGCGCCGGACGGGTCGAGCGCGTCGGACGCGCCGGGGGCGTCGACCGCGACGAGCGCGCCCAGGTACAGCGCGTCCTCGCGCGGCGGCGGGGCCCGGAACGGATCGCGGTCGTCAGGGCCGGAGAGGACCGAGAGGAGCAGCGCCGCGTCGCCGACCGTGCGCGCGATCGGCCCCACGTGCGGGGGCACCCCCACCACGCTCGCGGGGTGCGCGGGCACGCGGCCGAAGGTCGGCTTGCACCCCACCACCCCGGAGAACGCGCTCGGCACGCGGATCGAGCCGCCGCCGTCCGTTCCGACGGCGAGCGGCCCAAAGCCGGCCGCCACCGCGGTGACGGCGCCGGCGCTGCTGCCGCCCGGCGTGCGCCGCGGGTCCCACGCGTTGCGCGTGATCCCCGTCAGCGGGCTGTCGCCGAGGCCCTTCAGCCCGAACTCGGACGTCGTCGTCTTCCCGAAGAGCACCGCACCGTGCTCCCGCAGCCGGGCGACGGCGGGCGCGTCCTCCGTCCAGGGGCCGGCCGCGTCCACGGTGCGCGAGCCCCGCCGGGTCGGCCAGCCGCGCGTGAGCAGGAGGTCCTTCACCGAGACAGGCACCCCGTCCAGGCGCCCCACCGGCTCGCCCCGAGCCCAGCGCGCCTCGGACGCCCGCGCGGCCTCGAGGGCCCGCTCCTCGTCGAGGAGCGCGAACGCGTTGAGCGGCGCTCCGTGGCGCTCCACATGGGCGAGGACGGCGCGGAGCGCCTCGACGGGGGAAGCGCTCCGGGAGCGATAGAGCGCGAGGAGCTCGACGGCGGTGGCTTGCACGAGCAAGGCGGGCGGCATGTGTCCACTATAACGGATGGTGTGTCCTTTGCAACGGATGCGACGGATGCAACGGATGCGACGGATGCGACGGATGCGACGGATGCGACGGACGCGCGCGTTCGCCTCGGTGTTCCCGCCATGGTCGTTGTCGCGTGGATGGGCCGTGCATCACAGCCGACTGCGACGCCGGGCTCAGATCGAGCTCAGCCGCGACTACGCGGTCGCATCCACGGGAAGCATAAAGGCTTGCGCTCCGGGGGCCGGCGAGGCCGTGCTCGCCAAGGGGGCACAGGGGAACATAGGCGCGTTCGTGGGATTTTTCCCCTCGAGTGTTGAGACGCTGTTCATGATCGCCTGCGCTTTGAATCCATCAGCTCAGTGCAGGCCCCACCCGCGTAGGTGCCCCGAGCTCGCGCAAAATCCGTTTTGACCGACTTCCTCTGGACGCTCGCGCCCATCGAGGCACTCGCTTTGCGGCGTTATCCCCCGACGAGCTCGCTTCTTTTGAGCACCCGGCCAGCCCGGATCGTCGCCAGGCGGACGCGGCGTCGATCCAGGGACGAACTTCGGGAACGATGCTGTACCAGGATGGGTCGACGTGGGCGCGACGAGGTGGTAGGCGTACGAGCCCCAGGCGTGCAACATGGCGCCGACACGTACGCGAAAAGTGAGTCTCTGCGGCAAGGAGCTGCATGGCCTGCAGCACATCTGCGCGTTCTTTGATTCGCGCAAGGAAATGTACGAGGTCCTCAATCCGTACTTCCAGGAAGGAATCGATACAGGCGACGAGGTGGTGACGATCCTCGAGTCGAGCGTGCATGACGACCATGTGAATCGGATGCAAAAGGGCGGCGTGCCCGTGCAGGAAGCGATGGAGCGTGGCCAGCTCAAGGTCGTGCCTTCCGAGCAGACGTACCTCCAGGACAACGTGTTCGTCGCGGACCGCATGTTCTCGACCCTCGAGGGCGTGCTCAAGGGCGCAGCCGAAGGCGAGTTCAAGTCCGTTCGCACTTGCGGCGACATGGAATGGGCGCTGAAGAACCTGCCGGGCACCGAGGACCTGATGGTCTATGAAGCGAAGGTGAACACGCTGGCGCCCAAGCACGACTGCACGCTTCTTTGCTGCTACGACGTCAATCGCTTCAGCGGCCGGGTGATCGCCGATGTGCTCGCCACGCACTCGCACGTGATCATCGGCGGCCACGTGCACGAGAACCCGTACTACCTCGACCCGGTGACGTTCCTGAAGAAGCTCGCGCTGCGGCGGGCGCCGGTGTCTCTCGCGAACGAGGCCTGACCCTCACGCCTTCGGCTGGTCCGCGTCCCTCCGAGAGGTCAGGGGGGCGGAGCGCTCTCCTGAACGACGTCGGCCGCCTGCCCTGCTTCGCGCACCGCCCAGCCGATCGCTGGGCGCAGCGCGAGCCCCTGCTCGTCCTGGGCGACGCCGACGAAGCCGGCGAGGAGCTCCATCGCATACGTCGATCCAAGGTAATGCCACACGAAGGGCACGGTCGAGATCCCGGAAGGGATCGAGTACCATGCTGTGCCCCAGTCCTCCTCGTCCTTGTCGCGGTGTGTCTTCGTCCACCGGTCCACATCAGCGTTCCGCTGGAAGGACTCCTTTTCGGTGCGCTCCCTGAGGTAGGGAAAGAGCACGTTGATCCACCCGCTGACACGAGGCCCCCCCGACCAGTCGAGCTTCTTGAACAACGCCTCCCAGAAGCTCGTGTCGACGCGGCCGCCGGCAGCGGCGACGAACTGGTCGAGGACGGGATCGAGCGCTCGTGTCCACCACGATAGCTCGTACTCCTCGAGCGCCCTGGCGCGGCGGCGGATCGACATCCAGTCATCTCGGGTGCCCTCGAGGGTGATCTCGGGGATACCGCACGCCGTCTCGAACTCATACTTGAAGTAACGTTGAAGCGCGTCCATGAGGACGATCTCCGAGGCGGCGCGCTCGCAAGGGCCGGTGGTCGAGAAGTCGCACACCACGAGGTCGCGCTGCTTCCCGATGTGGCTGGCGATCTGATCCGAGAACGCGCCGAAGACCTCTGGCCAGCGGTTGTCAGGGGCCCCCTTGACGAAATCGTCTCGGACGACCCGGAGCATCTGCTGACCCTCGTGTCTCACGAACTTGCCGCGCAGCCGCTCGGCGTTTGCCTTGACGTGGAGGGCAAGACCCTGGGCGATGCACAGCCAGATGGCGTCCGGCGTGAGGACCAGGGGATAATGGCAGGCGTACGCCCTGTGGACGGTGTTCAGGAGCCCGTGCTCCTCGGCGGGGAGGAACGGCCATGGGTTGCTGCCCCACGCCTCGACCGCCCGGCCGTGGAGCCGCCGCGTCGAGCTCGCGCCTTCGATTCCGGTCGGCATCTCGAGCCGGGCCGTCGTTCGCCTGACGTTCGATACTGCGAAGGTGATCGCCATGGGTCCCCGTTCTCCTCGGCGCGGGAACGTATCACCTCTCCGGCGGTGCGCGCCCTCCCGCCAACCTTGGCGCTCGCTCTACGCGATATCGGAAGCTGAGCGCGAGCTCGCCCTGCAAAGAAGCACGGCTTCCGCTGCGTCACGCCCGATCTGCTCGGGGCCGCGCCGGCAGCCACGACGAGGGGCTCTTTCGCCGCTCGCTCCGCGTGGTATACCGCCGGGCGTGGGACGCTTCGATCATCTCGCCACCACGCCCGCGCGCGGCGCGGCCGACGTCCTCAAGTGGAAGCTCGGCGCCCGCGAGAAGGCCGTCGCCGACGGGTTCGTCACGCCGCACCGCACGTACGACCGCTCGCTCGTCGAGAGCGGCCGCGCCTCGCTCACGTGGATTGGCCACGCGTCGTTCCTGCTGGTGCTGGGCGGCCTGCGCATCCTGATCGATCCCATCCTCGCGACAGGCCTCGGCACCACGAAGCGGCTCGCCCCGGCGGGCATCCCGATCGAGGACCTCACCGAGATCGATCTCGTCTTGATCACGCACAACCACCGCGATCACCTCGACACGCCGACGCTGTCGCGCATCCTCGCGGCGCACGCCGTGCACCCGGGCAAGCTCGGCAAAAAGAACGCGCCGCTCCGGCCCCGCTTCGTGGTGCCGCAGGGCAACGGCGCGCTGCTCGCGAAGCTGGGCGCGGGCGCGATCGACGAGCTCGCGTGGTGGCAGTCTGTCCACGTCGGCCAGGTCGAGATCACGCTCGTGCCCGCGCGGCACTGGTCGATGCGCATGCCCTGGGACAGGAACGAGGCGCTCTGGGGCGGCTTCGTGATCCGCGGCCCCGAGGGCGCCGCGTACCACTCGGGCGACACCGGCTTCTTCGACGGCTTCGCCGAGATCGGCGCGCGCAGCGGCGGCTCCATCGACTGGGCCATGTTGCCCATCGGCGCCTACGCCCCGCGCTGGTTCATGGAGCCGCAGCACATGGGCCCGGAAGAGGCCGTGCAGGCGTCCGAGCTGCTCGGCGCGCGCACCTTCGTCGCGATGCACTGGGGCACGTACAAGCTCACCGACGAGCCGACCGGCGAGCCGCCGGTCCGCGCGCGCGAGGCCTTCCTGAAGGGCCGCGGCGACCTGGAGCGCCTCTGGATCCTCGACGTCGGCGAGACCCGCGGGCTCTGAGATCACTCACCCTTTGACGGCGGGGGCAGGCCCGGCTGGCCGTCGATGCTCGTCGTGTTCTTCTCCAGCCGATAGCGCGAGAGGCCCTCCGGCCCCTAGCGCTCCGCCCACTTCGATGGTCTCGACGCCGCTGCCGGTCAGGTCGAGGTTGGCCACCGTCCGCGGGTCGAGCACGCGGAAGGTGTCGTGCCCCTTCACTCCACAGCCTGCGGGGCTCGGTCACGGGATTGGGAACCCGCGGAGCGGCGCGGCACTGCCGTTGCCGCGCCGCGATCGGCCGCCAGCTATGTGATGAGCGGACCTCGACACCAGTCAGCGCGGCCGACAGACGTCACGTTCATGCCGATCGCCCGGGCAATGCTGACATAAACGTCGTTGTGATTGCGCCCACCGGCGTCGAGCAGGCGCCCGGTCGTCCAGGCACCTCCACAGCTGCCGGCAACCACGAAAGGTGCGTGTTGGGGCGGGTGGTCGGTCTCGGCGAAGTTCTGGCCGGAGCCCAACTGGCTGCTGCCGTTCTGGGTGCAAAGAACCGCTGCGGTGTTGTCGAGCACCGAGAACTCGCCGTCGGAAAGGCCTTTCAGCTTCTCGATGAAATAGCGGAACTCCCCCGCGAAATAGGCCTGGAGCCGAGTGATTTGTTGTCCAGGAGCGCCGTCCGGATCGCCGTGTGAGACGGAGTGCCAGGCTGAGATATCGATGTCACCGAACTTGACGGCTTCGTTGTTCTCGCCGCCGCCCCACATCATGGTCGCCACGCGAGTGATGTTGCAGGCGAAAGCCATCGCCATGATGTCGAGATACAGCCGGCTGTGCTCCGGCATGTCGTTCATCATGGTGTCCTTGCTGAGCAGCGTCGACCCGATCTGCTTGCACGAGTTCTCTGTGGGGATGCTGCCGCCGACATCGCGTTCGAGCGTGCGCAGCGACTCGAGGTAGAAGTCCATCTTGGCGGCTTCCTCCGGCCCGAGCCGCCCGCGGAAGGACCGGACATCGTCCTTGATGAAGTCGAGCACGCTCTGACGGCGGAGCAGTGCCTGCTCGGCGGCGTTCGGCGTGTTCATGGACATGCCGCCCCCGCTGATGCGGTCGGCGATGCGCTGATACGCAGCCAGCGGGTTTTTCACGCTGGGGATGAACCTGCCATCGACCTGAGACAGTCCGGGGATGACGCCGCCGTCGCCGGACGTCTGACCGACCGCGATCTCCAGCGATGCCAGGGGCGTCGTGTCCTTGAGGAACCTGGCGAACTCCTGGTCGATGCTGGTCCGCGCGCCGAGGCCGAACACCGAAAACGACGCCGAGCGGTGCGCGTTACCGCCGTCGCGTTTGAGCGTCAGGTTCTTGAACACCAGGATGTCGTCGCGCACCGCTTCGAGCGGCGCCATGTGCGGCTTGAGCACGAAATTTCTTTCGCCGCCGGTCGGCTCCGATTGATACTGAGAGCCATTTGCGTAGCCGAACATGGCGACGCGCGTGATTCGCGGAACGGTTTGTGCGTAGAGGTTGTCGGCCAGCCCAGAACAGAAGAGCGTTCCGTAACCGAGGCCACGAAGCATCGTACGCCGGGAAAATTTTACGTTGCGCATGGCGAACTCCTAGTTCCTCCGGTCGATGAAGCTGGGCGACGCGATCACGCCCAGCACCAATTGATCAATCGCGTGCTGTGAGCGCGCAAATTCGTCCACGAGGCGCTCCTTCTCACAGGCGTCGAGCTCCGGCAAGTCGTATCCTGAAGCGTAGGCGGCGAACTGCTGGGCGAAGCAGCCGTAGACATCCGGCTTTTGCGCCAGCTCGTCCACAAGCTCCACGAAGTTGGAAAACACGATTCCGGGAAGCGCATTCTCCTCGCTCGGCAGCGGCAGGCTGCCGCTTGCATCGATCGGCTGCTCGTGCTCCGTCGTTCTGTAGCGACCGATAGCATCGTAGTTCTCGAGCGCGAACCCGATTCCATCGAACAGATCGTGACAGACGGCGCAGCCCGGACTCGCATGAATGCCGAGTCTTTGCCGACCCGTGGCGTCCGGCTCGGCAAAACGGCCGGGATTCGGAATACCGCCGGGCGGCAGCGGCACGCGGTGGCATAGGACCTCTGCGCGGACGTAGGAGCCGCGCCCGACGAGGCCCGTATCTTGGCTGTGCGCGTGGCCCCAGAGAAACGGTAGCGAGGTGAAGATGCCTCGGCGTTCCGTCGGATTGAGCTCGCGACGCACCATGGCGTCGCCGGTCACCCCGCTCAAACCGTAGAGCGGAGCGGTGCGCTCGTTCACGAACGCGTACGTGCCCGTGAACAGCGAGTCGAAGCGACGATCCGCTCCCTCGTCGAAGAGTACGCTGTTCGTGAACAGGCGCAACTCTTCTTTCAAATCGGCGGTCAGCTCGGGCGTCACCATCGGAAAGACGCTGGCCTCTTTCACCGAATTCGAGAGATTCTCGAGCTCCAGCCACTGCTCGAAGAAGTGGTTCATGGCCGGCGCCGCCTTGTCGCGCGCATCGAAGAGGCGCTTGGCCTGGGTCAAGAGCACTGTACGGTCGCGCAGCTCCCCTTGATCTGCGAGCGCGGTGAGCTCAGCATCCGGCGCGCTATCCCAGAGCAGGTACGAGAGCGCCGAAGCGATCTCGTGGTCCGTCAGCGCCGTCACCGCTCCGGTATCCTTCACCGTGCCGAGCTCCGTGCGGTGCAGGCTGTTCGGCGACATGAACAGCGCCTGCACGACGCTCTTGACGCCTCCGGCAGCACCTTCGCCCTGCGCGGCGGTCTTGGCGAAGAGCGCGCTCAAGGAGGTGACTTCAGTCGTCGAGAGCGGGCGGCGCCAGAGCTTTTGCCCCGTTTTGGTGACGAAACCGTCCAGGCAAGGGCCAGGAGCCAAGCTGTCGACGTCGCAGGCGATCCCAAACTTGTCGGGGTTCTGCAGCGCGTGCGCCCCGAGCTCTTCACCGACGGCGAAATATACGTCGGCGAGGAGCGGCGCGATTCGCAGGTCTGAGGCCTGGTTGGCGAAGCCGTCGAGCCTGGCCTCGTCCGGCAAGTTCGCGAGCGCTGCCGGCTGGATGTCGAACTCGTCGCGCAAGGTGTTGGCAAGCTGGGTGTTGGTCAACCGCCAGATGCGCGGTTTGGCCAGCGCAGGGGTGGCGCCACACTCGGCCGCCGGCGGCGTCTCGGTCGCCGGCGCCGTCTCGCCCTCGACTCCCAAGACGCCCGTGCACCCGCTGGCCACGACGATCGCGAGCGGCGCCGCAAGGCCAAACGAGCGGCTCATGAGTGAACGTAGTACACCGATTCGTTTTGCGATTGGCATGGAACGCTCTTGCTAGGATGAAATGTTAGAGGAAGCTGGGTGAGGCCAGGAAATCCAAACGCGATCCGAACATCGAGCTCCTTGTCGTTGCGTCTCCGTTGATGGTTACAATGGCGGCGTTCGTGATCAAAATCGATGTCGCTCCCGGGGTTCAGCGCGAGTCGCCGCGCCACAGCCAGAGCAGCGTCTGCGCGATGACGCCGCCGTCGCCGTGGCGGGCGTCGCGCGGAGCTTGAACCGTCGCATACCGGTGTTCGGTGTCCCAGCCGACCGGAAGTATCGCGGCTGGAAGACCATGTTGAAGGAAGGACGCGATGCGACCGCCGTGTGTCGCGTTTTACCCTAAGGTGGACCCGAGCGTCCGAGAACAATCACGATTCGCTCGAGGTTTCTCGAGTGGCCGTGAAGAGCGCCCATTGCAGTATTTCTGCGCCGGGGGTGGATGCGGCAGACTCGGCCGGTTAGCTCACCAGATGAGCCAGGCTCAATCCAGCGAGAGCGACGATTTGTCGCTGCATATGAAGGCACGGCAGCCTCGACGATGTTGGTTATGTACGGCTGAAAGCTGAGTGAACCGGCGCGTGTGCGGATCGCAGGTGAGGTCTCGCGCTCAGAGCGCGGCATGGCGCGAGCGATGCCCCCGCGAACGCGCCGCTGCACGCGTGCTCGACGACCGAACGAACGTACCCGGTGCCGAGATCGATCCCGATCCCGGGGACGAAGGGCCGGCGCGCACGACGGCCTGTCCAGGGCAAAGCAAAGGACACCCCGAGAAGATATTGTGAGCGTTCACATTGCCGGTGTCAACCAGAAATGGAGCGGCGCGCGGCTGCCATGGTCATCGGCCTGGCCATGAACAGAAATTGGTGCACCACGGCACAGGAGCTCACGATGACCACGAGACCTCGCCTGCCGGGCACCTCTGATCACGGCGCGCACGCACCTGCCACGCAGGTTCCAGATCTCCGTTTGGCGGACCCGCTCGCACGGAGCTCTCCGGGCCAGTGCTCGCCTCGGCCCGGCGGGTACGGCCGGGGCTGCCAGGAGAGCGCGCGCCCGGCGCGAGGAGCGGAGAGGGGGATAGTAGAGAGAGGCGCCTCAGAAGGCGGCGTCGCGGAGCTTCGCCTTGTACTCCGCCTTGTACAGATCGTGGCAGGCCTTGCAGCTCGCCTTGGCGCCGTCGATATCGCCCTTCTTGGCCTTTTCCGCGCCATCCTTCGAGATCGCGACCCACTTGGGCATCCCGGGCGGCGGCTTCGACGCCACGTATTCCAGCGCCGACGCGATCTTCGCGCCGTCGCCGCTCGTCGTCGCCGACTGCATCACCGTCTTCATCCAGCCCTGCATCGGACAAGCCTTCTGTCCTTTTGCACCGCAGCCAAAATCCTTCCCCTCGGCAACAGAACCGGGGACGTCCGCGGTCCCGTTCGCGGCCCATGCTGCGCCCGCAAAACCAATGCCGACGCTCATCAACACCGCACTCATCAGCTTCATGCTCATCGACATCCGACGTCTCCTGTCATGCAAGAAGCAACCTCAGCCAAGTCATCGCAGCTCGGAGAATCGTATTGTGAACGTTCACATGGCCGGTGTCAACCAGGTTCGGCCGACGCGCGGCTATCCTCGATCCCGATGGGCGCGCAGCGGCGGCCGGCCGCGGCGCCCGAGCGCGGAGAGGTCCGGCGAGCGCAGGAGCAGCGGGCGAGCTCGCACTGGACGGCGCGTTCGATTCACCGCGCACAAGAGGCGGCGCCCAGGCACCGGCGGGCTCGCGGCGTCGAGCGCCAGCCGGCGATGCGCTGCTCGGCTTCGAGCGCGTCGGGCGGGCCGGCGATCAACGCGGTCCGGCGTCCGCCCATGTTGACGCGGCGCGCTGGAAGAACCCCGCCAGCCTTGCCCTCCCTCGGGCTCGGGGAACTCCCCGCCGGCCCATCAATTGGCGTTGACACCGGTCATGTGATCGTTCACATTCCCCTCGACAGGTATCCTTTTGCTTCGCTTCGGGCGGGTTGTCATGCGCGCCGAGACCTTCGTCATCTGATCGGTCTTGGCACCGATCCCGTTCGGTCGGTCATCACGGAAGCGAGCGCCGATCGATGGTGCTTGGCGTTTTGTCAATTTCAATGCACTGGAGACCACGGCAAGCCTCGGTTCGGCTGTCGTGAGATCGATTGTCCACCGGATTTCTCCGAGATCCGGCAAGGCGGCCGGACGGCAACTTTGGGTGCGGCGTGACCTATGTTGCGGCGGGCTCTGGTCAGCCCCTCCTCGGGTGCACGGTGTCATCACATCGGCCCGTCCGGGATCAGGTGCTCCAGGTTCCGTCACACTGCGGGACCTGCTCTGGATTGACAGACAAATTTTCTATACGACCCCCCTGGAAAAGCGACGCTACGCCAGCAACTTATCCATGCATCGAAGGGGCCGCCTTCACTCCACAGCCTGCGGAAGCTCGTCCAGGTCCCCTGTAGGCTGACGCGCGGGCAAGCCCCGGTTGACGTCTCTGCCGCTAGCGAGAGGCCCGTGCGCAAACCCATTAGAACTACAACGCTGTTCCTTTCCATGAGCCTCTGCGGGCGGATCCTGCTCGGGCTCTCCGCCGTGACCGCCGCGACGTTCGCGCTCGCGCCCGCCGCGCTCGCCGCCCCCAAGGCGTCGAAGTCGATCGCGGTGCGCATCGAAGGCCCCAACGCGGATGACATCCGCGAGGACATCCTCGCCATCATGCCGGAGACGCTGGGGGTCGTGGACCCTGACGCGTTCTCGAAGTCGCTGAAAGGCGCCGGCCAGACCAAGCCCGTCGGGGATGCGCTCGTGTCGAAGGCTCAGCGGAAGAAGGCCATCGACCGCATCCGCAAGGCAGGCAAGGCTGCGAAGGCAGAAGGGGTGATCTACGGCGTCTCGCGGACCAACAAGAAGAAGAAAGAGGTCCACCTCGTCTACGTCGACGAGAACGCCGGCGACCTCGCCGTGGACAGCGCGGTGCCGCTGAGCGGCTCGCGGGACGACCGCAAGAGGGCGCTGGAAGAGCTGCTCGGCCCGACGCTGGCGCAGATCGCGCCGCCGCCCGCGCCGCCGCCCGCCGAGGAGGACGAGGTGAAGGGCGACCGGGAAGGCGAAGGCGAGGATGGCGACGGGGGGGGCGAGGAGAGGGACGCCGACGAGGGCGGGAAGGGTGGCGAGCGCGAGCCGCACGAGGCCGGCTCGGCGCTCTTCTCGATCGAGCTCGGCGTCGAGTTCGTCGGCCGCTGGTTCGACTACTCCGATCCGCGCACGCAGAACCTCCCGCCCTACAGCGTCTTCGGACAGCCCGCGCTGTCGGTCTCGGGCGAGCTGTACCCGCTCGCGTCGACGGACATCGCGGTGCTCAAGGGCCTCGGGGTCACCGCCGGGTATGCGCGGGCGCTCGGCCTCAACTCGGCGGTGGGCAGCGGCGACCCGATCAGCACCACCTACGAGCGCATCAACCTGGGGCTCCGGGAGCGGCTGTCGCTCGGCGAGGCGTCCGTGCTCGGGATCTCCGCCGGGCTCCGGTTCTTGACCTTCGAGATCGACGCGCCGGCGGACCTCGCCAGGACGGTGCCGAACGTCTCGTACACCCTGTTCCGGGCGGGCCTCGACGGGCGCTTCCCGGTCGGCCCGATCGCGCTGGCGCTGGGCGCCGAGTACATCCTGCCGCTCTCGTCAGGCCCGGTCTACGAGCGGTTCACCGGGGCGAGCGTGCAGGGCATCGGCGCGCTGGCCGGGGTGATGGTCCCGGTCGCGACCGGCATCGAGGCGCGCCTGCTCGTCGAGTACGCCCGGTTCTTCTCGTCGTTCCAGCCCGAGCAGGGCGACGCGTACATCGCAGGCGGGGCCATCGACCAATACCTGGGACTGCGGCTCGCCGGAGCCTACGTCTATTGAGAGAGAGGTAGCACGTGACGTTCATGACTTCCCTTTACGGGCGCGCCGCGCTCACCGCGGCCGCCCTGCTGACCGGCGGCACGCTCCTCCTGAACTGCGCTGGGACCCTGGACGAGGACGAGTTCCCCCTGGACGACCAGGGCAGCGGCGGCACCGCCGCGGTGACCGGCAGCGGCGGCGCCACGACGGGCGGGGGGTCGAGCGGATGCGCCGAAGCGCCGGCCCTGGTCGCGATGAAGTGCGCCACCGCCGGCTGCCATGACGCGAACTCCAAGCTGGCGGGCCTCTCGCTGGCCGCCGGGTGGGAGAACACGCTCCGGGGCCAGGCGTCCGTGTGCGGCGACGGTAGCACGGTGCTCGTCCCGGGCGACCCGGACGCCAGCACGATCTACACGAAGGTCACGCCGGACCCGCCGTGCAACGAACGGATGCCGTTCGGCGGCGCGGCGCTCAGCGACACCGAGATCGCGTGCATCCGCGACTTCATCGCCGCGCTCCCGCCCTGAGGAAGTGAACGAGCGTCTGGCCGCCACGGCGGCGCGGGCGGTGCGGTCGTCTCCTCGATGAGCCCACCTCATTGGCGCCCCCGCGGCCAGACGCCACGCTCGCCGCGATGCTGCGCCGGCGCTCGTTCTGGATCGCCGCGGCCGCCGTCGCCTGCACGGCCTTCGCCGCGCTCCGGGATGGCCCCGTGCTCGAGCCCGGTTATCGTCGCTCTGGCGGACAATTCTGAAACGATCATTCCAGAATAATCCGTCCAGTGCGGTACCGCCCATCGCGATCACGCAGATCGCGCGATCGTGGCGAGTCTGATCACGCTCCAATGGCGCACCGAGGAAGCGCTGCGGCTGCGGCTCTTGGAGCTCGGCGGCTCGGTCGAGTTCGGTGCTGCGCTATCGAGCTTCGAGCCGTCCGACGAAGGCGTGTCGGCGGTGGTTGTCAAAGGCGCCCCGCCGGTTTCCGGCCCGGAGCGCGCGGGTGGTCGGCGACCAGCGAGTCGACGAAGGCCGAGAGCGCCGGGTCGGCTTCTCCGACCCGGGTCGCGATCTGCCACTCGAGCGCGAGCCCGCGCTTGCCGAGCCGCACCGCCCCGAGCGCGCCGCTCGCCGCGAGCGGCGTCGCTGCCCAGCGTGGGACAAGGGCGATCCCGAGGTTCGCGCGCGCCATCTCCACGGCGACGCCCGAGGCCGGCGGCACCGGCGTGAGCTTCCTCGGCCCGGCCACCCCCGCGAGGGCCAGCGCGCGGCCGAGGACCGTGTGTGGCTCGAGCGCTCGCGCATCCGACCACAGGTGCTCGTGCGCCAGCGCCTCGAGCGGAACCCAGGCTCGACCGAAGAGGGGGTGCTCCGAGCCCACGAGCGCCACGAGCTCGTCGCGGAAGAGGCGCTGGTAAGCGAGCCCGCGCGCCCGGGGCGTGTCGCCGGTCACGAGCGCGACGTCGAGCTTGCGCGCGAGCAGCGCCTCGCTGGGAGCGTCGGCCGAATCCGCGACGACGGTGACCTCCACGTCGGGAAAACGCTCGGCGAACGCGCGGAGGACCCCCGGCAGCCACGCGTACGACTGGTGGCACGACGTCGAAAGGCGCAGCACGCCCGACGTCCCGCTCATGAGCCGCCGCGCTTCGCTCTCGGCGCGCGACAGATCGGCGAGCGCCGCGCGCGCCGCGTCGGTCAGGCGCCGTCCGGTGGCGGTGGCGACGAGGCGCCGCCACTGTCGCAGAAAGAGCGGGCCACCCAGGCGATCCTCGAGCTCGCGCAGCTGCTGGCTCAGCGCGGACGGCGAGACGTGGAGCTTGCGCGAGGCGGCGTGCAGGCTGCCCGCCGCGTCCAGCGCGACGAGCAAGAGGAGGTGGCGGCTCTCGACGGCGAGCTCGGTCATGCGTGAAGCATTGCTTAACAATGAGGTCAAAACAAGTCGCTGGTCTAATCCGATGGCCATCGCTGGCCATCGCCAAGCTCGCTTCCGTGAGCTCGATCAGGGAGCATGAAACCATCAAGGGCCTCGTCGCCGTCATCGCGGCTGCGTCTGCCTGGGGCACCGTCCCGCTGTTCGTGAAGCACGCGGAGCGCTCCGCGGCGCTGTCGCCGTCCTTCGAGAGCTTTGCGCTGATGGCGGGCATGACGCTGGCGTCGGCGCCGCTCGCGCTCGGCGCGGGCAAGGCCGCGACGCTCACCCTGCTCGAGCCGCTCGTCGCGATCGCGCTCTCGCTCGCGCTGCTTGGTGAACGCCCGACGGGCACCGCGCTCGCGGGCGGGCTCTTGATCCTCGCCTCTGCCGCCGCCGTGCTGCTCGAACCGCCCGCGCCGCCGGCGCAAAACACCGAAATCGTCGCCGACCGGGAGATCCGATCATGAAAGCGATTCGACTCGTGCGCTCCGGCGCCCCCCAAGTGCTCGAGCTCCACGATCTCGCGGTACCGACCCCTTCTTCCGGCGAGGTGCTCGTTCGAGTTCGCTTCGCAGGGGTGAATTTCGCGGACGTCACGCTGCGACGTGCGGCGCACCCCTGGCTAGACCCGCCGCCGCTGACCCCCGGCTTCGAAGCGTCCGGCGTCGTCGCTGCCGTGGGAGAGGGCGTGACAGAGACGCGACCCGGCGAGCGCGTGGCCACGCTGCACTTCGGCCTGGGGGCCTACGCGGAGCATCAGCTGGTCCCGGCGTCGCAGGTGATCCCGCTGCCCGCGGATGTGAGCTTCGAGAGCGCGACGGCCTTGATGCTCCAGGGCCTGACCGCCCACGTCTTGACGTTCGAAAATCCCAAGTTCGCTGCGGGGCAGGTGGCTTTGATCCACGCTGCGGCGGGCGGCATGGGGCGGCTGCTCACGCAATGGCTCAAGCGCCGCGGCGCCACCGTGATCGGCACGGTATCGACGCCGGAGAAGGCGAGGCTCGCGGCCGCGGCGGGCGCGGACCACGTGATCGACTACCGGGCGCGCGACTTCGCCGAGGAGACCTTGCGGCTCACGCACGGCAGAGGCGCCGACTTCATCATCGACGGCGTGGGCTCAGCGACCTTCGAGAGAAACCTGGAGGCGGTCGCGCCGCGCGGCCACATCGCCTTCTACGGTTTCGCGAGCGGAGCACCGGACGCTCTCGATCTCCGGCGCCTGATGGCGAAGTCGGTCAGCGTGAGCGGCGAGAACGTCGCTGGCTACGTGAGGTCGCGCGAAGAGCTCTCGCGCCGGGCGAGCGCGGTCTTCGACGCCCACCGTGAAGGCGCCCTCGTGCCGCGGATCGAGCGCGTCCTGCCGCTCGCGCGGGCGGCCGAAGCACACGAACTCCTCGAGAGCCGCGCCACGGCCGGCAAGGTGCTGCTCGCGATCTGAGCCGAGCTCAGGCCGTGGGGCTCGCCGCCCGGCCACGTGCGGCGGCGCAGCGCCATGGCGTGCTGCCGCGTTGCGCGGAGTTGTAGGCGCGGTGTGGCGGTGAGGGGAAGGGGAGAGCCGAGGGGACCGTCCTTCCGCACTTCTGGAGCCCAGGCCCATGGCGCGACCGTCCTCGCCGAGGGGCCGTGCGCCAGCGCCTGCGGGTACGTGCGGCTCGCCCGAGCGGCCAGGAGAGCCAGACGTCTGGCCATGGAGAGCGACGCGCGAAAGCTCCATCACAATGGCGCGATTATCCGCGGTCGGGTCGGTCGGAGACCCACTCCATCGCAAGATGGTACGACGCAACGCTCGCCTCGACGTTCAGGCTCTTGGTCCTTGGCGTCATGGCGGTTCATCTCTCGCCCGAACCACGTGATCGGTGTCAGGCAATGGGCGCCGACGATAGGATCAGGCGTCTTCGGACGGTGTCGGCAGGCCCGGCAGGCCGTCGATGCTCGTCGTGTTCTTCTCCCGCCGATAGCGCGAGAGGCCCTCGGGTCCCTTGCGCTCCGCCCACTTCGACAGCGTGTCCCGCTCGCCCTCGTAGGCCATGCGCGGCACGACGTAGCCGCACGACGTGGCGACGCGCTCGAGCTCGACGCGGATCACCGAGCGGACGCCCTGGAACGGCGGGAAGAGGTCCGCCAGCGCGCCGAAGCGCGGGTCGCCGGGGAAGACGGGCTCGCCGCGGCCCTGGAGGCGCAGGATGCGGGGTGGGCCGTCGAACGCGCAGAACATCAGCGTGATGCGGCCGTTGTCGCGCAGGTGCGCGATGGTCTCGACGCCGCTGCCGGTCAGGTCGAGGTAGGCCACGGTCCGCGGGTCGGGCACGCGGAAGGTGTCGTGCCCCTTCGGCGACAGGTTGACGTGCCCGCCGCTGCCCGAGGGGGCGGAGGCCACGAAGAAGAGGCGCTGCTCGGCCAGGAAGCCGGTGAGGTCGTCGTCCAGCTCGGAGAAGGTTCGTCCCATGGGTCCTCCCATGGGTCCTCGTGGGCGGCGGGTACGCGCCGGGGCGCTGGAGGGCGCTGTGCTGCGCGCGACCGCGCGGAGTCATGGCGTGCTGCCGCTTCGCGCGGTGTTGTAGGGGCGGCGCGGCGGTAAGGGGAGGGGGAGAGCCGGGGGATCGTCGTGCCGCACTTCGGCGAGCCCACCGACGTTCCGGGCCGCTCACCCCGCCGGCGGCAGCCCGAGGGGACGTGCACCGCCGTGCGCTGCATGGCGCTCGGAGACGTCGCGTGGAAAGCCGCAGCAGCGCCGCTGGCCTCAGCAAAGCTTGCCAGGGCGACGTGTGCTTATGGCCTGCAAATGCGCCTGCTCACGTGCTCTGTGCCGCGATCCGAGGTGCTCCGTACCCGAGAGAACGTCGCCATGCGATGCTCGCAATCGTGCAGGAACCGCTCGCCGTGCTACTCCTCGTCGCGTCGCGCTCGGTCTTCTTTCACTTACGCGCGGGTTAGTGACACGCGGTGCCGTGGCTGCTGACGCGCGGGCAGCGCGATGGCCGGCCAGGTCGAAGACGCTCGGCGAGGGCTTGCGGGGTGCCCGTTCTTCCGCGTAGTCTCCAGTGCGACGTCATGCACGCTGCGCTGCTCGAGGGAATTGTGCGCATCCAGGCGGGGACCTCGCGCGGTACGGGTTTCGTCGTGCGTGTCCAGCGTGCGGCGGTGGGCCAGGAAGCGGCGAGCGCTGTCGACGTGCTCGAGATCCTGACCGCATTTCATGTGGTTGCAGACATCGAGGCATCGCGCGACAATCAGACGCTTGAGTGGCACGGCGATGGCAGTGCCACCGTCCAATTTCGGAACGGCCAGGAGGTCAGCGTCACGCTGGACGCCACGACGATGCACAGCGTCGACGAGGACTGGGCGCTGCTCCGGTTCGAAGGCACCGCGCCAGGCGCGATCGCTCCTCTCGCTCTCGCTCGCCTCGAGCCTCGCGCATGGCGGAGGCCGTGGTCGACATTCGGCTACGGGGACGCGCAGCCGGACAAGGGTGAGGCTCACAGCGGCCACATCGAGCTGGAAGAGGATAAGAGCATCCAGCTCTTTGACAGACAGGCCGCGGCCGGTGCCGGAGGGCTCCTGTCCGGGTTCTCCGGGGCACCATGCATTTTCGAGGGGCACGTCATCGGCATTGTTATCGAGGCGTTGCAGAGGACAGAACGCGGCGAGTCCATACATGGCTCAGTGTACGCGTTGCCCATAGAGAGGGTCGTCGTAGCCTGTGGACTGCCCTTGGTGGCTGCGCCTGTGCCCTTCGAGGGCGAGGTCGATGCTGCGCTCGCCAACGTGCAAGGCGCGAGCCTCCTGAGCCTGGCCAAGGCGCTCGACGTCCCGGTCCGGCAGCCGGAGCAAGCGCTGCGGCTCTGGGTGGCTCGCGCTCTCCTCGTCGCTGATCCGAAGAGCGTCTGCGATGCTCTCGTAAGTTGCGGTTGCATTGACAACATGCCCAAAGACAAGCCGCTGGCCGTGGCGGAGATGGCGCTGGCGCGTGCGATTCACGAGGAAGGCGCCCAAGCCCTCCGTCGCTGCTTCGAGCACGGGAAACCGAAGGGAGTCGTTACGGTGGCCTCCGAGGCGCTTACCGCAAAGCTCATGGTCGCCCGTGCGCTCGGCAAGTACGCGCTGATGAAGAAGCACTTGACGTTCGTGGAAAGCCGTGCCCGTAGCCACGAAGCATGGTCCGTGCGGATACGAGACGCCCTGCTGGGTTTGCTCGGCTTTGCGCCGGGCGACATCGAGGACGACGCCGCGCTGGACGAGGGCATTGCCGAGTGGGGCGGTGTCGTGGTCGCGTTTCCGTTTGATGGGCACACCAGCCCGCTCGAGGAAATTGAGCGCTACCAGAAGGCCCGGGCGCTGGCGATGATTCCAGCCGAAGGCGGCGCGACATTTGCGCGCGACGGTTACGAGCTGACCCGCGTGTTCGACGATGCCGATGTTGAGAAGACCATCAAAAAGGCGAGCTCTCACGCAGCCCGTTATCTCGCTCCCGCACGCCGATTGGAGTAACGGCCCATGCTGAACTATCGTAAACTGTTCGATCCCGAAGCGCTCCGGCCGAATGCGCCGACACTGGAGAAGCCGCGGCGGCCCTTCGTGGCGGACTACGAGTACGACGAGGCGATCGTGCTCGCAGTGAACGTGGCTTTAGCGACCGGCCGCCCGCTCCTGCTGCGCGGCGACGCAGGTTCGGGAAAATCTACGCTCGCGGAGGACGTGGCGCGTCTCCTCCGCTACCGGTACTACGAGCAGGTCGTCTCCTCGAACGTCGAGGTCGCCGACCTCCTTTTTCGAATCGACCACCTGAGCCGCATCGCGGACGCACATGCAGGCAACGCGGATGCGCGCGATAAGCCCGAAAGGTACCTGAGGCCCGGCGTGCTCTTCTGGGCCTTCACGCCGGCGCTGGCGAGGGAGTACGGTAAGCACGATCCTGAGCTGCGAACGTGGGAGCTCGACACGCCGGACACTCGCCCGGCGGTGGTTCTCCTCGACGAGATCGACAAGGCTGAGCCCGACTTCCCCAACGACCTCCTGGTCCCTCTGGGATCGCTATCCTTTCAGATACGGGCGTCGAATCTGGATGTAGCGGTTGCGGCGACGCCCGAGATGCGGCCGCTTGTGGTGGTGACGACCAACGAGGAGCGCGATCTTCCGGATGCATTCCTCCGCCGCTGTGTCGTGCTTCGACTCGAAGCGCCACGCGGCGAACGCCTGTCGGCGATCGCCCGACGGCACTTCACTAAGGAGCAGCTCGATGCGTCGATGCTCGAAACGCTGATGACGCGGTATTTCGAGCTCCGGAAGGCGGCGGAGAAGCCGAAGCTCAGGCCTCCGGGCACCGCTGAGTTCCTTGACGCGGCGAGGGCGCTCGTCGAGCTGCGCGAGGCCGAGGGAGGGAGCTCCCAGGACTTCGTCGCGAGGAATACCTGGGCGTTCCACGAGCTGACCCAGGCTGCCATGTGGAAGCACCGCCAGCCCCCGGAGACCAGTCGGTGATGCGCGAGCTCGGCGTTGGAGACCTGCTCCGGGTGTGGCACCGCCTCGGCGCGAGCGACGAGGCCGCGCGTGAGGCCGTTCGCGATCTGCTGCTGCCCGCGTTCGCGTGGCGTCCGCTGGAGGAGAGGGCGTCGCCGAAGCCCGCGCCCGAGACAGGGCCTATCGACGAGGCGTCGAGCCCTTGCCAGGTGTCTACCGCGTCGAGCCCGAGAGATGATGAGGACCTTGATGTCCACGAGCCTGCGGACACATCTCTCGACTTCAACTACTCTGTGACACCGCTCCACCATGAAGGGCGCTCCTTTCGACTGCCCGAGAGCGGGCCGGGGCTGGCGGCCGATCAGATCACGGCGATGGATCTCGAGCCGCTCCTCGACTCGGCGTGGGCCCGTCGCGTGCTCGGCGGGCTCATCACGACCGACGCGCACGTGGGCGGCGTCAACGTGCCGCGCCTCGTGCGCTCCTTGTGTGAGATGCGCGAGGTGCGTCGCCTCCCGCGCATGCTCCAGGCGACGCTGCGGCGCGGGGCCCAGGTGCTTCTGGACAGACACCCGTCGATGATGGCGTTTTACTCGGACCAGAGCGCCTTGCGGCACCCAATCGAGGGGTTCGGCGGCCGCGAGCGGACCACGATCCTCCGGTGCGACGGCTTCCCACCAAGGCAGGTCAGCGATCTCTCGGTCGCGCGCTGGCGCGACTACCAGCCTCCGACGCCTGGGACGCCCGTGTTGGTGCTGAGCGATCTCGGCATGACGCGAGGCGTCTTCCCGCTGACCCCGCAGGCCGAAGCAGAGTGGGACGCGTTTCTCGAACCGCTCCTCTCTGGCGGAAGCACGGTGTGTGCGCTCGTGCCGTGTCCGCCGGATCGCTATCCAAGGTTCGTGCGCGAACGGGTGCGCCTCGTGTTGTGGGATCTCTCGACCCGTCCCTCGGACGCGCGGCGCATCCGGAAGGGGCGCGTATGACGTTGCCGGACGCGCTCGCTGCGCTCGGGGCGCGCGACCCGGAGGCGCTTCGCCTCGCGGTGGTGGCATCGCTCGCGGTGGAGATCCAGCCCGCGCTGCTCCGGCGCCTCCGCCGGCGCCTGGTGCCCGATGCGACGCCGCTCTCCGAGGCGCTTCTCTGGTCGAGCGATCTGGCGCTTTCGCGAACGCCATCGGCCCTGCTGCTTCGCGACGACGCACTCGTCGTGCTGCGCGATCGCCTGCGCGAGGATCAAGAACGGCTCGACGCAGCCCGCGCGGTCATCAAGGACGCGCACGTCGGCATCGCCGAGGTGCTCCGGTGCGAGGAGGATCTCGTCTACTTGGGCCTCGTCGATCTCGATCGCAAGCCCCGCCCCGATCTCGATGAGGCACAGCTCCAGACGCTCATCCAGGGTCGGATCGAGCAGGTGTTACGGTCCATAGCCCAGGATGCCGGCCGCCGGGACGCCTTGCTGGCGTGGTCGTCGCGCGCGCTGCCCACGTTGCCGGAGCGGGTGCAGGCACACGATGCTAGCGCGACGCTTGCGGCCTTCGTCTTTTCGGGCGGTCAGGTGGCTGCCGATGCGTGGGGGGCTGTCTTTCCACCGAGCGAGCGGGATGTTGGGATCGGCGTGCGGTGGTCAACCAAGGGGATCGAGTTGTTCGTCGAGAAGGGGCCCGCGACAGTCCTGCGATTGCCGCCGATCGCGCCTCTGCTGGTGGACATCGAGGCGCCCGCGGGGGAGGGCTGGACGCCCGTGGGGCGCGCGGTGGTGCCCTCACAGGGCACGGCGAAGCTGGCCCTCGCGGCGGCGGTGACGAGGCTCCGGCTGCGCTCGCTGCGAGGGGACGGGAGCATTCTACGGCGGCAAGGCAGAGGCGGGGACAAGGCGGTACCGGTGGAGGTCGCCATCGCTCGGCTCCCCGCGAGCGTGCTGCACCTTTTCGGGCGCGAGGCGGACCTGGCATGGCTAGATGCGTGCTGGAATGACGGTGTGCGCGTCGCGTCGATCGTGGGCTTGGGCGGGGTCGGGAAGAGCGTGCTGGTGAATCGATGGCTGGCGGGCTTAATGGACAAGGGTTGGGCGGGGGCAGAGCGGGTATTCGGGTGGTCGTTCTTCAGCCAGGGAGCGGACAGGCTTTCTTCATCGGACGAGTTCCTCGACGCGGCGCTCCGATGGTTCGGGGATCTAGAACCGACGAGGGGCTCGCCGTGGGGCAGGGGCGAACGGCTGGCGGCGCTGGTGGGAGAGCGCAGGTCCATTCTCGTTCTCGACGGGATCGAGCCGCTGCAATGGGCGTCGGGCGCGCAGGCGGGGAAGCTTATGGATCCAGCGCTCGAAGCTCTGCTGAACAGGCTGGCGGCACAGAGCAAGGGGATGTGCATCGTCACCAGCGGGATCGCACTGACAGGCCTCCGGACGCTCGGCGGAGGTAAGGTTCGCGAGAGAAATCTGCACAACCTCTCTCCGGAGGCAGGCGCGGCGCTGCTGAAAGCGCAGGGTGTCCGGGGCACAGAGGAGGAACTGCGGGCGGCAGCAGAGGAGTACGATGGACACGCGCTCGCGCTTTCGCTGCTCGGATCGTATCTGCGGGAGACGTATGGGGGAGACATCCGCAGCCGTGATCTTGTCCCTCCCCCGATGGAGGACCCGGTACGGCGAGCATTCGCTCAGTTTAAGCGGCGGTTCGAGGGCAAGCGCGAGATAGTGGTTCTATACTTACTTGGGTTCTTCGAGCGGCCAGCATCGCTGGACGAGATCGCTGTGCTTCGAGCGGATCCAGCGATTGTCGAGGAAATTCAGCCGAACGGATGGAGCGAGGCCGTATCGACACTACGCAAGGCCGGGCTCGTCGCCGTGGAAGTTGGCGGGATCCGGGACGACGGCGACTACGGCGCACGGAACCAGGGAGAGCGGCTCGACACCCACCCGCTGGTGCGCCAATACTTCGGGGAGCAGCTTCGGCTGGAGCACGCCGATGCGTGGCGGGAGGGGCACAGGCGTCTGTACGAACACCTGACGCAGAAGGCGAAGCCGCTCCCCGAGACCGACGAGGAGATGAGGCCACTCCACGAGGCGGTCGTGCACGGGTGCTTGGCGGGGAAAATCGAAGAGGCGCTCGATGAAATCTATCGGAAGCGCGTGCTACGCGGGCGCGACGACTTCAGCCTCAAGAGGCTTGGCCTCTTCAGCAGTGAAATGGCTGTGCTCGCAGGTTTTTTTGAGGAACGCTGGGGGCGGCCTGCGAGAGGGCTGAGTGAGCCCAATCAAGCGTACGTCCTTCGCCAGGCGGGAATCGCGCTCATGGCGCTCGGTCGACTTGTGGAAGCGGAACCGGCAATGCAGTCGGCGCTCGAACGGTACGTCTCGCTGGAGGATTGGACGAACGCTGCCGTCACCGCGGCCAACCTCAGCGACCTTCTTCGATCCGGCGGCGAGCTTCGCCGGGCGGTAGAGGAGGCTCAGAAGAGCATCGATTTTGCCGACAGGAGCGATGATGCTGCTCGGCGTGCTCCAAACAGGACGACGTACGCTGCCGTGCTCCATGCGCTGGGCCAGCGAGACGATGCCACTGAGGTTTTCGAGGAGGCCGAGCGACTGCAGAAGGAATTGTCCCCAGCGTTTCCCACGCTTCACGCGCTCTGGGGCTTCCGCTACTGTGACCTCTTGCTCGAACAAGGTTGCGACGAGGAGGCACGAGCACGTGCGCTGCAGTCTCTTTCATGGGAGGACGCGAAGCGACGGTTGCTCAACGTCGCGCTCGACCATCTGACCATTGGTCGGGCTCACCTTGCTGCGATCGAGCGCGCACAAATCATCGCTCAGGAGAGGCACGCCCGTGCGGACTTTCGCCATGTTGCCGACGAGCTCGACCAAGCTGTCGAAGGCCTTCGCCGGGCCGGCCGCCTGGACTATCTCCCTTTGGGGCTCATCGCCCGCGCGACGCTTCACACCCAAACACGCGCAATCGACAATGCCCATCGTGACCTCGACGAGGCCCTCACCATTGCCTCCCGCGGTGGCTTTCGCCTTCATCAAGCCGACGCGCACATCGAGCACGCCAGGCTCGCCATGGCCGAAGGGAACCGCCTGCGGGCGCATGAGCATCTGGCAAAGGCTCAGTCTGTGGTGGAGGCGACTGGGTACATGCGCCGGCTCTACGAGCTGTACGAGTTGGATAGCGCGATCCGCCAGCAGCTGTTCGATGCCCTCAGCGCGCTCTCTCCAGCGCAGCTCGAACGCATCATTGGAAAGCTCGATGTCTCCTTTGGCCACCCTCCCGAACTCGAAGATTCACAGCTTTCCCGTGTCACTGAGCTCCTGCGCTGGGCCGATGAGCACGACCGATTTGCCGACGTTGAACGCGCGCTCGCGCATGTCGAGTTCCTTGTTATTGTGACGCTGAGCGAAGAGCAGGATGTGCTTCTGCGAAAACTCCCCACGGCGCGCCGCATCGAATCCGACGGTGCCGAGGACGATGTGTGCTTCGCTGCCGAGCTTCCGGCGCGGCGCGGGAGCGATACGGTCCACCGCCTCGTCGTGATCCGCGTCGGCGCTATCGGCTCCGCTCATGCGGTCATCGCGGTAAGGGAGGCCATCCAACGATGGCGTCCCGAGAACGTCGTTGTGCTGGGCATTGGCGTGGGCGCCGGCGAGCACGTCGGGCTCGGTGACGTCATCGTTGCTGAGAAGGTGGCCGATGTCACGATCATAAAGGGTGGCAGGGACGACGGGCGTGACGCGCGCTGGAATTTGTATCGCGCCGACGAGGAACTGCTCGCCGCCGCGCGCTCCTTCTCCGCAGGCTGGGAGGATCTCCTTACCGAGCCGCGACCTGCGCGCGGTGAGTCCACGCGCCACGTCGGCGTCATCTGCTCGAGTGACGCTGTGATCGCCTCGAGGAGCTTCGTCGACGCATGCCGCCAGCTCTGGCCCGATCTCGTCGGCTTGGAGATGGAAGGCGCCGGCGTTACCGCGGCGCTCCACAGCGAGCGGCACCGTCCGAAGTTCTTGATGATTCGCGGCGTGTCCGACCTCGCGAGCGGGCCGAGCGGGAGCGACGACTGGCGCGCCTACGCAGCCGATGCCGCCGCCGCGTATACCATCGGCCTGCTACGGCACCTGGCGGACCACGATTCGTTAGAGGAACTCGCGTCGAAGTACGAGGATCTCCGCCGCACGCACAAGGCGGGCGTGGAGCGAACAGCGCTGATGAACCGCCTGTTCGCGGACGCCAAGCGCGAGGGAATCGCAGCCGGCGTGAGCGCTGACCACATCGCCAGCCTGTTCGCCATCGGTCGCGCGGGCAGTCGCATCGTCGCGCTGGCGTGCTGCGCGGGCATGCCGGACCGTACGCCGCTGGAGAGCGTGTCAGAGGCGCTGCGGTTGCCCCTCACGCCCTTCGAGCAGTGGGCGGCGCTCCTGGCGACACGAGACGTCGTATTGGGCATCGCGCCGACTCGCGCGGAGCCGCTCGTTCGCACGGTCCTGGCCACGCTTGACGACTCCGCCAACCCTATCAACGACAAAGGCGACGCGAGTCGGCGGCTGCTCGCCACGGACATCCTGAAACTGGCCGCGACGCGTGTCGGCCTGAGCGGGGCCGGTGCCATCGAGGCGTTGCGGCTCTGGGTCGCCGCTGGGGAACGGCCGGTTCGGGAGGAGCGCCCCTCGGTTGCCGTGTTCGGCAGCAGCAGGTCGGCGGTCCATCACGACCTGTGCCTCGCGCTCGGGGCGCACCTCGCGGCACGCGGGTGGCGGTTGTCGATCGGGCGCGGAGCCAACGTCGGTCACGCCGTCGTCGCAGGGTTTCGTGGCAGGGATGCGACCGGCGTCACCATCTACACAGCCTCCCGAGGAGAAGGTCCAGAAACGAACATCAGGGCATTCCCGATTCTGGACGAGGCGCGACGAGCGATGGTGGAGAGCGCCGACATCTGCATCGCGCTCGAGGGAGGGAAGGGGACGCTCCGGGAGTGCGAGCTGGCTATGGCTGCCGGGCGACCTGTCCTGGCGGCGTCGTTCACCGGAGGGTCTGCGCGACTGGTGCGCACGCAAGCGCGATCGAGCGTACTCTCGCTCGGCCTTCCGGAGGCCATCCTCTCGCTTATGGAGGGCTCTGGTCCACCGGAGGAGCAAGCCGAGCGTAAGCGCCCGGCCAACGCCATGGGCACAGCCCCTTGCGGCTCTCGCCGGGGTCGACGATGCTGGGCGCGGGGCGGCGTCGGCCCACGACTCGGCGCGGGCACAGACGGTCCTGAAAGAAGGCCCGGCGAAGCGGCATCCGCCTGCGTCGCCGGCCGAGGCTCGCGTTGTTCAGGTCGCGTCGGTATCGCCGGCGCTCGGAGCAGCGCGCGACGATCTCGCCCATGCGTCGGGCAGCAACTCGTCCAGGCGGTCGCGCTGCCAGCCCGCCTGCAACCTGCCGATGACGTCTGTCGCCCAGGCGAGCGGGTTGACTCCGTGCATCCGACACGAGCCGAAGATCGTATAGCCGATGGCCAGGCGCTGAGCGCCCTTATCGGAGCCCGCGAATAAATAGTTTTTTCTTCCGAGGGCTACACGTCTTAGCTGCCGCTCGACTTCGCCGTTGTCTATCTCGAAGCGTCCATCCGTGAAGCAGCGCCGCCACGCAGCCGCCTGATTGATGGCGTACTGGGTAGCGATGCAGAGCGGCGTACCTGGTACGAGCCGAAGGTGCAGCTCGTGAATCCACTGATACAGCTCGTCCACAACGGGGAGCGACCGCTCCTGCCGGCGCGCCAGCCGCGCCTCCGTGGACAGCGCCTCCTCTTTGCAGGTCGACTCGATTCGGTAGATGGCTTTGAAGTACGAGAGCGCTACCGCCGCTCGCGCGTCGCCACCCTTGGCCGCCTTCTCGAACTTGGCGCGGATGTGCATCCCGCAGCCGAGCCGACGCTCCTCGGGCACGATCATCTCGCCGTCGTCGCCTCCGCGGAGCATCGCGCCATAGCCCGCGTACCCATCGCCCTGCAAGTAGCCGGTGAAGCCCTGCAGCAGCGCGGCTGGATGCTTCGCCTTCCAGTCCGGTGCGTACAGGAACGCCACGAGACCCGCCCCGACGAAGGCCCAGATATGACCTCGCTTCACCCCCGCCGGATGATCTCGATCCAGCACCCGCATCCCCGTGTCGTCGGCGCGCAAGTAGAACGAGTCCAGCACCCGCTCCGCGATCCTCTCAGCCACCGGAGCGAGCACGTCGAGCGCGAAGGCCGACCAGTCGCCCAGAGTCGACGGAGACAGCGACACGCCGAAGCGAGCGTATTGCTGCGACTGCCGGTACAGCGGCATCGAGTCCTCGAACTTCTCGACAAGGATGCTGGCGAGCAGCCCCGGTCCCGGACGCCCTCGGTCCATCACCTTCTCGCTGTCCGCCGTCGTTACACCCTGCTCCGGGCAGCGCGGGCAGGCGAGCTTCTCCCGCTGCTCCTCGATGATCTTGAACTGCGCCGGCACGAACTCGAGCACTTCGCTCGTACGATGGCCAATGCACTTCTTGTCCGCGCCGCACTGCGGGCACGTCCGCTCGGCCTCGGGGACGGGCACCACGCGCGTCTCACGCGGAAGGTGTTCGGGAAGCGGCGCGCGCCCGCCCCGTCCTCGCGGCGGCTTCGGCGGCTCAGGGGGTTGCGGCACCAGCCCCTGCTCCGGCTGCGGCGCAGCGTCCGCGCCGAGCTCCGAGCCCGCCGCCCCCGGCGGAGCTTCCGCCCCGAGCTCGGCGAACATCAGCATCAGCTGCTCGGTAGAGACCTGCTGGCTCTTGCGGCCGTACAGCTCGCGCAGCGCGCTTGCGAGCCTCGCCGAGAGCGCGGTGTTCTTGTCGCGCAGCTGGACCAGCAGTCCGAGCACCAGGTCGATGAGCTCCGGAAGCTGCCCGGCGGCCGCCAGCTGCTCGAGCTTGCTCCGCACGTCCGCCAGATCGGCGGGCAGTTGTGCCTGGGACTGAAGAGGACTGGTCACGTGGCGCGCGAGATAGCTATCCCACGCGCATCCATCAAGCTTTGCTTCGACGGAGCAATTTTTCTCACGCTGGGTCTCCAGCGCTTGCGCCGCACGGCCTCGGACAGGTCGAACCCTTCGAGCATCAGCGACAGCTCGGCCGCCTCGACCTCGACGTGGGTGGCCCCCTTGGGCAGGTCGCGGGCGAGGTGGAAGCGCCCGCGGGCCAATTTTTTCGCCACGATCATGTAGCCGGTGCGGTCCCAGAACAAGACGCGCACCTGGTCACCACGCCGATTCCTGAACACGAACAGATGCCCGCAGAGCGGGTCAGCTCCGAAGCGCTGAGAGACCAAGGCCGACAGCCCATCAAAGCTCTTGCGCAGGTCCGTGGGCTCGGCTGCGATGTACACGCGCACCGACGGCGGCAGCGTCAGCATGGCGTCTCCTCGGCCGCGAGCGCCAGGACCCGCTCGAGCGTGGCCGGGTCGAAGCCCGGCCGGACCCGCACCACCCGCCCGTTGGGCAGCGCGATCTCGATCGGCTCCGGCGCGACGATCGATGCGTCCGCCACCACGTGGACCGGCAGAAAGCGCGGTGCTTCGGTCAACGACGACGGCGAGGGCTGTGAGGGCCGGTCAGCTCGCAGCTTCCAGCGCCACCAGTAGAGCTGCTTCGGCTTGTATCCTTCACGCCGCGCGAACCTCTCGGCGCTCAGCCCGCTGCGCTCCCATCGCTCCACCCGCTCGGCCCACTCCGCCTTCGTCGCCATCGCTTCCTCCTTCGCGATGGGGATAGGTAACCGGCGCCACGCCGACGATCACGATGGCGTTGGTCGGGCGCTTACGGCCGAGCGGCTCGTCCGCTTGCTCGAAATCGTCCTGCCTCGCTGGGAACGACGGGACCGACCGACGGCTGACGATGAGCGCTCTGAACGCCCGAAGAAAAACGGCAAACGTAAGGTCTCCAGAAGCAAATGAGCACGATCCTCCACCGCGCTTACGTAATTTCCGATCTGCACCTCGGCGGCCGTTTCCCGGCGTCTGGCGGTGGACGCGGCTTCCGCATGATGGACCGCCCCGACGCCCTCGCATCATTCATCCGCGGGCTCGCGGCGAAACCGGTACAGCCCACCATCGAGCTGATCATCAACGGCGACTTCGTCGACTTTCTGGCGGAAGAGACAGATGACGGCCGCTGGAAGCCCTTCCGGGACGAGCCGGGGGAGGCTGTCGCCGCGTTCGAGGTGCTCGCCGGTCGTAAGGAGGACGGCGAAGTCTTCGAGGCGCTTGCCGGGCTCGTCGACGCCGGCCATCGCTTGACCATCCTTATCGGCAACCACGACATTGAACTGACGTGGCCGGAGGTGCGCGCCGCGTTTGAGCGGCGCTTGTGGACCAGCTCTGCGAAGAAGACCGGCGCGTTCAACCTGCGCTGGATTCACGACGGCGAGGCTCTCGTCGTCGGTGATGCCTTGATCGAGCATGGAAACCGTTACGATCCCGCGAACTTCGTAGACCACGAGAGCCTCCGGCGCGTACGTGAGCTCCGGTCGCGCCGCCTGTACGGCCGGGAGGGAGGCATCTTCCACCCGCCTGTTGGCAGTCGCCTCGTGGCAGACGTCATGAACCCGGTCAAGAAGGAGTACCCGTTCATCGACCTCCTCAAACCGGAGTCGGAGCCGCTGTTCGGCCTCCTCTTGGCGCTGGATCCGTCGCAGCGGCGGCGTCTGGACAATCTTGCCAGGAGTTTGCTGCCAATCCCGCTGAACCTCGTGGGGCCCGCGGCTGACCCAGGCTACCGCCAGCGCATCTCAGGGAGCAGTGCGGCGGCCGGCATCTCGCGAGGTCCGGTAGCGAGTGGCAAGCGGCCGAAGAAGGACGACCCGCTGGTGGCGCTATTGTCGAGAACGATTCCGGCGGATGACGTTGCTGAAGCCAATAAAGCTCTCGAGATGCTCCCGCGCGAGCAAGGGGACGAGATCGCTCGAGGAAGGATTGCGTCTTTCGGTGAGCGTGCGGGGGCGCTGTACGGCCTCCTAGGGCTCGTCGTGTCGAAGAAGGACGACGATATCAAAAACAGGCTCCCCCTACTCCGGCACGCGGTGCGGGCGCTTCGCGGCGATCAGACGTTCGAGGAGAGCATCGAGACGGGCAAGCGGTACATCCGGGCAGCTCGTCAACTCGCGTTGGGCGAGAAGGGCATCAAACAATTCGGGAAGGCGCCTGTCGGCTTCCGATTCGTGATCTTCGGGCACACGCACCACCGGAAGACGGTGGACCTCGTTGAGGAGGCAGCGACGTACGTGAACACTGGGACGTGGGCGAGGTTGATGAAGTTCCCGGACGACCTCGTGAGCGACGACGATGCCATCGTGACCAAGGCGCTGGGGGACTTCGTGGAGTCGATTCAGGCGGGTACCTACAAGACCGAGTTCATTCCTACATATGCCCGCGTTGATGTGAAGGATGGCGGCTACGTCGAGCGAGTGGAACTGCTTACGTACGATCCCACGACCGGCAAAGTCGAGTGACGCGCCCGACGAGGATCGAACAGTCGCCCGCGCCGAGCAGGCAATACCAGCGAGCCGCGCTGCACCTCGAAGAACGCCCGGGTGAATATTGGAACAGCTCGCCGAATTGGCTCATCAGCTGTATTGTGCAGAGGACAGCTGTCGCGCCTTCAGGCTTGCCCCGTTGAACTGCAGGAGCAACTCCGGATCCCGCCGCGGCAGCTCGTCTCGTGACACGATCCTCCCAGCTCCTGCGGCTGCCGGGCGAGCCTCGGCATCGTCAATCGCTCGGCGTCGGCTCCCTCGTGGAGCTGCCCTGCGGGCCATCCCTGAAGCCGCTTGGCGGATTCGCTGCTTCGCGCGGGTCCTGCGCCGACGCCGCGCTCGCGCCGAACTGCGCCTGGATCTCGCGCGCGAGCCGGCGCAGGAGCGGGCTCGCGTCGCTGCGAAGGTGCAGCTCCATCCCAGGCAGCAGGACGACGCGATCCCAGCGCTCGGCCCCCGCGGGCGGCGGCACGTCGGCGGGCGCCGCCGGTTCGGCGGGGCGAGGGGGTTGCGCGAGCGCCTCGATCTCGGCGCGCGAGAGCCTGGCCAGGCGGGCGCGGATGGCGTCGAGGCCGAGGCGCTGCTCGCGACGCAAGCGGTGAACGGCCCTGAGCTGCATCAGGTGCTCGTCGCCGTAGGTGGTGGAGGACCCACGGAAGGGCGGCTTCGGGAGGAGGCCCCGCTCGGCGTAGTAGCGCACCGCGCGCGGGGTGAGACCGGTGGCCTTGGCAAGATCGGCGAGCTTGTAGGTAGGCATGGGGATGGATCGCAAGGGCGTGAGGGGGCGAGTCGGTCCGAACGCGCCGGTGCTGGGCCGATGGGAAGGGATCAGGCGCCGAAGTCTACCCAATACTGGAAGGATAGCGCGCGTCAAACCGAACGATCGATACAGAAGTGGATAGAACGTCAGCACTTTACCCGACCGTCGAGCCGGCACTGGGTAGATCACCGACTTTCAGCGTGGGACACGCCCCAGTCCTGGATGGACGCCTGGGGTTTTCTGCCGCTGAATCTCCGGCGCGGGGCGCGGGGGGGCAACCAGCGCATCGACCGACGTGAGCCGAGCTCAGGCCTCGGCGAGCTCCCCCAGCGACGCGTCCGAGGCGCCTTCCTGGCGCGGCGCGGATCCGGTAGTCCTCGCCCCGCCTCCGGTCCGCGCATGCCCCCGTCGACCACGCCTCCCTCCGTCGCCCAGCGCCTCGCGCGCGCCCTCGAGGTGCTCGTGCCGGCGCTCGACATCGTCGAGGCCCGCGTCGACGAGGGCGCGCCGCCGGCCTGGTGTGAGGCGCGGGGCTGGACGGGCTTCCTGCTGGCGCTCTCCGACGCCGATCTCGCCCGCTGCGAGGCCGAGGGGCTCGCGGCGTGCATCGACGGCCTCGAGGGCGCGCCCCCGAGTCTCGTGGCCCTGGCGCGGGCCGCGGACGAGGCGGCCAGGCTGCCGCGGCGGCCGGTCGAGCCGCTCCCGCCGGCGTCGCTGGACGAGCTGCGGGCGGTGCCGGCGCGCAAGCGGCTCCAGCTGGAGGCCCTGCTCGGCGCCGTGGCGCCCATGGCGGCCCGCGCCCGCCGCCTCGTCGACGTGGGGGCGGGGCACGGCCACTTCACCCGCCTCGCCGCCGCGCGCTTCGACCGCGATGCGGTCGGCCTGGAGCGCGAGCCCGACCGCGTGGCCACGGCCTCTGCGCTGGCCGCCGGGGGCCGGGCGCGCTTCGTGGCGTTCGACGCCTTCGAGCAGGCGCTGGCGTTCGCTCCGGACGACCTGGCGGTCGGCCTGCACGCCTGCGGCGAGCTCGGGGACCGCACGGTGACGGCCGCCGCCGAGGCGCCCTGCGACCTCGCGCTCGTCTCGTGCTGCCTGCAGAAGATCGGCGCGCCGGCCCGCGCCCCGCTCTCGGCCGCGGCCAGGGCGGCGGGGCTCGTCCTGAAGCGCGAGGCGCTGGGGCTCACCAACCTGACGGCGCGCCCGGCGGGGGTCGAGGCCAGCCTGGACGAGGAGCTTCTGGCCCGCGAGCGGCGGCACGCGCTGCTGTCGCTGCTCCGCGGCCGCGGGCTCGACGTCGCCCTGGGCGAGGAGATGCGCGGGATCAACCGGCGGCGCGCGCACGGCGGGCTGCGCGAGCTCGCGGCGAGGGCGCTCGCGCTGCGGGGCCTCGGCCCGGCGACCGAGGCCGAGCTCCGCGAGCGCGAGGTCGCGGCGCGCACGGCGTTCGGCCAGATGCGCCGGCTCACGCTGCCGCGCGCGCTCCTGGCCCGGCTCACGGAGGTCGCGGTCGCGCTGGATCGCGCGAGTGCCCTCGGCGAGCGAGGGCACGAGGTCGAGGCGGCCATCGTGTTCGAGCCTGAGGTGACGCCGAGGAACGTCGCGATCTTCGCGAGCGCCCGGCCGGGAGGGCTCGGCGGCTGACGCGGCCCCGCGGTGGGCCGCTCGCCAGCAGCCCTGCGGATCGGGTGCTTCCCTGGCAACAGCGCCGCGCGGCAGACCCTTGATTCCAAGCGTTCCATGGAATGGCACGCACGGTGCACATCACGGCGCCATGCAAAGACGTCAGTTCTTGGGAGGCGCCGCAGCGGCGGTGTCGGCAGCGCTCATCGGAGGCAGGGCCCGGGCCGCAGCGCCCAGCGTGATCCGCGTCGGTGTGCCCGGTGTCGGCGTGGGCAATCGCCCCGTCACCGGAGGAAGCTTCTTCTCCCTCTTGCACCTCCAGGGGACCCTGGCCGAGGAGTTCAAGAAGGACGGCATCGAGGTGAAGTGGAACTTCTTCCGCGGCGCCGGCCCTGCCGTGAACGAGGCGGTCGCGAACAACCTGCTCGACATCTGGACTCACGGTCACCTGCCTTCCGTGGTCGGCCGGGCGAGCGGCCTCAAGACGCGGCTCCTGGCCAGCGCAAGCCGGCGCGGACACGCCTACCTCGTGGTGCCCGCCGACTCGCCGATCACCGGCGTCAAGGATCTGCGCGGCAAGAAGGTGGCCTTCCAGAAGGGCACGGCCTCGCAGCTGTCCGCGAACCGGATCCTCGAGGGCCACGGGCTGAGCGAGAAGGACATCCGGTCCATCAGCATGGATGCCTCCACCGCGAAGGCGGCGATCGCCACGAAGGACATCGACGCGGTGTTCGGCGGCACGGATTACCTCTCGCTGCGCGACCAGGGGATCGCGAAGGTCGTCTACACGACGAAGGGGGATTCCCCGACCTACCCGAGCAATTCAGGCATCATCGCGCGGGAGGACTTCATCAACGAATACCCCGACGTCGTGCAGAAGATCATCACGCTCGCGGTGAAGTCCGCGTCGTGGCTCGCGGACGAGAAGAACCGCACGCAAGCCTTCCAGCTCTGGTCGAAGTCCGGCACGCCCTTCGCGAACTACAAGGAAGCGCAGCAGGGCGAGGACATGAAGCAGAACGCCAGCCCGCTGCTCGACGAGTACGCCATCGCCCGGTACAAGTCGGCGGTCGCCGACTCGAAGAAGTACGGCCTGATCAGGAGCACGTTCGAGGTCGAGCCCTGGACCGATCGGCGCTTCCTCAACCGGGCGCTGAAGGACACCGGACTCGAGCGCTTCTGGGCCGAGTGGGACGCGAACGGCAAGCCGAAGGGCTGACGGCCTGGGGGCGCGGGCCGTGTGGCGCGGCCCGCCCCGCCGGCGCCGGCGACTCGCTGGCTCCCACCACGCTGCAAGGAATGTCCTGATGGAGAAGAGGCGGATTGGATCGGTCGAGGTGTCCGTCGGCGCCGCTCCCGGCCCGCTGAGCGAAGAGGGATCCATGGCCGTTTCGACATCCACGTTGCGTGTTCAGGCTGCCGTCGAGCAGCTCCGGTCCGGTGGCATGGTGATCCTCGTCGACGACGAGGCGCGCGAGGACGAGGGAGATCTCGTCGTCCTGGCGGAGCACGCGACGCCGGCCGCCATCAATTTCATGGCGACCCACGGCCGGGGGCTGATCTGCCTCGCCCTCACCGAAGACCAGGTGGACCGCCTCGGACTGCCGCTGATGGCGACCCGGCCCGGCGCGCGCCGGTCGACGGCGTTCACGGTGAGCATCGAGGCGCGCGAGGGCGTCACGACCGGCATCAGCGCCCGCGACCGGGCGCGCACCGTCGCGGCCGCGATCGCGCGGGACGCGTCGCCGGGCGACGTGGTGTCGCCAGGGCACGTGTTCCCGCTGCGGGCGCGCCGAGACGGCGTGTTCGAGCGCGAGGGGCACACCGAGGGCGCCGTCGACCTGGCGCGGCTCGCCGGGGCGCTGCCGGCGGCCGTCATCTGCGAGATCCTGAATGACGACGGGACGATGGCGCGCCGCCGGGATCTCGCGCGCTTCGCGGCGCGACAGGGGCTGCCGCTCGTCTCCATCGACGACCTCATCCGCCACCGGGTGCGGAGCGAGGACGTCGCCGCGCGCGTCCGGAGCGCCCCGTTCCGGCCCGCGGGCCTGAGCGGCGAGTGGCGGGCGCACACATACACGCTACGTCGCGAGAGGCAGCTGCTCCTCCTGACGCACGGCGCGCCGGCGCACGCCGGCGACCCCGCCATCGTGTACACCCACCGCGCCGCGCTCGTCTCGGACCTCCTCGGCGACGCCCATCTGTTCGACGCCCTGCGAGACATCGAGGCTGCCGGCGCCGGCGCGGTGGTCTATGTGCCCCCGCTCGCCGACGCGACAGCCGCGCTCGCCGACGCGACCACGGGGCTAGAGCTCGCCGTCGCCGCGCGCGAGCTCGTGGCGCTCGGGGTTCGCCGGGTGACGCTCCTCGACTCGAGGGCGCCCTGGCCCAACGGTCCGAAGAAGGAGATCGACCTCGAGACGGGCGAGCCAGTGACGCCGGTGGGGGTCCACAGCCATCGATCCAACGTGGGCCCGACCGCCGAGCTGCGTGCCTGAAGAGCTCCCGCCCTCCGCCCCCGCGCGCTCGGGAGGACCTCCGTCGCCGCCTCTGCCGACCCCCGCCACGCCGGCGTCCCGGCATCGGAGGCCTGGCGGGCGACCTCGACAGGATTGGCACTCTATAGTAGACAACGTGCCATGGCAGATCTTGACTCAATCGGTGTGCCGCCGGATGGGGAGGGGCTCGATCTCCCCGATCCCATCATGGCGGAGGGTGTCGATGCTCGATGTCGCGCGATCGAGATCGTCGAAGGTCCGCAGCTCGGAGTCCTGGCGTTCATCACCGAGGGTTCCGCGGGAGCGACGCGCGCGTGGACCAAATTCGGCCCGGGCTGGGAGCATGCCTGTCAGCTCGCGCGGAGCAACACGTGAGCCTCGCGTATCCGGCCGGGCTGCACGTGGATCGGAACTCGCTCGGCCCCGGGCGACTCGAGTCGATGGCCTGGCACGTGGAGCGGCCGAACCTGGCCCCGCGGTGCCTGCCCCTGGCGGGGGTCGACGCCGACGGGCAACGCAGCCTGATCTGGGTGAACCACGACCAGGCTGCGCCGGACGGCGCGATGAAAGAGCGCTGGTTCGCGGTCCCGTCCGAAGTCCCCGCCGTGCGCCTCGAGCTCGACAGGGTGTCGCTCCCGTCGGGGGTCGGGAGCTCCGGCGCGTTCCAGCTCCAGATCCTGGACGCGGTGGGCTCCGCCGTCCTGATGTCGGCGTCGTTCACGCCCACGAGCACCCCGACGGACTGCATCACGCCATCGCTCGCGGTCACCGCGGGGCTGTCGTACCGCGCGCGGGTCGTCGTTCGCAGCGGCGCGACGCAGGCCACGTTCCTGTGCGGCAGGCTCCGCATTCGCCCGGTGGGCGCCACGGGGGCCCTCTATCCCGACTTCTACCGTCTGGACGTGCACCCGGCGCTGCTCCACGGCTCCAGCGAGGCGGGGTACGAAAAGCTCACTGCCTGGCGCAACCCTCGACATCTCCAGATGTCCAACCTGGCGTATTACGCGTTGTCCACCGACGCCGACGTGTTCGACGTCGAGTATTACGACACGGTGAACCGGCGAAACGGAAACCGCTCCTATCCGTCCGTCTGGGCCGACGGCGAGCCCATCGATCCGGTGCTCCCCGTGGCGTGGAACTCGACCACGTTCAGCAGGGTGAGCGTCCCGGCCGCGCGCAGCACCGTGCCGCGCAAGATCAGAGTCTATTCTGGTCCTCAGATGGCATCGCCGTACACGGCGTCGCTGGTCGCCATCCGTGGCGAGAACCTCGGCGTTTTCCCTGTTGGGATCTACGTGCCAGGCGAATCGATGTTCGATGTCACGCCTCCCCGGGCTCGCGTGGTCATCGCCGTCGTCGATTCGAAGGGCGCGGGCGCGTACACCGCGTTCTCTGGCATGACGTCGTGGCAGCTCCAGATGCAACGCAAGGGCCTCGAGTTCATGACCCATGGCAGCGGTGGGGATGGCCTCGTGCATCTTACCGGGACGGCGACGCCTTCCATTGCTGCGTGCCGTGCGCTCGCCAGAAAGATCCTGGCGCACCGTCCCGACGAGGTGATCGTCCAGATTGGAAGGAACGACTTCGCCAACCAGAAAACGACGGCCGCGAACGTGGTTCAGTTCAAGGTGGACCTCGCGAACGCGATCAAAGAGGCCGACCCGCGCGTGGTGGTGCGCGCCATGACCTACACGCGCGAGGTGACCGAGAACGACGTTGCGGGCACGTCCTGGGACGCGCAGCGCGACGCGGAGGCGGCGGCGGTCGCCGCGCTCGCTCCGTGGGGCGAGGTGATCTATGCCGATTCCGCGTGGACGGCGGAGGCGGCGGCCGCGCACAACGCGGCGGACACCGTTCATCCCAACGAAAAGGGGCAGGAGAAGATGACGGCGATATGCGCCGGGGACGACTTCCCGTTCAGCCCGATTCACCTTCCGGGGCTCTTTACCTGGGTCAAAGCTGGGTTTGACCTTCCCGGTGGAGCCGTGACCGGGACGCCCACCGGGTTCGGCCCGTCACCGCCTGCCCTGACCGCTGCCGGCACGTCGGCGGTCACTGGCTTGCTGCATGTCGAGGTGGTCCTGGGGGGGCCGCGCGGCACCGCGAGGTTCGACTGGAGCATTCACGGCGGTGGCGTGTGGGCAGAGAATAACGTCCTGGTGCCGTCGAGCGGCGTTGTCGCGCTTGGTGCGACTGGGATCACGCTCACGTTCCCTTCTGCCACGTACAGCAACCTGCATTACTGGAGGTTGCCGCTCGGGATTGGCCAGGCCGTTGACCGGAGCGGGAACTCGAGGCACTGGACGATCCAGTACCCAGGGAGCCCCGCAGCATTCGAGATCGACGGCCTCAACCACGCACCGGCGATCTCGTTTTCTAACATCCTGCAACAGTATCGCCTGAACGGGATCTCCCTCGCCGCGCCATATGCCCTGTTCGCCGTGTTCAAGAAGAATTCCACGGCTCTCGGTGCCATTATCGGAAGGACAAACGCTGGCTCAGGGGCGCTGTTCTACAACAACACGGCCACCTCTCTGGCGTTCAGCGACGGCGCGGTGACCAGGCAGGTCACCGGATATAACCCGCTCGTGGCGCACGCCGCGGGCGTGATCGTGAACGGGGCCAGCTCAGCGATCCTCATCGACGGCACCTCGACCACGGTGTCGCTGAACAACGTGACGGTGACCGGGCTTACGCTCGGCGGAGACAGCCAGAGCAGCTTCCCGCATGACGGCACCATCCTCGAGGCGCTCGCGGTCTCCGGCGTCCCCTCGGCGAGCGCGGTCAGGAACCTGTTCCGCCGCTTCCGGCACGAGTACGGCACCCCGTAACGGCGGCGCCTGGCAGGCCGTGCGCTCTTCTCCGCGCGGCTCGAGCGTGTCCGCGTGGTCAGCATCTCCGGGCCGCTGCAGGCCCGCGCGCAGCAGCACATTGGACGCGCGGAGCTATGGATAGCTGACGGTGATCTCGGCGAGGAAGGTCCTGCCGTTCTGCCGGCTCGTGGCCGAGAGGTAGCTCTCCGCGGCCGGGTAGTCGTACCGCGCGTCCATCGCGTTGTAGATGCCGATCACATAGCGGCTGTGGAAGCGCTGGAGCTCCCCGGACACCGTGAGATCCGCGACGATCGCGCCCGCTGTCTCGTCGGCCGAGCTGCGGCCGATGCGCCGGGGCGCCTCCAGGTTGATCCGGAGCCCCGCGGCGGCGAGCCGCTCCACCACCGGGACGACGCCGCGAAACGACGCGAGGTGCTCCGGCGCGTTGATCAGCCGCTCGCCGCGCCTGAGCTCGCCGCGCTGGTAGCCGTACGTCGCCGCGAGCATCCAGCCCTGGCGCCACTCGCGGCGGAGCTCGACGTCACACCCCGCCACGAACGCGTCTCGACGGCTGTTCACGTAGCGCACCACGCCGGGCACGCCGGGGATGTCCTCGGCGGAGGTGATCCTGTCCGACAGCTTGCTCGCGTGAACGGCGCCGAGCGCGGTCCAGTCGTCGCCGAGGCGCTGCGAGTACTCGATCTCGGCGGAAGCGATGGACTCCGGCTTGAGCACGAGGCCCCGCGCGGGGTCGACGGCGGGCACCTGCGTCTTGCCGTCGGTGTAGAACTGCTCGGAGATGCTCGGGGCGCGGAAGGCGCGCCCGCCCATGATCTTCAGGACCCCTCCCGGCGCGGGCCGGAGGATGACCGCGGCGCGCGGCACGACGATCGGCGCGAACGTGCTGTAGACGTCGAGGCGCGCGCCCCACGAGAGGCGGACCCACGGGGCGGGCGAGCTGTCGAGGATGAGGTAGCCGGCGCCGAAGCGGTACGGCACGGGCTTCGTGTGCGCGCGGCCGTCCGCGAGCACGCTGCTCAGCGTCGCCTCGGCGTGCTCCTGCACCTCGCCGCCGCCGGTGACCCTCAGCCAGGGGAGCGGCGTCCACGCCGCCCTGAGCTCGCCGCCCAGCCAGGTGCCGTGCTGCTGCTCGAAGACCGTCCCCTCGTCGAACGCGTAGGCGCCGTGCCAGACGAAGCGGTTCACGTGGGCGCGCGCCATGAGCTGAAGGTCGGGCGTGAGCCGCGGCTCGAAGCGCACCTCGGCCATCATGTGCGCGTCCTCGTAGCTCGTCCCGAGGTCGTTGAGCCGCGTGCCCACGTAGCCGATCGGGACGAGCTGCTCGCGCGCGTGGTACATCCACTGCGCCGTGAACGGCCCGTACCAGGCGCGCCCGGACGTGCCGCCGGCCCGGAAGGTCTCGGCGCGCTCGGCGATCTGCACGCGCGGCCCCTCGCCCGGGTCCCGCAGCGCCACAGGGACGTCGAACCCGTCGGAGCGCGCCCCGGAGACGCTCGCCTGCACGCCCGCGTCCCTGCTGGCGTTGTAGTGGAACCCGGCGCGCGCGTGGCCCACGCCGTCGTAGTAGGTGCCGGCCGAAGCGTGCGCGCTCGTGGGCTCGTCGCGCCCGCGCGGGACGAGGTTGACGATGCCCGAGAGCGCGCCCGTGCCGTAGAGCAGCGAGCCAGGGCCGCGGACGACCTCGATGTGATCGACGTCGTGGAGGTCGTCGCGCGCGTCGGAGCCCACGAACGCGGCGTTCAGCACGTTGTCGTTCGTCGAGTGGCCGTCGGAGAGGACGAGGAGCCGGTTGCCGTAGTCGAGCGGCTCGCCGAGCCCGCGGATCCCGGCCGAGTAGACGACGTGATCGTTCGAGAGGTAGATGCCGCGCGTGCCGCGCAGCGCCTCGGCGATGGTCGGGTACCCGAACGCGCGGAGCTCGTGCTGCTCGATGACGCTGATGGACGCGGGCGCGTCCTCCAGCCGCTCGAGGACGCGCGAGGCCGACGACACCTCCCGGAGCGGCGCCAGCGTGACGTCGCGCAGCTCCGCCTGCTGGCCGGCCGTCACGTCGATCGTCCGCTCGACGGGCGCGAAGCCCCGCAGGCTGACGCGGACGCGGCGCCGGCCCACGGGGACGCCCTGGATCACCGACGGCGTGAAGCCCATGGGGCGGCCGTCGATCTCGACGAGGGCGTCGGGCTCGTCGGCGCGCACGAGGATCGAGCCGGTGAGCGGGCTGAGCGTCGCCGTGATCGGCACCGTCTCGTGCGCGGCGACGGTCAGCGGCTGCGGCGCCGCCTCGAAGCCCGGGCGCGAGAAATGGAGCACGTGGCGGCCCGGCGGCAGGTCGAGGTCGCACGGGGCGGTGCAGGCGGGCGGCGCGCCGTCGTGGTCGACGTGCACCGTGGCCTCGCTCGCGCCGCGCACGTCCACCCGCACGGTGCCGACGATGCGGCGGAGCACGATGAGGACCTCCTTGCTCTGCCCCAGCTTCACCGGGACGTCGTCCACGGCCACGGGCTCGTAGCCCGCGAGCTCGACGAGGATCCGGTAGCGCCCCTCGGACATGGCGAGCCGGCGCGGCGCCGTGCCGCGCGCGCCGAGGTCCTTGCGATCGACGTAGATCCTGGCCCCCGGCGGCGACGTGACGATCTGGAGCACGGCCACGCGCGGCGCGATCCGCTGGAGCGCGGCCTGGACCTCGGCGACGACCTCCGGGTCGGCCTCGCCCTCGAGCGCGTCGTCGTAGTACCGGTGCGCGTCCGCGAAGCGGCCCAGCTCCTCGTAGGTGAGCGCGATGTTGAAGACGACGTTGCGGTTCGGCACGAGCCGGTTCGACGCGAGGAAGTGCTCGAGGGCGGTCTGGAACTGCCCCTGCTTGTAGAGGTCGCGGCCCAGGTCGAAGTGGAGGTCGGCCTCGTCGGCCTGGCCCTCGCCGTCGGCGCGGGCGGCGGGGGCCTGGAGCAGGGCGCCTGCGAGCAGGGGCACCGCGGCGAGCCTCCACCGGCGAGCGCGCGTGCTCGAGGGCGCTCGACGCATGCCGCTAGCGGTGCTCGCGCAGGCGCGTCGCCTTCGTCGGCGCCGGCTCGCTGCTGGCCGGGTACGGCGACGACGGCGCGAGCACCGCGCGCGGGCGGCCCGCCTTCGCCGAGCCGAGCGGCGCGAGCGCTGCGCCGGCCGTGGCGAACCCGCTCGCCGCGGCGGCCGCCGCGGCCGTGGGCGGCGAGGCGACGTCCGGCGGCGGGAGGGACGAAGGCCCGGGCTCCTCGCTCGAGGGCGCGGAGGGCTCGCCCTGCGCCGGCGCGGCCTGCGAGGCCGCCTCGCCGGCGGGCGGCGCGCCCGCGGCCGGCGCCGCGCCGCGCCCGAGCCACGCGGTCGCCGCCATGCCCCCGAGGAGCGCGACGAGCGCCGCCGCCGCGAGGGGCGCGACCAGGCTTCGCCGGCGCCGCCCCTGTGGATCCCCCGCGGCGGCGCGCTCGCCCCGCCTGGACGGCGCCGCCGTCGGCGCCAGCGACTCGTCCGGGGGCAACGTGTGCACGGAGGGAGGTCCGGCAGCCGGCGCCTGCGCGGGCGGCACCGACGGCGAGGCCGCCGCGGTGGGCGTGAGAGGAACGACCGACACCCGCGCGGGCGGCACCGACGGCGAGGCCGTGGCGGTGAGCGTGAGCGGAGCGACGGACACCCGCGCGGGCGGCATCGATGGCGAGGCCGCCGTCGCGAGGGAGGGTGGAGCGACGGAGGCCCGCGTGGGTGGCATCGAGGAGGCGCGCTCCTTCGCCTGCTCGCTCACGCTGTGCCGGGACGCACGCGTGGGGCCGATCGGCCCGGTCAGGGTCTCGGCTTCCTCGTCGATGGCCCGCGGGCGGTCCGGCGCCGGCGGCGCGTCGACGGCCTCGTTCCCCATCGCCCTGCGCAGGATGCGCGCCACCGTCTGGCGCGCGGACTCCGACCCGAGCGGCTCGAGCAGCGTGGCCAGCTCGGCGATCGTCTGGGGACGGCGCGCCGGATCCTTCTCGAGGCACATCAGGATGACCCACTCGAGCGCGAGCGGGATCTCTGGCCGGTGGCTGCGCGGGGGCACGGGCGCGTCGGTCACGATGCTGACGAACAGCGCCGAGACGGACTCGGTCTCGAACGGCAGCCGCCCTGTCAGGAGCTGATAGAGCGTCATGCCGAGCGCCCAGATGTCGCTGCGGGCGTCCACCGTCCGGGTGCTGCGGATGTGCTCCGGCGACATGTAGCGGGGGGAGCCGAGCACCACGGCGGATGCGGTCAGCTGGGCGTTCAGGCCGAGCACGCCCTCCTCGGACGCCTTCGAGATGCCGAAGTCGAGCACCTTGATCAGGGTCGAGCCGTCCTTGCGGCTCGCGAGGAAGAGGTTGCCCGGCTTGAGGTCGCGGTGGACGATCCCGAGCGAGTGCGCCTCGGCGAGCGCCTCGCAGGCCTCGATCACGTAGCTGACCGCCTGCTCCACGGGCAGCGGGCCCCGCGATTCGAGCAGCGCCTCCAGATCGATGCCATTCAGGTACTCCATCACGAAATAGGGCAGATCGTCGTCGGTCTGCCCCACATCGATGACGCGGGCGATGTGCTCGCTGGCGATCGCCGCCGCGGCCTGCGCCTCCCGGAAGAAGCGCTCCGTGGCGCCGGGCGTGGTGCGCCCCTCGGGCAGCAGGAACTTCAGCGCGACGCGGTGGCGCAGCGAGAGGTGGTGCGCCGCGACGACGATCCCCATGCCGCCGCGGCCGAGCACCCGCTCGACGCGGTACTTGCCGCCGACGACGTCCCCGACGCGCGGAATCCTGCGCCATGAAGCCGGTTCCGCCGCGTCCGAGCCTGCGTGGGCCATCGGCCGCCAGTATACACCAGCACCTCTGGGACCCGGCACAATCTCGGCCGTCCGCCGGCGTCGTGTGCGACACGCGCGCTCCCAGCCCCACCCGCTCTGTCGGGCGGCGATCCAGGCGGGGTGTGCGCCGCGCGCTCGCAGCAGCGGTTGCGCGGCGAGCGGCGGCGGACGGGGCAGGGGCGCGCGAGCCGGCGGGCCGGCCGACAACCGCCGAGCGGGCTCCGTCTTTGCGCACCGCGTGGTGGTTCGTCTTCCGTGGATGACGCGCATTGCTATGCTGGCCAACGGTCTCTCAGCGAGGTCACATTGTGAACGAATTCACCGTGATAGGGCCCCTCCTCGGCGGCGCCCTCATCGGCCTGGGCGCGTCTCTCCTCCTGCTCTTCAACGGGAGGGTCGCTGGCATCAGCGGCATCGTCGGAGGGCTCCTCTTCCGGAAGCCTGGCGATACCGCCTGGCGCGCGGCGTTCGTCGCGGGCCTCCTCCTCGGCGGCCTCGCGCTCGCCGCCGCGCACCCGGTCGCCTTCCCCTCGGCGGGGGGCGGCGGCTCGCTCGGCCTCGTGATCGTCGCCGGGTTGCTCGTCGGCTGGGGCGCGCGGCTCGGCGGCGGGTGCACGAGCGGCCATGGAGTCTGCGGCCTCAGCCGTCTGTCGGTCCGGTCGCTCGTCGCCACGCTGACGTTCATCGCGACCGCGGCCATCACGGTGTACGTCAGCCGGCATCTGCTCGGGGGGGCGCGATGAGGCAGAGCGCGGTCGCGTTCCTCGCCGGCTTGCTGTTCGCCGTGGGGCTCGGCGTCTCCGGCATGACCCAGCCGTCCAGGGTCATCGGCTTCCTCGACGTGGCCGGCGGCTGGGATCCGAGCCTCGCGTTCGTGATGGCCGGCGCGGTATCCGTGCACTTCCTGGCCTACCGCGTCCTTCGCTGGCGGCGGCGCGGCGGCGGCGCCGACGCGGCCGGCCTTGCCCGCGCGCCGCGGTTTCCCCTCCTGGCCGAACGCGCGGACGTCCCGACCCGCGCCGACATCGACGCGCGCCTCGTCGCCGGCGCCGCGCTGTTCGGCGTCGGCTGGGGTCTCGCGGGGTACTGCCCCGGCCCGGCGCTCGTCTCGCTGGCGAGCGGATCGGGCGCCGTCCTCGCGTTCGTCGCGGCGATGGCCGCCGGCATGGCGATCGAGCGTTTCACCTCGGCCAGGGCGAGGGGCGAAACGAGCGAGCAGACGACGGAATGAACGGCAAGTGAAGCAATTCGTGGTTTTCTTGGCGTCTTATGGCGTCTTGGCGGTTCAAAAGACCCCACCTTCGGCCAATGCACCCCACCACCCCCTGATGAGCCGCTCACCGTCGCAGCCAGCCCGTGCGCTCGACCATACCAGCCGCGCACGAGCTCGCGTCACGGCTGTGCCGCGAGCCGATCGGGATCTGCAGGCCAGAGCAGGCGGCGCGCGTTGTCGCGGTAGATCTTCTGCAGCACGGGCGCGGGCAGGCGCATACCGTAGATCCTCCAGAACCCCTGGCGGCCGTTCGCGGCCTCGGTGTCGAAGTAGTCGTCGTCGGTCTCGAGGAAGCGCGCATAGACCTCGTAGCCTGCGGTCTTGGCGCTCTTGAGGTCGGTGCCGAAGAGCACGCGGTCCTGGTAGCGCACGAAGAAGCGGTGTGCCGCGCGCGGCTGCCGGCCCAGCTCGCTGATGCTGGCCGACATGTCGACCTGCAGATTGGGGAAGCGATCGAGCCAGCCCGCGAGCTGCTTCAGGTCTTCGGACGAGCTTCCCATGTGCGCGCCCACGAAGGTGACGTCGGGGTGGCGTTCGATCACGCGGTTGCGCTCCTCGAAGAGCCGCGCGCGGGTTGGAAAGCGCGTCCGGTCCGCGAACGACCAGCCCGGGAACTCGTGCAGCTCGTGCCAGCGCTCGTTCTTCGCGTCCAGCGGGGCGAAGAACGCCGCCGGGTCGGCCACGTGCCAGAGCACGGGCCGGCGGTAGCGCGCGCACGTGCGCCAGACCGGCTCGAGCTCCGGGCTGTCGAGCGCGACGCGCCGGCCGTCGGGCGTGCGCACCGTGAGCCCGAGCTCCTTGAAGATCTTCAGTCCCTTGGCCCCGGCGTCGAAGTCGGTCGCGAGCTGCGCGGCCACGCGCTCGCCCCAGCCCGGCGCGCCCACGAGCGCGAGGTCGAGGTTGGCATAGGTCAGGAAGCGCCCTGGATAGGCGCGGTCGAAGCGCTCGAGCTCGCGCAGCAGGCGCTTGCCCGAGGAGCCATCGAGGTTGACCAGGGTCTCGACGTGGAACGCGTCCATGCGCGCGACCTCGGCCGCCACGTCGACGACCCTGCGCAGGTGCGTGTGGACATCGACGGCGGGCACGGCCAGGTGGGTGATCGCGGTGCGCTCGAGCGCCAGAAGCGGTACGGGCTGCCAGTCCGCGAGCCGCAGCGCCGCGATGCCGGCGGGCCGCGACGGCGCGGCGAATGGCGCTTCCGGGCCGCGAGCGCACGCGGCGGGCAGGAGGAGAACGAGCATGAGCGCTGCGATGTCCGCGCGGGACACGAGGCGACCTCCGGACGCGAGCATGACGGAGCATAGCGCGCAGGAGGCCGCTCTCGGCATGATATGCTGAGGAGCGCAGGCGGACGGAAAGGGGGCAACGTGCTTCGACTTCACTTGGCTCTTGGCTACGCGGTGCTCATGGTCGCAGCGTGCGGCAACGATGTGTACGAGCCGGGCGCGACGGGTGGTGCTGCCGGCAATGGCTCTGGCGGCAGCGGTAGCGGCAGCGGCACCGGCGGATCCGTCGCGAACAGCGGCGAGGGCGGCGCCGGCGGCTCGGCGGAAACGGCCGGCGCCGGCGGCGACCCGGGCGGCAGCGGAGGCAGCGTCGCGGGCGGGGGCGTGGACAACGCGGCCGACCCGTGTGGGGGAGCGTTACCGATCACGTGTGGCGATCGTTTGAATCACAGCACGACGAGCCAGGGGCGCGCGAACGTGTGGACGGGATACGACCGGACCGCTCGTGCCGAGTCGGGGCGTGAGACGGTCTATGCCTTCTCCTCGACGACCGAGTGCATGGTGGTCGCAAGGCTCGAGAACCTCGCGACGGACCTGGACCTGCTGCTGCTGTCCGCCTGCGACCCCATCCGGTCGAACGAGATGGCTTCCTCGACCCCGCTGGATCTACAGACCGTCGAGACCGTGAGCTGGACGAGCGCGCCAGGCCAGACATCCTATCTGGTGGTGGACGGCTACGCCGGGGCCGAAGGCAGCTACACTCTCTCGGTCGACTGCGCGTGTCGATGATCTGACCGCTCCAATCGCGCCGGTCCTGCCCGTCGCGCAGCGGTCAGAGCTGCGCGACGGCGGCTGAACCCCCTGGCCGGGGAGCTGTGGCGCACCGGGGACCCCGGTCAGAAGTGTTACCAGGGCTCCGCTCGTACAACTGTGCGGCCCCGTCGACCCTCCTGCGCAGCGCCGTCGGCCGTCCTGCGCAGCCCGTTGGCCTTCCTGCACAAGACCCGGCGCCCTCCTGTGCGGCCCCGTCGACCGTCCTGCGCAGCCTGGGCGCCTTCCTGCGCACCCCCCGTTGGTGTCCTGCGCAACATTTGCCCTTGTCCTGCGCGGCCTCCGCGCCCCTCCTGCGCGCCCTCGTTGGTGTCCTTTGTCACCATCGTCCGGCTCCTGGGCAGCCCCGTTGAGTCTCCTGCGCAGCCCCGGCGTCGTCTCGCGCGCCTTTGGTGTATGTTGCGCAACTTTTTCTCCCTCGTGCGCCCCCTCCGCCAGCTCCGTGGCCTGCTGCCCGCGGCGCAGCCGCGGCGGGCGCGTCGCCAATTCTCCTCGATCGTTTGAACGCCGCAGCGCGCCCACGTCGTGCGTCGATCCACGCTCATGACAGCGACAGGAGCGACGATCCCGGTGTCGCGTGACCGATACAATGAAGCGGTTGACAGCGACCGAACTCTTCTGATTTAGGACATCGGGGGCATCATTCACCCGGGGAGGGCGGGACGTGCTGCTGAAAACTGACACGGGCGCTGCGGACGGACGCCAGCGCGGTGGCCGCCGATGACGGCCATGATGCCGTGATCGTGGGCACCGGGATCGCCGGCGCGATCGTGGCCCGGCGCGCCGGTCGCTGCCTGTCGTCGGCGAGCGATAGCGCCGCGGGGGCAACGTGGGGTCGCGAGGGATCGGCCGATCGCGAGGCCGACCGAGGGCCCCTCGGCGGATTCGAGGGTTGCGTCGAGCCCGTTCGGTAAGCGATAGAAGTCCCGGAGGAGGAGCGCATGGTCGGGATGGGGAGGGAGATCTGCGGCGACCTGAGGATCGCCGAAGAGCGCGAGTGGCTCGTCACCAACGGCATCGGCGGCTATGGCTCCGGGACCGTGGCCGGCTCGCTCACGCGCGGCTACCACGGGCTGCTCGTCGCCGCCCTCCGGCCGCCCGTCGATCGGCGGCTGATGCTGGTCAAGCTCGACGAGGCCGTCATGTACCGCGGCGCGGCCTGGGACCTCGCGACCAACCGCTGGGCGAGCGGCGCCGTCGCGCCGAGCGGCTTCGTCAACATCGAGCACTTCGCGCTCGAGGGCTCGATCCCTTGCTGGCGCTACGCCTGCGCCGACGCGCTGCTCGAGAAGCGCGTCTGGATGGAGCACGGCCAGAACACCACCTACGTCGCTTACACCGCGCTCCAGGCGCGCGAGCCGTTGCGCCTCACCGCGCGCGCCATCGCCAACAACCGCGTCTTCCACAACACCGGCACCGTCGCGTGGCCGGCCGAGGTCAGCGCCGCTTCGGGCGGCGTCCGCGTCGTCACGGCCGGCGACGCGCTGCCGCTGTTCCTCAAGCTGGAAGGCGGCGCGGCCACCCCCGCGACGGAGCTCTACCGCGGCTTCGCGCTCCCGGCCGAGACGGCGCGCGGGCTCCTCGACCGCGACGACCACGTCCACGTCGCGACCTTCGAGGCGACCCTCCTGCCCGGCGAGACGGTGGTGTTCCTCGCCGCCGCCGGAGACGGCACCACCGCTGTCGATCCGGAGGCCCTCCCGCGCCGCCGCGCGCGCGATCGGGCCCTCCTCTCGGCGTGGAGCGGGGCGTGGCCGTCGGGCGCGGCCGCCGCCCCCGGCTGGGTCTCGCAGCTCGTCCTCGCCGCCGACCAGTTCGTCGTGGACCGCGCGCAGACCCCCGGCGGCAGCCCCGGCAAGAGCATCATCGCCGGTTATCCCTGGTTCGAGGACTGGGGCCGCGACACGATGATCAGCCTCCCCGGCCTCGCGCTCTCGACGGGACAGGCGAGCATCGCCGCGCCGATCCTCCGCACGTTCGCCGCCTTCGTGGATCAAGGGATGTTGCCCAACCGGTTCCCCGACGGCGCCGCGCACCCCGAATACAACACGATGGACGCCACCCTCTGGTACTTCCAGGCCATCCGCGCCTGTCACGAGGCGACCGGCGACGACGGGCTCCTGCGCGATCTGTTCCCGGTGCTGCGGGACATCGTCGACTGGCATATCCGGGGCACGCGGTATGGGATCCAGGTCGACCCGGGCGATGGCCTGCTCCGCGGCGGGCAGGATGGCGTCCAGCTCACCTGGATGGATGCCAAGGTCGGCGATCGCGTGATCACGCCGCGCATCGGCAAGCCGGTCGAGATCAACGCCCTCTGGTACAACGCGCTGCGGGCGATGGTCGCCTTCGCCGCCCGCCTCGGCGAGCCCGCCGAGCCGTATCAGGGGATGGCGGCGAGGGCCCTCGCGTCCTTCGAGCGCTTCTGGAACGCCGCCGCGGGCTACTGCTACGACGTCCTCGACGGGCCCGCCGGCGCCGAGGTGGCGCTCCGGCCGAACCAGATCTTCGCCGTTTCGCTCCCCGAGAGCCTGCTCTCCCCCGAGCGACAGCGCGCCGTGGTCGACGCGTGCGCGCGGGCGCTCCTGACCTCGTATGGGCTGCGCTCGCTCGCCCCGTCGGATCCGGCGTATCAGGGGTTCTACGGCGGCGATCAGGAGCGCCGCGACGCCGCTTACCACCAGGGCATGGTGTGGGCCTGGCTCATCGGCCCGTTCGTCGAGGCGCACCTCCGTGTTTATGGCGATCCCGACGCAGCCCGCCGTCTGCTCGCGCCGATGGGCGACCACATCAACGCCGCCGGCCTCGGCTCGATCAGCGAGATCTTCGATGGTGACGCCCCCTTCGCGCCGCGCGGCTGCATCGCTCAGGCGTGGAGCGTCGCCGAGGTGCTCCGCGCCTTCACGCTCCTCGACCAGGTGGCGTTGCCCGGATCGCTAAGCCCGTGAGATCCTGATCAGTCGCCCTTGCAGACGTCAGCGCAGGTGCCCGTCGCATCGCTGCACGCGAAGGACGCGCAGTCCGAATCGGCGGAGCAGGGCGAGCCGGCGGCGCCGAGCGGCGCGCACGCGGCGCCATCACACGCCGTGCCGGCCGCGCAGTCGTCGTCCGAAGCGCATGGACCGCCCGCCTGCTCGCGCTCCTGGCACGTCCCGTCCTGACGACAGCGAAGCTCTTCTTGGCAGTCGAGGCTTCCCTTGCACGACCCGCCCATGGCGAGCCGTGGCGCGCACGTCCCCGCGTCGGGCGGCGAGGGCTGGTCGCACCGGAGCGCCTCGTCGCAGTCGAACCTCGACGAGCATGGCTCTCCGGCCGCCGCCCTCGCTTTGCACGCCGACGTCGACTGCCCGCTCGCGTCGACGGTGCGCACGCAGCGGTCCCGGGCGCAGTCCCAGTCGTTGCCGCACGTCCCGCCCTCGGGCACGGAGCCGTCCCACGCATCGCGGCAGGACGGCGTGAACTCGGCGTCCACCCCCAGAAGCACGCCCAGGATTTCAATCTCGGCACAGGGGGCCGCGTCCACCTCGGCGAGGCACGCCTCCGCCTTCTCCGGGACGAAGGTGCCCTTCACCTCGCCTCCGTCGCTGACGGCAACGAGGATCGCTTCGAGCTGCGAGGCGCACGCGTCGGCGGAGCTCGCGTCCAGGTCATGCGCGGCCCGGGTCGCCGCGTCGCAGCACGTGAACGTGCGGTCGCAGAGGGCCTTCGCATAGCTGGAGAGGAAATCGCTGCCTGTCCGCGCCCGCGCCTCGTCGTCCCCGCATCCGGGCACGGCGGACACGGCGACGGCGACGGCCGATAGGAGCGTCGCGAGCAAGACCGATCGATGCTTGCGCATGAAGAACCTCCTTGGCTCGATCGTAGATGGAGCGCCGGAGCCGAACCAGCGTGAGCGCCATGGCAAGATCCGGAATCTCCTCGCCAGGGGGTCGAGTGGTTGGCCGTTCCACGAGATCGAGCCGAGCCGGCGCCGGGCGAGCGCGTCTGTTGCGCCCCTTCAGTCGTCGTCCGTTCCTCCGGGCTGATCGCCCTCGCGCGCGGGCGAGAGCGGCCCGTCGCGGAGCTCTCCCAGCACCTCCGCGAGGCTCGACGCGACGTCGGCGAGCGCCGCGTCCACCCGGTCCGCGTGTGTCCTGAAGCTCAGGATGCACATCCGCAGCAGGAACCGCCCCCCGGCCACCACCCCCGTGAGCAGCACCCGCTGCTTCGCGTTCACCCGCGCGAGGAGGCGCCGGTTCAGCGCGTCGAGCGCCGGCCCGTCGTCGACGCCGGGCGGGCGCGCCCTGAAGGCGAGGAGCGACAGCTCGGGCTCCGCCACGACCTCGAGATGCGCCATCTGCCGGAGCGCGCCGGCGGCGCCGCGCGCGAGCGTGAGCTTCTCGTCGAGCTCGGCCCGGAAGACGGAGGCCCCATGCATCTTCAGCGGCAGCCACACCCGCAGCCCGCGCGCGTCGCGCGACAGCTCGGGGCTGATCGCGCAGAAATCCACGAGATCGTCCTCTGCCTGCATCGGCGGCATGTACGACGCGGAGAGCGCGTGCGCGCGCCGCAGCGCCTCGCGATCGCGCACCGCGAGGCAGCCCGTCCCGTAGGGCAAGAAGAGGCTCTTGTGCGGGTCCAGCGTCACCGAATCGGCGCGCTCGATCCCCCGCATCGCCGCGCGCCCTCGCTCGGTGAGCGCGAAGAAGCCGCCGTACGCCGCGTCGACGTGCAGCCAGAGGCGCTCGGCCTCGGCGAGGCCGGCGAGGGCGGGCAGATCGTCGATCGCGCCGGTGCCCGTCGTGCCCGCGGAGGCGACGAGGAGGAAAGGCGAGAGGCCGCGCGCCCGGTCGCGCGCGACCGCCTCCGCCGCGGCGTCGACCCGCATGCGGAAGCGCCCGTCCACCGGGATCTCGCGCACGGCCTCCGGCGGAAAGCCGGCGAGGAGCGCGGCCTTCGTCACCGAGTGGTGCGCTTCCTCCGAGGCATAGAGGGTCCCTCGCAGGAAGTCCGGCGGGAGGCGCTCGCGGCGCGCGGTGATCACCGCGACGAGGTTCGCGAGCGAGCCGCCCGTCGTGAGGATGCCCCCGGAGCCCTCGGGCAGGCCGAGCATGGCGCAGAACCAGGCGATCACGTTCGCCTCGATCTGCACGAGCAGGGGGGCGGCCTGGAAGACGCCGACATACCGGTTCACCGCGTCGGCGATCAGATCGGCCACGGCCGCGTGAAAGAGCCCGCCGCCCGGGATGTACCCCATGTAACCGGGGGACGCCGTGTTCAGGCTCATCGGGATGAGCTTGCCGAAGAGCTTCCGGAGGAGCTTTTCATAAGGCACGCCGCGCTCCGGCAGCGGCTCGCGGAGCGAGCGCGCGACCCGCTTGCCTCCCCGCGTCGCGTGCATCGGCTGCTCCGGCAGGCTCTCGATGTGCCGAACGATGCGGTCCATCGCGAGCTCGACCATCTCGCGCATGGCGTCGCCCGGCAGCTCGAGCGGGTGGGGGCCTGACGGCGGTCGTTTCGGGCGGGCCAACGCGCGCCATCCTACGTCATCGCGCGCTCCAGGCGGGCGGCGTTCGGGGCGAGAGCGCCGCGAGGACGCCGCGAAACGTCCAGCGATGTCCAGCGAGGCGAGCCGCCTCGTCCGGGGTGCGCGCCGGCCTGCGATCGACGCACGAGCCGGGTCCTCCGCGAGCTCGCGGAGCGTCACGCGCGTCCGTACCCTCGTTGCCCGTGCACCACCACGGCGCGCATCTCGCGCTCGGCGTCTTGCTCCTTGATGGTCTCGCGCTTGTCGTGGCTCTTCTTCCCCCGCGCCAGCGCGATCTCGACCTTGGCCAGGCCGCTCTTGAAGTAGAGCCGGGTCGCGACGGCGGTCATCCCCTCGCGGGCGATCGAGAGGTCGATGCGCTCGATCTCGCGCCGGTGGAGGAGGAGCTTGCGCGCGCCCTTCGGCACGTGGCCGAAGGCGGCGCTGGCCATCGCGGCGATGCTCACGCCGTGCAGGAACACCTCGCCCCGGAGCACCGTGCAGAACGAGTCGGTCAAGTCGGCCTTGCCGGCGCGAAGCATCTTCACCTCGCTCCCCTTGAGGACGATGCCCGCCTCGAACCGGTCGCCGAGGTCGTAATTGAAGCCAGCGCGCTTGTTGCGCGCGATGAGCGTCTCGCCAGGCCTGGCCTTTTCCTTGGGCACGAGGGGATCTTATCCGTCGATCCCCAGCGCGGCGAAGCGCCGGGCGAACGAGAGGCCCGACGGGAGCAGCGGGCGCGCCTCGGCGAAGGCTGCGCGCGCATCGGCCTCCCGGCCGGCGCGGCGGGCGGCGCGCGCCAGGAACCAGGAAAGCAGAGCGCCTCGAGCGCCCAGAAACGTCAGCGCGCCGAGCAGGCTGCCGGCGGCCGCGATCCCCCGGCAGGGGGCGTCATGGCGGGGACGGCGACGAGGCCCCCGGGCTCGCCGCGGTGGCGAACGCGATCCCGCTCTGCAGATCGCGGCGGGTCACGATGCCGGCGAGATCGATGTCGAGGCGGACGATGGCCTGGGACACCTCGGGCCGGATGCCTGTCAGGACGACCTGCGCCCCGAGCAGCCGGACCGCCCGCGCCACCTGCAGGAGGGCGCTCGCCGAGGCCGTGTCGATGTCCGGCACGCCCGTGACGTCGATGATCGCCACCCGCGCCTGCCGCTCGACCACCTTGCCCAGCAGGTTCTCCATCATCTGCTGCGCCCGCGCCGCGTCCAGCGCGCCCACCAGCGGCAGCACCAGGACGCCCTGGCTGATGGGCACGATGGGCGACGACAGCTCCAGCAGCGTCTTCGCCTGCATCCGGAGCTTGTCCTCGAGCTGCTTTCGCTTGGTGATCACCTCCGAGAACAGCACGATCCCGCCGATCTCGCCGGTCGTCGTGTGCCACGGGAAGATCCTCCAGCTCCCCCACTCGACGTGCCCGTCGGCCCGCGGGAAGGGCTCCTCGTCATTCCCTTCCGAGGCCCCTGCGAGGCAGCGCTGGTGGATGGCCTTCCAGTGCTCGGGCATGTCGGGGAAGATCTCGTAATGGCACCGGCCAAGGACATCTTCTTCGCGCAAGCCGAAATCCGCCAGGTGGCGGTGACTGGCCAGGATATAGCGCATGTCCCGATCGAACATGGCAAACGCGGCGGGTGTGTAGGTGACAAAGAGGCGCACATGCTCCTCGCTCCGGTGCAGCGCAGCGCGGAGGTGATCCCGCTCTTGGTCCGCCTCCTCCAGCTCCCGGATGCGCTGCCTCAGGCGCTCGTTTTCCGCAACGACATCTTTGTGATCCGATTCACCGTTCATCCGTGCCCCTTGCTCTCTTCTGACCTGTATACCAAAAGCAGCGGCACAGGTCGCGGCCCGGGCTCCTGCCGCCCGGGCTCCCGCCGCCCGGGCTCCCGCCGCCCGGGCTCCCGCCGCCCGGGCGCCCGCCGCCCGATCCGCCGTCGTTCCCCGCGCCGCTGCAGCCCGCCGCGAGCAGGAGAGAAGTGAGCAAGCCCAGACCGAGGGACAAGCGCCGGTACATTCCAAGGACATCGCAATCGGCGCGCCGTCGGTCACCTGAGCATAAGACAATCGATCGTAGGAGTTGCATCCGGAGTCGATGGCATGTCAGGCGGTGGTGTGCCAGGTGACGCTGCACGCCCTGACGACGTGATCGAGGTGCGGCGCGCGCCTCATCGGCGCGCTGCCTACGTGGAGGTACCGTGTTCACCTGTCGACCGATCCTCCAGCCGGAGGGCTCGCTCGCGGTGAGCCAGGGATCGCTTCCCTCTGCTGCTCACTTCCTCGGCGCGACGGCGATGGTGCCCTTGATCATCCCCCATGCCGCACTCGAATCGGAGCTCTCCTGCCTTCAGCTCGGGGAGGTCGATGGTCACCGGCTGTCCGGTCGGCAGCTCCTTGCGGATACCGAGGCTCGGGAAGACGACCTCCTTGGTGCAGTCACCGCTGTCGTGGCGGACGAGCCTGAGCTCTAGCACTACTGCGGGAGCTTCATCGCGGAAAGGGAGGAACCGCCAAGGACGCCAAGAACGCCAAATTCACGGGGAATGAACCACTCGCCTGACGCCGGTACGGACGACGGCCACGTTGAAGGTGATCAAGAGGCCAAGCCGGAGTCTTGCCGTCTTGAGATATGACAGAACCTGCGCAACGTGGATCGCGGCGATGCACTCGGTGGCCTTGAGCTGGACGACGAGCTGACTATCCACCACGAGATCCATACGAGCCTGGCCCACCAGATTCCCCTTGTCGTCCACGCCGATGGGCACTTGCCGGGCGAACGGAATGCGGCGCAGGGAGAGCTCGACGCAGAGCGCTTCCTCGTAGACGGCTTCGAGGAAGCCGGGGCCGAGAGTTCGGTGTACTTCGAGCGCGGCGCCGATGACCCAGTGAGCGAGGCGATCCAACTCCGCGTCGGGCTCGCTCCTCACTTCTTTCTTGGCGTCCTGGGTGTCTTGGCGGTTCATCTCGTGTCTATCGACATAACCCCGCCCTCAGCTGCGTGCTCCGCCGCAAAACGCGGTTGGCACGTTGGATGCCCTCGAGAGGAGCGCCATGAAGAGCCTATCCCAGGAAGAGATCCGCGATCTGGCCAGGGTCGTCCTCGCGACGAAGCCCGACGAGCTGATCTGCGACGAATGGCTTGAGCACGCGCCGTGGTACGCCGAGCTCGTCGCGGAGGGCGCCCCGGTACCCGAGGCGCTGGTCGAGGCCGCGCAGCACCTCGACCTGTGCCCCGAGTGCGCCGAGGAGCTGCGCGCCTGCCTCCTCGCGCTGGCGGCGCGCTGACGACCGGAAGTGCCGATTCCATCGCCTGGTCGGTGAGTGAGGCTCCTCCGTTCGCCTAGTTATCGAAGAGGACGTCCGCGCGGCTGTCCGCCAGCGCGTCGTTGCTCTCGCTCCTCCTCGGACCTCCGGCGCCGTGATAGCGGAAGCCGCTGTGGCCCTGCGCCTGGCTCAAGGAGGCACCAGGGACCGCGTCCGTCACGATCATCGGTTGCCCGACGACCGTGGGGAACGCCCCAGGGTGCGCAATCCTCGCGGGGGTTGCGGCGGTCGCCTCGGTGTGAAGACCGGAGTTGGCCTTCAGGTTCGAGGTGGCGGGCGTCGATGCGTGCGCCATTGCCCCGCCGACGAACAACAACATACCACTGATCGCCATGATGTTCTTGCGAACCATGCTCATCCCCTTTCATTCGATCGTGTGACGTTTGTATCCATCGGACATGATATCCGCGAATGTCGAGCGCATCGCCCGCGCGAACGAGGTCTCCGCAAGGCTCCGCGCATCGAGCCGGCGCCCAAGTGGCGTCAGGACGCCCCGAGCAAAAGCACGCGTCGTGCCCGCCTCTCGCGCCGCCGGCCTGGCGCGTACCGCCGCCGCATCACCGAGCCATGGGCGGGGCGCCGCCGGCTCGACGGCGAGACCCGCGCGCAGCCTGCGTGATCGAGCAAACCGTTGCGCGCAACCTTCTGCCCGGTTTATCACGCTCCTATGCCAGGAGGTCGCCACCTCCGGCGGCGACGTGGCGCGACGGGCCAGCCCGACCAGCACAGGCCAGCTGACGCCGCCATCCGGTCGACGGCGAGCTGCGCCTGGAGCCAGGGGAGAAGGTCCCGGTCCGCCTGGACGGGCGCGAAGGAGATGAACGAATACCGGCCGATCAGGGCGTCTCGGAGAGCCGCGGCGTACACCGGCCCTCCGAGCACACCGCCGTCATTCCCTCCGGATACACGGGCGCGCAGGGAGGGCACGCGACGATCTCTTCAGGGCAAACGAGGGCGCCGAGATCCCCGCTCTGGTTGAGGGCGACGATGCCTTTGCCGTCGCACGACTCGCAGCACCCGACGCCGTCGCGCAGCGCGCAGTCCGCGTCTTTCGTGCATTCCGTCAGCGGGGATTCGCGCACGTCGACGACGACGCAGCGCCCGCTCTCGCATGTGGCGGCGAAGTACTGGGAGGTGCTCTCGGCCTCGCCGACCTCCGGGCATCGCTCGCACTGCGTGTCCCCGCACCCGCTGGCATTCCAGAAATCCGCCACCGCGTCGCGGTGGAGGGCGACGAACGCGCTGGCGTCGACCGGGTCGCAGGAGGCGCAGCAGCGCGGCGGCGCGAGGACGCAATCGCCCGGCGCCGCGCATGCATCCATGTCCGTGGTGGTGCCCTGACAGGTCTCCAGGCACGCCGCGAGCGACTCGAAGCGGTTCGCGTTGCCCTCGCAACCACCATAGATGAACGGAACACACTCGCCGGTGCCAGGGTCGTGCCAGTAGCTCGGGATCGCCGCGTCGCAGGGGCCGGTCTCCTGCGGCAGCGCGCAACGGTCCGGCGATTCGCCGCCGGCGCCGCTGCTCGCGGCCGAGCCGCCGCCGCTGCCAGCGACCGAGCTGCTGGAGCCGCCGCCGCTGCCAGCGACCGGGCCCCCGCCGCCCGGGCCCCCGCCGCCCGGGCCTCCACCGCCCGATCCGCCGTCGTTCCCCGCGCCGCTGCAGCCCGCCGCGAGCATGAGAGAAGTGAGCAAGCCCAGACCGAGGGACAAGCGCTGGTAGTTTCCAAACACGTTGCAATCGGCGCGCCGTCGGTCACGTGCGCATAAGACAATCGATCGTAGGAGTTGCATCCGTGGTCGATGGCATGTCAGCCGGTGGTGTGCCAGGTGACGCTGCGCGCCGTGACGACGTGATCGAGGTGCGGCGCGCCCCTCTCCGGAGCGCCCCCTACGTGGAGGTACCGTGTCCCACCTGTCGACCGATCCGCCAGCCGGGGGGGTGGCTCGCGGTGAGCCAGAGATCGCTTCCCTCTGCTGCTCACTTCCTCGGCGCGACGGCGATCGTGCCCTTGATCATCCCCATGCCGCACTCGAATTGGAGCTCCCCTGCCTTCAGCTCCGGGAGGTCGATGGTCACCGGCTGCCCGGTCGGCAGCTCCTTGCGGATACCGAGGCTCGGGAAGACGATCTCCTTGGTGCAGCCGCCGCTGTCGTGTCGGACGAGCCGGAGCTTCAGCCGCTCCCCCTCGACCGCGGCGATCTTGTCCGGCACGAAGGCGCCGTGGACCATGATCTCGACCACGCGAGGGGCCTTCTGCGGCTCGGCGCTCGCGGGCTGAGAGCAGCCGAGCGCGGAGGCGACCGAGGTGATGCCGAGCGCGATCGAGAAGATTGCGTGCGTGACCTTCATGAGAAGCTCCTTTCAGGTGCCGCGGGAGGACGCGCGGGTCTCCGTCGCATTACAGTCGAGCGTGGGAAACCGGCTCGCCTGCCGGGACCGGTGACGCGCGCCCCCGCCGGGCCCTCGTCGGGGAGATTGACTTTCGGAGCGCGTTTGGATTTCTTAGCCCCATAGCCGGGCGACACTGTCCCGACCCAGGGGGAGGCGACGTCTTGCCGTACCGCGACAAGCTGGATGCTGCTTCGGGCACGGGGAAGCTGATCACGGTCCGCCGCTACCTCGATCCGGTCGCGGCCCAGATGGACCGCACGCTGCTCTCGGCCAACGGCATCGAGTCCCACGTGTTCGAGGCGGCGAGCTACAACCCGATGCTGAGCGGCGCCGCCGGCGGCACGCAGCTGCAGGTGCGCGAGGGCGATCTCCAGCGCGCGGAGGGGCTGCTCGAGGTCCACCCCGGCGGGGAGTCGGCCAGCAACGACGACGAGGAGGCCGCCGGGGTCCGCTGCCCGCGCTGCGAGCTCCCCTACTGCTTCCACGAGCGCCTGCGCCTCGAGGGCTCGAGCGCCGCCGCCGCGCTCGCGATCCTCGCCGCGCCGCTCATGCTGTTCCTGCCGAGGCGCTGGCACTGCCACAAGTGCGGCCATGTCTGGGACGATCCGAAGGCGGGGCCCGCCGCGATGACGAAGCTCGAGGAGGGCGATCCGCGACCGGTCTTCCGCCTGCGGCGGGCGCACTCGGGCATGGGCCTGTTCCTCGGCCTGCTCGCGGGCTTCTGCGGGGCGATCCTGGTCGCGGCCGCCCTGCCGCGCGGCGCCGGTGGGGGGCTCGCCTTCGCCGTGCTCCTCGGGGCGCCGCTCGTCGGCTGGGCCGTCGGTCACTGGTGGCAGTACGATCTCTGCTCCGAGCCGGGCTGCCGCACGGCGCTGGCGTCCGATCGGAGCGAGTGCCCGCGCTGCGGCGGTGCCATCGCCGGCGTCGTTCGGTCGGCTGACGAGCACCACGCGGCGGCCGCGGATTTCCGGCGCGAGCTCAGCGCGCTGCGGGCGGCGGACCGGGCGCGCGAGGGCGAGAAGAAGAAGAGAAGGAAGAATCGGCCAGCCGGCGCCGCGGGTTGAGAATGGCCCTTGCCCCTCGAACGCCTTGGCCGCTTGGAGGATGTCGCCCCCATGCCTGACGGCGCTCTCACCGCCGTGGTCGATGACACGATCTGGACCCTGGACCGCCCCGTGTGGTTCAGCGGGGTACGGATGCGCGCCCGCACGACGGTCGTACGCCTCGAGGACGGCAGTTTGCTCCTGCACACCCCGGCCCCTCCCACCGATGCGCTGGCAGAGCAGCTACGCGCCCTGGGCCCCGTGCGCTGGCTCCTGGTGCCCAACTGCTGGCATCACCTCGGGACACCCGCGGCGGCGGCCCGTTTCCCCGAGGCGCGCGTGGTGGGACCGGCGTCGGCGCTCGACAGGAACAAGGCGTTGAGAATCGACGTGGATATCCACGACGCCCGGTTCGGCGAGCTTGTCCCCGAGCTCGAGGCCTTGCCGCTTCGGGGCGTGCCGTTCTGGGACGAGACAGTGCTCTACCACCGGCCGACGCAAACCCTGCTGGGCGCAGACATCGTCCTTTGCGCTTGCGCCAAGGACCACTGGACTTTGCGTTACGCCGCGCGCCTTACTGGCTTCTACGAGCGGGTGCGCGTGCCTCCCGACGCCAGAAAGAAGATTCCGGACAGGACCGCGGCGGCGCGCTCCATCCGCGCCATGCTGGAGCGACCGGCCCAGCGTCTCATCGTGGGGCATGCCGAGGTCATCGAAGAAGGTTGGCGCGACGGTCTCGCACGAGCCTGGCGACTGGAGGGCGTGGAGGTGTAGGTTGACAGCGCCGCTTCCATGAGGCTCTCGCCGAGCGAAAGCCCCGTCATGGCTCGAGCGAGAAATGAGCCGCCAAGGCGCCAAGGACGCCAAGAACAAAACACAAACCACAATCTTGGCGTCCTTGGCGCGCTTGGCGGTTCAAATCCCTGCTCTTTTCCGGGGTTTCACCCCGTTTGTCGCTCTAGCCGGAGCGCCGGAACAGGCTCAGCAACCGCCGGAGCAGCCCCGGCTTCGCGGCCGGCGCGCTCGCCGCCGGCGCCGGCGCCGGCGCCGTCTGGTCGCGGCGTGTCGACCTCGGCGCCGCATCGCGGGGCTTCGCCACGGCGGCGTCACGGGGCTTTGCTGCAGCGGGAGGCGCTCCGGGCTCCTCGCGGGCGGCCTCCACGCGCTGGTCCGCGCTGGGCTCGGCCGCGCGGCTCGGTGCCTGCTTCGCTGCCTTCTTTTCGGCCCGCGCCTGGACTCTGGCCTTCATTGCCTCCTTGGCGGTGAGCGCGGGCTTCTTCTTCCGCGGGAATGCGGCGCTCGGCGGAGGCACCCATACGGCGTCCCGGCGCGGCTCGGGGGTCGCCGCCGTCTCCGGCGCGGGAGCCGGCGCCTCGCCGCGCGTTTCGGCGGGCTGCGGCTGCCGCGACGCCCTGGAGGCGCTGGCCTCTCCCGCGGCGGGCGCGCGCTTCGCCTCGGCGGGCGCGCGCTTCGCCTCGGCGAGCGCGGCGTTGCGCTCCGCCTCGCTCTGCGCGGGGTCTGCGGCGGCGGCCGCGCGCTGCTCTCGCGTGGCGGCGCCCGGCGCTGGATGGGCCGCGGGTGCGCGGGTCTGGGTAGCGCCCCCGGCGCCTGTCCGGCCGCGCGGCGCCGCCCCATCCCGCGCCCACCTGGTCTTGTCCGGCGAGCGGCGCTCGGCCGCGTTGCCGTCGCGCGCCCCGCGTTCGGCCGGGCCGCTGTCGCGTCCTGCGCGCTCGGCCGGGCTGCTGTCGCGTCCTGCGCGCTCGGCCGGCCCGCGCTCGCGCGCTCCGCGGTCGGCAGGTCCGCGCTCGCGCGCTCCGCGGTCGGCAGGTCCGCGCTCCGCTGGCCGCGCCGGGCGCCGCGGCGGCGGTTCCTGCGCGGGCGCTGGCGTGCGCGGCCGGCGCATGTCGATGACCCGCGGCGGCCGCGATCGAGCCGGCGCAGCGGCGGCAGGCGCAGCGGCGGCCGGCGCCGCCACGGCGTCTGCCGCGCTCGCTGCGCCCGCCGTCGTGGTCGTGCCGCCGGAAGAGGCCTCCGCGCCCGCCTCCGCCGGCTCTCCGGCGGCTTCCGTCGCGCGCTCCTCGGCGGGCCCCGCGCTCTCCGGTTGCCCCTCCCCGTTTTCCGCTGTGCTTTGCTCGACCATGGGGCTCCTCCATAGCGTTGTCGGGCGCTCCGCGAAACCGGATCTCACCGCCTCGCACGCGCGGCCTGCGCGGTGCGTCGCGTTCGAAGAGGGAAAAGAGGGATGAGGCGGCCGCGCCGCGCGAAGCTGCGCGCCGCGCGCCATTGCGGCAAGCCGGCCCGGTGCGCTCGGCCCCGGCCGGCTTGCCCGGCGGCCCGGCTACTCGCCCAGGTAGGGGACGAGGTTGACGGTCTCGCGATCGAGCTGGTGAATCCCGAAGCGGCCGGCGGCGAACAGGACCTCCTCGCCGCTGGTCACGAACCTCTCGGGCCAGCCCCAGAGCGGGAAGAACGCCTGTGCCTTCGGCGCCTCGGGCTGCTCGAGGGAGATCGCCAGGGCGCCGCCCGGCACCTCGAAGAGCGCCCGCATGTCCGCCGTGTGGCGCAGCGACGCCCACGAGGCGAGGCGGACGGTGGAGAGCTCGTCGAACTCGGGGATCGCGGGGTCCTCCTCCTCGTTCTCCGGCGCGGGCGACGGCGCCTCACCCGCCGGCGAGAGCGTTGTCAGCTTCTGGTTGGGATCCCAGCCAGCGTACCACCCGCTGCTCGGACGCCAGATCAGGCTGTGGGACAGGACGGGCAGCCCGCGGCCGTCGATGGAGATCGCGTTGACCTGGCGGTCCGGGAACTTCTGGTACTCCTGCAGGTACGCGAGCCCCTCGTGCACCTCGAGCCGCGCGATCGCCGTCTCGATGAACTGCTGGCCCCACACCCTGTCCCGCGCGAAGATCGACGCGCCCTGGATCGCGAGCACCTCGCCGGGCACGTTGATCCCCGGATCGAGCGCCGGCTGCGACGGGTTGGTCAGGTCGAGGTGCGTGAGGAAGTACTGCGTGCGCGGGCGCGGGTCGTCCGGCGCGCGCCCCGCGATCGAGCGCTTGATGTTGAAGTAGAGCTCCCCGTTGTCGTTGAGGACGTTCACGGTCTCGTTGTCGTCCGGCAGCGCGACGGCCGGCGCCACGGTCGGGTGGTCCGGGTCGGAGAGGTCGACCACGTGGATCTCGATCTGTGCCCAGCTGCGGCGCGGGACGTACTCATAACAATACGTCGACGTGATCCCCACGATGTCGTTCCGGTCGACCTCGACCGGCGTGCAGCTCGTGTCCGCGCCGGGGTGGTCCGTGCACTCGGCGAACCCGCCGTTGCAGTACTCCTCGCCGCCGATGTTGCGGCACGTCCGCTCTCCGGCCATGTACGTGCAGCCTTCCTGCCCGAAGCAGCCCGGGTTCTCGACCGAGTTGGTCCGGCACGCCCAGCCGACCCCGAGGTCCTCGGAGTGGCCGATGACGCGCAGGAAGGCGAGGGCATCGCGCGCGGGGTGCACGGTCGAGAACGAGCTCCCCCCGCCGTAGTAGGCGCCCGTGGCGGGGAGATCGCTCGTGTCGAGCGTGCCCGCCCGCCGCGGCGCGGTCGGGTCGGACAGGTCGATCACCTCGAGGTGGGTCACCTTGCCCACCCAGTTCTCGAAGGTGGTCGTCAGCGACACGAGCAGGTTGCCCACCTGGTGGAGCTGCGCGTCGGCCGGCAGATCGAAGGTGGCGATCGGCTGCGCGAGCTGGGTGAGCCCGGCGCTCGGCACGACCTCCGCCTTCATCTTCCGGCTCTCGGCGGGGGTCCAGTAGAGATCGTAAGGCATCTTCACGCGGACGCGGTGCTCGCCGAACGCGAAGACCTTCACGTAATCCGGGGCGAGATCGAGGTGTCCGAGCTTCTCTGGCGTGTCGAGCTTGTCCTGCGCGTAGAGGGTGAGCTCCTCATCGGAGACGTTCGCGGTGGCGATGTCCTCGGCGCGGAACGTGCGGCGCGCGGGGGTCCCGTGCTCCATCACGCCGCGGCGGGTCAGCGTGGTGTCCGAGAAGGTGAAGATCTGCACGCCGGAGAACGGCCGCCTGGTGTTATCCACGGTCCTGCTCGCGGAGAACGGGAGCAGCACGAGGCCCGTCTCGGGCTCTCCGGTCGCCGCCACGGCGTCCACCGCGTCGTCGAGCACGGTGAACGCGCGGTGATCCCAGTCGGCCTCGGACCAGCTCCAGCCCTGGGCGCCGCCGTCGATCTCGGCGCGCGCCACCAGGGGATCCTGGCTCGTCAGATCGGTGATGTCGTAGAGGCTGGCCGCGAGCTGCCGGCCGTTCTGATCGTTCACGCCGATGCCGATCAGGCGGGTCGCGCCGAAGACCGGGCGGAAGAAGTTGTTCCACCCGGACACGATGAACTCGCTCTCCTCGGTGACGTTCCCGCTCGGATCGATGGAGAAGGCGTGGAAGGGATCCTGGCGCCGGTAGGTGACCGCGAACGCCCTGTCGTCCAGGAAGATGGCGCCGTAGAGCGACTGTTCGGCGCCGAACTCCTCGCTGTCGATCGGCACGATGTTGTCGGGATCGGCCGCGTTCCACGTCTCGAGGTAGCTGGGCGTCCCGTCGGCCCACTGCGGACCGGAGAAGACCCGCAGCATGTTGTCGCGGAAATCCATGTGGAACTGGGAGCGCACGTAGCTGGCCGTGCTCACGCTGTCGCGCAGCACCATCGACCCGTCGCGGTTCGAGATGTCGATGATCGAGATCTCGCTGGGATCCTGCGACCAGCTGCCGCCGTTGCGCGCCACGAGGAGCACGTCCGCCTCCGCGTGGATGGCGGTCACGGTGTCGCCGAGCTCGATCTCGCTGCGCGGGGCGAGCGCGTCGGCGCCGACATCGAAGCTCCGGACGAGGGTCTTGTTGACCCACTGGAACTGCCCGGGGTTGATCTCCTCGAGCTCCGAGCCGTTCGAGGCGATGTAGAGCGAGCTCGCGCTCTCGCCGCGCGCGAGGCGGCTCGTCATGATGGCGCCCGTGACCGGGTATTGCGACAGGAGCTTCGGCGCGGCGCGGTCGGCGATGTCGATGAACAGCACGGTCCCGCCCGTCCGCCGCTCCACAGTGAGGCCGTCGGCCTTGAGCTGGTAGCCGGCCCAGTCGTTCAGGAGCACGACCGCGCGGTCGCCGACGACGTACATCTCGACCGGGGTGCCAGCGATCTGCATCTGGCCGAGGAACTTCGGGTCCGACGGGTCCTGGATGTCGATGACCTGCAGGCCGCGGAAGGTGTTGAGGTTGAGGATCTGCCCGTTGCCGAGGACGCGGTAGATGTCGCCTTCCTCGAGCTCGCGGCTCTCTTCCTCTTCTTCCTCCTCCTCTTCCTCTTCTTCTTCCTCCTCGCCGAGGTACCCCTCGGTGAAAGGATCATCGGCCGAGACGAAGTCGGTGGGCCCCTCCGGGGTCTCGGGCTCCTCGGGCTCCTCGGGCTCTTCCTTGGGAGGATCTGGCTCCTCCTCCTCGGGCGGAGGGTTCTCGTTCTCTTCTTCGGGTGGGGTCTGCTCCTGGGGCTCGGGCTTGTTGTCGTCGCTCCCGCATCCCTGTCCGAACAGCAAGAGCAGCGCGGCCATCACGCTGGCCTGCGCTGACAGCACACCTCTGAATAGCGCTCTTCTCTTCGCCACAGCTACTCCTCCCTGGCACCTCGCATGAGGTGCGGAGACTGCGCACATTGATGTGTCCTACACGGTTCAACGTGGTCGGAACGTCGCGGTCCGAGGGCGGCGGTGCGGCGAGTCTCCGGCGAGCGGTCGAGGGCGCGTCCGGCACGGCGCATCCCGCGATCGAGCCGGTCTTCGCGGCTTTGCGCTACCTCGGACCGTAAGCTTGCATCCAGTGGAGTATCCACCTTCTGGAGGAGCCGCTCAACGTGGAATGCTCTGACGGAACGGAGGCAGAGCGGATGGCTCCGCATGACGCAGGATGGGTTCTTGGGTGGAGCGGAGCGCCGGAAGCTCACATGTGGCGGCGTCTGCCCACACGACGGCTCGGACAGCGCTGGTTGCCGTCGACCCGAGCCGGTCTGCGGGGCGCTCGACGCCTTCTATCGTGACGTCGAGCGGCGTGGGGCCAGCGCTCGTCGCGCGCCGGTCACGCGGCCTCTTCCTTCTCCTCCGCCCGCGCCACCGGCAGCGCCACGAAGAACGTCGACCCCTTCGAGACAACGCTCTCCACCCAGATCCGCCCGCCGTGGCCCTCGACGACCCGCTGCGCGATCGCCAGCCCGAGGCCCGTCGAGCGCTCCCCCCCGGTGCTGACCGTCCTCGCCCGCCCGAACGGCCGGAAGAGCTTCCCGAGGTCCTCCGCCGCGATCCCGGGCCCCTCGTCCTTCACCGACAGGATCACCTCGGCCCCCCCGCCGGCGTCCTCCCCCCGGCCGCCGTGGACCCGGACGCGGATGGTCGTGCCCGGAGGCGAGTAGTGGATGGCGTTGCTGATGAGGTTGTTGAGCACCTGCTCCAGCTTGTGGGCGTCGACCTCGACCCGCGGGACGCCCTCGTCGCTCTCGACGACGAGCTTCATGTTCTTCTGCCCCGCCAGCACCATGTTGAGCGCCACGTTGGACTCGACGAGCTGGACGATATCGGTGCTCTTCCTGTCGAGGTTCAGCTTGCCGAGCTCGATCATCGACACGTCGAGCAGATCGTTGATGAGCGAGAGCATGAATTTGCTCGAGCTCCTGATCATGTTGACGATCTCGACGCCGCCCTCTTTGAGCAGCGACGACGGCTCCCCGCGCCGGTGGCTCATCAGCATGAAATCGCTGTAGCCCAGGATGACGCCGAGCGGGTTCCTGAGGTCGTGGGCCGCCATGCCGACGAAGCGGTTCTTCTCCTCGTTCAGCCGGACCAGCTCCGCGTTCTTCGCCGCGAGCTCCTCGTGCATCTGGAGGAGCTGCCGGTTGCTCTCCTCCAGCGTGTCGGCGTACTGCTTGAGCTTGAGCTGGCTCCGCTTGTGCTCGATGGCGTAGCGGATCGTGCGCTCGAGGATCTGCGCGTCGAACCTCCCCTTCACCAGGTAATCCGCGACGCCCGCGCTCATCGCGGCCATGTCGATCTCCTCGTCGCCGACCCCCGTCAGCATGATGATGGGGATCGCGCAGCCGAGGTGGTTGGCCTCGCGCACGACGTCGAGGCCCGTCCGGGCGTCGAGCCGGAAGTCGAGGAGGCAGACGTCGTAGCCGCCGGCGCGCAGCGCCCGGATCGCCTCGTCCGAGCTGCTCAGCCACGTCACGTCGTACCGGGTGCGGGGAGCGTCGCGGAGGAGCCTCCGCGTGACGAGGTGGTCGACCTCGTCGTCATCCACAAGCAGGACCTTCATCGCGCTGTCGTTCATCGGGAGCCTCGACCACGCCGGACATCGGCGCTCTCCCGCCGGCAAGCTTCGCGCCACGCCGCCGGCTCTACCCCCGCCGCGGCGGGGGCCCGGGTCTTCGCCCCGCCCCTCATGGCCGGCGCTTCTGCTCTTCCGCGACGCCCACGAGCGCGCGCGCCAGGGTGATGAGCTGCCCCGCGTCGAACGGCTTGACGAGGAACGCCGACGCGCCGAGGCGCGACAGGCACTGCCAGTCGGCCGCGCCCCCGGTCCCGGTCGCCACGATGATCGGGAAATCCCCTTGAGGGAGCTGGCGCACCGCCGCCGTGAGCGCGATGCCGTCCAGCCCGGGCATGTCGAGGTCGAACACGCCGAGCGACGGGCGGTTCGCCTCGATGGCCGAGAGCGCCGCGGCGCCGTCGGGCGCGGTCTCGATGGCCGCGCCGGGCAGCGCCTCCGCGAGGACGCTGGCGAGGAAGCTGCGGAACGACGGGCTGTCGTCGGCGACCAGGACGCGCGTCGTGCGCGCGTACGCCGGCAGGGCGCCGCGCGCGTCGAGCAGCGCCTCGCGCAGCGCCTCCGCGCTCGCCGTGCGCTGGTCGGGCTCCTTGGCCAGCGCCGCGAGCACCGGCGCGTCGAACGACGGCGGCAGATCAGGGCAGATCTCGCTCGGCGGGATCGGGGGCTGATACGCGTGCTGCATGACCAGATCCACCGTGCTCGTGCTCTGGAACGGCAGGCGGCCGGCGAGCAGGTAGTACGCGACCACCCCGAGGGCGTAGACGTCGATGCGCGGCAGCAGCGCAGGATCGAGCTGCCGGCCCAGCGCCACCTCCGGCGCCAGGTACGCCGGGGTGCCGGAGAAGGCGAGCTCGACCCGATCGCCGCGGGGGATCCGCTTCGCGAGCCCGAGATCGGCCACCACGACGCGGAGGGCCTGGCCGACGAGGATGTTGCTCGGCTTCACGTCGCGGTGGGCGATGCCCGAGGCGTGGATCGCCGCGACGCCGAGGCAGGCCTGGTCGAGGACGCTCAGCGCCTCGTCGAGGCCGAGCCGGCCCCCCTTGCTGTGGACATGCGTGTCGAGCGTGACCCCAGGCACGTACTGCATGACGAAATACGGCGCGTTTTCATACTCGCCGAACGCATAGATCTCGACGACGTTCGGGTGGTGGACGCGCGCCATCGCCCGCGCCTCCGCCAGCAGGCGGGCCTGCATCTGCGCGTTGTCGAGCTGCTCCGGCCGGAGCAGCTTGATGGCGACGTCCCGCTGGAGCTGCTCGTCGCGCGCCAGGAGGATGACGCCCATCGCCCCCTCTCCGAGGCGACCGACGATGCGGTAGACCCCGCCGAGCAACGTGCCCTCGGGCGGCACCTGAACCGGGCTGCCTCCCTCGTGCAGGCTCGAGCGCGCCGCGGCCCGCCAGAGGTCCTCGTCGCTCAGCGTGGAGCCGTCGCCGTTCCGCTCGGCCGGCGGCTCCGCCCGCGTGGGGGGACGGTCGCGCACCACGGTGTCGACGCCCTGCAGCGTATCCGCGGCGTCGGGCGCGAGCGGCGCGGGGGGATCGCCGCCGTTCGCGCTTCCAGAGCTGAAGCCGGGCGAGCCGTCCGCCGCGTCTGCCATGGTGCGCATGATACGTGCCCTGCGCATGCCTATCAACGGAGAGCGACACGCGCTCCAGCTGCGAAGCGCGGTGCACGCGGCGGTCTGACGGCGCCTCGCGGGCGCGTCACGGTCAGGCGGGATGTCGCTGCTGTGGCAGGATGCCACGCTGCGCGGCGACCGTGGCTTTGCGCCGCGCTCGCCGGCGGGCCAGGCCGTCGGGCGCTCCGAGGGCGTCGATCCCTGCGCGGTACGGGCGACGGCCTCGTGCTCGATCTCCTCGGCCTCCTCGGCGGCGTGCCAGAGCAGGAGCGCCCTCGCGGTCGGGTGCGCGAGGTCGAGCGTCCCCGCCTGGAGCGCTTCCTCCGCCAGGATCGCGGCCGAGCATGGCGACGGGCGAACCAGCACGGCGGCAGGGTCGTCACGATCACCTCGGTCGTGGGCTTGCAGGCAGAGCCGGGCCGCATGCCTGCCTGTCGGCGGAAAGGCGGTTGCCGAGGGAGTAACCGTCCGGCGGTGAGGGGCTTTCCGAAGGCCGACGTGAATCGGAATGGCTCTACTCGAATGGCCATGAGGACGCTCTCAGCCTGAGCGCCATCTCGGAGAACTGAAGCGCGCGCGGGATGTCGCGGTAGATCGAGACCAGCACCATGCCGTAATTACTATAGATGAAGGAGGACTCTTCGGCGTGCCCGCGCTGCAGGGAGACGCTCACCCCCTTGGCGGTGAGCAGGGCCCAGAGCGCTGGTCGCGAGGTGTATACGATGGGGAACGACTCGGCGATCAGGCCGATGAGCGCCCGCGCGCCACCGAGGCTTTTGCCTTGGTCCCCGCGAGGAGGTTGAGCCGGCAGAGCGCCTCCTTCTCGCGCGGGTCCGTGAGGAGGTGGGCGCCGTGATTGAGCTGGTTTGCGACATCGAAGGCCCGCTCTGCGATCCCCTGCTCTGGCGACCGAGACAAGAGGAGCCGGCCGAGCTGAATCAGGCGCTCTTCATGCAGCGAGAGGAGGAACTGAATGGCGAAGAAGGGGTTGCCGGGCGTCATGAGCCTGCGTCCCAAAAAAGGAAATGCGGCCAACCAGGCAGGCGGGTCTGGCCACGCTTGCCCGGACGGCGCCCCGCGCCGGCGGCGCCGTCCTGCGCGCGCAGGAGGCCGGGATCAGGGATTGTAGCGGCGGCCGCTGCGGTAGCTCGCGATGGCCAGCTCCACCGGGCGGAACAGCGGGGTGGGGAGCGCGTCGAGCGGGTACCAGCCCCAGCCGGCGATCTTGTGGGGCTCGCGCTCCTCGGGCTCGCCGTCGAACTCGTCCGCGAGGAGCTGGATGTCCACATAGTGCTTGCCGTAGGCGAGGATGTTGCTGAGGCACAGGAAGGAGAGCTTCCTGACGACAAGGCCGCTCTCCTCGCGCACCTCGCGGGCGGCGCAGTCCTCGAACGACTCGCCGAGCTCGAGGTGGCCGCCGCACCACGAGTAGCTGCCGTCGCCGTGGCTCCCGCGGCGCCGCGCGAGCAGCACGCGCCCGTCGCGCACCAGCATCACGCCCACGCCCACCAGCGGTCGCTCCGCGGCGTTCCCTCCGACCATCGCCTCTCCCAAGGACACCTCCCCGCACGCGACGCCGTCGTGCGTGGAGCGCGCTCTAGCACGGCGCGCAGCGGCGCCGCTCGGGAGGCGTCGGGTCGACCCGCCGCGCCAGCCGCGCCGCGCACGGAGCCACCCCGCCCACGGAGCCACCCCGCGCACGTGCAAGCGCCGGTCCCGATTGACTTTTCAGTGAACACGCGTACCGTGCCAGACACGATGGATGCGTCCTTGCCCTGGGAGCTGAACCCCGTCCTCCAGCAGAGCCGGCTCGTCCTCCTGGCGCAGACGGCGGTCGATGTCCGCAACAAGGCGTTCAGCGAGGCGAACCGCGAGGAGGGTGACACCAGCTGGGGCATCGGCTGCAAGGCGCACGAGCGGTTCGGTCATTCCCTCTGCAAGCTGGCAGAGAGCGGAAAACACCCCTGGCTGTCCGTCCATCGAGACGGGCTCTATTTCATGCCGCACATCGAGGGCGTCGCCGTGCGCGTGTACCGCGGTCCAGCCGACAAACCCTCGCAGCGGCACCTCGAGGCCGCGCGCAGCGAGCACGGTCGCCGCTCGGAGTCGCGACAGATGGCCTTCTCGTTCATGGGGCAGGAAACCGAGCCGGATGGCCCGTGGTTCTGGATGATGGCCGTGGAGACGGACGTCGAGGGGAGGGCGCTCCGTGCCGTGTTCTTCCAGGCCAACGAGGCCGGCGGGACCCGACACGCATGGGAGGCCCCTGTCGAGAGGGTGTCCGCCGAGCCTGCGCCTGCGCCTGCGCCCGAAGACAAGCCGGCGCGCCCCGCGCGACCGCGCACGGCACAGGGCCAGCAAGCGAAGGATGCGCTCCTGTCGCGCGACGGACGGCCGCTGCTCCGCGCGCAGACCATGACCCTTCCGCTCGTGTCACAGCCGAGCTGACGGCCGGCGAACGAGGCGGATCCGCCGGCAAAGGAGGCTGTCCTATTCTATCGCGGGGCGCAGGTTCGTGCGTTCCGCGATGAGGCGGTGAGCCCCCGCCGACACACCCGCGCAGGAGCCCGGGTCATACCGGCATGCCCATCGTCCGGCGGAGCGCGTCGAACTCCTCGGTGAAGCGCCCGTTCCGGCCCCGCAGCACGAGCGGCGGCTCGTCATGGCACGACGCCACGGCCTCGGCGCGGCGCAGGGCATAGACAGAGAACAAGGCCGCCTTGCCCTCCTTGGGCACGACGTCCCGCCACGCCTCGAGCGCGAGCCCGGCCGCCGCCGCCGCCGCCTCGACGCGGGGCCGCTGCCGCGCCGCCGCGCAGGCCACGAACGGCGCGCCGGGAGCGAGCAGCCGCGCGGCCGCGACGCAGTAGTCCTCCACGCCGCCGCGGTGCTCGAAGCGGCACGGTCCGCACTGGAGCCGAGCGGACTCGATGCCGGTGCCGACCGGCAGGTACGGCGGCGTCCCCGTCACGAGCTCCGCGGGCGCGAGCCCGTCGAGCACCGCCGGATCGCGCAGGTCCCCCCACCGGACCTCGCCGCGCGCGTCGACGCCGTTCCACGCGACCGAGCGCCGCGCCATCGAGGCGCTCACCTCCTGCGCCTCCACGCCCGCGCAGCGCGCGTCCGGGAAGCGCCACGCGGTGAACAGGAGCACCGTGCCGATGCCGCAGCCGAGATCGACCGTGCGGCGCGGGGGCGCGTGCGCGACCCGCTCGGCCGCGAACCAGGCGGTCACGAGGTCGTCGGCCGACCAGCGGTGCCCGTCGAGCCGCTGCAGGATCCGGAAATCGCCCGAGAGATAGCAGAGGTCCTCGCCCGGGCCGGGCCAGACCTCCGGGCGATCCGGCGTCGCCGGCCGCGGCCCAGGGGCGACCCACCCGGGCGGCCGGCGCGCAGGGCGCACGACCCCGCCGCGCGGCGCGAGAGAGGGCTGGACATCAGGGGGAGCGATCATCGACCCCATGTACCACGCCCCCGCGGCGTCAGGGGCGCGCGCAATCCCCCCGAGCGCGCGGCCCCGCGGCGTCAGTGGTTCTTGCAGCTATCCTCGAGCGAGGGATCATCGCAGAAGAGGCACGGGGTGGTCTCGCAATCCAGCGGAGGGCACGACTTGGGGCAGGTCGGCTCGTTCGGATTGCAGTGGATGATCTGCCAGGTGAGCGAGCTCATGTCGTCCGGGTCGGCCGCGCAACTGCACTTGTTGAAGGCGTGCGATGCAATCATGGTGATCGTGTGGCACTCCTTCTCCGGCGTCACCCCCTCTGCCGGGATTGGCGTCGTGAGATCCCACGTGAGCTCGAAGGGGCGCTGTCCGCCAGCCATGGTCCCGGCTGGGAACACTCGCGGGAACGTGACCCTCCGGAACGGGAGCGGGAACGGGGTATCGTCACTGCTGCGCCGCCCATAATCGATGTACAGGACGCCCTGCAGAGGGGTGCCGTTGTCCTCGGACAGCACCGTCGCGCCGAAATTCTTGAAGCTGTCCTGCTGCTCGACGATGTACACGGGTATGTGCTGGGGAGGGAAGGCCGCCGTGAGCACCGGCGCGGTCCGCTCGGGGTGCTCGTACGTCGGCGGCTCGAGCACGAGGCAGCCCGTTGTCGAGGCGGCGAGCGCCGCCGCCGCGAACGAGCGAGCGAGCGCGGCGGAACGACGCGGGCGCGCCGCGAGGACAGGGGCACGGCGAAGGGAAGGGCGAGACGGAGCGATCATGGTGCGCTGTGCAGGGGCCGATTGGGGGGTGGGGTCCGTGCTGGGTGCTGGGACTTTACCCACTGGGGCGACGCGCGGTGGATCTAGCTGGAATCCGACCGCCGCCGCGCGGGCAGGCGCGCCCGCGGCCCCTCCCTTCGCGCCGCGGCGTCACTTGCGCGGGCCCGCCGGCGCGCGCTCCAGCGCATAGACGACCTTCACCTGCGTGCCGAACGGGACCTCGCCGGACGACACGGGCGTCCCCATGTCCGCGGAGTACCCGCCGGAGGCGAGCGCGGCGCGGGGGGCGTAGACGGGGCCGTGCTCGACCACCTCGCTGATCGAGACGACGGGGCCGAGCGAGACGCCCTGGAGCTTGGCGAGCGCCTCGGCGCGAGCCCGCGCGTCCGCGATCGCCTTCTCCCGAGCGCGCGCCTCGAGCGGGTCGGTCTGGTCGAGGCCGAACGAGACGCCCCAGACGTTGTTCGCGCCGGCGGCCACGGCGGCGTCGAGCACCGCCCCGACCTGATCGAGCTTGCGGATGACGACCATCACGGTGTTGCTCACCTGATAGACGTGCGTCGGCGGAGGCGGCGCTGCCGGCGCCAGGTCGGCAGGCGGCGGCTTCGGCGCGGGCGGCTGAGGCGCCTTCGGTCCGCGCCCCGCGGGCGCCGCGGGCGCCGCGGCCGGGGCCGCCGGCGCCGGCGCGACCGCCGGGGCGGGCTGCGCGTGGCCCATGGCCATCCAGGGCGGCACGTCGGGCTGCCGGACGAGCTGGATGGAGTAGTTGCTGGTCTGGATATCCTTCTCGGCCAGGCCGGCGTTCTTGAGCGCGGCGAGGATCTCGGTCATGCGCGCCGCGGCGAGCTTCGTCGCCTCGTGCACCGTCGGCGCCATCACCTCGATGCCCATCTGGGCCCGGGCGACGTCAGGCCTCGCGCTGACGTCGCCGCGGCCGACGACCGTGATGGTGTTGACCTCCGGAGCGGCGGCCACGGGCGGCGTCGCCTGCGCCGCGCACGCGGCGAGCAGCGGTGTGACCGAAAGCATGAGCCCGGCGAGGTACGCGCGGGACAGGGAGCGCTGGTTCTTCATGCCCGTGCAACGCGCGCCGCCCAGGCCGGCTTACAGGGGACGCGCGCTTCGGCGCCCGCGCGCTCGCCGCCGCGAGCAGGCAGACCGACGGGCCGCTTGCCGAGCCGCGCCGGCGACGCCCGAGGCGGCGGCGTTGCTCCCCCTCGGCAAGTTGTTCCACGCCGCGCCGGGTGCGCTATGGTCGTTCACGTGCTCACAATACCCAGCGATGAAGAGGCCCTCGGAGGTCTGCAGGGTGCCACGATCGCCAGCGACCTCTCGCCAAGCATCGGCTACCGGATCGTGTCGCGCGCCGGGGCCGGGGCGATGTTCGTCTCGTTCTACGCGGTCCGCACCGCGCCCGAAGGCGAGACGCCCGTGGTCGTCAAGATCCTCCGGCCGTCGCTCTTCAGGCAGCTGGGTCCGTCAGCGGCCGTCATCGTGAAGAAAGAGGCGGTGTCCCTCGGCCGCCTCAACGAGCAGGTCCCTCCGACCCCCTTCGTGGTCCGGCTCATCGACACCGGCACGTTCGAGGTCCGCCGCGGCACGAAGGCGCTCAACCTCCCCTGGATCACCATCGAGTACGTGCACGGCGGCGTCCAGGGCGTGACGCTCCGGCAGCGGGTGCAGGGGACCATCCAGGCCACGGGCCACGCGTTCGATCCGGCGCGCGCGACGCGCGCCATCGAGTGCATCACGAGCGGGCTGTCGGCGGTGCACGACGTCGGCGTCGTCCACCGGCAGCTCACGCCGGAGAGCATCCTCTGCTGCGGATCCGGCGACGACGAGCTGTTCAAGATCAGCGACTTCGGCATGGCGCGGCCGCGCGGCATCCGCGAGACGATCATGGCCGGCGTCGTCGGCAACGCCGGGGTCGTGCCGCCGGAGATGCTGTCCGCCGATCCGAGCACGATCGGCCCGTGGACCGACATCTTCAACCTAGCGTCCGTCATCTTCTTCCTGCTGACGGGCGAGGAGTACATCATCGCGGAGTCGCAGGCGCAGGCGCTCATGGCCGCCATGGCGCGCACGCGCCGGAGCATCGTCGAGACGCGGTGGCTCCACCCGGCGCTGCGCGGCAACGACCAGGCGTGCAAGTCGATCGACTTCGCGCTCCGCTGGGCGTCCACCGGCGAGGCGCAGGAGCGCCTCCAGGAGGCGGTGGCCGTGGCCGCGATGCTCTCGCCGTACCTCCGCCCCGCGTCGCCGATCTCCGCGCTGGAGCAGCGGATCGTGGCGAGCGCGGGGGAACCGCGCGTGCGCGCCGCGGAGGAGGTCGGCCCGATGACCGTCCCGTCCACGCACCTGAAGGCGCCCGTGCAGCTCAAGGGGGAGCTCGGCCAGACGCTGCTGTCGCCGCGAAACGCCAAGGCCGCCGAGCGCCCGAGCCAGGACCGCCCGCTCGAGGCCGAGATCATCAGCGCGCCCCCGCGCGCCTCGCGGGAGCCCGCGCCGCGCCTGTCGGCGGTCGTCGAGCGCTGGACGTGGAGCGTGCTCCACCACCCGAGCCTCGATTCGGTCATCCGGAGCGTGGCCTGGGACGGCTACGGCCGGTGCCTCGCGGCGGGCACGGGGGGGCTGCTCTTCTGGAACGGGACGAGCTGGAGCGAGGCGTCGTCCGGCGGCCTCCCGAGCCCGCAGGGCGTGCGCTTCGTGCACCGGATCGGGCCCGGCCGGTGGCTCATCGGCGGCGACGCCTCGACGCTCGCGGTGTACACGACGGGCGGCGTGACGGGCGTCTTCCAGCTGCCGGGAGAGCCGCAGAGCCACGTCGCGCTGAGCGGCGACCTCGAGGACATGGGCATCCTCGTCTCGACGACGCCGAACGATCCGCGGCCGCTCCTCCACGCGTTCATCGCCAAGCGCTGGCTGCGGCCGATGCCGGCCGACGGCGTCGCGCTCCTCGCCGCGGTCGCGCGCGTCGAGGACGAGCGGTGGCTGGTCGTCGGCCGGTCGACCAAGGGCGAGGGGCTGGTCGCGCTCTACGCGCCGCTCGACTGGCACCTGGAGCGCATCCCGGCGCCGCCGGCGCGGGCGTTCGTCGCGTGCGCCGGGCGGCCCGATCTCGGCGTGGGCATCGCCGTCGGCGCGGAGGGCAGCGTCGTCTGGCGGTACGGGCAGAGCGTCTTCACGGAGATCATCGAGCCGCGGCGCGCCCTGTCGGCCGCGACGATCGACGCGGAGGGGCGCGCCTGGGCGGGCAGCGCGGGGCGCATCTGGGTGCGGCGCGGCGGCATCCCGCCCATGGCCGGGGTGTGGGAGTGCGTCTGGGAGAACGACGCCTGGGTCGGCCCGGTGGTGTCGCTGTTCGTCGACGGCGAGGTGGTCGTCGCCATCACCGCGGACGGCGGGATCATCGAGGGCCGCGTCACCGGCTGACGAGCCCGGTGAGCCGCCATCACCGCGGCGCGCGGTACCTGCCCACGACGATCGTGATGTCGTCGTCAGGGCTCGGGCACCAGCCGTCGACCTCCCGCAGGATCCGATCGCGGATGTCGTCGACAGGCGCGTCCTGGGCGGCTTCGACGGTGGCGCAGAGCCGCGAGAGCCCGAACTGCTCCCGGTGCGCGTTGCGCGCCTCCGTCACCCCGTCGCTGTAGAGCACGAGCAGGTCGCCGTCCTCGAGGAGGAGCTCGGCGTCCCTGGTCGTCGCGTCGATGGACGGCAGGACGCCGACCCACACGCCGGAGCTCGGGATGCACTCGCTCCTCCGCGTCCTCGCGCGGCACACGATGATGTCGTCGTGCGCGCCCGCGAACGTCACCCGCCCGCCGCGCTCGTAGCGCAGCAGCAGCAGGGTCGCGTGCTCGTCGCGCTTCAGCCGGTCGCGGATGTTGTCGTAGATCGCCCGGTTGAGCGCCGAGACGACCTCGCCCGGGCGGGCGCCCGGATCCCTGCGCGTCATGGCCGCGACCATGCTCTGGATCATCAACATGACGAGGCCCGCCACGAGCCCGTGCCCCGCCACGTCGCCGATCCCCAGCCACCCGCCGTCCCGCGTGGGGAGCACGTCGTAGTAGTCGCCGCCGACCTCCGCGGCCGGCCGCATCATCGCGGAGAGCTCGAGCCCCTCCACATGCAGGTGCGCCGGGACGAGCGTGGTCTGGATGTGCTTCGCGACCAGGGTCTCCTGGTGGACCCTCTCCTGCTCCAGCCGCTCGCGTACCTCGACGTGCCGGACGATCTCCCGGTGCATCGACACCGCCTTCATCGCAGAGCCGATCTGGAGGCGCGCCGCGTCGTAGACCATCTCGTTCGCGCCGCCGTTGACGAGCGCGATGCCGTAGTGCTCCGTCTCGCCGAACGTGAGCGGCATCGCGACGACGCTCCAGCGCTCCGACGAGCTCAGGAAGCCGGGCGGCGCGAGGCACGAGGCCGCGAAGCTCGCGGGCGGCGGCTCCACCTCGCGGCTGTTCTCCATCAGAAAGAGCGACTGCAGGGTGGCGCGCTGGGGATCGTCGAAGAGCGATATGGCGACGTGCGTGAGATCCAGCTTCGGCAGCTCCGCCGCGAGCGTGCGCCGGAGGGTGGGCATGCCGAGGCAGGTCGAGAAGAACATGCCGGTCCAGCTGAGGTTGACCGACGCGCGCTCCAGGTACAGCCGCTTCTCGCCCTCGGCGCGCACGGAGGCGTGGCTGATGAGGATGCGGCACGTGTGCCAGAGCCGCTCGAGGCGGTCGTCGGGGGCGCCGCCGGGCGTCCGGCCGATCTTCGCGCGGAGCAGCGTGATCGCGCCCTGGAACTGGTCGAGGGCGACGCCCTCGCGCGCCGCCGCGTCGAGGAGGTCCTGGAGCGCCGTCACGAAGCTGTCCTCCCGCCCGGCCAGCTCCTCCTCGAGCGCCGACAGCAGCGCTCGGGGCCAGGCCTCACGCGACGCCGCCGGGACGGTCACGCACCGCGCGAGCGCGCGCTCCAGCGGCTCCCGCTGCGCGGCGAGGGAGAGCGGCTCGCGGCGCGGAGGCGCCCCGGTCGCGCGCGGGAGGGCAGCGTAGTAGCCGCAGCCGCACGACTCGCGCCGCGTGAGCTCGACGGGGAGGAGGCTGCACTCCGGCACACGCTCGCCGCGGAGCTGGCGCACGACCGTCTCGACGGCGAGCGCCCCGAGCTCCTTGATCGGATGGCGGACGGTCGTCAACGACGGCCTCGTGACGCGCGAGACGGCGACGTCGTCGAACCCGCACACGAGGACGTCGCGAGGGATGTCGATCCCGTGCGCCTTCAGCGTGTCCATCGCGCCGAGGGCCATGTTGTCGTTGCCGGCGACGACGGCATCGAACTCGACCCTGCGCCCGAGGAGCTCGCGCATCGCGCGGCGGCCGCCGTCGATCAGAAAATCGCCGTACACGAAGAGGCGCTCGTCATAGGGGAGCGCGCGCGCCTCGAGGGCCCTCCGGTACGCCACGGCGCGCAGCTTCGCCTCCTCGTTGTGGGCCGGCCCGCTGATGTAGGCGACGCGCTTGCACGCGTGGTCGTCGAGCACGTGCGCGACCGCCGCCTCCCCACCGACCGCGTTGTCGACGATGACGCTCGGGACGCCGTCCAGCGCGAGCCCCACGCTGCACACGGGCAAGGACGCGAGCGATCGGCAGAACTCGTGCGCTCCCTCGGGGCCGATGTGGTTCGTGAGCGCCGACGACATGATCACCGCCCCGTCGACCGTCGTCGCGCCGATGAGCGAATAGATCCCGCCCCGGGCGTCCAGCGTGTAGCCCTGGCGGGCGCGCGTCTCGCCGAAGGCCACGATGAGGTTGACGTCGTGCGCCTCGGCCGCGCGCTCGACCCCGAAGCGCGCCTCGGACTGGTACTCGCCGCAGAGGTAGTCGGTCAGGAGGGCGATCGTGTGGCGCTTCGCCGCCATGATCTATCGCTCCCCGTTCACTTGTCGTGGATGGAGACGAGGCCGGGGGACATGCGCTCCAGGGCCGCCAGGCTCCGCCGCTGCCATCCGAGCCTCGCGTCCGTGACGAACCGGATCTTGCAGCTGGGGCCCTGGCCGGTGACGCCGGAGATGAAGGCGATGAACGCCTTCAGGCAGCTCGAGTTCAGGAAGTACAGCGCGCGTATGTCGAACTCGACGGCTGCGAGCGAGAGGCGCCGGACCTCGTGCTGGACCTCCTTGCAATAGGCGCCGAGCGGCGCGGCCGCCGCCATGTCGCCCGTCCCGGTGAGCTTGATACTCAGGCGATCGCCGAGCAGCGCCGGCTCGATGCCGAAGCTGTCCGTGGTGATGCGATCAACCCTTAGGCTGTCCATTCATCCTCCACCGCTCGAGCGGCGCGTGCGCGATGATCGTGAGCTCGTTGCCCTCGATCTTGTAGTCGACGTCGAGCCCTCCCTCGGCGCGGACGCGCGCGAGGCCCAGGCCGGAGACGCCCTCGACCATCGCTGTCTCCGTGATGAGGTCGTCGTAGTGCTTCAGCGGGTCGCTCGCGGTCTTCAGGTCGAGCAGCCGCTTCTCGACCTCTCGCAGCCGCTCCGGCGACGCCTCGTTGCGCGCGCGGATCTTCATGATGTGCGACCGCTCGTCCTCCTCCAGCGCGAGCTCGAGGCTGACGCGAGGGCCGGTGGAGTATTTGGTGATGTTCTCGGCGAGCTCGTGCGCGGCCATGTAGAACCGCGAGCTCACATTCGCGTCGTCCAGCACCGCGCCGCAGAAGCTGGACACCAGCCGCAGCACCGCCGTCGCCAGGCGCTCGCTCGGAAAGAAGGTGATGCAGAGGAATAGCGAGGCGCTCTGCGTCGGTTCGGGGGATGACACAATCTGTTATATTACGCCGCCCTCGCGCAGGATCCAACCACTAGTTCCGCGGGCGGCGCGGCTTCTCGTTCCTCTCTCGTTCCTCTCTCGTTCCGCGCTCGTTCCTCTCTCGTTCCGCGCTCGTGAGCGCGTGAGCGCGGGCGAGCGCGGAAGAAGGCGGGCACACGGAGCGAACTTCGCCATCGCGCCTCCGATGTAATGCGGTTCTCACCTCGGGATGTGATGCGCTTCGCAGTTCGCGCGGCGGCGCGCTTTCCTCCAGGGCATAACGCGACGCGTTGCCCGCGGCGGAGTGGCATGCTCGTTGATGACGAACGTGGCGTCCATCGGTGCCCAGGTGTGTCCATGGATCCGGTGCAGCCACCGCGCGCCTCGCGCACATACGCCTTCACCTGAGGGAAACATCCGGCCGGGCGACCCAGCAAGGAGGGTAGTGCTGTATGGAACAACGATGCTTCTCGCTCGGGCCGCCCTGGCCACTCGGGCCGTCGCGCCGCCGCCCACATCGCTTGGCGGCGATGACGGGTGTCCCCTTTCTCGTGATGCGCGGCGTCCTGGCCGGCGCCGGCGCGGCGGCGGCGATCGGCTGCAGCACCGCGCCCGGGACGGAGGGCGAGCTCGAGCGCCCCGCCGGCGCGATTCCAGGTGTCGGAGAGGGGGATTCGGCGGCGCTCGGAGCGGTCTCGGCGGCGCTGTCGAGCGATGGTGAGCCGTGCGCCGACGCGGCCGCGATGCCGCCCGATCCGCTGCCGCCCGCGCGGCTCTCCGAGACCGGGCTCTACGCCGACATCACGACGGGATCGCGGGCAGCGGGGACACGTGAGTTTCGTCCTGCTCACGAGCTCTGGTCGGACGGGGCGGCGAAGCGGCGCTTCGTGTACCTGCCGCCCTGCTCCACGGTCGACACGAGCGACATGGATCACTGGTCGCTGCCGGTGGGCGCGCGCTTCTGGAAGGAGCTCCGCGCGGAGGGCGTGGCCGTGGAGACGCGGTTCATCCACCGTTTCGGGCCGGGCCTCGACGACTGGCTGTTCGCCGCGTACGCGTGGGATCCGGCGAGGAACGACGCGTTCCTCGTCGAGGCGGGCGTCGAGGACGCGCGCGGGACCGCGCACGACATCCCGCGGACCGCGGACTGCTGGGAGTGCCACGGAAAGCTCCCGGAGCGCGTCCTTGGCTTCAGCGCGCTGCAGCTGAGCCACGATGGACCGGGCGAGACGATGGCGTCCCTGAGCGACGCCGGGCGGCTCACCGTCCCGATGCGGGGAGGGGTGCGCCCGCCGGGCGACGCCCGGGCGGCCGCCGCGCTCGGCTATCTCCATGCGAACTGCGGCAATTGCCACAACAGCACCGGCGTCGCGACCCTGCGGACACGCCTCCTCGCGGCGAATACAACGGTGGAGAGCACCGATACGTACACGACCGGCGTGGGCGTGACACCCAGCTTCTGGGAGCCCGGCGCGCTCTACCGGATCACGCCGGGAGATCCCGAGTCGAGCGACGTCGTGCGGCGGATGGAGCACCGCGGCTCCAGGGCGCAGATGCCCCCGATCGCGTCGGACGCCGCCGACGCGGCGGGCCTCGCGGCTGTCCGCTCCTGGATCGAGGGCCTCGGGCCGCCGCCCGAGGCAGGGAGCGGGGGCGGCGCGAGCGTTGGCGCCAGCAGCACGAGCGCGAGCTCCGGCAGCGGTACCAGCGGCAGCGACGGCGCCGGCGGCGTCGGCGCCGGCAGCGGCGGCTCCGGCGCCGCGTGCGCCGGGGTGCCGCGCCTGAAGCTCACGCAGGTCGCGGCCGGCCTGGCGATGCCCGTCTTCCTCGCGAGCCCGCCGGGCGACCGAGCGAGGATGTTCGTCCTCGAAAAGGAGGGCGTCGTCCGCCTGATCAAGGACGGTGTCCTCCGGTCCACCCCGTTCCTCGAGCTCCGGGGCGGGACATCGTGCCCGCCGTCGCGGCCGGCGAGCGCGAACCCGCTCGTGTGCGCGCCCAGCCCGACCGCGGAGGGCGGGCTGCTCGGGATGGCGTTTCACCCGGGCTACGCGGACAACGGCAGGTTCTGGCTCTTCTACACCGCCGCGCCCACGGGCAACGTCACGATCGCCGAGTTCCGCCGCTCGGCCTCGAACCCCGATGTCGCCGACACGTCGGCGGGGAGCGTGCCTGTCCGGACGCTCCTCGACGCGAGGCACGGCGGCTGGAACCACGCGGGCGGCACGCTCGCGTTCGGCCCCGACGGCTACCTCTACGCGTCGGTCGGCGACGCGGCCGTCACGCCGTATTCGGCCTCTCCAGCGAAGGATCTCTCGTCTCCGCTCGGGAAGATCCTGCGGATCGACGTGGACAGCGGGCTCGGCCCGCCAGGCAACCTCTCCGGCCCGGGCGTGCACCCGCTCGTCTGGGACTACGGCCTGCGCAATCCGTGGCGCATCAGCTTCGACCGGGGCACGGGGGATCTCTACATCGCCGACGTGGGACAGAACGCCTGGGAGGAGCTCGACATCGAGCCGGCGCGCGCCGGGCGGCGCGATTACGGGTGGCCGGCGATGGAGGGCGATCACTGCGTCGCCGCCGGGTGCTCCCGCGTCGGCGTCGCGCCCGCCGTGGAGCACAGCCACTCGAGCGGAGAGGGCGGCTCGATCACGGGCGGCTACGTCTATCGTGGCTCGGCGATTCCGTGCCTCCAGGGAAGGTACGTTTACGGCGACTACGGGACGCGCCGCTTCTGGACGCTGCGGTGGGACGGCTCGAGGGTGCGGGATCACGTGGAGATCACGGCGGACCTCGAGTCGCGCCTGCCCGCGGCCTCGTTCGGCGAGGACGCCGCGGGCGAGCTTTACGTCGTCATGCTGACCGGCGAGGTGTTCCGCGTCGATCCGAGGTGAGACAGCGTGATCGGCGCTCTAGCGCGTGGACCTGGCCGGCACCTTTGCGAACAGCGAGCCGAGGCCTTCCGCCATCGTCGGATGCGTCAGGACGGCATCTCGCAGTCCTGTGTAGGGCATGCCGGCCAACATCGCCGTCTGCACCACGGCGACCACCTCCCCGGCCTCCGCGCCGAGCATGGTGAAGCCGAGGATTCGGTCGCTCCGCGCGTCGACGAGAGCCTTCATGAAGCCCTGCGTCTCGCCGGTCGTCGCCGCCCGCAGCACGTCGCTCATCGGCAGCGTGGCGACGCGCGCCTCGACCCCACGGCTCTTGGCCTCGCGCTCGTTCAGGCCGACACGGGCGAGCTGCGGGTCGGTGAACATGCAGAAGGGGATGAGCCTGTCGCGCGTGGTCCGGTGGCCCCCGGCCTGGTTGTCGCGCACGACGCGAAAGTCGTCGACGGCGGCGTGGGTGAACTGGGGGCTGCCGGCGCACTCGCCCATCGCCCATACGTCAGGCGCGGTGGTCTCCAGCCTATCGTTGACCTTGATGTAACCTCGAGCGTCCAGCTCGACCCCGGCGGTCTCGAGGCCAATCCCGGCCGTGTTGGGCGTGCGCCCCGCCGCGACCAGGAGGTCGCTCCCTTCGATGGTCTGCTCGCCGTCCGGCGAGCGCACGCGCACGCTGACGTGATCGCCGGACCGGCCCTGCACCCACACCGGCTGGGCCGACGGCAGCACCTCGATTCCCTCGCTCTTGAAGATCTGGAGGAGCGCCCCGGCGACGTCGGGGTCCTCACGAGGGGCGAGCTGCGGCGCGCGGGTGATGAGGGTGACGCGGCTCCCGAAGCGCCGGTACGCCTGCGCGAACTCGAGGCCCACGTAGCCCCCGCCGAGCACGATGAGGTGCCCGGGGAGCCTGTCGAGCTCCAGCGCCTCGACGTGCGTGAGCGGCCCCGCGGCCGGAAGGCCAGGGACGTCCGGGATCGTGGCGTGTGTCCCCAGGTTGAGGAACACGCGATCTCCCCTCAGCACGCGTGTTTTCCCGTCGGATCGCACCTCGAGGGTCTTCGGCGCGACGAATCGCCCCTTGCCGATGATCAGGTCGGCGCCGCTCGCCCGGAAGCGCTCCATGTGCACGGCGATCAGCGCCTCGACCATGTTGCGCTTTCGCTGCCGCACGCGCGCCATGTCGACCGAAGAGGGGCCGGTGACCGTGCCGTACGCGGCCGCGTGGCGGACCAGGTCGGCGACCTTGGCGCTCCAGATCTCGTTCTTGCTCGGGAGGCAATTGGTGTTGGGGCACGCGCCGCCGATCATGCGGTGCTCCCACTCCACGACGGCCGTACGGCCTCCGGCCGGGGCCATGTGCCAGGCCACGTGTTTTCCGCTGGCGCCGCTGCCGAGAACGAGGATGTCGAACTGTTCGGGAGACATGAGGCCCTCCTGGCTTTCGGGGTCATTGGAGCTGACCAGGTCGCGGCGACGCGTCGGCGCGCGCGCCGAGGACGAACCGGTCGACGGCGCTCGCGAACCCCTCGTCGTCGTTCGACGCGGTGACGTGGCGCGCGCAGCGTTGCACGTCGGGGCTGGCGTTCCCCATCGCGATGCTCAGCCCCGCCAGGCCGAACATGAGCACGTCGCTCGGCATGTCCCCGATGCAGGCAACCTGCGAGAGCGGGACGCCGAGCGCGCGCGACAGCCATCGTAGCGCCGCCGCCTTGTTCGCGTCGGGGTGCGTCACGTCGAGGTAGTAAGGCTGCGATCGCGCCGCGGACACCTGGGCCCCGAAGCGTTGACGCAGCTCGCCCTCGCAGCGCGCTACGAGGGCGAGGTCGTCGCTGACGCCGACGATCTTGACGGCGTTCGCGAGGACGCCGCCGAGATCGTCGACGACGATGGGCGCGAACTGCACGGTGTGCTCCTCGTGCGTGACGTGCGGCGCGTCGCGGCGGCGGATGAACCAATCGCTGCCACGGTAGACCCAGACGTCCAGGCCGGCGTTCGCGAGCGCCTTCACGACCTCCTCGGCGACGGTGGCCGGCAGGCAGCGTTGCTCGAGCACCGTGGCGAGATCGGGCGTCACGAACATGCCGCCGTTGAACGCGATGATGGGCGTCGTCAGCGCGAGCGGTCCGTTCAGCATCGCCATCCCCCGCGGCGGGCGACCGCTGATGACGGCGAGCTCGACGTCGGCCAAACGCAACCGCTTGACCGACGCGCGGGCGCGATCGGTGAGGCGTTTGTCGGAGGTGACGAGGGTGCCGTCGATGTCGGTGAGGAGCAGCTTGATCGCCGGTGACGAGTCCATTGTCTCTCGCCTCCCATGACGGGCCGACGCGGCCCGAGGCGCGCCCTCTACCGCGAGGGGCTCCAGAGCCCGCCGGAGGCCCCATCGTCCGATGCTCGATGGCGCGACGCTCATGCCCCGCCGGTGGCAGCGGCTAGCAGCGGCCGTTCCATGACCAGGGCGCCCTCGGTATCGTCGAGCTCGCGCGGTCTCCTCGGGAGGGCCGACGGTTTCGGGCGGGATGTCGAGATCAGCCAGGGCGTCGCGTCCGGCTGGGGCATCGACGTCGCCGCCGCCGGTGTCGCCCAGGCTCAGCGCGTGCGGGAGCGCTCACGGTTCTTCCGTCGGCTTCTCGCCGTCAAGCGGGCGCGGCGGGACGGGCGGTGGCAGGACCTGCACGGTAACCGCCGGGGTCATCCTGAGCGAATCCCACGTCGCCGGGAGACCGCTACCCGCCCGAGCAGACCTACCCCGCGAGCTGCCCGTCGCCCGCCCGGAGCTTCGCGAAGCGCGGGCGCCAGGCCCGGCTCTGGGCGAGCAGCGGCGCGGTGCGCGCGAGGAGCAGCGCCAGATCCTCGGGGCGGCCGGCGTCGAGCAGGGCGCGCGCCCGCCAGTAGAGGAGCTCGACCCGCTGATCGGCGCTGAGGCCGCCGCCCAGCTCGCCGGGCGGCTCCCCCTCCTCGCGCGTTGTCGCCCGCGTGCGCGTGCTCTCCATGCCGGACCTCGGGTCCTTCACGGCGAGCTGCATGACGCCGAGGAGGGCCTGGGCGTACGGCGGCAGATCCGCGACCGCCCCCTGCGCCCTGAGCCACCGGAGCTGCCGGCTCGCGTCCGCGTGCTCGTCGCGCATCGCGTGGATCCGCGCGAGCAGGAGCGCGCTCCTGTAGGCCGGCCTGTCCTTGAGCTGCTCGTCGAGCGAGCGCGCCTGCCGCACCAGGGGCAGCGCCTCGTCCTCGTGCCCCCAGAGGTAGAGCAGCTCCGCGAGCTTGATCGTCGCGTCCCGCTCCGCCAGGGCGCTCGCCTCCTCGCGGGCCAGCTGGACCGCGCGCCGGAGGTCCGCCATCGCGCGATCCGGGGCGTCGAGCGCCGGCCAGAGCTCCGCGCGGCGGACGAGCGCCGCGCAGAGGTGGCCCCGGTCGCCGCGCTCCTCGCAGCTGCGCACGGCGTCGTCGAAGCGCCGCTCCGCCTCCTCGAGCTGGCCGGACCGCGCGAGCACGCAGGCCAGCAGCGTGAGCCCGGTCACGTGCGTGTCGTGATCGGCCTCGCGGACGCGCTCCACGCCGTGCGTGAGCCGCTCGAGGGCGTCGTCCAGGTTGCCCTTGCGGAAGGCCGAGCGGCCAGCCGCGACCTCGAAGCGCGCGGCGAGCGCGGCGTCGTCGCGGCCCTCGCGGGCGTCGAGCAGCGGGATCACCTCCTCGACGCGCGCCGCCGACTCCTCCCAGGCGCCCGCCCAGTCGAGCGCGGTCGCCTCCTCGAGCAGCGCCTCCGCGATCATCCGCGGGTCCTTCATCGTCCGGGCCAGCGCCCCCGCGGAGCGGAGATCGTCGAGCGCCTCGCCGGTGCGCAGGACGCGGTAGCGCACGCGCGCGCGGCCGAGGAGCGCGAGGTACCGCTGGCGCTGATCGTCGCCGTCGGCCCAGAGGAGCGCGGAGGCGTAGTGGCCCTCCGCCACCGCGTTGTTGTGCCGGTCGCGCTGGAGATCGCCGAGGAGCAGGTACGCGTGCGCCGCGCGCGCGCGCGCCCCGGCGGCCGCGGCGTGGCGCGCGATCGGCTCGAGCAGATCCGGCGCCCTCGGCCGGGCCTCGGCCATGAGCTCCCAGACGGCGAGCGCGTGCCGGTGCATCGCCGCGCGCTGGTCCTCCGCGAGCAGCGCGTAGATCGCCTCCTGCAAGAGCGCGCTCCGGAAGGCGTAGCTGGCGCCGCCGCAGAGGGTGCCCTCGCCGTGCGCGGCGCCGTGCGCGCCGCGGGGGACGAGGAGCCCGCGCGCCACGAGCGCACGGAGCGCGCTCGGGACGTCGACGTGGTCGACGCTCGCCGCCGCTTGCTCGCGTTCGAGCGCGCGTTGCACGCTCGCCGCCACGTCCTCCGAGAGCTCGAAGCCGAGCACCGCGCAGAGCCTCGCGCACGCGGCGAGCTCCGGCGGGAGCGCCTCCAGCTGCCCCGCGGCGAACCACTGCCACGCGGGCGACGGCGGGAGCCTCTCCAGCTCGGCGGTCGCGAGCTGGTGGCCGCTCGATCTCGCCCGCAGCCGCACGAGGCCCGCGCGCTTGATCGCCCGGGTGAGCTCCACGAGGGCGCGGGGGTTGTAGCCGGCCCACGCGCAGATGCGCCGGAGCGTCGCGCTCGGCGGAGGCTCCGCGGGCCGGAGGAGCTCCGCGCAGAGCAGGAGCCCCGCGGCGTCGTCGAGCGGCGGGAGCACGACGTGATCGCGCGCGTGGCCGCGGGCGCTCAGGGCGTGCCGCCGCGGCGTCGGCGAGCAGCGCGCCGGGGCGCCGGCGAGCAGCACCCAGAGCGAGACCGACGCCTCGCGCCGTGTCGCGAGGTCGAGCGCGTCGAGCGTCGCGCTGTCGGCGAGGTGCGCATCGTCGACGATCACGACGACGGGCCGCTCCATCGCCCTCCGGCGGAGCCCCTCGGCGAGCGCCCGGATCACGCTCCCGCGGCGCGGCGGCGGCCGGCCTGCGGAGCCGCCCGGCCAGCCGAGGATCGCGGCCACGGCGGGCCACACCTCGCCTCCGAGCGGCTCGCCGAGCCGCTCGACGCAGAACGCGCGTGGGTCGCCGGGCGCCGCGAGGGCGCCGTCCCTCGCGCCGAGCACCTCCGCGAGCAAGGCGGCAGCGGTCTGGCCGTGGCCGCCCCCGTGGCGCGCGCCGAGCTCCGGCTCGGCGCGCAGCGAGATCACGAGCGCGCCGGGATGCGCGCGCCGGCTGCTCTCGGCGATCTCCTCGGCGAGGCGCGACTTGCCGACGCCGCGCTCGCCGATCAGCGCGCAGAGGCCGGGCCCGAGGCCCGCGAGCGCGCGTTCGCGGCTCTCCTCGGCGGCGCTCTGGGCGTCGCCGCGCCCGACGAGCGGCGGCGCGGCGCGCGCGGCGTCGCGATGGCCCGAGGGCGGCGGCGCGTCCGGGGCGAAGAAGTAGCGGCCGTCCTCGCTCGCCGCGGCGACGTCGAACCCGGCATGGGCCGTGACGAGCTCGGCGCTGAGCGCGATGCCGCGCCACGGATCCGCGGGGAGCCACGACTCGGGCCGCTCCACGGCGATGCCGGCGGCGTGGACGCCCTCGCCGTCGCGGCGGAGCTTCAACGGCGCGATGTGGATCGCGAGGGGCGCGCCGACCGAAGCGACGATCTCCCGCCCCGCGAGGAGCGCGCGCTCCGCGGCCGCCTCTTTCGGGCCAGGGAAGATCGCGACGAACCGGTAGCCGCGCTGCCGCGCGAGGTGCCCGTCGTGGCGGGCCACGGCGGCGCGGACCTCGGCCTCGGCGCCGCGGGCCTCCAGGGCGAGCACCACCGTGTCGTGCCGGTCCGTGGAGCCGGTGGCGGCGTCGTCTCCCGCGGTCGCCGCGGCGCCGGCGGCGCCGCCGGTCAGGGCGAGCGCCTCGGCGCCCGCCGACGCGAGCGCGGCCCGCAGGCCCGCGGCGTCGGCCGGGCGGCGCGCGCGCTCCTTGGCGAGGCAGGCGAGGACGAGGGCCTCGATGGACGGCGGGACCGGGGCGATCTCGCTCGGCCTCGGGGGGAGCCGGCCGAGGTGCCCCTGCGCGACGCTCGCGGGATCGCCCGCGAACGGAGGGCGCAGCGTGAGCAGCTCGAAGAGGAGCGCGCCGAAGGCGTAGAGGTCCGCGCGCGCGTCGAGCGGCTCGCCCCGGAGCCGCTCGGGCGACGCGACCTCGGGCGTCCCGAGCATGGCGCCCAGCGTGGTGAGCGCGCTGTCCGCCGGGTGGCAGACGACGCCGCGCTCGCGCTGCGTGAGGCCGAAGTCGAGGAGCCGCACGCCGCCGTCGGGCTCGAGGAAGACGTTCTCGGGCGCGAGATCCAGGTGGACCAGGCCGCGCTCGTGCACCACCTGGAGGCACCTCAGCACGCCGAGCGCGACGTCGAGGGCGGAGCGCAGGTCGGGCGCGGCGGGCAGGCCCTCGAGGCGGGCCGCCAGCGTCTCGCCGCGGAGCCGCTCCATCGCGATGTACGCGCGGCCGTCCTCGAGCACGCCGTTCTGGAGCAGGCGAGGCGAGGCCGGGGGACCGAGCTGCTCGAGCGCCCACGCCTCGCTGCGGAACCGCTCGCGCGCGAGCAGCGAGTGGGCCCTGCTGATCTTGAGCACGGCGGGAGCGCCGTCCTCCGCCCGCGTCGCGGCCCAGAGGACCGAGAAGGCGCCCGCCGCGAGCGGCGAGCCGACGCGGAAGCCCGCGACGGACGGCGGCGTCTCGGCGTCGAGATCGACCGGCGCCGCGCGGGACGGCGCCGTGGCTCCGTCCGTCGGGCAGGAGGTGAGCACTGCGAGTCGGCGATGGCAGGAAGGGCAACGCGGCAAGAAGACCTCGGATGACCTCGGGTGGGGCCCGGCGCGATCCGTGACCGATATTACCGGTTATGCGGGTTGTCACGAGCAGGAAAACCGCATTGCGCGACACTGCCTTATGCCCATGGCGAAAGTGGGGGTTCGGCCTGCTCGGCCCTGCTCGGTCACCCGCGACATCGTGGGTGTCGTGTCGACACCGGAGGACAGCGGCGGCGGCCCTCGCGCTGCGCGAGAGGGACCGCGGCTGTTGTCCTTCGAGCAGCCGGGCGAGCGATCGGCAGGGGTGAATCTCCGTCGAACACCCACCTTCGGAGAGGTGGAGTCGGGTCCGCGCGTGACTGTCGCGCGCGGGCGTCGGCGGTGCTCGGCTGAGCCGCGCCGGCCCGCGAGCTGTGGTGTATGCTGTTCCGAGCGGTCGGAGGGCTGGATGATCCATCGACAGACGGGCGAGATCGAGCTCACATCCGGGCTTCGCATCGGGCCCTCGTACTCGGAAGCGCAGTTCTTGTCGTCGCCGCTCGCGCGGATGGCCAACGCCCTGAGCCAGGCGCAGCCGTGGAGCGGATACCGGACGTCGCGCCAGCGCATCGGCTTCCGGACCTTCCGCATCACGCTGCACTTCTGCAGCGGCAAGATCGCGTGGGTCGAGTTGTTCGAGGTGGGCGCCGAGTCGAAGGCGTTCTGGAACGACTGGTCCGAGAAGGAGGAGGCGGAGCGCAAGGCCAGCCACGACGCCTGGCTGTCGTCGATCCTCGGCGCGCCGCCGTACGAGTATCCCTGGGGAAAGATCACCTCCCAGTACGACCCGCGGGGCGGTTACAGCAGCATCGTCGTGCGCTTCGGCTAGCGCGCCGGGGCGCCGGGGCTCGATGCCGTCGCCGGTGCACGGGCCGGCGCCGCCCTCGGCGTGAAATCCGGTGCGCCGCCGTCCTCGGCGGCGCACCCGGGGCCCTACAGCGCTCGCCGGTAGCGGATCTCCGGGAGGCTGCCGGCGCCGACCCGCGCCCACCGCCGCGCGCCGTCGCGGCTGAAGCCGGAGAGCTCGTAGAAGCGGCGCGCGCGGGTGTTCCCCTCGAGGACCCAGATCGTCATGGTCCTGTGGCGGCGCCGGGCCAGGTCGGCCTGCACCGTGTCGAGCAGCGCGGCGCCGAGCCCGCGCCCCCACGCGGCGGGCAGGAGGTAGATCGTGTAGAGCTCGCCGACGTCGCCCGGGTCGTCGTCGTCGTCGCGCGTCGGCCCGGCGCTCGCGAAGCCGAGCCCGGCGTCCTCGGCGCAGAGCACCCAGGTCCGCGTCCCAGTCGAGGCGTCGCGGCTCAGGATGCGCCGCCAGCTCACCTCGCGCGCCGGCACGGAGAGGGCGTTGAGATCGGCCGCCGGCACGAGGCCCAGGTAGGCCGCCTGCCAGGAGTCGACCTCGATGCGCGCGATGACGGCCGCGTCGGCCGGCCGCGCCCGGCGGATGACCGCCCCTGTGATCCGCTCTGACATGGTGTCTCGCACCCCAGGTTGGCTTTCGCCGCGGCGCCCCGCCAGGGCGCGCTCGCCGGCCGGAGGCGCGATCAAGCGGTCCCTGACGCCGCATTCATCATGATGCTCCATCCCTCGCCCGCGATGGTCCCCTAAGGTCCTTTTGTGCGCGGTGACGCTGCCGAGCGCTGCAAACGGAACCGAAGGAGGGAACCATGCTGTGCAAGGAGATCATGAAGCAAGACATCCAGAGCGTCCTGGCCGACGACACCATCCAGACGGCCGCGTGCAAGATGCGCGACGCGAACATCGGCTTCCTTCCAGTCTGCGACAGCGCCGGGAGGGTGCTCGGGGCGCTGACGGACCGCGACCTCGCCATCCGGGTGCTGGCCCACAACCGGCCGCTGAGCACGAAGGCGGGCGACGTCATGACGCGCGGGGTGGTCGCGTGCCGGCCCGACGACGACGTGCAGCGCGCGGAGCAGCTGATGGGCCAGCACCACAAGTCGCGCGTCCTGTGCACCGAGGCGGACGGCCGCCTGGTCGGCATCATCAGCCTGTCGGATATCGCGCAGAGCGAGGACGACAGGCGCACCGCGCAGACCATCCGCCGGGTGACCGAGCGGGAGGCGGTGCAGCACGAGAGCACGCGGTAGCTCGCCGGGCGGATCGCTCGCGCCGCGGCGCCGCCGGCGCGCCTCGCGGCGCCGCCGGCGCGCCTCGCGGCGCCTTCACCCCGGCGCTCCGCCGCCGATCGCGCCTATCGCCTCGGCCGTGAGCAGGCGCGTCCTCCGGCCCGACGCGAGCGTGAGGTGCTGTCCCCAGCTGGTCTGGTGCGGCATGTCCCCCTCGACGAGCTCGCTCGCCCGGATCTCGAAGCCCGCCGCGCGGTAGGCGGGGCGCAGCGTGTCATCGACCCACGCGTCCGAGAGCTCGGGGAGCCCGAGCCGCGCCGCGTAGGGCCGGTCGTCGAAGACGCTCTGGTTGAGTAGCGCGATGAGCTCCCCGCCCGGCCGGACGAGCCGACGCAGCGCCTCGAGCACCGGCGCCTCGGGCAGCACGAGGGCCGAGAGCAGCGAGGCCCAGGGGAAATTGACCGTGAGGGTGTGGGCGAGCCCGGTGAGCTCCTCGGGCAGCGCCTGCACGGACGCGACGACGAAGAGCGCGTTCGGCCGGCCGCCCCGGGCGACCTTGCGGCTGGCGCGCCATGACACCTCGCGCATCCGCTCCCCCGCGGGGTCGACGCCGATGCAGTACGTATCGGCGTGGGCGCCGGCCGACCGGTACACGAAGCGGCCGTCGCCCGTGCCGACGTCGATGAGGACGCGCGCGTGGCCGGCGAGCTTCGCCTCGAGGTCCGCGCGTGTCCACGTGACGGACGTCTTCCCGAGCTGCACGATCATCGTCGCCTCGAGCGCCGCTCTCCCCGGTCCCTCGCTCAGCCTGGGGCGCCCCCGCCCCCCGCGCGGTGCCCCTCGGCGCTCGCCGCCGCCAGCTCCCGGCAGGCGAGCGCCCGCGCGAGGTCGTCGCTCGCCTCGCGGAGCATCCGGACCAGCATCGGCAGCCGCGGCGCCGCCGGCGCGCCGTCCGGGGCCCGCCCGAGCGCCGCGGTCAGCGCCTCCGCGCGGGCGATGAGGTCCCGATCGACGCGGTACGAGGGGAACAGATGGGTGAAATACGCGGACGCGAGCTCGTGCGTCCGCGTCTCGAAGACCTGCTGCACCCGCTCGAAGAACGCCTGCGCGTACGGCTCGAGCAGCGCGCGCTGGAACGACCAGTTGAAGCCCGACATCGCCGCGCTGGTGAGGTGCAGCGAGCCGTACCCGTCCTCGTGGAAGCGCGCCCACGCCGCGGCCTTCACCGCCGGATCCGGGCGCGCGGTCTCGGCGCGCAGCGCGGCGCGCTGGCCGCGGTCCGACGGGTCGCGCTCGCGCTCGGCCGCGAGCCGCTCCTCCGCGCCCTTCATGCCGCGCGCGATCCACTTCACGGCGACCGTCCAGCGCATCTCCTGGTCGATCTCGAGGCCGTCCACCTCGATCTCGCCGTCCGCGAGGCGCGCGGCCAGCGCGAGATCCGGCGCGGAGTACGCCGCGTTGAAGAGCGCCCGCGCCCACACGATCTGCGCGTCGCCGCGGGGGGCCGACCGCAGGGCCGCGAGGGCGAGGCCGGTGAACGCGCTCGCCTCGGCCTCGCGCAGGGGATCCGGCGCGTAGCGCGCGAGCGCCGTCACCGCGTTCGTGAGCACCGGGTCGACGAGCGAGAGGTCCGGCTCGGCGGGCAGCTTGTCCCTCAACAGCGCGAGGTACGCGGGGGAGGCGAGCTTCTGGTCGCGCACCATGCTCCAGAGCGACGACCAGAGCAGCTGGCGAAGGAGCGGATCCTCCACGCGGCCCATGTGCTCGCGCACGAACGCGAGCGAGGCCGGGTCGAGCGCGATCTTCGCGAACGTGAGGTCGTTGTGGTTGGGGAATACGAGGAGCGGCGCCCGCTGCCCCCGCGCGGCGGCGACCTCGGTGGCCGCGCCGTCGATCTCCGCGGGCACCGAGTCGACGACGAGCGCGCCGTTCTCCTCGCGCGCGAGCGCGACGTCGATGCGGTGCGGCCGGAGGGTCGGGTAGTCGGCGGGCGCCGTCTGCAGCACGCGGAGCCGGCCGATGCGGTCGCCCTCGGGCTCCCACTCGGCCGTCAGCGTGTTGAGGGACGCCTGCTCGAGCCAGAGGCGCGACCACGCGCCGAGGTCGCGGCCGGAGCCCTCCTCCAGCGCGGACAGGAACTCGCGCAGGGTCGCGTTGCCGTACTGGTAGCGCTTGAAGTACCGGCGCATCCCCTCGCGGAAGGCCGGGAGGCCGATCGCCGCGACGAGCTGCTTCATCGCGGCGGCGCCCTTGCCGTACGTGATGCCGTCGAAGTTCAGGAACGTGTGCTCCGTGTCGGCGAGCTCCCCGGCGATGGGGTGCGTGGTCACGAGCTGGTCCTGCCGGTAGGCCCAGCTCTTCATGACGTTGAACGCCTTCCACACGGCCGGCTGGAACCGGGTCGCCTGGTCCATCGCGAGGAAGGCCATGTACGTGGCGAAGCTCTCGTTCAGCCAGAGATCGTTCCACCACCGCATGGTCACGAGGTTGCCGAACCACATGTGGGCCATCTCGTGGAGGAGCACCTCCGCGCGCGTGAGGCGCTGGTGGTCCGTCGGCGGGTCCCGGAAGATCATGCGCTCGCTGTGGGTCACGGCGCCGACGTTCTCCATGGCGCCGGCGTTGAACTCCGGGACGAAGACCTGGTCGTACTTGCTGAAGGGGTAGGGGTAGTCGAAGAACTCCGGGTAGAAGTCGAAGCCCTGCTTCGTGATCGTGAAGAGCTCCTCGGCGTCGAGGTGCCTCGCGAGCGACCTGCGGCAGTAGAGCCCGAGGGGGATCCCGCGGTGCTCGTCGCGGACGCCGCTGTACGGGCCGGCGATCAGCGCGAAGATGTAGGTGCTGAACCGGGTCGTCTCCTCGAACACGCGCGTCGTGCGCCCGAGGCCCGCGCCGAACGTGCGGGCGAGGCGGGCGTTGCCGATGACCTCCCAGTCCTCGGGCGCGGTGACGGAGAGCCGGTAGCTCGCCTTGATGTCCGGCTGATCGAAGCAGGGAAACACGCGGTGGGCGCTGAACGGCTCGAGGTCCGAGTAGACGTAGTCCTCGCCGTCCTCCGGGTCGCGGAAGTGATGGAAGCCGTCGCCTGTGTGATCGTAGTCGTTCTCGTAGACGACGCGCACACGCGTCTCCGGGGCGAGCAGCCTCCCCGGGAGGAGGATGCGGCAGTCGGACCACGCGGGCTCGACGAGGGCGCCGTTGATCTCGAGCCGCTCGATGCGCCGGCCGCGGAAGTCGATGAACGTGTCGCCGTGGCCGCGGACGTCGAAGTAAGCGACCGCCTCGCCCCGGTAGCCGTGGGCGCCGCGCGAGAGGTCGAGGGAGAGCTCGTAGCGCGCGTTGCCGATGCGCGCGGCGCGCTCCTCGGCCTCTTTCTGGGTGAGCACGTCCCTTCCAGGGCCGCCGGTCGTCTCCGTCATGACGGCACACCGTAGGACGAACCGCCGGAGGGTGGCCAGCGATCTGCCGCGGTCGCGAGCGCCGCCCCGCCGCGAGGCGCGGGAGGGAGGCGGTTGCCGGGCGGCCGGTCGAGGGGAGGAGCCGACCCAGGTTGGGAGCCGACCGAGGTTGGGGGAGCCGACCGAGGTTGGGGAGCCGCTCCGTCCCCGGGGGAGCGGACCCAGGTTGGCGGGGGAGCCGACCCAGGTTGGGGCACCGACCGGGGAGCCGACCCAGGTTGGGGAGCCGACCCAGGTTGGGAGCCGACCCAGGTTGGGAGCCGACCCAGGTTGGGGCACCGACGCCGCGGGCGGCCTCCGGAGGGAGCGGCGCGTCCTGGTTCTGTGCCAGAGCGGCGCTGATCTGTGCCATGGGAGGGGGGGCCGGCACCGGCACAAACGCAATGCATTGCGACACACTGGGGGTCCGGACCCCGCGAGAACGCTCGGCGGAGCGATTTTCAGGGCAAGATTGTGCCAGAAAACGCATTCTTCGACGAAATTCTGTGCCAAAGAGCCCCCGTACACCCTCCTATTTGTGCCAGAAGGGGGGTCCGGACCCCTCCAGACCGCAATGCAGAGCGCTGGCCGGGGCGCCGGACCCCTCCCAGGACGCAGTGCAGAGCGCAAGCGGGGGTGCGGGCCCCCTGCGGACCGCAGACCAGTGCGCGCGCGGGGGTGCGGGATCCCTCCGGGACGCAAGGCCGTGCGAGCGGTGGAGCGCGGCGCTGCTCGGCGCGGTCCTGAAACGCCCCGACGGGCCGAGCCCGAGCGCGTGCCAGGCCGGGCGCGCGCCGTGGTGGCGCGTGCGTGGGCTCGCTATGCTCGGACCATGCAGCGCGCGCCGACGTCCTGGGAGATCGACCCCGACGATCCTCGGGCTCCCCCGCAGGAGCTCTGGGACCGGATGACGCCGGAGGAGCGGCAGCGCGTCCTCGACACGCTTCCGTCGGAGTTCGAGGTCTCGGAGGCGAGCCCGCCCGAGGGCGACTTCCACTTCAACCCGAAGGTGGCGGCCCGGGACACGCTGGGCGGGTATTTCCAGCGCATCGGGCGGCGCGTGTACCTCGCGTGCGAGCTGCCGGTCTATTACCCGGCAGAGCGGATGTTCGCGCCCGATCTCATCGCCGTGCTCGACGTCGAGGTGAAGGAGCGGGCCCACTGGTCCGTGAGCGCCGAGGGCAAGGGCGTCGACCTGGCGCTGGAGATCCTCTGGAGCGGGAGGAGCAAGAAGGATCTCGTGGACAACGTCGCCCGTTACGCGTCGCTGGGCATTTCCGAGTACTTCGTCTTCGACCGGCGCCGTCGCCAGCTCCGCGGCTTCCGGCTCGTCCAGGGCAGCGGGCGCTACCAGCCGATCGTCCCGCAGGAGGGGCGGCTCACGAGCGCGATGCTCGCCCTGGACCTCGGTCTGGACGGCGATCGGCTGCGCTTCTTTCACGGGCAAGATGCGCTGCCGGAGACGCGCGAGCTGCTCGACAGGCTCGGCACGATGGTGGGCGACCTCGAGGGGCGCATCGAGCAGACCGAGAAGCGTCTCGACCAGGAGAGGCGGCGCGCCGACGAGCAGAAGCGGCGCGCCGACGAGCAGAAGCGGCGCGCCGACGAGCAGGGGCGGCACGCCGAGGAGGAGAGGCGGCGCGCCGACGAGGCCGAGCGGCGGCTGGCCGAGGCCCTGGCGGAGCTGGAGCGCATCAGGCGCGAGCGCGGCTGAGCGCACGCCGGAGGCGCGCGCGACTCCCCTGGGCCCAGTCGAGCTCGGCTCAGGGCGCTGGATGGCTGCGGCGCCACACGAGCGCGACGGCGATCCCCGCGAGCGCGAAGGCCGCCTGGAGGAGGTGGACGAGCAGCGAGATCGCGATGGCGGAGCTCTCGGTGAGGCCGAGCAGCGAGGCGGCGAGCGCGAAGGCCCCGTCGGTGGCGCCAACCTGGCCCGGGATGAGGTCGCCGGCCGCCGTGCCGGCGGCGCCCACGCCGTACGCGGCGAGCGCGCGGAGGGGGCCGCTCTCGGCGCCGACGACGGCGAGCAGCACGCCGTACTGCACCGCCTGGAGCGCGCGGCCCGCGAGGCAGGCGGCGAACGGCCAGGCCGGGACGGGCGGGCGCTCGTGGACGGCCTCCTGGAAGGCGGTGGCGAGCTGGCCGGCGCGGGCGAACCGCCGGGTGATCCACGCCGAGGCGGCGCGCTGCCGCGCGGCGAAGGCGACGCCGAGGCCGCTCGCGACCAGGAGGGCGGCGTGCGCGAGCACGCCGAGGGCGAGCGGGGAGGCGCCGCCGCCGAGGTGGAAGAGGGCGATGGCCGCGAGGAGCGACAGCGGGGCCGAGGACAGGAGCGCGAGCGACTGGTTCGCCGTGGCGATCGCGGCCGCGCGCGGGGCGCCGACGTGGGGGGAGAGCAGCGCGGCCTTGACCGCCTCGCCCGCGGGGCGGCCGGCCGGCATCAGCGTGATGACAGGGTAGGTGACGACGTGGATGCGAAGGAGCTCCGCGGCCGGGACGCGGCGCGGCGCGCAGAGCACGCCGGTCGCGAGCGCCTCGCAGCCGATGCGCGCCGCCTCCAGCGCGATCAGGAGAGGCACGAACGGCGCGGCGCGGGTCACCGCGGCGAGCATCTCGGCCGCGCCGACGTGGCGGATGAGCGCGGCCAGGGCGGCCAGGCCGAGGCCGCCGAGCGCCGCGTGGAGCAGCGCCTTTCGCCGCGCGCGGCGGGCGGCGGGCGCGTCCGGGGCGGCGGGCGGAGCGGCAGGGAGGCGCGCCTCGCCGCCGGGCGCGGGACGGGAATCGCTGCCGGCGCATTCCTCTGCCGCTCGGGCCGGAGGCAAGGGAGCCATGGGAAGGGGATGTGCTGCGAGGAGCGTGCCGGCGCCGTGTGGGTGCGGCGTGCGCACGCGGCGGTGAGCTGCCTCGCGGAGCACGCACGCCATGGGCATGCAGCGCGCGCACGCGGCGGTGAGCTGCCTCGCGGAGCGCACCCGCCATGGGCATGCAGCGCGCGCACGCGGCGGTGATGGATCGAGCTTTCCGGCGAGCGAGAGCTCACGTGGGGACACCTACGGACGAGCCGCGGTGAGCGCCCCGGTGCTCGCGGGCGCGGCCGCTCACGCAGGATCGAGCGGGGCGTGGAGCCGCGTGCCGGGTACGACGATGCCGCCGCGGTCGCCGGGGGTCAGCGCGCCGTAGCGCTCGCGGAACACCGGCGGCAGCGGCCGCGCCCCGGGCGGAGCGAGCCAGAGGCGGAGCAGGTGCCGCTTGCGATCCGGGTCGGGCCAGTCCTCGAAGGCCGTGCGATCGTGGAGCAGCGTGTGGTTGTGCACGAGCTGGATGTCGCCCGGGCGGAGCTCCATGGTCATGTGGAGCGCGGGGTCGTTGGCGAGGGCATCGAACAGGTCGAGCGCCTCGATCTGCCGCGCGGTGAGCGGCGGGACGTCCGGAAAGCGGCGGGCCGACTCGATGTATTGCCGCTGGTAGATGCCGGACAGGAGCCCTGCGTGCCAGCTCAGCACCGGGATGCGGAAATAGGGCAGCTCGCCCGCCGGCACCTCGCTCCGGCGATCGGTCTCGATCGGCGCGAACAGCGCCTCCGTCAGGTCCGGGCGCGCCCGCCGCATCTCGTTGTACAGCGTGACCGAGCTGACGAGCGCCGAGAGCCCGCCTGCCCTGGCGGTCCGGAGACAGAGCAGCGCCACGACATCGCACGAGTCGGTGTGGAAGGTCTGCCGCTCGCGCGTCTGGTAGATGCGCACGCTCGGATCCTGGCTCGACAGGCCGAGGTCCTTCACGTGACCGAGGATGTGCCCTCGCGCGTTCTGCGAGCGCGCGCTCCCCAGGTGGCTGCCGATGCCGAGGAACGCGATCGCGGCCGCGCGGAGGCCGCCGCGGTCGAGCCACGGGCCGCGCAGCCCGCGGAGCAGCGCGAAGCCGCGGCCGTCGAGCACCTCCGCGAGCACGCGGCGGAGGCGCGCGGCGAGCGACGGCAGCGGGAAGGCCTCGCTGCGGAGGTGCGCCGGGTCTTCGCCCGCCTCGTCGAAGCGGCGGACCGCGGCCTCGACCTCCTCGAGCTCCGCCTGTGTGATGTGCTCGATCCAGCCGTCGCTCTGCGCCATCGCGGGGCCGTACCAGGCCGCCGGGCCGGTGATCTGCGCCGGGATCTGCGAGAGGTCGGCGCTCGGTGCGGTCTCTTCGGAGCTCATTCGGCGGTTCAATTTCCTCCTGCCTCCCCTCCGGCGCGCTCAGGACGCGCTCGTCCTTCCCGAGCGGCGCGCGCGAAGCACGGCGTCGGCGCTGAACACCGCGAGCCCGGTCCAGATGAAGGCGAAGCTCACGGCCTGGGCCGTCGTGAACGGCTCGTCGTAGACCAGCACGGCCAGCAGGAACTGGCCGCTCGGCGCGAGGTACTGGAGGAAGCCCACGGTGGTCAGCGACAGGCGGCGCGCCGCGTTCGTGAACCAGACGAGCGGCAGGGCCGTGACGATGCCCGTCGCGGCGAGCAGGAGGTGGGTCCGCAGATCGGCGCGGCCCGCGGCGCCGGTGCCCTCGGCGTGGAGGGCGGCCAGGTAGGCCGCGCCGAGCGGGGCGATGAACGACGTCTCCAGGGTGGAGCCGGGGAGCGAGCCGACGGCGGCGACCTTCCGCAGCAGGCCGTACACCCCGAACGTGCTCGCCAGGCCCAGGGCGATCCAGGGGATCGAGCCGGCGCGCACCGCCAGGTACACGACGCCCGAGGCGGCGAGGCCGAGCGCGAGCCACTGGGCGGGCCGAAGCCGCTCGCGCAGGAAGAGCATGCCGAGGAGCACGCTGAGCAGCGGGTTGATGAAGTAGCCGAGGCTGGCGTCGAGCACGCGCCCCACCGCCACGGCGTAGATGAAGAGGACCCAGTTCGCCGACACGAGCGCGCCGGTCGCCGCCATCGCGGCGACGACGCGCCGGTCGCGCAGGGCCGCGCCGAGCGCGCGGCGCTGCCCTGCGGCCAGCGTGAGCGCCACGAACGAGAGCAGGCTCCACACGGTGCGATGGGCCAGGAGCTCGACGGCTCCGACGTGCCGGAGCTGCTTCCAGAAGACGGGGACGACGCCCCAGGAGCTGTAGGCCGCGATCCCGTAGGCGACGCCCCACGCGGCCTCCTTTCGGCTGTCGCGAGCATCTTCGGGCGTGCGCATCGGGGTCGTGCTTCCTCGGGGGGGCGTCGCGCGAGGCCTCGTCCGGCGCCGCTCGTCGCCCGGCGCCGCTCGCGTTCGATCGGACGGCGAACATGGCGAACCTGCTCGGCCGTTTCAAGACCTGCCCGCGAGCGCCGGGCTCGCAGGCTCGCCGCGAGGCCGCGTGGCATCCGCGTTGCTGGATGCGGGGCGCGGCGCTGGAGTCCGCAGCGAGCACAGCGAGGTAGGTATGCGAAGTGTCTACGCTTCAGCAGGGCTATGTGCAGCGATGGTGGTCGCGTGCACGGGAGAAACGACCGGCGAGACGCGGCCTGGAGGCGCACACCCTGAAGACATGGGGTTCGTGACCGTCCAGTGGTCCATCGAGGACAAGACCGACGCCGCTCAGTGCAAGGCGCGCGGCGCGACCGCGGTCGAGCTGGTCCTCATCAACACGAAGAGCAACAAGGTCACGCGGCAGGTGGTCCCCTGCGAGCGGTTCGACGCGAGCGTGCAGCTCGTCGCCGACAACTATGTCGGGACGCTCTCGCTCGTCGACGACGACGGCAGGCCGGTCAGCGATCCGCAGGCGGTGGGGCCGTTCGAGGTCTCCGGGGACGAGTCGACGACCCGCAAGGTCAGCTTCCCCGCCGCCGAGAGGCAGCGCGAACCGCACCGGCGCATGGACAGGTCACGACGGTAGGACACGGGCGGATCGCGCCGGGCGCGCCCGAGCCCCTTCACGCGCCGATCGCGGGCCGATCGCGGCCGCCTGCCCGTGGAGGCGCGCGATCGAGCCGCCCTCACGGCGGCGAGGGCGCTCGGTCCCTCCCCGCACCGCCGGGGAGCCCGCCCCCTTCGATCAGCCGGAGGAGCTTGTCCTTCGTGGTCAGCCCCACGTGACGAGCCACCTCCTTGCCCCCGGCGAACGCGACGACGGTCGGGAACGCGCGGATGCCGAGGCGGCGGGCGATCGCCGGGCACCGATCGCCGTCGACCGCCACCACCTTCAGGCGCCCTGCGCCTTCCTCCGCCAGCTTGTGCAGGATGGGCGCGAGCGCGCGGCACGGCGGGCACCACTGCGCGGTGAGCTCGACGAGGACGGGCACCCCGGCCTCCAGCACCTCGGCGTCGAAGCTCGCCTCATCGATCTCGCGGACAGGATTCGTGGACATGGCGTGAACCTCCATGCCCTGGCAGGTCTCGAGGGCGGCATCCATTACAGCGCTTGCCCGTTGTAATGTGGGCGCGGCTCGACACCTGACCTCCTGGACCATGGGCGCCATCAAGGACGCGGACGATCTCCTCAACCATGTGTCGCACCTTGTGCGCTCCGAGCGTTCGGCGCTCGCGGCGCTGGCGCGCGCGGAGGGGGTGACACCGGAAGACGCGGTCGACTGCGTGCAGGAGGGCCTCTGCACGCTGCTCACGCTCGCGCAGCGGGGCGCCCTCCCGGAGGACGTCGGCGCGTGGGGGGGCGTGCTCGCCGGGACGGTGCGGAACGCCGCGCGCAACCGGCGCCGCCGTCATTTCCGCGCCCGGCCGCACGACGACGTGGACGCGCACCCGGAGGCCGCGGGGGACGTCCCGGCGACCGACGAGGCGATCGCGCGCGCCGAGGAGCACGTCCGCCTGCGCGCGTGCGTCGAGGAGCTCTGCGAGATCCAGAAGGCCGTCGTGACGCTGCGCATGCTCGAGGAGCAACCCGGGGAGGACGTGGCGCGCGCGCTGGGCATCTCGGCCGGCCACGTCGCGGTGCTCCTTCATCGGGCCAAGCTCGCGCTGCGCGCGTGCATGACGTCGCCGCATTGAGCCAACGCGCCGCGCGTGCTGCCGCGCGCCCTCGCGCGAGCCCGCGGCGCCGGCGCGCCGGTGTCTGCTATGTCTTGGGCGAGACGTCATGAGCTCTTCTTCGTCCGCTTCACCAGCCTTGCGCATCCTCGCGCCCGATGAGCCGCCCGCGTTCGAGGTGGTGAACCCCGAGGGCCGCTCCAGCGCGGTCCTGCTCTGCGACCACGCGTCCAACGCGGTTCCGAGGAGCCTCCCCGAGCTGGGCAGGCAGCACGAGGCGCTCCGCGAGCACACCGGCTGGGACATCGGCGCGGCGCGCCTCTCGCGCCGCCTGTCCGCGCTCCTCGACGCGCCGCTCGTGCTCTCCGGCTACTCGCGGCTCGTCATCGACTGCAACCGGCCGCTGGGCTCGCCGACGTCCATCCCCGAGATCAGCTGCGGCGTGCCCATCCCCGGCAACACCATCGACGCCGCGGAGGCCCGCGCGCGGGCCGACGCGTGCTTCTGGCCCTACCACCGCGCGATCACCGCGCTCCTCGACGCGCGGCGGGACCGCCGGGAGCGCACGGCGATCCTCAGCATGCACAGCTTCACGCCCGCGATGCCCGGCCAGGACCGGCCGTGGCACGCCGCCGTCCTCTACGGGCGCGACCGCAGGCTCGCCGCGCCGTTCCTCGAGGCGCTGCGGCGCGAGCCCGGGCTCTGCGTCGGCGACAACGAGCCCTACCGCGTGACCGAGGGCGGCGACTACGGGATCCCCACGCACGGCGAGGCCCGCGGCCTGCCCTGCGTGCTCCTCGAGATCCGCCAGGACGGCCTGCTGACCGACGAGGGCGTGGAGGCCTGGGCCCAGCGCCTCGCGGCGAGCTACCGGGCCATCGAGGCGAGCGGCGTCGACCTGAGCGCCCTCTCTCCGGACGCCGCCGCCGGTCGGTGACGTAGACGTAGGCGGGGGGCGCGGGCCCGACGGCGAGGGGATCGCGCCCCTCGCCGTGGCGGGGAAGTACGGCCTGCGGTCATTGACAAAAAAAATTGTCAATGATACCCACGGCGGTGTGCTCGACGTCGACGTCATCGAGGATCCGGCCGCGGCAGCGGCAGCGCTCGAGCCTGTCAGGAGCCGGCTGCTCTCGGAGCTCTCGGCGCCCGCCTCCGCCGCGACGCTGGCCACGCGCCTCGGGATCGCGCGCCAGAAGATCAACTACCACCTGCGCGCCCTCGAGGCGCACGGGCTCGTGCGCATGGCCGGGACGCGCAAATGGGGCGGGCTGACGGAGCGCCTGCTGGTCGCGAGCGCGGCCTCCTACGTCGTGTCGCCCGGCGCGCTCGGGCCTGTCGCCGCGGATCCGGAGCGCGCCTCGGACCGCCTCTCCGCGACCTACCTCATCGCCCTGGGCGCGCGCGTCGTGCGCGAGGTCAGCGATCTCCTGCGGCGCTCGCGGGAGGCCGACAAGCGCCTCGCGTCGCTGTCGATCGACGCCGAGGTCCGCTTCCGATCTCCGGCGGAGCGCGCCGCCTTCACCGGCGAGCTCACCCGCGCGGTGACGGCGCTCGTCGCGCGCTACCACGACGACGCGGCGCCAGGCGGGCGATCGCACCGCCTGGTGATCGTCGCTCACCCCACACCCACACCGAACGAATCACCACGAAAGGAGTCATCATGCCCGTGAGAAAAGACGCGTCCGGCCGTCGCAGCGTCGAGGCCGAAGTCGAGGTCCCCGGCAGCCCCGAGGAGGTGTGGCGCGCCATCGCGACAGGGCCCGGGATCTCGTCGTGGTTCGTGCCGAGCGAGCTCGAGGAGCGCGAGGGCGGCACGACCGTCTCTCACTTCGGCCCGGGCAACAGCATGGATTCGGTCGCGACCATCACGGCCTGGGAGCCGCCTCGCCGGTTCTCCGCCGAGGCCCCGGAGGACATGGGACCAGGCAGCCCCAAGGTCGCCACGGAGTGGATCGTGGAGGCGCGGTCCGGCGGGACGTGCGTCGTGCGCGTGGTGCACAGCTGGTTCGCGAGCACCGACGACTGGGACAACCAGTTCGAGGGCCACATGCACGGCTGGGCGGCCTTCTTCCGCATCCTGCGGCTCTATCTGGCCCATTTCCGTGGGCAGCCCTGCGCGGCGTTCCAGCTGATGGGCGCCGGATCCGAGCCCAAGGCCGCGACGTGGGGCGCGCTCATCGGCCCGCTCGGGCTCGCTGGCGCCGCGGAGGGCCAGCGGGTGAGCGCTGCCGCCGGCGCGCCGCCGTTCGCGGGGGTGGTCGAGCGCGCCGGCTCGAGCGAGCACCCGGAGCTGCTCCTCCGGCTCGAGGAGCCGGCGCCGGGCATCGCCCACCTGTTCGCCCTTCCCATGGCCGGGCAGATCTTCCTGCCGATCCGGCTGTACCTGTACGGCGACCGGGCGCCCGCCGCGGCGGCGCGCGCCGAGCCCGCGTGGCAGGCGTGGATGGCCGAGCGCTTTCCGGTGCGCGCGCCCGGTTGACCCTCCGAGGCACCTTGTCTCACGTGTGACGGCCTGACGCGGGCGAGCCTCCGCCGGGGGCGGCGGAGAGCGTCGCTCCGGGACGGCGCACATCGCTGCGAACAGCCTTATTCCCATCGGTTTCCGGCAAAGGCTCGGGGCGGCACCGTTCGTGTATCGCCAGGCTCAAAGCAGCGCTCGGCCCTCGCGCCGGCGCTCGTTCAACGGAGTCGATGGAGGTACCGATGAACCATGCAGTCAATCCGAGGTGGTGGGATGATCACAAGACGTCCGGCTGGGACCGCGTGAAGGAGGCGCTGCGCCGCGACTGGGAGCAGACCAAGGCGGACTTCACCGACACCAAGGGGCAGGAGCTCAACCAGGACGTCGGCGATACGGTGAAGCAGGCGCTCGGCAAGCAGCCGATCCCGCCGCGCTACGCGCCGAACACCGACTGGGACCAGGTCGAGCCGGGGCTGCGCTACGGTTGGGGCGCGGCGAGCCATTACAACGATCACACCGACTGGGACGATCGGGTCGAGAGCAAGCTCAGGGAGGAGTGGAACGACCTCAAGAGCGGGCGCACCTGGGACGAGGCCAAGAGCGCCGTGCGGCGCGGGTGGGAGTCGGCGCGGCGCAAGGTCTCCTGAGCCGCGCGCGGGCGCCGGGCCCGGAGCGAGGCGCGGGCGCTCTGGCCGGCGACGGGGCGCGGGAGTCCGCTGCGCCCCTGCGCTCAGCCGCCGATGAGGTGCCGCGCGTAGCCGTACACGTAGACCGTGATGAGCGCGGCGGCAGCCACGTTGAGCAGGAAGCCTGTCCGGATCATCACCGGGAGCCGCACGTACCCGCTGCCGAACACGATGGCGTTGGGCGGCGTGCCCGCCGGCAGCATGAAGTCGCAGGACGCGGCGATCGTGGCCGCGAACAGCACGCCGAGGTCCTGCGGAAGCACGTTGAGCGCCACGTTCACCGTGGCGGTGTTGGAGGCCAGCGCCGACAGGGCGATCGTGCCGGCGCTGGCGAGCCCGAGCTGCGCGAGCAGCGGCGCCTCGGCGACGATCGCGAGCTTCGCGGCCATCCACGCCGAGAGCCCGCCGCCCTCGATGCCGGCCGCCATCGCGAAGCTGCCGCCGAGCAAGGCGAGCGTGCCCCAGGGCATCCGGCGGACGGAGGCGAGAGAGAGGGCGCGCAGGGCGAGCAGGCCGAGCGCCGCAAGGACGGCCACGGTCGCCTCGTAGTGCTTGCCCTGCACCTTGAAGCCGGCCGCGGCGCCCATGCCCCTGAGCGCGTCCTGGAGGGGAGGCGCGAGCGCGGCGCGCAGCGGATCGCCGAGGATCCAGAGCGCGCTCGCCGCCGCGAAGATGGCGGCGACCGTCTTCTCGCCGCGGCTCATCGGGCCCATGGCCGCGAGCTCACGGTCGAGCGCGTCGCGCGCACGGCCGGGGCCGAGCCCGTCCCGCTTGCCGACGCGCCACAGGGCGAGCCAGAGCAGCGGGACGAAGAGGACCACGAACGGCAGGGCGATCGCCATGTACCGCAGAAAACCGAGATCGTGGCCGAGCTTGTCGGCGAGGAAGCCGCAGAAGATGGAGTTCGTCCCGGTGCCGATCTTCGTGCCGATCCCGCCGACGTTGGAGGCGTAGGCCACCGCCAGCATGATGGCCGTCCCGTAGTGCGTGAGCCTGCGCCCTCCGGCGGCCGACTCCAGCTGCGCGAGCAGGGCGAGCCCGATGGGGACCATCATCACGGCGGTCGCGGTGTTGGAGATCCAGAGCGAGATGGAGCTCGTCGCGACCAGCATGCCGAGCAGGAGGCGCTTCGGGTCCGTGCCGACGGCCCGCATGATGTGGAGCGCCACCCGGCGGTGAAGGCTCCACTGCTCCATGGCGGCCCCGATCGCCATGCCGCCGAGGAAGAGGAAGATGTAGGCGTCGACGAACGGCGCGGCGGCGCGGGCCGCGTCGCCCGCGAGCCCGCGGCCGAAGACGCCGAGCAACGGGAAGAGAACGAGCGGCAAGCAGGCGGTGAGCGCGACGGGGAGCACCTCGAAGAGCCACCACAGCGCCATCCACGCCGCGACCGCGGCCGCGTACGCAGGGCGGTGGCCATAACCAGGGACGGCGTGGAGCCCGCTCGGGACGAGCGCGATCGCGAGGGCGGCGGCCGGACCAGAGGCGACGCCGAGGCAGCGAAGCAGGCTGAGCCGCGCAGGCGGCGGGTGGCCTCGGTGAGGGGCGCCCGGCGGCGCGGCGGCGTGATCAGGGGGGCCCTGCATGGCGACTCTATCGCACACGCGCTCCTCGCCGGCAGGCCGCGCCCTGCGCGCAGCGCGGCGGGCGCGGCGCGCGCGTGCTAGGCGTCAGCCGCTCCGCACGGCGCTCGCGCCGCCCGCAGGGCAGGAGAGCCGCCGTGTCCGATCCCCTCGTCGTCAACGATGCGCTGACCGCCCCGGCCGCGCTCCTCAGCTGGAGCGCCGTTCGCGCGTCGGGGCCCGGCGGTCAGAACGTCAACAAGGTCGCCTCCAAGGTGGAGCTGCGCTTCGACTTCGGCGCGTGGCCGGAGCTCGCCGACGACGCCAAGGCGAGGCTGCGCGTGCTGGCGCGCGGTCGGCTCGACGCCGAGGGGCGGCTGTTCATCGTGAGCCAGCTGACGCGCGACCAGCTGCGCAACCTGGACGACGCGCGCGAGAAGCTGCGCGCGCTCATCCTGCGCGCGCTCGAGGTGCCGGTGCAGCGAAGGCCGACGCGGCCGACGCGTGCGTCGAAGGCGCGGCGGCTCGACGAGAAGCGGCGCACGGGCGAGAAGAAGCACGTGCGCCGCGGCGGGGGCGATCACGAGTAACGGGGCGCGCGGGCGCGCGGGCGCGCGGGCGCCGGGGGAGCGCGTCCAGCGCGCGCCCGCGCCGCGGCGGCCCTCGCTCAGCGCTTGCGCCGGGAGCCGGCGACGACCTCGGCCGCGGTCGTCGCGGTCGCCGCGCGCTTGATCCATCGCCGTAGCTTGCCCAGATCCTCGCAGCCGGCGATCGCGCGGGCCACCTCGGCCGGCGTGGCGACCCCGCGCGACTCCAGCACCGTGAGGATGGCCTCCTGCGCCATCCTGATCTCGCCGCGCGCCTCGCCGCGCGCTTCACCGCGCGCCTCGCCGCGCGCTTCACCGCGCGCCTCACCGCGCGCCTCGCCGCGTGCTTCACCGCGCGCCTCGCCGCGCGCCTCACCCTCCGCGAGCGCTGCCTCGAGCGCGGGCACGCGCTTGTCGAGCAGCGCGCGCGCCACGGCGTCGTCCGAGGACGTGGCCTCGAGGAGCGCCTGGATGGGCAGCGGGCGCACGAGGCAGGGATCCTCGATGACCGCATCCTTCGGCAGCGGGCGCCAGCCGTCGGTCTCGCGCGACCACTCCATCACCCGGCGCTGCTTCACCAGGATGCAGAACACCCGCCGCACGCCGCGGGCGATCAGCAGGCGCGCCTTCGTGGTCGGAACGGCGAGGGCCTGCTTGTCGCTGACCTCGAACGCCAGCTCCTCCAGCCGCCGCCGGCCCGCGCGGTCGGGCTTCTGCGCGAAGACGCTGGCGTCGGCCGCATAATCGCTGCCGAGGTCGGTCCGGGTCAGCATGTCCACGGCGCCCCGGTAGCCTTCGGCGACGTGGGCGCCGAGGACGTAGGTCAGATCGAAATGCTGCGTCGCGTGCGGCGGATCGGCCGGGGCGGCGTAGACCTCGACGCCGTGGAGGTACTCCACCCGCGTCTCGGGCGGCGCCAGCCGGTCGTCCACGTGCGGCACGTGCGGGCGCCCCCTGCCGGCCGGAGGCGCGTGGACCGTGCGACCGGAGGCGCCGGCGCCGGGAGCGAGGAGGACGTGGTCGTGCCTGCGCATGAGCTCCATCCTAGCGCAGCCAGCGACCGGCGGGGATCGCGGCGCCGGCGTCCGCGCGCTCCCGCCGCGCGGCGAGGCTCAGGCGCTCGCTCTCAGACAGCCCAGCTCGTAAAGCCCCATCCACCCGACCTCCGGGTCGGTGCAAGCGCCCTCCCTGAGCTGCTCCACGAAGTCCTCGATCGGCTTCTCGACCACGTCGATGAACTCCGTCTCATCCAGCGCTTGCGCCCTGTCGCGCGCGCAGTCCACGGCCAGGAACGCGTGTCGCTCGATGGTCGAGTAAGCGCACTCCAGCGGGCGACCGAGCGGCACGAGCCGCCCGGCGACATACCCCGTCTCCTCGAGGAGCTCGCGCGCCGCCGCCGCCTCCGGGGCCTCGCCAGGCTCGACGCCGCCCCCCGGGAGCTCGTCGAGGATCCGATCGGGCCCCGGCCTGTACTGGCGCGCCAGGATTACCCTCTTCTCGCGGGAGATGGCGAGGACGCAGACGACTCGCCCCTCTTTCTTGAGCGAGAACGTGCGGACCTGCCCGTCCGGGAGCTCGAAGGTGACATCCTCGATCCTCCGCCACGGCGAGTGCTGGATCACGCGCCGCTCCAATGCCTTCCACCGCACGACTGTCATGATCAACCCACCTCGGCGTCGCGGCCGCTCCGGCGCCCCCGCGCGGAGGGGAGAGGAGCACGGGCGGCCGCACGGGGAGCACGGCTACCAGGCGCGACGGCGGACATCAAGAGGGCGGGGGGCGAGGGCCCTTCCGGGCGGCGCCGCCGTCGCGAGCAGCGCCGCCCCAGGGGCGGACGAAGGCGATCACCCCTTCTCGCAGGCCTTGATCCCGTCGATGCTCTCCGTGCTCATGAGACACTTCATCTGCTTGACGTACTTGAGTCGTCCGTACTCGGAGGGCTGCATCCGCTTCACGCAAGCGGGCTGATCCCACGCCTTCTTCGCGTCGGCGCCCGCCTGCTTCGACACCAGCTCGCTCATGTGCTCACACACCGCCTCCGGCGCGGGCGCGCGCAGCCAGCCGACCCAGAACACCACGACCGCAAGGACCACGAGGCCGACGAGAGCTCCGAGAACCTTCAACACTGTCTTCACGTGATCGTCTCTCCCTTTCGCTCCGGCTGTGCCCAGGCACACCCGACGGTCATAATATTCAAGCTGTTCTGAAGATCCAGATCCGTTCTGGACGATTTCTGGTTCTCTCGTTTTGGGCTTGAACCTCCTGCGCGCTTTGGCACCATCCGCACCTCTCCACGTCTCGTGGGATGGACGTGGAGAGGAGTGGTCGTCCTTGTGCGCGAGGGCGCTCCGCGTGTGCGGGTGTGCGCAGGGGCCGCTCCGAGCGCGCGCGATGTCGAGTCGGCGCGGCCCCGCGGCTCGGTGCAGGCGGCGCGCTCGGTCAAGACATTGGCGCCGCCGGTCAAGGACGGGACGCGCGCTCGGCATCATCCTCCCTGGCATGACCTACCTCATCCCGAGCCAAGAACAGGCGCACGCGGGTCTGCGTGCCATCAAGGTCGTCCTTACCTCGGCCGGCCCCCTCGACGGGTCGCGGCGCGACGCGATCGCCGCGGTGCAGCGGCACCTCCTTCACACCGACCTCGACATCGACGCGCTCGCCCCGATAGCGCCCGAGGAGCTCGCGCGCGCCGTCGAGGATCCCGCGCTGCGCGAGCAGCTCATCAACGGTCTCTGCGCGATGACCCTGTGCGGCGAGCGCGTCGACGAGCGCGAGCTGCTCGAGGTCGAGCGCTTCGCCGCGGCGCTCGGGGCGCGGCCGCACGCGGTCCGCCAGCTCCACCACCTCTACGAGCGGCGGCTGCTCCTCCTGCGCATCGACATCAGCCGGAGCTCGCTGCTCGGCAAGAACGTGCGGCGCATGCTCGATGAGGGCGGCCTTTATGGGCTCGCCAGGAACGTCGCGAGCTTCGCGGGCATCCTGGAGAACGAGCCAGTCGCCGCGCGCTACCGCTCGCTCGAGGCGTACAGAGAGGGCACCCTCGGCAAGGCGCTCTTCACGTTCTATCGAGAGAACGGCTTCTCGTTCCCCGGCGAGAAGCGCGGCGTGCCCGAGGGCGTGCTCACGCACGACCTGAGCCACATCCTCGCTGGTTACGGCACGGACCTGCGCGGAGAGGCGATGACGATCGCCTTTCAGGCCGGGTATCGCCGCGAGAACCCGTTCGGCATCCTCGTGTTCCTGCTGGTGCAGCTCCAGCAGGGCGTCCAGCTCACCGTGCTGGCGCCGTCGCAGCAGGGGATGCTCGCGACGCCCGGGCTCGCCGACGAGCTCGTGCGATCGTTCGTTCGCGGAACGAAGATGAGCATCGACCTGATGGACGACTGGGACTTCTGGTCCGACATGGCGGTGGATCTCGACGAGCTGCGCCGCCGCTACGGCGTCGTCCCCTGGGAGGCCGCGGCCTGATCCGGGGCCTCCGCCGAAGCAGCCGAGAGGCGAGGAGGGCTCGCCGCCGCGCGGGGGGGCGGGCGGCGAGCCGGGGGCGCGCGCTTCACCCGCCGAAGCCGCCCGCGACCGTCTTCGAGAACGACGCGCCGCCCTGGCTGGCGCGCACCGCCGACTGGGAGAACAGCGCGAACGCCTTGCGGATCTCCGCCGCGTCGCTCTTCGGCGTCAGGATCCAGCGGTCCTCGATCCCCATGTCGCGGAAGACGGCGCGGAAATCGGTGTTCCCGTCGTCGATGCCGATCGCCGCCACGATGTGGGCCTCGGCCCGCCGCATGTCACGGACGAGGGCGCACACGTCCCTGGCCTTGGCCCACGTCGAGCCCGCGTCGGCGCCGTCCGAGATGATCAGCGTGACGGTGCGCGCCGGGACGCCGCTCAGCGCGAACTCCTGCGCCTTCGCGATCACCGTTCCGAGCAAGACCACCGTCTGATCGTAGAGGGGCGTGCCGAGCATGGGATCGTAGTTCTTCGTGTCCATCTTCACGGCCTGGGCGATCGGGCAGTACGGATACAGCACCGCCCCGTTCAGGTAACGGTTGTGCGCGAGGATCGAGTCGCGCTGCCTGGAGTCGGAGAGGGCGCCCACCACGAGGTTGTGCCCGTCCCTCACCGACGGGGCGTTGCCAGCGAATTTGATGGATCCCGAGTCGTCGGGCATCACCGTGACCAGCACGACCTCCGACGACGCGACGTCGTCCACCTGCACGCCGAAGCCGGCCTGGATCTGCGCGCCCAGATCGGTGATGTGCAGCGCCTGCATCGCCTCGGGCGAGAGCGCGCCGTCGTCCCGCGCCGCCTCGAAGAGCTGCTCGATGTCGAGCGAGCCACCGCGGCTCGCTCCGCTGTCGTTCTCCTTGTTCTTGCTCATCGGATCCTCCACGGTCATGCGCCCAGGCACGGAATCGGGTCGGTGCTCTTCACGAGGTTCATGCCGGCGGCGGCGAAGCGGGCGAGCGCCTTGTCCGCCTCGGCGGTGAAATCGACGGCGAAGCCCCCCTTGCCGTCGGGCACGGTGACCGGCGACATGCAGTCGGTCATCACGTAGATCTTCTTGGCCAGCGCGCGGTCGGTGAGCGCGATCTCCGTCAAGATGTCCTCGATCGAGCTGCGGACGCAGTGGCTCGCGGCCTGGCCGGCGATGATCACCGCGTCGGCGTGGAGCAGCGTCCTCAGGAAGCCCGTGCTCCGCTGCGCGAGCGGCTGGCCGTCGTGGCGCGTCAGCACCTCGGGCTGCATCACCGAGTAGTTCTCGGTGAGCGGGTTGCCGCCCTTGACCTCGACCCACGACTGCACCCCGCGCGCGAACGCGTGGAACATCCGCGCCTCGTGCACGACGCCCGCGAGCGCGTGGCCGTCGCTCCCGAGGATGCAGTGCGGCGGCCACAGGTAGAGCTTGTATTTCCCGGCCTTCTCGAGCTCCTCGCAGTAATACCGGACCTGCTTCATGAGCCACGGGTAGCTCCCGCCGCAGAGCCACTTCGCCACCGCGGGGTTCGGCCGCACCTCCCCCGCGTCGATCTGCGCCGTCGTGATCTCGCGGTGCGCGGTCAGCGGGCGGTCCTCGCGATCCACCCAGAAGGCCGGGAAGAAGATCTGGTAAGCGAAGTGGGTGTCCATCGTGACCGTGATGTTCGTGATCGACGCGAGGTTCCTGTAGATGAACTCGGCGATGCGGCGGCTGTCGTCGACCGCGCCCGTGCCGCTCCTGCCGGCGACGTAGAGCGACCCCTGCGGGAAGCAGAAATCCTTCTGCACGTCGATGAGCAGGAGGTGGACGTTCTGCGCGTCCGCGGCCGACGGCTTCACGCCGTGCGCCTTGCGCCACGCGGCGGCGGCGCCGTGCAGCGTCTCTTCATTGGGGTGAAAGCCCCACCGCTCGGCGTTCTTGGCGTCATAGAAGGCGGGCAGGGGGAGCTCTGTCGATTTCATGGTCTCTCTCTCCTCTCGATCGGCCCGCGAGCGCGGGCCGTCAGTTCAGCGTGGATTCACGAGATGCGAAGCAATGTGATCGCCTGTGCGTCGACGACGAACAGGCCCTCTGGGCCGACGAGCAGCCGGGAAGCCTGGGTGACGAACGGCTCGGTGCCGGGGAACTGCCGCGTCTCGACGAGCGCGCCCCCGCGCACCTCGACGCGGACGACGCCGCTGTCGGTCGCCGAGAGCAGGAACCCGGAAGCCGCGCACTTGCCGGTCAGCGCGCCGAGCCACGAGCCGCCTTCCCCCTCGCCGTCGGCGACCGCCTCGACCGCGCCGTCCTCGCGCACGACGACGCACCGGTGCACGGTCCGGCCGGCTTGCTCGGCGGCGAGGAACAGCCATGCGCGCCCGGCGCGGGGGCGCCCGCGGCCGTCGTTCGACGACGAGCTCGGGCCGGCGTCGAAGACGCAGGTCGCCGCGGTGAGCTTGCCGCCCGGGAAAGGCAGCTTGACCGTGTCCTTGAGGCCGGGCCGATCGGCGTCGAAGACGAACGCTATCGAGACGTTCCCGGCGCGGTAGAAGCCGAGCCCGAAGCTCTGGCCCACCCAGAACAGCGTTTGCCCGGCGAGCACCTCGCCCATCGGCACGGCGTCCGCCTCGCCCGAGAGCGCGGCGGCGCCCGGCCTCCCGCTGCGCAGGAGCTGCCCGCCGCGCGTCCAGTAGCGGGCGCGCGCGTTGACGTCGAAGATGGGCCTCGTCCCGACGCAGTCGACCTGGATCCGCTCGGGCGCGGCCCCCGGCGAGAGCACCACGAGATCGCCGCCCCGGCCGATCAACGTGGCGCTCCCGTGCACCGCGAAGCGCGTCGCCGGGTGTGGCGCGCCAGACATCACGACGGACCGGTCCTCCCGCAGGAAGCGGCCGCCCTCGTTCACGAGATAGCAGAGCCCGCCCGGGCCGAGGGCCGCGGCCAGGATCACCCCGCGCGTGCTCAGGATCCGCGTCGCCAGCACCTCGCCGTGCACGACCGTCGACTCCTTCACGACGGCCGGCGCGGCGCCCGCGCAGGCCGGGCAGGCGGGGCGCGCGTGCTCGACGCCGCACGAAGGGCACCTCGTCCACGCGAGCGCGTCGAGCAGCCGGCGCGGGAACACGCCGCGCCGGTCCTCGACGAAGACGCGATAGAGCGCGTCCAGGAGGTCGTCCGGCAGGACGCGGTACGGGATGGCCGGCTTTGGATACCGCACCTCGCGGTCGAACACGGTGATGCGGCGGAGCGGCCTCGCGCTCTCGGGCACCCGCGCCGACGCGGACCGCGGCCGGAAGACGCCGCCATAAGGCCCCACGCAGAGCAGGCTCTGCATGACCATCACGGCGAACGCGTACCAGTCGGAGTCCTGCGAATACGGCCTCGACAGGAGCGGCCGGGGGAGCGAAGGGTCGCAGAGCAGCGGATCCACGAAGCGCTCGGTGAACACCTGGCAGAGGTACGGGCCGAACTGGAAGCTGTCGGCGTCGATGACGAACACCTCGCCGCCGGCGACGAGCACGTTGAGATCGTTGAAGTCGCCGATCACGACGCCCCGGTCGTGGATCGCCGCGACCGCCCGGTGGAGCCGCGCGAGCACCTCGGAGACCGCGGCCGACGAGAGCCCGCCGTGGCGCATCGACGGCTCGCCGTAGCGCAGGAGCGGCTCCGCGCCGCGCACGAGGCGCATGGCGTAGCCCACGACGCGCTTTTTGGCCCTGTCGGTCGCGAGCTCGAGGGGCGCGATCACCTGATCGGGCAGCGCCGGCGGGAACGCGCGCAGCTTGTCCTGGTGGCGCTCGATGCGCGCCTCGGCGGCGCGCTGCTCGGCGTCCTGCCCGGCGTAATCCGGGTGAGCGGGCGTCTTCCAGACCTTGAGCGCGCGGCCGTCTCCGAGGTCGAACACGTCCGCCTCCCCGCCTTTGCCGATCGAGGCCCGAGGGTCGAGCCGAACCCGCTTTGAACCGAGATAAACGTCCACAGTCGCCTCCTCCGGACGTAAACAAACGCAATCGAACGCAACCGAGCGCAATCGAACGCAATCGAGCGCAATCGAGCGCAATCGAGCGCAGACGCCCTGTCGTTTCCCTCCGCGACTCCTGCGCCTCCGCGCAGGGCCGCGCCTCAGTCGCGGGCGCCCTGCGCCCTCCGCACGACGACCACCGTCGTGTCGTCGCGGAGCAGCCCGCCTTCGCGCTCCATCCGCTCTTCCTTCCACACGGGCCGCGTCACCGATCGGTTGATGAGCGCGAGCCGCCTCCTCACCGCGTCGGGGTTCTGGAAATACCGGTCGTCTTCCCAGAACCTCGACAGCGGGCCGACCTCGCCGCCCCTCGGGATCTGCCGTGACGACGACTCCAGCAGATCGATCGCGCCGTCGGTCCCGAGCAGGGCAGTCCGGAGCGCGCTCGACGGGAAGGCGCGGTGCACGGTGAAGCGCGGCGCCTCGCCGCCGGGCGGCCGATCGAGCAGGCCATACGCGAGGTACGGAGGCTCGTCCCTCGGGAAGGGGCCGAGCCGCAGGAGCTCGTCGCCGAGCGCGATGAGGCCGTCGCCGAGGGAGAACGCGCACGCCCTGTCGCCGGAGATCGCGAGTCCGACCACGGTGAAGAGGAAGAAGGTCGACAGGACCTCGGTGAAGCTGCCGCCCATGCCGGCGGCCACGTCGCGGAGCGGCGCGAGCGCCGCGCGCCGCACCTCTTCCCACGTCGCGGGCGAATCGAGGTCTCCGCCGCGCCGGAGTGCGCCGAGCACCTGCTCGGCCACGATCCGCGCCCCGAGCGCCGCGCCCACCTCGCTGCGCGCGCCGCTGCCGCAGCCGTCGCAGACCACCGCGACGAGAGAGCCGCCCTCGGCACGGAAGGCATAGGCGTCCTGGTTGGGCCGCCCCGCGACGAGGTGATCGGTCCCGGTCACCGTCCCTCCGGCGACCTCGAAGGCCGAGCCCCCTCCCATGTCAGCCAAGAAAGCGACGTCGCGAAGCATGGAGTTCCCTTCTGCGCCCGGCGAGGGCGCGCTGCGGCCGGACCCGGGCAGACGGAGGCCGGGGCGCGGTCCTCCCGGCGCCGGAGCTCCACCGTCCGCTCGGCGGTCAACGCCGACCGTCAGCGCCCGCGCCCGGCGAGCACCCGATCGTTCGTGTATCTTACACACCAAGCTTAGTGTTCTTAGTACACGTTGTCAACCCGGGCGCCGGCGTTCCGGCCACGCTTCCTGGAGACGTGCGAGCGCGTCGCTGACACGCGAGCGGGCATCCCGCTTCAGATCTCGAAGCTGAAGCCGTCCTTCTCGAGCCGCTCGTACTTCCGGCGGTCGAACCGGTAGAGCCGCGCCGCGCGGTGCGCGACGTCCTGCTCCACCTCGTCGAGCTCGACGAGCAGCCCGGTGCCGAGCGCCTTCTTCCGGAAATTGCGCTTGTCGAGCGGGCGCTCGAGGATCGCCTCGTAGAGGCGCTGGAGCTGCGACAGCGTGAACTTCGGCGGCAGGAGCTCGAACCCGATCGGCCGGTATCGGACCTTGCCCTTGAGCCGCTCCAGCGCGACCGGGAGGATCTCGTCGTGATCGAAGGCGAGCGCCGGGGTGTCGTCGACCGCGAACCACGCCGCCTCGCGCGCGTCGGTCGCGGCCTTGACCCGGTGATCCCCGAGCTTCACGAGCGCGTAGTACGCCACCGAGACCACGCGCTCGCGCGGGTCCCGCCCGAGCGCGCCGAACGTGTAGAGCTGCTCCAGGAACACCCCCGAGAGCCCCGTCTCCTCCGCGAGCTCCCGCCGCGCGGCGTCGTCGAGCGCCTCGTCGACGCGCACGAACCCGCCCGGGAGCGCCCACCTGCCGCGGAACGGATCGAGCTCCCGCCGGATGAGGAGGACCTTGAGGTCCTCCTCATCGAGGCCGAACACGACACAATCCACCGTCAGCGCAGGCCGCGGGTGCTCGTAAGAGACGAACATTCAACCCTCCGTGTAATTTGCACATGAATCTTGGTGTTGATCGGACACCATGTCAACCAGCGCCGCGGAGTTCGGCGGGCCGAGCGAAACGTCATCGAACGACCGACAACCCCTCGACGGCCGGGGCGCGTGCGCGGTAGAACGCGCCCATGACGGGGGACGCGGGGTCGAGCACGGCGGGGGCGGAGACGAGGGAGGAGCTCGAGGCGAAGCTCCGTGAGGCGCAGCTGCTCCTCCGCGCGATCCTCGACACCCTGCCGATCACCGTGGCCATGTATGACCGCGAGGGGGTCTTCACGTTCCAGGACGGCAGGGGGCTCGAGGCCGCCGGCTTGAAGCCGGGGCAGTTCCTCGGAGCGAGCGTGTTCGATATCTTCGCGAGCGACCCGGCGGGGCTGGAGACGAACCGGCAGGCGCTCGCGGGGAAAGGCGCGTACAACGTCTATGAGACGTACGGCGCCGCCTGGGAGACATGGCATATCCCCGTGCGCGACGGGGACGGGGAGCCCGACGGCATGATCACCGTCAGCCTGGACGGCTCCGCGGCGAAGCGGCGCGAGCAGGAGCTCCGGGCGAAGGTCGAGCTCATCGAGACCCAGCAGGAGGTCATCCGCGATCTGTCGACGCCCATCATCGAGGTCTGGGACAAGGTGCTGACCCTCCCCATGGTGGGCGTGGTGGACAGCCTGAGGATCTCCGAGGCGATGGACAACCTGCTCTCGGCGATCGTGAACAAGGACGCGCGGTACGCGATCCTCGATCTCACCGGCGTCGACGCGGTCGACACGCGGACGGCCGGCTACCTCATCGAGATGATCAAGGCCATCCGGCTCCTCGGCGCGGAGGGGATCATCACGGGGATCCGGGCGAACGTGGCGCAGACGATGATCGCTCTCGGACTCGACCTCTCCGGCGTCACGACCGTCGGCAACCTCCGCGCCGGCCTCAAGCTCTGCATGCGGCGCATGGCCGCGGCGGGCGAGGGGGGCGAGCGCGCCGAGGCGGCCAGCGCGCCGGCGAAATAGCGGCTTCCGGCAGGCGCGCACGCGCCGCGCGGCGGCGGCTCAGCGATGGATCACGATGCGCGTGGACGGGTCGTCGCGCGTGGCCTGGACCGCGTACCACTCATCGGGCACGGCGGGCTCGGTCCAGTGGAAGAGCCATTTCGCGTCGGCCGGCGAGAGGTTCACGCACCCGCCGCTCTGCCCCTCGCCCCAGCGGTCGTGCCAGTAGGCCGCGTGAAGGAGGTACTTGCTGAAGAAGTGCTGGCTCCACGGCACCTCCGCCTCGATCCAGTCGTCCGCGTCGACGTGGGGCGTGATGAGCGTCTTCGTCACCCATTTGCGGCCGATGCTGTACTGGCCGAGCGGGGTGGTGGAAGGCGGCACGAACGGCTCGGCCTTCTCCGGCTCCTCGGCCCCGTTGCGCCCGGCCGAGATCAGCGTCGCGAACACGGGGCGGTCGTCCTCGTAGGCGATGAGCCAGCCGTCGAGGGCGGCGATCTCGATCCACGTGTTCCTGCGCCCGTCCGCCGGCGCCGAGGGCGGCTCCCCACCGAGCTGGATCGGGTGGCCCCACGGGTTCCGCGCCCGCCGCGGCTGGACGACCACCGCGTCTCGCTCGAGCACCCAGTGCCCGTCGTCCCGGGTCTCGAGATACGTCAGCTTGCCGACCCGCTTCGATCGGCCCGTCAGCCCGACCCGGGCGAGGCGCTCCCACACGGCGTCCGTCTTCGCGGGCGGGCCTCCCTCCGTGAGGCGGTACTTCGGGCGCGCCTTGCGGCGAAAGAAGGCCATCGGCAGGCGCGCCTCGGCGCCGAGGTACACCCCCTCGAAGGTGGCGGGCTCGTACGGCTTGACCTTGTCCTTCGGTATGAACGTCAGATCCGACGCCCAGAGCCAGGTCGCCCCGCCGGCCTCGACCTCCTCGGTCCAGGCGACCGACGAGCGCGGGCGGACCTGCATGTGCCGCAGATCGTGGAGCCCCTCGGGCCACGCCGGCGCGTCGATGCCGTCCACGCGGAGGAGGCGCTTGAGCCCGAGCGACTCGCCGTAGCGGTACGGGAGCGGCAGATCGGCGCGCGGGGCATGGGGGATCAGCGCCTGGCGCACGGGATCGGCGGTGTCCAGGGTGGCGCGCTCGCCGTCGACGCACACGTAACCGCGCGGCTCCACCGCGTAGAACGCCGGGCAGCCGCCGGCGCCGCGGATGGGCTCGACGCTCTTCAGGCGGACCGAGCCGCCGATCGAGAGCATGCCGATCCACTGGGCCTTGGGCCGCGGTGCGGACCGGATCCACACCTCGCGGCCCTTCGAGTACACGCGCGCGGATCGCGCCCGCGCCGCCTCCACCTCCGGGGCCGGCGCGGCCGGGGCCGAGGCGGCCAGCGCCTCCGGCGGCGGCTCCGGCGCGCTCGAGCGCGCGGAGGGCGAGGGCTCCGCGACCGCCACGCCCGCGCTCCCGGCCGCGTCGGCGCGCGAGCCGGCGTCTTGCCGCGACGGCGTGCACCCGAGCCACAGGGCGCCGAGGGCAACGGACCACGAGCGGCCAGGCATAGGCACGAGACCCTAGCACGTCGAGCCCGGCCGGCGGAACGACGTGCCAGTCTGGACGAAGGCGCTCGCGCCGCGAGCGGAGCGGAGGTCGTCGCTCGTGCCGCGATCTGCGGCGACGGCGCCTGGCCGCCAGGATTTCGATCGCCGCGGGTGTCACGCTCGCCCCGCTCGCGCCTAGAGCCGAGGAAGGCCGGCGAGGACAGCCGGCCAGAGAAGACAAGGAGAGATCCCATGCGTCGTTGGCTCAAGGTGACCCTGATCGCGGCCGTCCTCGGAATCCCGGCGGTGGCCTATGCTGGAACGCAGCTCACGGGCGGCTGTCCGTGCGCGGATTGCCCGTGCCCCGACTGCCCCTGCGGCTGAGCACCCAGCGCCCTTGGAACCGCGCGCGCGATCGCTGCTCAACGCGTCGATGAGACGCCTCGCCGACGGCGATCGCGCGGCGTTCGAGCCTGTCTATGCCGCCCTCTGGCCGGCGATCGGCGCGTTCTGCCGTCGCATGCTCGGGGGCGGCGCGGACGCGGAGGACGCGGCCCAGCAGGCGCTGCTCAAGGTGTTCGACCGCGCCAGCTCGTTCGATCCCGACGGGGATGCGCTGACCTGGGCGCTCGCCATCGCGACGTGGGAGTGCCGCACGACGCGGCGGCGGCGGTCCCGGTCGAGGGAGGCGCCGGACGAGCATGTCCCGTCGATCGCGGCCGACGTGCCCACGCCGGAGGAGGCGGCGATCGCCCGGGATCTGGACGACGCGGCGCGCGAGGTGCTCGGCACGCTGGCCGAGGCGGATCGCGAGACGCTGAGGGCGACCCTGCTGGAGGTCGATCGCGATCCGTCGGTGTCGAGCGCGGCGCTGCGCAAGCGCCGCGAGCGCGCGTTTGCGCGCCTGCGGGAGGCGTGGAGGAGGATCTATGGAACGTGAGGCGCTTGCGGGCCTGAGCCTGAAGGAGAGGGCCTATCGCGCGTACGAGCGGGGGAGGGCGAGGCGGGCCGCCTGGGCAGCGGCGCCGACGATCGCCGTGGCGCTCGTGGCGGCGCTGATGAGCGATCGTCCGGTCACCACCGCGATCCTCGGCGCGGCGCTCTACGTCGCGGCGGCGCTGCTCTCGTGGCGCGGGCAGCAGCTCGCGCGAGGCGTGCTCCCGGGCGTCGCCGCGGGCCTCGTGCCCTTCGCGGCGGCGCACGCGGCGCGCATCTACGGTCACCTGTGCACCCCGGAAGGGTGCGTGTCCATCTGCGTCCCTGCCTGCCTGGCGGGCGGGGTCGCCGCCGGCGTGCTGCTCTCGCGGGTGCTGCGCCGGTCGGAGCGGCTCGGGGCGTCCTGGGCCTCGGCGTGCGGCGTCGCCGCCCTGACGGGCGCGCTCGGCTGCGCCTGCGTCGGCTTCGGCGGCGTGGTCGCCCTCGCGGCGGGGCTGCTCACCGGCACCGCGCCGCTCGCCCTCCGCCCTGCACGCTAGAGCGACGGTCACCCGCTTCGGATACGGGCCCACCTCGACGTTTTCGGTGCTCAGCGCACTGGAGTGCGCTTCCGCGCCGAAAACGCCGATCTGGGCCCGTCTCCTGTGCGGGTGACCGCCGCTCTGCTGCGGCTCTGGATGGTGCAGAGGGGGGCGGAAACCGCTGTAGGCTCTCCGCATGGCGGAAGCCGCTCGCAAGCGCCTCGCGCTGGCCCTCCTGATCGTCGCGGTCATCCCGGTCGGCTTGATCACGCGGTTCCACGGCGGCCCAGCGTGGCTGCGCAACGGCGCCGGCGCGGTGCTCTATGAGGTCGTGTGGATCGCCGGGGCGCAGATCGTGTGGATCGCCGCGCGCACGCACCGGCTGGCGCTCGCGGTCTTCGCCGCGACGTGTGGGATCGAGCTGCTCCAGCTGAGCCAGGCCCCCTGGCTGTGGGCCGCGCGCAGCACCACCCCGGGGCGGCTCCTGCTCGGCGCGAACGGCGGCTTCGATCCCGGCGACTTCGCGCTGTATGGCCTCGGCTGCGTCCTGGGTTATGGGCTCTGCCGGCCGTTCAGGGCCTCCGCATGAGGCCCGCGCCGCGCCGAGCGCGCGCGCCGGTTGCGGCAAACGCCGCGAGGGGCCAGGCTGGCGATCGCGAGATCCAGGAACCAGGAGGCGATGGCCATGTCCGAGGCTCACCACACCGGCGGCTGTTTGTGCGGCGCGATCCGCTACCGAGCGCGCGGCGCGCCGGTGAGCGTCAATGTCTGCTATTGCAGCCAGTGCCGGCGCCAGACCGGCGCGCCGATGCCGGCGTTCGCGTCCTTTTCCGACGAGCAGTTCGAGCTGCTCTCCGGCGCGCCCGCGACCTACCGCTCATCGAGCTCCGCCGTCCGCCAGTTCTGCGCGACCTGCGGATCGTCGCTGTTCTGGCGCCGTGACGGGGCGCGGGAACTCGACATCTTCCTCGGCACGATGGACCGACCCGGCGACGTGCCGCCGCCCAGCTTCCAGCTCTGGACCGCGCACCGCGTGCCCTGGCTGCCCGCCATCCAGGGGGCCACCGACTACCGTGGGGACAAGGCCGGCAGCCAGAGCTGACCCGACGTCGCCGAGCGGACGGCTGTCGGCGGTCATGAGCAGCCGAGCCGCAGCTCACCCGCGTCGGCAGCGCGCCCCGCCGGAGGGCCGCGCTCTCCTCAGGGGCCTTCGCCGGCGCTGTCTCCGCCGGCGGCCTCCTTCGCTTCCTCCTCCGCGATCTTCGCGCGCACCTCGTCCATGTCGAGCGAGCGCACCTTCTCGATCACCTGGTCGAGCGCCGACGCGGGCAGCGAGCCCGCCTCCGCGAACAGGAGGACCTTCTCGCGGAAGATGAAGAGCGTCGGGATCGACCGGATGTTGAAGGCCTGCGCCAGATCCTTCTGCTCGTCCGTGTTGATCTTCCCGAACACGATGTCCGCGTGCTTCTCGGAGGCCTTCTCGAAGACGGGCCCGAAGACCCGGCACGGGCCGCACCAGGGCGCCCACCAGTCGACGAGCACGATGCCGTTCGACTCGACCGTCTTCTCGAAATTCTCCGCGCTGAGCTCGATGGTACTCATCCGCGGAGCATACCCCCGAGACCCGCCCGTGTCGCCGAGCGAGCGGCCAGGCGCCGCCGGCGGCGCTCAGGGCGCGTTGCAGACGATGATGGGCTCGATCGCCTCGACGAGGAGCTGCTCGACGCGCTCTTTTCCGATGTCGGCGGCGCGGGCGGACCGCTCCAGCGTGCTCCGCCACCGAGGGAGAGCCCCGCGTCCCGGCTCCGCGCGGGCGCCGTGCTACACCATCGGCAAGGCTTACCGTCGAAGGAGAGCTCGCCATGATGAACGCGTCTGTTCAAGCCCTCGCCGATGCGATGGATCTCGGATCGTTGCTGCAGGAAATCCGGGATCGACATGGCGAGTTCGATCTCCTCGCCCACTGGAAGCAGGGCGAGTTCCACCACGACGTGGTCCTCCGGGTGCACCGCTTCGCGCCGCTGCCGGCGCCGGTGCTCGTCGTGAGCACGAACTGCAACGGCGGCGTAAAGGAAGTGCTCTGCTTCGGCGACGTCCCGGAGCGTTATGCCCTCTGGCACCATCGCTGCCCCGGGGTGCCGGAGTTCTCTGGCGAGCTGCCGTCCATCGCCGCGCAGGCGCGGACGTCGCACTACTTCGATCCGTGCGAGCTGCTCGCGGCCGACGCGCGCAGCGAGCTGCGCCCCGAGTTCCGCGAGCGCGACGTGGGCGGAGGATGGCGCCCGCGGTGCGGACAGGCCGGTTCGCCGTTCGACGCCGAGCCCGGAGGAGCGCGCGGGTCAGCGAAAGGGGAGACGTGCTCGTGATGTGCCGGTGATCCCGGCCGCGCAAGGCCTCTCCTGCGGGCGAGCTCGCTCAGCGGCGTCTTTCGCCCATCGCGCCGCGCCCCGTGGTTCGGGCCGCGCAGAAGGCCGCGTCCAGCCGCCAGGCCGCGCGCGACGCCTCGCCCGCCGTCGCGCCGCGCGCGCCCGCTGCCGCGGCGATCGCCTTTCTGAAGTGCGCGCCGGCCCTGCGGCGCTCGATCGCGACGAGCGCCAGGCAGAGCGCGACGAGCAGCACGTCGCGGGCGCTCGGCTCCGGCAGCGTCCACGCGAGCCAGCCGGTGGCGATCGCGAGCATCACGGTACAGAGCTCCCAGGACGCGGCGCGCTCGGCGCCCTCCGACTCCGCCGTGGCGGCCAGCGCGCGCGTCACGCTGGGTGGCGGCTCGAGCTCCCCTCCGGAGAGCTCCGGCGCCCCTGCGCCGGGATCAACGGTCGCGCCGGCGCTCGCCGCGGGGCGCGCCAGGGACGCTGCGACTGCTTTCGTTGCCGCACCGGAATGGATTGAGCTCATACAAACACCCTCCTCGCCTTGCCGTCCGGCCCTGCACGATCCCCAGGCTCGCACGTTGCGCGCCAACATGAAAAGAGCGACCCGACGTGCTCGGCGAGTATTGAGCACGCATTACGTGCGCATCTGTTGTGCAGGACACGCAATCGGTGCATCTGTTGTGCAGGACACGTAATCGGCCCGTGCCGCTCGAGGCTTGCTCGCACCGGGGCGTAGGGGGGCTTGTCGCTCTATATCGTACCTTGGTTGGTCTGGCGCGAGGCGCGGGCTCTCTTGGCGGGGCGGAGGGGCGCGGCGGTGTCGCTCAGGGCGGGGACCGCGATCGCCGCGCCGCTCAGTCTTAGGCAGCGACCTCGCGCGCCGGCAGCGGGAGGCCTTGCCGGATCACGCTGTCGATGAAGGGCTTCACGATCTCCTCCAGCTTGCTCCCGAGGTCGTCATCGACGTCGAGCAGCCCGTCCTCCCCGAGCCGCAGCGCCTTGTCGAGGAGGAACAGCCCCGCGACGACGTGCCGCGCCCCGAGCGACTGGAGCACCGGACGGAGCGCGTAATCGATGGCCAGCACGTGCGCGAGCGTCCCGCCCGTCGCGAGGGGGAGAGCTGCCTTCCCCGCGAGCCCGAACTGCGGCAAGAGGTCGAGGAACGCCTTGAGCGCCCCCGTGTACGAGGCCTTGTAAATGGGCGTCGCGATGACGACCCCGTCCGCCTCCGCGACGACCCGCGCCGCGTCCGCCAGGGCGGGGGAGTCGACGCGCCCGAACAGGAGATCCTCGGCCGGGAGCTCGCGGACGTGGATGGTGGTGACGCGAAACCCCTCGCGCACGAGCCGCGCCGCGATGCGGGCCGCGAGCGCCGAGGTCTTCGAGCGCGCAGAGACACTTCCGGTGATGATGGCAATGCCTGACATGAGCGCAGCATACCAAGGCCCGAGAGTGATGTCTACTATAACGGACGAATTGTCCGTCGCAACGGATCGCGCTGCCGGGGGTCGGCCCCGGGGGAGGGGCCGTGTGTGGGCGCGTGCTGGAGGATCGGTATCCGAGCGCAAGAGAACAAGAGAACAAGAGGGCGCCGGTAGGGGACCGGCGCCCTGGTCATGAGCGAACGCTCGCTCGCGCGCTCACGAGCGCTCGCTCGCGGTCAGTTCTCGAACCGCACGTTGTCGAGGTAGTATGGACCGGAGTTGGCGGTCACGTTGAGGTTGAACTGCAGCTTCACGTCGCTGGCCCCTGCGTTCAGCGCGTTCTTGGTGGCCGTCGGCAGCTGGGCAAACTGGATCCTCACGAACTGGCCCCGGGGGAGCGGGGTGAGCGGGACGTTGCCGGCCCACTGGTTGTGGATGCCGGCCGACGGGATCGAGATCAGCACTTCGATGTTCCCGCCCCAGCTCGGGCTCGGCTGGACGGGAGACACGAAGAGATCGAGCGTGATCTTGTCGCCCACCGGCGCGAGGTTCGCCGAGCTGAAGCTCGGGCTGACGATCTCGTTGAACGGGGAGGGCGTCTTCACCTGGAGCGACGAGATGCCCTCCACCACCCGGCCCGTGTGGACCGACAGCTGGGCCTGCGCCGACGTCCACGCGCCCGGCTTCTCGAACCCGAGGATCGGGTCGTTGAGGAGGAACTCCGCCATCACGTTCTTCCGGAACGGGATGAACACGCCCGTGAGGGCCTCCGAGATCTTGAAGCGCTGCCCGCCCGGCTCGTCCGGATCGGCCTCCAGCTGCTCGGAGGTCTGCGTGAACGGCCTCAGCTTCGCCAGCGTCGCGGTCGTGCCGAGATCGAGCTCGACGGTAGGGGAGCCCGTGGCGTCGCCGATCGGCTCATGGCACCCGCTGCACGACAGCGAGAACGCGCGCCCCACGACCTGATCCGGGGTGAGCGCGCTGCCCATCGCGGTGAGCTTGCTCTGGATGCTTGTCCTGAGGGCCGAGGGCCCGGCGCCGAACGTCGCGAAGTAGTTGTTCTGGAGGCCGATCATCTGGCTCTCTCCGGCGTTCATCGTCGCCGGATAGCCCGGCTCCAGGGCGAAGCGGTTGATGTCGTCGGCCGCGGCGAGCCGCTCCACGAGGTCCGGGAACGACGTGCTCCTGAAGGCGACGGCGCGCGCGTCGGTCGAGGCAGGATCGAAGAGCGGCGCGGCCGGGTTGTCCTTCACGAACGACGGGGTCACGACCAGCGTGGCGCTGCTCCCCGAGCCGCTGTGAAGGAGCCTGAACTCCCGGAGGTTCCACGTGGTGAAGGGCTCGGGCGGATCGCCGTCGACCTCGGGGGCGAAGAGGAACTCGTTGGTCCGGATCTGGCCGCCGTACGGCCCCGCGTTCTGGCCGTAGTGATCGATGTGGAGGACGGGCTCGAACCCCCCGGGCAGGCCGTCGAAATAGAAGGCGAGCAGCTCGTCCCGCCGCGTCTCGAGGCTCTTCGCCGGATCCGACAGGTGGTACCAGAAGTCGACGACCGGGCGGCACCCTTCCCGTCCGAGGCTCGGCGACGGGTTGGGGAGCCGGCCCTCGAAGATGATGAAGTTGCGCATCTGGAACGCGCTCTCCGGGATGCCCGAGCGCCTGGCGAAGACGACGCGGTACTCACCGCAGTTGGCGCCGTCCGGCGGGGCGAGGTCGAAGCGGTTCGCCAGGGTCGTGGCGACGTAGGCGTTCGGGGCTTCCTCGTCGGCGAAAGGATCCCTGTCGGCCTCCTCGCCCACGACGCGGGGGCAGTCGATCGGCCACCCGTTGATGGACCCGGCCGAGCCGGGGATCACCACGTCATCGCAGTGCGGGCCGAGGCCGATCCCGTCCGCGGCCTTCCGGTTCGTGTCCATGAACTGCCGGAAGAGCTGGAGGGGCGTCAGGCTGACGCCCGCCTGATCGATGAGCTGCTGGAGCACGTCCTTCAGCTTGAAGGCGCCGAGGATATCGGTGTTCGTGACGACGAGCGACCTCCGCTCGTTGATGGGGAAAGGAAGCGAGAGCGCCTGGCCGGCCTCCGCGATCTCACCCTCGGCGAGATCGGCCGGAGCGCCGTCCGTGGGCCCGAGATCCGCGCAAGAAACCGGCAGTATCGCGAGCGCGGCCAGCGCGGCGCGCCGCGCCCCCTGCCACGCGCCGGGGGAGGCAGGATCGGAATGAGAGCGCACCGGACTGCTCGAACTCGACAGCTTCGACGACATGAAACCTCCTGAAATGACCCCGAAGAACGGCGGAGCCGCGCGAGAGCGCGAGCGCGCCCTCGCGGATGGACGGGGCGGCCCGAGGAGGACGACCGCCGGCGAGCGCCCGCGTCGGTCCGCAAAGAGACGACGCCCGGCGCGCGCCGCATGGGCGACGTGCCTCGCCGAGGCCAGCGCTGCCACGGCAGCCTGGCCTCATCGAGCCGCTGAATCCACCGTTCTGCGATGAAACGCCCCGGCGCCGCCGCCTCTCGGCGCGGCCGCCCGTGAACGCGGACCGTATGTTAATACTGTTTACGTACAGGGCAAGCGATATGAATGCTCGTGTTTGTACTCGCGTTAATTTTTCGCGGTCCGTGCGAGCGTCGTTTTCGTGTCCGTTTCATGTCGTCCGGACGAGCGTCGATGTCGTCGCCGCCGGCGCAGGCGAGGATATCCCGCTCGTGGGCTCGAGCGTGGTGTGGAGTTTGCTGTTCGCTGGTGGAGCCGTTGTCGTGGAGGCAATCACCGAGCCGCGCCGACGATCCGGCGCAGCGGCTCGGCGAAGGAGCTCGATGGATACCGCGCGAAGAACGCCGCCGCGCGCGCCCGCGCCTCGTCGGCGCGCCCGAGGCGCACCAGCGCGCGGATCGCGATGAACTCCCGCTCTTCCGCGAGCCGCCCCTTCGGGAACTCGGCCTGGTGCCTCTCCAGCGCGGCGAGGGCGGCCCCCGGATCCTGCGCGAGCGCCGCTCTCGACGCGTCGACGAGGTTGGACTCCCGGACCAGGTCGTCGCCGTCCGCCGCGGCGGTCGCCTCCAGCGCTGGCGCGGCCGGTCGGGGGCTCGGCGGCGCCTCGCGGCGGAGGGCGGAGGGCGGAGGGCGCGGCGCCTCGGCCGACGGCGCCTCGGCCGACGGCGACCCGGCCGCCGCGCGGCCTTCCGCGCGGGAGAGCAGCCGCTCCAGCGGCAGATCGGTGAGCACCGGAGGCGGAGCGGCGGCGCTCGGGGCCTCGCCCAGGGCGGCGTGGAGCCCTGCCCCGCCCGCCCCGATGCCCGCCGCGAGGAAGATCCCCTTGATCCACGCCGGCATCGTCGCGCCGGCGGCCGCGCCCGCGGCCGTCTCGAGCGGCGCCACCCGGGCCGCGGTGCGCGCGAGCTCGGCGGAGGTCATCGGGCGGATCGGCGCGGCGGCGCGGAGCAGCTCGCGTGCGCCGGGCGGGGCGCCTCCTCCTTCCTGGTTCCATCGCTTCGGATCGCTCATCTGGCCCCCCTGCGCGCGCGCTCGGCCTCGGACTTCTTCAGGAGCGTCGCGAACTCCTTCCGCGCCGCGTGGAGCCGCGAGTAGACGGTCCCCACGGGGACGCCGACGAGGCGCGCGATCTCGTCGCACGGCATCTCTTCGATCTCGAACATGACGAACACGGCCCGGCGATCGAGATCCATGGCCTCGAGGATGCCCTCGATCTGCAGCCGCGCCTCGCGGCTGGAGGTGATCTCTTCCGGGCCGCGCGCGGAGTCCGGCACGTCGTCCATCACCTTGCCGAGCCGCTCGCGGCGCGTGTGGGCGCGGCGGCGGTGAGACGATGCGACGCGGCGGCAGATGGCGAAGAGCCAGGTCGTGATCGGGCAAGCCCAGTCGAAGGACGGGAGCCGCTGCTGGACGACGACGAAGACGTCCTGGAAGGCATCCTCCAGGTCAGGGTGCTGGATGCCGAACCGCTGGAGGGTCGCCCAGACGAAGCTGCCGTGCTCGGCGTGCAGGGCGACGAGGCTCCGTGGCGGCTGCTTGGCGTCGCGCAGGACGTCGGCTCGTAAGCACTGCTCCACGGAAAACTGAATGCCGGCAGCCCGGGGATCCTTCATCAAAATGTGAGGCCGACCCCCCCGAACACCGCGGCGGCGAGCGCGGCCTGCTCCAGGCCCGTCGGCAGCCCGCCCTCTAGCTGGAAATCGTACCGTGTCACTGGAACGAAAAGATCGATGCCTGTCTCGAGCCGCAGCGGCCCGATGACACGGACGCCGAGCCGCGTGCCGGCCCCGAGGCTGAGCCACGCGCGGGCGCCGACGTCGGTCGGCAGGATCGTCGGGGGGACGTCGTCGTCCCCGTAGATGACGGCGTAGATGGCGCCCGCCACCGCCCTGCCGCAGAGCCCGAAGGCGACCGAGCGGCTCCGGACCATTTCGAAGCACGCGCCGAGCCAGCCCGCCGTGAGCCCGAAGGCGAACGTCCGCCGGGCCGCGTGCTGCTCCGGGAGCCACAGCGCGCCCGTCTCGAGCGTCCACCGCGGCAGGATCGACCACTCGCCCGACAAGGCGACGCCGAACCCGGGTGAGGGGACGATGCCCGTGGAAGCGAACCCGCGCCAGGAGACCGCGAGCCGGGGCGGCGGCGGGCCCTCGGCCGGGGGCGGCGGGGTCTGGGCCTGCGCCGGCCAGGGGAACGGCGGCTCCGGCGCCCGCTCCGCCGCCGGAGGGCGCGCGGGCAGCGGCGGGGGACGCGGCGCCTCGGAGGCCAGCGGGGGGTGCGGCGCCTCGGCGCTCGGGGGGGCGAGGCCGGCCTCGGGATCGGTCGCGAGAAGGATGTGCACCGCCGCAGCGGCCACGATCCCGTCGCAGCTTTGCCGGTCGTCGGAGAGCTCGCGGACCGTCGGCGGGGCGCCGTCGCACAGCTCGGTCCGGATCGTGGCCGACCAGGCCCCGGGCTGACCCTGCACCACGGCCTCGATCGAGGCGGCCTTGCCCGTCGTGACGAGCTCCCGCCCGAGCCGCCGCGAGATCTCGGCGCGGAACCGGGACGCCGACGGGCACCGCCCCTCCGCGCCCGCGAGGCGCACCCAGGACACGTCCGCGGCCGCGCGATCGCACTCCGCCCGCGCGCGCGGCACACCGGTGAGCGTGAGCGCCGCGCAGGCGCCCAGCGCCGAGACGAGCGCTCGTACGGCCGGCGCGCTCATCGTCCGCTCCCTTCCTCTCGCCCGATCGATCCCTCTGCGGGGAAAGCCGCGGGCTCGTACGGCGGGCGCGCCATGATGGCGAGAAGGGGTCGAGCGATGGCCAAACGGATCGGCGATGCTGTACACCCGGACGATTCGCGAGTCACAGGAATTTCTGGCGGGCGGCGGTGAACGCCGTCGGTGAGCGAGACGGAGATCCGGTATTCATCCATTCACGAGCCCGCAGCCCATGCACTCCCGCCCGACCACCATCGGCGTCCTCACGCCCTTCCTCGACGGCTTTTATTTCACCTCGGTCCTCAGGGGGATCCACCAGGCGGCGCAGGAGCGCGGCCATCGTGTCTTGGTGGTGCGCGGCACGCCAGCGTACGTTCAGGCGCCCTCGCTCGCCCGGGACCAGGTGGACGGGTGGATCGTCGTGCTCGCCACGGATGGCATCGAGCTCCTCGCGCAGGCGCGTGTCCCGCTCGTCACGGTCAGCTCCTGCGCCCCCGAGGCGGGCTGTCCGACCGTCATGCCGGACAACCGCGAGGGCGTCCGGAGCGCGGTGCGCCACCTGATCGAGCATGGACACCGGCGCATCGCGTTCGTCGGTTGCATGGATCAGGACGACATCCGCGCGCGCTTCGACGGTTACATGGCGACGCTCGTCGAGAGCGGGATCCCCTTCGATCCCGGCCTCGTCTTCGACGCCGACAACAACTGGCACTCCGGCGGCCAGCGCGCCGCAGAGGCGCTCATCGCGCGCAGGGGAGAGCTCACGGCCGCGGTCGTCGCCACGGACAAGAACGCGCTCGGGATGATGCCGGCCCTCCAGGCCGCCGGATACCGCATCCCCGACGATCTGGCGATCATCGGCTTCGACGACATCACCGATGCGCAGTGGTCGACCCCTCCGCTGACGACCGTGCGCCAGCGCTTCGACGCCCTCGGGGCGCTCGCGTACGAGCTCGTGCTGGCGCGGCTCGCAGGCCAGGTCGTGCCGTCCGGGCCCGTGCTCGCGCCGACCACGTTCATCAGGCGGCGGACGTGCGGGTGCGACCCGCTCCTTGGCTTGCTCCACCGGAAGGGCGCGGCGCCCGACGACGACCTCGGCGCCATCGAACGGAAGATGGTCGAGCTGCTCCTCCGCCTGCCGCTCCCGCCCGAGACGCCCCCGACGGCCGTTTGGCCCGGCGTCACCGCCGTGATCGCTGGATATACCGCGGCGCTCGAGGGCGCCGCGCCCCCGCCCGCGGCCGAGATCGACGAAGCCTGTCAGCAGGCCGTCCGCCTCACGCCAGACGTGGAGAGCCTCATGGGGATCGTCCGCCTCCTCGGCCGGTCTGGAAAGCGACGCTGCGCGCGCCTGGACAGGGAAGCAGCGGAGTCAGCGGAGGAGCGAGCCGAAGAGTTCCAGGAGCGGCTGCGCCTCTCGCTCATGCTGGCTCGCGTCGAGACCGAGCGGCAGTTCGTCGACGAGCTCGGGGCGCTCACGCGGTCCGATCACGAGGTGAGCCTCGCGCTGCTCGGCGGCACCCAGGAGGACTCGCGCTCGCTCTCCTGGCTCGACTCGACCGCCGCCGTCTGGGGCTGCCTCGCGCTCTGGGAAGACCCGGCGACCCGTGCGCGCCTCGTCATCGCCGGCGCCTACAGCCGCGATGGCAGCCCGACTCCCTCGCTCGGCGCCGCCTGCGCGCGGGAGGATTTCCCGCCCGCCGAGCGCTTGCCAGCGTCGACCGCCGGCGGCCCGTTCATGGTGACGCTCCTGCCGATCCGCACGCTCCGCCACGACTGGGGGGTCCTCGCGATCGTCGGCCCGAGCTCGATCGAGGTCGCCGGCGACGAGGGCACCATCTCCATCTGGGGGGCGCTCCTCGGCGCCGCCCTCGAGCGGGACGCGCTCGTGCAGTCGCTCTCCGAGCAGCACGCGAGCCTCCAGGAGGCCTATCAGCGCGAGCGCACCCTCTCGGCCGCGGTGCGCGAGCTCGGCTGCCCCCTCATCCCGCTCATGCCCGGCGTGCTGCTCGTCCCGCTCGTCGGCGAGCTCGATGGAGATCGCGCCCGGCAGATGCTCGAGCGGGTGGTCGAGGGGGTGGGCCGACACGGGGCGCGCTGCGTGCTGCTGGATGTCACCGGCGTCCCGAGCCTCGACGCCCAGGTGGCCCACGCGCTCGGGCAGACGCAGCGCGCGGCCTCCCTGCTCGGCGCCCGCGTCCGCCTCGTCGGCGTGCGCCCCGAGCTCGCGATGCGCCTCGTCGCCCTCGATATCCAGCTGGGCGATCTGTCCAGCCACCAGTCGCTGGCGTCGGCGCTCGAGGACCTCGCGTGGACCGAGGTCCCCTCGAACCGCACGAGACGGAATGACGCGGCGGAAGCGACGCTGCGGTCGTCGCGCAACGCGACCTCGGACACGGGGCGTCGCGGAGGATCGGAGTGACGCTCAGCGCGTCGCGCTGAGCGCGCGCAGCGCTGTGGCTCCCCGCCCTCGGCGCGCCGCTGGCGCCGGATCAGACAGCGGCCGCGGGGGTCGAATGAGCGCACCGCCGCTTCCTCGCCTGCGCGCCGTGGACCTGAACCTGCTGACCGTGCTCGACGTCATGATCCTCGAGCGCAACGTGACGCGCGCAGCCGAGCGCCTCGGCATGACCCAGCCAGCCGTGAGCAGCGCGCTGGCCCGGCTGCGGCTCCTGCTCGACGACGATCTCTTCGTGCGTTGCGGCAAGGAGGTGGCTCCGACGCCGCGCGCCCTCTCGCTCGCCGGCCCGATCCGGAAGGCGCTCCACCTGATCCATGCCTCCCTCGCTCAGCCTGACGCCTTCGACTACACGGCGAGCCACACCTTCAACAAGCTGGGGATCGGCGACCTCGGAGAAGCCGTCCTCTTGCCCCGGTTTCTGCGGTGGCTCGACCTGTCCTCGGCGGGCGGGCTGGTTCAGGAGGAGGCGCGCGACCCCGGATTCAGTGGAATATTCGCGCAGGCCATCTGACTCATACCGTTTCTTGATTGGGCTCTCCGTGGATCGCCGCCCATGAAATCCGCGAGCTCACGGCTGCACGAGCAAGGGGCGGCCCAGCGAAGAGCGACCCGAGTTCGCGGCCAGGTGCCGCGGACCTGGGTAGCCATCCACAGGGAGAGAACACATCATGTTCGGATTCTCATCTGTCCGCCGAAATTGCGGTCGACGCGGGACGCTTCATGTCCTGGGCAGCGAACGCGCAGCGACCATCGAGCCTGGAGAGACGCTGCTCGGCGCAGCCGCGCGCGCGAATATCCCGTTTCCCCGGATGTGCAACGTGGGGGAGTACGGTACGTGCAAGATCGAGGAGCGATGGCGAGGGCGGTTCGCCTTCGTGCCCGTGCTCTCGCAAGAGCCCGAAGGCTCGAGCTGGACGGGGCGGAAGGGGCACGTCACCGACTACGTCCGTGAGGTCGCCGTGGCCCACGCCGATCGCGCGGCCTACCTGTGCGGGCCGCCCGGGATGATCGACGCCGCGCTCGAGGTGCTGCGCGGCACGATCCCGCCGGACCACTTGCATTGCGACAAGTTCCTGGACCGTGGCTCGATCGCCCTCGCCACCTCGGCGGGTGCACGAGCCCGGACACGACGCGCGGAAGGAGAGTCATCATGCTCGGGAATGCTCTGATAGCCTTCGCTCTCATCGCGATCTTCGCCGCATTGGAGATCGCGTTCGGCCTGTACCGGCGCCCCGGTGTGCTCACCATGCGGGAGCTCGGTGCGAGCCTCGTGAGTCTCGGTAACTTCCTGCTGGTACGCGGCGCGTCCTTCGCAGCCTTGATCTGGGCGTTCAAGGCTCTCTGGCCGCGCTCCGAGGGGGCGCTCGCGGGCGTGAGCTTCTGGCTCGCCTTCCCGATCTACGTGCTCGTCGACGAGTACGCGGTATACTGGTTCCACCGCAAGAGCCATGAATGGCCGTGGCTGTGGCGTATCCACAAACCGCACCACGTCCCGCGCAATATGAATATCGGCGTCGGTTACCGGCAAAACTGGCTGTGGCATCTGCTGGTGCCGGGCGCGTGGTTGGGCCCGGCCGTCATCTGGTTCGGCCAGCCTGGTGCCTACGCGGCTGGATTGGCCTTCAGGACTCTGATGGTGTTGATGGAGCACTGCGATCTCCGCTGGGATCTGCCGCTTCAGCGCAACCGTTTCACGCGTCCTTTCATGTGGGTGATCGAGCGCGTCATCTCGCTGCCGGACACCCATCATGTCCACCACGGGGTCGGTCGCCACGGAAATGCCATGAAGAACTATGGCGTCGCTCTCATCTGCTTCGATGTGATCCATGGCACGCTCATGATCCCGCACGCGCGGCAGGAGGGCTTCGGGCTACCCGACGACGCGCCGGTCGAGCCCTGGGCTGAGCAGCTCTTCTGGCCGTTCGTGCGCTCGACGAGCTCGACGAAGAAGGTGGCGGCTCATCGCCCGTCGATCGAGCCCGCGCCGCCGGCGGCCGCGCTCGCCGCGGCAAAGGCGGTGATTTACACCGCCGATGGCCGCACTGTCGTGGTGAGCTGAGCCGTCGGGCGGGCGGCTTCGGTCATCCTCCGATGAACGTCTGCAACGAGTGCGCAGTGGGTCTGCTCATCAACGGCTGTGCCAGCGCGGGTTATTGCGTGGCTGGGCGTTGAACGTCTAGGCTCAGCTCATCGCGCGCAGCTCGTGGACGGCCCCGCCGATCCGGTCGATTGGTTCGCTCAGTCCGGGAGACGATAAGGGCTTTACTGGGGCACGCCGAAACGCGTCTTCAAGCCTTCGAGGCCCTTCGAGATCATGGTATTGACCGTTGCGCCTATGAACGGGGTACCCGCGCCCTTGATCCGATAGCTCACCCGCCACTCCACCGTGGAACCCGCGCCGTTGTCCCTGACCTGGATGACCCCCGTGTAATCCGAGGCTGGCAACCCGCTCACCATCGTGTACCGCATGAGCCGCCGGGCGTCGTCGAGCTCCTCTAGCCGTTCGACGACTTCAGATCCGTCCGTCATGAAGCTCTTCCGCAGCTGGCCGACCCCTCTCCCGACCGTCTCCAACCGCACGACCATCGGGTGCCAGTCCATCAGCCCATCGAAACGCCCGACCACCTTCCAGACTTCCTTGCTGCCGGCGGCGAGGTTGACTGCGCGGGTGATCTCGATCGGCGTCACGTTGGGCGGCTGCACGTAGGGGAACGTCTTGCCCCCCGGCTGCGTGGCGCCCTTGGCCCCGCCGTGGAGCATAGGCCCTCTGCCACGGTTGACCTCGTACGAGATGAAGATGTTCATGACATTGGCGTCGAGGGTCCTGCCCCCGCCCGTGGCGTACTTCCTCCCCTCGATCGTGCTGTGCTCGATCTCTCGATGGCTTTCGTCGGTGGTCGGTTTGGTCACATCAATCAGGAGGAAATCGTCCAGGAGCACGTTCACCAGGGCTCTGCGCCCGGCCTCTGTCCAATCGACCTTGCCGTCCCGCCTGTCCCAGAGATCGAGTGAGAGGAGCAGGCGATCTCTGTAGAGCGGCAGGCGCTTCGGGTCGACCGCGAACGGATCCTCCTGATTCCACAGGTCCCGCAGGTCGATCTCGCCGTCGACGAACATGTGGAGGTTGGTCACCTCGGGCCGTCCGATCCGGTCGATCCGCGGGACGTCGCTGGTGAACCCCCTCCTTGCGGCGCCGGGCGTTGTCTCTGCGATGACCCCGAACAGCGACCCCTTGCGCGGCTCGAGCACCTTGGTCGTGTCGAGCTCGATGACGATGCTCAGGACGTTGTTGTCCTGGAGGGCGTTGGGGACGGCCTTCGGCAGCGCGTTGCGGGGCGGCGGCCCCCAGCCGGAAAAGAAGGGGTCCGACCGCAGCCCGGCGAACATACGGAAGGCGCCACCGGGCGTGGCAGCGCCCCGCGCGTCGCCGACGACCAGCGGCAAGGTCCCCCCGCCAGGCAACGTGCACGCCCCCCTTTGGCGCGGTTTGCCGCCGCTCGTTGAGGCCTCGAGCGGTCCGAACCTGCAGGTGAAATTCAGCTCCTCCTTGGCGGCCTGAAAGCGGGCTTCGTTCCCCGAACCGGCGACATGGACGCGGCGCATCGCGATGATGTAGTTCACGGCGTCGGAGAAGAACGCGGAGTCGCCCGCGAACGGGAACACGCTGGCGATGAGCACCGTGTGGTCGGCTCGCTCCGGGCTCTGAAAAGCGTACAGATCATTCAGGTCCGCCGCCGGATCGCCCATGGAGCGCGGCCCGTCGATGTGGTCCGACGCGACGGCCGGAAGTCCGCCGAGGGGCCCGAGACCGATGATCCCGAGCAGGAGACGGAGGAGCCGCATGACCGTATTCCCCCGGCGGCGGGCGACCGCTTCACTCGATGTGGGCCTATGGCACATGGGGGTTCTTCTCCGCCGGTAACGCGTCCACGGGACCGCCGTACAGGGTGACGCGGCCTGCTGTGGCCTGCGAGGCGTCGTCCAACCGCGTCATGGCGTTCTCCTCGGACGAGTCATGCCTTCACTCGGCGCCGCGGTCGGGTGCCCGGTTCTTGCGCGCGAGAGAGTAGACACCCGAAAGGCCTTCGTGTTGCCCAGGCGCGCCCGGGCCTCGGCGAGCAGATTGGCGGCGAGTCGTCGTTCACCGACGCGGACGGCGGCCTCGTGGGCCAACTCGAAGGCGCGGAGCGTCGGCCGGTTGGCCAGGTTGCGGCGAGCCAGCGACAGCGCCTTGAGCATGTCATTGCCGTCACCGAGGTAGAATTCGGCGGCGTGATCAGCGAAGGCGAGCTCGTGCCGCGCGAGGAGCCGATCGTAGGAGGCCTTGGCCCCAAGCAACTGTTCCTGCGCTTCCTGAGCGCGGCCCTGCTCCTTCAGGACCTGGGCAAGGCGCCACCTGGACTCCGGGTCGCCGCGGCGTGCCCCAGGTGTGAGGAGGGCCTCCGCCTTGGCGAGGGCGCCGCGCCTGGCGTAGAGCTCGGCGAGGTGGACGCGCGCCGGAACGTAAGTCGGCAAGTACGCCAGCGCCATTTCGTAATAGCGCCGAGCTCTCTCGGGCTGCGGCGCGGGCATGCGCTCGCCCCAGAGCACCCCGCGCTGGAAGCAGACCCACGCCGGCGGGAACGGGGAGACATCGCGGTACTGGGCGAGCGCCCGTGCATACACGCGGTCCGCCTCCTCGTACTCGCCGAGGTCCACGAGCAACGCCGCAAGGGGGAGGAGCTCGTCGATGCCGGAGATGGTCTGCGCCCTTCTGCGACGCACAGCCAATACCTCCGCCAAACGCTTGCCTGTCGCTTGCTGGATCGAGAGCCGCACCGGCTCGGTCATGGCCGCCCGGACGCCGCGGCGCCCGGCTTGGCGGAGGTCGGCTTCGGCCTCCTCGAATCGATGCAAGTACGCCGCGATCCTCGCCGATAGCAGGTAGGTCTCGCCGGCGTCGGGCTCATGGTGACGAAGCTCTGCGGCAAGGTGATCGAGGCGATCCGGTGACTCTATGTCGCCCAGGAACTGCGCCTTCAACTGCTCGATTTGGACGATGCGATCCGGTGCGCCGTTTTTCCCGGCGAATCGGAGATAGTCGCTCCATGCCACGCGGAGCGAGCTCTCCAGGTTGGAGACGGCGATGTCTCCGGCCGTGGTCTTGAGGGTCGAAGCGCGTACCCCCGGCGCGATTCCGATCCCCAAGAAGAGCAACCCCAAAAAAAGCCCGATTGGCCTGATCGCGTGGGCTGGCATCGTCTGCCTCCTCGTGGACGTTCCGACGGCGATCGCGCCGTGTCACCTTGTGGGCTCATCCATCCGCGAACATCCGCAAAACGCACGCCAGCATCATTGGTGCGGCGGCGCACATCGGCGATGCCGTACTGAGCGAATTCAGGCGGTCGACATGGCGCCTCTGGTAACACGGTCCTCAGTTTGAAAGCGCGGCTCATGTCTGGAGATCGGCGAGCCAGCGCAGGGCTCGCAGCCCCGGCATGAATGCGTACTCACCGCCTCTTGTCACGACGAACCGCGGCAATCCGTGGAGGCGCCGCGGGATCGGCCGTCGTGGAATTGTAAAGTCGCCGTCCCCCTCATTCGATCCGGCGATGGGGTCCTTGGCGTTGCCCGCCCCGATGAAGACGCCGCTGTTGACCCACTCCGTTTGAACGAATTCGAACTGCCGCCCAGGGTGCGCTCCAACGAAGGCAAATATGAGCCCCCGATCGACGCCATCGTCCTCCAGGACCCCTTCCGCGAGCGGAGGACCATAGACCGTTCCACGCCGGATCATCCGGTGCAGGCCGACTATGCCCGCCACATTCGAGTCTCGTGGGTTCACTCGGCGAATGTGTGATTCGAGAGGGGTCTTGAAGCCTGTCGGGTCGTCTCCATAGAGGAATGCATTGTTGCGTAGCGGGTCGTCTCCCAGCGCGGGATTGTCGCTGGATGGGCTGAGCGCCAGGGGCGCGCCGCTCCGCCAGCGCCCCATCATCTTCGCCGCTAGAAGCTCCTCGTCGTCCGGGCTGTGAGAGTTCTCCTTCACGTATCGACGGAACAGCGCCACGCGTTGGTACAGCTTACGAAAAGCCACATATGTCCCGTTGCGGCCCAGTGCCTCGGGCTGGGGCGTCAGGGTGCCGCCCAGCTCGTCCGGGTAGCCCAGGACGAATTCACCTGCCTTGCAAGGACGCTGCGCCGGGTTGGTTCCCGGAATGCCGCTGCCCTCGATCGCGGGATGGCTCATGCCGTCCCGGAACCCGAAGTGTTCCCTTGGACCGGGCAGCGCATAGCAATCTTGGCGCCAGATCAACGCAATTCCAGGCAATGCCTGGATCGCCTCTCGAGCGCGCTCAAGCGCCGCCTCCAGGCCGTGCGCGTCCGGCGACAGCGCAGTGATCACGACGTGGACGTCTGGAGTTCCGAGCGGTGCTTCCCAGTGCTCAGGGCTGCTATCGCCGGTGTCTCCCAAGTGGCGCGCGCGCGCGGCCATCCCCTGCTGGAACTCCCATGCGAAGCTGTCGAGCGACTCCTGCGGCAAGCCGAGCGCCTTGAGGCCCTGGAAGGTGAGCGAGGCGCTCACCCAAGTATCGGCTGCCGGACTCTCGCGGTGGGCAGCCGAGGCCACCACATTGCTGAGCCGCCTCATCAACTCCCGCCCTGCCTTGCGGTCGTCGATACGGAGCAAGAGGTACGTCGCAACGTACGGCGCAGGCCGTGGGCGCAAGACCCCGCTCTGTATGTCATCCAGTTCGAGCAGACCGCTGACTGACTCGGGCATCGATCTCCTCCATCGCGATTGGTCCTATTTGTCGCGATGTTTCTCCAGAGCGCCTTCAGGTTCATCGCGACAGGGACGGGAGTTCTGCTCCCTGTCTCGCAACCAGAGAATGGGATCACTGCATTTGGTCGAGCATCGTGGAAAGGGCGCACTTGACTTTGAGCGCCTTGACCACCTCGACTCCGGTGGCGTCCGGATACTCCGCGTATTCCATGAATGGCTGGGCTGCGTGCTCACGTGCGAACTTGGCGAACGAGGCGGGATTCTCCTTCCAGTCTAATGGAAAGCCTTCGAGTTGCTCGAATATCGTGTTGAGGCCGGCCTGTTTGAAGAGCAGCACCGCGTCCTCTACATATTTGTCAAAATCCGTGTCGAAGAATCCGATATAAAGGAACCACGTGGTGTCACCTTCCTTGTAAGTGGCCCAGCGCAGATGATGGAGCGCAAGCGGGGCGAGCGCCAGGGGTTGATCCTTTATCAGATTTTCGACGGTCTTGCCGTATGCGCGGACCACATCCTCCCGTCCTGGTATGACCTTGGCGATGATCGTGAACCCGCGTGACCTGGGGAGCATCGTGCCGAATCTCCCTGCCTCGATCTCTTCGCCTGCTCTTGGCAGCGCTTCTGCGCGCGGTCGAATATCGGCGCAATTCCGTGTTCGGTTCATGTTATCTCGCTTTCATGATCGATGGCTGTTTTTCGTACTAGAACGCTTCCTCGAGGTGTACATCATTTCTATTCGGCTATCCGCAGCGGCCGAACGGCTGGTTCGGAGGCATTCCGTCGCATACAGTCCCATACATCGGGCGTCCTCTGAAGGATCTGCAGCTCACGGACGAGAAGCGCAAGAGCAGGCGGTCCTCTTGTCTCGACTTGGGGTGCGCCTCGCGGAGGGTAGTGTCCGACCACCTTGACGAAGGTGTCCGGAACCTCCGGTACTCGATGGTTCCCGGCCTCTGTCCCACGGGGACGGTGCGCTGGCCGCGCCGCGGACGCGCTCTCCACGGACGGCGCGAGCTGACGCGCCTGGGCGCAGCGGTCCGGCGGGCGGCTCGCTCCGCCGGACCGCTGCGGCCAGGCGCGCGGGCACGCCGGGGCATGGTAGAATGTCCTGTGCCTTCCACGGATCCGGTGCGCTCTCCGCGGCTCCACCCCGTCGCGGCGGAATTGCGGCGATGGCTTCCCCGGGCGCTGGCCGGCGCGTGCTGCGCCGGGGCGATGGGCTGCGCGGAGAGCGCGCCCTCCTCGACGGCGCCGGCGGCGCGGGTCCCCTCGACAGCGCGGGCCGCTGCGCCGGCGCCCGCCGCGAGCGCCGCGCCCGCCAGCACGCCGCAGGCGTCTCCGCCGACCGAGGGGGAGCGCCCTGTCGATGCGCCGGCGCGCGAGCGCTGGGTCGGTACGCTGGCCCTCACGAAGGGCTCGCAGCCCCTCATCGCCGGGAGGATGCTGTCGAGCGAGGACGCCGAGCGCTGGCTCGGCCCCGAGTGGCGCGCGCTGGCCGGGCAGCGCGTCCGCGTGCTGGCGGTGCTGCGGGACCACGTCTGCGAGCCGCACGCTCAATGCATGATCGGGGGGATCATCCCGCTGCTGGAGCAGGTCGCGTCCGTCGAGCTGTGCAGCGGCGCGGGCTCCCCCGGCGGGACGGCGGTCGTCGATTGCGCGCCGTCGCCCGCCCAGAAGGAGCGCTGTCAGGACGAGTGCCGCACGCTGAGCGAGGACTGCAGTCGGAGCGCCGACGGCGACCGCGGACGGCTGCGCCGCTGCGGGTGCGCCAAGGTCACGTGCGAGCACGGGTGCGAGGAGACCGGCGAGCCCGCCTTCACGTGCAGGTGATCGCTCCCGGCCGGGAAGGGCAGGGGGCCAGAAGGGCAGGGGGCCAAGGGGACAAAACGACGAAGGCCGCCTGGCACCCGCCAGGCGGCCTCCGCGCGCGAGCCTCCGCTGCGCTGGATCAGGCGCCTTCGCGCGCGAGCACAGGCGCCGGCGCCGGCCTGGCCGGGGGCTCGCTCTCGACGGCATGCGCGCCGCCTTCGCCGAGCGAGTAGGCCTCTTCGCCGTGGAGAGCGACGTCGAGGCCCTCGTCCTCGATCTCCTCGTCGACCCGGAAGCCCATCACCGCGCTGATCCCCTTCACGAGCACGAAGGTGACCACCGCCGCGTAAGCCGCCGCGACAGCGGCCGCGATCGCCTGCTCGGTGAGCAGCGCCGAGTTGCCCTTGAGCAGGCCGTCCTGGCCGGCCGAATTCCACACCTTGGAGGCGAACACGCCGGTGAGCAGCGCGCCGAGCAGCCCGCCCACGCCGTGGATGCCGAACGCGTCCAGGCTGTCGTCATAACCCAGCTTGCCCTTCAGCATCACGGCGCCGTAACACACAGCGCCCGCCGCGAGCCCGATCGCGACAGACGCCATCGGGCCGACGAAGCCCGCCGCCGGGGTGATGGCGACGAGGCCCGCGACGAGCCCCGACGCCACGCCGAGGAGCGACGGCTTGCCGAAGCGCACGGCCTCGATCAGCGCCCACGCGAGCGCCGCGATCGCCGCGGCGATGTGCGTGTTCACGAACGCCACCGAGGCGAGCCCGTTCGCCGCGAGCGAGGAACCGCCGTTGAAGCCGAACCAGCCGAACCACAGGAGGCCGGCGCCGAGCAGCGTCATGGTGAGGTTGTGCGGCACGATCTTGCGCGTCGGGTAGCCCTTGCGCTTGCCGAGCATGATCGCCATCACGAGCGCGCTCGCGCCCGAGGAGAGGTGAACGACGGTGCCGCCGGCGAAGTCGAGCGCGCCGCGCGAGAGGAGCCACCCGCCCGGGTTCCAGACCCAGTGGCAGAGCGGGCTGTAGACGAGCAGCGACCAGAGCAGCGTGAACACCACATACGACGAGAACTTGATGCGCTCCGCATAGGCGCCCGAGATCAGCGCCGGCGTGATGATGGCGAACATCATCTGGAATGCCATGAACAGGAGGTGAGGCACCGTCATCCCGGCGCGCGCCTCGGTGCCAACGCCGTTCAGGAACGCGTGGTCGAGGCCGCCAATGAACCCGCCCTTGGATTCGGCGAACGCCATCGAGTACCCGAGCGTCACCCACGCCAGGGTCACGATCCCCATGGCGAAAAAGCTGTGCATGAATGTGCTGAGCGTGTTCTTCGTTCGGACCATGCCCCCGTAAAACAGGGCCAGCGCTGGCGTCATCAGCAGAACCATTGCCGACGAGACCAGGAGCCAGGTGGTGTCCGAGGCGTTGATTTCGTTCACTGGTGGCCTCCTCGACGGCGACACTAAGAGAAGGCAGTTTTCCGGAATGTTTCGTCGGCATATACTTCGCGACAGCACGAAACATACCGCGACGACGCAGCGAGTCAGCGCGCTGGCCGACTCGCTCCTACAGCGGGTCGATGGATTTGCAGTGAGACTATATCGCCGGTGGGCCCGAGGGGGCGTGAGACGGCGGGAGATGAAGCGTTATCCGCGCCCGCTGGACTCGATGCTCTCGCGCACCCGATCGAGCGCGGCCCGCACCTCGGGATCGCGATCGAGCGCGGCGGGCGGCGCGGGCAGCCGGAGCGACCAGTTCTGCGGCCCCACGGTCCCCGGGACGTTGATCCGATCGCGCGTGGCGAGCACGTCCTGGAGGAGCAGCAGCACGAGCTCGCTCTTCGAGCCGAGGATCAGGTCGAGCAGCGCGCGGTGGGTCTCCTTCGTGAACTGCGGCCCGAGCTCTTGCCGGCGCGGCGCGAGCTGCGGCAGCTCGAGGACCCCGGCGCGCTCCCGGTCGTCCCGCGACTCCCACCACACGACCACGGAGTCGGTGTCGTGCGTCCCGAAGCAGGCCACCGAGAGCGCCGGATACTCCGCCGGATCGCGGAACACGACGTCGTGCTTCTCCCAGATCAGCACCTTGTAGCCCGGCACCCCGAGCTCCGAGAGCGACTCCCGGACCCACCCCGGCACCGCGCCGAGATCCTCTGCCACGAGCTGCGCCCCGGTCTCCGCCGCCCCCGCCAGCATCGCCCGCACGACCCGATCGCCGTGCTCGCGCTGCTCCGCCTCCTCCGCGGGATCGAAGGTCGCCCTGGGCCGCTCGGCCCCCTGGGCCGCTTGCCCTCGCTCCGGGAAGATGTACGTCCGGTAGAAGCCGACCAGGTGATCGATGCGGAACCGGTCGTAGAGCAGCCCCGTGTAGCGGCAGCGCCGCCTGAGCCACGCGAAGTCGTTCTCGCGCATCCGGGCCCAGAAGTACGGCGGGAGCCCCCACCGCTGCCCCTCCGTGTCGAACTGGTCGGGCGGCGCGCCGACCGTCATGTCGTGCCGGAACTCGCCCTGGTGCGCCCACACGTCGGCGCTGTCGCGCGACACCATGAACGGGAGATCCCCCATGATCTCCACGCCCTTGCCCCGGAGATCCGCGCGCGCCGCCTCCCACTGCGCGTGCGCGAGCCACTGGACGTACTCGTAATAGAGGATGTCCCGCGCGCGCTCGCGCCGCAGCGCCTCGAGCGCCTCCGGCCTGCGCTCGCGGATCGCCTCGGGCCAGTCCCACCACGCCCTGCCCTCGAAGGCGTCCTTGAACGCGCGGAACTGCGCGTAGTCGGGCAGCCAGTCCGACTGCCGCTTCACGAACTCGCCGAGCTCGGCCGCGCGCGGCGTCTGCTTCGCGTGGTGCTCGCGCTCGAACACGTCGAAGGCGAAGCGCAGCGCCCGCCCCTTCACGCGGCGCACGAGATCGTAGTCGACGCGCGCGCTGTTCCGCGCGCGATCGAGCGCCCCGAGGTCGTCGCCGAGCGCCTCGCCGAGGCGCTCCGCCGGGAGCTCGGGCACGGCGGAGAGCGAGATGAACATCGGATCGATCCCGAACGCGGAGAGCGCCATGTACGGCGACGTCTCGCCCCCCGACACCTCGCCGAGCGGCAAGAGCTGCACGAGGCGCAGGCCCGCGGCGCGCATCCACGCGGCGAACTCGGGGAGATCGCCGATCTCGCCGATGCCCCACGAGCGATCGCTGCGCAGGGAGAAGAGCGGCACCGTCACGCCCGCGATGCGGCGGCGCGCGTCGGAACCGGGAACGGAGGGCGACGATGAGCTCTGGGACTGATTTTCAGCAGAGGGGGAAGACATGGGCGTTTTTCGCTTGGCTCCAGGCGTTCGGGGGCGAAGTCTATCCCGGGTCGCGCCGCCCTGGATGCTCCTTCTGCGACCGTGCGGTAGCGCCGCCGCGCCGCCGCGCCGCCGCCGAGGCCGCGGCCGCTGCCGAGCTCGCGCAGGAGGGCCGCGACATGGCGCGCGGCGCGAGGGCGGGCCCGCCGAGCGGCCGGATGGCGGGCGATCCCGGGGGCGGCGGCCGAAAAATCAGGCCGCGCGCGCTTGTGTCTCGACAGCGGCGCCGATCTCGCGAATAGGGCGGCTTCACAGGTTTTTCAGATGACCAGACGCATATGGCCCGGCACGCCCACCCCGCTCGGCGCCGTCTTTGACGGCGAGGGGGTCAACTTCACGCTCTTCTCCCAGTCCGCCACCAAGGTCGAGCTCTGCCTCTTCGAGGCCGTCGACGATGTCGTGGAGCGCGAGCGCATCGAGCTCCCCGAGCGGACGGCCCACGTCTTCCATGGCTACGTGCCGGGGCTCAAGCCCGGCCAGCTCTACGGCTACCGGGTGCACGGGCCCTACGACCCGCGCTCCGGGCAGCGCTTCAACCCGGCGAAGCTCCTCGTCGATCCCTACGCGTACGCGCTCTCCAGCGAGCCGAACTGGAAGGCGCCGCTCTTCGCCTACGACCGCGGGGGGCACCCCGAGCGCGGCGAGGGCGGCGCTGGCCGGCCCAAGGAGGCGGGCCGGGACGGCGCGGCGCCCGAGAAGGGCGAGGGCGGGCGCGCGGGCAAGACGGCGAGCGATCGCCGCGCCGAGGCGCGCGGGAAGGACTCCACGCCGCCGCCCCCGCCGCCCCCGCCGGCCCCGCTCGACGACCTGGAGATCTGCCACCGCGACAGCGCCTGGGGCGCGCCGAAGTCCGTCGTCGTCGACCACCGCTTCGCGTGGGACGGCGACCGGCCGCCGGCGACGCGCTGGCAGGACACGATCATCTACGAGGTCCACGTCAAGGGCTTCACCCAGCGGCACCCGGGCATCCCGAAGGAGCTGCGCGGCACCTACGCCGGGCTCGCCTCCGAGGCGGCGATCGCCCACTTCAAGAAGCTCGGCGTGACGGCGATCGAGCTGCTCCCCGTGCACGAGATGGCGAGCGAGCGCGAGCTCTGGGAGCGCGGCCTCGTCAACTACTGGGGCTACAACACGCTCGCGTACCTCGCGCCCGCGGGCCGCTACTCGTCGAGCGGGCGGCTCGGCCAGCAGGTGACCGAGTTCAAGGCGATGGTGAAGGCGCTCCACGCCGCCGGCATCGAGGTGATCCTCGACGTCGTGTACAACCACACCGCGGAGGGGAACCACCTCGGCCCGACGCTCTCCCTGAAGGGGATCGACAACTGGACCTACTACCGGCTCGTGCCGCACAACCCGCGCTACTACATGGACTTCACGGGCTGCGGGAACACGGTGAACACGCGTCATTACCAGACGCTCCAGCTGGTGATGGACAGCCTGCGGTACTGGGTGACCGAGATGCACGTCGACGGCTTCCGCTTCGATCTCGCGTCGGCCCTCGCCCGCGGTCACCATGACTTCGACCGCCTGAGCTCGTTCTTCGACATCATCCATCAGGATCCGGTCCTCTCGCGCACGAAGCTCATCTCGGAGCCGTGGGACGTGGGCGAGGGCGGCTATCAGGTCGGCAACTTCCCGGTCCTCTGGACGGAGTGGAACGACCGTTACCGCGACTCGGTGCGCCGCTTCTGGAAGGGAGATCTGCTGGCGGCCGACCTCGGCTACCGGCTCACCGGGTCGAGCGACCTGTACGCGTCCAGCGGGCGCCGCCCTTACGCGAGCATCAATTTCGTGACGGCGCACGACGGCTTCACGCTGAACGATCTCGTCTCGTACAACGAGAAGCACAACGAGGCGAACGGCGAGTGCAACCGGGACGGCACGAACAACAACCACAGCTACAACCACGGCGTCGAGGGCCCCTCCAGCGACCCCGCGGTCGTCGAGCTGCGCGAGCGCCAGAAGCGCAACCTCCTCGCGACGCTCCTCCTCTCGCAGGGGGTGCCGATGATCAACGCCGGCGACGAGATCGGAAAGACGCAGCTCGGCAACAACAACGCCTACTGCCAGGACAACGAGCTCTCCTGGCACGACTGGGACCTCGACGAGCGGCGGACGCAGCTCTTCGAGTTCACCTGCCGCCTCATCGCCCTGCGCCGCAGCCAGCCCGTGCTGCGCCGGCGGATGTTCTTCTCGGGCGGCTACGTGCACGGGAGCGGGCTCAAGGACATCGTGTGGTTCCGCCCCGACGGCGCCGAGATGACGCCGGAGGACTGGACCCACCCGAACGCCCGGGCGATCGGCTACCTGCTCGGGGGCGACGCCCTGTCGGCGCTCGGTCCGCGCGCCGAGCCGATCTCCGGCGACACGCTGCTCGTGCTCATCAACGCGAACCACTCGCCGCTGGAGTTCGTGCTGCCCGCGATCGAGTTCGGCGAGCGGTGGGAGGTGCTCATCGACACCCGCACCGCCGGGGAGCCGGCGCGCACGGTGCCCGCGAGGGCAGGGGGAGAGCGCTACCTGCTCGTCGACCGGTCCGTGGCCGTGCTGCGGCTCCTGGAGCGCAAGGAGAAGAAGAAGGTCAAGCGGGTGAAGGCGCAGCGGGCGTAGTCGCCCCGGCGCTCTCTCTCTCAGACGGCGATGAGTTGATGTCACCCGTGAAGCGCTGTTCGATCACGTTCAGGCCACGCGAACCCGTGTCGCGCGACCGGTGTCGTGCGGTGCAACCGATGTTGTGTCGCGGCCTGGACGCGCACATCGGCGGCGGACCGGGGGGCATGAGGGGGGCGCTGCTGCTCCGGTGCGGCGGGCGGCGTCCGTGGCCCGTACCCTTGGCGCCAACCATCAACAAGTACAGCAGCGCTGCGCCTTGCGACGCTGCCGCGTGGGCCAACAGGCGCACGTGCGCGAGGAGGGCGGGGGGTTCGCCGTTCAAAGGCATCCGCATTCGCGATACGCTGATGACATGTCGTCGCCTCTCTCCTCAGGTCGTTGTCCCATGGACGCATCGACCGGTCCGGGAAACGGCGGCGGCACGAAGATCACCGGCGTGTTGCAGCCGCCCTCCCTGGGGCGACCGCCCGATTCCTCGGCGAGAGACGCCGCGCGCGACGCCACCACGCTGGGCGGGCAGCCTGTGCCGCTCGGTCCTCCTGCGCCGGGCGGCGCAGGGCGGGACGAGGCGCGCGCCGCGCTCCTTCCGGGCCGTGTGGTGGCCGGGCGGTACCGGCTCGTGCATCCGCTCGGCCAGGGCGCGATGGGCGAGGTGTGGTGCGCGCACGACAGCGTTCGGCGCTTCGAGGTCGCGCTCAAGTTCCTCGTTCTCCCGCGCCAGAACCTGGCCATCGACGCGATGGAGCGCTTCCGTTTCGAGGCGCAGGTCGCGGCCCAGCTCGGGCGGAAGACGGATTTCATCGTCACGGTGCACGACGCCGGTGAGGATCCCGAGGCGGGCCCGTACCTCGTCATGGAGTACGTGCGCGGCCGGTCCCTCCGGCAGCTGATCCACGAGCGAGGGCCGGTGCCCGCGGCCGAGCTGGCCGCGCTCCTCCGTCAGATCGGAGAGGCCCTCTCGGTGGCGCACGGCCTCGGGATCGTGCACCGCGACATCAAGCCGTCGAACATCCTGCTCCGCGAGGGGCGCGACGGGCGCCTGCGCGCCAAGGTCGCCGACTTCGGGATCGCCAAGTGGATCCGCCAGGATCTGGCGGCCGATTTCCCCCGCCAGACCGCGGAGGGCGTGGTGCTGGGCACGCCGGGCTACCTCAGCCCGGAGCACACGTGCGACGGGCACGCGGACCCGCAGCTCGACATGTGGGCCCTCGCGGTGGTCGCGCACGTGGCGCTCACCGGCGAGCAGCCCTTCGCCGGCCGCACCATCGCCGATGTGCTCGCCTCCATCCTCGAGGGCGCGCGCCCCCCGCTGTCGACGCTGCGCCCCGGCGCGCCGCCGGCGCTGGAGACGTGGTTCGCGCGCGCCTTCGCGCTGGATCCGGCGGAGAGATTCCCCTCGATCGAGCCGATGATCTCCGCCTTCGTGGCCGCGGTCGGCCCTTCGGCTGCGCCGAGCGCGCCGGCGCCCGCCGCGCCGGTTCGACGGACCGGGCTGCACCTCGCGGCGGCTGGCCTCGTCGTGGCGCTCGGGCTGGGGCTCGTGCTCACCACCGCGCTGTCCTCGCAGCGCCTGGAGGCGACCGCCGAGCTGCGGGTGATCCGCGGCGAGGTGCTCTCCGCCGCCCGCGGCGCTCTCGTGGCGCAGGCGCCCGCGGCACCCCAGGCGGGCGCGGCCTCGACGGCTCCCGCGGCCGGGCCCGCGACGGCGCCGCCCCCCGTCCCGCAGCCTCCGGAGCCCGCGCCGCTGCCAGCCGCGGCGCGCGCCGTCCCGACGCCTCCGGCGCCCGCGCCGAGGCCAGCCGCGGCGCGCACCGTTCGTGCGCCCGGCGCGCCGGCGAGCACCGGCAAAGCGCCCGCGCGGAAGCGAGACGCAGGCACACAGAAGAGCGCGATCTTCTGAGCGTCGACCGCGAAGGGCGCCCCGGCGCCCGCTCGTGGAGCCCCGAGGGGGCTTCCGGCGCGCCGTGATCGCCGGGCCGGCCCGTCATCCGGCGGGCGCGCGGCTTGGGGTCGACCGCGTCGACCGCGTCGACCGCGGCCGAGCGAAAAGGCGGAAGAACGTTCGGGCCAGGCGCCTGTCACCCTGGAGCTCGACCGGCGCGTCCGCGAGCTTCTGGTCCCCGAAGACGACCGCCCGCAACGTGGCCGGGTCGGTCGCGATCACGGCGTCCGGCGCGCGCGGAGCGCCCCGCGCGAGGGTGATGGTCGCGCGATCGACCTCGATCGAGAACCGCTCTTCGCCGAGCCGGAGCTCGTAGGTCGCGCGGAGTTCAGCCGCCTCGCACGCGACGAACGTCGCCTCGAGCGCGATCATCAGCGCATCGACGCTCAGGGCGCCCGCGGGCCGGACGGGCGATCGCGCGCCCCAGCGGCCGAGCTGCACGAGCAGCGGATGGAGCTCGCGGCCCCAGTCCGTCAGCTCGTACGTCGGCGCGCCGACCTTGTGCCGCCGCACGACGCCGCCGCCCTCGAGCTCGCGGAGCCGCTGCGACAGCACGTTGGGGCTCGCCCCGGCGAGGCCGTCGCGGAGATCCGTGAACCGCTTCGGACCGAGCAGGAGCTCGCGCACGATGAGCAGCGCCCACCGCTCGCCGACGAGATCGAGCGCTCGCGCGATGCCGCAGGGATCCCCGTAGCTTCTCAGACCGGTCATGGAGGCCGCATCCTACATCACTTGCAAAGGAGGACCAAATGGTCCTAAAATAGGACTAACACGCGACGCGGACAGCAGGAGGAACAGCATGCGCAAGCTCACCGTCTTCAACCAGATCTCGCTGGACGGTTATTTCTCGGACGGCCACGGCGACATGAGCTGGGCACACAAGACGGACGCGGAGTGGGGCGCGTTCACCGCGGAGAACGCGCGCGGCGGGGGCGAGCTCGTCTTCGGCCGGGTGACCTACGAGCTCATGGCGAGCTTCTGGCCCACCCCCGCGGCGCTGGAGCGGGCTCCCGCCGTCGCCGAGCGGATGAACAGCCTGCCGAAGGTCGTCTTCTCGAGGACCCTCGACAGGGCGTCGTGGAACAACACGCGGCTCATCAAGGGCGCTCTCGCGGAGGAGGTGCGCAAGCTGAAGGCGGAGTCCGGGCCGAACATGGTGGTGATGGGGAGCGGCAGCATCGTCGCCCAGCTGACCGACGCGCGTCTGGTCGACGAGTACCAGCTCGTGGTGAACGGGATCGTCCTCGGCAGCGGAAGGACGCTGTTCGAGGGGGTCAAGGAGAGGGCGAACCTCCGGCTGAAGAAGACGCGCAGCTTCAGCAACGGGAATGTCGTGCTCTGGTACGATGCGACGGAGTGACAGGGCCTGACGGAGGCGCGCCGCGCCCGCAGGCGGGCTGCGGGATCGAGGACCCACGTCGAGGCGAGGAGGTGGCCGCTCGGATCTGTCCGATGGACCGACCTCTGCGCTACCGAGGGTTTCTCGGCACCCGGAACAACGTCACCGTATGCTGGAAGAACGCCGGCGCCGCGACCACCCTCCGGGCGGGATCGAGCCCGATGTCGTTGATGGCGGTGAGCCCGTCGGCCCTGAAATCACGCACCAGGGTCGAGCTCGTCGACGTGACCCAGTAGACGGCCGGGGGCGCGTTCACCGAGACGAGGTATCCATCCCTGTATCGCTCGATGCCGTCCAGCTTCGCCTCGAGCGTCCCGAACCGCGTGAGCTCCTTGCTCTCGAGATCGAGCATCCAGACCTTGCCCAGCGAGGAAGGATCCCTGAACGTGCCGAGCGTGACGATGGCCAGCTTGTCGCCGTCCACGAGCAGGCCGTTTGGAACGTTGAGGAGCGGCGACCAGAAGAAGGGGGCGCATTGCTCGTCCTTGCAGCGCCACACGGTGCGGGTGAAGCTGTCGCTTATATAGACGGTGCCATCCTCGGCGAGCGCGAGATCGTTCAGGAAGATCGCGCCGAGCGCCGGGATCCTGCGCACGCCCTTGGTGGCGAGATCGATGATCAAGAGCTCATCCATGTCGGAGGTGTAAAGCTTGCCCTGCGCGACGCGGATGCCCTTGGGCGCGTTCATCCCCGAGAGCCACTTGGCCTCGACGATGTTGCCGCACCGGTCGAGCTTGCTGATCCAGCCGCGACCGTCCTTGAACCTGGGCCTCTCGAGCATCTCGTCAGGTACGCCGGCCATGTTGGCGACGTACCACGCCTCCGTCCCCTCGTCCCAATAGGCGCTCTCCGGCGTCTCGAAGCCGGCATCGAGGCCGCCCACCGTTCGCGGGAAGCGCAGGCAACCGCCGCCCGAGGCATCGCCGTGCGAGAGCGGGGCAGCGGCGGGCGGATCCTCCGCGCCAACAGGCGGATCGTCGGCGGAGCAGGCAGGGAGCGCGAGCAGCGACAGGAGCGCGATCGCGGCGAGCGGAGAACGGTTCGCGGGCATGGGTTGCCTCCTTGCGGCGGCGCATCGTCGCGAACACTCGCGGCGATCGTGCCATCACAATGCCCGCCATGGTAGGCGACGCGACATCAACTCACCTGTCAGGATGGACCGCAATCCAGTCTACGGAGGGCCGCTGCGGCATCAGCCTTCGTCGAGGGTGGAGTCGCCACCGACGGTTGCGCCCTGGATACCGCACGTGGCGGAGGACTGGCGCTCGTAGGTGCGCTCGGACGAGACATCGAGCGCGACGGAGCCCACCGGCGCCGGAGGAGCGCAGCCGCGCTGGGCGGTGCTGGAGGGATCGTCTGCCGCCTCGTGCGGTCGTCGCGGTTCGGCCTTGACGTCCTCGAGTCGTTTTGGTCTTCCTTCTCGCACGGGGGATTCACGAGGAGAGCGCCATGTGGAAGCAAGCTGGTGTCGGTTTGACGTTGGTCGCGCTGACCGGGGCTTGCCTGCCCCGGACGCAGCCGCGCGACCCCTTCGCGGCCGGCGCGCAGACCGCCGAGCCGGAGGTCGTGTCACCCGAGTTCAACGAGACCCGGGCCGATCTGGACGCCGCGATCCAGAAGGCGACGGAGGGCTACGCGCCGGGCGACAAGCTGAGCGGCAAGCTCGACGGCTTCGCGCCGCACGAGATCCCGGTGTCGCGCGGCACGTGTTACGTCGGAGCGCTCGTGCTGGACGACGGCGCGGCGTTCGGGGACCACGCGCGCAAAGGCGCCACCGTCGAGTCGACGCTGCCGGGGGGGCTCAAGACCACCCACGCCGATGCGATCCACGGCCCCGGCGCGGTGTTCGACCTGGGCTGCCCCGAGGCCGCCGGAAAGGCGATCGTCGAACTGATCGCTGTCTACGGCTCAGCCATGGACACGAGCCAGATTCACGAGCTGGGCAAAGGGGGATACACGCTGCAGATCTACGGCAAGAGCATCGGCGAGGCGGATCTGGTCGCGCTGAAAGCCAGGGAGAGAGCGCTGGCGGAGCAGCAGGCCGAGGAGCGACGTGCCTTCGCAGAGCAGGAGCGGCAGCGCGACGAGCAGCGAGCGCGGGACCGCGCCGAGCTCTCCGCCGCGCCGGCCGCCCGCGCGGGCGGGGCGGATGGCTCGGGATCGCAAGGCCCTCAAGTGGTTTCGGTCAGCCTGCGCAGCCGGTGCGGGAAGACCGTGAAGGTGTTCTTCGGCAAAGAGCCGAAGTTCGGCAGCGGAACGACCTCGTCGATCGGCGGCAACTCCGTGCAGAATCACAGCTTCAAGCCGGGCGACATGGTGTGGCTCGTCGACGACTCCGGAAACGGGATCGCCAGCGCCACGGCGTCGCCCGGGATGCGCGAGATCGAGATCACGAGCTCTTGCACCGGCCTCGCCTCGCGCTGAGCCGCGAGCGAGCCGTTCACGGCGAGTCGAGGGCCCCCTTCGACAGCGTCTGCTCGACGAGCGTCACCCAGTAGCTCGCGCCGATGGGCAGGATCTCGTCGTTGAAGTCGTAACCAGGGTTGTGCAGCATGCGGCTCTCGCCGGCGACGCCGTTGCCGAGCCAGACGTAGGCGCCGGGCCTCTCGCGCAGCATGAACGCGAAGTCCTCGGCGCCCATCGTGGGTTGAATGTCGGTGAGCACCTTGTCAGCGCCGATCACCTGCGTCATCGCCGCGATCGCCATGGCGACCTCCTTCGGTGTGTTGATGATGGGCGGGTAGCGGCGCTCGTACCGCATCGTGACCTGGCAGCCATGGGCGGCGGCGACGCCATCGCAGACGCGGCGCATGGCGCCCTCGACGAGCGCCTGCACCTCGGGCTTGAGCGCCCGCGCCGAGCCGCGCAGCGTGACCTCGTCCGGGAGCACGTTCCACGTGTCGCCGGCGTGGAACTGCGTGACGCTGACCACCGCCGCGTCGACCGGGCTCACGCCGCGGCTCACGATCGCCTGCAGCGCCTGCACGAGCGCGCTCCCCGCGACGATCGCGTCGACGCCGTGGTGAGGCATCCCTGCGTGGGCGCCGCGGCCCGTGATCTTGATCTCGAAGATATCGAAGCTCGCCATCATGATGCCGGGCATCACGGCGAGCTGGCCGGCGGGAATGCCAGGCCAGTTGTGCATGCCGAAGACGGCCTCCACCGGGAACTTCTCGAACAGGCCGTCTTCGACCATCACGCGGCCGCCCCCCTCGTTCTCCTCGGCGGGCTGGAAGATGAAGTGGACGGTGCCGTCAAAGGCCCTCGTCTCGGCGAGGTGCCTGGCGGCGCCGAGGAGCATCGTCGTGTGTCCGTCGTGGCCGCAGGCGTGCATCCTCCCTTCGTTCCGCGAGCGGTGGGCGAACGTGTTGGCCTCGTGGACATGCAGCGCGTCCATGTCCGCCCGGAGCCCGATGGCGCGGCGGCCCGACCCGGCCCTCAGCGTGCCCACGACGCCGGTCTTCGCGAGGCCGCGGTGGACCTCCACGCCGAAGGACGAGAGCTTCTCCGCCACGAAGTCCGAGGTGCGGGCCTCCTCGAACGCCGTCTCGGGGTGGGCGTGGAGGTCACGGCGCCACGCGGTCATTTCGGCGTGGAGGGCGTCGATTCGAGGGATGGTGGGCATGGCGAAGGTCTAGAGCCCCTTGGCGTCGAAGGTGACGAGCCGGAGCTCGCAGGTATACCGCTTGCCGTCCGCGTCCGTGAGCCAGAGATCATCGATGCTCGGCAGCATCTCGGCGACGCTCACCTTCGCCGACGCGTCCAGCTCGCTGGCGCGCCGGAGGATCTTGGCGATGGTGTCCACGAAGATCGGGCTGTCGAGGTCCGCGTAGTACGGCTTGGCCTCGAAGGGCGACTTGAGGAAGATGAACCGCGGCAGCCCGTGCGCGCGCTTCCAGCGCCGCGCGGCGAGCCAGCGAGCGAGCGGCTCCTCCTCGCGCGCGAAGGTCACCTGCGACGCGACGAAGCGCCAGCGCTCCCGCGCGACCACGAGATCGCCGATCTTGAGCCGCGGCGTGTGGTCCTCTGCCGGCAGGACGTCGAGGGCGTTGGTGACCATCGACGAGAGCATCATGCCCATGAAATCGAGGAGGCCGCCGCGGTAGCCGCCGCCCCGCGCGTGGACCTCCAGCGCCCCGTCGTGGTCCACCACGACGAGGTCCGCCACGCGCAGCGTCCGCGCCGCAGGGGCGGGAGAAGGCTCCCGCGAGAACGCATAACGGAGGTCCCCGGAGCCGAGGGCGATCTCGTTGATGCGCTGGCACCATTGCGCCTTCGGCAGCACGGGGATGACGCTCGGGGCCGGGTTGTCGAGCTCCCAGAGATCGATGAGCTCGCGCATCGACGGGTGCTGGAAAGCGAAGCAGGACGCCGTCAGCGTGTGCGTCAGGTGCATCTCCCCCATCACCAGCTCGCACTCCCCCCGGCGTAGGGCCTCCACGTCCCTGGCCGCGATCATCAGATCGGGGCACATATAACGAGCCCTGGCCCAGCCCGGGCGCGGCACGTCGAACGCGCGCCGCACGTCCGCCAGCAGCGCGGCCGGATCCCGCTCGACGGAGCGCGCGCCGGCCGGCACCTGGAGGATCTCGGCCCAGCGGCGCTGCAGCTCGTGCTGCACCTGCCCGACCCACTCCGGCATGCCGCGCATCTCCCGCATCCACGGCTCGATCTCCGCGAGGGCCTTGTGGAACACCGTGAGCTCGACCGGGCCGCCGCCCTGCTGCGCCGAGAGCCGCTCGAAAAGGTCCCGCAGCACCCCGACGTACCGGCGCCCGACCTCGTAGGTCACCCAGCGGCCGCTGAGCAGCAGGAGCGACAGCGGCGGAGCGAGCTTCCGGAGCAGCGGAGCGCCGATCTCCAGGTCCAGGTCGCGCCTGCAATCCTCGTAGACGAGCGTGCGCGCCGCGTACATCTCTCCATCGGAGCGCGTCGTGGCCGCGCCGGTCAGCCGGTGGAACGTGTCCTCCAGGCGCGTCATGGCGGCGTCGAGCGCCCGGGAGTCGCCGGCCGCGGCGGCGACCTCGTCGCGCGCCCGCTCGAGCTCGTCGAGGGGCAGGCGCGCGCGCTCGCGGAGCGCCGGATCCTCGATCCCCGCGAGCGCGCGCCGCAGCGCCTCTTCCGGCGACAGCTGGAGCGCGACCTCGAAGTCCCAGGCCATGACGCCCATCGCGCACGCCCTGTCGAGGATCTCGAACACCTCCGCCTCGCCGCCGAGCCCGAGCGACGGGTCGCTGGTGAGCCGCCGCGCGAGCGCCCTCGCGGTCGTCACGCCGTCGCAGCCCTCGAGGACCGCCGCCTGCGCCGGCGTGAGCGGCATCGCCCCGACGGTCGGCACCTGCAGAGCGCCCCCATCGACGCGGATGTAGGGGAACAGCCGGGGCGCCGCGAACGGCCTGAGCTCCGGGTCCGAGCTCAACCGCGACGCGATCGCGTCGATGGCCCAGCTCTCGAAGTAGACCTTCCGCGCGGCGAGCAGGCCGGGCCCGGGCCGGGCGGTCATCGCCTCGGGGCCACGACCGATCCGGCACCAGCCGATCGGCCCGAAGAAGCCGATCGAGTCGTTCTTGACGCAGTAGCGTTGCAGGTAGGAGGCGACGAGCGCCTCTCTCTGCCGCGTCTTCTTGTCCCGGTGGCCGGGCGGCTTGCGCAGGAGGCCGTCGAGCCCCGTGTGAAGGGCGCGCCGGTTCTGCCAGACCACCGCCTCGCGGAACCGGTCGTCCTGCACCGCCGCGCGCAGCGCCTCGCTGACGCGCGCGGTCTCCACCTCGAACGAGCGCTGCAGATCCGCGTGGATCACGCTCTTCGCCGGGGCGGCCCCTTCGGCGTCGAGCACCCTGTCGAGCATGGCGGCGGTCCCGGGGGCCGCGAGCGAGAGGATGGTCTGCGCCGGAAACCCCGCGCCGCGAACACACGCGATAGGCCACAACCCGAACGGTCCCCCGGCCAGCGGCACCAGGTGGCTCGACGCGCCGCCTTCAACGTCCTGCTCGGACGGGCGGCGCGACTGGCCCTCAATGTCCAAAGCAGGCGCTTCGGCGGCGAGCTTCATCGTGTCAGACATGATCTCTCCTCCGTGGCATGGCGCCTGGTGCGGGCGACGCCGCGCGTGTCTCACGCGTCGCCGGAAGCCTCCGGGGATCCCGTCTCCGGGGTGCTCGGCGGGGCGACGACCTTGGTCATCTCGGCATGACTTATCTGCGAGAACAGGGACAGGTACGGCATGAGGAGCGCTCGTGACCACGAGGACGGGAACCACATGTAGCTGTACAGGGGGTGACCCACCGCGCCGCGGCGTCGCTTCGTCTTCCACGTGCCGCCGCTGAGCCATATCCGTTTGGCGCCGAGCGCCACGGCGCGCTTGATCGGCTCGTAGAAGACGAGGCTGAAATACAGCGGCGAGTCGTCCTGCCCCTGATCGTCGGTGCGGCCTATGCGGTAGACCCAGAGGTCGTCCCCCTTGTGGAGGATCGACGCGAAGCCGACGACGGTGGAGCCGTTGCGCGCCACGATCGCCTCCGCCCTCGGGCCGAGGTGGCGCTCGAGCCGAGCCCAGAACGATTCCGGATGACGGAAGTGCTCCTCGCCGTATTTCGAGTACGTCGTCTCGTAGAGGCGCTCGAAATCGCCGCCTAGGGAGCCGAAATCCGGCGTCACGGTGAACTGGACGCCGGCCTCGCCGACCATCCTCATGTCGCGCCTGAAGGACTTTCGCTCCTTGCTCCGGAAGCGCGCGAGGTAGTCGTCGAAGGCCTTGAGCTCGGTGTCCAGCCGGTTGTCATAAACCAGGAAGACCTCGTCGAACCCGCTCCCACGCAGCGATCTCCTGAGCTCGGCGCGCTCGGCGTCGACGCCATAGAAGCAGAGCGGCAGCCGCTCTCTCTGCGCCTCCTCCTTGAGCGCGTCGAGCACCGCGCGGTGCGCCTCCTGCACCGCCGCCGGATCGACGGGCGCCACGGCGATGCCCCCACGGTAGCTGAGCGGGCTCGCGGCGAGCACCCACCCGTCGATCCCCGAGCGGGCCGCCCGCGCGAACGCCCGGTAGGCGTTGACCGCCCGGACGACCCACTGGCTCCAGCGCGCGCTCTCTGGGTTCATCCTGACGAGCTCGTCCTGCCAGGAGACGAAGAAGAACTTCTCCAGCGAATAATGATAGTAGATCGAGCGACTGCGCGTGACGAGGAACGGGCAAACGGCGATGAGGCGGGTCCCCTCGCGCACCAGGACATAACGCAGGGACAGCTCCCCCCGGACGAGCGGCGCCAGATCCAGCGTGTCGAGCATCCGCAGCCAACGGCGATCGAGGAACACGTCGGCTTCCGCCGTGACGTCGTCGAGCTCCGCGTCGTCCACGGCGTCGAGGGATGTGCAGATGGTCGTCGTCAATCTCACCGATGGCGTTCCTTTCGTTGCACCCGAGCGCCGCGAAGAGCCGCGCGGGGCCGGCGTGGGGCCGGTCCATGCCCGGCGCCGGCCCGCTCAGGGCGCCTCGCGCCGGGCCCGCTCGATGAGCGCGCGGAGCTTCCGGGCGACAGGCTCGACGCCGGGCGCCTGCAGGATCGAATAGTGGTCGCCCCGCACGCGCTCGACCTCGACGCCCGAGGGCGCCAGCCGCCGCCAGGCGTCCACCGCGTCCGGCGATGACGCCCGCCCGTCGATGGCCTGGAAGACCGTGATAGTCCCGCCGTACGGTCCGGGGTCATACCCATAGAGCGCCTTCATGTTGCTCATGAAGACACGGCGCAGCGCCGGCAGCGCCTCCTCGGGGGGCGGGCTGCCGCCGGCGACGCGGGCCAGATCGTGGTCGAACAGGGTGTGAAGGAGGTGATCCGCGTCCGCAGGCGGCGCCCCGGGGCGGACGCCCTCGACCTGCGCGTCGATGAGCGCGAGCACCTCCACGCGCTGCTCGCTGCGCTCGAGCTGCCGCGCCATCTCGAACGCGACGACGCCTCCCATCGACCAGCCGCCGAGCAGGTAAGGCCCCGACGGCTGCACCGACCGCACCGCGCTCACGTAGAGCGCCGCCATCTCCTCCACGCTGGCCGGCGGCGCCTGGGCCCCGTCCAGCCCCGGGGACTGCAGCCCGTAGAACGGCTGCTCCGCGCCGAGCTGCCGCGCGAGCTCGCGGTAGCACAGGACGTTACCGCCGACGGGGTGGACGCAGAAGAACGGCCGCCGCTCGGCGCCGGGCGTGATCGTCACGAGCGGCGAGCTCGGATCGAGGCGCCGCTCGTCGCGGAGGAGCGCGGCGAGGCGCTCCACCGTCCCCCCCTGGAACAGCGCCGCGAGCGGCAGCCGCTGGCCGGTGCGGGCCTGGATCTCCGCCATGAGCCGCACGGCCAGGAGCGAGTGGCCGCCGAGGTCGAAGAAGTCGTCCCGGACGCCCACGCGCTCCGCGCCCAGCACCGCGGCCCAGATCGCCGCGAGATCTCGCTCCAGCGCGTCCCTCGGCGCGACGAAGCTCTCGGCCGCGCCGCTCCGATCGGGCGCCGGGAGCGCCTTGCGATCGACCTTGCCGTTCGCGTTGAGCGGCAGCGCGTCGAGCAGCACGACGAACGCCGGCACCATGTACTCGGGCAGGAGCTCCCTTGCGTGCTCCTTCAGCAGGGCGGCGGAGCGCGGCGAGCCCGCGGCCGGCACCACGTACGCCACGAGCTGCTTGTCCCCTGGCCGGTCCTCCCTGGCCACGACGACCGCCTCGGCCACGCCGGGATGCCGCTTGAGCGCCGACTCGATCTCGGCAAGCTCGATCCTGAAACCCCTCACCTTGACCTGGTGGTCGAGCCGGCCGAGGAACTGGAGCTCACCGCTCGGCAGGTACCGCGCGAGGTCGCCGGTCTTGTACATGCGGGCCCCGGGCACGGGGGAGAACGGATCGGGCAGGAACACGTCGGCCGTGCGCCGGGGATCCCGCAGGTAGCCGCGCCCCACGCCGACACCGCCCACGAACAGCTCGCCAGGAACCCCGATCGGCGCAGGCTGACCCCGCCGATCGAGGAGGTAGAGGCGCATGTTCGCGACCGAGCGCCCGATGGGGACGTGCGCCGCGGTGGGCACCTCCCGCACGCGGTGATGCGTCACGTCGTCGGAGCACTCGGTGGGGCCGTACGCGTTGAGGAGCGGCACCGCGGGATAGGCCTCGATCCACTGCGTGCACAGCTCCGGCGGCAACGCCTCTCCGGTGGCCACCATCCACCGGAGCCCCGAAAGCTGCGGCGCGCGCTCCAATGACCGCGCCTCCGCCAGCACCGCGCGAAGCATGGAAGGGACCAGCTCCACGATCGAGAGGCCATGCTCCTCGATCGCGGCGAGCAGCCGGGCGGGATCCCGGACGACCTCCTCTCCCAGGATGTGAACGCGACCCCCGAGGAGGAGCGCGACGAGGAACTGCCAGACCGAGATGTCGAAGCACTGAGAGGCGGTCTCCGCGACGCAGTCCTCCGCGGTGAGCTCGAGATCTTGCACCTTCGCGAAGAGGTGGTTGAGCATGCCGCGGTGCTCGACCATCGCCCCCTTGGGCGCTCCCGTCGAGCCCGACGTGTAGATGACATAGGCGAGGTTCGACGGGCGAGCGTGCGGCAGCGGAGCGCGCGCTATCTCGGCGCCCGGCGTGAGCGCGTCCTCGAGGTGAATGACCTGCGGCGCGGCCGCCATTCCCTCGAGGGCGCGCCGCAGCGCGGCCTCGAGCGGCCCTGAGACGAGCACGCGCCGCGCGCCGCTGCTCTCCAGCACCTGGGCGATCCTGTGAGGCGGGTGGAACGGATCGAGCGGCAGGTAGGCGCTCCCGGCCTTCCACACGCCGATCATGCCGCCGAGGAAGTCGAGGCCGCGCTCCGCGAGCAGCGCGATCACCTCGTCCGGCCCCGCGCCGTGGCGCACGAGCGCGCGGGCGAGGGCGTCCGCGCGCTCGTCGAGGGCCCGGTAGGTCAGCGAGGCGCCACCCTCGCCCACCGCGGCGATCGCGCCCGGCGTCCGCTCCACCTGGGCCTCGAAGAGCGTCGTGAAGCACTCCTCCTCGGGGAACGGCATCTCGGTGCGGGTCCAGTCGTCGAGGAGGGTCCGCCGCTCGTCGGCGGGCAGGAGCGGCAGCGACGAGATAGGGCGGGTCGGGTCGCGCACGATCCCCTCGAGCAGCTGCTCGAGGTGCGCCGCCATCCGGGCGATCGTGGGCGGATCGAAGAGATCGGCGTTGTACTCGATGTGCCCCCCGAGCTGCTGCTCTGCCTCCGTCAGCGCCAGGGTCAGGTCGAACATCGCCGTTCCGGTGAAGACCTCCTCGGTCTCCAGCGCCTCGGCCCGCGAGGCGCCGGTGGGATCCTGCAGGATGAACATCACCTGGAAGAGGGGGGCGTGGGCGCGGCTCCGCGCCGGGTTCAGCTCCTCCACCAGCTTGTCGAACGGCAGATCTTGATGCGCGTACGCCTCCAGGGCTGTCCGGTGCACCCGCTTGAGCAGATCGAGGAAGCTCGGATCGCCGGAGAGGTCCACGCGCAGCGCGACGGTGTTGAGGAAGAAGCCGATGAGCCCGTCGAGCTCCTGCCTGCTCCGCCCGGCCACGGGGGAGCCCACGACGATGTCCTGCTGCCCCGAATAGCGGTGGAGCAGGACCTGGAAGGCCGCGAGGAGCGTCATGAACAGCGTCACCGCCTCGCGTCGGCTGAGCGCCTTGAGCGCCTCGGTCATCGCGGCGGAGACGCGGATCGCGTGCCGCCCGCCGCGGTAGCTCAGCACCGGCGGCCGCGGGCGGTCCGACGGCAGCTCGAGCACGGCGGGGACGCCGGCGAGCGCCTGTTTCCAGTAGGAGAGCTGCGCCGCGAGCGACTCCTCGCTCAGCCACTGCCGCTGGCACACGGCGAAGTCGGCGTACTGGATCGGCAGCTCGGGCAGGGGAGAGGGCCGGCCGCTGGAGAACGCCTCGTAGAGCGCCGTGATCTCGCGGGCGAGCACCCCGAGCGACCAGCCGTCGGTGATGATGTGGTGGAGCGCCACGACCAGCACGTCCTCGGCGTCGCGGAGGCGCAGCAGCTCGACGCGCAGGAGCGGCCCCTCGTCGAGATCGAACGGCTCGAGCGCCAGCCGGAGGTGCCGCTCGCGGGCCGCGTCCAGCCGCGCGTCCGGCCGCAGGCCCCGCAGATCGGTGACCGGCACCGGGACCTTCGCCGGCGGGGCGATGCGCTGGACCGGCCGCCCGTCGACGCTCGGGAAGCTCGTGCGCAGGATCTCGTGCCGCCTCGACAGCTCGGTCACGCTCCGCTCGAGGGCGGCGGGGTCGATGGCCGACGAGAACCGCACGCTCCACGCCACGTTCTGCGCGACGCTCTCGGGGCTCAGCTGGTGCAGGAACCACATGCGCTCCTGCGCGAGCGAGAGCGGCAGCGGCCCCGCTCGCTCGACGCGCCGGAGCGGCAGGAGCTCGGCGGCGCCGGCGCTCGCCTCGATGTGCCGGGCGATGGCCGCCACGGTGGGCGACTGGAAGATGAGCCCGAGCGGCAGATCGACGCCGAAGGCGCTCCTCAGCCGGGCCACCACCTGGGTCGCGAGGAGCGAGTGCCCGCCGAGCGCGAAGAAGTCGTCCTCGACGCCCACCCCGGGCACGCCGAGCGCCTCGGCCCAGATCTGCGCGACGCGGCCCTCGACCTCGGTGCGCGGCGCGACGAAGGTCGAGCTGGCCATCGCGTGCTCCCCCGAGGGCCGCGGGAGCGCCTTGCGATCGATCTTGCCGTTCGCGGTGAGCGGGAGCGAGCTCAGCGCCACGACGACCGACGGGACCATGTAGTCCGGCAGCCGATCGCGCACGAAGCGCTTGAGCTCCGCCTCGTCCACGGACCGCTCCGGCGCCGGCACGACATAGGCCACGAGCCGCCGGTCCCCGGGGGTGTCCTCGCGGACCGAGACCACCGCGAGCGCGACCGCCTCGTGCTGCGCGAGCATCGCCTCGATCTCGCCGAGCTCGATGCGGAAGCCCCGCAGCTTGACCTGATGATCCGTGCGGCCGAGGAACTCGACGGTGCCGTCCGGCAGCCACCGCACCCGGTCCCCCGTCCGGTACATGCGCGCCCCCGCGTCGCCGGAGAAAGGATCCGGCAGGAACCGCTCCGCGGTCAGCGCCGGGCGTGACAGGTAACCTCGCGTGACGCCCTCGCCGCCGATGTACAGCTCCCCCTGCACGCCGACAGGCACCAGCTGGAGGTGGCGATCGCAGACGTAAAGCGCTGTGTTGTCGATGGGCCGCCCGATGGACGCCCACCCCGTCCCGGCCGCCCGCTCGACGAGGTGCGTGGAGGACCAGATCGTCGTCTCCGTGGGGCCGTACATGTTGAGCAGCGCGCCAGGGAACGTCTTGCGGATCTCCTCGACGAGATCGAAAGGCAGCGGCTCACCGCCGAGGAGCAGCGCGCGCAGGCTGGACAGGGCAGCTGCCGCCGAGGGCTCCAGCATCATGCCGCGCAGCAGCGACGGCGTGCACTGGAGGTAATCCACCTGATGACGCTCGATCTGCCGCGGCGCCGAGGTGTCCTCCAGGCTCCGCCGGTCCTCTCGCTCGCTCAGGCGCTTCAGCTCGTCGAGGTACGGCAGGCTCGCGAGCACGGCGTCGGGTTCGACGCCGAAGTCGATGAGGCAGCCGATCTCGTCGACCCCGATCTCCTTGAGCTGGGCGACCCGCTCCAGGCAGTCGCTCGGCGTCCCGAACAGGCCGCTCGTCTCGACGTACCTGTCGAAGGCGTGGGAGACGAGCAGGTCCAGGTCCTCCTCGCGGACAGCGCTGTCCAGATCGATGCCCAGGCTGCGGCCGAGCCCCCGCATCAGATCGGCCGAGCTGCGCAGGTAGCTGCGGAACGGCGCGCTGATCCGGGCGCGCACCAGATCGGCGTCCCGCTCGACGAAGGTGTGCAGCATGAGCGTGACGTGCCCCTCGCCCTCGTGCCCCGCGCGGCGGCGCGCCTCGCGGTAGATAGCGATCCGCTCCGCGAGATCATCGATGCTCTGGCCGAGCAGGTGCGTGAGGATGTTCATCCCGCCCCGGCCCGCGGCCTCGAAGGTCTCCGGGTTGCCCGCCGCCGTCAGCCAGACGGGCAGCTCGCGCTGCACCGGCTGGGGCCGGATCTGGATCTCCGTCGGTGTCCCCGCGCCGTCCGGGAACGTCAGCCGCTCGCCGCGCCAGAGCCTGCGGACGGCGTCGATGCCTTCCAGCATGATCCGCTTCCGGTCCGCGTACCGCTCCGGCGCCAGGACGAAGTCGCGCGCGTGCCAGCCTGACGCGAAGGAGACGCCGACGCGGCCGCGCGAGATGTTGTCGAGGAGCGCCCACTCCTCCGCGATCCTGACCGGGTGGTGCAGCGGGAGGACGACGCTGCCGGCGCGGATCGCGACCCGCTCCGTCATGGCCGCTATCGCCGCGCCGACGACCGATGGATTGGGGTACAGACCGCCGAACGCGTGGAAGTGGCGCTCGGGCGTCCACACGGCCATGAAGCCGTGGCGGTCCGCGAACTTGGCACCTTCCCAGAGGAGCCGATACCGGTCGCCGCCGCCCTGGTCGGCGTCATCGGCGAAGTAGAAGAGGCTGAAGCCGAGCGGCCGGCGCGCACCGGGGCGGCCCTTCGCCTGCCGCCGCGGCGCCCGGCGCCGCTGCTCGCCCTGGAGGATCACCGTCAGGCCGCGTGTGAGCGTCCACAGGAGCTCCAGCACGGAGATATCGAAGGAGATGCTCGTGACCGCGAGCCAGCGCGCGCCCGGAGCGACAGGGGCGACTGGCCCGAGCGCTCGATCCATCGCGCTGAAGAAGTTCGCGACGCTCCGGTGGGGCACGACGACGCCCTTGGGCTTCCCCGTCGAGCCCGACGTGTAGATGACGTACGCGGCGTTGGCCGGGCGCGCGCCGGCCGCGGGCGGCGCGCCCGTCTCCGGCCGGCCCTGGCCCCTGCCGAGCATCACCGCGCGCGCCTTCGAGCCCGCGAGCCGCGTCGTGAGGTGCTCTTCGGTCACGACCACCGGCGCGCCGGCGTCGTCGAGCATGTAGCCGATGCGGTCCGAGGGGTACGAGGGATCGAGCGGCAGGTAAGCGCCGCCCGCCTTCAGGATGCCGAGCAGCCCCACGAGCATGTCGATCGACCGCTCCGCGCACAGGCCCACGATCACCTCGGGCCCGACGCCGAGCGATCGCAGCTCGCCCGCGAGCGCGCCCGCCCGCGCGTCGAGCTCGCGGTACGTGATCTCCTCGCCCTCGAAGACGCACGCGGTCGCGTCCGGTGTCCGGCGGACCTGAGCGCTGAACTGCTCATGAATGCACGCGTCGGTCCACGCCGCACGCGTCGCGTTCCAGCCCGACGTGACGAGCCGCAGCTCGTCCTCGTCCATCACGGTGGCCTCGGACAGGCGGCGATCGGGGCTCGACGCCGCCGACAGCAGCAGCGCGCCGAGGCGCGAGGCCATCCGGGCGATCGACGCGCCGTCGAAGAGATCGGCGCTGTACTCGAAGTAGCCCTCGAACCCGTCCTCGCCGCTCCTCAGGGAGAGGGTGAGGTCCACCATCGAGGTGCCCGGATCGATCTCCACCGGGCGCGCCGTGAGCCCCGGCAGCGCCGGGAGATCGACCTCCCGGTCCGGGAGCAAGATCAACATCGCCTGGAACAGCGGCGAGAAGCTCTGGCTGCGCGCCGGCCGCAGGTGCTCGACGACCCGCTCGAAGGGAACGTCCTGGTCCGCATAGGCGTCGACCGCGACGTCGCGCACCTGCGAGAGCAGCTCTCGGAAGGTCCGGGCGCGGGACAGATCGACCCGCAGGACGACGGTGTTCGTGAACATGCCGAACAGCCCGCTCAGCTCCGGCGGGCGGCCGGCGACGGCGGAGCCGACGCACACGTCGTCCTGGCCCGAGCAGCGCCCCAGCAAGAGCGCGAAGCCGGCGAGCAGCGCCATGTACGGGGTGACGCCCTCCTGTCGGCAGATCGCCTCCAGGGCCTCGCGGAGAGCGCGGGGGAAGCGCACCGGCAACCTCGCGCCCCGGTAAGTCTGCGCCGCGGGTCGAGGGCGGTCCGTCGGCAGCTCGAGCAGCTCCGGCGCGCCGGCCAGCCGCGCCCCCCAGCGCGTGAGCTGATCCGCGGCGGCGCCGCCGTCGAGGCGCTCGTGCTTCCAGAGGACGTAGTCGGCGTACCCCAGCGGCAGATCCGCGAGCCCGGGCGGGAGCCCTCGCGAGAAGGCCCCGTAAAGCGCCGACAGCTCGCGGGCGAGGACCCCGAAGGACCAGCCGTCCGCCACGAGGTGGTGGGCCACGACGAGGAGCACGTGCCGCCGCGGCTCGATGCGCAGGAGCGTGGCGCGCGCGAGCGGGCCGCGCGTGAGCTGGAACGGGCGCCGCGCCTCCTCGCGCGACCGCCGCTGCGCCTCGACCTCCCGGGCGGACAGGGGCAGGCCCGTCAGGTCCACGATCTCGAGCGGCAACGCCCCCTCCGCCGCGATCACCTGGACCGGCTTCCCGTCTCGCTCCTCGATGCTCGCGCGCAGCGGCTCGTGGCGGCGCGCGATCGCGTCGAGCGCGCGCTGCAGCGCCGCCACGTCGAGCTCGCCGGAGAGATCCACGGCGACAGGGATGTTGTAGACGGGGTTGTCGGGATCGAGCTGCGCCAGGAACCACAGGCGCTGCTGCACGGGCGCGAGCGGCAGCGGGCCCGGCGCTCTCCGGGGCGTCAGCGCGGCCGCCAGCCCTCCCGCCGGCCGCGACGCCGCCGCGCGCTGCGCGGCCACGTGCCGCGCGAGCGCGTCCGGGCTCGGACCCCGCAGGAGCACGTCGAGCGGCACCGGCGCGCCGAGCTCCTGCTCGAGGCTCGAGGACAGCTCGACAGCGCGCAGCGAATCCAGGCCGTAGCGGGTGATCGGCGCCTCCGGATCGAGCCCGCCCGCGGGCCCGCCGAGCGCCCTCGCGAGGTAACCGCAGAGCCACGAGCGCAGCTCCTCCACGGTCGCCGCATCGCCTCGGGGCGCCGCGCGCGGCGGCGCCGGCTGGATCGCGGGCGTCGCGGCGGCATTCGCGTCCGCATCCAGGCGCGCGCCGCTCCTCACCTCGTCGGCGCGCCAGAGCAGCTCGGTCTGGAGCTCGCCGCCGAGGAACGCCGCGCGGCACGCGTGTCGCTGGATCTTGCCGCTCGAGGTCTTGGGAATGCTGCCCGGCGGGAGGAGCGCCACCGCGTGCGGCTGCAGGTCGTGCTCCATGGCCAGCCGCTCCCGGATCGCCCCGATCGCCGCCTCGCAGGCCGAGAGGCGCGCGCGCAGGTCTCGCTCCTTCCGGACGTCGATCTCCAGCGCGAGGGCGAGCCGCTCCTCGCCGTCGACCTCCACCGCGAACGCCGCCGAGCACCCCGACCGGATCGCCGGGTGGCTCTGCTCGACGGTGAGCTCGATGTCCTGCGGGTAGTGGTTTCGGCCGCGGAGGATGATCAGGTCCTTGCGCCGCCCCGTGACGAAGAGCTCCCCGTCCTTCAGGAAGCCCAGGTCGCCCGTGCGGAGGAACTCGCCCGGCTCGCCGGTCGCGAGCCGCGCGCGGAAGGTGCCCTTCGTCTCCTCGGCGCGACCCCAGTAGCCCTGGGCCACGCTGGGACCACGGAGCCAGATCTCGCCGACGTGCCCAGCGGGGCAGGCGGTGAGCGCCTCGGGGTGCACGACCACGAGCTCCTGGTCCGGCAGCGAGCGGCCGCAGCCGACGAGCCGCCGCGCCCCCGCCTCACCGGCGGCCGCCTCCTCGGCGCGCCCCTGCTCCAGCGCCGCCGCGCTCGAGGCGCCAACGATGGGGCCGCTGCCCGCTTCCCCGCCGGAGACGATGAGCGTCCCCTCCGCGAGCCCGTAGCAGGGATAGAAGGCCGTCCTCCTGAACCCGCACGGCCCGAAGGCCGCCGCGAACCGATCGAGGGTCTCCGGCCGCACCGGCTCCGCGCCGCAGAAGGCGACCTCCCACGAGCGCAGATCGAGCGAGCGCCGCTCCTCGGGCGAGCTCTTGCGAACACACAGCTCGAAGGCGAAGTTCGGGCCGCCGCTGATGGTGGCTCGTTCCTCCGAGATGGCCTGCAGCCACCGCAACGGGTGGCGCAGGAACGTCAGCGGGGACATCAGCGCCACGTTGAACCCGTGGTACAGCGGCTCGAGGATGCCGCCGATGAGCCCCATGTCGTGGTAGGGCGGCAGCCATATCACCCCTGTGCTGCCCCGGTGCGCGCCGAAGCACCGTGAGATGCTCTCCAGGTTGTGCAGCAGGTTGCGGTGGCTCAGCATCACCCCCTTCGGGGTGCCCGTGGATCCCGACGTGTACTGGAGGAAAGCGAGCGACGCCGGGCCGACCGCCGGCGGCCGAAAGGCGCCCTCGCCCTCGGCCGGCAGCTCGTCGGTCGCGACCCAGCGCGCCGCGCCGAGCTCCGGCGCGCGATCGAACAGGTGCACGGCCATCGACGTGATCGTGCCCGTGGAGAGCACCAGCCCGGCCCGCGCGTCCTTCAGGATGGCGCAGAGCCGCGGCAGCGTCCGCTCGATGCGCGCCGGATCCGGCGGGTACGCCGGCACGGCGACGAGCCCCGCATAGACGCAGCCGAAGAAGGCGACGATGTACTCGAGCCCAGGCTCGTACAGCAGGATCGCCCGCTCTCCAGGCTCCGCGACCTGGCGGAGCGCGGAGGCGACCTGGCGGGCGCGGCGGGCGAGGTCGGCGTAGCTCATGCGAGCCACGATCTTCCCGCTGTCGTCGCGGAAGCTGGTTCCGCACGTCTCGGCGCTCCGCGCCTCGAGCAGATCGATCAGTGTGGCGTACCGCGGTTCTCGTTCGAGCGTCGTCATCTACAAGCTACCTCTGTTACAGACGGCATGTTCACGCCGGCGACATCGAGCTTCCTGATCGCCGTCGCCACCGGACCGACGCGCCACGCGAGGCGCGCGGTTCGCGCACGGTTCACTTGCCTCAGCGCGCCATCTCGAAGAAGAAGTCGTCGACCACGACGCGCTGGCCTCGCGCGCTCGCGACGTCGTAGACCCATCGGCCGACCGCGAGATCGAGCACCCCGAGCCCGAAGGGCGAGAAGATCGCCGGCTTGTCGCGGCCGATCCAGCGCTCGCCCCGCATCAGCTGGGCGAGGGTCCCGGTCACGAAGCTCCGGCCCCCGGTCAGCCTCTCCGCGAGGTGCGGCGACGTGTTCGCCTTCATCACGTGCTCGACGTCATCCACGATGTTGTAGGACCCGAGCAGGATCTCCGGCGCGAGATCGCGGAGAGAGATGTTGAGCACCAGCGGGTTGTGCGAGAACAGCGCCGGATCCAGGATGTAGGGCTCGCCCGCGACCGTGGCGAGGACGATGAGGTCGCTGCCCGTGATCGCGGCCTCGGCGCTTGAAACGCAGTCGATCGCGCCGTGGCGACCCGGCTTGCACACCTGGGTCGCGAACCGCTGCGACTCCGCCTTATTTAGATCGTGCAGCAGCACCGACCCGATCTCCCAGCCGAGCGCGAGGAGGAAGTCGTAAATGTACCTCGCGATGAGGCCGTTGCCGATGATGCTCAGCCTGTTCACCGCGCGCTTGCCGCCGTTCATCCACTCGGCCGCCAGCGCCGCCGAGCCGGCCGTGCGGGCGGCGGAGATGATCGAGCTCTCGAGGCAGGCGAAGGGGTAGCCCGTCTCGTAGCTGTTCAGGAGGAGCGCGGCCGAGGCCCGCGGGATCCCCCGGCGAATGTTGTCGGGGTAGCTCGCGATCCACTTGATGCCCGAGACGCCGACGTCTCCCCCGAGGAACGCGGGCAGCGCGATGATGCGATTCTTCGGCTGCTCCGGGAACCGCAGGAAATAGCTGTCCGGGTTCACGGTCTGCCCGTCCTCGTGCATCAGGTAGGCGCTCTTGACGCGCTCCACGCAGGCGGGGATGTCGGCGTGGATGATCTCGTGGATCACCTTGCCCGTAATGATCGAGAAATCCATTCTGATGCGATCTCCGTTGTCTCACGCTGGCCCCGAGCCTGGCGTCGCTCCTCCGAGGCAGCGCGATCGCCGGTCAGAGACATGGGTTGAAAGATGGTGGTCGGCCGCCCGGGCTCCGCTCTGCCTCGCTCGTCACGAGCCGCGCCAGGAGATCCCCTTGGACCAGATCCTCCGGGGCGTGCCCTCTACGCGCCGAGCCTGGACGTCCAGGCGTCATTGAAGATGGTGTCCGCGTACGAGATGCCGCGGTCAGCGCAGACGAACAGCACCGATGGGCGGCTCGTGGAGCGCATCCTCGGGAGGAGCTTCTTCACCGCGGCGTAGCACGAGCCGGACGAGCCCCCGACGAGCAGCCCGTGCCGCGTGAGGAGCTCGCGGCAGGCGCGCACGGTCTCGACCTCGGAGACGAGGACGACGTCGTCGATCTTCGCCTCGTCGACCAGCTTGGATCGGACGCTGGCGCCGATGCCCGCGATGTGGCGCGGCCCTGGAGCGCCCCCGAAGATGACCGAGCCCTGCGCGTCGACGGCGATGATACGCGCGTTCGGGAACGCCTCCTTCACCCGCCGGGAAATACCGGCGATCGTCGCTCCTGTGCTCACGCCCACGAAGACGTAGTGAAGCTCGGAGAAGGCCGAGCAGATCTCCTCGCCCGTGAAGCGGTAGTGGGCCCCGACCGCGTCCATGTTGCCGTACTGGTTGGTCCAGTACGAATCGTGGATGCTCTCTCGCAGCTCCCGGAGCTTCTGGAGCCGCGCCTTCAAGAAGCCGCCCATGTCGTCCGGCTCGGTCACCTTGACGACGCTCGGGCAGAGCCTTCGCAAGAGGGACTCGTAGGCCTCCGTGGTGTTCGGATCGATCACCGGGATGAACTCGAGGCCGAGCTGGCGCGCGTAGAACGCGAGCGCGACGGCGAAGTTCCCCGAGGAGGACTCGATGAGGACGGTCTTGTCGTGGATCTCACCCCGCTTGATCGCCTGGTGCAGGATCCAGAGCGCGGGACGATCCTTCAAGCTCCCTACCGGGTTGTGCCCCTCGATCTTGGCGAAGAGCTTGACCCCATCGCACTCGAGGGGGAGCACGGTCGTTTCTCGAAGGGTCCCCAGGAGCGAGGCGACCTTCGTCAAGAGTTTTTCAGCCATGGGAGTCCACTCTCGTGAGCTAACGTGAAGTCCATTCCACGGGGCGACCTGAGCGAGCTCCGTTCCGCTGGCTGAACGGGCGGCGAATGACTGTATTTGAAGGTAATTGAAGGAGACTGACGGAGACTGACGGAGACTGACGATGACCGATGGAAACTGATCGCGACGGACGACTTCGAATTACAGGCCCGTCGAGCCACCAGCGAGGAGGCGCTCGATACAGCTCTGGACCGAGAGCGCTTCACGCAAGCTGGCGAGGGTGTGCGAGCCGCCCCGCATCATCGCCGCGAGATGGTCGAGCAGCGCCGTCCGGTTGCGCGCGAGGGCCTGCTCCGGCGTCCCGGGGCAGAGGTCGACCCAGCTCGCGCCGTCCTGGATCTCGGCGCTATACCAGTGGTGGGTGCGACCCGCTCCACGCTCGCCGATCAGGGTGAAGGCGTTGAAGTCGTCCTCTTCTCCACCCACGCAGGCGCTCACCTCGATGGGAATGGCCCCCGCGGTCAACCGGGCCTGAATCGCTGTCTCCGACCCGACGCCGTCCGCCGGGAAATCGACGCGCGAGCGCTCGACGCGCAGCGCCCCGAGCAGGCGCTGCGCCAGAAACACGAAATGCGACAGCACCTCGCGGACAAACCCGCCCTCCTGCCGGCCGGCGAGCCAGCCGCCGGCGGGCTGCCACGGTCGAGGCCACGCGCGAAACGAGGCGTCGATGCGCGCCTGCCGCACCTCGCCGATGCGCCCGGCGCGCAGCGCGTCCCCGAGCGCCTGCACCGGCGGCGAGACGGCGAAGCCGAAGTTGACGGCGGCGCGCACGCCGGCCCGCTCGAGCCGATCCACGGTCGCCGCCGCCGCTTCGACGTCGACCGCGAGCGGCTTCTCGCACAGGATCGCCTTGCCCGCCCCTGCGGCGAGGCGCAGGTGCTCGAGGTGGGTCGCCGGCGGCGAGGCGATGTAGATAAGTTCAACCGGAGCAGCGACCACCTCCGCGGCGGTCCTCCGCCGGCAAGCCCTGTCGAACGCCTCGATGCGCTGAATCGCCTCGGCGGATGGGTCCCACGCAGCGACGACCTGGAAATCAGGGCGCTGCGCGAGGAGGCGCGCGATCCGCTCGCCTATCGTGCCGAAGCCGATGATTCCAACGCCGATCTTGCGCATACTCAGCCGTCCATCCTGGATTTTTGACGGACTCCGGTGGGGTATACTACGGAGCTACCTCACAACGCAAGCGTGACCGCGCGTCTTCGATCCTCACATCCCGTCATGCCGCGCGATGAATGTCACGCCAACGTCATGCGGGGGTGCGCCGCGCATCCGCGTCGTCCGATTCGGGTGGAACGATGCGCACACGCTCTCTGGTCACGCCGGGGCGCGTGTTCGCAGATGCCTTTGATCAGCAAGCGCGCTCCTCGCAGGAGAGCTCCTGTCGAGTCGAACGTGCGAAGCACGCTCGACGACGGCTGAGCTCGGCGTGCCTCCGATAGCGGCTGAGCCCGTCACTCGTCCTCCGCAGCTGCGCCTGATCCCGGCGTGGTCCATGGCGCCAGCCTCATCGCTGCCGCGTTCCCCGTAGGCGCATCAGGCCATTCCTTCGTGCCGCACGCCGAAACGACAGGAGCCGCGCGAGCTGCGCAGATCCGCGGATGCTCATCGCTTCGTTCGCAGTAGATTCTGCCGCCGGAGGCAACCGAGGGATGACCGGAACGTCGGATGAACAGCAGACGAGCGGCCATGCGGACGGCGCTGGCCTGCAGGCGATGGCAGCGCGGCTCGCCGACGCGGCGTGCGAGGGCGTGGCGCCTCGCCTGCCGCGCGCCACCTACCGCGTGCAGCTCAACAAGGACTTTACCTTCGAGCAGGCGCGCCAGGTCGTCGTCTACCTCGACGCCCTCGGCGTCAGCGATCTCTACTCGTCGCCGTTCTTCAAGGCGCGGCCAGAGAGCATGCACGGCTACGATCTCGTCGACCACAACGCGCTCAACCCCGCGATCGGCGAGCGCGCCGATCTCGACCGGCTCACCGGCGAGCTCGCGGCGCACGGCATGGGCCTCCTGCTCGACTTCGTCCCCAACCACATGGGCGTCGGCACCTCCGACAACGCCTGGTGGAACGACGTCCTCCAGAACGGCCCGAGCTCGCTCTACGCGCCGTTCTTCGACATCGACTGGGCGCCGCTCAAGACGGAGCTCAAGCACAAGGTGCTGCTCCCCGTGCTCGGCGACCACTTCGGGCGCGTGCTCGAGCGCGGCGAGCTCAAGATCGAGTTCGACAGCGGCGCGTTCGTCCTGCGGTACTTCGATCACGTCTTCCCGGTGAACCCGCGGACGTACGGCATGATCATCGGGCCGCTCGTGCCCGGGCTCGTCGCCGCGCTCGGCGAGGAGCACGACGCGCTCCTCGAGCTGCAGAGCATCCTGACCGGGCTCCGCAACATGCCGCCGCGCACCGAGACGCAGCGGGCCAAGGTGATCGAGCGGCGCCGGGAGAAGGAGATCCTCAGGCGGCGGCTCGCGTCGCTCGTCGCGGACTCGCCCGACGTCGCGGCGGCGGTGGCCGAGGGCGTCCTGCGCATCAACGGCAAGCCGGGCGATCCGCTGAGCTTCGACCCGATCGAGGCGCTGCTCGAGGAGCAGGCCTACCGCCTCAGCTTCTGGCGCACCGCCGCCGAGGAGATCAACTACCGCCGGTTCTTCGACATCAACGACCTCGCCGCGATCCGGATGGAGCACCGGCCGGTGTTCGCCGAGGCGCACCGCCTCGTCTTCGAGCTCTGCGAGCGGGGCCAGGTCACGGGGCTGCGCATCGACCACCCCGACGGCCTCTGGGACCCGATCGGCTACTTCGAGCAGCTCCAGCAGGGCTACCTGATCGAGCGCTGCCGGCGCCGCTTCCTCGCCGAGGCCTCGGACGAGCCCGAGCAGAAGAGCTTCCTCGACCCGCGCCGCCGCCCCGAAGCGCGCTTCGCCCGGCTGGAGCCGGCCCTCCGCGCGGCCCTCTCGGAGCGCGGCTCGCGCGGCTCGCTGAGCACGCCGCTCTACGTCGTCGTCGAGAAGATCCTCGCGCGCGGCGAGACGCTGCCCGAGGCCTGGCCCGTCCACGGGACGAGCGGCTACGACTTCACCGCGCTCGTGGGCGAGCTCTTCGTCGACGCCTCGAGCGAGGGGCAGATGACCGCGATCTACGAGCGGTTCATCGGCGAGCACATGCCGTTCGAGGCGCTCGTCTACGAGAAGAAGAAGGTGATCCTCCGGACGGCCCTGGCGAGCGAGCTCAACGTGCTCACCCACGCCCTGAACCGCCTCACCGAGCGCGACCGCCGCTTCCGCGACTTCACCCTGGGCTCGCTCAACGAGGCGCTGCGCGAGGTCATCGCGTGCTTCCCGGTCTACCGCACCTACATCAACGATCGGGCGCCGGGGATCTCCGATCACGACCGCGTCGCCATCGGCCGCGCCGTCGCCCTCGCGCGCCGGCAGAACCCGACGATGGAGAGCTCCATCTTCACGTTCGTGCGCTCGGTCCTCATGCTCGACGGCACGGATCTCTTCCCCGAGGAGGACCGGCACCTCTTCTGCGACTTCGTGATGAAGTTCCAGCAGCTCACCGGGCCGGTGATGGCCAAGGGGCTCGAGGACACGTCGTTCTACATCTACAACCGGCTCGTGTCGCTGAACGAGGTCGGGGGGGAGCCCGAGCGCTACGGATCGAGCGTCCTCGCGTTCCACCGCGGCAACGTGCAGCGGCACAGGGCGTGGCCGTACTCGATGCTCGCGACGTCGACGCACGACACGAAGCGGAGCGAGGACGTGCGGGCGCGCATCAGCGTGCTCTCGGAGCTGCCGTCGGCCTGGGAGGAGGCGCTCCACCGCGCCGCCGCCGCCGCCGCGCCGCTCAAGGCCGAGATCGATGGCCGCCTCGCGCCGGACAGCAACGAGGAGTACCTCTTCTACCAGACCCTCCTCGGCAGCCTGCCGATCGAGCCGCTGCTCGGCGCCGCCGGCGACCCGCGCGCGCCCGAGGGCGACGCGCTCTCGGCGTACGCCGGCCGCATCGTGGACTACATGCGCAAGGCCACGAAGGAGGCGAAGGTCAACACGTCCTGGATCGACGCGCAGCCCGAGTACGACGCCGCCGTCGAGGCGTTCGTCCGCAAGGCGCTCTCGTCCGCGGAGGTCGTGGGCGCGCTCCTGCCGCTCGCGCGCGTGGTCGCGTATCACGGGATGTGGGGCTCGCTCTCGCAGACGCTCCTGAAGCTCACCTCGCCGGGCGTGCCCGACATCTACCAGGGCAACGAGGTGTGGGACTTCAGCCTCGTCGACCCGGACAACCGCCGCCCGGTCGACTACGCGGTGCGCGAGCGGGCGCTCGCGGAGATCCGCGCGCGCTGGCGGCCCCGCGGCGAGGGCCGCGCGCTGGCGCGCGAGCTCTGCGCCGAGGCGCGCGACGGCCGCGTCAAGCTGTTCGTCACGCACGTCGCGCTCGAGCTGCGCCGGCGCCACCCGGCGCTCTTCGGGGCCGACGGCGACTATGTGCCGCGCGCCGTGATCGGCGAGCGCGAGGCCCACGTCGTCTCCTTCGCGCGCCGCGCGCCGGACGGGCGCTCGATCGTCGTTGTCGCGCCCCGGTTCAGCGCGCGGCTGCTCGGCGGCGCCTGCTCCCCGCCGATCGGCGCGGCGTGGGCCGGCACCTCGGTCGACGTGGAGCCCGGCCTCTACACGGATCTCTTCACCGGCGCCGAGCTCGAGGCGTCGCCTCCCGCCGCTCCGCCGCGCGGCTCGGACGCGCCGCCCGAGCCGGGCGACGGCGCGTCGCTCCCGCTCGACCGCGTGCTCTCCGATTTCCCCGTCGCCCTGCTCCTGCGGGCGGCGCAGCGAGGCCAGTGACATGAAGGCGAAGCGCACGATGGGCGCGTGGCTCGAGGGCGGCGCGGTCCGCTTCCGCGTCTGGGCGCCCGACCACGATCGGATCGAGATCGTCACCTACGGGGCCGACGGCCAGGAGGTCACGGGCGTGCTGCCTGCGGCCCCGACCGGCGGCGGCACCTTCGAGGCGACGGCGCCGGGCCTCGGGGCCGGCGCGCTCTACAAGGTGCGGATCGACGGCGAGGGGCCGTTCCCGGACCCGTACTCCCGCGCGCAGCCGCTCGGGGTCCACGGCCCGTCGGCGGTCGACGACCCCTCGTTCGCGTGGACCGACGCGGGGTGGCGGGGCGTCGCGCTCGAGGATCTCGTCCTCTACGAGGTCCACGTCGGCGCGGCGACCCCGGAGGGCACGTTCGACGCGCTCACCGGGCGGCTCGCCGAGCTCCGGGAGCTCGGCATCACGGCGATCGAGCTCATGCCGGTCGCGAGCTTCCCGGGCGAGCGCGGGTGGGGGTACGACGGGGTCGACCTCTTCGCGCCGCTCGCGGCGTACGGCGGCCCGGCGGGCCTGCGCCGCCTGGTCGACGCGGCTCACGCCGCGGGGATCGGCGTGATCCTCGACTGCGTCTACAACCACTTCGGCCCCGACGGGAACTACCTCCGCGCGTACGCGATGCGCTACTTCACCGATCGGCACAAGACGCCCTGGGGCGACGCGGTGAACTACGACGGCGCGGGCGCCGAGCAGGTCCGCGCGCTCGTCCTCGAGAACGTCGAGATGTGGATCCGCGACTTCCACATCGACGGCCTCCGCCTCGACGCGACCCACGCGATCGTCGACGACTCCGAGCCCCACATCCTCCGGGAGATCGGCGAGCGCGCGCGGGCGGCCGGCGAGGGGCGGCGCGTGCTCGTGATCGCCGAGGACAGCCACAACGACGCGCGCCTCGTGACGCCCGTCGAGCAGGGCGGGTACGGCCTCGACGCGGTGTGGTCCGACGACTTCCACCACGAGCTGCGCGTCCTGTTCGCCGGGGATCGCGACGGCTACTTCGAGGATCACACGGGCACCGCGGAGGACATCGCGGCGACGATCCGCAAGGGGTGGCTCTACGAGGGGCAGATCTCGAAGCACACGGGCAAGCCGCGGGGCACGCCCGCGGATCCGGTGCCGCCGCCGCGCTTCGTCCACTGCATCCAGAACCACGATCAGATCGGCAACCGCGCAGTCGGCGATCGGCTCGGGGACAAGGTGAGCCCGGCGGCCTTCCGGACGATGTCGGCGCTGCTCCTGCTCACGCCGTACACGCCGCTGCTGTTCATGGGCCAGGAGTGGAACGCGCGGACGCCGTTCCAGTACTTCACCGATCACGAGGCCGAGCTCGGCCGGCTCGTGACCGAGGGCCGCCGGCGCGAGTTCCAGTACTTCGCGGCGTTCGCGGGCGCGGAGGTGCCGGATCCGCAGGATCCGCGGACGTTCCAGCGCTCGAAGCTCGACCACGCCGAGCGGCAGCGGCCCGAGCACGCCGGCGTGCTCGCGTGGTACCGCGAGCTCCTCCGCCTCCGCGCCTCGCACCCCGCGCTGCAGAGCCGCGCGCGCGGCGCCTTCTCGGCCGACGCGCTCTCGCCGGACGCGATCTGCATCGAGCGCCGCGGCGGCGGGGCCGCCGTGATCGCGCTGTGCGCGCTCCGGGGCGCGCTCTCGCTCGACCTCGGCCGCCCGGAGGCGCGCGCGCTCGCGTTCAGCGAGGAGCCGAGGTTCGGCGGCGCGGCGCGGCGGCCCCCGATCGAGCGCGGCTGGGTGGAGCTCGAGGGGCCGTCGGTCCTGATCGTCGAGGTGTCCGACGCCTCCGGGGCGCGATGCTGAAGCCCGTCACGTTCACGCCCATCGGCGTGGTGCGCACGCCGTTCTCCGACAAGGTGAGCGCGCCGCGGCAGCCCCACGCCGCGGGCAGCGCGGAGGGGACCATCGAGCTCGTGCCGGGCCTCGGGCTGGAGCACGCGCTCTCGGACATCGAGGGGTGGGACTACCTCTGGGTGGTCTTCTGGTTCCACCTCAACGAGGGATGGCGCCCGAAGGTGCTGCCCCCGCGGAGCGCCGGCAAGCGGCGCGGCGTGCTGTCGACGCGCTCGCCGCACCGCCCGAACCCCATCGGCCTCAGCGCGGTGAGGCTCCTCGCGGTGGACGGGCTGACCCTGCGCGTCGGCGGCGTGGACATGATCGACGGCACGCCGGTGCTCGATCTCAAGCCCTACGTGCCATACGCGGACGCCCACCCGCACGCGCGCACCGGCTGGCTCACGCCGCTCGCGGAGGAGCCGGGCGGGGGGGCGCCGGTCGACCCCGAGCCCGGCTTCGAGGTCGCGTGGGGCGCGCGCGCCGCCGAGCAGGCCGCGTGGATCGAGGAGGCGCACGGCTTCGCGCTGCGGGAGCGCGTGGACCGGGTGCTCGCGCTCGGTCCGCAGCCGCACCCCTACCGCCGGATCCGCGCCGACGGGGACGCGATGCGCCTCGCCGTGACGTCGTGGCGGGTGCGGTTCAGGGCCGAGGGGCGGCGGATCGACGTGCTGTCGGTGGCGACGGGCTACCGCGAGAGGGAGCTCGTCGGCGGCGAGGGCCCCGATCTCGAGGCGCACCGGCAGTTTGTGGAGCGGTTCGGCCGCGGCTAGCGGCGCGGCTAGCGGCGCGTCTAGCGGCGCGTCTAGCGGCCGGCGATCGACCAGCGCGCCGCCTGCTCGCGCTCGCCAGGCACGCGCGGATCGCCGGGTATTCCTCGGATCTCGCGTGACGATTCACGCTCGCGCGGCCTGCAGCACGCGCTCGAGGCGGACAAATGCTGAGTGTGTTCATCGGGGACATCTGGCCTGGGTTTCGAGCCGGCGTGCTCGACGGAGATGCCTGCTGACGGTGCGGCCGGAGCGTTGCTTGAGCGCCGGCGGCTCGTCCTGGAGACCGGGCGCGAGAGCACCGCCCAGCGGCGCGCCGAGGCCGAGCTCCAGCTGCGGGAGCGCGACGAGGAGCTGCGCCGCGCCATCATGGCGACCTCGTTCCCCATCATGAGCTACGCCGAGGACAGGCACGTCGTCTGCGTCAACAGCGCGTGGACCGACATGAGCGGCTATACCCGCGAGCAGATCCCCCACGGTCACGGCGTGGCTCGACAGGGCGTTCGGGGCGAGGAGCGCTGCCATCCACGCCCGTGTGGCGTCCCTGTTCGATATGGATGAGGCGTCACGCGAGAACGAGCTCACCCTCGCCACGGCGAGCGGCGCCGAGCGCACGTGGGTCTTCAGCTCCGCTCGGCTGGGGAGGGACGCGGCGGGCCGGCGGCTCCTGGTCACCATCGCCTGCGACATCACCGAGCGGAAGCGGGCCGGCGACGCCTGGGAGGCGACGCTGAGGGAAGCGGACCATCGTAAAGACGCTTTCCTAACGATGCTGGCGCCGGGTGACGGTCGCGCTGCCGGCGACGCCGGACGGCTCCGCCGTGATCCGCGTCCGTGATACCGGCATCGGCGTCGAGCCGGCGACGCTGGCGTGCATGTGCGTTGCGCGGATCTTGAAAGCCTTGGAGGAGAGCGCGGACGTCGCCCCGTCGCTCATGATCGCGCTGACGGGTTATTGCCAGGAGAGGGACAGCGCCGGGTCCGCGAGGCCGGGTTCGATATGCACTTCGTCAAGCCGATCGATCCGGGCTCGCTGCAGAGCCTCCTGGCCTCCGTGGCGACGCGGGCGTGACGGCAACGAGGGCGCGGGCGTGACGGCGATGACGGCGGTGGCGTGACGGCAACGACGGCGCTGGCGCGCCGCTGCGCCGGCCCGGCGGCTCGATGTGGCTCGCCCGCACACAGGCGCTGGCTCGACCTTTGAAAAGGCCTCCGCCTCAGCGCGGAGGATCATGGAGCGTCGGGGCAAGGGCTGGATCGATCTTCGTGGCGGGCGCAGGGGCCGCGGCGGCGGCGCGCGGCGGCGCGCTCGCGCAGAGCGCACGCCTGCGCGCGATCTGCACGGGCCCGCCGGGATCGCGCGGGTGCGCGCGGAGGTGGCCGGCCTCTTCGGAGACGCTGCGCGCGCCGCGCGCATCGAGCGCGACCTCGCGGCGATCCCCGGCGTCGTGTCCGCGCGGGCGAGCGCGCGCACCGGGCGGGTGCTCGTGCGCGTGGGGGAGGACGCGGCCGACGAGGCCGCGCTCGTGCTCGGCGCCCACGCCGTGCCCGGCGCCCCGCCGCCGCCGTCCGCGCGCCGCGCCGTGCGGGCAATGGCCGAGGGCGTGGGCGCGCTCGTGCGCGCGGCGCGCCGCTGCGCGCGCCCCCGTGAGGGCGCGGCGGGCGAGGGCGAGCGCCGCGCGTGGCAGGCGCGGGCCTGGGGGAGCCAGGTCGCGCCGGCTGGGCAGGGTGGGGGCGCGCCGGCCGGGCGCGGTGAGGTCGCGCCGGCCGGGCGCGGTGAGGGCGTGCCGGCCGGGCGCGGTGGGGGCGCGCCGGCCGGGCGCGGTGAGGGCGCGCCGGCCGGGCGCGGTGAGGGCGCGCCGGCCGGGCAGGGTGAGGGCGCGCCGGCCGGGCAGGGCGGAGGCGAGCGCGCCCGCCGCGTCGACGTGGCGCTCTGCGCCCACGCGGAGGACGCGGGCGAGGTCGCCCGCGCGCTCGGCGTCGATCCGCGCGAGGGGCTCCCCGCCGCCGAGGCGCGCCGCCGCCTCCGCGCGCTCGGCCCGAACGAGCTCGCCGGCGTCGCGACCCGCTCGTCGATCGAGATCCTCGCCGGGCAGATCTTCACGGTGCCCACGGCGATGCTCCTCGGCGCGGCGGGCCTGTCGCTCGCGCTCGGCGACATGATCGACGCAGGCGCCGTCCTCCTCGTCGTCGGCGCGAACGCCGCGATCGGCACGTACACGGAGTCGCGCGCCGAGGAGCTCCTGCACGCGTGGGGCGACCTCCGCGTCGGGTGGGCGCGCGTCGTGCGCGACGGGCGCGAGCAGCGGCTCGCCGCGTCGGAGATCGTGCCGGGCGACGTGCTCGCGCTGCGCGCGGGCGAGCCGGTCGCGGCGGACGCGCGCGTCGTCGACGCGCACGGCCTCGCCGCCGACGAGAGCACGCTGACCGGCGAGAGCGAGCCCGCCGAGAAATGCCCCGCGAGGGTCGACGGCGGCGCGCCGCTCGCCGAGCGCCGCGGCATGGTGTACGCGGGCACCACCATCGCCTCGGGCGAGGGGGCGGCGGTGGTCGTCGCGACGGGCCGGTGGACCGCGCTCGGGGACATCCAGCGCGCGCTCTCCCGCGAGTCCGAGCGCGCCCCGCCGCTCGAGCAGGAGCTCGCGTGGATCGGCCGGCGCCTCGCGACCTTCGCGCTCGCGAGCTCGTCGGCGGTGATGGTCGTCGGCCTCGCGCGCCGGAGGCCGCTCCGCGCGCTCGTGCGGAGCGCCGTCGCGCTCGGCGTCGCCGCCATCCCCGAGGGGTTCCCCACCGTGGGGACCACGGCGCTCGCGCTCGCGAGCCGCCGCCTGCGCGGCTCCGGCATCGTGATCCGCCGCCTCGCGGCGGCCGAGACGCTCGGCGCGGTGAGCGTCGTCTGCGCCGACAAGACCGGCACCCTCACCGAGAACCGGATGCAGGTGGCCGAGATCTTCCTCCCCGGCGAGGGCGCGCTGCGGGTGGAGCGCGCCGCGCGCGGGGGCGGCGGCGCGGGGCCTGGGCGCGGGATCGCGCTGATCGGCGAGGACGGGCGCGAGGTCGACGCCGCCGCCCCGCGCGTGCACGCGCTCGCGCGCATCGCGGCCCTCAACGCCGACGTCGAGCTGAGCGAGGCGGGCAAGGTCGTCCAGGGCAGCGGCACCGAGCGCGCCCTCGTGGAGTTCGCGCTCGCCGCCGGCTACCCCGTGTCGGCGCGGCGCCTCGCGGCGCGGCGCGTGAGCGAGGCGCGGCGCTCGGCCGAGCGCGCGTTCATGGTGACGGTCCACGACCACCCGGAGCTCGGGCACATCGAGCTCGTGAAGGGCGCCCCCGAGCAGGTCGTCGCGCGCTGCGACGCGCCGCCTCGGCGCGAGGGGGCCGGCGACGAGCGCGGCGAGGTGCTCCGGCACAACGACGCGATGGCCTCGCGGGGGCTGCGCGTGCTCGCGCTCGCGTGGCGGCAGAACGGCCGGCCGGACAACGACGCTCCGCTCGAGTTCGCCGGCCTCGTCGGCCTCCGCGACCCGCCGCGCCCCGGCGTGCGGGAGGCGCTCGAGGCCCTCTCTGGCGCCGGCATCCGCACCCTGATGCTCACGGGCGACCAGGAGCGGACCGCGCGCGCGATCGGCGTCGAGCTCGGCATCCCGCCGGACGCCGTGCACAGCCGGGTCACCCCGGAGGCCAAGCTCGACATCGTGCGGGCGCTCCAGCAGGGCGGCGCGATCGTGGCGATGACGGGCGACGGCGTGAACGACGGGCCCGCGCTCAAGGCGGCCGACGTCGGCGTGGCCATGGGCAAGCGCGGCACGGACATCGCGCGGGCCGTGGCCGACGTGGTCCTCGCCGAGGACGATCTGCCGAGCCTCACCGAGGCGGTCCGCGAGGGGCGGCGGCTGCATGACAACGTCCGCCGGGCGATCGCCTACTTCGTCGCGACGAACGCGAGCGAGGTCCTCACGATGCTGGTCGGCGCCCTCTGCGGCGCCTCGCCGCTCACGCCGCTGCAGCTGCTCTGGATCAACCTGCTCACCGACGTGGCGCCGGCGCTCGCGCTCGCGCTCGAGCCGGCCGAGGCCGGCGTCATGCGGCGCCCCCCGCGCGACCCTGCGGCGCGGCTGCTCGGCGCGGCCGATCTCCGCGCGCTGGGCGTGGACGCGGCCGCGATGTCCGGCGCGTCGCTGTCGGCGTACGCGCTCGGCGGCCGGGCCACCGCGGGGACGAGGGCGTTCACGGCGCTGGTGACCGCGCAGCTACTCCACATCCTGGCCCACCGCGCCGGCGCCGGGGAGGGCGCCGCGGCGGCCGCGCTCCGCCGGGACAGCCCGCACGTGGCCCGCGCGCTCGCCGCCACGTCCGCGCTCCAGGCGCTCGCGCTCGGCTCCAGGTCCCTGGGCCGCCTGCTGGGGGCGCAGCGCCTCCGCGCCGGGGAGCTCGCGCTCGCCGTGGCCGTGGGCGCGCTGCCCGCGCTGCTCCGCGGTCCTCTGGGGCGCTCCGCGAGCGCCGGCCGCGAGATCGTGATCGTCAACGGCAGGCGCGCGGACTCGGACTCGGACTCGGACTCGGACTCGGAATTGGAGTCGGGGTCGGAATCGGAGTCGGAATCGGAGTCGGAATCGGAGTCAGGAGCGGAATCGGACGCGTCAGCAGAAGCGGAAGCGGCCGCCGCGAGAGCGGAAGCGGAAACGGACCAGGGCGCAGGTGAGGATGCGGGGGCGGCCGCGAGACGCAAGCAAGGCGTGCGCGCCGCGCGCGTCGCCGGGCCGCGCAAGGGAGACATGGCATCATGAAGTTCCATCCACCGTCGTTCGCCCTGGGGGTCGGCACGGCCGTCCTCCTGATGGGCAAGAAGCAGCACCTCCGCCCGGTGGTCGTCGAGATCGCGGCGCTCGGGCTCCACCTGGGCAGGCTGGGCCTCGGCTTGCTCGAGCGCCAGCGGGAGCACGTCGAGGATCTCTTCGCCGAGGTCGCCGAGCGGGTGCATCAGAAGGCCACGGGCGGGGCGCGCGGCGAGCGGGCTGCGCGCAAGAGCAACGGCGCCGCGGAGCTCCACGGCGAGCCGTCGTCATGACGTCGCTGGCGGTCCTCGTCGTCCACGCCCTGGAGCGGCGCGTCCGCCTGCGCGCGCCGGCGCTGGCCGGCCATCGTCGGGTGTGCGAGCGGATCGCGGAGCAGCTCGCGGCCGATCCCGCCTGCGAGGTCGTCTCGATCCGCCCGATGACGGGCTCGGTGATCGTCGAGCGCTCCGAGGGCGGGCTCGATCCGGAGCGGCTCCGCGCCCGCCTCGCCGGGCTGGTCGACGGGGCGCGCGAGGACGACGGTCACCCGCTCGGCGCGCCGCGGCCCGAGGGGCACCCTGGTCCTACGCGCGTCGCCCGCGCGGTCGCGCACGCCTTTGCCGGGATCAACGCCGATGTGCGCGAGGCGATGGATTACCGCGCGGATCTGGGCACCATCTTGCCGGTCGTCTTCGCGGCGGCGGGGCTCGCCGAGGTCGGGGCGACGCGCAGGCTGCCTGTGCCGGCCTGGTTCAACCTGCTCTGGTGGTCGCTCCGGTGGTTCATGACGTTCAACCCCGGGGCGATCTCGGAGGAGCTGAACAGCGGCGGCGGGGCGCAGGGCCAGCCGGGCGTCGCGGGCGAGGGCCCTGGCGAGGCGGCCCCCGTCTGCGACGACCTCTAGAGCGACGGTCACCCGCTTCGGAGACGGGCCCACCTCGACGTTTTCGGTGCTCAGCGCACAGGAGTGCGCTTGCGCGCCGAAAACGCCGATCTGGGCCCGTCTCCTGTGCGGGTGACCGCCGCTCTGCACGTGGCGGAGCCGCTCTGCACGTGGCGGAGCCGCTCTGCACGTGGCGGAGGTGGAGAGGCATGTCCGCTCCGCGGACGCATCGCCGGTTGGGGGGCTCCGGGCGCGGCTGAAGGCGGGCACATCGGCTTGGTGCGCGGGGGCAGCGCTCGGCGGAGCTGCTACCGCGCGCTCGCGCGGAGGGCAGGAGAGCGTGGGACGAGGGCATTCCGCCAGCGGGGCCAGGATTCTCGGCGTTCACCTCGCCTCGGACATCTCCTTGCGATCGCGGCGCGAGCGTGTCGGCGCGCTTTCGAGCTCGTGGCGCCGCCTGTCGACCCCGACGTAAAGCGGCGATGTCGCACAATGGCTCGGGAATAGATTGAACCTTGGTGGCCGGGCGCGTACCTTCCTGGTCCGGATCGTAAGCCCCGGAAGCAGAGGGGAACACGTTGATGGCGCGACTGCAATTCCCGGTGTGGCTAGGCCTGACTGTTGCATCGCTCGCCGTGTCTCCGGGCTGTAGCTGTGGCAGTCCCGACGTGTCCGTGGCTGGGGCCGGGTCGGGGGGTGAAGGTCTCGGGGGGGCTGGCGGGGCTGGTGCAGGCGATCCTGTGGCTTCGGCGGGCGGGGGTGGCGCAGGTGGGCGCCCCGAGGTGGGGGATCGGGGCATCGCCGCGGGCGAGATGGTCAGCGCGGGGAAGGTCGTGAGGAGTCCGAGCTATCGCATGGTCTTCACGCTCGGTCAGCCGACGCAGAATCAGGGAAAGACGACCTCACCGAGCTACCGCGTGCAGGGCGGTCTGGTCGGGGCGAACGGGAGCGTGCCATGAACGGGATGGGACGGCGTGTCCTCGCGATGGGTGTTCTTCTCGCCGCCTCCGTCGGCCTCGTGCGCGGCGCGGCCGCCGCCGTGCCGATGCAGATCTCGCATCAGGGGCGGCTCTTCACGGCCAACGGCGAGCCGGTCAATGACGTCCTCTCGGTGACGTTCGCCATCTACGCCGCCGAGGACGACGACGAGCCGCTCTGGAGCGAGGTGATCGCGCTCTCGTTCGACGAAGGCTTTTTCTCCACGGTGCTCGACTTCACCGAGGAGCAATCCGCGAAGGTCTTTGACGGCTCGGTTCGCTACATCGGAATCACGGTCGGGGACGATCAGGAGATGGAGCCTCGCGCTTCGATCGGGAGCGTCCCGTATGCGATGGTCGCGAACAACGCTGTTGGTGAGATCACGCCGAAGCTGGTGAAGATCGGCGGCAGGGTCGTCATCGACGAGAGCGGCAACTGGGTGGGCGACTCGAGCGGAATCGCGGGGCCGATGGGACCGGCGGGTCCGACAGGACCCCAGGGACCGACGGGGCCGGACGGACCGACAGGGCCGACGGGGCCTGAGGGGCCGACGGGGCCCGTGGGCGCGACAGGGCCCGAGGGGCCGGCGGGGCCGGCTGGCCCTCCCGGCGAGAGGGGACCGATGGGGCCCGAGGGACCCATGGGGCCCCAGGGGCCGATTGGACCCGAGGGGCCGATGGGACCGATGGGGCCCGAGGGGCCGATGGGGCCCGAGGGGCCCGAGGGGCCGATGGGGCCCGAGGGACCGATGGGGCCCGAGGGACCGATGGGGCCCGAGGGACCGATGGGGCCCGAGGGACCGATGGGACCCGAGGGACCGACGGGTCCAGTGGGCGCAACAGGGCCTCAGGGGCCGACGGGTGTGGTCGCGACGATCGCGATCGCGGGCAACATGGCTCCCACTTTTGACGGGGGCAGCTCCGCGTATGTCTTCGTCGGCCCCCCGGGGTCGGTGACCATCACCGGCAGCCAGCGTGTGACCGGATCGGCCTCTGCGCCGCTCGGGCTGCCGCCGTCCCGCGCTGCGTTCAGCGCCGCGCTCGGCCTCTGTTACCAGCGGCGCGGCACCGGCGATCTCGTCAACTTCTTCGGCGGCACCTTCGCGAGCCACTACTTCACGACGACCCGCACGACCTACTCGGTCTCTGCCACGACGGTGCTGCCAGAGGGCGAATGGAATGTCGGCATGTGCGTACGCAATGAGGGGACCAGCCAGATCCAGGGCTCGACCGCGTCGACCGGCAACGGCTTTGTGAACGGCTGGTTCATCGTCACGAACGACTGAGGGCGAGCCCGCCGTCTGGGTTCGTGAGCCCGCCTCTGCTCCCATGAAGTCGGCAGGCCCCGTGCGGGGGCGTCCGTCGCGGGGCGCGGAGAGGGCCGGTGTTGATTCTGCTCTCGGGAGGGCAGCCAGCCCCATGGGGGAGTGCCCGTCGCGGTGCCGGGCGGCTCGGTACAACCTCCCGAGCCACCCGGAGCCGCTCTTCGCCGCGTTAGCGCTTCAGGTCACCTGAGCGCCACCGGGCTCCGCGCGAGGTACTCGTCGTAGGACAGGGTCCGCAGATCCTCGATCCTCTTCGCGCGCATCGCCCCGATGACCGCCCGCGCGAGCTGGAGGTCCGTGAGGAGCGGGATGTTCGCGTCGACCGCGCGCCGCCGGATCAGGTAGCCGTCCGGACGGCCGAGCTGGTCGTACTCGCGGGGGATGTTGATCACGAGATCCACCTTCCCCTGCTCGATGGCGCTCATCGCCGTCTCCCCCTCGTCGGGCTGCTTCGCGAGGCTCGTGCACGCGAGCCCGAGCGCCCGGAGCGCCTCGGCCGTGCCCGGGGTCGCGAAGATGGGGAGCTTCAGGTGCTCGGCGATGACGCGGGCCTCGTCGGCGAACCAGTACTTGTCCTCTAGCGGCCCGAGCGACAGCAGCACGCCCTTCTTGGGGAACCTGAAGCCGGTCGCGAGCAGCGAGTGCAGGAGCGCCTCGTGCATGTCGTCGCCGAAGCAGCCGACCTCGCCGGTGCTCGCCATCTCCACGCCGAGCATCGGATCGGCCCCCACGAGGCGCGAGAACGAGAACATCGGCGCCTTCACCCCGACGTAATCGAGGTCGAGCCCGCGGTTCTCGACCGGCTGCGCCACGCCGAGCATCCTGCGCATCGCCTCCCGGACGAAGTTGTTCCCCGTGACCTTCGACACGAAGGGGAAGCTCCGCGACGCGCGCAGGTTGCACTCGATCACCTTGACCGTGTTGTGCTTGGCCAAGAACTGCATGTTGAACGGTCCGGTGATCGAGAGCGACCGCGCCACCTGCTGGGCGATCTGCTTGATCCTGCGGATCGTCGCGATGTAGAGCGACTGCGGGGGCAGGACGAGCGTCGCGTCGCCGCTGTGGACACCGGCGTTCTCGACGTGCTCGCTGATCGCCCAGAGGATGATCTCCCCGCGATCGGCGACCGCGTCGATCTCCACCTCGCGGGCGTGGGTCTCGAACTTGGACACGACGACGGGGTAGATGGGGGAGACGGCCTTGGCCCGGGCGAGGATGCGATCGAGCTCGTTGGGCTCGTGCGCCACGCTCATGGCCGCGCCGCTCAGCACGTAGCTCGGGCGCACGAGGACGGGGAAGCCGCCGAGCTTGTTCACGATCTCGCCCGCCTGGCCCGCGTCGACGACGTGCGCCCAGCGCGGCTGGTCGATCTCCAGCCGGTCGAGCAGATCGCTGAACTTCTTCCGGTCCTCCGCGGTGTCGATGCTCCCCGGGCTCGTGCCGAGGATGCGCGCCCCCGCCTCGTGCAGCCGGAGCGCCAGGTTGTTCGGGACCTGCCCGCCCATGCTGACCACGATGCCGTAGGGCTGCTCCCGCTCGTAGATGTCGAGCACCGTCTCGAAGCTGATCTCGTCGAAGACCAGCTTGTCGCACGTGTCGTAGTCGGTGCTGACCGTCTCCGGGTTGTAGTTCAGCATCATGGTCTCGTAGCCGAGCTCCGAGGCCGCGCGGATCGCGTTGACGCAGCACCAGTCGAACTCGACGCTCGATCCGATGCGGTAGGCGCCGGAGCCGAGCACCATGATCTTCTTCCGCCAGGACGGCGCGACGTCCGTGGCCGACGCGTGGTAGCTCGAATAGAGGTAGTTCGTCTCGGCGGGGAACTCGGCCGCGAGCGTGTCGATCTGCGCGAGGTGCGGCACGACGCCGTGCCGCTTCCTGGCCTCGCGGATCGAGCCCCGCGGCGCGCCGGTCAGCGTGCCGATCATCCGGTCGCTGAAGCCGAGCTGCTTCGCCTCCCGGAGGGTCGCCTCCTCGAGCGCCGGCTCCTGCGCGGCCGCGGCCTTGTCGGCCTGCGCGGGGACGGCGACCTTGAGCGTCTTCAGATCCCGGTGCATCCGGACGATCGGCTCGATCTGGTTCAAGAACCACCGGTCGATCTTGGTGAGGTTGTGGATCTCGTCGACCGACATCCCCTCCTGGAGCGCGCGGGCCACGGCGAAGATCCGGAGCGGCGTCGCGTTCTGCAGCTCGTCGCGGAGGTCCTTGAAGGTGAACGCGTCGGGGTCGAGCCCCTTCACCCCGATGTCGAGCATGCGGAGCGCCTTCTGGATGACCTCGGGGAACGTCCTGCCGATGGCCATGACCTCGCCGACGCTCTTCATCTCGCTGCCGATCCGCATCGAGGCGCCGCGGAACTTGCCGAGATCCCAGCGCGGGACCTTGCAGACGAGGTAGTCGAGCGCCGGCTCGAAGAACGCGGTCGTCCTGCGGGTGATCGCGTTGGCGATCTCCGGCATGGTGTAGCCGACGGCGATCTTCGCGGCGACGTAGGCGAGCGGGTAGCCCGTCGCCTTGCTGGCGAGGGCGCTCGACCGGGAGAGGCGCGCGTTCACCTCGATGACCCGGTAATCGGCGCTGTGCGGGTCGAGCGCGTACTGGATGTTGCACTCGCCCACGATGCCGAGGTGGCGGATCGTCTTCAGCGCGACCGAGCGGAGGAGCTGGTACTCCTCGTCATTCAGCGTCTGCGACGGGGCGACGACGATCGACTCCCCGGTATGGATCCCCATCGGGTCGAGGTTCTCCATGTTGCAGACGGTGATGCAGTTGTCGCGCCCGTCGCGGACGACCTCGTACTCGATCTCCTTCCAGCCGCGGAGGCACTCCTCGACGAGCACCTGGGGCACGCCGCCGGCGAAGCCGCGGCGCACGGCGTCCTCGAGGTCGCGCTCGCTCTCGACGATGCCGCTGCCCTTGCCGCCGAGCGCGTAGCCGCCGCGGAGCATCACGGGGAACCCGATCTCGCGCGCCGCCGCCATGGCCTCGGCCGCCGAGCGGCAGGCGCGGCTGCGGGCGGTCTTCACGCCGATCTCGTCGAGGCGCTCGATGAAGAGCCGCCGGTCCTCGGTGTCGCGGATCGCCTTGATCGGCGTGCCGAGCACCCGCACGCCGTACTTGTCGAGGATGCCCGAGTCGTGGAGCTCCAGCCCGCAGTTGAGCGCCGTCTGCCCGCCGAAGGAGAGGGCGATCGCGTCGACCTCCTCCTTCACGATGATCCGCTCGACGAACTCCGGGGTGACCGCGCAGAGGTGGATGCGGTCGGCGAGCCCCTCGCTCGTCTGGATGGTGGCGATGTTGGGGTTCACGAGGACGGTGGCGATCCCCTCTTCCTTGAGGGCCTTGATCGCCTGCGACCCCGAGTAGTCGAACTCGCCGGCCTGACCGATCTGGAGCGCGCCGGAGCCGAGCACGAGGACGCGCCGGGGTTTCTTGGGGAGATACGCGCCGTACATGGCTCAGCTCCTTCCTGCGGTGGGGGTGGCGCGGGGATCCGCGGCAGCGGCCCCCGCGGTCTTGAGTCGCGAATCGGAGGACCCCTTCATCGCGCCGCAGAGGCGGAGGAAGTCGTCGAACAGGTAGCCCGCGTCCTCGGGCCCGGGCGTCGCCTCGGGGTGGAACTGGACGCTGAAGAAGGGGCGGAGCCGCGAGCGGATGCCCTCGTTGGTGCCGTCGTTGATGTTGACGAACCAGGGCTCCCACTCGGCCGGCAGCGACTCGTGCTTCACCGCGTACCCGTGGTTCTGGCTCGTGACGTAACAGCGGCGGCTCAGGAGGTCCTGCACCGGCTGGTTCACGCCGCGGTGGCCGTACGGCAGCTTGAAGGTGTCGCCGCCGGCGGCCAGCGCGAGGATCTGGTTGCCGAGGCAGATGCCGAAGATCGGCTTCGTGTAGGTCCCGAGCAGGCCGCGCACCGCGGCGACCAGCTGGCCGAGGTCCTTGGGGTCGCCGGGGCCGTTGCCGATGAGGATGCCGTCGGCGCTCTCGGCGAGCTCGGCGATGGGCGCGTGGTAGGGGGCGCGGATGACGGTGACCCCGCGCCGCAGGAGCGAGCGGACGATGTTGTCCTTCGCGCCCGCGTCGATGAGCAGCACCTTCAGGGGGCCGCCCTCGTACGTGACGGGCTCGCGGGGCGAAACGAGGCGGAACACCTCCTCGCGCATGTCCACGGCCTCGGCCGAGCGCTTCACCCGCTCCAGGTCCATCTCGGCCGGGAACAGCCAGCCCTTCATCGTCCCGACCTCCCGGAGCCGCCGCGTTAGCGTCCGCGTGTCGATGCCCGTGATCGCCGGGATGCCCTCGCTGGCGAGCCAGGCGCCGAGCGAGCGGACCGCGGCGTGGTGGCTGTAGCGCTCCACGTAGCTCTGGACCACGAGGCCCTGCACCTGGATGCGGTCCGCCTCGTAGGGCCCGTCGACGCTGCCTGCGTTGCGCGGCGCGGGCACGCCGTAGCTGCCCACGAGCGGGTACGTGATCGTCAGGATCTGGCCTCTGTACGAGGGATCCGTGAGCGTCTCGACGTACCCCGTCATGCCGGTGTTGAAGACGACCTCGCCGCTCACCGCGCGCGGGGCGCCGAAGCACCGGCCCGTCATGGTCGTGCCGTCTTCGAGTACGAGCTTCATCCGATTCGCATCCATCCTCTTTGACCGCCTGGGCCGCCGCGGCGCGGACCCTTACGCAGGAGGGGCCGTGAGCGCATGCAGCGCCGTTGGCCCATGGGGTACCAGGTCCGCGCGCACGCCGCGCGGCGGGCCGGCATCATGCTCGAGGCAAGGCGTCCAAGCACCCCCGGTCGTCGGAACCGGTTGCTCCGGCGCTCCGTCGAGGTGGGGCAGGGCGCCCGGCGTCCCGTTCTTCCACATGCCGGGGACGCCCATTTGCCGTCCCCCCGCTCCACGTCAACCACGAACTTTCGGCCGAGCCTCCACGGCCGCTTCCGGCGGGCATTTCGTGGCCTGCCAGGAGCCCGCGCGGTCTGCCTAGAGGGCCGGCGCGCGCTCGAGGTAGGCCCGCTCGAGCACGAGCACGTCCATCTTGGTCCGGAGGAAGCAGTCGAGCGCTTCCTTTGGGGTGCAAACGATCGGCTCGCTGGCGTTGAAGGAGGTGTTCAGGAGGACGGGCGTGCCCGTCTGCCGGCCGAACTCGCTGAGGAGCGCGTGGTAGCGCGGGTTCTCCTGGGCGGTCACCGTCTGGAGGCGCCCCGTGCCGTCGACGTGGGTCACGGCGGGGATCTCGGCGCGGCGCTCGGGCTTGATCTTGTAGACCTTGACCATGAACGGGTCCGGCGAGGTCTGCTCGAAGTAGTCGCCGACGCGCTCGAGGGGCAGCGCCGGCGCGAAGGGGCGGAACATCTCGCGGCGCTTGATCCGCTCGTTCATCGCGTCCTTGATGTCCGGCCGCCGCGGGTCGCAGAGGATGCTGCGGTTGCCGAGCGCGCGCGGGCCGTACTCCATCCGCCCCTGGAACCAGCCGACCACCTTGCCCTCGCTGATCGCCCTGGCGACGCGGGGGATCAGGTCCTCGTCGGGGAGGGTCTCGAACGCGACCTGCTCCTTCCGGAGCAGCTCGTCGATGGTCTCCTGCGAGAAGGCCGGGCCGAAGTAGCTGTGCGTCTGCTGGAAGCCGCGCGGGTTGTCGAGCTTGTGGTGGTGGACGTAGAGCGCCGCGCCGAACGACGTGCCCGCGTCGCCGGCCGCGGGCTGGATGAAGACGTCGTCGAACAGCCCCTTCGGGCGGATCTTCCCGGCGGCCACGCTGTTGTAGGCGCAGCCGCCCGCGAGGGCGAGGCGCGGCGAGCCGGTGAGGTGCTTCGCCGTCGCGAGCAGCTCGAAGTAGACCTCCTCGAACGCCGCTTGCGTCGAGGCGGCGACCGCCATGAAGCGATCTTCCATCGGGCTCTTCGGGCTGCGGGCGGGGCCGAGCAGGTCGATCAGGCGCTCGGAGTGGATGGGGCCGTAGCGGGGCTCGCCCTCCCAGGTCATCGCGATGCCCTTCGTGTGGTGCTGGAAGTACTCCAGCCCGAGCTCGAACGCCCCGTCCTTGACGCGCACCACCTGCCGGAGCTTGTCGAGCAGATCCGGCTGGCCGTAGGCCGACAGCCCCATGACCTTGTACTCGTCGCCGAACTTGGGGAAGCCGAGGTACTGCGTCAGGCCCGAGTAGAACAGCCCGAGCGAGTGGGGGAAGCCGACGTGCCGGAGGATCTCCAGCTTGTTGCCGCGGCCGCGCGCCCACATCGTGCTGACGAAGTCGCCGAAGGCGTCGATGGACAGGACCGCCGCCTCGTCGAAGCCCGAGGGGAAGAACGCGGACGCGAGGTGCGCCCGGTGGTGCTCGACGTTGTGCGACGCGGCGCGGATGCGCTTCGGGTCGACGCCGAGCGCGGCGCCGAGGTGCACCTTCGGGTCGCTCGCGCCGAGCGAGCCCTTGAGGAGCCCCGCCGGCGAGCGCCGCGTCAGCGCGTAGAGGAGCTTGTCGCCGAGGTGCGCCCTCGTGTCGCGGCTGATCGCGATGTGATCGATGTCCTCGACCCGCGCGCCCGCGGCGCCGAGGCAGTACTCGACCGCCAGCCGCGGGAAGCCCGCGCAGTGCTTGATCCTGCTGAACCGCTCCTCCTCCGCCGCCGCGACGAGCTGGCCGTCGACGAGCAGGGCGGCCGACGCATCGCCGTGGTAGGCGTTGATCCCGAGGATGAGCATCGCTCCGCCATCTTCCGGCGCCCCCGCGCGAGGGTCAAGGTGAGCCCTCCGCCCGAGCGCGGCGTGATCGAGCGCGGGGTCGTGACGTAAATTCGCCGGCCGCGTGGCAATCCCGCGCGCTGGAGGCAATGCCGCGCGCCGTGGGGAGCGCGCGGCATTGCGCGGCGCGCGGTCAGATCTCCGCGAGGCGGATGGCCTCGAGGCGATCGCCCTCGTCGATGCGCTCCCGATGGGCGGGCACGAGGACGAGCGCGTCGGCCTCGGCGAAGCTCGTGACGGCGCCCGACGCCTGGTTCGTGGCGATGCGGGCGACGAGCTCGCCGCTCGAGGCGTCGAGGCGGGTGCGGAGGAACTCGGCGCGACCGGGCTGGCGCCTGAGCGCGCTGTCCGCGCGGACGATCACGCGGGGCGGCCGCGGCGCCGCGTCGCCCTGGAGCGCGCGGAGCAGCGGCACGCCGAAGAGGACGAACGTGAGCGAGGCCGACGCCGGATTGCCTGGCAGCCCGAGCACGTGGACGACGCCGCACCGCGAGAGCTCGGCGCGCCCCACCGCGAGCGGCTTGCCCGGCTTGATGGCGACGCGCCAGAAATCGAGCGACACGCCGGCTGCCTCGAGCGCGGGGCGGACGATGTCGTGGTCGCCGACGCTCACGCCGCCGACGGTCACCACGAGATCGGACCCGCGCAGCGCCGTCGACACCGCCTCGGCGGCGCGCGCCGCGTCGTCGGGGACGAACGGCGCGATGCGGACCGCAGCGCCCGCGGCGCGCGCTGTCGCGGCGATGAAGTAGCTGTTCGACTCCGCGATCGTGCCCGCGGGGCCAGGCGAGCCGGGCGCGCGCAGCTCGTCGCCGGAGCACATCACCGTGACCACGGGGCGGCGCGCGACGAGGACGCTCGGGCGATCGAGCGCGGCCGCGAGCGCGACTTTCCCCGGGGTGAGCCGCGCTCCTCTGCGCAGCGGGACGGCGCCCTCCGCGAGGTCCGCGCCCCGGCGGCGCACCCAGGCGCCCGCCCGCGGCGCTTCCTGCAGGGTGATCTCGTCGCCGCTGCGCGCGGCGTCCTCCTGCGGCGCGATCGCGTCGGCGCCGGGCGGCAGCCGCGCGCCGGTGAAGATCCGACACGCCGTGCCCGGGTGGAGCGCCGGCAGCGGGCGGCCGGCGGCGCTCTCGCCGCGGACGAGCAGCCTGAAGGGCCCGCTGCCCGCGAGGTCGGCCGAGGCGATGGCGTAGCCGTCCATCGCACTGTAGTCGAAGGCGGGCATCGCGTCGGCGGCCGCGATGTCCTCGGCGAGCACGCGCCCAGCCGCGTCGTCGAGCGACACCCGCTCGGGGCCGACCGGGGCAGCGGTCGCGAGCAGCCGATCGAGCGCCTCTTCGAAGGGGATCATCCGCGCTGCTCCTCGCCCTGCGCGGGCTGCGGGGGCCGGTGGTGGTGGCCGCCCTTGCCTGACGCGAGCGTGACCGCGTGCGCGAGGACCGGGCCGATGATCTGCGTGACGGCGAGCTCCACCGCCTTCGGGCTGCCGGGCAGCGCGATCACCACGAGCCCTCGCGCGACGCCCGCCGCGGCGCGCGACAGGATGGCGTTCGGCCCGATCGCGTCCCAGCTCAGGCGCCGGAACGCCTCGCCGAAGCCGTCGAGCGTCTTCTCGAAGAGCGGCGCGAGCGCCTCGAGGGTCCGGTCGCGCGGGGCGATCCCGGTCCCGCCCGTGGTGACGACCGCGTCGGCCGAGCCTGCGTCCGCGATCTGAACGATCGCCGCTCGCAGCAGCTCGGGCTCCTCGCGGAGGACGGCGTGGGAGGTCACGGAGAAGCCGGCGCGCTTCAGGAGCTCGCCGAGGAGCTGTCCGCCCTCGTCATCGTCGAGGGTGCGGGTGTCACTGAGCGTCAGCGTGGCGACGCGCACGGGGGAGCGGCTCATGCGGCAGGTTTACGCCTGTCCCCCGCGGTTGGCGAACTCTTGACGACACCGGCGCGACGTCGCGGCGGGCTTCGCGCGGGCGCGGTGGCCTCGCCGCGCGGCGGCGCGGCGCTCGACCGGGCGAAGGCGGCCTCGCTGCGTCCCTGGCGCCCCCGCCGCGCTGAGCGCGCCCCCGCCGCGGCCTTGTCGCTCCGACGTCATCGACGGCGGATGGCTTTCGCCTCGTCGCTGCGCTAGGGGAGCGACGTGTCAGGCCCTCTGATCCCTTACATCGAGCTCCCCGAGATCCCGCTCGCTTTCCTGGAGCACATCCCGCTCGTGGGGCAGCTCATCGATCCGGCGAAGCCGCCCTCGATCAAGCCGTTCGGCACGCTCGTGGCGCTCGGCGTCTACATCGGCGCCGTGGTTGCCACGCGGCACGCGCGCGAGCGGCGCCTCGACGAGAAGAAGATGAGCGAGTTCATCTTCTGGGTCGTGGCGGCCGGGTTCATCGGTGGGCACGTCCTCGACGCGATCTTCTATCATCCGCAGCGGGTCGCCCGAGATCCTCTCTACCTCTTCGCGCTCTGGGACGGCCTGTCGAGCTTCGGCGGCTTCACCGGCGCGCTGATCGGCGCCTTCGCGTGGCGCTTCTATCGGCGCGAGCGGATCATGCCCTACTGCGAGGTCGTCAACAGCGCGTTTCCGCTCGCGTGGGTCTTCGGGCGCGCGGGCTGCGCGTCGGTCCACGATCATCCGGGCCGTATTTCCGACGCATGGTTCGCGGTCCAATACCCGCTCGGGACGGGACATGTCGGCCGGTTCGATCTCGGTCTATATGAGTGTGTGCTCGCGATCCCGCTCGCGATCGCGTTCGCGGTGCTCTGGCGCCGGAACCCCCATCGTCCGCTCGGTTTCTACACCGGGATCATGTGCACCGCGTACGCGCCGGTGCGGTTCGCGCTCGATTTCCTGCGCGAGCGGGAGGGCACGGTCGTCGGCGGCGATCCGCGTTATGCCGGTCTCACCCCCGCGCAGTGGGCATGCTTCGGTCTGTTCGCGGTGGGGCTCTATTTCCTGCGCATGGCGGCGCGCGGCGAGCCGTCGAGCGCCGGGGCGAGCCCGCTGGACGGCGCTTCGCGCGTCGCGGACGACGATCCGTCCGACGAGGACGATGAGGCCGAGGCGCCTCGGGCCTCCCGCGCCCGGGCCGAGAGGTGATCCCGCGCATGGGCGCCTTGGACCGGTCGTTCCGGGTTTCGGGCGGATCCACGCCGCGCGATGCGCTCATTCGCCGGGCGGCGCTGGGCCGCTCGGCCCTCCCGAGCGCCGGATTTCCCGAGCGCCGGCCTGGCGACACCCGCCTGTGACGGAGCGCGCGCTGCGGGGTCCCTGGTCGCCTGGACCGGCGCTCGCGTGAGGGGTGAAGGCAGGGTGAAGGCGCGGAGGGGCCCGGGACGGCTCCTTCCTGGCCTTCATTTGGCTCGCCCGCCCGTGGCGGGTCCCTTGACGCGCCAGGGGCGCCAGATATCGTGGGGTGGAGTTTGCACCAGAGGGTCGGCCCGCCGACCTTCGCTCGATTGAGCTCGGTCGCTCCTTCCGCCGACGGAGGGGCGGGAGGGGCGATCGAGAGGCGCGCTCGCGAAAGGCTCCGCGTCATCGACATCGATCACGGAGCGAGTGGACCAAATAAGAGGGAACGCAGGGGCCAACCCCAGGTTTTTCTACAATGGCTGAAGATTCGCGTAAGTTGTTCGTGGCGGGCTTGCCCGACTCCATCACCGAAGACGTTTTGCGGCAGCTCTTCGAGGCCACCGGCGGCAACGTCGTCGAGGTCAGTCTTCCGAAAGATCGCGCGACGGGTCGTCCGCGCGGGTTCGGCTTCGTCACACTCTCGACGACCGGCGAAGCCAACGCCGCGCGCGAGTCGCTCGACGGTTCATTTCAGGGCGGCAAGTCCATCTCGGTCCGCCCCTTCCAGGCCGAGCCGCCGCGGCGCGAGGGGCGCCCGATGGGCCCCGGCGGCGGCCCTGGCGGCGGCCCAGGTGGCCCTGGCGGCGGTGGCGGTATGGGCGGCGGCGGGCCGGCTGCAGCGCCCGATCGCACCCTCTACGTTGGCAATCTCCCCTACGACGCGAGCGTCGAGGAAGTCGAGGGGCTCATCGGCTCGACCGGCGCCGGTCCGGTGGTGCGGGTCCACCTCCCCATGGATCCTGACGGTCGCAAGCGCGGGTTCGGCTTCGTGACGATGGCGAGCGCCGAGGCGGCGCGCGCCGCGATCGATGCCCTGCGCGGCGTGGACGTGCGCGGTCGGCGGCTCGTCGTCAACCTCGCTCACCCGAAGGGTGAGCGGCCGGCGCGCGAGGACCGCCCGGGCGGCTTCGGCGGCGGTGGCGGCGGCTTCGGCGGTGGTGGCGGCGGCTTCGTCGGCGGTGGCGGCGGTGGCTTCGGCGGCGGCGGCGGCTTCGGTGGTGGTGGTGGCGGCGGCGGAGCTCCTCCGCCGCCTGCGCGCAAGACCTTCGATGATCGCCGGCGGCGCGGCGGTCACGACGGGGACGGTCCTCCCGGCGGCGGTGGTGGCGCAGGTGGTGGTGGCCGGCGCAGCAACAACAAGAACTGGGATCGCGGCCGCGGCGGTGACGACTGGGACGACGAATGAGCGCTCCCGGTTGACAACTGCATCGTTTCTCGTAGGGTAGCGCCCTCCAGACGGGCGGTCGGGCGTCGCTGATCCGGCCCACGTCCCCTGGTGCCCCCGCCGGTTGCGGTGCTAGCGCTCCCGTGCTGCCCGTGCCTAGGTTCAACCAGGGCCGCCTGTGGAAACAGGTCGGCCCTGTCTTCGGAGACCTCCGATGCGCGACATCATCAAGCTGACGTGCGGCAACTGCGGCCGCGCGAACTACCACACGACGAAGAACAAGCGGACGATGACGGACAAGTTCGTCATCAAGAAGTTCTGCCCGACCGAGCGCAAGCACACCGAGCACAAAGAAGGCAAGATCTCGAAGGGCTAGGCCACGCTGCACCGCTGGCCGCTGCCGCAGGGCCCGCGCAAGCGGGCGCCTGGTCGGGCTGCTGCGTCCTCCGCGGTGCTCGGTTTAACCTTTTTCCTTTCTAGGGCGAAGCGATGATCTTCGACTGGCTCTACGGCCTGTTCTCGAACGATCTCGCGATCGATCTCGGCACCGCAACCACCCTCATCTACGTGAAGGGCAAGGGGATCGTGTCCTGCGAGCCCTCGGTGGTCGCCGTCCAGCGCGATGCTCGCGGCGGCAAGAAGGTGCTCGCCGTCGGCCGCGAGGCGAAGGAGATGCTCGGTCGCACCCCCGGCAACATCCAGGCGGTGCGACCGCTGCGCGACGGCGTCATCGCCGACTTCGAGATCACCGAGGCGATGCTCCGGTACTTCATCGCGCGCGCGCACAACCGCCGCACGCTCGTCAAGCCGCGCATCATCATCTGCGTCCCGTTCGGCATCACCGAGGTCGAGAAGCGGGCGGTGAAGGAGAGCGCCGAGGGCGCTGGCGCGCGCGAGGTCTACCTCATCGAAGAGCCCATGGCGGCCGCGATCGGCGCCGGGCTGCCGATCACCGAGCCGAGCGGCAACATGGTCGTCGACATCGGCGGCGGCACGACCGAGGTCGCCGTGATCTCCCTCGCCGGCATCGTCTACTCGCAGAGCGTGCGCGTCGGCGGCGACAAGATGGACGAGTCGATCATGGCCTACATGAAGCGCAAGTACAACATGGCCATCGGCGAGCAGACCGCGGAGCGCATCAAGATCACGATCGGCAACGCGTACCCGCTGGAACAGCAGCTCACGATGGAGGTCAAGGGGCGCGACATGGTCGCGGGCATCCCCAAGACGGTCATCGTCAACTCCGACGAGATCCGCGACTCGCTGAGCGAGCCGACGAACGCCATCGTGGACGCCGTGCTCATCGCGCTGGAGCGCACGCCGCCCGAGCTGGCGGCCGACATCGTCGACAAGGGCATCGTGCTCACCGGCGGGGGGTCGCTCCTCAAGAACCTCGACGTGCTCCTCCGCGAGGAGACGGGGTTGCCTGTGATGGTGTGCGACGACCCGATCAGCGCCGTGGTGCTCGGCAGCGGCAAGGCGCTGGATCACCTCGAGCTCTTGAAAGAGGTCACGATCAGCTGAGGGTCGTCTTCGTGTCCCGCCCGTGAGCACGCCGGCGGGGGTGTTTGCGGCGCGCGGCGAGCCGCCCCGCGCCGGGGTGGGCGCCGCGCGCGGCGTCGAGAGGGGTGGCCTCGCGGGGCGCCTCGTACTACCTGGGTCCGGGAGCCACGGTGAACCTCAAACGCTACCGCGACTTCGTGATCGTGCTGTTGGCGCTCGCGGTGCCGTTCTGGTTCCTGCGCGCGAGCATGCGCGACCCCAAGCAGAACACGGGGGCCGACCGGATCATCATCAGCATCGCGGCGCCGATCCAGTACGCGGCCGCGACGCTGGCGCGTGGGCTCTCGAACCTCTGGGGCGACTACATCTACCTGGTCGACGTCAAGGAAGACAACGCCAGGCAGGCCTCGCAGATCGCCCGCCTCCGGGAGCGCGTGCGGAAGCTCGAGGCGCTCGAGGAAGAGAACCGCCGCCTGCGCAGGCTGCTCGACCTGCGCCAGAGCCTCCGGACCGACGTGGTGAGCGCGCAGGTCGTCGGCAAGAGCACCAACGATTTCTTCCGGGTGGTCCGCGTCACGCTCGATCGCGAGGCGCGGGACATCGGCTCCAACTTGCCGGTCCTCTCCGCGGACGGCGTCGTCGGCACCACGCTGAAGAGCGCCGGCGACACGGTCGACGTGCGGCTCGTCGTCGACGGGGGCAGCGGCGTCGACGTGGTGGTCGAGCGCACCGGCGCGCGCGGCTTCGTCCGCGGCACGGGCGACGAGAGCAAGTACTCCTGCAGCGTCGAGTACGTGCAGCGCACCGACGAGATCGAAGTCGGCGACCTGCTCGTGACGAGCGGCGTCGGCCGGCGTTTCCCGAAGGGGATCCCGGTCGGGACCGTGACGCAGGTCGTCCGCCGCGACTTCGGCATCTACCAGCAGGTGTACGTCGCGCCGGCGGTCGATTTCTCCCGGCTGGAGGAGGTGCTCATCGTGACGACGACGCCTCCGGAGGAGACGCCCCCCCAGGCGCAGCGGAGGTGACGCGATGAGAAACTCCGCGTTCCTGGCGATGGGGGCCGCCCTGCTGATCCTTCAGTCGAACCTGTTCCGGCTCATCGGCAAGCTGAACATCCCGGGCTCCACGCCGAGCCTGCTCCTCCCGCTCGTCGTGTTCATGGGGGTGCACGAGTACTCGATCGCGCGGGGCGCCGCGCTCGCGTTCCTGCTCGGGTACCTGCTCGATCTCTTCACCGGCGCGCCGGTCGGCCTGTTCACCTTCATCACCGTTGCGACCTTCGTCGTCTCGCGGGCGGCCGGCGTGCGGCTCGCCGCGCAGACGCTCCTCACGAAGATCGCGCTGGCCTTCGTCTTCGGCCTCGTCGAGGGGGTGCTCATCGTGATCCTCACCGCCATCTTCGGGGGCGACGCGGCGCGCACCCGCGCGCTCGCCCGGCTCGTCGCGCCGCACGCCATCTCTACGGCGCTGTTCGCGCCGTTCGTCTTCCGGCTGGCCGAGCGCGTGCACCAGGCGACGATCAACGTCCCGCGGCCAGGGGAGAGCCCGCGGTGAGCCTGCTCGTCCAGCGCTCCGACGTGAGCGAGTTCCGCCGGCGCTTCCGGTGGATCGCGCTCGGCATGGTCGTCGGATTCATGGTGCTCCTCGGGCGCCTGTTCTACCTGCAGATCCTCGAGGTCGACGAGAACAAGGCCATCGCTCGCGAGAACATCGTTCGGCGCGTGACGCTCGCGACCACGCGCGGGATCATCCGGGACAAGAACGGCAAGGTGCTCGCGGCGAGCCGGCCGTCGTACAACGTCTACGTCGTCCCGCGGCGCCTCGACATGGAGACGATCTGGCCGAAGCTCGTCGAGTACCTCGGCATCGGGATCGAGGAGCGCGCGCGGCTGGAGGCGCTGATCACCTCGATCCGCGCCGACGAGGGCCCGCGCAAGAACCAGCAGATCCTGCTCAAGGAGGACATCTCGCGCGACGCCGTGGCGACCTTGGCGACGCACGACGCCGAGCTGCCGGGGGTCGACGTGGTGCCCGTCCCGGTGCGCTACTACCCGTACGAGGAGGTCGGCTCGCACGTCCTCGGCTACATGGCCGAGGTGGACGCCGAGCGGCTCGCGTCGCTCCGCAGCATCGGGTACATCGAGGGCGATCGCATCGGCGTCACCGGCATCGAGCGCGCCTGGGAGAGCTACCTGCGCGGCACGCGCGGCTGGGAGAAGGTGCTCGTCGACGCCAGGGGGCGGCGCAGGACGGGCGGCGACGGGATCATCGAGGAGCCGCGGCGGGTGGACCCGATCCCCGGCCGCGATCTCCGGCTGACGCTCGACGCCGACATCCAGAAGGCGATCGACAAGGCGATGCGCGGAGAGCTCGCCGGCGGCGTCGCGGTCATCGACGTGCGCACCGGGCGGATCCTCGGGCTGTACTCGAAGCCCGGCTACAACCCGAACGCGCTCTCCGGCGGCTCGGGGAAGCAGGTCATCCGCGACGCGTTCCGGCGGCTCTACTCCGATCCGCTGAAGCCCGCGCTCGACAAGACGCTGTCCGGTGCGTACCCGCCCGGCTCGACGTTCAAGCCGTTCACCGCGCTGGCGGCGCTCGAGAAGGGGCTCATCGATCCCCGCCAGTCCTCGCGGTGCAGGGGCGCGCTGACGTTCGGCAAGCGCACCTTCCGGTGCACGCACGTGCACGGGCCGGTCGCGATGCAGCAGGCGATCGCCGAGTCGTGCAACGTCTACTTCTACCGGCTCGCGGCGGAGTACGGCGTCGGCATGGACGTCATCGCGGAGATGGGCCAGCGCTACGGGCTCGGCGCGCGGACGGGGCTCGGCATCAACGCCGAGGCGGGGGGCAGGATGCCCACCCGGGCGTGGATGACGCTCCGGAACAAGGGCCAGTTTCGCCTCGGGTTCGGCCTGAACGCGGCGATCGGCCAGGGCGCGACGACGGTCACGGTGCTCCAGCTCGCGCTCGCGTACGCGGCGCTCGCGAACGGCGGTACCCTGTACCAGCCGCAGATCGTGCGGGCCGTCGAGACGAGCGCCGGCACGGTCGTCCAGGAGTTCACGCCGCGCGTGCGCCGCCAGATCGACATCCGGCCGGAGAACCTCTCCCTCGTGCACCGGGCGATGGTCGCCGGCGTGAACGAGGAGGGCGGCACGGCGTTCAAGGCGCGCGTCGCGGGCGTGGAGATGGCGGGCAAGACGGGGACCGCGCAGGTCTCGCACCGGCTCACCCGCGGCGTCGAGGCCGAGCGGGTCTGGTACTTCAACCGCGAGCACGCCTGGTTCGCCGGCTACGCGCCGGCGCGCTCGCCCGAGGTCGCCGTTGTCGTGCTCGTCGAGCACGGCGGCACGGGCGGCAAGCACGCGGCGCCGGTCGCCTTCGAGGTCGTCCGCGCGTACCAGGAGCTCGCGAAGGAGCGCCGCGGCGGCCCGAACGAGGGGCCGCGCGCGGGCAAGAGCAGCGCGGGCCGCGCGCCCGCCGCGTCGGGGCGCGCGCCATGATCCGGGGTGACTCTCTCTCTTCGCGCGATCGCGATCATTTCGACTGGCCGCTCTTCATCGCCGCGGTGGCCATCGCGGTGCTCGGCGTCGTCAACCTCTACAGCGCGACGAGCGTCTACTCCGGCGCGCGCGCGGAGCTCTACATCAGCCAGGTGTACTGGCTGTTCGTGGGCGGCATCATCGGCGGCGTGCTGATCGCGCTCGACTACCGGCACCTCGAGCGCCTCGGCTACGTGCTCTACACGTTCGGCGTCTTCTCGCTGGCGCTGGTCTTCGTGCTCGCGCGCGACGTGCGCGGCTCCGCCCGGTGGATCGAGTTCGGCGCGTTCCGGTTCCAGCCCAGCGAGTTCATGAAGGTGTTCCTGGTGATCGCGCTGGCGAAGTTCCTGCACGACGATCCGCGCAACGAGGGCCGCACCCTCCGCGATCTGGCGATCCCGGCGGCGCTGACGGCGGTCCCCGCGCTCCTCGTGCTCAAGCAGCCCGATCTCGGGACGGCGACCATCCTCGTGTTCGTGTTCCTGACGATCGCGGCGGTCACGCGCGTGCGGTGGAGGAGCGCCGCGCTGTTCGTCGTGTCCATCGCGGTGGCGATCCCGATCATCTGGGAGTACGTGCTGCTCGACTACCAGCGCGCGCGCGTGCTCGTGTTCCTCCACCCCGAGGAGGACCTCCTGCACCGCGGCTGGCACGCCCACCATTCGCGCGTGGCGATCGGCAACGGCGGGCTGTTCGGCAACGGGTACCTCCGGGGCACGCAGAACCAGTTCCTCTTCCTGCCGGATCAGTTCTCCGACTTCCCGTTCCCTGTCTTCGCCGAGGAGTGGGGGTTCGTCGGGGGCGTGGTGCTCGTGTGCCTCTATGCGTTCCTGGTCGTGTGGGGGATCCGCATCGCGTCGATGGCGAAGGACCGCTTCGGCGCGGTGCTCGGCGTCGGCTGCGCGGCGATCATCTTCTGGCACGCGGTCATCAACCTCGGCATGACCTCGGGCGTTCTGCCGGTCGTCGGCGTCGGGCTGCCCCTGTTCTCGTACGGCGGATCGAGCGTGACCACGGTGATGGTGGCGATCTCGCTGCTCATGAGCGTGTCGATGCGCCGCTACTCCGGCGTCGCCTCGCTCGATCGCCTGTGACGGCGCGGCGGGCGTGCTCCCGCCGTGCGGCTCGCGTCAAATCGCGCTCTCTGCGAGCCGCGCCTCGATGACGAACGCGAAGGCCTTGAGCGCGTCGCGCTCGGTGATCTCGCCGCCGGCGCGCGCTCTGCGGACCACGGCGCGAAAGCCGAGGTAGCGGCGCCCGTCCAGGCCGAGCAGCGCCGGCACCGTCGCCGGGTCGCGCGCCGTGCCGCTCGAGCCCGCGAGCTCCGCCGCTTTGTCGAAGATCCCCGCGACGAGCGCGTCGCAGCGCTCGAGCGCGACCGCATACCGCTCCGCGGCGATCGTCGCCTCGATCTCCGCGATCGCCTCCCGCTCGGCGGTCGGCCAGAGCGCGACGAACGAGAGGCCCGGCTGGGCGAGGTGCCTCGTCTCCGCGGACGGGCCGTCCGCGCGCGCTGTCGCCGGGGCGTCCGCCGGCGCGACCAGCCTCCGGGCGGCGATCCGCAGCGACGGAGGGAGCCCGCGGCTCACCGGATCCCTGACGCCGGCGCTGCGCGGCGCGAGCTCGCCGCCAGGTGATGCGGTCGCGCCGGGCGCGGCGGCGCCCTCGCTCGGATCGCCGATCGTCGAGTCCGGTGGCATCGTCGACCACGGCTTGCTGGGCGGCGCTAGCCGCGAGATCACCGCGTCGAGCGGCGCCGACGGCGGCGGCGACGCGTCGCGCAGGGCGGTGGCGAGCCCGCCCTCGATCGCGTCGAACCCGGCCAGCCCGCTCCCCATCGCGTCGGGCAGGCGGCTCTCGAAGGCGCGCAGGACCGCGGCGCTGATCTCCTCGAGCCCCTCGTAGAGGCCGAGCCCCGTCTTCGCCGACGTGGCCAGCGAGAAGACGCGGGACGGGTTCAACATCGCGTCGAGCTCCGAGAGCGGCAGCAAATCGGGCAAATCGCGCTTGTTGTGCTGGAAAATGTGCGGGACGTGCTCCAGCGCCCGCCCCTGCTCGGCGAGGTTCTCGCGCAGGTTCTCCATGCTCTCCATGTTGGCGTCGGCGCGAACGGCCTGCGAATCGCTGACGAACACGATGCCGTCAGCGCCCGTGAGCACCAGCTTCCGGGTCGCGTTGAAGTAGACCTGCCCTGGCACCGTGAAGAGCTGGAGCCTCACGTTCATCCCGCGCAGCTGCGGGAGCCGGACCGGCAAGAAGTCGAAGTAGAGCGTTCGATCGACGGGCGTCGCGAGGGAGACGAGCTTGCCGCGGTACTCGGGCTTCGCCGTGGCGTGCAAGTACTCCAGCGTGGTCGTCTTGCCGCCCAGGCCGGGCCCGTAATAGACGATCTTGAAGACGAGCTCGCGCGACAGTGGGTTCACCGACGCCATGGGCGGCGGCGACGATACACGAAAAGGCGAACGAGAGCGCCGGGGTGTGCGCGGGCACATGAAAGCCGGCCGCGCGCCCCGCGTGCCCGCCAGGGCGGGGCACCGGAGGCGCGGCCGGCGCGGCGCGCCGTCAGCGGAGGCCGACGAGTGGCTCGAACTTGTCCTTCTGGCCGATCTGGAGCATGAGCGCGACCTGGCCCCGCTGCGCCTGGAAGTAATCGAGCCGCAGCCGGTGCGTCCCCTCCGTGAGGCGGGCCTCGCCGTCCACGGTCTTCGCGCTGTGGACGCCGTCGTTCGCGAGCACGCGCTTGTCGTCGATGTAGAGGACCGCGCCGTCATCCGAGGTGAGCCTGAGCTGGAACACGCCTTCCTGGGGCGCCTTGAACTCGCCCTCGAACCGGATCGCGAACCACTCGTTCTGCGTGAGCGCGCCCGGGAAGCCGCCGGAGAAGTCCTGCGACTTCACCTCGAACTTGTCCGTGTACAGCACCGCGAACGGCACGAGCCCGTCGAAGGTCGGGAGCTTCTGGGTGTTCTCGGGGATCACGTACGCGAGCCCCCGGAAGGCGCCGCCCTCCCCGTTGCCGAACGCGTTCGGGGCGGTGATGCGCGGCGCGTTGTTCGTGGGCAAGCGCCACTTCGGGGTCCTGCGCCGCTCGGGCTCCGGGTCGGGCTTGGCCGGCTTGCGCGACTGGGAGGTCTTCTTGGCGGGCGGCGGGGGCGGCGGCGAGGCCTCTGCCGGCGTGTTGCCGCTCTGGATGGTGACATGGCAGCCGCTGAGGAGAGACGCGGCAAGCACGCACGAGGCGATGTGCGACGAGGTTCGGACCATGACGTCTCCTGAGAGGGAACGGACGGATTGGCCCGCCCCCACGTGAATGCGAGGATGGCGCTTAGACGTTCGAGCCGTGCGCCGCAATCAGCGTCACGTCGCGTCAGGAGCCCCCGGCACGAGCGAGCCCGCCGGTCGAGGGCCGAGCGCCTCGAGCGCGTTTTCGGGAAACCCACCGGCTTGGCCGTGCAGCACGGGCCCGGGCGCCTCCTGCCGCGCGTTCCCGTCGAGCGATTCCACGGCGCGCCAGACCGGCGAGCGCTGGGCGAGCGCGAGCGCGGCGAGGCAGGCGAGCACGCTGGCGAGCGCGCCGGCGTTCATCACGCCCTCGTACCGGCCCCGCGCGGGGCCCGCGTAGGTCAGCCCGAGCAGCGCGCCGCTCACAAGGCCCCCGATGTGCGCGGCGTTGTTGATGCGGACGCCCGTGCTCGACGCGTTCACGACGAAGCCGAAGAGGACGATGTAGAACACGGCCTGGAGCGCGAGGTCCTTCCATCGCGGGTCGCGGCGGCGGAGCAGCCAGCCGAGCAGGAGGCCCATCACGCCGAACACGGCGCCGCTCGCGCCCGCGGTGCACACGACCTCGGGCTGCACGAAGAGGTTCCATGCGGCGCTCGCGCAGAAGCCGAACAGGCCCGTGAGCACGTACGCGATCGCGAACCGCGCCGAGCCGACGGCGGGCTCGGCGGCGCGGGCGAGCATGCCGAGCGTCACCATGTTCATGCCGAAGTGGAGGACGCCCATGTGGACGAAGACCGCGGAGAGCAGCCGGAACGGCTCGAAGGGCACGCCGGGCGCGAGGAGGAGCGCGCCGAAGCGGAGGTAGCTCGACATGTCCCACGCCGAGAGGAGGCCGAGATCGCGGGAGTGCGCGGCCATCAGCTGGCCGACGAACACGAACGCCGTGAGCCCGCCCAGGATCTTGGTCGCGAGCAGGCTTCGCCCGTCGAGGCGTCCTCGGGTGGGCGCGGCATGGGCGGGAGGCGCGAGAAGCGGCGCGCCGCAGCGGATGCAGCGGCTGAAGTCGCCGCCGTTGAGGGCGCCGCAGCGCGCGCAGTGCAGCGCGCGCCTCCGTTCGCTGGACGGCCCCGCCGTCACAGGGCGGCCCCGAAGCGCTGCCCGGCGCCGGGGTGTGGGGGGGACCTGAACGCTGTATCGAGGGTCACCTGGGCTCCTTTCACGCCGGACGCTCGGCGTGGAGGCCGGCACAATGTGGCGGCTCCTGGCCGTAAGGTCCACGGGTTTGGGCCGTTGTCGAGGGGTGAATGCCGTGGCCCTCCCGCGCTCGGTTCCGCCTGTCGCCGGCGAGCCGCCGCGCGCCCTCCTCGCGGGGGGCGCGCGGCGGCTCGCCGGCGGCGCGCGGGCGCTCCTTCCCCGCGGGGCGCGCCGGCCCGAGAGGGGCGCGAGGCGGACACCGGTGCGCTCCGTTCTGCGTCCGGGTATCGTCGCCGCTGTGACGGCGGTGGCAGCAGCGAGGCCCGATCTCGAGGCGGAGCGCCTGCTGTGCGAGCGCGCGGCGCAGGGCGATCGCCTCGCGCTCGGGCAGCTGCTCCGCAAGTACGGGCCAGCGCTGTACCGCGCGGTGCTGTTGCCCCGCCTCGGCTCCGACGCGGCCGCGCAGGACGCTCTGGCCGAGACGTACGCGCGCGTGATCGAGCGGTTCTACCAGTTCCAGTGGCAGAGCTGCGGCATCTATCCCTGGCTCCGCGTCATCGCGCTGCGCATCGCGCTCGACATGCTCCGCGCGCGCCGCCGCGAGGCGCTCTTCGAGCCCGAGGATCTCCAGCGCGAGATCGACGCCGCGGAGACCGACCTCACCGCGCGCGGAGAGGCCGAGCTCTGCGAGAAGCGCGATCTCGCCGACGCGCGGGCGCGCGTCGAGGACGCGCTCGGGCGCCTCAACCCCCGTTACGCCGAGGCGATCCGGCTACGGGTGCTCGACGAGCGGCCCCGCGACGAGGTGGCCCTCGCGCTCGGGGTCAGCGTGGCGACGTTCGATGTCGTCCTGCACCGCGCCATGACCGCGCTGAAGAAGGCGCTCGCCGCGCCGCGCGCGGAGCGCAAGGAAGGAGCGCGATGAAGCCGCGGCCGCCCTCGGATCCGCGCTCGCCGCCGACCGGCGACGGGCCCCTGGAGCGCCGCGCCGGCGCGGATCGCGGCCGGCGGCTCGCGCTCGTCGTGCCCGGCGCGGAGCCCGTAGCGCCTGCGTCCGACGACGAGCTGGGCGCGGCGCGCGCGCTCGCGGAGGCGCTCGATCGCGGCGAGGTCCCGCTCGCGGACGCGCTCAGGGCGGCGGCCCGCCCCGCCGGGCTCGACAGGGCGGACCACGAGGCGCTGCTCGCGCGCGCGCTCGGCGACGAGGGCGCGCCGCCGACCAAGGCCGAGCTGCGCGCCGCCGAGCGCCTGCGGGAGGCGCTGGAGCCCCGCGCCGCTTCCGGCGGCGGGCCGGGGCGGGGCGGCGGCTCCGGCGGCGAGGGGGCGCTCGGCTCGCCCGACGCGCGCGACGAGCTCGCGGAGCTCGCTGTCGCGCTCCGGGCCGCGTGGCGTCCGGCGGCGCTCCCGGAGCTCCCGGGGCGCGCGCTCATCGACCAGGCCCTCCGCGCCTCGCTCGCGCGCGGTCCCCGGCGCATCGCGCCGGTGACGATGGCGGCGCTGTCGACCCTCGCCGCGGCTGCGGCGGCCGTGGCGCTGATCGTCGGCCAGATCAGGGAGGAGCGCGCCTCCGTCGCGCGCGCGCCCGCGGCCGCTGCTCCTGCCGAGGCGCTCGCCGCGCGGCCCCTGCTGATCGAGGCGCGCTCGACGGCCGCGCTCTTCGATCCGGCCGCGCCCTTTCCGCGGGAGGGCGGTCAGACGGAGCGGATCGATCGCATCGCCGCCGCGCGCGCGTCCGATCTGCGCCAGAACCGCTACGCGGCGTGGGGGGTGCGCTGATGCGGGGCCCGCGCCTCGTCGCCGCCTGCCTGGGGCTCTTCGCGGCGGCGCACCTCGGGTGCGCCCCGGGCGACGAGCGGGCGCGCGCTGCCGGGGGCCCGGGCGATCCGGCGTGCGCGTGCGCCCCGGCCCAGGTCGTCGATCCCACGCTCCTCGCCTTCCTATCGAGGGCGCGCGCGGCGCACCATGCCGCCGACGTCGCGCTCGGCGCGGGCGATCGCGCCGCTGCGCTCCGCGCCCTGGAGGGGATCATCGCCGCGCCGAGGCCGCCGGGGCCGCCGCCGGAGGTCGCCGAGGTGACGGCGGACACGTACGCCCGGCTGGCGGAGCTCCGGGGCGAGGCCGGCGAGTTCGACGCCGCGGCGCGCGACATCGACGCGGGCCTCCGGTTGGCGCCGGCGCCTTCTCATTATCAAGGCCACCTCTACGAGGTCGCGGGCGTGGTCGAGGAGCGCCGCGCGAAGGCGCTCGAAGCGAAGGGGGATCGCGAGGCGGCGACGCAGGCCCGCGCGCGGGCGGTCGGGCTGCTGGAGCGGGCGATCTCGATCCAGGACCGGGTGATCACCGAGGCCCTGACGGGCCCCGGCGAAAAGCCGCGCTGAAGGGCGCGCTCGCCGTGGTCTGCAATTGCGACGGGCGCGCGTTCGTCGTTAGACTCGAGCGGGAGGGGGCCGCCGCTCGACCCGATGACGTTCCGTGTTCCAAGGCCGAAGCCCGGGTACGATCTCAAGTCGCTCCCGCTGAAACCCGCGGAGGCGTTCCTCCTGTCCCGCATCGACGGCGTCCTGACGGATCGGGATCTGTCCTTGATCACGGGAATGTCGCACGGCGATACCGTCGAGGTGCTGCGCCGCTTGCGCGACCTCGGCGCGATCCTCCTGGACGGGGAGCCCTCCGGACAACCTCCGCCGCGGGACGCCGCGCGGCGCGCGGCCGCGGTGGATCCGGAGAAGACGATGCCGTCCGGGTCCGAGGCCGCCCCGCTCGGCCGGGACGCGCTGCAGCACATGGAGTCCCTGCCGCTCTACGATCCCGCCGAGCTCGACGAGCCGGTCGAGCTCGCCCCCGACCGGAAGCGGCGGATCCTCGACCTCTACTACCGCCTCGAGGATCTCAGCTATTACGCGCTGCTCGGCGTCGCGGATCAGGCGGACAAGAAGCAGATCAAGAGCGCCTACTACCAGCTCGCGCCGGAGTTCCATCCGGACACCTATTTCCGGAAGCAGCTCGGCTCGTACAAGCCGAAGATCGAGGCCATCTTCACGCGCATCACGCTGGCGCACGACACGCTGACGTCGAAGCAGCGGCGCACCGAGTACGACGCGTACCTCGAGCAGACCCACAAGAACCGGACGATGGCGGCGCTGATCGAGCAGACGCCGCGCGACATCGCCACGATAACGACCGCCGTCGACGCCACGGTGCGCGCCGCGTTCGCCGATCCGCGCGACATGGGCGCGTCGCCCGGGCGTTATTCCTCCGAGCGCGCGCCCGCAGAGCAGGGCGCGTCCGCTGTGTCCTCCGGCGTCGCCGCGCCGGTTCAGCCGTCGCCGGCGCAGCCGCCCGCGGGAGGACGCTCGCCCGACAACGGAGGCGCGCCGGCGCGGAGCGCAGCGCCGGCCTCGCCTGTCGCGCCTGCCCCCACCGCCAAGGACCGGCGTGAGACGTTCGCGCGCAAGCTCACCGGAGGCTTGCGGCGCGCTCCGCCAGGGGCGCCCTCTGCATCGACGGCCGCCGCGTCCGGGGCGGCTACCCCGCCGGCCGCGGTGACCGCTGCGCCTCGGGCGGCTACCCCGCCGGCCGCGGTGACCGCTGCGCCTCGGGCGGCTACCCCGCCGGCCGCGGTGACCGCTGCGTCTGGAACGGCCGTCGCGCCAGCTGCGGCGGCAGGCGCCGCTGCGGCGCCGCCGAAGACCGCTTCCGGCGTGCGTTCGCCGGAGTCGATACGGGCGGTCGAGGCGCTCAAGGCGCGTTACGAGAACGCCCGCAACGAGGCGCTCCGGAGCCAGATCGCGCGGTACTCCGACGTGGCTCGGGCCGCGCTCGAGCGGAGCGAGTTCGCGAGCGCGGCCAACGCGTACCGGATCGCCGCGTCGCTGGCTCCGGAGGACGCCGAGCTCCAGAGCGCGTCGGCCGAGGTGGAGCGCCTCGCGGCGGTGGCGCTGGCGGACGGGTACCTCAAGCAGGCCGAGTACGAGGCACAGAACGGCCGCTGGGTCGAGGCGGCGCTGAGCTACGTGAAGGTGTGCAACGGCCGCCCGGACGACGCCGGCGCGCACGAGCGGGTCGCGCACGCGACGCTCCAGGCCGGGGAGAGCTCGCGGCGGGCGGTCGAGTTTGCGCGGCGGGCGGTGGAGCTCGTGCCAACCTCGGTGGAGTACCGGATCACGCTCGCGCTGTCGTACGCGGCCGCGGGGCTCGCGAAGAGCGCGGCCGGCGAGCTCGAGCGCGCCGCCGAGCTCGCAGGGAACGATGGTAGGCTGCGCGGTCTCATCGCGCAGGCGCGCGAGCAGGCCAAACAGCAGGGGAAGCAAGTCTAGCGCCGGCCCTTACAGAAGGCGCGCCGGCCTCGGGCAAGCCCGGGGCGGCGCCTTCCGCATGGCCGGCGCACGATTGGCCCGCTCGGCTCCGCGAAACGGTCTAGCATCGTGGGCTCAGCGGCCGTTCGGGCCGAAGATCACAAGAGGAGCAGCGGCATCGATGGAGCGTGTCATCGGCATTGACCTTGGCACCACGAACTCGTGCGTTGCCATCGTCGAGGAGGGCGTCCCGACCGTCATCCCGAATCGCGGTGGGTACAAGACGACGCCGTCCATGGTCGCGATCACCGAGGCCGGCAAGCGGCTCTGCGGGCACATCGCGAAGCGGCAGGCGATCACCAACGCCGAGAACACGGTCTACGCCGCGAAGCGGCTGATCGGCCGGAAGTGGTCGTCCCCGCAGGTGAAGAACGCGATCCTGACCGCCTCGTACAAGATCGTCGAGGGGCCGCACGGCGACGTCCGCATCCAGCTGCGCGACAAGACGTACTCGGTCCCCGAGATCAGCGCGATGGTCCTCCAGGAGATGAAGCTGTTCGCCGAGGACTACCTCAACGAGCCGGTCTCGAAGGCGGTCATCACGGTCCCCGCCTACTTCAACGACAACCAGCGGCAGGCGACGAAGGACGCGGGCCAGATCGCAGGGCTCGACGTCATCCGCATCGTCAACGAGCCGACGGCTGCAGCGCTCGCGTACGGGTTCGGCAAGAACGTCGAGAAGACGATCGCCGTCTTCGACCTCGGCGGCGGCACGTTCGACATCTCCGTGCTCGAGATCGGCGCGGGCGGGGTCTTCAAGGTCATCGCCACGGCGGGGGACACGTTCCTCGGCGGCGAGGACTTCGACGCGCGCGTCATCGACTGGCTGGTGCAGGGCTTCAAGGAGCAGCACGACGTCGATCTGCGGCAGGACCGGATGGCGCTCCAGCGGCTCAAGGACGCGGCCGAGAAGGCGAAGTGCGAGCTGTCCAGCGTCCTGGAGACCGAGATCAACCTGCCGTTCATCATCTCGAGCGCGCGGAACGAGGCGCTGCACCTCCAGCGGACGCTCTCGCGGGCCACGCTGCAGGAGCTGTGCGAGGACCTCGTCGAGCGGTGCATCGAGATCTGCAGCCAGACGCTCGAGGACGCGCGGCTCGACCGCGACGAGATCGAGGACGTCGTGCTCGTCGGCGGCATGACGCGCATGCCGAGGGTGCAGGAGGCCGTCCGCGACTTCTTCGAGCGCGAGCCGTGCAAGGGGGTGCACCCCGACGAGGTGGTCGCGCTCGGCGCGGCGGTGCAGGGCGCCGCGCTCGTGGACGAGACCAAGCAGATGATCCTGCTCGACGTCACGCCGCACGCGCTCGGCATCATGACGTTCGGGTCGAACTTCGAGGAGCTCATCCCGCAGAACACCACAGTGCCCACGAGCCGCTCGAAGATCTTCACGACGAGCCGTGACAACCAGACCGCCGTGAAGATCCTGGTCATGCAAGGCGAGCACCAGAAGGCGACGGACAACGAGCTGCTCGGCGAGTTCATCCTCACCGGCCTGCGCCGCGCGCCGAAGGGGCAGGTCGAGATCGAGGTCACGTTCGAGATCAACAGCGACGGCATCGTCTCGGTGAGCGCGAAGGATCTGGAGACGGGCCAGCAGCAGTCGATCCAGGTCACCGCGTCGAGCGGCCTCACGAAGGAGGAGGTCGGCGAGATGATGGAGGCGGCGAAGGAGTACCTCGTCGATCGCCGCGCGAGCGACCAGTTCGAGGGCGTCCGGCAGGAGGCCGAGAAGCTCATCGCCGAGATCGAGCGGATGTTCCCGCAGGTCGAGCAGATCGTGGCGTCCAGCGACTTCGGCCGCGACGCCATCGGCAAGGCGCGCGGGATCGTGGAGCGCTCGCGTCAGGCCATCGGCCGGCGCGACGCTGCCGCGGTCAAGGAGCAGATGGAGGCGCTCTCGCGCACCCACCGGATGTTCAAGGGTGTCGTAGCCAGGCCACAGGGGTGAGGGATGGCCGCGATGAGGGAAGACGATGCGGTCGGTGCCGCCTGACTCCAAGACCCTGGACTCCTCCTGGGGGCTCGACGAGGTGGACGAGCTCGAGGACACCCAACCGGTCGCCTCGGAGGAGCTCCTCGCGCTCGCCGCGCTCGCCCGCGAGGAGAAGGGCTCACCCCGCATGGAAACCCCGCCCGCCGGCACGCCTCTGCAGCCGGACGGCGAGGGCAAGATCACGCTCCCGCCGCCGATCCCGGTCAGCGACTACGTGGCAAAGATGATGACCCGCCGCTCTCACTCGAGCTCCGAGATCACCGCCCAGCGGCAGCGCCCTCCGGAGTCCTTTCCACCGGAGGGGTATCCGCCCGCCCCGCCGCCGCGCAGGACGATCCCCTGGGAGCCGCCGCCCGGCTCCTCGTTCTCCGGCAAACACGGCGCTCTCGGCCGAGAGACCGCGAGGCTCGGCCTGGAGTGCGACGAGCCCGGGGTCCCGTCGCGGCCCGGCGGGCGGATGGGGTTCGGATCGCTCGACGTCGAGCGCGATTTCGGGTCGGAGCTCGACGACGATCTCCTGCGCGAGCCGAGCCAGTCGTACCCGCGCAGCTTTGGCGAGATCGACGTCTTCGGTGGCCCGCCGGTCGATGCGCGGGACGTCCACGTCCCCCCGGCGGCGAAGGGGCGCATCCCTCGTCCGGACGACGGCGGGCCGCTGGGCATCGATTTCCGCCTCGATCTCGGGTTCGAGGAGCCGGGCCCTCCGATGGACGAGCCGCCGATCACGCCGCCGCCCGGCACGCTCCGTTACGGCCTGCTCGTGGAGGACGACGAGCCCGCGTTCCGCGGCGGGACGGGGGCGCTCGCCGGTTCGACCTCGTACAGGGTATCGGCCGAGGCGCAGGGCGCGGCGCGCGCTCCGCGCCGATCCGAGACCGAGCGCGCGCCTGCGGCCGTCACGAAGGTCGACAAAGGGGTTCATTCACGCGCGACCGAGCCCCAGCTGAGCGCCCAGGGGCCGCGGGAGCAGATGCAGCACCGGTTCGATCAGGGCGATTTCGGCGGCGCGCTCATCCTCGCGGAGGGCCTGCTCGAGGAGAACCCGAAGGACTGGATGGCGCGGCAGTACGCGGACAGCTGCGTCGAGATGCTCCGGCAGATGTACCAGTCGCGCCTCGGAGACGGCTCGCGGGTGCTGCGGCTCGCGGTGTCCCCGGATCAGCTCCGCTCGCTGAACCTCGATCACCGCGCGGGCTTCCTGCTCTCGTGCATCGACGGCTACAGCTCGATCGACGAGATCCTCGACGTGTCGGGCATGCAGTCGCTCGAGGCCTTGCGGCTCCTGTACGAGCTCGTGCAGGAGGGGATCGTCTGCAGCGTCTAGGCGCCGGCCTCGCCTGACGTCGCGGCGTCGCCTCATCGCTCCGAGCGGACCGCCGCGACCGCCGCGTCGCCAGACCCGCCTTTCCCCGATGCCGCAAGCTCGCTAGGTTGCACCGGTGCGCACGGCTCTCCAGGCCGCTGTCGGTCTCCTCCTCGCGCTGCTCGCCGGCCGCATGGGCGCGTCGCTCCTCGCGACGTTCCAGCCGATCGAGCCCGACGCTCCGGCGCGGCGGTCGCCGGCCGCTCCCTCCGGCGCGAGCGCCGCGCCGGCGCCGGCAGCTCCGGCGCCCGCGCCTCGGCCGGACGCCGAGCTCGCGGCCCACGCCGATCCGATCGCGAGCTACACGCTGCGCGCGAGCCTCGATCCGGCGCAGCACACGATGCACGGCGAGGGCACGCTGGTCTGGCGGAACGCGTCGCGCGAGCCGCAGCGCGAGCTGTTCGTCCACCTCTACCTGAACGCCTTCAAGGACCCGCGCACCGTGTTCCTCCGCTCGTCCATCGACGGCTTTCGCGGTGGAGAAATGCTCTATGATTACGGGCATATCCAGGTGACCCGCTTCGCGGTTCGCGAGATGGAAGGCGCGGACGTGTGGCCCCGCGGGAAGCCAACGACGCCCGGCGATCCCGACGACGAGACCGACATCCGGGTGGAGCTGCCGCGGGCCGTAGCGCCGGGCGAGGCGATCACGATCGATCTCGCGTGGGACGCGGACCTCCCGTCGCTCGCGCTCAGGACGGGTCACCACGGGAGCTTCCACATGGTGGGGCAGTGGTTCCCGAAGATCGCGCGCCTCGAGCCCGACGGGCGCTGGGCGCACTTCCCTTACCACCGGCTCTCGGAGTTCTACGCCGACTTCGGGGCGTACGACGTGACGGTCGACGTCCCGGAGCGCTTCGTGGTCGGGGCGACCGGCCGGCTCGTGGAGGAGCGGCGGGCCGACGGGCGAGCCATCCGCCGGTTCGTGCAGGAGGACGTGCACGACTTTGCCTTCGCCGCGTGGGACCGCTTCCGCGAGCTGCGCGCCACGACCGGCGACGGCGTCGCGATCCGGTGCCTCTTCCCCGAAGGGAGCGAGCGCGAGGCGGCGCTGGAGATCGACCTGGTCCGGTTCGGCCTCGAGCGCTTCGGCGCGGCGTTCGGCCGCTACCCGTACGGCACGCTCACGATCGTGCACCCGCCCGAGGGCGCCGAGGAGGCGGGCGGCATGGAGTATCCGACGCTCATCACGACAGGCGGCAGCTGGCTCTGGCCCGCCGTGGGCGTGCGCTTCGTCGAGGCGGTCACGGTGCACGAGCTCGCGCACCAGTGGTTCTACGGCCTCGTCGCGACGAACGAGCACCGCTACCCGTTCCTCGACGAGGGCCTCACCACCTACGCGGAAGCGGACGCGCTGCGCGCGCGCTACGGCGACGGCTCGTGGGCGCGCCTGCTCGGCCTCGAGATCGACCTCCGCGCGCAGTACCGCGCCGACGCGCTCAGGTCGGGCCACAACGGCGCCGTCGCCCAGCCGGCCGCGGGCTTCGTCGACGGAAAGGACTACCTCGGGCTCGTGTACGGGAGGCCCGCGGTGCTCCTCGCGACCCTCGAGGGCGTGTACGGCGAGGACCTCGTGCGGCGAGCCGTCGGCCGCTACGCGCGCGAGAACCGGTTCCGGCACCCCGGCCCCGAGGCGCTGCTCGACGCGGTGCGGCGGGAGGTGGGCGACGAGGCGGCCGAGGCGCTCCGAGCCGGGCTCTTCGAGCGCGCGTGGGTCGACTACACCGTCGAGGCGTTCGACGCATGGCCCGCGGACACCGCGGCGCCCGCGCCGGGCGAGGCCGGGATCGAGGCGGCGGGCTACCGCGGCCGCGCCGTCGTGCGGCGCCGCGGCTCGCTCGTGCTCCCCGTCGAGGTCGCGCTGCACGGCGAGGACGGGAGCGTGCAGCGGGCGCGGTGGGATGCGCGTGAGAGCACCGCCGCGATCCCTTACGCCGGCGCCTCTCCGCTCGCCGCGGTGGTGATCGACCCCGACCACCGGGTGCTGCTCGACGAGGACCTCGCGAACAACGCGCGCCGATCGCGCCCCGACCTCCTCGCGCCCGGCGTGCTCTCGCGCGCGAGCTTCGCCGTGGGGCTCGCGCTCACGCTCCTCGGGCCATGAGCGCGCCGGCCGAACGGGGCGCGAGCGATCCGGGCTCGCAGGGGGCCGCGGTGGCCGAGCCAGGGCGCGCGCGGCGCGCGGCGGGGCGCCCCGCCGCGCACGAGCGGCCAGCGGCGGTCGCGCTGTACTTCGGCTACCGGGCGCTCGCCTCGCTCGTGGTCGCGGCGCCGCTGTCCGTCTTCGTGGCCCAGATCGTCGGCGAATACCCGCGCGGCGACGCGATCCTCTTCGATCCCGGCGGCCTGATGCTCAGCGAGCTCGCGCGTCTCTCGGCGCACGCCGCCGCTGCCCTCGCCACGCAGCTTGGCCTGGGCACCCTGCTGGCTGCCGCGCTCGGGCTGCTCCCGCTCGCGGTGCTCCTCGCCGCGCTGAGCCAGAGGGGACCGCTCTCCGCGCAGGACCTGGGAGGCCGCGCGGCGCGCGCCCTGGGCCCGCTCGCGCTGCTCTGGGGCGTCGCGCTCGCGGCGCAGGTCGCCGCTGCGGCGCTCGTCCTGCTCCCCGGGACGAAGCTCTGCGCGGAGCTCCCGATCCTGCCGCGCGGCCGCGACCTCGCGGCGATCGCCGTCGCCGTCGTCGCGCTGGTACCGGTCGCGGCCATCGCCCTGCTCCACGATCTCGCGCGGGTCGCCGTGGTCGGCGAGCAGCGGGGCTTCTACACCGCCGTCTCCAGAGGGCTCGACGCGCTGCGTGATGCTCCGCTCGCGGCCGTCTGGGCCTGTGCGTCCCGGGGCGCCCTCGCGGTCGTCGCGCTCGCCGGCGGGGCGTTGGGCATGCACCTCGCCGGGGTCAGCACCGGCCCGCGCGTCGCGGCCGCGCTCGCCGCGCAGCTCGCGGCGCTCGCCGCCGCGGCCTACCTGCGGGCCTCGTGGCTCGCGGCCGCCTTCCGCCTGCTCGATCGCTCCGCGGAGCGCGCCGAAGAATTCCTTGACATTCGGCCACATCCGCGTAACGTAGCCCGCCCGTGACCGACGCTTCCGGCGTAAGCGCGGGGCCCGCAGCAAGCCCAGGTAGCTCAGTTGGTAGAGCAGAGGATTGAAAATCCTCGTGTGGGCGGTTCGATTCCGTCCCTGGGCACTACCGTTCTCTTGCTTGGATCGGCGAGCAAACGCCGCCGTACCGTCCTTACACGCTAGCGTGAGCAGCCGTTCTGCACGGCGCAGCCGCTTGTCGTGGGTTCGCAGGTCTGCGGGCAACTCCTCCTCTCGCCAGCTGGCCTCGGCGGCTCGCTGCGGGTGAGCGCGCAGCGGTCTGTTCAGGAGTACTTTCGCGGGTTTGGCCACATCGGGTGACAGTGGAACTTGGTTCCGGTGCGGTAGCGATCCTGATAAGGTGACGGGGGGATCACTCGTTGCAACCTGAACACTCCGGAGGCGCCCCAGGGAACGGCGCCTCCTCATGGAGGCTCCCTCATGGCCGATCGTCGTGTCGACTCCTCGCGAAAGAGCTCTCCGGAAACGGCCTCCGCTTCCGACTCGGCGCCGCGGAGCCGGCCGTCCGCGCCAAGTAGCCAGCCCAGCGAGACCGCTCGAAAGAAGAAGATCCTCGTCGTCGACGACTCGCTGACTTCGCTGCTGTCACAGCAGCTGACGCTCGGCGTGGACGACTACGACATCATCATCGCGCGCAACGGCAAGGAGGCCATCGCGAAGGCGATTGCGGAGCGCCCCGATCTCATCCTGATGGACGTCGTCATGCCGGCGATGGACGGCTTCCAGGCCTGCAGGTGGCTCCGCGCGTTCGATGCGACGAAGACCGTGCCGATCATCATGATGACGACGAGGAGCGATCAGACGAGCATCAAGATCGGCTTCGCGAACGGGTGTACCGACTACCTCATCAAGCCTTTCGACAGCAATACGCTGCTCACGAAGGTCCGCACCCACCTCGGCGAATAAGCGATCTCGCCCCCTCGGCGCGCGCCAGGCGCTGCTTCGATCGAACCCTGGCGACCGGAAAGGCCCTCCGCGCGCAGGAGCAGCTTGCAGGAAGACGGGACGGCAGGCGCCGCGCGAGGCCTGCCGCAACACATACCCGAGCGCGCCTCGCGCGAGGCGCCCTGTCGCGAGGGGCGCAGAGGAGCCACGCGGCGCGCGCGACAGGCTCGGCGCCGGCCGTCGATCAGAAGAACTGGGCCACGACGGCGCCGTACACGGGCAGTCCGGCGCATTCGCGCAGGTTCTCTAACACCGTGTTGCACCCGGCGATGGCGACGTCTCTGCCGTCGCACACGAACTCATCGTCGATGCAGGAGATGGCCTCGTCGAACTGGTCCTCGCAGCCGTCGTACCCCGCGGATCTCTCGGCGTCCTCGAGGGCGTCCACGCACTCCACCTCGTCTCTTTCGCTGCACGAGCCAGTGCAATCGCACTTGTCCTCGCACAGGCCGGACAGCGAAGCACCACAGCCCGGAAGCATGGCGAGCGCGAGGGCGATCGTGAACGAGGGGACGAGCTTCAAGGGGTATCCTCCGACCTGGACGCGCAGCGCGCGAGCTACGATGACGGTGGCCCTCTTATCGCGTCCGCGGAGGAGGCACAAGCCGCACGTGCGCCGCCGGCCGTATGCCAGGGAGCTGGTCAGTGTGCGATACCGCCTCCCTCTCAGTTCCGCTGGCCTCGTTTGGCTCCTTCGGACCGCGCCGGCCAGAGCCGGCGGAAGCCGACGCCGAGGAGGGTGCCGTCGTCGCGCCGCACCAGGCCGCCGAAGCGGCACTTCTCCACCAGCGTGCCTTCGGCCAGATCGCCGCCGTCCTGAAACCGGATGCGCTGGCCCTCGCTCAGGGCCGCGAAGACGCGCGCGTCGGCCGCGATGGCGATGAGCGACTCCGGCGCAGCGACGCGCAACGGCGCGAGGTCGGCAGGGCGCGCTCGGTGAACCACGCCCCGGCGGGTCACGGCGCTCGCGTGGCCCAGGCCTCGCGCTTCGTCCGGGGTGGATGATGCCGTTGTGGTGGTGTCAATCCACACATCGACGGTGACGCCACCCCTGTACAGGACCACCCCGGGGAGCGCCTTGCCTGTGGCGGTGGTCAGCAGGACCAGCTCGCCCACGCCGGGCTCGGTCGACGCGCGCCCGCCGAGGCGCTCACGCACCGCGTCCACCGTGGGCGTGGCCGACGCAGGCGCCGTCGCGCGGTCGGCGTGGGCCCGGTGGAGCAGGGGGAGCGAAAACTTGCGCGTCATCGGCCCAACCATTCTACGCGAACCGACGCGTCCTCGCTCGGGCGCGGCCCTGGAATCCGCGCCTGAAGCCGCCCGCGTGTCTTCCACCAGGCCGCCGCTCGCGGCCCCCGGCTACAGGCCGATGGCGCCGCGGTACATCCACCCCGTCTTGCCGCGGTGCTCGATCTTGTACCAATCGTTCTGCCGGCCAACGAGCTTGACCCGAGTGCCACGCACCAGCCGCATCACCACATCACCCTCCTTGGGCGCGCCGCGGACGAGCGCAGTATCCCAGCTCACCGTGGCCAGACCGCTCACGGCGGTCTCGCTCGTGGTCGTGCCGGCGGCCTGCTCCTGTTCGCCGCCGCCTGCCTCTGCCTTCGCTGCGTCGGCCTGCGCGCCCGGGGGATAGAAGGTGGCAGTGTAGACGAGGGAGTACCGGCGGTACTTGTGCGGGACTTCCTCGAGGGACACGTTCGAGAACTCCCGCGCTGCGCACTGGAGAATGCCGCTGACCGTCGAGGCCGGCAGGCTCGTCTTCTTCCCCTTGACGACCTGGACCTCCTTCTTCTCGAAGTTGAGCTCGAAGCCGATCGGGAGCTTGCCGTCCACGCCGAGCGCCGCCGGACACTGGGCGAGCTCCTTCAGCCGGGGCAGCGCGATCGGATCGAACTGGAGCTCTCCGCAGTCCTCGACCTTCTTGTTCTTCTTGTCGGAGCAGCGCGTGATCCTGCCGGGGCCGACCACGACCTGCTGCTGGTTCTTCGCGGCGGCCTCGGGAGGCTTGGCCTCGGGCTCCGCGCTCCCGGGCGCCGCTGCCGCGGGGGGAGGGGACGCCGGCGCCGCCGTGGCCTCGGCCGTCGCCTTGACGTCGGAAGGCACGGTCGGGCCGATGCGGACGCCGGCGAGCTTGGGCCACGCGACGCCGACGACAAACCCCACCAGCGCGATCACCCCGACCCGCGACCAGACCGGCTGCTCATCGCCGGGACGGGGGATGTCGACCGTCAGCGGGCGCTGCCTCTTCGCCATGTCCGCCTTCGCCATGTCCAGCACGTCGCCTAGCACAGGTGAGCCATCAGAACGAAATAGTCCGTTCGATCGGGCAGCGGACCGCTCAGTCGCCCGCGATGCCCGCCGCCTCGAGGAGCGGTCGCACCCGGGACTGCGCGATGGCGTAGACCGCGCGCACGCCGTCGCGCCGGGCGTAGACGACGTTCGTGCCACGGAAGGCGTCGCCCGCGCCGATCGCGATCGTGAACGACCCCACCGGCGCCCGCGGCGGGACCGCGTCGCTTTCCTCCGCCGGGGCGGCCTGCGGCCGGGAAAGCTCGACGGTGACCCGGAGGCGCGGCGGGCTGAGGCCATGGCGCCGCTCCGGCTCGCCCAGTGCGACGGCGCCCTCGGCCCGAAGATCGGCCAGCGCGTCCCGGACGCTCGCGGCCAGCGCGGCGGCGCTCGCCTGATCGGCCGCTCCCGCGATCGTGAAGCCCTCCGGCGAGCGCTCGATCACGACCGGCTTCGCGCCCCGAGGGGCCAGCGTCACCCGCGCGATCTCGTGCGGCGGGACGAGGAAGACGTCGCGGCGGAGCAGCAGGCGACCGGCCGCGGCCTCCAGCGCCGGCGGCGCGACGAACACCGCGGCGCCGTCCCCGGCGCGCGCGAAGGAGCCCGCGCCGCTGCGCGCGCCGAGCGCCACCCGGGCCGCGCGCGTCGCCGCGCCGGTGCTTCCACCGCCGGGATCCGGCGCGGGGTCGAGCTCGGCCTCGACCACGAGCCGGGGCGCGCCGAGCCCGTGGCTCTGGCCAGCGTCCTCGGCGATCCAGCGCTCGGCCTGGAGGCCGGCGAGCAGCTCGGCGAGCTCGTCCGCCAGCCCGCTGTCGGCCGCGAGGCCCTCACCGGTCGGTTCGACGAGCCGCCAGGCGCCCTCGCCCGTCCGGCGGAGCCGCTGGACCAGGCCCGGGCGCTCGATCCGCAGCGCGCTGACCCGATCGGGGGTGAAATCGAACACCTTCATGGAGCGCAGCGACACCTCGGAAGGGAGGAGCGCGCCGGCGGCCAGGGCCGGGATCTCGGCGATCGCGCCGTCCTCGAGCCGCCGGACGTGCACCACGCCGGCCTGCTCGGCGCCGATCTCGAGCGTCTCGATCCGCTCCAGCGGCTCGCCCTCGGCGACCGCGCCCGGCGGCGTCGAGACGACGCGGAGGGTGGCCCGGGGCGAGGCGAGGCCGAGCGCCGCGCGATCGCTCGCCGCGGGCAGGAGGCGCGTGGCGCGGACGTCGAGGATCGCCTGGACCAGGGCGCGGCCCGTCTCCGTCGGGACAGGCCGGTCCTGCGGGGCCCGCAGGTGCCACTCGCTGCCGGCGCGCGCGAGCTCCAGCGAACGCTCGCCGGCGGCGAGCTTCACCTCGGCGACCTCGTCGAGCGGCGCGGCGACGAGCGCGAGATCGACGAAGCGCGACGCCTCCTCGGTGAGCGGATCGAGCACGCTCGCGGGCACGCAGGCGGCCGCGCGCGCGGGCCCGCGCCGCACCGCGACGACGTGGTCGGGCCGGCCCGGGCAGGCGCCGCCCACGTCGATCAGGCCGCGCTTCGCCGCGGGATCGCTCGGCTCCAGCGTCAGCGTGACCCGGGGGCCGCCGGAGGACGCTGCCTGCCGCGCTTCCTCCTCCGAGAGGAACGCCTCGGCCTGCATGCGGCCGAGCGCCGAGAGCACGAGATCGAGCGCCGGCGCGCTGACCCGGACGCCGCTGCCCTCGGGTGAGCCCTCCGCGAAGCGGAAGCCGGCCCCGCGGCCGCCGCCCCAGGGGGCGCGCGAGAACCGCCGCGATCCGCCGTCGCCGTCGAGCGTGAGGCCCGAGAGCTCCGCGGCGACGTAGGGGACGAAGCTCCGCGAGCGGAAGCGATCCGGCGGCACGTCGAGGGCCGACGCCAGCTGCTTCGTGATGACGAAGACGCCTCGGCCCGCGACCTCGGCGTAGACCGCGCCGGGCGGCGTCGGGGCGCCGCCGCCGAGCAGCAGGCGCTCGCGGCGCGGGCCCATCACGAGCGCGATCGAGAGCCTGGGCGAGGCCAGGCCGAGGGCGGCCGGGTCGCTCGCCTCCGCGGAGACGCGCCGCTCCGCGGTCGCGAACTCCAGCGTGCCGAGGAGCTGGTCGACCGTGGGCTCGTCGGCCGGGTAGCGCTGCCCGTCGATCTCGACGTTCCAGGGGCGCTGGCCGGCGTCGTCGACCTCGCCGCGGGTGAGCCGCGCGGTCCGCGGCGCGCCGGGCGCGGCCATCGTCACGGTGAGCTCGGTGATCTCGTCGGGCCGCCACGCCTCGATCAGGTGCTTCTTGCGCCGCTCGGCCTCGTCGGTGGACACCGAGCCCCGGTCGAGGACGAGCAGCGCGACGGCCGCCGCGGCGGTGAGCGCGACCAGGAGCAGCGTCGTCGCGTGCCGGCGCAGCGGCCGCATCACGGCGATCCTTCGCGCTCGGCCTCGGCCGACGCGCCGCGCGCGCCGCGTCCGGCCGGCGCGCCGGGGCCCCCCTTGTCGCCGGGGCGGCGCTCGGAGCCGCGCCGCGCCAGGTACACGGCGAGGCCGAGGAGGGCCGCGGCGAGCGGCATGTACACGATGACGTAGCGGAAGATCCCGGCGAGCGAGTCCTCGCTGATCCGCAGGCCCGCCGTGAACGCCGGCTTGTCCGGGATGTCGAGCATGGGCGGGCTCGCCGCGAGCCATGACAGCGCGCTCTCGACGAGCACGGCTGTCCCGCGGAGCTCGGGGCTCTGCCAGTTCGCGCCGTAGAGCACGCCGGGCGAGCCGACCACCACGACGCGCGGCCCGTGCGCGGCGCTGGACCCCGCGGGCTTCGGCAGCTCCGAGGCGCAGGCGACCGTGAGCGGACCCGGGTGATCGCCGTCGCGCGGCTTCGGTTCGGACGGATCTCGGGCCCAGCCGAAGAAATCGACCATGCCGAAGGCCTGGTCGCTCGTCACGAGCAGGGGCGCCGGGACCACCGGCCCGCTCGCCGTGGGCGCGAGCGAGCTCGCCACCGTGAGCACCGGGCCGAGCCCGAGATCGGCCGCCTTGATGAGTCCTTCGGTGATCGGGTGCGGCCTGACGATCGGCGCGAAGGTCTCGCCGAAGCCCTGCGTCGACCGGAGCTTCGGGTCGAGCTCGAACACGAAGTCCGACCGGAGCTCGACCCCCGCCACGGCGAGCAGGCCCGAGAGCCCGAGGTCCACGTACCGCTGATCGCTCTCGTCCGGCACGGGCCCGAGCGCGATCAGCGCGCTGCCGCCCTTCTCGATGAACGCGCGGTAGCGGGCCACGTCGCTGGCCGGCACCGGCCGGCTCGGCCCGGCGAGGACGAGCACCCGGCAGCGGTCGAGATCGACCTCCGGCGCGGGCTCCGGCGGCGCGGCGAGAGCCTCCTCCTCGTCGTCGTGGCCGTCCGCGCCGCGGCCGCCGCCGAGCGCCACGACCTCGTAGTTGTTCTTGTTGAGCCGGCCCTTCAGCGCCGCGAGCCCGCCGGCGCCGCCGGCCTCGATCGACTTCTCGCCGTGCCCGGCCGCGAAGCAGATCCGCGGCCGCTCGCTGCGCAGGACGCTCCGGAGCGCGCCGGTGAGCGCCTGCTCGAGCCGCGGGCGCGACCGCAGGTCGTCCTCGTCCTCGACCTCGACAAGGTCGCTCGCCGTCAGGAAATGGGGCCGATCGCCGCGCGCGACGATGATCGCCGCGTCCGTGACGATGCGCCCGTCGTCCGTCTTGCCCGCGACGACGCCGTAGCGCTGCTGCACCGCCAGGAACTCCGCCGGGCGCCGGTCCGGATCGGTCACCTCGACCTCGATCCGCGGGTTCTCGGCCCGGTACGCGTCGAGCAGGTGCCGCACCGAGAGCGTCAGGGGGTCGCCCTCCGAGAGCAGGACGTAGACGCGGATCGGCTCCTCGATCGAGCGCAGCGTCGAGACGGTCGCGTCGCTCAGCGTGTACAGGCCGCCCTGCGTCCAGTCCCAGCGCCTGTAGTGGCGGGCGACGAGCAAGTTGACCAGCACCGCGAGCACCATCGCCGCGATGATCCCGACGCTCGCCGAGAGCTTCTCGCCGAGCGAGGTGCCCGGCGGCGGAGCCCCGGCTTGCGCGGGCCGCTCTCCGGACATCAGCCCCACCTCCACGCGTCCACCGCGCGCACGGTCACGAACAGCGGCAGCGCGACCACCGTCCCGTCGAACACGAGGCGGCGCAGATCGACGATCCCGCGGGAGAAGTCGTTCATCTGCGTCCACACCGAGACGTAGGCGCAGAGGTCGTGGGCCGGGCCGTCCGGGAAGATGAACTCGCCGATGCCGAGGATGAACATGCCCATCACCGCCATCGTGCTGAGCACCGCGGCCATGAGCTGGCTCTTCGTGAGCGCGCTGGTCATCGTCCCGATCGCGAGGTAGCCGGCGCCGACCGCGAAGACGGCGAGGTAGCTCGACCCCACGACCCGCCAGTCGAGCTCGCCGGTCCTGCCGATGAGGACGACGTAGAGCAGCGTCGGCGCCCACATCGCGACGTACGTCACGAGGGCCGCGGCGTACTTCGCCAGCACCACGCCGGCGGAGCCGACCGGCGCCGTGAGGAGCGCCTCGATGGTGCCGCTCCTGCGCTCCTCCGCGAAGAGCCGCATCGTGAGCAGCGGGCAGACGAAGAGCAGCGGCAGGTAGATCAGGATCGTCTGGCCGAAGAAGACCTGCACCGGGCCCGTGTCGGCGGAGAGCTCCACCTCGCCGGCGAACTGCGTCGCGATCAGGAAGAAGTGCACGCCCTGCACCAGCAGGAACGTGGTGATCAGCACCCACGCGAGCGGCGTCACGAAGAGCGAGAAGAGCTCCCGCTTGAAGATCGGCCAGAAGCCCCTCACCGCCGCTCCTTCCCCGCGCCGCCCTCGCCGCGCCGGGCCGCGCTGCCCTTCTTCCGGTTCCCGGCCGCCGGCCGAGGCGCCTCGCCGCCCTCGGCCCCGGGCTCGGCCGGCTCTCCGGCGCCGCCCCGCGCGCCGGCGTCGTCGGCCGCGGTCAGCTCGGAGAAGACCTGCTCCAGCGAAGGGGCCCAGGGGACGAGCTCGCGCACCCCGATGCCCGCGGCGACCAGCGCGGCGACGAGGCGCTCGGCGGCCTCACCCGCGTCGGCGCCGGCGTCGAACTCGACCGTGAGCCGCGCCGCCTCGCCGGCGTCCTCCGCCTCGGCCGAGCGGACCTGCGCCGCGCCGCGCGCCACCGCGAGCGCCGCGTCCGCCGCCCCGCGCACGACGACGCGCGCGCCGGACGACCGGCGCATCGCGCGGATCTCGTCGATCGAGCCCTCCGCCACGAGCCTCCCGCGGGCGATCACGAGCGCCCGCGTGCACGTCGCCTCGACCTCGGAGAGGATGTGCGTCGAGAGGAGCACCGTGCGGTCGCGGCCGAGCCGGCGCACGAGCGCGCGCACCTCGCGGATCTGGTTCGGATCGAGGCCGGCCGTCGGCTCGTCCAGGATGAGCAGCGGCGGGTCGCCGACGAGCGCGTCCGCGAGGCCGACCCGCTGGCGGTAGCCCTTCGAGAGGTGGCCGATCAGGACGCTCGCGACGTCCTCGACGCGCGCGTCGCGGAGGGCGCGCGCCACGGCCTCGCCGCGCGCGCGCCGCGGCACGAGCTTCAGCTCGGCGCGGAACGCGAGGTACTCCGAGACGCGCATCTCCGGGTAGAGCGGCGAGGTCTCGGGCATGTACCCGAGCGAAGCCCGCGCGCGCATCGGCTCCTCGGTGATGTCGTGGCCGGCGATCCGCACCCGGCCGGACGTCGCGCCGAGGAACCCCGCGAGGATGCGGAGGGTCGTGCTCTTGCCTGCGCCGTTCGGCCCGAGGAACCCGACGATCTCCCCCTGGCTCACCTGGAACGAGAGGTCGCTCACCGCCTGGTGGGGGCCGTAGGACTTGGAGAGGTGCTCGACCTCGATCATCGTGGCATCGGGCGCAGGGGGTCAGGGCCGCCGGCGCGGTGCGCGCGGGCAGGCCGGTCGATCGCGCGGAACGCTTAGCGCACCGGGCGGGGCAGGGGAAGCGCGCGCCGGTCTGGCGTGGTCTGGCGGTGGTCTGGCGACGAGCGGCGCCGGCGAGTAGCCAGAGCCGCGCGTCTCTGGTAACCCTGCGCCGTCGCGCCCGGCGGCCCGGGCGCTCACGCCACGGGCCCCTCTGCAAGGCGACGCACCCGGTGCGCCGAGCGCCGCGGCCCCCCTCACACCCACCGCTGCACGATGGATCAGACGCTCCTCCGGTCGTATTTCTCGACCATCTACGAGTTCCCCACCCCGGCGGGGACGCTGCGCGTCTCGCTGGACGGCGAGATCGTCCAGGATCAGGCCGGGCTGCCCGAGCTCCTGACCCGCAAGTTCGCGGTGCTCACCGCCTACAACCCGCGCTCGATGCTCATCCCCCGCCGGGTCAACGATCAGCGCCACCACGTCCTCCGCGATCTCCTGATCCTCGGCTGTTACCGGGTGGAGCCGTGCGTCGGCTCCGAGGCGGAGCCGGAGGGCATCTGGCGCGAGCCGGCGTGGCTCGTCCACGGCATGGACCGGGACGAGGCGATCGCCTTCGGCCGCGTCTTCCGGCAGAACACGATCGTGTTCGCGCAAGGCGGCCGGCCGGAGCTCATCATCACCGATCCCACAGCCGACGACATCGGCCGAACTTTCCAGGGGAACTGGCGGGTGCGGTCCTGACCCACGCGGCGGCCGTGGACGCCGATCGCCGATTCCATGTTGAAACGTACCCGCAAAATGTGGGTTCATGCCTTGGCGTTTAGGGATGGGCGGACCGGCCTCGCTCACCACATGAGGAGACACAGCAGAATGCGCACCCAGGTCACCCTCGCAGCGCTCGTCGCAGCGCTCGTCGCCGGCGCTGGCGGCTGCGGCCAGAACAAGGTCTCGGAGTGCAACGCGCTCATCGAGGTCATCAACAAGGGCGTTCAGAGCATCGAGAAAGGCACCAAGGCCGGCACCGACCAGGGCGGGTCGAGCGAGCTGAAGGCGATGGCCGACGCGATGGACAAGGTGGCGGCCGACGCGGCGCAGGTGAAGCTGACCACCCCGGAGCTGCAGAAGTTCTCGGGCGAGTACCAGGCCATGGCGAAGGACGTCGCCAAGGCGGCGCGCGATCTCGCGACCGCGGCGGACGCCAACGACGCGGAGAAGAGCAACGCCGCCCAGGCGTCGATCGAGAAGGCGATCAAGCAGGAAGATCCCCTCGTCGACAACATCAATAAATTCTGTCAGGCGCCCTGACGGGGCGCGCCCCCCGGAGCGCTCGCCCTCCGACCGCCGAACAGAGCGACGGTCTCCTGTGCGGGTGACCGCCGCTCTAGGGGACGAAGCGGTAGCCGACACCGCGCACCGTCAGCAGGTGGCGCGGCGTCGTCGCGTTCTCTTCCAGCTTGTTGCGGAGCTGGAGGATGAAATTGTCGATGGTGCGCGGGGTCCCGTGGTGCGTCGGGCCCCAGACCTTGGCCTGGATCTGCTCCCTCGACAGGACCCTGCCGCCCGCCTCGGCGAGGCAGAGCAGCACGTCGAACTCGGTCGCCGTGAGCTCGATCAGCGCATCGCCGCGGCGGACCTCGCGCGTCGCCGCGTTGATCACGATGTCGCCGGCGCGCAGCTGCGCCCCGTCGGCGCGCGCGATCGCGTCGCGCCGGAGCACGGCCTTCACGCGCGCGAGCAGCTCGGCCAGGCTGAACGGCTTCGTGATGTAGTCCTCGGCGCCGAGCTCGAGGCCCATCACCTTGTCCATCTCGGCGCCGCGCGCGGACAGCATGATCACCGGCAGGGTGCGCCGCTCGTTCCGGAGGATGCGGAGCAGCTCGAAGCCGTTCAGCCGGGGGAGCATGACGTCGATGATGATGAGATCGATCCCGCCGGCGCGGGCGAGCGCGAGCCCGCGCTCGCCGTCCTCGGCCACGAGGACGCGGTAGCCCTCGGCGGTCAGGTTCATCTCGAGACCCATCGCGATGCTGGGGTCGTCCTCCACGAGCAGGACGGTCCGCGCCGGTGTCTGAGGGGTTCGGGTCATGCTGAGGAGGTCCTCTAGCATGTTCATGTCCTGACCGGCGGCGGCCGCGCTACGGCGGCGCGCTCGCGTCAGCGCCGTGATCCACCGCGTCGTTGTGCGCCGCGGCGATCCCGGGCGAGGCGGCCTGCGCGCGTCGCTCGGCGGCGCCCGCCTTCGGTGTGCTCCGGAGCGGGAGCACGAGGGTGAACGTGCTGCCCTTCCCGGGCTCGCTGTCGACGAGGATCTTGCCGCCGTGCGCCCGGATGACATGCTTGACGATCGACAGCCCGAGCCCGGAGCCCTCCTGCTGCCGGGCCAGGAGATCGTCGACCCGGTAGAACTTCTCGAAGATCCGCTTGTGCTCCGCGCGGGCGATGCCCTTGCCGTTGTCGCGGACCGTGAGCATCGCCGACCGGTTGAGGACGTGGGCGGAGACGCTGATCTTCCTCGGCTGGCCGCCGTACTTGTAGGCGTTCGAGAGGAGGTTCACGATCGCGTCGACGAGCGCGCTGCGATCGCAGAGCACGGGCGGGAGGTTCGCGTCGATGGAGACGTCGAGGTCGACGCTGCGCTTCTCGCGGGTCGGCTCGAAGGCGTGGATCGCCTCGTCGGCGATCTCCCCGAGGTGGTGCTCCGAGAGCTCATAGACGCGCCGGCCGCTCTCCATCCGCCCCCAGTCGAGCAGCCGATCGATGAGCTGCTGGAGGCGGGCGCTCTCCTTGGTGAGCGCCTCGATGCAGCGATCCTCGCTGATCGTGTCGCCGCGCCGGAGCGTGAGGGTCTCGGTGAACATCCGGATCGACGTGAGCGGGGTGCGCAGCTCGTGCGAGACCTTGGACACGAAATCGGCCTGGAGCTCGGACAGGTTGCGCTCGCGCCGGAGGAAGACCCACACGAGGATGACCCCGGTCGCGAGCGTCCCGCAGAACGTGAGGACGATGATCCCCATGATGAGGTTGTACTGGGCCTCGCCGAGGACGAGCAGGAGGAAGCCGACGCCCGACAGGAGCACGCCGGGGATGATGACCAGGTAGACGAGGAGCTGGATGATCCGCCGGTAGCCGAGCGTGGTGAGGTCGCGCCTCGGGGTCCGCATGCCGGCAGCTTAGTGGGGCCCCGCGCCGCCGGCGAGCCGCCGCGAGCGCCCGCGCGCGGCTATGCCTCGATCCGCTCCAGCACGAGCGCGGGCGCCTCGGCGGGCGCCGGGCCGAGCCGGAAGGCGGCGCGGACGCGATCGGCCGCGGCCCGCGCGTCGTCCGCCCGGCGCGCGTGGATGCGGGCGAGGGGCGCGCCGCGGTCCACGCGATCGCCGCGCACCGCGGCGAGCTCGATCCCCACGGCGGGGTCCACACGCTGGTCGGCGCGCGTCCGCCCGGCGCCGAGCGCGACCGCCGACAGGCCGATCTCCAGCGGATCGACGGCGGCGACGTACCCCTCGTCCTGGGCGGCGACCTCGACCACCACGGGGGCGCTGGGCAGCCGGCCGGCGTCCTGCACCACGGCCGGATCGCCCTTCTGCGCGGCGATCATCCGCGCGAGGACCTCGGCCGCCGCGCCGCTCGCGATGGCGGCCTCGAGCTTCGGCCGCGCCTCGGCCGCGCTCGCCGCCGCGCCGCCGGCGATCAGCATCTCCTCGCCGAGGGCGAGCGTGCACGCGACGAGGTCGCCCGGCCCGCGGCCGTGCAGCACCTCGATCGCCTCGCGGGTCTCGATGGCGTTGCCGACGGTGCGCCCGAGCGGGGCGCTCATGTCGGTGAGCAGCGCGGAGACGCGCTTGCCGGCCGCGGTCCCGACGCGCACGAGCGCGGTCGCGAGGGCGCGGGCGTCGCCGAGGGTCTTCATGAACGCGCCGCGCCCGACCTTGACGTCGAGCACGAGCGCGTCGATGCCCTCCGCGAGCTTCTTCGAGAGGATGCTGGCGACGATGAGCGGGATCGACTCGACCGTGGCGGTCACGTCGCGCAGCGCGTAGATGCGCTTGTCCGCGGGCGCGATCCGCGCGGTCTGCCCGATCATGCACGTGCCCACCTCGCGGACGATGCGCGCGAACGCGTCGACGTCGAGCGCGACGTCGAACCCCGGGATCGCCTCGAGCTTGTCGAGGGTGCCCCCGGTGTGGCCGAGGCCGCGGCCCGACACCATCGGGACGGGGACGCCGCAGGCGGCGACGAGGGGGGCGAGGCAGATCGAGACCTTGTCGCCGACGCCGCCGGTCGAGTGCTTGTCGACCTTCCGTCCGGGCACGCCGGACAGATCGAGGACGTCGCCCGAGTGGAGCATCGCGCGCGTGAGCGCGACCGTCTCGGCGTCGTCCATGCCGCGGAAGAAGATCGCCATGAGCAGCGCGGCCATCTGGTAATCGGCGAGCTCGCCGTCGCTGAGGGCGCGGATGATCCGCGCGATCTCGTCCTCGGACAGCCGCCCGCCGTCGCGCTTCTTCGCGACGAGCTCGACAAGGGTCTGCATCGGCGCCGAGCTTACCCGGGTTCGCCCCTATTTGTCCCTGGCGCGGGCCCCCCTATGGTCGGCGGGAGCGCGCGGACCGTCCCCGCAGGAGAGCGGACACGGCACAGGGAGCGGTCGCGCGGGAGAAGGGAGCCGCAGAGGGCCTCATGAACAGCCTCCTCTATGCCCGGGCCCAGATGGGCCTGTCGCTGGCATTTCACATGATCTTCGCCGCCGCCGGGGTGGCGCTGCCGCTGATCATGGTCATCGCGGACGCGCTCTGGCACCGGACGGGCGATCGAGACTACCTCGAGTTCTCGAAGCGCATGGCGAAGGGGACGGCGATCCTGTTCGCGGTGGGCGCCGTGTCGGGGACGGTGCTCTCGTTCGAGCTCGGGCTCCTGTGGCCGAGCTTCATGGGGACGTTCGGAGAGGTGATAGGGCTCCCGTTCTCGCTCGAGGGGTTCGCGTTCTTCACGGAGGCGATCTTCCTCGGCATCTACCTCTACGGGCGCGGCAAGCTCTCGCCGAGGCTGCACCTGCTCTCGGGCGCGCTGGTCGCGCTGAGCGGCGCGCTGTCGGCGTTCTTCGTGATCCTGGTGAACGCGTGCATGAACGACCCTGCCGGGTTCACGATGGTCGACGGGCGCCCGGCGAACATCGACCCGGTCGCGGCGATGTTCAGCCCGCCGTGGAAGCACGAGACGCTGCACGGCATCCTCGCGTGTTATCAGGCGACGGCGTTCGTGATGACGGGGATCCACGCGCTGGTGCTCCTGCGGCACCCGTCGAGCCCGCTGTTCCGCAAGGCGTTCGCGGTGACGCTCGCGATCGCCGGGGTGACGGCGCTGGCGCAGCCGCTCGTCGGTCACTACGCGGCGGTGGAGGTCGGGAGGGGGCAGCCCGCCAAGCTCGCGGCGATGGAGGCGCACTTCGAGACCTCGGCCCGCGCGCCGCTCCTCGTCGGCGGCCTGCCCGACGTGGAGCGGGGCGAGGTCGACTACGCGATCGAGATCCCGGCGGGGCTCTCGGTGTTCCTGCACGCGGATCCTGACGCGGTGGTGACCGGGCTGGATGCGATCCCGCGGGACGAGTGGCCGCCGGTCACGGCGACGCACCTCTCGTTTCAGGTGATGGTGGGCGCGGGCTCCGCGATGGCGCTGCTCGCGGTGGTCGGGGCGGTGCTCGCGTGGCGCCGCAGGGGGATCCCGGATCAGCGCCCGTTCCTCTGGGCGGCGATCCTGGCGAGCCCGCTCGGCATCGTGGCGATGGAGGCGGGCTGGCTGGTGACGGAGCTCGGTCGCCAGCCGTGGATCGTGCGGGGCGCGATGCGCACGCGCGACGCGGTGACCCCGTTCCCGCACCTCGCGGCGCCTTTCTGGACGTTCACGGCGCTCTATGTCTTTCTCGGCGTGGTGGTTGTCTACCTGCTCGTGCGCCAGCTCCGCGCGGCGCCGCTCGGGGTGACGGGCGGCGGCGCGCCGCTCGGGGGGACTGGCGGCGGCGGCGCGCCGCGCGCGTCCGGGGGAGGCGAGGCCGATGCGCACTGAGTGGTTCATCGGCGGGGTGATGATGGCGGCGCTCGTTCTGTACGCGCTGCTCGGGGGCGCCGATTTCGGCGGCGGCGTGTGGGATCTGCTCGCCTCCGGCCCGCGGAAGCGGGAGCAGCGCGCCCTCATCGAGCGGGTCATCGGCCCGATCTGGGAGGCCAACCACGTGTGGCTCATCCTGGTCGTGGTGCTGCTCTTCACCGCGTTTCCTCCCGCGTTCGCGGCGATCTCGATCGCGCTGCACGTCCCCCTCACGCTGTTCCTCGTGGGCGTCGTGTTTCGCGGCTCGGCGTTCAGCTTCCGCAGCTACGACTCCCGGGGGGATCGGCGGCAGAAGCGCTGGGGGTTCGTCTTCTCGCTCGCGAGCGTGATCGCGCCGGTGCTGCTCGGCATGATCGTCGGCGCGGTGGCGTCCGGGCGGATCCGGGTGGCGTCGGGGGTGGTGACGAGCGGCTTCTTCGCGCCGTGGCTCTCGCTGTTTCCGTTCGTGGTGGGGCTGTTCGCGCTGGCGCTGTTCGCGTTCCTCGCGGCGGTGTACCTGACGAACGAGGCGAAGGAGCCCGCGCTCGTCGACGATTTCCGGCGGCGCGCGCTCGCCTCCGGCTGCGTGGTGGCGGCGCTCGCGCTGGCGTCGTTCGCGGCGTCGTTCCGGGGCGCCCCGCTCATTCGAGAGGGGCTGACGGATCATCCGATCACGTGGCCGCTCCACGTCACGACGGGCCTCGCGGCCACCGCGGCGTTCTTCGCGTTGTGGACCCGCCGATTCCGTCTGGCGCGCTTCGCGGCGGCGGCGCAGGTCACGCTGATCCTGCTCGGCTGGGCGGCCTCGCAGTATCCGTTCCTGGTCGTGCCCGACGTGACGCTCGAAGGCGCGGCGGCGAACCCGAGGACGTTGCGATTGCTTGTCTGGGTGCTCGGCGTCGGATCCGTGCTGCTGTTCCCATCGCTGTACGTGCTCTTCCGCGTCTTCGGCAGCGGCCGGGCGGGGGCTGCGTCGGACGGCGACGACGACCATTGAGCGGGAGTGGCGTCGACGTACGTGGAAGTCGCGGCGGCCCAATCGGATGCACCACCTCGACCTACCCGCAGGAGAGGCGTGAGGACGGCTGGCTGAACAGCGGCTCTGTGTCCGTCCGGATGCTAGGGGGCGATGGCGCGATGCCGGTCGCCGATTGCATTCCTGGGACCTGCAACCCGCTCTCGCGGCACCCCCGAAAAAATGCGAACGCTTTCGCGGGCCTCCCCACGGCGGTCGAACCGTGTTACGCTCGCAGGCGCGAAGTTTCAGGATGCTTGTGGGGGAAGGAGCCCTGTAGAGATGGCGAACATGGCTAGATACCGTCGACACGCGATTGTGGGGTTACTTGCAGCGACAGCCGGTGTGACGGGCTCGTTCGCCGCGTGCACGGACTCGTACCGTCATGGGCTCACCGGCTCCGGCTCGGGCCCCACCGGGACCGGCGGCGGCGGCGGCGGCGGCACCGGCGGCGCGGGCGGGGAGGGGGGGAGCACGGGGACCTTCGGGGAGGGGGGGCGGTGCGATCCGATCTGCTCCAACGATCTGAAGAAGGTCCTCAGTTGCAATGGCGTTGCGTTGGAGACCTGCGGGCCGGAGGAGGGCTGCGTCAACGCGGAGTGCGTGCCCAACCCGTGCGAGGCGGCGGAGAAGTCGAAGAGCTCGTACGGGTGCGACTTCTGGGCGGTGAAGACTGCGCAGCGGACGCATGCGACGGGAGCCTGCTTCGCAGCGGTGATCGCCAATACCTGGGAGAAAGAGGTAAAGCTCACGGTAGAACGAAACGGCGAGCCCTTGCCCGTTGCGGACTTTGCCTTCATCCCAGAGGGCCAAGGGAGCCAAATCGTATACCAGCCGTATAATCCTGACGTCGGGCTTGGCATTGGCGAGGTTGCTGTCTTGTTCTTGTCGCGCAGCAGCGGCGGCTTGCTCGATTGCCCCAAAGCACCTGCGATGAGAACTGAGGCCGGCGTCAACGGTACAGGGCGCGGTTTGGGCTTCCATATAACCACGGACTACCCCACGGTTGCATACCAGATCGCCCCCTATGGAGGAGGCCCGACCAGCTACACTTCGGCGACTCTGTTGTTGCCCACGAGCTCGTGGGATACGAACTATGTCGCCGTCAATGCTTATCCCGTGTCTCCGTTGAATACGGATGGGCTGCCGTCGTTGGAGATCGTCGCTCGTGAAGACAATACATCGGTCACCCTCCTTCCCAAGGAAAATATCATAGGTGCGGGGCCAATTGATAATCCAGTGGTCGCTCCGGCCACGAAGGGAATGCCGGTAACATATACGTTGAATAGGGGAGAGTTTCTTCAGATCTCTCAAGACGCTGAACTTACAGGCAGCCCGATTGCATCGGATAAGCCCATTGGTGTGTTCGGGGCCTCCTCCTGTATGAATGTGCCGCTCGAAGACGCGGACTGCGATTCGGCGCATCAGCAGATTGCGCCAGTGCGAGCGACGGGGAGCGAGTATGTGGCGGTGCGTTACCAGGCACGGACTGAAGGCGTCGAAGAAGCACCCCCATGGCGTCTGGTCGGCATGGTCGACGGTACAGAGTTAAGCTGGGAGCCATCGAAGCCAGACGGGGCTCCCACCACGCTGAAACTCGGTGAGGTCGTCGAATTCAGCGCAGCCGGTCCCTTCGTGGTGCGGAGTCAGGGCGGCGAAAATCCGTTCTACTTTGGTGGCTACATGACTGGAGGCGAGCATTTTCAGCGGATAGGTGACCCGGAATGGGTCAATATCATTCCTCCGTCCCAGTTCTTGAACTACTATGTTCTGTTTACGGATCCCTCTTACCCAGAGACCAGCCTGAATGTCGTTCGTACCCGGTCCAAGCGTGATGGCCAGTTCGCCGATGTGACTCTGGAGTGCATGGGGAAGCTCTCGGGATGGGAGCGGGTTGGAGACTACGAGTACACACGTGTTCAGCTCGTGAGCGGAAATTTTGAAGGCTCCGGAGACTGCATCAATGGGCGCCACGTGATGTCGAGCGAGGTCCCATTTGGCGTTACTGTCTGGGGATGGGGCGCTGTTTCAGGTTCGCTCGAGGTTTCATATGCATACCCGGCAGGCGCGGGATTTCAGCCTATTAACCAGATCACGGTTCCTGTAGATCCCCTGTGATGCGGAAGGTGTGCGTTATGCCGCAGCAGTCCGCAGATGCCCAGATTTTGTAGTACGCTTTACTGGGCGGCCCCTGGGGTTTGAAAAATTGCCCTGAGATATGCCTGGGCTGTCATGGCAAGGCCTGGCGATTCGCACGCATCGTCGCTTCGGCGGCGATGCGTGCGAATCTGGCGAAATGGTCATGTCTGTGCGACCCTGTCTGACTTCGTCGCGACAGTCGGTGAATACATGGAAGAACGCATGAACAAGACCCATGCGGCGGCGGTCATGGTGTCGGCTGCGCTTCTCGGCGGGGCATCCGGCTGCGGCGTGATTCTCGGCCTCGATGAGTTTGCCGACGCTGCAGGGGCTGGTGGCGGCGGATCAACGACGACGACGGCGGACTCAGGCAGCAGCGCGTCGACGGCCATGGGCGGTGCAGATCCTGGTATGGCCCCCACGGTGCCGGTCCCGAGGCTTCCCATAAACGGTGCAGATGTTGGCACGATGCGGAAGAGCGGGTCACGACGTCCAAAATTTGCATGGGAAGCGTCGAAGGGGACAACGGACCGGCCTGTTGAGTACGAACTTCAGTATGGCACCGACCCGACGATGGCTGATGCTGTAACGATCATCACCGCGCGACTCGAGTACCAGCTCGATTCAGATCTGCAAGGCGAGCTGCTTCCACCCGTGGGTAGGCGCTATCATTGGCGGGTGCGAGCCTGTTCACAGGGAGAGTGCTCTTCGTTTTCTCCTGTGTGGTGGTTTAATGTCGGTCGGGTAAAGTGTGATTTTAATGCGGATGGGTATGACGATGTTGCTGTGGGTGCTGTCTCGGTGACCAGGAATGATCTTAATTCTGTGTACTTCTACTATGGGTCCGCCGGGGTCGAGTTCGATGCGGTATCCGATGGTACGCGGACAAACCCGTCTGGCTCGGTTGCCGGCTTTGGTCGGGCCCTTTCCTGCGCGGGCGACGTCGACGGTGACGGCTTCGCGGACCTCGTGGTAGGGGCGCCCTACGGAGCCAACTCGACGGGTAGCGCGTGGGTTTATTTAAGCGATGGTGGTGATGTCTTTTCTGTTGGGACCTCGCAGGGCCTGCATGGTTCGCAAGAGGGAGTGGAATTTGGCGGAGCTGTGTCCGCGGCTGGAGACGTCAATGGGGATGGGTTTGACGATGTCATCGTAGGAGAGATGAGAGGACCCTATGCATACCTCTATCGCGGGGATTCCTCTGGACGCCTTATGGGCCCGACGGCGCTCTCTCTTGATATGAATGTGTCGAGTACGGTTGCGGCGGTATCGTCGGCGGGTGACGTGAACGGCGACGGGTTTTCCGATGTGATGGTGTCTTTTCAGCCGCGTGATTCTCTAGGGCTTCAGGCGGTGGGCCTGTACTTAGGGGGGGTGGATCTTGATCTCGATGCTGCGCCAGATGTCGAATTGGTCGCGCCCGAGGAGGACTCGCGATTCGGTTTCGCGATCGCCGCGGCAGGCGACATGAATGGAGATGGCTTCGGAGATGTGATCGTTGGGTCGCCTGTTCTCAGTCGTAGTTACATCTATGTCGGCGGGCCTGATGGGTTGGATTCTGTGCCTCATTTGATACTTGAAGGGCAGGAGCGTACGAATTTTGGTCTGGCTGTCGCGTCCGCAGGGGATGTGAATGGGGATGGGTTTGGCGACGTTGCTGTCGGTACGAGTGATTATAATAATATCCCTGGGACGGTTTACGTCTACATGGGCGGGGCGGGAGCGGCGCTGAATGGTAGCGCGGATGTGGCATTCCATAGGCCAGTCAAGGGTGAGGGATTTGGGCCGGTCCTGGGTTCTTCGGGGGACGTGAACGGCGATGGCTTCTCGGACCTCACGGTCGCTGCACCGCAGGATGATGCTGTTTATGTGTACTTCGGCAAGGCAAAGAGTGAGAATCCTGATCCTGAGGACGGCTCCGTGATACAACCGTTGGTTGACTTGGTATTCGGCGCAACGGTAGCGAGGCGGTAGCCAACGCGCAGCACCGCGCGCCGGGATCGACCCGGCGATGCGGCGAATGCGTCACTACGCGTCCGACGCATCACCGCCCGCTGCGGGCGCCTCGCATGTCCAGCCGCCCCCTTCCGCCCACACCCGCGTGCCCCGGACACAGCTGTCCCCTCCGCTGCGATCCTCGCTCCTCCTGGTTCGGTCCACGAGACGTCCGCATCCGGCGCGAGCAATCTCCCGCCGGATGCCGGTCCGCGTATGGCGGAGTGAACGCGTCAATCTCTGGCCAGGGCTCTCGGACCAGCGCTTCGACGCTGTTATCTGGCATCTCGGCCTCATAGACCGGTTTTCCGTGCCAGACGCGTCGCCGCCCTGGCAGCTCGTCGGGACGCACACCCCGTCGCGGCACCCCGGGAACGGCGTCGCGCACGGCGCCTCCTCGACCCACGCGCCCCCTTCGCATCGCCTCGGCTTCTCACCTGAGCACCATCGCTCGCCCTCGGTGCACGGTACACATCGGCCCTTTGCTCAGACTGGCGTCTCTCCACTGCAAGGCCGCTGGTGAACCCACTCCCCATCCGCGCACTGCCGGGGCGTGTCGCCGACGCGGTCGCGCTCGCCGTGCGCGCAACCCCCGGCGCCCGAGATCGAGGCGCTGTCGCCGCCGGCTCCGCCTCCCCCCAGCACCCGCCCGCGGAGCGTCCTTGAAGTCGTCAAGCCCGAGCACCAGAAGGCAGCTGGTCATCCCGGCCGCGATCGCCAGCGGAGCCATCCGCGCGCCCGCGCCGTGGCCCGTTCGCCGCTTTTTCACGGTCGCCACGCGGCCCACGCCACACGCGGCGCGGAAGTCGCGGAAGCACCGCGCGCCGGCCCGCCGCCTCAACCCCGCGCGCCCCGGACACAGCCGCCCGCTTCCGCGGCGGTCCTCGCACCTCCTGGTTCGACCCAGGAGACATCCTCCCCCGGCCCGAGTAGTCTCCCGCCCGGATGCCGGCCCGCATGCGGCGGAACGCCCGCGTCAACCTCGTTTTTCGAGCGTTGCTTGGAGGACAGCTCACCGTGATGGATCGACGAAACCTGCCGGGCCGTGCGCCGCGACGCCCGTCGCGCCTTCGCTGCGCGCTGACCGCAGCGGCCCTGGCCGCACCGGCCCTCGCCGCGCTGGCGCCCTCCGCCGCCCGCGCGCAGGACCGGACCTTCTACCTCGATCGCCTCAGGATGGCCGGCGCCCCCGACGACGGGTTCGGCGTCTGGCGCCCGCACATGGGGGAACGGACGCGCTTCTTCGGGCAGCTCGGGATGGGGGTGTCTGTCCACCCGCTCCGCGACGACAACTACGTTGACAACCTCGCCACCGAGGAGCAGCTCGAGGGCGACGGGCCCGTCACCTCCCAGCTCATCACCTACCTGAACGCGGGCGTCGAGATCCTCGGCCGCGGCGCCCTCCAGGTCTCGTTCCCCATCGTCCTTTTCCAGGACGGCAACCAGACCTGCCACCCCGATCAGGACCTCGGCCTGGACCAGTGCGTCGACCTGAAGACCGCCACCCCGATGGACCTCCGGATCGACGCGCGCTTCGTCGCCCTGGAGCTCGACGAGCGCCGCTTCCGGCTGGGCCTCACCGGCGCGGTCTTCGTGCCCATCGGCAACACGTACTCGTTCGCCGGCGACCGGGGCGTGAGCAGCTCGTTCGGCCTCGGCGCCGAGTACGATTTCAAGGATTTCGTCGTCACCCTGAACACCGGCGTCGCCATCCGGCCGCGCGTGAAGCTCCACGAGCTCGTCGTCGGCAGCGAGCTCACGTACGGCGTCGGCGGCTACGTCCCGCTCGTCGACGGCAAGCTCCGCGTCGGGGCCGAGGTCTTCGGCTCGTTCGGCCTCCTCAAGGAGACCGCGGGCGAGCTCGATGCCTCGCCCATCGAGTGGCAGCTCAACAGCAAGATGTTCCTCACCAAGGACAAGGCGGTCTACGTCGGCGCCGGCGTCGGCACCCGCATGAGCGGCGGCTACGCGCCCGATTTCCGGGGGGTCGCCCTCGTCGGCGGCTCGTTCGGCATCGCCGACTCCGACGCCCGCTCGCCCGGCTTCAACTACGTTATCACGGCGGAGAAGGACACCGACGGCGACGGCTACCCCGACGTCATCGACCTCTGCCCGGAGGACCCCGAGGACGGCAAGCAGCCCAAGCCGAGCGACGGATGTCCGGACATGCCGGACCGCGACGGCGACGGCATCCCCGACGTCGTCGACAAGTGCCCGGACGACCCCGAGGACAAGGACGGCATCGACGATCGCGACGGCTGCCCCGAAGAGGACGCGGACCAGGACGGCATCCCCGACGCCGAGGACAAGTGCCCGAAGGAGCCGGGGCAGGTCGTCGTCGAAGACCCGGAGAAGAACGGCTGCCCGTTCTACATCCGCAGGATCACGGGCTCCGCCGAGATCGAGATCATGAAGCAGGTCGAGTTCGAGTTCGACAGCTCCAGGATCCTCCCGCAGAGCTATCCGATCCTCGACGAGGTCGTGCGCCTGCTCAAGGCGAACCCCGAGATCAAGCTGCTCAGCATCGAGGGGCACACCGACAACCAGGGCACCATCGACTACAACGACCGGCTCGCGCACAACCGCGCCATCGCGGTCAGGGTCTACCTGATCAACAAGGGCGTTCAGTCGGAGCGGCTCACGTCCATCGGCTATGGCTCCCGCCGGCCGCTCCTGTCCAACGACACGCCGGAAGGCCGGCAGCGCAACCGGCGCGTCGAGTTCCATATCAAGTCGCAGTCGATCGAGGGCCGGTAAGCTCCAGCCGGAGCGGCTGGCCGATCCTCCCCCCGAGATCGAGCCACGTTCGCGTGCACGTGCCCCGGCATGTGCACGCGAACGTGATCTCCCAGAGCCGGCTGGGTTCGGCCCGGCCACGCGGGCGCGTCCCACGCAAGCGCGCTGCCGGGGACCGGCGTTCAGTCGTCGCGGCGGGTGAGCGCCGGGCGACGATGGTCGCATTTGCCGGGGATCGGAAAGCCGCAGACCGCCTCTTCCGTCAGGCAAACCTGCTCCGCGGGACATTGCTCCGGATCGAGGGCGCCGGGATCGCAGGGACGAGAGCAGAAATCGGGCCTCGCCAGCGGGGCGTCGTAGCGGCCGTTGCCGTCGACATCGATGGTGATCGGGTTGGTGATCGCGTAGGGCGGGACCGGCGACCAGTCGGGCACCGTCGGCGTGGGCGCGAACAGGGCGCTGAGCGCGGGGATCCGGCCGAACGCGTCGCCGGCCAGCCGGGAGAGCTGGATCTCGCCGAAGGGGACGTCCAGGGAGACAGGGCTCATGAGATTCCTGTCCTCGAGCCCCATGGCGATGATCACCACCCAGGAGTCGCGATCCGGCGCCGTGAAGGTGACCTTGCCGCGCACGTCCACGATCGCGCTCGGCGGCATGGCCGGCTTCAGCAAGCGGACCATCCCGCCGTTCAGGTAGATCTCCACCCGATCGACACCGAACCAGCTCGCCGTCTGGACATCGAACAGGAGCTCGAGCGATTCCCCGGCGCTCGCCGCCGCCACCTCACCATACGTCTTGCCGCGGATCGTCGCGCGGATGAAGGGGCCGTACGTCGCGAAGGCGTGCGCGCCCCGCAAGCTCTCGACCGCGGCCGGCGTCTCGAGGGCGGCCGGGGAGTCGGTCGCGCTCCGGAAATAGGTCCGCGGGAAGCCCGGCTCCTTCGACCCGTCGTGGCTGTCGCTGCTGGCGATCTGCGCCGGGGCGAAGCCCCGCTCGAGGTAGCGGAAATAGTCGTCCACCTGGCCCGCGCGGTACGTGCACGGCGCGTCCCGCGCGTCCTCGGGGACCGGATCGTCGCCGAGCGCCGCGGGCCCGCAGAGATCCTGGCTGTCGGAGGTCGTTCCGGAGAAGCCCCAGTCGTTCGCCTGCTCGTCGGGCGTCCGGGCGAGGATGCGCTTCATCAGCGCCCACGCGAGCTCGGTGCGGGCGCGGCGCTTGCAGTCGGAGACAGCGACAGCGATGGCGGCGGCAGCCGCCCCTGCGCCGGGGGCGCCGCCCGGCGCGGACGCCGCCGCGCACGGCGCGCGCAGCCAGCCCGCCACCTCGGGGCACGCGGCCTCGATCTCGGCGGCGCTCCCGGCGGCGTTCAGCCGCGCGAGGCAGCGGTTCCAGTCGACGACCTCGGCTACGCTCGGCGTGCGCACCAGATCGAACCGCTTGCCGTTGATGACCTCCATCGCGTCGAACGCGCAGCTCGCGGTCCGGAAGACGGGGTTGTTCTCCTCGAGGAACGTCGGCGTCCGGCCCATCGTGTAGGTGTCGACGCCGAGCTGGTCGATGTAGCCGAAGAAGCCGTCGCGCGGGTGCGCGACGATGGTCAGCGGCGCCACGGTGCCGTCGCCGGAGGCCCGGATGGCGTCGAGGATCGCCCCGCCGGGCTCGCACGTCCAGTCGTGCGCCCCGTGGCCCGGGACGTCGAGCTCGTCGTACCCGAGCGGGAACCCGATGAAATGCCCCTGCTCCAGCGTGGTGATCTCCGCCCCGATCGCCGTGGCGAGGTGAGGCGCGAGCCCGAGCGCGCGCGCCGTCGGCTGGTAGTCCGTCTCGACGTCGTGGTCGGTCGACACCGCGAGCTCCACGCCCTCCGCCGCCGCCGTGGCCACCCGCCGCGCCAGCGCCATGCCGCTGTCGAAGCTCGGCTCGGAGTGGAGGTGCATGTCGGCCGACATCCACCCGCTCGTGTCGACCTCGCGCACGAGCGTGGCGTCGAGCTGGAACGTGCGGCCCGGCGCGAGCGTGACGTCGCGCTCCACGTAGATGCCGTACTCGATGCCGCGCGACACCGTGATCTGGTATCGCCCCGGCTCGATCTCGACCTCTCCCTCGCCGGTGGCCGTGATCTCGACGGCGCGGTTGCCGTTGCCGAGCCGGCCGTCGCCGAGGTAGACCCTGCGCCGGCCGTCGCCCGGGAGCCTCCGCCCCGCCTCGTCGAGCGAGGCGAAGGCGAGCTTGGCCGGCACCCGCTGGCCCGCCTCGTCCGCGACGCGGTAGCGCACCCTCGCCGGCGCGGGGAGGCGCGGCGACAGCTCGACCTCCTGTCCGGCCCGCAGGCTCACCCGGACGGGCGCCGACATCGCCGTCCCCGCCGCGTTCCTCGCCACGAGCAGGTAGCTGCCGGGCGGCAGGGCGCCGCGGAAATCGCCGTCCTCGGACGGGTCGAGGCCGAGATCCGCGTCGATCTCGTCGATGAGGCCCACGTCGCCGCGCGCCTCGCGGTTGGCCGCCACGAGCTCGTCCAGCGAGGCGAAGGGCCGCGCGGGATCGGGATCGGCGAAGACGAACACCCGGGCGTTCGGCGCGGCCTCGAGGGTGTCCTCCCACAGCACGTGGCCGCTGACCGCGCCGGTCGCGGTCCCGCGGAGCCGGTGCATCACGCCGGTCACGCTCGAGACGTCGCCGTCGCCCACGGCGAGGTAGCGCTCGTAGCTGAACGCGCGGTGGGCGTCGCACGCCGCGTCGTCCTCCTCGCTGAACAGGCACGATCGGCTGGCGGACACGAACGCCGTCGCCGCGCTCGCGAAGAGGGGCACGTTGACCACCGATGGCGCCGCGCCCTCCGCCGCCTTCGTGAAGTAGCCGTAGCTGACGTCGCCGCCCGCCGCGGCCACGAAATCGAAGGTGAGCGGCGCCTGGAAGGAGTTCCGCCCCGCGTTCCATGCGTCCTGGACCGCCGTGTCCTCGTCGAAGCCCGCGCCGGGCGCGAAGACGTCGTTCTGGTTGCCGAAGAACACGAAATCTCCGGCGACGATGCCGGCGCGGCGTGACGACGCCTCCTGCGCGGCCTCCGGCGGATCGCCGAGGACGCCCCCGAACACCGAGACCGGGGCCGTGGCGTTGTCGAGCGGCAAGACGTCGCTGCACGCGCAGGTCAGGCAGCCGCCCGGATCCTGCCGGTACCCGTTCGGGCACGGCGCGCAGCTCCTCTGGGGCTCGCAGCCGGGCGGCTGCCTGTCGTCGAGCAGGAGCACCGTGCGCACCGTCACGAACCGATCGCCCGGGTGAAGGAGGTAGTCTGTCCGGAAGCGGATCCTGGAGCGGACGCCGGGGAAGAAGAGGCCGAGCAGAGCCTCCTGCGCCCGGAGCAGGCCTATCGCCTCGAACAGGAACTCTCCGTCTCCCTCGACGCGGATCCCGGCCTCCGCGCCGTCGGAGCCGTCCGCGAGCACGGAGACGTCGGTCGCCGTCGGGTCGGGCACGATGAGGTTGGCGAGCGAGAACATCTCCGCGAACCGGTCCCGCCCCTGTCCGCCCTCCTCGCCGATCCGGCCGCGCCGCCGGTCGACGTCGACGATGGCCCCGCCGAAGATCCCCGGCCCAGGCGAGTCTCGCCCGCCCAGGATCGCCACGCGGATCTGGTCGTTCTCGAGGAGGAAGTCGCCGATGTCCGCCATCGCCACCGGGCCGCCGACGAGCTCGGCGCGCTGCTCTATCCGCTTGGCGCGGAGCAGCCGATCGCCCCCGCAGCTCGGCAGCGCGGGGGCGGCGAGCGCGGCGGCGGCGAGCGGGACGAGCGCTACCCGGGTGAGCCAGCGGTGGGGTCGCCGCACAGAGATCTCTCCTACAGCGAGAGCTGGAGTTGCAGGAGGAGCACGTCGTTCGAGAGCGACAGCCCGCCGAGCTCCTCCCGGTGCGTGACCTCGAGCTGCGCCTTCACCAGATCGTCGTATGCATGGTAGCTCGCGCCGCCGGTGAGCACGAGGTTGTCCCCTTCGTCGTCGATATCCAGGTTGGGGTCGATCCACTCCACGCGACCCGAGACACCGAGCTTCCGGGCGATGAGCATGTAGCCTGCCTCGAAGACGAGGGCGAGCGACGAGATCGAGGTGATCTGCGCGATCGGCTGGGTGGGCACCGCCTTGGGGCTCGCCCCGGTCCAGAGCACCTCGCCGAGCGCGTGAAGCCCCGCGGCGTGCACCAGGACATCGGCGCTCGCGCCGTAGAGCGTGCGCGCGCCGCCGTCGCTGAAGAAGCCGTCGGCGCCGACCCCGAGGCGGAAGGGCGAGCGGGCGACGTCCTGGAGCGCACGGCCGAGCGGGCCCCGCGGCTCGGTGGCGACCCGGCCGGCGACGGCGATCCCCTCGAAGCGGTTGCCGAGGGGGGCGAGGCTCTCGGAGGGACCTGCGTAGAACTGATCCGAGCGCTGGAAGGCGTTGTAGACGCCCGCGTGACAGCTGAAGGCGCGGTCCTGGAAGTGCCCTTCGGCCTGGATCCCGACCTGCGTGAACGGGGCGATCGCGCGGACGGCGAGCGGCCGCTCGGCGAGGGCGCCGTCGCCGGCGCCGGTCATCGCCGAGCGAGAGAAGGGCACGGTGCGCGCGCCCGCGATCACCTCGATCGCGCGCGCCGCCGTGATGCCGGCCCACGCCTCGTGGATGCGCGCCGTCCCCTCGTCGTCCCCGGCGAGCTCCGTCGAGATGGCGAACCGCACGAGCCCCGCGACGTCGCCGCGCAGCCCGGCGCGGACCCGGCGCAGCCGGAAGCCGGGCCGCTCGGCGCTGTCGCCGGCCTGGCCCAGCGCGTCGTCGCCCACGTAGGGCGCGGCTTGCAGCGCGAGCAGCGCGATCGGCGCGATCTCCAGCGGCCCGAGCGCGATCCGCACCCGCTCCCGGAAGCCCGGCGACAAGAGATCGCCGCGGTCGCCGCTCGCGGGCGCCGGAGACGCCGGCGCTGGCGCTGGCGCCTCACGCGGCCGCGGCTCCCGCGCCTGCGCGCTCGCCCGAGCGGCCGGCGCCGCCGCGCCTTCCGGCTCGGCGGCCGCCTCGACCGCTTCTGCCTGCGCGTCGCCCGGGCTCGCGACCGCGGCGGCGGGCTCCTCTGCCGCGGGCTCGGGCTCCTGCGCGCGCGGCGTGGCGGCGGCGAGCAGGACTGCGGCGCCGCCTGCGACGCGAGCGAGGTGCCTCATGGATTCGAGTCTCCTGGAGGGCTGCGTGGAGCGCCCCGTGCCGCTCCGGCTGGCCAGTGGTCGTCACCTCGTGCCGTGTCCACCCGGCGAGGTGCCCGGGAAACTAGAGGAAGACACGCGGCGCTGCAATCCGCGCGGCGCGCTGTGCTAACGCTCGCGGCCTGCCCGCTCGTCGCGCAGCAGCGGAGGGAAGGGGAGCGCCACACTTCTCATGGAAATGCCCGTTTCGAGCCCGCCCGACAGCGATCCCACGCCCCGGGCCGGCGCGCCCGCCGCCTCGCCGCCTCGACCTCCCGGCGCAGAGGCGCCTCCCGCGGTCGGGAGCGGGGATCGCTGGCCCTGCGACAGGGCGTTCGCCGCGACGTTCGTGCTCCTCGCCGTCGCAGCCATCGTGCCGATATGGCGGGTGCGGTTCCTGCCGCTGCTCGATCTGCCGAACCACCTCGCGGCCGTCCATATCTGGCACAGCTTCGATGAGCCGTGGACGCGCTTCAGGGACTTCTACGAGCTCAGCCTCCGTCCGGCCCCCTACGGCGCCTATCACATCCTGACGCACGTGATCGCTTATGGCGTCGGCCTCGAGAACGCGAATCGCGTCGTGCTCTCCGGTTATGTGCTCGCCATTCCCGCGGCGGCGCTCGGCTGGGCGCGCCAGACGCGGCGCAGCCCCTGGCTCTCGGTCCTCACCTTCCCGCTGGCCTTCACCCTCTCCTGGGCGTGCGGCTTCCTGCCGTTCCTCGTCGGCGTCGCGCTGCTGCTCGCCGGCGTGCTCGCGCTCGACGTCTACCTCGATCGGCCGAGCCCCTTGCGCGGGGCCGCCGTCGCGCTGCTCAGCGTCGGCTGCGGCCTCAGCCATCCGCTCATCCTCTTCGGCTATTACGTTTGCGTCGCCGTGCTGATGCTCTGCCACCTGCCCCGGTGGTCGCGGATCGCCGTCGCGCTGCCGCTCTTCGCGCCCGCCGTCGCGCTCGTCCTGTGGCAGCTCGTCGCCTTCAAGAGCCCCATGGTCGATCTGCGGAGCGGCCCGCGGTTCCAGGGCGTCTGGGTGCCATGGCACGAGATGCTCCGATCGTTCCCCGAGTACACGCTCGACTCGGTATCGGGCGATCTCGACACCCGCCTCTTCTGGGTGCTCCTCGTGGTGGCGTCGCTGCTGGGCCTCTCTGGCATCGCGCAGCGCTTCCTCCCTGGCCGCAGCCTTCCCGCGCGCGAGCCAGCCGCGCCTGTCGGCTCGCTCCTCGACCGGCTGCACCGCCATCGCTCTCTCGCCCTCTGCGCCGCGATGGCGATGTGCTATTTTCTCGTGCCACTGCACCTGGCTCGCCCCTTCGACTGGTGGTTCGTGAGCGGGCGCTTCTCGCCGTTCATCTGCTTCTTCGGCTTCCTGGCCATCACGGCGCCGCTCCAGGGCCGCTCGCGCCTCCTGATGGCCCCCGCCGTGGCGGCCGCGCTCGTGCTGCCGCTCCACCTCTCGGAGAAATATGCGCGCTTCGACGAGCGGGTCGCGCCGTTTGCCCGGATGGTGGAGCGGATCCCGCCGGGCGCCGAGGTCCTCTTCTTGACGCTGCCTCCACGGACCGATGAATCGCTGATCATCGAGGGCACGAACCACTTCTCGTCGTGGGTGCAGATCATGCACGGGGGCTTCAGCGCGGACGGCTGGCACAACGTGGGTTTCCCCTTCACGCTGAAGCGTCGCCTCCCCGCGCCGCCGTCGAACCGCGGTGAGTGGTTCAAGCCGGATGTCCATGGCGTCGCGTACGATTACGTGATCGTCCGGAACGAGCGGCCGGATAAACCGCTGTTCACCGCGGCGCACCGCTCGTTTCGCCGGATCGAGCGCGACGGCGCCTTCACGCTCTACGAGCACACGCGTTGAGCGACGCCCCGGTCGCACCTCCGCGCGGCGCGGCCGAGCGCGCCGCGGTCGTGTGTCGCGCGTCGCAAAGCGCGCCGTGGTCGTAGGCGCCGCGTCGATGACGTGACGTTCGGGCGAGGCGCCTCATCCCCGCCGATCTGCCGTCGTTCCAGGCACCGACCGGGTAGTCTACGATCCTTGCGGTCGGCCACCCCTCGGGGGCGTCGCGCCGAGGAGGGGAGCCGCTTGCCGATGTCGACAAGAACCCGCGCAGTCCGTCGCCGCCCGCTGGCCTGGAGCGGAGGGCTCGCCGCCGTGGTCGGGCTCGCGCTGGCGTCCGGCGCGGCGCCGTCCTGCGCCGGCGCGGCAGGCCCCGACATCCCGCGAGGCGCGGGAAGCGAGGGCGCTTCCGGCTGCCCGGCCGACTGCGCCGCGGACCCGAGCTCCCCGCTGTGCGACCGGGAGACGGGCGACTGCGTGGCCTGTCTGCCTGGCCCTCTGGCGTGCCCGCCCGGTCAGTACTGCGATCCCGAGGCGAAGCGCTGCCTTTCGGGCTGTGAAGCCGAGTCCGACTGCGCGGCTCCGCTCACCTGCGATCCCGCGAAGCACGCCTGTGTCGCCTGCGTCGTCGACGGCGACTGTCCCCTGGGCGCGCTGTGCACCGGAGAGGGCGAGTGCGTTCAGGGCTGCTCGGCGGCGCACCCGTGTGAGAGCGGCGCGGCGTGCTGCGATGGCGTCTGTCGGGATCTCCGGACGGACGCGCTGAGCTGCGGCATGTGCGGTCGCGCCTGTCCGGAGCTCTCGCACGCCGGGATCGGCTGCGTCTCGGGCGCGTGCGCGCTCATCGCGTGCGAGGACGGGTTCCTCGACTGCAACCGCGACCCGGCGGACGGGTGCGAGCACGACGAAGCAGAGCGCGGGCCCTGCTCGTGCGCGCCGGGCGACACGAGGGTGTGTTACGAGGGACCGCCGGGCACCGAGGGGGTCGCTCCCTGCGCGCCAGGGGTCTCGACGTGCAGGCCGAGCGGCCTCTCGTGGGGGCCGTGCCTCCACCAGGTGCTGCCGGCGCTCGACGTGTGCGCCGACGGTGTCGACAACGACTGCGACGGCACCGTCGACAACCCACCCGATCAGGACGGCGACGGGTGGACGATCTGCGACGGCGATTGCTGCGACTTCCCGTCGGACGGGTGCGGCGCCCCGGCCCTCGTGAACCGCGGCGCGTTCGAGGTGGCGGGCAACGGGATCGACGACGATTGCGACGGCGTGGCAGACAACACCGCGCCTTGCGACGCCGGGCTCGCGAGCGACTCGCCGACCGCGCTCGATTACGCGAAGGCGATCGACCTGTGCGTCACCACGACGGCGAGCCCGCCGTCCAGCTCGCGGCGAACGTGGGGTGTCCTCTCCGCGAGCTTCCACCGCGCCGACGGCACAAGCGCGCCGGCCGCGGCCCAGCGATCGATCCGCCAGGGCTTCGGCTCCGGCATCACGCCGCTCCGGGGCGCGCGGCTCGCGGTGCTCTCGACCGGCGTCGCGGCGGCCGAGGCGGCGCCGAACGACACGAGACCGAGCTTCGCCCCGTTCCAGGGTGGCCAGGACATGGGGACGTCGAGCAGGGTGCCCGCGGACTGGCTCGACGCGAACGGCGACAACCTCCCGAACGCGCCCGGGTGCCCTGGTCCGCAGGGCGGCGCGACTGCCCACGATCCCGTGATGCTGAAGCTGCGCGTCCGCGTGCCGACGAACGCGAGCGCGTTCAGCGTCTCGACCTTCTTCCTCTCGTCCGAGTATCCGGAGTGGGTGTGCAGCCGGTTCAACGACTTCTTTCTGGCGCTCCTCGACTCGACGTTCGAGCCCTTTCCAGGCGAGACGGCGAACCCGGCGGACGGGAACCTCGCCTTCTATGACCCGCCGCCTGCCGGGGGGCCGGTCTACCCGCTGGGCGCGAACCTCGCGTTCGGCGGCACCGGGCTCTTCACCCAGTGCGTGAACGGGCCAACCGGGTGCGGCGACGGCGCCATCCCCGGCACGACGACCACCTGCACGAGCATCACCCAGCTCCGTGGGACGGGGTTCGATGCCACGAGGCCGCCCGCGCACGTCGGCGGTGACCCTGGCTGGTGCGGATCGAGCGACCTCGCGGGCGGCGGGACCGGATGGCTGGTCATGAACGGCAATGTCACCCCGGGTGAGATCATGGAGCTGCGCTTCGTACTTTGGGACACCGGCGATCCCTGGAATGATTCCGTGGCCCTCCTCGACAACTTCCAGTGGTCGACGTTTGCCTCGACGCCCGGCACGCGCGAGTGAAGCGCCGCGCGGGACGATGGCGCGCGACCGCAGCGGACGGACGGCGACCCGATTACACTGCGCGGCGCACAGAGGACCGCGGCACGCATCCCTCGGCCTCGCGCTCGTCAGGAGCGCTTCCGATGATCACCCAAGGAGACTGCATGAGGAGAACGATCACGCCGCTCGCGCTGTTGCTCGCGAGCCTGTCTTTCGCCACGCTCGGCTGCGATAGCAAGGGGAGCGACGCGACGGCCCCCGGAGCGGTGGCCGAGGGCAAGCCGACCGAGAGCGCCGCGCCTGCGGCGACGACGGCCGCGCCGGCGGCGACGGCGGCCGTGCCGGCCGCGGCGACCGCCGAGCCGACGGCCGCTGCGTCGGCCGCGCCGGCGGAGACGGCCGCGGCGACCGCCGAGCCGGCGGAGACGGCCGCGCCGAAGGCGACGGCCGCTGCGTCTGCCGCCGCGGCCGCGGGGCCGGCGTCGACCGGCGCCGCGCAGGCGGGCGAGAAGAAGTTCGAGTGCGGCGCGAAGGGCCAGAAGATGTGCCCGATGCAGGCCTGGATGAAGAGCACGATGGCCTCCGCGACCTCGAGCGGCGACGCCGCGAAGATCGCGACGGCGCTGCAGTACGTGGCCAGCAAGCCGCCGCCCGGCATGGGCAGCTGGGTGGCGATCACGAAGGCCGGCATCGCCAAGGCGAAGGCCGGCGACGTCGACGGCGCGAAGGCGAGCTGCAAGCAGTGCCACGACCTCTACAAGGAGCAGTACAAGAAGACGATGCGCGATCGTCCCTGGTGAGCCGCCCGCCGGCGGCGCGGCGGCTCCGCTCCGGCTCGCGCCGCTCGCCGCTGCGTCCCCGCGGCTCGCCGCGGCGAAATTCCCGTAACCCAACGACATTTTTGAGGGCTCACGGCGCCGTGGCGAGCGCTGAGCGCCGCTTCCAGGAGCGCCGCGAGCGTCGCCGCCGCGCGGCCGGTCGGCGATCGCTGCTCGGCCGGCGGGCGCGGGACAAACATCTTGGACGGGAGGGGGTGATGCGATACAGCGCTGAGCTGATGGCGCGCGCTGTTCGCACAGGCCCTGGGGGTGCCCATGCGCCTGCCACCGCGTCCACTCGCGCGCGGGGGGCCGGCAAATCGAGCGGGGCAGCGGCTGCTCCGCGCCCGCGCGGCGGCCAGGCCGCCGACCCGTTCTCGAGCGGCGCGACGCCGCCCTCGAAGCCGCGCGCGGGCGCGGCGCCGCGGCTCACCGGGGACGCGGCCCTCGACGTCAGGTCGAGCACGGCGGCCCCGAGCGCGCGCCCTCCAGCGGCCCCGTCCTCGCCGAGCGTGCGCCCTCCAGCGGCCCCGTCCTCGCCGAGCGTGCGCCCTCCAGCGGCCCCGTCCTCGCCGAGCGTGCGCCCTCCAGCGGGCCCTCCGCGGGCGGACGCGGGTGCTCCTGCGGCCGCCTCGAAGAGGCCTCCTCCGCCGGACGACGACGACGATGACGATGACGACGTGCGGGGCGGCGCGCAGCGCGGCCGGCCGCGCGGCCCGTTCACCCAGCACCGGCGGCTCGACTCGCTGCGCAGCCTGCTGCAGAAGCACCCTGCCGGCCTGACGATCTACGATCTCGCGCGCGAGCTCAACGTCACGCCGCGCTCGCTCCGGCGCTACCTTGTCGAGGTCAAGCGCGAGCTCGATCTCGTGTCGGTCGCCACGCGCCCCGGGGGCCCTCGCCTCTGGCGGCTGTCGCCGAGCGAGGCGCCCCGGCGCGTCGAGGTGCGGCGGACGCAGGCGTACGCCCTGCTCGCCGCCCGCCGCCTGTTCGAGCCGATGCGCGGCTCGACCCTGTTCGAGGAGATCGACCTCGCCGCGCAGCGCCTCCTCGGCGTCGCGCGCAGGCCCGGGCGCGGGCCGAACGCCGGCGTCGCCGACGCGCGGCTGGAGGAGCGCTTCCTCTATCTCCCGTTCGCCCCGAAGGACTACGCCGCGCGCACCGAGGAGCTCGACGACCTGTTCCAGTCCGTCGCCGACCTGCGCCCCCTGCGGTGCCGCTACCGCCGCTCGCGGGACGGGCGCGAGGAGCGGGTGCTCATCCACCCGTACGCGCTCGTCCTCTACAAGGACGCGATCTACTGCGTGGGCCTCCACGTGGGGCGCGGCGAGGTGCGCACGTTCCTGCTCGATCGCATGCGCGACACGGAGTGCGCGGTCACCGAGCGGTTCGAGCTGCCCCCGGATTTCTCCATCGACGACTACTTCCAGGGCCAGTTCGGCATCTGGCGCGGGGGCGAGCCCCGGCGCGTCGTGATCGACTTCGACGAGCGCGTCACCGAGTTCGTGCGGACGCGCAAGGTGCACCCGTCTCAGGAGATCACGCCGCTGTCCGGCGGCGGCGTCCGGCTCACAATGCTCATCGGCGACATGACGGAGCTCGCGACGTGGGTCCTCGGCTTCGGCGAGACCGCGCGCGTCGTCGAGCCGCCCGACCTCGTGGACCGCGTGAAGCGCGAGCTCGCCGGCGCGCTCGCCCGCTACGAGGAGCCGCCGTCGCCGGCCGAGGCCTAGCTCCGCAGTCCAGCGATCCCGGGTGGGATCCCTGACCCACGGAGCTGGCCCGCCTCAGCGCGAGGCCTGGAGCGCCTCGTCGATCATCTTCTGGTGCTCCGCCGGGTCCGCCCAGCGGGCGCGCCCCTCGGCCGGGAGCTGATCGATCGGATCGAAGTACGTGTACCGCTGCCCCGGCTTGACGCTCGGCGCCTCGAACACCGAGATCCCCGTCGTGCGGTCGTAGTGCTCGAACGAGTGCGCGTCGCGCTTGCCTCCGCCGCCGGGCGCGTCGACGACGAACGTCGGCGTGTTGAACCCGGCGGTCGAGCCGCGCACGTGCTTCTCGATCGTGAGCCCGGTCGCCAGCGTGGTCCGGAGGTCCTCCACGCCGCGGACGAGGTCGTGGATGTAGACGTAATAGGGGTGCACGTGCACGTGCCCCAGGCGCTTCACGAGCAGCTTCATCGTCTCGGGCGTGTCGTTCACCCCGCGCTGGAGCACGGACTGGTTCCTGACCGTGATCCCCCGCTCGAAGAGCTTGTTCATCGCGTCGCGGGTGACGCCCGTGATCTCGTTCGGGTGGTTGAAGTGCGTGTGGATCACGACCTCCTTGTGCAGCTTCCGGCCGAGCTCGACCGTGCGCGTGACCGCGTCGATCCACTCGTCGTCGGTCAGGATCTTCTGCGGCATCACGGCCGGGCCCTTCGTGGCGAGGCGGATGCGCTGGATGTTCGGCATCCTGAGGAGCGTCTCGCCGATCGCGCCGAGCTGCTCCGGCCGCAGGTTGTACGCGTCGCCGCCGGAGACGACGATGTCCTCCAGCTCGGGGCGCGACGCGATGTACGCGTACGCTCGCTTCCAGCGCTCCTCGTCGACCTTGAAGTGGGTCTTCTCGACCTCCTCCGTGTCGATGCCCACCGCGTAGCTGCGCGTGCAGAAGCGGCAGTACACGGGGCACGTGTCGAGCGGCAGGAAGAGCGCCTTGTCGGCGTACCGGTGCGTCAGCCCGGGGACGGGCGCGTCCGCGCGCTCGTGCAGCGAGTCGAGCCCGAGCTTCGGGTGATCCGGCAGGAAGCGCGAGGCCAGCGGGATGAACTGCGTGCGGAGCGGATCGCCGTACGGATCGTTCCAGTCGATCAGAGAGAGCATGTACGGCGAGACCCGGACGCTCATCGGCGCGCGCGCGAAGCCCTCGGTCGCGTCCCGGATGAAGTCGTCCGACACCATCCCGCGCAGCGTGTCGAGCAGCTTGTCGGGGCGGGTGATCGACTTCTTCGCCTGCCACCGGTGGTCCATGAACTGCTCGTCGGTCACGTCGGCGTAAGCCGGGATCCTCCGGAAGTCGGGCAGCTCGAGCAGGTTCGCGTGCTGGAGGGACACCGGGTCCACCGGCGGCTTGAGGGGCGCGATGTCGTGGCTTCGCTTGCTGAGTTCGATGAGGCTCGAGGTGGTCGTCATGTCGTGGACCCTTGCTCGCGCGGAGCAAAGAGAGCGTCGAGGGATGGCCGCGTGCCTGCGCCTACGCGTCTCGGGGCCTGCCCGGGAGAGGCTGCGGCAGCGGTTCCTGAGAGCGTAGCATCGCGGTACCCCGCCCGGGGGCGATGTGCGCCGCTTGTCGCCGAGCAGCGCCTCTGGCGGGCGGGCGGCGGGTTGGCGAGCGCGCTCGCGGTCGGCGGGCGCGCGAGCCGGTCAGGGCTCGATCGATGCGACGGTGGTGTCCCGGGTGGTGCGGTAGCGCGCGTAATAGGTCCGGACGCGCGTCACGTAGGCCTGGGTCTCTTCGTAGGGCGGGATGCCGCCGTGCCTCATGACGGCCCCTTCACCGGCGTTGTAACCGGCGATGGTGAGATCGAGATCTCCGTTGAAGAGGTTGGCCAGGATGCGCAGGTACCGCGTTCCACCGAAGATGTTCTCTCGCGCGTCGAACGCGTCGCGCACCTGCATGCGGAGCGCGGTCTCTGGCATCAGCTGCATCAGCCCCTGCGCGCCGACGGGCGAGACGGCCCGTGGATCGTAGTCGCTCTCGCACTTGATCACCGCGCGGACGAGCTCCTCGGGGATCTGATAGAGCGCGGAGGCCTGCCGGATCCACGCGTCGTAGCGGCTGAAGCGCTCGAGCGATTTGTCGCTCGGCGCGACGGGCGTCACCCCCGCGCGCGTCGTCGAAGAGCGGCGCCCGTCGCCCTTGATGTACAGCTTGAACCGCGCGTCGCCGGTGGGGCGGTTCGCGAAGTGCACCGTTCCATCCGCGTCGGTGTACGTGAAGATGTCGGCGAGCGCGCTGCCCGGGTGCAGCGCGAGGACGGCGAGCCCGAGCGCGGCGGCGAGGGCGCGCAGGGGCACGCGAAGGGAAGGCCCGGAGGTCGACGGGGCAGGCATCTCTCGGTTCAGCATAGGTTGCGATCGTCCGCTCGCGCAAACCGCACCGTATCGGCGGAAATCGTGCCGGTGGAATCGGAGGAAGCTGAAGCTGAATTGGAGAGCAACGCTTCGGGCCCGCGCCGTCATCCCGAGGACGGCGTCGTGAGGCGATCCGGCGCGCCGCGCCCCTGTGGTGGAAGCTCGGTCTGGTGAGCACGTCCCGGGCGCTGTAGTAAGGCGGGCGCCATGGAGATCGGCTGGCGGCATGTGCTCGCGGGGGTTGCGGCCCTCTTCATCCTGTTCCTCGTCGTCAAGATGCGCCCTGCCCGGCGGCGCCGGGAGGCGCTGAGCGCCGAGGTGCAGGCCGCGCGGGAGCGCGCGCGGCGCGCCGCGACCCCGCGCGAGCGGGCCGAGGCCCTGTGCGACGCTGGCGTACAGGCGATGCACGGCGGCCGCCGCGTGACAGCGGCCGTGGGGTTCTTCGTGCGCGCGATGCGCGCCGACCCGACCTCGGCTCGGGTCATCGAGCTCGCGAGCGGCGCGCTGGCCAGGCAGAGGCCCCGGCTCCTCGAGAAGATCCTCTGGCGGAGGCTCGCGGTGCTCCCCTGGGACGGCGAGCACCGCGACGCGGTGCGCGCGGCCGCGGGCGGGCTGGAGGCGCTCTACCGGCGCGGGATCCGTGACCGCAGCCGGGCGGAGATCATGCGCAAGCTGACCCGGACGCTCGGCTGAGCCCGCGGCGCGAGGGCGCGCTGCCGGCCGGCCGGCGAAGACGTCACATCCCCCAGAACGATCGCGGCAGCGCGCCGCGGTTCGACAGCGCGACGAGGTCCATGAGCAGCGCGATCGTGACGTGGACGAGGAAGCCCGAGTAGATGCTCTTCGTGCGCATCGCGAGCGAGCCGAGCGCGATCCCGGCGACCACGGCGCCGGCCGCCTCCAGGTACGGCTTGCCGAAGTGGATCATGCAGTAGGGGACGATCATCGCGAAGATCGCGCCGGAGCCCAGCGTGTGCCGCAGGCCGGCGAGCCAGAAGCCGCGGAAGAAGATCTCCAGCGCGAAGAACTGGGCGAAATACATCGTCTCCCAGGCGATGAGGTCGAACCAGGAGCGGGAGGACTGCTTGTAGAACGGGTAATAGGTCCCGAAGTCGGGCGCGCTCGCGACGACGAACACCGCCGGGACGACGACGGCGAGGCAGAGTAGGTAGATCCACGCGTGCTTCGCGAGCCCCCGGACGCGCAGCCCCATGTCGAGCAGGCTGTCCTTCGGGAAGCAGGCCTTCCACGCGACCATCGGGATGGCGACGTAGCCGAAGACGCGGGTGAACGACCACCAGACGTAGCCGTAGAGCTCGTCGTAGCGGCGGAGCGAGATGGGCAGCAGCGTCCCGGCCGGCGAGAGCGACTGAGCGAGCTCGATCTCGCGCAGCCACGGCCGGATGTGCTCGTCGTAGACGGCGCGGCCGCCGTAGTACTGCTGCAGCATGAGCACGACCGCGGTGATGGTGAACAGGACCGCGGGGCGGCGGTCGTAGCCGCCGGCGGCGAGGGTGCGCCGCTGGTGCTCGTGGGCCTCGACGTCGAGCTCCCGCCAGGTGCGCCGGAAGAAGAGCCAGAGGACGGGCGCGAGCGCGATGAACGCGACGACCGGGAACAGGGCCTTGAGGACGGTGCTCCCCAGGGCCGACGAGGGCGCGGCGAGGCGGGAGCCGACGTCCGAGAGGGGCGGCTTCAGCGGCCGGAGCCGGTCGACGTGCGCCACGAGCCAGCTCCCCAGGTTGAGCATCGGCGCGCCGTGTACCACGATCCGCGGCCCAGCACAGCGGCGACGCTCGCGCGCCGCGGGATCTCGACCGCCGCCGGCGCCGCCCCTCCGCAGCGCGGCCTTGCGGCGCCCCGCCATGCTCTGCTAGATCGCGCCCCTCTTCAAAGCCGCGCGAGTCATCTCGCGCATGTCCGGCGCAGGCCTCGCCTGCCCGTGGGAGTCTCAGCAATGGCCAGCAAAAATCCGCTTGCGATCGTGAAGGAGCGCTTCGGCGACAAGGCGAAGCTCGTCGAGGCCGTGAAAGGGTTCGCGACCGAGGACCTCTGGCTCGGGCGCGTCAGCTCCGATCGGGGCGGCACGAAGGGCCTGGATCACGTCTCGAACGCCAAGCTCCTCCGCCTCCACGCGACGTTCAGCGTTGTAAAGGAGAAGTTCGGGACGCGGGCGAAGCTCATCGACGAGACGTTGACCGTCCTGAACCGGTCGAAGGACCAGGGGTACAGGAAGCGCCTCGAGGCGTACCCCGTCCCGCGCCTCTACGATCTCTACCAGTCGGCCTCGAAGCGGGCGAAGGCGGCCTCGAAGGCCCAGGCCTGAGCGCGCGCTGCTCGGAGCCCCCCTCCCGCCGGTTGTGACCGGGCTGCCTGCCCTTGAAGGTCAGGCGTTCCTATCGTAATGAGCCGCGTCGCCAGCGCGCGGCCTCCCGCCGTCCTGCGTCGGACCGACGATCTGACGTCCCCCTGATGAGCCAGAAGCCCCCTCCTGGGGGCCCTCCCAGATAAGGTGTTGGCGCCGCCGGCCGCGGCGCCCGCCAAGGAGAACGACCGTGAGCAGCGCGCACGAGACCGAGACCGACGTCTGGACGACCGAAGACGCCAAGTCGCTCTACATGATCGACCGCTGGGGTCGTGGCTACTTCGACGTGAGCCCGGACGGCAACCTCACGGTCGCGCCGCTCCAGGAGCGCGGCAGCAAGATCGCGATCCGCGACGTCGTCGACGCGGCGATCGAGCAAGGGCTCCGCACGCCGCTGCTCATCCGCTTCCAGGATCTCCTCCATCACCGGGTGCGGGCGCTCAACGAGGCCTTCAACAGGGCGATCGCCGAGAGCAAGTTTCGCGGGACCTACCGCGGCGTGTTCCCGATCAAGGTGAACCAGCTCCGGGAGGTCGTGGAGGAGATCCTCGACGCGGGAAAGACCTACCACTACGGCGTCGAGGTCGGCTCCAAGCCCGAGGTGTTCGCCGGCCTGTCGGTCCATACCGACCCCGAGTCGCTGATCGTCTGCAACGGCTACAAGGACGACAACTTCATCCGGACTGCGCTGATCGGGCGCAAGCTCGGCAAGAAGGTGATCCTCATCGCGGAGAAGCTCTCCGAGGTGCGGATGATCACCCGCGTCGCCAAGGAGATGAACGTCGAGCCGATGATCGGGCTCCGGGTGCGGCTGCTCACCGAGGGCGCGGGCAAGTGGAAGACGTCGGGCGGAGAGAACGCGAAGTTCGGGCTCTCCACCGCCGAGATCCTCGCGGCGATCAGGATCATGGACGAGGCGGGCATGAGCTCCTCGTTCAAGCTCCTCCACTTCCATATCGGCTCGCAGGTGCCGGACATCCTGATCATCAAGCGCGCCGTGCGCGAGGCGACGCGCTACTACGCGAAGCTCCGCAAGATGGGGCAGCGCATCGAGTACATCGACGTCGGCGGCGGGCTCGCCATCGACTACGACGGCTCGCGCTCGACCTTCCACTCCTCGATGAACTACTCGGTCGAGGAGTACGCGCGCGACATCGTGCACAACATCGCCGACATCTGCGACGAGGAGCGGGTGCCTCACCCCAACATCGTCTCCGAGTCCGGGCGAGCGATCGTCGCGCACCACTCGGTGCTGGTCGTCCAGGCGTTCGGCTCGATCGAGAAGACGCCGATGTCGCCGATCGACATCCAGACGGAGGAGCACAAGCTCATCCAGAACCTCCTTTACATCAAGGACAACATCTCCGGGCCGAACCTCGGCGAGTCGTGGCACGACCTCCTCCAGATCAAGGAGGAGGCGCAGAAGATGTTCGAGCTCGGCCTCCTCAACCTCGACGTGAAGGCCCGGGTCGAGATCCTCTTCTGGGAGATCGCCGAGAACATGCAGAAGATCGCGTCGTCGCTCGAGCCGGAGGAGGTGCCGGACGATCTCGGCGAGCTCCGCAAGCAGCTCGCCGACCAGTACATCTGCAACTTCTCGGTGTTCCAGTCGCTGCTCGATCACTGGGCGCTCGGCGCGCTCTTCCCGATCGTGCCGATCCACCGGCTGAACGAGCGCCCCGCGGCCGACAGCACGCTCGTCGACATCACCTGCGACTCCGACGGCAAGGTGAGCAAGTTCATCGATCTCAACGACGTGAAGGACACGCTCCCGCTGCACCCGATCTCGGGCGACCAGCCGTACTACGTCGGCATCTTCCTGACCGGCGCGTACCAGGACATCATGGGCGACATCCACAACCTCTTCGGCCGGGTCAACGAGGTGCACGTCTTCCTCGATGAGGACGAGGAGAGCGGGTACTACATCGAGGAGACGATCGCCGGGAACAAGATCCACGAGGTGCTGGCGCTGACCCAGTACGACAACCGCGATCTCGTGGGGAAGGTGAAGGCCCAGGTGGACGGCGCGATCAAGCAGGACCTGCTCAAGCCGACGGAGGGCATGCGCCTCCTCGCCGACTACGAGCGGGGGCTCAAGGACCAGACGTACCTGAGCCTCACCTCGGCGCCGTGATCTCGGAGAGCACGGCGCCCACGGTCCGCGCGTCGCTCCCCCGGCGCCGGCCCGGCTGGGCGCGCCAGGCGGCGCTCGTCGCGCGGAAGGACCTCGCGATCGAGCTCGCCACGGGCGAGATCGTCACCACGAGCGGGTTCTTCGCGGTGCTGGTCGCCGTGATCGCGTCGCTCGCGTTCTACGCGGGCCAGGACGCGGCCGAGCGGGTCGCGCCCGGGGTCATCTGGGTGAGCGTGGCGTTCGCGTCGGTGCTCGCGCTGAGCCGCACGTGGCAGCGGGAGCGCGAGGACGGCGCGCTCTCGGGCCTGCTCGTGCTGCCGATCGCGAGGAGCGCGCTCTTCGCCGGCAAGGCGCTCGGGCTCTGCGCGTTCGTGATCGCGGTCGAGGTGATCATCATCCCGGTCGCGGCGCTCCTCTTCGCGGTGGATCTCGTGAAGACGGGCCCGGGGCTCGCGCTCTTCTGCCTCGCGGCGACGCCGGGCATCGCCGCGAGCGGCACCCTCTTCGGGGCCATGACCGTGCGCACCCGCGCCCGCGACCTCGTGCTCGCGAGCGTGCTCTTCCCGCTGCTCGCGCCCACGCTGCTCGCCGCGGTCGCGGGGACGCGGGAGCTCTTCGGCGGCGCGTCGATCGGCGAGCTCACCGACTACGTGGCGCTCATGGGCGTGTTCGACGTCGTGTTCCTCGCGGGCGGGCTCGGCCTCTTCGATCTGATCATCGAGGGCTGAGCCGCCGCGCGGGTCGATCTCGTCGCGCGCGCCCGCAGGCTCACGCGGGCGCGCCGCGCGCCGCGAGCACGTCGTCGGCGAGGGTCGTCGCCGCCCGCTCGATGCCGGCGAGATCGAGCGAGGCGCCGGTGCACTCGCCGATCGCCCACAGGCCGTCGCCGGCCTTGCCGCGCGCGTCGACCTGCACCGCGTACCCCGCGCGCGGGTCGATCTCGACGCGCGCGCCCGCCTGCGCGGCGACCTCGAACGCGGGCGCGGCCGGCGCGTCCACCGCGACGGCCACGACCCGGACGTCGCTCGTCGGGCTGTCGGGGGCGAAGGGCGCGTCGCGCACCGCCACGCTCTTCACCCGCGAGATCCCGTTCACCGCGGCGAGCGCGGCGAGCGGGATCCGGACCGCGATGCGGTCGCCGAGGGCGCTCGCGAGCTCGTCGGCCCAGAGGCCCTCGCCCGCGAGCGCGACGGGGCCGGTCGGCTCGACGCCGCACGCGAGGAGCCGGCAGAACGCGCGCGCCGAGAAGACCCCGGGCAGATCGTTGTTCGGGAACGCCGCGACGCCGTCGTGCGCCCCGGTGGCGAAGACCTTGGCGGGCGCCCTGATCACGGTCGCGCCCGCGTCGCCGGCGACCAGGAGCTCGCCGAGGTAAACGCCGGCGGCCACGTGACGGCGGAGCACGCGGACGCCGTCGAGCGGGTATCGCGCGAGGAGCTCCGCCGCGCGGCGCGGCGCGCCGGCCAGCGACCCGCCGGGGGCGAGCCCGTCGTCGACCAGCGCCACGCGGAGGCCGCGCGCCGAGAGCACCGACGCGGCCGCGACGCCCGCGGGCCCGGCGCCGATCACGGCCGCGTCCACGTCGAGCCGCGCGGCGCGCTCGGGGGGGAGGGCCGCGCTCGGCAGCTGCCCGAGCCCCGCCAGCTTGCGCGCGATCGACTGCATGACCCCGGACAGGCCGGGGACGCCGGCCATCAGGTGGTGGTGGTCGATCCCCTGGGGGAAGAACCAGTCGGTCACCTGGAGCAGGTCGGCCTGCCGCGAGCCCACGACGTTCTGCACCTCGATGCGCTCTCCGCCGGCCGCCGGTCGCAGGCAGGTCATCACGTTGGGCACGCCGTCGACCCGCGCGAGGCAGCCGTCGCAGCCTCCGCGCAGGCAGGTCGGCGCCCTGGGGCGGTGCAGCTTCGGGCTCCGCGCGAGCGTCACGCGCCCGGAGGCGATCAGCGCCACGGCCAGGGGCTCGCCCCGCTCCGCCGGGACGTCCGCCCCGTCGAGGGTGATGGTGACCGGATGCTGGAGCGCGCGAGCTCGCCGAAACATGGGCGGACGCTAGCAGACGCGCGCCGCGCCGGCAGAACGGGAGGCGCGGGAGGCGCGGGAATCATGGGAGGCAATGGGAGGCGCGGGAAGCGCGCAGAGCGGGCGGAGTGGAGAAGGTGTCCTCACCTTCGCGCGGTGATCTATGCTGTGTCCGATGCGCCTCGGCGTCCTCGGCCCTGCTCAGGGTGATCTGCCCGCGCTCGCTCGCGGCGCGCAGCACCTGCTCGACGAAGGCCACGCCGAGCGGGTCATCTATGTCGCCGAGGACGACGCGCTCGACCGGGTCGTCGTGGGCTGGGCGCAGCGCCTGGTCGGCGCGGACCCGACCGAGGGCGCGCTGTTCGATCGGGCCGCTCGGTGCGCCGCCGCGACCCCGGACCAGATCGACGCCTTCGTGGCGTCCGAGCGCGCTCGGCTGCGCCTCCGGGTGCTGATGAGCCTGCCGTCGGGCCGGCGCACCATCGAGATCCTGGACGGGCGCGTCGCGCTCTTCGTGTTCGACAAGGCGGCGCTCGACGAGGAGGACATCGTGGCGGCGTCGCTCCTCGTCTTCGGCAAGAGCCCGGAGCCGCTCATCAAGAAGGTCGGCTCGCGGACGTTCTTCTCTCCGGGGCCGATCGGCTCCGACGGCGGCACGGCGCTCCTCGACGACGGGCAGGGCGGCGTGCGGATCGAGGTGATGAACGCGAGCGGCGCGGTGACGGCGCGCGAGATCGTGGGCCCGTCCGCCGCCGGCCCCAGGCTGAGGGTTCAAGGTGGCTCGCACGGTTGATGCGCCCGCCCGCGCCCCGGCCGCGCGCGCGCCCGAGGCGCGCCGCGTCGCCATCTTCGGGGGCAGCTTCAACCCGCCCCACGTCGCGCATGTCCTCGCGGCCACCTACGCGATCTCCATCGCGCCGATCGACGAGGTGCTGGTCGTCCCTGTCTACCGCCACCCCTTCTCGAAGGAGCTCGTGCCGTTCGAGCATCGCCTGGCCATGTGCCACCTCGCGCTCGGGTGGCTCCCGGGCGTGTCGGTGTCGCCCGTCGAGCGCGATCTCGGCGGCGAGAGCCTCACGCTGCGCACGCTGGAGCACCTCGCCGCGGCGCACCCGGGCTGGGCGATGCGCCTGCTCGTGGGCGCCGACGTGCTCCCCGATCTACCGAGGTGGCACCGCTTCGACCGCATCGAGCAGCTCGCCCCGCCGATCGTCCTCGGCCGCTCCGGCGCCGTCGCGCCCGCCGCGGAGCGCCTCGACGCGGGGCCGGCCGATGATCGCCCTCACCTGCGCCCCGCGGACGTGGAGCTCCCTCGGATCTCGAGCAGCGACATCCGCCGGGCGCTCGCGGCGGGCGATCTCGAGGCCGTCCACCAGCGCGTGCCGCGCGCCGTGCTGGACTACGTGCTCGCACACCGCCTTTACGGGAGCGACCCATGAGCGAGATGGACAGCACGCGCCCGTCGCCGGTGCACCCGGAGGACAACGCCCTCCTGGAGGTGTTCATCTATGGCGGCGGCAAGGTGGGCCGCGGGCTCGCGCGCGCGATCCGCGACGCTGGGCTACGAGTGACCCTCCGGCCGGCGCGGGACGGCCTGCCGTCGGAGCGCATCGAGGCGAACTTCGTGATCCTCGCCGTGCGCGATCGGGATATCGCGCCGTGCGCCGAGGCGCTGCGCGACCGCGGGCTCGTCGGCCACAGGGACGTCGCGGTGGTGCACTGCGCCGGCGCGCTCGGCCCGGAGGCGCTCGCGGCGGCGCGAGGCGGCCGCGTCTCGGTCGCGCAGATGCACCCGATGATCTCGTTCGCCTCGCCCTCGTTCGCGCCCTTCCTGGAGCGTGGCCAGCTCCACATCGACGGTGATCCGACCGCCGTGCGCGCCGCGCGCTCGCTCGGGGTGTGCCTCGGCATGACGCCGCGCACGTTCCCCGGCCTCGACCGCGTCGCCTACCACGCGGCGGCGGGCCTGGTCGCCAACGGCGCTGCCGCGCTCGCCGCCGCGGGCGTCGACCTGCTCGAGCGCGCGGGCATCGATCGAAGGACGGCGGCCGAGATGCTCGGCCCGCTGCTCCGCACGGTCGCGGACAACGTCGAGGTCCTCGGCGTGCCCGACGCGCTGACAGGGCCGGTGCGCCGCGGCGACGCGGCCGGCGTCGCGCGGCACCTCGAAGCGCTCTGTCGGCTCGCGCCGCACCTCGTACCGTTCTACGTCGCCGCCGCGGCGACGCAGCTCCCGCTGGCCCGCGTCCTGGGCGAAGCACCCGCGGATGCGTTCGATGCCATCCAGCGGGTCCTGGACGGAATACAGCAATAAGACTGTAATTTTCTTATGGTGAGGTAAGCGCCTCATTATATCGAACGGCAGGATCCATTGATACGAGGTCCGGCGGAGAGGTACGCTTTTGTTGCCTTGGGATCCGTTGCCGCATCCTGCGTTTCTTCTGTCATCACGAGCGACTCCGGGGGGTTCCGGGCGCTCGATGAGCGCGTCCGTGATGCCGCGTCGCGTGGGGTGCTCCACGTCCATGGACAGCGGTCGGTCCTGGACGCCGTTTGTTCCCACCTCGCGCGCCGCGCTCGAGGTGTGGGACGCTCGCTGATCTCGGCCGCGCACGCCGCGGATCGGGATCCCTGGCGCGATCTCGCGCTTCGCTGCGCTGTCACCTCTGCCGACCCGGCGGCGGCCGCGCAGGGCATCAGCGCCGCCGCGCAAGGCGCGATCCTGCTGGTCGCCGAGGGAGAGGCCACCAGCTGGGGGAGCCTAGTGCTGGACGAGGTCACGCGACTCATCGCGGAGGGGTCATGCTCCGCGCTGGTCATCGTGTGCAGCGACGGCGCGATGCGGCCCTGGACGAGCGCGCTCACGATCGACGGCATCGCGTCGCCGGACGATCTGCACCGCTTTTGGGAGGCGTTCGCGGCGGACGCGGAGCGCCGGGTCGTCGCGAAGATCGAGCGGCTCGACGCGCTGGAGGGCTTTTGCTCCGCCGTGCTGGCCGCGCCGCCCGAGCAGCGCCCCGCGCGGCAGCCGCCGAGCCGCGAGGCCGCGCGCCTGCTCGACCGGCTCGCGCTGAGCCGGCGGCCCTGGCCGTCCGCGCAGCTCCGCCAGCTCGCGGCGCGGCGCGCGGAGCCCGGGTTGGGGGACGCGGCGTGCCAGGGGGTCGCCCAGGAGCTCGCCGCCCTCGGTCTGATCGAGGTCGACGATCGAGGGTGGGTCGCCGCGCGGCGCGCGATCGTCGACCCGGCCAGCGTCGACCGCGAGGATGTGTTCGCGATCGCGGAGGCGCTCGAGGAGCAGTCGTCCGACCCGTGGAGCCTCTCGCGCGCGAGCGAGCTCCTCGCCTCGCTGGGCCAGGACGACCGCGCCGAGGCCGCGGCGATGCTCGCGATCTCCTCGGTCGGCGAGCCGTCGGCGCGCGCCGATTTCTGGCAGCGCTGGGCCCGGACGATGCGGGCGCTCTCCGGCGGGAGCGCCGCGTCGGGCGAGCGGCTGCTCCGCGCGGCGACGCTCGCGCTCCGGCTCGGCGACATCGAGTTCGCCATCGACTTCTCGTCCGCGGCCCAGCGCGAGCGGGAGACGTTCGCCGCGCTGCTCGTGCGCGGCCGCGCGACGAGCGCGCGCGGCGACCTCACGACCGCCGCGATGGTGCTCTCGCGGGCGCTCTCGCTCGCGGCCACGCCCGAGGAGCGGGCGCGCGGCGCCGTGGAGATGGCGGAGCTCTGCTGCAAGACGGGCGACCTCGCGGCGGCCAAGGCGCGCGCCGAGGAGGGGCTCGCCGGCGCGGGGGAGCTCGCGACGCGCCTCCAGGCGCGCAACATCCTCGGCAAGCTGCTCCTCGCGCAGCAGGCCTGGGCCGAGGCAGAGCTGCACTTCGCGGCCGACGCGTGGGAGGCGGCGTGCGCGGGCGAGCACGTGAGCGAGCTGCGCGCCCGGCTGAACCGCGCCATCGCGCTGCTCTCCAGCGGCCGCCTCGACGAGGCGCGCACGATGCTCGCCGGCGTGCTCGAGGAGGGCGAGCGGCGCGGCGAGCGCGCGGCGACGGGCTATGCGCTCACGAACCTCGCGGTCATCGCCCACCTGAAGCACGAGTACCCGGAGGCCTTGCGCCTCTTCGAGCGCGCGATCGAGATCTTCCGGAGGATCGGCGACAAGGTCGCGCTCGTGAACCTCATCACGAACCTCGCCGAGATCCGGCTGCAGCTCGGGCTGATCGAGGAGGCCGAGCAGGCGCTCGCGTTCGCGCGGAAGGCCTGCGGCCACGTCATCCCCGGCGTTCGGATCACGCACGTCGCCTACGTCGCGGCGCAGATCCACCTCGAGTGCCGCCGCACGGTGGACGCCTGGTCCGAGCTCACGGCCGCCTTCGCCTGCGGCGCCGGCTCGAAGCTCGGCGAGTGCTACGCGGTCGCCGCGCGCATCGCGCTGCACGACGGCGACCTCCTGCAGGCCGGTCAGATGATCCAGCGGGCGCGCGCCGAGGCGACCTCCGACCGGCACCGCGCCGAGGTAGCCCTCCTCGAGGCGATGTGCTCGCGCGCCGCCGGCGCGCCGTTCGGGCAGATCGCCGCGGAGGCGCTCGCGCTGTCGCGCCGGGCCCACAGCCACGAGTGCGCCCTGGAGGCGCACGTGCTGCTTCACCACGCGTCGTCCGCCGGGGACCGCGCGTCGCGCGCCCCCGAGGACGAGCCCACGGCGGCGCGCTCGCACCTGGAGGCGGCGATCGACCTCCGCGATCGCATCGCCGAGTCGCTCCCGCCCGAGATCTCGCGCAAGTTCCTCGCGCGCCGGAGCTTCGCCGAGCTCGCCCGGCTGGAGGCGTGCGCGCGCAGCGCCGCCGAGGCGGAGCCGAGGGGCTGCGAGCTCTGCGGCTCCAGCGCGTGCGCCGGGTGCGCCAGGGGGGCGGCTCGCGCCCCGAGGCCGGCGAGCACGGGCCCCGCGATCAAGCGGATGGTCGGGACGACGCCGGCGCTGCTCAGCCTCATCCACCAGATCGAGAAGGTCGGCGCGAGCGACGCGACCGTGTTGATCCACGGCGAGAGCGGCACCGGGAAGGAGCTCGTCGCCGAGGCGATCCACGAGGTGAGCGCGCGGCGCGCGGGCCCGCTGATCAAGGTCAACTGCGCCGCCCTGGTCGAGACGCTGCTGCTCTCGGAGCTGTTCGGCCACGAGAAGGGGTCGTTCACCGGCGCGGCGTCGCGCCGTCGCGGGCGCTTCGAGCTCGCCGAGGGGGGAACGCTCTTCCTCGACGAGATCGGGGACATCTCGCCGCGCACGCAGGTCGCGCTGCTCCGCGTCCTGCAGGACAAGACCTTCGAGCGGGTCGGGGGTGTCACGCCGCTGCGCGCGAACGTGCGGATCCTCTGCGCGACCCACCGCGACCTGCGCGCGATGGTTGCCCGGGGCGAGTTCCGGGAAGATCTCTATTACCGGCTCCGGCAGGTCGTCCTGGAGGTCCCCGCGCTGCGCCATCGGCCGCGGGATCTGCCCGCGATCGCGGCCGCGATCCTGGAGAGGATCGGCGGCGAGCGTGGCGTGGCGCCGAAGCGCCTGTCCAGCCGGGCCATCGAGGCGCTGTCGCGGCACGCCTGGCCCGGGAACGTGCGCGAGCTCGAGAACGCCCTTCGCGCCGCGGCGATCTTCGCGGACGGCGAGGTGATCGATCTCGAGGATTTCACGACGAACGTCGAAGGGCTGCGGGAGCTCGACGCCGCGGAGCTGGTGAGCGCTCCGATGACGCCGAGGGCTGGCATGCATCCTGCTTTCGAATCGTCCAGAGAATCGTCGAGAGAATCGTCGAGAGAATCATCGAGAGAGCCGTCCAGAGACGCGCCCAGAGAGCCGTCCAGCGGGCCACGCGCGTCGGCGCCCGATCCGGCGACGCTGGTGGCACATCCCCCGTCGATGCCTGTGGATCGCACGCCGCTGGAGCTCGCGTACGCTCATGTCCGCGGAGGGGTCAGCCTCAGCGACATGAAGCGCGAGATCGAGCGCGAGTGCGTTGCTAGGGCGCTCGACGAGAGTCGTGGGAACATCACACGCGCCGCCGTGCTCCTGGGCATGAAGCGCCCGCGGCTTTCCCAGCTTGTCAAACAGTATGGCTTTGGCGGGACTTCGGAGGATTGAAGTGATGCGAGGTTGCTGGAGGAGTTGGCTGTCGGGGGGCCTCGCGGCGCCTCTGCTGCTGGCGGGCTGCGCGATCGCGTCCCCAGAGCACGAGGAGCAGAGCGTCGAAGCGTGGAGCGATCTCGACCCGATGATCTCCGAAGAAGCGTCCGGATCGAGCGATGGCACCGACGGCGATGTCGTCGTACCCGTCACCGACTTCGTCGCGCCTGCGTCGCTCCCGCCGCGCGACGTCGCGCCGCCGTCCAGCGGTGACGGCGCGCCCACGACGATCGAGGTGAGATCGCAGGAGCACTGCAACCCGGACCCGCTCCCGTGGAGCCCCAGCAGCGCGGACAGACGCGACGCCGCTCCCTCCGAGAGCGACGGGACGCGCTGAGCCGCGCGCCCGGGCGGCCTGAGCGCGTCCGCGCCCCGGCGCCGCCCGGCCCCGCTCCCCGGCGCGTTTTGCGGTCGCCGCGCGGCTCGCCGCGGTAGCCTTCGCGCGTGGCGCCGCTCGGGATCGATCTCCGCACACGGACGACCCTGGTCTGCGGGGCCCTTGCCCTCGCCATCGCGGCGTCGACGCTGCTGCGAGGTCGCGTCCGCCGCGTCCACCTCTTCTTCGCCGCGTTCGCCGCCGACGTCGGGCTCTGGTACCTCTCGCAGTCGCTCTTCGGCTTCTTCCAGGCCTCGATCTGGGAGCGCTTCACGGCGATCCTCGCCGTGCTGCTCCCGCAGTTCGCGCTGCAGCTCTTCGAGGCGATGATCCCTCATGACCCGGATCGGCGCTCGCGGCTGCTCCGGTTCGCGGGGGTGCTCGTCATCCCGCTGTTCATCCTCGTGCTGGTGAGCCGGGAGCCGGGCTCGTGGCTCGACTGGCTCACGCGCGGCTGCATTTTCCTCTACGTCTTCGCGCTGCTCACCGCGGGGCTGTACACGCTCGGCCAGCGCGGCAAGCAGAGCTCCTCGCGCGCGACGCAGCGCCGCGTGCGGTTCCTCGTGGTGATCGGCGCGCTCGCCGGGCTCGCCAGCGTCGCCGACTTCGCCTGGTTCCTCGGCGCGGAGCCGCCGCCCGTGGGCGCGGCGCTCTCGATCGTGTTCCTGTTCGTCCTCGCCCAGGCCCTCCGTCACGAGCGCCTGCTCGACGCCTACGAGATGCTCGCGCGCCTGCTCGTCGCCACGGCGGTCGCGTTCCTGATCGCGCTGATCTTCTATCTCCTGCTCACGTTCATCGGCGGCTTCAACACGATGTACCTGAACGCGGTGCTCGCCGCGATCGTCATCCTGGTGCTGTTCGACCCGCTGCGGGAGCGCGTCGAGGAGCAGCTCCAGCGCCTCTTCTTGCGGGAGCGGTTCGATCTCGACCGCTCGCTCGCGGAGGCCCGGCGGCGCCTCGTGCACACGCTCGAGGTGGACGAGATGGGCTCGATCGTGATGAGCGCGCTCGAGCAGTCGCGCCGGGTCACGGCGGCGGCGCTCTACCTGCGCGATCAGGACGGGACGGGCTTCGACCGGCTCACCTCGCTCGGGCCGCGGGTCCCCGAGCGGATCGAGGTGGCGACCGCGAGGGCGCTGCTCGATCGCCTCGACCGCGGGCCGCTCGCGATGGAGGAGCTGGAGCGGGAGGCGCGCGAGCGGCGGGCGCGCCGCAGCCAGAGCGACGCGGACGACGACGGCAACTTCGCGCGGCGGACGGAGGTGCGGCCCCAGGTCCCCGAGGACGCGGTGCTCGCGGCGGCCGAGGTGCTCGGCAGCCTCTGCTCGGGCGTGGTGCTGTGCGCGCGCGACGAGCAGGGCGAGCCGATCGGGCTCCTGGTCGTGGCGGACACGCGCGTGCGCGACGCGTTCTCGCCCGAGGAGCTGACCCTGCTCGAGACGCTCGCCGCGCAGATCGGCGTCGTCCTGGAGAACTCGCGGCTCTACGCGCAGATGAAGGAGCGCGACCGGCTCGCGCTCCTCGGCCAGATGGCGGCCGGGCTCGCGCACGAGATCAGGAACCCGCTCGGCGCGATCAAGGGGGCGGCGCAGCTGCTCGCCGATCCCGTGCCGGAAGCGCAGATCGACGCGGCGTCGCGCGAGTTCCTCGGGATCATCCTCGAAGAGGTCGATCGGCTCGATCGCGTCGTGGGCTCGGTGCTCGATCTCGCGCGGCCGGCGCAGGGCTCGGTCGTCCCGACCGACGTGAACGCGATCGTGCGCCGCACCCTGCAGGTGCTCTCGATCGAGCGCAGGAACGACCAGCTCGAGGTCGAGGTCACGCTCGATCCCGGCCTCCCCCGCGTCGCCATCGATCCAGAGCAGCTGCGGCAGGTGCTGATGAACCTGTTCCGCAACGCCGTTCAGGCCATGAAGGGCCGGGGCAAGGTGGTGATCTCGACGCGCGTCCGCTTCGGCCGCGGCACGCGGCCCGGCTCGGGCTCGGACGAGCCGTTCGTCGAGCTCAACGTCACAGACAACGGCCCCGGGATCTCCCAGAAGGTGCTCGCGAACATCTTCCTGCCGTTCTTCACGACGAAGGACAAGGGGACCGGGCTCGGCCTGTCCATCAGCCAGCGCATCGCGCAGAGCGCCGGCGGCCGCATCGAGGTCCGGTCGTACGAGGGGAAGGGGAGCACCTTCGCCGTGATCCTCCCCGCCGCCGTCGACAAGCTGAGCGCGCCGCAGCCGTCGCCCGCGGCGCTGGCGCCCGCCGAGCCGGCCCCTCAGGAGCGGCCCGGCTGAGGCCGGTGTGCCCGGGACGCGGCCGCGTTGTCTGGGCGCGTGCGCGCTCCGCGCGTCGCGTTGCGTCGAGCAGGGCGCTCAGCCGTAGCGCGAGGTCATGAGCCGCTCGAGCGCGGGATGCTCGCGCACGAGCGCGAGCGTGTGCTCGGCGTGTCCGTGCGCGTAACCGTTGCCGATGTAGAGATCCACGTCCTTGCCGATCCCCTCGGCCCCCAGGGCGGCGGCGGTGAAGCTCGTGCTCATCGCGAAGAAGTACGTCTTGCCGCGATCGCGCGTGGCGACGATCGCGCTGAGCTCCACGCCTGGGACGTTCACGCACGAGAGCGTGAGGTCGGCGCCCGCGTCGCCGGTGAACGGCAGCACGGCGTCGCGCACGGCGAGGGGGTCGCGCGCGTCGAGGACCGCGACGTGGTCGCAGATCGCGAGCGAGCGCAGATCGGCGGCGAGCCCCGGCGACGCCTCGATCCCGATGACGCGCCCGGCGCGGCCGACGCAGCGCCGCGCCTCGGCCGCGCACAGGAGGCCCGATTTCCCGCCCGCGCCGAGCACCACGACGCTGTCGCGCGGGCCGGCGAGGCGCGCCACCTGAGGCGCCGCGCCGGCGACGTCGAGCAGCGCGAGGGCGAGCCGTTCGGGCATGTCGGTCGGCATCCGGGCGAGCGGCGCCGACCCGAAGAGGATCGCGGTGCCCTCGACGTCGATCTGCGCGGACGCGGGCCGCACGGCGATGATCCGGCGGAGCGAGAGCGGCGTGAGCGAGAGCGACGCGAGCGTCGCGACGCGATCGTCGACGGCGACGCCGCGGTGCTCGGCGAGCGAGCCGACCCGACGCACGACGCCGAGCAGCATGCCGCCCGAGCCGGTGACCGGGTTGTGCTGCTTGCCCCGGCGCGCCACCGTCTCGAGGACGAGCTGGGCCACGCCGTCCGGGCTGCCGCCGGAGGCCTCCTCCATCTGGCGGAAGCTCGCGGCGTCGATGTTCAGCGTCTGCACATCGACGACGATCTCGGTCTCGAAGTGGCGCGAGGCGTCGGCGTCCAGCCGCTCTGCCGGCTGCGGCATGGCCCCCGGTGGATCGAGCACGCGGTGCGTGCCCAGCGGATCGCCTGCGGGGAGGGTGGGTCGCGTCGCTTGGGAGCTCACGCCGAGGCCGTTCAACATGCCGGGCTCGAAAGCAAGGGCAATGAGCCGAGCGCCCGCAGGATTCCTCGCTGAGGCGGCCCGGCGCACCGTCCGGGGCCCGCGGGCCTCGGAAACCGGCGGTGCCGACCGTTTCGACGGAGCCAATCGCCCTCTTTCCTTCAAATTGGATACACTTGCGTGCGCCGAGTACGTTGGCCCCTACCCCCGCGGCGCGCCCCTGTGGCGGCCGAGGGAGGGGGGCCGGCGCGATGCGTCAGGATCGGACGAGCCGACTCATTTGAAAGAACGGACCGGATCTCTTGACCACCTTTGCTCGGTGAAACTAAGCTTTGCCCCCTGCTGGCGCTCTCGTAAGCGCACGAAGGTTTTTACTCCCTGCGATGGATAACCACGCTCCCAAGGTGTCGGCAACGCGGCAACTAGCGTTGCGCTTCATCTCCGGGAAGTACCAAGGCGGCGAATTCCCCCTCGGGGAGCAGCAGGAGATCGTCGTGGGTCGCTCCAGCGACCTCGACATGGTCCTCGTCGAGGACATGGTCTCCCGGCGCCATGCCCGGATTGCCTGCACCGAACAGTCGATTGTGATCGAGGATCTCGGCTCGACGAACGGGACGTTCGTCAACGGCGAGAAGATCAAGAAGACGACCCTGAAGGAGGGCGATCGGGTGCTCATCGGCACCAGCATCCTCAAGGTCGTCTCCACCGACCCGGGCGCGCCGCCGGCGCGGAAACGGATGGACGAGCCATCGCTGAGGAGCGGTCAGACCCGGTCGATGTCCGGGTCGATCGACGAGATCCCGCTCCCGGATCTGCTGCAGCTCTTCGGCACATCGAAGAAGAGCGGCGTCCTCGTGGTCCGCTCCGACGACGACGTCGGCAAGATCTACCTGCGCAAGGGCATCGTGACCTTTGCGACCATCAACGATCTGACCGACGTCCCGCCGCTGAAGAGCGTCTACCGGATCCTCACCTGGGCCGGCGGGACGTTCGACCTCGAGGCGGCCGAGGAGCGGGTCATGACCGGCGAGATCAGCGCGACGGTGCAGGAGCTCCTCATGGAGGGGCTCCGGCAGATCGACGAGCTGAACAACATCCGCCACCAGCTCCCGGACCTGTCGGCGCGCCTGGTCATCCCCCAGCCGCTCAAGCCGCAGCTCCGCGATCTCTCGCCCGTCGATCTCGACGTCCTCCAGGTCGTCTTCAACCACGGGCACCTCGCGATGGTCCTCAACAAGAGCCCCGCGACGGATCTGGAGACCGCGCAGTCCGTGTTGAAGATGATCAACGCGGGCTACCTTCGCGCCGAGTGAGCCGGTGGGCGCACGGCGTCGCGAGGCCGCGCAAGGCGGCCGATCGCGGCGGCGCGCGCGGCGCTCGGCTGAACCGAGCTCGATAGGTCAGGGGAGCGCGGTCGACAGCGCGCCCTCGCGCGCCGCGCTCCCGAGGGCGCGGCGCGCCGGGCGGCAGCGCGGTGTCAGGACTGCGACGCGCCGCGCTTCGCGGGGTCGGTCGCCTTGCTCGCGAGGCGGAGCGACACGGCGCGGGCGTGCGCCTGCAGGCCCTCGGCCAGGGCCAGCTTCTCGATGATCGGGCCTTGCGCCCGGAGCGCCGCGCTCGAGTACCGGATGAGGCTCGCGCGCGTCACGAAGTCGTAGACCCCGAGCGGCGCGCCGAAGCGGGCTGAGCCGCCGGTCGGGAGGACGTGGGACGGCCCCGCGAGGTAGTCGCCCGCGGCGACCGGGGTGAGGTCGCCGAGCAACGCGGCGCCGAGCGTGCCGATCTCCGAGAACAACCCCTCGGCGTCGGCGACGTGGAAGGCCACGTGCTCGACCGCGAGCTGATCGGCGATCTCGGCGAGGCGAGCGCGCGAGCCGACGACCAGCGCCGCCGCGTGCGTCGAGAGCGACGCCTGCACGATCGCGCGCCGCGTGAGCTCGGGGAGCGCCGCGTCGAGCTCGCGGGCGACCGCCTCCGCCAGCTTCGCGGAGGTCGTCGCGAGCAGGGCGTAGGACGCCTCGTCATGCTCGGCCTGCGAGAGCAGATCGGCGGCGACGAGCCGGGGATCCGCGGATTCGTCGGCGAGCGCGAGGATCTCGCTCGGCCCGGTGATGCCGTCGATCGACACGTCCCCGAAGACCAGCTTCTTCGCGCAGGCGACGTACGCGTTGCCGGGCCCCACGATCTTGTCGACCGGCGCGAGCTCCGGGAGCCCGTAGGCCATGGCCGCGATCGCCTGCGCGCCGCCCGAGTCGAGCAGGGTCGTCACGCCGGAGAGGTGCGCCGCGGCGAGCGTGGCGTCGTCGGCCGACGGGCTCGCGAGGACGATCTCCCGCACGCCGGCGATGCGCGCGGGGATGGCCGACATGAGCACGCTGGAGGGGTAGCGGGCCTTGCCGCCCGGCGCGTAGACGCCGACCCGGCGCAGCGGGCGCACGCGCATGCCCAGCAGGACGCCCTCCTCCTCGTAGCTGAAACCGGCCTGCAGCGCGGGCCCGTTCGCCGTCACGTTCGCGGGGCCGAGATCGCCCGCGTCGCGCTGCCGCTCATGGTAACGCGCGATCCTCGCTGCCGCGGTCTCGAGCGCGGCGCGGACCTCCGGCGAGAGCCTCGCGAGCGCCTCGGCTCCGCCGAAGCCGCCCTCCGCCTCGGGGCCTGCGTGGCGGACGAGCGCCTTCGACGTCCTCCGCTCGAACTTCTCGATGTAGCCGAGCACGGCGGACGTCCCCCCGCGCCGCACGTTGTCGATGATCTCGGTCACGGCCGGCGTGACGTTCGCGAGGTCGCCCGTGCCGCGGGTGCGCAGGGCTGACAGGGTGGACTCGAACTGAGGCGAACCTTCGATGTAGATGGGCAGCATGGCTTGAGTTGGACCGGCGCGGTGGAATCTCCGCGTGGACGGCGACACCCCCTACCACACCACCCCGGCCGCCGGTACGTCGGCCGCGCCGCTGCAATCGCGGCGCGCGCTGCGGCAGTGCATCGCGGCCGCGGCAGCGCATCGCGGCGGCTGCCGCGCGTCGCTCCCCGAGTTCCCCGGCCTGAGCGGATCGAGTAGGGTCGCCCGATGCGGTCCGGCTCGTTTGGTCTCGCCTCCACCGCGCTCTCGGTCGTGCTCCTCGCGCTGGCGCCTGCCGTGCTCGTCGGTTGCCCGGAGAACTCCTGCTTCCTCAAGATCTGCCAGGGCAGCAGCTGCCGCTGCTCGATCTCGTCGTGCAGCGACGGCGCCGGCTTCGACACGAAGCAGAACCGCTGCCGGTGCCTGAAGGGCTACCTCTCGGTCGCGGGCCAGTGCCTCACGCCCCAGGCGGCGAACGCCTACTGCGGCGTGGGTCGCCACTACGAGGCCGGCGGGTGCGTTCCCGATCGCTGCCGGCCCGGCGACGAGATCGACCAGAGCACGGGCTACTGCGTGTCGCGCGAGCAGGTGGCGACCAACATCGGCGTCGCGGTCGGCGCCGGGCAGAAGCTCGGGTGCCCACCTGGCCAGGAGCTCATCGTCGACGGTCCGACCGCCGCGTGCGTACCGCTCTCGCAGACCTGCGCGCGCGACGAGGTCTGGACCGGCCAGGCGTGCGCGAAGGTCGGGCGCTGCCCGACGGGCGCGATGTGGGATCCCGCGCTCGCGCAGTGCGTCCAGTACGCGCAGGGCTCGGGGGAGAGCGGGCTCACGGTCAACGTCGGGCAGTGGGCGTCGGCGAACTACGGGCCCGACGGCGGCATGGGCACGAGCGGCTTCTGCGGCGCCTTCGCGAAGAAGCCGTACAGCTTCGGGATCGTCGAGGGGGCCTCGGCCTACGTCCGCGCCACGGTGATGATGTCCTTCCCGGAGGGCGAGATCGCCCGCGGCGTCGTGCAGGCGGTGACGGTGTTCGACGCGAGCGGGAACCCCGTGCCGCCGCGCGGCGCCGCGGAGGTCGATGCGGCGGCGCGCAACATCTTCGGCACGCTCGTCCTGGGCGGCGGGCGGGCGAGCGCGCCGACCTCGTCGACGACCGTCCGCTGCGCGGTCATCCACGCCGGAAAGCCGCAGCCGGTGCCCGCCGTGGGTGGACTTTGAGCGAGGCTCACCCGCTCGGCGACGCGCGTTGCCGGGCGGGATTCAGCGCCAGCGCGCCGATGCTCACATCCGCGACAGCGTGCTCACGACGCGCGTGGCGGGGAGGGCGCTGAGGCCGACGCAGCTGACGACCTTGCCGCGCTCCACCACGAAATTGCTCGTGGAAGGCTCGATCTTCGCGAACTCGACGCTCAGGCGGGCCCCGTCGAAGCTCGCGCGCAGGGGGTGGCCCTCCACCGCGCTGCGGACGTCCTGGCAGGTGCCCCTGGAGCGGGCCGGATCGAACTTGCGCGACTCGGGGGCGATGAAGCGGAGCCGGTCCTCGACGGCGAACACCCCGGTCTCGCCGGCTATCTCGCGCAGCGAGAAGCGGGCCTCGCCCTCGGCATAGTCCTGAGGCGCGAACTGCTCCGGGCGGCGGACCCGGAACTCGAGCGACTCGCCGGCAAGGACGGCCTCGAGCTCGCGCCCGTTGCCGACCCACAGGCCGGTCAGGCTGGCGAGCGGCGACGGCTGCGGCTGCTCCGCGCTCGCCGCCGGGGTGGTGCTGCTCGCGCTGGCCGCCGGGCGCTGCTCTCTCGACGAGACGGCCCGCCGGCGACCCTCGCGCGGCCTGTCGAGCACGCCCAGCCCGAGCAACGCGGCGGCCCCGCCGAACATCACGAGGGCCCCGGCGCCGATCGCGAGCCACGAGCCGCGCGGGCGTTGCGACCCCGCAGGCCCGCTGGCCAGCGCGGCGCCCGACGGCGACCGCAGCCCCTCGCGGACCTCGTCGACCGTCGTGGCCGCGGGCGGCGGCGGGCGGCTCGACGCGCCGAGCGGCGCGGCGGCCGCGGCAGGCGCAGGGTGGGCGATCGCGTCGAGCGCGGCGAGCAGCTCCTCGCAGCTGGCAAAGCGATCCGCCCGTTCCTTGGCGCACGCCTTCTGGAGGAAGGCGTCGAGCGCCGGAGGGACGTCGTGACGCACGGCGCTGACCAGGGGGAGCGGCGCCTCCGCGTGCTGCCGCATGATCTCGATGTCGCTCTCGGCGTCGAACGGCACCTGACCCACGAGCATCTCGTAGAGCACGACGCCCAGCGCGTAGATGTCCACCCGCTTGTCGAGGTCGCGGCGCCCGAGGACCTGCTCCGGCGACATGTAATAGAGCGAGCCGATGATCCCCTTGGTCAGCCCGCGCCCCGCGAGCGCGTCCGCCTCGGCCTTGGCGATGCCGAAGTCGGTGACCTTCGCGACGCCGTCCTTGCCGCGGATGAGCACGTTCGCCGGCTTGAGATCGCGGTGGATCACCCCCTCGCGGTGCGCGGCCGCGATGCCGGAGGCGATCTGGCGGAAGATCGAGAGCGCCTCGGGCAGGGGCATCCGCCGGCGCTCCTCGGCGTACCTGGCGAGCGTCTGCTCGAGGCTCTCGCCGTCGATGTACTGCATGACGAGCCAGAGGTCGTCTCGCTCCGCCACCACCGCCTTCAGGTGGACGACGTTCGGATGATCGATCTGCGCGAGCGCGCGGCCCTCGGCGAGCGTCCGCGCGCGCACGTCCGGCCGGTGCCCGAGCTCCTGGCGCACCGCCTTCAGCACCACGTGCAGGCCGGTGTGGACGTCCCGGGCGAGGTAGACGACGCCCATGCCGCCCTCGCCGAGCACCCGCTCGACCACGTACTTCTGATCGACGAGCGTCCCCGCCGGCAGGTGGCCGCCCGGCGCGCGCCGCGGCAGCGAGCCCGCCAGCGGCGCGGGGACGATGTGAGGCGCGTGGACGTTCGCCGCGGGCCCGTTCGCGCCGCCGGCCGCGAGGGCCGAGAGGCTGGCCCTGTGCGCCGGATCCTCGGGCACCAGCGCGCCCAGCAGCGGCTGCCCAGGGACGGTCGTCCGCGGGCCGGGCGCAGGAGGCGCCGAGGTCGCCGCGCCGGCGCCCGCCTCCTTCGCGGTCAGCGACGCGCCGCACGCCACACAGAACCGGGCGGAGCCGGGGTTCTCGGCGTTGCATACGAGGCACCTGGCCATGGCGCGGTCAGCTCGATCCGCGGCGCGCCCGGCGAGCAGCGCGCCGTGGAGGTTACGTCAGGTCCAGTGGCCCGCGCGGAGCGCCGCGGAGTCGATGGTCTTGATCTTCGGCGCGAGCGCCTCGCGGAAGATGGCCTCGTCGTCGTCGTCGAGGCCGCTCTCTCCGAAGCCGGACGCGACCTCCATCGAGGTAGCGAGGATGCGCAAGAACTGCTGGAAGCTCGACGCGCAGAGCTCCGGCTTGAGCGACTCGGTCCCCGTCATACAGGTGAACACGGGGCAGTCCCCCTCGGCGTCGAGCTTCGAGATGTCGAGGAAATAGGGATCTCCCAGCAGGGCGCTGCGGGCGATGAGGATCCAGCTCTTGCGCCAGCCCGCGAGGGAGCTGTCGCCGCCGTTCGCTTGCTGCTCGGCCGCGAGCTTCTCGGAGGGGATGAGGCGTACACGCTCGACCGGGGTCACCGTCTCGACGTCGAGCGGGTCGGCCTCCTGCAGGAAAGCGCGGTACCTCGCGGGCACCCGCAGCGTCTTGCGCAGCTCTTCCACAGCCGCTGGAGCCGCCTTTCCGAACCTCGCAGGGATGCCTCTTCGGACAAAGGCATCCTTGAGCGCCGTAACCGACTCGGCAAGGTCGCTATCCACCGAACATCCCTTCCTTTGCAAGTCCACCGGGACAGCCCGCTGGGCGGGCGCCCTCATCGCTTCGAAACCACTCCGCTCCCGGGGAGAGCACCGGCGCGCACCCGGAGGAATACCCCGCGCCGGGCCAGGTAGTGTAACAGAAAAACGATGGTCGACGTTGCGTACGCTGAGAGTCGATTCCGGCCCCCCGAAATCGCCCATCGGTACGGTCCGTGCGTGCACCTGCTCGATGACCCGCTCGCATGGACTCTGCTGGCTCGAGCCTGCTCCCCGGAGACGGTCCAGCCCGACGTCGGGCGCCTCGTCGGGGTTCTCTACCAGAACCTGGCGCGCGCCGTCCTCGCCGCCGAGCTGGGGCGCGCGCGCGTCGACATCCCGACCCGGATGATCTCCTCCCACCCGGAGGCCGTGTATCGCGGCGCCGCGCTGTCGCGCGCGACCAAGGCCGTCACCGTGGGCATCGCGCGCGCCGGGACGATGCCCTCCCAGGTCGTCTACGAGCTCTTGAACGAGGTCCTCGACCCCGCGCTGGTCCGGCAGGATCACCTGTTCATGAGCCGGCAGACGAACGAGCAGGGCGAGGTCGTCGGCGCGACCTGGCACGACGCCAAGATCGGCCGCGACGTCGAGGGGCGCCACGTGCTCTTCCCCGATCCGATGGGCGCCACCGGCTCGTCCATGGTCAGCGCCATGACGTACTACAAGACCGCGCTCGAGGGGCGGCCGGCCAAGTGCATCGCCATGCACCTCATCGTGACGCCCGAGTACATCCGCCGCGTCACCGAGGCGCACCCGGACGCCATCATCTACGCGCTCCGGCTCGATCGCGGCCTCTCGCCGGCGCGCGTCCTCAAGACCGAGCCGGGCACGCACTGGGACGAGGAGCGCGGCCTGAACAGCATCCAGTACATCGTCCCGGGCGCCGGCGGCGTCGGCGAGATCCTCAACAACGCCTGGCTGTGAGCGCGAGGGCGTCGCCGCGGCGGCGCCCCGTCCGCGCCGACGCCGTGGCAGGCGCGGCCACCTCGCACGCCCGCTGTCAGCGGCCGCGCTTCGAGCGGCGGTTGTGGCCGGCGGCGAGCGCGCGGTAGTCGATGTCCGCGTGCGGCCGGCTCACGGCGGGGCGCAGATCGCTGCAGAGCCGCGTGAGCTCCGCGACCATCGCGCCGAGATCGCTCGCGCCCGCGGCCCTGCGCTGCGCGAGCTCGCCGTAGGCGGCCGCGAGGGACGCGATGCCCTTGCCGGAGACGTGCCCGCGGCGCGACAGATCGACGTAGCTCCGCGCGAGCGCGACGCTGTCGAAGTTGTGGGCGACGACCAGCGACTGCGCGACGCGGAGCACGGCGTGCGCCGCGATCCGGCCGTCCTCGTGGAGGACGAACGCCGCCTGCAGGTAGTTGTAGAAGGGGACGACCCGGTCGCCGAAGATCCGGAAATCCGAGGGCGAGGACTGGCGGTCGAGGTGGATCAGGATGCGCTCGACGACGGGGCCCTTCTCGACGTAGCTCGCGAACCGGATCGCATCGACGATGGTGTCGTCGTAGGCGTGCCCGAGCCGCATCACCTCGCCGAGCTCCAGCGGGGTGACCCGGCCCTCGCAGACGTCCGCGTACAGCGAGTAGACGAACGCGTCGGCCTCCGCGTCGTCCCCGAGCAGCACCTCGCGGATGAGCGCGCCGCTCTGGTCGCGCTGATCCGCGAGCTCGCAGCGCCGCTGGAGCAGCGCGGGCAGCTTGTAGCCGAGCTGCCCGCGCAGCGCGCGGAAGCGCAGCCGGAGGATGTTCTGCAGGTTGGGCTTCAGCGTGAGCGACGCCCAGCGCGCGCCGTCGAGCCGCAGCTTCTGCTCGATGCGGGAGCGGAGCTGCTCCGGGCTGCCCGAGAGGATGTGGGTCTCGACGCCCGCGCGGCCGAGCTCGCGCAGGAGCGACCCCGCGCCCGGCACGGTGCGCTTCTGATCCGGCCGCTCGATCGCGGTCCGCACGAGGTCGCGCAGCGTGTCGAAGTCGGTCCGGAGGTAGGTCTTGTCGAGGTCCCACCGCGCGATGAACGGCGCGCGCGGCGGCGACGCCGCTGCGTTCGCCGGCGAACCGGCCCCTCGCGATCGTTCCTCGTCGTTCACCGTCTCTCGCTCAGCGCGCCATCCACTCGCGCCGCATCTTGTCGAGCGACTGCACCACGTCGCTGTCGGCGCCTTGCCGGGCGAGGTCCATCGCCTCGCGGAGGTACATCGACGCCTCGCCCGTGCGCTCGCGCTGGTGCGCCACGTGCGCCAGCGCGCCCAAGACGAGCGCGCGATCAGGCCCGCCTGGGCCGGCGAGGTCGAGCGCCTCGCGCAGCACGCCGTCGGCGTCGGTCAGATCGCCGGCGCGCGCGAGCGCCTCGCCGAGCTTCCGGCTGAAGATCAGGACGGCGCGCACCGGATCGTCGAGCTCGCCCCGGAAGATCTCCCGCCGCGCCAGATCGAGGCCGCGGCGCAGCGCGAGCACGCTGCCGGCGCTGTCCCCGCGCGCGGCGGAGCGGTCCGCCGCCTGCTCGAGGAGCATCAGCGCGACGAACGCGTTCTGCGCGTGGTAGGCGTGGATCGCCTGCACCTCGAGCGGCAGCGCGAGCGGGTCGCCCGCGCTGTCGAACGTCGCCTTGGCGTGCAGATCGCGCCGGACGCCGGCCGGGATCGTCGCGAGCGTCACGTCGCGGAGCAGCGGGTGCGCCGTGCGGATGCCGCTCGAGTGCTCCTCGATCATGCCCGCCGCCGCGAGCTTGCCGAGCAGGTCGTCGAAGGCGCGGATGTCCGGGAGCAGACGCTGCAGCGTGGACCGGTCCGCCGCGTCGCCGATGACGGCGAGCGCCTGCAGCGTGCGGCGCGCGTCCTGCGGCAGCCGCTCGATCCGCGCGGCGACGAGGTCGGCCATCCGCGCGGGCGGATCGCTGCCCCCCTCGAGCGTGTAGCGGACCAGCTGGTCGATGTAGAGCGGCGGCACCGTCGCGGCCTCGCCGCCGAGGACGGCCGGCGTCGCCGCGCTCGCCGGCAGGGCCAGCGGGGTTTGATCCGCCGCGGCGCCGTCCAACGGGTCGCGCCGCGGCGACAGCCGCAGGCCGCCCATGCTCGGGGGCGTCTTGCGGGCGGCGCGGTGGTCCAGGCCCACGCTGCCGCGGAGGAGCGAGAGCGCGATGTCCTTCGGAAGGCCGCCGAGCGCGCGCACGGCGCCGCCCCACTCGGGCTCGAAGCCCGGGGTGTGGCTGGCGACGATGAGCAGCGCCGCGAGCGGCGGCTCCGCGATCACGTCGGTGAACGCGTTCCGGCTCGCGCCGTCGACGGCGTGCAGGTCGTCGATCGCGAGCAGGACCCGGTGCGGGAAGGCGGTCTGCTGCGCGCGAGAGAGCGCCCAGCGCAGGGCCTCCGCGGCGATGAAGCGGCGATCGTCGGGCGAGAGGCCCCCCGCCGTCGGCTTGTTCCAGGCGTGCCTGCGCACGTCGCTCCCGCGGTCGCCCTTGCCGAAGATCTCGAGCAGCCCGCGCCGCGCCTCCGGCGTCGCGCCGCTCCAGTTCGACGCGTTGCCGCCGTCGGGCGGGAGCTCGGCGAGCCCGGCGATCGCCCAGCGGAGCGCGTAGTAGCCGACCTCCGCGCCCCACGGGTCCGGGCCGGTCTGGATGACGATGTCGCCCCGGCTCGCGGCGACGTCGAGGAACTCGCGGAGGAGCCGGGTCTTGCCGACGCCGTGCTCGCCGACGATGCGCGCGGCGACGACCGAGCCCTCGACGTCGGCGAGGCAGGTGTCGAGCCACGCGAGGTCGTCCTCGCGCGCCGCGAACGGGAGCGGGAGCGGGGGGGCCGAGGGGGCGCGATCGCGCCGGGCGGCCTGGGGCGCCGCGCGCGGCGCAGGGGCGGGCGAGTGGGCCTGCGCGATCCTGGCGCCGCACTCGCCGCAGAACTTCTGGCCGCGCGGCACGATGGCCCGGCACGAGCCGCAGATGACGGTCGCGTCGGCGAACGAGAAGCGCCCCGAGGGGGTGTCGAACGTCCCGAGCGCCGCGCGCAGCGCCGCCGCGAACTCGTCCGCCGACTGGTAGCGCCGCGCGGCGTCCTTCTCGAGCGCCCGGAGCGTGACCTCGACGAGCGGCTCGGGGATCTCGCGCTCCGGCGCGAGCAGGGCGGGATCGGGCGGCGGCAAGGAGAGGTGCATCAGCACCACCTGCGTCGGCGATTCCGCCTCGAACGGGAGCCGGCCGGTCAGCAGCTGGAACAGGATGACGCCGCACGCGTAGAGGTCGCTCCGCGCGTCGATCGGATCGCCGCGCCCCTGCTCCGGGGCCATGTAGTCCGGGGTCCCGCAGACGATGCCGGGGCTCGTGATGTTCGTCGTCGCGACCTCCCCCTTCAGCTTCGCGAGGCCGAAGTCGACGACCTTCACGAAATCGCCGCCCGAGCGCATCGGCTCGAGCACGATGTTCTCGGGCTTGAGATCGCGGTGGATGATGCCGAGGTGGTGCGCCTCGGCGAGCGCGGCGAGCACCTGGCAGAGGATGTCGACGATGCGGCGGAACGGGAGCGGGCCGTCCTCGTAGACGACGCGGGCGAGGTCGCGCCCGCGCAGGAACTCCATGACGAGGTAGAGCTGCCCGCCGTTCTTACCGAAGTCGATGACCCCGACCGAGTTCGGGTGGTTGAGGCGGCTCGCGGCGCGCGCTTCGGTGATGAACCGGACCGACGCGCTCTCGTCGCCGAGCAGGTGGGGATGGATGATCTTGACGGCCACGGTGCGCCCCAGGGCCTTCTGCTCGGCCCTGTACACGCGGCCCATGCCGCCCACCCCGACGAGCTCCAGGATCACGTAGTTGCCAGGGAGCGTCGTCCCGATCAGCGGATCGTCGGACGTCCGGTTGAACTCCGAGATCGGGAAGCCGCACACCGGGCAGAATTTGTGCGCCTGCTCGCACGGATTCGCGCATTGCGGGCAGACCACTGTGGACACGCGCGGGACCTTACCACGTTCGGGATAGCGATTGGAGTCGAGGTCTCCCTCGGCCCGAGGGGGCGCCGTCTGGAGGGGGCGGGGAGGCTCGTCCAGCCGTCTGTTAGGTCCTGGATCCTTCTTGGGGTAACCTCGGGCGCGATGGTTACGCCTCGCCTACGTCTCGGTCAGCTCCTGGTCGACGCGCGGATGATCACCCAGGACGCCCTCGAGAGGACCCTGGAGCAGCAGCGCACGGATGGCCGGCGGCTGGGGACGCTCCTTGTCGAGCAAGGGCTCATCAACGAAACCCAGCTGACGCAGATCCTGTCGCACCAGCTCGCCGTCCCCTGGGTGTCGCTCCTGCACATCGAGTTCTCGCGGCAGCTGCTCAACCTCGTCCCGCACGACGTGGCCGAGCGCTACTGCCTCGTCCCGATCTACGTTCGTCACGTCCGCAACCAGGGCGAAACGCTGTACGTCGCGATGGACGATCCGACGAACGAGGACGGCATGAAGGAGTGCATGGCGTTCTCCGGCCTGCCCGTGCGCGCGATGATCGCTCCGCCGAGCGACATCCGGAACGCCATCCGCGTCTATTACGGAGCGCGCGCCCGCTCGGCGCCGCCGCCCGCGCCCGCGAAGCAGGCCCAGGTGAGCGAGCCGCAGTCGCGGGCGCGCCCCGCCGACCCGCCGCCTTCGTCCGAGCTCTCCGGAGCGCCCGAGACCGCGCGCCACGCGGAGGACACGCCGCTGACGCCATCGACGCCGGAGCCCTTGCTGCTCACCAGGCCCGCCATGCGATCCGGGGCGCGGCTGGTCGAGGACGCGGGGCCGGCGATCGAGACCTCCGACGTCGACCCCTCCGACGTGGGCGTCATGGATGACGAGCTGGCCTGGGAAGCGCCTCGCCCCGCGGCCAAAGAAGTCCGCAGCTCCCCGGAGGAGCGGCAGATCCGCGGCCGACCGGACGAGCGCTCGCGGCCGACGTTGAAGGTCGCGCCGACGCCCGAGCTGCTCGCGGCGGCGCAGGCGGCACGATCCGCGCAACCTGCGCAGCCAGCGCAGGCGCAGTTCACGCAGGCGGCGCAGGCGCAGTCCACGCAGGCGGCGCAGGCGCAGTCCACGCAGGCGGCGCAGGCGCAGGCAGCGCAGCCGGAGCGCCGGAAGACGATGCGCCCGAGCTCCGCACCGGGGCCCGTCGCGGCGTCCGCCGGCGACGCGGCGCCGAGCATGGACGGGGCGCCGACGTCGAGCACGCCAGCCGCGGCCCTCCTCGGCGCGGTGCTCGGACGCGCCAGCGCTGCGGCGCGCACCGTCCCGGAGAGCGTGCCCGACTACGGCGACGAGCCCCCGAGCGAGCGCGAGGTGCGCAACATCCCCGCGCCGCAAGGCCGCGGTCGCCGGCGGATGGTCTCGCTCACCCTGCTCGACGGGACGACGATCACGCTCCCCGCGCGCGGGTCCAAATCCCAGCAGCAGCCGCAGCAGCAGCGAAAAGAAGCCCCGTCCCCCCGCGCCACCGCGCAGTCCGAGCCGCCTCCTCCTCCCACGGCGGACGACTCGGGCCTCACCGCGCGCGATCTGGTCTCCGCGCTGCGCGCGGTGTCCCATGGCGCCGACGCGAGCGAGATCCTCGGCAACAACGTGCGCTGGGAGGCGATGTTCGCCGCGCTCCTGTCGCTGATGCTCAAGAAGCACCTCATCGCCGACTGGGAGTTCGTCGACGAGCTGAAGAAGATCTGACGCGAAGCAGGAGCTCGGTCCCCGCCGCCGGCGCGCCGCGCGCATCTTTCGACGTGGCACGTGGCACGTGGCACGTGGCACGTGGCGCGCGGCGCGCTCGCGAACAGAGGCCGTCAGCGCGCCTCTCGCGCCGCGCCAGCGCGGATCAGCGCGTCGATGTCCCCTTCCGAGAAGCCCGCGTCGCGGAGCACGGCGCGCGTGTGCTCGCCGGCTCGAGGCGCCGGCGCGAACGCGGCGCCCGCCGGCGTGACCGGCGTCCTCAGCTGGGGGATCCGGCCGCGCGGCGAGGCGATCTCGAACAGGAGATCGCGCGAGGCGAGGTGGGGATCCGCCGCGGCGCTCCGCGGATCGAGGACCGGCTCCAGGCAGCAGTCGCGCTCGGCGGCGAAGGTCTCCCACTCGGCGCGCGTCCTCTCCCGAACGACGGCGGCCAGCTTGCGCTTGAGCTCGGCCTGGTGCGGCCCGGGGACGAGCGCGCTCGGGTCGGGATCGAGCCCGGCACCCTCGCAGAACGAGGCCCAGAACTTCGGCTCCAGCGCGGCGAGGGCCATCGCGTGCCCGTCCTTCGAGAGGTAGGTGTTGTACGGCGCGAGCCCGCCGGTGAGCGGCGCGCCGCCCGCCGCGCGCGCCGTCTCCCCGGCCGCTTCTCCCCCGCGCGCGAGCGCGGCGGCGAGCGTGGGAAGGGCGAAGCCGAGCACGCCGTCGGTCATGGCGATGTCGAGCACCGCGCCCTGCCCGGTCCGCTCCCGCTCGCGCAGCGCGGCGAGGATGGCGATCACGCACCACATCCCGCCGCTCATGTCGGCGACCTGGAAGCCCGGCACCTGCGGCGGCCCCTCGGCGGGCCCCTGCGCGCCGAGGACCCCCGCGCGCGCGATGTAGTTCAGATCGTGCCCCGCGCGTGCCGCCAGGGCGCCCGTCTGACCGTAGCCGGTCAGCGCGCAGACGATGAGCCGCGGGTTGTCCGCGCGCAGCGCCGCGTGACCGAGCCCGAGCCGATCGAGCACCCCCGGGCGGAACTGGTCGAAGAGCACGTCGTAGCCGGCGACGAGCCGGCGGAAGGCGTCGCGACCCTCAGGCGCCTTCAGATCGAGCAGGGCGCTGCGCTTGCCGCGGTTCAAGAGCTGGAACGCCGCGGATTCTCCGGCGATCTGCGGGGGGAGCTGGCGCAGGAAGTCCCCGCCGGCGACGTCCTCGATCTTGTCCACCGTCGCGCCGAGATCCGCGAGCACGAGGGTCGCGAAGGGGCCTGGCAAGAGCCTCGAAAGATCGAGGACGCGCGTGTCGGTGAGAGGGCGCACGGCGGCTTTCCTGTCGTTGCGCGAGATCCGTCGAGGGATCGAGCGATCGAGGAATGATGAGCGAAGGGCGCGCCGCGCGCAGAAGGCACCCGAGGTTGGCTGCGGCGGATGCAGGGGCTGCGATCCACAAGCGAGCCGTCAGCCCCCGTGGCGCGCGCGGCGGCGCGGCGGGCTCGCCGGATCTCCGCCGGCGCCTGGATCAGCCCGCGTTGAGCTGGAACAGCTTCGGGAGCTTCATCGCGAGCATCTGGTTGCCCGTGACCTTCAGCTTGCCCGCGAAGAAGAGCTGCATCGAGTTGGCCTGCGGGTTCTCGTGCAGCTTCTGGAAATCCTCGCTGCTGAGCGAGATCGTGACATCCGCGTTGCCAGGGTTGCCCGAGGAGAGCTTGGGCCCGCTGTCGGACAGGTCGATCAGCCACTCGCCGCCGCCCTCGCCCGTCACGTTGATCTGGTACTTCCCGCCGATCTGCTTGGCCGCGTCCGAATGCTTCACCAGCGCAGCGGGCAGCTCCTCGTTGAACAGTTTCTGGATATCGACGGCCATGGATCGCCTCCGGATGTCGTGTGGGACGTGGTGACTCGAAATCGCCTGGATACCGAGCGCGGTTTACCCGTGCCCGCGCGCGGGAGTCAAGCGAAGCACGATGCCCGCGCGCTGTCTCTTCGCTCCGTCAGGTCAGCCCTGGCGCGCCGTCTCGTCGACCCATCAGGACAACCCTGGCGCTGGGTTCACGGTGGATGCGTCATGCGCGCGCGCGCGGCGCCTGCGCGGCGGGCCGGGGCGCCTTGTCCAGCGCGGATCGGATCGGGACCATCAGCAGGCGATCGATGGCGACGCGCTGATCGGCGGGCGGCGGGCTCTCCGGTATGCCTTGCATCAGCCGGAGGTCACGGAGCGCGCCGCGATCGAGCGGGCCGAGCGATGTCCCCAGCCCGTCGAGCGGCGGCGTCATCGCGGGGAGCAGACAGACGAGGGAGATCTCGTTGGTACCCTGGCGTACCCACGTTCCCTGGTACACCGCGATCGCCTGCCCGAGCGCCTCCTGGAACACGAACGCGCGCCACTCGAGCGGCGCCGTCAGATCGAAGACACGGCCGCCGGCGCGGAGCTCGCGGCTGTCGAGGCCGAGGGCGGCGCCGCGCGCGTCGGTCAGGAGGAAGCGCTCGAGGCACCCAGGAGAGCGCAGCGTGAGCTCCTCGAGGAGCGCGGCGAGCGCCGCGGGGCTGAGCGAGATCGGCTCGCCGTCCGGGCCGATCGCCTCGAGCCCGACCTCGTCGGAGCCCACGACGGACGCGTGGTCGAGCAGCGCGGCGAAGGTGCGCCGCGAGGGGCCGTCGAAGCCGGCCCCGATGGAAGACATCCCGGCGCTGGAGCTGAGCAGGGCGACGATACGATCCCGGCGCGGCGTCGCGAGGAGCGTGACGCCGAACCGCTCGCGGGTGGTGAGCAGCACGTGCTGCGCAGCGCTGCTCTGGCTTCGAAGGAGCAGCTGATCGCCCTCGAGGCTCAGCCCGCGCCGGCTCACCTGCGGAGGGGGCACGAGCTGCCGCCGTCCCCGCGCGAGCAGCGCGACCGCCGCCGTCACGAGGGCGACCGGCAACAGCGCACGGAATATCAAGCCGCGCGCCGTCACGACCAGCACGAGCGCGGCCAGGAAGAGCGGGATCGCCCAGCGCCGCCGGGTGTCCGTGCCCCCCGCCGGCCTCACGCCGGGAGCGGTCGCGTCGAACCACCGGGCCCGTGGGAAAGGCGTCACGGCGGCGTCGCTCGCCCGCTCGCCCGCGCGCTGCATCGCCGGCCTGCCTGTCGCAGAAGGAGGCTCGTGGGCTCGGACCTCGATCGACGGGAGCATCGCGACGGACCCAAGCGGGTCCTTCTGGCCCTTCGCCTCGCGTCCCATCGCACCTCCACCCCGGCCGAAAGTTGGCGGTAGAATAGCATTGACCGAGGCCTGAGCGAGGGGACTTTGGGACAACGCGCTGCGTAGGGTGCTGCGCGTTGTCGACGACCCGCTCGGTTACGACCTGTTACGACCTGTTACGACCGGTTACGACCTGCCGAGGACGTCCTCGGCGGGTCGCGGATGGCGTGCGCTGCGATGTGTCACGCCGCGTTGCGACCCACGCCTCCTCGGCGACGAGGCACCCCGACGACGTCCGCTCGCATGCTTCCTCGAACTCGCGGTTTTCCGTGCACGAGATGGATGGCGCCTGCCCCGGAACGCCTGGTGACGCGGCAGATCCGGTCGAAGCGGAGGTGGCTCTCGACCGCAGGCGCGGGGCCGATGGCGTACGACGCGCTCGCGAGGCGGACATGGAGGTTGTCGCCGCCTGCGTCGCTGCAGACGACGATGCCCTGGAGGCCGGCCTCATGCAGCGATCGGAGGACTCGCACGGCGATCTCACCGCGGTTGGGAAAGAGGACCTTGCGGATCACGAGCCGGCCCTCTCACACGAAATCGCCTCCGCGAACGGCTCGTCGCTCCGCCGCTCCGCGCCGAGCCTCGCGGCGCGCCCGACGGCGGGCTCGCCTGACGCGGGATCAGGCCCGCGAGAGTCTTTCCACAGGCCGAGCAAAAGGGTACGTCTGCCCTGTGCAGCGCCGCGATATCCCGCCCGAGCTCTCGTTCGCGGCCCTTCCCGTCGCCGAGCCTCGCGAGCTCACGGGCCCGCCGCCCTCGCGCCGCCAGCGGGGCGCCGAGCCGGAGGTGGTCTCGGTCGCGGAGCTGGATCGCCGGCTGAAGCGGATCCTCGAGGGGTCGACCGCGGACGTACGCGTCGAGGGCGAGATCTCGGGCCTGCGCGTCGTGGGCAGCGGCCACGCCTACTTCACGCTCAAGGACGAGAGCGAAGAGGCGGCCATCGACTGCGTGATGTACAGGACCGCGGCGCCGCGCGCGCGGAAGCTGCTCGCCGACGGCGCGCGCGTCGTGCTCACCGGCCGCGCCACGGTCTACGTGCCTCGGGGCCGGCTCCAGTTCTCCGCGGACGACGCGCGCCTCGCCGGCCGCGGCGCGCTCCTGGAGGCGCTCTTCCGCCTCAAGGAGAAGCTCGCCGCCGAGGGGCTCTTCGCACCGGAGCGCAAGCGCAAGCTGCCCGTCGATCCGCAGATCATCGGCGTCGTCACGAGCGGCGACGGCGCGGCGATCCACGACATCGTGACCGTCGCGTTCCGCCGCGGCGGCGCACGGCTGATCCTGGCCCGCACGCCGGTGCAGGGCGCCGGCGCCGGGCAGCGGATCGTGCGCGCGATCGCGCTGCTCGAGGAGTTTCCGGGCATCGAGGTGATCATCGTGGGGCGCGGGGGCGGCTCGGCCGACGACCTCAGCGCGTTCAACGAGGAGATCGTCGTCCGGAAGGTCGCGGCCGCGCGCGTGCCGATCGTGAGCGCCGTGGGGCACGAGATCGACGTGGCGCTGACCGACCTCGCCGCCGACGCGCGCGCCGCCACGCCCTCGCAGGCAGCAGAGATGCTCGTCGCGGACGCGGCCGCGCGGCGCGCGGCGCTGGAGCACCTCGAGGCCCGCATGCGCCGCGCGATCGCCCACCGGCTCCGGGGCGCTCGGGCCGATCTCGACCGGCAGCGCGCCCGGCTCGGCTCGCCCGCGCAGATCCTGGCGGAGCCCCAGCAGCGCATCGACGACGCCATGGCGAGGCTCCGGCGCCGCATGGAACGCATCCTCGTCGAGGATCGCGCCGCGCTCCAGCGCCTCGAGCGGAGGCTCGCCGCGCGCCACCCGCGCGCGGTGCTCGCGGGCGCCCGCGGGGCGCTCAGGCCGCTGTCGGTGCGCCTCGCCGCCGCCGCGCACCGCCACGTCGCCCTCCTGCGGGAGGGCTTCGCGGGCGACGTGGCCCGGCTCGAGGCAATGTCGCCGCTCCGCGTGCTCGCGCGCGGCTACGCCATCGCGACCGACGGGTCGGGGCGCGCGGTCCGCGATCACCGCGAGGTCGCGCCGGGCGATCCGATCGCGGTGCGCGTGCACCACGGCGCGCTGCTCGCGCGGGTCGTCGTCACCGCAGGTCCGGACGAGCCGCTCGTCGAGGGCCACGCGCACGCGCCGGCCGCGGCGGCCGCGGCCGCCGCGGCGGCGCCCGCGCCGCCTGCGCGCCAGGGCGGCGGCCCGCGCGCCGCGTCCGGCCGCGCGCCGAGGCGCAAGAGGACGCAGCCCGGCGCGCCCGCGTGCGAGCAGCTCGGGCTCGGCTTCGCGGCCGAGGAGCACGCTCCGACCCTCGGTCGCGCGGGCGCCGCCGGCCAGGTCTCGGTGGGGCAGGGCGGCGCGGAGGCCGGCCCTGAGGAGAGGCACCATGTCGAACGCTGAGCGGCGAATGTTCGGTCTCGTGGGGCACCCGGTGGGCCACTCGGTCTCGCCGGCGATGCACTCGGCCGCGTTTCGGGCGCACCACCTGCCGCACATCTACAGCGCGTTCGACGTGCCCACCGGCGCGGAGCTCGCGCGCTTCGTCAGCGACATCCGCAGCGGCCTCATCGCCGGCGCGAACGTCACGATCCCGCACAAGCGCGCGATCATGTCGATGGTCGACGACGTGGACGCGAGCGCGGCGGACGTCGGCGCCGCGAACGTCCTCTGCGCGACCGAGTCGCGGCGCGTCACGGCGTACAACACCGACGTGGTCGCGCTCCGCGACGAGCTCGCGCTGCTCCTGGGATCCGCCCCGCCCCGCGGGGACGATCCGGAGGGGCCGTACGGCGCGCGCTCGAGCCCGCGCCAGCGCGCGGTGATCATCGGCGCGGGCGGCGCGGCGTTCGCGGCGATCGCCGCGTGCAAGCTGCTCGGCTATCACCTCATCAGCGTGACCACCCGCTCGTGGACCAGCACCGAGGCGATGCTCGAGTCGCCCGCGGGGCAGCGCGCGTCCGAGCTCGGCGCGCTCACCGCGCCCTGGCCGATCCCGACCGACAGGTCGATCAGCAGCAAGTCCTCCGTGGCGCTGCGGCTCAACTGGAGCGAGTTCACGGTCGCCGCCGACCTGATCATCCAGGCCACGAGCGCCGGCATGCTCGGAGGGCCGCCCGGGGAGGAGGTCACGGGCATCATCCCGTGGGACGCGCTCTCGCCGAGCGTGTGCCTCTACGACCTCGTCTACAACCCCCCGGTGACGCCCTTCCTCCGGACGGCGCGCGAGAGAGGGCTCCGCGCCGAAGGCGGGCTCGGGATGCTGGTCGGCCAGGCGGCGCAGTCCTTCACGCTCTGGACCGGCCTCCCGGCGCCGGTCGAGGTGATGCGCGCCGCAGCCGAGGACTCGCTCAGGAAGGCAACCGGCGGTCGATGAGCTCGGACGGATCCCGGCGGAATTCCCCGACCCACGACGCGCTGTCGTCCACGCCCGCGGCGCACCGCGGCCAGGGCGCGGCGCTCGAGCACGCCTCGCCGTGGCCGCACGTCGAGGTGCGGGGCCAGTTCTCGATCGCGCGCAAGGAGTGGCTGCACACGAACGGCGCGGGGGCCTACGCGAGCTCGACGATCGCCGGCATGCACACCCGCCGTTACCACGGCCTGCTCGTCGCGGCCCTCGACCCTCCGCGGCGCCGGCACGTCATGCTCTCGCACGTCGACGTCTGCGTCCGCCCGGTCCGGCAGCAGGGCGCGCCGTCCGAGCGCCGCGCCTCTTGGCCGCGGTGGGACCTCGCCAAGCACCAGTTCCCGGGCATCGATCCGGAGAGCAGCTCGTTCTACCTCGAGCGCTTCGATCAGGATCCGCTCCCGCGCTGGGCGTACGCCGTCCCGGGCGGCGAGCTCGAGGTGACGCTCGGCCTCGTACGCGGTGAGAACGCCGCCGTCCTCCGTTATGCCTGGAGCGGGGCGGATCCGGTGATGCTGACGCTGCGCCCGCTCCTCGCGGCCCGCCACATCCACCAGCTGCTCCGCGAGAACGGCGGGATCTCCCAGAAGGTCGAGCTGCGCGCAGGGGCGGCGCGCGGCGAGCCCGGCTCGGGGCGGGACCGCCCCGTGATGGGCGAGGTCCGGGTGCAGCCGAACCGCGCGCTGCCGAGGATCTGCTTCCGCTACCAGGGCACGTTCGTCGGCTCGCAGGACTGGTGGCGACGCTTCGAGTACCTCGGCGAGCAGGACCGGGGCCTCGATTTCCTCGAGGATCTCTGGACGCCGGGCCATTTCGAGACGGTGATCGGCGCCGAGCCCGTTCACCTGCTCGTGGCGGTGGGCGCGCTGCCCGACGACGAGCCGGAGAACCTCCTCGCGGCGGCGAGCGCGGCGATCCGCGCCGAGGACCCGGGGCCCCGGCGCCCGCTCCTGGAGCGGAAGCTCGCCATCGCGGCCGAGGCGTTCCGCGCCGACGCGGCCGCGCGGCCCAGCGTCATCGCGGGCTACCCCTGGTTCGAGGTGTGGGGCCGCGACGCGCTCATCTCCCTGCCCGGCCTCTACCTCGTGCCGCGCAAGACCGAGGCCGCGATCCGCGTCCTCCGCGCGATGATCGACGCGATGCAGGACGGCCTCGTGCCGAACCGGCTCCCCGACGCGGGCGAGCCGGCGGACTTCCACGCGGCCGACGCGACCCTCTGGCTGTTCGAGGCGGCTCGCCTGCTCGCGGACGCGGTCGGCGACACGCACCCGTTCGTGGCGGGCGAGCTGCTCGGCGCGCTCCGCGACGCCTTCGAGGCCGCCGTGCGTGGGACCCGGAACGGGATCCACGTCACCGCAGACGGCCTCTTCGCCGCCGGGCGCCCGGGCGAGGGCGCCGTCGACGGGCTCACGTGGATGGACGCGCGCGTCGCGGGCCGCGCGGTGACCGCGCGCGCCGGTTGCCCGGTCGAGCTCACGGCGCTGTGGGCGAAGGGCTCGGAGACGCTCGCGCGCCTCGCGCGGGCCGCCGGCGACGCCCGCCTCGCGGGGCGGGCGGAGGCGGCCGCGAGCGCGGCGCGTCGGGGCTTCGCCGCCCGCTTCTGGTGCGAGGAGACCGGCTACCCGTACGACGTCATCTCGGAGCACGCGGACGGCGAGGGCGCGTTCCGCGACGCGTCGATCCGCCCCAACGCGCTGATCGCCGTCGCCGTGGATCCCGCCTGCTTCACGCAGGAGCGGGCCGCGTCGCTGCTCGAGCGGGTCCGCCTGGAGCTCGTGACCCCCGCCGGCGTGCGCACGCTCTCGCCGGCCGATCCGGCCTACGCGCCCCGGTACCAGGGAGGCCCCGAGGCGCGCGACAGCGCCTACCACCAGGGCACGGCCTGGCCGTTCCTGCTCGGGTTCTACGCGCGCGCCGCCCGGCGCTTCTCCACGCTCGGCGAGCACGTGATCCCGCTGCTGCACCGGCTCGCGGCCTCCGCGGCCGCGAACGAGATCGCGCTCGGCCAGGTGCCCGAGGTCGCCTCCGGCGAGCCGCCGCACCACCCTGGTGGCAGCTTCGCGCAGGCCTTCAGCGTGGCAGAGCTCCTGCGCCTCATCGCCTGGGACCTGCCCGCCCAGGACCCAGGCAGCGCCGCGGGCGCGCCGCCGCGCTGAGCCGCGCGCCGGCCGCGGGGCCGGCGCGCGCCTTCAGCCTTGGCGTTCCAGCGCCGACTCCTCGCGCAGCGCCTTGCCGCCCCGGGCGGTGAAGCGGAGCAGCTTCCCCGGATCCTCGGCCTCCATGGCGAAGGCCTCGACCTCCTCGAACAGCGCCTCGAGCTTTCGCGGACCGCACGTGGGCAGGAAGCCGCGGAGCACGCGCGGGTCGTAGAACCGGAAGTACTGCTGCTTGCCTGTCCCGTTCTCGACAAGGAGGAATCGGCGGAGGTGCTTCCGCACGTCGCTGAACGGGCGGTCGCTCGTCAGGAAGACGCCCCAGCAGTCGCCCCAGCCTCCGTCGACCAGCGCGTCGAGCAGCCTGGACCCGTGCGGGAGGTGCACGAGCGTGGGGCCGACGTCCGCGAGGATCTCGCCCTGGAAGCCGGTGTAGAGCGAGGCGGTCTGCTCGCCCGCCTCGCCGAGCAGCAGCCGGATGCGCGGGTCGCGGGCGGCGTCGACCACCGCGAAGAGGGGCGAGCGCTCCTGCCGGAGCCGCGCCCGCGCCGACGCGGCGAACGGCGCCCCGGTCGCGAGCGCGAGCGCCGCGGCCCTGCGCGCGCGGCGCGACGGCGGCGCGGGCTGGGTCGGCGCGTAGCGGCGGTTCACCTCGCGGCGCACCACCGCGAAGACGGTCCCCCCCGCGCGGATCTCGTCGCCGTCCCGGAGCGACACCTCGCGCGCCCGCTCCCGGTTGACCTGCGTCCCGTTGCGGCTCCCCAGGTCGCGGAGGAGGTAGCTGCCGTCGATCTGCTCCACCGAGAAATGCAGGGCAGAGAGCTCACCGTCGCTCGTGATCGAGAGATCCGACTCCGGCGCGCGGCCGACGAGCAGCGGACGGTCGCCAGGGATACGCGCCGTCTGCCCGGCCAGGGGGCCCGAGATGACCCGGAGGACGAGCCCTGCTTCCTGGTCTTCGCTCATGGTCGTCTCCATCGCACAAGGCGCCGATGAGGCCGGCAACTAAGCCTAGAACACCGATCGGAGGGAAATCCACCCGAAGGCGGGCGCCACGTGGGAGACGACCGGACGACTGTCAATCTTTTCCGCCTTCCAGGCGAGGGCCCTTTGAAGCAGCCTGCGCGGATTTCACGCCGGCAGCCCCCGTTCGCCGCCCGAGACAGCGGGGGTGCGACGCGCGCGGACGCGTCAGCCGTGGCGACTCCGCAGCGGTTCGAGGCGCAGCCAGCGCGCCACGAACGCCCGGTCCTCGGGGGCGAGCGCGCCGGTGATCCGCGCGGCCACGAGGTAGAGGCCCGCGTAGAGCGGGGCGCAGAGCGCGAGGCTGAGCGCGGGGCGCCTGTCGGTCGCGCCCGTGAGCAGGAGCGCGGCGAGCGGCGCTGCGGCCACGATCGCGGTGGCCGCGACGCGCCCGTAATGGCCCCACGGGAAGACGCCGCGGAGGCCGACGCCGGAGAAGCGCGCGATGCAGGCCACCGTCAAGGTGATCACGAGCACCTGGGTCAGCACCGCCGAGAGCGGCGCGCCGACCATGCCGATCGTCGGCAGGAGGACCAGGTTCGCCGCGGCGTTGAACGCCATCGAGAGCACCTGGATCCGCAGGATCATCGACGTCTTCCCGAACGCCATCAGCATGATCGCGTACGCCGTCACGCGCAGCGGCAGGAGCGCGGAGTAGATGCGGAACGGCACGGCGGCGCCGGCGTAGGCGTCGCCGTAGATGGTGCGCATGAGCGGCTCGGCGAAGAGGAGGAGGAACGCCGCGACCGGGAGCATGATCAGCGTCGTCTTGCGGACGCCCGAGTGCCACAGGTCGATCGCCGCCCTCGCGCCCTCCGCCGGCGTCCGGCCGTTCTCGACGCGGGCGACGAGGTCGGGGAGCATCGTCGAGGCGACGGAGTAGGCGAGGACGCCGACGAGCGGGAGCTCCTGCGAGCCGACGGAGAACTCGGCGTAGAGACCCGCGCTGAAGAAGAGGCCGATGACGAACTTGTCGAGCTTCTGGTTGAAGAGGCCGGCGAAGCGCGTGACCGAGAGCGGGAGCGCGTAGGCGAGCTGCGCCCTGACGCCGCCAGGGAACGGGGCCGGGGCGATGTCCTGGAACAGCCGCGTGTAAAGCCGGTACGAGAGCCAGAGCCGGAGGGCCTGCGCGGCGCACTGCGCTGCCACGATCCAGGCGATCGAGCACCCGAGCGCCGCGGGGACGATCGCGCTTGCGGCGTTCGAGAGCGTGACGATCAGCGCGAGCCCCGCCGACTTGCGGTGGTTGTTCGTGGCGATGAAGAGCGGGCCGAACACGCTCGCCGGGTAGGCGATCACGCTCATGAGGCCGATGAGCAGGAGGAGCTGCGTGACGCCCTCGCGGCCGTCGAGGAAGACGCTGGGGACCAGCGCGAACACCGAGAAGGCCAGCGCGGACAGCGCCCCGAGGCCGACCAGGAGCAGCATGCTCTGCCGCACCAGCCCACGGAGCTCGGCGCGGGTCACCTTGGGCGCGAAATAGAGGAACGACTCCGGGAGGTAGAGCAGCGCGAAATCGCGCCCCGTCACGAACAGCATCGTCGCGAACGCGAGCACGCCGTACTCGGCCTTGCCGAGCAGCCGCACCACGACGACGCCCTGCACGAGGACGATCAGCGTGTTGACGACCTGCCCGCCGACGATCATCCCGATCCGATCGGCGAGCGACGTGCCCTGCGCCTCGGCGGGCGCCGGCGCGTCCCGGGGGGCCTGCGGGGCGCGCGAGGGCGCGCTTGGAGCGATCTGGGTTGGCTGCTCGTCCCGCATGGCGGCTCGGTAGCACATCCTTGCCTGCGCGGCGGCCGCCGTGGCATGCGAGTCGCGATGCCTGATCATCTTTCGCAGGACCTGGACGACAGCGGCTTCCAGCAGGATCTCGAGGCGATCAACCGGTACTACACCGGGCGCTTTCTGCCGGCGAACCCGTGGGCGAGCCTGCTCAACGCGTACCCGTACCTCGCCGCGCGCCAGCGGCAGCGCCGCATGCGCGAGGCGCTCGTCGCGTGCGGTGTGCGCACGCACGAGGCGCTGCGCGAGATGTCGGTGCTCGACGTGGGCTGCGGGTCGGGCTCCAATCTGGCGTGGTTGGTCGAGCTCGGCGCGAACTCCTCGCGCCTCACCGGCATCGATCTCGTCGCGCAGCGCACCGACATCGCGCGATCGCGCTACGCCGGCATCCGCTTCATGGCGGGCGATTTCCTGAAGACCGACGTCGGCGGCCCGTTCGACATGGTGATGATGCTCGCCGTGCTGTCGTCGGTCACCAACGCTGAGCTCAAGCGGCGCCTCGTGGACAAGGCGCTCGCCCTGCTCAAGCCGGGCGGCGTCTTCTTCCTCTACGACGTGATCTCGCGGCGCCACGTCCCCGGCACCGCCGAGTACCAGCGCCTCACGTTCGCGGAGCTCGAGGGGTACGTCGCCCCGCGCAAGATACGCTACTTCCGCAAGGATCTCCTGCGCCGCGGCGTCGCGGAGCGGCTCCTGCCGCGCGTGGGCGTGACCGTGACCGAGCTCGTCCAGGCGACCCGGCTGTTCAACATCGACGGGACCTTCGCCTACATGCGCGGTTGATCCCCGGCTCGATGGGTGGGGCAACATGCCCCGTCAGAACACCCCACCGGGGGAGCGAGCGAGCCGATCCTGAGCCGGTTCGTCCTCGCCCCGCAGCTCCGCTTCGTCTACGCGCAGTTCATGCACGCGCTGTTCGGCGCGGCGCCGCTCCCGCTAGGCGCGTGGATCAAGTCGATTCTCGTGGCGATGACGATCCTGCCGGTGATGAGCGTCGAGCGGTGGTGGCGCGTCCGAAAGGCGCGGCGCACCGAGGAGAGCGAGCGCCGCGCCGCGTCGTCCGCGGTGGAGGGCGTGACGGGCGCGATCGCGCACCGCGGCCGCACCTGAGCCGGCTCAGAGCCCGAGCCGCCGCAGCGCGACGCGCGCCGGCTCGGGCAGGCTGGCGCCAACGACGATCTTCCACAGCGTACGGCTGCGCCAGAGCCCCCTCCGCATCGCGGATCGCGCGAGCTCCACGGCGCGCGCCGTGTCGCCCGCCGCGTAGCTCGCCATCGCGGATCGCTTCTCGCCGTGGGCCAGGAACAGCGCCCGCCGCCTCGGATCCGCGAAGAACCGGGGATGCCGCGCGACGATGATCTCGTGCGTCTCGTGGTAACGAAGCGCGTAGCTGCTCGATACGTTTGTCTCGTGACCCATCCGGTAGAGGATGGCGACGCCGCCGAAGTGCACGCCGCGCACCCCTAGCTCGGCGAGCCCAATGTGGAAGTCGTAGTCGCCGTTGCCGCGCGCGAGCTCCGGCGCGAACCCGCCGAGCTGCTCCCAGAGCGCCTTCTTGTAGACGCTGCCGCCGCCGGGGAGCGTCTGCTTCGACACGAAGTCCTCCGGCTCGACCACCGCGGGGTAGCGCCACAGCCGGCGCCGCGCGCCGAAGAGCTGGAGATCGCCGTAGACGAGCCCCACCCCCGGGTGCTCTGCGATGGTCCGGTTCGCCCTCTCGATGGCGTCGGGGGGGAGCTTGTCGTCTCCGTCGAGGTAGAAGTGGTAGGGCGTCTCGGTCAGCTCGAAGGCGCGGTTGCGCGTCGGGTAAGGGCCCATGTTCACGGGCATGCGGGCCTTGCGCAGCCTCGGGTGCTCGATCGACGCGAAGACCTCCTGGGTGCGCCGGTGCTCGGTCCCGTCCATGACGAGCACCGCCTCCCAGCGATCATCGGTCTGGGCCAGCAGGCTCTCCCAGCACTCGAGCAGCCAATCGCCCTCTGCGTAGCAGGTGATGCCGACCGTGATGAGGGGCCTTGTCATGGGCGGTCACAGGGGGGCGCGGCCGGGCGCGCCCAGCGAGCAGGCCATCTCCCGAGCTCGCGCCGGAAGCGCACCGCCCCGTCGAGCGACCTTTGCCGCTCGAACGTCGCGAGGTCCACGCCCCAGAGCACGATCTCGCAAGGGACGGCGCGGGCGCGCTCTCCCATGCGCGCCCGCGCCCTCGCCAGCAGGGGCACGCTGTGAGCGCTGACGGCCGAGGCGTGGGACAGCACGTGGTCGACCCTGCGGACCGTTCGCCGCGACTTGCGGATCACCGCGGGGTTGATCTCAGAGCCCCACGCCGTGGCGACGATCGGCGGGCCTTCGCGCATCCTCGACCAGAGGTCGTGCCACGGGCGCAGGAAGTTCTGGTGCACCACGTCGACGCCGAGCTCGCGCACACGCCGTCGCGCCCAGAGGCGCGGGAGCGCCTGGGGGATCAGGGAGGAGACGGGCCTCAGCTCCTCGCAGTAATGCCGGTTGATCGCCTCGAGATCCCGCTCGAAGCCGCTGTCGTCGGCCATCCGCCCGCCTCCCTCTCCCGCGCGCGCCCCGCCGGCCTGCGCCGTCACGGCTGCCCCACCGCCCACGCCGGCAAGCGCAGGATCCCCCAGCGCACCGCCTTGAGCAGCCCGAGCGCCACCGTCTGCTCCGCCGTGCGCGGGCGCTGCGGCTTCCGCCGCGCGAGGTAGGCGTCGAGGTAGCGCAGGAACTCCGGATCCGGCTCCAAGGCGCCCACCTCGCGCCGGATGCCCCGGTACTTGCGCGTCTTCCTGATGAAGTTTTCCCAGCTGTCGAAGTAGTCGTGCCGCATCAGGAGCTCCGGCACGTAGACGACCCGCATGTCGGGGAGCGCCCTGGCGATCCGGTAGACTAGGTAGACGCCCTCGGCGCCGTAGAACTGGTCCGGAAAGCCCCCGGTCTCCAGGTAGATGCCGCGCCGGATCGCCATGTGGCCCTCGGTCGCGAGGACGTCGTCGATCATGTCGTCGCCGCGGTCGTAGTGCCCCGCAAGCGTGCAGAAGTAGGGGTGCTCCTTGGGGATGATCCGGCCGCGCATCGCGGCGATGCGCGGGTCCTGGAAGACGCGGCAGACGACCTCGACGAACGTCGGCGCGATCAGGCCGTCGTCGTCGATGAAGGCGACGTACTCGCCCCGCGCCCAGGCGATGGCCGCGTTGCGCGCGGCGTTCAGCGGGATGCCGTCGGTCAGGCGGAGCTCGACGTCGACGAGCGGGGCGGAGCGCGGCCGCAGGTGCTCGATGCCGCCGCTGTCGGCGAGCAGGATCTCGAATGGCACGTCGAGCGCAGCCGTCTGGCCGCGCGCGTGCTGGAGGCACTCGATCAGGTAGTCCTTCGCCTTGTAGGAGATGATGATCAGCGTGAGCTTCGGCGACGGGACCTCGCGCCGCACGATGAGCTCCTTCACCTCGGGCGCGTATTTCGCGCGCCACGCCTCCTGAAGGGCGCGCTCGCCCTCGGGGAGCCCCGCTCGATCCTTGGGAAGATGGTCAGGCATCGCGGGCTCGCATGCCACGGGGGCCGCCGCGCAGGCAAGGATGTTGAGCGGGTGTCGATCGGGATGAGGACGGCGCCGCGCGCCGCGTGCGCGGCGTCTCTCGAGAAAGGACGGCGCCGCGTGCGCTGGGTCAACCGCCGCCGCGCGCCGTGACGTCCTCGAAGAGGCGCGCGAGCGCGCCAGCGCGCCCGTCGTGGCGCGCTCGCTCAGGCCGGAGAGCGCTTCGTCGTCGGGCTCGACGAGCGGATGCCCGGCCGCGCGCGCGCGAGGAGGTAATCGTAGAGCTTGCCTGGCAGCAGGTGCGGTTCGTCGCCGAAGCCGGTCAGCAGCGCGAGGCGAGCGTGCGCTCGCCGTAGCAATTGCCGAAGTGCACGAGCGTCACTGCCCCGTCGCGCCGCGGCGCGACCGCGCTGGTGTCCCGGAGTGGGGCAAAATTCCCCACCGGGGTGAAAGGCCCCCCGCGATTCCAGGGTGCGAGATGGCCGGAATGCTGAACAGCCCGGGGATGCGCTGGCATGGGACGTGCCGACAACGCCGCAGTCGCGTGCGAACCACGTGACACGAAGCTGCCATCGCCGGTGAGCGCAGCGCGCACAGCGCGGCTGCCACCGCAGGAGATGACTCCATGTCCCAACGCGTCCTCCCCCCGTCGGCCGCGATCGCCTGGCACAGCCTGCCTGTCCCCGATGTGCTCTCCAAAATCGAGAGCGCCGAGGCTGGCCTCGCGGGCGACGAGGCCGCTCGGCGGCTCAAGGACGTCGGGCCCAACGTGATCCAGCGCGCGAAGGGCGACGGTCCGCTCAAGCTGCTCTTCCGTCAGATCAACGACCCGCTCATCTACGTGCTGCTCGCGTCGGCGGCCCTCGCGATGGCCATGGGCGAGGCGATCGACGGCGCGGTCGTGCTGGCGGTCGTGGTGCTCAACACGGCGATCGGCTTCGTCCAGGAGCTCCGCGCGGGCAAGGCGATCGAGGCGCTCGTCGACATGGTGCCGCAGACGGCCACGGTCGTGCGCGGCGGCCAGCGGAGCGTGATCCCCGCCGCCGAGGTGGTCCCCGGCGACGTGGTGGTGCTCGACGCCGGCGACAAGGTCCCCGCTGACGCCCGGCTGCTCTCGGTGAAGAACCTCCACGTGGACGAGTCGGCGCTCACCGGGGAGTCGGTGCCGTCGGACAAACACGTCGCGGCGGTCCCCGAGGACGCCGGCGTCGGCGATCGCAAGAACCTCGCCTTCGGCGGGACGCTCGTGACCAGCGGCGCGGCCACCGCGGTGGTCGTCGCCACGGGCGCCGCGACCGAGCTCGGCCGCATCTCCTCGATGCTCCACGAGGCGACCGAGATCGAGACGCCGCTCACGCGCTCGATGGCCAAGGTCGGCCGCGTGCTGACCGTCGCGATCGTCGCGGTCGCGCTGCTCATCGTCGGGGTCGCGCTGCTCCGGGGCTACCCGCCGGTCGACGCGATGCTCGCGGGCATCTCGCTCGCGGTCGCCGCGATCCCGGAGGGGCTGCCCGCGATCATCACCATCTCGCTCGCCATCGGCGTGCAGCGGATGGCGCGGCGCCGCGCGGTGATCCGGAAGCTGCCCGCGGTCGAGACGCTGGGCAGCACGGGCGTCATCTGCTCGGACAAGACCGGGACGCTGACGCGGAACGAGATGACGGTCCGGGCCCTGTGGACGCCCGCCGCCGGCGCGCAAGGGGAGGCGGCGTTCGAGCAGGCAGGAGCCGCGCTCGAGGTGACCGGCGTCGGCTACGCGCCCGAAGGCGAGCTCCGCCGCGACGGCGCGCCGGTCGGCGAGGTGCCCGAGGCGGTGCGCGCGCTGCTCCGCGCGGGGCTGCTCTGCAACGACGCCCGCATGACGCGCGAGGGGGACGCCTGCGGCATCCAGGGCGATCCGACCGAGGGCGCGCTCGTCGTCGCGGCCCAGAAGCTCGGCGTGGACGTCGAGGGCACGCGGCGGGAGCACCGCCGCGTCGATGTCGTCCCGTTCTCGTCGGAGCGGCAGCTCATGGCGACGCTCCACGAGGCCCCCGGCGGGGACCGGGTGATCTTCATGAAGGGGGCGCCCGAGGCGGTGCTCGGCCGCGCCGCGATCGGCGAGGCGGGGCGGGCCCAGGTGATGGCGCAGGTCGAGCAGATGGCGGCACAGGGCATGCGTGTGCTCGCCGTGGCCTCGCGGCCGGCGGGCCGCGACGTGGCCTCGCTCGACGAGGAGCACCTCCCGGAGGGGTTCGAGCTCCTCGGCCTGGAGGGGATGATCGACCCGCCGCGGCCCGAGGCGATCGACGCGATCAAGGCGTGCCACGCGGCCGGGATCACCGTGAAGATGATCACGGGCGACCACCTGGCGACCGCGCGGGCGATCGGCGGGCAGCTCGGGCTCGTGCCGGACGGGGCGCGCGCGATGAACGGCACGGAGCTCTCGCGGCTCTCGGAGGGCGAGCTGCGCGCGGCGGCGACGTCCACGCACGTGTTCGCGCGCGTCGCGCCGGAGCACAAGCTCCGCCTGGTGAAGGCGCTGCAGGCCGAGGGGAAGGTCGTCGCGATGACCGGCGACGGCGTGAACGACGCGCCGGCGCTCAAGCAGGCGGACATCGGCGTGGCCATGGGGATCACGGGGACCGCGGTGTCGAAGGAGTCCGCCGACGTCGTGCTGACGGACGACAACTTCGCGAGCATCCGGGCGGCGGTCGAGGAGGGGCGCCGCGTCTATGACAACCTGGTCAAGGCGCTCGCGTTCGTGCTGCCGACGAACCTGGGCGAGGCGCTGATCCTGCTCGTGGCGGTGATGAGCTTCCCGATCGTCGGGGGCGCGCCGCTCATGCCGATCACGGCCGTCCAGATCCTCTGGGTCAACCTGGTCGCCACGGTGGCGCTCTCCCTGCCGCTCGCGTTCGAGGCGATGGAGAAGGACGTGATGAGCCGCCCGCCCCGGGATCCGGGCGAGCCGATCCTGAGCCGGTTCGTGCTCGTGCGCACGGCGATCGTCGCGGTCCTCATGACGGCCGGGGCGATCGGGCTGTTCTTTTACGAGTACTTCACGGAGCTGCGCGGCGGCGTCGTCTCGGAGATCGCCTACCGCGAGGCCCAGACCGCGGCGGTCACGACGGTCGTGCTGTTCCAGATCTTCTACGTGCTCAACTGCCGGTCGCTGCGCGATTCGATGCTGAAGATCGGGCTGTTCTCGAATCCCTGGGTCTACGTCGGGATCGGCGCGCTGCTCGCGCTGCAGCTCTGCTTCGTCTATGCGCCGTTCATGCACACGCTGTTCGGCTCGGCGCCGCTGTCGCTCGACGCGTGGGTGAAGTCGACGCTGGTGGCGATGTCGATCTTGCCCGTGATGAGCGCCGAGCGGTGGTGGCGCACACGCCGGGCGCGGCGCTCGGCGGAGCGCGAGCGCAGGTCCGACCCGTCCGACGTGGGCGGCGTCGCGAGCGCGATGGCGAACCGCGGCGCGTAGGTGTCGTGGAATCGCAGGTGACAGCGACGATATCGAGCGCCGGCCGCGCCCGCGGCTCCGTCAAAACGCTGGTGCTGCGCCGGGTACCACGGCATCATCCTCGGTCGAGATGATCTACCTCGTCGCCGCGACGCGCCCGAACTTCATGAAGCTCGCCCCCATCTGCCGCGCCCTCAAGGCGCGCCGCCTACCGATGCGGCTGCTCCACACGGGGCAGCACTTCGACACGACGATGAGCGATGTGTTCTTCCGGGATCTCGGCCTGCCGACGCCGGATCACACGCTCAAGGCGGGCGGCGGCTCGCACGCCCAGCAGACGGCGGCGGTCCTCGTCGGCGCCGAGGCCGACATGATCGAGCACCGGCCCAAGGTGGTTGTCGTCGTCGGGGACGTCACGAGCACGCTCGCGGGCGCGCTCGCGGCGTCCAAGCTCGGAATTCCCGTCGTCCACGTGGAGTCCGGGCTGCGCTCGCGCGACTGGACGATGCCCGAGGAGATCAACCGCGTCCTCACCGACCAGCTCTCCGATCTCCTGCTCACCCCCTCTCACGACGCCCACCCCAACCTGCTCGCGGAGGGCATCCCGCCCGAGCGAATCCGGTTCGTCGGCAACGTGATGATCGACTCGGTCCACTACGCCCTCAAGCGCCAGACGGACGCGCTCTCGCGCTTCGGGCTCGAGCCGAAGAAGTACGCGATCGCGACGCTCCACCGCCCGGCCAACGTCGACAGCGCCGAGCGGCTGGCCGAGACGCTCGACGCGCTCGAGGCGATCGCGCAGCGCCTGCCGACCGTGTTCCCCGTCCACCCGCGCACCGTCGCCCGCGCCGAGTCGTTCGGGCTGTCGGCGCGCCTCCGCGAGACGAAGGGGCTCCGGATCATGGAGCCGCTCGGATACGACGATTTCGTGACCGTGATGGGCAATGCGCTGCTCGTCGCCACCGACTCCGGCGGCATCCAGGAAGAGACGACCGCGCTCGGGATCCCGTGCCTCACGATGCGTCAGGGCACCGAGCGGCCCATCACCGTGACGCAGGGCACGAACATCGTCGTCGGGCTCGACGCCGCGCTCATCGCGCGCGAGGTCGACGCCATCCTCGACGGCCGCGCCAAGCGAGGCTCCGTGCCTGAGGGATGGGACGGCAAGACCGGCGAGCGCATCGCAGACGCGCTCGAAGCGTTCCTCGCGGGGGATCCGCCGCCCAAGACCGCTGGCCCGCGCGCCTGAGCTCACCGCCCCCCTCGCTCGCCGCGGTGCCGGAGCGACGGGCGCGACCGACGCGACCGACGCGACCGACGCGACCGACGCGACCGACGCGACCGACGCGACGCCGAGCGCAGGATGCACCACGCGCGCTCACCGCGCCGCCAACTCGCTTCTTTCGTGGCCTACGTGGGCGTCGCGCGGGCCACACGACCACACTCCCCACAACCCCCGACCAAACAGCGCTCCATGGCCCAGAGCGCCCTGGGTTGTGCTTGTTTATCGATGAACAGCCCCGGTATATAGTTGTATCGTGGCAAGAAATTTTCGACCTGGCGTGGCGTGGGCGGCTCGGGGGCGAGGTCAACGAGGTTTCTCGCTCGTCGAGGTGATGGTCGCGGGCGGGGTCGTGGCGATCCTGGCCGCCCTGGGGACCCAGGGGGTGTCCAGGTACCTCGTGTTCGCCAAATCGGCCGAGGCCAAGCAGACGATCGGCGGCATCGCCAGGGCCGTCGTCGGTTCGGCCGAGCGCCTCCAGGCGATGTCGGGCACCGCGGCGGTCCAGCCGCTGTGCAGCGATGCGGTCACCGTGCCCAACGCGTTCTATCGTGTCCAGGGGCAGAAATATCAGCCCGATCCCAGGCCGGGTGTGGACTACAACACCGGGAGTACGACCGTCGGCTGGAAGTGCCTTGCGTTCTCGGTCAGCCACCCTCAGTCGTACCAGTATCGATATCGACTCGGTGGCTCTCCCATGCCTGTCTCCGTCAACCATTTCCCGGAGGACGTGCCGGTGGATCGCAGGTGGGCCGCCTATGCGCGAGGCGACCTCGACGGGGACAATACGCACGCGTGGTTCGCGCTGGACGGCTACATGAAGGACGGGCAGGTGGTGTTCGCGAGCACGATCGGCACCATCGACCCGGACGAGTAGGCGGCGCCGCCATGGACACCGCAGCTCTCCACACGCTCTTCGGTGCCCTCTCGTCGCGCCGCGGCGGCGAGAGCACCGCCATCGAGCTCCCGGGCGCGGACCTCGCGGCCGCGCACCTGCGCTGCGCCGACCTCCAGGGCGCGAACCTCGCGGGCGCGCGCCTCGACGGGGCCAAGCTCACCGGCGCGAACCTCGGGGGGGCGCGGCTCGACGCCGCGTCGCTCGTCAACGCCGACCTCACCGGGGCCGACCTGCGCTGGGCCGATCTCTCGGGGGCGCTGCTCGGCGGGGCGCTGCTCGCGGCCGCGGATCTGCGCGGGGCCAAGCTCCCGCGCTCGTTCTCCTCGGCGGGCTCGCTCGTGGGCGCGCGCGTCGATCCGTCGGCGTGCGCGCGCTCCGGCTTCGACGAGGAGGCCATCCTGGCGCTGGCGAGCGCGGGCGCGTCGTTCGACGACATCGCGTCGTTCCCTTCGCCGCTGCGCGACGCCCTCGCGAGCGCCGACGCGGTCCCCGAGAGCGCAGCGCGGAGCCGTCGCCCCGCGGCGCCGGACTCGCGGCGGATGGAGGCGGCGCCGGACTCGCGGCGGATGGAGGCGGCGCCGGACTCGCGGCGGATGGAGGCAGCGCCGGACTCGCGACGGATGGAGGCAGCGCCGGACTCGCGGCGGATGGAGGCAGCGCCGGCCTCGCGGCGGATGGAAGCGGCGTGGTCATCGCAACGGATCTCGGCGCCACCCGAGTCGCAGCGGATACCCGAGTCGCAGCGGATGCCCCCCGCGACCGACGTTCCTCGCCAGAGCGTGGCGACCAGCGCCCCTCGCCGCGCTGCCGGTGAGCGCGAGCCTCCGGCGGTCCGCCGCGCCGCCGTGTCCGGTGGCCCTCGGAGGGCGCCGGACGCGCCCGAGCTCGCGCGGTCGACCGAGCTGCGCCTCGCGCTCGCCGGCGGCGCATTGCTCCTCGTCCTCGCGGCCGCCGTCGCCCTGGCGAAGATCCCTCCGCGCGGCCTCCTCCTGGCAGCGCACGCCGGCAGCGCGCTGGGCGCGGCGCTCTTGACCTTCGCGCTGCCTCTTGTCGGCGCCGAACGCAACGCCCTGCGCTCCCTGGGCGCCCGTCTCGTGCTCGCCGCGTTCGCCGCGACGCTCGTCTACGGCCTCGATCCGTCGCGCCTCGCGGTCTTCCGGCTGCGCGCCACGCTCGCCTCGGGCGACGCCGCGCAACGGTCCACCGCCGTACGCCTCCTCGCGAGGAGCGGTCACCGCAGCTTCGACGGGCTGGATCTGTCGGGGCTCGATCTCTCCCGAGCCGATCTCGGCCAGAGCAGCTTCCGGAACGCGCGCCTCGCCGGGGCGGACCTCTCGGGCGCCGCGCTGATGGAGTCGACCTTCGGGGCCGCCGATCTGACCGCCGCCAACCTCCGAGGTGCCGACCTCACCGGGACCGACGCCGAACAGGCGACCGGCTGGGAGCTCGCGGCGTGCGACGCGGCGACGGAGCTGCCAGACGAAGGCGCGTGCGTGCTGGGACACCCGGTGCGGGCAAATCAGCCCTCGAGCGACACCACCGCGCGCTCCGCGCACGAGGGCGCCGCGCCGGCGGGGGCGCTGTAGCGAGCGGCGATCGGCGGTCGCGGGCCGGATCGCTCGGGAGGTCGGGCGCCGGACTGGCCAGACGTCTGGCGGTCCCTGGCCAGGCGTGGCCGCTCCGTCACGGCACCGACGTCAGCCCGGACGTCGCGCCGCCGCGCGGGCTGCGCGGGCCGCCGCCGCGTCGTCGACCGCGAGCGCCGCCTCGGCGATGGCGGAGAGATCGGCGAACGAGGCGCCGGCGAGCGCGTCCTCCACCGCGTCGAACGCGGAGGCGCACATGCTGAGGCGCGTGATCCCGAGCCCGACGAGCAGCGGCGCGACGCCGGGATCGCCGGCGGCCTCGCCGCACACCGAGACGGGCCGCTTCGCGGCGTGCCCTGCCTCCACCACCCCGCGCACGAGCCGCAGCACGGCCGGGTGCGCCGGATCCGCGAGCGCGTGCAGCCGCGGGTGACCGCGCTCGGCCGCCAGCGTGTGCTGCGTCAGATCGTTGGTCCCGATGCTGAAGAAGTCGGCCTGGCGCGCGAGGCGCTCCGCCATGAGCGCCGCCGACGGCACCTCGACCATGATGCCCGTGGCCACGGGCCAGCGGTGCGCCGCGCCCATGGCCGCGAGCGCCTCGTGCGCGCGCTCCAGCGCGGCGCGCACGGCGCTCACCTCCGCGGCGATCGAGACCATCGGGACCAGCACCCGGATGTCATGGCCGCGCCCCGCGACCAGGATCGCGCGGAGCTGCGCCTCGAGCAGCGCCGGTCGCGCGAGGGAGAGGCGGACGCCGCGGACGCCCAGGCTGGGGTTCGTCTCGGCGTCGAGCTCGAGGTACGGCAGCGCCTTGTCCCCGCCGGCGTCGAGCGTGCGGACCACGATCGGAGCGCCGGCGAACGCCGCGAAGATCTCCGCGAGCAGCTCCGCCTGCTCGTCCTCGCCAGGCTCGTCCACGCGGTCCAGGAACAGCATCTCGGTGCGCAGGAGCCCGATCCCGAGGGCGCCAGCCTCGCGCGCTGCGCGCGCGTCCGAGGGGCCAGCCACGTTCGCCCAGAGCTCGACCTCGCGGCCGCAGGCGAGGCGCAACCGGCCGTCCCGGGCGCCTGGCGGCCGCCGTGACGCGCGGAGGGCCGCCTGCCGCCGCTGGAGCTCGATCGTGGTCTCGGGATCCGGGTCGAGCCACACCTCGCCGGTCGCGCCGTCGAGGCCGGCGCGCGCGCCGCCCGCGTCCGGCACCAGCGCCGCGGCCCCGGCGACCGCGGGGATGCCGGCGCTCCGCAGCAGGATGGCCGCGTGCGAGGTCGGACCTCCGCGCCGGTCGATGACGCCGAGCACCCGCCCCGCATCGAGCCGCGCGGCCTCCGACGGCGTGAGGTCCTCGGTCACGACGACGGCCGGCGGTCCGTCGGGCAGCACCGCCGCGGCGCCGCCGAGCAGGGCGCGCACCACGGCGTCGCCCACGTCGTGAACGTCGGCCTCGCGCGCCCGCAGGTACGGGTCGTCGAGCTGCCGGTAGATCGCGGCCGCGGCGTCGATCGCCTGGCGGAAGGCCCAGGCGGCGTTGCAGCGCTCCCGCTCGATGCGGGAGATGGCCTCGTCGACGAGCGCCGGGTCGCAGAGCAGCGCCTGATGGGCGTCGAGGATGTCGGTGCCGCGCAGCGCGCTGCCGAGGTCCTGCGCTGCCAGATCGAGCGCCCGCCGCAGCCGCTCGGCCTCGGCCGCAGGGTCGTCGACCGTGGTCTCGGGGACCTCCGGGATCGACCGCACCAGCCGGACCATGGGGCCGAGCGCGACGCCGGGCGCGACCGGGATGGCGTGGCACGACGCGGGGGGCGCCGCAGGGGCGGCCGCCGGCGCGTCGCGCAGCAGGAGCGCAGCGAGCGCCTCGACCGCCTCGACAGCCTGCCGCCCGGTCGCGCGCAAGCGCAGCACGTCGCCCCGGCGCGCCCCGAGGGAGGCGAGCGCGATCAGGCTCGAGGCCGGCACCGGACCGCGCGCGGCCGTCACGTTCTCCAGGGTGATCGCCGCGTCGAAGGCCACAGCGCGCGTGATGAGCCGCGCGGCGGGGCGGGCGTGCAGGCCGCCCGGATCCGCGATCGCGAGCTCGACCGTCGCGGCCGGCGCGCCCGCGGAGGTCGCGGCCACCGCCGCCGCGGCGCCCGGATCGGTCGCGGCCACCGCCGCCGACGCGGGGCGCTCCGCCTCGCCGAGCTGCTCGGCCTTCGGAGCGAGCGCCTGCCGCGCCTCCGCGGCGACCTGATCGAGCGTGCCGCCCGCCGCGGCCCGCACGGCGGCCGCGACCGCCCCTTCCACGATCGGCCCGCCGGTGAGGCGCGTGCGCGCGGCGATGGCCGGATCGATGAGCTCGAGCGCCGTCTCGGCGCTCAGGATCGCGCCGCCGATGTCCATCAGCACGACGGCGCCTGCCGGCCCGCAGACGCGCTCGATCGCCGCGGCGATCGCGGTCGCGTCGGTGCCGAGATCCGCGCCGCCGTCGCCCGCGCCCGCCGCGCACGCGATGGCGACCGCCTCGCCGGTCATCTGGCGGGCCAGCGCCCTGGTGGCCTCGGCCAGCTGCCGGCTGTGCGAGACCAGGACGAGCCCGACGCGGCCCGCCGCCCCGCTCATACGCCTGCCGTCGCGGCCAGGCTCCGCAGCAAGAGCGAACACGACGTGGCGCCGGGGTCCTGATGCCCGGCGCTGCGCTCACCGAGGTAGCTCGCCCGGCCCTTGCGAGCGATGAGCGGCACGGTCGCGAGCGCGCCGGCCTGCGCCGCCTCGGCGGCGCGAGCGAGCCCGTCCATGAGCGAGGAGCGCGCCGGGTCGCCCGTGGGCGCCGGCGCGCTCAGCGCGGCCTTGAGCGCGTCGACCGCAGGGGAGAGCGCGTCGACCATCGTCTTGTCGCCGGGCGACGCCTTGCCTCGCCGCTTCACGCCGTCGAGGCCCGCCTCGAGGCACCCGGCCAGGGCCGCGAGATCGAGCGCCGCGGCGCCGGCCGCCCGCTGGCCAGCCTCGCGGAACAGCGTGCCGTAGAGCGGCCCGCTCGCCCCGCCGACGGTCGACAGCAAGATCATCCCGACGCCCTTCAGCAGCGCGCCGACGTCGCCGTGATCGAGGCCGCCGAGCCGGACGCGCACGGCCGTGAAGCCGCGCGCCATGTTGGTGCCGTGGTCGCTGTCGCCGATCGCCGCGTCGAGCTCGGTCAGGAGCACCTTCTCGCGCTCCATGACGTCGGCCGCGCGCTCGATCCACGCCGCGATGTGCGCGCCGTTCAAGGCGTCCATGGCTCAGGTCCCCCAGCGCAGCGCCGGCGTGTGCACCGGCGCGTCCCACCACCGGAGCATCTCGTCGTCGAGCTTGAGCAGGGTCGCCGACGCGCCGGCCATCTCGAGCGACGTGACGTACGACCCCACGAGGCTGCGCGCGACGTTGAGGCCGCGGCCCTGCGCGATCGCGCGCGCCTTGCGGTACACGACGTAGAGCTCGAGGAGCGGCGTCCCGCCCATGCCGTTGACGAACAGCAGCACATCGTCGCCCGGCTCGAACGGCAGGTCGTCGAGGATCGGCTGCATCAGGATCTCGGCCACCCGGTCGGCCGGCTCCAGCTTGGCCCGCCGCCGGCCGGGCTCACCGTGGATGCCGATGCCGACCTCCATCTCGCCCGGGCCGAGCTCGAACGACGGCTTGCCGGCGTGCGGCACCGTGCAGGCGGAGAGCGCGACCCCCATGCTGCGGCCGCGCGCGTTGACCCGCCGGCCGAGCGCCGCCACCTCCTCGAGCGGGCGTCCCGCCTCGGCGGCGCCGCCGCAGATCTTCTCGACGAGGACGGTCGTCCCCACGCCGCGCCGTCCGGCCGTGTACAGGCTGTCCTCGACCGCCACGTCGTCGTTCACGAGCACGCCCTCCACCGGGATTCCCGCCTCGCGCGCGAGCTCGGCGGCCATCTCGAAGTTCATCACGTCACCGGTGTAGTTCTTGATGATGTGGAGCACGCCGGCGTCGCCGTCGACTGCCCGCGTCGCTTCGAAGATCTGGTCGGGCGTCGGGCTCGTGAACACGGCGCCGGGGCAGGCGGCGTCGAGCATGCCGCGCCCGACGAACCCGGCGTGCAGCGGCTCGTGCCCGCTGCCGCCGCCGGAGAGGAGCGCGACCTTGCCCTTGCCCTTCGCCTCCGCGCGCGTGACGAAGCGCGGCGCGGCGTTCACCCGGAGGAGCTCGGCGTGCGCGAGCGCCATCCCCTCGAGCGCCTCATCGACGAGATCGTCCGGCGCATTGATGAGCTTCTTCATCCTGCCTCCGCTCCGTGCCCGTTCGGCCCGCGCGCAGGATATCCCCATGCCATTGCCCGCCGCGAGAGGAGATCTTTTGACCGCGCCGTCCTATGCTGAGATCGCCGTGGATCGAATCGCCCCCACGCTCCGCCCCCCTGGCCGCCCGGCGGGCTTCCAGCGCTGGAGAGAGCTGCTCTTCCTGCACTGGGAGACGCCGATCGCCGCGCTGCGCGCCGTCGTGCCGCCCGCGCTCGAACTCGACACCTTCGAGGGGAGGGCCTACGTCGGCGTCGTCGCCTTCACCATGCGCGACGTCAGCCCCTGGTGGTCGCCGAGCGTGCCCGGGATCTCGAACTTCCACGAGCTCAACGTCCGCACCTACGTCCACCACGAGGGGCGAGCGCCGGGCGTCTGGTTCTTCAGCCTGGACGCGGCCAAGGCGATCGCGGTCGTCGCGGCCCGGGTCGGCTGGCACCTGCCCTATCACCACGCCTCGATGGATCTCGACTCGAGGGACGGGGAGATCCGTTACCGCAGCGAGCGGCGCTGGCCGGGCCCCGTGCCTGCGCGCTTCGAGGCGCGCTATCGCGTCGGCGCGGCGATCGACGGCGGCGCCGCGGCGCCGGGGACCTTCGAGCACTTCCTGGCCGAGCGTTACCTGCTGTTCGCCGCGAGCGGCGGCGCGCTCAAGATCGGGCAGGTGCACCACGCGCCCTATCCGCTCCACCGGGCCGAGGTGACCCACGTCGAGGAGAGCGTCGTCGCCGCGGCCGGCCTGCCCGCCCCGGCGGGGGCGCCGCACGTGCTCTATAGCCCGGGCGTGGACGTCGACGTCTATGCGCTGACGCCCGCCGCGCCGCGCGGGTGACGCCGCCGCGCCGCGGCCGCGTGGTGATCCGATCGCGCTCCCGCGCCCCGGGGAGCCCGAGCCAGAGCGCCGCGGGCACGGCCGGGCCTGCGCCCGCGGGTCAGTGCCCCGTGAGCCAGTGGATGACCTGGGACTCGAGGCCCGGCGCCGCCCCGAACCCGAGGCTCAGCGTCCGCGGGAAGCCCACGTGCCCGCCGTGCCGGAGCCACTGCACGTCGAGCAGCGGCGAGCGCGGGTGGGCCTCGATCGCCGGCCGCACCGTGTCGAGCGGCACCATCGGGTCGGCCTCCGCCGCGACGATCAGCGACGGGACGGCGATGTCGCGGAGGCGCGGGGCGGCGCTCTCGCTCGCGTAGTAGGCCTCCGCGCTCTGGTAGCCGAAGCGTCGCGTCATGATGCGCCGGTCCCACTCGCGGATCGTGCGAATGGCGAGCGCCTCGTCGAGGGGCACGGGCACGGCGCGGCGCGAGGCGACGGCGGTGTACATCTCCTTCAGCCCGGACATCACATGCCTGCGGTAAACCCACCGTTCGGGCTGATCGATGGCGGCGACGGCCCGCTCGAGGTCGAGCGGCGGGCAGACGGCCGCCACGGCGTGGACGCGCCCGTCGAGCGAGCCCGACGCCGCGTAACGGAGGGCGATATGCCCGCCCAGCGAGTAGCCGAGGACGAGCACGCGCTCGTACCGGTCGAGCTCGGGGGAGGTGATGGCGGCGTGGAGATCGGAGAACAGGCCAGCGTGGTAGATGTCGTCTCCGTCGCCCCCGGCGCCGCGCAGGTTGATGCGCAGGCAGGCGAGCCCCGCGCGCTCGGCCCTCAGGGCGGCCTCGACCACATAATAACTCTCGCTCGTACCGCCGAGCCCGTGGACGACGACGAGGATCGAGCCCGCGTCTTCTCGGTGGCGGATCCTGCCGAGCAGCCGGACGGGCCCGGCAGGAGTGTCATCGACGTGGACCGAGAAGGGGGAAGACGGAGCGAGCCGCGGAGCGCGAATCTGATGCTTGAGCCAGGGAGCGACCGTCCAGAAGTGGCCGTGGAGGATGCGCTGCATCATCCCGTTCGTAACACGGGCGACGCAGCGTTTCTATTTCACCCGCTCGCTCAGCGACACACGACCTCCGACGAGCCGCTGCAATCGTTCCGGCACACGTCGCAGTGGGCGCACTGGAGCATCGCTTCGTAGAGGGCCGCGCTGGCCGGGTCTACCGTCCTGCAGGCCTCCTTGCAGGCGGCCGTGTCGCACGTACGGAAGCAGCTCACGTACTCCATGCACGGGATGCTTTCCACGCACGCCGAGAGCTCGTCGGCGCAGCTGGTCTCGAGCGCGCACCGGGTGCACCCCGAGCTGCCGTCGCCGCAGGTGCCCGAGCCGTCGCATACCGGCGGCGGGACGGCCCGCTTCACGTTGAGCGTGAACGCGCCGTCGCTGGTGTCGGTCGAGCCGTCCACCACGACCACGACGGTCTGACCCGCCGCGAGCGTCACCGTGACCTCCGACTGCTCGACGTCCGTGTCGTCGTTGCACGCGAGCTGAGCCCCCCTGCAGGTCGCGTCGTGCACGTGGAGCATCGTGTCGAACGCCGATCCGAACGTATCGAAGGTGTAGTCGCCGGCGACCGGCGCCGTGAACGCGTATCCCGCGTCGGGGCTGCTCGATTGGCGGCAGGCCGTCGTCACGGTCGGCCGCACGCTGTTGGGTCGGCCGACCGTGCTGCCGGTGATCGTCTGCGGCACCGACGAGGCGAGGGTCCCCGCAGGGCAGCTCGGCGCGCTCGCCCGCGTCACGCTCAGCTCGAAGGTGCCCGCCTCGCCCTCCGCGCCGTCGACCACGATGTAGACGGTCTGGCCCATCGCCAGGTCGGCCGTGATGACCGCGCTCGGGTCGGCGCTGCACGCGATCTCGGAGCACCCCGTCGCGTCGAGGAGGGCGAGGACGACGCTGTAGCCGGAGTTCGTGCTGTCGAACGAGTAGACGCCCGCGGTCGCGGCGGTGAACGAGTAGATGCGCTCGCCCGAGCTCGTGGCGGAGCACGTCGGGGAATACGTGTTCGCCTGGCCCGCGGTCGTGCCGTTGACGATCTGCGGCACGGCGCTGCCGAGATCGTTGCCCGGGCTCACCGTGCACGCGCACGCCCCGGCCTGGCAGACCTGCGAGTCGTTGCACGCGGCGCCGCACTCGCCGCAATGATCGGCGTTGGTCTGGAGGTCGACGCAGACCTCGACGCCGTTGCAGGCCGTGAGCCCGGAGCCGCAGCCGTCCTCGCATTCGCCGGCGACGCACGTCTGGTCGTCCGTGCACGCGGTGCCGCACTCGCCGCAATGCCCGGCGTCGTTCTGGAGGTTGACGCAGGCGCCGTCGCAGTCGGTGAGCCCCGCCGAGCACTCGCCTTCCTGGCACTCGCCGGACTCGCAGGTCTGTCCGTCCGTGCACGCGGCGCCGCACTCGCCGCAGTTGCTCGGATCGGACGCGACGTCGACGCACGTGCCGCCGCAGTCGGTGCGCCCCGCGGGGCAGCCGCCCTCGTCCTGGCACGCGCCGGCCTCGCAGGTCTGCCCCTCCTCGCAGGCGTTGTTACAGCGGCCGCAGTTCGCCTCGTCGCTCTGCGTGTCGACGCAGCTGTCGCCGCACGACGCGAGGCCGTCGTCGCACGCGGCCACGGCCACGCACTCGCCGTCGCGGCAGGTCTCGTCGCTGTCGCACGCCGCGCCGCACGCGCCGCAGTGGCTCGTGCTCGTGCCCGTGTTGATACAGATGCCGTCGCACTCCGTCTCCGGCGCGACGCACGCGCTCGTGGTGGGGCCGCCGTCCGAACACGATGCCACGGCGGCGAGCGCCGCCGCAGCGAGCCAGAGCAGGGTATACGTCGGCGCGAGCCTGAAGCGCGATTTGAGCTTTTCCATGAACCTTCCCTCGGCAGAGTCGCCGACGACGGGGGTCGTAACGCGGAGCTACCGGGAGGATACGACGATGGCCTTCCAGGATGTCAATCCTTGCAGCCTGAATCCCGCGCGCAGATCGTCGATCGTCGTCTGCGCCGGCGCGCGCGCGCCGTTTTGCCACCGTCGCACACCTTGACCACAGGGTGGGATGAAGAACATCTCAACGTTCTTCATGGTCAACACCATGTTGATCCACGAGCGCGTGGCGAAGGCCAATTACCACCCGTGCGCGGCGTCCATCTCACGGCGCTCGGCCGGCATGGCGATCACGGGCAACCTGATCACCGCCGGCGTCGCCGCGCTCATCGTGTTCACGGGCGCGCTTCAATACCTCTTCTCTTCGCGGCGCTCATCCCGATCGCGGCCGTCGTCTTCGGCCTCCTCGCCCGGCGCTGCGTGGTGGTCGACCACTTCCAGCGGAGGCCCCCGGGCGCGTCCGTCCCTGTGTCCTGACGCGTCGCGCCGGTTCAGCCCTCGCCGCGCCGCTCCTCGTCCTCGGGCTCGCTCGCATGCGCGGGCGGGATGCGGACCCGCACCGTGCGGATCTGCCGCGGGCTCGCGTCCACGATGTGGAGCTCCGCCCCGTCCGGGGTCGTCACGACGTCGCCGGGCGCGGGGATGCGCCGGGCGAGCCCCAGGCAGAGCCCCGCGACCGTGGACCAGCGGACGTCGTCCGGCAGCGCGATCGCGAGCTGCCGGCTGACCTCGTGGACCGGCATGTCGCCGGGCACGAGCGCCGACCCGTCCGGCTCGCGCCGGATCGTCTCTGCGTGGGGCGGGTGCGCCTCGTTCTCGGCGAAGATCTCGCCGACGAGCTCCTCCACGAGGTCCTCCATCGTGACGATGCCGATCATGCCGCCCTGCTCGTCCACGACGACGGCGAGCTGGAGCCGGCGCCGCTTCAGCTCGGCGAGGAGCTCGACGGCCGGCATCGACCCGACGACGAAGTACGCCGGGCGCAGGATGCTCTCCAGCGAGAACTGCCCGTCGCCCCACAGGAGCGCGAGCACCTCCGGCATCGTGACGTAGCCGATCACGTTGTCGTTCGACCCCTCGTAGACCGGCATCCGCGTGTGGCCGTGCTCCAGCACGGCGCGCTGCACCTCCGGGGCGGCCGCGTCGCGCGGGAGCGCCACGACGCGGCCGCGGGGGAGCATCACCTGGAGCGCGGTGAGCCAGGCGAAATCGATCGCGCGGGACGCGATCTCGCCGGCGCGCTTGTCGACCGAGCCTGCCTCGGCGGCCTCGTCGACGATCTGCTGGATCTCCTCGGGGGAGAGGCGCGCCTCGACGAAGTTCGTGCGGTCGCCGAAGAGCCTCAGCACCAGGTTGGAGCTGGCGGTGAGCAGCCAGACGAGCGGGCGGGCGAGCGACGACAGCCCGCGGAGCGGCGGGCCGACGAGCATCGCGTACCGCTCGGAGGCGCGGAGCGCGAGCGACTTCGGGACGAGCTCGCCGAGGACGAGCGACAGGAAGGAGACGAGCGCGACCACCGCGGCGAACGCGAGCTCGTCCGCCGCGTCCCCGACCCACGGCACCGCGCGGAGGACCGGCGCGAGGTCCTTCGCGAGGGTCGACCCGCCGAAGGCGCTCGCGGTCGCGCCGACGACGGTGATGCCGATCTGCACGGTGGCGAGGAAGCGCTCCGGGTTGCCCCGCAAGCGCTTCACCGCCCACGCCCGGCGGCTCCCCGACTGGACGAGCTGGTCGAGCCGCGTCTTGCGGACCGTGACGATCGCGATCTCGGCGCCCGAGAAGACGCCGTTCACGAGCACGAGGGCCAGGATGATGAGGATTTCCGAGAGAATGACGGCTCCCTCCGCGGCGTTCCCGGGTGCAGGCATAGCGTGTCGCTCGCCCGGACGGCAGCGGCGCCGGGCCCGCGACGCACGAAACCCAGGCGGCCGTGGCTGCAGCGTGCCGCGGGTCGTGGATTGCGCTCAAGATGAAATTTTCTGAAGGGAACCGCCACGCGCGGCGGTCGGTGTGTCGCCAGGCGCTGCGGCCGCCGTGGCGTCACGCACGGCCGCAGGCGCTGCGCGGTGGGTTCACGCCGCCTTGCTGGCGCGCCGGTCCCGCACGGCCGCAGGCGCTGTGCGGTGGGTTCACGCCGCCTTGCTGGCGCGCCGGTCCCGCACCGCCTGCGCGAGCAGCTCGAGCACCGGAACGGTGTCGTTCCAGCCGAGGCAGGCGTCGGTGATGCTCTGGCCGTAGGTGGGGAGCTTGCCCGGCGCGAGATCCTGTCGGCCTCCCACGAGGTGGCTCTCGATCATCACGCCGAGGATGTCCCGCGAGCCCGAGCGCAGCTGGTCGGCCAGGCTCTCGGCCACGATCCTCTGGCGCGCCGGATCCTTCTGGCTGTTGCCGTGGCTGCAGTCGACCATCAGCCGGCGCGGCAGGCCCGCCTTGGTCAGGCGGTCGGCGGCCTCGCGGACGTGCTCGGCCGCGTAGTTGGGCCCGCGCTGCGAGCCGCGCAGGATCACGTGACACGACGCGTTGCCGCGCGTCGCCACGATCGCCGAGATCCCCTGCTTCGTCACGGAGAGGAAATGGTGCGCCTCGCGCGCGGCCCGCACGGCGTCGACCGCGATCTGGACGTCGCCCTCGGTGCTGTTCTTGAAGCCCACGGGGCACGAGAGCCCGGAGGCGAGCTCGCGGTGGATCTGGCTCTCGGTCGTGCGGGCGCCGATCGCGCCCCAGGAGATGAAATCGGCGATGAACTGCGGCGAGATCGTGTCCAGGAACTCGCTCGCGCTCGCGAGGCCGAGCTCGGCGATGTCGCGGAGCAGCCCGCGGGCGACGCGGAGCCCCTTGTTGATCGAGAAGCTCCCGTCGAGGTCGGGATCGTTGATCAGCCCCTTCCAGCCGACCGTGGTGCGCGGCTTCTCGAAGTACACGCGCATGATCACGAGCAGATCGTCGCTCAGCCGGTCGCGCGCCTCCCGGAGCTGCGCGGCGTACTCCAGGGCGGCCTTGGGGTCGTGGATGGAGCAGGGGCCCACCACCACGATGATCCGGTCGTCGTCGCCCGAGATCACGCGCTCGGCGGCCTTGCGCGTGAAGGCCACGGTCTCGGAGGCCGCGGGGCTGACGGGGATCTCTTCGATAAGGATGGCGGGGGGGATCAAGGGCCTGAGCCCTGCAATACGAAGGTCGTCGGTCGAGTAGTACATCGTTGAGGCTCCAGCATAGCGCGACGACATACGCCCCGACTACCCGCGCGTGGGCCGGAGGCGCTTTCTGGCCGCTGTACGGCGCCCCGTACCCCCGTATCCCGTACGCCCCGCGATCGGCCTGAAGATTTGTCTCGCGGGCGCGGGCGGGCCATCGGGCCATGGGGGGCCGTCGGATCCGGGCTCACGCTGGCGTTCGCGCGAGCGCTGGCCCGACCGCGCTGGCGGCCTCCGCCGGTCACAGGCGCGCTGGCGAGTGCGCCCGCTCCCCGCCCGGTCGCCGCAGGAACGGGGCGCCCTTCGGCTGTGTGCGGCAGGGCGCCGCCGGCCGCTTCGTGCCCGCCGTGGGCGAGCGGGCGGGTCGCTCTGCCAGCGCCGTCCGACGTGGGGTGTTCGCCGAGCGCGTGGCGCTCGCCGAGCGCGCCGCCTCGGTGACGTCGCTCACGGTCGGCCGCGGCGGTCGTCGCTGCCTGCGCTCTGCGCGGGGCTCCTCGAGCAGCGCGCGCAGGGACGCGAGCGCGCGCGTGCGCCATTTGTACGCCGTCGACAGCGGGATCCCGTGTTGTTCGGCGACCGTCGCCATCGGCACGCCTTCGAGGTCGTGCGCGATGAGGATCTGCTGCTCCTCGGCCTGCAGCGACCTGAGCCGCGAGAGGATGAGGGAGCGCGTCTGCTCTACGTCGATCTGCTCCTCGGCGTTCGGGCGCTCGTCGGCGACGCGGCGCGGGGCGTGGCCGGAGGACAGCTCTTCGCGCCGGTGGTGCGCGCGGTCGCGGTAGTGGGCGGCCACGTGGACCGTGATCCTGTTGAGCCACCGCTCCGGTCGGGCGCGGAGCGGATCGTAGGATGGGAAGCTCTGGTATCCGGCGAGGAACACATCCTGGAGGATGTCTCGCCGATCACGGCGTGGGACCCCGAGCCGCCTAAGCCAATTCCATACGGAGTCGTAGGTCTTCCCCCGAAAGAGCCGGGCGAAGGCACGCTGTCTATCCAGCGGCATCGACGGTGCGAGAGTGCGATGCGGTTGTCCCATGCTCGCTTAATTAGGAGGAGCTGATCTCCCATCTCAAAAAAAAGCCATCGGCTCTGAAAAATGATCTCCTGTGCGGGAGAGCAGTAGTCGGCGGCGGTCGGGAGGGAGCGTCTCCTGCGCGGGAGAGCAGTAGTCGGCGGCGGTCGGGAGGGAGCGTCTCCTGTACGGGTGACCGTCGCTTTAGAGGAGCGGGCGGGACCCGGCGGCTGCCGTCCTCGTGCGGAGCGCGCGCAGCGCCGCGTTCCTCTCGGCCGTGAGGCGGCCAGCTGGGAACCTCATCCGATGCTCGGTCAGGCGGCGCTTCGCCTCCGCATAACGACCGCGCGACAACGCCGTGATCGCGCCGTCGATGAGGGTGCGCTCCGCGGCGATCTCCTGATCGTTCGACGCCCCAGGCGGTCCCGCGGAGGGCAAGGTCGCTCCGCCCGACGGACGGAGCGCGGCCTTCTGCGCGGGCAGCGCCGCGCTGGTCGCTCGCGGGTTCCCGGCGGCCGCGATCCGGCCGCCCTGCGGAGCGTCCGCCGCTGCAGCTGCGCCGGGCGGCGGCGGCAGCACGGCCGGGGACCGCGGCAGCGCGGCCGGGGAAGGCAGCGACGGCGCGGCCGGGGACGGCGGCGGCAGCGCGGGCGGGGGCGGCGGCGTCCGGGCGACCGCCATGGCGAGCCCGGTCGCGGCGCGCGTTCCGGCGGCGGCCGGCGTCGAGGCGGCGCGCAGCGCGCCGAGCGTGAGCGCGATGACGGCGGCGGCGCTCGCCAGCGGGACTGCGATGCTCGCTGCGAGATGGAGCGAGCCTGCCCGCGTCGGCGCGCCGCCCTCGATCGGGAGCTTCCATGGCCACGGAGAGAACACCCCGCGGACCCTGCGGTACAGCCTCGTGAGCCACGTCGGCGCGCCCTCGCCTCCCGTGCGCGCCTCCTCGACGAGCGCGCCGGCGCTGAAGGGGACGAGCGCGAGCCCGCGGCCGCGCTGCCGCGCCTGCCAGCGACGCATCGCCGCCTCGATGTCGACCCAGGCGAGCCGGTGCCGGCTCCAAGCGGTGCTCAGGGGGATCGACAGCTGCTGGGCGATCTCGGCCATGTCGATCTCCTCGAGCTCATGGGCGACGAACACGCAGCGGCGCTCCATGGGCATCTCCTGGAGCAGCTTGTCGAGCACGCAGCGCCGGTCCCTCGCGATGGCGTGCTGCTCGGAGTCGGGGGTGACGTCAGGCAGCGCCGCGAGATCGTCGAACGGCCGGAGGCGCTCGTGGCGGCGGTGGGCCCGCCGGAAATGGTTCGATGCCTGGTGGGTCGCGATGCCCATGAGCCACGACCGCACGGTGCCCCGGCTGGGATCGAACCGCGGCAGCGCACGGTAGGCGCCGGCGAGGACCTCCTGAGCGACGTCCTCGATGTCCTGCGCGCGAACCCCGAGGCGGGCGAGGTAGCGGGCGATGAACGAGAAGTGCTCGTCGGCGATCTCCGCCATGCGGGCGTGGGAAGGCTCTGCGGATGTGTTTTTGCGTGACTGTGACCGCATCTCTGTTCCCCCTCGAGCGTGGCGACGGCGTCGTCGCGAAGCTTGTCAATGCGCCGCCTCGGCACCCCGAGGGAGGGCAGCGCGACGCGCGGGCGCCTCGCTCCGCGGATCGAGATTCACGTCCAGGCGGAGGCCCACGAGCCCGCCGTAGGCGGGCGGGGTCCAGAGCACACCTTCCTGGCTCTCGACGCGGAACTCCGAGAGGCGCAGCACGATGTCGCCATAGAACTGGATGGCGAGCCGATCGGAGATCGGGATCTCGATGCCTGCGCGCGGCCCTGTGGCGAGCCAGAGCGACGAGGTGTCGATGATCCTGGCGTCGGTGCTGGAGGTGGTCACGACCCCGATCGACGCGACGGCACAAGCGAAGAGGTGACGGCGCTGCGAACACGGCATCAGGTTCGCCGCCGCGAGCCAGGTCGAGATGCTCGTCGCCTCGTCGAGCTGAATCGTGACCGGCAATTGAACGTGGCCTTCCACGCCGAGGGTGAAGGATGGATAACGAAGCGCGACATGGAGCGCCGTCCCGGCGGTCGTCTCCTGCAGGGTTCCGAACACCGCGGACCCCGCAAGGCCGACCCTGACGTCGGGCCACGCCCGCTGCGCGGGCGCGGCGGCGAGGGCGTCGGGCGGGGGCGGGGCAGGGGAGAGCGGCGGCGGGGGCGGGGCGGGCGGCACGTGGAGGCTCGGATCGAGCGCGATGCGGAGCGAGAGCGCCATGTTCATGACAAGCTCTTTGCAGTCGTCGTGATAGACGACCAGGTGCCGAGACCATGCGATGGATCCATCCGCGTCGTAGAGATCCATGGTCGCGTGTATCTCCCTCCCTGGACCGCGGAAGACAAGGGCTTTGGCCTGCGCGGCCGCCTCGGGCTCCACCGGGTCATAACCGAGCTGCCTGGCCATCTCCTCGCGCAGGAGCCCCTCGCCCGGGCAGCGCTCGGCCCCTGGCGCGCGCCGGTACTCGAGCTGCACCGCGGCGCGGGGCGGCGCGGCGCCGGCGCGCCAGGGCGACAGCAGGGCCGCGGCCGCAGCGACGAGCCACCACGGCGCTCGGACGCCGGTCCCGCCCGCCCGAAGTCCGGCCAGGGATCGCCGACGCGCGGAGCTGGGTCGGTCCTGCGCTGCCGCGTCCGCCCCGGTGTCTCTTGCTGATGCTGCTGACATGGTGCTCATCGCGGCGTGGTGACCGCTTGTTCAGGCCAGGTGTCATCGGCCGCATTCCCGTCCAGGGAGCGGCCGGGGTGACTCGCTCAGAAGGCATCCACGGGGAGCACGAGCCCCACGCCGACCACGCCGGAGAGCGGAGGGACCCGCCATACCTCTCTGTTGTTGACCCAGAGGGACGGACGGCTGTGGTTCGTGTGCAGCTCGGCGAACCCGCGCAGGAGCAGCTGCTCGGAGAAGCGCCAATCGCCCGCGACCCGCAGGCCGACCGAGCTGACCCACGGCTGGCGCGCTTGAATGCTGACGCCGGGGTCGCTCGTGATCCGCAGCTCGCCGGCGTCGAAGACGGCGCACACCGACAGGACCCCGCGATGACCGCAGATGTCGAGCGTCGGCATCGCAAGGCTCGCGTGGACCAGGACGCCGTCCGCGAACGTGTCCGCCAGGGAGGTGAACATCCGCGCCTCGACGCCGATCGACAGGCTGGGCCAGCGGAACGCCGTGGCGAAAGATGCCCCCCCGCCGAGCGCGGGCAGGAGGCCCACCGCGAGCAGCGGTGACGCGGAGATCTCGCCGCGGAACATGTGGTCGTCCTCCTGAGTCTCCCGTCCCGATTCAGACCGAGGCGTATCCGCGTGCACCGGGGTCGTCGCCATCAGGACAACGAGCACGGCGGCACAACCGGCGCGTCGCATCGGCGTCCCGGCTAGGGCGGGATCGGTGCGGTACGGAGCGGAGTGGACACCTCGACCCGATGCACGCCGCTGTCTCCCGTCCGGCCGCAACACCCCGCCATGTGGCCCCCCTCTTCAACGTCTCCGGCGCCCGTAGGACAGTGCACCTCTGCCGCGTGACGGAGGCCGGCTCGACGTCGCCGCTCCCACGTCGTGATCCTGTAGATACTGACTTTGGAGCGCACGTAAAGGCTTTTGTGTGCGCTCTCGAGCGCGCGGATCGCATTGCATTTTGGCTCGTCGATTTCTCCCGATCGAGAGATTTTCCCGTCATGCCCACGGATCCATCTACTTGGCGTGTTTGCCTGACATCACAGGTTCCGATCAAGCCCGACCGTGGTTCAGGAGAAGCCCGAATCGTGTGGCTCGGGCGGCGCTGCGCCGCCCTTCGCGGCGCGTGACCGTCACCCGTTCTCGCCTGGACGTGTCTGGCAGCAAAACGTGCTCGGACCGGTGAGGACGATCTCGCCTCGCAGCTCTCCGCCGCTCGGCTCGCAGCTTCCGGGCTGGTTGACCTGCCAGATAGCTTTCATGCTCTTGGGCGTTTCCCCGGGCTTGGCGGCGACGCAGCCCGGGGCATCGCTCGAAGCTGCACCGGCGGTGATCAGCTCGCCGCACGCGCCGTCCCGGAAGGAAAGGAGCGCCAGGGAACACTCGCTGCCTGTCGGAGGGCCGCACTCACACGGCGTGCAGTGGCGTTCGTCCCTCATGCCGTCGTAGAGGACGACGTCCTCCGGGTAATCTTCCGGGCAGGTCACCTCGCCCTCGCCGAGGTACATGATGCACCGAGCGAAGCCGTGTTCCTGATCGGGCGACACGCACGTCTTCGACGGAGAGGCGCACGTGGGTTCCCGGGGGGGGCCTCCGCACGCCACGCCGGAGCGATACCACCGCAAGGTGAACTGTGGCACCGGGGGGGGCTCGACGCTGGCTTCGCAAGGCGTCACCCGGGTCGCGCCGAGGACGAGCGATTGATGATCGTTCACCAGGGCGCCGCTGGGCACCACGCAGGTGCCGTTCAGCATGTCCCGGGGCTCATGCACCGAGACCGGCGTGCCACCGCAGTTCAGCGAGGCGGCCGTCCTGAGATCGGCGGGCAAGGCGCAGGCTGGCTCGCCGCACCGACATGGGCTGCACTCGAAGGGGAAGTCAGCGGTCTCGTACCCCCTGTACACCCTGGTCGGGGCGCTGCCGGGGCAGTTCGGCTCGTCCACCGTTCTGCCGACCCAGAGCAGCGCCGGGCCATAGAAGCCCTCCGGAGCCGGCTCGACACACTGGTCGCCGCTGCACGGGTCGTCGCATGCCGAGATGCACGCGTCGCGGTCAGGCTGGTTTCTACACACTTTCGCGCATGTCCGACATTCCGCTATGCAATCCCAGCGTTCGGTCCCGTAGGGCTCGCTTTCGCATTGATCCACGCACGTCCCGCATTCCGCTAGACACGCGTCCTGGTTGGGCACGTTCTCACACTCGGTGTCGCATGTTTCGTAAGTTATTTCGGTGTAGAAGCAGCCTGGGATGCACGCGGTGAACAGCAGCGCAAGGGCGAGAGAGGTAGTCTTCATAGACCTCCTGTCGGGAAGAGCTCGCAGCCCGCTTTACTACAGACGCGCCCGTTTCAAGCGAAGATGGGCCGGGATACGCCAGGAATGACCCCTCTCGACGCATTGCGATCAGCGCCGAGGAATTCCAAGAGAACGCCAACGGCGGCGATTTTTTGTCAGCGCTGCCCGGGCTTGAGCGGAGCGAGGCACCTCGTGAAATGAAGACACGCTGGGCCACGTAAGCGCTCGGTGTCGGAGTGCACCCTCGACCCAACTCCTGGGTGACCGAGCGCGCTCCTGCGCACCCCTGCGCGACCGAGCGCAGGCCGCGGCGCTCAGGCGCGAGCCAAGGCGACCGGGCGCACCGCGTCGGAGGGGGTCGGGTCGGTTGGGCTCGGATGCGCTCGGATGCGCCCGCGCCCGATCGCAGGAAGGCGAGCCGCGTGTCTCCAGGGGGCGTACTGGGACCGGGCTCAGACGCGTGAATCACGCGGCGCACGCGACGCGCGCGCCGCACGCGTCGAAAGCGCTCGCGGGGCGTGCGCTTGCTGCGTTAGGCTCCGATCCTGATGAGTGGGGATCCACCCGATAGCGAGCGCGGGCTGCATCAGGCCGGGCTCCGTCCTCAGGAAGAGGTGGGCTCGCGGGGGGCGGCGAGCGGCGCGCCGGCACCCTCGGCGACCGTCTCGCTCTCCTCCGGGCGGCGCTACGAGATGGAGGTGACGTCGGCGGGCGATCGGCTCGTCGTCCGCGGAAGGACGGGTGAGATCATCCTGCAGATGGAGATCACCGACGCCGGTCCGGTGCTGTCGTTCGCGGCGCCCGACGGCGAGCGCGCCGGCTCACGGCGAGGCGGCCGGGGGAGCGCCTCCTCCGCGCCGCCGCGGCGCGCGGCCTCGCCGCCGCAGTCCGTGATCGTCCCCTCGTCGAGCGGAAAACGCCCCCCCTCGGAGGGCGAGGCCGACGAGACCGTCGCGGTGCCGCGGGCCCTGCCGCTGCCCTCGATCAAGCTCCCGCCGGAGGCCGAGCCGCTGGAGCTCGATGGCGGCAACGCGCGGTCGGGGGTCACCCTCCGGCGATCTCCCGGCGAGCTCGACGCGAGCGGCGCCGTGCCGGCCGCGTCGGCGCAGGCGGCGCCGAGCGGTGCGGCCCCTGCGCCCGCCTCGCGGAGCGACCTTCCGGGCGCGCGGAGCGCGCTGCCCTCGCTCAGCCTTCAGCAGTACGCGGTCCTCTGCGCCGAGTCGTCGATCGGAGCGGCCGCGTCGTTCGACCAGGCGCTCCTGCGCCACGGCATCGCCGATCGCGACCTGTGGAAGGCCGTCGATCGCAGCTGGCAGGATCGGCTCGAGCGCGAGCCGATCCTCACGTTGCGCTGGATGGAGCTCACGACGCGCTACCGTGAGCACCTGACGCGCCGGTGAAGCTCGCGGCGTGATGCCCCGCGGATACCTGCTACAGCAGCGCCCCGCTCATGCCGGGCAAGCTCCCGGAATCTGGAAGACGAGGCAGCGGAACAGGCGGAACGAGCGGAACAAGACGAAGAAGACGACTGAACCTCTTTCCGTCATCTTCGTCTTTCTGTGAACATCCCAAGAGGTGGCGCTGGTCCCGGGAGAGCGCGCGAGCTCCCGCGGCCAGCCGTCGGTGTCTGGAGTCTCAGTGCAGGGTCTTCTCGAAGCCATCAGGAAAGCCTGTCTTCCGGGCCTCTGGTCCCAGGGCGTCAAGCTCGCCCGTGAGGGCGCTGCCTTCGGACGGGAGGATCGCGGCGACGCCATCGTGGTCCGCGTCAAGGCGGCCGGGCAGCCCGTTGCGCCAACCGTCACCCTCTACCCAGCGGACGCCGAGTGGACGTGCGACTGCGGTGGAAAAATCGATCCCTGCGCGCACGCTGTCGCGGCGACGCTGTCGCTCTCGCAACCGGTCGCGCAGGGCCAGGCGGCGGCGCAGGGCCAGGCGGCGGCGCAGGGCCAGGCGGCGGCGCAAGGGCAGCCGGCCGCGCAAGGGCAGCCGGCCGCGCAAGGCGGCGCGACCGCCGCGGCTACGCCGCCGGCGCGGCTGCGGTACCGGCTCCGGCGCAAGGGGCTCGTGCTCGCGCTCGAGCGGATGATCGTGCACGCGAGCGGCGCCGAGGAGCCGCTCCGGGTCTCGCTCGCCAGCCTCGCTGGCCGCGCCGTGCGGGCTCCAGCGAGCCCGGAGCGGCCGGGGCCGAGGCTGCCCGAGCTCTACCCGACGCACGAGGACCTGGCGATCGACCGCCTCGTGGGCACGAAGCAGCACGGCTACTTCCCCTCGGATCGCCAGCCCGAGCTCTTCGCGGCGCTGGCGGGCGTCGCCGACGTGGAGCTCGACGGCGCGCCCGTGCGCGTCTCCAGCGAGGCGATCGGCCCTCGCGCGGCGGTGCGCGATCACGACGATGGCGCGGCGCTCGTCGTGGAGCGGGACCCGCGCGTCGACGAGGTGATCGCGTCGGGCGTCGTGCGGTGCGGCGGCACGCTGCACCTGCTCCGGGAGATGGACCTCACGGGGCCGAAGCTCGAGCGGCTGCCGCTCCGTCGGGTGTTCCCGCGGGGGGACCTCGGCAAGCTGGTGACCGACGTCCTGCCGGAGCTGACCAAGCGCGTCCCGGTCACGATCCAGAGCCAGCGCCTGCCCCGCGCGGGCGGCGCGTCCCGGCCGCGGATCCTCCTGGAGCTCAGCCAGAAGGAGCACACGCTCTCCGTCGTGCCCAGCCTCGTCTACGGCGACCCGCCGGAGGCGCGCATCGAGAACGGCCGGCTCGTGCACCTGTCCGGCGCCGTGCCCGTCCGCGACGAGCCCGCGGAGCGCATGTTGCTGATCCGGCTGCGCGACGAGCTCCACCTCATCCCGGGCCGCCGGGTCGACTTCGATGGCGTCGAGGCGATCCGCTTCGCCTCGCGCCTCGAGTCGTGGGACGCCCGCGCCTTCGCCGACGCGCGCGGCGACATCTTCGGCAAGGCCGCGCTCGTGCCGCGCTTCGTCATCCAGGACCGGGCCTTCGACGTCGAGTTCGAGCTCTCGGCGGGGCGCGACGACGGCGCGGGCGACGAAGGCGACGGCGCCGGCGCGCCCCCGAAGCGCGCGGACGCGACGGCCGTGATCCGCGCGTGGCAGGACGGCCTGCCGCTCGTGCCGCTCCTCGGCGGCGGGTGGGCGCCGCTGCCCTCGGAGTGGCTCGACAAGTACGGCGCGCGCGTCGCCGATCTGCTCGCGGCGCGGCGCGAAGACAAGGAGGTGCCGCCCGCGGCGCTCCCGGCGCTGGCCGCGCTGTGCGACGAGATCGAGTACCCGCGCCCGTCGGGCTTCGACAAGCTCATGCCGCTGCTCGACGGCTTCGCGTCGCTCCCGGAGGCGCCGCTGCCCTCCGACCTGACCGCGACGCTGCGCCCCTACCAGCGGCGCGGCGTCGACTGGCTGTCGTTCCTGCGCGACGCGGGCCTCGGCGCGGTGCTCGCCGACGACATGGGGCTCGGCAAGACGCTGCAGACGCTCTGCTCGCTGCGCGGGCGGACGCTCGTCGTGTGCCCGCGCAGCGTCGTCCACAACTGGGCCGACGAGATCCGGCGCTTCCGCCCGGGCCTCCGGTTCGCGATCTACCACGGCACGCGGCGCGCCCTCGATCCTGCGGCCGACGTCACGCTGACGACCTACGCCGTGCTCCGCAACGACGCCGAGCTGCTCGCGGCGCAGGCCTGGGAGGCCGTGGTGCTCGACGAGGCGCAGGCGATCAAGAACCCCGACAGCCAGGCGGCGCGGGCGGCGTTCGCGCTCCGCGCCGAGCTGCGCGTGGCGCTGAGCGGCACGCCGGTCGAGAACCGGCTCGAGGAGCTCTGGAGCCTGCTCCACTTCACGAACCGCGGCCTCCTCGGCGGGCGGAGCGCCTTCCAGGAGCGCTACGGCCGGCCGATCGCCGAGGGCGTGCAGGGCGCCGCGGCCGAGCTGCGGCAGAAGATCCGCCCCTTCGTGCTGCGGCGGCTGAAGGGCGAGGTGGCGCCGGAGCTGCCGCCGCGATCGGAGATGGTGCTCTACTGCGAGCTCGAGGAGGCAGAGCGCGAGCTCTACGATGCGGTGCGCGCGGCCACCCGCAAGGACGTGGTGGAGAAGCTCGCGGAGGGGGCGAGCGTCATGGCGGCGCTGGAGGCGCTGCTCCGCCTGCGCCAGGCGGCCTGCCATCCGGCGCTGATCCCGGGATCGAGCGCCGGCGGCGCGGCGCCGGCGGCGCGGAGCGCGCCCTCCTCCAAGGTGACGCGGCTGATCGAGGCGCTCGAGGAGTGCGTCGCGGACGGCCACAAGGCGCTCGTGTTCTCGCAGTGGACCTCGCTGCTCGACCTCGTCGAGCCGCACCTCGGCGCGGCGGGGATCCCGTGGAGCCGCCTCGACGGCGGGACGCGCGATCGCGCCGGGGTGGTCAACGAGTTCCAGTCGCCGGGCGGCCCGCCGGTGATGCTCATCTCGCTCAAGGCGGGCGGCACCGGCCTGAACCTGACCGCGGCGGATCACGTCTTCCTGCTCGATCCCTGGTGGAACCCGGCGGTCGAAGATCAGGCGGCCGATCGAGCCCACCGTATCGGACAGCACCGGCCGGTGATGGTCCACCGGCTCGTCGCCAAGGACACGGTGGAGGAGGGGATCCTCGCGCTGCAGGAGCGGAAGCGCGCGATCGCGGGCGCCGCGCTGGGCGAGGCGGACAGGGCGGCCTCGCTGACGCGGGAGGATCTGCTCGCGCTGCTGGGGTAGCGCACGTCGCTCGCGGCCTTCCGCGCGGCGCTCCCCGTCGTGCCGCTCGCGGGGCGGGCGCATCGCCGCGGCCTCCGGCGGTGCACGCGTTGCGCGCGTTGAGGCGCCATGGGATGAGCGGGTGTGATGCGAACGTTCATCCTCCCCCTCGCCGCGCTGCTGGCGCCGCTCGCCGCGTGCACCGTCAACGGTCCGCGCGAGCCGGCGCCCGAGCCGTCATCGCCCGTGGAGCCCCCGGAGCCGCTGTCCACCGCGGCGCCGAGCGCGCCCGCGCCGCAGGCGTCTGCCACGGTCACCGCGACGACCCCGGCGCCGGCCACGACAGCGCGGACCGCGACCACCGCGCCCGGAGAGGAAGCGCTGTTCGGCACATGGAGCTCCGCCGCGTGCGGTCCGCGCAAGTACGAGCGCCGGCTCTCCCTCGCGAAGGACGGCAGCTTCGTCGCCGAGGATCGCGTCTCTCCCTGCCCGCCGAACGTGGCGTGCGTCTGGTCGGGCATCGTCCATCGCAAGGGGGCGTTCAAGCGCGCAGACAGCACGCTCCTGCTCTCGGTCTCCGAAGGGTCGCAGGGTCCGGGAGCTCACCCGTTCCCGACCACGCTCACCCTCGATCCTTCGACGGGCGCCCTCGCCGAGACCGGAGAAGGCGGCGCTTTCTGCCCCTACGCGCCCGCCGGCAAGTAGCGTCCTCTCTGCGCGAGCGCGCCGCTCTCAGCACCCGCACGCCTTCTGGACCGCTCCAAGGAGCGCCTCGTAGCGGATCGGCTTCCTGAGCAAGGGTGTTCCGGGCGGCGGGGACGTGATCGACGCGGCCGACAGGACGACGACCGGGATGCCCGCGAACCGCGCGTCGCGCCGCATCCGGTCGATCAACTCCACACCGTCCATGACGGGCATCAACAGGTCGACGAGCATCATATTCGGCCGCTCGCCGCGCTCGAGCAGCGCGAGCGCCTCCGCGCCGTTTCCAGCCGTCATGACGCTGTAAGCACCGTCTTCCTCCAGCGCATCGCGGAGCGAGATCTGAATATCCTCGTTGTCCTCCACCAACAGGATGTGCTTCATCGTGTCAGCTTAAGGAGATTTGGTCTCGGTGTCATCGAGGTTCCCACGTTGTCGAGGCAACTCCACAGTAAAGGTCGACCCGACGTCAGGTTCACTCGCGACGGACACCGTCCCACCCATGGCCCCGACGACCTGCCGCACGATCCACAGCCCGAGCCCGAGCCCGCCGTAGTGCCGCTCCGAGACCGCGCGCTCGAACTGGTTGAAGATGATGGCTTGCTGCTCGGGCGCGATGCCGATGCCCTGGTCCGCGATCGTGAGCCACGCGCGGACATCGCTTGACCACACGGTGATCGTGATCGGACGCCCGCGGCCGTACTTGAGCGCATTGGTGAGGAGGTTGTTCACCACCTGGTCGAGGCGCCTGCGATCCCAGCCGCCCGTGGCGTCGGCGGCGAGCTGGAGCGACATCGAGTTCCTGGCGAGGTCGTATTTGTGCTGCTCGACCACCTCGCACACGACCTCCGCGAGGTCGACCTCCTGTATCTGAAGCTCGATCCGTCCAGCGGCGATGCGCGAGACGTCGAGCAGGTCGGAGACCAGCCGTTCCAGGCGATCGATCTGCCGCTCCACGACCGATAGCTTGATGACCAGGCGCTCGGGCGTGAGGCGGTCCGCGCGCGCGGCGCGCGCCGCGCGCAGCACGCTCTCCACCTCGGCGCGCAGCGGCGTGAGCGGCGTCTTGAGCTCATGGGCCGCGACGGCGAGGAAGATCTCTCGCGCCCTCACGGCCTCTCGCGCCTGCTGGAGCATCACCTCGCGCTCCTCGGCCGCGATCTTCTGCTCCTGGATGTCGGTGCAGGTGCCGAACCACTTCACGATCCGCCGGGTCGTGTCGTGCAGGGGCAACCCGCGCACGAGGAACCAGCGGTAGACCCCGTCGCTGCGCCGAATTCGGTACTCGATCTCGTAGGCGTCTCCGCTGGCGAAGCTCTCCTTCCAGCGCGCCACGACCCGCGCCGCGTCCTCGGGGTGGATGGCGGCCGTCCAGGCCGCGCCGCTGGGCAGACGCTCGCCGACGTACTCCGCGAAGCGCCGGTTGACGTAGTCGAACTCCCCGTCCGGCGTCGCGGTCCATACGAGCTGGGGAATGGCCTCCGCGAGCGCCTCCCGCGTGCTCTCGTAGAGCGCCGAGAGCTGGCGGTTCAGCTCCTCCCGGCGGAGCTCGTCCTCGCGTGTGATGCGCGCCGCGCCCGCCAGCGCGACCACCTTGGGGAGCAGCGGAAAGAGCAGGATCGCGGTGCCGACGGAGGCGATCGCCGTGATGGCCCGGAGGGCCCCATCCAGCCAGTACAACGGTTGCCAGATGACCCACACATCCATGAAGTGCGTGAACCCACAGGCAACGATGAAGGTGCCAAACGCGAGGTACACCCACTGGAAGGGGATGTCCCGGATGCGCCGGACCAGGTGGACGAGGGTCAGGGAGATCGAGAGATAGGCGAAGCCGATCGCCAGGTTGGTGACGACCTGCAGCCAGACCATGCCCGGCTGCCAGAAGTAGCAATGGCCATGGGGCATGAATTCCGTCGCGAACAGACTGTGTGGCGACTCGAGCATGAGATCCTCTGCTGGCGTTTCCGAGGGCCCAGGGTGATGTGCGGGCGTAGTGTACAATCGTCAGCCGGCGAACAGGACGCGGCTCGCGCGACTCGCCACGGGGCTCTGGGCGCGGAGCGGCGCGATACGGGTAGAAGCGTGCCGGCAGGACCCGAGGCGCCGCCGCGGTTCGCGCGCGGTCCCCCGCGTGCTATGCACGCACGCTTCGATGAGTCCCGACCGCGAAGCCGCCGGCGCAGGCCGGCCGTTCACTGCCGCCGATCTCGACGCCTGCCTCAAGGTGCTGGAGGCCCTGGCCCTCGATCGCGCGCAGCTCGCCGCCATCAGCTCCGAGGACCGCCGCCGGCTCCTCCTGGCCGCCGGTCGCGTCTCGCGCCCCGAGCGCGCCGAGCAGCGAGAGCTCGCCAGGGCGTTCCGCAAGCGCGACCGGCACGCGCAGAGGTCCGCCGACGCCGCCCTGCTCGATGCGGTCGGCATCCGCGTCGCCCGTCGAGAGCCGGTGTTCCGCACGCCGGACGCGCTCGCCCCGGCCGCGCCCCCGCTGTCGTGGGCCGACCCCGCCGAGGAGCCCGCGTCGCCGCCCGAGGCCACCGAGGGGCCCGGGCCGACGGCCGAGCCGGGCGCGCCGGAGCTCGCGCGGCCGCGCAAGTGTTACGTCTGCAAGGCCGAGTTCCGCAAAGTCCACTTCTTCTACGACGCGATGTGCGCCGCGTGCGGCGACTTCAACTACCGCAAACGCAGCCAGACCGCGCCGCTCGACGGCCGCGTCGCGCTCGTCACGGGCGCGCGCGTCAAGATCGGTTATCAGGCGGCGATCATGCTCCTCCGCGCCGGCGCGCGGGTCATCGTCACGACCCGCTTTCCGCACGACGCCGCCCGCCGCTTCTCGGCGGAGCGCGACTTCGACGCCTGGGGATCACGGGTCGCGATCTACGGCCTCGATCTCCGGCACACGCCGAGCGTCGAGCTCTTCACGCGCCACCTCCTCCACACGCTCGACCGGCTCGATTTCATCATCAACAACGCCTGCCAGACCGTGCGGCGACCGCCGGGCTTCTACGGCCACCTCATCGAGGGCGAGACCGCGCCGGTCCGCTCCCTCCCGCAGGGCGCTCAACCCCCGCTCCGCGAGTACGACGCGCTCCGCGCGAGCGGCACGCTCCCCCTCGTCGCCGGCGCCGACCCCGGCGCGGGCCTGCGCGAGCCTGCCTTGCTCTCCCAGATCCCGGCTCCGGGCGATGAGCGCCTCGACGAGCTGCTCTTCCCCCAGGGGCGCTACGACGCCGATCTCCAGCAGGTCGATCTCCGGACGCTGAACAGCTGGCGGCTCACCCTCGCCGAGGTCCCGACCGTCGAGATGCTCGAGGTGCAGCTCGTCAACGCGGTCGCCCCCTTCGTCCTGAACTCCCGGCTGAAGCCGCTCATGATGCGACGGCCCACGTTCGACAGGCACATCGTCAACGTCTCGGCGATGGAGGGGCAGTTCTACCGCCGTTACAAGACGGACAGGCACCCTCACACCAACATGGCGAAAGCCGCGCTCAACATGATGACGCGCACGTCCGCGCCCGATTATGTGAAGGACGGCATCTTCATGAACAGCGTCGATACCGGGTGGGTCACCGACGAGGACCCCGCGGCGCTCGCCGCGCGCAAGCTCGAGGAGCACGGCTTTCATCCGCCGCTCGATATCGTCGACGGCGCCGCCCGCATCTGCGACCCCATCTTCTCCGGGCTGCTCAGCGGCCAGCACGCGTACGGCCAGTTCTTCAAAGACTACATGCCGACCGATTGGTAGCCGCCGCCGCGCCCGCCAGGGCGCGCTCCTCCGCTCGACAACCGCCCGCGAGAGGCACCCGGCGGCGAGCTGGTCCGGGTGGGCGCGCGCGCCCGCTCGCGCGGTGCACCTGCTCGCTCGCTCGGACTGCCTGACGCGCCGTCTGCGCGCCTCCGACGTCCTGTTCAGGCCGTTTGACGCTGCGCATCCCTTTCTTGACAGTCGAGACAGCCCGCTGATAAGCGATAACTTAACACTTACCACCAGGAGGGAGCGCTCGGCATGGAGATCCTGATCCACAACCCGCTGAGCCGCTTCCTCATCCAGGCGTTCTTGATCATCGCCTGCTCGCGGCTCGTGGGCCTGGTGGCTCGCCGGATGGAGCAGCCGATGGTCATCGCCGAGGTCACGGCGGGCATCCTGCTCGGCCCGTCGCTGTTCGGCTGGCTCTTCCCCGATACGTCGGCGGCCCTGTTCGCAAGCGATTCGCTGCCGCTCCTGAAGCTGGTGAGCGAGGTCGGCCTCATCGTCTTCATGTTCCTCATCGGGCTGGAGCTCGATCCGAAGCTCTTGCGCGGGCGCGGTCACGCCTCGGTCATCATCAGCCACACGAGCATCGTCGTGCCGTTCGGGCTGGGCGGGCTCCTCGCGCTCTACCTGTATCCCCGGCTCTCCGACAGCTCCGTCCCGTTCTCGTCGTTCACGCTGTTCATGGGCGTGGCCATGAGCATCACGGCGTTCCCGGTGCTCGCGCGCATCCTCACCGAGCGGCGCCTGCTGCGCACGAAGGTCGGCGCTCTCACCATCACGTGCGCCGCCGTCGACGACGTGACCGCCTGGTGCATCCTCGCGTTCGTCGTCTCGATCGCGCGCGCCACGGGGCTCGTGGGCGCCGTCTGGACCACCGTCTTCGCCGTCGCCTACATCGCCGGCATGCTGTTCGTGGTCCGCCCCTTCCTCGTCCGGCTCGGCGAGCGCGGCTCCAGCAAGGAAGGGCTCTCGCAGGACCTCGTCGCCGTCACGCTCCTCCTGCTCATCGTGTCGAGCTGGATGACCGAGATGATCGGCATCCACCCGCTGTTCGGGGCCTTCATGCTCGGCGCGATCATGCCGAATGGCACCGGCTTCGCGCAGAGCCTGGCCGAGAAGCTCGAGGACTTCGCCGTGGTCTTCCTGCTCCCGCTGTTCTTCGCCTACAGCGGCCTGCGCACGCACATCGGGCTGCTCAACTCGGCCGACGGCTGGATGATGTGCGGCCTCATCATCCTGGTCGCCTGCCTCGGCAAGTTCGGCGGTAGCACCGTGGCCGCCCGCTTCACCGGCCAGGGCTGGCGGGAGGCCAGCGCGCTCGGCATCCTCATGAACACCCGCGGCCTGATGGAGCTCATCGTCCTGAACCTCGGGCTCGATCTGGGCATCATCTCGCCCAAGCTGTTCACGATGATGGTGCTCATGGCGCTGGTCACCACCTTCATGACCACGCCGCTCCTGCGCTGGATCTACCCGCCGGAGGAGCTCGCCAAGGAGCTCGCCGACGTGCCGGAGCGGACGCCTCTGCCCACGGCGGCAGAGGTGTTCACCGTGCTCATGTGCGTCTCCTACGAGCGCTCCGGCCCTGGCATGGTGACGCTCGCGAGCGCCCTCGCCGGCACCGGCCCCGAGGCGAGGCGCCTCTACGCGCTGCGCCTCATCCCGCCGACCGATCGCGGCTCGTTCTACCTCGACCAGGGGCCCGAGCGGCAGGGGGCGGCCGCGCTCACGCCGCTCCTGTCGCGGGCCAAGGAGCTGGGCGCCGAGGTCCGGCCGCTCTCCTTCGTCTCGCCCAAGCCGAGCCACGACATCTGCAACGTCGCCGACGTGAAGCAGGCCGACCTCGTGCTGCTCGGCTGGCACAAGCCGATCCTCAGCCAGACCGTGCTCGGCGGCACCGTCTACGAGGTCATGCGCGGCGCTCACACGGACGTCGGCGTGCTCATCGACCGCGGGCTCGCCGCGGTCCGCAAGCTGCTCGTGCCCTTCCACGGCACGTTGCACGACAGGGCGGCGCTCGCGCTGGCCCGCCGGCTCGCGCAGCAGGTCGGCGCCGACGTCACCATCCTCCACGTGGTCAAGCCGAAGCGCAGGTCCGACGACACGCTCGGCGCGCAGCGGACGGTCGACGAGGTGTTCGAGGGCGAGGAGGGCGGCGCGCTGCAGAAGTCCAAGGTGCTCCTCAAGGTGGTGGAGCACGACTCCCCCGCGGACGCGGCCCTCGAGGAGGCGAAGCGCGGCTACGATCTCGTCCTCGTCGGCGTCGGGCCCGAGTGGGGCCTCGCGCAGCGCCGGTTCGGCATCCGCGCCGAGCATGTCATCCAGGGGTGCCCGACCTCGCTGCTCGTCGTGCGCCACCACGAGCCCGCCGCCGTGTCCGCCCGGGCCACGGCGCCCGTCCCGAAAGTCCTCCCGACCCCCCTCGCGGTCGAGCCCGATCGCTCCTGAACCCCATGCCAGCGATGTCCGACGCTGACGGCGCCGCGCGCGCCCGCGCGGTCGCCGAGTTCGGGGCCACGCTGCGGCTCCTCCGCGTCGAGGCGGGCCTGAGCCTGCGCGCGCTCGCGCACCGCATCGGCGTCTCCAGCGCCTACCTGAGCCGCGTCGAGCATGGGCACGACGCCATCCCCACGCCCGACCGGCTCACGGCGATCGCGGGCGCGCTCGATCTCCCGCCGGCGGTGCTCCTCGAGCTCGGCCATCAGGTCGAGCCGCTCGTCTCGCGCTACCTCGAGCGCGTCCCGTCGGCGAAGGCGCTCTGCGTGGAGCTCGCGCGGCGCAACCTCAGCGGCCCGCAACTCGCGCGCGTCAAGGCGTTCATCGACGCCGAGTTCCCGGCGAGCGCGGCCTTCGGGGGGCGGCCCGCGCGGCGGCTCTGCGAGCTGCTCACGCCCGAGCGCGTCGTGCTGCACCTCTCGTGCGCGGACATCGAGGACGTCATCGACGTCGCGGCGTCCCGGCTGGCGCCCCCCGGCAGCGTGCTCGCGGCGAGCACGCTCGCCCAGGAGATCCTGCGGCGTGAGCGCGAGTCGCCCACGGCGCTCGGCAACGGCGTCGCGGTCCCGCACGCGATCGTCCCCGGCGCGTGCCTGGCGGCCGTGCTCGCGACGCTGGCCGAGCCGCTCGCGGTGCCGACGCCGGGCGGGGCGCCGCTCCGGTTGTTCGTCGTCCTCGTCTGCGCCGAGGGGGGCCGCGCGCACCTGGAGCTGCTCGCCCAGGCGGCCAGGCTCGCCAGGCTCGGGGCCGCCGACGCGCTGTGCGCCGCGCGCGACCCCGCGCAGCTCATCGAACAGCTCGCGCAGATCGAAGCGGGCTGCGGCTGATCGCTGCGGCCCCCGCCGCGGCGGGCCGCGGGGCCGCCGTCACTCGACGCGGATGCGGCGCTGCACCACGGACGAGCCGCCGCGCGCGTCGCGCAGGACCGCGGTGATCGTGGCGACGCCCGGCTCGGCAGGCGGGATCCACGCCACTGCGTGATCGCGGATGTACCCCTCGTTCGCGTCGCTCACGAGCTTGATGCCCCCGTCGAGATCGCCCAGATCGGCGAAGTAGTCGACCCAGACGATCTCCTTCAGCGTCTGGTGCTGCGCGCTGGGATCGCTCTCCGCCACCGTGTCGGGGTCGACGATCGCGTCGAGCTCGTAGGCGTCGCACTCGACGAACGGATCCTCCGCGCTGCAGCCGGCCTCGCGCCGTGCCTCCGCGCTCACGGGGCAGCGCTGGACGGTGGGGATGTCGGCGAAGTCCTCCGGCAGGGGCTCGCCGTCGAGCGTGAGCCCTTTCATCTCCGGGTTCGCGTTCGCGCGGCCGTCCTCGAAGGCGTAGATCTGCGTGTAGCCGGGCACGAAGCTGTCCGGGCCGAGCCGGCGCCCGCCGCTGAAGCAGGCGACGGGGAACGTCCCGGCGCGGCCGGTGCCTTGGTCCTCCACGAGACCGAGCTCCCCGGTGCAGGCGACGAAGAAGACGAACGCGCTCCCGAAGGCCGGACCCCCGGTGGCGGGCGGCTTGCGGCCGGCGAGGATGTCGTCGCTGATCGTGATCGTGTACGTGTCCCCGAAGCCGGGGCGCACGCCGTTGAGGTCGGGCAGCGGGACGGTCGGGTCGCCTCGCTCCACCCACGCCTCGATCTCGGAGGCGATGCCCTCGAGCTGCGCGTAGCAGCCGTAGTAGTCGTCCCCGACGGGGTTCTCGCACCCGCCGAACCAGTAGACCGAGACAGGGCGCGACCCGCCCTCGGGGCCGCCCAGCCCGTCCTGGTAGTGGATCCGGAAGGTGACTTGGTCTCCGCGTTTGGCGTACGGCTTGTCGGCGACCACCGCGAAGACGCGGAGGCCGCTCACGAGGCTCGGCGGATCGAAGCCCGCGACGCACCCCGAGGCGATCGCCGGCGACGCGATCGCCGCGAGCGCGAGCGTCCCCAGCACCGCGCGCCGCCACCGGCGCCCGCGGCGCTCGGGACGCTCGCGCTTCACCGCGCCGTTCATCGCCTGCGCCCCGCGCATCTCAGAACTCTCCTCGCATCCCGAAGCTCGGCAGGATGGGCAGCCCGGTGACGTACTGTCGGGCTGTATAGTTGTAATTGTACTGAATCGCTTCGCTGTTCGCGTTGTTGTAGACGTTCTGCACGTCGAGGTAGGCCGAGAGCCGCCAGGTCTTGAACTTCCACGTCTTGTCCAGGCGCAGATCGAGCTGGTGGAACGCCGGGAGCCGCTCGCTGTTCGGGCCGGAGAACGGGATGGGCGTGTACGTCCCGGTGGGCGCGTAGAAGAGCGCGTTGGTGCGGTACGGGTCGCAGCTCTGCTCGTTGACGTTGCACACGTTGGGCGTGACCAGGTTGCCGGAGACGAGCCGGAACCGGGCGCCGAACTCCCAGCCGTCGCCCAGGCGGTAGCTGCCGAGCACCGTCAGGATGTGGGTCTGATCGAAGGAGACGAGCCGCTCCGGCTCGCCGGGCTCCGGCACCCGCGTGCTGCGGGACAGCGTGTACGCGGCCCAGCCGAAGAAGCGATCGTCGGGCTTGTACTTGAGCAGGAACTCGCCGCCGATGACCCTGCCCGAGCCGACGTTCTGGTAGTCGAGCTGGATCGACCCGGGCCGGTTCACGCCGACGACGAGCTCGTCGAGCTGCTTGTAGAACCCCTCCGCCGACGCCTCGATGTGCCGGGTCAGCTCCTGCTCGACGCCGGCCGCATAGTGCAGCGCCCGGGTCGACTTCAGGCCGGGGTTGCCGAGCGGCGGGATCACCTCCTGGAACTGCGGCGGCTGATGGAACACCCCGAGGCCGCCCTTCACCGTGGTCCGCGGGAACCCGGGGACGACGTCGAAGCGCCCGTTCACGCGCGGGCTCACGGTGACCTGCTGGTTCAGGTCCTGGTAGTCGAGGCGCAGGCCCGGGACGATCTTCGCCCGAGGGGTCGGGGCGAGCTCGAGCTCGGCGTACGCCGCGGGGTAGAAGAACTCCCCGTCGCGCGAGACCTCCTGGAGGGTGCGCGTCGAGAACGGCTGGTTCGGCGGCTCGCCGGGGCGGTTCGGCCCGGGGGCGCGGAGGTTCACGGCGTAGAGGCCGGCGAAGACGTCGAGCCCCGCGTTGAAGACCGTGCCCTTCGAGATGCGCCGCGCGTACTCGAGGCGGCCGGAGATCGTCTTGAGATCGAGCTGGAAGTAGATCGGCCCGATCCCGAAATCGGCGTCGTCGCGCGCGATCGCGAGCACGCCGTCGAGCCGGTCCTTGTCGGTCAGCTCGTGATCGTAGCGCAGCTGGAGCCGCTGAAACGCCGTGTGCAGCCCGACGTTGCCGGAGAGGGCCGGCTCGTTGGGCGCCGGGTCGCTGAGCAGCAGCTCGAGGGCGTCGTCGGAGCCGAAGAACGTGAGGCGGAGCCGAGCGGAGGGCGTGGGCTCGGTCTCGAGGAGGACCTGGTAGTCGTAATAGACCGGCGCCTGCGTGACGCCTGCGCCCGCGGCCTCGAGCACGGGGCCGAACGACTCGCCGATGTAGCTCCGCCGTCCTGCCACCATGAAGCGGGTGTTCTCGAGGAACGGCACGGGGCCCTCGAGCAGGACGCGCGCGTCGATGAGGTCCATCTGCGCGAGGCCGTGGAGCTTGCCGTCCTCCTTGGGGGAGCGGAGGGCGACGTCGACGATGCCGCCCTGCACCCGGCCGTACTTGGCGCTGAAGTTGCCGGGGTAGAAGTCGATCCGATCCAGCATCTCGGTCGGCACGACCGAGGAGAGGCCGCCGAAGTGGTAGATGAGCGGCACCTGCGTGCCGTCGACGAAGGTCTGCGTGTCCTGCGGGCCGGAGCCGCGGACGATGAGCAGCCCCGCGATGCTGGGCGGGCGGGCGACGCCCGGCAGGTTCTGCAGCGAGCGCAGGGCGTCGCCGTTCGTGCCGGGGATGCGGTTGATCTCGCGCTGCTCGATCGTGCGCTTCGTGACCTCGCGCGGCGGCCGCTTGCCGCGGACCGTGACCTCGAGGCCGTCGCCTTGCGGCAGGAGCCGGTACTTCACCTCGAGCTGCTCCCCGGGGGCGAGCGCCTCCTCGACGGAGAGCGGCTCGAAGCCGGGCGCCGCGATGGTGACCTGGTAGCGCCCCGGCGGCAGCGCGGCGAAGGCGAAGGCGCCGCCCTCGTCGGTCGTGAGCTCTGGCGGCGCGGCGGGCGTCGCTGCGCTCGCGCCCGCGACGCGCGCGACCGAGACGGTGGCGCCGGCGAGCGGGACGTCGCCCCCGCTGGCGAGCACGGTGCCGCGGAGGCTCTCGGCGGACCTCGCGGGCTCGCCGGCGGCCGGCGGCGGCGAGGCCGTCTTCAGGGTGAACGAGTAGCGGTACAGGATGCGGGCCGGGGCGGGGGTCCCGTCCGCGCGGCGGGCGGGCTCGAACTCGAGCTTCTGGGCCGCGGCCAGCGCCGACTCATCGAACCCGTGTCCCGCGCTCTCGACGACGACGGCGTGCTTCACGCGCCCGTCGCGGTCGATGTCGAGCTGCAGGGTGACCGACGCTTCGCGCCCCTGCTTCTCGGCCTCCGGCGGGTACTCCGGGGGCGTGTAGTTGAGCGCCCGCGGCGGCGTCGCCTTCACCGCCGGCGCGGCCGTGGGAGCAGGCGGCGTGACGATCGCGCCGCCCGGGCCTCGGGGCACGGCCGCCCCGCCCTCGGGCGCCTGCGGCGCCGCCTGCCCGTCCTGGCGTTGCTGTTGCGCCCGCGCCTGGGAGGGCCAGAGGGCGGCGAGCAGCGAGAGGAGCACCGCGGCGGCCGGCCTGCGAGCGCCGCGCGCGCGCCGGTCATCGATGCGGATGGAAGCGGCGGGCTCCTGCGTGGTCACGACGTCACACCGGGTCGCGCCGCTTCAGCACCGCGCAGAGCGTGACGAGGATGATGAACGTCATGCCGGCGAGCACCGCATAGGGCATCCAGGTCTGATCGTACGTGGTGAAGCCCCACGCGCCCGCGTAGTTGTCGGCCGCCATCTGCGCGATGGCGCACTTGAACTTGCCGCCCTCGATGAAGTCCGCGGCGCTCGTGTCGGTGCGGTGCAGATCGATGACCCACGCTGGATCCTCCGCGGTCGCGAGCCGCTCCGGCGCGATCGCGCCCTCGAAGCCCCAGCGGGCCGGGATGATGTACATGAGCGGCCGGAGGTGCGGCACGGTCGTCATCGGCACCATGAGCCCCCCGAGGACGACCTGGGGGATGAGCGCGATCGGCGTGAGCGCCATCGCCGCCTCGGACGAGGCGACCACCGTGGAGAGGAGGAGCCCCAGCGCGACGGCGCTGAGCGAGGTGGCGGTCAGCGCGGCGAGCTGCATGCCGAACGCCTGCATGCCGCCGTGGAAGCCCAGGGCGAAGAACACGATCGCGAGCAGGACGGTGCACTGGACGAGGCAGAAGCCGGCGAGCAGCAGGTACTTGGAGAGCACGTAGTTGACGAGCCCCAGGTTGACCATGCGCTCGCGGAGGTAGATGGCCCGCTCGCTGACGATCTCGCGGGCCGCGTTCGAGGTCCCGAACCAGACCGCGGCGACGACGAGGAAGAAGATCGCCGCGGTGTGGTCGGTGGTGACCTCCATGCCCTTGATGACGTCGGTGCTCTGGTCCGCGCCGCCGGCGCGGCGCCCGAGCTCCTGGAGCGCGCCGAGGCACCACGCCGGGATCGCCTTCTCCTGCCCGCCGAAGACGATCGCGAGCAGGATGCCGATGATCGGGGCCTGGAGGAGCATGATCAGGGTGCCGCCGATGTCGCGCTTCTTCACCTTGAAGTAGCGCGACAGGAGCAGGCCGAGCTGCCCCTTGGTCGTGGCGCGCCCGGCCGGGATGCCGCGCTGCCCCTGACCGGTGCCGATCTCGCGCCGGCCGGAGTACATCCGGCGGTACGTCGGGTTGCCGTCGCTGAAGAACTCCTTGCGCCACTCGATGGCGGCGAGCTTCCTGGCGTCGCCGCGCGACGCGTTCGGGTTCCGCGCGCGGAGCTGATCGAAGATGGGCCGCTCGCGGAGCGCGAGCATCTCGAACATGTCGCGCGGGTTGTCGACGTCGTTCTGCTGGCCGTGCCGCTCCTTCCAGCTGCCGAAGAAGCGGTACGCGTCGGGCCGGGTCGGCCCGAAGAACATCGGGATGCCGCCGTAGCCCAGGATGAGCGCGTGGCTGAACTTCTCGAACTCGTCCTTCGCCGGCTGGTGGATCGTCATGATGATCGTCTTGCCGGTGGCCTTCGTGAGGTCATGCAGCAGGCTGATCAGCGCGGTCGTGTCGTCGGCGGCGAGGCCCGAGGTCGGCTCGTCGAGGAAGAGGATGACCGGATCGGTGACGAGCTCGAGCGCGATGTTGACGCGCTTGCGCTGCCCGCCCGAGAGGATCTTGTTCTCGGGCTTGCCGATCTGGAGGTTCTTGACGCCCTCGAGGCCGAGATCCTTGATCGTCTGCTCGACGCGGGCGTCGATCTCGGCCTCGGTGTAGTCGGGCGGGAGGCGGAACTTCGCGCTGTAGCGGACGGCCTCGAAGACGGTGAGCTCCGGGTGGACGAGATCGTCCTGCGGCACGTAGCCGATGGAGCCGCGGAGCGTGTCGTAGATGTTGTAGAGGTCCTCGCCGTTGATGCGGACGACGCCGCTCGTCGGCGGCAGGTAGCCGTTCAGCGTGAGCAGGAGCGTCGTCTTGCCGGCGCCCGACGGCCCCATGAGCGCGATCATGTCGCCCGGCAGCGCCTTGAACGACACGTTGTCGAGCAGGGTCTTCTGCTCGTTCGGGTTGTCCCGGTCGGGGACCTGGAGGGCGAGGCTCCACGCCTCGATCTCGTAGAGCGGGCGCCCTGCCCACCGATCGGCGGAGTACTCTTCCTGGACGACCTCGACGGCGCCCGCGCCCCCCATCTCGATCTGGAGGGGCATGGGCCCGATGTAGATCTTCTCGCCGCTCTGGACGGCGATCTTCTGGCCGGGCGCGATGCGGTTGCCGCGGACGTAGGTCCCGTTCGCGCTGCCGCGATCCTCGACGTAGAGCTGCCCGTTGATCGAGTGCAGGAGCGCGTGGTGGCTCGACACCTGGGGGTGGGCGAGCACGATGTCGTTGTCGGGCGTGCGGCCGATCTTCTTGACGTTCGATCCGCCGCCGGAGAAGTCGAGCTGGCCGAGGACCGTCTTGTTCTTCCTCCCGGGCGCGCCGGCGGCGGGCACCGAGGACGCCGCGTGCGCGGGCTGCTGCGGCGGCGCGTAACCGCCGGCGACGCCTGGCGGCGCGTAACCCCCGGCGCCGGGCTGCTGCGGCGGCGCGTAGCCGGAAGCGGCAGGCTGCGGCGGCAGGACGCTCGCCGCGGGCGGGGCGCCGGAGGCGGCCGGCAGCGCGGATTGCCGGGCGGCCTGCGCGAGCTGGACGAGCAGGCTGATCTGGACCGGGACGGGCCCGAAGGCGATGGCGCCTTGCGGATCGATGGGCGTCGGCGAGCCAGCGGCGATGCGCTGCGCGCCCACGTACGTGCCGCTCGTCGAGTTGTGGTCGATGACCATCATGCGATCGAGCGTGACGGTCGCGTGCTGGCTCGAGACGCTCGGGTGCTGGAGCACCAGGGAGGCGCGCCCGGGGTCTCGTCCGATCACGACCTGGCCGGGCGCGGGCGCGAGGCTCCCGGGCGACGCCAGCATCAGCGTGATGGCCGGATGGTTCAGCGGGACCGGCGTCTGCGCGACCACGAACTGGGTGCGGAAGTCGAACGGGACCTGCTCTCCCGGCGAGAGGGGCCGCCCGTTCGCCGACGCCGGCCCTTGCCCGCAGGAGAAGAGCAGCTTGCCACCCCCGTGGTTGACGATGCGCGCGTGCTCGGGCAGGACGCCGGGAGCGACGAGCACCACATCGCAGGTGGGGGCGCTGCCGATCGTGATGCTTTGTTTGCCTAGCCCCGGGATCATGCGGGCCGCGTTTCACCACAGGCCGTCGGGGAGGGCAAGGGAAGAGGCGCGTCCCGTGCGCCGCCTCTCGCCACGCTGGCGCGGCGCCGCTCGCGGGAGAGGAGCGCGCTTCTGCACGCGCGCGGCGATGGGCGCCGTTCGGCGGGAGGCTCTCGCCCGCTCGACGAACGGAGTGTCGGCGCGGAGCGTCGTGACTTCCGGGAACAGGTCGTTCAGCGGGTCACAGATCGAGCAGCATGAAGCCGGCGCGGGCCTCCTCGAGAGAGGGTGCACGGGTCGACTCCGGCACCTCTTCTTCCAGATCCTCGGGCGCGCCGTCCATGTCGTCGCCGTGCTCGATCTCTTGGTCGCCAGGCATGGAGGGACCTCCAGAAAGTTAGGCTAATCCGGAATCTGATCCTTCTTCAATCGCATTCCGCGAGCGGGGGCCGTTGCGCGGTGGTCGCCTGACTCGAGCGAGCCGAGCTCGGTCCTCGTTCTCGTCTCCGTCGCGGTTTCCGCTCATCCGTGCGGGGCGGCATTTCCGCGTCTTTCCACGTGTTTCCGCGCCTTTCCGCGCTTTTCCGCTCCGCGCTCAGCTGCCGAGGAGCTTCCAGAGCAGGAAGACGAACAGCACGAGGAGCACGGCCGAGGCCGACGCGATGAGGGCGATGTAGACGCCGCGCGGGGCGCGCACGGTGCTCGGCACGCTCGATGCTCCGGAGGACGAGACGGGTCCGGAGAAGCTCGGTGCTGGCGCGGGGCGCGGGCCGGTCGCGGCGTACGCGTGAGCGTGCAGCGGCGCGGGCGCGATGTGGTGGGGCGGGGCGGCGGCGAGCGGGGGACCACCGGGCGCTGCTGGGTTGTGCCCCGGGAAGGCCACCGAAGGCGGCGGAACATCCTGCTCGGTGGCGTGAAGAGGCGCTCCATAGGCGGCGCCGACGTGAGGCGATGCACCGTACGCGGCGCCAGGAGGGGGCGGCGTGCCGTAGGGGACGCCAGGGGGGGGCGGCGCGCCGTAGGCGGCGCCAGGAGGGGGCGGTGCGCCGTAGGGAACGGCGGGGTGGGGCGGAGCGCCGTAAGCGGCGCCTGGGTGAGGCGGCGCTCCGAACGAACCAGGCTGAGGGGCCGCGGCGCGGCCCATGGGAGGCGGCGCGGGAGCGCTCAGGGGGAGGGGAGACAGCACGGCGGGCGCGTCGGGCGCGTTCGGGTAAGCCACCGGGGGATGGGCGCCTGGCACGGTCGGAGGCAGCGCCAGCGCGGAGTCCATCGGCGTGGGCGTCATGGCCGACCCGCCGTCGGCCGCCGTGGGGCTCACGGCCTTCGCGCTGGGGGCAGCGGCCGGAGCCACGGGAGGCAGCTCGTCGGTGGCCGTGGGGCTCACGGCCGGCGCGCTGTCGACGGTGGTGGGGCTCACGGCCGGCGCGCCATGGGAAGCGCCCGGCGCGACGGCCGGCACGTTGTCGGTGGTTGTCGGCGCGACGGCCGCGTTGTCGGTGGCTGTCGGCGCGACGGCCGGCACGTTCTCGGAGCCCGCCGAGGCCGCGGTCGCCGCGGAGCGGGGGGACGCTGGACGCAGCCCCGGCGCGCCGGTGGAGCCTGCCGGGACCACGGTGACGGCGTCGCTCGTGGACGCAGGGCGCGGCGTGTCGGGGGAGCCCGTCGGGACCACGGTGATCGCGTTGTTGATGGACGCCGGGTACGGCGCCGGCGCGTCTCCTGCGGCCGCCATGCCCGCCGCCGCGCCGCTCGCGGCGGCAGGAGCGCCATGGCCGTGGGGGAGCGGCGTGCTCGTGGCGTGCAGCTGGCCGATCGCCGCCGCATCGGACCGGGTCATCGCGACGGTCTCCTGAGGGCGTGAAGCGCGCGCAGGATTGACGCCGTCGCCCGGGCCAGCCGCCCCTGGTGGCCCGTGCGCGATGGTCAGCGAGCGGCTGCCCGTCTCGAGCACCCGGACCATCTGGACGGTGATGTTGTCGTGACCGCCGCGGTGGTTCGCGAGCTGCACGAGCATCCGGCACGCGTGATCGAGCGCGCCCGACGCGAGCGCTTGCCGCGTGCACCCGAGGATGTCGCCGGGGAGCACGAGATCGGTGAGCCCGTCGCTCGACTGGATCAGCACGTCTCCCGGGTAGAGCTCCATCGGCTCGGGTCGAACCTCGACCTCCACCTCCGGCCTCATCCCGAGCGCGCGCGTGATCTTGTTCGCGTCGGGGTGGCCGATCGCCTGCGCCTCCGTGAGCATGCCCGCGTCGATCATCCCCTGCACCATCGAGTGGTCGCGCGTGAGGGGGTAGATCTGGTGGCTCCGGATCACGTACGCGCGGCTGTCGCCGACGTGCGCGACATCGACGCCGCGCTCGTGGAGGACCATCGCGACGACGGTCGAGCCGGGCCGGACGCGGTTCTCCGGCGGCCCGCCCAGCTGGTAGACGCGGCGCCCCGCTTCCTCGATCGCGGCCTTGAGCGCCCCGCTCGGATCCACGGTGGCCGGCGTGCGCTCGATCATCTCGAAGATGGTCTGGATGGCGGTGCGGCTCGCCTCGCTGCCGCCATAGTGTCCGCCCATGCCGTCGCACAGGACGCACAGGTAACCGAACTTGGTCTCGGCGTAGCCGCAGGCATCCTCGTTGACCTGCTTGTTCGGGTCCCGGCCAGCATCGCTGGCCTGGGCGAACTCGATCTTGAGGTGCGGGGAGGACTCGGTCGGGGGCATCATGGGGGGGCGTCGCTCGGGGCGCGAGAACGGGCCCCGGACACGCTACTCCAAACGGACGCTGAACTCGACGGGGCCGAACCGCAACGACGCGCCGGGTGGCACGAGCGTCCACACGGCCGCAGCGATGCGCTGGCCGTTCACGTAGGTCCCGTTGTTGGAGTTCTCGTCCCGCACGAACAGCTGGCCGGCCTCGAGCTTCACGCTCGCATGGGTGCCGGAGACGCGCGGCTCCGACAGCGCGATCAGGCACGAGGCGCCGTCGCGCCCGGCGCGCACCTCGGCGCCGGGGTGCACGGTGAAGATGCCCGCCGGGCCCGAGAGCGTCGCCCGGCTGGCCCCGCCCATGGGAGCGCCCATCATCGGCCCGCCGCCATAGCCGAAGTCGCCCGGAGGCGGCGGCGCGGGCGCGTAGGGCGGAGGCGGCCCGCTCCCGGCCACGATGGGCCTCGGGGGCGCGGCCGCCACCGTGCCGCCGCGCCGCTTCCCGCCGCCGCGGAAGATGGAGACGAGGAGCAGCACGATGACGACGCCGCCGAAGGTCACGCCGCCGATGAGCAGGTACGGCAGCGGCGCCTCCTTCGCCTTCAGCGTGAGGATCTTGTCGGCCGTGACCGCGCTCGTGCGCCGCGCCTGGTTGTCGTAGATGATGAGGCGCGCCGTCATCTGGTCGCCCTTGCCGACGAGGAACTTGTCGGTGTCCGGGAGCTCGAACTCGACGACGCTGTCGCCGGCCGAGACCGCCTTGCCGCGCATCCCGCCTTCGATCAGCGTCCGCTGGGCCTTCTTCGCGTCCTCGAGGTTCCCGCCCTGCAGCGACTGCGGCGCGGCCTGGTTCTTCGGGACCATGTAGATTTCGGCCCGCTGCGCGTTGCCACCCCAGCAGAAGTTGCCGAAGATCTTGACCGTGCCGCCGGGATAGATCGGCGTCTTCTTCGCCGCGCGGTCGGTCGCGTCGCGGTCGACGTCGAGCGGCCACGCGGTCGGATCGATGCCGACGGGGACGTTCTGGAAGGTGGCGTCGCCCGCGATCGGCGGATCCGTGTTGATGAAGGCGAGCTTGAACGTCTGCGTGATGCTCGGCGCGACGCACGAGACCCGCCACTTCACGATGTGCATCTTGTTGAAGCGGGTGCGGATCGCGTTGACGATGTTGGCCGCGCGCCGCTGCTGGCCGTCGCGCACCACGCTGAAGAAGCCGCCGATCTCGGTGTTCGCCATCCCCTCCATGAACTCGCGGGCGTTCGCCGTGAACTCCTCGACGAGCTGGCTCGGGAACCAGATCGAGATGACGGGCACCGGCGTCTTCGGCAGGACGTCGTTGTTCTCGGGGAACCGCCCCTTCGTCAGGTAATCGCGGAGGAGGTTCGACGCGGCGGCGGTCGAGCTGGGATCCGCGCCGGCGGAGCCGTTCGAGAGGACCACCATCGCCTGGTGCATCGGCACCTGGACGCCCTGACCTGCGTTGCCGAGCTCCTTGAACGCGTCGGTGGCGGCGTTCTTGATGATCGTGAAGAGCGGGCGCGTGCGGCCCTGCGTCGGGTAGGTGCGCGCGACGCCGGCGATCGCCTGCGCGGCCGCCTGCTTGTTGCTCACCCACTTCGAGTCCTCGACGACGCCGCGATCGTTGAAGAACATCACGTCGACGATGTCGTTCGGCTGCATCGCGTTGACGAACGCGCTCGCGACCGCCTTCGCCTCGTCGAAGCGGTTGCCCATGCTCGACGCGGCGTCGATCAGGATGAGCCACGCCGTCCCGACGCCCGGCTGACCGGCGCTGTCGCCCCACCGCGCCTTCGACTCGAACTTCGCCGGAAGATCCGTGCCGTCGACCGTGACGGAGAGGATCGCGTTCTTGTCCGGGAAGTCGAACGACGAGTAGAGCGCCGACGGCTGCTCGATCGCGTCGGCGACGCAGTCGAGGTTCGCGTTGCCGGTGAGCGCGGCGCAGTTGCGGGTGAGGTCGCTGAGGCGCTTGTTCTGCACGACCTCGAGCACGGTCGTGAGCACGGGCGAGCCGTCCACGGTGCTCGCGCGCGGGTCGATGCGGAGCACGTGCGCCTCGGGCGCGGCCTCGGCGCGGCGCTGTCCGGCGAGGAGCGCGAGGACAGCGGCCGCGAGCGCGAGGAGCCTCGCGCAGCGCAGGGCCTTGCCCTCGCGCCTGCCGCGACGGGCGGAGCTCATGGAGTGGATCGGGCGAGTCTCATGAGAGGGAGTCATGCGTGGGGATCTCCAGCGGGCGCGGGGGAGCCGAGGAGCGCTCCCTGCGCGAGCGGGGCGGCCGCCGCGCGCTGGCGGCGGCTATCCGGTTGGTTTTCACGCGGCCTGGCCGGGGCGCCAGGTGCCAGTCGAACGTCGCGGGGGAAGGGGGCCAGGCTCGGCAACGCCTCTCCTCGTGCGATGGGCCCGTCAGGCCCGCGCGGCCACGCTGAGCAGGATGACGCTGAACCCGCCGAAGCGGATCTTGTCGCCATCGCGCAGCTCGCGTCGGCCCTGGAAGCCGATCGCCTCCTCGTTGTGGAATGTCCCGTTGGTGGAGCCGAGGTCGGCGAGGACGATCCGACCGCCGTCGATTTCGAGCGTCGCGTGATGTGTCGACGTCGTCCCGTGCGCTATCTCGATGTCGACCTTCTGCCCTGTCTCGGCGCGGCCGACGATGTTCTTGCCTTGCCAGAGCGGCCAGAACCTGCCGAGCGCGTCGTCCTGGAAGCTGACGAGGAAGCCGGCGAGGGTGCGGCGGCTCTCCTGCCCCGCGGCCCTCGGCGGCGCCGGCGTCGGCGGGCGCACCGCGGGAGGAGGCGGGATGTACGCGGGCGGCGGGCCCGGCGGGGCGAGGTTCTGCTGCGGCTGCGGCGGCTCGCCGTAGGCTCCGCTGCCGCTCGCCTGCGGCATCGGCGGCGGCGCGGATGCCCCTTGCTGGTTGGGCGCATAGGCCGTCTGGTTGAAGGGATCGCCGCTCATCTGGATGCCGTCGAGGGCGATCGGGTGGCCACCTTCCATGCAGAACGAGCCGCCCGCCGGGATCGCGTGCCCCTGCACGCAGCGCGCGCCCTGCGGCTGCGGGGGCGGGCCGAAGCCGGGCTGCGGGGGCGGGCCGAAGCCGGGCCGCGGGGGCGGAGGGCCGGGATAGCTGCCCTGCTGCTCCGGGAAGCTCGGGGCCGAGCCGTAGCCGCCGCCCGGCGCGCCGTAGATCGGCGGCTCCGGCGGGAACGGCGGCGGCTTCAGCGGTACCGGAGGCGGCGGCTGGGGCGCACCGAAACCACCAGGCTGCGGCCCGAAGGGCGGAGGCGGACCGAAGCCGGCCGGGCCGCCCTCGGGCGCCGGCGGGAACCCGGGAGGCGGGCCTGGAGGAGCCCCGAAAGGCGCCGGCGGGGGCGGACCAAAACCGCCGCTCGGCGAGCCATAGTTCGGGGGAGGCTCGGGGGGCGCACCGAAGCCCGGAGCAGGAAACGGCGGAGGAGGCGGCGGCGGAGGAGGAGCCCCGAACGCTCCAGGCCCGGACGGGGTGAGCGGCGAGGCGCACACAGCGCAGAATTTATCGGCGGGGGTCGCGGGCGCACCGCAACGCGGACAGAGCATGGTGATCCTTCTCGGGTTTCGCGGCGCTGGGGCACCGCCGCCGCGAGCATACCGTGGCCGCTCGGCCGAGGATCAAGGAAGAAGTATGCGGGAACCCTTGCTACAGGCCGGCAACGCGGTGCGTGCGCGCGCATGCACGCGTCACCGCCCAGCGCACAGCTGCTTCCGCGCTGTGCCATGGATGCTTGCGCACGATCGAGCCAGGGAGCCGGCTGTCCCCCTGGCCATCTGCTCTGCGGGAGCGCTCTCCTCGCGGCCGGGGTGCCGGCCGGCGGGATCAATCCTTCGCGTCGCGGACGCGAGCGGCCTTGCCTGCCAGGTTGCGCAGGTAGAAGAGCCGCGAACGGCGGACCACGCCGCGCGAGACGATCTCGACCTTGTCGATGCGGGGGCTGTGGAGGAGGAACATGCGCTCGACGCCGACCGTGAAGCTCACCTTGCGCACGGTGAAGGTGCTCCGGACCCCGGCGCGGTGGCGCTTCAGAACGACACCCTGGAACACCTGGATGCGCTCCTTCTCGCCCTCGACGATCCGGTAGTGGACGCGCACCGTATCGCCGACCCGGAAATCCGGGATCCCCTCGCGGAACAGGGGAGCTTCGATCTTCGCGAGGATGTTCGAGGTCTGCATGGTCGGTCAATCCTTCAAAGGGTCGGGGATCCGTCTTCGCGGTCCCGTGCCCGTGCTCAAGGGGGCTGGGCCGCCGCCGTTCGGGGACTGCGTCCGGCGGAGCGGGGGCCGCGCGCGGCCCTCGTGCTTCACGCGATGAACGCAGATGGAACCCGGTTGCGGTTCCGGGAGAACATGGGCGCGAGCGCGTGCCCGCGCACCTCCCCGGGGGGTACCGGAGAGGTGCGGCATTATGCATGCGGGCGATCCGGTGTCAACGCCGGCAGCGGCGCAGTCGCGCAGTCGCTCTTGATGCGCGCGCTTGGTGCGCGTCGGGTGCGTGTTGGGTGCGCGCTTCGTGCCGGGCCTTCAGCCTCAGCGGCGGACGGGGATGATTTGCACGCGGCGGGCCTCGCCCTCGCCGTCGCTCTTGGTGACGACGCCCGGGAACTTCGCCAGCGCCAGGTGGACGACGCGGCGGTCCTGCGGGTTCATCGGCTCGAAGGTGATGATCTTGCCTTCTTCGACCGCCTGCTTGCCCAGCCTGCGCGCCATGGAAGAGAGCGTGTCCTCGCGCCGCTGCCGGTAGCCCTCGGCGTCGATGATCACATGACGCCGCTTCTTGCCCGGCCGGTTGATCACGCGGTTGGCGAGGAACTGCAGCGCCGAGAGCGTCTGCCCCTTCTTGCCGATCACGCGGCCCGCGTCCTTCCCCTCGATCTCGAGCCGGATCTCCTCGGGCGGATCCTCCTCCTCGTTCTCGAGGAGGTCGACGGTGCAGTCCATGCCCATCGCCGCGAGCACATCGATGACGAAGTCGAGCGCGACGTCGGCGCGCCCGTCCTCCTCGAACTCGGCCGCGTCGCCAGCGCCCTGCGCCTCGGCATCGACATCGACGTCCGCTGCGTCGATTCCCCTTTCGGCAACTTCACTATCCACGGACACGTGCTTTTCCCTTTCCGAGAGCAGGGGCCGACTTGTCGTCGTCGCCCGGAGTCTTCTTCATCGCGGATTGGGGCTCCGCGCTCGCGATCTCTCGCACCTGGATGCCGCCGGCTCGTTCGTTCTTCGCCTTCAGGTAGCGCTCGACGAGCACCTGCTGCCCGATGCCGAGCCAGGTGTTCGTCAACATGTAAACGCCGAGGCCGGCCGGGAGGAAGAGCATCATCGCGGTGAAGATGCCGGGCATCAGGTACAGCATCATCTTCTGCTGCGCCGGATCGCCCTGCGGGGGCATGAGCTTCTGCTGGATGAAGCTCGAGCCGCCGAGGACGATGGGAATGATGTAGTACCTTCCCGGGGCCGACAGGTCCGGAATCACGGGGCCGAACGGGGTGTGGTAGAGCTCCACCGCGGTCTGGAGCGCGGTGTAGAGGGCGAACCATACCGGCATCTGGAGCAGCATCGGGAAGCAGCCGACGACCGGGTTCGCGACCTTGTTCTTGCGCCAGAGCTCCTGCATCGCGAGGCCGCGCTGGGCGGCGTCGTCCTTGTACCTCGCGTTGATCTCATCCATCTCCGGCTTGAGCTTGCGCATCGCCGCGGCGCTCTTGATCTGCTGGATGCTCAGCGGGAAGAGCAGGAGCCGGACCGTGATGGTGAGCAGGACGATCGCCCACCCCCAGCTGCCCACGGCGCCGTAGAGGACATAGAGGTACGAGACGAGGAGCTTCGCGATCGGCGAGAACCAGCCGAGGTTGATGACCTCGCTCACCCCGTGGTCGACGGCGGCGAGCAGATCGCGCTCCTTCGGGCCGGTGAAGGACAGGAGCTTGTAGGTCACCGCGCCGCCGGGCGCGAGCTCGTGCTCCGGATAGGCGAGCCGTGCGCGATAGACGTGCCCGAAGTTCGGGTCCTTGCTTTTGTCCTGAAACTTCGATGATTCCCAAATGTCTTCGATCTGCGTCTCGGCTGTCGGCTGCCCTGGCCCTTCCAGCGGGATCGCGATCTTGCTGAAGTAGCTGCTCGAGACCGCGGCGAACCGCGCGTTGCCCGGGGTGCGCCGCCAGCGCTCGGCGGTGAACTCCGGGTCCTTGAAGTCGCCGGGCTCGAAGGCGTCGGGGAGCTGGCGCTCGGTCTTCTGGTCGGTCGCGGCGACCGTCTCGGTGATCCACTCCGAGATCATGCCGAGATGGCCTTCCGTCTCCTTCTGGGTTCGCCACGATGTCTGCTCGACGGCGAGCCGGTGCTTTCGCGGCTCCTGCGCGAGGTTCTCGACCGTCATCTGCACCGAGAGCTCGAAGGGACGCCCCGTGGCCGCGACGACCTTGGTGAGCCTCGTCGAGTCGTCGACGTAGGTGAACGTGCAGCTCTTGCCGTCCTGCGCCGAGAGCTTCCAGTCGAGGTCGTCGAACGGCACCTGCTGCGCGCTGCCGCCAGGCAGGTGCAGGTCCGTCCTGAGAGGCATCCGCGACTCGAGCGAGGTCGTGACCAGGTCCATCGGCCTGCGCTCGCCGTCCCCCGTCGTGTATTTCGGGTCCGTCATCCAGAGGTGCCGGAGCGACCCGCCGTGCGTCGACAGCTCAGCCTTGAAGCGATCTCCGTCGATGACGCACATCTCCGGGGGAGCGCGCTCGGCGGGGGCCGTGCTGTCGTTGACGTCGAGCGGCTGCAGCTGCGGCGCGCTCTCACCGAAGAGGAGCGGCTTGCCGAACTGGAAGAACAGGATGATGGCGAGGCCGAGGAACAGCCATTTGGCGATGTTGCTGCGTTCCATGAAGTCCTTCGTCGATCCCAGGATCTCGAGCCGCGCCCTTCGCTGCGGGCGTCTCGTGACACCTCACGAGGCCGCCCAGGGTCGCTCCGTGCGGGCTTCGCTCCGCGGCGTGTCGGGCGCCGTGCCGTAGGGGGCCTTGTCGATGGCCGAGCGGGATTAGTCCATGAGGGTGACCCGGCCGCTGAAGCCCGCTCGACAAGGGGATGAGGCGTGCGAGGCGAGCTCCGCGCCAGTAGACGAACAGCGTGTCGTATCCCGCGGGTCAGCGTCCCGTTGACGCGGCATCCGGGCAGCCGCGGCACGGTGAAGACGAGGTGGTGGCGGAGGGTCGAACCCGCCTGGATGAAACGGGTGACACCTACACAGTCGCTTCAGCGAAAGCAAGCTCCCCCGGAGCGCCCCGTGGTCCACGATGCAGGCGGCGGCGTAGCGCGAGCAGGAGGGCTCGAACCGACAGACCGGGCCCATCAACGCCACGATGAGCCTGGAGAGCGTCATCTGGTAGGCGCGGATCAGCGCGAGGAGGAGCGTCGCCAGCATGCGGTGAGCCGTGAGAGAGCGAGGAGCTTGGGGCCCAGCGCACCACGGCGCAAGGTATGCCGCGCCATCTTCTAGCTGCCGGCTGGGTCGGTTGGGTCGGTCGGGTCAGTCTGGTCTGGCGCGGGCGCCGGCGGATCGCCTGCGCTGCGCTCGGCCACGACCTCCGTTCGCGCGCGCGACGCGGCGGTGAGCGCCTCCTTCGCCCGGCGGCGGAGCACCGGAACCACGCCCCGAAGCTCCGCGAGGACGTCATCGAGGCCGAGCGAGCCGGCGCCAGTGCGGAGGATCACCACGATGTCGACGCGCTCCGGGAAGAGCTCCGGGAATCTCCGGAACGCCTCCCTGAGCAGGCGCTTCGCGCGGTTGCGCGCCACAGCGCCGCCCACCTTGCGCGAGGCGACGAGGCCCAGGCGAGGCGCCCCGGAGGGGACAGGCGCGGCAGCGCTCTTCGTGCCGCGGCGGGCCCCGCCGTGAGCAGCGCCCTCGGTGGGGGCCGCGACGAGGAACAGCAGGTGGCGGGTGCTGACGCGATGACCACCGTTCTGGATGCGGACGAATTCTGCCCGCCTGCGAATGCGGCGCTCGCGTGGGAACGTGGAGGAGGGCGCCGACGAGCGCGGGGGCGCTGGCGCCATCACGCCGCGTTACTTCTTGTAGATGGTGGGCGCGAGCCGGGCGCGGCCCTTGCGGCGGCGGTTGTTGATGACCTTGCGACCGCCGGCGGTCGCCATACGCGCACGGAAGCCGTGGGTCCGGGCGCGGCGGGTGTTATGGGGCTGGTAGGTGCGCTTCATGGCTGGTGGTCCCTCGGTCTGGACCGCGAACGGCGGCATCCTGGCCGCACGTCAAGCGGGCGCGCAAGAAAGCACGGCATTTGGCCCAGGTCAACACCAGACGACGTGGTGACGCGCGGTTACGCACGGTTACGCACGGTCCGCACGGTCACGCGTGCGGTCGCGCGCACGGTTACGCGCACGGTCGCGCCCACGGTTACGCGCCTTGCCCACGTTCGCCGTTCTCTCTCACCTTTCTAGAGGCCTGGGTTAGCGTGTAGCCTCCGATCGACCGCAACGGTCGTTCAAAAGCGGGTCACAGGAGGGAATTTGACGCGCACCGGAGGACATGAGGGGGAAAAGCAGCACGCGCCCGCACGGGGCGTCAAGCGACGCGCGCTGGCGGCTGCTGCGGCGGGAGCCTTGTTCTTGAGCGCGCTCCCTGTGAGCGCGCAGACGAGAACGTTCTACCTGGACCGGCTCTACATGGCCGGCGCTCCCGACGACTCGATCGCGCTCTGGCGACCGCAGGTGGCGCCGGAGACGCGCTTCTTCGGGCAGTTCGGGCTCGGCCTCGGCCTCAATCCCTTCCGGGTCGAGAACATGCTGAATGACGAGCAGGCCGCGGGTCGGTTCAGCAGGGAACACGGCTCGCCGGTGTCCTCGCAGCTCATCGGCTACTTCAACGGGGGCGTCGAGCTGCTCGACCGCTTCTCGTTCCAGGTGGGGCTGCCGATCATCGCCCTCCAGACGAGCAACCCGACGAACGACCCGAACGTCCTCGGCGCAGAGGACGCGGCGAGCCCGGCGACCGCCGCGCTCATGGACATCCGGCTCGACGGGCGGGCGATCCTGTACCGCACCGAGGATCGCTTCTTCAAGCTGGGCGCCAACGTGACGGCGTGGGTTCCGACCGGCAGCAAGCTCTCGTTCTCGGGCGACAACGCCGCGAGCGCGATGATCGGGCTCTCGGGGGAGATCGATCTCAAGTCGATGTTCTTCGTCCTGAACACCGGGGTGCACTTCCGTCCGTACTCATCGCTCAACGACTTCGCCGTGACGAACGAGTGGAGGTGGGGGCTCGGCGGCTTCCTCCCGCTGCGGAACGGGGCGCTGCGGCTCGGCGCGCAGATCTTCGGATCGACGGGCCTCGGCCGCGACACGACGTTCACCGGCGACAACACGCCGCTGGAGTGGATGGCCGAGGGGCGGCTCGCGCTCGATCAGCGGAAGAAGGGGTGGCTCGGGGTCGGCGCCGGAACGCGGCTGTCCGGCGGCTACGCGCCGGATTTCCGGATGGTCGGGGTCATCGGCTACTCGTTCGGCATCAAGGATGTCGAGCCCGTGTCTCCTGGCAGGCGCTTCCAGGCGGTCCCGCCGCGCGCCGCGGACACGGACAAGGACGGGCTCCCCGACGACATCGATCTCTGCCCGACCGATCCCGAGGACGGCAAGCCGCCGAACGCCGACGACGGCTGCCCGGCGCTGCCCGATCGCGACGGCGACGGCATCCCCGACATCAGCGACAAGTGCCCGGATCAGCCCGAGGATTTCGACAAGATCAACGACGCCGACGGCTGCCCGGAGGACGACGCCGACGAGGACAGCATCCCGGACGCGAAGGACGCCTGCCCCAAGGAGCCGGGCCAGCCGAGCCCCGAGCCGACGAAGAACGGCTGCCCGCAGTTCATCCGCCGCATCACGGGGTCGAGCGAGATCCAGATCCTGAAGCAGGTGCAGTTCGCGACCGGCAGCGCGAGGATCCTGCCGAACAGCTACAGCATCCTGGACGAGGTCGTCCGGCTCTTGAAGGTGAACCCCGAGATCACGCTCGTCGCGATCGAGGGCCACACCGACAACCGGGGCTCGGACCAGCTCAACGAGAAGCTCTCGAACGATCGCGCTCACTCGGTCAGGACGTACCTGATCGAGCGGGGCGGCATCGATCCCGCCCGGCTCACGGCGGCGGGCTTCGGTCCGAAGCGGCCGATCGACGACAACAACACCGAGGCCGGGCGCCAGAAGAACCGGCGCGTCGAGTTCCACATCCGCGAGAGCAACACGGGCGGGAACAAGGCTGGCGGCGACAAGGGTGGCGGTACCGTCACGCCGTAGGTGGCCCATCCGGGCGGCGCGCGCGGGAGCCCTGCTGTGCGTGGTGCTCTCGCCGGCGTGCCGCCCTGAGCAGGGCACGTCCTACCGCTGCAGCTGCACCTTCGTCACGGACTTCGACGACGACTCGAGGCTCGATGTGGAGGTCTGCGCTCCGAGCGACGCCCGCGCCGAAGGCGTCGGACGTGGATGCGCGCAGACCCACGCGCCGGGCCCGGTGTCCGGATGCACCTGCGGAGGCGCCCCGGATCGCGGCCCGTGCGAGCTCGGCGCGTGCCGCGTTACGCCAGCAGCGCCTTGAGGTCGGCCGCCGTCGTGACGGGCGCCGAGCACGTCCGCCCGCGGCATGCGTAGGCGACCGCCCCGTCAGGGCGCGCGGGCTTGCCCTCGGCGACGACCTCGACCGCCGCGGCGCTCTCCGGCCGAGCCGGATCCACGAGCACGATCGCCCGGTTCGGCAGGTACACCTTGAACGCCTCGCGCGTGAGCTCGGCCGCCGACGCCGAGCCCGCCTCGCCGACCACCACGACCGTCACTGCACCGCGCGTCAAGCGGTCGAGCACGCACACGGTCTGGCCGAGACCGAAGGCGTTCTCGAGCGCGGTCGGCGCGAGGACGTCCAGCTGCCGCTCTGCCGGTGAGAGGTAACGCTCGTCGGCGATCTCGGAGAGGCGCAGGCAGAGGAGCGCCGCCATCGAGGCGGCCGAGGGCGCGGCCTGGTCGTAGATGTCCTGTGTGCGCGCGATCAGCGCGTCGCCGTCGTCCGGCGTGAAGAAGAACCCGGGCGCGGCCTCGTCCCAGTGGTGCGCGATCATCGCGTCGGCGATCGCGCGCGCGACGTCGACGTAGCGCGGGTCGGAGGTGGCCTCGTAGAGGTCGAGGGCCGCGTTCCCGAGGTACGCCTGGTCGTCGAGGAACCCAGGCCGGACGTCGCCCACGGCCGCCCCGGAGCCGCCGTGCTCGCGGTTCGCGCCTGCGGGCGCGCCGTCCTTGAGATAACGGCCGACGCGGCCGCCGCGGAGGAGCTTCCGCTCGAGCAGCGCGAAGGCGCGCGCCGCGGCGTCGACCCAGGCGGGCTCGTCCAGCGCGCGGCCGGCGTCGGCGAGCGCCCCGATGAGAAGCCCGTTCCAGCTCGCGAGCACCTTGTCGTCGCGCGCCGGCCGGGGCCTCGCGTCGCGCGCCGCGAGCATCGCGACCCTGGCGCGCGCGAGCGCGTCGCGGCACCGATCGAGGTGGGTCGAGGGGCCGCCTCCCGCGCCGTCGTCGATGACCGCCGCGGCCTGCTCGAGCGTGCGGTGCTGCGAGAGCACCGTCGCGCCGCTGTCCTCGAAGTTGCCCTCCTCGCTGATGCCGAAGACGAGGCGGGCCATGTCGTACGCGAGCTGATCCTCGCCGACGGCGTCGCGGAGCTGCTCGAGCGTCCACACGAAGAACTTGCCCTCGCGCCCCTCCGAGTCGGCGTCCTGCGACGCGTAGAAGCCGCCCTCCGGGTCGCGCATCTCGGCGAACAGGTAGCCGACGATCTCGCGCGCCGTCTCGGCGTAGATCGGCTTCTTGAACGCGCGGAACCCGTCGGCGTAGAGGCGCAGGAGCAGCGCGTTGTCGTAGAGCATCTTCTCGAAGTGGGGCACGAGCCAGCGCTCGTCCGTCGAGTAGCGGTGGAAGCCGCCGCGCAGGTGATCCCAGATGCCGCCGTCCCGCATCCTGTCCAGCGTGAGCTCCACGCCCTCCGCCGCGACGCGATCGCTCTCCAGCACGCCGCGGCGGAGCAGCACGTCGAGCGCCATCGTGTTCGGGAACTTCGGCCGCGATCCGATGCCGCCGTGGCGGGGGTCGAGGCGCGCGAGCAGCTGCCGCGACGCGCGCCGGAGCAGATCCGACGACGCGGGCGCGGCGACGCCTGCAGCGCGCGCCGGCGCGCGCTGCGCGCGCTCGATGGCCTCGGTGATCTCCTGCGCCTGCTGCTCGACGTCGTCGCGCCGGTTCCTGAAGGCGTCGGCGATCTTGTCGAGCACCTTCGGGAAGCCGGGCATGCCGAGCGCGTCCTTCGGCGGGAAGTACGTGCCCGCGAAGAAGGGGCGCTGATCCGGGGTGAGGAACACCGTCAGCGGCCAGCCGCCGCTCCGGCCCATGAGCTGCACGACGAGCTGGTAGATGTGGTCGAGATCGGGCCGCTCTTCCCGGTCGACCTTGATGTTCACGAAGAGGTCGTTCATGTGCCGGGCGATGGCCTCGTCCTCGAACGACTCGCGCTCCATCACGTGGCACCAGTGGCAGGCGGCGTAGCCGATGGACAGGAGGATCGGCTTGTCCTCTCGGCGAGCGAGATCGAGCGCCTCGGCGCCCCACGGGTACCACGCGACCGGGTTGTGCGCGTGCTGCAGGAGGTACGGCGACGACTCGCTCGCGAGCCTGTTCTTGTGGGCTGCCATGGGCCCCACGTAGAGCCGGGCGCGGGGGGCCGCCAGCCGTCCGTCAGCCGTGGCGCGGTCGCCGGCGCTACGCCCGCTCCAGCACCAGCGCGCAGTTGTGCCCGCCGAAGCCTGCCGAGCACTTCACCGCGTGACGCAGATCGACCGCCCGCCGCTCCCTCACGACGTCCAGGGAGCACTCCGGATCGAGCTCATCCACGTTGATCGACGGGTGCAGCAGCTGGTCGCGCAGCGAGCACACGACCGCGATCGTCTCGACGGCGCCGGCGCCGCCGAGCAGGTGCCCGATCATCGACTTGGTCGCCGAGATCGGGATGCGCGCGAGGCGCTCGCCGAAGACGCGCCGCAGCGCGAGGACCTCGGCGGCGTCGCCCTGCGGCGTCGAGGTCGCGTGCGGGTTGATGTAGCCGATCGCCTCCGGCGCCGTGCCCGCCCTGGCGAGGGCGCGCTCCAGCGCGAGCGCGAGCCCGAGCCCCCCCGAGTGCGGCCGCGTGAGGTGCTCCGCGTCCGTGGTCATCCCGAAGCCGGCCACGACGGCGAGCGGCTTCGCGCCGCGCGCGAGCGCGTGCTGCTCCTCCTCGAGCACGAGCGCGCCTGCTCCCTCGCCCATCACGAAGCCCTGACGGCGCCGGTCGAACGGGCGGCTCGCGCGCGCCGGGTCGCCGTCGACGGCCCTGGCGAGCGCCTTCGCGTTGCCGAACCCCGCGACGGTGTTGAGCCGCGTCGCGGCCTCGGCGCCCCCCGCGACCATCACGTCGGCCTCGCCCGCCTCGATCATGAGGGCCGAGGTCGCGATCGAGTGCGTGCCCGTCGCGCACGCGCTCGCGAGGTTGTACGACGGCCCCATGAGCCCGTATCGCATGGAGATGAGCGCCGCGGCGCCGTTCGGCATGACCCCCGGGATGAAGTAGGGCGACACGGCCCGCGGGCCGCGCGCCGCGCTCCTGCCGACCTGCTCTTCGAAGATCTCGACCGACCCCATGCCCGTGGACATCAGGCACCCGACGCGGGTCCGGTCGATGCCGCTCGCCGGCGCCGCGGTGGCGAGCGGCGGCGCGCCCTGTGCCCGCGCGCCCGCGCGCTCCGCCGCCTCGTCCTCCGCGGCAGAGGCGCGCTCGAGCGGCACGATGCCGGCCTCGCGCAGCGCCTCCACCGCGGCCGCGAGGCTGAAGTGGGTCACGCGGCCATAGATCTCCGCCTCCTTGGGCGACAGGTACCTCGCGACATCGAAACCCTTCACGCTGGCCGCGATGTCGCTGCGGAGCCTGTCGACGGGGAAATCGCGGATGTAGTCCACGCCGGATCGGCCGGCGAGGAGGTTTTGCCAGGTGGTCGCGACATCGTTGCCCAGCGGGCAAACGGCGCCGATCCCGGTCACGACGACGCGCCTTCGCATCGGACTGCTCTTGCTCGTTGGGGGGAGGTGGAAGGTTCAGGCGGACAGCGCCTGGGGCGCAGTGTTGTCCAGGTTGGGAGCGCTTGCGAGGCCCTCGATCGAGGGGTCACGGCGCTCACCGCCGCGGCGAAGCTCGAGCGCGGTGCGCTGGGCGGCGAGCATCTCGTGCCGGTTCACGCCGAGGTACTTGAGGATCGGCATGTAGACCTTCTGGATGAACACGTTCCGGTCGACGCCGGCCTCGCGCATCTTGAGGATGCGCGAGTCGTAGTCGGGGACGATCCCGACGCCCGGCATCTCGAAGTTCGCGAACACGTGCGCCATGTCCGTGAGCGTCCCCGGCCGGTCCTCCTCGAGCAGCACCTTGATGACGCTCTGGTAGAAGCGGCAATGGGCGATCTCGTCGCGGGCGATGTAGTCGTAGATCGTCCGCAGGCACTCGTCGCCCTCCGTCGCGGCCCGCTCCCGGTGCTTCACGTAGATGACGAACGTCGCCATCTCCTGCACGCAGCCGTAGAACGTCATCTGCCGCGGCGTGTGGAACGGGAGGTCCCACTTCTTCGCGAAGATCTGGTGCTGCAGATCGCTGAGCTGCTCCTCCGTGCGCTTGCCGGAGCGCAGGAGGTACTGCATCAGCGTGAGCGAGTGCTTCGACTCTTCATAGGCCCAGTTGGCCTGGAACCACGCCTGGCCGAAGTACTTCCGCACGAGGTTGATGCCGTTCGCCACGTAGTCGGGCAGGTACATCTCGACCGAGCAGAAGGTCTCCGCGCACAGGGCGAGCTCCTCGCTCGCGTCCTTGTTGACGCGCTCCCACGGGATGTCCTGGAAGACGTTCCAGCGGCGCTCGCGCTCCGCCTTCTCGAAGAACGTCATGTACTCCTGGAAGATCTTCTCCTCCAGCCGGCTCATACGGTCGCCTCCAGCCGCTCTCCGACCTTCTTGCAGAGGTCGCCCACGGTGATGAGCTCGACCAGATCCTCGTCCGGGATCATGATCCCGAGCTCGGTCTCCATCTCTCCCACGATCTGCATCATCGAGAGCGAGTCGATGCCGAGCTCCGTGATCACAGACGTCGCGGTGACATTGGGGAACTCGCGCTTGTCCACCCGGGCGGCAACCGTCTTGAAAATCTCGAGCAGATTGGTCTTGTCCGTCATGGTTCAGTCGATCCTGCGAAGCTCGTATTGAGCGAGGGAGCTGTAATGCTTGTCGAACGCGTTCACGCACGTCGACAGGTAACGATCGTAGTCGTCGAAGACCTTGTCCCCCCACGTCGACCGGATGGTCTTCTCGTTCAGCCTGAGCCGGCGGAGCCACTCCGCGGTGGTGCGCTGGTAGTGCTCGCGCCGCGTGTTCACCTGCATCACCTCCCAGTAGGGGTTCGCCGCCTGGATGATGTCCTCGAGCCGAGGGTTCAGGCCGCCGGGGAAGATCTCCTTCGTGACGAAGTAGATGTCCTCCAGCTCTTTCTTCGTGCCGGCGGGGAGCCCGCCCCAGGGCGTCATCCGCGGCGTCCGGTTGCGGAGGATGGTCTGGAGGCCGAACCAGGCGCCCTTGTTCGTGAGCTCCCAGGCCTTCTTGAAGTAAGCCCGATAGATGTCGATCGCCTTGCCCTGGCGCGCCTCCTCCGGCGAGCACAGGTGATCGATCATGCAGATCGAGATGAGGCTGTCGAACCGCTCGGCCGTCGCGAAGGTCCGGAAGTCGCCGCCGACCACCTCGACGCCGGGGATCTTCCGGGCGTTCACCTCGGCGGCCTGCGCGGTGGACAGGGTGACGCCGACCGCGCGCGTCACGCCGCGCGCCGTAGCCACGTATTCGAGCGCCGCGCCCCAGCCGCAGCCGATGTCGAGCACCTTCCTCCCGGGCCCCGCCTTGGCGAAGTCCGACAGGATCCGGAGCTTGTTCAGCTGCGCGGCCTCGAGCGACTGCTCGGGGGACTCGTAGACGGCGCAGGTGTAGTTCATGCGCTCGTCGAGCCAGAGCCTGAAGAACTCGTTCGAGACGTCGTAGCTGACCTCGACCTCGGCCTTACTGGATCCCATCGATGACTCCTTCGACACGTGCCGGGGCGCCGCCCGCGCGGCCCCCTTCGGTTCGCGACGCCGGTCCGCTCGCGCGGATCGCGTCGCCATGGGGAGAGGGCGTCGCGCCCTCGTCAATGTCCGAGGCGACCTCGAGCTCGCCGGCCTCGAAGCGCCGCTTCATCTCGCGGCGCCGCACCTTGCCGCTCGACGTCTTCGCCAGCGTCCCCCGCTTGATCAGCGCGACCTCGGACAGCTGCACGCCGAGCTGGGCGCGCACGGCCTGGGTGATCGCCTGCGCGACGCCGGCCACGCTCCGCTTGGCCTCGGCGACGACGATCGCGCGCTCGGCCCCCTCGGCGGTGAGGCACGAGAACGCGACGCAGTGGCCGTCGCGCACCCCCTCGACGGAGGACGCGATGCGCTCGATGTCCTGGGGGAAGTAGTTCTTGCCGCCCAGGATGATGAGGTCCTTGGAGCGGCCGCACAGGTACACCTCGCCGGCGACGGTATAGCCGAGATCGCCTGTCCGCAACCAGCCCCCTCCGAACGCCGCCTCGGTCGCCTCTGGCTCGTTGAAGTAGCCGGCGGCGACGCTCGGGCCGCGCACCCAGATCTCCCCGACCTCACGCGGGCCGAGCGGCGATCCGTCTGGGCCCGCGATGATGAGCTCGTGGCAGGGGAGGGGGCGACCGCAGGAGACGAGCTCCAGCGAGGCGCCGCCGTTCGCGGGCCACGCCTTGCCGGCCTGCATCGCCTTCGCGTCCACGCGATCGGTGGTGAGCGGGGCCTTGAGGTCGCTGAACGTGATCGCCAGCGTGGCCTCGGCCATGCCGTACGAGGGAAGGATGCTCTCCGGGCGGAGCCCCCGCTCGCTGAAGCGGCGGAGGAACGCGCGGAGCACGTCGGCCTGGATCGGCTCGGCGCCGCACCCGAGCGCGCGCACGCAGGAGAGGTCCCAGCTGCCCGCCTGCGCGTCGGTGACGGCGCGTGTGGCGAGGGCGAAGGCGAAGTTCGGGGCAAAGGTGATCGTGCCGCGGAATCTGTGGATCGCGTCGAGCCAGAGCGACGGGCGGCGGATGAACGCCGTCGTCGGCAGGAACATCACCGGCACGAGCGCGTAGAGCGGCGCGATGACGAAGCCGATGAGCCCCATGTCGTGATAGAGGGGCAGCCAGCTGACGCCGCGGTCTTCCGGCGTGGAGCGCAGCCCGTCGAACATGATGGCGTGGCTGTTCACCGTCAGGTTGCGGTGGGTCACCATCACGCCCTTCGGCCGGGAGGTGCTCCCCGACGTGAACTGCAGGAACGCGAGGTCGTCGAGGGACACGCGCCAGGGCTCGGCCGCGTGCGATGCGTCGGACGCGTCTGACCCATCGCGCGCGCGCAGGTCGCGCTCGAGGACGACACGCAGGCCTGGCAGGGCCTCACGGCTCTCTGCGTTCGCGGCGAGGTAGGCGTCGATCATCTCCTTGAGCTGCTCGTTCGTCACGAGCACGCTGGCGCCCGACGCCTCGAGGATGTGCTGCACCGTCTCGCCGTACGCCTCGAGCTTGGCCAGCGACTGCGGCGGGTACATCGGGACGGCGACGATGCCTGCCGTCAGCGCGCCCACGAAGGTCAGGACGAACTCGTCGGCCTCCGTCAGGATCAGCGCGACGCGGTCGCCCTTGCGGAGCCCGAGCTTGCGAAGCGCGTAGGCCCGGCGCCTCGCCTCGAGCCAGAGCTCGGCGTAGCTGATCGCTCGCTCCTCCCCGGAGCTGCGAACGAACGTGACTGCGCGGTCGGCGTGCACCGAATTCTGCTGGAGGACTTCGACGAACGTGCGCATAGGCTCTCTGGCGGCTCAGGTCGCTCGGATGTCGTGATCCGTCCGATAAGGACAGCGGGGGCCTGAGTGAGCGCAGCCATAAGCGAAAATCGAGCCAGGGCAAACAGAAAACACGGGAATCCAGGGTTTGGGCTTGATTCCGCCGTGAACGCCTCTGGTTCCACCGGGCGCGGTGGTCATAGGTGACGAAAAATCGTGCGCAGAGTGCGTCGAATATTCGTCACATCGGCCCCTGAGTGCGAATCGAGGTTCGCGTGGCGCGGGAGCCACACGGGCTGATTGCACCGACCCGGGTTGAGCTTGCCGGCGGCCGGCGCCGACCCGGGTTGAGGTTGCCGGCGCCGACCCAGGTTGAGGTTGCCGGCGCCGACCCAGGTTGAGGTTGCCGGCGGAGGTTGCCGGCGACGCCGACCCAGGTTGATGTTGCCGGCGCCGACCCAGGTTGAGGTTGCCGGCGCCGACCCAGGTTGAGGTTGTCTGGTTGGGCCGCTGAGACGCCGACGCGGCTTCGGGAGGCGGGCGCACAAAATGCAAGGAGGCGCCGGTCTCCCAGCGCCTCCCGCTCTCATGCGCGACGTCGCCTGCTACTCGGCGCCGTCCAGGCCCATGTGGCCCGCCGCCTCATCGTCATGGGCGTCTTCGCCCTTCTTGTCGTCCTTCTTCTCGGTCTTCTCGAACCTCTTCGGCTCTGCGGTGGCCCAGTCGGCCGACCACGACGACAGCACGTAGATCGTGCCGTCGCCGCCTTCCTTCGTCGCGTAGCGGCTCGAGCCCTTCGCGATCTTGCCCACCTTGACGGTGAAGTCGCCCGCGTTGTCCTTCAGCTTGAGCGTGATGATGCCGCCGTTCGAGGCCGCCGCGTCGAGCCCCGTGTCCGACTTCTCGTCGCCGAAGTCCTCCGCGCCGAGGTTCTTGAAGGCGCGCAGCAGGTCCTTCACCTTGGCCTCGTCGAACTTCTCCCACTTCGCGGAGGCCGCGCCCAGCTTGCCGCCCTTGTCGCGCTGAGCGAACGTGCCGGCCCACTTGTCGCCGTTCTTCGAGAAGCTGAACAGGCCGTTCTTGTTCTCGACCGAGACCTGGATGGCGTTCTCGTCCTCGAACTTGAGGATCGACGTCTCGCGCCAGTTCTTCGGCTCCCGCGTGTAGAGGTAGCTCGAGTAGCCGCCAGCGACGTAGACGCCGTCCTGCCCGTCGACGCGCGCCATCTGCCCGCGCGAGCCGCTCTTGCCGAAGTACAGGTCGAGCGCCTTCTCCTCGCCCTTGTACGCGACGACGTGGACCGCCTTCTCGTCGGTGAGCTCGTACTGAGGGTACGTGCCGCTCGTCCGGTCGATGACCTCCTTCAGCTTGAGCTCCTTCAGGTTGTCGAGGAGGCTCCGCACGTTCGCCGCGTTCGCCTTGGCGTTGACGGGCTTCGTGACCTCCCACGTGTCGCCCTTCTTCTCGAGCGTCACGTCGGACTTGTCGGCGTTCTTGATCGCGATCTTCGTGACCTTCTCGACGTCATCCTTCGAGACGCCCACCTTCGGCAGATCCGCCGTGGCGGCGGTCGCCGAGTGCGCGGCGAGCTCGTCCTTCTGCTTCTTCTGCGTGAAGTACACGCCGAGGCCGAGGAGCGCGAGGACGGCGAGGGCGATGTAGATTCTGTGCTCGGTCTTCATGGCTCTTTCACCCGATGGGGCTCTGGCTCAGTCGAGCGTGATGTTCTCGCGGGCGCTCTCGCGACGCCGCCACCGGATGAGGCCGAACACGGCGAAGAGCGCCGCCGGCAGGAGCGTCAGCGTCCACTGCACGCGCTGCTGCACGGTCTTGCGCTCCGCCCGGTACTCCTCGGCCTTCTTGGCCAGGGTGGCCTCGTCGTCCGTGGCCTCCTGCTTCGGCTTCTCGATGCCCGCGTAGGTCAGGTTCGTCTCGCCGAACATCTTCGCGGTCGCGGCGAGCAGCGTGCTGTCCCCCGCCATCCAGTCGAGGGTGTTCTTGAACGCCAGGATGGTGGCGGTCAGGTACTTCTGCGCGTACGGCTGCGAGAGCATCAGGAGATCCTCGTCGCCGCCCATCCCGCCCATCATCGCCATCTGCGGCGGCATGGGGGGCGGGTTGCCGGAGCGGGCGAACGGGTTCGCGAGGAACTGCGACGCCGAGAGCACGAGGATCCGGCCCTTGTCCGCGCTCTCCGCGGGCGCGCTGATGCCGAGCCCCTCCTGGCCGCCGAAGGCGCTCTTGAGCTTGCCCTCGACCGTCACCGCGATCGCGCGCTGCGCGTACTCGCCCTTCGGCTTCCAGTCGGCCGAGAACTTCATGTCGATGGCCTCGGACACGTCGACCGTCGTCTTCGGCGTCGAGCGCGCCACGACCTTCATCGTCGCCTCGGGCTGCTTCTCCGGGTGCGGCACGAGGGTCGACGGGAAGGGGAAGGCGAGCTCGGGGAGGCGGAAGAAGCCGGGGAACGACGAGTCGAGGATCTGCTCCTTCTCGTCGAAGCGGCTGTCCTCCTGGAGCTGGAGGATGCCCGGCGCGCGGAACCACATCATCTGGCCCGACTGCGTCTGCACCGGGATGGCCATCGAGCGGCTCCAGTCGAGGATCGCCTCCTTCTTCATCTCGACGCCGTAGCCGTCGAGCAGCTTCTCGAGGCCCCAGGTGTTGAGCGACGCCTTCATCGCCGGGTCCGACGCCTTGAGGTTCACCGCGCCGGCGAACACGGCGAGCGCCTTGTTGCCCAGCATCATGAACTGGTCGATGCGGCGCAGCTCCTTCTCGGTGAACTCCTTGCCCGGCTGCGTGATCACGAGGCCGGCGAGCTCCTTGTTGATCTCGCTGTCGCCGCCCTTCAGATCGACGTCCTCGAACTTGTAGAACGGGAAGTGGTGCTCGAGCAGCGCGCGCATCGACGGGCCGCCGCCCCGGCCGCCCTGCGACGCGACGAGGTTCGCGTCCGTCAGCTTGATCTCATCCTTGCCGGTCACGACGCCGATCTTGGTGTCGATGGCGTCCGCCTTGTCGCGGATCTCGCGGATGGTGTTCGTGATCCAGAACTCGAGGCCCTGCGCCTGGTCCGGCGAGAGCATCGGGATCGCCTCCTTCTCGCTGCCGTACTTGAAGGCGATGCCCATGAACCCGCGGGTGATCGTGGCCTGATCCTGGCCGGTCTCGCTCCCCTCGCCGAAGGCGGCCTCCTGCAGGCCCGCCTCCTTGGCGGCGGCGCGCTGCTCGTCCGTCTTCGCCTCGATGATCGCGTAGTGGAGCTTGCCGTTCGAGGCCTGCTCGTACTCGTTCATGAGGTCGGTGAGGTCCTGGATGAACGCCTCGTGCTTCGGGAGCCCCCGGGTGACGTAGACGTCGATCTGGAGATCCTGCTTGAGCCCCTCGCGGACGAGGTGGGCCGAGCCCTTCGAGAGGGTGAACCTCTCGGCCTTCGTCATGTCGAAGCGCTTGTAAGCGCCGTACGAGATGATGTTGGCCGCCACGAGGATGGCGGCGACGATGGCCAGGTAGACGCCTGTCTGCGTCGCGGCTTTGGCTTTCCGTTCCATGGTTGGTCCTTACGCCCACTTCCTGCGCTCGAGCGCCCTGAACGAGGCCATGAGGCAGCCCGCTGTGATCGAGAGGAAGAAGACGATGTCTCGGGTGGACACCATGCCGCGCGCGAACGGCGTGAGGCGGGTGTCGAAGCTGATGAAGGAGAGGACGTCGCGGAAGAGCGACGGGGCGTAGTCGGCGAGGTTGTCCACGCCGTGCAGGAAGCCGAGCACCAGGAAGGTGATGAAGAACGCGATCACCTGGCTGTCGGTCAGCGACGAGATGAGGAGGCCGATCGACACCGCCGCCGCGCTGTAGAGCACGAGGCCGATGTACCCCGAGAGCACCGGCCCGCTGTCGAGCGCGCCGAGGTGCCAGGGCCACACGAACATCATCAGCGGGTAGAGGATCGTCGAGAAGACGAGCACGAGGACGAGCCCCCACGCGCCGAGGAACTTGCCGAGGACGACCTCGTGATCCTGCACGGGCAGGGTGATCAGCATCTCCAGCGTGCCGCTCCGCTTCTCCTCGGCGATGAGCCGCATCGTGATGACGGGGATGATGAGGAAGGAGAGCCCTATGGGCGCCCAGCTGAACAGCTGCACGAGCGAGGCGCGGTCCGCCTGCCAGAAGCCGCCGTTCATCAGGAAGAAGATGACGCCGAGCGCGATCAGCCCGAAGCAGATCACGACATAGGCCAGGGGGGAATCGAAGTTGGAGCGGAACTCCCGCTTCGCGATGGTCAGGGTGGTGCTCATACCGTTCAGCCCTTCTTCTTGGCGGGCGCTTCTTCCTCTGCGCCTTCGTCCTCGTCGCCGTCGCGGCCGTCCTTGGCCTCGTCGCCGGCGCTGTCGTCGTCCTCGTCCTCTTCGTCCTCGTCGTCGGCCGCGGCGCTCGCCTCGTCCTCATCGTCGAGGTCGTCGGTGATCAGCTTGCGGCCGCGATCCTTGCGCTCGTCGCCGCGCGTGAGCGCCTTGAACACGTCCTCGAGGCTCTGCGAGTCGCGCCGCATCTCGAGGAGGAGCCAGCCCTTCTGCACGACGAGCTGGAAGAGCTCGGGCCGGATGTCGCCGCCGAGCGCGCCGAGGAGCTGGAAGCTGTGGGCGCTGTCGCCTGTCGGCAGCTCGGTGACGCTCGTGACCCCGGGCAGACCGGAGAGCGCCTCCTGGACCTCCTGGGCCGTCGGGGGCTTGCGCGCGCCCGACCGGTAACCGTCGCCGCCCTCGAAGACCTTCTTCTCGTGGACGGTGATGACGTACCGGACCTTGCCGCTCTTGGCGCGGATGTCGTCGAGCGGGCCGTCGGCGACGACGCGCCCCTTGGAGACGACGATGGCGCGGGCACAGGCGGCCTCGACCTCGGAGAGGTTGTGGGTGGAGAGGAGGATCGTCCGCTCCTTGCCGATCTCCTTGATGTAGCGGATGACCTCCGCCTTCTCGTTCGGGTCGAGATCGCTCGTCGGCTCGTCGAGGATGAGGATCGGGGGGTCGTGGACGAGCGCCTGGCCTAGGCCGACGCGCTGGCGATAGCCGTGGGAGAGCGTGCCGATGTCCTTGCCGAGCACCTGGGCGAGGCCGCACACCTCGACGATCCCCTTCATCCGCTTCTTGAAGAGCGAGTGATCGAGGCCGCGCATGTCGGCGACGAACGAGAGGTACTCCCAGACGTTCATCTCGCCGTAGAGCGGGGCGCGCTGGGGCAGGTACCCGAGCTTGCGCCGGACATCGAGCGGGTCGTCGAAGACGTCGTACCCGTGGACCCGCGCCGTCCCGGCCGACGCCGAGAGGAAGCAGGTGAGGATGCGCATCGTCGTCGACTTGCCGGCCCCGTTCGGTCCCAGGAAGCCGACGACCTCGCCGCGATGGACCTCGAAGCTCACCTTGTCGAGCGCGCGCAGCGACCCATAGCGCTTGGTCAGCGAGCTCGCCTCGATCATCACATCGCTAGCCAAAATGACCTCCTTAGATGGTTCCTTGAGAAGCGGAGCGCCCTGCTCCGTCGTTCGCCCCTGGCGATCCCCCCCGCCCTGGCCGGCGGACGCGCCGTTGTGGCACCCTGGATCACCCATTACCCAGGCGAAAGGCGGCGCCATCGTAGCGGCGGGTGGATCTCTGTCAACAGCGCCGACCCGAAGCCGCTGAACCTGGGGTTTATTCCCGGCGATCGGGGGCGCACCGGGCACGGTTGTCCGGGCTATCCCCGGTTTGGCGGGGTCGCAGCGGTTCCTCCGCGGCGTGTCGTGCGTGGGACGGGCTCGCCCGGCGCGCGCCGCTGCCGAATTTCTCCTTGACCTGGGCGTCTGTGTTGGACTAGTTGGCCACACCTCGCGTGAGCCTCATCGTCCAGAAGTTCGGCGGCACGTCCGTCGGGTCCATCGAGCGCATCCAGCGGGCGGCCGCGCGGGCGCTCGCCACACAGCAGGCCGGTCATGACGTCGTGGTCATCGTCAGCGCGATGTCCGGCGAGACGAACCGGCTGCTCAAGCTGGCGTCGGACATCGCGCCGGTGCCCGACGCGCGGGAGATGGACGCGCTCGCGGCGACCGGCGAGCAGGTCTCGGCCGCGCTGATGGCGATTGCGATCCAGGCGCAGGGGGGCAAGGCGCGGAGCTTCCTCGGCCACCAGCTGAAGATCCTGACGGACAGCGCTTATACGAAGGCGCGGATCAAGGCGATCGACGCCCAGCGGCTGCACGAGGCGCTGGCCGGGGGGAAGATCGCGGTGGTCGCCGGGTTCCAGGGCGTGGACGACGCGGGCAACATCACGACGCTCGGCCGGGGCGGCAGCGACACGAGCGCCGTGGCGATCGCGGCGGCGGTGGGCGCCGAGTGCGAGATCTACACGGACGTCGACGGTGTTTACACAACGGACCCGAACATCTGCAAGACGGCGCGGAAGATCGAGCGGATCAGCTACGAAGAGATGCTGGAGCTCGCCTCGCTGGGAGCGAAGGTCCTTCAGATACGGAGCGTGGAGGTTGCGATGAAGTACGGTGTCCCGGTGCATGTGCGGTCGTCGTTCTCGGACGTGCCGGGCACGTGGGTCGTCAGCGAGGAGCAGTCTCTCGAGAGCGTGACGGTGACGGGCGTGGCGCTCGACCGGAACGAGGCGCGGGTCATGCTCGTCGGCGTCGACGACAAGCCGGGCGTGGTGGCGCAGATCTTCGGCGCGCTGGCCGAGGAGAACATCAGCGTCGACATGATCATCCAGAACGCGCCGAGCTACGGCCTGGAGACGCGCGGCACGTCCGGCGAGGTGAAGGCCGACGTCACGTTCACCGTCGGCAAGGCGGATCTCCCGCGGGCGAAGCTCGTGATGGAGAAGGTCTCCAGCGGCGTGCGCGCGATGAGCATCCGTTACGAGGAGGACATCGTGAAGGTGTCGATCGTCGGCCTCGGGATGCGGACGCACGCGGGCGTGGCGGCGCGGATGTTCCAGCTGCTCGCGGCGGAGGGGATCAACATCCAGGCGATCTCCACGAGCGAGATCAAGATCTCGTGCCTCGTCTCGACGAAGTATGCCGAGCTCGCCGTCCGTGCGCTGCACGATGGCTTCGGGCTGGGCGGCAAAGCCTGACCGAACCCGCGCTACCGTCGTGATGCGCTCGCCGTGAGCGGCCCCCGACCCGGTCGGTGAGGCGGCTCGCGGTGCGTTGCGTTATGGTGTCGCGATCGCTCCGTCGGGGCGCACAGCGTCGGTCCATGCGAAGCTCATCGGACCGAGCGACGTTGCCTCGGCACCCATGGAAACATCCACCTCCAGGGCGGCCCTGCGCGGGTGGTGGACGAGGGGTAGTCCATGGGCGGCGCGCAGAGCGCCTGGCACGAGGGGCCGAGCTCCTCGAGCGTGGATATCATGTTCACGCGGGTCGATCGCCTCGTCCAGAACAACTTCCATGTCCGGAGCTCGCGGCTGGCGAACGAGCGCGCGGACATCGCTCTGCCGAGCGAGGACTGCGCTGAGGACGACCTGATGTGTCGCTGAGACGGCCCCCTGCGCGCGCCGCGCCGGCTCCGATGACACGCCGTACAGCGTCAGCGTCGCTTTCTTGATGTCCGCCGCCGCGCGACGGCCGAGAGATCGAGCCGGAGGACCCCGCGCCGCACGCAGCACGGAAGAACACGCGAGGGGACCCAGGCTTCCATCGCTCGGAGGTGCTCGAGCGATCCCACGTATCGAAGGGGCGGCGTTCACTTCACAGCCGGCCTGCGGAGTCGGGCCTCCGATGTCCGATGTCACGTGACATGGGACATGTCACGCCCCCGATCTCCGATGTCACGTGACATGTCACGCCTCCGATCTCCGATGTCACGTGACATGTCACGCCTCCGATGTCCGATGTCACGTGACATGTCACGCCTCCGATGTCCGATGTCACGTGACATGTCACGCCCCCGATCTCCGATGTCACGTGACATGTCACGCCGCTGCGTCATAGCAGCGGCCGCTTGATCGGATCCGCTGAGTAGGTTATCGCTGCCGTGGGGCGGTGACAGGTCTGTCTTCGACATGTATTTAGTCGAGAGCCCGCCTCGCCACCACGTCTGCTGGAGGAAAATCAATGACAACGAAAAAGCTCGCTTTGCGCTTCCGGATCGCATCATCGCTCATGTTGTTCTGCGTCGCCGCGGGAGCTGCCGTGTCCACGGCGTCGTGCACGGTCGCCGCACCAGGCGACGCGAGCGACTGCGCGCCGGGCGAGGCGGGGTGTGACAGCGAGACCCAGGCTACAGATGCCTTCGCCCTGGAGGAGGAGCTCGTCTGCGACAACACGAGCGTCTGCGGAGATTCCACGAGCGGGTGTGTACAATGCGCGCTCGGAGGCAACTGCTCGGCTGCTCTCAACGCCTGCGCGGTCAGCGACGCATGCATCTTCTACCTGGATTGCACCACGGTCACGTGCGGGCTGGAGCCTGAATGCGTGGCCGAATGCGCGGAGACGTTCCCGGCGGGCGCCGCCCTGGCCCATGCCGTGTATTCCTGCCTCTACTGCGACGAGTGCCCGAACGACTGCAGCGGAGTGGGCTACGCGTGCGAGTGACGGCGCAGCCCGCGCCGACCTTCACCGCCGCACGTCGCGCGCGACGCGGACGCCGAACGCCTTGAGCTTCTGATCGGCGCTTGCCGGATCGAGCGGCCGTCCTTGGCGCAGCAGCGGACTCGACACCCGCTGCTGCGCTCCTTGGTTCGCGCTCTCCAGGGAAGGGACGCTAGTCCTGCGCCATCGCCGCGGCGAAGCGCAGCAGCCCCTCGCCCCAGCCGCCGAGGATGTACGTGCGGTCGTAGAACTCGGGCACGAGCGTGTCCTGGTACCCGGCGACCTGGACCAGGAACACGCGCACGTCGCGGTTCACCCGAGCGCGGTACGTCGCCACGAGCTTCGCCACGTCGATGTAGTGCCCGTTCCAGGCGAAGTCGGCGTAGTCCTTCGGCCGCGTACCGTACAGGCCGCCGTGGCCGGCCTGCATGTCGCTCATCACGAACACCGAGTCCCAGCGCTGCCGCTCGCGGATCGCGCGATCCCAGAAGAGCCACACGCCGTTCTCGGTCGCCGTCCCGATCGTGCGGGCGAGGTGCTCCGCCTTCTCGAGCTGCGAGAACACGCTCTCCTGCTTGCGCACCGCGAAGGTCTCCAGCCGGTCGCCGAACACGCCGAGGTGCCCGTCGCTCGAGCGCATCCCGGCCACGACCCCCGTGAGGTTCGCGATCGTGGAGATCTGCATCGTCCCGAGGCTGCTCGTGGTCGTGCCCTGCGCGGATCCGCTGTTGTCGCAGAGCACCATCACGCGGCCGGGGAAGTACGGCACCTGACCGAGCGATCGGTTCAGGCACTTCTCCACCGCGTCGAGCACGGCGCCCGGCGCGCAGCCCTTCACGGCGCGGTAAGCGCTGTAGTACCGGAACGGCAGCTGCTTGCCCTCCGCGGCCGTCTCGACGAGCTTCGGCAGGAACTGGTCGAACGGCACGCGCGCCTCGATCAGGTTGCGCAGGTTGCGCAGCAGGGCCATGTGGCCCATGACCGGCAGCGCCTTGCGCCACGCGCACCGGTTCGAGCCGCGCGCCGAGACGATCGCCTCCCAGGTGCGGCCCGTCGCGCGGAGCGCGCCCTTCGCGAGGCGGTCCACGCTGGGGCTCTTCGGGTGCACGAGGTTCATGACGTCCACGGTCTTGCTCCCCTTGCCCTCGAGCCGGTACTTCGCGAGGGCGTGATCATCGAAGCGCTCGAGCGCGTCGCGCAGCGCGCGCTTCAGCGCGTTCGGCACCGGCTTGCCGAAGCGGTAGAGCTGGTACGCGAGGGCGACCGCCGGCTCGTCCGCCCGCTTCAGGATGGACGGCGCGTAGCGGCGCACGAGGCCCGTCCCGCGCACGGAGGCGGTGTTCGCCGCGCGCACCAGGATGACCTGGGGCGTCGTGCGCAGATGCTCCTCCTCGCGCAGCCGCGCCGCCTCGGCGAGCGTCGCCTCCGGATCGGCCGCGAGCGCCTCGTCGATGGCCTTCTCGATCAGCGCCGCCGGCGAGAGCTTGCGCCACTCGGCCGGGTCCACGGCGCCGAGCGTCTCGCGCAGGCGCCGCACCTCGGCGTCCGAGAGGCGCGCGCGGGCGGCCGCCTTCTTCGCCGCCTTCGCCGACACCTTCGCCTTCGCCGCGTTCACGGCCTTCGCCGGGCGCGGATCCGCGGGGTCGCGGTGGTAATACATGGGCTCGCCGAAGAAGCACGACGAGGCCGCGAGGCGGAGGCGCTTCAGCGGATCGGCGATGTCGAAAGAGCGGCCGCCCATCCAGTTCAGGTGCGCGTCGGCGCTGCGCTTGTCCTGACGCTTGAGATGCTGAAAGAACGCCATGATGACACCTCCATCCTCGACGCACGCGCGGCGAGGGGTCGAGAGCGGGGCGCAGGTTGAAGGTGCGCCCCGCTCGTAGAAAACGGGCGCAGCGCGGAGGATGGTGGTCACGGGGTTGGTCGTGTCAAAACGAAGGAACCGTGACGCTCACTGCCGCGCTGCACCCTGGTGCCAGAGGCGGGACTCGAACCCGCGACCTCGTCCTGAGAAGGGAAGTAACCCCGGAGCTCACTGCCGGCGCTCATCGCGCCGGAGAACACCGTCCGGAGTTGTTTTCGCGCTCTAACCGCTGAGCTACTCTGGCGTGGACGCTGGGGGGTATTGCAGGGCGGATGCCAAGGTGGTCTCGGCCGGTGCCGACCGCAGAAACTCCGGGGTTCACGGGCGGGAGCGAGGGCAGCCGACGGGTCCCGTCCGTGCGCTGCATATCCTACGGGATAAAATCCTAGATGAAACGCTAGAACGGGGCGATCGCCGTGGTCGGCGCGCCAGAAGGCGCGCGCCGCCGACGAACGCGCCCGTCGAGCGAGCCGGCTGCGACGCGGCGCGAGGGATGTGGCGCAGCCTGGCCCATGAGGCGGGGGATGAGCGGGATGCGCCAGAATTGGCCGTGCTCGGCGGCATCGGGTTTGCTGGAGCCGCCTCATGCTCATCCGAACGCCAAGCTGCTTCGTGTTGGCCACGTACCTTTCCCTCTTCGGCTGCGCCCCCCTCGACGACGATGGGAGCGCGTCGGACACGGGCGGCGCTCCGGGCGCGAGCGTCGACGCCAGGCCCGCTCCGGAGGGCTGCAGCGGTATTCTGGAGGTGTCGGATCCGGCGCTCGCCGCGGGCCTCCGACAGATGCTTGGCCTCGGCGCCGACGAGCCGATTCCGGGGGCGGCGGTCGCCGTTCCTCGATTGCTCATCCTCAGCAGACTCGGCATCGAGGACCTGAGCGGCCTCGAGTGCGCCACGTCGGCCGAGCAGCTGGCCCTCGGAGGTAACGAGATCGAGGACATCTCGGTCCTCGCGCGCCTGCCGCGGATCACTTCCTTGTACCTGGACGAGAATCGGATCGTCTCGCTGGGTGCGCTCTCCGGGCACCCGGCGCTCTCCACGCTGTCCGCGAAGGACAATCTCATCTCGTCGACGGGCGACCTCAATGACCTTCCGGAGCTTCAGTACCTGATGTTGTCGGGCAATCCGCTCGAGGCGCTCGAAGGGCTGGACGGCGTGCAGGCCCTCTACCAACTCGCGGTCGATCGCACGCACATCGCCGAGCTCTCGAGCCTCTCCAAGTTTCCGGCCCTGAACGTCGCGCACTTCACGAACACCGACGTGAGGAGTCTCGGGACGCTGCCGCGCCACGGCTCCCTGAGGGCGCTGATCCTGGCGGATGCGGAGGTCGAGGACGCGCGCCTCGGAGCGGAGCTTCCAGCCCTCGAGAACCTTCAGCTCGACGGCAATCACATCGCGTCGATCGCGGGGCTCGATCCCGCGAACGTGCCCAAGCTGAAGAACCTGGGGCTCGATCGCAATCCGCTGACGGACACGTCCCCGCTCGCCAGCCACCCGCAGCTGGTGGTGGTGCAGATCAGCGAGATCGGATCGAGCGGCGCGGATCTGAGCTGGGTCACGGGGCTCACGGGTCTCACGTGGATCGAGGCGCGCTCCGACGCCATCACCGACCTCACACCCCTCCTGGGCGTACAGCGCATCGTCAGACTGGATCTGTCGGACAACCTGATCGAGGACGCGTCTCCGCTGAACGACGTCGTGTTCCAATCCTGCGCGCGGGTCTCTCTCTCGGGGAACCCCGGCGAGAGCTCGTTCGGCAGCGTGCTGGACGCGCTCTGCGCGAGGAATATCGAGGTCGACGGCCATTGCTCGCCCGCTGCGTGCACTCCTTGCCCGAACGCGAACTGCGAATGAGCGCCTCGGCTCGACGGCGCCGAGCCAGGGCGCTGCGCGCGGACCGCCTTTCACGTCAGGATCCCTGGCCGTGGGGATCCAGAGGGCGCGTGAGGCGGACCTGTGCGGGGGATCCGGAACGTCGCGACCGTGGCGCGCGCTCATCACCGTGGACGCGAGGGGGGTACGATCCAGGGATCGGTAGAATTTTGAAGGAACGCCCAGATCCAGACCTGGGGGTTACGTCGTGGCGCGTGCCCTGGGGTAGGTCGAGACCTCTGAGGCGGGTGCGAGGGGAGGGCTCAGCCAGGTCGCGACGTCGGCGGCAGGCTGGAGACGAGGGTCTGGTCAGGTCGCGACGTCGGCGGCAGGCTGGAGACGAGGGTCTGGTCAGGTCGCGACGTCGGCGGCAGGCTGTCGTCGGCTGCGCCCCCGTTCCCGCTCTCGCGAGCTCGACTCCTTTCGTCGGCGCCGGCGACAGGTATGATGGCGCCCGCCCTGAACGCGCACGCGCGCGGTGGAGTCGCTCCCATGCCCGATCCCTACATCTACCAGCGTGACATCGAGACGTACGGCCGTTTCACCGCGTCGCAGATCCAGAAGCTCGTCCTGCCGGTCGACGCGGGGTTCGACAAGGCGCTGCGCACCGTCACGGCGCGCCTCGACGCCGCGACCGAGGCCCTGCGCAAGGCGAAGCTGGACGCGACGGCCGCTCCCGTGCCTCCCGGCGCGTCCCGCGGCTCGAGGGGCGGCCGGACCAACCCGGTCGCGGCGGGCCGCGGCCTGCTGCGCCGCCTCGTGGAGCACGCCGCCTCGCGGCCCAACGGGGTCGCGCTGGCCCGCGAGCTCCTCCAGGGCCAGACGCTCGCCACCGTGCTGCGCCGCCGCCCCGCGGCGCTCGCCGCGGCGCTGACGCGCGCGATCGAGGTGCTCGAGCAGCACGAGGGGCAGCTGCCCGAGCGCGAGGCGTGGACGGCCGACCTCGAGCGCTCCCGGGACGCCCTCGAGCCGCTCATCCGGAGCGTGCGCAAGACGCGGCTCGCGCGCCGCACCATCACCCCGGAGATGAAGGCCGCGCGCGACGAGTGGCTCAACACCTACCGCGCGGCGAAGCTCCTCGTGGAGTGTGTGCTCCGGCTCCACGGCAAGACGTCGTTGATGCCCGAGATCTTCGGCGATCTGCCGCGTGCCCCCCGCGCCGCCGCGGTGGCCACCGCCGGGCGACGCCCACAGGCCAGCGCGCACGCGCACGCGCACGCGCACGCGCACGAGCACGAGCACGAGCACGCGTGACGATTCCGCCGCTCACGCCGGAGCTCGACGGGTTGAAACCGCCAGGAGAGAGCGGAATTTAGAACCGCCATGACACCACGGACGCCAAGGAGAGAAAGAATCTTGGCGTCCTCGGCGCCATGGCGGTTCATTTCTCTCCTTACCTGCCGTCCCCGCCCCCGAGGTGCGCCCGGAAGAATCGCACGAGGTGCCCGTACTGGAGCACCTGGTTGTCCCGCTTCTGCGCGCCGTGCCCCTCGTCGGCGAACAGGATGAGCTCGGACGGGATCTTCCTTGCCTCCAGCGCCTGCTGGATCTGCACCGACTCACCCGCAGGGACCCGCGGATCGGACACGCCCTGCACGATCAGCAGAGGCGCCTTCACCCGCTCGAGGTACGTGATCGGCGAGAGCTTGAGCAACGCGTCCCGGTCCTTGTCGGGATCACCGTACTCGGAGATCCGGAGGATGCGCCGGTAAGGCGCCGTGTTCTGGAGGAACGTCACGAGGTTGCTCATGCCGACGACGGCGGCGCCCGCGTCGTACGCGCCGGCGAACATGGTCATGCCGATCAGCGAAGAATAGCCGCCGTAGCTGCCGCCGAAGATGCCGACCTTCGGCGGCCGGCCCTCGTGGCCGAAGCTCGCCTTGACGAACTTCGCGGCGTCCTCGATGTCCGTGATGACGTCGAGCCGCTTCGCGCCGTCGTCGGCGTGCAGCCATGTCTTGCCGTAACCGTCGCTCCCGCGGACGTTCGGCTCGACGAACACGAACCCGGCGTCGACGAAGATCTGCGCCCGCGCGCTGAACCCAGCCCTGGTCTGGGACTCAGGGCCGCCGTGGAAATGGACGATCACGGGACACGGCCGCTCGCACCGCGCGGGGCGGCGCACGAACATCGGGATCTGCGCCCCGTCGCGCGCCGGATAGGACTCCAGCGCGGCCGCCGAGAACGCGCCCGGCGCCACCTCGGGCATGCTCGGAGCGTGCCACTGCGAAAGCTTGCCTGTCGTCCAGTCGAGGACATGCGCCGTCGCCGGCGACGTCGAGGTCTCCAGGAGCAGCGTCGTGAAACGGCCGTCCCGCGTCGTCGAGCCCGGGATCACGTGATCCGCCGACGGGAGCGCGGGCAGCTTGATCTCGCGGTGCGACCTCGCGTCGAGCGCGCGGAGCCGCGTGTAGCCCCGCTCGTTCACCGTGTAGAGGATCCTCTTCCTCGCCCGATCGATGGAGAACGCGCTGACGTCGAACGGGATCTCCGGCGAGATCGGCGTGAGCTTCCCCGCCTTCCAGCTGTAGAGCCGGCGATGCTCCCCGAGGCGCGGCGTGAGCACGAGGACCTCGCCGGGGGCGGCGCCGTACAGGGCCTCGTAGTCCTCGCGCTCGCCCTGCCCGAAGAGGGGAGTCAGCGGGTCGGCGCCCGGAGCGGCCTTCGCGAAAGGCGCCCACTCGAAGAACTCGCTCATGTTGGAGCCCACGTCCTTCGCGAGCAGCAGGCGGCCGTCGGCCGTGGCATCGACGGCGCGCCAGATGCCCTCTCGATCGAACACGGGCTCTCGCTGCCTCGACGCGATGTCGTACCGGTAGATGACGTACGCGTCCTTCTTGACGTCGTTGGCCCGATAGTAGACGTGCCGCCCGTCGTCGGAGACGAACTGGAGCTGCGTTTGCACGCCAGGCAGATGCTGGATGGCGACGAGCGGGCCGCCCTTCACGTCCTGTAGATAGAGCCCGGGGTTCTCCTCGCCCTTGCGGTCGCGCGAGAGAACGAGGCGCGCACCGTCCGGCGTGACGTCCGCCACGACGGTCGGATCCTCGCCGCCCGTCAGCTGCAGCGGGAAGCGCTGCGGCCCGTCGAGCCGGAAGACCTGCCTCGTCCCCGTGATCGTCCACGTGAAGTAGAGCGCCTTGCCATCCGGCCCGAGGACACCTCCGGAAGGAGCGCGCACGTCGAGCATGGCCTGGATCCGGCGCGAGACGTCGTCCGGGAGCGGAGGCGGCGCGTAGCGCGCCAGGATCTCCGGAGAGACGCTCGCCGCGCCGTGCCCCGCGTACCCGGGCCGCTCCGGCGCGGGCGCGGGCAGCGGCGGTCTAGCGGGCGAAGGGTGCGCCGGAGGCGCTGACGCGGCAGGCCGAGGCGCAGCCGCCGGAGGGACCGGCGGGGCCGGCGCGCACGCCGCGGAGAGGGCGAGGGAGCCGAGCAAGCCGAGCAAGGAGCGCCGCGCGGCGCCGTGGCGCACGCGCCGCGTCGAGGAGGACGACATGCGGCGCATTTCGCCGGAGCGGGCGCACGCCGGCAAGGTCAAAGGCCGCGCGGCGCGGGCAAGGTCAAAGCCGTGCGGCGCGGGCCCGCCTCAGTCGGGCTCGCCGGGGAGCTTCGCGCGGCCGAGGGCCGCTTCCGCCGCCGCCAGCTGCGCCGCGAGCTTCCGCAGCTCCTCGGCTTCCTCGCCCTGGAGCGAGATGTTCGGGACGAGCGCGTTCAGGGCGCGGCGGTTGTACGCGAGCCCGAGCGGCGAGCCCTTCTCGAGGTTCATCACCATCGACTCGGCCAGCACCGCCAGCGCCTCCCGGTGCAACCCCTTCGCCGAGAGCACCTCCGCGAGCGCGGCCGTCGAGCGGGCCAGGCCGAGCAGGTCGCCGAGCGCCTCCTCGGCCTCGATCGCCGCGGTCAGGCGCTGCGTCGCGCGGTCGAGACGGCCGTTGCGGAGCTCCAGCCGGCCGATCGTCTCCCACACCCGGGCGAGCTCCCGGGTGTCGCCGAGCTGCTTGTAGGCGCGCTCCGCGGCGAGCGCGTGGTCGAGGCCCATCGACACCGCGTCGGACTCGCGCCCGGGGCGGGCGGGGACGTGGAGCGGGATCCGCGCGAAGAGGTGGTCGGTCTCGGCGAGCTCGACGCGCGCCGACGGATCGACCCGGGCCCGCTCCTCGAAGGTCCGGCGCGACTCGATCAGGAGGTGCGTCGCGCGGACGGGATCGCCCATGCGCACGTGGACCGCCGCCTGATCGTTGAGCAGCCGGGCCGCGCCGAGCGCGTCCCCGGCGTCGAGCAGCTGGCGGCTCGCGGTCGCGAGCTCCTCCAGCGCGCGCTCCAGCGAGCGCGCGTCGCCCATGTCGTAACAGACGCCGGCGATGAGCGCGGCGACCTCGGCGTGCAGCTCCGGCGGGTCGCCCTGCGCGAGGAGCGCGCGCGCGGCGTCGAGCACCTCGAGCGCGCCCGCGAGCGTGCTGGCGGGGTCCGGACCGGCCCCCTGCCATTGCACCCGCGCGATGCCCGCGAGCGCGCCGATGCGGAGCCGGCGGCGCGCGGGCGTGGCCGGCATGCCGTCGAGCAGCGAGAGCGCCTTCCGCCCGTAGCTCAGCGCCTGGGCGTACGCTCCCATGTCAGCCGCCTCGACCGCGGCCGCGCAGTAGCGCCGCGCCGCTTCCTCGTGCTCGCCCGCCTCGGTCAGGTGCGCCGCCGCGCGCACGTCGTGGAGGTGGCGTCCAGCGCCGTGCGCCGCCGCGCTCGCGGCGCCCGCTGCCTCGGCGCGATCGGGCGCCGCGGGCGCCGGGTACATGGACACGCCGAGCGGCGCCGCGGCGCGCAGCGACTCGGCCGCGGCGCGCCCGGCGACGGAGTCGGCCGCCGCCGGCCAGGAGAAGGCGTGGCGGGATCCGGAAGACGAGCGCTCGGACAGCGCGGCAGGGACGCGCAGCGAGGCGCCGCGGGCCGAGCGGCTCGGCTCGTCCGGGAAGGCGCCGCCGAGGGACGCGAGATCGCGGGGCACCCGCATCGGCCCCGGGATGGGCGCGTCGAGCGAGTCGGGCGGGGCGTCGAACATGATGGACTCGGGCGGCTCCGAGACGCGGCGGCTCTCGGGGCTGCGGTGGAACAGATCGGCGTAGGGCCACGCGGGATTGCCGGGCCCTGCGGTGGCCATCGGCGCGGGCCTGTCCTGGGTGACGCGCGGCGGCGCGCGGCGCGTGTTGCTCATGGACGTACCGCCCGCAGGGGCCATGGCAGGCGGCGGCCTCAGCGTCTCGGCCGCCCGCGGCACCCCGCCGCGCGCCACCGGGAGCGTGGGGTCGGCGGTCTTCTCCCACTCATCGGCGGTCGCCGCGCCGCCGGCCTCGGGGGCCGGCCCGCCGGCGAGGGGCACGCCGGGCGAAGCGGCCGCTGGTGACGCCGTCGCCGGCGACGGGCCCGGCGGCGGGGGCGCGGCGGCCATCGTGCGCGGCGTCGCCATGGCGGGCAACGACGCGGACGGCGGCGCCGTCGAGAGCGGCGGCGCCCCGGCCTTCGCCTGCGCGGCGGCCCTCGTGGTCGGGTCGTCGCCGCGAGGCACGCCGAGGTTCGCTCCGCCGATGACGTGCCGCTCGACGGTCGACGTGAGGATGGCCGCGCTCTGGGTCGGCGGCGCCGCGGCATGGGCCGGCGCCGCCGCGGCATGGGCCGCCTGGTGATCGGCCGCTACGACGCCCGGCGCGGCGCGCGGCTCGCGCGCGGCCGGGGCGTCCGGAGCGGTCCGCTCCTCGCTGAGCAGCGTCGCGAGCCGCCGGTGCCACACGCGGGCGAGCGACGGGAGGATCGAGCCGCGGAGCGTATCGACGGTCTCCTGCGGGAGATGGAAGCGCCCGTCGCCGCGGTCCTCGACCGGAACACCCGCGTCCGAGGCGCGCTGCAGCGCCTCGAGCACGTCGAGCGCGTCGACGCGGAGGAGCGCGGCGACGAGCTCGCTCTCGAACCCCGAGCCGACGATCGCGCCGGCCCGGAGCACCCGGAGCACCTCGCCGGGCAGCTCGCGCACCGCGACCTGCGGCGGCGGCGGCGGCGGGGGCGTGGTCGCGCTCGTCAGCGTGATCGCGCCGTCAGTCGGCCGGAGGAGCGCGTCGGCTCCGCAGGCGGCGCGCATCGCGTCGACCAGGCCGCCTGCGGGGCCGGTCGGCGCGTGCAGGCGGAAGGAGAGGACGAGCGGGACGCGGAGCGCGTCGGGGCGGGACACCACCCGGCGCAGCACGTCGAGCGTGGCAGGATCGGCGTGCTCGACCGCGTCGAACACGATGGCCCACGTGCAATCCGCCTGCTGCGCGAGGCGGTTCGCGGTCTCGATGAACTCGGCGTCCACCATCAGCTCGTGCACGTCGCCGAGGAGGCGGCGCCGGAGCCCCGAGGCGGCGCGGCTGCGCGCCTGATCGAGCGTCGGCTGCGCCCCGCCAGCGAGGCGCTCGATCTGGGTCCGGGCGTCGCGCAGCGGTCCGAGCGTCATCTCGGGGACGTCGCAGCGCACGCGCACGATCCGCAGCCCGAGCCGCGCCGGCGGATCCCCGGGGACGACGTTCAGCAAGGCCGTGTGCCGGCCCTCGGAAATGCGCTGCCAGAGCTGTTCCACGGTCCGCTCCTCCTCTCTCCAGGCGCACACGGCCCAGAGCGGGGCGCATCGTCGTGCGCCACGGGATCATCCGCGGAGTGAAGCTCGCCGCGGCGTACTTTCGTACGCCTGGCTCGCCTGCCTCGCGGCTGAGCCCGTATCCTACGAGCCTGCGCGCTGCACTAGTATCCCCAGAGGAACTCCGCGCGGGCGAACGCCGTGAAATAGCTCCCCGGACCGTCGCCCGCGCCAGGGAGGAGCAGCGTGTACTTGCCGGCGAAGCCAGCGGCGAACTCGCGATTGAACGCGTAGTCGATGCCGAACGGGATGGAGACCCCGAACTGCCCCCGGTGGCAGCCCGGCTGGCCAGACGAGCCGCAGGGCGCGAGGCGTACACTGTCGTATGCGCCGGTCATGAGGCCGACGTAGGGGACCCACTGCAGAATATCGATGACGTACGTGGCGCCGGCGGATGCGCCGAGGAGCATGAGATCGCCCCCCGGGTGGGACGCGGTGTTGACCTCGGCGACCGCGTTGAAGGCGTCGGTGAGCCCGTAGGCGAGGTGCAGGCTGCCGCCGATCCCCGGGTACGTCCCGCCGTCCGCGAGGAGCGCGTACCCGACGCCGGCGCCGGCATGCCATTGCCGTTCAAAGGCGTCGGCCCGCGAGGGGGCCAGGAGCGCGAGGAGCGCGAGCGCGGCGGCGGTCAGCAGGGCGACAGGGGGGCATCTCATGGTCGGTTGCGGCGAGCAGCCCGGAGCGCCCCCGCGACGAACCATGGGTCGAGGGCGACGACGGCGCGCGCCGGGCGCTCGATGAGGGCGCGCGGCGCGAGGCTAGCACGCGCGCCGCAGGACATGTTCAGCGGAGCTGCTCGCGGCGACGGGGAGCGCGCGACGCCTCCGCGCCCTCGTCCTCGAGCTCGTCGGCGTAGATGCGCGCCGCGGGGTCGGCCGCGCCCTCGCCCGGATCGATGCGGAGCGACGGCCGGGGAAAGCGGACGGCGGCCGCCCCCGAGATCCCGGGGAAGGTGTAGAGGATCTCGCCGCGCTCGCCGATCTCGACGCCCACGTCGCCGGGGCGCTCCTTGGCGAGCTCGGTGAGCAGGGCGTCCGCCTCCGGGGCCGGCAGGTCGAGCGCGACGCCGACCTCCTGCGCCGTGAGCGGGCGGCGGCGGTGCGACGCGAGCGAGAAGATCGCCTGAACCTGGGCGTCGCGCGAGGCCTTGGCCCCGGAGCGGGAGAGCTTCCGCCCGCCCAGCAGGAGGAGCAGGCCGACGGCGAGGGCGACGAACCCGATCGGCAGGCCGATCGCGAGGCCGGCGATCGACCCCGGGAACAGCGCGGCCGCGCCCAGGCCGAGGAGGAGCGCCACCGCGGTCCCGCCGATGAGGACCAGCCAGCCGAGCACGCCGGCGACCGCGCCGCCGACCCTGGACGGCTGCCCCGCCAGGCTGACCGATTTGCCCGCGAACGGCAGGCGCTCTCGACCGCACGCGGTGCAGTACGCGGCGAGCCCGCGGTGGATGACGGGCGCGTTCTTTCCGCAATGAGGACACATGAGGACTCCCCCGCGAGCAGATCTTCGCGAGCCAGGCCGTAGCGTAGGAATGAAGCCCCTCCGCCGCCAGGTGTGCGGCCGCGGGATCTCCAGGTTTTTCGCGGGCACGCCGCGCGGGTCGGCGTCCGTCGGCGTCCGTCGGCGTCGGTCAGCGCCGATCCGCGTCGATCAGCCTCAGATTCCGAGGTAGCGCGCGATCTCGGCGCGGGCCGGGTCGGAGGCCACGGCGCGCAGGGCGTCGTACCGGCGTTGCCATGCGGCCGCGCTGCCTTCATCTCCACGCCATCGCGCCGCCTCGGCGCGGGCGAAGGCGTAGCGCCGGAGCGAGAAGCGCGAGGCGTCGAGCGCGAGGAAGGCGTCGAGCCACACCTCGGGATCACCCTCGCCGTCGCCGAGCAGCTGGGCCGACAGCGCGGCGTACGGGACGAGCGCGGGCGGCGCGTCGCCGCGCCGGCGGAGGGCGGCGTAGCGGAGCGCGCGGCGCGCGGGCGGCGGCGCGTCGCGCGCGGCGCTCCAGGTGGAGAGCGCGCGCGAGAGCGCCGGCTGGTCGTCGCGCGCCCAGGGCGCGTCGAGGCTCGCGAAGCCGACCCACGGCCAGGCGGCGGCGTGATCCGCGGGCAGCTGGGCGGGCGGGCTGCCCTGGCGGAGCGGCGAGTCGCCCGGAGGGAGCGCGAGGGAGAGCCGGGTCCACCGCGATCGCGCGTCGAGCAGGGCGAGCTCCGCGCGGGCAGGCATCGCCTCGCCGGCGGGGTCCACCGCGCGCGCGGCGGCGGCCTCCTCGTCGGCGAGCACGGCCGCGCGCGCGGCGTCGCGCCGGCGCCCGCGCGAGGCGAGGAGCTCGGCGCGCTGCAGGAGCACGGCCGCGCGGAGCGCTGGCGGCGCGGCGGCGAGGTCGACGCGCTCGACGAGATCGAGCGCGCGATCGCGCTCGCCGACGAGGGCCCACACGCTCGATCGCGCGAGCGCCCGGGCCGCCTCCGGCGCGAGCTCCGGGGCGAGCGAGCCAAGGCGATCCAGCGCGTCGACCGCCCGGGGCGCATCGCCTTCGAGCGCGAGCTCGCGGGCGGCGCGCAACGCGAGCGCGCCCGCGGCGGCGCGCAGCGCGTCGGCCTGGGACGGCGAGATCTGGGGGGCGGCGGCCAGCTCGGCGGCGCGCGCGGCGGCGCGCGCGCGCAACGACCCGGCGATCGCGGGCCTCGCGAGCCCGCGCTCCGGGAGCCAGTCGAGCGCGCGCAGCGAGCTCGCAGGCAGCCCCGTCGGCGCGCGGGGCTCCGAGCGCGCCGGGACGCCGTCGTGGCCTGTCTCTCCGGCCGCGGGCTCGTCATCGTCGTCCGGCCGCGCGAGCGCGGCGGCTTCGGCCGCGTCGAGCGCCTCGTCCTCCGCCAGCACGACGGCGAGCAGATCGCCGCGGGCCTCGGGATCGAGCGCGGCCGAGCTGCCGAGCAGGTCGCGGATCGCGCGCGTCGCGCGCTGCGTCGCCTCGACGGCGTCCTTCCGAGCGGCGGCGAGGCGGGCGCGCTGCGCGAGCCGCACCTCCACGGCGTCGGCCACGCCGGCCTCGGGGGCTTCCGGCATCGGCGGAGGCTCCACGCCGGCCCGGGCGGCGCAGGCGACGAGGACGGCGCGGACCTCGCCCCAGTTGCGCGCCATGCCGGCGTAGCGCCTCGACGCTCGGTCGTCCTGGTTGAGCGTCAGGAGCTCGATGCCGCGCTTCGCCTCGGCGCCCGCGCCGAGGCAGAGGATCGCGCCGGTGGTCGTGCGCAGATCCTCGTCGCGGGGCTCCATCGCCGCGTACCCCTTGGCGATCGCGAGCGCGCGCTGCAGGTCGCCCTCGGTGAGCGCCGCGCGGAGCGTGTGCACGCGCACGTGCCAGTCGGTCCAGCGGTCCGGCTGCGAGAGGAGCGTGCGGCGATCGCCGAGCCTCGCCGCCTCGCGGCCGAGGCTCGGCGCGCCGCGGGCGGGCCCGAGCTCATCGAACGTGACGCGCCCGGTCCCGGCGGCGACCATGGCCTGGGCCGTCGCCACCGCCTCGGTCGCGCCGGCGAGCGCCGCGCCATCCGGCCGGCCGACCGCGGCGTCGGTGTAGTCGGCGACCGCCGCGCGCACGCCGAGCTCCTCGGCCAGCGCGCTCGCCGCCCTGTAGGTCCAGGGCAGCCGCGACGGCAGCGCGAACCAGCGGATCTCGGGCCTGCAGTCGGGCAGCGCCGGGCCGCGCGGCGCCTCGATCGAGGCGAGGCACGCGGCGGCGGTGCGCGTGCCCGCGAGGATCGCCGCGACAGGGCCGAGGAGAGCGAGCGCGGGCACGGCCACGGCCGCCGCCGCGAGCGCCAGGGCGAGGGGGCGCCGCCAGGGCGGCCGCGCGGTCGAGGCGTCGCGGTGGAGCGGGGAGCCCCCGTCGCGCTCACGAGGCCGTGGGGTGGGCTGCGCGCACACGGGACGGCTTTTAGCCCACGGCACGGCCGAGCGACACTGCCTCCGCGACGCAGCGTGTTCCACGTCCCGCGAAGCGACGTCACCCGCGGAGCGCGCGCCGTGCGACGCGCAACGTCGGCGCGCTCCTCGCCCGGAGGCCGGCGCGCGCGGCTAGGGCGCGCTCCGGCCCTCGGCGGCGCCGGCCTCCGGGGCGAGGAGCGCACCCGCGAGATCCGTGACCGCCGACAGATCCTCGACGCAGGCGACGTCGAGCTCGAGCCCGCGGGCGAGCTGCGGCGCGCTGGCGAGGGCGACCTCGGCGACGGTGAGCTTCCGCCCGGTGAGCTGGTGGAGCGACGTCACGCCGTGCTCCCGGATGCCGCAGGGCACGATCAGCTCGAACGCCTTGAGGTCCACCGCGACGTTGAACGCGAAGCCGTGCATCGTGAGCCATCGCGACAGGCGCACGCCGATCGCGCCGAGCTTCGCGATCTCGCGCGCCCACTCGGCGCCGCCCCACGCCTCCGGGGCGGCGCGATCGACCCAGACGCCGATCATGCCGTCGACCACGCCGCCCTCGACGTGGTGCTCGCGCGCGAGCAGGATCATCACCTCCGCGAGCGAGCGCACGTACCTGCGCACGTCGCAGCGGTCCGGCCTGAGATCGAGCAGCGGGTAACACACGAGCTGGCCGGGGCCGTGGTAGGTGACGTCGCCCCCGCGCCCCGTCGCGACGAGGTCGATGTCGCGCTCGTCCAGCGCGCGGGCGTCGAGGAGCACGTTCTCCGGGTTCGCTCGCGGGCCGAGCGTGATCACGGGATCGTGCTCCAGGAGCAGGATCGTGTCGCCGATCCGCCCCTGCGCGCGCGCCTCGACGAGCTGCTTCTGCAGATCGTGGATCGGGGCGTAGCGGCGCCGGCCGATCCACACGGCGCGCGCGCGCCTCGGCCGGGGCGCCTCGACGGCCGTCGCCTGGCCGTTTGCGGGCTGGAGGAGGTCGCGGAGCGAGGTGGTCGGCATGGCTGGCTACTCCGGGATCTTCTCGCCCCGCGCCCGCCGCTCCTCGCGGTAGGCCTCGATGTGCGTCGTGAAGGTGGCCGCGACCTCGGGGTCGAACTGCGAGCCCGAGCACCGCTCGATCTCGGTCACCGCGACCTCGTGGGGGAGCGCGCGGCGGTACGAGCGGTCGCTCGTCATGGCGTCGTACGTGTCGGCCACGGAGATGATGCGCGCGATGATCGGGATCTCGTTGCCCCGCATCCGGAGCGGGTAGCCGCGCCCGTCCCAGCGCTCGTGGTGCAGGTGCACGCCGGGGATGAGCGGGTGCAGGAACTTGATCGGGTCGAGGATGTCGCGCCCGTAGGTGGGGTGCCGCTTGAACACCTCGTACTCGTCGTTCGTGAGCTTGCCCGGTTTGTTCAGGTTGAGCACGCACCCGATCTTGCCGATGTCGTGCATGAGCGCGCTCTGCCGGACGATCTCGATCTCGTGCGGCCCGAGGCCGAGCCGCTGCGCCAGCAGCACGGCGTAGACGGCGACCCGATCCGAGTGGCCCGAGGTGTAGCGGTCCATCTTGTCGATCGCCTTGGCGAGGCCCTCGATCGTCTGCTGGAACGTCGCCTGGAGATCCTGGTAAAGGCGCGCGTTTTCGATCGCCGCGGCGGCGCGCGAGCCGATGATGCTGAGCAGCTTGCGCTGCCCCTCGTCGAAGCGCCTCGTCCGCGTGAACGACGCGACGGCGAGGAAGCCCATCAGCCGCTTCTGGATGCGGAGCGGCACGGCGACGAGCGACTGGAGCGGGAGCGCCGGCTCCGCCGCGAAGAACCTGAGCCCCTTCATGCCCTGCTCGAGCAGCTGCGCGTCGGGGCGGAAGTGCTCGAGCACGAGCGCGGGGTCGAGCCGCCCGAGGTCGGCGCCCGCCGGGATGGACGGGCCGCGGAGGTGCTGGCGCTCGAAGAAGCCGCCCTCGCCGTCGTCGAGCCAGGTCGAGATGAGATCGCCGCACACCTCGTGGAGGCAGCTGTCCGCGACGGTCTCCAGCACCTGGTCGAGCGAGAGGCTCGCCGCGATGGCCTCGCTCACCTTGTAGAGCGACACCGCCTCGCGCAGCCGGATGTTCTCGGCGGCCATCCGTTGCTTCTCGATCCCGCGCTGGACGACGTGCACCACCTCGTCCAGCTTGAACGGCTTGAGCACGTAGTCGTAAGCGCCGCGCTTCATCGCGTCGATCGCGGTCTCGACGGTGCCGAAGCCCGTCATGATGACCGTGAGCGCGTTCGGCGCCGTCTTGCCGATCTCGTCCAGCAGCGCGATGCCGCCCATCCGCGGCATCTTGAGATCGCTGATCACGAGATCGTAGTGACCCTTCGTGAGCTCGTTCAGCGCGCTGGAGCCGTCCTCCGCCGTGCGGACGTAGTAGCCCTCCATGCCGAGGAAGTCGGCCAGCATGTCGCGGATCACCTTCTCGTCGTCCACGACGAGGATGCGAGGGCGGTCTTCTGGAAACGTGGACATGCGGCCGGTAAGCCTACCAGATCCGCTCGCAGCGCATCGCACCAAGGTGGGCGGGGCGGGCACAGGAGCGGACCCGCCTCGCCAGGGTGGCCGATCCACACGGCGCGCGCCGGCCGCTCAGTCCTCGTCGCCGGTCGAGATGATGGGGTGCCGGATGGTCCGGGGCGACTCGTCCAGATCCGGGACGCGGATCGAGATGGGCCCGGGGCTGCGGATGGAGGGAGGAGGCGCGGACTCCGCGTCCTCGGGGCGGAGCGGGATCATCCTGCTGCTCGGCGCGGGCTCGTCGCTCGCGGTCGTCAGGACGGGCACGGCGCGCTGCTCGCCGAGGGCGTGCTTCTGCTCGAGGAAGCGCAGGACCGAGGGGCCGGTCGAGCGCTCCAGCGCGGAGCGCAGATCGCCGGGCAGCGTCGACTCGATGATCATCTTCACCCCGGTGCGGGGGTGCTCGATCTCGATGCGCACGAGGTGCACGAACGAGCGATCGAGCCCGTGCTTCTCCTCGAAGTACCGGTTCGTGGGCACGTGACCGTAGCGCTCGTCGCCGAGGATCGGGTGCCCGATCGCGGCGAGGTGCCGCCGGATCTGGTGCGTGCGCCCGCCGTCCGGGATGACGCGGAGGATCGAGTGGCCCGAGGCGACCGCGAGGCGGCGGTACCGCGTGCGCGCCGTGTACGTGCGCGTCCCTTCGCGGAGATCGCGGGTGATCGCGCCCTTGCCCGGCGTGACGCCCTTGGCCGCGGCGAGGTAGATGAGGCGCCCCGTCTTCGCGAGCGCCTCGCCCCAGCGCGCGGCCGCCTCCTCGCTCCGCGCGAGCATGACGAGGCCGCTCGTGCCCGGATCCAGCGGGTGAACGATGATGGGCGTCGTCGTGCTGCCCGGGATGCGGGCGCACCGGGCGAGCAGCGAGCCGAGGTACTCCGGCTGCGTTGCCACCGGCTCGTGGGGGCCCTTCTCGACGACCAGCACGCCGTCGTCGTCGTAGATGACCTTCGGCGCGGGCGGGGGCGTCCGGCGGAGGGCGGCGATCGTCTCGATCTCCTCCGTGAGCGGGATCATGTCGAGCGGCGTGAGCTCCGTCGACGAGTACCCGAGGCGGCAGAAGTGATCGAGGTCGCGCGCGAGCGTGTCGGGATCACACGAGACGTAGACGAGCAGCGGCGCGCCGAGGCGCGCGATCGCCTCGCGCGCCGTCGGGGAGACGCCGCGGCGCGGCGGGTTGACCACGATGCCGTCGAACTTCTCCGAGCTGTTGACGAGGGAGCCGACGATCTCCGCGACGTCGCCGGTGCGCACCTCCACGCGCTGGCTGAGGCCCTGGGCCTCGGCCGCGGCGCGGGCGTTCGCCGCCGCGGGCGCGAAGGACTCGACCATGAGGACCCGGTTGCCGCCCTGCGCGAGGGCGAGCGAGATCGCGCCCGAGCCGCCGTACAGATCGAGGATGCGCGGCGGCTCCTTGCGCCGGGAGGCGGGGCCGAGCGCGGCCTCTCCCTCGATGACGGGCCCGTCGTTCTCGAGCGACGCGATCTCGCGGAGCAGGAGGGCGTGCACGCGCGCGGCCTGCGCGCGGTGCGCCTGCACGAACGAGCCGAACGCGGCGATGTGGTAGGTCTGCCCGATCCGGTCCTCCGCGTGCGCGGTGCCGTCGAGCACGATCGTCTCGGGCCCGAGGATCTGCGGCGCCTCCGCGTCGTGGAAGTTCGCCGCGACGCCGATGACGCGCGGGAGCATCGGGCGGATGGCGCGGCCGGCCTCCCGCAGCTCGTCGCGGGTGCACGCGCGCTCGCGCTGCAGGACGAACGTGACAAGCACGAACGCCGGATTGTCCTCTGTCGCCCCCACCTCCGCGAAGAGCGGCGTCCCGGGCGCGAGGTGGACCTCGCGCAGATCGAGGGCGCGGAGCACGCCGCCCCTCGCCGGGTCGTACGGGAGGAGCAGCGGCCGGACCTCCGGCGGCGGCGAGGCGATCAGCTCGCGCAGCCGCGAGGTGACCGCGGCGAGGGCCGGGGTGAGGACCCGGCAGCCCGGGATGTCGACGACCTCGTGATGTCCCGTGCGGCCGTACAGCCCGATCGCGCCGGAGGGGGCGACGATGAGCTTCGCTCGACCGCGATAGCCGGTGATCGGATCGGCCGGGATGACCGAGCTCGTCTGGAGCAGCCCGAGCGATGGGTAGTGCGCGGCTGCGGACACGACCCGAGCACGCTTGGTGCCGAGCTGCTCCGCGTAGTCACCCGCGATGAGCGGACAGCCCGCGCACTCGACCGAGTGCGTGCACTCGATCAGCGTGTTCGGGATCTCGCCTGCCTTCAATGTGCGTCGCACGGGCCCGGACAAAACACCGCCGCCCGATCCCTCTGCGCTGGTGCTCTCGCCCAGCCCGTGCGGTCCTTCGATACCTGCGCCGGAAGCCATTCCGGGGGAGCTTACAGGGGCTCTCGGTCAGCGTCGAAGGTGTAAAGCGGAATCCGTCGAGCTTTTCGTCTGCGGCGCTCGGCGCGCCGGGGAGCGCTCTCGGATCCTGACGAGCTCCCGCGTTTTCGCCGGGGTCTGCGGTATCTGCCCGGACGGTGGGCGGTCCAGGCCCCGCTCGCTCCGTCGAGCCTGCCGCCAGGCAACGCAGGGGCCAATGTGGGCGATCCCTGGCGCTGTTCCTTACCTCGGGCCGCGCCGTTCGCGACATCCGCGGTCGTAGCGTCGCAGCGCCCGGTCCGTCCCGCGCGCCTCGCGGGGGGCGATGGTAGACTGAGCGCCTCTTGCGTCTTCCGATCGCTTCTCTCTTCGGCCTCCTGGCTGTGCTGCTCGCCCCTCCGGTGTTCGCCGGACCCGGCGACAAGGAGGCGAACCAGGGCATGAACGCAGCCAGGGGCGGCTTCTGCAAGCGGGCGATCCCGCTGCTCGAGTCCGCCGAGAGCCAGCGGCATCGCCCGAGCTCGGCGGTTCCGCTCGCCGACTGCTACGTCAAGCAGGGCGAGCTGCTGAAGGCCAGCGACATCTATCACAAGGTCGCGAGCGAGAAGAAGGCGCCCGGCTACAACGCGCGGGATGTCGCGGCCATCACATCGGCCAAGAAGAAGGCAGCTCAGCTGGATGCGCGCATCCCGACGCTCGTCGTCACGCCGGCGGAGCCGTACGAGGGGCTGGTGGTCGAGATCGACGGGGAGGTGATCAGCGAGCCGTCGGCGCCGCACCGGTTCGATCCGGGCGAGGTGCTGGTGATCGTCGCCAGGGCCGAGGGGCACGAGGAGACGTCGCAGAAGATCACGCTGAAGGAGAAGCAGCGGCGCGAGATCAAGCTGCGCCTCAAGCCGAAGCCCGGGGGGAAGAAGCCGCCGGAGAAGCCGGTCGCGAAGAAGCCGCCGGAGAAGCCGCCGGAGAAGAAGCCACCGGAGAAGCCGGTCGCGAAGAAGCCGCCGGAGAAGAAGCCGCCGGAGAAGCCGATCGCGAAGAAGCCGCCGGGGAAGAGGCCGCCGGAGAAGCCGGTCGCGAAGAAGCCGCCGGAGAAGAAGCCGCCTCGCGCCGCCGAGAAGCCGGTCGCGAAGAAGCCGCCGGAGAAGAAGCCGCCTCGCGCCGCCGAGAAGCCGGCCGAGGACACGCCGCGCGTCGCGACGGGCCCCGAGGAGAGGCCGAAGCCCGCCGTCGAGATGCCCGAGCCCACGCCGCCCAGCCCGCGCAGGCAGCGCGACGTGTGGCTCGGCGCCGGCTTCCAGGGCTTCTTCATCCCTCAGCTCATGTTCGGGCTCCTCGGGGAAGGGGGGCGGGACGTCCTCGTCCCCGGCGGCGACATCTCGCTGTCCACGCGGCTCGGGCGGCGGTTCGATCTCGTCTTCTCGGTCGCCTACGCGCGCTTCTGGATGGACGAGACGCCGTTCAAGCCGAAGGGACACCCGGACACCGACTACGAGATCGTCGAGAGCGATCTCCAGGCGCTCCAGGCGGGGGTCCGCCTGGTCTGGAACATCCCGCTCGATCGGGACGAGCTGTTCGCCTTCCGCGTCGGCGCCGGCCTTGGCGTGGGCTGGACGTTCATGGGCGACCTCTACCGGACCCAGGCATATCCCGGCGACGCGGTGCCCGGCGACCCGGGCTCCTTCGTGCCGGGGGACCCGTACCGGTACGTGAAATGCCGCGGGCCCAACAACCCGGTCGGGAGCTTCCGGTACTGTAACCAGCTCGACTACGACGCGGATCACTACCCCGGCTATGTCGAGCCGAGCTGGTTCACCCGTCCCAAGGGGCGGCCTCAAGGCCTGCGTCCGCTCGTCTATCCGTGGCTCGTCCTGCCCGAGATCGGGCTCGCGCTTCGCCCGTGGGACCGCGTCGCGTTCGACCTCCGGGTCGGCGCCTCCGTGACGGGCCTGCTCGGAGGGCTCGGCATCCGCTTCGCCCTGTGAGGCGCCTCGCCCCGCGGGCCGCGCGGCTCAGCGAGCGAGCTTCACGGCGCGGCCGAGCTTCCGGGACAGCACGGCCTCGAGCGTGCTCCAGAGCTCTTCGCCCGACTTCTGGGCCACCCAGCGGTCCTCGGACGGCCGGTAGTCGAAGTGCCACGCGGCCCGCTCGGCGGCCATCCAGATCTGCCGCGCCGCGCGGTGGCTGTTGACGACGTACTTGATGCCGTCCTCGAACTCCAGGGTGAGGATGCCGCTCTGCAGGTCGGCCTCGACGCCGTCGGGGATCTCGTTGATCGCTCGATCCAGCGCGCGCAGCGACCGATCGGCCACGTCGTCGAACTCTCGCTCCGATAGGGGCTCTCCGCTCATGCCGATCCGCTTACAACGGCGCGCGCCGAGGCGGTACGGGGAAGCGCCGGCGCCCCCTCACTCCCAGGGGACCGTGTAGAGCTTCACGTTGGTCATCGCCTTCATCGCCTCGACGACGCCCTCCTTGATCCCGATGCCGCTGTCCTTGATCCCCCCGAACGGCGACAGCTCGGACCGGTACCCCGGCACCTCGCGCACGTTCACCGTGCCGCAGCGGAGCTCCCGCACGAGCCTGTGGACGCGCCCCAGGTCGTTCGTGCAGACGCCGGCGGAGAGGCCGTAGCTCGTCCCGTTCGCCACCGCGATCGCCTCGTCGATGTCCCTCACCCGCAGGATGGGCGCGTGCGGGCCGAAGGTCTCGCGCTGCACGGAGGGGGCGTCCCGCGGGACGTGATCCATCACGGTGGGGCCGTACAGGGCCCCGCGGCGCTCGTTCCCGAACAGCAGCCGGGCGCCGCGCGCGAGCGTGTCCTCGGCCGCCGCCTCGAGCTGCCGCGCCGCGGCCTCGGAGATCACCGTCCCCATGTCGGTCGCCGGATCGAGCGGATCGCCCACCTTGATCTGCGCCGACGCGGCGGCGAGGCGGCCGGCGAGCTCGTCGGCGACGCGCTCGCTCACGATGAGCCGCTTCACCGCCGTGCAGCGCTGCCCCGAGTTCCTGTAACAGCCGTACGCCGCGAGCCGCACGGCCTCGTCGAGATCCGCGTCGTCGAGCACGATGAGCGGGTCGTTGCCGCCGAGCTCGAGCACCGCGCGCCGGTAGCCGAGCAGGCTGGCGATGCGCTTGCCGATCTCGACCCCGCCGGTGAAGCTCACGAGCTCCACGGCGGGGTGGGTCACGAGCGCGCGCCCGATCTCCGCCGGATCGCCGGTCACGACGCTGAGCATGCCCGGCGGCAGCCCCGACTCGTGCAGCACCGACGCGAGGTAGATCGCGGAGAGGGGCGTCTTCTCCGACGGCTTGAGCACCATGGAGCTGCCGCTCGCGACGCTCGGCGCGACCTTGTGGGCGACCTGGTTGAGCGGGTGGTTGAACGGGGTGATCGCCGTCACCAGGCGGAGCGGCTCGCGCAGCGTGTACCCCCGCCGGGGCTTGCCGTTCGCCGAGATGTCGAACGCGAGGCACTGGCCGTCGTCGCGGAGCGCCTCGTACGCGGAGAAGCGGAGCACGTCGAGCGCGCGCCGCACCTCATAGGCCGTGTCCTTGAGGCAGAGCCCGCTCTCCCACGTGATGAGCCGCGCCACCGCCCCCGCCTGCGCCTCGATGTGCGCCGCGGCGCGGAGCAGGATCTCGCTGCGCTCGTGGCGAGAGAGCCGCGGCGGGCCGGAGGACACGCTCGCGAGCGCCTCCAGCACCGTCCCCTCGTCGAGCCTCGGCACGCTGCCGATCACCTCGCCCGTGAACGGGTAGCGTACGAGGATGACCTCGTCCCGGCTCACCGGTCTTCCCCCGATCAAGCACGGAAAATGGAACGCTGGTCGATCGATTGAGAGCATCGAGCCCATCCCTGTCCCCCCTTCAGGCGCTCGATCGTCGGCGCTAGGCCATGGCGGTCGAGAGTCGGTTGAGCACCAGATCGAAGACGTCCGCGTTCGACAGCGCGCTCGGCCGGCCGCGCGCGGCGTCCGCGTCCGCCTCGGCCGCTTCCGCGCCGAGGAGCCACGCGCGCTCTCCGGGCCGGAGCGGGTGGCTCGCGAGGATCGGCACCTCCGCCTCGTGCAGGCCGCCGTGGGACCTGAGCCCGCGCTGCACGGCGGAGAGGTCGTGGTAGGCCGCGCTCTTGCCGAGCACCGTGCTCCGATCGCCGAGGATCACGAGGTCGCCGATCCGATCCGGCGGCAGCGCGAAGCGCCTCGCGGCCTCCTCCCGGGCAAGGACGAGCTCGACGCCCGGGAGCCGCCCGAGGACCTGCGCGGCGCGCGCGCTGTCGTCCGGCGCGCCGAGGTACACGGTCGCGTACGACCCGAGCGCGCCGTGGTGCACGACGTACGGGTCGGTGATCGGCAGGAGCACGCGGAAGCCCGAGAGGCCGGCCTCGCGCAGCGCGTCGTCCAGGTAGCGCACGTTCGGCGAGCCGTCCTGCGCCGTCTTGTCGTTCATGCCGTGATCCGCGGTGATGCCGCAGACGAAGCCGGCGTCGAGGTACTCGCCGAAGAGGGCGTCGAACCGGGCGTAGAACCGATCGGACATCGGCCCGCGCGGCGGCTCCTTGTGCTGCACGTAGTCGGTCAGCGACACGTAGAGCAGCGTGGCCGAGAGCCGCTCGTGCAGCGCGAGGCCCATCTCCATGGCGTAGTGGGAGATGTCCCAGTCGTAGATCGACGGGTTCTCGCGGCCGACCGCGGCGGTGATCGAGCCGATCCCGTGCTCCGGGATGGCCTGCTCGTGCGCCTTCTCCGCCGACAGCGAGATCGGGCGAGGGCCCCCCTCGCGGCAGGCGCCGAGGAGCGCGCGGAGCTTGTCCTTGGCCGTGACGCAGAGGGTCCTGACGCCCGCCTGCTCCATCTTCTCGAAGAGCGTCGGGACGCGCAAGAAGCGTGGATCGTTCATCGGCACCTCCTCCCCCGTGGCGGCGTCGAGGTAGTAGTTGCCCGAGATGCCGTGCACGCGCGCCGGCTGGCCGGTCACGATGGACACGTTGTTCGGGTTCGTGAAGCTCGGGATCTGGCCTCGGCCGCGCACGTACAGGCCGCCGGCGGCGAGCGTGCCCGCGAGCCGCGGCATCAGCCCGTCCGCGAGCGCCTGGTCGAGGTACTCCGGCCCGCACCCGTCGACGCAGAACACCACCGTCTTTCGCGCGGGCAGCGCATAGCGCCGGTCGCCGAGTTCGATCATGCCGAACGCTGACACGCAGCGCGCGGGCCGAGAAGGGCCGTCGCCGCGCCGCCACGGGCGCTCCTCCGCCTCGAACGGCGGGCAGGGGAGCGGCGGTGCGTCAGTAGCCCGGCCAGGGATCGGCCGGCTTCGGAGGCGCCGGGACCGGCCGCTTGAAGCACATCACGCCGGCGTCGAGCGCCACGAGCTCCCAGCCGCCCTCGCCCCGCGCCTTCGCGATGGCGCGCGCTTCGTCCACGCCGTGCGCCTGCTCGCAGTCCTGCTCCCACCGCGGCGCGGGGACGCTCGGCGTGAGCCCCTGGGCGCGCACTCGCCCCGCCGCGAGCGCGACGGCCGCGCCCAGCACCAGACCGCCCAGCACGAGCACGACCCTCTTATCCATGGCGTCAGGGACATGGTGGTCCGCGCTGGGCAGGACCGTCAAGCGACGCACCGAGGACGTTCGGCACGCCCGGCAGGATTCGAACCTGCGACCCGCGGCTTAGAAGGCCGCTGCTCTATCCAGCTGAGCTACGGGCGCTTGGACGACAAGCGCATCTCTCGTACTGCATCGCGGACGCGGAATCGAGCGTTACAAGCGTTACGAGCGTCGCCAGCGCCGTGGGCGCGGGGAGCGCCCCGGCGACGTCCGCTCAGGTCGACGCGGCCAGGCGGCGGACCTGCTCGCCGGTCCGGCCGTAACGCCGCTGTCGTCGGCTGTAGGTCGCGACCGCCTCCTCGAAGGTCTCCTCGGTGAAATCAGGCCAGAGCGTGTCGGTGAAGAACAGCTCCGCGTACGCGGCCTCGAAGAGCAGGAAGTCGCTGAGGCGCTTCTCTCCGCCGGTGCGGATGATGAGATCGGGATCCGGCATCGAGCTGGTCGTCAGGAAGTTCCGGAGCGACTTCTCGTTGATCTCCTCCGGGATGACCAGCCCGGCCCGCGCGCGGACCGCGAGCGCGCGCATGGCGTTCGCCATGTCGCGGCGACCGCCGTAGCTCAGCGCGAGCGCCAGGGTCATCTCGGTTCCCCCGGCGGTGTCCTCCACGAGCTTCTCCATCGCGCGCCGCGTCGGCGTCGGGATGTCCTCGAGATCGCCGACCACCTGGACCGCGATCCCTCGACGGATCAGCTCGTCGTGCTCCCCCTCGGCGAACTCCTGGCAGATGCGCATCAGCGCGTCGATCTCGTCCTTGGGCCTCGACCAGTTCGCCACGCTGAACGCGTAGAGCGTGAGGTACGGGATGCCGCGATCGCGGCAGGCGCGCACCGAGAGGCGCACGGCCTTCGCCCCGTGCTGGTGCCCCGCCATGCGGGGGAGCCCCCGCGCCGCCGCCCAGCGGCCATTGCCATCGAGGATGATCGCGACGTGCTTGGGGAGATTGCTGGACGTCATGGGCTTTCCTGGGTGGGGACGACGAGAGACTCTGCGCCGAGCATGGGCGCGGTGGGGGGGCCGACGGTGATGCGATTGTGGAGGTTCTGTGGAGGATGGCGCGGGAGAGCTCAAGGCGCTCTGCCCGCTGACGGGTACGCGAGCTCTTTGACACGCACACGCACACGCGCACGCGCCCGCTCGCCCGACGACCACCGCCGCGCCTTCGCACCACCGATCCGGTGCGCTGTCAAACCGAGGAAACCTCCCGGAAACAAGGAGGGTCGCCGGGGAGGGGCGGCGTGGCGAGAGAGCTCATCCTTTCACAGGATCAGGCCCCCGGCAGCGAGAGCTTGAACTCGACCTCGGGCGGCCCGCGGTGGGTGCACTCGGCCGAGCCGCTGTGGGCCTCGGCGATCGCCTTGACGATCGCGAGGCCCAGGCCGGTGCCGCCCCGGTCGGCGCGGGTCGTCACGAAACGGCGGAAAAGGCGGCCCGCGACGTGCCGCCCGATCTCGCCGCGGTTGCGGATCGAGATCGCGACCTGTCCGCCCACGCGAGACACGGCGATCTGGACGGGGGCCGCGGCGTCGCCGTGCGTGCGCGCGTTGTCGAGCAGGTTGTCGAGGGCGCGCGACAGCCACTGCTCGTCGCCGCGCACCGTCGCCGAGCTCGGCGCGTCGAGCTCGACGCGGCTGCCGCGCTCTCGCGCCCGCGCCGCGGCGGCCTCCGCGATCGCGACCAGGTCGACCACCGCGGCCTGCTCCACGCCGCGCGCCTCGAGGCGCGCGAGCGACAGCAGCTCCCCGAGGAGCGCCTCGATGCGCGTGGTCGCCTCGCGGATGCGCGCGACGAAGCGGGCTGCCTCCTCGGCGTCGTCGAGCGCGCCCTCGGAGAGCACCTCGGCGCTCGCGCGGATCGCGGCGACGGGGTTCTTGAGCTCGTGCGAGAGATCCGCGGCGAACGTCTCGACGAAGGGGCGGCCCTCGATCTGGCGCCGCATCGAGTCGATGGCGCGCGTCAGCCGCTGGACCTCGCGGCCCTGGGCCGGCGGCGTCGCCGCGCGCACCTCGCCCTCGCTCACGCGCACCGCGAACTCGGTGAGCGCCTCGATCGGCGTCGCGATGGTGCGGCCGATCAGGAACGACGAGATCGCCGCCGCGGCGCCGAGCACCGTGCTGAGCACGAGGATCGGCGGGGCGAAGTCGGCGACCATCCGCTGCACCACGATGGTCGGCTTCACGACCTGCACGCTGCCGACGCGCTGGCCGCGGACCTGGATGGGCGCGGTCACGAAGACGGTCCCGGGCTCGCCCGGCGAGGCGCCGCGCGCCCGGAGCACGCGGCCCTCGGGATCGAGCAGCGCGATGCTCTGCGCGGTCGGGCCCTCGGCCTCGCCGTCGAGCGCGCGCACCGCCGCGAGATCGACGCCGCGCACCTCCATCTCCATCGCGGCCACGGCGGCGAACGCGGCCGCCTCGTCGCGCGCGCTGCCCTCGGCGAGCAGCGTCGCGCGCGCCTCGATGCGATCGATGACGAGCAGCCCGAGACCGAACGCGAAGGCGCCGACGATGCCGCCGAGCGCGATGAAGATCTGCATCCGGATGCTCATCCCCGCCGTCCGGGCGCGGACGAGGCGCGAGGCGAACAGCGCGACGAGCAGGATGAGCGAGACCGCCGCCGCCGCGGTGACGACGAGGCGCAGCACGCGTCAACCGCCGCCTTCCGCGGGGCCCGGCTTGTCCGCGACGCGGTAGCCGACGCCGCGCACCGTCTCGATGAGGTCGGCGTCGCCGCCGGCCTCGACGACCTTCTTCCGGAGCCCCTTCACGTGCGAGTCGATGGTCCGGTCGGTGATCGCGAACCCGTCGCCCCAGACGCGATCGATGAGCTGCGCGCGCGTGAAGACCCTGCCCGGCGCGGCCAGCATGCAGGCGAGCAGGTCGAACTCGACGCGGGTGAGGTCGACCTTCTGGCCGCTCACGTACGCGCGCCGCGTGGCCTCGTCGACCACGAGCGGCAGCGGCGTGGGCGCGGCGGCGGACGGCGAGGGCCGCGCGGCGCGGCGCAGGACGGCCCGCACCCGCGCCACGATCTCCCGGGGGGAGAACGGCTTGGTCACGTAGTCGTCGGCGCCGGTCTCGAGCGCGGCGACGCGGTCGGCCTCGCCGTCGCGGCTCGACAGGACGATGATCGCGGCGCGCGCCGCGCTCCGCCGGGCCTGCCCGATCAGGTCGAAGCCGCTGCCGTCGGGGAGCATGAGATCGAGGATGATGAGGTCGGCCTTGTCGATCTCCCGCTCCGCGGCCGCGAGCGTGGTGGCGACGGTGGCCGCGAACCCGTCGCGGCGCAGGAAGTAGGCGATCGACTCGGCGATGGCCGGCTCATCCTCGACGACCAGGACCTTGGCCATGGTCGGTGAGCCTAGAACGGCGCGGCGGACGCGTCGACAGGGCTGGTCGGCGGGCCTGGGCGGCCCCGCCCCTGCGGGGGCTCGCGGGCGTCGCGGTCGCCGCGTTCGTCCGCGCTCAGGCGTGCGGGATCGCCGCGTTGACGAGCTCGCGCACGACGCCCAGCAGCCGCTCGTAGTGCTCCGGGACGGGCCGCAGGCCGGCGCAGTGGACCACGAGGCCGCCAGGGCGGAGCTCGAGGTGCCCCTGGAAACCGCGGCGGGCGAGGAGCTTGCGCAGCCGCGGATGGAACGCGCCTGCTGCCTCGCGCTGGGAGGCGGCGAAGGTCGTCACGTGGGCGTCCCAGAGCGCATCGTCGAGGGTGACCCGGGGTGGGGGAGCGCTCTCGATGAAGGCGACGCGCGTCAGGAAATGCTCGCCGACGCGCATCGAGGCGCGGCGCTGGAGCGCCGGGTGCGCCGCGAAGCCGAGCAGCGTCCGCTCGAGGGGCTCGGCCTCGCCCTCGGCGTACCAGGGCTCGGCGATCACCGCGTGCCCAGGGTTCGCCGTCCACGTGCACGCGGAGAGGTACGCGGAGGGCGGCGCGATCGTGTCGTAGGGCTCCCAGCGGCGGAACCAGGCCTCGTCGGGGCGCGCGGTGAAGGCGAGGCCGCGCCGGGCAGCCCACGCCGCGATGTGCTCGGATCCCAGCGGAGGCGGCATGGATGTCGAGGTTAGTCGGCGCGGCGTCGCCTCGGAAGCCTCCGGCGCCATGCGACCGCGAGCGCCCCGGCGCCGAGCGAGAGCCAGGACGCCGCGCCCGCGGCCGCGCCGTTCCCGGGCGCGTCGCAGGAGCATCGGCCGTAGATGCCGACCGTCGTCGCGCCGTCGTGGTCGTCGTCGTTGCCCAGCGGGGCTCCAGCGCCTCCGTGGCCTGCGGTCGCGATGGGCGCGCCGCCGGCGTCACCGGTGTCGCCGGCGTCGCCGCCGCGCCCGCCTGCGCCGCCGCTCCCGCTTGTGCCGCCGCGGCCGCCCGTGCCGCCGCCTTCACCGCCGCCGCTGCCTGCGCCGCCGCTCCCGCCTTCACCGCCGCCGCTGCCAGCGCCGCCATCGCCGCCTGCGCCGCCGCCGCCCGTCTCGCCGCCGTCGTCCGCGCAGCGCGTGAGATGGAGGGGACGTTTGCGCGTGCAGTCCGTCGGCGACGCGCAGCGGGGATCGGAGAGCGCGGGCGGCGCGCCTGTGCCGCCGATCTCGCCCAGATCAGGGTAGGCGACCTCGGTCCTCTCCCAGCGCCCCCCGGTGTGCTCCATCCAGCCGAACACCCGCTCCTGGTACGGAACGGCGCCGCCGATCGCCGGGTCGTAGACGCCGCGGCCCGCGTCGTAGTTGGGGTTGTTCGGGTTGTTGACGTACGCGAGCCCGTTGTAGGCCCACACGGCGCTGTACCAGTGCTCGATGAACGCGGGTTGCCGGTCGCCGACGCAGCGCGTGGCCCTCCACTTCGCGGCCAGGATCTGGGTGCCGGTGGCCGCGTTGTAGGTCGGCTCCGCGGCCACGCGGCGCGGATCGAAATCCGGGCTGTCGCCGCGCCGCATGCCGCTCGTGATCTGCGAGGCGCCGTAGCCGCAGTCGAAGGAGATGATCGTCCGCGAGCTCCCCCCCGCCTGATCCATGGGCCGGTCCGGCGGGCAGAACTGCTGCCACCCCGACTCCTGCATGGCGATCGCCTTGAGCAGCTCGCAGGGGAACGTGGCGGGAACGTCGCGCCGCGCCTCGGGCAGATCGCAGCCCTGACCGAGGTTGAAGGCCGGCGGACCGGCGTCGCCCCAGGCCTCGGGGCCCCGCGAGACGCGGTCGAAGATGGCGTTCCACTCCGCGACGGAGGGGTTGATCCCGGGCACGGCCTCGATCGCGCAGCCGCGATCGTTGTACGCGCTCGACGCCGTGAAGCAGGGGCAGTACGCGGCGCGCGCGGCCGGCGCGACCAGCGCGGCCGCGGAGAGCGCCGCCGGGATCAAGAGAAGGCGGCCCCTCACGGCCCCTCCTTCGCGGCGGTGAAGCCGGCGACCGCGATGCGCGCTCCGGGTGGCGCAGGGATCGTGGCGACCTCGCCGCTCTCCACCCGGATCGCGAAGGGGACGGCGAACGCGGACGGGTTCGTGTGCAGCGCCGCCACCCACGCCGCGTCCTGCGAGACGGCCTGGATGGCGTCGACGCCGGGCCCGAGCGGGCTGCGGATCGCGGCGCGCGCGCCGACGACGAACAAGCCGGTGGCGCGCTCGGGCGTGTACGCGAGCCCGCCGCCCGGCCAGGCGTACGGGGCGAGGCCGTGGCTCGCGCTCGCCCCGAGCCGGGTGCGCTTGCCCCGGGCGAGATCGATCCGATCGATGACCCACAGGCCCGGGTCGGTCTCGTGCCGCTCCTGGAACACGAGCGCGCCCGCCGCGGCGTCGATCGAGAAGTCGCGCGCGAACGGCGGGATCGACGGGGCGATCACCCGCGTCGCGCCGGAGTCGGGGTCCACGAGGACGATGTCGGCCGACGCCGGGGAGACGCGGTAGAGGACGAGCTCGCCGTTCCACGCGTCGGCGAGGAAGGCGAGGTGGCCGGTGTGTCGGTGCACGGTGCGGATCGCGCCGGTGGCGAGGTCGACCTCGTCGATGGTGAGCGCGTCGACCCGGAGCCGCGCGGGGTCGTTGTCGGGCCGCGGCTCCGGGCCGGCGACGCCGCGCGAGACGAAGACGCGCCCCTCGGCGGTGACGAGCGGGCGGCTCGCGTGGACCACGCCGTCGCAGAGCGCGACGGGCTCTGCGCCCGGCTGGATCCGGAAGAGGCTCGCGTTGAACGAGCGGTCGCTGGACGGGCTGGTCTCGGCGGTCGCGACCACGAGCCGCGTTCGCGGGACGACGCGGGCGCGGACCACGGCGTCGCTCAGGTGCCGGAGCGTGGCGAGCGCGGGGCCGGCCTTGGCTCCGCCGATCGGCGCGATGTGGAGCGTGGTCCGGGCCGCCCCCGGAGGCGTCGCGAGGATCGCGACGCTGGGTGGCGCGGAGGGATCGGCGGGCGCCGCGACGGCCGTGGGCACGAGGAGACGGCCGACCCGCGAGATCGCGGGCGCAGGGGCGTCGCCATCGGCGAGCACCGCCGTCAACGTGCCCGTCAGCGCGGCGAGCAGCGCGCAGGGGAGCGCGATCCTGTGCAGACGGCGCCGTGTCAGGGGCGAGCGGGCGTAGGAGCTGAGATGCACGACAGGAGAGTAGACGATGCGCCGGTGAGCGCTCGCTCGCGACGCGGCGCTCTCTTGCCAGCCTCTGCCTCCGCGCCGTCCCGTGCGGCCGGGGCGCCCGACCACGTCGCCGTCGCGCCCGGCGCCAGGTCGCCAGCCCTAGAAGCGGCCGGCCATGCCGAGCCCGGCCGCGCCCGGCCCAGCGACCGGCGTCAGCTGGATCTTGCTCGGCCAGGGCTGGTTGAACCCGAGCTCCCAGATGAGGCCACCGGCGACGCCGGCGGCGCCCAACCCGAGCAGCACGCCGCCGACCGTCGCGTGCGTGCGCCCCTGATTGCCCCGCTCGGCCACGTCCTCCGTGCAGCCCTTGCGCGACGGGCAACGGTCCTCGGCGGCGCCGATGTCCGCGAAGCCGCTCGAGGTCAGGATCCCGCCGACCAGCAGCGTGACGACCCCGGCGCCCGTCGCGACCCACGGCGAATAGCCGTAAGGAGGCTGCGGCGGAGGCTCCTCCTTGGGGCGGTCCGGGATCGCCGAGGCGGTGGGAGCCGTCGGGAGCACCGCCGGCGCCGATGCGGACGCGCTCGCGCTGGCGCTCGGCGCCGGCCGGAGGGCGTTCTTGAGGTTCTGGATCTTGTCCTGGATCGTCTGCGCGTCGCTCGCGTCCGGCGTGCGGGCCAGGTAGGTCTCCAGCGCCGTGACCGCCTCGGCCCGCTCGCCCTTCTTCTCGTAGGCGTTGGCGATGTTGATCAGCACGCCGTGCGCCGAGCAGTCGAGCTGGTAAGCGTCCTTCCAGTACTGGATGGCGCGATCGTAGTCAGCGCGCTCGTAAAACTGCGTGGCGGCCTTGTGCGCCCCCTTCGCGCCTTCCAGGTCGGCGGGGGTCGCCGTGCGGTAGCACTCGGGGTATTCGATGGCCGGATCTCCTGCTAAGGCCAACCCCGCGGCGAGGAATATCCCCGCGCCGAGACCGACCAGCCAAGTCCGAAGCACACGCATCCGAGCCGCCCTCCGAGAAGTGGCCGCAGCATACTGATCCGCTTCGCCGGCAGCGAGAAAAAGGAACTATTACGGACCTCGAGGCAATGCGTTCGGCCTGCCGACCGGCGCGGCGAGCGCCGAGCGAAGCGGCGGCCAGGGGAGCGGGACAGGAGCGCCGAGCGAAGCGACGGCCGGGGGACAGGAGCGCCGAGCGAAGCGACGGCCGGGGGACGGGAGCCCCGAGCGAGGCGGCGGCCGCGGGGAGCGGGCCGGGAACGCCGCCGGCGCGCCCGCGCGGCGCGCCGGTCGGCAGGCCGGAGCGTCGAGGGACGGTCCCGGCGCTTGCTTGGTTTCCGGTTCTGCTAGTCTCGCCCGGTGATGCTCCCCGAAAAGAAGCAGATCCTCGTCGTGGATGACGAGGCGAACCTCCGGCGGGTCCTCAGCGCCCAGCTCAGCCGGGATGGCTACGAGGTCCACACCGCGGAAGACGGCGAGGAGGGGCTCGCGTTCCTGAAGGAGCACCACATCGATCTGGTCATCACCGATCTCCGGATGCCCAAGGTCGACGGCATGGACCTGCTCCGCGCCGCGCTCCGCGACGACCCGTCGCGGCCTGTGGTGCTGCTCACGGCGCACGGGACCGTCGACAACGCCGTCGAGGCGCTCAAGACGGGCGCGTTCGACTACATCACGAAGCCGTTCGATCAGAACGAGGTGCGCGTCGTCGTGAAGAAGGCCCTCCGCACCCGCGATCTCGCGAGCGCGGACGCGACGCGGGACGTCTCCGCGGCGCAGCCCCGGGGGGGCTCCGACCGGTTCGGCATCATCGGCGAGAGCCCGCCCATCCAGGAGCTCTACGCGATCCTCGAGCGGGTCGCCGACACGCCGACCACGGTGCTCATCAGCGGCGAGAGCGGCACCGGGAAGGAGCTCGTCGCGCGGGCGCTGCACGAGAACTCCGGCCGTCGCGACCGGCCGTTCATCAAGGTCAACTGCGCGGCCATCCCGAAGGACCTCATGGAGTCGGAGCTCTTCGGCTACGAGCGCGGGGCCTTCACCGGCGCGGTCGCCTCCAAGCCGGGGCGCTTCGAGCTCGCCTCCGGCGGGACGCTCTTCCTCGACGAGATCGGCGAGATCCCGAACGAGATGCAGGTGAAGCTCCTGCGCGTCCTGCAGGAGAGCGAGTTCGAGCGGGTCGGGGGCATCAAGACCATCCACGTCGACGTCCGGCTCGTCGCCGCCACCAACCGCGACCTCAAGCGGGAGATCGCGGCGGGCACGTTCCGGGAAGACCTCTTCTACCGGCTCAACGTCGTCCCGATCGCGCTCCCCGCGCTGCGCGACCGGAGGAGCGACATCCCCCACCTCTGCGCCCACTTCGTCGCGAAGTTCAACGCGCGCCTCAAGAAGAGCATCGAGAGCATCGAGCCCGAGGCGCTCGAGCGCCTCGCCTCGCACGCCTGGCCGGGGAACATCCGCGAGCTCGAGAACGTCGTCGAGCGGGCGCTGCTCTTCGCCGACGGCGCGCGCATCCGCCTCGACGACCTGCCGGAGGAGATCCGCGGCGGCGCCACGTCGGCGCCCGGCGCGGCGCTGCCGCTCGCGGCCGCCGCCGCGGACACCTCCGCCGCGCCGTCGACGCCCGACGGGCTGAAGGAGCAGGTGAAGGCGGCGATGAGCAAGCTCGAGCGCGACCTCATCGAGCGCGCCCTCAAGCAGACGCACGGCAACGTCACCCACGCCGCGCGGCTCCTCAAGATCTCGCGCAAGGGGCTCCAGCTCAAGATGAAGGAGCTGAACCTCCGCGAGCGCGACGCCGAGTGAGCCCGTGGGCCTCGGCGAGCAGCGCTCCGTCCGCGCGCCGGGGGGGAAGGCCCTCGCCGCCGCCGCCTCGCTCGCCGGCCTCCTCGCGGCCTCTCCCGGCTGCGATCGCGGCGGCGCCCCGCCGGGCACGGACACCGATCTCGACGCCGCCCCGCCCTGGGACGTGAGCCAGACCGAGCCGGAGCCGCGCCCCGGCATGGCGTGGATCCCGAAGGGCGTGCTCATCGCGGGCACGCCGCCGGACCGGCTGCCGCGCATCGCCGACGAGGAGATGGCGGGCGCGCAGGTCGTGATGCACGGCTTCTACATCGACATCTTCTCGTACCCCAACGAGGTCGGCGCGATCCCGACCACGAACATCGCGCAGGACGAGGCGCGTGCGCTGTGCGAGGCGCAGGGCAAGCGCCTCTGCACGGAGCTCGAGATCGAGCGGGCCTGCAAGGGGCCGGACAACACCACGTACGAGTACGGCGACACGTACAAGGCGCCGGCCTGCGCGACCGGGCAGAGCCGGGTCCTGACGCCCAACGGGGTGAACGCCGGGTGCGTGAGCGCGTTCGGGGTGCACGATCTCCATGGCGGCGTATGGACCTGGACGTCGAGCCAGTGGCTGCGGGACAGCGGCAAGCCGGGGCTCGTCACGCTGCGCGGAGGCAACGGGCCGACGGGCGAGCTCGTGGGGCGATGCGCCCACGGGCGCGGCGCCAAGCCGGACACGCGCCGCCCCGAGGTCGGCGTCCGCTGCTGTGCCGGCGAGGTGAACAGCTTCGAGGTGGTGCTCGAGGTGACGCGCGATCGCCCGCTCCGGCTGGAGCCGCTCGTCGACGCGCGCGCGGCGGCGCAGCTCGCGGCGCTCGCGCCGGAGGAGGTGCGCAACGCGTCCCGGGCCGGGTCGGCCGAGGGGGCGTTCAGCGTGGAGCGCATGTGGACCTGGCACCCCCGGGGCAACGAGGAGCTCGTGCTCGGCGGCGGTTGCGCGCGGCCGGCCGCGGTGAACGGGGCGCCGCGCGGCCGCGTCAAGCGCGCGAAGCGGGCGCGCCCGGGCGACGGGACGACGTGCGGGCTCCTCATCGCCCGGATGCGCATGAGCGCGCCGGCGTTGCTCGCGTTCGTCCCGTCGGATCTCTGGGAGCCCACGATCGGCGAGACGGACTCGCCGCGCGAGCTCTTCCTGTACGGCGGCGATGCGCTGGGCGCCTTCCGCCGTCGAATCACCTACGAGTGGGGCAAGATCGGCGTCGCCGACAAGGAGCGCAAGCGCAAGCACAAGGGCCGCCGCGGGCTCTCGTACGACTGAGGCCCATCGGCGTCGCGACGGGTGGCGCTGGCGCGCGGCGGCACCACATTCCGGCGGCGCGTTCCGGCCCGTGGCACATTCGCCTTGCGCCCGGGCGCCTGGAAGGGCAGCGCTAGCAGCGCGCGTCGCCGCCGCGCCGTCCGCACGCTCCCTCCGATGACCCGCCCGCACGACCCCGAACCGCGCGACGCGACGAGCAAGCGTCCGGACGATCCCGCGCGGCGGCGCGCGGCCGCGCGGCGCTCGCTGCGCGCGGCCGTCGCGCTCGGCTGCGCGCGGCTCCGCGGCGCGCGCGGCGGGCGGCTCGGCCTCGCCATGGCGGCGCTCATCTCGCTGGGGTGCGGCGTCATGGCGCTCGTGCTCCGGCTGGACGACGGGACGACCTCGCTGGAGGCGCTGCTCGGGTCCGCGGCGCGCGGGCTCGCGTGGGCGGCCGCCGGCCCCATCGCCCTCGCGGCGGCGCACGATCGCCCCGGGGCCGACCGCCGCGACGGCATCGAGGCGCTCGCCGCCGCGCGGGGGATCTCGCGGGCCTCGCTCCACGGCGTGCGCAGCCTCGCCGCGATGCTCGAGGTCGCGCGCGTCGTCGCGCTCCCGCTGGCCGCGCTCTCGGTGCTCGCGGCGCTCCTCTCCGGCTCGCTGCTGCTCGGCCTCCGGCACCTCGCGTACGGCGCCGCGCTCGCCCTGTTCGGTGTGGTCTCCGGTGTGACGCTCGGCGGCCTCGCCGCGGCGAGCGGCCGCGTCGCCGGGGCGCGAGGGCGCGCCCTGTTCCTGGTGCTGACCCTCGTCCCCTGGGGGCTCGCCGATCTCTCCGGCGACTCGAGGTGGTCGATCCCGGGAGCGCTCGGCGCGTTCCTCTCCTTCGCGGCCCGCTCGGCGGGAGGCCCTGCAGGATGAGCCCGGGCGCTCCTGTCGTGGTGCTCGAGGGCGTGCGCGCGCGCGACGGCGCCGGCGAAGAGGGGCGCCCTCGGGGGGGCCTCTCGGGCCTGTCCCTGGCGCTCGGCCCGGGCGTGCACGCGGTGCTCGGCGCCCCGGAGGACGGGACGCTCGCCCTCGCGGAGGTGCTCGCAGGGCGCGCAGCCCCCCTCGCCGGCCGCGTCGTCGTGGCGGGGCGCGACCCGCACCGGAGCGCGGCGACGCGGGCGCGGATCGGCGTCCTGGCCGCCACCCCGGAGCTGCCTGACGGCGCGTCGGTGGCGTCGTCCATGTCGGTCGCGCTCCGGGCCCGCGGCGCGCCCGCGAGCGGCGCCCCGGCGCTCCTCGAGCCGCTCGGCCTCGCGCCGCTCCTCGCCCGCCGCGCGGCCTCGCTGAGCTTCTCCGAGGCCCGGGCGGTCGAGCTGTCGCTCGCCCTCGGGGTGCCGCGGCCGCTCCTGCTCTGCCTCGTCGAGCCGTTCGCCGACGTCGCCGTGCCGTCTCCGGAGCCGGTCCGAGAGCGCCTGCGTACCCTCGCTGCAGCTGGCGCCTGCGTCGTGCTCGTCACGTCCTCGACCGTCGACGCGAGCGCCCTGGCCGACCGCATCCACGTGCTCGATCGCGGCGTCATCGCGCGGACCGAGCCCGGCGCCGGCGAGCGCCTCGCCGCTGCCCCGGGCGCGGACCCGCCGGGCGCGGGGCGGCCCGAGGTCGAGATCCACGTGCTCGTCCACGAGCGGGCGCCCGACGCGCCCGGCGCTCGCGCGCTCGCCGCGGCGCTCGCGAGCGCTCCCGCCGTGCGCGCGGGCGCGTGGGAGCAGGGGCCCGCGGAGGCGTCGTCGACGCTGCGGATCCGGGCCGCGGACAGGGAGGCGGCCGCGCTCGCGATCCTGGACGCGGCCGCGAGGGAAGACGTCACGCTCATCGCGATCTCCTCGCCGCCCCCGTCGATGCACGACGTGCGGGCGGCGACCGCGCTGCACCTCGCCGCCGTTCGCTCGCGCCGGCCCTTCGGCGCACCCGCGATCGAGGGCGCTGCCCCGCTGCCGGGCGCGCCCGAGGGGCCGTTCGCGGTGGCGGCGTTCGACGCGCCGGCGCCGCTCGGCCCGGCAGCGCCGCTCGACCGGCCGTCGGACGGTCCGTCCGCGCCCGCTGGTGTGCCGCTGTCGGCGCACGGCGATGCCGCTGCCGGCGGACGTATGGGGGCCGACCCGCCGGGGGCCGACGGTTCGCCGCACGCCACGGAGACAGGACGCCACGATGGTGGGTGAGAGCGCATCGAGCGCCGCAGCGCGGCCGCTTCCTCCCGCGGAAGGGGGGGCCGAGCGGGGCGGGCGCGCGCTGACGGGCGTCCGCCTCGGGATGGAGATGACCCTGAGCCGCCTCCGCGCGCGGCGTCCGCTGCTTTCGTTCGGGCTCGGCGCCGCGCTCGCGCTCGCGGCCGCGGTCATCGAGATCGCGTTCGGGTCTTCCGGGGCCGTGGACCGGGCGCTGCTCTCCACGTTCCGCCTCGCCACGCCGCTCACGATCTTCGCCCTCGCCGCCGACGCCGCCGATCGCACCACGCTGCGCGACGCGGCCTGGCCGGCGGCCCGCTTCGGCGCCTCGTCCCACCATGTCGCGCTCGGCATCGCCCTGGCCACGGCCCTCGCTTCCGCCCTCGTGGGAGCGCTGCTCGCCGCCGTCGTCGTCGCCGTCGCGCATCGTCCCGGTGCTGCGCCATTCGTCCGAGACATGCTCGTCAGTGGGTGGATCGGCGCGCTCACCGGAGCCGCCTACGCTGGCTGGTTCTCGCTCGGTGCGACCTTTTTCCGGCGCGGCCTCGGCCGCTTCGTGCCGCTCGCGGCCGATCTCCTGCTCGGTGGCTCTGCCGGGGTGATCGGCGCACTGTTGCCCCGGGGCAACGCCGTCAACCTCCTCGGCGGCTCGCCGCCGCTCGGGCTCGGGCAGCCCGCGAGCGCCGCCCTCCTCGCGTCGAGCGCCCTCGTCCTCGCGCTCGTCGCGGCGGCTCGCTGCAGGGAGTAGCGCGCGGGCCGGGCCGCGGGAGCTCGGCTCGCCTTGCCCCGACCGGCTGCTTGACGTCCACCGCGATGGCGTGAGCGGCGCAAGAGGGATGGCTTCATCCGCTCGTTCACGTACTCTTCAGGGAATGACTCAGGAGCACGGGGACGACGAGGCCACCAAGGCGGTCAACGCGCCTCGATCGGTCCTGCTCGTCGGCTCGTCCGAGGCGCTGGCGACGCGCTGCAGGGGGATGTGCCTGCGGGCTCGCGTCATGCTCATCGTCGAGAGCGACCTGGCGGCGCTGACGAACACGGCCGTGGAGCGGAAGCCGCTGGCGCTCCTGTTCCCCGACGATATCTACGCCTTCGACAGCGCGGAGTTCGACGCCCTGGCGCGCGACATCCAGGCCGCGGTGGTGACGCTCGAGCCAGGCGTCACGGACGAGGTCATCGAGGCGCGGCTCGCGGAGGCGCTGCTCCGAGCCGAGCTCCTCCGGCAGCCCGAGCCGTCGTCGAGCCGTTACGTGCTCGTGCCCGACGGCCCCCGCCGCTCCAAGCGTCGCTGACCGGCGCGCCCTTGCATGATGATGAAAAGGAGCTCCATCCGATGAGCGAGCTGCACCTCGATCCGAACGCGTCCCGCCTGACGATCCACACCCGAGCCGTAGGGATGCTCGCGCGCCTGGCGCACGACCTCGAGATCACGGCGTCCGAGCTGCGCGGTCGGGCGCGGCTCGACGGCGAGTCATGGACCGCCGAGCTCGAGGTCCCCGTGGCCAAGCTCTCCGTGGCGGGGGTCCTGCGCGGCGATCGCGTCGATCCCGACGCGCTCTCCGCGGGAGATCGCGGCGACATCGAGCGGCGCCTGCGCGGCGAGGTGCTCGCGGGGACCGAGATCGTGGCGGTGCGCGCCTCGGGGGCCGCGCGTGACCGCGCCGAGGTGCGCGTCCAGGTCGCCTCGGGGAGCGCCTCGCTGGTGGCGCGGCTCTCCTCGCGCGATCGCGGCGACGGCGCGATCGGGGTGACGGGTACCTGTCAGCTGTCGATGGCCGCGCTCGGCGTGCGCGAGGTCAAGGGGCCGCTCGGCGCCTTCAAGGTGCGGGACGAGCTCGACGTCCTCTTCGATCTCACTCTGCGGCCTGCGAGCTAGGCGGCTCGGACGGGAGCTCGGGCGCCGCGTCGCCGCGCGAGCAGGCGCCGTGGACCTGGTAGGGTTTGCCGGCGATCCGCTTCGCGAGCGAAGCCCCGCGCCAGGCGACGTACGCCTTGTTGAAGTCGAGCAGCTGGTCGGGGGCGAAGTACGGGTTCTTCGTCTTGCCCAGCGTGACCAGCGTGAGCACCTGCTCCGCCACGCTCACGGGGCAGCCCTCGAGCCGGAGGGTGGTCTCGTTCCGGGCCATCGCGAGCTTGGTCGTCACCTTCACCATCTTCGCGAGGACGTCATCGTGCTTCGCTGTGTAGGGGTCCCGCGCGCTCCGCTCCCGGTACAGGCTCTCGACGCTGACCAGCTGATCGCCGATCTTCCCTTTGTACGTCGCGCAGTCGCCGATGAAGATCACCTTCTCGCCCGGCTTCGCGTCGATGGGGCCCTCGTAGGCGCCGAACACAACGTGCATCCGCGGCATCTTCGCGTCGCACTCCTTGTCGTACTCGCGCAGGATCTCGATCGCCTCCTCGATGGCCCCTGGACAGCCGCCCCAGCAGTAGTCGGTGCGCTCGGGCTCGGGCGGCGAGCCTGCGTAGGCCGTGATGTTCGTGCCCTCGAAGTACTTCTCGACGCGGACGAGGCCCACCTTGAACCCCTTGGCCTTGTGCTTCGCCTCCTCGAGCGTCACGTCCCCCGTGATCTCGATCTCGCCGAGGTCCATCGGGCCGAAGCCGCGCTCCGACGCCAGGCGGATGTGCTCGACGCTCCTCGGATCGACGCCGATGATCTGGCAGCAGACCGAGTCGAACGCGACCTGGTTGTTCCCCATGATGATGAGGCCCAGGTCGAACGGCGAAGGCGTGAGCATCCGCCCCTCGCCCGCGGTGATGGCGTCGATCGCGATGAACTGCGGCTGCACGATGTACTGGAGATCGGCGACCTTCTCGTTCAGCCGGTGATCGTGATCGATGAGCCTGTGCCGATCGTCCTGGATCCCGATGTAGTTCTTCATCGAGAAGGTCACGGTGGTCCAGGGGTGCGACTTGAACTTGGGGCAGTTCACGAAGAAGTCGGCCTTCGCGACGGGCTCCGGCGTGAACACGTAGTCGCGCAGCCGGCCCTCGTGCGTGAGCGGGATCTCGACCTGCTGCTCTTCCTCGAAGTGGTAGTGCTTGACCCCGGTCCGGCGGAACATCGGGTAATAGCCGGCGCTCTCGTACGTCATGCGGGTCGGGAGCGTGATGCCGCAGCGCTCCCCGACGGCGAGCTCTCTCACGCGCCCGTCGTCGCGATCCTTGAGCGCGCCGATCACCCCCTCGACGAACTCGGGCCGCGTGTACGCGTGCGGAAAGTGTGCGCCCGACGCGACGACGTTGGGCTTGATGAGCGTCCGGCCGTGTGGCCGCAGCGAGAGCTCTTCGAGACCGCTGCGCACGATGCTGCGGATCTTCGCAACGTCATACGTCGAGCAGCGGCGCAGAATTACACGAGGGCGCGACGTAATTTTCATAGAGAGCCAGCGTATGGGTCGCGATGAGCCATCGCAACACTCGCTGCCGGACGAGCCGCGCCGCGCTGCCGCTGCCGAACAGCCTGGGCGTTCGCTGCTGGACGGATCGTCGTGGCTCAGCCCGTGCGTTCGCCGCCGACGAGCCGCGCCAGCTCGGCGCGGACCTCGCGCGTCGCATCGATGAGCCGGCCTTCGAGCTCGTAGGTGCGCTCACCGGGCGCCGCGTCGTTGGGCTCGGTGGGTGTGCGCAGGCGGCACCGGGCGACCTTCACCCGGATCGCCGTCCCTGTCGGCTGGAGTGAGCCCTCCACGCGCGCTCCTGGCGCCGAGGAGGCGGTCGAGTGGAGCCGCACGCGATCGCCGTCGATCTCGACGAGCTCTGCCTCGCCGCCCTTGGACCAGGTGAGGTGCGACGTCATTCCGGCCTCCGCAGCCCGGCGCTCCGCGCGCGGGCGGCGCCGCCGCGGGCCCGCTCCATCGCCGCGCGGGCTTCGCGGGTGGCGTCCTTCTCTTTCAGGCTCTCGCGCTTGTCGACGGTCTTCTTCCCCTTCGCGAGGGCGATCTCGGCCTTCACGCGCCCGTTCTTGAAGTAGAGGCGGGTCGCGATCACGGTCATGCCCTCCCGCTCCACGCTCTTGCGGATCGCCTCGATCTCGCTCTCGTGCAGCAGCAGCTTGCGCGGGCGCTTCGCCTCGTGCCCGAAGGCGGCGCCGGGCATCACGGGGATGTTGACCCCCTTCAGGAACGCCTCCCCGTTCTCGATGGCGCACCAGCTGTCGGTGAGCTCGGCCGCGCCGTCGCGGAGCATCTTCACCTCGCTGCCGAGCAGCACCAACCCTGCCTCGAACCGATCGTCGAGGGTGTAGTCGAACGTCGCGCGCTTGTTGCGCACGATGAGCTTCTCCCCCTCTCGCTCCTTCTCTTTGCCAGCGCGGCTCACGCGGCCGCATAGCGCGCGCGCCGCCGCCTGTCCACACCGCTTCACAGGGCCGCGCCCGCGCGGCGCCGCTGCTGCGCGCGCGTCTCGCTGACGCGCGGCGCGTCCCGCTGCGGTGGCGGCGTCCTCGCTTGACGCCGATCGCCGCCGCTCGTCCAATGGTCCTTTCGCTCGACCTGCCGTCGGCCTGGAGGACTCAGTGAATCGCGGACTGCGCTTATCGGCCTGGCTCGGGGCGATCGTGGTGAGCTCTGCGCTGACCCCCGGGTGCAGCTGCAGCTGCGGCGTCGTCGCGGACGGCGGCACCGTGGACGGCGATGGGGGGTGGGGCGGCGGCGGGCAAGGCGGCGATGGGCATGGCGGCGGCGGGCAGGGCGGCGATGGGCACGGCGGCAGCGGGCAGGGCGGTGGCGTGCAGACTCCCAGGCGCGTCGGGGCGACCGAGACGGTGACGGCTGGCGAGGTCGCGAGGAGCTCGCGCTACCGCATGGTGTTCACGCTCGGGCAGCCGACGCAGAACCAGGGGACGTCGACCTCACCCAAGGTGCGGATGCGGGGAGGGCTCATCGGAGCCGACGGGAGCTCGCCATGACGAGGAGCTGGCGATGAGGAGATCGATGATCGCGCGATGCATGACGGCATCCGCCCTGGCGGCGGGCGCGATCGTGGTCGCGGGGACCGCGGCTGCGGCGGTCCCGGCGACCATCACCCATCAAGGCCGGCTCTACGACGAGCGCGATGTGCCCATCAGCGCGACGCTCGACGTCGTGTTCGCCCTTTACGACGAGCGCGACGCTTCGACGCCCCTGTGGAGCGAGGTCCATTCGATCACGTTCGAGGACGGCTTCTTCTCGGTGCGCCTCGGCTCGATCGTCCCGTTCGAGCAGGCGATCTTCGACGGCGCCGAGCGGTACCTCGGCATCACCGTGGGCGACGATGTCGAGCTGGCGCCGCGCGCGACGGTCGCGAGCGTGCCGTACGCGCTGCTCGCCGGCAATGTGAACGGCGACATCACGCCGACCTCGGTCACGGTGAACACCACGAGCGGCAACACGCTGGTGCTCGGCGAGCGCGGGGTCATCGTGAACGGCGTCCTCGTGATCGACGAGAATGGCGAGTGGGTCGGCTCGCCGGCGGGGCTTCAGGGTCCGCAGGGGCTGCCCGGACCGATCGGTCCTGCCGGTGAAACGGGCCCGGTCGGACCGGCGGGGCCGGAGGGGAGGGTCGGTGCGACTGGGCCTGCGGGGGCTGCTGGTCCGACGGGGCCGGCCGGGCCGAGCGGAGCGATCGGGCCGACGGGCGCCGCAGGCCCCACCGGGCCCACGGGGCCGGAAGGCGTGGCTGGACCCAGGGGGCCGGAGGGCCCGGCAGGGCCCGCAGGCGCGGCAGGGCCCATGGGGCCCGAAGGCCCGGTAGGCGCAATCGGACCGGAGGGCCCGATGGGACCAGAAGGTCCGATGGGCCCGACGGGACCAGAGGGCCCGACGGGCGCGACCGGACCGGAGGGCCCGAGAGGACCAGAAGGCCCGGTGGGTGCGATCGGTCCAGAGGGCCCACCGGGCCCGAGAGGACCAGAGGGCCCGGTGGGCGCGATCGGTCCGGAGGGCCCGAGAGGACCAGAAGGCCCGGTGGGCGCGATCGGTCCAGAGGGCCCGATGGGCCCGAGAGGACCAGAAGGCCCGGTAGGCGCGATCGGTCCGGAGGGCCCGATGGGGCCGCTCGGGCCAGAGGGGCCGGTCGGCCCCATGGGACCCGTGGGCCCTACCGGTCCGCAGGGGCCAGTGGGTCCTACCGGTCCGCAGGGGCCACGCGGGTTTACCGGCCCCACTGGTCCGACCGGGCCCCAGGGGGTCGTGCTGACGTTGACGGTCCAGGGCGTCGGCCCGCACACCGTGCTGCCGGCCGGGAGGCCTGTCGACTTTTTCGGGCCGACAGCGTTGGTGGCGGTCTCGTCGACGAGCCAGTCGATCTATGCGACCGCGCATCGGTACCTGGGCACGGACGGCTCGCCTGCGGACAGCCTCAAGCTCTACATGTGCTACCAGCGGGTTCGTTCCGGGCCGTCTGGCACGGTGCTCGACGCGGTCCAGGCGGTCGGCCTCGGGATGGCCGGCGGCCGGGTCCCCGCGGATACACGCGTCCCCTTCGGGCTCAGCGCCGTCATCACCAACCTCACCGCGGGCACCTACAACATCGGGATGTGCGGCCAGACCTTGAGCCCGAACTGGACAAGCAACGACTACGGCTATCTCTCGATCCTCCTCGTCAACGGCTAGCCGCCGCGCCTGCCGGGCGCGCCCGCCGCGCTCGGCTTGCCGGGTCGCCCGAGCGCCGTGCGCACCCGTTGCCACGGGTCGTGATAATTCGACGACGCGGAACGCAATGCCGCAGCACGCTGGGCCGGCACGCCGCCCACGTACGATCGTTCGCGACGATGGGCTGAAAGGGGGCTAAACACTCGCGGTTTTCACGCGGCCGTGTCCACTCCGGACGGCGTCCCCGCGGATTCACCCTACCGCGCGTCCTATGCACTCGATCTGTCTCCGCGGCGCCCGCACGCACAACCTCCAGGGCATCGACCTCGATTTCCGGCCCGGCGAGCTCGTCGCCATCGCCGGCGTCTCGGGCGCTGGCAAATCGTCGCTCGCGCTCGACACGCTCTATTCCGAGGGACAGCGCCGGTTCGTCGAGAGCTTCAGCCCGTACGCTCGCCAGTTCCTCGAGCGGCTGGAGCGTCCGCCGATCGGCGCGCTCGAGCCGGTGGCGGCCGGCGTCGCCGTCGATCGACGCGCGCCGGTCAAGAGCTCGCGATCGACCGTCGCCACGATGGCCGACCTCGAGCCGTATTTCTGCGCGCTCTTCGCGCGCGAAGCGGTGCCTGTCTGCCCGTCCTGCGAGGCGCCGGCCGCGCGGACCGACCCGGCGCGCGCGGCCGACCTCGCCGCGAGCGCGCACGAGGGGGCGACCGCGCTCGTCACGTACCCGATCGCGGTCGCCGGGACCGAGCGGTTCCTCGACGTGCGCGAGTCGCTGCTCGCCGCCGGCTACCGGCGCCTGCTCGTCCGCGGCGAGGCGCGCGACATCGACACCGTGGCGCCGTCCGAGGCGATGAGCGGCGCGGACAAGGTCGAGGTCATCGTCGATCGCGTCCGGGTCGCCCCCCGGGAGCGCCGGCGCCTCGGCGCCGCCATCGAGGAGGCGTGGAAGGGCAGCGGGGGCGACGCCTCGCTCCACCTGCAGCGCAAGGCCGACGAGCAGGGCGGCCAGGGGGCGGGGCCCACGCGGCTCCGGCTCGTGCGCGGGCTCGCCTGCCCCTCGTGCGCGCGCGCCTTCGACCCGCCGCGCCCCGGGCTGTTCTCGTACCAGTCCCCCACCGGCGCGTGCCCCTCGTGCCGCGGCTTCGGCCGCACCCTCGGCATCGACTACGACAAGGTGATCCCGGACCCCTCGAAGTCGATCGCAGGCGGCGCGATCCGGCCCTGGAACGGCCGCTCGACGACGTGGGAGCGGAAGCTGCTCCGCGCGTTCTGCGAGCGGAATGGCATCCGCACCGACAAGCCGTGGCGCGACCTCTCGGACGCGCAGCGCGCGCTCGTGCTCGAGGGCGAGGGCTCATGGACCCAGGGGAAGTACCCCGGCGTGAAGGCCTGGTTCCGCTGGCTCGAGACGCGCACCTACAAGATGCACGTCCGCGTGCTGCTCGCGCGTTACCGCACTTACGACGTGTGCAGCGCGTGCAACGGCAAGCGGCTCGCCCCCGAGTCGCTCCTCTACCGCGTCGGCGGCCTGGATCTCGCCGCGTGGCACGAGCTCGAGCTCCGCGACGCCCGCGCGCGCCTCGAGGCCGAGCGCCCCCAGACGGGCCAGGGGGAGATGGCGCGCCGCGAGCTCATCGCGCGGCTCGGGTACCTCGAGCGGGTCGGGCTGGGCTACCTCTCGCTCGCCCGCCAGGCGCGCACGCTCTCGGGCGGCGAGGCGCAGCGCGTCGCGCTCACCGCGGCGCTCGGCACGTCGCTGACGGGCGCGCTCTTCGTGCTCGACGAGCCGACGGTCGGCCTGCACCCGACGGACATCCCGCCGCTCATCGCGGCCATGCGCGAGCTCGCCGATCGCGGCAACGCCGTGCTCGTCATCGAGCACGAGCCCCTCGTCATCCGGGCGAGCGATCGCGTCGTCGAGCTGGGCCCGGGCGCGGGCAAGCAGGGCGGGCGCGTCACCTTCGACGGCCGGCCCGACGGGCTCGCCGCGCGCGGCCCGCTGGCGTCGGCGCGCGCGGAGCGCCGGGCGCCGAGCGGGAAGATCGCGATCCACGGCGCGCGCGAGAACAACCTCCGCGACGTCACGGTCGACGTGCCGCTCGGCGTCGTCGTGGCGATCACGGGGCCGAGCGGCTCGGGCAAGAGCACGCTGGTGAACGACGTGCTCTACCGGCACATCGCGAGGGCGCGCGGCTACAAGGACGTCGAGGCGCCCGGCCTGTACAGGCGCATCGAGGGCACGGCCGACATCCGCACCGTCACGCTCGTCGACCAGGCGCCGCTGGGGCGTACCTCGCGGGGCAACCCTGCGACCTACACCGGCGCATGGAACCGCATCCGCGCGCTCTTCGCCGAGCAGCCGGAGGCGTCGGCGCGGGATCTCGGGCCCGGCCACTTCTCGTTCAACGTCGCGCTCGGGCGCTGCGAGGCGTGCGCGGGCGAGGGGAGCGAGACGATCGAGATGCAGTTCCTCGCCGACGTGTCGCTGACCTGCCCCACCTGCAAGGGCAAGCGGTTCCGCGACGAGGTGCTCGAGGTGAAGCTCGACGGGCGCTCGGTCGCCGACGTGCTCGACCTCTCGATCGACGAGGCGTTCGAGGTCTTCGTGGGGCAGCCGGCGATCCGGCGGGCGCTCGCGCCGCTCAAGCAGCTCGGCCTCGGCTACCTCACGCTCGGGCAGCCGCTCTCGACGCTCTCCGGCGGTGAGGCGCAGCGGCTGAAGATCGCGCGCGCGCTCGGCGAGCCCTGCGCGGGCGCGCTCTTCCTGCTCGACGAGCCGAGCGCCGGCCTGCACCCCGAGGAGGTGACGCACCTCAACGCCGCGCTCTCCGTGCTCGTGGCCGAGGGCGCCTCCGTGATCGTCGTCGATCACGACCTCGACGTCATCGCCGCGGCGGACTGGGTCGTCGATCTCGGCCCGGGCGCGGGCAGCGAGGGCGGGAGCGTCGTCGCCGAGGGGACGCCCGAGGAGGTGGCCCGGACGGCGACGCGGACCGGCGTCTCGCTGGCCGAGTGGTTCGCGCAGCGGGGCGACGGCGGCGCTCGGCGCCCGCGGCGCGGTTCGGCAGCGGCCCCCGCCGCCCCGAAGCCCGGCAAGCGCGGCGGCGCCGCCGCGCGCGCGTCGCTCGACCGGGGTCGGATCGAGGTCGAGGGCGCGCGCGAGCACAACCTCGCCGAGGTCTCGACCGTGATCCCGCACGGCGAGATCGTCGTCATCACCGGCCCGAGCGGCTCTGGCAAGAGCACGCTCGCGTTCGACGTGGTCTTCGCCGAGGGCCAGCGGCGCTTCCTCGAGACGCTGACCCCCTACGCGCGCCAGTTCCTCCCCACGCTGCCGCGGCCGGACGTCGATCGCGTCACCGGCGTCCCCCCCTCGATCGCGCTCGAGCAGCGCACCACGCGCTCCGGCGCCAACTCGACCGTCGCGACCGTGACCGAGATCGCGCACTACCTGCGGCTGCTCTACGCCAAGGTCGGCGAGGCGCGCTGCCCGGACTGCGACGTGCCGATCGAGGCGCGCTCGCCGGACGACGTCTACCGCTCGCTCGTCTCGACGCGCGGCGCGCGGACGCTCCTCGCCCCCGCCGTCGTGGCGCGCAAGGGGACGTACCTCGACGTGTTCACCGCCGCCGCCCGGGCCGGCATCACCCGCGCGCTCGCCGACGGCGAGCCGTGCGCGACCGACAGCCCTCCTCGCCTCGACAAGCGCCGCGAGCACTCGATCGACCTCGTGATGTACGAGGGCCGCATGGACGGCCTGGATCGCGCCCTCTTCGATCGCGCCCTCGCGTTCGGGCGGGGAGCGATCAAGCTCGTCGGCGGCCGCGGCGGCGAGCAGCTGCTCTCGACCACGCGCACCTGCCCGCGCTGCGGCGTCGGCGTCCCGGAGCTCGATCCCCGCTGGTTCTCTTTCAACACGAAGCAGGGCCGGTGTGCGTCATGCGAGGGGACGGGCGCCTCGGACTTCGACGACGACGCGCTCGCGACGCCCGACCCGTGCGAGGCCTGCGGCGGCTCGCGCCTCGCGCCGATCCCGCGGGCGGTCCGGCTCGCGGGAGAGCGTTATCACCAGGCGTCGGGCCGGTCGGTCGCTGCCGCGGCCGCGTGGGCGAGGGGGCTACAGTTCACGGGCGACCGCGCGCTCATCGCCGAGGCGCCGCACAAGGAGCTCTGCCGCCGGCTCGACTTCGTCTGCGAGGTGGGCCTCGGCTACCTCACGCTCGATCGGCGCGCGGCCACCCTCTCGGGCGGCGAGATGCAGCGCCTGCGGCTCGCGGCGCAGCTCGGCAGCGGCCTCACCGGGGCGCTGTACGTCCTCGACGAGCCGACCATCGGCCTCCACCCGCGCGACACCGACCGGCTGCTCGGCAACCTCCGTCGGCTCGCCGGGATGGGCAGCACCGTGCTCATGGTGGAGCACGACGCCGACACGATCCGCGCGGCGGATCACCTGATCGACCTCGGCCCCTCGGGCGGGCGCAAAGGCGGCAGGATCGTCGCCGCGGGGCCGTCGCGCGCGGTGCTCGCGAACCCCGACTCGCCGACCGCCCGTGCGCTCGCCGGCGAGGATGCGCTGCTCAGCGCGCGCCCGGCGCGCCCTCCCGTGCGCGAGCACATCGAGCTCCTCGGCGCCCGCGCGCACAACCTCCAGGGGGACACGCTCCGGATCCCCGCGGGCCGGATGACGGTGGTCGCCGGCGTGTCCGGCTCGGGGAAGAGCACGCTGATCCAGAAGGTGCTCTACCCCGCCGCGCGCCGCGCGCTGGAGCTGGAGGCGCCCGAGCCGGGCCCGCACAAGGCGCTGCGGCTGCCGAAGAGCATCCTGCGGGCGGTGGCCGTCGATCAGTCGCCCATCGGGCGGACGCCGCGCTCGATCCCCGCGACGTTCCTGGGCGTCTGGGACGAGGTCCGCAAGCTCTACGCGGCCTGCCCCGACGCGCAGGTGCGCGGCTACGGCCCTGCGCGGTTCTCCTTCAACACGGCCTCCGGCGGGCGGTGCCCCGCGTGCGAGGGGCAGGGCGTCATCGCGCACGAGATGTCGTTCTTGCCGGACGTGACCACGCCTTGCGAGGCGTGCGGCGGCGCGCGCTTCGAGCCGGCGACGCTCGACGTGCGCTACCTCGGTCTGTCCGTCGGCGAGCTCCTGGACCTCACCGCGGAGGAGGCTGTCGAGGTCTTCGCGGCCCACCCGAAGATCCGCGCCCCGCTCTCGACGATGTGCGATCTCGGCGTCGGTTATCTCCACATCGGCCAGGGGTCGCACACGCTCTCGGGCGGCGAAGCGCAGCGGCTCAAGCTCGCGGCGGAGCTGACGGCCGGCGCGCGGCCGAAGCCCACGCTCTATGTGCTCGACGAGCCCACGACCGGCTTGCATCTGGCGGACGTGACGCGCCTGGTCCGCGTGCTCGATCGCCTCGTCGAGCGCGGCGACACGCTGGTGATCATCGAGCACCACCCGGCGGTCATCGCGTGCGCGGATCACGTGGTGGAGCTCGGCCCGGAGGGCGGCGCCGGCGGCGGGCGCATCGTGGCGGAGGGCACCCCGCGCGAGGTGGCGCGTCAGCCGACGGCGACGGGCGAGGTGCTGAAGCGGATCTTCGCGAAGGCTACGTGAGCGGGCGCGCCGCGCGAACCGGCGCGCCGTCCCGGGGAGCGCGGCTCAGCCGCCGGCGCGCTTCGCGTACTGATACGCGGTGTAGGCGGAGATCAGGTGGCAGATCCAGCCGAGCCAGCCGCCCGAGCCGATCCACAGGCCGGGGGTGACGATCAGCCAGAAAATGCAGCGCAGGAACGCGCCGTTGTAGAGCTGCCCAACGCCCGGAATAAGGAACGAAAGCACTGCGGCGATCCCGGATTTGCTCATGGCATCGGAACCTGATCACCGTGACCGCCCTGTCAAGCGGGCTGGGGGAACGTGGGCACGGACCCGCCGCGCCGCTGCCAGCAGCACGGCGCGCGGTGCAGGCGGGCTCAGTGGCTGCCTGGCAGGACGATCCTTCGACGGCCCGTCGAGGACGTAGACGGGGTGGGCGCAGGGGTCGTCCCCGTGGCGGTGGGCGCAGGGGTCGTCGACGTGGCGGTGGGCGCAGGGGTCGTCGACGTGGCGGTGGGCGCAGGGGTCGTCGACGTGGCGGTGGGCGCAGGGGTCGTCGACGTGGCGGTGGGCGCAGGGGTCGTCGCCGTCGGCTTGGGTTGTGCTTGCGCCGTCGGCTTCGGGGCCGCCACGGGGGCGGGCGCGGGCGGCTCCGGCGCGGTCGCCGCGGGTGTGGCGGCCGTCGGCGGCGGAGGCGCCGGATCGCCGGCGACCGACGCAGGCGCCGGGGGCGCCTCGATGGGCGTCAGCGCTGCCGCATCTTCGGACGATCCTCGGCTGCGCATCACGAAGAAGGCGGTCGTCAGCCCGCCGATGACCACGAACGCGCCGATGCCGATCAGCGCGAGCGTCGCGCCGGAGCTCTTCGCGCGAGGACGCGCGGGGATCGGCGCCGGGTACAGCGCACCGCCGCCCGGCGGCTGGGGAGCGCCGCCGGCGTGAAACCCCGGCGCTCCGGCGGCCCCGGGGCCACCTGGGGCCCCGAACGGCGAGCCGCCGTACGGGCTGGGCGGTTGGGGCGGCTGCCCGTAAGCGCCTCCTGCTCCAGGTGGCCCGCCGTAATTCGCTGTCGCGCCGGGCCCGTACGGGCCGGGGGCTCCAGGCGGCGGCGCGCCGTACGGGCCTGCGGGAGCGCCGTAAGGACCGGGCGTCCCGGGAGGCGCGCTGTTGGTCCCGCCTTCGACGAGGGTCCGCGGGACGGCTGCGCCAGCGGCGTTCGGATCGTGCGGCGCGGTGCCGGGCGGCACGGGGAAGGCGCCCTGCGGCGAGTTGGGCCCTGCGAGCGGAGGCTCGCCGGGCACGGTCTTGCCAGGGCCGTACATGCCGCTCGGGGGCGCAGGCCATCCCGGCGGCGGACCGCTATTCTGATTGCTCATCGAGATCGCATCCTACCTACCGTACGCGCCTGGCGCGTCAGTTGTTGGGTACGATGATCACGCGCCGGCGAGGCCTGTCCGGCGGCGTGTCGGGCGGGCTCGTCGTCGGCGTCGTCGGCGGGCTCGTCGTGTTCGGCGGGGGGTTGGCCGGCGGCTGTGCGCTGGTCGGCGCGGGGAACGGGAACGGCGGCAGCGTCGACGGGATGACCCAGGGAAGCTGGGGTATGATCGTCGTCCCGCTGGGGCGTGTCGTCGGCGCCGTCGTGGTCGTCGGCGCCGTCGTGCTCGGCGTCGCCGGCGGCTTCGCCGTCGTGGTCGGCCGGGGCTGAGGCTTGGCGACCACGGGCGGCTCGACAGGAGGTGGCGTCACCGCCGGGGGCGTCACGGCGGGGGGCGTCGTCACGGGCGGGCTGGGATCCGAAGGCACCGTGTTGGCCGGCTGGAGGGTCGGCAGGGCCGGCGCCACGTCGGCCTGCTCCTGCCGGCTCAGCTCGTTGGCGATGTACAGACCGCCGACGACGGCCCCCGTGATCCCCGTGGCGAGCAGCAGGATGGCGAACAGCGACGTCCCGCCTCGCGCGGGCCGCTGCGCGCCGTGCGCCGAGGCGCTCTGCGAGATCCTCGGCAGCGGATCCATCGGCGCCGTCCCAGGGATGTAGCCCTGCGCGCCGCCGCCATATGCGCCGCCATACCCGGGCGCTGGGCCGCCGTTGAATCCGCCGCCCGGGGCCGCGCTCCTGTCCATGAACGGCGCGCCTCCGACCGCCGTCCCTCCCGGGCGCGGCGACACATCGAAGGGGCCCGGCTCGTGGCTCGTGGCGGGCACCCCCTGGGGGAGCGCGTAGGGGGCGGCGCTCACGGTCGCCGGCTGCGCGATCTGGGGATACCCACCTTGCTGGGGATAGCCCCCTTGGGCGAAGTACGGGCCCGAGGAGGGCTCCGGCCTCGGCGTGAAGCCTGGCGCTGACGCCGAGGGACCTCGGGCATCCGAGGAAAAGCCGCCCATGGGGGTCGAGGGCCCGAGGCCGCCCGGGGGGCCGCTGGACGCGTGCTGCGCGCCGCCGTCCTCCGGCGGAATCGTCTTGGGAACGGAGCTGGCGCGACCGTCCCCCATCGCGTTGGTCGCGGGCGCCGCCGCGGAAGGCGTGAGCATTCCGGGCGCCGCGAGGGCTGCCGCCAGGGCGGCCCCGGACGACCGCGCCAGGCTGACCTCGGACGGCGCGGGGGTGAGCGCCGACGGGGCGCGGGCGGCTCGGGCGAACGGCTCCAGGGCGCTGCGGAACTCGGCGGTGGTCGCGAAGCGATCCGCCGGCGAGGCCGCCATGGCGCGGTGGACGGCGGCGCAGAGGCCGGGCGCGAGCTCCGGCGCCAGGTCGGAGAGCCGCGAGATCTGGCCCGAAAGGTAGGCTCCCGCGATCTGCTGGGGCTCATCGCCGCCGACCGGCCGGCGGCCGGCCAGCATCTCGAAGACGATGACGCCCAGCGAGAAGATGTCGGCGCGCGCGTCCACGGAGTCCGCGGAGTAGGCCTGCTCGGGCGCCATGTACTCGGGGGTACCCATGATCACGCCGGGGCGCGTCAACCCGCGATCGAGCTCTCCCGTGACCTTCAGCTTGGCGATGCCGAAGTCGAGCAGCTTGATGAGCGGCTCTCCCTTGGCGGACTTCGTGATGATCACGTTGTCCGGCTTGAGGTCCCGGTGGACGACGCCCGCGCGATGGGCGGCCTCGACGCCCTCCAGCATCTGCATCGTGTACTCGAGCGCGTCGGGGTACCCGAGACGGATGCCTGCCCGGTAGAGCTCCTCGTACAGGGTCTGGAGCGTCTTCCCCTCCAGGTACTCCATCACGATGAACGCCAGGCCGGACGCCGTCTGGTCGACGTCGCTGACGCGAACCACGTGCGCGCTCTGGATCTGCGCGGAGACGCGCGCCTCCTGAAGGAAGCGCTGCACCAGGCCGGAGCGGCGGGACAGCTCGGGGTGGAGAAACTTGAGGGCGACCGTCGTCCCCAGCACCTCGTGGCGGGCTTCGTAGACGCTCCCCATGCCGCCATCGCCGATGAGGCGCACGAGTCGGTACTTGTTGTTGATGACCTGGCCTGCCTGCGGACGCATCGATCTCCGTTGAGGGCGCTGGAGTTGCTCGGAGAGTCTCACAGGCTGGTAGACGAACGTCAGCCCCATTTGTGCGACACAGCGTCGCGATGATCGCGATCCGCCCTGCTTTTCGGCGCGGCGAGCCCCCTCGATGTCCGCCGGCGTCCCGTCCAGGGCGCCCATACGGCTGAGGTCGCAGGCTCCAGGGCGCACGTGCCCCCACAAGGATTCGCGATGACGCAACGCGTTGTCGCGGCTCGTGTGGGCGCGACAGCGCTGATGCGCGCGTGCGGGACCGAGTATACCTGGGAGCGCCGCGTGGGAGCGGCGCCGAGGAGATGCCCGTGCTGGCTGCGCCGTTGCTCGATGCTCTGATCGACCGCTCTCTGGAAGAAGATCTCGCGGGAGGCGATCTCACCACCGAGGCTTGTGTCGAGGCCTCCGCGCGCGCGACCGCGAAGGCGGTCGCGCGCAAGCCGCTCGTCGCGTGCGGGGGCGACGTGTTCCTGCGCGTCTTTCAGCGCCTGGATCGGCAAGTGCAAGGCGAGGTGCTCGTCGCGGACGGCACCGCCGTCGGCGCCGGCGCGGTGCTGTGGACGGTGCGTGGCAGCGCGCGCTCGCTCCTCAGCGCGGAACGCACCGCGCTCAACCTCGCGCAGCGGATGAGCGGCGTCGCCTCCGAGGCGCGCCGCTACGCCGAGGCGATCCCGGCTGGGTCGAGCGTGCGCATCACCGACACCCGCAAGACGACGCCCGGTCTCCGCGGGCTGGAGCGCTACGCGGTGCGCGTGGGCGGCGCGCACAACCACCGCGACAGCCTCGGGAGCGCCGTGCTCATCAAGGACAACCACATCATCGCGGCGGGCGGCATCGCGACCGCCATCGCCCGCGCGCGGGCGCGCGCCCCGCACACGACGAAGGTCGAGGTCGAGGTGGCCTCGCTGCAGGAGCTCGATCAGGCGCTCGCCGCCGGCGCCGACATCATCATGCTCGACAACTTCACGCTGGCCGACGTCAAGGCCGCGTCCGCGCGCGTGCGGTCGGCGCAGCACGGCCGGCCTCTCCTCGAGGTCTCCGGCGGCATCACGCTGGAGCGCATCCCCGAGCTCGCCGCGGCGGGCATCGACGTCATCAGCGCCGGGGCGCTGACGCATTCGGCGCGCGCGGCCGACATCGCGCTGGATCTCTCGCTGTGAGGCGGCTCGACGGGGAGGCGATCGAGCGCGAGCTCTCGCGGCTGGGCGCGTCGTTCGGGCGGCCGCTCGCCGTGGCGGCCGAGACCGCGTCGACGAACGACGACGCGCGGAGCGCGGCCGCAGCCGGCGCGCCGCACGGGGCTGCGTTCCTGGCCGACGCGCAGACGCAGGGGCGGGGGCGCGGCGGGCGCTCCTGGCACTCTCCGCCCGGCGAGAACCTCTACCTGTCGGTGGTGTTGCGCCCGAGCCTGCCTGCGAGCCGCGTGGCCCCCATCGCGCTCGTCATGGGGCTCGCCGTCGCGTCCGTCATCGAGCGGCGGCTCGCGCCTCTTCCGTCCCGCGGCGCGTCGGGCGGCGGCTCCGCCGTCGAGGTGCGGCTCAAGTGGCCCAACGACGTGCTCGCCGGGGGCCGCAAGCTGGCGGGGATCCTCGTCGAGGCCCAGCTGCGCGGCGAGTCCGTGAGCAGCGTGATCGTCGGCGTCGGGCTCAACGTCCATGCGTCGAGCTTCCCGCCGGATCTGTCGGCGCGGGCCACGTCGCTCGCGATGCTCGGGATCGCCGACGTCCCGCGCGAGCGCCTCGCCGCGGAGCTGCTCCAGGCGATCGGCGACGCGGCGGCGAGGTTCGAGGCGGGAGAGCTCGCGCCGTTCGCGGAGGATCTCGCCCGGATGGACTGGCTGCGCGGCCGCCGCGTCGAGGTCGGCGGCGTGGTCGGCGTCGCGGCGGGGATCGATCCGGAGGGACACCTGCTGGTCCGCGGCGCGGACGGCATCCTCCGGGCGGTGGCGGCGGGCGAGGTCAGCGTCATCTCCAGCTGAGCGTCCCGCGCCGCTTGCGTTGCGCGCTCGGCGCGGCCAAAGCTCCCGCCCACCTCGGGTCGCCGGCGGCGTGGCGCCGCCGAGGCGGACCGAGGCTCCTCGGAGGCGTCGCTTCCTTGAAAGAAGACACCCTCGTCGTCCACGAAATCTACGCCAGCGTGCAGGGCGAATCGACGTTCGCCGGGCTGCCGTGCACCTTCGTCCGGCTCACCGGGTGCAACCTGCGCTGCGCCTGGTGCGACACGTCGCAGGCCTTCTACGGCGGCAAGCGGATCCGCCGCGGCGAGGTCCTCGAGCGCGCGCTCGCCCTCGGCACGCCGCTCGTCGAGCTCACGGGGGGCGAGCCTCTCCTTCAGCCCGGGTCGTTCCCGCTCCTCGCGGAGCTCTGCGACGCGGGCCGGACGGTCCTCGTCGAGACCAGCGGCGAGGCAGACGTCTCGCGCGTCGATCCGCGCGTGCACAAGATCATGGACCTGAAGGCGCCCGGCTCGGGGGAATCCCACCGGAACCGCTGGTCGAACCTGGATCACCTCACGCCGCGCGACGAGATCAAGTTCGTGCTCGCCGATCGGGCGGACTATGCGTGGATGCGGGACACCATCCGCGAGCGGCGCCTCGACGCGCGCGGCGTGACGCTGCTCGCCTCGTGCGTATGGGGCAAGCTGTCGCCGAAGGAGCTCGTCCAGTGGGTGCTTGACGACGGCCTCCGCGTCCGGGTGCAGGTCCAGCTCCACAAGGTGATCTGGGGAGCCGACGCGCAGGGGGTCTGACCCGCGGGTCGCCCCCCGCGATGCGGCTCGTGCCGGTGAGGACGGCGCCCTTCTCTCGCAGCCTCAGCGCTCGCCGCGCACAAACTGCTCAAAATCTTCGACGTCGCGGGGCGAGCCGAGGACGAGCGGCACGCGCTCGTGGAGCGACCTCGGGACCCTGTCCAGGATGCGCTCGGCCCCCGTGCTCGCCTTTCCGCCCGCGGCCTCGAAGATGAACGCGAACGGGCTCGCCTCGTAGAGCAGCCGCAGCTTGCCCTGGCCGCTACGATCGGCGGGGTAGGCGAAGATGCCGCCCTTGAGCAGCGTCCGGTGCGCGTCCGCGACCAGCGATCCCACGTAGCGCGCGCCGTACGGCCGCCCCTCGGGCTTGCTGTCCTCCTTGATCCACGCGTTCCAGCGGCGCACGTCCTCCGGCCATCGCGCGCTGTGGCCTTCGTTGATGGAGTACGTCGAGCCGCGCTCGGGGATCCGGATGTTCTCGTGAGAGAGAAAGAACTCTCCCACGGTCGGGTCGTACGTGAAGCCGTGCACGCCGCCGAGGCCGGTCGTGATGACGAGCAGCGTCGACGAGCCGTAGAGCACGTAGCCGGCCGCGACCAGATCGCGGCCGGGGCGAAGGAAGTCCGATGGATCGGCGCCCATCTTGGCGTCGCTCTTTCGGAGCACACCGAAGATCGTGCCGATCGAGATGTTCACGTCGATGTTGGACGAGCCGTCGAGCGGGTCCACGACGACGATGTACTTCGCTCGTGGGTCCGTGGAGAGGAGCCTCATTTCCCCGAGCTCCTCGCTCACCACGGCCGCGCAGTGCCCGCGCCTTCCGAGCACGCTGAGCAGCGTCTCGTTCGCGACCTCGTCGAGCTTCTGCACGACCTCGCCCTGGACGTTGGTCTGTCCCGTGTATCCGAGGACGTTGGCGAGGCCGGCCCGCCGGACCTTGGACGTCACGAGCTTCGCCACCAGGCCGAGCTGGTTCAGGAGGGAGGTGAACGCCCCTGTCGCCGCGGGGAACCCGAGCATTCCTTCGAGGATATACGTCTCGAGCGTGATCCCGATGCGTGACGGCGCATCCGGCGGCTTCCAGCTCAGATCCCGTTGGTCCGACATGATCCCTCCGCGTTGTCGGCGAGGACGTTACCGCCCCGCCACGTGCTCGCGCTCGCGTCCGCCGCTGTGGCCCCGAGGGGGGACCGGCGCAGTTTCGAGAATTGCGTATCCGATGGCTTCGTACAACATCCTCGGGGCGCTGGACCGCCCGCGCGTTGGGCTCGATACGTTCGTCCAAGTCCTGAAGATGCGGCTTGAGCCCGCTCGTCCGAGCACCCTGACACGGCGCCGCGGGCATGACGGGGTGGAGTTCACGCCCCGGGCGGGCCGCGCGCTTCCTGGCGCAGCAGCACCTTCGACGGAGTGATTCATGGCGCTCACCACCCGTGTAGAGAAGATCCTCTCCTGGTACGCGTCCGAGAACCCAGGCACGCTGACGAACCTCGTCCGGCTGCTCAACCATGGCGCGCTCGCGGGCACCGGAAAGATGGTGATCCTGCCGGTGGACCAGGGCTTCGAGCACGGTCCGGTGCGATCGTTCGCTCCGAACCCCGAGGCCTACGACCCCGATTACCACTTTCAGCTCGCGATCGACGCCGGGTGCAACGCCTACGCGGCGCCGCTCGGATCGCTGGAGGCGGGCGCGGCCAGGTTCGCGGGGCAGGTGCCCCTGATCCTGAAGCTGAACAACAGCGACACGCTGGCGAAGGTGGAGCAGCCCGTGTCGGCGGTGACCGGCTCCGTCGAGGACGCGCTCCGCCTCGGCTGCGTCGGCGTCGGCTACACCATCTACCCCGGGTCCGGCGCGAGAAACAGGATGTACGAGGACCTTCGCGAGATCGCCCTCGAGGCCAAGCGCAGGGGCCTGGTCGTCATCGTCTGGAGCTATCCGCGCGGCGCCGGGCTGTCGAAGCAGGGCGAGACGGCCATCGATGTCTGCGCCTATGCGGCGACGATTGCGGCCCAGCTCGGCGCACACATCATCAAGGTCAAGCCGCCGACCGCTCATATCGAGCAGGAGGAGGCGAGAAAGATGTACGAGAAATACAGCATTCCCATCCAGACGCTCGCCGACCGGACCCGGCACGTCGTGCAGGCGACGTTCGGCGGCAAGCGCGTGGTGATCTTCTCTGGCGGCGAGTCCAAGGCGACCGACGCCGTCCTGGAGGAGGTGCGCGAGATGGCCGCGGGCGGCTCCTTCGGGTCGATCATGGGGCGCAACGCGTTCCAGCGCCCTCGCGCCGAGGCGCTGCAGCTCCTCGCCGACGTGATCCAGATCTACGGGTCGGCGCGCTGACGCCCCTCGATCCGGCGCTCGGGCCGGGCTGGCCCGGCCCCGCAGCCCGGAGGGCAGCGTCGCGCGAGGCGCTCCGACAGCAGGCCGCCAAGCGCGAAGCCCGTGCGAAACCGCGCGGCACCGCGCGAAACCGGGCGGAACCGCGCGGGACAGCGCGGGACAGCGCGGGACAGCGCGGGACTGCGCGCCTGGGAGCGGGAGCGCTCTCCAGCCCGCACCTCGGGCCGACCGCCTGCGGACATCGTCCACGTCGACGGGGTTAGCCCTTCGTGTTTAGATGCCGCGCTGGACACCCCTCCACATCCCGGGCTCAGGAGACCGCATGCCGATCAAAGTGAACCTCGCCTCGTCCGACCCGCTCAGCGTCGCCGTCGACGTCGTCGTCATCGGCGTGCCTGAAGGCGCTTCGACGGGTGAGGGCGTGCTGGCGAGGCTGGTGGCGGCGCTGGGCGAGTCGGTGACTCACCAGGTCAAGCGTGACGACTTCACGGGGAAGAGGGATCAGAGCATCGATTTCGCGACGCACGGCGCGTTGAAGCCCGGCCGGGTGCTGTTGATCGGGCTCGGCTCGGGCAAGGTCACCGACGTCGAGTGCAGGCTGCTCGCGGCGAAGGGGGCGCGCTTCGCGAACGGCGTGCGCGCCGAGAGCGTCGCGGTCGTGGTGCCTCCCGGCGTCGAGCGCGCGGAGCGGGCCGCCGCGGAGGGGCTCGTGCTCGGGGCCTACCGGTTCACCCGCTACTTCACGGGCGATCGTCTGCCCAAGGTCGAGCTCTCCCGCGGCACCGTGATCATCGAGGGGAAGGTGGGCAAGGCGGCGCGCGATGCCGTCGCGCTCGGCCAGCAGGTCGGCGAGGCGATCTGCGTGGCGCGCGACCTCGTCAACGAGCCGCCGAACGAGGTCTATCCGGAGGCGCTCGCGCGTGTCGCGGTGGACGTGGGCAAGCAGCACGGGCTCAAGGTGACGGTGCTCGACAAGGCCGCGCTCACCAAGCGGGGCATGAAGCTCATCATGGCGGTGGGGCAGGGGAGCGCGAGGGATCCCCGGCTGGTCCACATGGTCTACGCTCCTCCCGGGAAGCCGAAGGGGAAGCTCGTCTTCGTGGGCAAGGGGCTCACCTTCGACAGCGGCGGGCTCTGCATCAAGCCAGCTCCCGGCATGGAAGAAATGAAGGGCGACATGGGCGGCGCCGCGAACGTGATCGCGCTGATGGCCGCCGTCGCGGCCGCCAAGCCGAACGTCGAGGTGCACGGCGTCATCGGCGCGGCAGAGAACATGCCCGACGGCGCGGCGTACCGGCCCGGCGACATCTTCGGCTCTCTGGACGGCAGGACGGTGGAGATCATCAACACCGACGCAGAGGGGCGCCTGGTCCTCGCCGACTGCCTCGCCTATGCGCGCGCGCTGAAGCCGGACCTCATCGTCGACAATGCGACCCTCACGGGCGCGTGCGTCGTCGCCCTCGGGCCGACCGTGTCCGGCTTCTTCTCGAACCGCGAGGAGCTCGCGGAGCGCCTGCGGAGCGCGGCGAAGGCCGCGGGCGAGTCGATGTGGCAGCTCCCGCTCATCGAAGAGCTCCGCGACGGCCTCAAGAGCGACTGGGCCGACATCAAGCACACGGCCGACCGCTGGGGAGGGGCCATCACCGCGGCCTTGTTCCTGCGCGAGTTCGTGGGGGATGTCCCCTGGGTCCACGTGGATATCGCTGGCCCATCCATGGCGAACAAGCCGTACGGCATCTTCTCCAAGGGCGGGACGGGCCACGGCGTGCTTACCTTCCTCCGCCTCATCGAAGGCTTCACCGGCTAAACCGTGCAACTCCGCCGCAAGCTCGCGCGCGCCATGGGGCGCGCCATCACCGACTTCGACATGATCGCCGACGGCGATCGGATCCTCTGTGCTGTCTCGGGGGGCAAGGACAGCTACGCGATGCACGCGCTGCTCGTCGACCTCGCGCGGCGCGCGCCGGTCCGGTTCAGCGTGATCGCGGTCAACATCGACCAGGGGCACCCTGGCTACCCGGGACACCTCCTCACCGACTACATGGCGGCGGGCGGCCACGAGTTCCGGATGATTTCCGAGGACACCTACTCGATCGTCACCGAGAAGATCCCCGAGAACAAGACGTACTGCTCCCTCTGCTCCCGCCTGCGCCGGGGCATCCTGTACCGCATCGCGCGCGAGCTCGGCTGCTCGAAGATCGCCCTCGGCCACCACCGTGACGACGCCGTGACGACGCTGCTCTTGAACCTGATCTTCGCGGGTCAGCTGAAATCGATGCCGCCGAAGCTCATCTCCGACGACGGCGACAACATCGTGATCCGTCCGCTGATCTACTGCGCCGAGGCCGAGCTCGCCGCGTTCGCCGCGGAGGAGCGGTTCCCGATCATCCCCTGCGATCTGTGCGGGTCCCAGGAGAACCTCCAGCGCAAGGCGGTGAGCCAGCTCCTCGCCGATCTCGACGCGCGCCACCCCGGGACGCGGCAGAACATGCTCGCAGCCCTCGGCAATGTGCGCCCGAGCCATCTCTTTGACACGGGCCTTTGGAAGCGGCTCGGGCTCGAGGTCGCCCGGGAAGAGGGGAGCGCACGCGACGAGGCGGGCGTGGGTGCGCCAGCGCCGGACGTGCTGCCCGTGGGCAACCTCCTGAGAAACCTGGCCTAGCGCTCGCTCATGAGCACGGATGCCCCCGGCGCCATCTCGATCGGCGCTCCGCGCGAAGAGGAGTCCACCGCGTCGGCCTCCGTCGGTCGCGGCGGTGCGTTGACGCGCGGGGTCGACGGGGCGTCAGGCTCGGACCACCCGGAGGCGCCGCTGCCGGAGGCGGCGCGCTTCGACCTGGGTCCGGGCGGCGGGCGCGCCCCGCAGGCGTTGCTCGCCGCGGTCGTCGCCTGGATGATCACGGTCGCGCCCGCGGGTTTCGGTCGCGGCGCGCCCGTGGTCGCCAGCATCGCCGCCACGCTCGCCTTCCTGTGCGGCGTCGCTGCGCCGCTGCTCGCCGCCACGCACCGCCGGGTCGCGCGGCACCTCGGCATCTCCGTCTTCCTCGCGCTGGTCACGCTGACCTGGCTGCTGGCTTCTCCTTCCCTTCAGCCATCCCGCCTCGACCCGGTCCGCGCGGCGATCGGCGCGATCGCCTGGGGCCTCTTCGCGCTTTCCTGGCGCGATCGCTGGGACGTGCGGCGCCAGCCCGAGCCGGAGCCAGACGCCCCGCTCCTGCAGGCCCGAGCCCACCTCCCTCCGCTCGCGACGGCCATCGTCGCGTTCGGAGCGCTCGTGAGCCTCGCGATCCTCGTGCTCGCCTGGCGCATCCGGGACCCGGAGCGCGCCCTCTTGGCCCAGGCCGTCGCGGTGGCCTGCGCTGTCGCGCTGATCACGGCGGCGTCCGGCGTCGCGGTGGCTCGTGGCCGCCGGCACACGGGCGGCGGACGGCGGCTCCCCCACCGAGCCGTTCGGCACCTGGTGGTCCTGATCGTCTTTGCGGTGCTGGGGGCGGTCGCGATGACGCTGCGGTGAGCGGCGGCGCGGCCGTGGCCTCCCGGCTGCCGCCGCCCCCTGGTGTCCCCGCATCCCCGCCGGTTCCTCACCAAATCGCGTTACACTCATGGGCGTGTCCCGCGCAGTCGATGTGTTCGCGGTTCTGCTCCTCGTAGCCGCAGCGTTCTCCTTTGCCTTCGGGGTTCACGCGCTCGGTGATCGCCAGGATTTCAAGGCGATCTACCTCCTCGTGATCGGCGGCCTCTCGCTCAAGGCGTCCACGGAGATCCTTCGTCCCCGCGGGGGTAGCGCGTGAGCCCTGGGCGCCGAGCGATCGCGGCCATCGCATGTCTGTGCGCGTGCGCGGCCTGGGCTGTTCTATCGACGTCCGCGAGGGGGGCGGCGCCGCTGCCGCCCGACGTGGCGGCCCGCGTGGGCGCGAGCGACGTCGCCGTCGACTCGGTGGCGCGCATCGCGGCGGCGCAGCAGATCCCGCCCGCGCAGGCCCGGGACGCGGCGGTCCGCGACGCGCTCTGGGCCGCCGAGGCACGAGCCCGCGGCCTCGAACAGGAGCCCGACGTGCGGCGCGAGATCAGCCTGGTGCTCGCCCGTCGCATGCTCCACCGCCTGAAAGAGGAGGCGGCGAACGCCGGCCCGGTGACCGACGAAGAGCTGCGCGTCGCCACCGAGCGCCACTGGCTCGATCTCGATCGTCCCGAGGGGTACCGCACCGTGCACGCCGTCGTGAAGCTCCCGGAAGACGCTGGCGAGGCTACCCGTGACAGGGCGAAGGCGATCGCCGACGCCATCCGGACGGCCGTGTTGTCTTCGCGCGAGGTCGCTCAGCGCACCGAGCCGCCCCGCGCCGCGGGGACGCCGCAACCGCCCCCCGATCCGGCTGCAGAGGCGTTCATCAGCGCCGCGAAGGGCGTCCCTGCCGAGGGCTTCGAGGTCGTGGCGCAGGCGCTCTCGCCGGTGACGGAGGCGGGCCGCGTGCTCACGCCGGAGACGCAGCAGTTTGACCCCGCTTTCTCCCGCGCGGCCGCGTCCCTCGTCGCGCGCGGAGATCTCACCGCACCGGTCACATCAGCCTTCGGCGTGCATGTCATCATGCTCCTCGAGCGCATCCCGGCGCAGGTGGTGCCTGTCGAGGAGCGACGCGGCCTGGTGCACGACGAGGTCGTGGCGGATCGCGCGCGCGCCGCCCAGTCGAGGTTCCTCGAGGTGGCACGGCGCGAGCCGAAGATCGCGGGGGCCGTCGATGCGTTGCTCGAGCTCGTGCGGATCGAGCCATGACCACCTCGCGCAACGGAGGTCGCAACCGGACCCGACGCCGCCTTCCACGTGACCAGGCGCCGTCCTCCTTCACGTCGATCCTCGAGGATCTCCTGTGCGCGATCCCGGGCGCACACGCCGCCGCGCTCGTGGATTTCGAGGGGGAGACCATCGATTACGCCGGCGGGCTCGACCCCTACGATGTGAAGGTGACCGCGGCCCACTGGCAGATCGTGCTGGCCGAGGTCGCAGGCTCGCGCCTGGGGGTGTCGCGCCAGATCACGGTGCGCGCTCACCGCAAGAGCTACATCGT